>NZ_FUYZ01000021.1 GCF_900167905.1 Soonwooa buanensis | reverse complement strand
TGATAATGCTTTTCCGTTTTGTTGGATTTTACAAATAAATCCAAGGTTAATTTGCTAACATCTACTCCAATAAAAACTTTTTCCATAACTTTGATTTTAAGATTTTAAAGAGAAACTTATCTAGAGCTCAACTCCTTTATAATGGGTTTTAAACCCGAATTTCTATCTGAGTTTATGATAAGAAGTGTTTAAGTCTAAATCGAAGTATGAGCCACAACTCTGAGTAAATATTAGTTTACTTAAACATTTTTCTCTTTATCTTAAAGTTATCTCTTTTCTTGTTACAAATCTAAAGGAGTAAAAATCTGTAAGATTTTGTATCGAGAAGTTTTAAGCATGAGAAAAGTACTTGTTTTCGACACAGTTTTCCTCGAAAACCACTCAAACTGACGTTAATTTTCTTATCCCGACAGGTTATTTATCATTGAAGATTATAAACGAAGCTATTAATCTTTTTTTGTCTTAAACTTTATCTTCGAATTGTGTTACTCTTTTGTGGTTAAAACATCCAAATAATACAATTTTTCACCTTCGAAGAAAGGACGAACAAACATCGAAGAAAGGACGGTCAAATATTCTTGTAATCTAAACAAAGAAAATACTATTAACATTCTCCTCCCAAGGCGCAACCCAACTTCTTTCAAAAGTATATTTTCTATTATCCCTTTTTGAACTTAATGCGAAACCTAAATTCTGCATTTTACTTTAAAATCTTTTGTGGTTAAAAAAACATAATAGAATTAAAACCAAAACTTCGTTTTCCATTCCGAAACTAGGTCGTAAATTTGCAGCCGAAAGACTTATGATTAAGACTATGGATATCAAAGACAATTTTTTTAAATATCAGGCGCAGACAACGCCTTATGCAGCAGGTTTCGAAGTAGAAAGAGCAGAAGGAAGTTACATATACGGAAAAGACGGAAAAGCTTATTTAGATTTCGTTGCGGGCGTTTCGGCCAATACATTAGGGCATTCTCATCCCAAAGTTGTTAAGGCTATTAAAGACCAAGCCGACAAATATCTGCATGTGATGGTCTACGGCGAATATGCGCAAGAAGCACCTGTTAAACTTTGTCAACTTTTAGCAGAAGCAACACCAGAGCCTTTAGAAGTTACTTATCTGGTTAACAGTGGTGCGGAAGCCATTGACGGTGCACTAAAGTTGGCGAAAAGATATACAGGAAGAGAAGAAATCATCGCTTTCAAAAATGCGTATCACGGAAATACACACGGCGCATTGAGCGTGGCTGGTAACGAAGTTCACAAAAGAGAATTCCGTCCTTTGTTGCCAATGATCGACTTTATCGAATATGACAATCAATCAGATTTAGAAAAGATAACAGAAAAAACCGCTTGCGTTGTTGTGGAAACCATCCAAGGTGCGGCAGGATTTATTACACCATCCGAAAATTATTTCATTAATCTAAAAAAGCGTTGCGAAGAAGTTGGTGCGCTTTTAATTTTAGATGAAATTCAGCCAGGTTTTGGCAGAACTGGGAAGTTATTTGCATTCGAGCATTATGGCATTGTTCCCGATATTTTGGTAATGGGCAAAGGTATGGGCGGTGGCGTTCCTGTTGGGGCGTTTATGAGTTCTCGCGAGATTATGGAAAGTTTATCACACTCACCAAAGTTAGGACATATCACGACATTTGGCGGAAATCCATTAATTGCAGCGGCTTGTCTCGCAACTTTAGAAGAAGTTTTAGAAAGTGGTTTGATGACTTTAACAGACGAAAAGGAGCAACTTTACAGAGAATTGCTTGTTCATCCACAGATAAAAAAAGTAAATGGTAAAGGCTTGATGTTGGCAGTAGATTTAGGAACGCCAGATTTTACACTTGCTGTTGCCAAACGTTGTATGGAAAAAGGACTAATAGTTTTCTGGCAATTGTATCGCAATGAGTTTTTAAGAATTTCGCCACCGTTGACGATTTCTAATGAAGAAATCACGAAAGGATGCCAAATAATTTTGGAAGCTATCGATGAGGTTTTAGAATTAGATAAAAACTATTAAATCAAAGTTTTACAGAATTAACGAATAGATGACAAAAAACATGTTTTTTTGTCATTTTTTTTATTTTTCAGTAACATAAAGCATTTGCAAATAAGAAATTAATTTATATATTGCGCCCTGATTATAAATACGATTTATGGCAAAAACGAAAGTTCATTACGAATATAATATGCACTGTCTATCAGAGATATTGTACGAGTATTTAGCAAGTGCGGAAGGTCTGTCAGAATGGTTTGCCGATGAAGTGGTTGAGCGAGGAGATGATTTTTATTTTAGCTGGGGTGGTGGACCTGCAGAAAAAGCAACATTAATCCGTTACAAGCCGGAGAGTTTTGTTCGTTTTCGTTGGGAAGAAGACGAGGGGACAAAATATTTCTTCGAGTTGACTATTGTTATCGACGAGCTTACTGAAGATTTGTCACTTAATATTACAGATTTCTGCGACGATGGCGACGAGGAAGAGAATCGTCTATACTGGGAAAACCTCGTAGAAAACCTTAAAATAAAATTAGGAGCAGCCTAACAAACTTATTATATAATGGACGATTTTTATCGTTCATTGTTTTTTTATTATGATGCAAAAGTTAGAATATATAGAAGACAATCTACAGACTGTTAACCGCGCTTTTCTTTTTGGAGATGCGGTTTGGGTGTCATTTTTTGTTCGAAATTCGGAGTTGATCATGTCAGAAGAATCTTATTTCTTTTTGATGGCATCGATGCGAAAAATGCGTTTCAATATTCCGTTGTCTTACACCTTGGAGTTTTTTCAGGAGTTATTTAAAAAAGAAGTTTTAGAAAAAGACGTTCAGAGTGCGATTGTTAATCTGATGGTCTATCGTCAACAAGACAATTCTGATGATCTTCCAAAAGCGACAACGTCTTTCTATTTCGAGGTTAAAACCATGACAGATCCGTTGTCTATTCAATCTTCAATTGAGTTGGATATGATTAAAGAAATTAATGTCAATTCAAATTTGTTGAGCAACATTCGTGTGCATTCTCCAGAGAATATCTATGCAAGCATCTACGCAAAAGACAATGATTTGGACGATCTGATTTTATTAAATCCGAACAAACGTATTGCGAGAAGCATTTACGGGAACCTTTTATTTTTACAAGGCAACACAATTAAAGTTCCGAAGCAGACCGAAGGCGCTTATATTTCACCACTGATGGAGAATTTTGTGACTTTCGTTCATAAAAACAAATTGGCAGAAATTGAAGAAGCCGAAGTTATCGCTTTCGAATCTCAAAAATCGGATGAGATCATCAGGATTTCGGATGAAAAAGGAATTCATACCGTTTCAAAAATTAGAAATAAAACTTTTGAATCCACAAGATTTACAGAAATGCTAGAAGCTTGGAAAGCGAGTTTCTAGAAATTAATACACAAAAAAATGCTTCTGATTATTCGGAAGCATTTTTTATTTACTTTTAAAACTCAATTTGCGATGTAACTTTTTAATATTTTATTTTGAGAAATCACGAGAACTAACGAATTTTACAAGACTAGGTTTTACTAGAATTTTACCAAATGACCAATGAGAGAATACTATTTAACACAACTTACTATTAATTTTTGCATTCTCCTTGCTGCATTATTTCTAATTTTTGAAATGCAAAGATGTTGGTTAATTATGACTGATAAACCGCAGAACCTTGCTTCCGATAAAATTCTAGAATTTATACAAATGCCTTTTGAGACGATTATAAAAAATGAAACCGCGTTGAAGTGGTTTTCATTCTTTGTGTTTCCAATTGCTTTTGGTCTTACTGCAATGGGATATTTTGCATATCGACGCATTCCACTCGGCATGCCTTGGGGTTATGTTGCTGTATTTGGAATGGGCTACTTTGGAGTGTCAATTTTTTTGTTTGTCGCTGTAGCCCATAAATTTTTAACATCAAAAATAAAAACTGACAATTCTGCTGGTTATCTTATGATGTTATATTTTGTATTATTGATGGGACTTGTTGTATTGCTACTTCGCGATGTTTTTTGGCCGCCATCCTATGGCGCTTATGGTGCTAATCTTTTAATATTCCAGTCGAGTTCGTTTTCTAAGTTGTAGATTATTCTGTCGTGAAGTCGATTAGGGCGACCTTGCCAAAATTCGATTTCATAAGGTTTTGCTAGATATCCACCCCAATTTTCGGGTCTTGGGATTTCTTGACCTTCGAGTTCTTTTTCGAGTTCGTGAAGTCTATTTTCCAAAAACTCACGATTCGGAATTTCTTGACTTTGCGGCGAAACCAAAGCGCCGATTTGACTTCCTCTTGGTCGCGAATGAAAGTAACCGTCACTAAGATTTGGAGCAATTTTTTCGAGGTTGGCTTTAATGATAATTTGACGTTCTAGACTTGGCCAAAAGAAATGCAAACAAGCCTTGTGAGTCGCTTCTATCGCTTGACCTTTGCGACTATCGTAATTGGTGTAAAATATAAAGCCATTTTCGTTGTAAGCCTTTAACAGAACCATTCTTGTACGTGGACAACCGTCCGCTTCAACAGTCGAAATTGCCATTGCGTTGGCTTCTACCACCAAAGGATTTTCTTCGGCATCCAAATACCAATCACGGAATTGCTCAATAGGATTATCGCGGATTTGGTCTTCTGTAAGTTCGGCTTTTTCGTAAGATTTTCTGTGTTGATGGAGGTCTTCCATAATCGAATTATTAATACTTGAATAGCAATTGATTCAAAAATTATTGCTAAAAAATTATATTTTACTTAGTTTTGAGTTATGAATAACTCTTACAAAGGTAAACTTTTAATCTCAACGCCTGACGCATCGGGTGATATATTTTCGCGCTCTGTGGTGTTGCTACTCGAGCATGACATGCATGGTGCGTTTGGACTTATCCTCAACAAAAAGAACAAGTTGATGAGCGATAAGCTAAATGAGATTTTTGGTTTTGAAGTGGAAGTCTATGATGGTGGACCTGTGGAGCGTGACCGTATTTTCTTTATTATTAAAGGAAAACCTGTGACAGAAAATTTTAGTTCTATCGGTGATGATTTTTATGTGACCGAAGATATCCAAAAAGTAGTCGCAGCTATTGTTGAAGGCGATTTAGAAGTTAATCAGATGAAGGTATTTGCTGGTTATTCTGGTTGGGGCGGTATGCAATTAGAAACCGAAATCAAAAATAAATATTGGACCGTGGTGGACGTCTATAACCTTGACTATACTTTCCCGAATGATAAAGGCCTTTGGCGCGATATTATGCAAAATCTAGGTGGCGATTTTTTAATTTTCGCAAACTCTCCAGATGATGTCACCATGAATTAATTTTTTGAATTATTTAATCTGAAATCTGTCTAAGAAAATTAACGTCAGTTTGAGTGGTTTTCGAGGAAAACTGTGTCGAAAACAAGTACTTTTCTCATGCTTAAAACTTCTCGATACAAAATCTTACAGATTTTTACTCCTTTAGATTTGTAACAAGAAAAGAGATAACTTTAAGATAAAGAGAAAAGTGTTTAAGTAAACTAATATTTACTCAGAGTTGTGGCTCATACTTCGATTTAGACTTAAACACTTCTTATCATAAACTCAGATAGAAATTCGGGTTTAAAACCCATTATAAAGGAGTTGAGCTCTAGATAAGTTTCTCTTTAAAATCTTAAAATCAAAGTTATGGAAAAAGTTTTTATTGGAGTAGATGTTAGCAAATTAACCTTGGATTTATTTGTAAAATCCAACAAAACGGAAAAGCATTATCA
>NZ_FUYZ01000002.1 GCF_900167905.1 Soonwooa buanensis | reverse complement strand
TTTCAGATATACAATCTGCCCGAAAAATGGCTTGTTACGCAGGAGTTGCACCATTTGAATACAGTTCGGGTAGTTCTATTTATCGAAAACCGAGGGTTTCTACAATGGCGGATAAAGAGCTGAAAAAAGTATTGCATTTAGCGGCGCTCAGCTCGATAAGATTAAAAAATGACCTTGCAATTTACTTCCAAAGAAAGGTTGCGGAAGGAAAAAACAAGATGTCTATACTCAACGCAATTAGAAACAAAATTATACACAGAATATATGCTTTAATAAAAAACGAATCTGTGTATAATTTTAATTTGCATATGTCATAGAAATCGAAGTGACGTCAGTTTACAATAATTTTTTTTTGGTTTAAAATTATTAAGCTTCCACATCAAAATCTGGCTCATGCGGTGTGTAGATTAGTTCGACAACTTCTACACTTTTGTTTTGCATTTTCAGAATTTTGATATGATAATCATTACAGTCAAACTCTTGATTTTCCTCTGGAATATCCTCAAGCTCTTTCAAAATAAATCCAGCTAAAGTGTTATAATCTGCTTCTTCTGAAGCTGGAAAAGGTTTTGGTAAAAACTCATTAATTTCTTCCAAAGGTTGCGTTGCTTGCACCCAATAAACATTGTTTGCAACTTCGTCAACGATTTTTTCTTCCTCATCTTCCTCATCTTGAATTTCGCCAACCAATTCTTCCAAAATATCTTCCAACGTGATAATACCTTCTGTACCACCAAACTCATCAATAACAACTGCTAAATGTTGTTTTTTCTGTTGGAAAATTTTAAGCAAATCCGATATTTTTTTACTCCCAACCACAAAGTAAGCCTCACGCATCAATCGTTTAAGATCGTCATGCGACAATTCGCCTTTACTTTTGATGTATTCTCGGATAATTTCTTTAGTGTAAAAAATACCAATAATATTATCGATAGAGCCTTCGTAGACAGGGATACGCGAATATCCACTTTCCATTAATTGGTTAATAATCTCTTCGCGATCGTCTTCGATATCCACAGAAACAATGTTCTGTCTTGGGATCATAATTTGTTTTGCATTATGATCTGTAAAATCGAAAGCGTTTTTGATAATCTCGTAGTTCTCCTCTTGGATCTCGCCACTGTCAGCACTTTGTTTTACTAAAAGCTGCAGTTCTTCTGTTGAGTGGATATCTTGATCCGTTGCTGGATTAATGTTGATTAATCGTAAGAAACCATTTGATAATGAATTCATTAACCAAATAAATGGTTTGAAAATATTATAAAACAAACGAAGTGGCGTTGCAATAAAGAAAGTTGTAGGTTCGGACTTACGGATTGCAATTGATTTCGGAACTAATTCTCCAAAAACAATGTGCATAATTGTAATTAACATAAAACTACAAACAACTGAAATGGTTGTAATGGTAGTCTGAGAAATGTCTAAACCAAAATAGTGAAAAGCATCTTCGATAATATGATGCAAAGCACTTTCTCCTACCCAACCTAAAGCTAGTGAAGCGAGGGTAATACCAAGCTGCGTCGCTGATAGATACTCATCAAGATGTTTGATGATGTGTTCGGCTTGCTTTGCCATTTTGTTACCTTCAGCAGCTTTTAGCTGGATTTGAGAGTAACGTACTTTAACGATTGAAAATTCTGCGGCTACGAAAAAGCCATTGAGTAGCACTAATAATAGCGCAATAAGAAGTTTGACTAAACTGTCGGGGTCCATTTAATTTAAAAATAAATATAGTTGCTACAAAGATATGTATAATTTTTTAAATCGATTTTAAAACAAATCTTTCGAGTATTAATTTTTATAAATCTCTGTATCAATAATTTGAAAAAATTAAGGCCTTAAAAAGCTAAGACCTTAATAAACACTGATGAAAAAAACTCTATCTCGAATAGATTATTTTTTTGATTCTAATTGTTTAATTCTTGCTTCAAGGTTTTTTATAATTTCTTGTTGTTCTTGGATAGCTTTTAGCGCTACAACACCCAATCCTGAATAGTTAACAAACATTTGGTTTTCCTCAATAGGATTTCCTTCGTTTGTTGAGTTTACACTAACCAATTCTGGAAAATATTTTTGAAGATCTTGTGCTACAACGCCAATATCTTTACGATGTGTCGGGTTATTATTCTTATACTCGTAACGGAAAAGTTTAAGATTGCTTACTGATTTTAAAACAGAATCCAATGCTTGAAAATTTGTTTTCAGACGCTCATCCGATGTTGCTGAATAAGCTCCTGTAACACCATCAAAATATCCTGCATTAAAATCGTCACCAATTATCATATTTCCAGTTGATGCTGGGTAAAAACTCCAACCTTTATTTACTGATATATTTTGGATTCTGATTCCTGAATCATAGTAAGTTCCAGTAGGACCATCAACTTGGAATTTATACATTGGGTTTGTATTTCCAATACCAATTTTCCCATATTTATTAATTGTCAACTTAGGTTGTGCTTTTATTGTCAGATGTACACTACCATCCTCGTTGGAAGCACCTGTTCCAAAATCGACATCTTCGTTTGCGCCAGCATAACTTCCCAAATATCCACGATATTGTCCAGCTTCATAAATTCCAAATTGAAGTTTATCACTCTCACTTCCATATAGTCCTGCATGCCCATTAGCATTTGAATTTAGCTGCATAGCCGTCTGTGCGTAAGGCACACTCAGCAATTGACTGATACCCACTAAAGTATAATTATTTCCTCCTGTTGGATCAATCTCTGTTTTAACAAAATAAGGACCTTGCGACCAATCGATTGCTGAAAAAGTACCTGTTGCTGGTGTTCCGCCACCAATTTCTATAGATAATAACCCATTGGCATTAGTTGAAACTGAAGAAAATGTTTCTTTATAAACCGAAGTTCCTGAGGCGGAGGTCTTTAAGACACTAACCTGTACGCCAACTGACTTATTTGCAACAAGCGCATTAGAAGCATTGCGAACAACTGCTTGATAGCTCATTTTTTGAGGCACCTGCGCATAAGCTAAGCCTACAAGACAGATTGCTAAACTTGTAATTAATTTTTTCATGATATTTGTTTTTTATGGTTTTAAAATTTAATTCTTGATGATTTTAAAAGATTTTAGAATCTTGTTGTCGTCGAAAACTCGTAGAATGTAGATACCTACATTTTCTTTTTGTAAATCGATTTGTGTCTCTTCGTTTGAGATTTTGTTCGATTTTATTAGCTTTCCAGATGCGTCAAACAACTCATACTTCGTGTTATTATTTTTTGAAAAACTTGGATTTCTTAAAAATAAAACTGACGTTGTCGGATTAGGAAAAACTTTCATTTCTAAAACAATCGAAGGATTATCGTCAACACCCAAATTTGAAATTTCGTAAGCTTGGTGAACACCTTCTGTTGCAGAATAAGCGCTTGTAAAAGTACTTTTAGTAAAAGCTTGACCAATCGAAAAAGCGATACTTCCAGATGCGCCATTGGCACTGCCACCACTAGCGTTGATCGATTGTTGCGCGATTCCTTTAGAAGAAATCAATAGCACAATCATTATTAATAATTGATTTTTTTTCATGGGTTAATTTTTAAAGGTTTAAATAAATTCTAGCATCTTTCATCCTTTTCAAAAACCTGAATTGATTGTTGAAATTTCATTAATGAAAACTCGTAGAATGATTTAGAAAATCGCTGCAGATTGAGATTAAATTATTTTTCAGCTTTAACTTAACCGCTTCTGCAGCGACACACAATAGTCGAATCCGAAGACTCATAATGAAAACATTACTTCTCAATGATTAACTTCTTCGTCACTTCGCTGCCGTCTTCTAGTTTTATTTTTAGATTAACGACACTTGTAGAAGCTTGAATCTTGAATTCATGGTTATCAGTTGTTTTTAGTTTTAAAAGCTTTCCACCGAAATCAAATGCTTGCACAGACACTACTTTTTTGTCAGACTCTATTTTGAAATTATCTTTAACAGGATTTGGAACGATGCGAACGCCTTTCATATCTAGCATTTGATTACCTACTGCTAGCGCACTGTAACAAGTTGTTGACTTTAATCCGTACACAGAATTGTTGACAATATCATTTCCATAAGTGGTTAGGTTAGCAAACATACCTGTTGTCGTCACTTGACGTTGTGCTGCACAATCTTTATAATAACTCCAAGCCAACCAACCGATGCCGTATTCGCAGGCTTTTGTCAAAACTCTTTTGTAAATATGATTGATATCCGTATCTCCACAAGCATTAGCATCCTGAATATTCGCAATTTCACCTAGAAAGAAATAATATGGGCTGTTTTTCATTTCTAACATTTTAGCATCAATTGCTGCATTGTTATTTGCATAACCTACCCAATAAGTGTGCGCAGAAAAAATGACATTTTTAAGATTATCGGCATTGTAAATAGTCGCTGCAGAATTGTTAACCAAAGTTGAAGATGCCATACCGCAATCTGGTGCATCGATCATAAGTGGGACTTTATAACCTTCCGTTCTTAAGCTAGCAACTGCTGCTGCATAATTGTTAGTAAAATCTGTTGTGCTACCGCCCCAAGCAGTATCGCTCCCAAACTCGTTAGCGAAGTTAATAATCACACGATCTTGGCGCGCATTTATAATGTTTTTGATGGCAGTTTGTTTCCAAAAATCCATAATCTTGGTGTTGAAAGTCGCCCAATCATTAGTACAAGTTAGATCATGAATTTCCAAAATTGTGTAAAGTCCTTTGCTTGTGCAATAGTCGATAAATGCTGCTAGTTTTCCATTGTCAATATAAGATTGTAATGTTCCTGGTGCATTTACATCTCTCCAATGCACACCATTGGTATTCCAAGGGATTCTTATGGCATTAGCACCAGTTTTTACAAATTCATTGATTTTGGTTTGATAAGTAGAAGCCACGTTAAAGTCTACATCGCCATCATCCAAGATTGGATAATTCATTCCTTTTAAGATGAGTGGCGTTCCGTTGGCTGTTTTTAAAGTTTTGCCTTCAACTTTCAGATACTGTGCTTGTGAGAATGCAAACAACATCATCGCTGCAAATAATGTAATTTTTGTTTTCATAATTAATGTTTTTGTTATTTGATAATCCAAATGTCAACATTAATCTGTATGTCTTTGACAGCCAATTGTCGAATGGCGAGTTTCAGTTGTCGAATGGTGAGATTTTGCCCACCAATCTCATTTTATATCTTTTGGAAAAGATTGAGGAATTCTGTCTTTTTCGCTCGACTGATGTTGACGAATTTTCCGTCATTCATTACGATTTCGCCACCGTCACCACGAATATATTGTTTAACAAATTTCAAATTAATGATGTAAGATTTGTGCGCTCGGAAGAAATTGGGTTGATCGCTTAAGACTTCTTCAAACATCGAAATCCCTTTACTAATAAGATGCTTGGTTTGATCTTTCATCACTATATTACAATAAGAACCGCTAGCTTCGACATACATAATATCTTCGATCATGACAAACAATAAGCCTTCTTGCACCGATAGCGCAATCCGATCTTGGATTTTGTCTTTATCAAATTTATAAACATTACTCAATTGTTCTTTTGAAACAAAGAGTTGATCCTGACGAAATCGGTCTATAAGTTCCTGAATATCTTCCACAGAAATAGGTTTTAGAAGATAATCTAGCGCACTCATTTTCAAAGCTTTAATCGCATATTGATTGTAAGCCGTCGTAAATACAAATTTAAAATCAAAAGATTCAAACTGTTCCAAAACTTCAAAACCTGTAAGATTTGGCATTTCGATATCCAGAAAAACAATATCAGGTTTTAAGCTATCTATTGCTGCTTTCGCTTCGCGACTGTCTTGCAAAATCGCCAATATCTCGACATCATCAACCTGTTTAAGAAGATGTTCTAAGGTGATAAGACAATGCTTCTCATCATCCAAAATAATAGTTTTAATCATGTCTATTCATTATTTTGATTAATACTTTAGTCCCTATCCCGACCGAATTGTTATTGTACAAATCAAGAATCTCCACTTGATTTTTTTTGTCCAAACCAAGTATACGGCCTTTCGTTATTTCTAAACCATAAGATTTGTGCGTCGAAGATTTTCTAATTTCGGAGGCTCTTTGGCGTCCAACACCATCATCTTCGATTTCGATATTAATTAAATCAAAATCATCAACATCGCGTAAAAATCTAATTTCTAAATGTCCTTTTTCATTCTTATGATTGATGCCATGCCAAATTGCATTTTCTAAAAACGGTTGCAAAATAAGTGGCGGCAGACTAATATCTTCAGGCTCAATGTCGTCAGAAATCACAATATTATAATCAAATTTATGCTCCATTCGTACTGCTTCGAGATCAAGATAAAGTTTTGTCGCCTCTAATTCCTCTTTCAGACTAATCGTTTCTTTCTGCGAATTATCGAGAATCTTACGCATCAATTTTGAAAATGATGTCAAATATCTACTCGCTTCTTTGTCTTTATTCTGAATGATAAAACTATTAATAGAATTAAGCGAATTGAACAAAAAATGAGGATTCATCTGCGATCGCAACATTTTGTTTTCATTTTCTTTGGCGCGTTTTTTTAGAATACCTTTTTGTTTTTCTTGTTGAACTAAAAAATAAGTGAATCTAAATGTCATAATTGCCACCAACAAAAGACTTAACAACCAAAACCACCACGTTTTATAAAATGGTGCCGAAATATCAAACTTAAACTTCAAAGTTCTTGGTTGGATATTCCCGAGGTTGTCGCCCACTTGGACTTCGACAAGATAATCTCCTGCGACAGGCTTTACAAGGCTAATTTTTGGTTCGTTACCGAGATAAGTCCACTCTTCATTGTTAATTCTGTATCGATAGATAAGCTTGTCTTTGTCAGCAAAATTTAATGCAGAAAAATGAAAATCCAATTGATTGAGTTCTTTTTCTTTAAACTTTAAAACTTCATTTTCTCCAAAATCTAAATTCTCATTATTGGCTTTAATACTTGTCAATTTTAAAACATTGATTAACTCAGTACGAAGAATCGTTTTAAGATTAATTTTTTGAACATTATACTCGCTTGAAAAATACAACCAATCCTCTTTTGTCAAACAAAAGGCTTGTGTAACGTCATTGGAAGCCAAACCATCAATTTTGGAAAGCCGCGTCGTCTTATCATTTTTTAGATTGAATTGATACAAACCTTCGCCACTTCCGAACCAAATATTAGCTTTAGAATCTTGCGCAATACCTTGGATATTATCATTCCCGATTTTAAATTCTCTCGTGTTCATCGACTTTACAATAACGCCATCAGGATTAACGATATTCCATCCGCCGTAAGCCGAAAAAATCACATTTCCATTTTGCAAAAAAGCTGCGCGATTGTAATAATCCGCAACAAATGAATCATGATTATTTTTAATTTTAGTAATCTGTTGAAAAGCCTTAGATTTTTTATCAAAATAAGAAATCCCAAAATCTTGAGGCATCCAACTAGCAAGCCACATTTTATCGTCTTTTGTCACCAAATCATTAAATAAATTGATGCTAAAAAAGCTTTTATTATTATTTAAAAATGTTGGTAATTCTTTAAAAGTCAACAAATCGTAAACCCGAATTGGTCCAGAATCTGGAAGCACCCAAATTTTAGAATCCCAAACCTTAGCGAGTTTCGCCTTGTAATTCTCACTCATAATGACTTTTTCAAATGGTTCGTTATCATTTATTTTCTTTCTAAAGATCCCAACATCCGTCGCAACATACAACATTTGCCCGTCGATCGACAAACGTGTCGGCGTCCCAGAGATTGGAAAAGTTTCAATCTCTTTTTGTTTAGTCTCGCAATAAATCAACTGTTGTTGATCTGCAAACCACACTTGCCCGAGTGGATCTTCTACGATATCGGCGATAATTTTGGGTACAGGCTTGTTAAGATTAATACTCAGAATTTTGTTTTGTTCTTTAAAAACTTTAAGAAGTCCGTTGTTGGTTGACACCCAAAAAATTCCAGTTTCGGAATCGTAAAAAACATGATTAATCGTTTCGAGACTTTGGACAATCGTCTGGATTTTATTGGTTTTAACATCGAAAGTAGAGACTTGATGTTCATCATAAAAAGCCAGCAAGTTGTTAGAAATCGGCTGTTGGACAAACTTTGCAGAAGTCGTCAAAAGCACTTGCTTAGGAATAATGGATTGCGCATCGAGCTTTCCGAGCCAAGCGTCGGGTGACGTCACAAAAATATCGTTGCCCAGTTGTGTTGCGCTATTGATATTTTGTCGTTTAACCAAAGATATTTTATCCAAAGATTTATCCCACTCAAAAATCCCAAACTTAGAAAACATCAACAAGCCATTCTTACTTGGTATAAATTGAAAATTATATTTTAAATCCTTATTTTTTTTATCAATTAAAAAGCTTTTTTGTTTTTTAGTTTTTAAATCAAAATATTTAACATGATTAAAATCTGTCGACCAAACTTTATTATCATTAAAAAAAATATTTTCGAAATGATCATTGTTAGGATTACTATCTCGAAAATTAACTGGATATAAAATCTCTAATTTACTATGGACATTATTTAGTTTTATTAAGCCTTTTCCCGTTTCTTCTAAGAAAATATTTTGCTTATCAGTTGTTGCAAAATAGACCGATGACGAAATGTCTTTATGTGGAACGAAAACATAAGCATCAAAGACAGAAATCCCTTTTTGGGTGTAGATGTAAAGAAAATTATCTTTTTTGAAAGTACCAAACACTTTATCAGATGGCAATCCATCGGTATATTGTACTAACTCAGTCCGATAAACAGACTGAGATAAATAGAAAATCGGTATCAAGAAAAATAATAATCTTGCTAGCATTTTGTCGACATTGGTGTTTTCGTAAGGAAATTAAGCAATTTTTGCAAAATCTCAATTCTACTAAACAAATATCAACAATTGGCTTACACAAAGCGATGCCCATTGTCGAATGGTGAGTTTGGGTTGTCGTATGGTGACTTTTGACCAACAAAAAACGCATCGAAGATTGCTCTCCGATGCGTTTTACCAAACTAACTATTAACTTTAATTAACTATTTTTAAGCGCTTCAGCTCCCGAAACGATCTCAAGGATTTCGTTTGTAATGGCAGCTTGACGAGCTTTATTATAGAATATTTTAAGATCATTTCTCAAAGCTTCCGCGTTGTCTGTCGCTTTGTGCATCGCAGTCATACGTGCACCATGCTCAGAAGCTACAGAATCTAGAATACCTTTGTACACTTGCGTCTTGATGGACTTAGGAATCAAAGTTTCAAGAATCTCTTGTCTTCCCGGTTCGAAAACATAATCAACATTAATTTCTGATGTTTTCTCAGGCATTGCGATTGGAAGCACTTGCTCTGTTACAACCTCTTGAGTTGCTGCATTAATGAATTTGTTATACACTAGATAAACTTTATCAAATTTACCAGTCTTATACTCATCCATTATTTTTTGAGTCATTTTAGCAACATTCTCAAAAGAAAGGTTATCGAACAAATTACTATGGTTTTCGAAAACAATTCTGTTTCTTCTAACCGCATCATATACTTTTTTTCCAACCGTGATAATCTCAACATTGTGATTTTGGTTGTTAGAAAGTTGATGGTTAAGTTCTTTAATAACCGAAGAGTTGAAAGCACCAGCAAGACCTCTGTTAGAAGTAACAACGATGTAAAGAACATTCTTAACTTCGCGTGCAACCGCATATTCCGAAACATTTTCGGAGTCAGAGCTAGAGCTAACGTTTTCTATAATTTCTTGAAGCTTTTCAGAATAAGGTCTTAACATTACGATAGCATCTTGCGCTTTCTTTAGTTTCGCTGCGGAAACCATTTTCATCGCGCTAGTAATCTGCATCGTAGATGAGATGGACGTAATTCTGCCTCTAATTTCTTTTAAGTTTGCCATTATTTTTTTTGTTTCAAGTTTTCATTGTTTCAGGTTTAAAACTAATTTAATTAAACTTTAAACCCGAAACTTGAAACTAATTTTAATTATATTTTGCAGATAAATCTGTAGCAACTTGCTTTAACACACCAGTGATATCGTTATCGATTTTACCAGCTTTAAGCGCTGACATTACTTCTGGGTGTTTGTTTTTAAGGAAATCAACGTACTCAACGATGAATTCTTTAACCTTATTAATTGGGATATTTTTTAACAAGTTTTCTGTACCAGCGTAGATCATCGCAATTTGATTTTCTACTGGAAGTGGTGAGTTAACTGGTTGCTTAAGAAGCTCCACGTTTCTTTCACCTTTTCCGATAACTGCAAGTGTAGAAGCATCTAGGTCTGAACCGAATTTAGCAAAAGCTTCAAGTTCTTTGTACTGCGCTTGGTCAAGCTTCAAAGTACCAGATACTTTTTTCATCGCTTTGATCTGTGCGTTACCACCAACACGAGATACAGAGATACCTACGTTAATTGCTGGACGAACCCCAGAGTTGAACAAGTCTGACTCCAAGAAAATCTGTCCATCTGTAATCGAAATTACGTTAGTTGGGATATATGCAGATACGTCACCCGCTTGCGTTTCAATAATTGGAAGTGCTGTTAAAGATCCTCCACCTTTTACTAATGGTCTTAGAGATTCTGGAAGGTCGTTCATTTGAGAAGCAATTGTATCATCAGCGATAACTTTTGCAGCTCTTTCTAACAATCTTGAGTGAAGGTAGAAAACGTCCCCTGGATAAGCCTCACGTCCTGGTGGTCTTCTTAATAACAAAGACAACTCACGGTAAGCAACAGCTTGTTTTGATAAATCATCATAAACGATCAATGCTGGACGACCAGTGTCTCTGAAGAATTCTCCAATAGAAGCACCTGCCATAGCAGAATATACTTGCATCGGAACTGGATCCGAAGCATTAGCAGCAACAACAACTGTATAAGCCATTGCGCCTTTATCTGTTAATGTTTGTACGATTTGTGCAACTGTAGACGCTTTTTGTCCAATTGCAACATAGATACAATATACTGGTTTCCCAGCGTCATAGAATTCTTTTTGGTTGATGATCGTGTCAATAGCAACGGTAGTTTTACCAGTTTGACGGTCACCAATGATAAGCTCTCTTTGTCCTCTACCTACAGGAATCATCGAGTCAATTGCTACGATACCTGATTGTAACGGTTCAGTTACTGGTTGTCTGTAGATAACACCTGGCGCTTTTCTTTCAAGAGGCATTTCGTAAAGATCACCTGTGATAGGACCTTTACCATCGATTGGGTTACCCAATGTGTCAACAACTCTTCCTAACATACCTTCTCCTACTTTGATAGAAGAAATAGTGTTAGTTCTTTTAACAGTATCTCCTTCTTTTACAAGTTTTGATTCACCAAGTAGAGCAACACCAACGTTGTCTTCTTCAAGGTTCAATACAATACCTTCAACACCACTTTCGAATTTTACCAATTCTCCGTATTGTACGTTTTCTAAACCGTAAACACGTGCAATACCATCACCGATAGAAAGTACAGTACCTACTTCCTCTACGTTAGATTGCGTATCGAAATTTGCTAATTGTTGCTTCAGTATCGCCGATACTTCTGCTGGATTTATTTCTGCCATTTTATGGTTGTTTTTTCTTAATTAAGTTGAAATTCTTTCTTAATGTTATTAAGTTTTGTTTTCACAGAAGCGTCGATTTGCTTATCACCAACTCTTAGGATATAACCTCCCAAGATTTCTGGGTTGATAATGCTTTCTACTTCGAAATCTGTATTGCTAGGAACCAATTGAGAAGCCTTAAGGATTTCTGTAACTGTTTCTCTTGACAAAGCTGTAGCAGAAGTTAGAGATACACGTTTTGTCCCTCTGATATCTTCAACTTTGTTGATAAATTCTTGAGCAATATTTTTAAGTTGAGACTCACGTCCTTTCTTAATGGTCAATTTAATAAGATTTTGTGCAACAGGTGAAAAAGCTTTAAAAACTTCTCCAGCAACTTCAATCTTCTTTTTAGCATCAATAAAAGGCGTATCCAAGAATTGGTTTAACTCTTTTGATTGAGACATGATTTTCACCACATCTTGCATCTCTGTGAAGACTGCATCTGTACTGCCAGCCTCTTGTGTAAACTCAAGAAGACCCTGTGCGTATCTTTTTGCAACTTTAGATGTTAGCATTGTTCTTAGTTAAGGTTAGACTTGTTGATTAAGTTTTCAACTAAAGCAGTTTGCGCTTCGTTGTTATCTAACTTTTGTTTTAGAATATTTTCTGCGATGCTTACAGACAAAGTACCGATTTGGTTTTTGATATCTGCCATAGCTGCGTTTTTCTCTGTTTGGATAGAAGCTTTAGCATTAGCGATCATCTTCTCTCCTTCTACTTTAGCAACATCTTTAGCATCGTTAACGATTTTATCCTTCATCTCTCTAGCTTCTTTTAGGATCGCGTCACGCTCTAACTTAGCTTCACGAAGAATTCTTTCGTTATCTTCTTTAAGTTGAGACATCTCTTGACGAGCCAATTTAGCTTGGTTAAGAGCATCTTGAATGTTGTTTTCTCTTTCTCTTACAGCACTTAAGATTGGAGACCAAGCAAATTTAGCCAACAAAGCTAAAAGTAGAATAAATACAACTGCAGTCCAAAATAAGTTACCAATTGAAGGCGTTAATAAGTCCATTATCTAAATGTATATTAAAGTTATAATTCGTTTTAGTTTAATAAAAGGATTCTACACACCAACCGTCTGTAGAATCCTTAATTGTTTTTATCCGTTACCTAGTAATGCTACTACGATACCGAATAGACCAGCACCCTCGATAAGAGCTGCTGCGATAATCATTGCAGTTTGGATTTTTCCTGATTGCTCTGGTTGTCTAGCGATACCTTCCATAGCGCTACCACCAATTTTACCAATACCTAATCCTACTCCTAGAACTGCTAAACCAGCTCCGATTGCTGCGATACTACCTGTCATAATGTTATAATTTAAAAAGTTGCTTTCTATTAATTAATTTTTAGTGATCGTGGTGAGGCTCCTCAACCGCTGATCCGATAAACAATGCCGTTAACATTGTGAAGATATAAGCTTGCAATGCTGCTACCAATACTTCTAACACATAGATGAATAATGTTAAACCTAAAGATACTGGCGCAATCATATAAGTTTTCATAATGAAGATCAACGCGATCAAACTCATAATAATGATGTGTCCTGCAGTCATGTTAGCAAAAAGACGAATCATCAATGCGAAAGGCTTAGTAATAATTCCTAATAATTCTACTGGAACCAAGATAATGTATACTAAGATTTTTCCACCGAAAGGCATGTTGTTTCCTAATGGATCTAACATGTGCATCCAATACGTTTTTTTACCACTAAGGTTAACTACCAACAATGTGAACACTGCCATAACCATTGTAAAGGCGATGTTACCAGTTGTGTTAGCCGCTCCTGGCACAAGTCCAAGAATATTAAGAATCCAAATGAATAAGAATAATGTTACTAAATAAGGAACATACTTTCTATATTTAACCGAACCGATGTTTTGTAAAGCGATATCATCTCTTACGAAAAGGATAATTGGCTCCATAAACTTCGCGATACCACTTGGCACAGCCGATTTTTTGTAACTAGCTTTTGTAGCGAATGCTAAAAGAATGATAATGATAGCTGCCAAAATCATTTGCGCAACCACTTTAGTAATAGAGAAATCTAAAGGTTTAGCATTAGTTGGATGTTCTACACCTTTTTCATCTTTTTCGATGTTAAGTGTTCCAGCAGCGTCAGTTTTATAAATTTTACCGTGGTATAATTTATAATTTTCGCCATCTACGTTAGCAACCAACTCGCCTTCGTGACCGAATTTTGCAGAACTGAAAACCTTCAATCCATTATCTACTAAAATAACTGGAAGTGGAAAACCAACAGAGCTTTCGCCCTCTCCCCACATGTGCCAGTAATGACCATCAGCAATGTGATGCATAATGAACGGTACAGGATTGTACTTCTCTTCTTTAGCCGTCTCATGTCCCTCGTGTGACTGTGCAAACGAAAAACTTAGTACGAATACATGAAGAAGAACTAACAGTTTTTTAAAACTCATGACTAGATTGATTTCTAAAATTTTTGCAAAAATATAAAATATTATCCGATTTTGGGAAATCTTTAACTTAAATATTTTTATGATATTCGTCTTGTTTTCTTACCAAAGCAACCACTACCGCCACTTCCACAGCAAGATACAACCAATATATCGCAAAATATGCTAAAAGATTATTTTTAAAATCTTTTTCAAACAACGCAATATACCCGATTGCGAACAGTTTGAAAACTACAAATCCTAAAAATATAAATCCAATAATATTTTTCTTTTTTAAACCAAAAACAATTAGCATCGTTAAGACACCAATTAAGGTTACAAAAAATAACAAAAAATGTATTCTGTAACTTAAATGCATAATATCTTGATTCCCCAAAAACCACTGAACCAAAAACATTATCGCCGAAAACAAAAGGAAAAGCACCGCGTAAGTCGGTACGACTTTTAAATTCTTCATTTTGGCAAAACTACCAAAAATTATTCAGAACTTCTTTATTTATTATAAATTCATTATTTTTGCAAACCTAATTACTCAAAAAGATGTTCAATAGTTTACAAGACAAACTCGATAAAGCCTTACACAATATATCAGGCCGCGGAAAAATCACCGAAATTAACGTAGCGGAAACCGTTAAGGAAATCCGTCGTGCTTTGGTAGATGCCGACGTTAACTACAAAGTTGCGAAAGACCTTACCAAAAGAGTTCAGGACAAAGCGATTGGTCAAAATGTATTGACATCGTTAACGCCAGGACAATTGATGACCAAAATCGTACATGACGAATTGGTCGATCTAATGGGCGGTTCTCAAGAAGGCATCAATCTTTCTGACAAACCAACTATTATTTTAATTGCTGGTCTACAAGGTTCTGGTAAGACCACTTTTTCTGGTAAACTTGCCAATTATTTAAAACAAAAAAGAAGCAAAAAACCTCTATTAGTAGCATGTGACGTTTATCGTCCTGCTGCGATTGATCAGCTAAAAGTATTGGGTGGTCAGATTGGAGTACCTGTATACACGGAAGAAGGAAATCTTAACCCAGTTCAGATTTCTGAAAATGCGATTAATTTTGCTAAATCTAACAGCCACGACGTTATCATCATAGATACCGCTGGTCGTTTAGCAATTGATCAAGAAATGATGAACGAAATCCGTAACGTTCATCAAGCTGTTAAACCTACAGAAACACTTTTCGTTGTTGACTCGATGACAGGACAAGATGCTGTTAACACGGCAAAAGCCTTCAACGATGTCCTTAACTACAATGGTGTTGTCCTTACCAAATTGGACGGTGACACGCGTGGTGGTGCCGCTTTAACGATTCGTTCGGTGGTTGAGAAACCAATTAAATTTATTTCTACAGGTGAAAAAATGGAAGCTTTGGATCTTTTCTACCCAGAAAGGATGGCTGACAGAATCTTAGGAATGGGTGACGTTGTGTCCTTGGTAGAAAGAGCGCAGGAGCAATTCGATGAAGAGGAAGCAAAACGACTTCACAAGAAAATCGCCAAAAACGAATTCGGTTTTGATGACTTTTTAAAACAAATTCACCAAATCAAAAAAATGGGTAACATGAAAGACCTTATGGGGATGTTACCTGGTGTTGGTAAAGCAATAAAAGATGTTGACATTAGCGATGACTCTTTCAAACATATCGAAGCGATTATCTACAGTATGACGCCAGAAGAAAGAAGAAAACCATCAACTATCAACATGCCTCGTAAACAACGTATTGCAAAAGGTGCTGGTAGAAAACTTGAAGAAGTTAACCAACTGATGAAGCAATTCGAGCAAATGGGCAAAATGATGAAGATGATGCAAGGTCCTCAAGGAAAACAAATGATGCAGATGATGAGCAAGATGCCAAATATGCCAGGAATGGGCGGCGGATTGTTCGGAGGAAAATAATTTTTTATTAATTCAATTTTTAGATAAAAAAACTCTCAGATTGCTCTGAGAGTTTTTTTTATTTTATGTGCTAAGATTAGAATTTATATCCTACACCAACTTGGAAGTAATTTAATTTTAGTGAAGAATCCACATCTTTTTTATAGATCTTGGACACGCCTAAATTATATCTTGCATCCACAACAAATGCGTTCATAAAAGTATAATCTACCCCAAACTGAACACCAAATGTTGGTTTTGCTAAATTATCATTTAAAACTTTATTAAATTGATGTAGCTCCGAAGCCATTTCCTGATTAGCTTCATTAATAACATCTGGTGGCAAATTAGATTCTTTATACTCACCTTTTATTTTGCTAGATGTCGTGATGGAGATATTTGGACCAGCGTATACAGACAGTTCTGGTATAACATAATATTTAAGTGAAATCGGGAACACAATTTGCTCATATCCAAAATCCATATTTAATTTTGCGTAACTGCCAGATTCTGACAATTGCCCTTGATATTTCCCTCCTAATCCAGCATACAAACCTTCAATCTGAACTGCAATTTTTTCGTTAAATTTTTGTTCAAAAAACAAACCAATAAAGAAGTCAGAACGCCCTTTTTTATCTAACGCCACTTGTTCAAAATCCATATTTTCTTTAGTATTAATTTGCGAGTTTATATACCCACCTTTAATACCAAAAGAAGATTTCTGAGCATTCATTGCTCCAAAAAGTGCCAAAGCACCAACCAATAATATTTTTCTCATTGTTTATTAAAATATTGCGCAAAAATATAATTATTTATCAAATTAACAAAATTTAACTAAAATTAACATATGAAGTTTCAATATTAAAACAAATAAAAAAAGGTGAGAAAACTAATTCTCACCTTCACAAAAAAGATTTATACTAAACCAAAAAAATAAAGATTTTACTCTTTAATTATTTTGAAAGATTCATCTTGCGATGCAGATTTAACTCTAAGTAAATAAACTCCTTTTTTAAGATCTGACACGTTGATTGTTCTTACATTCTTTTCAATAGTTTTTACTAACTGACCAGTCAATGAGAAAATCTGAATACTATTAACATCTTTATCCGTTTTGATGTTAACTACATCCTTAGCAGGATTAGGATATACAGATATTGCTTTATTAGCAGCGGTATTATTAACTGCTAAATTTGCTACATCGCCAACCATAACGTCATCAATATCAAGACCTCTTCCATATTTGCTTATTCCTTCGAAAGCCACATAATAAGTATTAGATTTATTCGGAAGTGGCAATGTTACATCTGTCCAAGCGGCATGTTCTGTAGAGTAAGTATCTCCAATTTGTGTCCAAGTTCCGCTAGCACTCGTTTTATAATAAACTTTAAGAACGTCAATGTCATTAAAGAATTCAACATTGGCCATGCTAAATTTCAAAGCAGGGTTATTAACTGCAGACAGATCCATAACCGGCATCACCAACTTTGCAATATCTGTACTGTTGGTTACACTAAATTGCGCCATATAAGGTGCTGACTTTGGAGTGATAGTAGCATTTTGATTTTGATTAACAAATTCCCAAGCCGTAACACCTTCAACCAACTCATTTGACCAACAAACAGGAAGTGTATTAGCATCAAATTTCTCCGTCAAAGGGAATGTCACATTTGCATTACATGCTGTAGAAAAAGATAACGGACTAGACCACGCACTTGTACCATTAGTAGCACAGTTTGATCTTACATAAGCTTCATATTTGCTAGCCGCCGATAGGCCTGTAAGTGTTGTTGAGTTAGTAGCACTATTAACTATAGTACCACTACCTTGTGCGAATCCAGCAGGTCCATACTCTATGTCATAGGTTGCATTAGGTGTGGCAGAAGTTGCCCAACTTATTTTTGCGGAACTAGTAGAAATATTACTAGATACCACATTTGTAACTCCTTCACATAATGGAGCAGCGCCATTAAACACGTCATCTATATCAAAATAAAATTGATCTTGAGTATCTGAATAGAAAGCTATATAAATTGTTTGACCTACATAAGCAGACAAATCATAATTATATTTGATATAAGCATCAGTTGTAGGAGCAATATTAGCATCTAAAACAGTTGTAAAAGCAGCCTTTGTAGGTGTTGTAGTAGAAATTTTAAGACTAATGTTCTCCAACCATTGAGCGCTTCTACTTCTTCCATAAAAAGAGAAAAAATCATTAACTCCAGCAGTTACATGAATAGCAGGTGTTACGAGATAATCATCATGGGCATCACTAGAATATTCGATTGTTGCCATTTGTGCACCACTGTGTGCACTGTTTACTGCAGCAATACTCCAAGTTATTTCGTCGCCACCATTAATAACAGTCCAACCTGTTGGGATTTCCGGTGAAGCTTCAAAACCTTCAGTGAATTGCGCATTTGCTAACATTGGTAGAGCAAAAATTGCGAAAAGTAATTTTTTTGTCATAATTATTATATTTTTCGATTCGCTCAAATATAATAATATTTTTAAACGTTAATTACTTTTTATAAAATATTTTTAACATTTAAAAACAATAACAAAAAAAAACCATAACAAAAACAGGCAAATAAAGCAAAAAACATAGTATTAACGCTATTTTAACAAAGATTAACCCTATTACCAAAGAATAAAATTTTTGAATAATTATTAAACTAAAACATTCATTTTTTAATTAATAAACACAAAAATCAAAAAAAACACACAACTAAAACACTCAGATACAAAGCCTAAATATGGAAAAATATTATAATTTATATAAAATTAAGTGAAATAGTTTCACAAAAAAATGCCCAACAAAGTTGAGCATTCTTTATATTACTAAAGTAAAATTAGTTAAAACGGTAACCTACACCAACATTAAGATAATTAGCTCTAATAGAATAACCCGAAGGTGCATTCTTAAGATGATTATTTAACTGGAAAGAATATCTTGCTTCAGCAAAAAACTTTGGTGTAAAGTCATAAGCAGCTCCTAAAGCTAGTGCAATATTAGTTTTATTAAAATAAGTGTCATATCCATCTGGCGTCTCACTTAGGTCAAATAAAAATTGAGGTCCAACTTGAAGATTAAACTTTGGATCCACATAATACTTCACCATTACTGGAATTTGAATCGCACTTGCGTCATCAATATTCGCATAGTTAACTGCTGGTTGAATTTTCACTTTTTCTCCTGCCGAAAATTCTGCAAAAAAGCCAGCATAAAACCCTGTTGAAGAACTTGTCTCAGTAAATTCTGGTGTTTTTCCTTTTGCAAAACCTGCTAATAGTCCTGCATTAGCTCCGAATTTAGTCTGTTGTGCAGTAACTGTAGCAAAAAGCGCAAGAGCTCCTGTTAAAAATAGTTTTTTCATAGTTTATTTACAATTGAGGCGCAAAAATATAATTATTTATTAAATTAACAAAATTTAACATATAATTATTTTCAATATACTAATATTAAAGCAAATAAAAAAGAGCAACCCTTCGATTGCTCTTAAAATAAATATTTTGTTGTAAAATCTTATTTGAAAAGATATTTAACTCCAAAAGTAACTGATCCTAAATCAAGACCAAAGTTGTAGTTATCTACACTTTTAGAATCTTTGAATTTTGCAGATCTATATCCGAACTCACCAACTGTAGCTTCGATAGTCCAGTTAGGTGCAATGATATAATCGATACCTGGTTTAACAACAACTCCAAAAGCAGAGAATTTGTCTTTACCTACTTCTTGACCATTGATCTCTGACTTTTGATTACCAAATGCCATCGGAACTGATAATTGACCGAATAATAAGAAGTTATCAGATACATTCCAATATTTTCTTACTAATGGCTCAACAACGAACGCAGAATTAGTATCCTTGTAATCAACTGTACTAAGACCGTTGAACTCTTTACCTTTCTCTGATACTGATGTATAACCAACACCCACACCAATAGCCACGTTAGGCGCTACAAAATACCCTACAGTTGGGATAACTGAGAATGAATCTGTAGTTACATCATTGTTATTATTTTTTTGACCTTGGTAACCTACAGAACCTGAAATAAATGTAGTCCCTTGAGCAATCTGTGCATTAACTGATGCGAAAAGTGCAACAGCACCTACTAAAAATAACTTTTTCATAATTGATTAAAATTGATGCTGCAAATTTATAAGATTTCGTTTTAACTATTTTTAACAAAAATTATGAAATATATCAGCTATTTTGATTTAAAAAATAAACACTCAAGTTTAACATTTAGCAACGATTTCAGAAAAGCATTCAGAAAAGTTTAAAAATACCTCACATTGAATAAAAAAAACCACTATTACAAGTGGTTTAATCTTAAAAGTAAGTATTTTCTGATTATTACTTTCTGAAAGAATAAGCATACCCAATATTAAACGATTGCACCGAACCTCCTTTAACACTAATGCCTTTATAACCGACATAAAGCTCGTTACCCTTACCAATAATAACACCTAGCTTTGGCTGGTATAGAAAACCTCCTTCTCTGTTCCCGTTTAAAACAAAACCATAACCCAAATCGAGACCTAGACTAACTTTCTTAGCAATATTATATTGAGTAGTAAGCGCAACAGGCACAAGACTAGTCGGCTCTGGTCTGAAGTCATATCTATAGTCCATAAAATTAATACGCTGTGCCTCTTTATAAAAATACGCTGAGTAACCCGTAGTTATCCCCAATTCAAAATTAGGAGCAACTTCCCAGACATAAGCAACATCAACACCAGTTGTCACAGTAATAGCATCTTTTGTATCTCCTAAAGGCAAACCAACATGAGCACCTATTTTAAAATTAGAATTAACTTGAGCCTTAGTAATAATCGCAGCAAAAGCCATTGCAAAAAATAATATTTTCTTCATAAATAAAAATTAGCCGCGAAAATACAACCTTTTTCTTAAAAAAAGCAAAATAAAAAAGCATCCAAAAATTGGATGCTTTATATCTATAAAATATAAATACTTAATTATTTCCCAAATGAATATGCATAGCCCAAGTTAACAGAACCGCCGTTACCTCCATCTTGAGAAATACCTCTATAGCTTAAATTAATTTCGCTAGGTCCAAAATGATAGGCTGCTTTAGGCGCATAATAAAATCCCCCATCACTATTACCATCTGCAAATGCAAATGCATATCCTAAATCTACAGTTAAACTAAACTCAGGAGTGAAACGATATTGTCCAGATGCAGCAATTGGAACAACATTTACATTTGGTATTTTATATGTTCCATAGCCTGTGTCAAGATCTTTACCAAAATAAATATTATATCCTGATGCAAGACCAAGATTAAAATCCGTAGCGATTGGCCATAAATATGAAGCATCAACTCCCGCAGTAAAACTAGATGTATTTGAAGCATCTCCAACTGGTAAACCCACGTTAGCTCCTAATTTAAATCCTGTTTGAGCGTTCATTGCTCCAAAAAGTGCCAAAGCACCTACTAAAAATAACTTTTTCATAATTCTAATGTTTGTATTGATTTTGTTATATATTTTTTATGATGCAAATTCGAGACCAAATTATAAAATATGTTAAAATTTAAAATAAACAATATATACTAAAATCACAAAAACCTGCATACACATGCGTTTGTAAAAGATTACGAATTGTTAAAATTTTTGTTTATGTTAATTTATTTAACAGTAAAACTAATAGTTTGATTATGATAAACTCCTGAAAGCTTGATTATGATCGCACTTTTCCATCTAGATTCAGGTTTTAAATGAGGGTTTTCGACATCTTCGCCAATAATATTCAACTTATCACCATTTTTTACGATAGAAACAACTTTGATATCATTCATGGTTTTAGGCGTTGCATTTATTGTAATGAGGGTTTCGTTAGCATCATACGCAGGAATAGGAATTTGTCCATAACCTTTCGGCGAAGCATTCAAAAACTGATACAAATAGTCAATCTCCTGCTGACTATTTAATATTCTGGAAGTGTTATCTCCTAACATCTCAAGTTTTGATTGATGAATTACTTCAAAAGCGATTGCATCCGAACCAGAAGTAACTACTTTATTTTGAGGTGAACATTGTAATGCTAAAACAGTTACCAACAATATATATAAGTATTTCACGCACAAAAAATTATTTATTTGGTTGATTTTGCTGATCTTCCTTATTATAAGCCAAGATAATTTTCTTAACCACCGGATGTCTAACAACATCTTCTTCTGTTAAATACACAAAACCAATTTCTTCGACATCTTTCAAAATCCTCATCGATTCTCGAAGACCAGATTGCTGATTTTTAGGTAAGTCAACTTGACTAGGATCGCCTGTGATAATAAATTTAGCATTCATACCCATTCTTGTTAAAAACATTTTCATTTGAGAATGTGTCGTATTTTGCGCTTCATCCAAAATTACAAAAGCGTCATCCAGCGTACGTCCACGCATAAAAGCCAAAGGTGCTACTTCGATAACTTTCTTTTCCATAAAGCCTTCTAGCTTCTCATGCGGAATCATATCTCGAAGGGCGTCATACAATGGTTGCAAATACGGATCTAATTTTTCTTTAAGGTCGCCAGGTAAAAATCCCAAACTCTCCCCCGCTTCCACTGCAGGTCTCGTCAAGATGATCCTTTTAACCTCTTTATCACGAAGTGCTCGTACCGCTAAAGCCACGCTGGTATAGGTTTTCCCAGTTCCGGCAGGTCCAATTGCGAACACCATATCTTTCTTATCAGTAGTTTTTACTAATTTTTTAAGATTAGATGTTTTAGCTTTGATAACTTTTCCGTTAACACCTTTAACAATGATATCTTGGTCAAAAACCAATTGCTTTTCTTCCTCGGATTTTATTTTTAAAATAGATTCAACATTTTTGAGATCGATGCTGTTATGTTTAGAAATAAAAGCAACAATATCGTCTAGCCTAGATTTAAGAACATCTAAAGTTTCTTGATTACCCATCGCAAAAATATAATTATCACGACCTGTAATTTTAAGAGTTGGAAAGCTAGATTTAATTAAATTAAAGTATTGATTCTGTACACCATAGAAGATTTTTGTATCGATGTCAGAAATTTCATAATTTAGTTCATACATATATTTTCAGAGTATTTTCCTAACAAATATATAGAATTGATTTGAGGAAAGCCTTGACCTGAGCATATATTTATAGTTAATTTTGCATAAAATAAAAGAGATGCCAATTATAAGTTTAACTTCGGATTACGGAACCGTCGACCATCGCGTTGCCTGCATCAAAGGCAGTCTTCTTAGTCAGAACGAAAACATAAAATTGGTTGATATCAGCCACGATATTTTAGCCTACAATCTTCAACAGACCGCCTATATTATTAGAAGTTCTTACAAAAGCTTCCCAACTGGCAGTATTCATATAATTTGTGTTGATAGCTTTTATCATAAAGACCGAAAAAACATTCTCGCAAAAGTTGATGGGCATTACTTTTTAGCAGCTGACAACGGCGTTCTTAACTTAATTTTTTTCGATATTAAGCCAGATTACGTTTACGAAATCACACTGAATAAAAGATTTGATGACACGATTAACTTTACGGCAACGGATATTTTTGTCCCTGCTGCCATCCACCTTTCTAATGGTGGCGTGCCAGAAGTTATTGGTCGTCCAACGCTAGATACAAAGGAAACTTTCTTTGTGAATGCAAGCTACAAAGCTTCCGAAAAAATGATTATCGGCGAAGTAATGTATGTTGACAATTTTGGAAATGTGATCTCAAATATCCATAAAAGTCTTTTTGAAAAACATGCGAGCAACTTCGAATCTTTTACGATTAAATTCAGGAATATCGTTTTAACAAAGATTTTTAATCAATACACAGATTTAATCTCAAATTGGGAACAAGAGCAAGAATATCACGGTAAATCTGCGGTTATATTTAATGATAATAATCTTCTCGAACTTACAGTATACAAAGGCAGTCTTCACAATGGTGCCGCCTCTTTATTCGGTATGAATATGGGCGAAAAAATCTATATCGAATTTGAATAAAGTCTAAAATAAAAAAAGCGTTTGTTATTAACAAACGCTTTTTTATGTTTAATTTTCTAATAAATTATTTAACAAACTTTTTAGAAATAACTTGTCCTTCAATTGTTGCGTAAGCAACATAAACGCCTGAAGCAAGTCTACTAATGTTAACTTCAGAATTTCTATCAAGTGCTAGATCTGTTTTAACAATTTTTCCAGCCATATCAAAAATCTCCAACTTATCAATCACTTTATTCGATTTTACTATTAAAGTATTTTTTGATCCAGTAACAGCTAATGAAAAGCCGATCGTTTTAACATCAATAGTAGATAATGTTTTACATTCTACTTTCGCAATCCATCCTTTCTCAACAACCGAAGCGTTAGATGAAAAACGTATTGTGATTGCTCCTGTCGGGTGTGTCGACTCGAAAGAGCCTAAATTTTGCGTTCCCGAAATATTAATTGAACCGTTATGTAAAAATGGAGTTGATGCAATATTAGGTCCGTCATAAATTCTCATCATATCACCACCTTGTTCTGTTACAAACTCAGTAAATGTTAGCTTAATCTTATCATTGGGGTTGCTAGGTGTAAAAGTTTTAACAATAACTTCACTATTGCCATAATCGCGATCTTCGCCTCCAGAATCTGTAAAATTATAATTAGACCCACACCATTGTGCATCTGTCATAATAAGTTGAGTCACGGCATAAGAATTTTCGCCACCACAATTAACGCCAACACTTATAGTATAATAGGTGTTAGGTTCTAAAGTAGCAATATTAATAACTTTATTGGTTACAACGCCAGACTTAACAACAGTACCATCCGTTTTAGCAATTTTATATTTCCATTCAGTTCCTCCATTATTATCGATAATTGTCGCTGTAAGAGAATTTGGAGTCAGGTTGGAAATCTGAAGATTGGACACCGTTGGGTTACAACCTGTCACACAATCTGTGTTAAGACATGCTTTAGAGTCTACTGTCTGACGAATTAACGCGCCTGGCTGTGGACCAAAACCTAATGCCAAATTAATACCAACGCCACCTACCAAATGACAATAACTCATTATTGTTCCTTTTGCAGGAATTGGACCATCACAACCTTCGGAATAGCCACCAACCGGGCCACAACCATCGATTGGCGTATTATCACCATTCCATACACAAGCGTGTGTATGTGGCGAACCTAAAGAATGTCCCATCTCATGCGTCATTGCCATAATCGTCCAAGAATAAGTCGGCACATTTGCATAAGTCATATCGATTCCAGAATAAGCATATTTACTTACAGAGCACAAAGAGTTAAGGTAAGCTACACTTGTCGTTGAAGGATAATTAACGAGATGCGCGAGATCTCCATTAAAACTTGTACGAGTAGCCTTAAACTTTGCTAAATTTTCGTCAAAACTTCCAGTATAAGGATCAGCCGATGTCCATACAAAAATCTCATGCAATGACATTTTAACACCATCATTATTATACAAAGTTCCAATATTATTATGGATTGCTGTTATCCAGTTGGTTGTTTTAGTAACATCTCTCCCGTTCTGAATGTAGGGTTTATTACAGATTTCATAATACACTCTTACACAATTCTCGGTTGTTTGAGCCGTTTTAGAGATTGCATTAGGATCAAATGAAATTTTCTGATTTTGATTTTCCATCAAAGCATCAGCCTTACAAACAAACTGACTTTTTCCCGTTAAAGTAGCATCGGAATAAACAACGAAATCTTCAGAAGAAACAGCCTTTCCTAATACGACATTTCCAATCTTAAGGTCAGAAGCCAATCCTACAACATCATCTTCAAAAAAGCTAAACGCAACTATTGAAGATGCATCACCTTTAATAATACCTTGATAATATACGCCTGGTTTATAATTTTTGAATTCTCCTTTGTCCGTTTGAACAGTCAAAGTCTTTTCACCACCAAAAATATCATTCTGTAACAACTCGACAGTAATCATTTTTTCACGAAACGGAAAAGTCATTTCGATAGCTGTTGGTCGTTTTGAAACCAAACTTTCTAATTGTTTCTTATCAAGATCTAGTACAATAGCATCAGTCGCAGATTGCTTGTATACGGCATTTTTGCTAGCGACCTCGTTTTTCTTAAAAAGATTGTAGCTTTCAAAACTTTGTTTACTTGTTTTATAATCCATAATTCTCTTCGCTACTTTTTGTCCAGATTGACCAAAAGATAAAGAAAACGCACAAAACAAGAAAATAACTTGTAATATTCCTTTCATTTTTAATTTTTTATTAATCTTTTGCAAATAAAAGATAAAAAAACCAATTTCACAATTTACAAGATATTTAAGGCATCGTCAATTTTGTTTTAGCAATTAAAAGTATATTTGCAAAAATTTGACACGTGCTCTATTTGATTATCAAAGCGATTCACATTATTTTTATGGTCAGCTATTTTGCTGGAATGTTTTATTTACCAAGAATTTTCGTGTATTATAAAGATACCGACGACTTCGAAAATCCAAAACAAAATATCCTGCGTGAGCAATATGCCTACATGGCAAAAAGATTATGGAACATCATCATCGTTCCTGCAGGTATCATCATGCTTTCTTGCGGTTTGATCATGATTGGGTTAAATACTGGTCTTATGAAAATGCCTTGGTTTCATTTAAAATTAACATTTTTAATAGGACTTTTGGCCTACCATATTTGGGCTTGGAAAAAAACTAAAAGCCTCCAAATCTTAAATGGTAAAACTTTAGAAACCTCAAATATTAAATTACGACAAATCAACGAAATTGCGACTTTCTTATTATTCGGTGTTGTTTTTACAGTGATTTTAAAATACTATATTATCGAGTATTGGTGGCAATTATTAGTAGGTTTCATCGTTATCATAATGCTGATTATGGCAACTGTCAAATTGGTTAACAAAGGAAAAAAGTAATTTTTTAGACATTAAAGTCTAAGTACAAAAAGTACAAAAACTACAAACTAGAAAAACGCATGTTTGCAATATTTAAAAAAGAACTTTGGAGCTATTTCGGAAACTGGAGCGCGTGGGTTATCATCAGCGCTTTTAGTTTTGTATCGGCTTTGTTTTTATTCTTCTTCGAAAACAGTTTCAACATCTTAGACATCGGCAGCGCTTCTTTACAAAGCTTTTTCGTGTTAGCGCCTTGGCTTTTGATGTTTATCATTCCAGCTTTAACGATGCGAAGTTTGGCAGAAGAACAACAATCTGGGACTTTGCTATGGCTATTTTCGCAACCTTTAAAAATATCGGATATCATTAATGGAAAGTTTTTTTCCGTTTGGATGATTGGCGTTTTATGTTTAATTCCATCATTAATTTATTTTTATACCGTTTATAATTTAGGAATTCCAGAAGGCAACATCGACATGGGAATGACCTTTGGAAGCTATTTTGGATTAATCGTTTTAATTGGTGGATTTTCAGCATTGGGGATTTTAGCATCATCATTTTCGTCAAACCAAATTATGGCGTATCTACTTGGTGTTTTGCTTTGCTTCGTCATGTATTTCGGGATCGAACAATTAGCAAGTTACAAGTTACTTGGTGGCGCAGATTTCATTTTGCAGAATTTTGGGTTTTATCAGCATTTCATGTCTTTCACTAGAGGACTTATCGATACTCGAGATTTATTTTATTTTGTATTAGTAATGATTATTTGTCTTAAAATCGCTCAATTTTCGGTATCAAAAAAGAAGTAAAATTTCCTATATCTTTTTTAAAATGAATAAAAACAAAATCATATATATTCTCGTAGGACTTTTGCTATTGTTAGGCATTTTTGGCGTGTTCTACAAACGATTTGACTTAACTTCAGAAAAACGTTACACACTTTCGGACGCAACGATTAAAACTTTGGAGTCCATCAAAAAACCTGTAATGATCGAGGTTTATTTGGATGGCGATTTCCCAGCTTCTTTTAAACAATTACAAAACGAAACCAAATTCCTTTTGGACGAATTCCGAAAGATAAATCCAAAAATCGATTACAAATTCCGCGATCCAATTGCGGAAAAAATCCCGATGGATACGTTACAAGCGATGGGCATGCAACCGTCGATGTTACCAGACATCAAAGACGGAAAAATCACCAATATCGTGATGTATCCGTATGCTGCGATCAAATATGAAGACTATGGATTTGCGATTCCGTTAATTATCCAACAAACGGGCATCGATTCTAGCGAGCAACTTAATAAATCCATAGAAAGTCTTGAATATAATTTTGCGTCGAACATCAAAGCGATGACCGAAGAACACAAGAAAAATATTGGATTTTTGGTTAATCAAGACGAATTGGGAAAACAAGAATTCACCAGCTTTGTGGAAATGGCTCTAGAAAATTATAATGTTGGTCCAATTATCCCAGAAAATAAAACTGAGCTAAGTCTCGCTGACATCCCAAAACTTCGACAAATGGACGCTTTGGTGATTGCAAAACCTCGTAAAGCTTTTACAACCAACGAAAAAGTTATCCTTGACCAATACATCATGAATGGCGGAAAAAGCCTTTGGATGTTGGACGCCGTTAATGCCGAAATGGACACACTTTTCCGTTCCAAAAAAATTATGGCATATCCAGTTGATATGAATTTGACGGACATGATGTTCAGTTACGGCGTTCGTGTTAATCCCGGTTTGGTTAAGGATATGAAGCAATCGGCTCTAATTCGTTTAGTGACTGGCGAAGTGGCTGGTAATCCACAATTCACGAATTTGATGTGGCCTTATTTCCCACTTGGCATTTCGCAAAATCAAAACGCAATAACGAAAAATATTAATCCTGTTAAGTTTGAATTCCCGACTTCTATTGATACACTTTCCAGAAAAAACACAAAATTCAACGTTTTATTTGAGTCGAGTGACCACACGATTACGAAATCAATTCCTAATTATGTTTCACTTTCCGAAATGGTAAAAATGGACAGTATTGGCGCAATGGAACAAGCCTCTACGCCTAAGATTTTTGCAGTGTCTTTGGAAGGGAAATTCCAGTCGGCTTATGCTACAAGAAGCGAAAAAAATAGCTTCCCGAATTTTAAAAATCAAAGTTCAAACAATAAAATGATTGTGATTGCGGATGGTGACATTGCAAGAAATCAAACCGTAAAAGGTCAAGCGATGCCGCTAGGCTTCGATTATCTAACGCAGCAGCGTTATGGCAACGAGCAATTCCTCAGAAATGCGCTCGATTATCTTTTGGACGACTCCAACTTGATGGCGCTTCGTAACCGAAATATAGAAATGCGACTTCTCGACAAACAACGTATTGATGCCGAACGTCAAAAATGGCAATGGACCAATCTCCTTTTACCACTAGGGATTTTGGGCGTGCTGGGTGCATTATTCTTCTGGCTCAGAAAAAAACAATTTTCATAATACAAAACCTGTCGATTTCGGCAGGTTTTTTTATTATTTTTAAACCTCATTAAAACCAAAACGACAAATGGATTTTCCGAAACTTGAAACTGAACGATTAATTCTTGATGCGCCAAAAGAAGCCGATTTAGAAAACATAGCGAAGATTTTGAACAACGAAATTTATTCTAAAAACACGATTAACATTCCGTTTCCTTACACCATTGATAGTGCAAAATTTTGGCTTAATCTTTCAGAAAATGGTTTTAAAAATGAAAATCAATACATCTTCGCAATTCGGTTAAAAGACAGTCAAAAAATAATTGGCGGTATCGATTTAGGCATTGACAAAAATTTTAATAAAGCTGAACTTGGTTATTGGCTTGACGAAAATTTTTGGAACCAAGGTTTTGCAACAGAAGCTGTTATTAAGATTATAGATTTTGGTTTTAAACATTTAAAACTGAAAAGGATTTTTGCGACACATTTTGATTTCAATCCTGCATCAGGAAAAGTTTTAGAAAAATCTGGAATGAAAAAAGAAGGCAAACTGAAAGCCCATACTAAAAAAGGAAACATATACCATAATCATATTTTGTATGCGATAATTAACGAAGATTTATAATCTATTAATCGTTATTTAATGCAAAGTTTCTACTTCTAAAACTTGACTAAAAACTGATTTTTTCGTAAATTCGTGATTATCATTACACAAATCATGGCCTACGATTTAGAAAAAGAAAACAAGGAAATTCTTGCCCGATATAAAGATCTGATATCCAACACTTACCGAACGCTCGACGAAGATCAAAACAAATTGATCCGTAAAGCTTTTGATATTGCTCTGGATGCGCACAAAGATCAACGTCGAAAAACTGGCGAGCCCTACATCTACCATCCGATAGAAGTGGCGAAAATTGTAGCCAACGAGATTGGTCTAGGTGCGACAAGTATTGCTTGTGCCCTACTCCATGATGTTATCGAAGATTCGGAATACACTTATGAAGATTTAGAAAAGATTTTTGGAAAGAAAATCGCAGATATCGTCAATGGCTTGACGAAAATATCGGTGATGAACAATCAAAATATCTCGATACAATCTGAGAATTATCGTAAGCTACTTTTGACATTATCAGAGGATTTCCGAGTGATTTTGATTAAAATTGCCGACCGTCTTCACAACATGCGTACGCTAGAAAGTATGCGTCCTGACAAGCAACAAAAGATTGCGTCAGAAACCGTGTACATCTACGCTCCAATGGCGCATCGTTTGGGACTTTATAATATTAAATCCGAGCTCGAAGATTTATCATTAAAATATAACAATCCCGAAGTCTACAACGAGATTACAAGCAAGTTAGAGCTGGCTAAAGAAAGCCGTGATAAATATATCCAAGAGTTTAAAAAAGAAGTTTCGGAACAACTTGACGAGGAAGGTCTCAACTTTACAATAAAAGGGCGCGCAAAAGCGATTAGCTCGATTTATCGTAAAATGTTGAAGCAGAATGTGACTTTCGAAGAAGTATTCGATAATTATGCGATTAGAATTATTTATAAATCTGATGCTAAAAACGAAAAATTCTTAGCTTGGAAGATTTACTCCATTGTTACAGATCTTTATCGTAGCAATCCGTCGCGTATGCGTGACTGGATTTCGCAATCGCGGTCGACTGGTTACGAGAGTTTGCATTTAACAGTTATGGGACCTGACAAAAAGTGGATTGAAGTGCAAATCCGTAGCGAACGTATGGACGAAATCGCCGAAAAAGGCGTCGCCGCGCATTATCGTTACAAAGAAGGTTACAAAAATAGCGACGACCAAAACTTTGACCGTTGGGTAACCGAAATCCGTGAAGTTCTCGAGCAACAACAAGATCTATCGACTTCCGAACTTCTTGATAATATTAAATTAAATCTCTATTCTAAAGAAGTTTTTGTGTTTACACCAAAAGGTGAAATCAAGATTTTACCAACGGGTGCGACAGCTTTGGACTTTGCATTTTCGGTGCACTCGGACTTGGGTTCCAAATGTCTTGGTGCAAAAGTTAATGGCAAATTGGTGCCGATTAGTTATGTTTTACAAAACGGCGATCAAGTCGATATTTTGTCTTCTCAGAATCAAAAACCAAAATCGGATTGGCTAGATTTTGTCGTAACATCTAAGGCTAAATCTAAGATTAAAGCCATTCTTAATTCAGAAAAAAATAATCGTACAGCTGAAGGTAAAGAAATCTTGCAACGTAAAATGCGTCATGCAAAACTTAACTTTAACGACGATGAAATTAATAAACTTCAAAAGTTTTTAAACCTTAAAACCTCACAAGATTTGTTCTTAGGTTTCCAAGATGGAACTTATGACATGGGCGACCTCAAACGTTATTTGGAAGGTCGTACACTATTCGGGAACTTATTACAACGTTTCAGAAAATCGCCGACAACTAAGGTTGTTACAGATAATGACACGCCAGCGCAAGATTTAGATTTAATTGTCTTCGGAAAAGATGAAGAAAAATTAAACTACAGTTTTGCAAAATGTTGTACAGTGATTCCGGGTGACAAAATCTTTGGATTTATCACCATTTCCGAAGGTATTAAAGTCCATAATGACAATTGTCCTAATGCGATTAACTTACGCGCTAACTATGATTATCGTGTGTTGATTGCAAAATGGGTAAATTCTGAAAGTTTCAAAAACAGAATCCAAATCGAGATCGAAGGCCTTGACAGAATGGGGATGATTAACGACATCACCGCAGTGATTAGTAACTCGATGGGTATGGATATGAAATCGATGTCAATTGCTTCTGACGATGGTATTTTTACAGGAACCATCAACCTCGAAGTTAAAAACAAAAAACAATTAGAAGATACTTTCAAAAAACTTAAAAATATTAATGGCGTTTCTAAAGTGAAGCGTTTGTAGAAAATAGATAGCATGCAGTTAACCGACTACTTTAAAAAGTTCTTTCACAGCTCACAATCATCTGGGGTTATCCTTATTGTTTGTGTCGTTTTTTCACTATTATTAGCAAATTCGTCAATCGGACAAAGTTTCCAAAACTTATTAGATACCGAGATTGGCACCAATCTTTTCCATTTAAAATATCCGATTAGCATTTGGATTAATGACGGATTAATGGCGATTTTCTTCCTTTTGGTTGGGCTTGAAATAAAACGTGAAATTGTAGAAGGCGAACTGTCGAATTTTAAAAGTGCGTCGTTACCAATTTTTGCAGCTATTGGTGGAATGGTCGTTCCTGCGCTTATTTATTTTTTATTCAATTATGGTACAGAATACGAAAAAGGTTGGGGAATCCCGATGGCGACGGATATAGCATTCTCGTTAGCCATTATCTCGATGTTGGGGAAAAAAGTTCCGCCTGCCGTTAAGATTTTCCTTGCTGCATTGGCAATTGTGGACGATTTGGGCGCAATTATGGTGATTGCAATTTTCTATACGGATCAATTGCATTGGTTATATTTAGGGCTTTCTGGCGCTATTATTTTACTCCTTATTGCACTTAATTATTTTAAAGTTAAGAAACACGTTTTCTATATTATTCCAGGATTGTTCTTGTGGTATTTTATGCATCATTCTGGCATCCACGCAACCATTGCAGGTGTGCTTTTAGCATTTACGATTCCTACCAACGAATCTAAAACAGAAATTTCGCCTTTAGAAAAGTTAGAACATCAATTGCATACGCCCGTTAACTTCCTAATTATGCCGATTTTTGCTTTAGCGAATACCAACATTATTTTCAAAGCGGGGATGGTTGACGGATTGTTCACGAACTTCGGATTCGGAATTATCTTCGGCTTGATTGCAGGAAAAGTTATTGGTATCGGTTTATTTTCGTTTATCGCTATTAAATCAAAAATTAGTAGTCTTCCGCACCACTCGACTTGGCTGCACATGATTGGCGCTGGATTTCTTGCGGGCATCGGTTTTACAATGTCGATTTTCATTGCGCTATTATCCTTCAAAGGTCATCCAGAAATACAAGATGAAGCTAAGTTCGCGATTCTGATAGCTTCAGTTTTAGCAGGTGTTATCGGTTATACACTTTTAAATTTAGTTTCAAAAAGGAAGAAGAAAATTGGAAAAGAAAAAGTTGTAATTCAATAATTGTTAATTGTTATTTATAAATTTTAACAAAGAAAAATGATAGGCGTTGGCAACCCAGCAATTATATATTTACTTTTAATCTTTTTAATTATAAGTTGTATAATTTGGCTGGTAATTTCTATCATTAAAAAATATACAGTTGGTAAAATTGTATCGACAATCCTTATTCTTTTATTTGCGTTTCCTTTTATGGATGATTTTTATAGAAGTTACGAAAGGAAAAATAATGTTATAAAAGATTTACAAACTCTCAATCTTCGGCTAAATGATAAGTTTAGCATTATTGAAAATTATGAGAGTTATATTTTTGGTGGAAATTTGCAACATTTCAGTATTGAAATATCTGATAAAGACCAAGAAAAAATAATTAATCAAATTGTAAATTCTAAAAACTTTCAAGAGAAAAAAAATGAAAACTATGTTTTCTTGGATAACGATTACAACGATAATCGAGAATATCTTATAAACTATAAATATCCGCAATATTATACACGAAAAATCAAAACTAAAATTGACGGAAAAATGCTAGCAATTGACTTAGAAATTGGCTTAAAAGACCATGTTTTAAAATACTCAAAATGGGAAAAATAAAGTCATTATTTTTTTTGAGATAATTTAAAAATCTTTAACTTAAATATTAATAAAATTTAATCCAAATTTTCAGAAAAAGACTCTGTGGCATCGTCATGAACAATCATTTCTTGATTGATGATATTCTCGAGTTTTACTTTTTTAATAGCGAGATTCAGTTCGTTACCAAGTAACACCAACATCACATTAAGATTAGTCCAAACCATCACCAAAATAATTGATCCAATCGAGCCATAAAGAACGTTGTAACGCGCTATATTTGCGACATAAATAGCAAAAAAGTAAGTTAGCACAACAAATAAAATTGTGGTTAAAATCGCCCCAGGAATAGCCTCCGAAAATTTTGTAATTTTAAGACATCCAACCCAATAAAAAAGCGCCAAAAGAATAAAATAAAACAACGGAAATGAGATAAATCCGATAATCTTGGACAAGTTGTCGACCAGCCAACTGATGTTATATTCTGGTGTGAAGAGTTTTAGAACAACTTCACTGTAATAAATTCCGAAAATCGAAAACAATACCAATATAATAAACGCCATCGTAATTAACATCGCTAACGCATATTCTTTAATAAAACCGCGTTGCAATTCGGTGTTATGGTTAAAACCATTGATTAAACTAAAAGCGCCATTGGTCCCAAAAACAAACACCAGCAAAATGGTCAAATTGCTGACACCTTTCATATTGGGGACAATATTATTTTGGATATAATCGCTGACATCTTGTTGCATGTGCGACGGAAAAACATTCTCCATCAAAACTTCAAAAATATAGAACTGAAGCTTGTCGTAATGCGGCATATAAGGCAACAACGAAAACATAAAAAGGATCATCGGGAAGAGACTTAGGAAAAAACTCCATGAGATACTTGCCGCTTGTTTTCCCAAAGGTTTGCTAAAAACACCTGCAAAATAGACCTTCATCATTTGCAAAAGAGAAATCCCCAAACCTGGAATATGAATACCATCCAGAAAATCTGAAATTTTTGTGATAAATTTGGGTAATTTTTTAGCCATAAATTCTTATTGCAAAACAAAGATACTAAATGCGAATTAATTTGCTCTGCATCGGCAAGACCGACGATAAAGAAATTATCAATCTTATCAATTATTATATCCCAAGACTTCCAAAGCATTGGAATTTTAACCTTGTGGAAATTCCTGATGTTAAAAACGTCAAAAACCTAACACCAGACGCTCTCAAAAAAGAGGAAGCCAAACTTTTTAAAAATCATATTGACGCTGGCGAATTGGTTATTCTGCTAGACGAAAAAGGAAAGCAATTCACAAGTCGCGAGTTTTCTCAAAAAATTGATTTTTGGATGGGAAGTTCCGTGAAGAAAATTCACTTTTTGGTTGGTGGCGCTTATGGCTTTTCAGATGAAATTTATCAAATGGCCAACGAGAAAATTTCACTTTCTAAGATGACGTTTACACATCAGATGATTCGACTTTTCTTTGTGGAACAAATCTATCGCGCATCAACAATTCTGCAAGGAAAACCTTATCACAACGATTAGATTTTTTTGTTTTAAAATTTAATTCTCAACAAATCGAAAAGATTGGTGTAGACTTAAATTGATTGTTGTTTTCTGAGGACGATTTTTGTGATTTCGGCGAAGAGTCCACCTGACAAAGTGCCTACCAAAGCACCGAAGATAACATCCATTGGGAAATGTACACCTAGATAAATTCGACTGTACGATACTACTGTTGCCCACACAAAAATACAAACTGGTAACCAATGGTATTTGTGCGAGATAAGAAGACTTAAAAAACTGGCAATAAAAAAGCTATTCGCTGCATGTGACGAGAAAAAACCATACTGTCCTCCGCAAGTTATCATTCTCATATTTGGAATTAAAGCTTCATCGTGACAAGGTCGAAGACGCGCAATGCCGTATTTGAAAATGCCAGCAATTTGGTCTGTAAACGTAATTCCTAATGCAATGAAAATCAGAATAAAAATTACAGATTTTGGTTTATAAGTTTTAAAAATTAAATACAAAAAGATAATGTAAAGCGGAATCCAAACCCATTTGCCAGTTACTAATAACCAAAACGGATCATAAGAAGCATCACCAAGATTGTTGAGATATAAGAGTAAATCTCGGTCTTTGTCTATAAGCTCAAGCATATTATCGACTTACAGGCCCTTCGTGTTCATCACTAAGCGGATCAACTTTGGGCGTTTCTGGTTTTTCGGACTCTAGAGATACTGATTTTTTGATATCGTTCATCGGGTTATAATCTTGAACCGATTGTTTAACCTTGTCGATTTCTTTTTTAATTTCGGAAACAGGATTGTCCGCTTCTTTCATTATTTCGGTTTTGATATCGTCGACAGCGCCACGCATTTTGCGTACGCCTTGTCCCAAACCACGCGCAATCTCGGGTAATTTATCAGGACCAAATAAGACCACGATAGCCAAGGCTATCATCAGCATTTCACCAAAACTTAATTCCATACTGCAAACTTACAAAATGTATTGAAATTCAACCAAAAACCTTTGCTTAAATATTTCTTAAATTGGTTGTTGGTTGTCGGTTATTAGTTTAAGGTTTAAGGTTTAAGGTTTAAGGTTTAAGGTTTAAGGTTTAAGGTTTAAGGTTTAAGGTTTAAGGTTTAAGGCAAAGTTAATTCCTAATTCCTAATTCCTAATTCCTAATTCCTAATTTCTAATTCATAACTCCTAACTCCTAATTCCTAACTCCTAATTAAAAAAACTATTCTTGCGTTGCTTTCTTTTCTCTCAAACGTTTGTTGCGAGCGAAGGTGTAATAAGCTACGAATGCGCTAATTCCCATTAATACAAAACCTAGGAAAAATGGCGCTCCAGCAAATTTAAAAGGTGCTTTATCATGCGTGAAATAAAAGAAAATATTCGTCATCAAAGGTGGTCCAATAATCGATGTTAAACTTACTAAACTCGCTAAAGCACCTTGCAATTCGCCTTGCTCGCTATTGGGCACTTGTGACGAAATAACAGATTGCAAAGCTGGTCCACAAATTCCGCCAAGTCCATAAGGCACCAAAAAGGCGAACATCATCCAACTTTCACTTGCAAACGCGAACAACAACATCCCAATCGAATATAAAATCAATCCGTAATAAATACTTCTTTCGTTACCGAGTTTTGGTTGCAAATATCTTATCAAAACGCCTTGTACTAAAGCTGCCATAACACCAGAAACACCTAAGGAAATGCCAACTAACTTTTCGCTCCAGTTGAATTTATACATTGTGAAAAATGTCCAATTGGTTTGCATCGCATGACCTGCAATATAAACTAAAACTAAAGCACCGATAAGTCCTAAAAGTTCAGGATGACGTTTTAAACCCATTAATGATCCAATAGGATTTGCGCGCTTCCAATCGAATGGACGGCGATTTTCTTTGGGTAAACTTTCGGGAAGGACAAACAAGCCGTAAAGAAAATTTATCAAACATAATCCTGATGCAGCATAAAATGGTACTCTCGCGCCGTATTGTCCTAAAACACCGCCAATAACTGGACCAATAATAAATCCTAAACCAAAAGCTGCGCCTACCAATCCGAAGTTCTTGGCGCGGTCTTCATCTGTTGATACATCAGCAATGTATGCGCTAGCTGTTGTGATACTGGCACCTGTAATTCCTGAGAAAATACGTCCAATAAATAACCAAAATATCGTCGGAGCTATGGCTTGAATATAAAAGTTAATTGCAAAACCTAGTAAAGATGCCAAAATAATGGGACGACGTCCAAATTTGTCACTTAGTCCGCCTAAAACTGCAGCGAATAAAAACTGCATCACCGCATATAATGTACTTAGCCAACCGCCATAACGTGCAGCCTCACTAACATCAGCGTGGATGAGCTCTTGGATCAATTTTGGAACTACCGGAATGATAATTCCCCAACCTGTGATATCGATTAGTAGTGTTATAAAAATGAAGCCAATTGCGGCTGATTTTTTATTGCTTTTCATACGGCTACGAATTTAGTTTTTTTTTCTTTGTGTTTGACGATTGGTTTTTAGTTTTTAGTTGTCGGTTGTCGGTTGTCGGTTGTCGGTTGTCTAGCAAAATTAATTCATAATTCATAATTCATAATTCATAATTCATAATTCATAATTCATAATTCATAATTCATAATTCATAATTCATAATTCATAATTCTTTAAACTTCTCGATACATTTCGTTGCGCGAAACACCCGAAGTGGCAAAGCGTGAATTGTAAATCATGATTCGTAAATCCAAAATCTAAATTTCAACAAACCCGAATCTAAAATTGGGAGTGGTTGTTGCGCCCCGGATGGAACGGCATGTTGGAGCTCTTTTTCTGGGTGGCTTCTGTACTTCTACTCCGCTCAGCAACTCCGAAATAGCCACCAAGAAAAAAGCGACTAGTGACAGCCGGAAATGGCGCCAAAATAAAAAGCCTCCAGATGATACTGAAGGCTCTTTTATATGATTAAAAACTAATTTAGTTTTTTACAATTTCTGCGTTGTCTACGCTTGTTTTACCATGTGGTATTTCTTCTTTTTTCTTACCTCTAAGGAAGTCGTAAGCTGTTGCTGACGCGATGAAAATTGATGAATATGTACCGAAACCGATACCTACCAATAGACAGAACATGAAGCCTCTTAGGTTTTCGCCACCGAAGATGAAAATCGCAAGGATAACCAAAATCGTAGTGAACGACGTATTGAAAGTTCTACCAATTGTACTCGAAATCGAGTCATCGAATAGACCTGCCAAGGTAAGCGCTTTTTTCTCACGAAGGTACTCACGAATACGGTCAAAGATGATTACGGTATCGTTAATCGAGTAACCAATTACTGTCAAAATTGCCGCAATGAAATCTTGGTTGATTTCCATATTGAATGGTGCAATCTTATAGAATAATGAATATACACCTAATATAACAATTGTATCGTGGAATAGACCAGCAACGGCTCCTAACGAGAATTGCCACTTGTCGAATCTTACCAAAATATAGATAAAGATACCTACCAATGATGCTAATACTGCTAAACTACCTCCTGTTTTGATATCGTCAGCGACCGTAGGACCAACTTTAGTTGATGATACAATACCTGCGTGTGCTTTATCTGCTGATTTGAAATCTGCCAAAGTCATATTAGCTGGAAGATCAGCTTTTACACCTTCGTAGATTTTTTGCTCTACAGTTTGGTCAGCTTTTAAAGATTCGTCATCAATAAGGTAATCTGTTGAGATTTTCAATTGGTTACCACTACCGAAAGTTTTAGCTTCTACTGCAGAGTTTTTACCGTCTGCTGTCTGCATTAGTTTTGCAATGCTTGCTTCAACTTTTTCAGCGTTAACTGGTTTTTCGAAACGTACAACGTAGTTACGTCCTCCTGTAAAGTCAATACCGAATTTGAAACCGTTAACTGCAATGGATGCAATACTGATAATCATTAAAATAGCTGAGAAGATATAAGCATATTTACGTTTTCCGATGAAGTCGATCCATACGTTACGGAAAGCATTCTTCGTCATTGGCGTCCAAACAGATAGAGATTTACCTTTGCTTAATCTATTGAAGATCATCAATCTTGATAAAAGAACCGATGTGAACAATGTCATAATCAAACCAATAATCAATGTTACTGCGAAACCTTGGATAGGTCCTGTACCAAAGATGTAAAGGATAACTGCTGTAATCAAAGTCGTAAGGTGACCATCGATAATCGCAGATAATGCATGTTTGAAACCGTCTTTGTAAGCTTCTAAAATTGACTTACCACGGAATAATTCTTCTTTTGTTCTTTCATAAATAATTACGTTAGCATCGACCGCCATCGCCATCGACAACACGATACCTGCAATACCAGGAAGCGTTAATGTCGCATCGATAGAGTCCATGATTCCGAAGATGTAGAACAAGTTGATAATCATCGCGATAACTGCGTAGATACCTGCACCACCGTAATAGAATATGATATAAACAATAATAACTGCAAATGCAATAAGGAATGACAGCACCCCTGCTTGGATAGATTCTGCTCCTAATGAAGGACCAACAACGTCTGCTTGTACAATTTTAGCACCTGCTGGCAATTTACCCGCACCTAAAACGTCTGTTAAATCTTTAGCTTCTTGTTGTGTGAAGTTACCAGAAATCTGTGTTCTACCATCCGGAATTACGCCTTGTACGTTAGGCGCCGTATATACTCTGTTATCCAAAGTTACAGCAACTGGCTTATTAACGTTTTTCCCCGTCATTGTTTTCCATTCTTTCGCACCTTTTGAGTCCATTTGCATGTCTACAACGATACGTCCGATTTGGTCATAACTAACGTTAGAACTTTCTACAGCACCATCAACAGGCGCTTTTTGGCTGATGTTCCCACGGATTGCATAAAGCACCAAATTGTTAGGATCTTCTCTTTCTGGCTTATATCCCCACATGAATTGGGTATACTTAATGTTAGTTGGTCTTGCTTTGATAGCAACTTCACTGTTAAGGATTTTGTTAACAATAGCTGTATCTGACAACTTAACATTAGCAACACCGTTAGAACGAAGTGTGTTAATCTGAAGCGCTTTTACTAAATCTGTGTTAGCTTTAACACCCATAGAATCACTTTTAGCACGAACTAATTGTCCTAACTGCTCGAAGTATGGATAAACTTCTGGAACTTGTTGAACTTCCCAAAACTGAAGCTTTGCAGAAGTCGCCAACATTTTTTTAACTCTGTCAATATCTTTGATACCTGGCATCTCTACCAAGATACGTCCAGTACCAGCAACACGTTGTACGTTAGGTTGCGTAACACCCATCTTATCAATACGTGTACGGATAACCTCGTAAGCTGTACCAACAGATTGGTCGATTTTCTTTCTTACAATATTTCTAACCTGATCATCAGTTGTATTAAATTTGATTTCAGTCAAATTTGTGTTACCGAAGATCTCAGGATCTGCAAGTTTTAGATTAGTACCTTTTTCTTTGTTAACAGCATCAAACTGAGTAAAGAAATCATCAATAAACAACTTTGTTGAGTTTCTTTGTACTTTTTCTGTTCTGTTAAGTGCTTCGATTAATACTGGGTTTGTAGAATAATTAGTTAAATCATTCACCAAATCTCTTTGATTAATTTCCAAAAGCACGTTAATACCACCTTTAAGGTCAAGACCAAGCTTCATTTCTTTAGCTTTTGCGTCTACATAGTTAAGTTTTGTAAAACCTAAATTCAATGTATCCTTAGATAGTCTTGCAATCTCCTCTTGGTATTTTTGTTGGTTATCGCCTGCAACAGCTAGTGCCTCTTTTTCTATTTTGTTGGCATAGAAAGACGGCAAAAGCTCATTAAGACATATAAGTCCTAGTACGATAGCAACTAATGTAACGAGTCCTTTTCCTTGCATTTTCTTACTATATATAATTAATTTAGTCGGCAAATATAATGATTTTCTCTATAAATAAGAATTTGATTTTGTGTAATTATTAACAAATCAGCGTAAAAACCTTAACTTTTTTTTAAGTTAATTTTAATCTTGGCTAAAATGTTTGATAAAATCGAAATCTTTTAAACCTTTGTAAACTCTTTTAGAAAAACAAAAAAAGAGCTGATTTCTCAACTCTTTTCGTTATTGTATTTTTAATTTAAAACTAAAATAAAAGCTAATTAAGCATTGTCACATCATGCTGCTCTTCGCAAATCCTTTTGATTAATTCTAGCGGCGTGTCTTCTAGTGACAGATTAAGTTTTTTGCGAAGTCTATTCCAAACTACACGCATTGCAGCGTCCGAAACGCCCAATAGTTTTGCCATTTCTTTATTGTTAAGTTCCAATTTAGAAAGCATTAGATAGCGCATTTCCGACGCTGTAATTCTCGAAGAATATAATTTCAGAGCTCTCATCACATCCGGAAATGCCGCCTCAAAGAGACGTTGGAAGTTAAACCAATCATCGTCTGTCAAGATTTTCATAGATTTTAGATTCTGAAGTTGATCAGAAATTTCACTTCTTTGCTCTGACTTCAGACTTTTAAGCTGCACCAATTCTTTCTCGAGCTGGTTAATAACGGCGTTATGTTCGTTGGCTTTATTTACAAATTTGAAAATTTCGGCTTTAGCGCGTTCGAGTTCTTTTTCGGCTTCTCTTTTTTCAAGAATATTGATTTTATTCTCCGAAATCAATATTTCATTTTGTCGAATCTTCTTCTGTTTAGATTTATACAAATAAAAAATACCAATGCCGCTTGCAGTCAAAAATGCAAATATTGACGCCAAATAATAAAGCTGCTGGCGTTTTTGTTTTTCTTTCTTTTGCAGGAGCTGAAGTTCTTTATTCTGGATCGTGAGTTGATGCGAAGCAATCTTACCAACTGCAGAATTGTATTTTTCTTCAATATCTTTTCTGATGGTCATCAAACTATCTTGATACTGAACTGCAGCACGAAAATCATGAGTCTTTTTAAGATAATCTATTTTAACTTCGAAGTATAATTTTTTTGCTATTTCCAGTTGTTGTTGATCACCAATATGGACAAGATTATTATAATCTGTTCGCATCTTTTCCAAATGGGTCAAAGTTTTTTCTGACGAATCTAGATAACGTTTGGCTTGCAAAAGCGAGTCCAGTTTGAGATAGACTTTTACCATATTAGTCGTCGCATTCATCTTCACTGTCGTATGGTGACCTTGGTTATTATTGTTATCAAAATCTTTTCGATACAATGCTAAAGATTTTTTATAATCTTTCTGGTTGTAATAATATTCGCCCAGACCGCTTGACAAAATCCCTTCCCAAATATCAGAATCGTATTGACGTGCGATCGCAATACCTTTATAAAAAAAATAATCGACACTATCTTTCTTTCCTGATTTCATGTACGACATCCCAAGATTATTGTAGCGTTGCATCCCTAAAACTGGCGTAAAAGCAGGAAATTTTAATGATATCTTCATCAACCGAATAACCTCATCATAATCTCTGAAAAAGTAATAATGTAAAGCAATCTCATGAAGAATTTTACCAATATTTGGAACTTTTTCATAGCCTATTTTTTCATAAACTTCCAAAGCTTTCAGGTCACATTCGAAGGCTTTATCATAAAGCGCATTCGAAAAATATATTTGTCCCAACTCGTGATAGCAAAAGCCAAGAAAGAAAGGATCTTTTGCGGTATTTGGATTTTTGATTAAATCTCGAAGTTTTTGGTCGCGTTGCACACGTGGAAAACTCATCACTTCTCGCTCTTTACGTCGCATTAACTCTACAACCGACAATAGCGATTTATCTTTTTCTCGAACCGCAAAATCTTCAACTTGATTAAAAAATATGTCCTTATTATTTGCTTTATTAAGGAAATCGGAATCAGATTCTGTAAAGCCAAAAATAACGCGACTTCGATCTTCAATTTTGGCCTTTTTTAAAGAATCCATAAATCGTTGATGTTGTCCAAAAGCATCATTAAAAACGAATAAAACAATAACGATGAAAAACCTATACACGCCTAAAATGCCTTAAATATTAAAATAGAAAATATCCGCTCAACGACAAATATTTCCCTTTGCGAATTAACAAAAGTTCAAAAATACGAATAAGCCAAGAAATTAAAAATTATTAGTATTAATAAATTAAAAATTTTGAAATATTAACTTAAATACAACACACATATTTAAAATAATTATAATTAGAAATAATTATTACAATCAAATTTCACAATTAATACAATTTGACAAAAACAGAATAACCGACTGACTATCAATACTAATTAAAAACTGTTACGTTTTTGTTACGCCTAATATTCGAAAAACAAGTTGCATTCTAACTTCCTTTGCACCACAATCTGACACGAGAAAGATTTAAGCTAAAACTAATACCCGCAAAACACTTAACATGGAAAACTTCACAAATAATAACATGATTTTTCTGATACTACTTTCAGCAAATATTATTAGCATCTTTTTGTATCCATTTATTTTAAATTCTAAAACAAAAGAATTAAAACAGATTATTTTTCAACAGGAAAAGACGATCAAAAACTTGCAAAATCAATTAAAAAACGATCAATATGACGATGATAAATTAATTGAAGAATTCAAATTCACAACTCGTCAAATAGAAATTATTAAGCTTGTTAAAGAACGAAAAAACAATAAAGAAATTGGTGATGAACTTTTCATTTCTGAGAATACGGTAAAATACCATCTTAAGTCGATCTACAGCACTTTGAATATTAAAAACCGCTGGGAATTAAAAGAAATTCTTACTTAAAATTAGAAAATACAAATGACGTTAGTTCGAGGATAAACGTTCAAAATTAATTAAACTCACTCTATTCAATTCTTGATAAACAAAACATTTCTAAAAAAACCAAAACCATTTATATATCTACTTCTGTAGAAAAAGCTGCCAACAAGATTTGGCAGCTTTTTTATTAAAATCAGAAACATAAAAAGAGCTGATTTCTCAACTCTTTTCGTTATTGTATTTTTAAATTTTTTCTGAATTAAAATCCAATTTTAAAAATTATATCGTCATCGAAAAAATACGAGTTTCGGGTTTGTTGCGCATCATTCTAAGGTCAAAAACCATCGCTACATTTCTAGTAAAAGCTCTCCCCATTTCGGTAATTTTTATTTGATGATCGGCAAATTCTACCAAGCCGTCTGCTTCCATTTCTTTCAACATTTCTAGTGCATTTTCTAACTCAGGGAAGCTTGTTTGTACATCCCAAGTCGTCTCCAATTGACACATCAAATTAAGAATATGACGACGAATTGTTAAATCTTCATCATTAAGAATATGTCCTTTAACAACTGGAATTTCACCATTTTCAACTTTGGTTTGATAATCCTCTACAGACTTTTCATTTTGGGCAAAAGCGTACCAAGAATCCGAAATTGATGATGCGCCAAGACCAACCATCAATTGGGTTTTGCTCGACGTGTAACCCATAAAATTCCGGTGAAGCTTTTTACCAATCAATGATTGATACAGATCGTCCGATTCTAAAGAGAAATGATCCATCCCAACCTCGATGTAGCCAAGATCTTCAAGAAGTTTTTTCCCGTTTTCGTATTGTTTGCGTTTTTCTTCGCCTGATGGCAAATCTTTTTCATCAAAACCTCTTTGTCCAACACCTTTTATCCAAGGCACGTGCGCATAAGAATAAAACGCTAAACGATCTGGTTTTAACTCCAAAGTTTTACGAATTGTAAGCTCAGTTGTCTCCCAGTTAGAATGTGGCAAACCAAACACCAAATCGTGCGAAATACTTTGATAGCCAATTTCACGTGCTAACTTCGTTACCTTCTCTACATTTTCGAAAGGTTGAACTCTGTTAATGGCTTTCTGAACTTTAAGATCATAATCTTGAACACCAAAACTCACTCTTCTAAAACCTAAATCATAAAGTGTCTGTAGATGTTCTTTAGTCGTGTTATTTGGATGTCCTTCAAAAGAAAATTCTTGCTGTTCTGCAATTTCTACCGTTTCAAAAATTGAAGACAAAAGTGTTCTCAAATTCTCAGGAGAAAAGAAAGTCGGTGTACCACCACCCAAATGCAATTCTTTAAGAATCGGCTTTTCGTCGAATAACTCTAGATAGAGTTTCCATTCTTTAATAACAGATTCCAAATACGGAACCTCCACCGAATGCTGCTTCGTAATACGCTTGTGACACGCACAAAACGTACATAAAGCTTCGCAAAAAGGTAAATGAATATAAATTGAAATTCCTTCTTTCGCGTTAGTTTCTTTAAAAGTTCTTATCACACTTTGCTTCCATAATTCCGGAGAAAATGAAGTTTCGTCCCAATACGGAACAGTTGGATAAGAGGTATAACGCGGGCCAGGAATATTGTATTTGTCAACTAATGAAATCATATTGCAAAGTTAAAAAAACTCAATGCAATAAACTAGAATATTAAATCTATATGATATTAATTATATTTACATAAAATAAAAACCGACGATGACTAAAAAATTAATTATAGTAATATCCTTATGCGTCCTAAAGATTCTTTTTGGACAAGGAAAAATCCTTTTTGGTACAACTTCTTTGGGAGGTCTTTATAATGCTGGAACAATTTTTCAATATGGCTTAGAAACTGGAAAATTTCAAAAGAAAGCAGATTTTAATAAAACCAACGGTTCGATGCCAACGGGTACTTTAGTACAAGTTAAGAACAAATTATATGGATTAACAACCGAAGGAGGTACAAAATCCTTTGGAGTTCTCTACGAATTAAATTTATCATCTAACGAGCTTACAAAAAAAATTGATTTTGTTGGTGCAAACGGCACATGGCCAACAGGAAGTTTAATGAAGGTATCTGATACTAAATTATATGGTTTGACATGGCCAGGTGGATTGTATGGCATGGGAACATTGTTTGAATACGATGTTGAATCTGGAATCATGACTAAAAAACACGACTTCAAAGCAAATACAGATGGCGGAACTCGACCATCTGGTAGCTTAACTCTTGCTAATAATGGAAGAATATATGGCTTAACCTCAAGCGGAGGAAATTATAATAATGGAACACTCTTCGAGTATAATATCCCTAATAATATAATTGTAAAATTAGCAGATTTTCAACGAAATATCACAGGTGCCACACCAGAGGGTGATCTACTGCAAGCTTCTAATGGGAAGCTGTACGGATTAACACCAATTGGAGGTGATAACGATTTCGGGACTTTATTCGAATTTGATACTGATACTGGAGTGCTTACCAAAAAAATAAATTTTGATCAAACTATTGGCTCATCCATAGCTTCCCTTATTGAGGCAAAAAATGGAAAATTGTATGGTACAACTGAAACAGGGGAGCATATGATACTGGAACGGTTTTCGAATATGATATTGCACAAAATTCAATAAGAAAAATAATAGATTTTCAGGACGATGATCTTGGATATACTAATCGCTCAAGCTTATTTCAAGCATCAAACAATAAAATTTACGGATTAAATTATGAAGGTGGGCTTAATAAACTTGGAACTTTATTCGAATATAATATTGCAACAAATAACTTGATTACTAAATTCGCTTTTGATAATGTAAATGGCGCTACTCCTAATAATACACAATTTATCGAAATAGATTCTTCTTTGATCCTATCAACAACCCAAAACTTAAATTCTGTAACAAATATTATACTAAAAAATCCTGTTGACAAGATACTTTTAATAAATAAAAATATTAATTACAATCGTTTCGAAATATATAATCAAGAAGGTAAATTACTTCTCAAAAACAATGAAACATACCAAATTGATGTTTCACACTTCAATTCAGGCATTTATTATTTGAAAATTATTATTTCAGGATCTCGAGATTACACTCTCAAATTTATTAAGCGCTAAAGCATTATAAACATTGATAGCATAACTGAGGTATTAACTATAAACTGTCATTCTTGTTAATCTAAAAAACTAAGTTTTGAAATTTTGTCTTTTCCTGCTAAAACTACAGTCTTGGCATCTAGCCATTCGCAGGTGTAAAAACCTTTCTCATCCGAGATTTTTGTCCAAGTTTTTCCAAAATCTTGAGAATAACTGATATGATTATCTCCTAAAGCTATAATCTCTTTGCCTTTGGATTTTGGTTTTATCTTAACACAAGTCGAATAACCTGCATTTTGTCCAGAAGCTTGTATTTGCCACGTTTTGCCACCATCGTTGGTTGTCGCTATGTTGTTGATATTTTCGGATTGATTTTTATAATCACCACCAACGGCAATACCAAAGTTTTCGTCCGCAAAATCTATAGAATAAATACCTTGCGAAGATGTACCTTGTACGAAAGGCGTTTCGAATACTTCCCATCTCGAAATTCTAGACCAATCGAATTTGAAAATTCTAGCTTTTGTGCCACCAGTCGCAATCCAAACTTTGTTACCTTGCATTGCAATATTAGAATTACTCGCTGCAAAATGCGCTTCTCCTTTAGCATAAGTTGGCAGTTCGGCAGCAATATCCATCGGACTACCGTTTTCCACCATATAGAAGTCAACTCTTCCATTTTTGAAAGGATCACTAATCGCTAATCCGTTATTAGTTTTAGGGTCAACTTTATATGAATCGTAAAATGTGGTGGAATCTGTTAATTTTAATAATTCAGTGATTTTGAAATTCTTATCAATATTATAGAATTGAGCTGGAGAACCGATGTTAACTGTTTGAAATGCTCCATCTTTAAATCTTGCTAAAACACGAAACTCTTGGTTAAGTTCATTAATCTTTATTTGTTTCTTATTTGCTGGTTTCTGAAAATCAACAAACCCAAACTTGGATTGCGAACCTGCGTACCAAACTTTGCCATCGTAAACTTCGATAGCGCGAATGCTAATGTTATCCGTTAACAGTGTGTCAATCTTGATATTTTGAGATTTTGAAAACCCAAAAATTGTTAGCGATACAAAAAGGAAAAATGATTTCATGACCTGTAAATTTTCGAAGGACAAATTAGTATTTTTATTTCAAATCTGCGTCCGGGCGGAGGGCATTGTTGGAGCTCGTTTTCTAAGATGGACACTGGGCGGAGCGAAGTGGCGCTTCGGCTCCGCTCAGCGTCCAAGATTTGGAAAACAGCGACTGCCCGTAGACCGAAAAGACGCCCAAATAAAAAACCCGCTCAAAAAAAGCGGGCTAAAAAAAATATAGTTAGTTTTCGGTGTTCTTGTGAGGATTGTTAAGATGGCTATTTTTGCGACCATAGAACATATAGACCAAAACGCCCAATACAAGCCAGCCAGCAGACAATTCTAAAGCATGTGCGCTAAGGTTAAGAATCAAATATAAGTTGATGAAAACACCCAATGCTACAACGATTTTGTAAGCCGGCACTTTGAAGCTTCTTTCTAGATTTGGTTCTTTCTTACGCATTACCCAAACTGCGATACACACTAATGTAAACGCGAATAATGTTCCAAAACTTGTCATATCTGCCAAGGTCGAAATCGGTGTAAAAGCCGCGATAAATGCAACCACCAAACCTAAAAGAATAATACCTTTAGCTGGAGTTTTAGTTTTTGGATGAAGCTCACCCAAGAATTTTGGGATAAGACCGTCTTTTGACATTCCGATGAAGATTCTTGACTGTCCCATCATCATAACCATGATTACAGAAATAAGTCCTACTGTCGCAGCAATGGTAACAATATTACTTGCCCAGTGATAACCTGCAATTTCGAAAGCGTAAGCCACAGGCGCTTTTATCGCTTCTGGGAATTTGCCTTCTGGGTTAAAGTCTGTATAATGCATCATCCCTGTCAATACCAACGACACGCAAATGTAAAGTGCAGTACAAATTAATAGTGAAGTGATAATCGCAAACGGAACATCTTTTTTAGGATTAATAGCTTCACCAGCTTGTGTAGACACGGCATCGAAACCGATGTAAGCAAAGAAAATAGCTGCAGCTCCCGAGATTATCCCTTTGACGCCGTATGCTGAGACCATGTCGCCTTCAGGATTTTTGACTAGTGTTTCGGCTGGGATAAAAGGTTTCCAATTTTTAACACCGTCAACAGTTGTATAAAGATCTGTGTTTGTAAATACGATGTAAGCACCAGCAATGATTACAAAAATAACCGCCGACGTTTTCATAATTACAATAAGGTTGTTAGCGCCAGCTGCTTCTTTGGTCCCTTTAACCAACAAAGCTGTAATTAAAAGTACAATGATAAAAGCTGGTAAATTCATAGAAAATCCTTCGCCAGTATAACTCGATGGATCCGACGTCAGCCAAGCAGGCAAATGGACGCCAAATATTTTTAGAAATTTATTAAAATAACCGGACCAACTCACGGAGACCGCCATACTTGCCATCGCATATTCGAGGATGAGACACCAGCCCATCGCCCAAGCGAAAATCTCACCAACTGTACCATAAGCATAAGCATAAGCCGAACCTTCTACAGGAATTATCGATGCAAACTCTGCGTAGCAAAGCGCTGCAAACACACAGGCTATACCTGCCACAATAAAAGAAATCGCCAAAGCTGGACCTGCGTGATAATAAGCACCCGTCCCTGTCAACACAAAAATACCACCACCAATAATAGCGCCGACACCAATTGCTGTTAAACTCCATTTACCAAGAACACGCTTCAATTGGCTTTTTTTCATGTCCGCTTCGTAAGCACTTAGCGGTTTTTTTATCCAAATGTTTGACATAAAAAATACTCTTTACTTCTTTATTTAATTTCAGGTTACGAAAATATAAAAAAAACGCAATTACAACATCAAATCCTAATAAAATATTAAAATAAGTTAAGAGAATCTTGTATTTTTAACATTAATGATATAATAATAATATTAGATATTTTTTATTAAATATGTATCTTTACCAGCATGATCGATTTTTTCAACAACCTTAGTGCACAATATCAATCCTACGATACTTATCTTATTGTCTTAGAAGCTATTGCAACTTTTTTTGGGATTATAAGTGTCTATTATTCCATCAAAAAAAACATTTGGGTATATCCAACAGGCATCATTTCAACAGTGTTATTTATCTATATCATGTTTGTTTTTGGGCTGTTAGGCGACATGCTGATTAACGTTTACTATACTGTAATGAGCATCTATGGTTGGATATTATGGCGTCAAAATACCAACGACAACGTCCACATCAATGTGGAAAAAGCCTCTCCAAAAGATTGGAAAAATGCGATTATTTTGTTTGTTGGGAGTTTAGTTTTTGTAGGTTTAATCTACTATTACAAACCTTTTATAGACAACAACTTCTCGATGGAGAACGTCAAATTAGGATTGTACCACCTCGATTGGGCGAACTATATGGACATCGTGACGACTTCTCTATTCTTGGTCGGCATGTTTTTGATGGCAAAACGAATCGTCGAAAACTGGATTTTTTGGATCGTCGCAGACCTTATCTGTATCCCAATGATGCTCTACAAAGGACTTGGCATCACGTCGCTACAATATTTTGTATTCACATTTATGGCGACAGTTGGCTACATCGAATGGCTCAAAACTTGGAAAAATCAAAACAAAAATGAGGAGCAGGTCGATTAATTGTTCTTAGAAAATCCTCGCCCGCTTTCCGCTATATCTTTTGTAATGATCGCTTCGACTCCGCTCAGCGACCATTACAAAAGGATGCCGCTTCAATCGGGGCTAGGAGGAATTATCCTGAAGTTGCTTGACTAATTTAGCCCACTCAACTTTTCTGAATATTCTTTTGAGAAAACAGCTTTATCGTCTTGTAATTTTTTGAAATCCGTTGGCAAAACATAATTGAATAAGAATTCATTGTTTTCGTCCACAAAAATTAGTTCCTTTTCTTCTCCATCTATTAGCGATGCAAAAATATCCCACATCGACTGGTCTTTCAATTTTAACAATTCGAAAAAATCTTTAGCTTTTATTGTTATTTTCTTCATAATATTTTTTTTAAGGCTTCGTACAAAATCATTGACTCATCAATCATCATTCGTAATTCCAAAATATAAATTCGTCTTACACGTCTTTTATAAAATCTTCGTATTCATAAAAAAACATTTCGAAAGCCGTCATTTTTTCGACAAAAAATTCAAAAGTATGCGTCCAAGTTTGTTTATTAAAAACACTAACACCTGTTTTTGTTAGCCAAATGCGACTGATAACTTTTCCGTTTTCCAAAACAAAATGTTCGTCCATCTCAAAATCGCCAATCTCATCTCTCAACAAATCTTCCAAAGATTGAATCTTCTCAAAATAAGCATTTCGGAAGAGTTCGTCTTTCATTTCGATGTCGAGAGAGACTTCAGCTTTTTTATTATCTGCACTGAATTTAAAAGAAAAATCCTTAATCTTAGTATCGTACAACAACCATTTTCTCGGAAAAGCTTTCCCGAAAGCGGTCCAAAATTCTTTCTTTAGTTGCGCTGCTTCTTGTTTTGAAAACACCTTATATTAGTTATGAGTGATAAGTTATTAATGATGTTCGCATGGATTTTGGTGTTTAGTTTTTAGTAATATCTGAATTATAAAGGAAACTTGATTTTCTAAAACCTTTTACCTTTTACATAATTCCTAACACCTATAATTTAAGATCTAAATTAGCGGCATTAAACTCTCCCACCAAATTCTTGATAACTTCTTCGACTGGCAAAACACTATCGATAAGCGCCGAAGATTGTCCAATCTCTAACTCGCCTTCCTCCAAATCGCCTTCGAACATTCCACGTTTTGCACGCGCTCTTCCCAATGTTTCTTTTAGAGCTTCAACATTTCTACCTTCTTGATAAAGCGCTTCCAAATCGTTGAAAAATTTATTTTTCACCAATCTCACTGGTGCTAATTCCTTTAAAGTTAAATGTGTATCGCCTTCGCCAAGTTCAACAATTTTATTTTTGAAATTATCGTGAGAACTCGCCTCCGTCGTTGCTGCAAAACGAGAACCAATTTGCACGCCGTCTGCACCAAGAATCATCGCAGCTTTCATTTGAGCGCCCGTTGCAATGCCGCCAGCAGCGATTAACGGTGTAGAGATATGTCGTTTAACATTTGGAATAAGTGACAAAGTTGTTGTTTCATCACGACCATTATGTCCGCCTGCTTCAAAACCTTCTGCAACAATCGCATCAACACCAGCTTCTTGACATTTAACAGCGAATTTGGTTGAGGACACCACATGTGCTACTTTGATGCCTTCTTTTTTTAAAATTTCGGTGTAAGCTTTTGGACTTCCCGCTGACGTGAAAACAATCTTAACGCCTTCCTCCAAAATGATATTGATAATCTCTTCGAGATTCGGGTACAACAAAGCGACATTAACGCCAAAAGACTTGTCTGTTGCTGCTTTACACTTTTGGATATTTTCTCTAAGAATATCGGGATACATGCTTGCAGAACCGATAAGTCCTAATCCTCCACTGTTAGAAACCGCCGAAGTCAATCTCCAGCCACTATGCCAAATCATTCCACCTTGGATGATTGGATATTTTATATTAAAAAGTTCTGTTATTTTATTCATATTTTGTTGATGATAGTAAGATTTTTTCGCAATACCGAAGTCGATAAAACTTGACATTATGTTGAATATTTCCCCAAAAATAAGGATTATTTTGTGAGTTTTAAAACGTCATTTGGAAAATCGAATCTTTACTTTCTTAAACCACAAAAGTTTAAAGTGCATTTTTAAAATTTAAAAAAATAGGAAATAAAGTTTTCATATAAATTGGAAACATTCTTTTTAATAATCTAAGAAACTTTTCAGCATTTTTAAAAACTACAAACGTTTAAAGTTTCACATTTCAAACGATTTCGAAAACCACAAAAGCTAATAAAAAAAATAACTCTGTGGTAGAAAAGCAAATATTAGAGAATAATTGCAACGGCGTGGTTGCGCCCCGACCTGAACGGAGCTCTTTTTGCGCTTCGACGCGGTGGAAAGCCCAAGCCTTGGAAAGTCGAAAAGCAAAAAAGCGGGAGTGGAGGGCGGAAAAGGCGCCCAAATAAAAAATATTGCTTTATTTTTACATTTTAAATTACAAGATGGATTTATCACTACGGACGGTCACCGTCTTACGCTATATCTTGCCGTTGCGCGAGGGCGGCTCGTTGCCAGCTTTGGCGGAAGCCGACGACGACTTCAAATACGTGTTGAAATTTCGTGGCGCTGGTCACGGCGTGAAAGCTTTGATTTCGGAGTTAGTTGGTGGCAAAGTGGCTCAGGTTTTGGGATTGCGAACGCCTGAATTGGTTTTTGCAAACTTGCACGAAGACTTCGGAAGAACCGAAGCCGACGAGGAAATTCAGGATTTATTGAAAGCAAGTGTTGGATTAAACTTGGCCTTACATTATTTATCTGGTGGCATCAATTACGATCCTGCTGCTGTAAAAATCGATGGTAAATTGGCGTCCGAAGTTGTTTGGCTAGACGCTTTCCTTACCAATATCGACCGTACTTTCCGAAATACAAACATGTTATATTGGCATAAAGAATTGTGGCTGATTGACCACGGTGCTTCTTTGTATTTTCATCATTCTTGGGACAATTGGGAAAAGAATGCGGTGAGCCCTTTTGTGATGATAAAAGATCATGTTTTATTACCGCAAGCCGATCAATTGGAGGAAGTCAACACCAGATTCCGAGCGATATTGACGGATGATGTTTTGCGCGAAATTGTGGAATTAATCCCTGAAGATTGGTTACAGTGGCGCGATACCGAACTTTCGCCAGAGGAAATAAAAGAAGTGTATTTTCAGTTTTTGACAAGGCGTGTTGCCCATTCTGATAACTTTGTAAATGAAGCGAAACATGCAAGAGGTTAAATTATACGAGTACGCGGTGATTCGTCTGGTGCCGAAACCTGAACGCGAAGAGTTCATCAATGTTGGTTTGGTGCTTTTTAGCAAGCGTGAAAAATACATCAAAGTGAAAACTTACCTTTGCTCAGACCGCATGAAATGTTTTATTTGTGAAACCGAATTTGACATTATCGAAAAACATTTGACGTCTTTTGAAAACGTTGCAAAAGGCGGTAAAGATGCTGGACCAATTGCGCAACTCGAAATCCCCGAGCGATTCCGTTGGTTAACAGCTGTGCGAAGTTCTATCATCCAAACATCTCGTCCACATCCTGGACAAGCCAAAGATTTGGATTTAGCTTTTGATCGACTGTTTGAAGATTTAGTAATGTAAAAAATGAAAGCTCCCCTACTCGATTTTCAATTGATTACGGATGATTATCCCTACGAGCTTTTGCTTTTGGCGGACGAAACACGCGTCGCTATTGACAAATATTTGTCGAGTTCTGATGTCTATCTTGTGAAACTCAACAACGACAATGTTGGCGTATTCTGTTTGTATCACCAAGATGCAGAAACTGTTGAATTAAAAAATATCGCCGTTTCTGAAAAGTATCAGCGACAAGGAATTGGCGAGCAAATTTTAACGCATATCAAAAAAATCTACTATCCAAAATACAAGCGTATTATCGTTGGGACAGCAGATTGTGGGATTAATCAGATTCGGTTTTATGAAAAAAATGGATTTCAAAAATATGACGTTAGAAAGAATTTCTTTATCGATAATTATCCCAAACCTATTTTTGAAAATGGCATTCAGTTAAAAGATATGCAACTTTTGAAATTTGAATTCTAAAAGCTACTCTTCTCGATTAACCAAATCCATCGAAAATGCAGGAAGACAAATCGCAACATATTCGCAAGCTTCCGAAAACGGATTGGAATATCTAACACGCGCGCCTTTCTCTATCAAAATGCTTTGACCTTTTTCTAAATTGATGATTTCGCCATCGATTTCGAATTGTTTTTTTCCAGAAATAATCAAAGTAAATTCATCAAATTCAGGTGTCTGATGTGGCTCGCTCCAATTGGGTGGCGCGACCATGTGCGCAATCGAAATATTTTGATTTCCTGTAGAATTTCCCCAGTGTTCTTCTATCAGTTTTCCATCGGTAGTTGGTACTACAAAAGGACTTGCTTGGATTTTGTATTTTTTCATTTTTTTGGTTGTTGGTTGACAGTTGTTGGTTTTTAGTTTTTAGTTTTTAGTTTTTAGCAAAATTAATTCGTAAATCTTAATTTCTAAATCCTAAAAAAGTAGAATTTTTATTCTGCTTATAATCTGCAGCCCGGCTTATCTCATTTCTCCCGTTTTTTTTTATTTGATTCGAAGAATTTCGTTCCTCGAGTTGAGCAGAGCTCTTTTTTTTCAGAAAACAAAAAAGTGGGAGCACTTCGATAAACTCACTACAAGCTTAGGGGGAAAAGCTGCCCAAATAATTCTAATTATTAAACCATTGAAAATAAATCAACAATGCCACACCAACAAAAATTCTGTACCAACCCCAAGGTTTGAAACCGTATTTGTTAAGCAAGCCGATGAAAGATTTGATAGCGATAAGTGCCACAACAAAAGCCACGATATTACCAACTACGAAAGCGATAATGTGATTTTGAGATTCCATAATCATCTCATAACCCTTCATAGGTGTTGCCGTTTCTTTTCCCCAAGTTTTTACAAAAACAGAATAAACCGTCACCGCTAACATTGTAGGAACCGCCAAGAAAAATGAAAACTCAGCCGCCGCTTTTCGTGTTAAACCTTGCGTCATACCACCAATGATAGACGCCGCACTTCTACTCGTCCCAGGCATCATCGCAAGACACTGCCAAAAGCCGATGGTAACAGCTTTCTTGATAGAAATGCCTTTTTCGTCATCAATTTTGGGATTCTTGAACCAACTATCTGCAAATAATAAAATAACACCACCTAAAACCAAAACCGACGAAATTGCAATTTGGTTACCTAGAACGGCTTCGATTTTATCATCGAATAAATAACCTAAAACTAAGGCCGGAATAACCGCAAAACCTAGTTTAAGATAGAATTTAAGATTATTAAAATCAAAAAACTTTTTCCAATAGGCGACAACCACAGACAAAATTGCCCCAAACTGAATCGACACTTGGAACATTTTTAGAAATTCGGTTTCTTCCATACCCATAAGGTTGGCAGCGAATCCCATGTGCGCCGTTGAAGATATTGGCAGATATTCGGTTAAACCTTCAACAATAGCGATGATTATTGCTTTTATTAAATCCATAGTTTTTTGTCGTTAAATTGAAAAAACTTTGAAAAAGAACAGAACTCTTCCAAAGTTTAATATGATTTTATTTTATAAAATTCTAGTTATTTTTTGTCACGTTTCAGGATAGCATAAATCTGAACCACAAATCCTGCAATCACCAAGAAAGGTGCGATACGGATTCTGACAACAGAAAAAATCCCTTCGTTCCAATAATTAGGATCAAACTTCCCTTCTGGTGTTGTGTTAGCGTCAACGCCCATCATCAGGACAAATCCTAAGATAATACAAGCCAAACCGATTAACATCCATTTGAAGTTAGCTTTCCCAAAATAAAAATTATTTTCTTTTGGCGTTGGCGCAGAAGCTGGGCTTCCAAATTGATCCGCCGAAAATTTATTCTTTTTAGCCATAATTATGAATAATACAAATCGTCAACATGAGATCTTAAGAATCTCCAAGTTGCAAAGATAGTACTTAGAACTGTAATTAAAACACCCACTGCAAAAACAGCAATCACTAATAATAAGTATTGATTAGGATCATTAACGAAAGGCGTTCCGATCTCGTTTGTGAAGAAATACCAAAGTCCTCCTAAAGCTGCCAATCCTATTAATGCACCTAACAAACCTAATATAATAGCTTCGATTACGAAAGGCTTCAAAATGAAACGTCGCTTCGCACCAACCAACTGCATCGTCTTGATAATAAAACGTTTAGAGTAAATCTTAAGTCGAATCGAGTTATTAATTAATACAATCGCCAATACTAAAAACAAAACCGAAAATCCGAAAATCCATTTCAAAATTCTGTTAAGGTTGTTGTATACATACTTAGTTAGCGTGTCGTCATTTTTAACTTCCTTCACACCTTGCACTTTAGAAAGCTCTTTTACAACCTGTTCTATTTTAGCAGGATCCACGTACTCTGGCTTCAAAGAAACCTCTACAGATGGCGGAAAAATATGCGAATCGAACAAAGCTTCGGAGTCAATCCCCATACTTTTTCTAGCTTCCACAGAAGCCTGTTCTCTTGAGATAAAAGTTGCCTTTTTCACAAACGGAAGCGTCTTGATAAGTTCATAACTTACCTGATTGGCTTTTTCGATTTTTGCAGAATCTTTTACATCAAGATTCTCATCAAAATAAGCTTGTACAACCAATTGTTCCTTAATATAATCCGAGTATTTTTGAGCATTAATCAGGATTAACCCGAATAAGCCCACAAGAAAAAGAACTAAAGCAATACTTATAACTACGGTAATGTTACTGGATCGTAATCTACTTTTGTTAATATCCTCTACAGTCTTTGGCATTAAATAAAAATTTTCTGCTAAAATAGAAAATAATATTCACTTAAGCCTCGAAAATAGGGCAAAGTATTGTTAATAAAATCATAAAAAGCGAGCATTCTAAATCAATTTTCGAGGATATTTTTTGGGCAATCCCGCAAAAACCAAAGCTTTAGGCCAGCCTATTTTGCGGTCGGGCTGTCCGCTATATCTTTGTAGTGGCACTCGGACGACTCCGCTACGCTCCGTCGCCTCGCGCCACCACAAAGGATGCCGCTTCCATCCCTATTGCAAAACAATGACGTTGAATTTAGATTTTAGATTTTAGATTTTGGATTATGGTTGTCGGTTGATGGTTCATGGTTGTTGGTTGTTGTCTGTTGTCTGTTGTCTGTTGTCTGTTGTCTAGCAAAATTAATTCGTAATTCATAATTCATAATTCATAATTCATAATTCATAATTCATAATTCATAATTCATAATTCATAATTCAAAACTCGTAATTCCTAATTCAAAAATAAATATCTTTGCAAAATGAATGTACGTGCCAAAAAACACCTAGGTCAACACTTTTTGACTGATCAAAATATTGCAAGAAATATTGTCGATGGACTTTCTTACCAAGGCTATGACCAAGTTTTGGAAGTTGGACCTGGAATGGGCGTACTAACAAAGTCTCTTTTGGACAAAACAACAGAAACTTTTGTTGCAGAAATCGACACCGAATCTATCGATTATCTTAAGATTCATTATCCGAAGTTACAGGAACAACATTTCGTTGGAGACTTTTTAAAAATTGACATTCCTACAGTTTTTAAAGGACAGCTGGCAGTTATCGGAAATTTTCCGTACAATATTTCGTCACAGATTTTATTTAAAATAGTTGATAATTACGAAGTGGTGCCAGAGATGGTCGGGATGTTCCAAAAAGAAGTTGCAGAACGTACTGCCGCAAAACCACGCTCCAAAGATTATGGAATATTATCCGTGATGATCCAAGCTTATTACGATGTTGACTATCTTTTCACGGTTCACGAAAATGTCTTCAATCCACCACCCAAAGTAAAATCTGGTGTTATCAGAATGCTCAGAAATCCAAAAGAAGGTTTGGCTGGTAACGAAGAACTTTTCAAGAAAATTGTGAAAGCAGGTTTTAACCAAAGACGTAAAAAATTGAGCAACGCTTTAAAAGTTCTCAACATCCCTGAAAGTATGAAAATACATCCTTTCCTTGATATAAGAGCTGAAGAATTGTCTGTAGCAGACTTCATCAATTTTGCTAACGAATGGAAAGATGCGAAGTAAAAAGCATTAATCAAAATATTGAATACGCCCAGAAAATTAATTTTCTGGGCGTATTTGTTTAGCAAAAATTGTATTTTAGAAACATAAAATACAATTATGAAAAAACTTCTTTTACTAACGCTGATCCTTCCTTTTGCATTTTCGTGTCAGAAAAAAGAAGAACCAGACATTGATCGTACAAAAGAATTAGCTGAATACCGAAAAAAATTAATAACTCTAGAACCTGAACAAAAATTAAAAGATTTTTCGGCGAAAACTATTTCTGGTAAGACTTTTAACACAAAAGATTATCTCGGAAAAACTTTGGTCATTATTGTATATCGCAAAGATTATCTTCAAAAATCGGACACCTACGATATGCCCGCAGAAATGAATCGCGTCTATGAGGCGACTAAAGATAAAGCTAACTTCATTGGAATTCTTGAAGATCACGATGATGACCAAAAAGCACTTCATCAAATGATGAAAAACTCTGGAATCCTATTTGATCAAATTGACAATACACAAAGTACTGAAAAACAAAAACAAATTTTACTTGGTTCATTTTGTTATCCTTTAAAAACAGTTATTGATAAAGATGGTAAAATTGTGTATAGTAAATGTGGCGGTCACGGTGAAGAAAACCTAATCGAAGCCATCAATAGTTTGGGCGAAAAGCAGTAACTGTTTACCACGATTGTCAAAAGAGAATTTCATTTTTTTTAAACATATATTTATAGAAAAACTGAATTAAACTAAGGCAACTAATAAACTTACAATCAGCATCAAAAAACAGGATTAACTACTCCAAAATTTAACTTTTATTATGAATTAACAATTCTTTTTTGGCACGTTATTTCCTTTTAGACTACTAGAACAAATAGTTAATAATTAAAACAAATAAATTATGGGATCTAAAAAAAATGGCCTTTTGGCTTTATTAGGATTAGGCGCTTTAGCATATTGGAAATACAAAAAGTCAACGCCAGAAGAGCAACAAGCTGTAAAAGATAAAATCAATACAGCAAAAGACAACTTAACAAAATTCGGTAACGATCTAAAATCCAAAGCGAACGAAGTGGTTGATCAAGCAAAAAATAAAGCTGGCGAATTAAAACAAGATGTTGAAAATTCTGCTCAATAAGAATAATTATAAAAGACTGTCTAGAAAGGCAGTCTTTTAATTTTTATCACAATACTTTTTAATTTTATCCAAAACATCGAAAAGATCAAAAGGCTTTGCAACGAACTCGTTAGCACCACTTTCTATCGCGGAATTTGCAAGACCTCGACTTGCAGACATGATAACAACTGGAAGCGTCACGAAATCCTCATTGGCACGGATTAATCGACAAATATCACGTCCGTCTTCACCAGCCAACCACATATCCATCAGGATAAGATTGGGCAAATTGTTTTTGTCAAGTTGTTGATACATTTCAGAACCTTTTTCGAAAATCTGAACATCATAACCCTCCAAATCCAACATCATCTGCAACGAATCCAAAATCGCAATATTGTCATCAACAATGATAATTTTTTTATTTAATTCCGACATTTGAGAAAAGATTGTATTAGTTTTTTACAGGAAGTTCAAAACAAAAATTAGACCCTTTTCCCCTTTCAGAATTAACATAAATGTTACCATTACTTCTTTTGATGATTTCGGCAGAAATATACAAACCAAGTCCCAAACCTGGAATTGTATGTTCCTTCTCACCACTCACACGATAATATTGTTTAAAAACATGTTCAATTTTTTCTTCAGGAATTCCAATGCCGTAATCTTGAACACAAAATCTGATTTTATCACCCAAATGTTCGGCAGTTACAACGACTTTATCAGCATCTGGCGAATATTTGATCGCATTACCTATCAAATTGCTCATGACTTGCGACAGTCGATGACGATCGGCTTCTATCATCCCAACTGGCTTAGCATTAACAAGAATCTGATGTCTACTCGCCATTTGTTGTTCTTCTACAACTTCATTCACCAAGTCATTAAAATCAAATTTACTAGATTTTAATTCTATTCTTCCGTTTTGGATTTTTGTAACATCAAGAAGTTCAGCAATTAACTCTGTCAATTTATTAATCTGCTCGTCCATTTTTCGAGCAACACTTGCATTAGCTGTATCTCCTATATTTTGCAGATTTCTTCCGATATACTGAGAATATAATTTTAGACTGGTTAGCGGGGTTTTTAGCTCATGACTCGCAATCCCCAAAAAGTCATCTTTCTGTTGTTGTAATTGTTTGAAATCGTCGATATCTGTACAAGTTCCGATCCAAGAATCGACCATTTTTTCGTCATTATAAATCGGAATTGCTCTCACTAAAAACCAGTGTTTTTTACCCGTTTTTTTATAATTATTAAACAGCATTTCCTTTTCATAAACTTTTTTATTGGCAATGCAATTATACCATTCTGCGGTAAGAACCTTAGCTTCTGAAGGCGAAACGCCTAATAATTTTTCGAGGTTTCCCCAAGGATTTTCGCCATACTGTATATCGGTTACCGTATACCAATTACTGTTAAAATAATCTGCACTACCTTCATTATCAGCAGTCCAAACCAACTGTGGCATCGACTCTGCTAAGGTTTTGAATTTCTTTTCGTTTTCGCGGAGTTGTTTTTTATATTTTAGTTCTTCCGAAACATCATAACCCAAAGTCATCACATACTTCACATTACCATCAACATCTCTAATTGGCTGAAAAATATAGTTAATATATTGTGTATTCCCCTTGGCATCAACATATTCGTGCTCCTTCTTTTCGTACTGAATACCTTCATTAAAAACTTTTTGTAAATTTTTAAAAATCGGACGTTCTTCAATACCTGGGACAGTATCAATAACGCGAGTGCCTATGTCTATTTTGTATCCCCAAACACTTTCCGAAATCTTATTAGAAACACGATAGACAAAATCTTTACCTTCTAAAACATTAATGGCAACTGGTAGATTTTCGATAAAATGCTTGAGCAAAGCTTCTCGATCGTACAACTTTTGCTTTGCAAGAACCAAATCGGTAATATTAAGAACGGACAACAAAACTGCCTTTTGATCTCCCCTTTTGTTTGTTATAGGTTTTAAAGCAAATTTTAAAAATAAATGTTTGAGAACACCATTAATATTGATTTCTATGGGAATACACTTTTCGAAAATCTTTGTTTCTTCTTCCAAACAAAGCTTGTATAACTCAGCTATTTTTTGAGATTTTAATTCAGGGAAAAGATCAAAAATAGAAGAGCCCAAAATATTATAACCTTTACCCAAAGTCAAAATCATACGTTCGTTAGCGATCTCGATCTGCGCATCTTCGCCAATCAAAATTGCTTTCGAAAACAATGAACCCGCCACCTGATAATCGAACTTTTCTTTCGATTCTGCCATGCGTTTTTCGAAGAACAATCGCTCTCCAATTTGGCGCAGCGTTATCATTAGTCCAAACTCATTTTCAAAATTAACACGAGAAATTTCTAAAACAAAAAACTGTACATCATCTGACTTTTCTGCATCATTTTTTAAAAGTTGAATAACATGTTTATGTTTTCCGCCATTATTAATAATATCCGAAATTATATCTAAATTATCTTTAACAATTAAATTTGGAAAAACGTCTAAACCACTTTTACCAATACAATTTTCATCAAGATCAAAGACATCAAGAAATGCAGGATTTATGGTTTTAATTTTAAAACTCTCCGAATCCATCCACACGATTCCGATGGAAGTATTCATAAAAATAGTTTTAAAAAGCTCTGAAGAAACGCCTGATGTTGAGTCTGCCATAGTCAATGGATTTTTGTTTTGTGTTAAATTAAAAAACTAAGCAGAGTTACGACTTGCATTAATATTCCCAAACAAAGACCGAATCACTAACTTCTCGTAAACGGCTTTGTTATCAGGATTTTTCTGTATTTGCATTAGCGCATATTGCTGAATACTCAGAAGCGGAAGTACGATTTTTTCCCTTATTAAAACCGATTTTCTGTTAAGCGGTTCTTCTTGCATCAAAACTTTGAAACCTGTTAATTCTAACATTAATTCTTTCGACAGGTTGAATTCATCAAAAAGGACATTCCAAAACTCACCAAACTTTTTATTTTCTTTCATATAATAAGTTAATGGAAAATAAGTTTTGTTCATCGACATCATCGAGTTAAGCACCAAAGTTTTGAAAAAATCTGAATGTTGGTACAAGAATTTAACTTCATCAAATCGACCTTCATCTTTCAAAATTTTAAGCGCGGTCCCGAATCCATAAAAGCCAGGAACATTCTGCTTAAGTTGTGACCAAGAACCCACAAAAGGTATCGCCCGCAAATCTTCAAATTTTAATTCGCCATCTGCGCCACGTTTGCTCGGACGACTTCCAATATTGGTTTTTCCATAATATTCGAGTGTGCTCATCTCTTGTAGATACGGCACAAACATCGGATGCGCTTTTAACTCCGAATATTTTTCGAAACTAAGTTCCGCTAAATTATCAATTAAATGACGCTCTTTTTCGGTCAAATCTTTTTTAGAATTTTCAAAAACATCGTTCTCAATTCCTGCTGTCAATAACTGTTCAAAATTGTATTTCGCTTGGTCTTTATTCCCGAAAACACTGGTAATCGTTTGACCTTGTATCGTCAATTCTAACTCGTTGTTGGCGATCGTTTTGCCTTGTGAAGCATAGAAATCATGCGTCTTGCCACCTCCTCTTGCTGGCGGACCACCACGACCATCGAAGAAAATGACTTTAATCCCAAATTCTTTTGCAATGGCTGTCAAACGCTCTTTTGCTCGATAGATTTCCCAATTCGCTTTCAAATAACCGCCGTCTTTTGTCCCATCCGAAAAACCTAACATAATATATTGTTGGTTGCCACGCATATTGAGATGAGCTTGATAAAATGGAAGTTGATACAAAGCTCGCATCACAGCTTCGGCGTTATCGAGACCTTCCATCGTTTCAAAAAGTGGAACAATATCCATTTTGATAGCGTCATTTTGATAACCGCTAATTTTGAACAAAGCCAAAACATTCATCACATCTTTAACCTCATCTGAGTTAGAAATGATATAGCGATGCATGCCACGTTCGCCGTTTTGTTGCTGAATTTTGGTAACGTTCAAAATATTTTGCAAAGTATCTTTTACAATTTCATCTTCAAAATCATCAGGTTTAACATGATTATCAGAGTTTAATAAACTTTCAAATTTCTGTTGATTAGAAAGTTCAGAATCCTCTTCATTTTTAAATAAATGATTGTAAATAGAATCTACAATTTTCTGATGAACACGGCTATCTTGACGAATATCTAAAGTCGCAAAATGTGTCCCAAAAATCTTTACACGATCTCGATAATCGTCCAATAATTCACGGAAAAGTGATTGATGTTCTGTGATTAAAATATACTCAGCTTGATCTATTTTAGCAATAATTTCTGTTTCAGAAATTTCAAAATCCTTTTGGAAAATCGCTTGATATAATTGATGGCTCAAATCTTCCAAAACTTCGGAAACACCTCTAAAACTAAGTCTTCTTCTCAAATTTTTAAGATGTCCATAATAACATTTAAGAATCGAGCTTCGCAGCTCTTTTGCAACTTCCAAGGTTACATCAGCAGTTACAAACGGATTACCGTCGCGATCACCGCCTGGCCAAAAACCAAGTTTTATAATATCGGGATGCAAGTGAAAATCATCGGTTCCGAAGGTTTCTTTCAGTTTTTTGTACAAATCTCCAATGCTTTGATAATAGACGTATCGCAAATAATACATAATGCTCATCGCCTCGTCCAAAGGCGTTGGACGCTCTTTATTAACAAATGGCGTCTTGCCTAACTGTTGCAAAAGCACATCAATATTTGTAACCGAATCATTCTGGATGGCATCTCGTAAATCATGAATAATTCGCTGAACTGCATTTGGATAAAACTGTGTTGGATGCGCCGTAAAAACGATTTTAACAGAGAAATCTTTTAACTTCTTTCGAACATCAGTCAATCGATGATCTTGCAAAGCTCGTTCGTAAAGATTAAGCACAGTGCCCGAATCGGCATCCGAATGCAACTTTTGAAAAGCCGCATCTTCGATACTGTCAAACAAAACTACCTGTCGTTCGATATACTGAACGATCTTGAAAAGCAGTTCTAACTTTTGATCTTCGGATTCGAGGTCTGTATGGTTTTTAAAAAACGAATTAATAATCTCTTCTGGCGACAAAGCTTTGTCGTAACCGTCTTTACTTTCTTCGTATAAAAACGGTAGCAACATGCCGATATTCGTCATTTTGTCATAAGGCAAGCTCATGAAAAGCGAATTGTATATTTGGAATTTGTTTTCGACTAATTGTCGAAAAATTTCATTCTTTTTATCATTTATCATATAACAAATTTAACGATAAAAGAATTCCGTTTTTATTAAAATAGTTTTAAATTGCTATAAAATTTAAATATTTTCTTCATCTAAATTTTCAATTAAAAATGATAATCTTACTAATACTCATTAATTCTTTAGTACTATTTGGACTATTATTATTCAGTGCGCTTACCTACCGTAGTCTTCCAACAAGAATACCCACGCATTTTGGATTTAATGGTGATGCTGATGGATTTGGTAACAAACTATTCTATTGGTTACTGCCTATTTTAGGATTAATTTTTTTCGTGATTTTTAGTACACAAATCGCTGATTTAAAATCTTTAAAAATATCTGATGTTTCTTCTATTAGACAAAATTGGAATCTCGATTTAAAATCTTCTTTTGGAATGTTGATTAACACTTTTGTTTTAATTATATTTTTTGAAGTCCAATCTAGCATTTATAAAGTGGCGATGGGACAACAAACAAAAATGTCCAAATCGGTGTGGATCTGGACAATTTTAATTATTATAATTAGTATTTTAATATCTACTTTGACAGATAGTTAAAGACCTTACCAACGCTTTCGATAACGTCTGACGCGAGAAGACTTTCTTTAGACTGTCCTTTAAGCGCTAAATCCGCCGCTTTACCATGTATCCACACGCCAAAAATAGCGGCTTCTTTTGGTGAATATTTTTGTGCTAAAAGAGAAGTTATAATTCCCGTTAAAACATCACCACTTCCTCCTTTTGCCAAACCGGAATTCCCCGTAACATTATAATAAACTTCTCCAGTATGAAGAACTATCTGCGTATGATGATCTTTAAGAACAATATTAAGCTGATGTTTTTTTGCCATTTCTTTTGCCAATTCTAATCTCGCAAAAGAATTAGGTGAAGCCCCAAAAAGGCGATCAAATTCTTTAGGATGCGGCGTCAAAATAGAATCTTTTGGCACCCATGATAGTAAATTAAAATGACTAGAAAACAATGTTAAAGCATCTGCATCTAACAAAATTGGACGGCTATGACCTCTTAAGAAATTCTCGAGTGCTAATCTAGCTGTTTCAGTTCGTCCGAAGCCTGGTCCAATTCCGTACTCGCCATCCTCAATCACATTAATAGCTTCAATCTCGCGGGCACCTGCAAACTCAAACATAGCTTCTGGAACTTGCATAAGGCTCGCAGAATAAGCACATTCTGGCGCACTAATAAAAGTCAAACCTGCACCAACTCTAGCACAAACACGACCAGCCAATAATATAGCTCCTGTTTTACCATAACTACCACCAACTACAACTGCTTTTCCAAAATGTCCTTTGTGGCTAAATTCTGGACGTGCTTTATAAATCCGTTTAACCTCTGCATCATCTGCAACAAAAGAGCTAACAACGACTTCATTAATATATGTTGCACTAAGGTCAACATCTAACACATGAATTCTGCCACAATTAATACCCGTCTCCGAATGAAAAAAGGTCTTCTTATAAAAATGGAAACTAAGTGTATCATTAGCTTTCACATGAATACTACTGTCTTTATCTCCGTCCGGACTAAGCCCAGATGGTAAGTCCAGAGAAACAACGCGATTAGAAAGGTTATTAATTTCGGTGATAACGTTCTCCCAAGGTTGACCAATATTCTTATTAAGACCGATACCAAAAATAGCATCTACAATAACGGTGGAATTACGAATTATACCACGTGTAAAATCACTTGCATCAATAATAGGTACTGTCTCCGGTATACGTTGTAAATTGGTTACAGCATCTTTCGAAAATTTTTTACCGTAATTAACTACGACTTTAACTTTTCTATTATTTTGCGCTAGCAATCGTGCCAACGCTAGACCATCTCCGCCATTATTCCCATTTCCACAAAAAATAATAAAATCATCACTAGGATTAGCATTTTTTAAAAGCCACTGACAACTTTCCGAAGCCGCTTTCTCCATGAGATTAATGGAAAAAATTGGCTTATTTTTTATTGTAAATTGATCACATTCACGCAATTGGTTAACGTTGAGTATTTTCATCATGTAGTTTTTGCTAATTTAATAAAAGCAACGATGCAAATATCGTTCTATTTCTAAAATTTTGCAATAAGTTTATAAAACAAATGATGAAGTTCATAAAACTTTAATATATTTTCATATTTTTGCAGACACATTAAACAAAACACTATGGGATTTTTTAAAGAATTTAAAGAGTTTGCTGTTAAAGGTAACGTGATCGACTTGGCTGTCGGTGTAGTTATCGGTGGAGCATTTGGTAAAATTGTAACTTCGTTAGTTGAAGACCTTATTACCCCTGCTATCCTTAATCCAGCTTTAAAAGCAATAAATGCTGAAAACCTATCACAACTTGTAATTCCTGGAACTGCTATTAAATACGGAAATTTCATTTCTGCAGCAATTTCATTTACAGTGGTGGCTTTCGCTTTATTTGTAATGATCAAAGGTATCAACAAATTGAAAAAACCAGAAGCTGTTGTTGAGGAAGCGCCAGCTGGTCCAACTCAAGAGGAACTTTTGACTCAAATCAGAGATTTATTAAAAGAAAAGAATGCATAATTTCTTTTAACCTAAAACATAAAAACCATCGGACTTCCGATGGTTTTTTATGTTATTAAAATCGATGTTTATTTAGTTTTTAAACATTTTTCTAAAAACTGATCTTGCTCCCAAAGTAGGTGAAGAATATTTTCTTTAGCAACATAACCGTGCGATTCTTTAGGCAACAACACCATTCTAACTGGCGCACCAAGGTTTTTCAATGCTTGAAAATAACGCTCTGTTTGCAGCGTGAAAGTCCCAGGATTGTTATCTGCCTCACCATGAACCAACAGCATTGGTGTTTTCATTTTATTAGCATTCATGAAGGGTGACATCTCATTGTAGATATTCGGGACATCCCAATAGTTACGCTGTTCACTTTGAAAACCGAAAGGCGTCAATGTTCTGTTATAGGCGCCACTTCTCGCAATACCACAAGCGAATAAGTCCGAATGCGTCAATAGATTTGCTGTCATAAAAGCACCATAAGAGTGTCCGCCAACTGCGACTTTTTTTCTATCGATATAACCTAATTTATCCACCGCATCAATTGCTGCTTTTCCATCAGCAACCAATTGCGTGATAAAAGTATCATTAGGTTCTGTTTTGCCTTCACCAATAATCGGGAACGAAGCATCATCCAAAACCGCATAACCTTTAGCCGCCCAATAGATAAATGATCCATAACTTGGGAATGTAAATTCGTTCGGATTTTTAGAGTTTTGTCCTGCTGTTGCTTTATCTTTAAACTCTTCTGGATACGCCCAAATCAACAATGGCAATTTGTCTTTTTTGTTATAACCAGCTGGTAAATAAAGCGTCCCAGTTAAGTCAACGCCGTCATTTCTTTTGTAATGAATTACTTCTTTAGTAACATCTTTAATACTTGCAAAAGGATTCGCAAATTGTGTAACTGACGTTAATTTTCCTGATTTAAAATTTTTGATATAATAATTCGGGTACTCATTTTTTGATTGTTCACGGACAAGAATTTCGTTCTTTTTAATATTAAGAATATCGATTAAATCTTCTTTCTTGTCTTTAACATTAGACGTGTACAACCTTGTCGTTTTCAAAGAATTCCAATCAAAAGAATCAATGAACGGGAATTGTCCTTCTTTTGTAAAACCATCTCCTAAAAGATAAGACTTGTTAGCCTCGACATCGATAACATCACGACCGAACTCATTTCTTTTGGTTTGAAACTCTCCTGGATCGCTGTAAATATCTTGGAAATTACGTTTTGAAATCAATTTCGTATCGCCTGTTGAAGGATTCAAAAATTGAGTTGTGACATTTCGTGTATCATACCAAGAATCACTAACGATAGCATGTTGGTCGTCTCCCCATTGGATACCTGCGAAACGGTCTTTTACTTTCACTAAAGATTTTGGTTCTGTATTAAAAGGCGCTTCCCACGTGAAAACCTCATCTCTGAAATCCACACTTTTCGCTGGATCGCCACCATCCAAAGCTTGAACAAAATATAAAACCGCAGGCTTGTCAGAGCGCCACGTCATATTACGTTTCCCTTCACGCGTTGCAGAAAAGCCTTTTGGCATAATCTCCGTAAGAGGAATTGTATTCACTTTTTTAATTTCGTTGCCAGATTCGTCGTACACAACGCTTGTCATCGGGAATCTAGACAAAGGAACGATGTACGAAAAAGGCTTTTGTAATGTTGTAATATTGACGTATTTCCCATTAGGAGAAAAACTTTGCCCAGCATACATATCTGCTTTTTTGAACAAACTAGAAGTCCCATCAACATTAACTTTATATAATTCTGAAGTTACTAAAGTTTCAAAATTCTTTTCGTCTTGTGGATTTTTAAGAAGGTCTTGATAAGTTCTGTTTTGAGATACTTTTCCGTCACTTGTCGATACCGTTGGACCTGTCGGAAGATTATTTTTATCATCCAAAAGCGCTGGACGATTTGCTAACAATTGATTAACCAATAAGGCTTTAGAATCTCTAAACCACGAATATGGCGATCCCATATTAGCATTCAGATTATCAGAAGTTAATTTTTTTGCACTTGCCGAAGCTAGATCAACGATCCAAAGTTCTACTCCTTTGGCTGTTGTATTAGTAAATGCCAAAGATTTTTCATCTGGTGACAATTGGAAATAAGCCAAACGTGCATTCTGAGGAAGTCCTGTAACTTGGGTTTCAGATTTAGCGCTAACTTTTTTAATTTTTAAGTTGTTAGAGTACGTCATCGTACTCGAAATATTAGTCACAGGATTTATCCTAAGTCCTCCTAACTTCATCTCATCCTGACTAAGATCTTCCAAAGTTTTGTAAGTAGAACGGTATGTCAAAATCACAGTTTCGCGTTTGCTATCCATCATAATGGATGGTGGACGATCGTAATCTGCTAACTTCAAAATCTCTGCGGAAGGTTTTTGGTAGCTGACATTTTCTTGTGCAAAACCAAGTGCAGCAACCGCCAAAAACAATAAGGATAATCTATTCTTCATATAACTATTTATTTCCTTCGAAAATACGAATAATTGATTTTTTAAAAAAATGTATGAGCCAAAGCTTTTTTATCTGTTCTAAAATTTAATTTAATTATTGACAACCTAAACATCAAAGTTTATTAATTTTATTAAAAATTTTAAATTATGAATATCAAGAATTTAATATTAGGTAGTGTTACTCTTAGCGCATTTTTTTCTTGCTCAAGTCTTGTTAAAAATGAAGCTGAAACTGGAAACATTGTAAGAGATTGTACTGGAACCTACATCAGAATTGCAGGAAAAGGTGATTTTTTAGTTTGTAATGATAAACTAATTAAAGATAAAAAAGACGGTGAAAAACTAAATGTCAGCTACGAAATGACCAAAGATTGTAGCGAGCGCGACGGGATTGTCACTTGCATGATGTACCACGAACATAAAGGATTGATCAGAATAACTTCTTTTAAATAAGTTTAAAAACCGCTTCAAACTCCTTTCCAGATGTGCTTTTCTTATTTTGGTATAATACTTGAAACTTCTTTTTTGTAAAACTTAAAATTTAGAATTATGAAAAAGTTAATGACAATGATGATGTTGGTGTTTGGACTAGGATTAGCGTCATCTCAATCGATATATTACGATGCATACAGAAGTAGTATTAATGATGTTAACTGGCAGACTGTTATCGCTGATCTATTGTTATCGAATACGCAAAAAGATCAATTATTCTCCCTTAATAATCGCTATACCGACTACGACTCTTGGAATCGTTATTACGGGACAAATCCAGATAGATGGAGAACCGATCGTTATTCGGAGATTGAAAGAATTTTGGGCGCTGACAATTATGTTAAGTTTAAAAACAAATATTATAAAGGTCAAAATCCGGTAGCTTTCTATAACAGAAATAAAAACAACGAAAAAACCTATAAAGCTTACAAAAAGTATTATAAAAAGCAAGCTAAAAAAGGAAAACATAAAGGCCATTCTAATGGCAAGGGAAAGCACTAGAAATACAAACAGCCACTCGATTATCGAATGGCTGTTTTATTTTTATCTAACTCTAATTCTGAGATTAGGATTCGCAAAGGCACGATCTGGCGCCGTTATTAATATCTCTTCTGCAAGCTTACAAGTGACCTGCGTCCCATTGGAATAACTAACTTCGACACGGTAAGTCCCTGACCCGAAATTACGAATATCAATATCCTTAGCATCGCTAATACTAACATTAGGATTATAGCGCGCATCATTTACCTTATACCATTTATAAGTTGTGTAAAGATTTCCGTAGAAACCATTTGTCGTCAATATATAAGTAGTTGGATCCGCCACATTAACATTGTGTTTTAACCAATCTGGACCAAAACCCGAGAAGGATCCAGGATTATAAGGATCAAACGTGATGTTAGAATTATTCTGGTTAGCGATTGTACTTTGTTCAGCAAAATGAAGTGCTTTTCCAGAAGCGTTAATGTCTTTTAGGTTTCCAAAATTAAACTTTGTCGTTGTTCCTGTAATATTAACATTAGCATGCGTACCAGGAATGCTACTTTGCATAAAAGTGACATCACATGGCGTACCTCCCAATATCAAATTTTCAATAGTTTGAGTTTTTGAAGCATCTAGAGTATAGCTTTTACCAGATGAGAATTCTAGATTTTTAAAATTATTAATTCCCTTTATGCTTCCGCTACCTTTAAAAGTAACAGCATTATAGCTTGTCGTTCCGTTTGTCGAATTAATAGATGCGTTTGCTCTGCTTTCAAAAATTACATTATTGAATTGCTGACCATCATAAGTTGATAAACCATAACTTGCTGTTGTATTTCCGGTAAAAATTAGTTGAGAAGTCCCCGCATTTATCGTAACATAAGGAGAATGCGTATGAAAATATGGAGAACTATTTGGGAGATAAAAGTTGGATGACCCCATCGTTATCGTTCTTGGTTTAGTTCCATAATTAGCATAAAATCGTCCATAAATTGTTACATCATTATTATTAGTGATCCATGTACCTGCCTGATGGTACAACTCATATCCTATTTTGTAATTGTCTAATAAACTTATCGTATTTTCTTCTTCAAAATAAATAGCAGCGCCGTTATTACCAGAGATTACATCATTACTTTTTATAGTCTTGGCATCACCAGTATGACGATAGTACAATCGGTTGATGTTAACAGTTCCCATTCCGTTCTGCCATTCACTAGAGCCATAGATATTGAGGGTTTGAGAGCCGGCTTGCGTTACTGTTGGCGGAACTGCACTTCCAGAGAATGTAATGTTTCTTGTATAGGCAGTATTGTCGAGAACGACCACTTTACTAGCCGTCGTAAATCCAGATCCTTGATTAAAAAAAGTATTGTCTGATGGACCAGGAACGCAATAACCTCCCGCTCCATTGCTGCTCTGCGACCAATGCATTTTATCATTCCAATTACCAGATCCACCAACCCAATAAAGATCTTGACCAGCTGTTGTAGGGAATCGCCATCCAGGATTGTTATTACCATTATCAATGGAATTTTGAGCAATAAATATAGCGCCTCCCGCACCCGATATATCTTGCATGATAACGCCAGATACGTTAATCGTAACATTAGATGCAGCTTCAATTTTCGCCAAGCTACCGGGCGTGCTAGAAGTAATTGTTGACCAGCCACCACATTTCGGCGTTGAAGCACTTAATAAATTAGTTATTGTTTGAGTCGCCCCAGCAGGAAAACTATAGTTTTTAGTTGGAGCCAAAATTAAGTTATAAAAATTATTATTCCCGTTGATTGTTCCATTTCCTTTAAATTCAACTTGATTAAAATAAACTGTCCCTGTTTGTGCAGTTATCGATCCAGCCGTTGACGAATTATCAAAGCTCACATTATAATATCTTTGGTTAGCGCCTGCGATAAGTCCATAACTATTGCTCGTTGTATTAGTGAAATGTATATGTGACGTTCCTGCATTAATCGTGGTTGAGCTTGAGTTTGTTTGAAAATATGGGACCGTATAGGGTAAATAAAAGTTGGAGCTACCCATATTTATTACTTTAGGCTTAGTACCATATATTGCGTAAAATCGTCCATTAATAGTAACTTGATGATTGTTAGTTGTCCATGTTCCTGCTTGATGATAAAGCTCATAATTTGCAATAAAATCGTCTAGCAAACTAATAGAACTTTCTTCTTCAAAATAGATGATTGAGGATAAAGCACCAGTTATTACATTGTTGCTCTTTATCGTTTTTGCTTCTCCTGTATTTCGATAAAATATTTTAGCGACGTTAATATTGATCATACCATTTTGCCATTCGCTAGAGCCATATATGTTAAGTGATTCTTCGTTTGAGCCTATTGTCTTTTGCGTTAGTATAGGAGGAACTTGGCTCCCCGCAAAATTAATATTACGCGTATACGAAGTTTTATCTAATGTAATTGTTTTATCATTGAGCGTAAAGCCTGATCCTCCATCAATAAATGTATTATCGTAAGGTCCCGGAACGCAATAACCACCTGTGCCACCTGAAGTTTTAGACCAGTGCATTCGGTCGTTCCAATTTCCAGATCCACCTACCCAATACAAGTCTTGTCCTACAGCTGGCGGTATCTGCCAGCCATCTGTAACACCATCACCAATCGAGTTATTTGCGATAAAGCTAGCGCCTCCCGATGTCGTAATGTTTTTTAGAATCGTACCTGAAGCAATTATACTAACACCAGAAGCTGCAACTATTTCGGTGGTTGTTGCGTTGCTACTAGAAGATATACTTGTCCATCCTTCGCAAGCGGGGGTATTTGTAGAAAAGAGATTTGTAATAGTTTGTTTTTTATTAGCTTCAATAATATAGTTTTTAGCGGGTGCAAAAATCAAAGTTTTAAAAGTATTGTTTCCGGAAATGTTTCCATTACCTTTAAACTCTACTTGATTAAAATTTGCAGAACCTGTTAAGTTTATATTGGCTTGTTCTTCAAAAGTAACATTGTAAAAATTCTGTCCTTGATAAGCTGTTAATCCATAACTACTAGATGTTACTCTTCCCGTAAAATAGATGTGCGAAGTCCCAGCATTAATTGTTGTAACAGCAGAGTTAGTTTGAAAATATGGGCTAGAAGTTGTTAAATAGATTTTAGAACTTCCAAATTCTATGGTTCTCGGTGTATTTCCTTGGTTCGCGTAGAAACGTCCGTCTATTTTTACTTGATGACTATTCGTGATCCATGTGCCAGCATTATGGTATAATTCATAACCTACCTGATAATCATCCAATAAAGTAATAGACTTTGTTTCCTCAAACAAGATTTTCGTTCCTGTATTACCAGACACTACCGCATTACTTTTTATTGTTTTTGCATTGCCAGTATTACGATAATAGATCATATTGATGTTAATAACACCCATCCCCGCTTGCCATTCGCTAGAGCCATAGATATTTAAGGTTTGACCGCCACTTTGTGTTAAAGTCGGCGTGATGGCGCTACCCGAAAAAATAATATTATGACAATTAGCTGTATTATCAATAGTAACGGTTTTACTAGAGGATGTAAAATTTGATTTAGCGTCAAAAAACACATTATCTGTTGGTCCTGGAATAACAGAAGGCAAAGATGTGCCGCCAGAAGTGGTACGCCAATGGTTAATATCTGACCAATTACCAGATCCGCCAACCCAATAATAATCTGCAGCAAAAATGTGTGTAATGCACAATATTGTAAGAAAACTAAAAATTTTCTTCATAAAAAAACATTTAAATTGAGATGAGAATTTATTTAACCTTGAAAACAATATTCATAAAAGTCTTTTCGGTAGGTTTAGAGTTTGTGATAATCTTATAAGTTAACACACCCTCCGGAGATAAAGCAATACTTGCAGGATCAAAAACTGAATTATCAAAATAAGTAACAAAGTAATCCAACTCAGAGCTTGCAAAAGTTTTTAAAACAGAAGAGGCATTACTTCTTAACGCAGTACGATTCGCTCCCGATACATCACCTACCATCCCAAACTGCTTTTGGTAAATATTATAAAGTTTGACCGTATAAGTATCGCTTAACGGAGTGTAATAGATGTCATCGGTATTACTTGTTGACACATCTAGTAACGACGTTGGCAAAACTATCGATGGCACGTAAAAATACTGAGGCATAGTTGACATTTGTGTTGGCATCATCGTTTTAACAACACCGTTAGCGTCTGCAACTAAAAGCGCATTACTTGCTGTTCCTTCCTGTAAACCTTCAAGACGTAGCGGATCGCTACTGGATTTAACATGTAAAGCCTTGTTTGGCGCATCCGTTCCGATACCGACATTATCTTTAAAATATGAACTTCCTCCGTTTGAGTAAATAGACCATTTATTTGTTCCCGTAGAAATATTATCGATGTACAAACCAAAGTGGTTGACGGTATTAGAAACTGTAGAGGTGATACGCTCACCGTAGGTGTTAGTTACAGGATTAGTTGTTACGTTATTGACAATTCTATGACCATAAAGATCTTGGATTTGTCCAGTACTTTTATCGTCTAATGATGTTTCAGAAAGCGTTGCTGACACGTTATCTATGGCGGACGAAGTTGCTTTCGCAAAATTATACACAAAATTATGCGATCCGATGACTTCCGTTATTTTCCCAGTCCCTCTTGGAGACGCAAAATTGTATGCGCCTTTTAAGAAGAGTACTTCCTCATCAGAAAAAGAAGTTGCCTGCGAATATGTTCCGAAAATACGTCTAGCTTTGGACGATTTTCGCAAGATACCATTAGAGACTAATCCCGACAAGAATCCTACTTCACCTTGTCCCATGTGGTCGGCGACACTATATTGCGTGTATAGATATTGGAAATTTCTAGTATTGTCAGGAGCTGATTGTAATAAGTCGTATTGATGAAAATATCGACCCGTTGAGTTAGAATTGTCATCTTTGTCGACAACTGTAACTTCTTTTCGTAGAGATTCTGGTAGATTAGGATTGTTTGTTACAAAATCGCTCGACTTCATCTTTCTTAAAAAATAGTCGTTTCCATTGGTGCTATTCATTGAGATGTCGGTAGAAAGATCACTAGAACTAGACTTATAGAATACATCATCTATATCTACAATTTTATGTCCGTTTTGACTATATCTTTCAGTTTCCTTTCCAAGAGGATAGATCAAAGCAATGTCTTTATCATCATTTTGTCTTACCCAGATATTATTTATCGATGAACCTGTCGCATACTTTTGCCAGATCACACCATCAAAATAATAGTAACCTTCCGTTGTTACATTACTTGTTTTAGGACTAGTCTCAGTTGCCACCAATCCAGTAGTCACGTATACAATACTTGCTTTTTGTTCAACTGTGTAAGCAGCATCTTTTGCTTTTAGTTGTACACCTGTTAACCGAGGAGCGATTATACCATCGATTTTTGTTAAACTATCAGGATTTCCTGTTACATCAAAGGTGGCTTTGGGAGAAGTAGTATTAATCCCTACTTGTGCATTTAACTGCATTACAGCACTTAATAAAATAAAACTCGTAAAGTTTCTTTTCATATTTGTTTATTATTATCAATTCAGCAAAATTATATAATAAACTAAATAATATATTTAAAAATAATATGATATATTTTAGGTGTTTATATTTTATCAACTATTGCAAACAGAGATATTTTTAATTAATGTATTTTTAATCAGACTTTTGATTATTTATTAAATTAACAATTGTTTTTTTATGAATTAAATAATTTCTTTGTTATAAATAATATACAAGAATCTTAATGTAAATTCTGTCTATTTCTTCGTTTAAAATATTATCTTTAAAACATCTTAATGATCATTTATGACCAGACACCAGCAACGCGTCAATGAAGTTTTTCGCTTTTTTGACAATCGAGATACCGAACTTGGCTTTCGAAAATTACTAGATTGCGCAATGGATACTCAGAAGATGTCCATTTATCAAAAAGCAATTGAGTTAACCGATTGGCGAGAAAAAAATCCAACAAACATTGATACTCTTATCGAAAAAGCAAAAAGCCTTTTAGATGAAATTGCTAGCATCCAAGTTGAAGAATTATCTTCGGACAACTCGGTTTTAGAAGCTAAAAATATCAAAAAGTCTTATGGCTCTAACCGATTTTCTCTAGGCCCTGTTTCGGTGCAGATTCGTAAAGGTCAAGTCTACGGATTGGTTGGTGAGAATGGTAATGGTAAAACCACTTTACTGCGGATTTTGGCTAAAGAATTATCGTACAATGACGGAAGTCTTAGTTTTAATTTTAAAGATAAAACGACTAATGATTTTGATCTCAGAACCAAATTAATCTACATCCCCCAACGTACAGAAAAATGGTACGGAAGTCTAAAAGACAATCTGAAATTCGTGCTTTCCAATTACGGAATCAATCCTGAGGAAAACGAAACGCGAACATTAATGATGATTGCCCGACTTGGCCTTTGGAATTATAAACATCTTAAATGGAGCGAGTTGTCATCAGGTTACAAAATGCGATTCGAACTGGCCAGAACCTTACTTCGTCAACCCGAAATCTTGTTATTGGACGAGCCTTTAGCTAATCTCGATGTCTTGGCGCAACAAGTTATTTTGGAAGATCTGAAAGCGATTTGTAATTCGGTTAACAATCCGATTGCGTTGATCCTTAGTTCGCAACAGCTGTATGAAGTCGAAAAAATTTCGGACAAAGTTATCTTCCTCAAAAATGGACAATACAAAGACAATCATCAGACTTCGACGGAAGAGTTTGGCGATCAGCTAATTATTGAGATCGATTCTTCTGCAAGTCGCGAAGAGTTATTGAGCTTGTTTGGCGCTTTGGATTTGCATCAACTTAAATACAATGGTGGTATCTACATTGCGAATTTTGGTATCGAAACCAAGTTTTCGCAAGTTCTATCAGTTCTTGGTAATGTCGACATAGAAGTTGTGTATGTCCGTAATATTTCAAAATCGACAAGACGTTTTTTTGTTAATTAATGTAGTTTAAGATTTATCAAAATGAACAAAATTTCTCGCATCAATCAATATTTACTAGAGCGTTATCCAACAATTTGGAATACCAAAATCGTCTGGATGTTGGCTTTAGCATTCTTATTTCATCTTATATTTTTTGGCATCGGATTTTTCGCGCACAGCGATCCCGAGACCTTACAAAAAAGTCGTGCAGTAGACGATTATTTTACGAATGGTATTATTTTTATTCATTTAATAATTTCGGTTTTACTGTTGGTAGGCTGGCTTATTAATATGTTTAAGAATAATGCATTCAAAAATTTTTATCCAGTCTCGAGCACCAAATTGTTCTTTCAATTTGTACAATATTTTGTGATTATTTTTAGCTGTACGAGTTTTTATATGTCGTATATGTTTGCGGATAAACTCAATATTAATCGACTTTATCCAGATAAAGAAATGTCTAAAAATATTGAGTTGATTAATACAACTTATCCTTTTCTGGCACAGAATTATGAAGACTTCACTTTAGGAAATCGACTTTATCCAAAACCTTTTTTTGATTTGTATTGCGAAACAGATATTCAAAAAATTGAAAGAGATAAAAAATATTTTGTCAACTATGACAGAGTTTATCAATATTTTGAGGTTTATCCTAAAATTAGCACTAAAAAAAATAGTGATGACGAATATCTAATACCTGAACCAGAAGCAAGCAACGGGACAAGAATTGCTTACACGAAAACTGAAAGAGATAAAAAGATTTTCTATTTCAAAAAGAATGTTGTGGACTTGTCATCGTATATTCCGACCACTGCGCCAAGTTTTTATAACTATTCCTCAATTTTTTATGATCAAGGTGGAGAAAGTTTTGCACCTTATTATGAAGGCACTATAGTTGACGATACCGAATCTCAAGTATCAGAAACGCAACAACAAAAACGAGCTAAAGTTAATAAAGCAGTTGCCGATTTATTAAACACTAAAAACAAACAAAATTTTGAAAAGCAGTTCGATGCTTTTTTTGAACTTGCAAAAAAATATAAAATACAAACGAATCTTGGTGCCAAAACTTTAACTGATTTAGTATTTTATCCTGATAATTTTGAGGTTTCTAATTTTACTAAAAAATACAAACCAGAACGAAATGATATCTACGATCCATACAGGTATACTGGTAATGATTATGCAGTGGCGGCGGCTACAGAAGCTGCGGTTGATGCAGCAGCTGATGTTGATGTTGCAGCGGCGGCAGTTGTGCACGATGGCAAGGTGGTCGATGCAGCGGTAAGTCTCAAAGATTTTAATCCTGAAGTTAATAAACAATTGTCACCAGAAAAGTTCTTTGAAAAAAGATTAGGCAATTACTATTTTTACTCGGATCACCTAAAACAGCTTTTAGAAAATGTCGATACGATAAAAAATAAAGACTTCTTTATGGAATACATTCATTTGTTTCTATGGATTTCATTTTGTTTGGCGACCATTATTTTAAGTTTCCGTGTAACGGGATTACGAGCTTTATTATTTGCGATTATTACAACTGGTGTTTTGTCGTTATTTATCGCACTTTTGAGCTTTATTGTGAATTTTACAGTAGGAGGTAATTTTGTCGAGTATTTTGTTATGTATACGTTTTTCATAACCGGATTATCTATTTTGTTTGTCAGTATTAATCAAACTTTTTCAAAATTTATAAACTCGATTGCAGTTAATATCAGTCTTAATACTTTTGTCCCTTTAGTCTTACTTATACTAGGAATTACCAGTAGACATCAAATTGATGCTTGTCGTGCGCTGCCTAAAAATAAGTTTGAAGCTTACAATTGTGATGGTATTTTAGAAATATTAGGAATGGATATAACAAGTTTTTCATTATTAATTATAGGTTTTATTTTTATTTTCTTTTTTACGAAAGTCCTTAGAAAATGGAAAGCCAAAACCGAATAAAAAATACTTGTTCATTTTTCGGTTGTAATTAAAGTAGGTTCTGTTTTAATTTTGAAATAAAAAAATGAAACTTTCCAACGAGATAATGTATCAAGCCTCTTGTGATAAAAACCCTGATTTTGAAGGCGTTTTTTGGATGGCGGTTAAAACGACAGGGATTTTTTGTCGTCCAACTTGTACAGCACGAAAACCAAAAATTGAGAATGTTGAATTTTTTGATAATACTAAAGATCCGATTTTAAAAGGTTATCGACCTTGTAAAGTTTGCAAACCTTTGGAAAATCCAGATCAAACGCCAACGGAAATTCAAAAACTCTTGGACGAATTATCGAATGATCCAAGTCGTAAATTTAAAGATTATGATCTGGTGAAGCGAGGTTTGGAACCTGCTAATGTGCGACGTTGGTTTCTAAAACACCACGGGATGACCTTCCATGCTTTCCAAAGAATGTTTAAAATAAATTCGGCTTTCAAAAAATTACAACAAGGCGAAAACCTTATCGAAACGGCGATGGATTCTGGTTACGAAAGTCTGAGTGGTTTTAATGAAAGTTTCAAAAATGTATTTGGTATGTCACCAACACAATCCAAAATGGAAAAAGTAATTGACCTAAAACGCATCGAAACCCCGATTGGGACAATGATTGCTTGTGCGGATAGCAACGGAATTTGCATGTTAGAATTTTCTGATCGTAAAGCTTTACCAACAGAATTAAAACAAATTTCTAAACATTTTGATGCGAATATTATCCAAGGTGAAAATCCACATTTTGTAACTTTAGAAAAAGAACTTAAGGAATATTTCGAAGGCAAAAGAACAGATTTTTCGGTGTCTTTATCGCCAGTCGGAACAGATTTTCAGAAGCAAGTTTGGGAAGTTCTTCGGACGATTCCTTATGGCACAACGAGAAGTTATCAGGAACAAGCCAATATTTTAGGAAATCCAAAAGGCGTTCGCGCAGTTGCAAATGCTAACGGTCTTAATAAGATTTCGATTATCATACCTTGCCATCGCGTTATCGGAAGCAACGGAAAACTAACAGGTTACGGCGGCGGCATCTGGCGCAAACAAAAATTATTAGAACTCGAAAAAGCGATTCTTTTTTAAACCTAAACAAGCAATCGTTTTCAATTAGCAACATTAAACTTACTAATATCTAGGCGAATTGACATGATCATTAAAAAATATTAAACATAAAAATTGCTCTTGTAGACTTCTACGAGGGCTTTTTTATTTTAATCAAGAAAGATGAATTTAAAAATTAAAACAAAATACATAGTATAACAATGTATTTTGTTTTATATTTGAAACATGAATGAAGAATTTATCAACAAGTGGATTTCTCAACTCAAAAAAGGGACGTTGTCGTTTTTGGTTCTCTCTGTTTTAAAAGACGGAAAGCAATATTACGGCTATGATTTAATCAACGAAATCAAAAAGCAAACGGAAACAGATATTGCTGAAGGAACTTTGTATCCTTTGCTAAATCGTTTAAAAACCGAAAATTTAGTGACTGCAGTTTGGATAGAACAAGAATCTGGAATTCCGCGAAAGTATTATGAAATAACAAATCTTGGAAAAAACACCATTCAAGAAATGAAATCATACTGGACACAACTGAACAACACCATCGAAAAAATTTAATATGAAATTTAAAGAAATAGAATTCGCCGATAGCAATGCGAAAAGAATCTACAAAGATTACATTTTGCGCATTCAGAATACAACAAAAATACTCGCCTCAAATAATAGAGAAGAGATTTTAATGGAAGTTAACAGTCATATTTTTGAGAGTTTCCAAAACGATAATTCTGAAACAAATGATGTTGAAAAACTTCTAAATATTTTAGAAAAAATCGGACAACCAGAAGTCTTTCTTAAAGAATTGGTGGCTCAAAAAAAACTTGAAGAATCAACGAAAACATTTAATCCTATTAAGATTTTAAAAGCTTTAATTCTTAATCTAGGCAACGGATTTTCGTATGTTTTGTTCTTCATTTTATATCTGTTATTATTCGCATTTATATTTTTAATTTTCGCTAAAATATTTGATCCCGAAAACGTTGGATTCTTCTATAATGCAAGAGATATTTTTGTTTTAGGAAAGATAAGTTCGTCTACTGAAAATTACGGTCAATACGAACAATTAGGCAATTTATTCATACCTGTTATGATTGTTTTGACCGTCATTTCATTTGTCATCATCACTTTATTATTAAGATTAAAAAAGACCATAAACATCAAATTAAGATGAAAAACAAACACATCATCACGCTTGTGTCGCTTGTAGCGTCGACAAGTATTTTTTCTCAAAGTTTTAATTCTGAAAAACTTAATCAATATTTTGAGAATTTAGAAACGAATAACAAATTCATGGGAAGCGTCGCACTTTCTAAAAACGGAAAGTTAATTTACACCAAAACAATCGGTTTTGCTGATGTCGCAACCAAGCAAAAAACGAACGAAAACACCAAATATCGCATTGGATCGATTTCTAAAACATTCACCACCGTTCTCGTTCTCAAAGCTATTGATAAGAATAAATTAAATCTTAATGACAAGCTCAGCAAGTTTTATCCAAATATCATTAATGCCGAAAAAATTACGATTCAGATGTTGTTAAATCATAGAAGTGGAATTTTCAATTTTACTGATGGCAACAGCTATTATGAGTGGAACACACAAGCAAAAACCGAGAAAGATTTGTTAGAAATTATTGCGAAAAATGGCAGTGATTTCGAGCCAGATACGAAGACTTCTTATAGCAATTCTAACTTTGTTTTGCTTTCATTTATTTTGCAAAAAGTTTTCAAAAAAGATTATTCTGCATTGTTAAAAGAATATATTACGACGCCTTTAAACTTAAAAAACACCTATTTCGGTGGTAAAATAAATCCTAAAAATAACGAAGCAAAATCATATTTACCAAAAAATAACGAATGGAAAGAGGAAGCAGAAACTGACATGTCGATTCCTTTAGGCGCTGGCGGAATAGAATCGACGCCTTCGGATTTGGTTGCGTTTAGCAATGCACTTTTTGGCGGAAAATTGGTTTCTGAAAAAGATTTAGATTTCATGAAAACAATTAAAGATGGTATTGGAAATGGACTTTTCCAGTTTCCTTTTTATGATTTCAAAGGCTATGGACATACTGGTGGAATAGATGGTTTCACAAGTAGTTTCACACATTTTGATCAAGATGACGTGTCATTTGCATTAACGTCAAACGCATCCAATTATAACAATAATAATATTGCAATTGCTGTTCTGAGTGCGGTTTACAATAAAGATTTTGAGATTCCAAATTTTAAAATTTATCAAGTAAAACCTGAAGAACTCAATCAATATATTGGGACATATTCTTCGCCGCAAATCCCTTTAAAAATCACAATTTCGGTTAAAGATAATGTTCTGATGGCGCAGGCAACGGGACAAAATGCTTTTCCGTTAGATGCTTCCGAAAAAGATGTTTTTAGATTTGATAAAGTTGGTGTCGTTTTAGAATTTAAACCAACTGAAAAGAAAATGACATTAAAACAAGGCGGCGGTGAATTTAATTTTATGAAAGAATAAATTGTTATTTTTATTAAAACAAAAAAGCCTCACAGATTTTTCTGTGAGGCTTTAATTTTAAATAACCCTTTCAGAGTTTAGAACTCTGAAAGGGTTTAAGTTTTTTATTTTACATCGCCAACATTTTAAAACTCATGCTTTCGATAACCTTCAAAATGGCTTCTACAGTATCCATTGATGTTAAACAAGGAACGCCGTTTTCAACGCTCATTCTACGGATTTGGAAACCGTCTCTTTCGGCTTGTTTTCCTTTGGTAGTCGTGTTTACAACATATTGAACTTTTCCTTTTTGAATTAAATCAATCAAGTTAACGTCTTCTTCTCCGATTTTGTAACCGATTTTCGTTGGAACGCCGTGCTCTTCGAAGAATTTTGCAGTTCCTTCGGTTGCCCAAATTCTGAAACCTACATCGTTAAATCTTCTTGCCAATTCCACGGCTTCTTTTTTATCGTTATCAGCAACTGTAAACAAAATAGAACCGTGCGTCGGAACTTTTCTTCCCGCCGCGATTAATCCTTTGTACAAAGCTTTTTCGAGTGTAGAATCTTTACCCATTACTTCTCCTGTCGACTTCATTTCTGGGCCTAAAGAGATGTCCACTTTCGTTAATTTTGAGAAAGAGAAAACTGGAACTTTCACGAAAACGCCTTCTTTATTTGGAACCAAACCATTTTTAAATCCTAAATCGGTTAGTTTCGCTCCTAAAACTGCTTTGGTAGCCAATTTTGCCATCGGAACATCCGTAATTTTAGACAAGAAAGGAACTGTTCTCGATGAACGTGGATTCACTTCGATGACATAAACTTCGCCGTCCGAAATAACGTACTGAATGTTCATCAATCCGACGATTTTCAAACCTTTTGCCAATCTTTGAGTATAATCAACTAAAGTATCGATTTGTTTTTGATTCAAATTTTGTGGAGGATACACCGCAATCGAGTCTCCTGAGTGAACTCCCGCTCTTTCGATATGCTCCATAATTCCTGGAATAATCACCGTTTCGCCGTCGCAAATTGCATCAACTTCAACTTCTTTTCCTGTTAAATATCGATCGACCAAAACTGGGTGCTCTGGACTCGCTTCCACCGCGTTTTCCATATAATGCGCCAACTCGGTTTCGTTGTAAACGATTTCCATCGCACGACCTCCCAAAACGTAGCTCGGACGCACCAAAACTGGATATCCAATTTCGTTTGCAATCACAATTGCTTCTTCTTTTGAAGTCGAAGTTTTTCCTAAAGGTTGCGGAATTTGTAAGTCTTGAAGCGCTTTTTCAAATTTATCTCTGTTTTCGGCTCTGTCGATGTCTTCAAGTGTTGTTCCTAAAATTTGTACACCGTGAGCAGCCAATTTATCAGCTAAATTAATCGCCGTTTGACCACCAAATTGTACCACAACTCCTGTTGGTTTTTCAAGTTCGATGATGTTCATCACATCTTCTTCCGTTAAAGGTTCGAAATAAAGCTTATCCGAAATTGAGAAGTCTGTAGAAACCGTTTCTGGATTGTTGTTGATGATAATCGCCTCGTAACCCATTTCTTTAATCGCCCAAACCGAATGCACCGTCGCATAATCGAATTCCACACCTTGGCCGATACGTATTGGCCCAGAACCCAAAACGATAATTTTCTTTTTGTCTGAAACTACACTTTCGTTTTCGTCTTCGTAAGTTCCGTAGAAATAAGGCGTCTCCGACTCAAATTCTGCTGCGCAAGTGTCCACCATTTTGTAAACTGGCATAATTCCGTTTTCTTTTCTGAAATCGAAAATTTCACGTTGTGTAACTCCCCAAAGATGAGCGATATTTAAGTCTGCGAAACCTAATTTTTTGGCTTCAAGTAAAATATCTTTATTGAATTTATTTTCTTTAATTGTGGTTTCAAAATCGATTAGTTTTTTGATTTTCCAAATAAAGAATTTATCAATTTTACTCCATTCTACAATCGTTTCCCAATCGTAACCTCTTCGCAAAGCATCACCAATGATGAATAATCTTTCATCATCACAAACTCGGATTCTTCTTTCGATTTCTTCCGCTGTTAAAGCTTCTGCTTGTTTGGTTTTAAGTCCGATATGACGAATTCCTGTTTCCAAAGAACGAATCGCTTTTTGTAAAGATTCCTCGAAATTTCTTCCGATTGCCATTACTTCGCCCGTTGCTTTCATTTGTGTTGAAAGTCTTCTATCAGCTGTTTCAAACTTATCGAATGGGAATCTTGGGAACTTCGTTACGACATAATCTAAAGCAGGCTCGAAACAAGCGTAAGATGTTCCTGTAACTGGATTCATGATTTCGTCAAGTGTTAAACCAACTGCAATTTTCGCAGCGATTTTCGCAATCGGATAACCTGTCGCTTTCGATGCCAAAGCCGATGAACGAGAAACTCTTGGATTTACTTCGATGATATAATAATTGAATGAATGCGGGTCTAAAGCCAACTGAACGTTGCAACCACCTTCAATTCCTAAGGCTCTGATGATTTTTAATGAAGCATTTCTCAACAACTGATATTCTCTATCCGAAAGTGTCTGAGAAGGCGCCACAACAATGGAATCTCCCGTATGAACGCCCACAGGGTCTATGTTTTCCATGTTACAAACCACAATCGCATTGTCGTTGGCATCACGCATTACTTCGTATTCAATCTCTTTATAACCAGCGATTGATTTTTCAATCAGACATTGTGTTACTGGAGAATATTTAAGTCCTAACTCGGAAATTTCTCTTAATTCTGTTTCGTTTGAAGCGATTCCACCGCCTGTTCCACCCATTGTAAAGGCTGGACGAACGATAACAGGATAACCGATTCTATTCGCAAAAGCCACCGATTCTTCAACTGTGTGTACAATATCCGAATCTGGAACTGGCTCATTTAATTCTCGCATCAATTCACGGAACAAATCTCTGTCTTCCGCTCTGTTAATCGCAGAAAGCTTTGTTCCAAGAACTTCAACTTTGCATTCTTCAAGAATTCCAGATTTTTCTAATTCAACCGCCATATTCAGTCCAGTTTGTCCTCCCAAAGTCGGAAGAAGCGCATCTGGACGCTCTTTTCTGATGATATGACTCACAAATTGAAGCGAAATCGGCTCGATATACACTTTATCTGCGATTTCCACATCCGTCATAATCGTCGCCGGATTGGAGTTGATCAAAATAACTTTGTAGCCCTCTTCCTTCAAGGAAAGACAAGCCTGAGTTCCCGCATAATCGAATTCGGCAGCCTGACCGATGATGATGGGACCGGAACCGATAACTAGGATGGTTTTTATGTCGTTTCTTTTCATTTTTTTCTTTTTATGACCACGGATTGGTTCGTGGTTATTGTTGTTAAATTTCCATGAATTTCATCCATGGCTATTGTTGTTGAGCCACTTCGTGGCTCGCCTTTGACATCGTGGGCAGCCGCGAAGCGGCTGAATTTTAATAGCCTTAGGTTTTTACCTATGGCAAATTTTACCACAAAAATTTATCATCAAATTCAATCCCATTATCCTTTAAAAGATTTTTATATTCAGTTTCAAAATTTTCTTTTTGATGATGAGTTTTCTGATTTTTAATATAATTTATTACCGCATCTTTCTCATTTTCAGAATAAGTAAAAGCACCATATCCGCTTTGCCATTCTTCAAATTCTGGAAACAAACCACTTTGTTTCATCCATAAATTACTTGCAACTTTAATATCTCGAACCAAATCACTTAGCGCAATTGACGGATGTAAGTCGGTGAAAATATGAATGTGGTCTGGCATTCCATTAATACGATAAAGTTTACAGTTATTATTTTTCAAAATTCCCCAGATATATTTGTAAAGTTCCTCCTCGTGTTCAATATCCAAAGCAGGTTTTCTGTGCTTTGTGCTAAATACGATTTGATAATATATTTGTCGGAATGTTGACATTATTAAACTGTTACATTTTTATATTGATACATCAACTCAATAAACTCATCAAACAAATAATTCGCGTCTTCTGGACCTGGACTTGCTTCTGGATGATATTGTACAGAGAAACAAGGGTGGATTTTGTGTTTAACACCTTCGTTGGTTCTGTCGTTAAGAGCAATGTGCGTTTCTATTAAATCTGTATTTTTCAAAGAATCTTGGTCAACTGCGTAACCATGATTTTGAGAAGTTATCGCCACCATATTTTTTTCCAAATCTAAAACTGGATGATTTCCACCTCTGTGTCCGAATTTTAATTTAAAAGTTTTCGCGCCACAAGCCAAAGCAATTAATTGATGTCCTAAACAGATTCCGAAAATTGGAACTTTTCCCAAAATTCCGCGAATCATTTCCAACGCATGAGGAACATCTTCTGGATCACCAGGACCGTTAGAAAGCATCACGCCGTCTGGATCCATCAAAAGAATTTCTTCCGCTGTTGTATCCTGAGAAACCACCGTGATGTCGCAATCTCTTTGAGAAAGCTCACGGATAATTCCCAATTTAGAACCGAAATCTACCAAAACAACTTTCAATCCTCTTCCTGGAGCAGCGTAAGGTGTTTTTGTAGAAACCATTTCCACTTGGTTGGTTGGGAAGTTTGTTCCTTTTAATTCGGAAATTACTGCAGCTTCATCAGCATCAGCGTTAACAATCTTTCCTTTTACAACACCTTTGTTACGAAGAATTCTTGTTAGTTTTCTGGTGTCTATTCCAGCAATTCCGCTTAAATTTTTCTTTTGGAAAAACTCATCCAAATCCATTTGTGTTCTGAAATTCGATGGTAAATCGCAAACTTCTTTAACAATTAAACCTTTAATTGCAGGTTCGATACTTTCATAATCATCGCGGTTGATTCCGTAATTTCCGATTAACGGATACGTCATACAAACGATTTGTCCGCAGTACGATGGGTCAGAAATCAACTCTTGATAACCTGTCATTCCTGTGTTGAAAACCACTTCTCCATCGGTATCCAAATTGGCTCCGAAACCCGTTCCGTGGAATACTTCACCCGATTCTAATATTAATTTCTTTTTCATTTTATTTATTAGATGTTAGATATTAGACATCAGATTTTAGACTTTATTTGTCTGATATCTGAAATCTCATATCTTATTGTCTTTTCTATTTTTTAAACATTAAGCATTAGACATCAGATTTTAGACTTTATTTGTCTGATATCTGAAATCTCAAATCTTATTGTCTTTTATTCAAACTCAAATCCTTTTTGTTCCAAAGCGTCTTTTAGAATTGCCATTCTTGCGTAAACGCCGTTTTCCATTTGTTTAAAAATCCTCGAACGTTCGCATTCTACCAAATCTGTATCAATCTCAACACCTCTGTTAATTGGCGCTGGATGCATGATGATGGCGTTTGGTTTCATTAATTTTTCACGTTCTTTGGTTAAACCATATTTTTTGTGATATTCTTCTGCCGAAAATCCATGTTTATTTTCATGTCTTTCGTGTTGAATTCTCAACAATATTAACACATCAACTTCTTTTACTAATTCATTAAAAGCTAAGAAAGTTCCGTTAATAATAGCGCCTTCATCAAACCATTTTGATGGTCCTGAGAAGTAAACTTTTGCTCCTAATTTCCGCAGAGCTTCGGCGTTGGAGTTGGCTACTCTACTGTGTTTAACATCACCAACAATCCCAACTTTAAGGCCTTCAAATTTTCCAAATTCTTGGAAAATTGTCACCAAATCCAACATGCATTGCGATGGATGATTTCCCGTTCCGTCGCCTGCGTTGATAATCGGAATGTTGATATTTTTTAAATCTTCATAAAAGCGATCTTGTTTGTGACGAATCACCACCAAGTTAACGCCCAAACTTTCGATTGTCTTGACAGTGTCGTAAAGACTTTCGCCTTTGTTAACCGAACTGTGCGACGCATCAAACGGAACTACTTTAAGTCCTAACTTTCGCTCTGCGATGTCAAAACTAGTTTTCGTTCTTGTACTATCTTCAAAAAACAAATTCGATACAAAAATATCTTGCTTGGCTTTGAAGCTTTTCCCACCTGCGATTTCCAAGGCATCTTGGATAATCTTGTTAATCTTTTCTTGGCTAAGTTGTGTAATATTAAACATCTTTATTTTGAGTTTTGAGCACAAAAAAAGCGAGGACAACAATCCTCGCTTTTAATTAAAAATATCGTAAAGAGCGCTTACGCCCGGTAAATCTAATGATATCAATAATGCTTTTTTCATTAACTGCAAAGATAGACTTTTCTATTAATTCTCAAAAATATTTTTTAGACTTTTTAACATTTTTTATCATCTCGTTGTTTTTCTTAACAATTTTTATATTTTTGTTAAAAATCATAAATCATGGATGCTAAAGACAGAATGATTCTAAGTATTCTTCAACAAGATTCTACATTATCAGTGAAAGAAATCTCGGAGAGGATTGGACTTACCTTCACGCCAACTTACGAGCGTATCAAGCAACTCGAAAAACAAAAAGTCATCGAAAAATATGTTGCTCTACTTAACCGCGAAAAGCTCGGTCTCAACATCATCGTCTATTGCAACATTCGACTGAAAGAACAATCCAAAAAAGCTTTGGAAGCCTTTGAAGAACACATCGAAAAATTCGATGAAGTGCAAGAAATCACGAGTCTTTCTGGTGAGTACGACTATATGTTAAAAATTATCGCAAAAGACATCAACTCTTACAACGACTTCGCTGTTAATGTCATATCAAATTCACCGAATATCGGCTTGTATCACAGTTCTATTGTACTGCATGAAGTAAAGAAAACTACTACTTTCAAACTTGACTAAGCTTGAAGTTTCGTAGCAATCTTATGGAATTGGTGCGCAACTTCATCTAAACAAAGATTTCCGATACTGCCTTGGTGGCTGTGTTGGAGATCTTTGATATCGTAATCGAATTCTTGATTTTCAATGGCATTCCCGACACTTACATAAGCATCTCGGAAAGACGCACCAGCTTTTACTTCTTCATTAATCTTCTCAACACTGAAAAGATATTTGTATTTTTCATCTTCTAAAATCCCGTCTTTAACTTGGATATTTGGAAGCGTGTAATTAAGAATTTCTAAACATTCCTTTAAAGAATCGATTGCTGGGAACAAAATTTCTTTTGTCAACTGCATATCACGATGATAACCCGACGGCAAATTATTAGTCAACAAAATCAACTCATTCGGAAGCGATTGTATACGATTGCAACGCGCTCTTACCAACTCAAAAATATCAGGATTTTTCTTGTGTGGCATAATGCTACTACCTGTCGTAAACTCTTTTGGAAAGCTAATAAAATCAAAATTTTGACTTAAATATAAACAAACATCATAACTGAATTTGCTTAAAGTTCCTGCTAAAACTGACAAAGCGGACGCTAATAATTTCTCCGATTTTCCGCGTGTCATTTGTGCATAAACCGAATTATGATTCATGGAAATAAAACCTAATTTGGAAGTTGTACTTGCTCTATCAATCGGGAATGACGAACCATAACCTGCTGCTGAACCCAACGGATTTTTGTTAATGATATTCTTAACCGACAACAACAATTCTACATCATCTAAAAGCGATTCTGCATAAGCGCCAAACCACAATCCAAAAGACGAAGGCATCGCAATTTGAAAATGCGTATAACCCGGCACTAACACCTTTTGATGTTGTTCTGCTAACGAAATCAAAGTTTGGAACAAGGTATCCACCAAAGCAGAAATCTCGCGAATCTCTTGTTGCAAATATAATTTGATGTCCAACAAAACTTGATCGTTACGTGATCTTGCGGTGTGAATTTTCTTTCCTGTGTCGCCTAATTTTTCTATTAAAATCGCTTCCACTTGGGAATGTATATCCTCTGCTGACTTATCGATTTCGAAATTACCAGCATTAATGTCTTCTAAAATAGAATCTAAAACCTTTAGCATCGCCGTTGATTCTTCATAAGAAATCAAACCAACTTCTGCTAACATTTTGCAGTGCGCCATCGAGCCGATGACGTCGTATTTTGCTAAACGGTCATCAAAATCCAAATCCTTACCAACAGTAAATTTGTTGACTAAATCGTCTGTTTTGGATTGGTCTTTCTGCCAAATTTTTTTCATTTTGTTTCTTAAATTAATAGGTTTTTAGTTGATGGTTTTTGGTTGACTGTTGTCGGTTATTTGTGAACAAAGATTTCTCTTTCGTCAAAATGATAAATCGTAAATCATAATATTTTTCGATTCGCTAGGCTACTCGAAATGACGAACTGAAAATCGTAAGTCAAAAATTCGTAAATCTAAAATCAAAATTCCTAAAACCAGTTAGTAGTCGCAGCCCAGCCTGAGCGGAGCTCTTTTTGTTTTTGCAATTTCGAGGAACGAGGATTGCAATAACAAAAAAGCGGGAGCGGAGGATAGAAATAGCTGCCCAAATAAAAAAACTATAAAACCTGTTCTAAAATATTGATGTAAATTTCGATTCCGTCCTTGATTTCGGCAATGTAGATAAACTCATCCGCCGTATGCGAACGCAAACTGTCGCCCGGGCCCATCTTGACCGAAGTGCACGGAATAATCGCCTGATCGGACGAAGTCGGCGAACCGTAAGTCGTCCTGCCAAGCGCCAAACCAGCCTGCACAAAAGGATGCGCAATTTCGATTTTTGAGGAATTAAGTCTAAACGAACGCGGTGTAAGCGTGGATTTCATTTCGGATTGGATGATGTCGAAAACCTCTTTGTTGCTGTACTCATCGGTCACACGAACATCCAACGTGAAATTGCATTTTTCTGGCACTACATTGTGCTGCGTCCCTGCATTAATCACCGTTAGCGTGACTTTGACATCGCCAAGATATTCTGAAGTTTTCTCGAATTTGTAGTTTAAGATATGTTGCAAATCTGCCATGCATTTCACAATCGCGTTGTCATTGTTAGGATGCGCTGCATGAGACGCTGTGCCTTGCATTTCGCCATCAATCACCAAAAGTCCTTTTTCGGCAATCGCTAAATTCATTTTTGTAGGTTCGCCAACAATCGCCAATTCTACGTTTGGAAGTTGAGGAAACAAAGCTTCGATACCGTCAACGCCAGAGATTTCTTCTTCTGCTGTTAGTGCAATAATCAAGTTGTGAGACAAGTTTTCTTTTTCATAAAAATGAAGAAAAACTTGAGACATCGCCACCAAAGACGCGCCTGCGTCGTTACTTCCCAATCCAAAGATTTTTCCGTCTTTTTCGACTGGGATAAAAGGATCCATCGTGTAAGCTTTGTTGGGCTTAACCGTGTCGTGGTGGGTATTTAACAAAATTGAAGGTTTGGAAGCATCAAAATTTTTGTTGGTTGCCCATATATTATTTTTGTAGCGGTTAATTGCTACGCCTTTTTCTTTAAAAAAACTTTCTATCACCAACGATACGTCGTACTCTTCCTTGCTAAGCGAAGGCGTCGCGATCATCTTTTTTAAGAGTTTGGTCGCGTTGTCGAGTAGCTCGTCGATATGGTTAACAGATTTCAGTTCCTTGGTTATCATAAATTATATGTTCTTGTAATTTGGTTTCGTTAATTAAAAAAATCTTTTGTACGCCGTTTTTCTTGGCGAGCAAAGCATTTTCGATTTTAGGGAGAATGCCTTTATGGATTTTTTTTTCTTCTTTAAGTTTTAAAACATCATCTTCGGAAAGCGCTTCTATCAAAGTTGAATTGTCATTAACATCTTCTAAAACGCCATCTTTATCAAAACAAAATAGTAATTCGACATCGAATTTTTTTGATAAAGCTTGTGCTAAAACTGAAGCGATAGAATCGGCATTCGTATTAAGTAAATCGCCGTGATGATCGTGCGTAATTGCAGAGAAAACAGGAATTAAATCTAATTTTAAAAACTTACGAATTAGTTTCGAATTCACACTTTTACGATTGACATCGCCAACAAATCCGAAATCGATCTCTTCGACACTGCGTTTTTCAGCTTGAATTAAATTGGCATCCGCTCCTGTAAATCCCATTGCATCGCAATCTAAATTCTGAAGTTTTGCAACAATACTTTTGTTGATTTTGCCAGCATACACCATCGTTGCAATGTCTAAAGTTTGCGCATCGGTTACACGTCGACCGTCGACCATCTGTTGCGGCACATGAAGTTTTTCTGCCAAAGTACTGGTCAACTTTCCGCCACCGTGCACCAAGATTCGCTTTCCCGAAATGTTAGAAAATTTATTTAAGAATTGATCCAGCGCTTCCTCGTCATCGATTAAAGCACCGCCAATTTTTATGATATACAATTTTTCTTTCATTTCGGATTTCTGTTTTGTGATAGAGATTCCCTTCTTTCTACTCGCCTCTCCTAGTCTATCGTGTTTCTATTTTAAAATTTATTTTAATTCATTTAAGATTTCGCTGAAAACGGTTTGTGCTGAGAAAATTCGGTTTTTTGCTTGTTGATAAATAATCGAATGTTCGCTATCCATCACTTCATCACTCAATTCCAAATTACGTCGCACTGGCAAACAATGCATTACTTTGGCATCGTTGGTTGGTTTCAACTTTTCTAAACTTAATAACCAATCTTCTTTAACCTCTGGCATTGTCGCATAATCTTCAAAAGATGACCAGTTTTTAACATAGATAAAATCAGCATCCTTCAAAGCTTCGTCTTGGTTATGAACAATTGGCGTATCTTTTACAAAATTTGGATCCAAATCGTAGCCTTCAGGATTTGCAATCACCAAATCAACGTCCAAAGCTTGCATCCATTCTGTAAAAGAATTTGCAACCGCATGTGCAATCGGCTTAACATGTGGCGCCCAAGTTAAAACGACTTTCGGCTTCTTTTCTTGTTTCCAATTTTCGGTAATCGTGATGCAATCCGCAAAACTCTGCAAAGGATGACGCGTCGCCGACTCTAACGAAACGACTGGCACTTTTGCATGTTTTTCAAATTGGCTCAAAATACTTTCCGTCGTGTCATCTTCTTTGGATTTCATCCCTGCAAAACAACGTACCGCAATGATGTCGCAATATTGATTAAGCACTTCGATCGCGTCTTTGATATGCTCAACTGTTCCGCCATCCATAACCACGCCATCGTTGTATTCTAGATTCCAAGCTTCTTGCGCAGCATTCAACATTAAAACGTTTAAACCCAAATTTTGCGCGGCGATTTGACTGCTTAATCTCGTTCTAAGACTTGAATTAAGAAATACCAAACCTATTGTTTTTCCATTCCCTTTATTAGGCTCTGCCAAAGGATTTGCTTTAATTTCTAAAGCCTTTTTTATCATAGATTGAAGATCATTAATATCTTCTACACTTGTGAAATTTTTCATTTTTGAAATTTTCGATAATTTTAAACAACAGCCTCCTCCGACGTCATTTAAAATGTATCTTTCATGATGAAGGCTGTTCTAACTTTAATTTAAATTTTGAAGAATATCTTCTAAAGCTGCGATAAAAATATCCGCTTCTTTTTCGGTGATGTTAAGAGCTGGCAAAATCCTCAATACATTTTTGTCATTCGCATTTCCTGTGAATACAAAATGCTTTTTTAATAAAGAAGAACGCACTTCTGCACAAGGCTGATCCAACTCGATACCCATCATCAATCCACGTCGCCTAATGGATTTGATATGTTTAAATTTTTTGATTTTATCTTCGATATAAGCACCGATTTTTTCGGCGTTTTCGATAAGATTTTCATTTTTAATAACGTCAAGAACTGCAATACCAGCAGCGCAAGCCAAATGATTTCCACCGAAAGTTGTTCCTAAAAGTCCACTACTCGCCTTGAATTTTGGACTGATTAAAACCCCTGCAATCGGAAAACCATTCCCCATACCTTTTGCTGTCGTGATAAGATCTGGTTTAACATCAAATTCTTGATGCGCAAAGAAATAACCAGCACGTCCATATCCAGACTGCACTTCATCCAAAATCATAACCGCATCATTGCTATCGCACAAACTTCTGATACTTTGAATGAAGTGTTCATCTGGCAAGTTAATGCCTCCAACACCTTGAATTCCCTCAACAATTACGGCACTAATCTCGTCGGTCTTAAATATAGTCTCTAGCGTTTCGACATCGTTCCAATCGCATTTTATAAAATTATCGGAAGCGTTAACTGGCGCAACAATTTTTGGATTGTCCGTCACCGCAACCGCTGCCGAAGTACGACCATGAAACGAGTCTGAAAAATATACAACTTTCTTCTTCCCATTGTGGAAAGATGCTAGTTTTAAAGCATTTTCATTAGCTTCAGCGCCAGAGTTACAAAGAAACAAGTTGTAATCTTCGTAACCTGACAATGAACCTAACTTATTCGCCAATTCCACCTGCAAATCATTCTGCACAGAGTTGGAATAAAACGAAATTTTTTCTAACTGATCTTTCAGTTTTGCTTGATAATATGGATGATTGTGTCCAATCGAGATCACTGCATGACCACCATAAAAATCTAAATATTGTTGTCCTTTGTCATCCCACAGAAAAGAGCCTTTTGCCTTAACTGGATTAATGTCAAACAATGGATATACTTCGAATAAATTCATTTTTAATTTAAATTTTAAAATGCAATTGGTTTAAGATTAAGACCTAAAGTCTCGTCCCAACCCATCGCTAAATTCATGTTTTGAACAGCTTGTCCTGATGCGCCTTTCAGTAAATTATCTATCGCTGAATGCACTACAATAAAACCTTCATTTTGTTCAATTTCGATAACACACTTGTTGGTGTTAACGACTTGTTTCATATCTAAATGTCCATCGGTAACCTGAACAAATTTTGCTTCTTTATAAAAATCCTGAAACAATGTTTTTATTTCTTCTAAACTTTTATCACATTTAATCGTTGAACTTGTGAAAATTCCTCTTGCAAAATCGCCACGCCAAGGCACAAAATTCAACTTTACATCATTAGAAGATTTAGAATTTAAATTCATTAAAATCTCTTCTACATGCTGATGTGTCAATGTTTTGTAAGCCGAGATATTATCATTTCTCCAAGTGAAATGCGTTGTCGATTGCAACTTTTGTCCAGCGCCAGTAGAACCTGTAATCCCAGTTGTATAAACGTCTGTCAACAATCCCGCTTCTGCCAAAGGCAACAACGCTAACTGAATTGCCGTCGCAAAACATCCTGGATTGGCAATACTTTTTGTTGATTGGATTTCGGTTTTGTTGATTTCTGGAAGTCCGTAGATAAATTTTCTATTATTAAAATCAGCTTCTAAACGGAAATCGTTTCCTAAATCAATAACTAAAACCTCAGCGTCAATCGGATTTTGAGTCAGCCAATTTTGACTTTCTTTATGCGGAAGACACAAAAATAAAATATCAACTTTTTGAAGTTCATTAGTTAAAACCAAATCGCAAATCCCCGCTAAATCTGGATATAACTCCGAAATCTTAACACCTGAATTTGAACGGCTGAAAAGACAAGTCATTTCAACTTCTGGATGATAAGCCAAAAGACGAATCAACTCACTTCCCGTGTATCCGTTCGCTCCGATGATGCCGACTGTTTTTTTCATTTTTGGTTTTTATATACGAATAGGAATTCTTCCTATTCTTTGTTAAATCGTCTCGTTTTTGATAGGAGTCTCCTCCTATCCTTTATTAAATCGTCCCGTTTTCGATAGGAGTTACCTCCTATCCTTTGTCAAGTCGTCCCTTCGGGACTTTTTAATAATTATTTTTTTGCAGCGAATTGCACGCAGCCCGACCTGAACGGAGCTCTTTTCTTTTTTTCAAAAAAAAGAAAAAGCGGGAGTGGAGGGCGGAAATGCTGCCCAAATTTTTAAAACCCTAACTGTTTATTTGATGATAAATCGTTAAAGCATTGCTCAATACTTTAGTAAATCCTTTAACATCATCTCCCGTCCAAGCTCGATTTGCTTCGCCATAACTTCCGAATTTATCGGACATCAAATCATTATCTGACTCAATTCCGTTTAAAACAAATCTGTAAGGATAAAGCGTTATAAATACTTTTCCGTTAACCGTCTTTTGAGAATCATTAAGAAAAGCTTCGATATTTCTCATCACTGGATCTAGGAAAAGCGCCTCGTGAAGCCAGTTTCCGTACCAATCTGACAGTTGTGACTTGATGGTTTGTTGATATTTAGAAAGCGTATGCTTCTCCAAAAGATGATGTGCCTTAATCGTCAACAAAGCCGCCGCAGCCTCGAAACCAACACGACCTTTGATGCCAACAATCGTATCGCCAACATGGATGTCGCGACCAATGCCATAAGGACTTGCGAGAGATTCGATCTTCTGAATCGCAAAAACAGAATGCGCGAAAGTTTCGCCATTAACAGCAACAACTTCACCGTTTTTGAATTCAATTTCCAGCTCAGTAGGTTTTTGTTTTTCAACTTGTGACGGAAACGCATCTTCGGGAAGACTATGACGAGATTTTAAAGTTTCTTTTCCTCCAACGGAAGTTCCCCAAAGTCCTTTGTTAATCGAATATTGCGCTTTTTCGAAATCGATATCGAAACCGTGATTTTTCAAAAACTGAATTTCTTCTTCTCTCGACAACGACATATCACGAATCGGCGTAATAATTTCCATCTCTGGACACATCACTTGGAAAATCAAATCAAAACGAACCTGATCATTCCCCGCTCCTGTACTGCCATGCGCAATCGCCGACGCTCCTATTTCCTTAGCATATTTCGCAATGTTTTGCGCCTGAACCGTTCTTTCCGCGCTTACAGAAAGTGGATATGTATTGTTTTTTAGAACATTTCCGAAAATCAAATATTTAACACAATCGTTATAATATTCTTTTTCAGCATTTATAAATGTATAAGTTGCAACGCCCAATTTCTCAGCACGAGATTTTAACTCAACCTCATCAGCCTCATTGAAACCGCCTGTATTAACCGTCACCGCGTGAACTTCGTAACCTAAAGTTTCGCTTAAATATTTTGCACAATAAGAAGTGTCAAGTCCTCCACTAAATGCCAACACTACACTTTTCTTCATCTTTTGTATTTTTTGTATAATTAGAATTAAATAAAGTTTTCTCCTTGCTTGGCGAGTACAACATCGCAGTACACAAACAATTTTCTCTATTTTTACTCTTCAACACATCATAATTAACACAACTTTTGCAACCTTCCCAAAAAGTTTCATCTTTTGTAATTTCGGAATAGGTCACAGGCTGATAACCCAAATCGGAGTTAATCTTCATCACCGCAAGTCCTGTTGTTAAGCTAAAAATTTTAGCTTCTGGAAATTTGATGCGTGATAATTCGAAAACCTTAGCTTTCATCATTTTCGCCACACCTCTTTTCCTAAAATTAGGAGATACAATCATCCCAGAATTCGCTACAAATTCGCCATCACTCCATGCTGACAAATAGCAAAATCCTGCCCAGCGACCATCTTCTTCGATCGCTAAAACCGCACTTCCTTCCAGCATTTTTTGACACAAAAACTCAACTGTTCTTTGCGCAATGCCCGTTCCTCTAACTTTGGCCGAGTCCGCCATCTCCTGTTTGATTTCCTCTGCGTAATGCAAATGTTTTTCTGAGGAAATTTCTATTTTCATTGACTTATATCTAATTAAAGATGCAAATATAAAACATAATTTCTTTTCAAAACAAATTATTTAGATATTTTTTGTTTATTAAATTTTTATTAAAGATATTTTATCTATTTCAATCATCAAATATATTTTTGCTAAATTATTATATATTTGCTAAAATAATATAGTTATATGAAGTCTTGCCCAAAATGTAATCAAAACAATGTCGTAAAAAGTGGAATAATTAACGACAAACAACGTTTTCTGTGTAAAGATTGCAACTATTACTTCACGGTCAAAAAACTAGGAAAACAGATCGACGACTATTACGTAACAAAGGCATTACAGCTATATTTGGAAGGATTAAGCTTTCGCGAGATCGAGAGAATTATTGGTGTATCACACGTTACAATCAGCTCGTGGATAAAGAAATATAATATCACAAGACCACCTCACTCTGACTTTCACCCTGTATATAAAATATTGAAACAAAATGAGTTAATTGAATATCTTTCGCAAGAAAACAATATCAAAAACTCGGGTTTAATTATTACTGAATTTGCAGACAAATACATGCTCATAAAATGGGAAAGATTCAAGAAATAGGTAAAAATATTTGTTTAAAAAATTCACTAAAATATAGTCTTAGCAAAAATATATATTAAATTTTCGTAAACGAATTATTAATTACAATTTGGCAACACCAAATCACACGTCAAATAATTAATAATTCATGAAAAATTTAATAAAATCATTAACGATATCATCAATATCATTAATATTTTCACAAACAAAAGCACAAGACAGCATTAGCACTTCTGACCTTCTCAAACGCATCGAAAGCTTAGAAGCAGAAAAAAATAAAATCAAAGAATGGGACATTTCGACTTATGGTTGGGTAAGGACGGAATATAATTTTGACAGTCGACAGTCTGCCTACTCTCGAGAATATAACCTCAACCTTTATCCTCTGGATGAAAAACTAGATGCTAACGGCAAAGATATCAATAGCGCTGCGGCCAGCAATTTTTTATCCATCACCACTAGAGTTGGCCTCAACATAAAAGGGCCAAATGTTTGGGGCGCAAAAGCAAGTGGAAAAATTGAAGCTGACTTTTTTGGAAATACAGAAATCAACAAATCTTCGGCAGGAAGTGGAAGCATCGGGCTTCTAAGGTTGCGACACGCTTACGCTACTTTGGCTTGGCCAAAAACGAGTCTAACATTTGGACAAACTTGGTATCCTTCTTTTATCCCAGAAGTTTATCCAGGTGTTGCGAATTTTAATACCGGTATTCTATTCAATCCTTTTGGATGGGCAGGTCAAATAAAACTTACTCAAAAATTAACAGACGACTTATCTTTTACCGCTGTTGCTTATAAAGATCGAGAATTCCAGACGGCTAATGCCACGGGGGCTTTTACAAATAGTGCAACAATTAATTCGGTGATGCCAACTTTCCACGGACAGCTTCAGTACAAACACAAAAATATTATCGCTGGTATCGCAGCAGAGTTTCAATCATTAAAACCTGTTATCGAAAGTAATAATCTGGTCTCAACCGAGAAACTAAACGCAGCTGCATATTTAGCTTACTTCAAATATTCTGATTCTAAATTCTCCGCTAAACTTTACGGGATAACTGGTGGAAATCTTCATCACCTTGTTATGATTGGTGGCTTTGCTGGTTACGAGCAAGCCAATGGTCAAGAAAGCTACAAGCCTACAAAAACATCATCGTTTTGGATTGATCTTGCAAGTAATAACGAAAAAATTGCACCAGGAATTTTCTTTGGATATACCAAGAACTCAGGTGTTGATGAGGGATACAAAAACCTGTACATGCGAGGTATCTTAGGAACTAGACTTCTAGATAATGTATGGCGAGCTTCTGCCCGAGTAGAATTTAAACAAAACAAGTTTAACATCGCACCAGAACTAGAATATACCGCTGCAAAATATGGTGACATACAAAATGATGCAACTGCGGGTGGAAGAATCACTAATGTTGGCAACTTCCGAGCTATGCTTCGTGTGATGTACTCATTTTAATACTATTTAAAAAAAATACTAAATCCAAAATCAAACTAATATGAGCGAACTACAACAAGATTCTTACGAAAACATGAGTGAGAAGCAAAAAAACAAAACGATCTGGAGCGTTATTACAGCTTCCTCATTAGGGACTTTAATAGAATGGTATGATTTCTACATTTTTGGAAGTCTTGCCGTGGTGCTGTCCACAAAATTCTTCCCAGCAGATAATCCTACAGCTGCGTTTCTTTCGACCTTAGCAACTTTTGCGGCTGGATTTGTGGTAAGACCTTTCGGTGCATTATTCTTTGGACGATTAGGCGATATGATTGGCAGAAAATATACCTTTCTGGTGACTTTACTTATCATGGGATTTTCAACATTTCTTATCGGTTGTATCCCATCTTATGAAACCATAGGTTTTATGGCGCCTGTATTAGTTTTAATCCTGAGACTTTTACAAGGTTTAGCACTTGGTGGCGAATATGGTGGCGCAGCAACTTATGTTGCAGAATATGCACAACCGCATCGTCGTGGTTATTGGACATCGTGGATCCAGACTACTGCAACGGTTGGACTTTTCATTTCATTAATTGTTATTTTAATTACAAAAACAACGCTTTCTCATGACGACTTTGACACTTGGGGATGGCGAGTTCCGTTTTGGATTTCAATATTAATGGTTGGTGTTTCATACATCATTCGTAAAAACATGAAGGAGTCTCCACTTTTTGCTAAAGCTAAAAAAGAAGGAAAAACATCTACTAACCCACTTAAAGAATCATTCGGAAATCGTTATAATTTCAAATTTGTATTGTTAGCATTATTCGGTGCTGTTATGGGACAAGGTGTTGTGTGGTACACTGGGCAATTCTATGCCATGAGTTTCATCCAAAAAGTAATGAATGTCGACTCCGCACAAGTTGACTCATTAATGGCGATTGCATTACTACTTGGTACACCGTTATTTGTTTTGTTCGGTTGGCTATCGGATAAAGTTGGACGAAAACCTATCATGTTAATCGGGATGTTAATTGCGTTACTTTCCTACAGACCAATCTATGATAAGATGTTTAAATCCGTTAATCTTGAAGGAAAAGTAGTTGCGACAAATGGTATTAAAGAATCTCGAACTTCCAAAATCCACGACAAAATTGCTGGTGACAGTATCATAACCTATCACAAAGAAACCAATTATACCGACGGTTTTAAAGTTAAAAAAGATAGTGTCGTGCATTGGTCCGCTGTAGCAACACCTGTCCTAAAAGATAGCAAACCTGAAGTTGCGACTGTTAGCACAACAATTTCAATAAATGATGACACCAAGTGGTTACTCGTATTTTTGGTTTTTATCCAAGTTGTATTTGTAACGATGGTTTACGGTCCTGTTGCGGCATTTTTGGTTGAGATGTTCCCTATCCGAATTCGTTATACTTCGATGTCTTTACCATACCATATCGGAAACGGAATTTTCGGAGGACTTTTGCCTGCAGTTGCAACTTATCTGGTAACAACTGGTAAAGAAGCTGGACATGCGCAATGGTATCTAGAAGGACTTTGGTATCCTATTATTGTAGCGTCTGTGTGTTTAATAATTGGTCTTATCTATTTAAAAAATAAAAACAACATCAAAGATTAAGTTTGAAATCACAATTAAAACTTAAAAATTCTTAACTTTAAAACAATCATTATTATGGATGGATTAAAAAAAATATTAGGCATCGTTTGGATACTTTTAGCTTTAGTTGTCGGTTATTTCGGCATTACAGAAATGGGGATTCCAAAATTATCATCAGGCAAACAAGAAGATTTGGTATTTGGGATTATTATCCTATTTATTTTAATGCCAATTATATCTGGCGGATTAGCAGTTTTTGGATATTATGCTCTATCGGGCGACTATTCGAAAGACAAAATGTAATATTCATTTCCTTTGAAAACCACGCAAAGATTTTGGTCTTTGTGTGGTTTCTATAAAAATATGAAAAAACGACACGAACAGAAATTAGTTTTACTTAGCCTCGCTTTACTTCTCTTGTTTAGCGCACCAATCATATTGCTTTTCAATTCTCCGAACAAGCTTTTTGGGCTTCCTGTAATATACACTTACCTATTTGGTGTTTGGATTTTTTCGATAATATTTTCATTAGTTGTTATAAAAAAGTACGATGAATAGTCTTGTTCTGTTTGCAGTTGTTATCGTCTATTTGGCTTTGCTTTTTTTCGTGGCGCATCATGCCGAGCAAAAGAAAAGTAAAATATGGGTTAACAATCCCTACATCTACGCACTATCTATCGCTGTATATTGTACGGCTTGGACTTATTATGGCAGTATAGGTGTAGCCGTTAATCAGGGTTTACAATATCTAGCGATCTATATTGGACCCGTTATCATCATCCCAGCTTGGATTTTTATAAATTCTAAAATTATTCGTATTGCAAAAGTCAACAAAATAAGCAGTATTGCAGATTTCATTTCGTTAAGATATGGGAACCGACGTGGCTTGGGTGCTTTGATAACCTTGGTGTGCATCTTTGCAATTATCCCTTACATTGGACTTCAGATTAAAGCTATTTCAGAAACCTTTCATCTAATAACTAATACACCGACTTCAAAAAACATATTAACAGATAATGCAACCTATGTCGTTATCATGATTGCAATGTTTGCTGGATATTACGGAACTCGCTATGTTGATGCCTCCGAAAAGCGCCTTGGCATCATCGCTGCTGTTGCTTTAGAAAGCCTATTAAAACTTATTTTCCTAGTATTATTAGGCGTTTTTGTAACCTATTTTGTGTACAATGGTTATAGCGACATCTATGACCAAGCTTCCAAGATTGCAGATTTTAATGCTAAAAATACGTTCGACGGACTTGGTGGAAGTTTTAATTGGCTGATTATGTGTCTATTGTCAATATCAGCTTTTTTTCTCTTGCCGAGACAATTCCATACAAGTATCGTTGAAAACAGACAAGAAAAACACCTGAAAACCGCACTTTGGTTTTTACCATTATATCTTTTGGTTTTTAATCTTTTTGTATTTCCGATTGCGTGGGGCGGTCGTGTATTATTCGATGGACAAACGGTTAATCCAGAATTTTATTCTATTTTAATCCCATTACATTTTGGGAAAGAATGGATTAGTGTTTTGGTATTTTTAGGAGGATTAAGTTCGTCCATTTCGATGATTATTATCTCTGCACTTAGCTTGTCAATTATGCTTTCTAACAACCTCATTATACCTTTTGGTTGGATCGGAAAATTTAAAGAAAACCAAGCGTCAGAAAATACGCGAAGCATCACCAATATTAGAAAAATAAGTATTTTCATCCTCGTTGTTATATCTTTTATTTTCTATAGATATTTCATTTTGGATAATTCATTATTTTCGGTCGGTCTTATCTCATTTGTATTAATTGCACAATTGGCACCAGCATTTTTTGGTGCGATATTCTGGAAAAGAGGAAGTTCGAAAGCCGTAATTATTGGATTAATTGCAGGCCTCATAATTTGTTATTTTGGGTTAATCTTGCCACAATATTACTTTTCTTACAACCACGAATTCAAAGGTTTTTTAAGAGAGCTTTACGACACATTTGCAATATTCAACATTCCTTATTTTGATAGGATAAGTCAAATTTTCTTTTGGTCGCTTTTCGTTAATACTGGACTTTTCACTTTTATTTCGGTAAGTCTTAAAGGTGATTATAGAGAACGAAACTTCGCCGAACTTTATGTGGACATCGACAAGTATATCCAAAATCATGAAAATGCTTTTATATGGCGCGGAACCGCTTATGTTTCTGACATCAAAAATATTTTAGTAAGATTTTTAGGTATTCAAAAAACGGAACAAGCTTTCCGTGTTTTTAATCTTAAATATAATATTAATAACCAAGTAGAAACGGCTGATTCTCGTTTTATTAAATTTTCTGAAAACCTTCTGGCTGGTCGAATTGGGACCGCTTCTGCAAAAATCTTGATCGAAGGTGTGACCAAAGAAGATAAAATTTCGTTACCTGAAGTTCTTAACATTCTTGAGGAATCAAAAGAAAATATTATCACCAACAAAAAACTTACTGAAAAATCAAATGAGTTAAAATCGCTTTCAGAAAAATTACAAATTGCGAACGAGCATCTTATCATTAAAGACAAGCAAAAGGACGATTTTTTGGATAGTGTTGCACATGAATTGCGAACGCCGATAACTGCCATTCGTGCTGCTGGCGAAATCCTCGCAGATGATGATGATATGCCTTCCGAAATTAAAAAAGAATTTCTCAATAACATTATTACAGAGTCTGACAGACTTAGCGAAATCATCAACGATATTTTGTATCTTGATAAACTGGAACACGGCAAAACACCTTTGAATATTGGCTTTAACAACATAATCGAAACTTATCAAAAAGCAGTGAAACCTTTGTTACATTTAATAAACAGTAACGATATCCATTTGAGTTTGGTTAATCTTTTGTCTCTCGAAAACTTCCATTACGACGAAGCGAGAATGATACAGGTTTTTCAAAATATTTATGGCAACGCTCTAAAATTCACGGAAGAACAAGGGATGATACAAACTAAATTTTTAATACAAAACGACAATCTCAACATTAAGATATTTAACACTGGAAAACATATCCCAGAAGCCGATTTGGATTCGATATTTGACAAATTTTATCAATCCAATAATCAAAATATTATTAAACCAATTGGCAGCGGACTTGGGCTTGCCATTTGTAAAAATATAATGCTGGCGCATGGTGGCAACATCTATGCAGAAAATAGTGGTCTAGGCGTTACTTTTAACATCAACCTTCCCACCAATCAACAACACGAAAACATAAAAGAGGAATTATGAAAACGATTTTGATAGCCGATGACGAACACAAGATTTTGATGTCGTTAGAATATAGTTTTAGGAAAAACGGATACAATGTCTACATTGCCAGAGACGGTTCCGAAGTTTTAGAAATCTTGAATACGCTGACACCAGACTTCATTCTGCTAGATATTATGATGCCCAAATTGGATGGTTATTCTACTTTAGAAGAAATAAAAAAACTAGATAAACTGAAAAATACTAAAGTCGCTTTCGTATCCGCTAAAAACAATCCTGAAGACGTTCAAAAAGCTTATGATTTAGGAGCAGATGCTTATTTTACAAAACCATATTCGGTTAAACAAATTATCCAACAAATCGACGACTTAATCGATAATAATCACTAACTACTAAAATGAAAAAAGATGAATGCAGACAATTTGATCCAACAAAGTAAAGACAACAAAGAAGAATTCTGGAAAGAACAAGCCCAAGCAATTAGCTGGTACACTTTTCCAAAAACAATAACATCACCCGACGAAAATAATTACAACCAATGGTTTGCAGATGGCGAGCTCAACATGTGTTATTTGTCTATTGACAAGCACATTGAGGACGGTTTCGGGGACCAGATTGCCATTATCTACGACTCGCCAGTAACCAACCAAAAGAAAACTTACACCTTCTCGGAAGCCAAAGAAGAGATTTCAAAACTTGCAGGTGGACTTCAATCTCTTGGTTTAAAACAAGGTGATACCGCGATTATTTATATGCCGATGATTCCACAAACAATGTTCGCGATGTTGGCTTGTGCAAGAATTGGCGTAATACACAATGTTGTTTTTGGAGGATTTGCACCGCAAGAATTGGTTGTTAGAATTGATGATTGCAAACCAAAAGTTTTAATAACAGCAACTGCAGGCGTGGAAATCGCAAAGCGAATCCCGTATCTTCCTTTGGTTGAAAAAGCCATCGAACTTGCGCAAGATAAAGTTGACAACATCATTGTCTACAACCGAAATCTTGTCGAAAATAAAAACGAATATTTTGAAGGAACCATCGATTATCAAGATTTAATTTCAAAATCACAAGCCGCTGATTGCGTTTCGGTAAAATCCACGCATCCTTTGTATTTGCTTTATACTTCGGGCACAACAGGTAAACCCAAAGGAATTGTTCGTGATACAGGCGGATACGCGACGGCACTCAAATTTTCGATGAAATATATTTATGGTATCGACCCAGGCGAAACGTTTTGGGCAGCTTCGGATTTTGGTTGGGCAGTTGGTCACAGTTATAGCGTTTATGCTCCTTTAATTAACCGAAATGCTACAGTAATCTTTGAAGGAAAACCTGTCATGACGCCAGATGCAGGAACATTTTGGCGTGTGATTCAAGATTATAAGGTTTCGATAATGTTTACAGCACCGACTGCAATTAGAGCTATTAAAAAAGAAGACCCAAACGGCGAATTGGTAAAGAAATATGATTTATCAAGTTTAAAAAAACAGTTCCTCGCTGGCGAACGTTGCGACGTTGCGACTTTAGATTGGTTTGACCAACATATCGGCGTACCAGCCATCGACCATTGGTGGCAAACAGAATCTGGATCTCCAATGTTAGGATTGATGACAGGTTTTGACGATTATAAAATTAAAAGAGCCTCGGCAGGAAAACCAATTCCCGGTTACGATATCAGAATTTTTGATGAAAATGGTTACGAACTCGATGCTCATCACGAAGGTTATTTAGCGATAAAACTTCCGCTTCCTCCAGGTGCTTTGCTTGGCGTTTGGAAGGATTTTGACAGATTCCAAAATAGTTATTTGTCGCAGTTTGAGGGTTATTACTTCTCTGGCGATGGTGCTATTGTGGACGAAGATGGCTACGTATTTATTACTGGACGTGTAGACGACGTCATTAATGTTGCTGGACATAGATTATCAACTTCCGAGATGGAAGAAGTCGTGTCGTCACATCCCGATGTTGCCGAATGTGCGGTTGTTGGTATCGATGACGATCTTAAAGGTCAAATTCCTTTTGCTTCGGTTGTTATTAAAAATGGTTCCGAAATATCTGACGAGCAAGTTGAAAAAGAAGTTATCCAAAAAGTCCGAGAAAAAATTGGCGCTGTTGCAAGTCTTAAAAATGTGATGGTCGTTAAAAGACTTCCAAAAACCCGCTCTGGAAAAACTCTTAGAAAATTAATTCGAACTATATTAGACGGCAAAGAATTCCAGATTCCATCGACGATTGACGATGAAACAATTATCGATGAACTTATCGAAAAAATTAAAATTTATAAAAAATAAAAACTTCATTGTATATGAATAATTATCAAATAAAAAACCTTCCCGAATATTTTAAACAATATAAAAAGTCCATCAAGAATCCAAAAAAATTCTGGGACAAAATCGCTGACGAAAATTTCGTTTGGTACCAACGTTGGAGCAAAGTTGTAGAATTTGACATGGAAGAAGCCAATATTAAATGGTTTAAAAATGCAAAACTCAACATCACCAAAAATTGTCTCGATCGTCACCTAGAATCTCGTGGCGAAAAAACAGCCATCATTTGGGAACCTAACGATCCGAAGGAAGAAGCGCAACACATCACCTACCGCGACTTACACGAACGCGTTTGCAAAATGGCAAATGTGCTTGAAGAAATGGGCGTACAACGTGGTGATCGCGTCTGCATCTATCTTCCAATGATTCCAGAATTGGCGGTGGCTATGTTAGCTTGTGCTAAAATGGGCGCGGTACATTCGGTGATTTTTGCTGGATTTTCAGCTTCCGCCATCGCTTCTCGTGCAAACGATTGTGGCGCAAAAGTCATTATTTGTTCTGACGGAAGTTATCGTGGTAACAAAGCTTTAGACCTAAAATCAATTGTTGACGAGGCATTAAATTCTTGCGAAACCGTAGAAAAAGTGATGGTCGTAAAACGTACCAACGGCGCAGTCAGCATGAAAGAAGGTCGCGACTTTTGGATGGATGATTATTTATCAAAAGCATCATCTGATTACGTTACAAAAATCATGGATGCCGAAGATCCTTTATTTATTCTTTATACATCAGGTTCTACAGGGAAACCAAAAGGCATGTTGCATACTTGCGCAGGTTATATGGTTTATTCGGGTTACACCTTTAAAAATGTTTTTGATTATCAAGAAAACGATATCTATTGGTGTACGGCGGACATCGGCTGGATTACTGGACATTCCTACATTTTGTATGGTCCATTAATTAACGGTGCGACAACGGTTATTTTTGAAGGTGTACCAACTTATCCAGAACCTGATCGTTTTTGGGAAGTTATCAACAAACATAAAGTAACGCAATTTTATACGGCGCCGACTGCGATTCGTTCTTTAGCAAAAGAAAGTGTAGAATGGGTGGACAAACATGATTTATCGAGCTTAAAAGTTATCGGTTCGGTTGGAGAACCTATCAATGATGAAGCTTGGCATTGGTTTAACGATCATGTTGGACAAAAAAAATGTCCAATTGTTGACACTTGGTGGCAAACAGAAACAGGCGGAATTTTGATTTCTCCACTTCCATTTGTGACGCCGACAAAACCAACTTATGCAACGCTTCCGCTTCCTGGCGTACAACCAGTTTTAATGGACGACAAACGTAACGAAATTACAGGAAACCAAGTTACAGGAAATCTCTGCATTCGTTTCCCATGGCCCGGTATTGCAAGAAGTATCTGGGGCGATCATCAACGTTATAAAGAAACCTACTTTACGGCTTTCCCAGGAAAATATTTTACAGGTGATGGTGCATTGCGCGACGAAGTTGGCTATTACAGAATTACAGGTCGTGTGGACGATGTTATAATCGTTTCGGGACACAATCTTGGGACTGCTCCTATTGAAGATAGCATCAATCAACATCCTGCAGTTGCCGAATCTGCGATTGTTGGTTATCCGCATGACATCAAAGGAAATGCACTTTATGGTTATGTAATTTTGAAAGAATCTGGAGAAGGCAGAGACCGCGAAAATCTTAAAAAAGAAATCAATCAGTTAATCTCTGACCAAATTGGACCAATCGCAAAATTGGACAAAATACAATTTGTGTCAGCACTTCCAAAAACACGATCTGGAAAAATTATGCGTCGTATTTTAAGAAAAATTGCAGAAGGTGATTTCAGTAATTTTGGGGATACATCAACATTATTAAATCCTGAAATCGTGGAAGAAATTAAAAACGAAAAAATTTAACAGTCTTTAAGTTTGTAGTTGTTCGGTTTTTGATAATCTAAAAATATAACACCAATAAAAATTCAAATTATGGCAAGTATTATCACAGGATTATTTAATAATCATAGCAACTACAAAACTCTAGAAAGCGATTTAGAAAACGCTGGCATCGACGGTTCTCAATACATCGTATACCTCAATAACAGTAGTGACGAGCATTTTTCGGCGAGTGTACAAGTTAGAGATGATGCACATGCGGATTCGGTTTCTGAAATTTTTAATAAAAATGATGTTAATAAAACCTATCTGTTTAACAATATGACGATTCAGGAAGCTAGCAATTATGAGGATCTCAAAAAAAGAATTGAGGTTCTTGCAGCAGCACAAATTCCAAATACGCCAGATATTAACATTAAAGAAACTGACAGCGGCATCGATTCGCAAGTCAAATTTTAAAACCAATAAAAAAGTCCAAAGCGAATAACTTTGGACTTTTATTTTTATTAAACTAAAAAGAATTAACCTCTTAGTTCTGCATTATATTCTTTTTGGAAAGACTTAATCAGCGCATTCATTACTTCAGAAATATCTTTATCTTCTAACGTTTTTTCCTCGTTAAGAAGTTCAAAACTCATGGCGTAAGATTTTTTACCTTCTGGAAGATTTTTACCTTCGTAAACGTCAAACAAATTGATTTCTCTTAAGAAAGGTGATTTGTTCTTTTTCGCCAATTCGTACAATTCTGCATAAGTCACAGACTTGTCAACCAACATTGCTAAATCTCTTCTGATCTTGTTAAACTTCGGAATATCAACAAATTTAAAATTCCCTGTATTTCGTAAAGATTGACAATTTTCCAACTCGATTTCTGCGTAGAAAGCATCTTGATCCATGTCTGCATCTTTAAGCAAAGCTGGCGCCACTTTCCCTAATCTCACCAAAGTTTTGTCACCAGAAACAATTTCTAAAGCATCCCAAAAACGTGCATCTTCCAAAGCTTTTTCTGTCGTTTCGATGTTTAATTTATCAAGAAGAATTTTAACATAAGCTTTCAACATAAAGAAATCTGTAGCACTTTTTGGTTGCAACCAGTTTTCGGAAACGTTTCTTCCCGATGTTAAAATCGCCAATTGCTTTCTTTCTTCATATTTTTCGAATTTGTGATAAATTTTCCCTAATTCAAAAAACTTAATATCTGGATTCTTACGATTAATATTGTAAGCTGCATTTTGCAAAAGTCCTTCTAACAAAGATTTTCTCATTGTCGAAAGCTCATTACTTAGCGGATTAAGAAGCTTAACAGCGTTGGTTTCGTCTTTAACAGAAGTCAAAGAATTGTTCATTACTTCATTAAAACCTTGACTTTGCAAAGTTCTTGCCCAAGCGTTTTCTAAAGCATCTTGGTCATCCAAATGCAAACTCACCGTTGTGAAAGATGTTTTCTTCGGCGCTTCAATTTTGTTATAACCATAGATACGCAAGATTTCTTCGATAACGTCAATTTCTCGCGTTACATCCGCACGATACGCAGGAACAGACAATTCTAGTCCATTTGCGATTTCGTTAAGAACAGTAATTTCTAAAGATTTTAAAATCTCTTTTATTTTTTCGCGGTGAATTTTAACGCCTAAAATCTGATCAACTTTAGAGTAACGAAGCACCACATAGAAAGGTTCAATCTTCGTTGGATAAGATTCCATAATCTCGCCAACCAATTTACCACCAGCAATTTCCTCCAACATTTTAACAGCTTTTGTCAAAACTGTTTTTGTGTTATTAGGATCAACACCTCTCTCAAATCTGAAAGATGAGTCAGTATTAAGTCCATGCGCTTTAGAAGCCTTTCTCACCGCAACCGGATTGAAGTAAGCACTTTCTAAAAATATCTTAGTCGTAGAATCCGAAACACCACTTTCTTCACCACCAAAAACACCTGCAATACACATTGGTTTTTGGTTTCCGTCTTTGATCATGATTTCGGTGCCTTTCAACTTACGTTCTACACCATCCAAAGTTTTGAAAACCGTTCCTTCTGGCGACGTCCCAACAATCACTTTGTGACCAGCAATTTTATCAGCATCGAAAGCGTGCAAAGGCTGACCATAACTGTGCAAAATATAATTGGTAACATCCACAACATTGTTAATCGGCGCAAGACCAATCGCTTTCAATCGATCTTTAAGCCAGGATGGCGACTCTTCAACTTTAAGTCCTTCAACAACAGCACCAAGATAACGTGGCGTCAATTCTGTATTTTCGATATCGATTTGGAAATCATGAGAACCTGCTGAAGTCAAAGCTACAGTCGATAATTTTTCTAATTCTGACGGAAAAGCATTCGATGACAAATAAGCGTGCAAATCTCTTGCAACACCATAATGCGACATTCCATCGGTACGGTTTGGCGTTAAACCAACTTCGTAAACCTCATCATTAATTAACTCAAAATACTTTGCGAAATTCTCTCCTACTTTATATTTCGTTTCGTCTAAAACCATGATACCACCGTGATCGTCTGACAAACCAAGTTCGTCTTCTGCACAAATCATTCCTTCTGAAACTTCGCCACGGATTTTTGCTTTTTTAATTTCGAAAAAATTTCCAGTTTTATCATAGATTTTCGTCCCAACAACCGCAACTGGAACCGTTTGTCCAGCAGCAACATTTGGCGCACCACAAACAATTTCTAGGATTTTTCCGTTTCCTACATCGACCGTAGTTTTGCTTAATTTATCAGCATTAGGATGTTTTTCGCAAGTCAAAACTTTCCCTACAACGATGCCTTCGAGATTTCCTTTAACGCTTTCGTACTTTTCGATAACTTCTATCTCCAGACCAATATCCGTCAAATATGTACCGATTTTTTCCGTAGTCAAATTGGTTTTAATATAATCTTTAAGCCAATTATTTGAAATTTTCATTATTCTGAATTTGAATTTTTAGAAGGCTGATATTTTATTATTAAATTTAATAAAAACTCAAAAACGCTTCTGTAATAAAATCTTATTTTAAACAAAATTTGAGACCTGAATTTTTCAAATCTCAAATTGTTATTTTCTGTTTTTTAAACTTTATAATCCGATAACCGGCATTGATAACATCAAGATGTTTTCGTTGTCTTCGAGTCCATCAATCGGCTCGATGATACCTGGACGATTCGGTTGAGACATTTTGAAAGTGATATCGTCAGCACCCAAAACAGATAACATTTCTGTTAAAAACTTAGAACTAAATCCGATATTAATATCTTCGCCGTTATAATCACAAGGGATTTGCATATCCGCTTTGTTCGCAAATTCTGTATCCTCTGCATGTAAGTGAAGAACGTTGCCCGAAAGCTTGAATCTCACTTGGTTTGTAGATTTGTTCGACATAATCGATGCTCTACGGATAGAACTTAACAACAAGTTTCTGTTAATTGTCAACACATTTGGATTTTCTTTCGGAATAACCGCGTTGTAGTTAGGATATTTCCCGTCAATCAAACGACAAATCCAAATATTATTACCAAACGTGAACTTCGCCATATTTTCGTTAAACTCGATAACAACTTCATCAACCGAATTGTTAAGGATATTTTTGAAAATCGCCAAAGGTTTTTTCGGCATGATAAATTCCATTGGTTCTGCATTTGCAAGATCTGTTCTCTTGTAAACCACCAATCTATGAGAATCCGTTGACACAAAGTTGGTTTCGTTTTCAGCAAATTGGAACAAAACACCTGTCATCACTGGACGAAGTGAGTCGTTACTTGTCGCAAACAATGTATTGCTCAACGCATCTGCCAAAACGCCACCTGGCATAACCACTTTTTGAGAAGCGTCAAATTCCGGTAATTCTGGATAATCTTCTGCATTGTCAAGTGCAACAGAGAAGTTATCTTTCTCGTCCAAAATTTCTAAAACGCTACCGTTACCTTCTGGTGCATCCTTCACGACTAATGTCAATGGTTGTTCGCCATAAGTCTTTAGGAAATCTTGGAAGATTTTGGCAGGAACCGCCATTTTTCCAGCATCGTCGGACATCACCTCGATAGAAGTTATCAAAGTTGTTTCTCCGTCGGAAGCTGTAATTCTTAAATTATTTTGATCTAATTCAAAAAGATAATTTTCCAAAATTGGTCTGGATTGCGAACCAGAAATCACACCACTAACCGTTTGTAAGGCTTTTTGCAATTCGCCACTGGCAACAATAAATCTCATAAAAGCTAATTATTTCGATTCACAAAGATAAAAAATTATGGCAAATTGGCGGTCTGATTTGTAATTAATTACTAACAATTTTAGGATTTATCTATATTTGTGAAGAATTTTAAGATTTAACAAAAAATAAAATTTTTCTCATGAAAAAACCACCTTTACATAAGAGCTTCTATTACACTTTTAAAGGTCTCTTTTGGTTGTTAAAAAACGAGAGAAATTTCCAAATCCATTGTTTGGGACTTTTAGTTAACCTCATCTTGATTTTCTATTTCAAACTTCAGACTTGGGAAATTGTCACTGTTCTTAGCGTCACTTTTGGTGTTATGATTACGGAAGCACTTAACACTTGCATCGAAAAAATTTGTGACTTTATCGAACCTAATTTTGACAAACGAATCGGCGTTATAAAAGATGTTGCTGGCGCTGCTGTTTTAATCGCTTCTATCCTAGCAGTCGTTGTTGGCGCAATAATCTATTGGAAATACATCTTCTCCTAAAGTAGAAAAACCAATCCGAAGACTGGTTTTAATTATTAAATTTTAATAGCCGTGAAGATCGATATCTTGGGTACGGATAAGGTCAACACGTTTACCCATTTTCTTCTGAATCACCCTAAAATGCTGCAAATCGTCATGCGTCAAAATCGTGATCGCTGTTCCTTTTTCATTGGCACGTCCCGTTCTACCAATTCTGTGGACGTAATCTAGTGGAGATCGTGGCAACTCGTAATTGATAACGCAAGCCAAATCATCAATATGAATCCCTCTTCCGATAAGATCCGTCGCTACCAAAATCTGAACCTCACCTTCTTTAAAACCTTTAAGATTCCCTGTACGAGCACCTTGAGATTTTTTACCATGGATAGCCGTTGCAGGGATTTTATTCTTCTTTAGTTTTTCAACCAAATTATCGACATTTCTTGTAGAAGACGCAAAAACCAAAGCTTGCTGAATATTTTGTTCTTTAATCAAATATCTCAAAAAAGGTCCTTTTTGCTCAGGCTCCACCAAATAAGCCAATTGCGCGATATTGTCGATATTAACCTCTTCCGCTTTTACCTCAACCAAAGTCGGGTTAATTGTTAATCGTTTTTTAATCTCGTCAACTTTTTCGTTGAGCGTCGCAGAAAATAACAAAGTTTGCTTAGCAACAGGCATCATTTTGAAAAGTTTATTCATCTCTTCATCAAATCCCAACTGGAACATTTTGTCCGCTTCATCCACTACCAATTGAGAAATTTTCGAAATACTTAACGCATTATGATCGATCAAATCCAACAATCGTCCCGGCGTCGCCACAAGCACTTCTACGCCGTACATCCCTTTCATCTGAGGGTTGATAGAAACGCCGCCATACACCGCCATCGTTTTGATATCACGCTTCAAAGTTGGGGTAAAAGCTTTGAAAGCTTCTTCTATTTGAATCGCCAATTCTCGTGTCGGCACCAACACCAAAACCTGAATATTACGGTCTTTTTTAACGTCTTCATTTTGCAATTTCTCTAAAATCGGCATCACAAAACTCGCTGTTTTACCAGATCCGGTTTGCGCGATTCCCATTAGATCTTTTCCAGACAAAATTACGGGAACAGCTTGCTCCTGAATAGGAAAAGGTTTTAGAAAGCCCAATTTATTGACAGATTTTATGATATTGTGCGACAATCCTAACGATTCAAACGACATATTTTCTTATTTCTGCAAAGGTAAACTAATAATTAGGCATCACTTCGACAATTTTCATTTTTTAATGTCTCAAGTATTTTTTGTTTTTGGGCGTTCCCTTCGGTCGGGCTTTCCGCTACAATCTTTGCTTTCAGCAAAGGATTTTCGCTGCAATCCCTAACGCAATTTTCCGCGCCGTTGAGTTATTCTGGTCGTCGAGGTGCGTTTTCCCTAGATTTTAAAACATTTTCAACATCTTCAAGTTGAAAACCTTTAGCTTTTAAAAGAATTAAATAATGATACATCAAATCTGCGGCTTCATTTAAAAACAAATCATCGTTGTTGTCTTTTGCTTCTATCACCAATTCCACAGCTTCTTCACCCACTTTTTGCGCAACTTTGTTGAGTCCTTTTTTATACAATTTATTGGTATAAGATTCTTGATCATCAAAATCAATTCGGTCGTTGATAGTTTGTTCCAACTCATAAATAAATCCATGATTCGAAACTTCATTAAAACAAGTCACAGATCCTGTGTGACAAGTCGGTCCGTGGGGTTTTGCCTTTATTAATATCGTATCATTATCGCAATCAACAGCCATCGATTTTACTTCTAAAAAATTACCTGACTCCTCTCCTTTTGTCCACAATCTATTTTTGGAACGCGAAAAAAATGTCACTTTTCCAAGTTCTTGAGTTTTATTAAAAGCTTCTTCATCCATATAACCCAACATCAAAACCTTATTATTAAGGTAATTCTGAATAATCACAGGAACCAAACCATCACTAGATTTATTAAAATCAATGTTCATCGTATTGCTATGTTTTGTTGTTTTAAATAATTTTTAAGCTCAGGAATCGGAATTTCACCAAAGTGAAAAACACTTGCCGCCAATCCGCCACTCGCTTTTGTTTTGCTAAAAACTTCCGCAAAATCTTCCATTTTTCCGGCACCGCCAGAAGCGATGACGGGTATGTTAACACTTTCGGAAACTTGTTTTGTAATATCAATTCGGAAACCTGCTTTTGTCCCGTCACCGTCCATCGAAGTTAACAGAATTTCGCCAGCGCCGAGTTTTTCAACTTCCTTTACCCAATCCAAAGTTCCCCAATCGGTTTCGACTTTTCCACCATTCACAAAAACTTTTTGATTTCCGTTGACATCGCGCGTATCCACCGCAACAACCACACATTGAGAACCAAACTGTGCCGCCAAATCTGCAATCAATTGCGGATTTTTTACCGCAGAAGAATTCACCGAAACTTTGTCCGCACCAGCATTAATAACCGTCGAAGCATCTTCCACAGAATTGATCCCGCCTCCAACTGTAAACGGAATATTAATCGCAGCCGCAATTTTCTCTACCATTTCGGCGAGGGTTTTTCGTTTTTCTAAAGTTGCCGAAATATCCAAAAATACCAATTCGTCAGCGCCTTCGTCAACATACTTTTTCGCCAATTCTACAGGATCGCCAGCATCGCGCAAGCCAACAAAATTGACGCCTTTCACCGTTCTTCCATCTTTAATATCAAGACACGGAATGATTCTTTTCTTCAGCATAATTAAAACAGTTGTTTCAAATCCTTTAATAAAATTCTTCCTTCATAAATTGCTTTCCCAAGGATTGCGCCTTCACAACCGAGTTCCTTTAATTTTATTAAATCATCAATTGAAGACACGCCTCCAGAAGCAATTAGCTTGACTTCAGTATTTTCTAAAATCTCAGCATACAAATCATTCGAAGCACCTTGTAACATCCCATCTTTTGCAATGTCTGTACAAATCACATATTCAATTCCTTTTTGTTTATAGTTTTTAATAAACTCGACAACATCTAGTTCCGAAGTCTCTAACCAGCCATGCGTCGCAACTTTTCGGTCTTTTGCATCAGCTCCCAAAATGATTTTTTCATTTCCATATTTAAGAATCCATTCTTCAAATAAAGTCGGATTTTGAACCGCAATACTTCCTCCAGTTATTTGATTAGCTCCACATTCGAAAGCAATTCTAACGTCGTCATCAGATTTTATGCCGCCTCCAAAATCAACTTTAAGGTTGGTTTTAGAAGTAATTTGTTCCAAGATATTGTAATTGACAATTTGCTTGGATTTTGCACCATCCAAATCTACCAAGTGCAAATATTCAATTCCGAAATCCTCAAACTCTTTTGCAACTTCTAAAGGATTTTCGTTGTATATTTTTTTTGTGCTGTAATCGCCTTGCGAAAGTCTTACACATTTTCCGTCGATGATATCTATTGCAGGGATAATTCTCATATTTTGATTTTTATTTTACGATTTAATAATTATCAAACCTAATTCATAATTCATAATTCATAATTCATAATTCATAATTCATAATTCATAAACAATTACATTTCTAGAAAGTTCTTTAAAATTTGTTCTCCGATACCCGCTGATTTTTCAGGATGAAATTGCGTTGCATAAAAATTATCTTTGTTAAGTGCCGCCGAAAATTCTAAAATATAATCCGTCTTAGCTATCGTGAAATTGGACAATTCGCAATAGTAACCGTGGACATAATAGACATCAGAATTCGTATTAACCTTATCAAATAATTTTGCAGGAAGATTATAAATGACATTTTGAAAGTCATAAATCGTATTCCAACCCATGTGTGGGACAATATCTTTTGCAGGAAACTTTTTAACTTGAATCGGAAAAATTCCTAAACAATCCACATTCCCTTCTTCCGAAAATTCGCACATCAATTGTTGCCCAAGACAAATTCCTAGAGTCGGTTGTTTTAGGTTTTTAATAATTTTATCTAAACCTTTTTCTTTAAGATACTTCATCGCTGAACTCGCCTCACCAACACCTGGAAAAATGACTTTCTCAGCACTTTTAATTACCTCGAAATCATCGGTGATAACGGCTTCGTAACCCAAACGTGTCACCGCATTAAAAACCGATTTCGTATTCCCAGCGTTGTATTTTATTATTGCAATCATTATTTTTTAATTTGCGATTTTTGATTTACTATCTACGATTTCTTAATTCATCAATCGTAATTCTACAATCTAAAATTTATAGCATTCCTTTTGTTGATGGTAAAATCATTTTTTCTGAATCTCGTTTTACAGCCATTTTAATGGCTTTTGCAAAAGCTTTAAAAATCGCTTCTATTTTGTGGTGTTCATTGCTGCCTTCCGCTTTGATATTAAGATTGGCTTTTGCGCCATCGGTAAAGGATTTAAAAAAGTGATAAAACATTTCCGTTGGCATTTGTCCAATCATTTCACGTTTAAAATTCGCATCCCAAACCAACCAATTTCGACCTCCAAAATCAATTGCAACTTGCGCAAGACAATCATCCATTGGTAACGTAAAACCGTAACGCTCGATTCCCAGCTTGTCGCCCAAAGCCTTGGAAAAGACTTCTCCCAAAGCAATCGCCGTATCTTCAATCGTGTGATGCTCATCAACTTGCAGGTCGCCATCAACTTTTATTTTCAAATCCATTTGGCCGTGACGCGCAATTTGATCAAGCATGTGATCAAAAAAAGGAAACCCAGTTGAGATTTCAGACTTGCCAGTTCCATCGAGGTTTAACTCAATTTTTATTTTTGTTTCGTTGGTATTTCTTTCGATGGAAGCCGAACGATTTTTAAGTTTCAAAAATTCATAAATCGTTTGCCAAGAGGTTGTTTTTAACACAATAACTTCGTCAAGATTTTCATTTTGCTCGATTTCGTTTGCGCCTAAAGTTTCGTCATTTGCAATAAAAAATGCTTTTGAACCAAGATTCTGCGCCAATTTAACATCAGTAATTCGATCGCCAATCACAAAAGAATTCGTTAAATCATAATTTGGATTATTAATATAATTTGTCAACAAACCTGTTTCTGGTTTTCGCGTTGGTGCATTTTCATGAGCAAAAGTTTTATCAATATATATGGCATCGAATTTCACAGATTCATTTTCAAAAGCTTTAATAACGAAATTCTGGATCGGCCAAAATTTTTCCTCTGGATGCGCTTCGGTTCCCAATCCATCTTGGTTAGTTACCATCACCAATTCGAAATCCAATTCTTTCGCTATTTTCCCCAAATAAGTAAAAACTTCAGGATAAAATTCTAACTTTTCGAAACTGTCAACTTGGTAATCTTCGGGTTCCAAAATCAAGGTTCCGTCTCGATCTATGAACAATATTTTTTTCATTTTTTTATGTATGATTTACAATTTTTAATTTACGAATGATAGAAATCGTCAATCGTACTTCTAAAATCTTAACTTAAAATTTTTATCAATTTTTGATTTTCTTCGGCACTTCCAACATTGATTCTTAACGCATTTGGAATCGCAGGAAAACGTTTGCTACACAATATTTTTGCTTGAATTAAATCTTCGTAAAAAGCTTCACAATTGTCAACTTCCACCAAGAAAAAATTAGCTTCAGAATTATAAACTTTTTTAATACTTGAAGAATTTTCAAAAGCTTGTTTTAAAATATTTTTCTGAATCAAAACTTCTTGTAAACGCTTTTCGTATTCATCGACTTTTTCCAATTCTTGAAGCGCAGTTCTCATATTGACTTCACTAATATTGTAAGGCGCTTTTGTTTTGTTAATTAAAGAAATAATAAACTCCGAAGACAATGCCATTCCAATACGCAAACCCGCTAAAGCACGAGCTTTTGAAAGGGTTTGTAAAACAATTAGGTTTTCAAATTCATTTAATTTTTCTACAATCGATTTTTGATTTGAAAACTCAATATAAGCTTCATCAACCACGACAATTCCATTAAAGTTTTTAATATAAAATTCTAAATCGTCAATTGAATTTCCTGTTGGATTGTTGGGCGAACACAAGAACAAAACTTTCGCTTTTGAATCTTTCGTTTTATTTAAAAATTCATCTTTTTGCAATTGAAAATTAGAATCTAAATCAAGTGTGACAATCTTGTTTTCATTAATTGTTGCATAGAAACTATACATCGCAAAAGACGGATTCATCACAACAATTGCATCTTTTTTAGGCTCACAAAAAATTTTAATAATAAGGTCAATCAGCTCATCACTTCCATTTCCTAGAGCAATTTGTGAACTTGGTACATTTTTGATTTCGGAAAGTTTTTGCTTTAATTTTTTCTGAGTCGAATCTGGATAACGATTAAAAGTCCCAAACGGATTTTCGTTAGCATCCAAAAGCGTGTAATCGCCGTCTGACAAAGTATCTCTAAAACTAATATAAGGTTGAAGCGCAAGAATATTTGGTCGAACAAATTTTTGCATCGGATTTTCCATTTTTTAAGATTTAATTGTTTTGATTAATTTGATTTAATCGAAGTGTCACAGCATTTTTATGCGCAAAAAGTCCTTCTGCTTCTGCCATGATTTCGATGGTTTTTCCAAGCTTTTGGATACCTTGTTTTGTAATATTTTGAAAAGTAATTTTCTTTAAAAAAGAATCCAAAGAAACCCCAGAATAACTTCTCGAAAACGAATTAGTCGGCAAAGTATGATTGGTTCCCGACGCGTAATCGCCAGCACTTTCGCAAGAATAATTTCCTAAAAAAACCGAACCAGCATTGGCAATTTTAGAAGTCCAGTCCTCTGAATTTTCAATCGCTAAAATCAAATGCTCTGGCGCATAAAGATTGGAGATTTCAAAAGCTTCGGATAAATTTTCGACCAAAATAAATTGACTATTTTCAATGGCTTTTTCTGCTAAATCTTTGCGAGGTAAATTCTGCAATTGCGATTTTAACTCGTTTAAAGTTTCTTCAAAAAACTTTTGGTTGTCAGAAATAAAAACAACTTGGCTATCCGCTCCGTGTTCTGCTTGCGATAACAAATCCGCTGCACAAAATGCTGGAATCGCCTGCTCATCGGCGATTACCAAAACTTCGCTCGGACCAGCAGGCATATCGATCGCAACACCAAATTCGGTTGCCATCTCTTTCGCAGTGGTTACAAATTGATTTCCTGGACCAAAAATTTTATAAACTTGAGAAATTGTTTCCGTCCCGAAAGTCATTGCAGCAATCGCTTGCGAACCACCAACTTTAAAAATTTCCGTTACACCACAAAGTTCTGCCACGTACAAAATCGTAGGATTAATTTCACCTTTCTCATTTGGCGGCGAGCACAAAATAATCTCTTTGCAACCAGCCAATTTCGCAGGAATCGCCAACATAAGAACCGTCGAAAACAAAGGTGCCGTCCCGCTAGGAATATAAATTCCGACTTTCTCGATACCACGAGATTCTCGCCAACAAGTCACACCAGAAGTTGTTTCGATTTTATTAATGGGTTCTTTTTGTGACGCATGAAAAATTTCGATATTGGATTTCGCTTGTTGAATCGCTTTTTTCAAATCATTGGAAATTAAACTTTTCACTGTTTCAATTTCATTTCTTGAAACTCTAAAATCTGCAATTTCGGCGCTATCAAATTTTTTAGAATAAAATCTCAGAGCTTCATCTCCATTTTTAGAAACATTGTCAAAAACTTCAGCAATTAAGGATTTTAAGTTTTGTTTTTCCAGCGTTGGTCTTTGCACAAGATTTTTCCAATCGCTTTTTTGTGGGTATTTAGTAATTATCATAATAAAAAATTTAAATCACCATTTTATCAATTGGAATAATCAAAATATCCTGCGCACCAGCCTGTTTTAGCTCGTCAATAACTTCCCAAAAACGATTGTCGTCAATAACAGAATGTATGCTGCTCCAACCTTCTTCCGCTAAAGGAATAACAGTCGGACTTTTAAGAACGGGCAAGATTTTAGAAATCGATTCAATCTTAGAGTTCGGGACATTTAGCAAAATATATTTTGAATTTTTAGCTTTCAGAACCGCTTGAATTCGGAATAACAATTTCCCTAAAATCGCCTCTTTATCTTCTGAAAGATTTTGATTTTTTGCTAAAACAGCTTCAGATTTTAGAATCACTTTTGTCTCGCGAAGTCCATTTTTAAACAAAGTTGAGCCCGAACTAACAATATCACAAATGCCGTCCGCAAGACCAATATTTGGAGCAATTTCCACCGAACCAGAAATAACGTGAATGTCGGCTTTAATGTTATTCTCGTTCAGAAAGCGACGAAGCGTATTCGGGTAAGATGTAGCAATTTTCTTTGAATTAAAATAAGACAAATCATCTGTATCAATATCTTTGGGAACTGCCATCGATACACGACATTTCGAAAATCCTAGATATTCGACAACATCAATTTTCTTAGAAGTTTCAATCAAAAGATTTTCGCCAACAATCGCGACATCTACGACGCCATCTTCGAGATATTGCGGAATATCGGAGTTGCGCAGATAGAAAATCTCAAGCGGAAAATTGTCTACAGAAACCTTCAGTTGGTCTTTTCCGTCATTGTAAGAAATGCCGCAGTCGCGCAAAAGCTTGATGGAATCTTCGTAAAGTCGTCCGCTTTTTTGAATGGCAATTTTTAGTTTACTCATTTTATTTTTGAATTAAAGCCTGAGTAAATCGCGGATTCTGCCGATTAAAAATAAAAAATCCCGTTCGATTTACTCAAACGGGATTTTGATATTTTTTGTCAACTACATATCATTATCAGCTCGCCTGAGTGCAAGTATGATGATAATAATGATGTAATTGATTGTTATACATTTCTGTTATTTTGATGAAGCAAATTTAGAAATAATTTTTAACCGACAAAATATTTTTCTAAAAATTTTCAGTTTAAAAGATAATATTTCTGAAATTTAAAATTTACTAATGAAATTTATTGTTTGATAAATTTAGTTGTAGCTTCTGTATTTTTAGTTTTAATCTTAATTAAATACAAACCAGATTTCCATGTTTTGACATCGATCGGCGCAAAAGAATTTGATTGATAAATTAAAGTTCCGCTTCCATCGAAAATCGAAATTTGCTCTACATCTTTTATGCCTTTAAAATTGATAAAATCAGAACTTGGATTTGGATAAATTTGAATCACATTTTTATCAATTTCCGAAGTTGCCAGATTGTCAAGATTTTGGATTTTTACATTATCCACTTTGAAACCCGATTTATAGTTATCGAACTCAAAATCAAACTCTTTAATCGAATTAATTTGAGAATTAAAAGTCGATGTTGTAATCTTAACATTGTCAATATAATACTCAATCTTTTTGGTAGTAAAATCGATATTTACTTTTAGGTTATACCATTTTTTAGCTTGCCAAGTTTTAGTAACAATTGTCGTGTCGTCACCAACTTCCAAAGTCGCATCATAACTATAATAAAATCCTCCAAGACGCTCGTATTCATCAACATCCATACTGTATAGCGACAACATATCGTAATCAGCAGAATTGAGATTATCCAGATAAATATCTGCCGAAATTGACATTCTACTATAAGCCGGCGCATCGTGGAAAATGCCACCCCAATTCTCTTCTTGAGCCTCATCCGCGATAACAGAAACCGAGTTTACGCCGTCCGTTGCAATCGTATTAACAACTTGCGAATGTGTCTCATCAACATAACCCCAATTGCTCCAACCTTTTTGTCCATGGAAGTTTCCTAGGTTAAAGCCTTCCGAAGTTTCAAAAGAAATTTTGGTTTCTTGTGCCGAAAGTGTATTGCTAAACAACAATATCGAAAGTGTAGAAATAAGTAATTTTTTATTCATATTAATAGTTAAAGGGCTGCAAAAATAAATAAAGTTTTCAAACAGACTCAAAAATTTTAATATTCTTACATAAGTCATATTTCTAATTATTAATAATAAATTAAAATGCTTAATTTTGTGCTTTCTTAAAAAATTATGGAAAGTATAAAAGTTCACGACAAATCCTTTGTCCCTTATCTAAAGCACGAAGAAATCCTTACAATCGTCGATAGAATGGCGAAAGAAGTCTATGAAGAATACAAAGATGAACGTCCAGTTTTCATCGGGGTTTTAAGCGGTGTTATTCAGTTTTTCTCTGATTTTATCAAAGCTTATCCTGGCGAGTGCGAACTTGGTTTTATCAAAATGAGTTCTTATGTTGGGACAGAATCTTCGGGGATTGTCTTCAAAGAAATGGAACTAACAAAAGACATCAAAGACCGCCACATCATCTTGATGGAAGATATTGTGGATACAGGTAACACGATCGAAAATCTTTTCACATATTTTAAAGAAACGCAACGTCCGAAGTCTATCAAAGTAGCATCATTGTTACTAAAACCGGATGTTTACAAAAAAGAATTCAAGATCGATTATGTTGGGAAAGAAATCCCAAACAAATTTGTTTTAGGCTACGGATTGGATTATGATGAGTTGGGAAGAAACCTAAAGGATCTTTATCAACTAGAAGACGGAAGTATCAACCATTAAATTTCTATACGGTCTCGCATCGTATTCCAAATAAATCTAAATAAGAAATGATTAACTTAGTATTATTCGGCCCTCCGGGAAGCGGAAAAGGAACGCAAGCGCAACATTTGATTGAAAAATTTAATCTAAAACAAGTTTCGACTGGCGACCTTTTCAGATTCAATATCAAAAATGAAACAGAACTAGGAAAACTTGCAAAGTCTTATATCGACAAAGGCGAGTTAGTACCAGACCAAGTGACCATTGATATGTTGGTGGACGAACTAAGAAAACCGTCTGACGCTGCTGGCTACATTTTTGATGGTTTCCCAAGAACAGCAAAACAAACGGAAGCTTTAGAACAAATTGTAAAAGAAGAACTAAATGCTGACATCACGATTTGTCTTGCCCTAGTTGTAGAAGACGAAACGCTTGTGCAACGTCTTTTGAAAAGAGGCGAAACAAGTGGAAGAACTGACGATAGCAACGAAGAAATTATCCGTAACCGCATCAAAGAATATTATGCGAAAACGGCAGAAGTTGCAGAACTATACAAACAACAAGGCAAATATGTAGAGGTTAATGGTATTGGAGAAATATCAGAAATCGCAGAAAAACTTTTTGCTGAAGTTGAAAAAATTACAAAGTAATTTTTGAGTTATGAGTTATAAATTATGAGTTAGGTTTGTACTTATTTCTAAATTTATAACTCATAATTTATCATATATAATTAAAAAAGAAAACAAATGTCCAATTTTGTAGATTACGTTAAAATTCATTGTACATCAGGTCACGGCGGTGCTGGATCAGCGCATCTTCGTCGCGAAAAATACATCCCGAAAGGTGGTCCTGACGGTGGCGATGGTGGTCGTGGTGGCGATATCATCATGAGAGGTAACGGTCACGAATGGACGCTTCTTCCGCTTCGTTACACACGTCACGTGAAAGCTGGTCGTGGCGAAAACGGTGCTAAAAATCAGTTAACTGGTGCAGCCGGCGAAGATATCTACATCAACGTCCCAATCGGTACGATTGCAAAAAATGAAGACGGTGAAATACTTGGCGAAATCCTAGAAGATGGCCAAGAAATCATCATCATGAAAGGTGGTAAAGGTGGACTTGGTAACGAACATTTCAAATCATCTACCAACCAAACGCCGAGATACGCACAACCTGGACTTCCAGGTGAAGAAGGTTTTGTTGTTTTCGAATTAAAAATCCTTGCGGATGTTGGTCTTGTTGGTTTTCCAAATGCTGGTAAATCGACACTTCTAGCTTCAGTTTCTGCTGCTAAACCAAAAATTGCGAACTACGCTTTTACAACGCTTACACCTAACTTAGGAATTGTTGATTACAGAAATTACAAATCTTTTGTAATGGCAGATATTCCGGGTATTATCGAAGGTGCGGCGGAAGGAAAAGGTCTTGGTCACCGCTTCCTACGTCATATCGAGCGTAACTCTATCCTACTCTTTTTAATTCCTGCAGATTCTGAAAATCATTATAAGGAATTTGAGATTTTAGAAAACGAATTGAAAGAATATAATCCTGAACTTTTAGAAAAAGATTATATCATTTCGGTTTCTAAAGCGGATTTGTTGGATGACGAATTAAAAGCTGAAATCTCAGCAGAATTCCCAGAAGGCAAAAAACCAATTTTCTTCTCTGGTGTTACTGGTGAAGGATTGATGGAGCTGAAAGACGCTATCTGGAAAAAACTACACGGATAACAATCACATCACAATAAATTATGAAAAAATTACTATCAATTCTTGCTTTAGGATTTTTAGCGACATCTTATGCGCAAACAACTTTCGGTGTAAAAGCTGGTTACAATTTGTCCACAATTAGTCTCCTTAAAGAGAATATCGACAGCAAATCTTACTTCTATGTTGGTGGTGTTGCCGAGCACAAAATTAACGACAAATTTTCTGTACAAGGCGAACTTTTGTATACAGAACTTGGAGGAAAATTCAGTTATGACGTAACTGGAATGGTCGGAAACGAAATTATTAATTTGGGCACTCAAACTGCTAATATACATTTACCGCAATTACAAATTCCGATTTCTGCGAAGTATTATGTAGCCGAACCTTTCTCTATTTCTGCCGGACTTAATTTTGGTATTAATCTTAATCCGAATGTTAAATATTTACACCAAGGAGGATTTTATCAAGACGGAAAAATCGACAACATTAGCACTTTAAATATCTTTCCATTTTTAGGAACAGAATATAAATTACCAAATAATTTATTTTTTGATGCTCGATATAACTTCAACTTTTTTAAAATTAATAAAGAAGGCGGATCAACAAAAGTTGGCTTTTTCCAAGTTGGTTTAGGTTATCGATTTAAATAATTTTTTGGAACGAAAATTGAAACTTCCTTTCAAAATAAAAGTTATGAAATATCTATTAAGTTTGTTCGCATTTGTGGTTTTAATGTCTTGTCAGACACAAAAAAGCACATCAAATTATTCTAAAATAGAATACGAGACGACGCCTTGCTTTGGTTTTTGTTCTGTTTTTAAAATGACAATTAATCCTGATAGAACGGCCGTTTTCGAAGCTGAACGTTTTAATTTTGGAGAAGGACATTCTAAAGATGATTTTTCAAAACCAAGAGAAGGTACTTTTAAAACAACTATCAAGGCTGAAGATTACGTAAAATTAGTTATAATGCTTGATAATCTTAATGCAAAAAGCCTTAATGATAAGTATGGAAATCACAATATTTCGGATTTACCAACAAGTTTTCTTCGACTTAATTATAAAGATGGCTCATCAAAAAACATCGAAGATTATGGTAAAAATGGAACTAAAGAACTTGCCGAAGTTTATAAATTTATAGCTGATCTTCGAAAAAATCAAGATTGGAAAAAAGTAGAATAAGTCTTTATTTTATTTAACTTAACTTTGCACAATCAAATTCCTTCATCGCGAAGGAATTTCTTTTTTTTAAAATTAAATATTTTCATTTGAATTTCACAGACCTCAACCTTATAGAACCCATCATTAAAGCTGTTCAAAAAATAGGATACGAAACGCCAACGCCGATTCAGGAAAAAGCGATTCCGACCATTCTTAAAGGACAAGACTTTTTGGGTTGCGCCCAAACGGGAACAGGAAAAACCGCAGCTTTTGCGATTCCGATTTTACAAAATTTAATGTCTAGGTATTCGCCTAACAACAAAAAAATAAAAGCTCTAATCCTTACACCAACGCGAGAATTAGCGATACAAATTGAAGAAAACTTCAAAGATTATGGTAGTGATTTACCTTTAAAATCTTTAGTAATTTTTGGTGGTGTTAAGCAAGGTGCTCAAGAAGCGAGCCTTAGAAAAGGTGTCGATGTACTTATCGCAACGCCTGGTCGATTGCTAGATTTCATCAATCAAAGAATCATCAGTCTTAAAGATTTAGAGATTTTCGTATTGGATGAAGCGGACAGAATGTTGGACATGGGATTTGTTCACGATGTTAAAAAAGTTATCAAACTTATCCCGCAAAAAAGACAAACACTTTTCTTCTCAGCAACGATGCCAAAAGAGATTAGCGCACTTGCCAACAGCATTCTTCACAATCCTGTAAAAGTTGAAGTAACGCCAGTTTCGTCAACCGCAGATACGATTCAGCAGAGTGTATTTTTGGTAGAGAAAAACGACAAATTAGATCTTTTAATTCATATTTTAAAGGATCAAAAAATCGATCAACTTTTGGTATTTTCGAGAACAAAACATGGGGCGGACAAAATTGCAAGAAGTCTTCACAAAGCGAAAATCTCTGCAGAAGCCATCCATGGCAACAAATCCCAAAATCAAAGACAAAATGCGCTTAGCAATTTTAAATCGAAAAAAACGCGTGTTCTTGTAGCGACAGACATTGCAGCACGTGGTATCGATATCGACGAACTAAAATATGTTTTAAACTTCGAATTGTCCGACGTTTCCGAAACTTATGTACACAGAATTGGTCGTACAGGACGCGCAGGTAACGAAGGTACATCTTTCTCTTTTGTTGACGGATTGGATCTTGTCAACCTGCGAAACACCGAAAAATTAATCGGTAAAAAAATTCCTGTGGAAAAAGATCATCCTTACCACACGGATAATTTGGTTGAGCAAAAGCGTGATAGTAATAACAAACCCGTTGCAGCAAGATCGTCACGACCATCCAACACGCAAGAAAAACAAAAAGCTGCGAAAAAGAATTATTACAAAAAAAGTTCTAGACAAGGCAACAGATAACAAAAAAACGTCATAAGCAATTAACTTATGACGTTTTATTTTTTGGTTTAAACTTAAATTTTAAAATTCGAAACCAAGTTTTATTTTGTTGATCACAGGATTGGCGTAATGGCTTAAAAAATGTGTTTTAATCGCCATATCATTCGTATCAATACTCCACGCCATTCTTCTGTTAAACAAATCCTTTTCTTCCTGATTATAATATTTTGCGAAATCACTACTTTCTTTCAAAATATCCAAAGCAATAAAATTATTCGGGAACAAATGATAATTACCGATAATGGCTTTATCAATCGACTCTGAAAACATTTGGATTTTCTGGTTATTGTTTTCGGCATTCGCTTTAATAACTTCCAAAGTATCGTTAAGAACTTCTCCAAAATGAATGTGAATTCGTTTTTTCTGTCCTAAAACACCCGCCATTACATTTTCGAAATCCTCGTTTTTAGATTTAACAACAACTTCTGATTTTTGCGCCTGAATTGCCTTGTAAGTTTTTAATTTATCCGTTGGATCATATTCATAAGAAATGCTCACTGGGACAATGTTTAAGCTTTTAAAATAATCGCAAACTTCATCTTTTCCGTTGGTCATCGCAATCATCTTAAGCACGCCTGGATGCGTCACATCGTTGCCATCTTTGGTACGGCCTTCACGTTGCGCAATCCAAACCGATTGATGCTGATTTAGGATTAAATCTTTGATATAATCGGACATTAACTGGCTACTCTTTAATAACTCGCGCGGCGAAACATCACGTTTCACCAAAAAGTTACGATTCAGCTTTGCTAAAACCATAAAAATATCGCGTTGCACCAAGTTATCACCAATGGCAGAAGCCGTTAATTGAAAGCCATTTTCGAGTAAAGCTAAATTGATTAAACTCGTATCTAGAACGATATCGCGGTGATTCGAAATGAAAAGATAAGTTTTATTTTTATCTAAATTTTCTAAACCAGAAACTGTTAAACCTTCCGAAGATTGCTTCAAAATATTGCGAATACAATGGCTAATCACTTTATCCTGAAAATCTTCGATACTATCAATTGATACTAAAATTTCTGCAATGTCGTCCTCCGATTTATTCGGAAACGTGAACTGCAACAAAGCCAACATCATCGGATGTTTTGCCATCGATTGCAACGCTGGTTGTACCTCTTCTTTATTATAAAATCGAATTGAATCTAAACAAGAATCCATAATTATTTAATTCCAAATATTTTTAATGCGTTCTCGGTCGTCTTTTGGTTAATTTCTTCAAACGAAAGTCCATAAATGTCTACCAACTTCCCAGCAACCAATTCTACATAAGAACTTTCGTTGCGCTTCCCACGATGCGGAACAGGCGCAAGATAAGGCGAATCTGTTTCTAAAACTATTTTATCCAACGGAATTTCGTTAAGAAATTGATCAATTTTACCGTTTTTAAAAGTCACAACACCTCCAATACCAAGGATAAATCCTAAATCTATAGCACGTTTTGCTTGCTCCAAATCACCTGAAAAACAATGGAAAATACCACGAAGTTTTGGATGTTTTTTACGGTCTAGAACTTCGAAAGTTTCGTCAAAACTTTCACGAGTATGGATAACAATTGGCCAATCTTTTTCTATCGCCCAATCTATTTGTTGTTCAAAAGCTTTTACTTGAATGTCCAAAGTTGACTTGTCCCAATAAAGATCGATTCCGATTTCTCCGATGGCAACAAAATCTCTTTGGCCGATATAGTTTTTTACAAGGTCGAGTTCTTTTTCCCAAGATTCTGGTTGTACCGAACAAGGATGAAGTCCCATCATCGCAAACATTTGGTTGGGATAATCGGCTTCTAAACTGAGCATTTTTTCATGCGTTTCGGAATCGATAGCGGGTAACATAAACTTTTCCACGCCTTTATCTAAAGCCCGCTGAATCATCTCTGCTCGATCCTCATCGAATTGTTCTGAATATAAATGCGTATGTGTATCAATCATTTTTTGGTTGGTTGTTGGTTCGCGGTTTTTAGTTTTTGGTTTTTAGTTGTTGGTTGTCAGTTGTTGGTTGTTGGATTTTTGTGTATTTAAAAATCTTAATTCGTAAATCGTAATTCCTAAATCGTAATTCCTAAATCGTAATTCCTAAATCGTAATTCCTAAGTCGTAATTCCTAAATCGTGAATATTATTTCGTGAATATTAACTCTTGAATCCAAACTCTCTAATTATCCGTAATCCGCAGCCCGACCTAAGCGGAGCTCATTTTTTTGAATGGAAAAAGCCAAGGCAAAAAAATAGCGGGAGCACTTCGACAAGCTCAGTACAGGCTCAGGCGGAAATAGCTGCCCTAAAAATCTAAATCTGAGAAAATCGGATGTTTAACTTTTTGACGTTGCGTATTGATTTTCTGTTTTAAACTTTCTAAAAACTTTTGATGTTTTGGACCTTCTTCATCAGAAGATTTATGTTGAAGCGCAGATTGGATTTTACTGTTTTCGTTAATGAAAATTTTGGTTTCGTCATCGAAAAATGCGTTTCCAAATTTCTCCCAAACATATTGAACCGCTTGCGAATTAGGATGCAACATATCGTCTTTGTAAAAGCGATAATCGCGTAAATCGTCCATCAAAATTTCATAAATCGGAAGATAATGACAGTTGCTATAATTCGGGATTACATCGTGGATTGCAGTCAATAATTTCGCTTTGCTAAGGCTATTTTCGGTCATGCCATCTTTGGTGTGACGAACAGGTGACAAGCTGAACAAAATCTGCACATCGTCAGGACAAATGTCTTTGACACACTCGATGCTTTCTGCAATATTTTGACGAAGCTCATCATTGGAAAGCAATCTTTTATTAAAGAATTTTTGCGGAATCTTGTGACAATTGGCAGCGATTTTATTCTTCGGTAAAAATTCATAAATAAATGCGCTTCCGTAAGTGACAATCACCCATTTTGAAGTTTGCAAAAAATCGTTGGCAGATTGAAGTTTTGAGTTGATTTGCTCCAAAGTTTTGTGCGCATAACGCGAGTCAAACGACGAATGATGATCGAGACTCATGAACAAATCATTGGCTAAAATAAGATCCGCCTCGGTGTAATCTTTCCCTGCATAAATCTTTTGAAATGCTTTATTAATCGCAAACGGATTGAACAAAGTCCCAAACGGATTGTGAAAAGTTTTGAGCTGTCCATCCGCTAATTTGGAACTAATCTCGGAGGCGAAACATGAACCTATCGAAAATATAGAATCTTCGATTTGGATTTTTTCTTCAACGGCATTAATGTCAACTTCTGTTCTGAAAATCATGATTTACTTTTCTCTTTTTAATAGATATTCTGCAAGTTCCAAAAGCGGTTTTTTATTTTCCGCAGGAACATCGATTTTATTTAAATATTCTAAAGCGATTTCGCTGTGTTGATGCACCAAACGAAGTACTTTCTCCTCAACCTTTGTCATACGGAAAATCTTTTCGACACCGTAGATTTTGTCAACATTATCAGTTTTTTTGGTGTACCAATAATCTAATTCTTTACGCTCTTCTTCATTTGCATTTTGTAAAGCCGTTAGATAAAGAATTGTTTTTTTGTTTTCGTAGATGTCACCAGCATGTTTTTTACCAACTGCAGCTTGGTCACCATACACATCTAGATAATCATCCATAATCTGGAAAGCGATGCCTAAATGTTTTCCGAAGTTGTAAATAGACTCCGCATCTTCATCACTCGCACCAGCGATAAGTGCACCAATCTGCAACGAGGCAGCACTAAGGGAGCCTGTTTTGTAAGTAATCATCTTGATGTAATCGTCATGACTAACATCGTTCATACTTTCAAAATTAACATCATATTGTTGCCCTTCGCAAACGACAATTCCAGTATCTGTAAATATTTTTAAACATTTTTTAAATAAAACAGGTTCTAAATCTAAAAAATATTGATAAGCTTTAAACAACAAATTATCGCCTGACAAAATTCCGATATTAAGACCATAAAGCGTATGTATTGTCGCCTTATTACGACGAAGTGGTGCCTCGTCCATAATGTCGTCATGTATCAACGTGAAGTTATGAAAATACTCAATCGCCAAAGCTGGCTTAATCGCGTCTTCTAACTTACCACCAAAAAGATCACACGCCATAAGAACCATAATAGGTCTCATACGCTTGCCACCGTGTGACATAATGTAATTCATTGGGGCATAAAGTTCTTCTGGTTTATCCAAGAACACATGCTTTTCAACGGCTTCAGAAACGATATTTTGGTATTTATCTAAAAAACTCATAGTCGTATTTAATTTGACACAAAAATACAATTTTAAAACGGTTTAAGTCAATCAAAAGCATTATGAAAACGCTCAAAAACAAAAAACTTTGCCCTCAAGAGAAGACAAAGTTTGTATTTTAATTTAAAGTTTAAAAAAACTTAAAATGCGATAACAATAAGATATGTAATCCCTGCAACAAGCGCACTAATCGGGATTGTAAGAATCCAAGCCCAAAGTAAACTTACAGTAACACCCCATCTAACTGCAGAGATACGTTTTGTTAAACCTACACCGATGATAGATCCTGTAACAGTATGCGTTGTTGATACCGGAATACCAAAGTGATCTGTAATGAACAACGTAATCGCACCAGCAGTCTCAGCAGATACACCTTCTAAAGGCGTTACCTTTGTAATACGTGTACCCATTGTCTTGATAATCTTCCAGCCACCACTCATCGTTCCCAATGCGATTGCTAAGAAAGATACCAAAGGCACCCAAATATAATGTTCTGTAAAGAAGTTAAATCTTTCGCCAGCATCCATTAATGCATATTGATCTTGCAACATATTAACGTGGTAATAGATAACCGCTGCTCCAATAATACCCATTACTTTTTGAGCATCATTAAGACCGTGACCAAGACTGAATAAAGCTGAAGAAACCAACTGCATTTTCTTAAACTGTCTTTCGGCTTTATGAGGATTTGATCTTTTATAAAGTTGAATAATAATCAACGTGATAATAATCGAAATAATCATACCGATTAACGGCGCCATGAATATGAATAAGAAAATAGGAATAACGACTTTAAATTTAACAACATCTTGTGTAAAGAGTTGCTTGAAAGCCTGTCCCAAAGTTTGGAAAAACCCAAGATCTGGATGCGCTACACTTATAGCATGATAATCCAAATACAAAGCATGCATCAACGCAGCTCCGATAAATCCACCAATCAAAGTATGTGACGATGATGACGGAATACCAAACCACCATGTTAAAAGATTCCAAGCAATTGCAGCGATAAGACCTGCAAATATCACTTCGAGATTAATATAGTTTTCGTTGACAGTTTTCGCAATCGTGTTACCAATCTTGAATTCGCCAATGATGTAAGCAGCAATAAAGAAGGCTGCAAAGTTCCAAACGGCAGCCCATAAAACTGCTTGGAACGGTGTTAAAACTTTGGTTGAAACGATGGTTGCAATCGAGTTAGCTGCATCGTGAAAACCGTTGATATAGTCAAATATTAATGCTAGTGCAATAATAACAATTAGTAAAATTGGAAAATCCATTCTTTTTTATTTTGATAGTTGAACAGACTTAAGCGTATTTAATAACAATACTTTCCATGATGTTAGCAACATCTTCTGCCTTGTCAGTTACTACTTCTAGATAATCAAGAATCGATTTTTGTTTGATGATAAGGATCGCGTCGTTAGTTTCGAATAACTTAACTGTTGCTTGGCTTAATACATCATCCGCGATGTTCTCGTAAGAGTTAATCTTGATACAAGATTCTTTAACCTCGTTAGGATTTTTGAAATCTTTAAGATTTTCGATAGCTTTTTTAAGCTCTACACAAGATTTATAAATTAACAATGAAAACTCAGAATATACTTTGTTTTCTGGTGTTTTGTAAAGGTAGATGTATTTTGCAGAAGCGTAAATATAATCTGCAATATCATCAAGACCAGCAGCTAATTGGCTGATATCTTCTCTGTCAAATGGTGTAATAAAATTTTCTCCTAATTGTACAAAAACCTCATGCGTCAAGTCATCCATTTTGTGCTCATAATCGCTCATTTGGTTAAGCATAGACTCATCATTAACATCAAACTCTAGCAATCCTTCGTGAAAAGTTTTCGACATATCGATTAATGTGTCTGCAATTCTTTCGAAAAGATCAAAGAAAATCTTGTCTTTTGGCTGGAATGCTCTGAAAATATTACCAATTCCCATTTTATATTTATTTACAATTTTTGAATCCACAAATATCGAAAACTAGCTTAACCTCAATAATAAGCCAATGTTAATAAATCATTAACAATAAAAAACCTACATCGACTGATGTAGGTTAATATTAAGCTATAATTTCAGGATTAGTTAGCGACTTCCGCACGCATATCTTTTCCTTTAAATTTCTGAGTTTCAAGACCTCTAAGCACTTCATCTTTGAAAGATTTCTCGATTTCGAAGAACGAAAACTTCTCAAGAATCTCGATATCACCGATGTCGGCACGTTTTTTAGATTTCGAAGTTGCTTTGTTAAGGATTTCTAACATGTCCATTTTTTTCAATTGATCTCTTTTACCAAGATTAAAGAAAAATCTTACCATGTTTTCAGAGTTACGTCTAGGTTTACGATCTCTACCACCGTCACGTCCGCCTTCTCTTCTCTCACGAGGTTCGCCTCTTCTTTCGCGCTCTCTACCTCTTTCGCGACGACTTCCTCTGTCATCACCTCCATTGAATCTAGCTTCTACCAAGTCGTTTCTGTCTTTGTAGTAAGTTCCTAATTCTTTCAATTGGAATTGAAGTAACTTGTGCACCAACTCTTCTTTTGAGAATTGAGACAAATCTGGAATCAATGCATCATCAAACGCAAAAACATCTTCTGCTGCACCTTCATTTAACAATTTTTCGAAAACACCGTTAACTTGCGCTTTCATAATATCGTCACCAGTTGGGATTTTACCTTCGTTAATTTCGATTTTTGTAGATGCTTTTATTTGCTTAAGTTTTCTACTTTCTTCAGGTTTAATCAAAGCTAAAGAAATACCGTCTTTACCAGCACGTCCTGTACGACCACTTCTGTGTACAAAAACTTCTGGATCATCTGGTAATGAGAAATGGATAACGTGCGTTAATGAATCAACATCCAAACCTCTTGCTGCAACATCCGTCGCTACAAGAATATCGATATTTTTTAAACGGAATTTCTTCATAACTGTGTCACGTTGCGCTTGTGATAAGTCACCATGAAGAGCATCTGCTGCGTAACCATTTTGCATCAAGAAGTCTGCAACCTCCTGAGTTTCCATTCTTGTACGACAGAAAATAATCGAATATTGGTTAGGGTTAGCATCAATCATACGCTTTAGCGCTTCTTTCTTTTGACGGTAACCAACTACGAAATATTCGTGTTTGATGTTCTTTTTAACCTCGTTAATCGACCCCACCGAAATACGATGAGGATTGGTTAAATAGTTTTTAGAAATTCTTTCAACCTCTTTGTTCATCGTAGCAGAGAACAAGAAAGTTTGTTTTGTTTCTGGCGTTTCGCTGATAATTGTTTCCAAATCATCTTTGAAACCCATAGACAACATTTCGTCAGCCTCATCCAACACCAACCAATGGATGCTAGAAAAGTCTAAAGCTTTTCTGTTAATAAGATCAATAACACGTCCTGGAGTACCAACAATAATTTGTGGTTTATCTCTTAATGAACGGATTTGTTCCATAATACTACTACCACCGTATACCGCAGTCGTTTTGATGTTTGGTAAATACTTGGTGTAGTTTTTTATGTCTTTCGTAATTTGAAGACATAATTCTCGCGTCGGACAAAGCACCAAAAATTGGATTTTGCGACTCGTTTCGTCAATCATATCCAAAATCGGAAGCGAAAACGCTGCTGTTTTGCCTGTCCCTGTCTGCGCAAGTGCGATTAGATCGCGTATATCTGATAAGATAAAAGGGATAGTCTGTTTTTGGATTTCTGTAGGGCTTTCATAACCCATCTCGCCAATTGCCTTCAAGATATCAGGACTTAAACTGGACTCGGAAAATAACTTCATTAAGTTGTATAAAATTTTTGCAAAGATACGATTTTATTTTTGACAATTTTTATAAACTTTTGTTAACAAAAATATATTGACCCTCAAGCTTCTAAAATCAATTTTTAAAAATTTAATTAAAGAAAAACTAAAAATATTTAACCAATATATGCTATAAAAGTATCATCTTTGATACTTTCAAAATGTTTTGAACATCCATGAGTGCATACAGCAACCTCGCAGAATATCTGCAATATTTGTCTCCTAGTTTTTATAAATCCCGTTATTTTAAAAAACTCAAAAATCTCAATCCAACCAATATTATCGAAAGAAAAGTAGAACCAGAGTTTCTTTGGATTAAAAGTTTTCTTAACAAAGACGCCGTATTTGTTGATATTGGAGCTAATGTTGGTGCTTATCTTTATGTTTTGGAAAATCATCTTAAACCGAAAAACATTTTCGCATTCGAGCCAAATCCCGAACTTAATGATCGTCTGAAAAGACTTTTTCCTAAAATGCATGTTTTCTCCTCAGCATTGTCTGATGAAAACGTAACCGCAGAATTTAAAATCCCTGTTATAAAAGGTCAAAAAGTACACAGTCGCGGCACGTTGCAAACGCAACTTAAAGAAAAAGATGAGGAAAATACGATTCTTCAAAAAGTGCAAGTTGTGAAAATGGACGACCTTAATCTTAACACACCTAAAATTGATTTTATTAAAATCGATGTTGAAGGCAACGAGATGAAAACTTTACGAGGCGCAAAACAAACCATCCTAAAACATCGACCTACATTGATGGTTGAGATGGAACAACGCCATCATAACGAACCGATTTGGTCATTGATTTCAGAAATTGAAAGTTGGGGTTTTTCTGCTAATTATCTTGATCGCGAAACTTTGACTTTAAAAAGACTAACTGAAGAATTCATACTTTTGCAAAACGCTGATAATGTCAAAAATTATCAATTTTACATCAATAATATTATTTTCATACCGAATTAATAACTAAAACATGAGTGTTGTCGCACGACAAGGAATAAAATATTCCATTATTGGCTATTTGGGAACCTTACTAGGGATCTTTTCTACTTTTTTTATTTTCACCAATGACATGGCTTTTTATGGTAAGCTACGTCTAATTCTTCCTGCAGCAGAAATGCTTCTTCCGATTGTTGTGTTTGGTTTATCTTTTTCTAATGTCAAATTTTTCCATCAGGCTAATCAAGACGGAAAACATCATAACCTATTAAGTTTATCCTTAGTTGGTATTATCTTAAATTTCATAATATTTGTCGCAGCATTTTTTCTAGTATGTGAAATCTTTCCTAGCCTTAAAGATTCTAAATCATGGGAAATGAAATCCATCATATTACCACTTATTTTAGTATTGGCACTTTCTGCAGTTCTTAACAAATATATTAGTAATTACAAACGTATTGTTATACCAAATATATTCGAAAACATTGTTCCAAAAATAGCCAATATTGGTGCTTTTTGCCTATTTTTTTATTTCATGTTTTCTCAGAGAGTTGCTTATAGCTTCTTCTTAGGAATGTTTATTTTAACTTTTTTTGGATACTTAATTTATGCCAATAAACTTGAAAAAATAAAACCAGATTTCAGTTTAGATTATATTAAACAAGACCAATTCTGGAAGTTAATAATTAGTTATAGTTTTTTTGGATTTTTAGGTAATATTGGAAATTTTTTAGCTACAAGAATTGACAATATAATGATAGCAGAATATATTGGTTATGAAGCCAACGGAATCTATAGTACCGTTCTGTCCATCGTTACCATTATTAATATTCCTCAAATGGGATTATTCAATATTTCGGCACCAATTATCAATAAAACCATTGCAGAAGGGGATTACAAAGAACTTGATCGTTTTTATAAGAAAACATCCTTAACTTTATTCTTTCTTGGGCTCGTTTTATTCTCATGTATTTTAGTTGGCTTTCCATATTTAACAGATTTGATCAAAAATGGTGCTTTACTAAAAGAAGCAGAACCCGTGGTTTGGATTTTAGGTTCCGCATTTATTTTTGATTTAGCAACAGGATTCAACAGCCATATAATTTCTTTGTCAAAATATTACCGTTTTAATATTATTGTTATGCTCATTCTAGCTGCGTTGACAATTGGATTAAATCTAGTTTTCATAAAATACACTAACTTAAACCTAATAGGAGTAGCAATAGCAACAGCAATTTCGTTAACGATCTTCAACCTTATCAAAATCATTTTTAATTATCAAAAATTCAAAGTTTTTCCTTTAAGTATGGAGATGCTTTACGCTTTGGTTTTAAGTTTTATAGCGATTACAGTAGCGATTATTACACCAAATTTTTCAAACAGTCTTTTGAATTTATTTTTAAAACCGAGTATCGTTCTTGTAATTTTAATGATTGGTAATCACTTTTTGAAAATCTATCCTTTGGATAAATATCTTAACAAAGATTTCTTTAGAAGTTTAACGAAGTTTAAATAAAAAAGGAAAAGTTTGGCAGGGTCAACTTTCGAAGGACTTAATTGCCTAGAGAAAGCTAATATCGTCCTAAAAAGGCAGAAAGAGAATTAACCAAAAATTTCCTTGATTCTTACATCAAAATTAGAATTAATTTTTGTAATCCTCTCATTTCCCGTAGATTAAGTTATCAACATTTTATCCACAGAAACTTAGCAATATTTTACCTTCGAGTTTTTCTAAAGTATGAATAATCAAGACTTTATCATCTAGCTTAACTTTATTCCAAAAGAAAGAACCTGCAAAGCGACTTTCTTGTACTTCCGCTTCCAGACCTTGATCAGCGACTTTTATCTGTTGTGGAAAATAGAAATTCTTATCCAAATTCAACCTAATTTTCTCTGAATCTTCAAAGACATTAACTTCACCCAAAAGTTTAGCAACATATTCATTCGTAGGCTGTTGATAAATCAATTCTGGACTGTCATATTGCAAAATTTCTGCATTTTTAAGAATCGCTACTTTGTCAACCCAAGGTATAATTTCTTCTAAATTGTGTGTCGAAATAATAACCGAAAGTCCCAAATTTTTAACCAAAGAAAAAAACTTATCTCGTAGCTCAAACTTACGCGATGTATCTAGATTGCTAAAAGGTTCGTCCAGTAAAAGCAATTTCGGAGTTACAGACAAAGCACGCGCAATCGCAACACGTTGTTGCTGTCCGCCACTCAGGTTTTTAGGAAGAACTTTTGCAAAATCTTCCATCCCAACCGCTTCTAGAAGTTCTGTAACCTTTTCGTTTTTAGCTTTTAAATTAATGTTTGAGATAAATTTTCCGACATTATCAAAAACCGTGGCATAAGGCATCAAATCATATTGTTGCGCTACTAACTTCATATCTGCTTCTCCTGGTACAAGATTTCCTTTTGGACCTTTTAATTTTTTTCCATTGAAAATAATTTCGCCTTTTCTCCAATCGTGAAGTCCGTAAATCAAACTTAATAATGTTGATTTTCCGCATCCACTTTCGCCAGCCAAAGCAATAACTTGTCCTTCTTCCATAGAAAAATTAAAGTCCTGAAATAACTTTTGATCTGGTAAATAACTGAATTCTAAATTGTTTATCTCTAAAAGCATTGTGCAAAATTACAGATTTTAAAATACTGATTAAATTTGTTATATTAGCAAAATAATGTCTTAATTGTAATTTAAAATGAAAAAGAATTTGTTTTTTGGCGGCTTAGCTGCGTTGGCGATTACTTTAACGCTTATCTCTTGTGGAAAAGATAAGCCTGTAACGAGTGAAAGCAATGAAGTCCTAACTACAAAAAAAGGACAAGTCTATGTTGTTGATACGATGAATAGTAAGATTGAGTGGAAAGGTTTTAAAGTTTTCAAAACGGATAATACCAGCCATTTTGGTTCTATTAAATTTGAAAATGGTGAAGTTACAATTAACGAAAACAAATTAGAAAGCGGAAAATTTGTGGTAGCGCTTAACACGCTTACTAATAGCGACATCAAAGATGCTGAAGAATCTGCAAAACTAAATGGTCACCTTAAAAGTGCTGACTTCTTCGATGTAGAAAAATTCCCGACGGCATCATACGAAATTACAAAAGTGAGCGAAGCACCAGCTGGAGGCGATTACAACACAGTTTTGGATGGTAATCTAACGATAAAAGGGATTACAAAACCAATGAGTTTTAATGCTAACGTAAAAACTGGCGAAGGCGAATTGCAAATTGCGACAGAACCTAAAGATATTAGTCGTGAAGAGTTTGGTATCAAATTCCAAATTCCTGCAGCTAATGGTTTAATAAAAGATGAAATCAACATCCAAATGTTGATGAAAGCCATCGAAAAGAAATAAATTTTATTTAAAAATAATATAAAATCTGCCCATAGTTGGCAGATTTTTTTGTTTTAAATAAGGATAAAATTTGTAATTTTGCAACTTATAATTATACCTAAAAGATGATAGAAAGAATTGATGAATTATTGGTTGAAGTAGAACAATTCAGTTCTTCGGCAAAAGAAGAAATCGAACAATTCCGCATCAAATTCAACGGAAAAAAAGGCGTATTGAACGACTTTTTTGAAAAATTCAAAGAAGTCCCTAACGATCAGAAAAAAGATTTTGGTCAAAAAATCAACAGCCTAAAACAAGCCGTTGCTGCGAAGTTGGAAGATCTTAAAAATGCTTCTGAAGGCCAATCTAACATCATAAAAGACGACCTTACAAAACCTGCTTTTCCTTTAGAATTAGGAACGAGACATCCGATTAACCTTGTTAAAAACAGAATTATCGAAATCTTCCGTTCTATCGGTTTTGCCATTGCTGATGGTCCAGAAATTGAGGACGACTGGCATAACTTTACGGCGCTTAACTTGCCAGAGTATCATCCAGCGAGAGATATGCAAGATACTTTCTTCATCGATACCAATCCTGACACTTTGCTTCGTACGCATACATCGTCTGTACAAGTGCGTTACATGGAAGAAAATCAACCACCGATTCGTATTTTGTCACCGGGTAGAGTTTTCAGAAATGAAGCAATCTCGTCTCGTTCGCATTGTATTTTCCACCAAATTGAAGGTTTATACATCGACGAAAATGTAAGCTTTGCAGATCTTAAACAAACCATCCAATACTTTACAACAGAGTTATTTGGAAAATCAAAAATAAGAATGCGTCCGTCGTACTTCCCTTTCACAGAGCCAAGTGCAGAGGTTGACGTGTATTGGGGACTTAACTCTGAGACCGATTACAGAATTACAAAAGGTACAGGTTGGTTAGAGATTATGGGTTGCGGAATGGTGGATCCTGCCGTTCTTAAAAACGTTAATATCGACGCTGATAAATATAGTGGTTTTGCCTTCGGAATGGGAATCGAAAGAATTGTTATGTTACTTTATCAAATGAGTGACATCCGAATGTTCTTCGAAAATGATGTAAGAATGCTGAATCAGTTTAAATCTTTATAAAATTAAAATCCACCAAGTTGGTGGATTTTTTATTTTGTTTTATTTTAAAATTTAAAACCAATTTTTAGCACGATTATAATCTAAATAGTAAGTCAGCTTTAACGAAAAATTGTGAACAGCAGGTTCTGCAAATAACTGATTGTAATTATTCTTCATACCCAATCGCGATTCGTTAAGATAATTCTGAATGGCGTTTCTATACAAAAAAGTCAACTGACTTCCTGGCGCAAACCACCAACTGTAACGCAGATCGATGTTCCAAGCGTTGTACGTTCCGTTCAGGTTTTTAATGAAATTATTAGTCGGCGTCACATCGCCATCGTTGTCGAGTGTATAAAATTGCTTGTAAGTAACATCCGAAAAATAATGTCGGAATGCTAGACTTAGAGCCATTTTGTTATTAAATGTATACTTAGAATTAAGACTATTTTCCAAGGTGTTTCTTTGACGTCGTCCAATGTAGATTCCAGAATCATCCTTGCCCACATAACCTTTTTCATTATTACTAAAACTCGGTTGAATCTGCCAAAACACATTGAATTTATCAGAGAAACGATAACGCATAATCAAACTTGTTGACACCAGATTCCGAGCTTTCTCATTATAAGCGTAATAATCCACATTAATATTAAACTGAAATTTTTTACGACTATCACTTTCGAACCAAATCCAAGAATCAAAATACGATGGAACATTTAAGAATCGTCCTTCTGCACGAGGTTCGTAGATATCTTTTTGTCCAAAAGGCGTTGCTTCAACCCCAAAACCATAATTTTCAAACTTTTTATTTTGAAACTGATTATTATGATTTAACACAAAATTGTTATACAAAAAAGGTGATAATCGTTGATAGTATTGTGCATTAAAATTCAAAAATATTTTATTAAATCGCTTCGACGGCTGCAACAATCGGTAACCGTACCACGCATTGTAATTGGCGAAATTGGTCATGGTCGAAAATCCCAAATCATTAATATCCCAATCTTTCGTCGTAATCCCAGCATTGATGTCAAAGCGGTGTTTACCATCAATTTTTCCGAATCCGAATTGATTTTTAGTCCCAAATTTTGTTTCTTCAGTCATCACCCAACTTCCACGCAGATTTCCGTAAAAATTATACGTATTTTTTTTGTTGTTAATCGACCAAAGCAAACCTGTCGCGTTCGCATCTCGGAAACTTCCGTCACGCACAGTGCTCGTATTAATCAAACTTACAGAAGAATTTTCGTTAAATCTTTGGTCTAAAACTAACACATTATAATTTGCCCAAGGTTCCACAACTTCTTTACGAATTTCTCCAGTTGTTTCATTTTCTATTGTTGCAAACATCTTTTGCGTCACCGCGTTGAAAAACCCAATTCCTAAGCCTTTGTTGGTACGACCAGAAATCTTAAAAGCATTAAAAAGTTTCACTTTTGCAGGAAATTCAGTGATTTTTTCATCATCTTTTAATTCAATTTCTCCTGAAGGCGAGCCTCCAATTCTTCTTGAATAAAACAAATTTCCTTTACTAAACAATTCCGTTCCTTCGGTAAAAAAAGGTCGTTGTTCTGTAAATTGTTGTTCAAACGGTGTTAAATTAAGAATTGAATTGTCAAAATTAGCTTGACCAAAATCCGGAATTAAAGTCATGTCGAACGTAAAGGCATCGTTGATCCCGTATTTAACATCCATTCCACCATTAAAGTTGGTCGTTGTTTCACCATCAAAACGGTTAACATAAGTCGAAAAATAAGGCATAAAACTAAGTCTGGTTAGTGGTTTTATGTTTTCAATGCCTGTTAAAACACCATCAAATAACGTGTAAGAATTCTTTTTGTTATCCACAAAATTCCAGTCATAAAAAACATTCGTACGTTGTACTTTTCGGAAAAGATTAATCCCCCACTCTTGCACATCTTTTTTAGGAAAACGCAATTCCGAAAACGGAATCATAAATTCCGCAGTCCAGCCGTCTTCCGTAATTTTAGCCTCCGAATGCCAAATGCCGTTCCAAGAATCATCCTCGCCATCTGTTGTTAATTTAGCATCATATTGTACACCCGCCGCAGTTACTACAAACTCGAGACTTTGCTGCTTGTCATTGTAACCGTTAAGCGTCAAACCTACAAAATCATCGTTGGAAATCCCGTCGCGTTCAGTTAATTCTTTTGCGATTTTAGAAGGTTCAGGATCGTACATTTTCATCATAACGTACAATCCCAAATCGTTGTAAAGCATTTTAACTTCGGTTTTAAAAGCTTGTTCCGAGGGTTTTCCGTTATTCGGACTGCGTTCGATAAAATCCGTTGCTATTGGCACTTTTGCCCAAACCTCATCCGAAATATCGCCATCAATTTTCGGCGTCACATCAGATTTGATAGTGGACATTTTTTTCCGAATGATATTGTCAGTATTGTTAGTTTCTTGTCCAAAATACAGCGCGGAAATCAAAAGACAAAATCCTAATGAAAAATGACGTTTCATAGTTGTGTGTTAGTTATAACAATTAGACTATCGAAGTGATAATTTTATTACATCACTTTTAAAACAAAACACTAACACACTGATTTACAAATAAAAAAAGTCGAATTACTTCGACTTTTAATTTTTAAAATATTTAGATTAAATTTTTATTTCTGAAAATTAACTGGATATTTTGTCCCTGCAATCTTATCAATACTTGCCTTAATCGCACCAACAGTTAATTCCGCTTTAATAAGAATCGGAACTCTATTTTTGTCATTTGACACCCAAAGTGTTACACCTTCTTTTTCTTTAAAAACACGCCCACTCATTACAGATGGAATGATTTTAAGACAATTAATTTTTCCAAATTTTGTCGAAACGTTTTCTGTACCCGCAATTCTCAACTGAAACGGAAACATCTCGTCATCAATCCAAACATTCATTTTGATAACATTCCCCACCTTTAATTGATCGTCATCCAAATTTCTTAAATAATAGAAACTAGATAACATATCTTGAACACCTTTTGCTGTGTTAATCGTCTTTGCGGGACGATCGGTATTTTTTTTATCAACCAAATAAACGGTTTGATTAACGTGATTAAAAGTACTCTGCAAATGTTGACGATAGCTACCTTCTGCAACATTTCTCACATAAAAATAAGGCTGACCATAAAGATTAATATAACTCTCGTAGACGTCGTTTACTTTAAAAAAAGCTTTAACCGCGCCACTTGTCTGCCCAACACCTTTTACATAGAAGTAAGGCTTGTTGTTAAGCGTCGCATTAGAAGTCGTCAAAGTTGCTGATCCAGCCGTTAAAAAACCGTAATGGATACGATACGTAAGACTTTCTCCGGCATTAATATTATCGTATTGAGCCGACGATAGCGCAAAAACTACCATAGAAAATAATAGCAATAATTTTTTCATCCTTTTATATTTGCTTAGTTAATAGACAAAAACGTTGCCAAATATAAGACAAATAATAAAGCCTTTAAATTTGAAAATCTAAAGGCTTTATAAAAAAGAGACAAAATCTTTAAGCTAGTTCTAACTTTGGTATTGCGATAGAACATATTGCTAACTTGTAATCAGCTAGTTGCGATTTAATTTTCGAAACATTGCTTTTGAAAAAATTAGTCTCGTCAAACAAATTTTCATAGTACGAAATCCCTTTCAATAGATTATCTCTAAAGTTTTCCCATTTTTTAATTTGAGATTTGGTAATATCTTCCGAAAAATCAAAGATTTCGTTTCTTAAATATTCCACGTATAATCTAAGTTCATTAACAAAAATATTTGGTCGCTCGGTATCCGCCAAAATATTGTCATAACCATAGATATGTTTAATCATCTGCGATAAAGACACTTCCTTATCAAAATAACTAAGATTAGGACCTGGACACACCACAACACCTTGCTTCTCGCCTTTTATTTCGATGTTTTGTTCTAAATAAGCAGAATTTACAAGACCGACACACAGACAAGATTTATCTGTAATCGCATTTCGTTTTTTCTGATATTGTTGCTCAGAAAGGCTGTCTTTTTGTGCTTCGAGATCTGCTAATTTTATGTCTTGATATTTTTTAGAAGCTGTACAAACTCCTTCTGGTGAAAACTCTTTACTTAACGCCAATAGCTTTTTTGGACACGAACTTCCAAATCGATTTCTTAAACTATTTTTTTCTTTAATCAATTCATTTGTTGTCCCTTTAACAGAATTAAAAGGAACACCCAAAGGTGAAATATTACTTAAATAAAAATCCGCTTCTTTCGCATTAGCAAGTAATGTTCTAGTTTCTTCATCCACAGATGTTGCTTCGGGAACCAACAAAAACGGAGAACCCCAACCTGTTGTATCGACATTATAATTGGACAATAAAAACTCATGTTCTTCTGCCGTCCCAATACCACCTTGTACAGAAATTTTGATATCTAAAGCTTCTGCCAAAGTCGGTCTCGATTTTTGCTGTAGCGCATTTTGCATTAAAGCATGAGAAGAAGCTTGTAGTTCATTCTTTTTTTGTTTGAATTCTTCCATAATTGGTCCCAACAAAATCCCTTCTGTTGCAAAAGCATGTCCACCACAGTTAAGTCCAGATTCTATACGATATTCTGAAACCCAAAGTCCTTTTTTTGCTAAAAAATTCCCTTGAATCATCGCCGAACGAAAATCGCTAACTTTAAGAATAATTTTCTTTTTTAAGTGTCCATTTTCATCTGGATAAAAATCTTCAAACTCCTCAAGATAGCTGTAAAGCCTTGGATTCATCCCCGCCGAAAAAACAACAGAAGATGATAATTTACTTTTTGCAAAACCTCGCAAAGACGCATGCGCATCATTAAACATCGTTGGTAAAGCTTCGTTTTTTAGAAAATTATCTTTGTCCACTTTTGTCATAATGTTAACATCAATTTCGCCAGGTGACAATTTTGTTTCCAAAAGATTTTTTATAGCATCTGCCCAATCTCCTTTTTTGTTAAGGATATTCTGCAGACCAGTTTTAAGATCAGAAGAGCTTGGTAACATGTCCGTAAAGCTTTTTAGTGATTCTTTATTTTTTTGTAAATCATCTTTAAAAGCATTAAATTTTTTGGTGACGATTTCGTCCATCATGTCAAGATAAGCCGTGATTCTTTCGGCTCTGTAATCTTCAACTTTTTTGGTAATTGTTTCATAATTAAAATTGAATTTTTTACTATAAAACGCTCTCATCTTTTCGATAATTTCGTCATCAATTATCGACACGACCGAAGAAATCCCGTATTGCGCAACACGTATTGGACTATCGATGGTATAAGCCAATCCCATTACAGGAATGTGAAAATTATGCACTAATTTGTTACTCATTAATCAATTGTTATTTATTAGATTTTTTAATTTGTTTTAAATAAAATACAAATAAGTCTTTTATTTAATTTTCACAAATTTATTGCATCTCACATTTATATGCAATGAATAACACCTGTTATTTCGCAGGAAAATCTAATTTAAACTCTTGAAAAATAAATTCAAAAATGATGTAAAATTGATAATTTAAGAAATTTGAGTTCCGCTTTTGATGACCGCATTTTTCTTAACGACGACAATTCCGTCTTTTACCGAATAAGTATCATAATCGCCATCAGGAAGATTTTTACTTCCAATAATACGGACATTATCGCCTATCTGGCAGTTTTTATCTAAGATTGCGCGCTCAATATAACAGAATTTCCCGATCCCAATATTGGGTGATTGTTGATGTTCATTTTCAACAATTTCGTTGGTTGTTTGATAATAATCGGCACCCATAATGTATGAACTGACAACAGTAGTTCCTTTATCAATACGGGTTCTGTTACCAATAATCGAATTCTCAATCTTTGCTGCCAAAATAATGCAACCGTCCCCAAAAACCGCTTTACTGACATAAGATCCATTAATTTTTGATGGCGGTAACATCCTTGCTCTTGTGTAAATCGGAGAAGAACTGAACAAATTAAATTGCGGTAAATCTTGAGCTAAATCTAAATTGGCTTCATAAAAAGACTCGATCGTACCGATGTCTGTCCAATAACCATCGTATTGAAAGCTCAAAGTTTTATACTGACCAATCGCCTGAGGAATAAAATCTTTTCCAAAATCGTCACCTTCACCTTCAGCGAAAAGTTTTCTTAACACATTTTTTGAAAACACATAAATCCCCATCGATGCAAGATAATCTTTGCCTTGGCGTTTATTAGTTTCGCTAACTTCCGACTTCCATTCTGGTAAAATATCTGCACTTGGTTTTTCTGTAAAGTCGGTGATATTTCCGTCTTCATCAGATTTTAAAATCCCAAATCCTGTTGCATCTTTCGCATTAACTGGGATTGTCGCAATCGTAATGTCACCATTATTTTTTTCGTGAAAATCAATCATCTCACGGAAGTTCATTTGGTATAATTGATCGCCTGACAAAATCAAAATATAATCGTACTCATATTTAGTCAAATGTTTCATAGATTGGCGCACCGCATCAGCCGTCCCTTGGTACCATTGGTCATTTTCAACATTTTGTTCAGCTGCCAAAATATCGACAAAACCTTTGCTAAATGTATCGAAATGATATGTATTCTTGATGTGTGAGTTAAGCGACGCCGAGTTGAACTGCGTTAAAACCAAAATCCTATTGTAGCCAGAATTGAGACAATTAGAAATCGGAATATCAACAAGGCGGTATTTTCCCGCAATTGGCACAGCTGGCTTGGATCTAGAATCGGTCAAAGGAAACAATCTCGATCCTCGTCCACCACCCAACACTATGGAGATTACATTTGCTTTCATATTATAAGTCGTGTTTTTGATGTCAAGAAATTGGATTTCTTAATTTGGATTTGATGTCTGATTTTCAAATCAGTACTTGTATAAATATAAGTAATTTTCAGCGGATTTCTCCCAAGAAAAATTAAAATTCATATTATTTTCTATTAACATTTTCATCATTTTTTTATTTTCGAAAATTGTTAAAGCTCTTTGCATCGCATGGACAACACTTTCGGCATTAGCATCGGTAAAATTAAAACCACTTCCGCCACTCGAAATATCTTCTACAGTATCCTTCAAACCGCCTGTATATCTCACAATAGGAATCGTACCATATCGCATGGCGTACATTTGATTAAGTCCGCAAGGCTCCACGCGCGAAGGCATCAAAAGAAAATCTGCCGAAGCATAAATCTGGTGCGACAAATATTCTTTATACCCCAAATCTAGCGCAAAATTAAACTGATAAACTTTCTTAAGCTCTCGTAGTGAAGCCTCTAAATATGGATTTCCAGAACCTAAAACAATAATATTAAGCTTGCCATCGCTTTCTTTAATAGCTTGAGAAATTATTTCTGGCAGCAGATCTGCACCTTTTTCACCAGCAAATCTTCCAATAAATCCGAACAAAGCCAAATTGGGATCAAGATCATAAGCTTCACAAATCTGAACTTTATTTTTCCATTTTCCTATTTCGGCATTTTTAAGATCGAAATGCGCTTCAATCATCGGATCGGTTTTAGGATTCCAAACTTCGGTATCGATGCCGTTAATAATTCCAAAGGCTTTCTGCGCTTCTTGATGCATGAGACTTTCTAAACCTTGAAAACTTGAAAATAATTCTTCCAAATAACCTTTAGAAACGGTATTAAAAGCGTGGCTAGATTTTATCATCGCAGCCATCGGATTAATCCTCGAATTCCAGTCTAGAAGTCCAAATTTACTGGCATCAAAAAAAGGCAGATACTTGGACATTTCCCAACTCATACTGCCTTGATATTCGCCATTATGAATCGTGCCAATGGTTTTAACACCTTTCATAAATTTAAAACTTGGACAATTTTCAATCATAAAAGGCACCAAACCTGTGTGATAATCGTGACAATGCAAAATATCAGGGCGAATCCCCATCGCGGACAACCAATGCAAAACACCGTGCTGAAAAGCGATGAATTGCTCGGATTCATCATCATAACCATAGACTTTTTCGCGATCCAGAAGTCCCGGAATTTTAACTAAATATAAGTCAAAACCGAGTTTTCTATTTATTTCTTTATGAACGATAACTTGATACATCCGCTCAGCCTGATGAATAAAACCATCAAAAACAACTTCTAACTGGTTATCGTATACAAAAGCATTATTGTACCAAGGCATCACAACACTGGCATCCAAACCCATTTGATTTTGATATTTCGGTAAAGCGCCCACCACATCAGCCAGTCCGCCAACTTTTGCAACAGGATAACACTCCATAGAAAGGTGAAAAATTTTCATAAAGTTTTTGATATGTTTAATGTTCATTTTTTAGGATTAAACCAGACAAAGGCGGCAATCGCAAATCCATTGTATAAGCTCTTCCCATTAGTTTTTTAGAAAGTATTTTATTAATATTTGGAATAATGCCACTTCCTCCAAATTTTTTATCGTCAGAATTTAGTAATATTTTCCATTTTTTATCATCAACACCAACTTGATAATCCATGCTATTCGGTGTTAAATTAAGAATAATCATTAATTTCTCCGACTTAGATTTTCCTTTCCTTAAATAGATAAAAATCGAGTGATCGCGATCGTCTCCATTAACCCATTCGAAACCATGTTTGTCAAAATTTAATTCAAATAAAGCTTTTTCGCGGGAATAAATTTTATTTAATTCTTTAACAAATAATTGCAACTGTGCATGAATCGGATATTTTAATAAATCCCAATCGAGTTGCGTTTCAAAATTCCATTCATTAGTTTGCGCAAATTCGCTTCCCATAAAGAGAAGTTTGGCGCCTGGATTTGTAAACATATAAAGATACAAGGCTCGCAGATTGGCGTATTTCTGCCATTCGTCGCCAGCCATTTTATAAATTAAACTACTTTTACCATGCACAACTTCGTCATGCGAAAGCGGCATCATATAGTTTTCATTAAACATATAAAGGCTCGTAAAAGTCACCAAGTCTTGATGAAATTTACGATAAACAGGATCTTTTTTGAAATAATCCAAAGTGTCGTGCATCCAACCCATCATCCATTTCATGTCAAAACCAATTCCGTCTTCGCTAACCGATTTCGTTAACTTTGGAAAATCCGAACTTTCTTCAGCAATAGTCACCACATCAGGAAAATTTTTATGAACTGCTAAATTAAAATCTTGAAGAAAAGATTTGGCTTCCAAATTCACATTTCCACCATGGATATTAGGCTCCCATTCGCCATCGTTTCTGGAATAATCAAGATGCAACATCGAAGTTACCGCGTCAACACGAAGTCCGTCCGCATGATATCGATCCAACCAAAACATCGCATTACTTATCAAAAAAGATTTGACTTCTGGTCGTCCATAATTGAAAATATACGACTTCCAATCTGGATGAAATCCCTTGCGTGGATCTTCGTGTTCATAAAGAAAACTACTATCAAATCTATGCAAACCGTTAGCATCGCCAGGAAAATGCGAAGGCACCCAATCGAGAATAACGCCAATGTCATTTTGATGAAGTTGATCGATTAAAAACATTAAATCCGTCGGTGCTCCAAATCGCGACGAAGCCGCATAAAAGCCAGTAATCTGATAACCCCAACTTGGATCATAAGGATATTCCATCACAGGCATAAATTCGACATGCGAAAACCCCATTTCTTTAACATAAGGAATTAATTCGCTAGCAATTTCACGATAAGTTAAAAACTCGTCAGGATTATTTTTATTTTTTCGCCAAGATCCGAGGTGCATTTCGTAGACGGAAATCGGCGTTTTCATCACAGGAATATGTTGGCGTTTTAGCAACCATTTTTCATCGTGCCAAGCATACCAAGTCGATGCAATCACCGATCCTGCCTGCATCGCTTGTTCCATCTTAACTGCAAAAGGATCACTTTTTTCTAAAAATTCGTTTTTTTGAGTTTTGATGCTGTATTTATAAACATCCGAAATCTTAAGTTTAGGAATAAAAGTCTCCCAAATCCCCGACTGATCCCAGCGTCCAGTCAAAAAATTCTTACTGTGTTTCCAATTGTTAAAATTACCAATAACCGAAACTTCTTTTGCATTGGGTGCCCATACAGAAAAATAAATTCCATTTTCGCCATCAACAACAGCTTCGTGCGCACCAAATTTTTCATAAAGCTTAAAATGTTTACCCGCTCGAAACAAGTAAACATCCAGTTCTGTCCACAAAGAAAATGCATCGTGATTTGACATAAATAAGCTATTAGAAGTCGTTAACAACTATAGCAAGTTAATCATTAATTAGAAACTGACAAGTTAAATTTTAACACAAATCAATATTTAGAGTTTTTAAACATTTAATCACATTCACTTAACATTAAACAACAAAACAATTATTTTACAATTAATTATTACACAAATGTTAAAGATGTTGAAATATTTCATAAATTAGAAGTCATTAACACGAACGAAAAGATGAAGTTTAACCTGATGACGCTGGATGAAGATGATCGCGATGTCTACATAACAGGAAATTTTAACGCTTGGAATCCGAAAGATCCAAATTTTAAAATGACAAAAATTGACAATGCACATTATTTCATAGATATCGCCGATGAAAAATTGCCTGATATCATAGAGTATAAATTCACAAAAGGAGGTTGGGGGAACGTTGAAATCGACAAATACGACAACATTACAGCCAACAAAAAAGTAAAAAAAACAGATAAAGAATCAAATAATAAAGTCGAAAAATGGCGTATCAATTGGGGACCTTTCAAAAAAGAATTTTTCCCAAACGTAGAATTAATAGATGAAGCTTTCTACAGTCCACAATTGGACAAAACACGCAAAGTTTGGGCGCTTCTTCCCTACAATTATCACGAAACCGAACAAGATTATCCCGTTTTGTACTTGCAAGACGCACAAAATCTTTTTAATGAAAGTTCAGCTTTTGGAAATTGGGAAATCGACAAAAAACTAGCTTTGTTAGCAGAATACGGACGAGGAAATCTCATCGTGATTGCCGTAGAACACGGTAATAATGACAGAATAAAAGAATATATTTTTGACAACGAAGAAGTTACCGAAGGTGCAGAAGGCAAAAAATATTTAAGATTTATAACGGATACTCTTAAACCATTTGTTGACAAAAATTATAGAACCAAAAAAGATCGCGATAATACAGGTATTGGAGGAAGTTCGTTAGGTGCACTCATCAGCATCTATGCGGGATTTCTTTATCCTGAAGTCTATTCCAAATTGATGATTTTTTCGCCATCGCTTTGGGTAGAGCCGAATAATGATTTTCCGTTGATGAAATTTAGCAAAGCTTTTTACACCAAAGTTTATCTCTACGGCGGCGCAAAAGAAGGTTCGCAAATGGTTGAAAGAATAGAAAAATTCGAAACCGCTTTACAAACTTGGGAACTGCAAGATTATTTTAATTTTGAAACTAAAACAAGCATTAATGATGAAGGAACACATCAAGAATTCTATTGGTCGCAAGAATTTCCACGAGCGATAGAATGGCTGTATTATGATACGCTTGAAGATCCAACTACAATAAAAAAACAAACCTCTACAACTGAAAAAAATGGCTAAAAAAGATAGCATACAACAAACAATACAACTTTATACAACCGAAGATTGGTCAATTTCTAAAGCTGATTTTCCAAAAAATATTCAACTATTTTTTTCTGCGGAAGAGAAAGAATTTTTCGTGAGTGCAGAGGAAAATTCCGTTCAATATTTTATTGGTTTTGGAAAGAAAATATCAACTGCCAATCTTTTAGACATCGGAAAAAGTTTTTCTTACAAATACCGAAAATCTCTTCTTGCGCAAAAACTTGTTATTAAAAATGAGTTAACAGACGACGAGTTAGAAGCCTTTATCATTGGACTTTTCCAAGGGACTTATCAATATCCATTCAAAAATGAACATCCTTTTTGGAGTTCTGATTTTGAAATTGAGACATCAAAACAAGACAAAAAAACGATTAATGCCATTATAAAAGATGCGAAAGCCCTTTGTGTAGGACAATTCGCTGGAATGGATTGGCTTAACAAACCCGCCAATCAAAAGAAGGTTGATGATATTTCTTCATTTTTAAAAGAGATTTCAAAAAAATATAAACTCAAATACAAAGCTTACAATCGCGAAGAATCGATTAAAAAAGGCTTGGGTGCTTTTGTAGCGGTTAATCAGGGAAGTGCGATGGACGCGGCGTTCACGATTTTAGAATATCAAAGTTCTAAAAAATCTGCTCCGACGATTGGACTTGTTGGGAAATGCGTATTGTTTGATACAGGTGGAATTTCTATTAAACCTTCTGCAAATCTTCACTACATGAAAAGCGATATGGGAGGCGCTTCAGCGGTAATTGGCGCATTAATCTATGCTGCGGAAATGCAACTTCCAATTAATATCGTTGCGGTTTTACCAATAACGGATAATGCAGTTTCGGAAAAAGCTTATTTACCAAGTGATGTCGTAAAAGCCTACAACGGAAAAACCATCGAAATTATTGATACCGATGCCGAAGGCCGATTAACATTAGCCGACGGTCTTTCTTACATCACCAAAAATTACAAATTGGACCATCTTATTGACCTTGCGACTTTAACAGGAAGCAGCGTACGAATGTTCGGAAACACTTGTGGCGCCTATTTTTGTAACGACGAGCAACTTAATCAAAAACTACAATCTTCAAGCGAAAAAAGTCAAAATAGAATTTGGAATCTTCCACTTTGGGACGTTTGGAAATCTGAAATAACTTCGGATGTTGCCGATTTTAAAAACATTTCATTAAAACCTGTTGGCGACTGTATTGTTGCTGCAAAATTTTTGGAACAATTTATCAATGATCATCCATCGTGGGCACATCTTGACATCGCTGGTGTCGCCTACGGAAATGTCGAATATGCGAAAGATAAAGCGGCAACTGGCTATGGCGTACACTTGCTAGCACAACTTTTCAAAACTTATAATTGATGATACAAATTACAATATGATGGAAAAAACTATTGTCTGTATATCCTGTTACTACAAAGGATTTGACTTTATTGATGAAGCTAAAAAACTTGGCAACAAAGTCATTTTGATTACCTCTGAGTCTTTAAAAACCAAAGACTGGCCTTGGCATGCGATCGACGAAGTCTATTATATGTCGGAGATTGCACCTTCAACTTGGAATCTCGAACATCTTGTACAAGGATTTTCTTATTTAATGAAAATTCATCAGGTGGATGCAGTTGTTGCTTTGGACGATTACGATGTCGAAAAAGCAGCAATGATTCGCGAAACATACAGAATCCCAGGCATGGGACAGACGACACATCGTTATTTCCGTGACAAGTTGGCGATGCGTCAACAAGCTTTGGATAACGATATTAATGTACCTGAATTTTCATCGATATTTAATGATGCTAAACTAAACAAGTTTATTGAAGAACATCCAGGTCCGTGGGTTTTGAAACCTCGATCTGAAGCATCTGCAAGTGGGATTAAAAAAATAAAAGATCGTGAGCAACTATGGACTGCCATCGAAAATCTAAAAGAAGAACGTTACAAATTTCTCCTAGAAAGTTTTAAACCAGGGAAAGTTTATCATGTCGATTGTCTCGTTTATAAACATCAAATTGTTTTTGCATGTTGTTCGCAATATACATCACCACCGATGAAAGTGTCGCACGAAGGTGGAGTTTTTGCAACAAGGACTTTGGATCAAAATTCGGATTTTACAAAAGCACTTTTAAAAATCAACCAACAAGTTTTAGAAAAATTTGGAATTAAAAACGGCGCAACTCATAGCGAATTTATCTTCGGCGATGATGGACAATTTTACTTCCTAGAAACCTCATCACGAGTTGGTGGTGCGCACATTCCGGATATGATAGAAGCCGCAACTGGTGTTAATATTTGGAGAGAATGGGCAAGATTGGAAGATGCTTTATTACGCAAAAATGATTATTCAGTAGAGATTAAATCCAATCTTTTTGCTGGACTTTTAATTGCTTTAGCAAAGGAAAAAAATCCTGACACTTCGATTTTTAAATGTCCACAGATTTTCAAATTTTTATCCATTGACAATCACATCGGAATCGTTTTTAAATCCGAATCTGAACAACAAATTATTGAAGATCTCGACTGCGCCTCAGAAATTATCGCAGAAAGCATCCTCAATATTTTACCACCTACAGAAAAACCAACCTCTTAAACTCACAAAAATGCAAATCGAACATACAGAATATTATTCTCACATTTTGGGGAGAAACTTAAAAATCGAAATTACAGGACATTTTGGATATCCTATCATTATGTTTCCGACCTCGCAAGGTTCTTACACTCAGAATGCTGATTTTCATCTCAATGGAAGCATTTCCAGTTTTATAGATGATGGAAAAGTTAAGTTATACAATGTCGAAACCATTGACAAAGACACTTTTTATGCGGACCATTTATCACCCGCAGAACGCATCCGAAACTACGAAAGATACATTCAGTTTTTGGTGCAAGAATTTGTGCCTTCGATCCAAAAATTACATCAGACACATCGTGTAGCTGTTGCTGGTTGCAGTTTTGGTGGTTATCATGCTTCTAACTTTGCATTTAGATATCCAGATTTGGTATCGCATTTATTTTGTTTGTCTGGCGCTTTTTCGATTAGAAGTTTTATGGATAATTATCAAGATAATTTGGTGTATTTCAATTGTCCAGAAGAATTTATGCCAAATGATGAAGCTTGGAAATATCGACATATGCACATAGTATTAAGTACTTCTGACCAAGATATTTGTCTTGATAAGACTCGAAAAATGGCGGCTATTTTAGCAACAAAATCTATTAATTTTTGGTACGACGAAGCCAAATGGATTAACCACGATTGGCCACTTTGGCGCATGGTTTTCCCAAAATTTATCTCAAATTATTTTAATTAAATCATTTTAAAAACACATAAAAAAAGTACAATTATGGCTAAGAAAGTAGGAATATTATTTGGTATGGAAGACACGTTTCCATGGGCATTTATAGATAAAGTAAACGAATTAGGTAACGGCGAAATTATCGCAGAACCCGTTATGATTGACAAACTAGAGCAAGGTGCAGATTACGAATATGCTGTGATTATTGACAGAATTTCTCAGGATGTTCCTTTTTATCGTGCTTATCTTAAGAATGCCGCTGTTAATGGAACTTATGTCATCAACAATCCTTTTTGGTGGAGCGCTGACGAAAAGTTTTTCAATAATGCCTTGATGACAAAAATCGGAATTCCAGTTCCGAAAACAGTTCTTCTTCCATCACACGAAAGACCGACTAACACGTCAGAAACTTCATTTAGAAACTTAAAATTCCCGCACGATTGGGATTATATTTTTAACTATGTTGGCTTCCCTGCTTATATGAAACCTCATGATGGTGGCGGTTGGCGTAATGTTTACAGAGTTGAAAATCCAGATGATCTTTGGAATAAATTGTCAGAAACTGAACAACTAGTGATGATGGTTCAAGAAGAAATTGTCTTCGAAGATTATTATCGTGTTTATTGTTTGGGCAAAAAGTATGTTCACATTATGCCTTACGATCCACGTAATCCACATCATTTGCGTTACGTAACCGAGTCTAAATACGAAGGCGAACAATTAGAAAAAATTCTAAAAACCATTCATGATTATACTTTAAAAATTAATGAAGCTTTAGGATATGATTTTAACACAGTTGAATTCGCTGTAAGAGACGGAATTCCTTATGCAATCGATTTCTGTAATCCTGCGCCAGACGCCGATCGCAACTCCGTTGGTGAAGATAACTTCCAGTGGATTGTGGAACATTCTGCGAAATTAGCCATCGAAAAAGCCAAAGAATTTGTTTCTGGAAAACCTAATATTTCTTGGGGCGATTTCGTGAAAGATTCTGTTAAAAAATAGAGCTTTTCTAACATCAAAAACACAAACTATGCACAGATTTACGATAGGAGTTGAAGAAGAATACCAGATCATCGATGCCGAAACACGCGATTTGGTTTCACATGTTTCCAAGATCATTGAAGGCGGAAAAACACTTCTCAGCGAAAACCTAAAACACGAGATGCACGAATCCGTTGTCGAAATGGAAACTGGCATTTGTCAAAACGTTAAAGAAGCCAGAGAAGAGCTTACCAATCTTCGTCGTCATCTTGTAAAAGTGGCGCATGAGCAAGGACTTCGCGTTTCGGGAGGTGGCACACATCCATTTTCGCATTGGAAGAATAATGTCATCACCAAAGATGCTCGTTATGACAAGTTGGTAAACGACATGGGCGATGTTGCACGTTCTAATCTTATTTTCGGATTACACGTACACATCGGCATTCCTGATCGAGAAGAAGGCATCCGAATCCAAAATGTGATGCGTTACTTTTTGCCTCACGTTTACGCTTTGTCTACCAATTCGCCGTTTTGGGTTGGTCGTTTGACCGGTTTCAAATCTTATCGTCAAGAAGTTTTTGCAAAGTTTCCGAGAACCGGGATTCCGAGTTACTTCAGTAGTGTTGCAGAGTTTGATGCTTATGTTAATTTGATGATTAAAACAGGAACGATAGACAATGCTAAGAAAATCTGGTGGGATCTGCGTGTCCATCCATTCTATCCAACGATAGAATTTAGGATTTGCGACATGCCATTAACGATTGACGAAACCGTTTGTATGGCAGCTATTATGCAATGTTTGGTGGCGAAAATCTACAAAATGCATCAACAAAATATCAGCTTCCGATCTTATCGAAGATTGATGATTTCTGAAAATAAATGGCGTGCTTCTAAAGATGGAATCCACGCTAACTTAATCGATTTTGGAAAAGAAACCAGTGTTCCGTATTCCGATTTATTGGACGAACTTTTACTGTTTATCGACGATGTGGTGGACGAGCTAGATTGTCGTCAAGAAGTTGAATATTCGCGAGAAATTTTAAAAATGGGAACTGGCGCAGATCGACAGCTACAAGTCTTTAATGAAAGTGGCGGCGACCTAAAAGCGGTTGTTGATTACATGATTTTCGAAACCGAAAAAAATGTCATTTAGCCAGTCTTTAAAGACGTTTGAAAAGCCATTTGTTAATATTTGCTTAACTTTGCATAAATTTTTTGCAGTATGAATCAAGCAGTTAGAATCGCAATTTTGGATATGAATAACAATTTCCCCAACCAAGGATTGGCGAATATTATTCAGATTTCTGAAAATTTTAAAAATACAAACTCAGAGCAAATCAGCATCAAAGTTTTCGATGTTCGTTATAAAAACGAAATGCCAAATATTGAAGATTTTGATGTTTTCATTTCGTCAGGTGGTCCCGGAAATCCCCACAAAGAAGGTTTTGCATGGGAAGCACCTTACGCTAATTTCTTAAACGGAATTTGGGATTACAACAAAAATAACGAAGACAAAAAATACTTGTTTTTGATTTGTCACTCATTCCAATTAGCGGTTATCAATTGGAAGTTGGCGAATGTTTGTAAAAGAAAATCTTACTCGTTTGGTGTGATGCCAATCCATAAAACAGAGGAAGGCGAGCAAGAAGTTTTATTTAAAAATCTGCCAGAACCTTTCTACGCCGTGGATTCGCGCTCATACCAATGCATCGAACCAAACGATGATAAGTTAAACGAAATGGGAATGAAGGTTGTCGCAATCGAAAAGATGCGTCCGAATATCCAATTAGAAAGAGCATTGATGGCGATTCGTTTTTCGGATGAGATTTTCGGGACTCAATTCCATCCAGAAGCTAATCCTGCAGGCATGTTAGAAAATCTAAAAGATGAATCTAACAAACAAGCGATGATCAACAACTTCGGTATGGAAAAATATTTGGAAACCGTGGATAGAATTGATGATGAAGACAAAATTATTTTGACACAAAAAGAAATTTTGCCGAGTTTCTTAAAAATGGCTCAAGACAAAATTTTGCAAGCACTAGCTCATAGTTTGGATTAATTAACTTTTAAAAACAAAACACAAATGGTACCTAAATATAGAGATCAATTCAATCAAGAATTCACCAACGAAAAATACGAGTTGATGAAGGAGATGATACACGAAAAAACTGGACAATACACAGGTTTTCGCCTTTGCGAAACGCCAGTTTTTCTGCCCTATTCTTTTAGAGAAAAATTATTGTACGCTGCCGAATCTATTTTGGAACAAATTAATAAAATTCCAAAAGAGGTTTTTGATAAAGCTATTCCAGCAAACTGTTTCGTGCCAAATGATACAGACAAGCCGCACTTTTTGTGCATCGATTTTGGTATTTGTCGTGGCGCCGATGGCAAGCCAATGCCTCAGTTAATCGAGTTACAAGCTTTCCCATCTCTTTATGCTTTTGAAGAATTGCATCGAGATGTTGTTTTTGAAGTTTTTCCATTTTTGTCAGAGTTATCGCAGCGTATTCCGTACGATCAACTTATCGAGATTATGAAGGAAGTTATCGTAGGTGACGAAAATCCAGAAAATGTCATTCTTCTCGAAGTCTATCCTGAACGTCAAAAAACAAAAATTGATTTTAAAATCACAGAAGATCTTTTACACATAAAAACCGTTTGTCTTAGCAAGGTTAAAAAAAGAGGTCGCGAGATTTTTTATGAAAACGATAATGGCGAATTAGTTAGAATTAAACGTATCTACAACCGTATTATCTTGGACGAATTGGATAAAATCGAAGGTTTTGAATCGGAGTTTAATATTCGTGAAGATGTCGATGTAGAATGGGTAACACACCCAAATTGGTTTTATAAAATTTCGAAATATGTATTGCCTCTTTTGGAACATACTTACATCCCAGAAAGCTATTACGCCAACGAATTTCCGAGTGATGAAAATATTGAAGAATATGTCTTAAAACCTTTATATTCCTTTGCTGGTGGTGGTATTAACTTACATCCAACTAAAGAGACTTTAGCACAACTCGATGATCCTTCTCAATATATTTTACAGAAAAAAGTAGAGTATGCGGAAGTTTTCCGTGATCCAAATGGCGACTATGCAAAAGGTGAAATCCGAATGCTTTTCATTTGGAAACCTGGCGACGAATTCCCAACTTATCTTAATAATTTGGTGAGAATGACCAAGTCCGACATGGCGAATGTTGATTTTAATAAAGCCGACCAAATGTGGACAGGAAGCTCTTTTGCCTTGTTTGTGAAATAATTTTCCATTAAATTACAACTGAATTTTTTCAATGATAACAAAAAACGCCACATTACTTATGCGGCGTTTTTTTATTATACTTTTTTAATCACATTACTTTTATAAATGCGCTCTTAGCATCCAAGCCATTTTTTCGTGTTTTTCGAGAAGTCCTACCAAGAAATCTTCTGTACCGAAATCTTTAGAATCATCCATTTTTGCAACAACTTCACGAATGTAAGATATCACAGATTCTTGATCTTCTAACAAAGCTTTGATGAACGACTGACTGTCATTTTTACTAAGTTTTCTCTCTGACAACCTTGTTAACTGTACAAAGTCTTTTAGGCTTCCTGGCGCCATTTGTCCTAACTGACGAATACGTTCTGCAACCTCATCGATAATCTCTTCGAGCTCGTCATATTGACTTTCAAAAAAGACATGCATTGCGTGAAAATCTGCTCCTTCAACATTCCAATGTGCATTTCGAGTTTTCGTATAAAGAATATGTTCATCTGCTAAAAGTACAGAAAGCGCTTTTACATTATCCTTAATTTGTTTTGCATCTAATCCGATTGAAATTTTCATACTATTTTATTTTTAAATTAATTCAATTTTATTTGACAAAACTAAAGCAAATAGCCTACCAATAAGACTTTTATTAATTCAAAAAGGGAAAACAACAAAAAGACAAAATCTATCAACAATTATATTTTCGATAGACATATGAAATATTTACAATTTTTCTTTTAAAAAGTCTATGGTTTTCTCGGTAACAAATTTTAAATCTTTTGGCATTTGTTTTTCTGACCAAGGTTCAAAACTTCCAAAACCGTGATCACCGTTTTCAATAACCAATAATTCCGAGTTTTTTGCCCATTGATGAAGCAATTCTGCCTCTCGTAAATTAACCGTTTCGTCCGCCGAACCATGAATTATTAAATAAGGAATCAATAATTTTTTAACAGCATTCTCGATCGTAAAACGTTCTTCATTGGCTTTAAAATCTTCAAAAAACTGAAAATAATGTGGCATCTGTTGTTTGGTTCGTTTATTCTCGATATAGAGAACGCCAGCTTTTTTAATTTCGGGCAACATTTCTTTTGGAGGAAAACGCGATGCATAATCCGAAATCCCTGCAAAATCCACCAAAGCTTTAATACGATGATCTTCGGCAGCTTGTATAATGACATTTCCGTTGCCACGACTATGACCAATTAAAGCAATTTTGGAAGCATCAACCTCTGGTAATTTAGAAAAATAATCGATTACAAATGTTAAATCGCTCATCTCTTTAGAATAGTTATTATGACCAAAAGCCTCCAAATCTGCAAAATTAGAAGTATCATCCAAAGTCGTCCCGTTGTGAGAAAAATTAAATTTCACAAAATAAAAACCTGCCTCAGCAAATGCTTCAGCAAGATAATGCCAAGCACCCCAATCTTTAAAACCTTTATAACCATGCACTAAAATGACCAACGGCAATTTATTATCATTTTTTTTATAATAAGCGTCGGCTAAAAATGATTTGGTTTCGGGATTGGTAAGGACAATATTTCTGTTAATTTCGATGGACATATTTTATTTTTAAAGTTATAAAAAAGCTAGCAAAGTCAATTGTTAAAAAAACAGATGGCTTAATTTTTGAAACTTAAAAACAAACAAAATTTAAAATAGAACATGAGACCAAGATTTATAATCACAGCAACAATAGCAACAGTGGCAGTAGCGGGAGTATCCCACTCTTGTGTCGCTTTAGCAACCTCTAGTATTGGACTTTCAATTATTAAAAAAATACTAATTGGCGGTATTACAAGTGGCGTTTCGACATTTCAAAACAAAGAAGCTTTTATGTCGAATAGTTTAATTGACCAAGCGATGCCCTCACAACTACGAAGTATCAATTCAACTTTAACAAGTCTTGGCCTTTCGAATTTAGTTAACAAAGAAAAAGAATACATCGCCGAAGCAGCGGCTTTTACATCAAAATTTGCAGAACCTATTTTAATAAATGGTGTTAACAGCTTAACGACTGATGATGCTGCTAGAATTGCCCAAGGTGGATCTGGTATTGCATCGCAAATTCTTCGCGAAAAAACAGAATCTCAATTGGTTGCTGCTTTGGCGCCAGAAGTTGATAAAAAATTAAATGAATTTGGAATCGTAAAAACCATTAATACAGCATTAAAAGGCAACAATATTTTGGGAAGTTTATTAGGTCAAAACAATAACAGCACTAGCGCAAGTATGTTGAGCAATTTGGCTTCTCAGCAACTTGTAAATGGTATGTTTGCACTTATTACAAATTATGAAAAACAAAACACAGATGTATTAACCAATGCATTGAAAAAATAAATATTAACCAAACACAGTTATTATGAACACCAACAGATTATCAAAAAAAATGCAAGAAGCTCTTATCAAACAGATGACAAAGGAAGCGCATGCGTCGCAGATATTTTTGTCACTTGGGGTTTGGGCTGATACGGAAGGTTATGCTGGAATTGCGAATTTCTTATACCGACATTCGCAAGAAGAACGCAATCATATGATAAAATTTATGAGGTATATTTTGGATCGTGGTGGAAAACCTAAAGTTGAAGCTATTGCAGCGCCACCTGCTAATCCAAAAACACTTACCGATTGTTTTAATAAAGTCTTTGAAAGCGAAGTAGACAACACCTCTGCAATCTACAAATTGGTAGATTTAGCCTTTGAAGAAAAAGATTGGGCCACTTGGAATTTTATGCAATGGTTTGTAAAAGAACAAATTGAAGAAGAAAAATTAGCACTTGGACTTATCGACAAATTGAAAATCGCTGGTGGTGATAAAGCAACCGACGAGTCACTTTTCAACTTGGATAAAACCCTGGCACAAACGCCAGACGATGAACCGCTACCGCAAGAAGCAACGGCTGACAATCCATAGCGGAATAAAAATAAAATATCATTACCTTTGAGTTTCCGAACTGTTTCGGAAACTTTTTTTAAACCTAAAATTATGGCAGAAATTATTAATAGTGATCATAAAAATCCAGAAGAATTTTATAAATCGCTTCATGAAAAATTGACCGAACATCACAATTTTCCAGAAGAATATTTATACAAATTTATCGTACCAAGCGACTCTGGAAAGATTACAGAAATCATGAAGGTATTCGACGGACTTCAACACACTTTCACCAGTAGAGATAGTAAAAATGGTAAATACACTGCATGTACAATACAATGTTTTGTGTTAGATGCTGACCAAGTTATCGATATTTACAAAAAAGTTGCAGAAATTGAAGGCGTTGTCATGCTTTAATAACAATAGCAAAAAATAAAAAACCTCTAGAAATCCTAGAGGTTTTTGTTTTAAACTTTAATAAAAGAGAAGACCGCTCTTTCGAGTCGGTCCTCCCAAACAATTACTTTCGCAGAAATTACTACTTTTTAATTACTTTTTGTACATCTACTTTTCCGTTAACATCTGTTATTTTAACAACGTAAATACCAACAGGAAGTGTACTAAGTTCTAAATCAATTTTCGACTGATTAACTTCTTTTTGTAAAGTTTTAGCACCAGCTAAGTTGAAAATTTCAATAGTTCTAATCTGTGTTGCAGAGTTAACTGTCAAAGTATTAACAAAAGGCACTGGATACACCTTTGTTTTCTCTTGCTTTATAGGGTTTTGTGTTTCTAATGTAGAACAGTCTGTTAATAAATTATAAGCGACTTCAAAATCTTGTTTTACCCAAACAGCATCCATATATCTTGTGAAAGCAGGCATACCTATGTAACTACTTATTTCGGCACTAGCCATTGTTGCATAGTAATTTGTTGCTAACTCTAACCAATAAGTTGTGGATTGGCTTCCATCCAAAACTAATGTTTCGTCAAATAATACTTTAACTTTAAATATATAGAATGAAGAGGTTTCATCTAATGGTATTTCTTCGACTAACTCTCTTGTAAAAGTATAAGGTAATTTTGCTTTTAAAATGTTGCTAGGTTCTTGTAAAGTTGCGTCATGTGATCTTAGATTCAAATCTAAAACTCGAGGAGTGTTTAGATCTGCGCTCGTGCCTAGCAAGGTTAAACCAAGTTCTATACCATTTACTTTTAATTGTTTATTAGGTTCAACAATGATATCTAAAGATTGTGTTATTAAGCCTAGTGAAAACGCTAACATATCTCCTGTAAGAGCACCATCTGTAGGATCATCTCCTGATAAAACAACCTGCGTACACATATCCTGCTGACATTGTGCAATTAATTGGTACACAAGCTCAAAATCATTGTTAATTTGCCAGTCTGTGGTAACAGTATTTTTGTAAGCAATCTTCTTATCGTTTTGGAAAATTGGATTAACCTCTACGTAAGCTGCATCTGTTATTAATTTCAGCCATTTTCTTGTTCCTAAAGTAATATCTGCAATAACTGGTTTGTCAAAAATAATTTTATAATTATAGAAAGACTTACCGTCACGTACATAAGCCAAAGTTTTACTTTCTACTGTACCATTAATTGTTGAAATTAAAGAACCTGGTAATCCATTTTGATCATTCAATTCTTCAAAATTAATACTACCTGTAGTGTCAGCCATAGTAAGGTTAATACCTTTAATAGTAGAAGTTTTACCTTGTAACATCTGAATGTCAAAAGCTAGTTCTTGAGCATTTGATCCAGCATTTTCGAGGTTAAAGAAACCCTTGATAGCTGGTATACCTGTAGCGCAATCAATATCAAGTGGATTAGTTTGTAAACTTGGCTTTACACTTTCGGTAAAAGTAGAACTATCGGCAGAACAATCTTCACCCGCATGCGTGTACCATCTTATATAACCCGTTACTGATGATAACCAAGAAAAATCTTGTTCTGTTGCAGTACGATAAGTAGATCCTGTACTCGCATCTTTAATAGTTGAAAACACACCTGTTTTACTAATTTTAAAATCGTAAGTCACGCCTTCCATAACAAAAACATCTGTATAGGCACCAGTTTTTGCTGAAGTTGTAATCGTTTGATAATCATTAACATTTTTAGGTACAAAAGCATTGGTTAAATTAGAACCATTAACAGCAGAGTCACAACCTTGCGGATTAATGATATTAATAGTGTAGTCTTCCACTTGCCCATAAGTATTACCAAGATCACAACCAGAGGTCGCATAAACAACAGGTGTTGCTGTAGTTTGTCTTTTCATAACTCTCATCCTTGTAACACCCTCTAGTGCACTACCAGGAATAGTTATTGTTGCTGTCAGAATTTTATCATCAGTTCCTGTTGAGTTTGTAATTGTCCCAATTTCAAAACGTTCTTTTTTCCCTTCTAGATCATCATATCTTTGGGGGCCCAAAATGCCATCATGATTAAAATCGATAAAAACTGTAAAACTAGCCTTATAGTTACCTTCGGTATTACCTTGAAGCTTAATTTCGTATGTTTTATAACGACCTAGATCTGTACTCATACTTGTAAAATCTTCATATCCTACAGCCGATGTTGCGGCTGTTCTATTGTTAATGGTACCGATCGAAACCCAAGTCAAGGCTTCGGGATCGCTAACGTTTGGTGTACAATAGTTTGCTATAGGTTTGGCCTTTTTCGGATTGTTGTTTGTTTTATTTGCAAATAATGACATTGCTGATAAAAACAAACAAAAAATGATTAGAGATTTTTTCATAATATATAATGATTAGTTTTTGATAATTTTTTTAGTTACAACGCCTTCGGTCGAATGTAATTTTAAGATGTAAACACCTTTTGTTAGGTTGGAAGTATCTACACTTCTTTTTTGCAATGAAGCGTTAATAGTCTGTGAAGAAACTAGATTACCAAGCATATCAAATATTTCAGCTTTTAGAACATTTTCATTAGTCATTACATAGACTACATCTTTAGCTGGGTTAGGATAAATACTGATATTAGATGTATTAACTTCATTCGAAGAAAGAACTTTACAGTCCTCTGGAAGATCAAAAGCTTCTGTACCATCAATTCTGGAAGCAGATGTGCCTTGTTTAGCACTAAAACCTAAACCTCTTTTTGCAAAAGCTTCCCAAATGATACATTTGTTATCACCATTAAACATAGCTTGATCGGCTTGTAAAATTGCATCACGTCCTTCCACAAAACCAGGATTAGGAACTTGCATTTTTTGTCCTTGCAAAACAAGATCTAAAGCCATATTGTTACCACCTTGGTTAGATTTATGATCAGGATTAAAACCATATTTGTTAACAAACTTCCAATGCATTTCCCAAAGCATAACTGCCCATAAATAACCTGTAGGATGCTCTAGATTTTCACCAGGGCCAATAACTTTAAGGTAGTCGTAAGTATGAGGATTAACACTCATATCGGTTGTATAAGGCTTCACACGTAGACCGCCGCCACCGAAAGCGTAGCTACCCATATCAATTTGATCTGTGTCTACTTGGTTAGCTTGTTGTGTTAGGTTAAGTGCAACATAATCGCTCCAACCCTCATTCATACCTTCTTCGCCTCCCATAGCACTACCAGTTATACGTCCAGATACAGCATGTGTGTACTCGTGTAAGATAACTTGACTATCAAAACCACTATCTCTTTTGTTAATTCCAAATTCTTCAGACGGTAATGTAACTTGTGGAGCCGTTCCGTCTACTATAGATTGTTTTAACTTATTCGCTATATCGAGCTCGATAGCGACCGCTGGAAAATTCAAATTACTATTGTCTCCAGTACCTTCAACTGCTATACTAAGTGGAAGAGGATTTGTTGAATTATTGAGGAAAACAATACCTTTAGGATGATAAGGTAAAACATTAACAATTTTATCATTGAAAAGACAGTTTCCTCTATCAATTAAAACAATTTTATCTTGTAAAGCGGCTCCGTTAATTACTGGTTCGCAACCATCGTGTACATTAGCACCAGTACCATCATCCAATAACGCTATATCACCGGTAACTACAGGATCAACTCCATAATTATAAGCCGAATTATTACCATAAGATCCGTGATATGTACCTTGATATATTCCAGTATTAATATCAAACACACCAGCACCTTCCTTCGTTGTTTCAAAAGTGAAAAAACAAGTAATTGGCGCCTTAAAAAGTCTAATATTATAAATCATAAATGCATTATTTATGGTTCTATGCTCCTCTCCAAGCCCCGCAACAGTTATCCCCGTTGTATGAAATCCTTCGCCGCTATTAGCTTGAAAACTTCCTGCTTTAGGATTAAAACCATGATAGTGTAAAATGTCATGTATCGAATTAATGGAATAAAACATTTGCGTTGTAGAAGCATTGGCATAAGCTACTGGATTATAATTAATCGACGCTCCAGGATTTGGAAAATCAAACAACAAATTCTCTCCCCCATATGCTTCTTCTTTTAATTGACCTAAAGCAAGGTCAGCTAATAAACCGTTACTTCCAATAATCAAATCACTAGCAGTACCATCTGTATCCGAGCTCACGCGAGCATTATTACCAACAGTATGATAAGCTGTTAATGGCATAGGTGCCTGAGCACTTCTAGGTACGTTTAATAACTTATGCCAACCTTCCTTCGATGCAACAGGATCATCAGCATTGGTAACCAACTCAAAACTATGTTTTAAGGGACTTTCATAATTTGCAGGAATTACTCTATATGTCCCCGAATTTGAAGCAACACTAGACTCTTTATAACCATCATAAATCCATTTATAATCTTCGGGATTGTTTTTAATAACTGTATTATTTTTTCTTGCTACCGCATCGAAACTACAGTCACTAACAACAGATGCTCTTGACAATAAGTCACCAGTATTTGCATCAATAACAACTTCATATAATGGAATTTTTTCGGCTTTGCTATTAACATCTGGCATCGCCGCAAGCATTATCCATGCTAATTTTAAACCATTTTCGGATTGATAATAATTAAGAAGTTCATCTTTATCAGCGAAAAGAATGCTATTATTATCCGACTTACTTGTTTGTGAATAATGCTTATAATTTTCAAGATCTTTAACAACTACAAGTTTCTTCGCAACTTTTCCTGCATATTTTTCCATAGCCTGTTTCGCAGTGAGACCTGCTTTGGGACTATTTGCATTATCTAACTTAAAGTTATTATTAAAACTAAGCACTTTCTTGTCTTTAACTTGAAAAGTACCGAAGCTTTGATACACAGGTATATTATTAACAACTTGTTGGATCTTGACATAATCTGCAACATTATCTCCAATTACGTTTTCGTTAACGACCGCATATTCAAGATTTGAAAACTGACTTGATGCTTTCTTATTATTAACATCGACAGTTTGATTTTTCAAATAACTATCTACAACCTGTACAGAAGACTGGGCATGTAGACCACTTGCTACTAATGCTAAAAGTAGTATGTAATTCTTTCTCATTTTAATCTTACAATTATTTGATCTAAAATTAACATTAATACAACCTCAATACCGTTTACCTTATATACAATTAGTCTTTGTCTACGAATTGTATACGCCTACATATTGTAATATATGTATAATAATCAATACTTTAGCACACACAAAACCAAAACACCATATACAACAAGTACATACACTGTATACAATTGAAACAAGTCAAACTATAAAATAAAAAAAGTATCAGCCTCACAAAAACATGACTAATGTCAGGTTTGTGAAAATTTAAGAAAAAAAATAAAACCAGAACGCAATCCTAAGACCACACAAAACATGATTAAAAATATAGCTTCAACCTTAATAACACTCTTTCTAATATTATGCAGTTCGCAAATATTTGGACAACTCGATAAGAAAGATGAATTTTTAGAAAAAACAAGAATACTGATTGTTGACAACAAGTTCGAAGAAGCCCAAAAAGCAATAAACAAAGAACTTGAAGCATATCCGACTGATCAACTCTATCAAGTAAAATTGTATAGCAATTTTGTTATGCTTTACTTGTATGACAACAATTTTGACAAAGCATTAGAATATGCCAATCTTATAAAGAAAATTGCCGTACAAACACCAGACAAACTAGATGACGCCTACGCAAGCTATTGTTTCGGACGAATATATCTCATCAATAATTTATATGAAAAAACAATTTACTTTGCTAACGAAGGCTTAAAAACACTAGAAAAAACTACTACTGATAATTATCTAAAAAGCGAATTATATAGAATTATAACACTATCATACAACAGACAGGGAGAATACAATGAAGAATACAAAAGCTATGTTCTAAAACAATTGTATTATATAGAAAAAACAAAACTTGACTTCGACATTAACGCAACTTATACGGATGTTATGGTCATGTATCTATCCGCTTACAATAAGACAAAACAACAAGCCGATCTGGACAAAGCATTTGAATATGGTGAAAAATCACTAAATCTCGTTAATTACAAGCCAATACTACAATACTCAGAACAAGCGAAAGCAACAACTTATAATAATTATGCATCCATCATAAATCAGTTTCCATATAAAAACTATAGTAAGGAGAAAAGACGCATAATAGCCGAAAACTATTTGTCTAAAGCGATGCAGATTGCAAACCAAATAAAAATAGGCGAACTTCTAATGATATGCTACACAACTTACTCGGAGCTTTGCCAAGACAAATCGTGTGAAAAAATGTATTTAGAAAAAGCATATAATATTGCCGTTAATAAAAAATTCAATAAAAAAGATAATATTAAGATACTACTTGCCAGTTCGCTTAAAAATATTTATAAAAGCGAAAACAACTTCAGTAAAGCATTAGAATACAGCGAGGATGAGTTAAAATTTACAAAAACATCGGCAGAAAAACTCAATAACAACAGAAAAAAACTAATTGAAGCCTATTATGAGGTCGAACAAAAAAAGCAACAAATCAACCAGTTGCAAGCTGCTAATAAATCTAGCAATATTTTGAAGTTTATGTTTTTAGGAATGTTGATTTTCGCATTAATAGGTTTAGTATTTATGATCTATACTTTCCGATACAAACAAAAATTAAACAAACAAAAAACAAATATACTCCAAGCCGAAATAAAGGAATCGGAATTGGTTCTTAAACTAGAAAAAGAAGAAAAAATAAGGTTAAAAACAGAACAAGACCTTCTCTCTTTACAACAAGAGCAGCTACAGAAGCAAGCATTAGCAGTTTCGTTGCAGTTAAATCACAAAAACACCTTTATTAAAGAAATAAAAGAAAAACTAAAAAACAACGACGTTAATCTCGATCGTATATTACGTGATGAAAGAATCACAGAAAATGATTTTGCAGAAATAAAAGATGTTGTCCAAGAAGTTCATCCAAACTTTTTTAAAAAGCTAAACAGTATTTCGAAAACCAAACTTACGAATCTTGATCAAAAATATGCAGCCTACATCTATATCAATATGGACAACCAAAAGATTTCACACATATTAAAAGTCGATCCGCAGACAGTTCGGGTGACTAAATATCGTCTTAAGCAAAAGCTTGGTCTAGACAAGACGCAAGACCTGCAATTGTTTTTACAGGATTTGGTTTAATCATCGCTTCTTGAAAAAAAGTAAAAAACAAAATCCCCAAAAACATACATAAAACAAAAAACCACCTCGTTTGAGGTGGTTTTGTGGTTTCTCCAGGAATCGAACCAGGGACACATGGATTTTCAATCCATTGCTCTACCAACTGAGCTAAGAAACCTTTTTTACTAAGAGCAACTGTTTCGTTGTTTTCAGTGGTGCAAAGGTATAATGTTTTACTATACGGCGCAAGTCTTTTTTAAACTTTTTTTACTGAAAACACCGACATTACTGATTATCAGGCGATTTTTTTTCAGTTTCACTTTTTAGAAAAGCACTCATTTCTTCTAAAACTGGTCGAATAGTATCTTCTGGAAGTTCACTAATTCTAATATACATCAAACCATCGATCGCATCATTAAAGTTAGGATCAACATTAAAAGCGATAACTTTTGCATTCTGCTTGATATATTTTTTAATTAAAACAGGTAAACGAAGCTCAGGCTCTAAATCATCTATAATTTTATCCAACTTATTAAGGTCAGAATCCATATCTTCAAAAAACAAAGCCTTATCGCGCTCTCTAAGGATTACTTTATAATCATTTTTAGGATGAACATATTGCGCTACTGCAGAGTCGAAATAATGCGAACGCATAAACTCAATCATCAAAGATTTCGAAAACTCCGAAAACTTATTACTGATACTTACGCCGCCCATCAAAAATTTATGCTCAGGATTTCTCAAACATACATGTACAATTCCTCTCCAAAGCAAGAACAACGGAAACGGTTTTTGCTGATATTCCGAAGAGATATATGCGCGTCCCATTTCGATAACTTTACGGAAGAAAGGCTGCAACTCTTGGTCATACTCAAATAAAGAACTTGTGTAGAAGCCGTCTATACCGTACTTTTTCATCACTTCAACACCCAAAGCCATACGATAAGCTCCAACTAATTTTTTGTTGGCATTATCCCACAAAAACAAATGGTGATAATGTTTATCATATTCGTCCAAGTCAAAAGGAAGATTCGTTCCCTCTCCTATTTTTCGGAAAGTCAACTCACGCTGACGCCCGATCTCACGCATGATATTGGGGATTTCCTCATATTTTGTAAAAAACATATCGTAATCACTATACGAAAACAAATGCTTTTTATCGTCTTTTTTTAATAATTCTATTTCAGCTAAAATATCTTCCTCAGGCGTTTCATCGATAATATTCTGAACAATATTTTGCTGCTTTGTCAACGGAAGTTTAATCGACAAATTTGGGATCATCAAAGTCTCAGCAATGCTTTTTCTTTTGTCATAATAAGACTTCAGCATGTAGACTTTCTTTTTTAAGAAATCACCCAATTCTTCGATGTTTTCTTCCTCGTCCATTTGCTTTACAGAAATAGGTTTCCCAATTCTTATTCTAATTGGATTGTCCCTTTTTTTCATCATTTCTGATGGCAGTAACATCGTTTGCAAATCTGGGTGAAGCTTCGCCAAATTATAAAACATTCGGCTATTACGAGCATGGAAATACATCGGCACAACGGGGACTTTCGCTTTTTTAATCAGTTTTAAAGCTGGTGTTTCCCAAACTTTGTCCATCACCTCGTTGTACTCGTTATTTTTATTAGAAACTTCTCCCGCTGGGAAAATCCCGATACAACCACCTTCTTGCAAATGCTTTAGAGTTTCGCGCATACCAGAACTGCTGCTGTAAGCTTCTTTGCGTCCTTCGAAAGGATTAACCGCAATAACATAAGGCGCCATCGGTTTTATCTTTTCTAAAAGAAAATTGCCCATCACTTTGAAATCAGGGCGAACGCTTGACAAGATTTTACACATCAATACGCCATCTATCGCGCCAAGTGGATGATTAGAAACCAAAATAAATGGTCCCGTTTTCGGAATTTTTGCTAAATCTTCTTCGAAGACTACATATTTTAAGTCAAGTTCTTTCACAAATCCATTGAAAAAATCTTCGCCTTCTTTGTCTTTTAATTTGTCGTAAAGCGCATTAACTTCATTAATCTTGGTTAAACGAAGTACAGAAGAAGCGATTGGATTCTTTAAAAATCCGAATTTGTTAAGACCTGCTGCCTTTATTAAATCTTCTTTAGAAATTAAACTCATGTTATTGAATTACCATTTGTAAAGTATTCTTGGATAACTGTTCCAATAGCACTTTTTTATCTTTATAAAACTTATCTAGTTCGTCAATTTTAGCATTTCTCACCGTAAATAAAGACACATCTTTTAATAAATTTGTACTAAATCCGTTTTGCAAATCTTGTACAAACTCATCGATGTGACCGAATTTATCCTCCAAACATAACTCTAACGAAATCGCAGAATTTTGCATCAACGATACTTTGATATTATATTTTAAAAGTAGCGAAAAAATTTCTTTCATGTGGTTTTCTGCAATAAAAGAAAAATCTCGTGTATCTACTGTCAAATAATATTGTTCTTTTTTAAGAATATACGACTCCAAATATTGATTATCACTCGCATTTCCAACTTTAGTTCCTGCTTTCGATGGATCAATAAATGATTTTACAAAAAATGGAATATTCTTCTGCTTAAGCGGTTGCAAAGTCTTCGGGTGAATAACCGACGCGCCGTAATAAGCCATTTCAATGGCTTCTTCGTAAGAAATGCTATCCAACAATTCTACATTTTCAAAAATACGTGGATCTCCCGTCATAACACCCGGAACGTCCTTCCAAATCGTCATTTCGGAAGCATCAAATCCAAAAGCAAAAATCGCAGCGGTATAATCGGAACCTTCTCGACCCAAAGTCACCGTAAAATTATGTTCGTCCGAAGCGATAAAACCTTGCGTTACATAGTTTTTTTCTTTGCTAAGTTTTTGGATATTTTCTTCGGTTTCTATCCAGTTAACAACACCTTCGCGATATGTATTATCCGTTTTGATGTAGTCGCGCGCGTCAAGCCAATTATTTTCAAACTGAGATTCGTTCAAAAATTCGCTAACGATTTTGGAAGAAATCATCTCGCCACAACTTACAACTTGGTCGTACACGAAGTTATAATTCGGAGATTTATTACGTCTCAAAAATGAATCGATATCGTCAAAAAACAAATTAATTTCTGCAAATACAGGATGTTTTTCTTGAAAAAGTCCTTTTGCAATATCGATATGGAACTGTTTAATATTTTCAATTTCTTGTTGATAGTCGACCTTCGCGAAGTAATTTGCGACCACTTTTTCTAAAGCGTTAGTCGTTTTACCCATCGCCGAAACGACCATTAGACAGTTTTTAAAACCTTGATTCTCTAACACCAAGGCTACATTTTTCACACTTTCCGCATCTTTCACAGACGCACCACCGAATTTGAATACTTTCACTTTACTTAGTTTATCCTTTATTTTTTATTACAATCTCCAAAATTATTAATAATGACTGATTTACGAAATAGACTTGTTAACAAATATTAAGATTAAGACAAAAATCAAGTTTAACAACTTCTTCTTTTAAAACTGAAGTCTAATCCTCAATTATGGTTAAGATTGTAAACACAAAAGATAATCAATAAAATCTACAATGCTAAAAAACAATTTAATTTCCGAAATTATCTTTAATAAAATTAAATTTTCATTAAAATAAAAACAATAAAATCCATATTTTTCCTTAACTTTCTAAGACTTTAGATTTATCAAAAAAAATCTATTAAATTTGGTCAATTTTCTAATAAAAATTAAAATGAGTAAAGAACCTTTACAAACCCTAGGCGAATTTATCATCGAGAAACAGGACGATTTTAGATATTCTTCTGGAGAATTATCTCGATTATTAAGTTGTATTCGTATGGCTTCCAAATTGGTAAACCGCGAAGTTAACAAAGCTGGTATCGCCGATATTATCGGGATTGCAGGCAACGAAAACATACAAGGCGAACAACAACAAAAGTTGGACGTTCTCGCTAACGAAATCTTTATCACGGCGCTTTCTCAAAGAGAAGTAGTCTGCGGAATTGCATCGGAAGAGAATGATGACTTCATCGAAATCTCTTGCAAAGGCAATGCACACCTTAGCAAATATGTTGTATTAATCGATCCTTTGGATGGTTCTTCTAACATCGACGTTAACGTTTCTGTTGGGACAATTTTCTCTATTTATAGAAGAATTACAAATCCTGGAGATCCAGTAGAGCTAAAAGACTTTTTACAAAAAGGTTCTAAACAAGTTGCTGCAGGTTATGTCGTTTATGGTTCATCGACGATGATCGTTTATACAACTGGTAACGGTGTTAATGGTTTCACGCTAGATCCCGCAATCGGAACTTATTATCTTTCTCATAAAGATGTTAAAATCCCAACTAGCGGAAAAATCTACTCGATTAACGAAGGTAACTACGCAAAATTCCCACAAGGCGTTAAAGATTACATCAAATATTGTCAAGAAGAGGACGGCGACAGACCTTACACATCGCGTTACATCGGATCTTTGGTATCGGATTTCCACAGAAACATGTTGAAAGGTGGCATCTACATCTACCCTTCTACATCGCAATCTCCAAAAGGAAAACTCCGTCTACTTTACGAATGTAATCCAATGGCGATGTTGGCAGAACAAGCTGGTGGTAAGGCAAGCGACGGTTTCAAAAGAATCTTGGACATCGAGCCTACAGAACTTCACCAACGTGTACCATTCTTTGCAGGTAGCGCAGCAATGGTGACTAAAGCTGAGGAATTCATGTCAAAAGCAGTTGATAAACATTAAAAATTATTTTGAAAACAGCACGTTTCGAAAAATATACATTAAACTTCAAACGCCCGAGTGGAACATCTCGCGGCGTTTTGAATGTTAAAGAGACCTACTTCATCTATATTGAAGAAGACAACAAAATAGGAGTTGGCGAGGCTAACCTTTTTAAAGGTTTAAGCTTTGACGACGATGACGAATATGAAGATGCGTTAACTTGGGCTTGTCAAAATGTGAATCTCGGACTAGATCATCTTCGCGAAGAAATGGTTAATCATCCATCGATTATTTTTGGTCTCGAACAAGCATTTCTAAATCTTGAACATGGCGGAAATATTTATTTCCCTAGTGATTTTACAGAAGCAAAAGATTCAATCCAAATTAATGGGCTGATTTGGATGGGCGATGTTAATTATATGAAAGAGCAAATCGAGGAAAAGCTTGCTCAAAATTTTCATTGTATTAAACTAAAAATCGGTGTCGATTGGGGCAACGAAAAACAAGTGATTGCCGAGCTTCGTAAAAAATTTCCGAAAGATGTTTTAGAACTTCGCGTGGATGCGAATGGCGCTTTTTCTCCTGAGAAAGCAAAAACTGTTCTCGAAGAATTGGCAACTCTTGACATCCATTCTATCGAGCAACCCATCGAAGCTGGTAACTGGAAAGCGATGGCTAAACTTTGCGCCGAAACGCCAACACCAATTGCTCTGGATGAAGAACTAATTGGGATTCTCAATTACGAATCCAAAGTTGATTTATTAAAAGAAATAAAACCGCAATTCATAATTTTAAAACCTACATTAATTGGTGGTTTTTCTGGCAGTGATGAGTGGATAGAACTTGCAGAAAATCAAAAAATCGGTTGGTGGATTACCTCAGCTTTAGAAAGCAATATCGGACTCAATGCGATAGCGCAATACACCTACCCAAAACAAAATCCGATGCCACAAGGTCTCGGAACTGGTGGACTTTTCACCAATAATACGACGTCACATTTAGATCTAAAAGGCGAACAACTTTGGTTTAAAAACTAAGATTTTTTAGTTAAAACAAACTTTAAAATTGTTGATACAAATAACGATTCGGGAAAGTGAGTTTTTCGCTTTTCCGAGTTCCGTTAACAATGATGTGGATGATGTTGAGTTGATCGTCAAACAAATTATACAACATACTTACCGAAGTTTCCACTTTTTGAGGTTGATTAACAACATCGGATTCTAAATAAACATCAACACTTTCACTATCTTCTTCAAATCCTAAATAATTGATTTTTACGAACTGATTATTAACTTTCAGTTTCATATAATCGGCGCAATAATTCTTAAAAGCTTCGTTAATCGCTTCTCGACCTTTCGCATCCTGAAATTTCAAAGATTTTGGATATTTTTTATTGAGCGCATTTTCCATATCATCCAAAAAGAACTTCCCAGAAATCTGAAAAGTTTTAGTCTTTTGATTATAATTAAACTCCACCGAGCCAACATGATAAGGATGCAAATTTTCTTTAAACGAAGAAAACGCCACACATACAACAATTAATAATAGAAAAAATCTTTTCAAAAGCCTTTATTTAAAAGTGATTAAACCAATTTTTAGATTGTAAAAACTTTTCAAAGTTAATTAAAAATTGTATTATCGCATTTGTTAAAAATTAAAGAATGTCAGACTTTCTATTCTATCTCAATCTCGGCTGGGAGCACATTATTTCGCTAGACGCACTCGACCATCAACTCTTCGTTTTGGCTTTAGTTGCCGTCTATTCTTACAACGACTGGAAAAAAATCTTAGTCTTGGTAACAGCATTCACCATTGGACATTCGGTGACTTTGGCTTTAAGTGTTTTTAATCTTTTAAAAGTACCGTCTAATTGGGTTGAGTTTTTAATTCCGTTGACTATCGCTATTACAGCTTTGGACAATATCTTGATGCGAAACAACCAAAAAAGCCTCATGAAAATGAATTATTATTTGGCTTTATTTTTTGGATTAATTCATGGGATGGGATTTGCAAACACAGCGCGAATGATGCTGGCAAAAGAGCAAAGTATTTTTGTGCCGCTTTTAGGTTTTAATATTGGTTTAGAACTTGGGCAGATTGTCGTTGTTTTTGCAATTTTAATCATTCTTTTTATATTATTAAACATTTTTAAAGTCAATAAAAAAGACTGGATTATGTTTGTTTCATCAGGGGTTTTTGCGTTAGCGTTACAAATGACTTTGGAAAGAATTCCTTTTTAATATTGATAAAACACTAAGTTTTACTTAACTTCGTTTAATTAATTTTAAAAATAATCTTCTTTAGAAAGATGAAAATCAAAATATCAGCATTAGCACTAAGCTTGTCCGTTACGTTATTTGCACAGAATATTCAAAATAATCCTGGCAGCAACCACGGAAATAAATTTGAACAACTTGGTACAATTCTTCCGACGCCCAATTATTACAGAGCCGCTTCTGGAGCGCCTGGGCAAGGTTATTGGCAAAACCAAGCAGACTACGACATTAGCGCTTATTTAGATGAAGAAAACAGAAATCTTCGTGGTTCACAAACAGTAACTTATACTAACAATTCACCTGACAACCTAGATTACATTTGGTTGCAATTGGATGAAAACCAACAATCTACAGTTAAAAATGCGAACTATCAATTTTCATCAACAATTCCTAAGACCACGACAACGGAAAAATTAAACGTTAGTAATCTCCCTGAAAAGGACAATCATTACGGTGTTAATTTGACCAAAGTAACCGATGCGGCTGGTAAAAATCTCAACTATGTGGTTAACAAAACTATGATGAGAATTGACCTTCCGAAGGTTTTAAAAAAAGGAGAAAAATTCACTTTTAAAATAGATTGGAATTACAATATCCCTAACCGAATCGCAATGGGCGGTCGTGGCGGTTACGAGTTTTTCCCAGAAGATGGCAATGATCTATACACCATCACGCAATGGTTTCCGAGACTTTGCGTGTACAGCGATCATCAAGGTTGGCAGAATCATCAATTCACAGGGCGAGGCGAATTTGCTTTGGTTTTCGGAAATTATAAAGTAAACATCAATGTTCCTGCAGATCATGTTGTTGGCGCAACTGGTGAGGGGAAAAACTTTGATAAAGTTTTAACATCTGCACAATATTCTAGATATCAACAAGCAAAAACCGCGAAAGAGCCAATCGAAATTGTAACTCTTGAAGAAGCTAAAAAAGCCGAAAAATCAAAATCTAAAGAGCGCAAAACTTGGATTTTTGAAGCGAAAGATGTCAGAGATTTTGCATGGACGTCTTCGCGAAAATTTGTTTGGGATGGGATGAATGTCAACATTCCTGAAAACAACAATAACGTCATGGCGATGAGTCTTTATGGTAAAGAAGCTTACGGACTTTACAGAAAATATTCGACGAAAGCGGTAGCGCATACCATCAAAACATATTCGGAATTTACAATTCCTTATCCATATCCAGTGGCACAATCTGTAGAAGCCGCGAATGGTATGGAATATCCAATGATTTGTTTTAATTATGGACGAACAGAAAAGGACGGAACCTATTCTGAAGCCACAAAAAATGGAATGATCGGCGTTATTATCCATGAAGTTGGACACAACTTTTTTCCGATGATTATCAACTCCGACGAGAGACAATGGAGTTGGATGGATGAAGGTCTTAATACGTTTGTTCAGTTTTTAACAGAAAGTAAGTGGGATAACAAATTCCCTTCTAGACGTGGTCCAGCGGACAAAATCGTTGATTATATGAAGTTGCCCAAAGACCAGTTGGAGCCAATCATGAGCAACTCAGAAAACATTGCGCAGTTTGGGCCAAATGCTTACGCAAAACCTGCGACTGGGCTTAACATTTTGCGCGAGACAATTATGGGGCGCGACTTGTTTGATCAAGCTTTTAAAACTTATGCTAAACGTTGGGCGTTTCGTCATCCCGAGCCAGCGGATTTTTTCAGAACAATGGAAGATGCAAGTGGCGAAGATTTGGATTGGTTTTGGAGAGGTTGGTTTTTCGGGACAGATCCGGTCGATATTGCTTTAAGCAAAGTTACTACTGCAAAACCTCAGCTCGATGCGCAACCAAAAAGTAAAGAAATCACTTATAAAATCGATCCACCAGCGGAAGATGATTTTAATGATATTTCGAAAACGAGAGAGCGTGACGCCAAAACAAAATTTGCTGTAGACCAAGATAAAGATTTACAGGATTTCTATTATCGTTACGCAAGAGGACAAGAAAAACTTGATCAAAATAAAAACTACACCACCAACGAGTCCGACTTCGAGGCTCTTTCTAAAGAAGATAAAAACCGATTAAAAAACCTGACTGCTTATCAACTAGATTTCGAAAATAAAGGCGGATTAGTTATGCCTATTATTTTAGAATTCACTTTTGAAGATGGTAGCAAATTGACTGATAATATCCCAGCACAAATCTGGCGACATAACGAACAAAAAGTTTCTAAAACTTATTATTTTGATAAAGTTTTAAAATCGGTACAACTCGATCCTCTTAAACAGACCGCAGATATTGATACTTCTAATAACTTTTGGTCAGCTAGTGGTTCGGCATTAAATCTCGATAACAAATTTGAAGTTTTCAAACAAAAACAAGCTGCGATACGAGGCGCTTCTAACGGAAGACTTAACCCGATGCAAGCAGCAGGAAAGAAAAATTAAAACTTACTTAACTACAAACCAATCGATTTTCGGTTGGTTTTTTTTATATTTAAAAATGAAAAAACAAACATCAAGATGAAACACGACCAAGTCGAACTTTATTACAACATTAGTTTGTATTTAGGATTTATTGTAGGTCTCGCCATATTTATCGGTTGGGCAATTTTCATTTGCAAAAGACTTATGAAAAGTGCAAACAAAGATAAAGTCATTTCGTCAACGATTATTGGGATGAAAACTTTATTTTTCACGTTTCCAGGACTTATCGGTTTTATCGCATGTTTTATTCCTTTATTCTACTTTGGTAATATCTTGAAACAAGAAGAATATTGCAAACAAGTTATTCGAGTTAATGTTGGCATCACAAAAGACGATCCAATCTTCAAAGAACGTTGCGGCTGTTCGGACATCGACGAACTTTTTATAAATGCTAAAAAAACAGAATAATGAAAACCTATAATTTTCGACAAAATCCAGGTGCAAAAACCATCATCTTTGCAATTGTATATTTTGTTGTCGTATTTTCCATCTGTTATTTTGTTTTTGGAGGCATTGATGGGATGGCGGATAGAGTCAATAATTTGGGAGCAAAAGCGGCTGGACTTTTAGTTGGCATCCTAATTTTAGGACCATTTGTAATTCTGCTAACATTTGTTTCTCCTAAATTAAAAGTTGAAGTCAGTCAAGATTTTCATTCCATTAAAACTGGAAAAAAACAACAAAACATTTCCTTTTCAGAAATTGGATCAATGATTGTAAATGACAAAAAACTCAACACCTTGAAGATTTTTGATAGAAACGGAAATTTAATTTCGAATTTTTCTTCACAAAATGATCCAGATGCACTTTTGGAGATTGCTGCCAATATTTCGAAATTCGGATTTAGCAAAGAAAACACTGTTTTACAATTCTTTGGGAACGAATTTGATCGTATAACATACACTCGAGCATAAAAACAAAACCTTATCTTTAAATATTCTTAAAATCAGCCAACTTCGGTTGATTTTTTTCTTTAAAGCATAAATAAAAATATGTTTTGCATTATATTTGCAACCTGAAAAATATGAGCTTTAAAGAACTTTTAAAAGAAAAAATTTTAAGCTACGGAACTTACTTCGACGACGATGTTTTAGAAGCTGGTTTACAAAAGTTTAAAACTATAAAATTAAATGCAGGCGATCACCTTATTAATTCTGGAGATGTTATCTCGGAACTTTTCATAGCAGAAAAGTCGATTTCGCGCGCTTATCGAATCTCAGAAAATGGTGAAGAACAAACACTTTGGATAGAGCCCGAAATGAGCTTCTTAACCGATATGGAAAGTTTTCGCCGTGGTACAACTAACCAAATGAATGTTCAACTTTATGAAGATTCTGACGTTATGTACATCGAGCGTGAAGACTTGGTCGAACTCTATGCTAAGCACCACCAATGGTCACTTTTCGGAATTTCTCTTGCTGAGGAATATCTTATTTATGTTTTTAAAATCACGAATATGATGTTTGCGAATGATGCGACTTCTAACTATCAGCTCATTGCGCAATATTATCCACGATTTTTGGATATTGTCCCACTAAAACATATTGCATCGCGCCTTAATGTTACGCCGATTACAATTTCGCGAATTAGAAATGATAAACAGAAGAAAAAATAAATCAACTTAACATCTGTTAATTATAAAAAAAATCTGTCGCTTATCTTTGCTTAAACGCTAAAAATAATCATGGAAATTCGCTGATATCAACCACAACTGATGCAAAGGATTTCTATCTTTTTTATTCTTTTTTGTTCTTTTTTGTCAATTGCTCTTTCGGGGCAAACGATTTGGTATGTTTCACCAACCGGTTCCGGAACCCAAAACGGAAGTTCTTGGGCCAATGCAAAATCACTACAAAATGCCGTCACTAATTTAAATGTTGGACAAACAGAACTTAGATTACGCCAAGGAAATTATCTTATAACTTCAACTTTAAGAATTGATTGGGGGAGAAAAGTTCGTCTTGTTGGTGGTTACAGCGGTGCGGGAACAACCCGAAATTTCACTTTGTATCCAACAAATCTTAATGGACAAAAGAAAACTCAAATCATGTATATTCAAGAAGATGATTGTAGTATTGATGGTGTTAATTTCATTGATGGATTCGTTACAGGCGCTAATGAAGGCGGAGCGGGACTTGTCTTAAGAGCCAATTTTGGAGAGATCCGGAATTCAACCTTTAGAAACAATATTTCGGAAGGTGGTCGTGGTGCAGGTGCACTTTATCTCATGCATGGTTTCAACGGCGCAATTCTTATTGATAATTGTACTTTCGAGAATAATAGGAGCAACCGCAAAGTTTATCCAATGGGCGACAATGGCGGTGGTGCAATCCACAATTGGTCGGATAATGTCACCATAAAAAATTCTGTATTCCGAAATAATTATGCGGAAAATGAAGGTGGTGCCATTTATACTTGGGGAGAAAATTTCCACCTAGAAAATACTCGGTTTGAAAATAATACTACCGAAACACAAGGCGGTGGTATTTATATTAATTATTATGATGTTAAATTAAAAAACACTCAATTTATTGGCAACAAAGCAGACGAAGGTGGCGGAATTTTTATTTTTGGAACATCACTTTCGGTTGAAAACTCGCAATTTACTAATAATGAAGCCCAAGAAGGAGGTGCACTTAACAGCAGTTTTGGTAAGTGGGATTTCCTGAATACCGTTTTCAGAAATAATAAAGCAAGCGAAAAAGGAGGAGCAATATACAATCATCGATTTTCGGAAATATCCACGATTAACAAGTCTGAATTTTATGATAATGCTGCAAAACAAGGCGGTGCCATTTATAATTTTAGTGATGAAGGATTAAAAATTTCGAACGCGCTTTTTCACAAAAATTTAGCAAGTGACAAAGGTGGCGCAATTTATAATTATCGAAATATCGACGTTGCTAATGCAACTTTTGTTGCCAATACAAATACTGCTTTTATAATTCCCCGTTTCCCAAATACACCATCTAATCCGAATATTACTCATATTTATAATTCTATTTTTTATCAAAATTCGGCAAGAACGGGAGGTTTTAGACCAGATATTCATTCAGAAATGGTCAACGCAGATAGTGGCGAGAAAGATATTCGACGAAATATTACGCAAAGTTACACTGCGGGTACCGCGAATTTAGTTAGCGTAAATCCGTTATTTATAAATAATTCGGCGAATTTCCGATTACAACAAACAAGTCCAGCCGTTAATTATGGTGTGAATGCTTTGTATAATCAAGTTTCTACGGCTCCGGCAGGAACTTCAACGGATTTAGTAAATCAGCCGCGATTGGTGGGTTCATCCATAGATCTTGGCGCTTATGAATTACAACCGGTTGTACTTGCGTGTCCTGCGATGATTTTACCAACACCAAACGCAACCAATGTTCCGATTACAACAAATATTTCTTGGAATGCCATCGCCAATGCAACCGGTTATCGAGTTTCTATTGGTACAACCGCAGGCGGAACAAATATCTTGAATAATTTAAATGTTGGAAATGTAACAACTTATAATCACCCGACCGATTTATCGCCAGGAACAACATACTATGTGAGAATTACGCCTTTTAATGCGGTTTCGGCTACGGCAAATTGTAGTGAATATTCTTTTACCACTGCAAATCCTACGGTAACGATTCCTGCTTGTACATCGATTATTTCGCCAGCTAATAACGCAACTAATATTCCTTTAAGACCTACAATTTCTTGGAATCCTAGTGCTGGCGCAACTGGATATCGTTTAACAATTGGAACAACTCCAACAAATGCCGACATTCTAAATAATCAAGATGTCGGAAATCTTACTTCCCACACTTTGACAACTACACTTGCTCAAAACACCTTGTATTACATCCGAATTACGCCTTATAACACGGCTGGAAATGCGTCAGGTTGTACACAAACGAGTTTTAGAACTTTGACTACGCCAACGGTGCCTGCTTGTACAACGATTATTTCGCCAGCTAATAATGCGACGAATATTTCTTTAACGCCAATCATTACTTGGAATTCGGTTTCTAATGCGACAGGCTACAGAATCACAATTGGGACAACACCAACCAATTCTGATGTTATAAATAATCAAGATGTCGGAAATGTTACTTCTCACACTTTGACAACTACACTTGCTCAAAACACCTTGTATTACATCCGAATTACGCCTTACAACACAACTGGAAATGCGTCAGGTTGTACACAAACGAGTTTTAGAACTTTGACTACGCCAACGGTGCCTGCTTGTTCAACGATTACTTCTCCTACAAATAATGCGACAAACGTTTCCGTCAATCCAACAATCACTTGGATAGCAAGTTCTGGCGCGACAGGTTACAGAATTAGAATCGGGACATATGCAGGTGGAAATGATGTTTTAGATCAGAATTTAGGAAATGTAATTTCATTTACATTTCCATCAAACTTAAATTATAGCACAAATTATTTTGTACAAATTATTCCGTTTAATTCGGCGGGAGATGCGACTGGCTGTTCGGAACATCGATTTACAACAGAAGCTAAACCCATAACAATTCCGGCTTGTTCAACGATTACTTCTCCTACAAATAATGCAACCAGCATTTCCATCAATCCAACAATTACTTGGACAGCAAGTTCGGGTGCGACAGGTTACAGAATTAGAATCGGTACAACAGCTGGCGGAAATGATGTTTTAAATCAAGATTTAGGAAATGTTACAAGTTTTGAACTTCCGTTTAATTTAGATTATAGCACAAATTATTTTGTACAAATTATTCCATTTAATTCGGCGGGAGATGCGACAGGTTGTTCGGAACATCAATTTACAACTGAAGCTAAACCCATAACAATTCCGGCTTGCTCCGCGATTATTTCGCCAGCTAATAATGCGACGAATATTTCTTTAACACCAATCATTACTTGGAATTCGGTTTCTAATGCGACAGGTTACAGAATCACAATTGGGACAACACCAACCAATTCTGATGTTCTAAATAATCAAGATGTCGGAAATGTCACTTATCACACTTTGACAACTACACTTGCTCAAAATACCTTGTATTACATCCGAATTACGCCTTACAACACGACTGGAAATGCGTCAGGATGTACACAAACAAGTTTTAGAACCCTGACAACACCAAGCGTTCCTGCTTGTACGACCATTGTTTCTCCAACAAATAATGCAACCAACGTTTCCGTCAATCCGACAATCACTTGGACAGCAAGTTCAGGCGCAACGGATTACAGAATCAGAATCGGTACAACCGCTGGTGGAAATGATGTTTTAAATCAAAATTTAGGAAATGTTACAAGTTTTGAACTTCCAACAAATTTGAATTACAGCACGAATTATTTTGTGAGAATTATTCCGTTTAATTCTGCGGGAGATGCCACTGGTTGTGCGGAACATCGATTTACAACTGAAAAAGAAACAATAGAAGAGTATAAAATCCCAAATGTTTTCACACCAAATAATGATGGCATTAATGATGTTGCTGATTTTTCATTCCTTCTAAATCAAAAAAATGCGACGCTACAGATTGTCGATCGTTATGGTGCCCTGCATTTTGAAGGCAACCAAAACAACCAATTCATTTGGAATGGCACTCACAATGGTTTAAAATCAAAAACAGGAACTTATTGGTATATTATCATTTGGACAAATTCGGAGGGAAAAATTGTGACACTAAAAGATTGGATTTTATTAAAATCAAATTAAAAACTGACAAATTTTCACATTTTTAATTTTAATCTGACAATTATAACTTATAACTTATAACTTACAACTCGTAACTATAAGTGGCATATTCTTGGAGAACAACAGGGTAGATAAAAATTAAAAAATAAATACAATTATGTCAGTAAACTTCACACCATTAGCAGACAGAGTGCTTATCGAGCCAATTGCTGCAGAAACTAAAACTGCTTCAGGTATTATTATCCCAGACACAGCAAAAGAAAAACCTCAAGAAGGAACGGTTGTAGCTGTGGGCGCTGGTAAAAAGGACGAACCAATGACTGTAAAAGTTGGTGACAAAGTGCTTTACGGAAAGTATTCAGGATCTGAATTAAAACTTGACGGAAAAGATTTCTTAATCGTAAGAGAAGCTGATTTATTGGGAATCTTAGGATAGGATTTTTGTAAAAAGTACAATGTACCAAGTACAATGTATTTTCTTACTATTATAAAAATTAAACATAAAAAAGTACATTTTACATTGTACATCATACAATAATACATTTAAAAATGGCAAAAGAAATAAAATTCGATATCGAATCTAGAGACGCCCTAAAAAGAGGTGTTGATGCATTAGCAAATGCAGTAAAAGTAACTTTAGGACCAAAAGGTAGAAACGTAGTAATCGAAAAATCTTTCGGTGCTCCTCACGTTACTAAAGACGGGGTTTCTGTAGCTAAAGAAATCGAACTTGAAGACAGAGTAGAAAACATGGGTGCTCAAATGGTAAAAGAAGTTGCTTCTAAAACCAATGACATCGCTGGTGATGGTACAACTACTGCTACAGTTTTGGCTCAGGCTATCGTAAGAGAAGGTCTTAAAAATGTTGCAGCGGGTGCAAATCCAATGGATCTAAAAAGAGGTATCGACAAAGCAGTTACTGCAGTTGTTACTAACCTAAAATCTCAATCTCAAGCGGTTGGAGATTCTTCAGAAAAAATCAAACAAGTTGCTTCTATTTCAGCTAACAACGATGACACAATCGGTTCTTTAATCGCTGAAGCTTTCGGTAAAGTTGGTAAAGAAGGTGTTATTACGGTAGAAGAAGCAAAAGGTACAGATACAACTGTTGACGTTGTAGAAGGTATGCAATTCGACAGAGGATACCAGTCGCCTTACTTCGTGACAAATCCAGAAAAAATGCTAGCAGAGCTAGAAAATCCATATATCCTTTTAGTGGAGAAAAAAATCTCTTCTATGAAGGAATTACTTCCAGTTCTTGAGCCAATCGCACAAGGTGGTAAATCTTTACTAATCATCTCTGAAGAAGTTGAAGGTGAAGCTTTAGCAACTTTAGTAGTTAACAAATTGAGAGGTTCTCTTAAGATTGCGGCTGTTAAAGCGCCAGGATTTGGTGACAGAAGAAAAGCAATGTTAGAAGACATCGCGATTTTAACTGGTGGTACAGTAATCTCTGAAGAGCAAGGTTTCACAATGGACAATGTAACTTTAGAAATGTTGGGTACTGCAGAAAAAGTACAAATCGATAAAGACAACACAACGATTGTTAACGGTGGTGGTGACGAAGCAAAAATCAAAGGTAGAGTTGCACAAATCAAAGCTCAGATGGAAACAACAACTTCTGACTATGATAGAGAAAAACTTCAAGAGCGTCTAGCTAAATTGGCTGGTGGTGTTGCAGTTCTTTACGTTGGTGCTGCTTCGGAAGTAGAAATGAAAGAGAAAAAAGACAGAGTTGACGATGCATTACACGCAACAAGAGCTGCTGTAGAAGAAGGTATCGTTGCTGGTGGTGGTGTTGCTTTGGTAAGAGCAATCGCTTCTCTTAACGCACTTAACGGTGAAAATGCTGACGAAAATACAGGTATCAAAATCGTGAAAAGAGCAATCGAAGAACCTCTTAGACAAATCGTTGCTAACGCAGGTGGAGAAGGATCAGTTATCGTAGCAAAAGTTGCAGAAGGTAACGGCGACTTCGGATACAACGCAAAAACTGACGAGTATGTTAACATGCTTGAGGCAGGTATTATCGACCCAACTAAAGTAACAAGAGTAGCTTTAGAAAACGCAGCTTCGGTTTCAGGAATGCTTTTAACAACAGAATGTGTTATCACTGAAGTTAAAAAAGACGAACCAGCAATGCCAATGGGCGGCGGAATGCCAGGAATGATGTAATGGTCAGCGACCGACACAATATATAAAACCTTCACTTTCGAGTGGAGGTTTTTTTGTTTTTATTTGGGCGCCATTTCCAGCTGTCACTACTCGCTTTTTTTGAGGTGCCTAATTCAGGTTACTGAGCGGAGTCGAAGTACCGAAGCCACCTCAAAAAAGAGCTCAAACACGCCGTTCCATCTGGGGCGCAACCAGTACATATTAAATAATTCCTATATAATATCAATTTTATAAACCCAATATTGCATATCGTTTAGTAATTCGTTACAACTTATAAAAATTTAACAAATATTTCGTAAATGTAAAGAAGATTTTAAGTATATTTATAATCCCATATACCCCAAATTCGGTATTGGAATTTACCTCTGTATTATTAATCTTTGTATAAACTAATAACCATGAAAATCCAAGTTGCTATTGTCGAAGATGATAAGAACTACAACAACACGTTGAAAAAGGTTATTAATTATAATGATCAAATGTGTTGTGTGGGACAATATTTTTCTGGCAAAGCAGCTTCGGATAATCTGGCAGAACTCGATCCCGATGTTGTATTAATGGATTTACAACTATACGATTCTTGGGGCACTGACATTATTCGAGCTCTCAAAAGCCAGCTCCCAAAAACTCAATTCATCATTTGTACCAATCACGAAGACGACGACAAAGTATTTGACGCTCTAAGATCTGGTGCTGTCGGCTACTTGGTGAAAGGTGAAAGTCTACAAAATATAACACAAGCAATTATTACTGCACAAAACGGCGGAAGCCCAATGAGCAATAATATTGCAAAAAAAGTTTTGAAACACTTCCAAAATCAAGAACAAGATCATCAACTAGTTGATGAATTAACGCCAACGGAAAAGTATATCTTAAATGGGCTATCCGAAGGATTACAGTATAAGGAAATAGCGGCCAACAAAGGCATCTCACCCGAAACTGTAAAAAAACATGTTGGAAGTATCTACAGAAAGTTAAATGTAAATAACAAAGTAGAAGCGCTTAATAAACTTAATATTTCTAAACACTAATAAACACTAAAACAATTAATAAAACTAAAAACCATGGATCAAGAAAAAAACCAATCAGGACCAATTCCAAAGGACTTAGCTTTGGAAATGATGAAAAATTTTGAAAACGAATTTGGTGGAGACATATTAGTAGACAAAACTTATAAAATGAGTTATAACCTACTAAAAGGACTTATCGATCAAAAGAAAGATTTGGTGTTGAGATTCGCGCAAGTAGATAAAGAACTTAATCTTCTGTACACCGACGAAGCAGGGAAAACAAACCTTCTAATCGATCAAGATGTTGCAGTAGAAATAGATAGTCGTGGCGATGATGCCATGCGAAAAAACTTTGATGATACCACTAAGGGATTACGTCCAAAGTTTGACACACGTATTACAAAAATGTTTAATGATGGTACTAAGCATGAGAATACGAGACAAATAACGATACATTACCAAAATAATTTTGATGCATTTGATCCACAAACACATACAGGCATTGTTTTACAAATGGGAATTGATAACAAAACTAGCGATATAACAAGATTACACAAATTAACTTTCGTTATGCATTTTGAGTCTCGTCTAGCTCTTGCAGGAGACCCGACATATTTTGACATGGCAACATTATGCCCTCCTGGTAAATGTAGATAATGCTAATACTGTACATTTATCTATTTGTTGTTTTCCTATGTTTTGTATCTTCTATCATCAATAGAAAAACAGAGCAACATTTTTTGTGGCTTTATTTTGCGACGGTTTTTACTTGTGAAAACCTAAACAAAATTGAGTTAATGCCTTATAGTCTTTACATTTTTACAATTCCGCTATATAGCCTATTTTTCATTTACTACTTTGGTACAGAAGAAAAAAATAAAAAATTTAGCTGGATTTTAGCAATCATCAATATTATACTAAGTGCTATATTTTTCGGAACAGAAGCCAATTATCAAATTATATTAAGTGTTATTTTGTGCGTTACCTACACGTTCTTAAGTTTACGATGGTTTTTCTTACAACTTAAAAACACAGATGTAACACCAATTTATAAAAAACAAAAATTTTGGGTAGCGACTAGCTTACTATTCTTTAGTATTGTGTTTATTTTTAGAATTGTACCCACCAACTTACTTAATGTAATGGATGTAGAATTTTTGCAATTAATAACCAAAAGTTTTATGATTGCAGTAATTATTTCTTATCTTTTACTATTGAAAGCTACGACTTGTAAAATATGATTCTGACTGTCGCATACGAAGTAAAATTAACGTTTGCATTCGCTGTTGCGCTTTTGCTACTTTTTTTGGGCTTCATTATTTTTGTGATTTTACTTTATAACAAAAACCAAATCAACCACATCAAGGAAAGCCAAATTAAAGATATTGAACATAAAAATAATCTCCTACAAAAGGAAATAGAAAAACATAAATCTTTACAATCCGAACGAGAAAGGATTTCTCACGATATGCATGATGATATTGGCGCAGGACTTTCCGCCATAAAACTGCAATCGGAAATCCTGAAACATAACATCGATAACAAAAGCATTAGTAAAGCCGAAATTGATGAACTTATAAGAATTTCTGAAGAGATTAATCTATCGATGCGTGAGATTTTGTGGTCACTCAACTCCTCCAACGACAATGTTAGAAAAATGCTTGATTACTGTAAAAACTACGTCGAAAGTTATCTATCTAAAACAAAAATTCAATTTACGCAGCAACAAGATATCGAGAATCCTGACACAATCGTTAGTGCAGAGTTACGTCGAAATGTATTGTTAATCATCAAAGAAGCTTGTCACAATATTGTTAAACACAGTCAAGCAACACGCGTTATTTTTGATGCCGTTGAAGGACAAAATTTCATTCGTATTTCCATCCAAGACAATGGTGTCGGGATACAACAAGCACGTGTTGATGGCTATGGACTAACCACCATGAAGTCTAGAGCCGAAAGTGTTGGTGGCACTTTTAATATCTGTAAAGAAACGGAAGGAACAAAAATTAACATTTCGTTTAACCTTAATAAAGATTAAAATAAAGATTAAAAAAGACTTTAGAAATTCTAAAGTCTTTTTATTTAAAATTTTAAAATGTGGCTGGAGGCGCTGTATCATTATTAAGTTTTTTGTCGATTTGGTTCTTCTTACCTTTCGCAAAATCATAACTTAGACCAAGAACAAACATCGACTTGTTATTCATTATTTCTGTTTTAGCAGTATAATTTACAAGACTTTCGGACAGGCTTTTTGTTAGATAACGAGACGGCATTCCTAACCAATAAAAGCCAGACGAAAATGTCCAATTATCATGTTTGTAACTTGCAAAAAAGTGACTTTTATTTTCGTTGGTAGACAAAAAAGCACCACTTAAAGTATAAACCGGAAAGTTGAAATTATATTGAAATGAAAAATTTTTATACTCCGAAGAAATCAAAAAATTATTTGAGATATAATCATTTTTAATTACTTTGTTTTGATTGGTTACGACCTTAACAGAAGTTGGCGAAATAACAGTTTTCAAAACCAGCAATGCATTTCCGAAAGGTTTAACAGAACCGATTAATTGTGCTCCAATTTGTCTTGTATAATTTGAATTTTCATAAGTCAAAGCGTAACCTCCAGTTTCGATATCTTCTGTATAATATTGGTTAATATCTTTATTAATATGGTTGTAGAAAACGACCGACGTAAAATCAAAATACTTATTATTGAACGTATATTGAATATTGGTATGGAAAGTCTGCTTCGATTTCAAATACGGATTACCGCGGGACACAATATTAGGAGCAACCTGATTAACATTACTACTTAGCGCAGCGCTCCACGGACTTGTCGGCGTATAACTGCTTATAAAACGCAGACTTTGATTATTTTTAATTTGATAACCTAAAATTAGTTTTGGCGTAATCGTCCAATTATCTTCTACCGACAACTCACTTTTGTTATGGATATTGGTTAAACCTAAACCTAGTCGATACATCCATTTATTCTTTTTACCAGCAAATTCGGAATACATATACTGTGTCAAATAATTGACTTTGTAATTAGAATTTCCTAGAAGATTTCGAAGTTCGTTATCAACAGAGTTATTAGTAATACGATAACCCGCGCTAAGCTTACCTACTGTTAAGTCGTAAGAATAAGCAACCTCGCCGACGATACTTTTTTGTTTCGCCTTTAAGTTCATATCGTTTTCAAAAACACTTTCTCCTGAGTTTGTCACCCATTCGTTAGCCAATTGCGAAGATCTCGTTGTATAAGTCGATCCAACAATATTAAAACTAATTTCACTTTTCTTACCCAAATTTTTAGAATAGTATAAATCTAATTTTGGAATATTATAAGCTTCCTCATCATGTTGTTTCATGCTATGATCTTCGATAAGATTAGCTTTAGAAAAAAGACTTGCGCCAATTCCGTTAGAAAAATAATTAAACAAATTAATATTTAACTTGGCTTGGAAAGCATACTTTCCAATTTCCGAATTCGAATACCGAAGTGCAATATCTTGGCTTGTATAGCCGAAATGGTCAATTTTATTAAGTTCTGACCGATAATGTTCTCCAAGAAGTTGATAGTCATAGATTTTGGTAACGTGGCGATCGTCATAATCTCTAAGATTAAGATTATATTCTAAACCAAAATTATGTTTTGCCTTCGTATAACCCGCATAAGCAGAAGCGTCAACAAAGCCTGTCGTTACCGCCGAACTAACATCAGCTCCAAAAACATAACCAGTCTCAGGGTTTCTGGTAATTACATTGACAACTTGATCTGCTCTAGTTGCCCAACGCGTTGGTGGATTATCATAATATTCGACACGTACAACATTTTCGGGACGTATCGATCGCATTTGCAATTCTGTAGCTTCAATACCGTTAATGAGCATCAAGGTAGTTCCGCCTTTTGTACTAGCCACACTTTTCGTAATAGGATCGTATTGTAATTCCGGAAGCGTTTTTAATAGATCGTTTGCATAGCGCGCTTTCTTCAAAGCTTCTTCATCAAAGCTATACACCGACTTGTCAACAAATTGTTTTTTGCGTTGCGCTTTTATTAAAACCTCTTGTATTTCTGCAGATTGCTTTATTGTATCTTGAGCGACTTGTTGCTCTTGCGCAAAGAAAAATCCAGATAAAATGATAAATGAAAATGTAAAAATTCTGTTCATATTTCAGACTTATAAAAAGAAGACAATTCAAAATCAAGAAATATTACATCGAGCTCGAATTTAATAACATTTAAAAACAAAAATCTATTTCAGAAACAATCAAAATTTAAAAACATTACATAAAATTCAATTTATTTTTACTAAAATTTTATCTTTACAAGACCAAACTTAAAAATAATTTATGAAAAAACAATTACCACTTTTAGCAGCGGTATTCCTTTACGGCGCTTTATTCAGTCAAGATAGTCAAAGCTTCCATGCGACAATGGATGGCAAAAGTGCCCAAGCATTACAAGAACTTTTCCCGAAAGAAGTTTCGATTTTAAAAACGATTGACAATCAATCTGCCGTTCTTTTAACTGAAGAGGCAGCGCATCATTTACACAGAAACATCCTTACGCACGGTCCTGGATTCGTTTATCAAAACAGTGCTGAAACAGCTCTAGATGTTTTAAATAAAAAAGTTAGCAAATCGTCTCAGCTTCTCAATTTGACAATTACTGAAAATGATTGGGTTAACCACAGTATCGGGAAAGTAAATGCTGACAATATCAAAAATCACATTTCCACATTAGAAGCTTATGGCACGCGTCGTCATGATAATGCAAAAGGAAAACAAGCTGCACTGGATCTGAAAGCAAAATGGGAAACCATGATTGCAGCAGCTGGCCGTACAGACATTAGTGTTGTGCTTTTTAACCACACTGCAACGCCGATGCCTTCGGTACTTTTAAAGATAAATGGTAACACAACTCCTAACGAATCTGTGATTATTGGAGGTCATCTAGATTCTATTTCGTTTTCTGGGCAAGCACCTGGCGCAGATGACAACGCCTCAGGAATTGCGAGTATTACAGAAATGCTTCGCGTGCTTTTGGACATTAAATTTAAACCACAAAAAAGTATCGAAATGATGGCTTTTTCTGCGGAAGAAGTGGGATTGGTTGGGTCTAATGATGTGGCAACTAATTATGCAAATAACAATAAAAATGTGGTAGCTTATGTTCAGTTTGACATGACGAATTATAAAGGATCGAACAAAGATGTGTATTTAACCACAGATTCTTACAACAGCAACGACCTTAATTTATTCTTAATAGAACTCATGGAACATTATAATAAAACGGGTTCTCATGTTTTCACTTATGGCAATACAATTTGTAATTACGGTTGCTCGGATCACTTTAGTTGGGCACAAAATGGCTATAACGCCGCCTTCCCTTTTGAAGCTAGTTTTAACGATTCTAACCCATACATCCATAGCTCGAACGACAAATTATCTGTTAGCGGAAATAATGCGAATCACGCCGCAAAATTTACTAAACTAGGTCTAGAATTTGTTATCGAAGCAGCAAAATCGAGTCAAGCATTTTTAGCCGTTCAAGACCAAAACATCAATAAAAATGATTTGAAAATTGCTGTCGAACGCAAAGTTTTAAAACTTTTAAATATCGATTTTAAAAACGTGAAAGCTTTGAAAATTATGGATGCCTCTGGACGTATTGTAAAAGAAATATTGAACCCAAATTCTAATTCAATCTCTTTAGAAAGTTTGAAAGAATCTTACTATTTGTGCATCATCGAAAATAACAACGGAACAATTAAGAGTTCTAAATTTATCAATCAATAGAAATAAAAAAGCCCTGGATTAACTTTCCGGGGCTAACTCTATAACAAGTCCTTCTAGATCATCTGTTGCAGGAATCTGGCAACTTAGTCGACTGTTTGGCTTTACATTATAAGCTTCATCCAACATAGCTTCCTCATCGACTTGCATCTCTGGCAAAGCCACATTCTCGCTAATAACATAACATTGGCAAGAAGCGCACATCGCTAGACCTCCACAAATACCAATAGTCCCTTCTGGCACCAATTCGTAAGCGCGAATCACCTCCATAAGACTCATGGCCATGTCTGTTGGCGCGGCAACATCATGAGAAACACCGTCCCTATCTATTATCGTAATATTAACATCTGACATTTTAAAATCTTTTCTACAAAGTTAATAAATATTAGGTTTAAAGGAAATTCAAATATTATGAAATATACCCAGAAATAGGTATTTTGTAGTTGATAATCTTAATCTAAATTTGAAAAAGATAAATGAATAAAAACCATTTTCAACAGTCCAATTACACAATATTTTTTAAAATAAGTAATTGTTATATTATCATTTATTTATCACAAAAAAGCCTAAGTCTACTCAACTTAGGCTTTTGATTTTGTATTTAAATCTGATTAATCAATTGATTTTACAACTGCTTTTTCAGCTTCTTTTCTTGTACCGTCGAATCCATCAATACCCGAAACCGTTGTATATTTAAGAACGAATTTTTTTCCTGGATTAAGTCTATTATAAACACTTTGACACATCAAAGTCGCCTCATGGAAACCGCAAAGAATCAACTTCAACTTCCCTGGATACGTATTAACATCGCCAATCGCGTAGATGCCATCGATATTGGTTTGATAATCTAAAGCATTATTAACTTTAATGGCATTTTTCTCAATATCTAATCCCCAGTCGCCTAATGGACCAAGTTTCGGTGTTAATCCGAATAAAGGAATTAAATAATCGGTTTCGATGATTTCTTTTTCTTCGCCTTTTGTAACTTCGATTGCCGTAAGTGTCTCCTCTCCTATCAAGCCCGTTACTTCGGCAGGCGTAATCAGATTGATTTTGCCAGCTTTCTTAAGCGCAGCCACTTTCTCAACTGAGTCTAAAGCACCACGAAACTCGTTTCTTCTATGGATTAAGGTTACATCCGACGCAACATCTGCCAAGAAAATCGACCAGTCCAACGCAGAATCTCCTCCACCAGCAATGACGATTTTTTTGTCACGGAACATTTCTGGATTTCTCACGAAATATTCAACACCGTTTTCTTCAAATTTTTCAAGATTTTCTAATTCGGGTTTACGAGGATCAAAACTTCCTAATCCACCAGCAATTGCAATGGCTTTTCCTTTAATTTTGGTACCGCGACTTGTGGTTACGATAAAATCTCCTTCTTCAGTTTTTTCATAGCTCATTGCTTTTTCTGAAAGAGAAAATTGAGGTTCGAATTGTTTGATTTGTTCCATCAAATTATCAACTAAAACGCCAGCGTCAACACTTGGAAAACCAGGAATATCGAAAATCGGTTTTTTGGGATACAACTCCGACAACTGTCCGCCAGGTTGCGGCAATGCATCGATAAGATGACATCTCAACTTTAATAATCCCGCTTCGAATACTGCAAATAATCCTGTTGGACCTGCGCCTATAATAATGATATCTGTTTCGAACATTTCTTTAATATTTTATTATGCAAAGCTAAGCATTTTCACTTCTTTTAGAATTATTCTAAATGATGACTTTACTTAGTTTTATTTAATTTAAATTTAATTATCTCTCTTTATCAAAGCCATATAGAATCCGTCGTAGCCTTGGCTAGGCATAATTTTTTCTTCTTTAACCAAAGAATAATCAGGATTGTTGGTTAAGAATTTTTCGACTTGAAGGTTATTTTCCGATGGCAAAATTGAACAAGTTGCATAGATCATTTGACCTCCTTTTTTAATAATTTTAGAATAATCTTTAAGAATTTGCTCTTGCTCTTTTTTAATTCTATCAATAAAATCTTGGTCGATTTTCCATTTAGAATCTGGATTACGTTTCAACACGCCAAGTCCAGAACAAGGTGCGTCGATTAACAATCGATCCGCTGTATTATGAAGTCGTTTAATAACTTTAGAATCCGAAATAAAACGTGCTTCGATATTATGAGCGCCAGCACGTTTTGCACGACGTTTTAATTCTGCCAACTTCCATTCAAAAATATCTAATGCGATAATTTGACCTTTGTTCTTCATCAAAGCTGCTAAATGCAAAGTCTTCCCACCTGCGCCAGCACAAGCATCAACAACGCGCATTCCTTCTTTCGGATCCAATAGTTGTCCAATCGTTTGAGAAGACGCGTCTTGAACCTCGAATAATCCATCTTTGAAAGCCGATGTCAAAAACACATTTTTCTTTTCCTCCAACTGAACAGCATCTGGATAACCATGTATCGTAAAAGCAGGAACGCCCTCGTCTTGAAGGTCCGCCACCAATTCTTTCGGCGACGTTTTCAAAGTATTGGTTCTAAGAACTGTCGGTGCTTGCTCGTTAAGCGCTAACATCTCTTTCTCCCATTTTGGTCCCAATTCTTTCTCCATAGTTTCTGCCAACCAATCTGGAATCGAATATTCAATAGCCTTTGTTGGGATGTAACCTTTTTTAAGTTTATTAAGAATATCAGCCGTTTTAACACCATCAAATTCTTCAAACTTTTTATAATGCGACTTACTCCAAAGCAAATATGCCAAAATTAATTTGTAAACATTATTTGGTTTCACACCTTCGCCCATATAATATTCCAGACGTTTTTTCCAACGGATAATGTTGTAAAAAATCTCCGAAACAACTTGTCGGTCTTGACTTCCCCATTTTCTATTCGCTTTCAAAAGTCTTTCGATAACTTTGTCAGCATATTTTTTATCTTGAAAAAAGGTCTCTTGCAAAGCGTCGTGGATGCCTATGAGAAGATTGCGATGTATTAATTCCATAAAGTAAAACTTCTTATAATATAGAAGACTGCAAATTTACGAAAAATAAAAAAGTTCAGAAATTAATTCTGAACTTCGGATAATACTTCTGGTAATTCTATTTCTTCTTTGCTAAAAGTCAGCTTGACATCGCCCCAGTTTTCCCCAGTTTTAATGCGATGTATTTGCATTGATGACACCCCGAATCGTCTAGCTAATCTAGCCATTGTTTCGCCTTTTTCTAACTTTCTTTTAATAAACACGACATCGCTGTATGTTAGTTTAGCATGATCTCTTTTAGGTCTATCTCGACGCTCTAGCTTCAGATTATGCTCGATCCACTTTGGACTTTTTCGACCGTGCTCTAGCACTTCTTCTTTGGTCGCCCAAGCTAGATTCTCCACACGATTATCTTGTTTATCAAAATTAAGATGAAGTACAAACTGTTTGTCTTCGGGATCATCATTCGGGATAAACAATTCAGCAACCGCTTTATGCACTAAGATTTGGTAATAGATAGATCGCTTTTTGTTAATCTTGGCTCGTTCTTTAGACATCTTTTTTAGGATTTTCTCTAAAGATTCTTTTTTAGGATTCAGACTTCTTTCAATCTTTCGACTTTCATCGTAGGTTGTGGATTTCTTTTTTAGAAGTGCATTTTTTTCTTTTATTTCCGACCGTAACGCATCAATTTCTTTTTGTATACTTTCTAAAACACTTGCAGAAACCTCATCCATTTCACCTAGAATCTTGAAACGGATAATCGGATAACCGCCTTGTAATCCTCCATTTATCAATCTACCTTTTGGATTATTTACGTTAAAAGATTTGACTTCGCCGTAATTAGAAAATTCAAAGCGCATACTTTTATCTTCAGTACCATTAATGGAATATTCTTTCCAAATTACATTATTTCTATCCACATTATTACATTTTTAACAAAACTAAGAATAATGTTTATTTTAAAAGCTATTTATCACATAAAAACATGATTATTAACATATTTTATATTTAAAAACAAAAAGTGGCACAATTATTAATACCATTGAAATCGAATAAGTTAAGTCTTAAAAACTAATTATCAAGCATTAACAAATATAACGTTTTAGGTATTGGTGAACAACAGATAGTAATAACCTGCACTTAATTGTTAATTTTCTGTTAATTGATTGTTGACATTTTTGTTAAATATGAAAATTTAATAATTTTGTCAAACTTTTTTGTTAAACATAATTAAATGAGTCAAGAAATTAAAAAAGACGATACAGAAGCACTTATCCGCAAAACCGCAAAGAAGCTGTTTTTCGGGGAAGGCAAATTCAATGCGACAACGCAGGAGATTGCCGATGCTGCTGGCGTTAACCGTACTTTGATTAATTACTATTTCAGATCACGAGATAATCTTTTCAATTCAGTTTTTGAAGAAGCTTTACGAAAAGAAAAAGAAAAATCGGAAGCAATTATTAACTCTAACTCGAGCTTTCGTGATAAGTTGGGACATTTTATTGATGATTCGATTTCAAAATCAATGCAATATCCTTATTTAGAAATATACATCGTCACACAAATGAATCAAGGTTGCGTCTATCACAAGACCGAAAATTTTGACGAAAATATTGCTAAAATGGGAACCGAAATCGAAGAAGAGATTTCGAAAGGAAATATCAACCCGATTAGTACACAACAATTTATTTTGAATTTAGCTTCTCTAGTTTCTTTCCCGACGTGTATGCGTCCATTGTTAAAAGAAACGATGAAAATTTCGGATAAAGAATTTGATCAACTTTTGTCAGAAAGACGCGAAGTGATCTTGAGTACTATTTTTAAAAATTAAGATAACGTAGAATTTATATATTATGAAACATTACACTACTTCCAGAGCTAAGATTTTCTTATCTGGAGCATTGTTAGTGTTCGGCATGTTCTCAGCTTATGCGCAAGAATCTGTTTCTTTACAAGAAGCAATTCAGAAGGCATTAGCTAACAAAGCCGAAGCCAAGAAAGCTGCTTTGCAAGTGCAAAAAGCAGAGTACAAAATCGACGAAGCTCGAGCTGGTGCATTACCACAGGTGAAAGTTGGCGGTAACCTTACTTACAACCCAGTTATCCAAGAGTCCGTTTTACAAATGGGAGATCAGACTTTGGTGGTTAAGATGGGACAACCATGGACGTCTAACATCGCTGCAACAGTTAACCAAGCACTTTTTGATCAAAAAGTTTTTATTGGTCTTAAAGCAGCAAAGTCAACTAGAGAATTTTATGTTCTTAACGCACAGTTGACTAATGAACAAATCATTACCAATGTAGCAACTGCCTACTATAATGTTTTTGTACAAGAAGAAAATCTTAGAACACTAGAAGCTAGTTATAGTAATACAGAGAAAGTTAGAAATATCATCAAAAGTCTTGTTGATAATGGTCTTGCAAAACAAATTGACTTAGACCGAACTAATGTACAACTAACTAACATCGCATCTAACAAGCAACGTATTATTAACGCTGTAGAATTAACTAAAAATGCTTTAAAATTCTATATGGGAATTCCGGTAGAGACCGAAATTACTTTAGAAGAGAAAAGCATCGAGCCAAAGCCTGAGCTTATCGAATCTTTAGCCAATATAGACAACCGTTCGGAGGTTAAAGTTTTAGAAAAGCAGAAAGAACTTCTTCAGTTTAATAAAAAAGCTACTGAAGCAGCACTTTATCCAACAGTTGGTCTACAAGGACAATATGGTTTTTACGGTATGGGAACCAAGTTTCCTTTAACCAATGGTTCTAGCAATGGTGTTAATTGGAGTGACTTTGCTTCAATTGGATTAAATGTGAACATCCCAATCTTTACTGGTGGTGCTACAAAAGCAAGAATCCAACAAGCGGAGATTGATATTCTAGATGTAGAACAAGATATCGAAAATACAAAACAAAGCTTGAACTTAGATTACAAAAACTCTGTAACCAATATCGAAAATGCTTTAATTAATCTTAACAGCATGAAAGACAATGTTGAACTTGCAGAAAAAGTACAAAAAAACACGCAATCTAACTACCAATATGGACTTGCAAACCTAACTGAACTTTTAGATTCAGAAAATGCATTAACGCAAGCAAGACAAAATTATGCAAACGCATTGTTAGATTACAAACAAGCTGAAATCCAGTTAATAAAAGCTAAAGGAGAACTTAATACATTAACACAACCATAATAAATAAACGATTCAGAAAATGAAAAAAACTTTAATATATATCGTCGTTGCGGCAATCCTTTTAGGATTATTTGTTTACAAAATAACAAGTAACAAAGAAGAACAAAAAGTAGTTGTTGCAGAAGTAGCGAAACAAGTTGACAAGATTAACGTAAATGTTGTTACAGCTTCTCGCTCAGACATCGATACAGATTATTCGGCTAACGGTACTTTCATTCCAAAAGCTGAAACCAATCTTTCTTCAGAAATTGCAGGTCGTGTTATTAGCGTTCTTGTAAAAGAAGGTTCTCGCGTTGGTGCAGGACAAGTTGTTGCAACCATCAAAAAAGATGCTATTGAAGTAGATATGACACAAGCTCAAAACAACCTTCAAAATGCAATTATCGATAACCAACGTTACGAAAATGCTTTCAAAACTGGAGGTGTTACAAAACAACAAGTGGATAACTCTAGACTACAACTTAAAAATGCACAGGCAGCAGTTCGTGCACAAGGTGTAAGAGTTAACAACGCAACTGTACGTGCAGGCATCAGCGGAACGATTAACAAAAGATTGATCGAGCCAGGCGCTGTTGTATCTCCAGGTACGCCAATGTTCGAAATTGTAAATATTAATACGGTTAAACTTTCAGTATTGGTAGACGAAAGCCAAGTTGGAAGAATCCAATTAGGTCAAGTTGTTAAAATCAATGTTAACGTACTTCCTGAAGATTCTTTCGCTGGTAAAATTACTTTTATCGCTCCTAAAGCTGACGCTTCTCTTAACTTCCCAGTTGAGATCGAAGTTGCCAACAATGGTCAATTGAAAGCAGGTATGTACGCAACTGCTATCTTTAAAACTAATCATGGTGCCGAAACTCAAAATATGTTAACTGTACCTGCGGACGCTTTTGTTAATGGTGTTAGCTCTGGTCAATTATTTATCGTGGACAACGGTGCTGCGAAAATGATCAAAGTAACAACAGGAAAAGTTTATGGTGATAAAGTCCAAATTTTAGCTGGATTAAACGGTGGCGAACAAGTTATTACCAGCGGACAAATCAACCTTAACGATGGTTCAAAAGTCAATATTGTAAAGTAGATTAAACATGAAGTTAGCAGAAATATCGATTAAAAGACCAACCTTAGTCATTGTATTATTTACATTGCTAACGTTGGGCGGATTGCTGAGTTATTCCATGATGGGATACGAGCTAATCCCAAAATTTGAAACCAACATGGTAACCATTTCTACGGTTTATCCAGGTGCTTCGCCAAGTGAGGTGGAGACATCGGTTACTCGTAAAATTGAAGATGCCGTTGGTTCTTTAGAAAACGTAAAAAAAGTAGAAGCTTCATCTTATGAAAGTCTTTCGGTAATTATGGTCCAATTGAATCCTGGAGCCGATGTAGATTTTGCATTAAATGACGCGCAACGTAAAGTTAACGCTATTATATCCGACCTTCCAGAGGATGCAAAAGCACCGTCTCTTAATAAGTTCTCTTTGGATGATTTACCAATTATGACTTTAAGTATCGGAAGTGATAAACTTAATAATAAAGAGCTTTACGACTTACTAGATAAAAAAATTGAGCCTACATTTTCTCGTGTAAATGGTGTGGCGCAAATTGATCTTGTTGGTGGACAAGAAAGAGAAATTCAAGTTAATATTGATGAAAAAAAATTGCAAGGTTATGGACTTTCTATTGGGCAAGTTCAACAAGCGATTTTATCATCAAACCTTGACTTCCCAACAGGTAGTGTTAAAACTAGAACTTCAAAATCTACAATTAGATTAGCTGGTAAATACAAGTCTATCGAAGACATGAGAAACTTGGTTGTATCTAACAATGGTGCACAGGTTAGATTATCTGACATTGCAACAGTATTTGATACAACACAAGATGTTGAAAAATTAGCACGTTATAACCAGCTTCCTACGATTTTAATTCAGGTTAAAAAACAATCGGATGCTAACGCGGTTGCGGTTTCTGAAAGCATTCAGAAAACAATGAAGGAAGTTGAGAAAAACTACGCTGCTCAAGGCATTAAACTGAACATCGTTAACGACTCAACAGAATTTACATTAGCGGCTGCGGACCACGTAATCTTTGATTTATTCTTAGCGATTATCTTGGTTGCGGTAGTAATGTTATTATTCTTACACAGTATCCGTAACGCAGTTATCGTAATGGTTGCAATCCCAATGTCATTAATTGCAGCTTTCATCGGTATGAATTTGATGGGTTACACCCTTAACTTGATGAGTTTACTAGGACTTTCATTGGTTGTTGGTATCTTGGTGGATGACGCGATTGTGGTTTTGGAAAACATCTACCGTCACATGGAGATGGGTAAATCTAAAATCCGTGCAGCTTATGATGGTGCTTCAGAAATTGGATTTACTGTAACAGCGATTACGTTGGTTATTGTGGTGGTATTCTTACCAATTGCGATGAGTACAGGTCTAGTAGCAAACATCCTAGCACAGTTCTGTGTCACGGTAGTTATTGCAACTTTGTTATCATTGTTGGCGTCATTTACGATTATCCCTTGGTTATCATCAAGATTCGGAAAATTAGAGCATTTAACAGGTAAAAACTTGTTCGAAAAATTCATCCTTTGGTTCGAAAAACAATTAGATAATTTCACACATTGGATTACTGGTATCCTAGAATGGTGTCTTAAAACAACTTTACGAAGAATCACGACTGTTATTGTAACATTCTTAGTATTAATAGCATCATTCAGCTTAGTTGGACTTGGATTTATCGGTGGAGAATTCTTCCCTAAATTAGATAAAGGTGAATTCTTAGTTCAAATGGAATTACCAAAAGATGCTTCTGTTGAGAAAACCAACCAAGTTACTTTAGATGTTGAAAAATTCTTGAGACAATATCCAGAAGTTGTCAATATGATTACAACCGTTGGTCAACAGTCTGGTGGTATGGGTGCGGCTCAGTCAACAGCTTATCAATCTGAGATTCAGGTTATTTTAACGGATAAAGCAGAAAGAAGCGAAAGTACAGATATCTTATCTGCAAAAATTAAAAGACAATTAGAAGAAAAATTCACTGGTGTTGAGTTTAAAACTGCGCCAATCGGTATTATGGGTGCGGAAAGAGCACCTATCGAAATGGTAGTAACTGCGCCAGATGTACAGACTGCAACTAAAGAAGCAGAACGTATTTTAGCCTTGTTGAAAAAAGTGCCTGGTGCTATTGGTTCAGAATTGTCAACCGATACTGGTAACCCAGAAATCCGTGTTAACATCGACCGTGATAAAATGGCGGCTCTAGGATTAAATCTTTCTAGCGTTGGTCAAGCGATGCAGACAGCTTTCAACGGTAACACTGATGGTAAATTCCGTGCCGGTGAATACGAATATGATATCAACATTAGATTTGCTGACAACAGTAGAAAATCTATTGATGATGTTAAAAACTTAATCTTCACAAACAGTAATGGAGAGCAAATTAGATTAAGCCAGTTTGCAAATGTTGAGATGAGCTCTGGACCGAGTTTGTTACAACGTCGTGACAAATCACCTGCTGTTAAAGTTCAGTCTAAAGTAGTTGGTCGTCCTTCGGGAGACGTTGCAAACGAATGGGCAGCAATGTTCATGAACAATGAAAAAACAAAACCTGCAGGTGTAGATTACATATGGGGTGGAGATATGGAAAACCAGTCAGAAGGTTTTGGTACTTTAGGTATCGCTTTATTAGCAGCTATTATTTTGGTTTACTTAGTAATGGTATCGCTTTATGACAGTTTTGTTTATCCGTTTGTAGTATTATTCTCAATTCCGTTGGCGTTAATTGGGGTAATGGTAATTCTTGCACTAACAGGAAATTCATTAAACATCTTTACCATGTTAGGTATGATTATGTTGATTGGTCTAGTTGCGAAAAACGCGATTATGATTGTCGACTTTGCTAACATGAGAAAAGCAGCTGGAGCTAATACTCACGATGCTTTGATACAAGCCAACCACGCACGTCTTCGTCCGATCTTGATGACGACAATTGCGATGATCTTCGGTATGATCCCGATTGCATTAGCAAAAGGTGCAGGTGCTGAGATGAACAACGGTCTTGCTTGGGTAATTATTGGTGGTTTGACATCATCATTATTCTTGACTTTGATTATCGTACCAGTTGTATATTCTTTATTTGACTCGATGTTGAGAAGATTCGGGAAAGATGAAAAAGTCGATTACGAAGCAGAAATGATTGCAGACTACGATCACAAAGAACTAAGTGAAGACGGCTTTACGCCAAAACATACTGATTAGTTTTTATTAATCAATTATTTTAACCCGAGATCCCATTGTCTTTTGACAGTGGGATTTTTTTATATAAGAAACAGTTATACTTAAAATTAAAAATTTTAACAAAAAATATTAAAAACAAAACTTTATTATTTTCTATATTAGAATCAATAATATCAATCAAAGACAAATTTCGCCAACCAACGCATCATGAAAGACAATCCTTTTATAACAATATTTTTGCTCATTTGTATAGAGATTGGCGCATTGTATTATCTCGATTATATTGATTCTTCTTTTCTAAAAAAAGATGGTGCTTTTGTTTTAATCGTTTTAACTATTCCTGTGATTTCGATTGGACTTTCAGCAACATTAGACAATCATCGCTACCAAAAAAGCTTTAAAAGATTCAGTATATTTTTAATAATAGTTGCGGTTATCGCTTTTGCCGTTATCAGCTATCTAGGTGCTTTAGGGCGTGCTTATCAACATTAATCATTAGGAATATGAAGACTTCTAAACTCGATTTTTTCAACATATTTTTAGCGATAGCATTAGGTTTTATTTTAATACTAAATCTCATTGTTCGTTACAAAAATAAAGAGCAAGACAAACTCCTTTGGGAAGCCTATATCCTGAGTAGCAATGCCGATTCTTCAAAAGATGATGTCAACGCGATCAAGATTATTGATGCCTCATTTTTTAACCGTTTTGATAAATCTCAAAAAAACCTCAATTACGATTCCAAAAAAGAGGCTGGCGAGATTGTTAATACTGTTGATAGTGTTAAAATTAAATTTTCGACCTATGATGGAGATTTACTTCCCGACTCACTTAGTGTAAGATTCTTTTCTGGAAATGAACGTAAGTTTTATCAACTTACAACCAAATTGCCCTACGAAAAGATTAGAAAATTAGTCCTAAGAAATAAGCAGAGTCCTGCTTTCTTCATTGAAATTCAAAATAAAGGAAAAGTTTTACTTAAACTAAATCAGGCTAAGAATGACAATCTAAATTATGCAACAATCGCTTCCTTTAATGCCAAAGAAACAATTGGTACTATTGAAGAATTAGTTAATAAAGAATCTCTTGATAGCCATTATAACGATTATGATGGTGTAACTAAAGTATTCGACTTTGGAGAACTTATAAGCAATAAATATTGGTGGCGAGCACAGATAGAAAAAGTAGATCCTGAAGATAGCATCACCAGTTTCTATGCCATTTCGCACGCAGAATATGCCATAAGTGATCTCGAAAAAGATAGAAAAATAGAACTTCGTACTATTCCCAAAGATTTTTATATCAGTTGGAAAAACGATAGAAATTACTCCGTTACATATGAATTAAACTCACAACAAATTTTAGAGGCTTTCCGAAAATTAAATGAAATTAATAGTTCTTATCCAATCACGATTAAGTTCATAATCGATAAAAGCAACTTTACACGTTGCGAAATTTCTCGTGGCGACACATCTATCGAATTAAAAGATTTATTTCCACGTAAGCCTTAGAGCTTATTTTACTTTTAAAATTTAAACCTAAAAAAAAAAACCGACTTCTTTCGAAGTCGGCCTACTACAATAAACAAAACTCAAATGAGTTATTCTTTAATAACTTTCGTTGTTGTTGACGTACCGTTATTTAACTTAACTGTAACTAAATAAACTCCTTTTTTAAGATCATCCAATTTCAATTCTGAAGCCGGTGCTAAAGTCTTAACTGTTCTTCCAGAGATATCTGTAATTATGATAGACGCAACATTTTTAGCATCAGAAATTTTAAGAACGTCAGAGAAAGGATTTGGGTATACAATTGCAAACGTTTTATTAGCTTCGTTAGTTGCTAGATCGTTAATAACTGTTACCGTATAATCTTCCGTTTGACCGTATGTCATATCTAAACAAGAACTTAGCTCATCACCTGTTTCCGTTGCAGAAGCATTAAAGTTGTACTTAACACGCATTCTTGTATCACCTAATTTAGCGGTTGCCGGAACTGCAATATTTTTGTTAACAGTAACCGTCGCACCAGAACCTCCTGCAAAATCAGAAGTTTTAAAATAAGCTTCACCAGCATCCAAGAAAGATCCATTTTGATTCCAGTCTATGTATACTGTATATCCAAATCTGTTGTTTCCTTCACCTGTTCCACTTAAAGTAATTGGGTAAGTACTACCTTTTTTAACTGTCGCTTTTGTATTTAAGAAAAATTCATGAGCTTCACCTGTATTAATATTAGCACTTGAAGAATTATTGATACCTGCAAAATTAACATTTGTAATAGGGTAAGTCGCTTCTCCGATTAGTGGACCACAATATGGTGCTGCTTGATTAGCTCCTGTTGTAAAATACATATCCTCACAACTAGGTGTTGCGCCAACATTATTAACAGAAATAACCTGTGCATAGATCTTAGTATCAGCTGGTAATGTCATCTTTTTACCTACGTTGAAATAGTTGGTATTAACAGATTCTGATAAAATATCGTCATCACCTGGCGTAGTTCCTAAACTCAACAAATAAGCAAAAGCACCTTGAGAAGCTGGCCAAGATAAAGTTGGACGTAGAGAAACATTTGTTGCGCCATTTGCTGGTACATCGACGTTAGTACATGTTGGTGGTACGGTTGTGTTTTGGATAATGTTAAAACTATCGAAGAAGTTAGCAAACTTATATTGCGCGCCTGATGTTGCAACAGTTCTCACTCTGATTTTAAGATTCTGTACATTAGGCAAAGCAGGAATCGTACCTGCGACTTCTGTACAACCATCGCCAGCTGGATTAAGATTTTTAGTTGTGAAATTAGTGTAAGTTACACCATTATCAATACTATAATCTAACGTAATAACACCACCTATTGCAGCAGTAGTATCTTCAGGGTCTTTAATCGTAATCAACGATATTGATACGGTAATATTATCACCATTAGATGTTACATTTGCTGGTTTGGTATACACAAGGTCCATCGTTTTAGAGACAGCATCACTACTACCATCCAAAAAACCTCCAACAGCCTTTATCCCATCACACGATGTCGGCGATAAAGTATAAACATTTGGATTAATACCTCCTGATAAACTGTAAGCCGAACTAATAGTTCCTTCAAAACTCTCTAGCGCCATAACTTGTGCTTGCGAAAAACAAGAAGCAACCAAGAAACAACTTAGTAAAATTTTCTTCATTTTGATATATTTAGTTAATTAATGCAAAACTAAAAAAATATCTAGATTAAGCAAATTATTTAAATAAATTTTTCACTTAAAAGTAATTATAACAAATTAAATTACTTGAAATAATTATAAAACATTAATTCTGTTAGTCATATTACAGTTAATTTCAGAAAACAAAATAATTCAAGAATTTAAATCATAACGTAATTCAACAAAAAAATCCGACTTCTCACGAAGTCGGATTGTAGTATTTAAAGAAATTAATTAGATTATTCTTTGATTATCTTATTAGTACTTGTTGAACCATCATTCATTTTAACCTTAACAAGATAAACACCTTTTTGAAGTTTTCTAACATCAACCTCATTGTTTTTCAGTTGTACATCAACAGATTTTCCAGAAAGATCATATAACTCAACCGCATCAATTTTAGCAGTTGTATCAAACTTAATAAAATCTGAAGTTGGGTTAGGATACATACTTACTTTAAGCTTGCTATTAGTAACATCATTAACCGCTAAAAGATCAACCATATCAGTTGCTTTAAGTTTAATATTGTCAAACAATACATTTGCAGCCACAGTATTACTTGTTACAGTCGTATTAGGAACAGCTAAAACTTGAATGTTCGCAAGATCAGGTGTAGCACCCATACCTTTACCTTGATAAACTTCATCTAATACTGTTTGACCAGTCGATTCATCAATAATTTTGTAAGAAATTTCTCCAGAAACAGAGTCCCATGCGAAACCAATTTTATACCAAGTATTTGCGTTTAAAGCTTGGTTAAAAGTATAACCCCAGTTACCATCTTCACCAGTACTTCCATTAACATCAGCAGGATTGGAGTATGCAATTAAGGTGTGTTGCTTAGTTGTCATATTAAATGCAAAACCAATCAAACATTTATTAGCCACACTATCCCAAAGATAAATTCTACCAGTATTTTGAGACGCTGTCGCTGCACCACTGAAAACATCAAACTCATATTGAAGAACATCATTACCAGCCGTTCTTGATCCCCAAACAGATACCAATTTGCTGTTCTGATTAACTTGTTTTGTTCCCGTTGTTCCCGCAGAACCCAAAATAGATAAAACTTTACCATGCGTTGCATTATTAGCAACAATCTGGAAATTACTAGCCGCCGAATTAGCTGCTGCTGTTGCCGCTGTTGTATACCATCCTCCTTGACCTGGAGTTGCTCCCGTAATATCAGTTCCCAAGTTACCAATTGTTAAAGCTTCGAAATTATCTGAATAAACAGATTGTGCAAGGAAAAAGCTTGGCGCTGCTGCCATAAGGCAAGTAAATAGAATTTTTTTCATATTAAATAGTATTAATCATTAGTCTAACAAAACTATATATTTAATAAATATCACACAAGATTTATTTACAATATTTTACAATACCACATATTACAATAGATTATGTTAAAAATACTCAATTACAATAACTACGTTTAAAAAGACTAAAAAAAAGACATAAACCAATATAAGGTAAAACAAAACCAAAATAACCACACATCGTATTGATTTTATTTAAAAACAACACACAATATCCTTAAAATCTAAACAATATCATACAAAAGAATAAAATAATTACAATAAACAGATTCGGCTTATAAAGAAGTGATAATTCATCAGATTTCTTTATTTTTGTTAGTTAAACTGAATGAAGAAAAAAAACAATACTGTAATCAAATTATGACCTCGTCCGATAATAATTTTCGATTAAGGAAAAAAGTGCACTACTCACTAATTATCTGCATATTATTAATACAAGTAGCTCTCGCAACTTTTATATATAATGAATTTAGAAATCGTAAAAATCTAGATTTTATAGAAAACCAGATCAAGGAAATCGATGATCTAGAAAACCTAACTAACAAATCTCGAAAAGAACTTTTTGCTGCCAACACGCATTTCCAAAATTATCTAACTACCGACGATAAAAAGGACTTGGACAATTATTTTGTTGCAATCAACAATCTTAATATTACACTTGACAAAGTCAATAATTTTAAATTTAAAAATTCTGAACTTAACAAAAGTTTAGATTTTAAAACCAAACCTGCGCTTAATCTTAAAAAATTTAAAGTGCTTATTGACTCAACATCACAGATTTCCAACTCGTCAAACCAAGATTGGACGCAGAACAAGTCAAAAAATGATTTAATAAAAATCAAAAAATACAAATTCGATTACAACCCTGATAATTTTGAAGTTCATACCGAAGTTTTCAAAGATACGATCAAGAAAAAAGGACTTTTTGGGCGTCTTAAAGATGCAATATCTGGCAACGAAAACGTGAGAAAAGACAGCACGGTTATCACCATGAAGCAACGCCAAAGCGAAGCTGATCGCTTAAAAAACGATATGGATAGTCTTATAAACTCAGCAACAAAGCATTACACAACTGAAGTACGACGTGTTGAAAAAAAGATTATTGAAACGCAAAACAACAAAGACAAAAGCGCAAATAACAACCTCCAAAGCGTCAACCAAAACAACAAATTGTTTAGCGAACTTTTGCTATACAGCAATGATGTCATGGGACTTTACGACAATTCTATAAAAAATGCAAAACATGATTTAGAAAAAGAAATTGCTAAACAAAATTCGGAGAATAATAAAGTTAGAATGTATTTTGCGATTGCGGCGATGTCACTCATGTTTATCGCTTCGATACTTTTGATGTACATGACCAGAATTGCATTTGGTTACGAGAAAAAATTAAAAGCTGCCAATGTTTTAATTAATGAAAACCTGAATTTCAAAAACAGAATTCTCGGTATGTTAAGCCACGAAATGCGATCTCCGTTAAAGATTATCGGGATTTTCATTAACCGAATTAACAAAAAAACCAACGACGAAAGTATTAAAGATTATCTTAAATCTATAAGTTTCACCAACAATAGTCTGTTGCTACAAGCCAATCAAATTTTGGAATACACCAAAAATCAACACGTTGAAAACAAACTACAACCAGTTATTTTCAATCTTAAAAACGAAATTAGCAACATCGCAACGTCGATGGAAGCCTATATAGAAACGCGAAACAACAAATTTGATACACAAATTGACATCGACCCAAAGCTTGATGTTTTCTCGGATAATACAAAGATTAATCAAATTTTTATGAACATCCTCGGAAACGCCAACAAGTTTACAGAAAATGGAAAAATTTCTTTAATTTCTAAAACGCAAACTGTTGACAACAATTGTATTTTATTAACAACGGAAATAAAGGATACTGGCGCAGGAATTTCGGAGTCGGATCTTAAAAACATTTTCGAACCTTATTATCAAGGCGTTTTGTCTAACGAAGTCGAAAATCTAGGTGCAGGATTAGGCCTTAGTCTTTGTAAAGAATTGGTCGAATTATACGACGGAACTATTGCCGTAGAAAGCAAAATTGCAAAAGGAACTAAGGTTAAATTTTCTCTTTATTTAAATCTAAAATAATGGAAAAAACTAATTTTTTATTGGCAGATGATCATAGTTTAATAAGACAAGCTATTACATTTTTAATTGAAGATTTAGAATTAAATTCTGAAATTACATACGCCATCAATCTATCGCAAGTAATCGAGAAAATAGAATCCTCTCCTATCGATATCGCTATTATTGATGCGCATTTTCCTGATGGAAATAGTCTGTCGATTATCCCCGAAATAAAAAAAATAAAGCCCAATATCAAGATTTTAATCTTAACTGGAATCGATGAGAAAGCAAACGCTCTTAAATTCATCAATGCTGGTGCTAACGGTTTTCTGAGCAAAATGAGCGACGAAGAGGTTATTGAAAATGCGATTTCTAAAATGATAAGCGACGGCGAATATCTCTCGCCAACTACGCAAGCTCTATTACTAGACTCTTTACGAAATCCTAGTTTTAGTAATCCTTTGCAACAACTTACAGAACGCGAATTAGAAATTGCAAAACTCTACGTCAAAGGTCTCGGTAATCTGGAAATTGCCAACAAACTTGATATCAAACAAAACACTGTTAGCACCCTTAAAAAAAGAATCTTTGACAAGCTAAACATTGACAATATTGTGGAACTTATCGAAATCATCAAAAGTAACTAAAGCTAAAATTTGTAGATAAATATCGACATCACTAGCGACTAATATCGACAATGTTTATTTTTAAACTCTTAAAAGCTAGCGTACATTTGTATCAACGAAAGAGAAACGAAAAACAAGTTTCAAACTTTTGTTCAAAAGCACAAATTCATGGTAAACTGGTTTTAAGTTAAACACAAATGATGTAAAACCAAGCCTGCGATAATCTCGCAGGTTTTTTTATGTCTAAATTTTATGATGAGTTGTATTTAGTTTAAAACAAAAAAAAGCGAAACCTTTCGATTTCGCTTTTAATATGGATAGTTAAGACTATTTCTTATTTTTTTGTTGTTGCTTTTGTTGCTCTTGCGCTTGCTCCATCATCTCTCTCATACGTTTTTGGAAACGACCTTCAGGTTTTGGTGCTTTTTGCTTGTTCTCTTGGATTTGAGCATGAATTTTCTTCTCATCCAAAATCACATATTTAATCACCAAAATGATAATGATGTTAATCGCATTCGATACAAAATAATACCAAGAAAGACCAGATGCAGATGTATTCAAGAAGAATAAGAATGTAACTGGGAAAATGTACATTAACACCTTCATATTCGGCATACCTTCTTGTTGTGGTTGTTGCATGTTACCTGCCGTCATCATCGTATAAATTAAGATAACGATTGTACACGCCAATGCGAAAATACTTAAATGATCTCCTAAGAAAGGAATGCTAAATGGTAATTTAATTAAATCATCATAAGCTGTTAAATCTTCAGCAAACCAGAAACTTTTCCCACGAAGATCAATCATATTCGGGAAGAATCGGAACAAAGCATAAAATAACGGAACCTGCACCAATGCTGGAAGACATCCTGCCAATTGGTTAACGCCGGCTTTTCGGTAGACCGCCATTGTCTCTTGCTGCTTCTTCATTGGGTCAGCATCTTTGTACTTTTTGTTAACCTCGTCAATCTCTGGACGAATCACTTTCATCATTGCACTCAACTTATGTTGCTTGTACATAACGGGCGAAAGTATTAATTTAACAATAATCGTCATGATGAAAATCGCCCAACCAGCTGCAATTCCCCAAGATGAAATTAAGTTATACATCGGCATGAAAACATGTCTGTTTAGTGATCCAATAAATGACCAACCTAACGGCAAAATTTCATCAAAGTTTTTATTGTAAGATTTTAATAAAGGTAAATCTAATGGCATAAAGTACCACGCGAAATCTTGGTTAAATTCTCCACCTGTAAAGGCAACTTGTCCATCGTAATTGAATTTTTTAAGATATTCTCCAGTTTCGATGTTGTCTTGATAACCTTTAGATTGTGTAAAACCATGTTGCGCTTCGATAACCGCTGCGAAGAATTGTTGTTTAACACCAATCCAATTAAGCGTTTCTTTAGTTTCGTCCATTTCAGAACGTGCATCGTAATCGTAAGCTTTATAATTGTCAAAAGCATAAGTAAATTCGGTATGCGTTTGCTCTTGTGCACGACCTTTTTCAGATTCTCTAACGTTGTAATTCCATTTGAAAGTTGCATTTTTATCCGAAGTTAAATTTGCTAAACCTTGTGTTCTTACTTTAAAATCTAAAGTATATTTTGGACTTAATGTATAGATAAATTGGATGGTCGCACCACTAAGTTGGCTTGTCAACGTCACCGTATTTCCAGCAACACTTGGTGTAAACACCAAATCTTTTGTGTTAACGATTTTGCCAGCTTTATCTTTAAACTCAAAACCATATTCAGCATTTTTGTTACTGAAAAGGTAAAGAGGTTTGTTTTTATTTTTACCGTCGTAAGCGTTGTACTGGTTAAGTCTCACAGAAGACACTTGTCCACCAAGGCTAGAAAACTCTAAGCTAAGCTCATCATTTTTAAGATTAACTTTTTGTATCGCGTTGGGCGTAACATTTGCGTTAAGCTCGGTTGCAGCATTAGCTTTAGCCGCCGTTGTTTGCTCAGTTTTTTTAGCTTGATTAGCGATATTCTCTTGTTCTGTTGAGGCTTGTCTATTTTGGAAATAGAGCATAAAACCTATCAAAAGTAGAGATAGTACACCGAAGCTAATTAACTGATTTTTGTCCAGTCCGTTGTTCTGTTGCATTCGTAATAATTTGAAAATTCTGAATTCGAAATCCGAAAATTTCTAATTCTTTTTAATTAAATTTTAAGAGGACAAAAATAAGATTTATTTTTCAGATAACTACTTTTAGCTGACTAATCTTTATCATCCTGATAATAAGACGAATGACCTAAAAAAATACTTTAGGTCATTCATTAATTTTATTTCTTTTTCTTGCTAGCTGCTGTTATCAAAGCTTTGAACAAAGGATGCGGTGTTGCGACCGTCGACTTATATTCTGGATGATATTGAACACCAACATAGAAAGGATGCTCTTTTAACTCGATGGTTTCGGCAAGTCCCGTTTCAGGATTTTGACCAGAAATCATCATGTCTTTATCCTCGAATTCTTTTTTATAATCAGAATTGAATTCGTAACGATGTCTATGTCTTTCCGAAATTGTTTTAACACCGTAGATTTCCGCTAATTTAGAATTCGGTTTCAAAGCACATTTCCAAGCGCCAAGACGCATTGTTCCACCTTTGTCAACAACATTTTTCTGTTCTTCCATAATCGAAATAACTGGATCAACTGTCGCTGTATCAAATTCGGTACTGTTAGCTTTTACGTGTCCAAGAACGTTACGAGCAAATTCAACAGTCATAATTTGCATTCCCAAACAAATTCCTAAAGTCGGAATATTGTTAACACGTGCGTATTCTGCTGCTAAGATTTTCCCCTCGATACCGCGATCACCAAAACCTGGAGCAATTAACATACCATCGATATCCTTAAACGTTTCTTGTAAATTATCTTCCGTCAAATCGCCACTGTAAACCCATTTCACATTAACATCGGTTTCCAAATCTGCACCTGCGTGGATAAAAGCTTCTGCAATCGATTTGTAAGAATCTTGAAGCGATACATACTTCCCAACCAAAGCGATATTAACGCTACGTTTCGGGTTTTTGTATTTTTTAAGGAAAGTTTTCCAATCTTTAAGATCGGCTTCTTTATTATAAGGAAGGTTTAATTCTTTAAGAACAACCTCATCGAAATTTTGCTTTTGTAAATCAACTGGCACTTCATAAATCGTGTCCATATCTTTACATTCGATCACGTTTTCTAAAGCAACATTACAGAATTGCGCCAACTTTGCACGCAAGTCTTTCGGGATTTTGTGCTCTGTACGACATACCAAAACATCCGCTTGGATACCGCTTTCCATCAATTGACGAACCGAGTGCTGCGACGGTTTTGTTTTTAACTCACCACTTGCAGCCAAATATGGCAACAGTGTTAAATGAATCACCATCGAATTATTTTTGCCCAATTCCCATTGCAATTGTCTTACACTTTCGATGTACGGCAAAGACTCGATATCTCCAACAGTTCCACCAATTTCGGTGATGATGATGTCGTAATTTTTCTTTGCTAAAATTTTAACACGACGCTTAATTTCGTTAGTGATGTGCGGAATAACTTGTACCGTTTTGCCTAGAAATTCGCCACGACGTTCTTTTTCGATAACCGTTTGATAGATTTTTCCAGTTGTTACAGAATTGTTTTGACTTGTTTGGCTATCAAGAAAACGCTCGTAGTGACCAAGGTCAAGATCGGTTTCAGCACCATCTTCTGTGACATAACATTCGCCATGCTCATACGGATTAAGTGTTCCGGGATCTATATTAATGTAAGGATCAAGTTTTTGGATAGTAACGCTAAAACCTCGTGATTTCAACAAAAGTCCCAAAGAAGCAGAGACAATTCCTTTACCCAGTGAAGAAGTAACACCGCCTGTTACAAAGATGTACTTCGTTTCTTTTTTACTCATTAGATTAGGTTTGTGCAAAGTTAAAGCATACGGACTAGAAAAGCAATTTTAGACTTCTTAAATATTTAATAATTTTAGAGTCAGTTTAAAAATTTTAACGAAGTTTTTTAGTCTTACTGCTAAACTGTCTTTGCTAAATTTTGATGCTCTTTTAAGCTAATTTTTCATTTCACATTTTTGATTTAGCCCGCTAAATCTTTAAATATGAATCAAAAAATTCATATCAAAATAGCTATGAAAATTTTAGCAATAAAATTTAAACAGACTCTTTGTAATGTCTTACTTTAGCGACAAATTTTAAAAGATGAATTTTGACATCCAATCGGACAAAATAATTTCCGAAAGCTTTCTTAATACTGGAAAAACGACTTTTCTAGAAGCTGCACATTTTGTTCAAAACATGGATTATAAAAGGAATCTTGACAAAAATAATATGCTTGCAGTTCTTAATGATAATTTTGGAACTTGTAGCACCAAACATGCTTTGTTAAAACGTTTGGCGGACGAAAATCAAAAATTCGACTTTCAATTAATTTTAGGAATTTTTAAAATGAATGCCGACAATGCGCCACAAATTAAAGAAGTCTTGGAGCAACATCAACTCGATTACATTCCCGAAGCGCATAATTATCTAAAATGGAATCATCAAATTCTTGACTTTACAAGTCGAACTTGGCGCAAAGAAAATTTTGAATCTCAACTTTTAAAAGAAATCGAAATTCAGCCTGAGCAAATCACAGATTTTAAAGTTAAATATCACCAAAACTTCTTGGAAGATTGGCTCGACCAACATCCCGAAATCCCCTATTCTATTGACGAAATTTGGAAAATTCGCGAAGATTGTATTTTGGCGTTATCGAGAGGTTGATTTTCTTATCCGCAGAACTTCTCGATATAAAATTCTTTCAGAATTTCACTCGAAGCGACGCCTCATATAATAAAAAGTAGTTTAACCTGAACCTAGTTTGATTAATTTTTAAATTCCAAGTGAAAAAGTTCCAGCGGCGGCGCATCTTCGATGCGCCGCCGCTGGAACTCCCAAATCCTACCAATAAAAAGTTCGTCCATTAACTATGGTTTCCGTTCCACCAGGATAAAAGTCATCCATTTTCGGTAACGGAATTTTCTTTTTTAGAGTTCGCGACCAAGATTTTGAAGCGTTCAATTTTTCATCAGAACTAAGTTCAGATTTATAAGACGCAACAATGTCTCCTGTCGAAAGGTTGTAATCGAACTTTCCAAAATAATCTTGTGGCGCACCAAAACCAACCAAAGCCCCAATCAAATACCAATCGCCATTCTGAAAACGATAACGATGCGTGTAAGACCATTTATCTCGACTTCCCCCAAAGTGCTGCACAACGATGGCTTTATTTTTAATAGAGATTCCATCAAACGGATTACCCATCATTCCGCCACTATCAGAGGACATAATCGCGGAAAAATTCTGATGCCACAATTTCCATTTTCCGTTGTCTTTTTTATAAATTGCTAAAACCTGTTGACCATCGCCATCGCCATCACTAGAAGGAGTTTCGTAGACGGCAACCGCTTCATCTTGCTCATCTTCATTCAGATTTCCATAAGCAATCTCTTTTAGCGTCCAATATTTTGGTGTAAAATCTTCAATTTTATCATGTTTCTCATCTGGAATTTCCAATGCATAATTTCCCGCTTTTACAGCTTCGTCACGCTCTTTGTTTTCTTTTTCAATCTTCTCTGCATAAGTTGGAACACTCGTTAAATACTTGGTCGCACGTTCATCAAAAGTTGGTGATTTTTCGGGAGAAAATTCGGAAGGAGAATTGTAATATTTAATTTCTCTAATAATATGTTCGACAAGTTTATTCTTTTTGGGGATTCCTTTTTCAACTTCTTGCCAGTATTTTTTAGATTCAATCCAATTTCCTTTTTCATCATAAACATAATCCCAAGTATAAATATCAAGTGGATTTCCTGTATATTCGATAGTTTGCTTAAAAACTGGATCGCCTTTTTTATTAAATTTATTCACAAATTTGGTCGACTTTTCTGTTCCCAACATGTGGTATTGTTGTGTGATACGCTCTGTAAAATCGGCATTATAGATGTATTCTGTTCTATTTTCTAAACCTTTGTCATTAACCCAATTTTCCCAAAGCGGAAAACCTTTGTCATTATAACTGAAATTAGCAGTTCGTCCTTCCACATAATAACCGTCAATTTGATAAGGAAGATATTGATCACCAAAAGCGCGGTAGTAAGACTTTCGAGCATATCGAACAGGCATATCAACGATATATTTATCTTTAAAAAAAGTATAGGTATCCACCGTCGAAAGCAAAGAATCGCTGCTGTAATTCATTAAATCAACTTTAAGAGAATCTGGTTGAATTTCTTTTTTATACTTCATCAAACGTTGGAATTGAAGCTTATTTTCATCTTTAATTTCATAAGTTAATTCGTAATCTAAATAGTTCTTTTTGTCATAACGAAGCCAAGAATAATCTATCGATGGATTACTGCTCATCTTATTGGTTTTAAGAATTAAATTCCCATTAGTTTCGTAATAAAAACTGGATTGATAAATAGTGCCATTATAGTAAGTTTCATTAAAAAATATTTTGCCGTCAGGTTGATATTTAAGTAATAAAATTGGATGAAAATTTTTGTTTTGAATTTTCTTAACTAGGTTTGAAACATAACTCGTTTTCTCCGAAGTATAAACTTTTATTGACGAAATTAAAAATGGTGACTTAACGATGGTATCCGCTTTTGCTTGACGAATACTAGAGTTTTTAATCTCTTTATTAAAAAACTTTGCATCAACAATCTGAGATTTGACAACAGAAAACTGCAAAACAGCAACAAGCAAAATATATTTTTTCATCCTTAAACTTTGTCTTACTAAAATAAAAAAAACACTCGAGATGAGTGTTTTAATATGTTTAAAATTTGAAGCCTATAATTTCTATATCGAGAAAAAGTTTTTGAAGATAAAATCCTGTTCTCGCTACAATTTTTCTACATTTAATTTCGAAAAATCACTCGAACTGACGAATTTTATTTCAAAATGCATTACAAGTGAAACCTAGTGAATGTGCTTTTCAGCGTGGTAAGAACTACGTACTAGCGGCGAACTTTCTACATGACGGAAACCTAATTCTTTTGCAAAAGCACCAAACTCATCAAACTCTTCTGGCGTGATAAATCTTTTTACTGGTAAATGCTTTTTAGTAGGTTGCAGATATTGTCCCAAAGTAATCACATCAACATTAGCGTTTCTGATGTCTTCAATGGTTTGGAAAACTTCATTCTTAGTTTCGCCAAGACCAAGCATCACACCAGTTTTGGTGCGGCGTTGTCCAGCTTCTTTCAGATAACGCAAAACATCCAAACTTCTTTCGTATTTCGCTTGGATACGCACTTCACGGGTTAGACGTTTCACCGTTTCCATATTGTGAGAAATAACTTCTGGCGCAACCTCCACCAATCTGTCCAAATGTTTTGTAATCCCTTGAAAATCCGGAATCAAAGTTTCCATAGTAGTTCCGGGAGAAATACGACGAACAGCATTCACCGTTTCGCCCCAAAGAATCGATCCCATATCTTTAAGATCATCGCGATCAACAGACGTCAAAACCGCATGTTTAATCTTCATCAATTTGATAGAACGCGCAACTTTCTCAGGTTCGTCCCAGTTAACATCCAAAGGTTTCCCTGTTTTAACACCGCAAAAACCACAAGAACGTGTACAGATATTTCCTAAAATCATAAAAGTCGCTGTCCCTTCGCCCCAACATTCGCCCATATTTGGACAACTTCCACTTTGACAAATGGTATTCAATTTATATTTATCAACCAAGTTTCTTAGTTCGCGATAATTTTTACCAGTTGGTAATTTTACGCGAATCCATTTAGGTTTTTGTGTTGTGGTATCTGTCGTTAATACTTCGTTACTCATTATACAACTCGTTACTTTTTAATAATTCTGCCAAGACTTTTTTTGCTCGCATAATGCGCACTTTGGTATTGGCAACTGATAGGTTAAGCTCTTCAGCTATCTCTTTAATACTTTTCTCCTCAAAAAATCGAAGTCTAATAATATCTTGATAATTGGCATCCATCGAGGCAACAATTTTTAGAATCTCGTCATTTTCTTCCTCCGAAATCAAAAGCTCTTCTGGCGATTTTGCAAAGTGATTTTTAACCTCATCCAAAGAATCGCTGGCATCCGTATTTTCGCGGCTTTTCTTTCTCCAAAAATCAATAACCGTATTTTGAGCAATGGTCAAAATCCAAGTCTTAAACTGAAAATTAGGATCGTACATATCCAACTTTGACAAGACTTTCGAAAAAACGTGAACGGTAATTTCGTCGGCATCATTTTCGTCCTGAACTTTCTTCATCACGAAAGAAAAAACATCCACCCAAAAAAGATTAATCAAATGCGTTTGCGCTTTTTGATCTTTATCTTTGGCTTTCTTTACTAATTCTATTAATGCTTCTTTTTTCATTTAGAGATAAGCAAAGATACGAATTAATACTACTAAAAAAATGATATCGTATTGATAGATTGAGACAATGATTCGACGTTTTTAATTGAGTTTTGGAATCAGAATTTAGCTTAATTTAATAAATAACTTTTTCGTTTTTAATATATTGTTGATAAGCTTGCTCGTGGCGTTCTTTTTTGTTCCATTTGTATTGATGCGTCCAATAAGCCACTTTCATGGATAAAATCCCCAATCCTGCACCAAACAAAACATCCGAGATATAATGTTTGTTATTCACCATTCTAAAAACGCCAACTGTACTTGCAACACCGTAAGCTGCATAAGGCATCCACGGAAAACGACCTTTGTACTCTTCGCTTAAAAAAGTTGCTGCTGCGAAAGCTTGCGCTGTATGGCCTGACGGAAAAGATTGACTATTAGAACTGTCAGGTCGATTCTCGTGTATAAGGCTTTTCATCACGAAAACAGAACCTAAAGTGAGAACTTCTCCTTTTAAAAGAATTGCTGTTCGGTTACCCAAATCGGTTTTAGATTTAACACCGAAAGCATCCAAAGCATAAGCTGTAACAATCGGCGAAAATTGTAAAAAATCATCCAAGTGTGAGGTGAAATTTAATAAATGTTCATTCCGTTCTTCAACAATTTCACTATTGAGCGATTCTAAACTTTTACTACCAAAAGCAACGCCAGCAAGCATCAAACCAACTGGCACATATAGTTTTTTGATTTTAAAACCTTGTCTATCACTTGGTAATAAGCTCGTTTCTTTAGCAAAATCCAAACTATCAACTTGTTGTGCAAAAGCAAGATTAATACAACAAAAAATCAGTATTAAAATCTTAATTCTTCTTATCATCGGAGGCATTAATTAATAAACAAATTTAGTTTTCATTTCTAAATAAAACTTTGAAACAATCATGAAAATTATTTTTGAAAATGAATTTTAATACTATTTTAATATAAGAAGCTTTAAAATTAACAACTATTTAATAATCAATATATTACACAAAATAAAACTGTGCGAAATAAATTATTTTAAATCAAAAATTTCACAATTCTCAATAATAAATTCGAATGGGACTTTTCGATGATTTAATTAGCATTTCTTTAACACCAAATCGACACGAATTTCATTAATTTTGTAGGCTTTTTTAAAATCACTAATAAACGACTTATGAAATTTTATAAATATCAAGGAACCGGAAACGATTTTGTCATGATAGACAACCGTAACCTGAGTTTCCCAAAAGAAAATACAAAACTGGTAAAACAACTCTGTGACAGACGTTTTGGGATCGGTGGCGACGGACTTATTTTGTTAGAAAATGATGAGCAATACGACTTCAAAATGGTGTATTACAATTCTGACGGTAACGAAAGCACCATGTGCGGTAACGGCGGAAGATGCATCGTGGCATTCGCGCATTTCTTGGATATTTTTGAAGATAAAACAAAATTTGACGCCATCGACGGCATGCACGAAGCGGAAATAAAAAACGGTGTTGTCAAACTAAAAATGATTGATGTCGAAAAAATCTTTGCTGACGAAGAGGATTTTGTGTTAAACACTGGCTCGCCGCATTACATTAAATATGTTGACGATGTTGAAAACTATGATGTTTATCACAATGGTAACAAAATCAGAAATAATGAGACTTATCACAAAGAAGGTATCAATGTTAATTTTGTGACAGAACTACCTGAAAACAAGCTCTTTGTAAGAACTTACGAACGTGGTGTTGAAGACGAAACTTTCAGTTGTGGAACAGGTGTTACAGCAGCGGCTTTAACTTTTATGAAAAAGAAACATCTAACCTCTGTGCCTGTTAAAGTGCTTGGTGGCAATTTGAAAATTTATGCCGAAGAAGAAAATGGTACTTTCAAAAATATTTGGTTAGAAGGTCCAGCAAAACAAGTTTTTATAGGAACAATAGAAATCTAAATTGTATATGAAAAAAATAGTAGCAATCATTATCATCGCAATTCTTGCAATTGGTGCTTATTTTGGGTTTAGATTTTATTCCAAAAATTACGGAAACAACGTTGCTAAAGAAGGTTTTGTTTTAATCCCACATAATGCGCCGATGAAGCAAGTGATGGATTCTATTCGTCCGTATTTATCAAATGTTGAAAGCTTTGAAGCGGTTGCTAATGACAAAGCTTTAGCAGAAAACATCAAGGCTGGTCGCTACGAAATAAAATCTGGCACCAACAACTCGGATCTTGTTAACATGATTAAAGCTGGCAACCAGACACCAAATAATTTTAGAATTAAAGATTTTGATGACGTGTATCAAATGATTGGTCGCGTTAGCAGAAAAACTGAATTAGATTCTGTGCGTTTTGCAAAAGACCTTAATGCCATCGCTATTGAGAAAGGTTTTAACAATGCTGAAGATCTTAAGAAATTCTTTTTTAATGACACTTATCAATTCTTTTGGACAGTGACGCCTAAAGAGTTTTTTGACAAATTTAATACAGATTACAACGAATTTTGGAATGCCGAACGTGTTGCAAAAGAAAAACAATCGGGATTGTCAAGAGACCAAATTTATGCTTTAGCTTCTATCGTTTATAAAGAATCTGGCGGTAAAAAAGATGAGCAAAAAACAATTGCTGGACTTTATCTTAACCGTTACAAAAAAGGCATGAAATTGCAAAGTGATCCAACCGTAATCTACGCGATTAACAAAGCGAGCAATTTTACAAAACAGATAAAACGCATCTATTATAAAGATCTAAAAGCGCCATCGCCTTACAACACATACGCCAATGCGGGAATTCCGCCAGGGCCAATTTGTATTGTTGACAAAAACTCTTTGGATGCGGTTCTTAACGCAGAACAAAATAATTACATCTATATGTGTGCGGATCCAGCGAAGTTTGGGTTTCACAAATTCACAGATAATGATGTAGAGCACGCTAAAAATGCAAAAGCTTACCAAGATTGGCTAAATGCAAAACAGATAAAATAATCCTTCTTGAGTCAAAATTTGATTCAGAAAAAAAGAAATTATGATAAAAACAGAAATCAGAAACATTATTCAGAGAAGAACTTTAGGACTTGTGTTTGTCCTTGGAGCAGCCTCTATGGCATTTGCACAACAGCAACCAAGCGCAACGCAACAAAAATTTTCTGTCACGGGTAATGTTCAAGACAATGCGAAAAGCGGAATTGGCTACGCCTCGTTAACATTCAAAAACAAACAAACAGCGCAACTAAGCGATGCTGCTTTGGCGGATGTAAATGGTAATTTTAAAATCGAATTAGCAGCTGGAAGTTACGACGTAACGATTGAAGCTATTGATTTTAAAACTAAAACACAGACAATTCAGATTGCTAAATCAGGTGCGATTCCTGCTTTTGTAATCCAAGGAAATGAAGTTGCAAATCTTGATAAAACAACGCAAATACAAGGTGTTGTTATTACTGCTGCTGCGCCAAAAGCTTACAAAGTTGAGCTTGATAAAAAGACTTACGATCCGTCGCAAGATATCGTTAGCAAAGGAGGAAACTTGCAAGATGTGTTATCTAACGTGCCTTCAGTTTCTGTAGATACAGACGGAACGGTGTCGATGAGAGGAAACTCTAACGTTAAGTTTTTAATTAATGGTAAACCTTCTTCTCTTTTAGGAATTGATGATGGCGCCAACGCTTTGCAATCTATCCCTGCCGATCAAATTGAGAAAATTGAAGTGATCACCAACCCATCTTCAAAATTTGAAGCTTCGGGAACTGCAGGTATCTTGAATATCATTCTTAAAAAGGATAAAAAAATGGGCTTCAATGGTACTGTAACTGGTACATTAGGCTATTTGCCGAGAACCAATCTTAATGCTAACCTTAACTGGAGAAAAGGCAACTGGACTTGGTACGTTAATGGTGGCGGTGGTTATCAAAAAAATGAAAGTTCTAGTAAGAATTACATGACTAGAAAAGATAATCCTTCAACATGGGATTATACTAAAAACCCTTTCACACAAATTTCTAACCAAGATGGTGAAACCAAAAGAGAGGGCGACAACTACAATTTAACAGCTGGTGTTGTACATGATTTATCAGATAAGACGACGATTAACCTTTCTGGAATGATTAGAAGTTTTAATAATGATAGTAATACATTAAATACGTACGCTGAAAAAACTTATTCATCAGCAGCTAACTTTGACAACTTCTTAAGAAATCGTAATAGCTTCGGAAATAACAAAAATTTTGCAACGCAGTTAGATTTCGGAATTGATCAGAAACTTGATGATAACGGACAATTATTAACAGCTTCGGCTAGTTACCAAACCAACAAAAGTGACGGGACAAACCAAATTGTACAAAACACTTTTAAAAATCAAATTCTACAAACAACTGGCAACTCCATCAATAATGTAGATACAGATTCTAAATCTGACACCTTCATCGGTAAGCTAGATTACGAACTTCCGATTGGGGATCACTCGAAGTTAGAAGCAGGTGCCCGTTATGATTACAACAAAAACACTTACGATTATTTTGTTAATCAAAGTGATGATGGCGGCGCTTATTACACAAGATACGACTTCACGAGCAATACCATTTACTCTGAAAATATTTTAGGAATTTACGCACAGTTCAAGAGTAAAATTGGTGAAAAATTTGGTTATCAATTAGGTTTAAGAAGTGAAACTTCAAAAATCGACATCAACTTTTTAAGTCATGATTTAGCAACTGGTGCGCCGATTCAAAATCCTGAGGTTAAAAAAGATTACACGAAGTTATTCCCAAGTGTTTTCTTAAGTTATGATATCGCAAAAGGCAATCAGGTTTTATTAAATTATTCTAGAAGAATCCAAAGACCAAGAGCCTTTACGATGATTCCGTTCATGTCGTTTGATGATGACAGAAACTACTTCCGTGGTAACCCAAATCTTAACCCAACTTACGAAAACTCTTTCGAGCTAGGTTATGCGATTACTAAAAAGAAATTCACGATTAACCCCACTTTGTATTATAAAAAATCTGAGGATGAAGTTAACCGTTTCCAATATTTAGATGACAAAGGTGCGATCAACACAATGCCTTTCAACGTTGGTACAGAAACACAATATGGTCTAGACCTTAACGGAACTTACGATCCGTTCTCATGGTGGAAGATGATGTTATCAGCAGATTTGTATGGTTACAATAACACAGGTAACATGACACTTAACGGAAAGTACATGGACTTTTCAGGTGATGGTTTCTCTTATAGATTAAGATTAAACACGACATTCAGACCGACCAAAACGTTCAGTTTCCAAGTACAATCGTTCTATAGAGGTGCCGAAAAAACGGCTATGAACAATCGTAAAGCGATGTATGGCGTTGACTTTGGTGCAACACAAACGCTTTGGAAAGGTAATGGTACTTTAGCCTTCAACATTCGAGATATTTTCAATACAAGAAGAATGAAAAACTACACCAATACGGAGGATTTCGTAAGAGATATGGAAATGCAATGGCAACCAAGACAGTTTAGCTTGTCGTTGACTTACCGTTTCAAACAAGGTGAAAAAGTTGAGCAACCTAAAAAGAAAAAAGACATCAACAGCAACTACGATGGTGGTGACGATCAAAGTCCAATGTAATATTTACGGACTTTATATTAAATTAAAAACTGCTTTCGGGCAGTTTTTTTTATGATTAAAACTGGAGACCTTAGACCTTAGACCTTAGACAAAAATAATTCATAATTCATAATTCATAATTCATAATTCATAATTCATAATTCATAATTCATAACTAAAATTTAAAAACAAAAAAGCCACATCTTGCGACGTGGCTTTTATTGTTAGATATAATCTGCGGATTATTTACCTCCGAAAGACTTATCTTTAATTCTTGCTTTTTTACCTCTAAGATTACGGAAGTAGTAGATTCTAGCTCTTCTAACTCTACCTTCTCTGTTAACTTCAATTTTTTGAAGTGCAGGCATGTTGATTGGGAAAACTCTTTCTACACCAACATCTCCACTCATTTTTCTGATAGTAAATGTTTTAGTAGCACCAGTTCCTCTCAATTGGATAACAACACCTTTGAAGAACTGAGTTCTTGTTTTTTGACCTTCCTTAATTTCGTAATAAACAGTGATAGTATCACCAGCTTTGAAACTTGGGAAATCTTTTTTGTCAATGTACTTCTCTTGTACGTACTTAATTAAATCCATTATTTATAAAATAAAATAATTCAAAGTCAAGCAACTTTCACGTCTATCGTCAGAGGTTGGTTAACAGATTGCAAAATTAGTAATTTTTATTAATCCCACAATAGTATTTTTAAAATTTTATTTAAGTTTAAACAACAAATTATCAAGCACTTATCAAAGCTCGTATTTATCCTTATTTTCCAGAATTTGATTTAATACCAACTAAAAGTCGAACAATTAAGAATTTTTTATATTTTATAATGTATAGTATCTAAAATCTAATCACTATTTTTGCCAGATGTTAAAAAAGCTATTAGGACTTACTGTTTTGGCAACGCTCGCTTCTTGTGGAAAAGAGGTTATGCCCAAGCCAAGCGGCGATTTGAGGTTAGAATATCCCAAACCTCGCTATCAGACCTTTAATAGTGCATGTCCATTTCAATTTGATTATTCGGATTTTGCGGTGATACAAGATGCTAAAAAACCTTGTTGGTACAACATCAACTACAAAGGGATGAAGGCAAAAATCTTCATTACTTATCTTCCGATAACCAGCGACTTCCAAACTCATCTAAAGGAAGCAGAAAGAATGGTGTATGAGCATACGATAAAAGCTACGGCAATCGACACCAAAAGTTTCGCTTATCCAGAAAAGAAAGTCTATGGTAATTTTTACGAATTGCAAGGACAGACAGCCTCTAACATTCAGTTTTATGTAACGGATAGCACGAAGCATTTTTTAACAGGAAATTTATATTTCAACACCCGCCCAAAGCCAGATTCTTTGGCACCAGCGGTAGATTATATTAAAAAAGATATGCTCCATTTGATTGACACATTCGAGTGGAAAAAATAAAATTTAACTTAAAATAAAGACCTATAGATATGAAATTACTAGCAGTAGGAACAGTAGCATTTGATGCCATCGAAACACCATTCGGAAAAACAGACAAAATCCTAGGAGGAGCAGCAACTTACATTGGACTTGCAGCTTCAGCTTTGGAGGCAGAAGTTGGATTGGTTTCTGTAATTGGTGGCGACTTTCCGCAAGGCTATTTGGATATGTTAACGTCAAAAAACATCAATATCGATGGTGTAGAAATCATTAAGGAAGGGAAAACTTTCTTCTGGAGTGGAAAATACCATAACGATCTTAACTCTCGTGATACGTTGGTGACAGAGCTTAATGTTTTAGAAAATTTTGATCCAAAAATTCCTGCAAGTTTTGCTGACGCTGATGTTTTAATGTTAGGAAATCTTCATCCTGCTGTACAATTAGCAGTTTTGGAAAGAATGAGTCAAAGACCAAAAATGGTTATCCTTGACACCATGAATTTCTGGATGGATCTTACTTGGGATCTTTTGATGGAAGTTATCGCTAAAACGGACGTTATCACAATTAACGACGAAGAAGCTAGACAACTTTCTGGTGAATATTCTTTAGTAAAAGCAGCTCAAAAAATCCATGCTTTAGGTCCAAAATTCGTGATTATTAAAAAAGGTGAGCACGGTGCATTATTGTTCCACGAAGGGAAAATATTTGCAATTCCTGCTTTACCATTAGAAGAAGTATTTGATCCAACAGGTGCTGGTGACACTTTCGCAGGTGGACTTGCAGCTTACATAACAAAAACTGGAGATTTCAGTTTTGATAATCTTAAAAACGCCCTTATCGTAGGAAGTGCAATGGCATCTTTCACGGTAGAAAAATTCGGAACTGTACGTCTAGAAGATGTTACTAAAGAAGAATTGAAAGGTCGTATCAACCAATTCCGTGAGTTAACAACTTTTGAATTGACAATGTAGAATGATTGTTTTCGAACATCAAAACAATATTTAATAATGAAGAAGAGCCTTTTTGTATTAGCAGCATTGGCAACACATGCTGTATTTGGTCAAAGCCTTGTTGTTGGCGACCAAAGTATCACACTTAAAGATTTTAAAGAAAAGTATAAATACGGATTAGAAAACACTGGCGTTGATGCAACCATCAACTCAACAGTAGAATTCATGCTTTTGCAACAATTAGCAAAAGAGAAAAAAGCGGATACAATTACATCTTTCCGTAATGCTGTTGGGATGCGCGTTCGTGATCTTAAAGAGACCAAATTGATCCCAAGTGCTATTCTAGATCCAATCGTTGCTAACTATGTTAAAGCAAACCAAAACGAATATCGAATTTTGGTTTTCAACGTTATTAAAGAAGAAGGCGACACCAACAATTACGATCAAATTTATAAAGACGTAAAGGCGGGTACAACCAAAATGGAAGACGCGATTTTGACTTATGTTAAAAATCCAGTTCCTGCGACTTTTGTAAAAGCTGGTACGCTTGACAACGAACTTTTCGGCGAAATCGAAAAAACACCAGTTGGTAGTTATACAAAGCTTTTCAGCGCAAACGGAAGTGTTGTTTTTGCTAAAGTTTTGGACAAAAGACCAAGTCTTGGTTATATTACTTTTGGGACTATTTCTTATCCAAACGATTTTAACACCGATGAATCTAAAGCTAAAATATATTCAGCTTTAAAATCGGGTAAAAAATTCGAAGATGTTACTAAAGAATTAGGTTCTACCGACCACGAAAGAAAAGCGGGTGGACTTGTATTTGGCTCCCCTATTCTTCCGGACGAAGTTTATGCTCAGTTCAAAGGGAAAACAAAAGGTTACTACACAACAGAACCTGTTAAAATTGATAACAAATATTTTATTTTCAACATTTATAATATTGAACCTTATCAATTAACGGCTGACAATAAAGAGTTTTTTATACGTGAAGTTAAAAACAGTACGTACGCCAATCAGGTGACTGACGAAGTCCTAAAAAGCATTATGGTGGCACCCAACTATAAAGAATATGCAGATCTTGCCACCATTAAGAAAAGTTATGCAGATTTCAAAGCTTTTAAAAACCAGTCGGCGCCACTTTTCCAATACAAAACTAAAACAGAAAAATACTCTGACCTAAAGAATTTTATTGAGAAAAATTACAAAGATCTTGATAAAATAACGCCTAAAGAATGGTCAGCATTAATCGATTATCACATCGACAATTCTGTGTACAGCGCTTTTGCAGAAGAGTTTACAGAACGTCCTGAGATAAAAAAAGAACTTGATGATCTTCGTCAAAACTTATATTCGCAATGGATTTTTGATGATTATCTAAAAGCTGAAATCAACAAAGATGTTGCAAAACAAAAAGCTTACTACGAAAGCCATAAAGACCAATACAAATGGGAAAAAAGTGCTAAAAGTCGTGTAGCGATTATTTCGGATTCTAAGCTAGTTTCGGAAGTTAAAAAAGAAATGTCCGATACTAAAAAGTGGGAAGCTCTTAAAGCTAAATATGATAAAAAACTTAGTGATAAGAACAAAATCTTAGTAAGCTTCGAAGAAGGAAAAGTACCTGCTACAGCGGAAGTTTTCACAGAATATAAAGTACCTTACGAACAAGGAATTCATCAGACTAAAGTTAAAGACCGCGAAGTTATTGTTGCAGTGGATGAACTTTTACCAGAAGAAACAATGACCTTCGAAGAAGCGCAAGACACGGTGAAAGATGCGATGACAGAAGCTATGTTGCAAGAGACACTTGCCAATCAAAAAAAGAAAGTTAAAGTGGAGATTCAACCTGGTTTTGTTGAAGATTTAAAGAAGACTTTTAAGAAATAATTATAATAAAAGATTGACTACAATCCATTTATAATACTATTTTTGCAAACAAATTTTACACAAAAAATAATGTTAAATAATTTTAAAGCGGTTTTTATTTTGTTAGCCTTGGTTCTTTTCAGCACCAAAATTAATGCTCAAATAAAGCCTGGACAGTTCTTAGATGGTATTGCTGCGGTTATCGGTGACGAAATTGTATTAGAATCCGACATCGAAGAACAAGCCAACTACGCACAACAACAAGGGACTAAAGTTGCAGATAAGTGTGAGTTTTTATCAAGCATCGTTAATAACAAAATCGTTATCTACGAGGCAAAAAGAGATACTGTTATCGAAAATCGTTCGGCGCAGATCAAAGATATGGCACTACAAAAGTACAACCAAATCTTGTCTCAGTTCCCAGATGAAAAGACAATGTTGGGCATGTACAAATTCCGTACAGGATATGAGATGCGTAACGCCATCGAAAAAATTGACTCTGACCAATATTACGGACAACAAAAATATGCGAGAATTACTGACAAAACAGACGTTACACCTAACGAAGTGACGGATTTTTTCAACCAATTCAAATTTCAATTACCGCAAGTTAAGGACGAAGTTGTATTGGGTAAAATCAGTATTTTCCCGAAGTTAACGGAAGCTCACAAGCAAGAGTTAATTGATAAACTTAACAAAATTAAAAAAGATATCGAAGCTGGTGAGTCTTTCGAAACGCAAGCAAGAATCTACTCCGAAGATGAAGGCTCAGCTTCTAACGGCGGACTTTACAAAGCCATTAACAAAGGGCAAATGGTAAAGCCTTTCGAAGCGGCTGCGCTTAACCTACAAGATGGCGAACTGTCAGATCCTGTAGAATCAGAGTTTGGTTTCCATTTAATTCAATTGATTAAAAGAACTGGTAACAAATACGATGCGAGACATATTTTGTTAAAAGCAACACCAACCAAAGAAGAAATTGCAGCTACTAAAAAACAGTTGGAAGATATTCGTCAGCAGATTTTGGATAAGAAAATAACTTTCAAAGATGCAGCCTACAAGTATTCTGACGATAAGTCAACTAAATTTAACGCAGGTGTTATGCAATCTCAAGATGGTGGTGACAAAATCGAAAAACTTCACCTAGACCCAACCATTTCTTATCAAATTGCAGGTCTTAACAAAGACGATATTACGGAGCCTTTCGAAGAAACTGTTAATAGAAAACAAGCAGTATCTATCGTAAGTGTAAATGACATTATCGACGCACATACATTAGACCTTAACACAGATTACGAAAGAGTTAAAGACTATGCTCTTAACAAAAAGAAAGGCGAAATTGTTGACAAATGGGTGAAATCTAAAATCCCAAATATTTTTATTTCAATTGATGATAAATACAACGATTGCAAAATAAAAGATGCGCTTACTAAAAAGAAGTAATTTTTATTAAAAATATAAAACCTCACTAGCAACAGTGAGGTTTTTTTATGTTTAAAATCGAAGTCTGTCCAAAAATAAATACTTATCTTTAATGCTATTAATTTCAAAAAATGAAGAAAGTAACGATTGGTGTAATCGCATTTTGCGGATTGCTAGTTAGTAATCATGCAGTAGCGCAAACAAACGGAGCTGCAAAAACTCCCGTTTCTAATAGTACAAAACAATATCAAGAAGCAGGCATCGACTTGTCGATGATGGACAAATCTGTAAGACCTCAAGATGATTTTTTCAGTTACGTTAATGGTAACTGGGTAAAAACTGCCAAAATACCTGCGGATAAAGCTAGTTGGGGTTCTTTTAACGAACTTCGTGAGAAAACAGACGAAGCATCGTTAGACATTCTCAATCATATTTTAACAGACAAATTCACGGCTGGTACCGAAGGTAAAAAAATCCAAGATCTTTACGCATCTTATATGGATTTAAAGAAAAGAGACGCTGACGGTCTCAAGCCTATACAAGCAGATTTTAAGAAAATTGATGCCATCAAAAATCTTAAAGATTTGCAATCATATCTTGATCAAGCGACCAAATATGGCGACAATCCTTTATACGATTGGCGCGTTGGTCCAGACCTTAAAGATTCTAAAAACAACGCCATTTATCTTGGCGCTGCAGATCTTGGTTTAGGAAAAGATTATTATCAAAAAGAAAACGAAGCCAACGCAAAAACTTTAGCAGAATATCAAAAACATATTACTGCTTTATTAAATGTTTTAGGAAATAAAAACAGTTCTGAAGTTGCAAAAAATATCGTTGACCTCGAAAAATCTTTGGCTAAAACTTATTTAACTTTAGAACAAGGTCGCGATGCTAACAAGCGTTATAACCCAAAGACAACTGCCGAATTATCAGCAATGGTTAAGAACGTTAATTTACCGCAATATTTAAAAAATGTTGGTGTTAACACAGACCGCGTTATCATTGGAGAATTGGCTTATTATGAGAAGTTGGATAGTTTTATTAATGAGAAAAATCTGCCTTTACTAAAAGATTATATGAAGGTGAGATTGCTTTCTGGCAACGCAGGTGTTCTGAATCAAAACATGGACAAACTGAATTTCGATTTCTATAGCAAATATCTACAAGGTCAAGAAGAGCAACGTGCGCTTAACAAGCGTGGTCTGCAAATGATCAATGGGGTTTTGGGAGAAGCTTTCGGAAAGTTGTATGTTGAAAAATACTTTCCAGAAGAAGCAAAAACACAAATGGAAGAGTTGATTGGTTATCTTGTAAAAAGCTACCAAAAACATATTTCTGAGCTAGAATGGATGTCTGCAACAACCAAACAAAAAGCTTTAGAAAAATTATCTAAATTCACTGTTAAAGTGGCATATCCAGACAAATGGGAAGATTATTCTAAACTAAATATCGAAGGTCCTAACAAGATTTCTCTTTATGAAAATTTAAAAAATGTTTCGGCTTGGCGTTATTCTAAAAATTTAGAAAAAGTTGGCAAAGCAGTTGACAAAACAAAATGGGGCATGACACCACAAACGGTTAACGCTTATTACAGTCCATCTAACAACGAAATCGTTTTCCCTGCGGGAATTCTTCAGCCGCCTTTCTTTAACTTTAAAGCAGATCCTGCAGTTAATTTTGGTGGAATTGGAGCGGTTATCGGTCACGAAATCGGACACGGTTTTGATGACAGCGGTTCCAAATTTGATGGTGATGGAAATCTAAATAATTGGTGGACAGATGACGATCGTAAAAACTTCGAAGCAGCTACTAAAAAATTAGGCGAGCAATACTCTAGCTACGAACCAGTACCAGGAACAAAAGTTAACGGAACTTTCACAATGGGGGAAAATATCGGCGATTTAGGAGGTGTTGCGGTAGCTTATGACGCTTTACAAATGTATCTTAAAGATAAAGGAAATCCAGGCTTAATAAGTGGTTATACGCAAGATCAAAGATTCTTCTTGAGCTGGGCAACCGTTTGGAGAACTAAGGCAACAGAAAAATTCTTGACAAATCAGGTAAAAACCGATCCGCATTCACCGGGAATGTACCGCGCGGTTGGACCTTTAGTTAATGTTGATGCATTCTTCAAAGCTTTCGACATCAAAGAAGGTGATAAACTTTACAAAAAGCCAGAAGACAGAATTAAAATCTGGTAATAGAAAACTTACAACAAAGGCTATCCGATTTTGGATAGCCTTTTATTTTTTGAATTAATGTGGTCAAAAATAGTCTTTGCATAGACTTGATATAAGCTATTATTTTCTTGTTATTAATAGATTATTTATTTTAAATTTATAAAAAACAATCTATAAAATGAAAAAAATGAACAATTTACGGTGCTTTAATATCATCTTAATATTTTCAGCATTGTTGATAACAGCTTGTAAGCAAGGACTGGATGAGCGGCAGCAACTCTTCTTAGATTATGCAAAACTCGAAGACCGTTATCACAACACAGGCTTTTACAAAAATCTCGATTTGTACAACCTAAACACTGAACCTGTCATCTATAAAGATAGTGCATTTAATATTGAAAATTTTAAAGCAACAGTAGTCAAGAATTTTAAAATATATACTGAAGACGATCATATAGAGACCGATATTGGTTACGAACTACAATTTCCTTATCAATATGTTTTAACGCCTCAAAAGGACGGCAGCATACATACTAAGCTTTCTGTTTTTGTTCCAGAAACCTATTATAAATTTTCATTAAGTGCAAAAGACATTGGAAAATCGATATTAAAAGATTCTGTTGAGGTAAGCCTTTTAAATATGACAAATGATAGCGCAACATTATTAGTCGAAAACAAAGCAGTGAGACAGAGTTATGATTACACCTATGATGTTTTTGAAAGAAAAGATACGTCTTCCAAAAAGGAAGAATATGTTTTACCGAAAGAGCCTGGTTACGGTGATTATTTATTCCATCGCGAAAGTATAGAAAGACCAAATTATACTTCCGTTGAAACAAAAGATAGTCTCACTCGTGCAAGCTTTGCAAGACTAGAAATGAGTCTGATTGACGAAAATGGAAAAACCCTAGCAAGCGAAGGCAGGATTAATGATTTTAGACATTATTTGTGGTATCGAAATCATGACATGCCTTATCCTGAACTTCTTTCCGAATACATGGATATAAAAGCAAAATATAAAGAATTGGATAAAGATCCATTACACAAATTCCATCCACTTTATATCGTCAATCTACAAGCGAATGGAAAAATTAACAAAGTTGAGTTCTTTTTAAGATCACAAAAAGGGAAAGTGGTAGAAATCGATTTGGGTAACGTGAAGCCAGAAGCCAAACCTACAAAAGCAATTACAGATGAAACTGAATTCCTTCCTTTAGCAAATATTGAAAGAGAATCCATTCAAAAAGCTTTAAAAACTAATTATCTTACAGTTCCCGTAAAATTAAATGAATCTGAAGATTTTATTTTATACACATCTGTTCCATACGGTTACAATAACAAAAACACTAACATGACTTTTGAACATGTTAAATTAATTGGGGATAAAAAAGACACTGTAGCAATTGATGATATATTTACTGAAAACGATTATTTCGATATAGGAAATTCTAATAGCTCTGGAAACTTACGAGCGGTCCGATTTTCTCCAAAAGCTATGAAACCGACCAAAATAATTGGAGACATCGATTTCGGAATCACTAATTATTATGATAAAGAATATCCAATTAATCGACTACCAAAAGGTTTGAGTATTGCTCCAGATGGCGTGACATTAACCATTCTTAAAAACGAACCAAGTCTAGAAGATGTTTCTGCGATCTATGCATTTACCAAAGAAGACAAAAAACATGCTTTATCTACTGTAAGAATAGAAAACTACGATTATGCGAGTGAAAATTCGTTGTTACAATATGTGAAGAAACCTGCTTATATTATAGTTCGATACAAAAAAGACAAAGACAAACGAGTAGAAGAAAAAGTTCCGTTTGAGCTAAATATTCCCAAATCTAAGAAAGAATAGTAATAGAACTATCTTTAAATATAAAACGAAAAAAGCTTTCAGAAATCTGAAAGCTTTTTTGCGATCCGGACGGGACTCGAACCCGCGACCTCCGCCGTGACAGGGCGGCATTCTAACCAGCTGAACTACCGGATCAATTTTTTGAAAAGTAATTGATAAAACTTTTTGCGATCCGGACGGGACTCGAACCCGCGACCTCCGCCGTGACAGGGCGGCATTCTAACCAGCTGAACTACCGGATCAGTTTTTTGAAAAGTAACTGAAAACTTTTTGCGATCCGGACGGGACTTGTACTTTTTTGACAAACATCCTATCCATAGGCTTTATACTGTTCCTTCAATTGTTAGGTCACTGAATAGGTCATTAACAAATTGATATAAAGAATGTCATTTTTTATTGATGCAAAGATAAAGATTTCTTAACAATCTGCAAATTTACTACTTTATTTTTTGAATAGGTTTATATAACTCACACAGTATCATAACAAAATATTTGTATTTCATTATTAATATATCGAGGCTATCCAATAATAAGGTGTGCTAATTGCTCATACTTAATGCCAGTATAAGCGCAAAACTCTTCAATAGTTAGATATTCACTGGGTTGTTTGTTCAGTTCTGCTTTTATTTTATGGACTAGCCGTGTACTTTGTCGGTAACTCTTCCCTGTTATCCGCTGGATGTCTTTAGCATATATGCATATTCTAGTCAGATCCTTTTTCATATGTAGATGCTTATTTTTTAGTACCATATGTTATCACACTCTACTTAGGTGTTTGTTTGTACAATAATTTTGGTCGTGGCGATTTCATAGGTTAAACTTAAATGGGATTAGACGTACTTATAACTTAACTACATGCAAGTTATGTCTTTTTGGGAGTGATCATTTGATATTGTTATGGACAAAGTATTCACATTAGGACATACGGTATAGCGCTCTCTTTGAATTTACTTTATATAATGCAACATTTGTCTTCAAATCAATCTAAATCATGTTGCAACAGCCTAAGATTGAAGTGTAATTAAATGCGTATTAATCTTAAATCTTATTACAATGGCAAGACAAAAAAGTATTGTAAAACTGGATGGTACTATTGGAGGCATCACTTTTTACAAGTCTAAGGAAGGCTATTTAGCCCGAGAAAAAGGAGGCGTATCTGCTGAAAGAATCCGCAATGATCCCGCTTTCCAAAGAACGCGAGAAAACAATGCAGAGTTTGGGCGTGCAGGTAAAGCTGGAAAAGTTCTACGAAATTCTATACGTCAATTACTTCAGAACATCAATGATAGTCGAATGGTAAGTCGTTTGACAAAAAAGATGGTCGAAGTTATCAAACTAGATGCTGTTAATCCTAGAGGACTCAGAAATGTTATTGATGGTGAAGCGGAACTTCTTATGAATTTCGATTTCAATGCTAATGGAAAATTAGGAAACACTGTTTATGCTCCGTGGAATAAAACATTGGATCGACCTACAGGTGAAGCAGGTGTAAATTTTGATCCGTTCGTTCCAGCGAAAATGATTGCCGCTCCTGGGGGTACAACTCATTTTAAATTGACTGCAGCTGCAATGGATATTGATTTCGAAGCGGAAGTTTATGTTGCTCCCATTGGAGAAAGTATCATTTTACCTTGGGACAATACCTTAACTGCTGCAATTGACATTCCTCTTGTGCTACCCGAATTGTCGACACACCCTCTATTTTTAGCTTTAGGCATTGAGTTCTTTCAAGAAGTGAATGGTGAAAAATATTCGTTAAAAAACGGAGCTTTTAATGCTTTAAAGATCATTGATGTAGTTGTTTAATGCTCTAATTATGAAATTAGTTTTAGAACGTCAATATCATGTATCAGGCACTAATGGGACTTTATACTTTGAGGACAAAGAGATCTGCAAGACGATTGAATTAGCTTGGAAAAATAACCAAAGAAGAATTTCATGTATTCCAGAAGGTTTGTATCGAGTTAAAAAGCGTTTTAGTCCAAAATTCAAATGGCATTTAGAAGTACGGAATGTAAAAAACAGAGATTTAATTCTCTTTCATCCTGCCAATAATGCTTTGAAGGAATTAAATGGTTGCATTGCTCCAGTTTCGGAGCTGACTGGAGAAGGAAAAGGAATCCGTTCACGGATTGCCTTTGAGCGATTGAAAAATATACTTTTTCCATATCTAGAAAAAGGCTTTGTAATTAATCTAACAATTAAAAAATCAACGACATGAAAAAAGTAATGGAAAGAATGCAGGAGCCTACTCCAAAATTCTTTAAAACAATAAGAAATTTAGGTTTAGTGCTTACAGCTGTAGGAAGTGTTATTGCGACAGCTCCCGTTTCGCTGCCAGCAATTGTAATAACAATAGCTGGATATATTGCGGTTGCTGGAGGAATCGCATCCGCGATCAGTCAAACAGCAGTTTATAGGGATGATTAAAATTCGTTCCTAGAATTAACATCAACTATCGATGAATTATTTAGATAATTCGACTAAACTAAGTACAGCATTTGGTACTCTACTAACGATATTTGTCAATATACAAACCGAAGACCTGATCAAAACCATTTTACTCGCAGGATTAGGAGGTGCTTCCAGTTTTTTGATGACATTATTACTAAAATTTCTTATTAAATTATTAAAAAACAAGTTCTAAAAGTTGTGGTGACTAAGAACAAAATAGCCTCTCAGAATTTTGAGAGGCTATATTTTGTTTTAAATACTGAATTCTTAAATCTTATTAGATTTGAAAATAATACTTTCGCACTAGAACAGAACGAAGTTCGGAAAGCTGCTTGAGTTGCTCAGTAAACTTTTGTTCTAACTGATAAACGGCTTTGATGTCGAAAAGGATTTTGGCGTTCTGCTCCATCTTCTTAAGACTAGGAATGATGAAATTTTGTATAATTTTCTTAAGTTCAAACAAACGAAGCATTTCAATCACACTTCCGCATAAATAAGGATGAAAAAAGCCATTTTTCCAAAGTGTAAAAAATGTCCAGTACAGGTTTTCGCGTTCTTCTTGGTCGTTGCAATACAGGATAAAACAGTTGGGGCAAGGTTCAAACAATGGTTTTCCTGCGTTGTGTCCTCTTGAAAGGATAAATAGAGCATTTTCGGGCGTTTCTTTTTCAGAATTGTACGTACGTACTTTAAAATTTGTCATGGCTTGAGATTTAAAATTTTATGCTGCGCCGAAAATTTTTCAAAAGAAAACGAAGAAAAAAACCGAAAAAAAAAGAAAAAAAGAAAGCCCTCTTGTAAGGGGGCGTGGCATTGTGTCAAGGTTTTTTGCTAAAAGTTTTTGCATATATTTTAGATGCAAAAATCTTTTTGCAAAAACCCGTAGGGCTTGACCTTTACACAATATAGCGGCTGGATTAGGAAGCCCCCTATCTTTTTTTCTTTTTTTATTTTTTGGCCGAAGTTCGGCTTCCATTTCTTCTTATGATTATGCTAAAAAAACTAATATTCTAGGGTAAACGATAATTAAAAGGTGTGGGAAGATGCTTGGCAAAGAACGGTGAGCAATGGAAAAGGCAGGTGTATATGGCAGTTGAAATTTGCTTTGGCGATATACTCCTGCATGCGGTGACGTATTGGTAGGGATATGCTTGCATATACCTATTGTGAAGGAACTGGAGAAGCTTGGATTTAGCTTTGGGAATCTCTGGTAAAAATGGGTAGATAAGCTCGCACAAAAAAGATGCTTGAGAAAAGATTCAAGAACCGAGCATCTAGATACAAGAACTAAATATGATGAGCGTTGGAAAAGATAGCTGTATGACTAATTGACGGAAGGAGCTTTGTTGGATATTGTAAAGGCCGATGAAAAAATACACTGAAACTATTTGCCTATGAAACTAGCGTATTTTTGAATTGGGATTGAAACAAAGCGTTGGCATAAGCTCCTATAGGAATGAATGAATACTGCTATGCGCGTGAGTACTTCGGCAGGCTCAGCACAGGCACAGTGGCTGATTGCGTGAACTATTTTTTTATTATCTATAAAATAGTTTCTCGCAAGAAGCGACTGTAACGATTGGCAAAAGACTACTCTATCTGCATCTTTTTTGTGCATCCTATAAAATGGGTGGGTTGGGAGAAAAGCGTTGGCAAAGCCTAGGCGCAAAAGGGCTATGCCCGTTACTAGGGAAGCATTTAACATAACCCCACATTATAGGCACAATATGATGGTAGTTGCTGTAGCCCTTCGACAGACTCAGAACAGGCAGGTGGAAGCAATCTCCGTAGCGTTGGCTGCTGACTATAATGTTTGTTATGTTATTTGCTGAGGCAAGTGAAGAAATATTATTTTATATTTTTCTAGCAGACGCAAGATATTAATATAAACTAATGCAAATTAAAGAGCATTTATTTTTTTTAGAACAATCAAAAATTATCAATTCATTTTTTCAAAGTATAAAGTGTCAAATTAATCACATTTGTTTCTCCACCAAATACTTCCAATACCGCCTTGGAACGTGTTGCAGGTGGAGTTTCATGTTTTTTCGGGCTTCAATATTGGTGCTTTTGAAATACTGTTGCCACAAGGTTTGATATTTTTCTTCCGTTTCATCAAAGCTTATGATGTTTTCGGAATTTGTTAATGCGTTTTGTTGATGGGGTGTTAAATACACTTCCGAGAGTGTTTGCTGATCATATAGAACGCCGTATTTTCGTTTTACGTCATAAATAAGCCATTTTTGATCTGCATATCGCTTTCTAAAAAAATCTGAAATTAGAGGTAAAACATTGAAATCAGGCTCGATCATACAATAAAACATACCATCTTCACTCTTTTGAAACCGAACAAAAGCTTTCATGCGGTGGCGCTCCCGATCGACGCTGGTTAACGTTTTGTGAAACAGCAATATCTGTGCATCCCCATAATTATCTAAAATATCTTTTTTTCCTAAAAATTGTTTCTGAACGATATATATTAAAGCCTTCCAAGCTTCGGGTTTTTCAGACAAGAAGACTTTAAAAATATCTGTTTTGTGTTTTGGTGAACATACTTTGTGTAAACCTTTTTGTACACGTTGGGCTTTTTGGAAATCCGTAACTACATCAAAAACTTCCTCAAAGAGCGGCGCAAAAAAATCATCTTGTACCACTAAGCTCACCTCGAAATGTTTGCGTTCAAAACTTTCGAATAAGGCGGTTAGAAAACCTTGGTAACTTCCATCAAAACTATAAATCATTATTTAATCTTGCTGCGTCCATACCAATTTTGAAGTGTCGTAGCCGTGCTTTTGAGCAAATTCTATGTACCTCTGTTTGGTTGCTTCAGGAATTGATTTTGTTCTAGAAAGCATCCACATATAATCGGTGCTTTCACCAAAAATGAGGGCTGTCTGATAATCGGGTTCCATCATTACGACGTTATATTCAGAATAAAAAGGTCCGAAAAATGAGACTTTCAATGCTGCTTCATTTTCAGAACCTACAAATTTGGCCTTTCCTGTGGCTTCTTCCCATTTATTTTTTACAAAATTGAAGCCTTTATTAACCACTTTAATTTTGCCATCCTCGCGTTTGGAATAATTTGCGGTCACGTTTTTTAAATCTTTTTCAAATTTAAAATCAAAACGTGCCACCTCATACCAGGTTCCCAAATATTTGTCGGCATCAAAATTTTGAACCACCTGCAAATTATTGCTCATTGCTTTTTTTCCCGAGCAAGCCAATAACCCAGCAATAACACCAACGCCAGCAACGGCGAACATTACTTTTTTTAAACTTTTATTTTTCATTTTAATTTTTGTTAAAGCACAACAATTTTCCCGCCAAAATTCACTCTCTTAAAAAATTAAAAATTTTAGCATCGTCTGATTAATGGCAGACTTCTTGAATACATCATAATTATAAATCAATTTAGTATGAAAAAATTTACACTAGGCTTTTTTGCCATTTTAGGCATTTCTTTACTGACGAGTTGCGAAGCTGTGAATACCATTTTTAAGGCTGGAATGTGGTGGGCTTTTATCCTTATTTTTGGAGGTGTTGCATTAGTCATTTGGCTTATTTCTAAATTTATGGGAGGAAATAAGAAATAGTTATTTTTCCCAATAATGTAGGAAAAGGATGACGTTATCGTTCATCCTTTTTGGTTATTTAAAATAAACTGAGCTGATTACTAGGAATTGTAGATTTATATTTGCTTTGGGAAGTACTTGTAATTAAAGATTTTACTTTTAAAGGTGCTAATTCCCCCAAACGTGTTACAGTATCGGCGCAAGTCATAAAATACTGTGCTCTGTTAAAACTTATCCCCATTTTCCTGACTTGATATTCGTGCAGTTTTCCAAATTTTCTACTCTTTACAATTTTCATTGCTGATTGTCGACCAATTCCAGGAATTCTAATAATTTCTTGATAACTCGCCTTGTTAACATCAATTGGAAAAAAATGCGGATTCCGCAGTGCCCAACCCAATTTCGGATCTATATCCATGTCCAAATTGCTGAATAACGGATTCAGAATTTCATCTAATTTAAAATCATAAAAACGCAAAAGCCAATCTGTTTGATACAATCTATTTTCTCGAATTAATGGTGGTTGCGAGCCAATCTGAGGGAGCAAAGCATTTTCGTTATTAATGGGAATATAGCCGCTATAATAGACTCTTTTCAATTTGTAATTCTGATAAAACTCGTTGGCAACGCTCATAATTTCGAAGTCGTTTTCGGGCGTTGCCCCGATTACCATTTGCGTACTTTGACCTGCTGGAACAAATAGAGGTTTAGATTTTATTAATTTGGATTGCGCTTTTAACTCACTAATTTGATTTTGAACAAAAGCCAAAGGTTTTCTTACGCTGTCATGATCTTTTTCGGGAGCCACCATTTTCAGTCCTTTTTCGGTAGGCATTTCCAGATTAATGCTCATCCTATCAACGTATAAACCCGCTTCTTTAATCAATTCTTCACTAGCTCCAGGAATGGTTTTCAGGTGAATGTAACCGTTATAGCGTTCTTCTGTACGAAGTTTTTTAACAATACGCATCAGGCGTTCCATCGTAAAATCAGCATTTTTGAAAATTCCAGAACTTAAAAAAAGACCTTCAATATAATTTCTGCGATAAAAATTCATGGTTAATTCTACCACTTCATCAACCGTAAATGCTGCCCTTTTAACATCGTTACTTTTTCTGCTTACACAAAAGGAGCAATCGTAAATACAATGGTTGGTGAGTAAGATTTTGAGCAAAGAAACGCATCTTCCGTCCTCGGTATACGTGTGGCAAATTCCTGAAGATGACGCATCGCCAATACCGCCCGTATTTTTCCTTTTACTACCGCTTGAACTGCAACTTACATCATACTTCGCAGCATCAGCCAAGATCATTAATTTTTCCTGAATTCTATCCATTCCGCAATTCTAATTTTTAAAAATACAAAATGTATATCAAGTTGAAAAACAATTTTTGATACAATTCGTATCAAAATTGCCACATGGTAATTTAAAAATTTGTGAATGATTTTTAAATTTTGTTGAGATAATTTTACTAAATAATATTTTTATTTAAAAAAATGATAACTTTTGTGGCACTACTTTTGTTAAGAAATTTCCACACTTTTATACATCATTTTTAAAGGATTTGATGTAGGCTTTACTTTTTTTAGAATTTAACTTTAAAAAGAAAAAAAATATTGCACCTAATCCAAAAAAATATTTTATGAACAAAAACAAACAATCCGATGCAAAATTCCACCAAATGAAGCAGGCAACGGTGGAAAATTCTAATCAAAAATTGACAACCAATGATGGTGTCCCGATTTATGATAACAACAACACTTTGAAAGTTGGAGATCGCGGCCCTTCTCTTCAGCAAGATCACATTTATTTTGACAAGTTAGCGCATTTTGACCGTGAAAGAATTCCGGAGCGTGTCGTACATGCCCGAGGTAGCGGTGCGCACGGCATTTTAGAAATCCATGAAGATATTTCCGAATATACGTGTGCGAAATTTTTGCAGAAAGGAACCACAACGCCGCTGTTTACACGTTTTTCTACAGTTGCGGGCTTTAAAGGTTCGACTGATTTGGCTAGAGATGTGCGTGGTTTTTCGGTTAAATTTTATACAGAAGACGGGAATTATGATTTGGTAGGCAATAATATTCCTGTTTTTTTTATTCAGGATGCGATGAATTTTCCAGATTTAATTCATTCTGTAAAGCCTGAACCTGATAAAGAGTATCCGCAAGCCGCTTCGGCGCACGATACGTTTTGGGATTTCATTTCCTTAATGCCCGAATCTGCACACATGATCATGTGGGCGATGTCTGATAGAGCCATTCCGCGAAGTTTGCGTATGATGGAAGGTTTTGGGGTGCATACCTTCAAATTAGTGAATAAAGATGGTAAAGCCACCTTTGTGAAATTCCATTGGAAACCAAAATTAGGAGTACATTCCGTGGCTTGGAACGAAGCTCAAAAGTTGTCTGGATTTAATTCAGATTTTCACCGTCAAGATTTGTACGAAGCTATTGAAGCGGGCAACTATCCACAATGGGATTTGGGCGTACAGTTGATTCCTGAGGAAGATGAGTTCAAATATTCTTTTGATATTTTAGATGCCACCAAATTGGTTCCAGAAGAATTGGTTCCAGTAAAAATCATCGGAACGATGACTCTGAACCGCAATCCTGAAAATTTCTTCGCTGAAACAGAACAAGTCGCTTTCGACCCTGGAAGAATTATCCCTGGTATTGATTTAACCGACGATCCTTTGTTACAAGGAAGAGTTTTCTCCTATATGGATACTCAAAATTATCGATTGGGCGGCGCTAATTTTCATGAAATCCCAATTAACAGGCCTGTTAATCAAAAACATAACAACCAAAAAGATGGAACAGGAAGAATTGATATTTTGAAAGGTGGCGTTAGCTATTTCCCCAACAGTAAAGCATCGGGATGCCCTTATCATGCCATGTTGAAGGGTGAAGAAGGATTCCAGTCGCACGAGCAACAAGTGGATGGCAAAAAAGTGCGAGCGCGTTCCGATTCGTTTGCTGACCATTTTAGCCAAGCTACATTATTTTTTAATTCTCAAAGCGAGGCAGAAAAACAGCACATTATTAATGCATTAAGTTTTGAACTTAGCAAAGTAAACGATCCTAAAATCAGAGAACGTCAGGTTGCTATTTTAAATCAAATTGATGCAGATTTAGCAAAAAAAGTGGGTGACAATCTCAATATCACACCTCCAAAGGAATTGGATGAATTAACTTTAAAATTTGCTAGACAAAATCATCCGAACTACCCATTAAAAGTAAAGAAAAATGAGATCAGCTCTTCCGACGCACTTAGCATGAAGGTAAAAGCAGGAGAAGGAACGATTAAAACCAGAAAGGTTGCCTTTTTGGTGGATAACGGCGTTTCCAAAGCGAGTGTTGATGAATTTAAAAAAGCTTTAGAAAAAGAAGGTGCCGAAGCCGTTTTAATTTCGTCTAAAGTGGGTCCTCTCACTTATCAAGAAGGCTATACCGAAAATATCGAACACACTTATCTTACCGATCCATCAGTTTGTTATGACGCTGTTTTTACGCCAGGAGGCAAATCGGTAGACGCGCTAAAAAAGAATGCTGATTACTATGAATTTATCAACGATGCCTATAGACATTGTAAAGTATTAGCTTTTGCTAAGGAAGCGGAAAGCTTATTGGATAGATCTTTTGTAGAGGTTGACAAAGGGGTTAAACTGGAAAGTAAAGAATCCAATTGGGTAGAATCTTTTATTAACACTATGAAACTGCATCGCATTTGGGAGCGTGAAGAACAAAGAAAAGTGCCTTCATAATATAGACTGCACAAAACAATATAAATCCATAAAATACACAAAATGATTTTACAACTAAGTCCAACTATACTTGTAGATACGCCTTTGGGACGTGGTCACACTATATTTATTATCGATTATGGCATGCATCAAAACTCCTGCTGGGTGGTCGCCATGGAAAAAGATGGTATTGTAAAACATTTTGATAGTAACGATGTCATTGTATGTACCAATTTCACTTTTCATATTAATGAAGAAAGAAATTGCTTTCCTCACAGTCCCGAAATACCAATTAATAAAATATAAAATCACCAAATTATGGGAAATGCACAATCACCGACAGAAAATTTGAGCGGGAATGCCGCCATCGAAAAAATTAAAGCTATTGCTGAAACTGCCCGAACTTGCTTTTTTACCACCAATATTGGCGGCAATACCACGAGCAGACCCATGGCTCTGCAAGAAGTGGATGAGACGGGCAATTTATGGTTTTTGAGCGACGTTCGTTCACTAAAAAATGATGAAATCGAAGCCAATCCTAATGTAGAACTGTATTTTATGAATAATTCTAAATACGAATACATCTTTATTAAGGGAAAAGCCAGTGCTTCGCAAGACAAAAGCTTAATCGAAAAATATTGGTCAAATTTTGCTAATGCTTGGTTCGATGGTAAAGATGACCCCAATATCAGTTTAATAAAAGTTTCGCCTAATGATGGCTATTATTACGAAACCAAAGACAATAAATTTATTGCCATGTCGAAAATGCTTTTTGCTGCCGTTACGGGAAGTCCAATTGAAGACGGAGGAATAGAAGGCGAACTTAAGATTTAATGAAGCTTCCCATAGCACATCATCCAAAATTTGATTCATTAACACCTCGTGAAAATGATTTGTTGGAACAAACTTTGACCACAGTTTCGAAATTTGTAAATAAATCTGGAAAAATAAGCACGGTAAAATATTCTACCAGAGATGCACACGCAAAATCGTATTCTTATTTGAAAGGACGATTTATTCCCTCAAAAGATGAAAATCTAAAAGAATTTTTTCCTGAAAATGAGTACAATGCTCTGGTGCGATTATCACACGCCAATTTGAAAATTTCAAAGTCTGATCGACAACTTCCTTTGTTTGGTTTTGCTTTAAAAATTGATGATGATTCTTCCACGATTGCAAATTATCCACTGGTGAATTTTCCGTTATTTATGACAAAATCTGTCAGTGTTTTTCTGAAAGTTTTTATGGCAATTAACCGTTTTTTTGCGGGTTCCATTGTTACAAAACCATTTCAGGCATTTAAAATTTTAATTTCTGGTGTACCAATGGCCTTCGAAACAATGAATTGGTCTTTCGTTTCTGCCATTAGAAATTGGATTAAAAGTTTCAAGTATTTCATTCTAGCAAGAAGTTATTATTCTGTTGGTGCATATCGTTTAGGTAACAAAATCATTAAAATAAAAGCAATTCCGCTGCAATTCGACCCCGAATTTTCAACAGGAATTTCAGTTTTGGAAGATGTGAAATCTTACATTTCAAAAAATGATTTGAAGTATAAAATTTTATATCAAATTGCTTACGAGGAGAAATATCAACCGATTAGTAATTTAACCAAAGATTGGCGAAAAACCGACTTTTTGGACTTTGGTATTATTGAATGTAAAGAAGTTTTAGAAGAAACAAATTTGGAATTAGAACAGCTCTCATTCAATCCTTTTGATAGTAAAAAAGAGTTGCAACCCGTTGGAAAAATTCAACAAATTAGAAAAAAAGTATACGAGCGGTCCATCGAAACTTGCAATCATAGCAACGAAAAAATATAATATTATGGATTCTATAGACACAATTACAAGTTTAGTTACAAAAACAGCGGTTATTACAGGTGCTTCAAGTGGTGTTGGATTGGCAACGGCGCAATTGTTTGCAGAAAATGGCTACCAAATAGTCTTAGCAGCAAGAGGAAAAGAAGGTTTGGAGAAAGCGGTTGCAGAGTGCAATGCTTTAGGTGGAAAAGCCGTATACAAAACCACCGATGTTTCGAACGCCAATGACGTGAAAGATTTGGTAGAATTTGCATTGAAAGAATTTGGTAGAATCGATGTTTGGGTGAACAATGCAGGTGTTATGGCAAGCGGAAAATTCGAGGAAATCCCAATGGACATTAACGAGCAAGTTATCAAAACCAATTTAATGGGTTATATGCATGGCGCTTATTACGTTTTGCCCGTTTTTAAAGAACAAAATCAAGGCGTTTTAATTAATAATGTATCTATTGGAGGCTATATGCCTGCTCCGTTCAGTTCGGTATATTCGGCAACAAAAACAGGTATTAAAGGCATGATGAGTGGTTTGCAGAGCGAGTACAGCGTGTATCCACAAATTCATATTTGCAATATTTATCCGCAAGTTCAACAATCTACAGGGAATATGCATTCGGCAAAATTTTCGGGTTTAGATTTTAAAATTCCTCCATTTGCAGCAAATCCGCGAGATACCGCTCAAGTAATTTATAATTTGGTGGGCAAACCTAAAAACGACACTTTTCCAGACGCTACTTCTTTTATGCTAAAGCTTGCTCATGGTGCTTTTCCAGAAACTTTCACCAATTTGGCAACAGGTGCATTAAGGCTAATGATGACATTAAAAAAAGGAAAAGATGATGAAGGCAATGTATTAGAACCGTCAGACAATCCACACCGAGTGTATGGCGAATCGGCACTTCCAAAACCGTCTAAAGCAACCAAAACAATCTTGGGAACCGCGCTCGCCATTGGCGCAGGATTTTTAGTGGCCAAACATTTGAAAAACAATTCAAAAAAACTCGATTAGGTTGAAGCTGCTAAAATTCACATCCAAAGGCATCTATTGTGTTCCAGGGAAATTTTATATCGATCCTTGGCGACGTGTGGATTTAGCAGTCATCACGCATGGTCACGCCGATCATGCGAGAAGTGGCATGAAGAAATATCTGTGTCATCATTTTACAAAACCTATTTTGTATTCACGAATTGGTCGAAATATAGAATGTGAAAGTGTAGCCTATGGTGAAGTGATAAACATTAACGGCGTAAAAGTTTCTTTGCATCCGGCAGGACATATTATTGGTTCTGCGCAAATTAGGATGGAATACAAAGGCTATGTCTCCGTAATTTCTGGCGATTATAAAATTCAAGATGATGGACTTTCAACGCCTTTTGAAGCTGTAAAATGCAATGAATTTGTTACTGAAAGTACTTTCGGACTTCCTATTTACAATTGGCTTTATGTTGAGGAACAAGAAAATCAAATGAAAAACTGGGTAGAGCAAAACCGTAAAAATGGTAAAACATCCGTATTCATCGGTTATTCATTAGGGAAATCTCAGCGAATTATGAAAGCTTTGGAAGATTTGGGTGAGCTAAATGTTCATTATTCTATCGCGAAACTCAATGAAGCTTATGAAAGTGTGGGTGTAAAACTTCCAGATTACACAACCATTGATTTACGTGACGATAAAAAACATTTGGATGGAAAAATAATTCTGTTACCGCCCGCATTGGTCGACAATCCAGCAATGAAAAAAATCCCGAATATGGCGTACGCTATTTGTTCAGGGTGGATGCAAATTCGGGGTGCTCGAAGATGGCGCAGTGCCGATGCAGGTTTTGCGATTAGCGATCACGCCGATTGGCAAGGCTTATTAACAGCAATAAAAGCGACTGAAGCTGAAAAAGTGTACGTAACTCACGGTCAGACCGCTGTTTTCTCTAAATATTTAAATGAAATCGGAATACAATCCGAAGAAGTAAAAACCGAATACGGCGATGATGAAGAAAAAACGGAAATCGATGAATCAATTTAAAAAAGCAATGATTACAAAGTAAGTTTTTAAGTAAAAATATAAATGAAAGATTTCGCCACATTAATCAATGCACTTGATAGCACCAACAAAACTTCTTTGAAACAAGAGGCGATTATCGAGTTTCTGAAAGTGGCGTCTTCGCAGGATAAGATGTGGTTTTTGGCTTTGTTTACTGGTAGAAAACCCAAGCGAAATGTCAATTCCACCTTAATGAAAACATGGGCAATGGAAGTTGCGCAAATACCAGAATGGCTGTTTGTAGAAAGTTATTCCAGCGTGGGCGATTTAGGAGAAACCATTTCCCTGATTTTACCACCACCAAGCAAAACGATTGACTATTCTTTGTCCGAATGGATGCAGAACATCATCAATCTCAAAGATAAAACCGAAACTGAGAAGAAAGATTTTGTTCTCGAAGCTTGGAGCGGTTTGGATTATGTGGAGCGGTTTATTTTCAATAAACTTTTGGGCGGAAGTTTCAGAATTGGTGTTTCCAGTAAAACTTTAATCAATACGCTTGCAAAATATTATAATTTAGACCCAAATGCCGTTACGCACAGCATTATGGGGACTTGGACGATAGAAGAAGTCGATTTTGAAAAACTAATTAAAGGAGAATATACCGCAACCCATTTGTCCAAACCTTATCCATTTTGTTTGGCTTATGCATTGGAAAAGGCTATCGAAGACTTGGGCGAAACCGAAGATTGGTTGGTAGAATATAAGTGGGACGGCATTCGCGGACAACTTATCAAGCGCGATGGCGAAGTTTTTATTTGGTCCAGAGGTGAAGAATTGGTGACGGATCAATTTCCCGAAATTCGAGATGAACTTTTGCAATGGAAAGGCAATTTTGTTTTAGATGGCGAAATATTAGTATATAAAGACGGTCAAGTTTTGAATTTTACGGAACTTCAAAAACGCTTGAATCGTAAAAATTTAACGAAGAAAATGTTGGAAGAAATTCCCATTGTTGTATTTGCGTACGACGTTTTAGAATATGAATACGAAGATTTCCGAGAAAAAACTATGGCGGAAAGACGTCTTAAGTTAGAAGAAGTTTTGGAGGATAATTCGTCAGAAAGAATTCAAATTTCGGAAAAAATTGTTTTTGAAGATTGGAGGCAACTTCCTGCGATTCGAGAAAACGCAAGAGAAATTAACAGCGAAGGTTTGATGTTAAAAAATGCGCATTCACCTTATCATACCGGCCGCAAAAAGGGCGACTGGTGGAAATGGAAACTCGATGCTTTAACAATTGATGCTGTTTTAATTTACGCTCAAAAAGGTAGCGGACGACGAAGCGGCTATTACACCGATTACACTTTTGCTGTGAAAAAAGATGATCAATTAGTCACTATCGCCAAAGCCTATTCTGGATTGACGGATAAAGAAATTCAGGAGGTTAGCAAATTTATTTCTAAAAACGTCGTTGAAAAATTTGGTCCTGTACGAACGGTGAAACCCCAATTGGTTTTTGAGTTGGCTTTTGAAGGAATCGGCTTTAGCAGCCGACATAAATCGGGTGTGGCATTGCGTTTTCCAAGAATTTTACGTTGGCGACGGGATAAAAAAGTGGATGAAATAGACGATATTGAAGATATTAAAAAATTAATCAAATGACCGAAAAATTTGAACAATCCGAAGGCTATCAACTCATCAAAAATTGGATGGAAGCCAAAGGTATGTCGGCTTTTTCTTTTCAGAAGGAAGCTTGGCAACGCTTTGGTAGCGGATATTCTGGGATGGTTGTTGCGCCAACAGGATTTGGGAAAACCTATTCCCTATTTTTAGCGGTTGTCATCGATTTTTTTAATCATCCCGAAAAATTCGGAAATGGCTTAAAACTCCTTTGGATCACACCACTTCGGTCGCTGGCAAAAGATTTGGCGAGAGCCATGCAAGAAGCGATTGACGAAATTGGCTTGGATTGGGTGGTAGAAGTGCGCAACGGCGATACGGATGCAAAACAGAAGACCCGACAAACCAAAAATATGCCCGATGTACTTTTGGTAACGCCCGAAAGTTTGCACCTTCTTTTGGCTCAGAAAAACCACGAAAGATTCTTCAAAAATCTGCAATCTGTTGTTGTGGATGAATGGCATGAATTGTTGAGCACCAAACGTGGTGTTATGACAGAGTTGGCTTTGGCGGTACTGAAATTTCAACAACCAAAAGTAAAAATTTGGGGAATTACTGCCACCATCGGAAATTTGGATGAAGCTTTAGAGGTTTTAATTCCCGATGCTAAAAAAAGAACAAAAGTTGTCGCGAAAGAGCAAAAAAAAATAGAAATTCTTTCCGTGTATCCTCCAGAAGTAGAGATTTTGCCTTGGGCAGGACATTTGGGCGGAAAGTTAGTTCAGGAAGTCGTTCCTATCATTTTAAAAAGTAAGTCAACATTAATCTTTACGAATACGCGAAGTCAGAGCGAAATGTGGTATCAGCTTTTGTTGGAGGCTCATCCCGATTTTGCGGGACAAATTGCGTTGCATCACAGTTCTATCGATGCGAATTTGCGTCAATGGGTAGAAGAGAATTTGAGTTCGGGATTATTAAAAGCGGTTGTTTCCACATCGTCTTTGGATTTGGGTGTCGATTTTAAACCTGTAGATACAGTCATCCAAATTGGCTCCAGCAAAGGCGTTGCGCGCTTTATGCAGCGTGCAGGACGAAGCGGACATTCGCCGTTTGAAACCTCCAACATCTATTTTGTACCCACGCATTCCTTGGAACTGATTGAAGCTTCAGCTTTAAAAGAAGCCGTTAAAAATAAGGTGATTGAAAAAAGAGAACCTTTTGTTTTGGCGTATGATGTTTTGGTGCAATTTCTGGTAACTTTGGCTTTGGGCGGCGGGTTTTATCCTGATGAAATTTATCCAATTATTAAAAACACCTATGCTTTTTCTGAAATAACGGACGAGGAATGGCAATGGTGTATTTTCTTCATCACCCAAGGCGGAAAAACGGGTAAGAACTACGAAGAATTTCATAAAGTGGTGAAACAAGAAGATGGAAAATTAGTTGTTGAAAAACGAAAAATCGGCATGCTTCACCGTATGAACATTGGTGCCATAGTCAGCGATTCGATGTTGAGAGTAAAATTTTTGTCAGGCGGTTATATCGGCATGATCGAAGAATATTTTATATCCAAATTGCATAAAGGCGACAAATTTGTTTTAGCAGGACGCGTGTTAGAGTACAAGATGCTAAAAGACATGACGGTCTACGTAAAATCTTCGAGTGGAAAAGCCATTACGCCCAGTTGGCTAGGTGGAAGATTGCCTTTGTCCTCCAATTTAAGTTTCTTTTTAAGGAAAAAATTAGCCGAATCGCTTTCGCCAAACGCTCGAGAAAAGGAACTGCGATTTTTACATCCTTTATTAATCAATCAAAATGAAAATTCGCACATTCCCAAAGAAGATGAATTTTTGGTGGAACGCATTAAAACAAGAGAAGGTTATCATTTGTTTTTTTATCCATTTGAAGGGCGTTTGGTGCATGAAGTGATGGCTGCGTTATTGGCATTTCGGATTTCGAAATTATATCCGATTAGTTTTTCTATGGCGATGAACGATTATGGTTTCGAACTTTTTTCGGATAAAGAAATTAAATTGAAAGAAGCAGAATTATACCACATTTTATCGAAAGACAACTTAATGCAAGATGTGGTAGCCAGCGTTAATGCGACTGAAATGGCGCGCCGAAAATTTAGAGATATCGCCGTAATTTCAGGAATGGTGGTGCAAACGATGCCTGGAAGACAAGTTAATAACAAATCTTTGCAGGCTTCATCGGGCATTATTTTTTCGGTTTTGGAAGATTATGACCCGCAAAATGTGTTGCTGCGACAAGCCTATACCGAAGTTTTTAATCAACAATTAGAAGAACAACGATTGACAGCGGCTTTTGAAAGGATTAGTAAAAGTAAAATCATCTATGTGGATTCGGATCAGTTTACACCACTGAGTTTTCCGATAAAAGTGGACAGTTTGCGCCAATCGCTTACCAGTGAAGATTTGGGTACGAGAATTAGAAAAATGCAAGAGGCAAATTTGAAGAAAAAAACCAAGCGAAAATGATTTTAGCGGAGAAAACGATTGTCATACAGCAACATACTTTTGTATTAACCAACCAACGAGCGTTGTTTTGGAAGGAAGCAAAAAGCTTAATTTTATCGGATTTGCATTTGGGCAAAACCGCTCATTTCAGAAAAAATGGCATCGCTTTACCATCCGAAATTATTGAGAAGGACTTGCAACGTTTGTCGGATTTAGTCAAGCATTTTGAACCTCAGAAACTGATTATTGTCGGTGATTTTGTTCATGCAGGAAAAAATTCGGAATTCAATTTATTTTCTGAATGGAAATGCCAGTTTCCAGAGTTAAAAATTATTTTAGTGAAAGGCAATCACGACCGAATTTCAAAAGATAAATTATATGAAATTGGCGTTACGGAAATTTGTGAATATCATGCCGAAGCTCATTTTATTTTCTCCCATGAAGAAGTTGAATCGGAAGAAAAATTTACTATCTTGGGTCACATTCACCCTGGAATTCGGATGAAAACTTCTGTCGGAAGGTTTGTGAAATTTCCAAGTTTTGTTGTTACCAATTCTCAGTTAATTTTACCAGCTTTTAGTTCGTTCACGGGTTTGGACACAAAAAATCACCCAAAAAATTCTCGCTATTATTTTTTTACAGAAGAAGGGATTTATGAAATTTAGATTTTGTAATTGATCAGTTCTGCGTAGGCTCTTTCAGCGCCTTTTAAAACTTCAGGATATTTTTCTTCAGGAAAATAGGTGTTTAAGGCAAGGATAAATTCTTTCCAAAATTCGGAAATAGCTTGGTTGTACATCCCGAAATAATGGAAATCAATTCCTTCAAAATTCGGATTTTTTTCCAGATTTTTTTTGATGACATTTCCGCCCAAAGATGCACCTTCAATAACATACAACATTCCGATAGCTTGGGCTTCAGAATTTATTTTTTCTAACTCCAAATTTGTTTTTAAATCAATTCCTAGAAGTTCTGCATCTTTCTTTATCAACGGAAGTTTTGAACGAAGATTTTGTCTGATTTTCGCCTTAAACTTGTCAGAAATTGCATCATTAATTTTCTCTTCATAATTCAATAAAAACTGATAATTCAGTGCTATTAAACGTTTGTAATCTTCCAGTAAATAGGATTTCTCAAAAATCTTTTTAGAATTGAATTTTTCCTCCAAAAGATCGTGTTGGTGTCTTGTATTTTGTTTTAAATATTCTGCGAGCATTTTTATTTTTTAAATTGAATTGTGAAGGTTACGCCCTTGGAATCGTAGTGGTTTTCGTAATCTATTTTCCCTTGCAAACGCTCCATAATTCGGTAAACAATATTCAGTCCAACACCGTTTCCATAAAATGATTTTGCATTGTCCATCCTTTTAAAAATTTTGAACATTTGGCTTTTTTCTGTTTCAGGAATTCCAATTCCATTATCTGAAATTTTATAAATCACATAATCATCATTCGTTTCGGAATCAATTTTAATAATTGGAAAATCCTCTTTGGAAGAATATTTTATCGCATTGCTGATTAAATTTAGAAAAACTTGGTAAGCAAATGTTTGGTCGGCAGTAATATCTATGCAATTTTTTATTTGTATGCTAGTATTTTTATTACCGTACACAATTTGGGTTTCGTCAACAATACGATCTATCAGAGGTTTCATTTTTACATTCACTAGACCTAATTCAACAGATTTGGCACGGCTCAAATTTAGGACATCTCGCATTAGGTTTTCCATATTATTAATCTGCTCAAGGACATTATCGATTTTTTGAGCATTTTCTTTGGTACCACCATCTAATAATTTTCTTCCTAACATTTGAAGATTTAGCTTCATAACGGTTAAGGGTGTTCCTAAATCGTGTGAAATGGTGTAGGAAAAGCTGTCTAGCTCCTCGTTAAGAGCTACTAAATCATCATTTAGCTGCTTAATTTTAGTATAATGATCATAAGAAATTTCAAAAATCAGTGTAAGAAGTTTGGTAATGGTGGTTCGGTATTTCTCTGTCCATATTTTGGATTTTCCTTTGCTCTCTTCGATAAATACTTTAAATGATTTTCGCGGCGAAATTTCCATTTCTTGCTGGCCATCTTTCAGGATAATATCGTAATGTTTCTGGGGATTTCCTGCCCAATGTATCGTTTCTTTAAATTCTTTTCTGAACCAGATAATATGTTTTTGCAATTCTTTATTAATTTGCGCTATCGCTAAACCAGCAAAAGACGTATCTCCTTGCATCATTTCAGGGTAACTTTTCGCAAAACTTTCGTCGTAAATTACCTTGTCATTATTCTGTACATTGGTTTTGTAGTGTTCAACAATTTTTAAGGCTAAAGATTTGGGCGGTGTATTTCCGTAAGCAAAAACTTCGTCGCCAATTACGAAAGCGATTCCATCAGCATCGGCCAGTTGCGCGAAATTATTTAGATTTTCAATAATTCCTTCTGTAAGCACCGATGACATGGACAATCTTTCTTTAAGTTCAGAAATTTTTTGATCAATCTCTATACTAAAATTAACGATTTCCGCAGACAAAATGTTGCTGTACACTTTTGCTGCCCATTTGGTAACAATTTCTGCCTTGATTCGATTTCGAAGATCAACATGTTTTGACAGTGTATTTTGACACGTTACCAAACCCCACAATTTTCCGTTGACAATAATAGAAGTGGAAAAACTAGATTTTACGCCTGCATTTCTTAAATATTGCCCATGAATAGGAGACATTGCGCGCGCATCGGCATTACTTAAATCCAAATTTTCGATGTTAGAAATTATGGGAATTGTCTCTGCATCTACATCACTAAAAATTCTTCTAGTTTTCGTTAAGTATAATTCTCTTGCTTGTTTCGGAATATCATCTTCGGGATAATGAAGGTTGAGAAAACCTTCCATATTATTCTTTACACTTTCAGCAACTACTTTACCTGAACCATCTTCTAGAAATTGGTAAATCATTACGCGGTCATAATCGATGTATTCGCAAATATCTTTTGCAAGTTTATTCCAAACGAGTGACTCTTCAGATAACTGAGAATAACTTTCAAAATCGATAAATTGCATTTCAGTAGAGTAATCCACATTATAGGATTTTTCCAATTCTAAGAAATAATAAGGTGCATGGAACTTGATAGTGAGGTAGTATTGTGATTCTAGTATATTAATAAGGCTAAGTTGTGAGCTTACAGAAGTATCTTTCGCCATACACTTTTTGTATACATCAGCATTTACTAAAAATTCAACAATTGCCTCATAATTTTGGATTGGAGAACCTAAGGAAATTGTATCAATTTGGAATAAATCGAGAACATTTTGGCTATAAAATTGTATGCAAAAATTTTCATCTAGACCGATTAGTAGACTAAAGTTTTGAATTTTTCCAGGAATTTTTATCGGTTCATCAGAACACTGATTGTAAATCTTCATTTGTATTGTGGAGAATAAAATTTCATCTCCATTTGCATATATAGTGATTTAAAAGGAGAATATGAAGTTTTGATGATTAATATTAACAAACTTATACACTTATTTTTTTTGGAATTATTTTTGTTTCACTATTAAGAAAAAATTATGAATACTAAAAGATTATCTGCACAATTAGAAAAAGCCCTTAGTGCACAAATGAACGTTGAAGATTTACAATCACATGTTTATCTTTCTTATGGGATTTGGGCTAGCGATGAAGGTTATGAAGGAATTTCAAATTTTTTATTTAGACATGCTCAGGAAGAGCGCAATCATGCTATAAAATTTATGCAATACATCCTGAATCGTGGCGGAAAACCAAAAATTGAATCGCTTCCCGCTCCTGGGAAAGATCCCAAAAATTTAACCGACTGTTTTAATTTAGTTTTTAAACACGAAGTAGATAATACAGAGAAAATTTATGCTTTAGTTGATATGGCTTTCGAAGAAAAAGATTGGGCTACATGGAACTTCCTACAGTGGTTTGTGAAAGAACAAATAGAAGAAGAAACGCTTGCCATGGATTTAATCGACAAACTGAAAATCGCAGGAGGCGATCAAGCCAGTGACGAATCTCTTTTCAATTTGGACAAAACCTTGGGCAGTATGCCAGATGAAGCTGAATTAGCACGAAATGCTACAGCGGAGAATCCTTAAATTACTGAATAAAAAAAATCCATATACACAGATTATATATGGATTTTTTTTATATATGGTCTTTACTTCAAAGTTGTTTGAAAAAATGTTTAATTTGTACTGTTCGAGTATGGACCTATTTTAGATATTATACATATTTATTATTACAATGCGAAATGTGTCTTATATTAAGCTCGCTTATCTACTGTAAAAGTTTCGTAGCCAAACAGGTTAAACATTTCGCGCATGCGGGAGCGTAAACGGTTGCCGTATTGGTGTTCAATCTCGGAAGCTGTTAAATTGGTAGTTAGATGGGTTAATAAATTTTTCTCAACAAATAGATCATAACGCGATAAGAGTATTTCTGCCATGACATTACAATCGTTGCCATAGAATTTTGATGAGGTTTCTATGCCCAGATCATCAAAACAGTAAATCTTTGGCTTTGATAAATCTCCAATCAATATACCATTCGTGTATTTTTCTAAAATTGGATAGCCTTCGCGCATAAATTCTGATACAATAGTTCTTGTCGATGGTATATTATATTTTGCTTTTGGAAATTTGCAATGTCTTAGAATTTTAAATAAGCTTGTTTTACCACAGCCTATTGGACCCGAAAGTAGAATACCCTTATTAAGATTAAAGTTCATTTCTTTTGCGACTAAATCATCATTTAGCATATAAGCAATCATTGCGAATATAATGGGTTTTTCTTCTTCGGTAACTACATATTCTTTTCCTAGAAATAGACTTGCTTTCTTTAAAAACCAAGGAACTATTTTGCAGTAGTCATAGCGCATTTGGATTTCTTTTGTGGGGAGATGCATGTTAAATAGTGATGAATTAGGAGTTAGGAATTGAGTGATGTACGATGTGCAAACGTCGATTTATGGTTTCTCGCTACGGCGATGCCTACTCGAAATGACGGTTGTAGGATTTACGATGTACGATTAATGATGTAGGATTTTCGATTAGTCAACAATCTTTAAGATCGAATCTTTACAATGGATCTTGATAGGATTTTTTGATGGAGGCACTGAGGTGGTTGGTTTTAGTTGGTAGTTGGTGGTTATCAGTTAATGGTAAATTTTGCCTATTATTGAATTTTTTGGAATTTAAAAGCCAATTACGAGCGGCTGCTTGCCAGTTTTTCATTTTAGACTTCCCTCCTACCAGCCAACCGTTGCTTTCATAGTGGTTATAGAATTTTTCGCCTTCTTCGATTGGTGCGTCTTTTTCTTCGAAGTATAATTTAACTTCCGAGATGTGTGGGATTTTGAATTGAGGGGTTTGGAGATTCCTCGCTTCGCTCGGAATAACAATTGTGCTCGGAATGACAGGTGCATTTGGAATGATAGAAGTTCTTGATTCTGAATTTGTACTTTTTTCTTTTGGCGCAACTTTTCTTTTTTGAAAATTTACTTTTTTTAATTTTTCAATATTTAAAAAAAATGTTTGGGTGTCTACAAATAATGTTTTATTTGGTTTAATATGTTTGTTATTGTTTATATATGGTACTAATGCTTGTTCAATACCTGACTGCAAGCTGTCTTCAACATGTTTATTTTTTGGTGAGGCTTGATTCAATGCTTGTTCAGAACTTGACTGGTGAATAGCCTGCTGCGGTGATTGCGCGACTTTGCCTTTTTCAAAATCCAGCATTTTAACCAAACTACCTTTAAAAGGATTATAACTTGGTTCATAGATGATATAACCGAAAGCATTTAATTCTTTAATGCATTTGTGGTAGGTTGCAATTGCGCTGATTTTGCTGACTTTCATTATTTCGCTTCGAGAAATGCTAATTGGATTTTTGAATCGGTTGAAATTCCAGAATTGAAATAAGGACATATACATGCTGATATGAGTGGTATTGAGCCGAGTATCCATTGATGCTCGCTCAAAAAAAGCTGTGAGGTGGCTGATGTAATTCATTTTTTTAGGTTTATGAAATGTTCTTTCGTGACTATGTCGAACTTCGTTAGGTTTCTTGAAACAAGAGAACCAAAAAATAAAACCTTGCCTATTAACTTTTGCTTCTATATTTTTTATTTGTCTTTTATGGAATCAGCGAATCTCCTTGGTCGATTTGCCTTGATGCAAAAGTTACAAAAAATCAAGGCTGTATATTTTAAACTAAAAATTCTTTTCTTTCACTAAAATTTCTAAAACTCGCTTTGCTCAAACAAGAGAAATTTCTTAACGTTCTCTACAAGAATTTTCTTAACGTTTAAAACATAAATGCCCTTTTTCCTTTTAGTCTAGTTTTCTATGTTTGTTATTTTTTAAGGTTGGTTTTAGGTTTTATTTAATAGTTTTTCGATGTCTTTGTAGTTGTAATAGAGCGTACCGCCCACTTTTGAGTAAGTTAATGTTCCATTGATTCGTAAGGTTTGTAATGTTCCTGCTGAGATATTTAACAATTCTTTGACTTCCGATGACTTGAGCCAAAGCTTCTGCTCTGTGCTGCGGAATTGGAATAGATTTCTGATGTCTTCCAATAATTCGGTTTTGAATTCTTGAAGATCTTCTTTGGTGATGATTGATACAGACATGGGTAATATAGTTATGTGTTGTTAATTACAAGTTATGATTTCTCGATACGGCGATGCCCACTCGAAATGACGAGTTAAAATTTACGATTTGAGATATGAAATTTACGATTCGAGAAATAGGGTTGGTTGTTGGTAGTAAGGAGTTGTTCATATTGTTGGATTTTGTGGTGATTTTGTGTTTTCAAAGTTTAGAAATCCAATCGAATACTTTTCGGTAGTTTTTCGTACTACCGAAAGATTTTCTATAACAAACTGATATCAAGCTATGTAAAAATCGAAAACTAAAGCCACATTTGTATAAACCACAAAATACTCCTGTAAAAATGGATAATACTAAAATCAAGAAAAGAAGGAAAATTCGCTAGAATTGAATAAATTACATATCGTCAAGAAATAATTGATTCAAACTATCATTTAAATTCTGCAAAAATTTATTTCGGCCAGTCTTACGATTTTTAATTTCGGTGATCGTTTTATAAAAATTCCCCACGTTAATATTAAAAAGTTGGCTAAAAGCAGACATGAGTTCGACCAACTCAATATTGCCTGAATTAATGCATTTAGAATGATGTAGGGCGAAGACTAATTCTACCAAACTCGATTTGCTGCCTGTCCACGACAATGATGATTTATTTTCAAAGACATCAAATTTACCCGCCTTTGTGATTGCGATGTGGAGATCAAGCTCTAATAAATCATTAGCTATGATTGTTGCCAATATATTGTCATAAGGTGTCGTGAAATTTTGATCAAAATTGTAGTGATGGCTAGAAAGTCTCATTTTTAAATCAAAATTGTTGCGTAAAAAATACTTGGTATCAAGATAAGTTGCTTTTCTACGGTAATAATTGTAAAACTCTTTATGCTCATTATAAAAATATCTCAGTTTTAATAACTCATTTGAATAATATTTCAACAATGTCTTATGCCCACCTTTAGGCTTTGAACTCTCAATTTGTAAAGTTTGAGAATAGTATATAAATTGAGATATAACTTTTGGTTTTAAATCTTTAAAAAAAGCAATTTCATCCGCAATGCAAGTAAAATCATAGGTAGACAATAGTTCTTTCAACTTCAAAATACAAGCATCAATAATTACTAACGCATATTCAGCTTTTGCAATGGTATCTTTCTTGCCTTCCGAATTAAGGTCTAAATCACGATTTAATGTGTAGATTAAGTTTTCTACTTTTCTAAAAAATATTTTTGCTTCCATAGTTAGATGTATCAAAATTTACTGCAATGGAAATTGAAAATGCATTTTATTTTATACCCAATTCTTCTTTTCTTTTACGAACAAAATCGACAATTTTAATTCCATTATATTCATAAAAATAAGATGTAAAGCTATTTCTCGATCCCATCCCACATGTATCTGCCAAAGCTTGTGTCGAATAGCTTAGAAATTTTTTGTTAGAATATAGTTGTTGCGTGATATAATTTATACGAAGTTCCGAGATATATTGATTGAAATTTTTCCCTTTCTGTTCATTAATAATTGTTGAGAGGTAATGATGATTTGTTTTAAACTTAACAGCTAGCTTAGCAAGCGTTAGATTTTTATGCAAATACTCATTATTTGCTTCGAAATTGTCTAATTTCAAGAGTATTTCTTTCAATAAATCTGGCGAAATAGATGACCTTACATTTTTGGTGCTTTTCGTAGGTTGGTTATTCAAACTAGTATCTTGTTCAAAATTTAAAAGTTTCACTTGAAGCTCATCATAAGCGCGCTGAATATCTTTTTGATTTCTGATATGTCTAATATAAAGAGATAGCAGTATTACAAACAAAATAATAAATGTGACACCTACATATTGATTAAATTTCGATTTGTTTTCGAGCTTATTTTTTTCGTCAATAAGACTCTTTCGATCAAAATCTTTGTTAACCTTTAAAGACAAGAAATGGAAATCTTTATTTATTCTTTGATCAACCTTAATCAATTCTTCCAAATAATGTATCTGCTCCGCTTTATCATTGTTATTTTTAAAATAATCTATTAAGAACCTATAATTTTGAACCAACTCGGGTAAAATGAAATTTCTTTCTTGATATATTGAATCAACTTTTTTAAAGTAACTGATAGCCTTTTTCTCATTTTTTTGAATCAGTTGATTCTTTCCCATATAAAAATATATCACGGACAACCAAGCAAAGTCATCCACTTTAGAAATTTCTTTCATCGCTTCTCCTAAATCCATTTGAGCGGTCGTGAAGTTTTCATTCTGAAACTCGAGAATACCTTTACATTTTTTAAAATAAGCTCTTTCTAGTAAAAAATCATTTTGTTGATGCGTTACAAACAAACCAATATTAATAATACTGTCGACCTTAGTTTTTCTCTCAAGACTTGCATAACAGATCGCAAGTTGGTGTAAACTATTTAGATAACCTTTTTTATTATTGAACAACGCGTTGGGATTAAAATCATTCTCGATCTGCTGTTTAAAATATGATGCGCATCTGTTAAAATTTTCGATTGCATCGGTATTATATCCTAGATAGCTTTTTATAACACCCAGCTGATAAAGAACTTTATGCTTTAAGTATTCATCTTTTGAATTTTTAAGATACTGATTTGCTGTCTGATACTCTTTCAAAGCAGCTTTGTAATTCCTAAAAGTAGAGTAATAGACAATCCCTTTCCCTAAATAAGCGATAGCAATTAAATCTGGATCGTTGGTTTTCAAAGCTGTATATATAGTGCTATCCGCATACCTCAATTTATTTTGAGGAGCCGCTACAAAAAACAACGCATTTCTGTAGCCTGTAGCCATTTTCGTTAAGTTGTTCTCTTTTTTTGCTCTATTGAGGTAAGGGCTTATGTATACAAAAGCTTTCTCATCATTCTTTTGAAAGTTATTCAGTTTATTCTCCAAATTTTCATAAAAAGCTAGTCCTTTCAGCTGAGAATAACTGAAAATTGAAACAAAAACGAAAAATATTGAATAAAGCTTAACCATAAGATAAAAACAATGCTAGCAATACAATCAAATTTAGCTAAATATTATCAAAACACATTTAGAAAATTAACAACTCATTAAAAATGAGATTAAATCAAACGAAATGAGAGTATTACATATATTTCTGTGATGCTCTGATTCATGAAACAATGCATCATTTCATAATCTGAAACAATAAGTATTTGCTTTTGATAGTATTCCTAAAATACTTTTAGCTCAAGAATTCTGAAAGAATAATAAAACCTGACGTCGGGATAATTTTTAAAATTTTTAAGATTATGAAAAAAATTATCTCATTTTTTAGCTTAAGTGTAATTGGTTTCGTTTGTTACTCTTGTCGAACATCAGAAATGGTTGAAACAGAGGAAGAAATGCCCCTAGTAAAATCATTCAATAGATCAAATATTGTCCAACGCGATAGTATATCAAGCTCTTGTGTTAATCCACCATGAAAGTTATACCACCTTATCAAATTAGCAGCGAAATCATACAGATTATTCATCAATCAAGAGAGTATTTAATTTTAGTAAGTCCTTACTGGGAGATTGGTAAATGGGAAGTTCTAAAATCTGAGCTTGTGAAAGCGAAAAATAGAGGTGTAAAAATAAAGGCTTATGCTCGCTTGGAAAGTGACAACTTTAAAAGTTGGGAGCAATTAGAAGCGCTTGGTATAAAGCCCCTTTTGGTCAAAAATCTACATGCGAAGGTTTACTTCAATGAAAACAGAGGTTTGGTAACATCCATGAATCTATTACTGAGTTCTAATCTGAGCAGTATTGAGTTTGGGGCTATATATGATAGCATCGACGAGCTAAACGAGCTAAAATCTTTCGTAAAATCTTACCTTACTCCAAATGTTGAAAAACAATTACCTACAGATGATGAGTTGTACTTATCTAAGGAAAAATTTACCAGCGTACTTATCAACATACTGCAACAGGAGTTACAACTAAATGTTACTTGTCGATGGGATGGTGGTTCTTTTGCTTTAAATGCGGGAAATCAATTCTTTTTCAATATTGATAAAGTAAGAAACATGTTCTATATCTACGGTATTATTTCTGGATTAGAACACCATAATTTTAATCGCTTTTTAGTTGAAACCAAAGCATTTAAACATACTACTACATTTGAATTGGAGCAAAACTCTATTAGCGCTAATATGAAGAAAAAACTATCAACTAGTCATTTTGACAATCTCATGGTTAATGAAAAAGTTGAGGTAATTGATTGCGCCGTAAATTTTGTATTACAGCTTTTGTCTTTCAAACAATATTGCTATGACAATAGAAAAAGCTTGTCTTAGCTAGGCTTGCTTTTTCTGATCTTCTTTTTTTTGAAGCAAGGCGTGAAGCGCCAACATATCGTCGCCTACTTTTTTATCAAGAATCTTGGCGTAATGTTGAGTGGTTTTTATGTTTTTGTGTCCCAGCATCTTGCTAACACTTTCGATAGAAACGCCGTTAGCTAAAGTGCCTGTTGTGGCAAAGCTATGCCTCGCAACATGAAAAGTTAGTTTTTTAGTGATTTCGCAATTTTCCGCAATCGTTTTTAGATATTCGTTTACTTTTTTATTGGTATAGACTGGCTGCCGTTTTTTAGAATTAATTGTGACAAGATGGTTTTTATATTTTCCCATAATTAAATCAACATTTGAAATAGTAGTCAGGAAAAACAAAAAAATAAAATTTCAACATACTAATTCGTAATTTGAAAAATCTACATTTTTAGTAGGTCAATACTTAAAGTTTCCATTTTTTGTTTCCAATTCTAAAAATAGCTGAATTTTAGAATTATTTCATTCAGCTATAATCCATTATTTTCTTCAGGTTCAAGATTTCGAAATAATTATCTCGAAAAACTAAAATCACTAATGTTAAAAGTTGATGTATATACAAAGATTCTTCAAATTGCATTTTTTACCGATGTTGTATCGAAAACAATTGTCATTTTCATGAAATTCACAATTGTTCTACGTTTTTATTCGACCCTAAACTGTTTATAAGCAGTAATATTGCCTATGAACAATTATAAATAATTTTATGAAAAAAAGAATTACTATGTTGATGATCTCCGTCATCACGGTCGGAGTTTTTAATGCTCAAGAAGGAAAAGCTCCTAACGAATTACCAAAAGGAGCTATAGTCAAACCAGTAGAAAAACCTGCCTTCCTAGCAGAATTCCCAACAACAAACTGGAGCGATAATGCAGATGTAAGTTGGTACAATGCAACGGATACAAATTTTGAAATTTCTACTCCAGAACAATTGGCAGGTTTGGCAAAATTAACCAAAGCAGGCAACAAAATGGTTGGAAAAACATTCAAATTGATGCAAAACATAGATATCAAAGCACATCTTTGGGATCCCATTGGATACAACAACGATAATCCGTTTTCTGGAAATTTCGATGGTAATCACAAAACCATTAGCAACCTCCAAATTAACAGAGCTAATGGAGATTGGCTAGGATTATTTGGTCAGTTCGTAACTGCAACCGTAAAAGATCTTACGCTAGATGGTTCTAAAATTTATGGTAAAGATACATCTGGTGGCTTTATCGCAAACATGGCAATTAATAGTAAAGCAACCAATTGCCATGTAAAAAACGTGGATTTGGTATTCACTTCTTACAACATTGGTGGATTTACGGGTGGTGTTCTTACAGGATCAGAAATCGACAACTGCTCTGCAAAAGGAAGCGTAGTCGGCGTAAATCAAGTAGGCGGATTTGCTGGTACTTCTTGGAGCAATTCCTTGATCAAAAATTCGTATTGCGAAGGTACGGTTGAAGGGCAATACATTGTTGGTGGGTTTTCTGGGTTTGTAACTTTTGCTTTCGGCCCGCCAACGGTAAATAAAATACAAGATTCTTACAGCCGTTCTAATGTTACTGCAACTTCAGACACTGTAGGTGGATTTTACGGATGGGCGCAAACTACGGGCGATTTTAAAAATGTGTATTCTACAGGAACAGTTACTGTAGTCACTGACGCAGGTGGATTTTTAGGAAAAGTAGGAAATCTCACTATTGCAAACGCTCATTTTGATGCTACAAATGCACCTTTGGAGGCTGTTGGTGGATTTCAGGGCGAACCAATAACGCTTGACATTACTGGTCATTCAACAGCTGATATGAAAACAGAGACCTTCAAAAATACGATGAATGGAGGTTCTGCCACCGGAGCATGGTCCATCAATCCGAATATTAATAACGGCTATCCTTATCTAAATTCACAACCTCTTTTGTCTGTAGCGAATACGGAAAAATCAAATGTAATTGATGTAGTGGTAGCACCTACAAATGCAGATTCTTATCTGAAAATAATCACACCAGAAGGTAAAGTGTCTTACGAAATTTATGAGATGAGTGGCAAAATTTCTAAAAAAGGAATTAGTGCAGGATCACAAAAAGAAGTAAATATTTCTTCGTTATCAAAAGGAAATTATATAATAAATATAAATTCGGAAAAAGGAAGCAAATCAATAAAATTTATCAAAAAGTAATCTCTTTTTTATTAAACTGAAACGTCGTTCTTCATTGGGCGGCGTTTTTTGCTCGAAAATACCTCAACAATAAAATACTTGATTTACTTATTCTTCTTTTTAAAATAAGAATTGATTTCGGTACTAAAATCTGTATTTTTGTCAGATGCTGCTATTTTTTCAATTTCTTTTCGTGATGTTTTTAGGAATACATTTTATTTCGGCTCAAAGCAGTACCGATTTTGAAATGCGATTGGAAAATAGTTTTATCAAATTGTACGAAAATCCAGACGTAGCTATACAAGCAGCAAAAGAAATTCGAAATACTGAAAACCATCTTGCGATAAAAAATATTTTAGCAAAAGCCAACTTCCTAAAAGGGAATTATGTGGAATCTGTGCGCGTCACTTTCGAAAAAACAGATGCTAAAAACGCTGATCCAGCCTTGCTGCAAACCTTTATGATCGCACGAGAATTTTATCAACTCGGCTTTTATAATCAAACATCTTTTATCATTTCTCCGCTTCTCTCTTCAAAAACCGCAAGTAAAAATTCCGATAAAAACGTTTTCTATGCTGCCGTTTATCAATTGGAAGCTAAAAATTTTATCGCTTTACATCAATGGAAAAATGCACAGAAAAGCTTACTTCTTAGTTCAGAATATGCAAAAAAATCTTCCGACATCATCAGTAAAGAAAACCAATTACTTTCTGCCGTTATTCTTTCGGAGACAAAGCAAGATAAAGAAGCTTTATTTTTAACAAAATCGCTTTTGAAAAGTTTAGAAAATCTACCACATGCTTCTTATATTCGTTCTGCAACCTATCAATTACAGGGAAATTTGTTATTTAAACAACAACAGTACAATCAAGCAATCCAATTTTTGCAACTTGCCATTACGCCCATTGAAAACATCTCTTTCGAACCTCTAAAGAAAAACATATACGGCGATTTAATGAAAAATTATTTGGTAGTAAACAACAATAATCAATATGATTTTTACAAGAAAAAATATACAGAAAGTTCCAAATTGTTAGATGAAAACATAAAGGAAGCACGAAGACAATTAATCGAATTGAATACCAACTTTGGTGTAGAAAAAAACATCAGACTCGCACAAAAAAAGAAATCTCAATATGTACTTACAATTAGTATTTCGCTTCTGCTTATATGTATTGCTGGTATTTTTTACATAAAAGAGATCCAGAAGGCAAAAGCTTTGGCAAAACAAATTAAATTCTTACGTTCAATTGTTGTTTTATACAATCAAAAAAATGCAGAAATTAAGGAAAAAGACTTATCGAAAAAGACCCTTTTTATTCCTAAAGAAAAAGAAAAGGAAATTTTGGATAATCTTAATCTATTCGAAGAGTCCAAGAAATTTCTCGATAACAATATGTCTTTGGCAACTTTATCCGCGCAACTCGGTACAAATACAAAGTACCTCTCGGAAATAATTAATAAGTATAAAGACAGAAATTTCAATTCGTATATTAATGAGCTTAGAATTACCTATGCAATTCAATTGCTCTCTGCAGATAAAAGCTATCATCAATACAAAATTAGTTATATCGCAGAAATTTGTGGTTTTACTTCACATAGTGTTTTTACAAAAGTTTTTAAATCCGTTACGGGATTTTCTCCCTTCGAATTTATCCAGAATATAAAAAGTTCAACCTGATGAAAAAACCACTATTTTTATTTTTGTTCATATATCTTGGAACTGCATTTTTTGCAGCTCAAAAAAAAGCAGATTTGTCTAAAAACAAAGCAAATTCGTTGATCTATGAACAACCAGATGAAGCTATTGCAATAGCTTCAAAACTACTTACAACGGAAAAAAAAGTAGATGATATGGCTGATCTTTACATGATTATTTCTAATGCCTACATAGCAAAAAAAAATAACGACAGCTCGTTTTTTTATAATCTAAAGGCAAAAAACCTTATTGCAAAAACCAATCTTACCTCTACAAAATTAAAAATTCTAAATTCGATTGCGGTGCAATATCAACAGATGGAATTGTATGAAGAAGCTCTTAAAATTTTGGATGAAGCTCAAGTAACAACAGATAAATTATCCGATAAAATCCCGCTTTTTTTTTACAATACTGCCTTTATCAACAATACTCGAGGAATTATTTATCGCAATCAAGCGAATTCCAATTTGGCATTACAAAAACTAAAAATGGCGGTAGAAAATTTTAAAAAGCTACCCTTGGATAAAAAAAATGCAGCCAACTTAAGTATCGCATACCACAATATGGCTAGTTGCTACTTAGATTTATCACAATTGCAACAAGCGTTGACCTATTTTGCGGAAGCAAAAAATTATGCTCAAAAGTACGATGATGCTATTTTGATAGCATATAACTTGAAAGGTGAAGGTGAAGTTTTTTTTCTTACCAATCAACATTCAGAAGCTTTGAAAGCACTTTATTTAGCTGAGAAACGAGCTGAACCTTTTAGCGATTTGGTTCTGAATAGTGAAATATATAATTTGTTAGCCAATACTAATTTAGCCATCAACAATATTCAACAATTTCAATACTATAACCAAAAATACGCGCAGATTCTGAAAATATTAGAGAATGATGAACTAAAATCATTCAATAGGTATGCAAATGCACAAGATCTAGATCAAAAAGCAATTGCCGAAAAAATAAAAAAACAGTTTAATCTCTACAACTGGCTTACTATTATTCTGACAATCTTTTTAGTGGGATTTTTAATTAAAAAAATACTTAATTTGAGAAAAAATAATTACCGTAGAAAAAGAATTATTGAAAATCTCACCATAATTGAAAAAGTTGAATAATTGCTCGGAATGTCCGTTAAAATCTTTTTTAAACTCTAGCTTTTCTTTAAAATCCAAAGCTTCATTTTTCCGATCATTAAAGGCTGTTATTAACTATTCCGAATTTAAGAAAATTTGATATCAAATTAAAGATCTTTAATCTTTTTTAAACTCTCTCAAAAAGTAGAATCATTCACATGTAGAGAGTAATTTTTGTTTAGTTCAATTTTTTTTAAATTTAATATAAACTAAATGTATATAATTTACTTACATTATTATAATAACTTATATTTAATGATTATCCACATTACTAAAACATATTTAATAACCGTCGAATAAAAACTTTTTAAATCCATAATTACGTCTCTCAAATAATTTTTAAATGTGTAGGTTTTAAAAGGAATTTACATCTATAGCAGTAAGGAGTATTTTTATTTTCATATATATCTTGAAAAAAATATTTATTTTCAAATAGAGAAATAGTTTACTTATTTGTTATCCGCAGTGTTTTCGTTATTAATAATTTGTGTTTAATTTTTCATCCTATTTTATTAAAATTTCATTATATACTTTTATAGCAAATTAAAATTTTCACGATTAATTTATATTAATTTGCATAAATTAAATATAAATATAGCCGTCAGAAAAATTTCTTCCCTTGTTTCTCTATTTTGTTAAAATTGTGGTTTTCAAAAAATCACTTCACTTTCTGTAAGTTCACCAAAAAAAAACTTAACATTTTTTATCTCTTCCGTATTACAATTATTAATTAGAAATTTTTAACGTGCATCTCTCCCTCTTTGGGATCGACCGTTATAAAACAATTAGTTCTTTTTGTATCGAGCTTTATAATGAAACAAAATTAAGCAGAGCTAACACCGTCTCATTTTTTTTACATATATATACCCTGTAGAAAACGAATAAACTTTAAACTTTTTCCAAAAATATCGGCAGCATATTTCTAATCAAATATACACAAGGCATGATATCTCAAATAAAAGCTGGATAAGTTTCTAAAAAGACTTTGCAAAACATCATAGCTAATAATTTATAATTTGGAAAAAGAAAATTGATTTCCTTAGTAAAGATGATATCTATCTATAAAATTAGGATTAGTAGCACTTGCTAATTACTAACAATGTAACTTTATATAATAATAAGTGTATACTCCAAAATAATTACCCAAAATGTTTTTTTTTATTAGTATGATTAATTGTTTTATACTATTCTTTGTAACAACATTGCTAAAATACACTTTTTACATTTTTAGATAACAAATCAAAAAAAGTGCAAATTAACATAAGGATAAAACCCGTTGTGCATTTTAAATAATATTAATTTTCAAATTATTTATATTTCGATTGAAGTAGATTTTGTTGATGTACTGAATAACTGTCAAAGCTGTTATTTTAGCCAATAACCTCTTTTTAAAGCTTTCGAATGTTTTAGCATAATTGCGTATTACATAAATTGGTCGCACAATTGCGAAAATAACGTCTCGATTCTTTTTCGTTGCTTTTTGAAAAGGTAGAATTGGGGTTGATAGTCGTTTTGATTAATTCTTTTAGGTGTTTCTAATTTTATATTTGCATAATTAAATAAGTTAATTTGAATATTGGACGACAAATATCCCTTATCTCCTAGTAAAGTGCAATCAGATAATTGATCTTTAATATCTTTTAAATAATGGATGTCATGTACAGAAGATAGACTTATGTCTATACTTCGAAAAACGCCTACTATAGAGCAAACCGCATGAAGTTTATAACCATAGAAAGTCATTTGTTGAGATGCACAAAAACCTCTGTTTGGATAACAATATTCTGATTCTTTACATATTTTTGAGCTATTACTTCTGGAAAGTTTACAAACTTTCAAGGGCATGCTATCAATGATGAAGTAAGTTTCAAACTCGTTAAATACTCGAACTAATTGTAGACGTAAATTATTAGTTTTTCCCGATAGTCTATGTTTTCGACGATTATACACACTTCGCTCTATTTTGCTTTTTAGTGAACTGGGAATATTTCGGAAAAGGTGATTTTGACTATCTATTCCCATATACTCGGCAGTCAAAGAAAGGCTTATCAACTGTAAATCACTCAGCTTCGGCGCCCGTCTTTGATAGGATAAAAGTGTTTCTGAAGATATTTTTCGAAGAATTTCCAAAATTCTTTCGTAATTTGCAGTTAAGTTGTTCATTGCAAATGCTTTATAGCTAATCCAATTTACTGATTTTCAATCAAATGAACAACTTTTCATTTCTTAATTCATAATGCACAACGGGTAAGGATAAATTAACTAATTACTTTAAAAAAATAAATTTAATTTTTATAGGGCTGTATTTATATCTTAAAATTTGTAATAATTAATATTAACATATAAATTAATAAATATTGTTATATTTGCATTATAAAACATCTTTATATATTTCGAATTTTATTCTCTACAATGTTTATTGCAAGAATATGAAATAAAGATTTTAATGTGGCGAGACTTTAAAGTTTTTTTTTCATTCAAAAAGCTTTTAAATACTTCAAAAAACAAATATTTAATTTATTATAAAATAAAAAATGCGATTTTTTTTAAACAGAAAAAATTTTTCTATTATTATTTTTTTGCAATTATCTACTGGTTTAAATGCACAAGTTGGGATAGGTACTCCTAAACCATTGTCAACATTGGACATTAATGGTGATTTGTTCGTTCGTAAAGAATTAAAAGTTGGAGGTACGGATACAACAAATGGAGACCCTGGTCTCGTGGGACAGGTACTTGTTTCACAAGGCAACAATTTTTCTCCTGCTTGGAAAGGTGTTTCTGTACCTTTTATGGAAGATAAACAATACAGGCTTGTCAACACCTATTTAAAATCAGATCAAGCAGGAATTGCTGCAGCAAATTTCTCGAGCTCAGTATTGTCCCCTGAAACAAGTGTGGTGGGTGAAACCTTATCTGCATCATGGAATAAAATTGCAGGATTATCATTTAATCTTGAGATCAAAAATGCAAACAACAATATTACTTACCAATTGCAAACAGGAGCTGAAATACAAAATACATCATCGTCTGGAGCAGGACAATCCACTAGATATATCTGTGGTATTTTCAAAAACAATGTATTAGCAGCATTACGCCCGGATGGTCTAATAACAATAGATAACAGCACTCCCATGCAAGGAATTTACACACTGAATTACAATGAGATAAATATACCTGTCGGAAATTATACCATAGATGTAGCGTGCCGAAAAGTATATACAAGTAATAGTAATAATTCGATGAGTATTGGAGTAAATATTTCTAATGCAAATAATCAATCGAATGCTTTTTTGTTAAGATCTATTTTAAAAGTAGATGTCGCCGAATTAGTAATCTATAGTAATTAACAATGATTAAAAAAAAGAAAATTGCTGGCTTTTTATTTTTTATTGCCTGCATCTTTACCAATTATGCTCAAACGGGAAAAATAGGAATTGGAACACGATCTCCACAATCTGTATTAGATGTTAACGGGGACGTAAGTATACGCAAAAAATTGTATACAGCAGATGCGAGCGGTAATCCTAGTCCCGGGAAGGATGGGCAGATACTAGTTTCGCAAGGCCCAGGTTTATCTCCAGTATGGAAAACGCTAAGAGTGCCAGATTATGAGGTAAATAAATACTACTTGATTTTTAATGATTCTTTTCGAGATTTCACGGTAGGAACAAACTCAAATGGAAGTGGAACTACGGGCCAAGGTATAAGTTTCGCGGCAAGTAATGCTGATGTGAGTGGAGCAATCGCAAGCACAGACTTAGTTCCTACCGCTAATTTTACAACTCTTACCAATAGTGTAAATCGTTATAAGGAGATCAGTGGTCTTCGTAAACAATTTACTGTTAATAGCACTACTAGCACAACTTACTTTTTATTCGAGACAGTTGTTCAGAATACTGGAGGTAGTAGTGCCACAGCGACGACTAAATATGCTTGTGGAATTTTTGTAGATGATATTTTAAAAAGTCTTCGTATAAATGGCGTTACAAATTCTAATGCTTCAGGATTTGTAACCCATACTCAGATAGGAGCTGTAGACAATCTCTCTACAGGTACACATACCGTAAAGGTAGCTTGTGCTAGACTAAATTTTATTAACCAGTCGGGAACAATTGGAATTGGTAGTCCAGCGGCATCTGGAGTAACAAACATGAATAACTTCATGACTCAATCTTCCTTAAAAGTTGACGTATATGAAATACCTCAAAATTTCAGTCCCATAATAACCCCATAATATGAAAAATAAACTGTACATATTAGGAATTTTTATAAATATAGCATTAAAAGCGCAAGTAGGGATTAATACAACATCTCCTCAAAAAATGCTTGATGTTAATGGAGATCTTAATATACGCAAAGAATTGCGAGTCGAGGGAACGGATCTTATCAAAGGAAACTCAGGTTCGATGGGACAACTTTACAAAGTAAAAACCGTATTACCTAACCAGATATTGACCGACTCGTGGAAAACAGTACAAATAGCTAAAGGAACAGGGAGTTTATCTTTATTTTATTTAAATACTGTCAAAGACACTGAAGGAGTTGAATTTGATAAAAACAATCTTGCAGCCCAGTATGTCTTAAATGAAAGCTTTACAGCACCAAATCCTAATAATGATTCTACCAAAAAAAACTGGGCATGGATAAAAAATGCTAAAGATGTTTTCACCGTTACTAAATCAGATAATAAATCTAAGGCAATATTATCTTTGCAAACCGTGGTACAAATAACTGCTAATACAACATCTTCAGCTAGCTTTGCCTGTGGTATCTTCGTCTCCAAAGACGGAGGTCTCGAACAGCTTAAAGCTGTAAGAAATGATGTAGTAAGAGGTCCATCTGGCGCGTACAAGGTATACAATCTTAATGTTACTTTAGACGAACTTTCACCAGGAATCTATACAGTAAGAGCGGCATGCGCTAATCGTAACCTTAATTTAACATCTGTTCCATCAACAAAATTAGGTATAGGTAAAGCTATGGATCAAATAAGTCTTTCCAATGATATGGCACAAACGACTTTGACTACGTCGGTATTGCAGACTTATTAAATCAACACCCTATTAAGTGTAAGATTTTCAAAATGGTTAAATAATTAAAGTTGTGCTAATTTTTAGTTATCTGCAAGCTTTTCACAATACTAGTAGATATATTGTGAACAAATATGCATGCAGAAGAGGCGTATAAATATTGGGCAAATCAATATGACGATAATTTAAATAAAACTAGAGATTTAGAAACCAAAGTTTTAAGAGAAAATTTAAATAATATAAATTTTAAAAACTTTTTAGAAATTGGTTGTGGAAGTGGGAAAAATACGGAATGGCTTATAAATAAGGGAGAAAATATTCTCGTTATTGACTTATCTGATGAAATGTTACAAATAGCAAACCAGAAAATTGACAACAAGAAGGTAAAATTTTTGAACCTCGATATAAATCAAGAATGGAATTTCACCGAAAAAATATTTAATTTAATTGTTTTTAGTTTAGTTTAAGAACACATTGAAAACATTGAAAGAATTTTTCAATTAATGAATGATTACCTAAAATCAGATGGAATTATTTATATCGGTGAATTTCACCCATTCAAGCAATATAGTGGATCAAAAAAAATGGTGAACAAGAAGTTTCATCATTTATTCATCATATTTCTGAATATACAAATTTAGCTAAGAAGAATAACTTGAAATTACTTGATATAAATGAATACTTTGATAATGAAACCTCAATTCCAAGAGTATTAATGCTTATGTTAAAAAAATAATAAGCATGCAGCTAACTTGGTATTGGCAAAATGCGGGATTATATATTTAAGAGAAAGATTTGTAATATTTATCCGCCGCTGCTTTTCATATTGTTTTTTTCTTTAATTTATACAATCTGAAAAAGCATCGGCTTCGCTCGGTTTTAAATTGAACATTTGTTCCAATTGAGGCCACACTTGAATATTACTTTTTCACAAGCTATCTATATTAGTCCAAAGATAGTTGATCATAATTATTAGACGTTTTTTAGAAAATATGGTGTGAACTTGACCTGCAATTTATATGCCTATAAAATTACTTTGGCTACAAATATAAAAATCTTAAAGTCATCTTAAAATCTCACTTTTGTAAAATCATAATTTTCAAATGTGTTAAATTACAATCTTTGTATTTCTCCTTTTAAACATTCGGAAATTTTCATTTTCCTCTTTTAAACAAGTATTAATGTTCATAACCATTAGTAGATTCTAAAATTAACAATCTTCAAAGATAAAAATCTTTATATTTCCGTGGTTTTATCCTATTTTTGCGTCATCGTTTTTCGTTTGTAACAACACTTGAAGCGCTAACATGTCTTCACCTACTTTTTTATCAAGAATTTTAGCGTAATGCTGTGTCGTTTTTATGCTCTTATGCCCAAGCATCTTGCTAACACTTTCGATAGAAACACCATTGGCTAAAGTAACAGTTGTGGCAAACGTGTGACGAGCGATATGGAACGTCAATTCTTTAGAAATCCCACAGAGATCTGCAATTTCTTTGAGATAGGCATTCATCTTCTGATTACTTAACAAAGGCAATAACTTTCTCTTTGAAACACAACGAGGGTGGTTCTGATACTTTTGGATAATAGCCTCTGCCTTAGGTAAAAGAGGAATATGAGACGCTATTTTTGTTTTTTGACGTGAAGTAAAAATCCATTTATTTGCATCCAGACCTATCCCAATATTATCAGTAGTTAAGTTCCATACATCTATAAATGCAAGCCCCGTATAACAACTAAAAACAAAGATATCTCGAACTTGTTCAATTCGTTCGATTGAGAATTCTTTATTTTCCAAACATAGTAATTCTGCTTCATCTAAAAAACCACGATTAACTTCGGATAATTTAGAACTATATCCCATAAAAGGGTCAAAACTAAGCCATCTATTCACCAAGCATATCCGAATAATCTTTCCAAAGTTCTTGATGTACTTTACTGCAGAATTATTGGCGCAAGGTTTAATTGGTTTTGTTCTTAGATAAAATTCGAAATCATTAATAAATGCTAAATCAATTTTAGTGATTGCAATATCATTAACATGAAATTTTAAATTAAGGAAATCTTTAAGGTGTGACAAACAAGTTTTGTAACGTTGAAGGGTTCCTTTTGAGAATTCTTTGTCAAGAAGCTGCGCCATTCGATTGTTGTGATCTTCGAAGATTGACACCAACATTCTGCTTCGTTCCTTAACGCCAAGCAAATGATTTTTCAAATCTTGTGAAGTGATGAGGTTTTTCTCTCGCAATAAACAATGATATGCATCGTAAATCTTTTGTTCAAACGATTTAAGGTAGAAATTAAGAGCTTTAATTTCCTCCGATGAACCAGATGCTCGTTGTGCTGTAGAATTCCATTTTTGAGGTGAAATAGTGCGTTTGGTGCTAAGCTCTGATATTTGTCCATCCAATGTCATGCGAACATAGATTGGTGCTTTACCAACTGTGTTAACTTTGGCTTTCTTCACATAGAAGAGAAGATTAAAAGTCTTGTTCATATCGTGGTGTCTTTAAGAATTGAAACTATTACTATTTCGATCTTACCACAAGATATTCAAATTTTGAAAAAGCCTTTGAACAAGCTTTCTCCTAAGTTTTCAGTGACCTTTTTGTCAATGTAATTTAAGTCACTGAATAGGTCACTAACATCTTGCGATATTATGACATTCTTTGGATAACCCACAAAACAAAATATGCTGTAAAACATCTATTTTACAGCATATTATATTACTTTGTATTTGTAATTGCGATCCGGACGGGACTCGAACCCGCGACCTCCGCCGTGACAGGGCGGCATTCTAACCAGCTGAACTACCGGATCTCAACCAACCTCAGCATAATTGCCTTGATTATTGTGGTTGCAAAAATACGACAATATTTTAATCCTACAAATTTTTTACAAAAAAAACGCTCTCCTATTAGGAAAGCGTTCATTTTCAGTATTATTTTTTTTACATGTGTGCTGAAAGTTTCTCAGCAATTAGCTCTTTCGGGCTAACACCAACTAACTTATCAACCACTTCTCCGTTCTTGAAAATTAATAGTGTTGGAATATTTCTGATGCCATATTCCATTGATATATTTTGATTATTATCAACATCCACTTTCCCAACAACAGCTTTTCCATCAAAATCGTTTGCTAATTCTTCTACGATTGGACCTAGCATTCTACATGGACCACACCATGCTGCCCAAAAATCTACTAATACAGGCTTATCCGAAGCTAATACTACTTCTTGAAAAGACTGATCTGTAATCTCTACTGCCATAATTTTATTCTTTGTTTAATACTCTACAAAATTACAAAAAATATACCTAATCGGATAAATTATTATCTATGCTCGGTATTTTGTTTTTCTATAATGAAATCTTTTGAAACTTCTTTTAATGCCGAAATAAATTTATCAATATCAGCTTTAGTCGTATAATGACTGAAAGATACACGAAGTGGTGTACAATTCTCCAACTCTTCTTCATCCAAAATAGACATCAAAACCATTGACGGTTTCGCTGCACCAGAACTACAAGCACTTCCTTGCGAAATTGCAACGCCTTGCATATCCAATTGCAATCCGATTAACGGATTTTTGAATGGCAACAAAATATTCAATACCGTATAAAGACTGTTTTCTGTTGCTGATTCACCATTAAATTTAGCTTCAGGGAAATTCTTTTCTATTTCAGATTTACAATAGTTTTTAATATCTTTAATATGAGAACTGTACTCCGACATATTGTCAATCGACAATTCCCAAGCTTTGCCAAGTCCAACGATACCACAAACATTTTCTGTACCTGCGCGAAGACTTCTTTCTTGTGGACCTCCAGTAATAATACCTTTAAGACCAGACGCTTTTCTCACAAATGCAAAACCACTTCCTTTTGGACCATGGAATTTGTGCGCGCTGCAAGATGCGAAATCAACTGGGATTTTAGAAAAATCTAAATCCAAATGCGCCATCGTTTGCACCGTATCCGAATGGAATAAAGCGTCATATTTTTTACAAAGTTCTGCAACTTTTTCTAAATCTAGAAGATTACCAACTTCGTTGTTAGCGTGCATTAAAGTCACTAAAGTCTTTTTCTCAGAATTTTGAAGAAGCTCTTCAAGTTTTTCTAAACTTAAATTTGCTTTGTTATCAGGACGCAAATAGACAAGCTCAACACCATTAAGGCGTTTCATTTCTAAGCAAGTCTCTGCAACACATTTGTGCTCCAACGGCGATGTAATAATACGTTGAACGCCTAAATAATTAACACAAGATTTGATAATCATGTTGTTGGATTCGGTACCGCAAGACGTGAAAACAATCTCACCTGGCGTAACACGCAGCGCTTCTGCAATTTTTCGCCTAACTTCTTCCAAAAGCGTTTTTGCCTCTTGACCAAAACTGTGCGTAGAAGACGGGTTACCATAATTATCACGAAGAACGGACACCATTGCGTCAATAACTTCTTCGTTAAGCGGCGTAGTTGCTGCGTTGTCTAAATATACCTTTTCCATTTTTACTAAAAAATTTTAAAAAAAAATGAAGCGATGTGCCTCATTTATGTTGATACGAAATTAGTGAAAAAATTGATAAAAACTTTCATTTGCCCATTTTAACATTGGTTTATCTCCCGAAGTGTCACCAAAAGCTATGGTTTTATCGAATTTTCGCCCACTAATTGCTTCTTTTATTCTAACTACTTTTTCTTCGCCGTTGCAATTTTTAGTAGCAAACTTACCTGTAAAAACGCCATTTTGATAATCTGCTTTGGTTGCTAACAATTGCATCCCAAATTTTTCTGCAAATGGTCGCACCCAAATATCTAAAGACGCCGTGACAATGTAAGAATCCGTTTGTTCTTTTTTAATTTTATCAATAAAATCTAAAGCGTTATCACGAATAAGTTTTGGATATTGATGTTCAAAAAATTGATCGGCAACTTGGTTAAGTTTTGTTTCCGTTTGACCTTTAAGAATTGATGCTATAAAACTCTTCTTGACAGTTTCTGCATCAGCAAGTTTTAATTTAACCAAAGCAAAAAGCGGTGCATGTTTCAAAAATTGAAATCTATACTTCGATGGATTAAAATATTTAAGATACAAAAACATCGTGTCCTTGTAAGTTAAAGTCCCATCAAAATCGAATACATACAATTTTTTCATTTTTTAAAACAATTAAAGTTTCAATTTCTTAAAAATAAATTCTGGAATATTTCTGATAATCATCATTATCAAACTCCAAATTGGCAATACATAAGCTGTGTTTTTTTTGCTTTTGTAAGCTTTAAAAATAGCTAAAGCTGCTTGATCTGGCGTTGCTGTCAAAGCTGGATTAAGCGGTAAACCTTCGGTCATTTTGGTTGCCATAAAGCCGGGCTTAACCGTCATAACATGAACTTTTTTATCAAATAAATAATTTCTAAGTCCGCTAAGATAAGCCGTAAGACCAGCCTTTGCACTTCCGTAGATAAAATTACTTTGACGACCTCTATCGCCTGCAACAGACGACAAAACAATCATGTTACCTTGTCTTTTGGATTCCATTTTTTTTGCAAAATGGTTAAGAACAGGAACCAATTTAGAGAAATTAATATCTAAAATTCGTTCTGTATTTTTATCATCGTAAAGACCTTCTTCCGTCCCTAAACCAAGATATCCGCTTGCGCAAAACAACAAATCAGACTCGATATGGTCAAAATTTTTATAGTCTATATCTTTAAGAACGTCCAATTCTAGAACTTCTGTATGTTGAAGATATTTAACATTGATATGATTCGCAAACTTCTCCGAAGTCGCAGTATTCGAACTTAATAAATATAAAGTTTTGAACTTTTCACCTTTCTTTAAGCAGCATTCCACAAAAGCTTGCGCCACTTCCGAATTAGCACCTATTACTATCATTTTGTAGAATTAAGAGGGATTATGGATACGTTGATGTTGTAGCGACACAAATTTGGAATTCTCAACATTTTTGAGATAATCTGTCAAGCTACTTTTGCTCATGCTGTCCTTGGTAAGATAAATTCTTCCGTCAAATTCTTCTACAATTTCATCCAATTGTGCAATCAATTTTTTAAGTTTAGAATTAACTTTAAAATCTAAAGCCAACGTGTAACCTTCTTGTGGGAAGGAGTTGTAAGCTTGTGGATTATCTTTCCCAAACAATTTAAGAACCGCCAAGAATGAACCATTTCCACTTTTCGCGATACATTCCAAAATACGTTTCATACCTTCTTTACCCTTCTCTTTTGGGATGACCATTTGGTATTGAATAAAGCCTTTTTTGCCGTAGATTCTGTTCCAATTCTTGATAGCATCCAAAGGATAGAAAAATGTCTCGTAGTCGACAAAACCGTTAACTTGCTTCGCTCTTTGTTTGTTAAAATACAACCAATTAAAAATCTTGATTGACAACGTATTTAAGACAAATCCTGGAAAATAAAAAGGAACATTCGGGCTAAATTTTGATTTTAAACGTAAAGGATTTTGACCTTTAGACTTACTAACCTCAGCCTTCAAAGCATGTTCGCCACGCATAAGAATAGAACGTCCAATATTTTTCCCCTTTTGTAAACAATCGATCCAAGCGACATTATATGTCCAATCTTCGCTTTCGTCAAAGAGTTGGAAAATCTCATCAAGATTATCAGCTTTTATACTTTCTTGTCGAATGTAAGCGGTTTCAATATTTTTAAGTTTGATTTTAGCAGAAAGAATAATACCTGTAAGTCCCATTCCTCCAATAGTTGCCCAAAATAAATCAGAATTTTCTTCTCGCGAACAAGTGATTACCTGTGAGTTTTGATTTAAAATTTTAAACTCAATAACATATTCTGAAAAACAACCTTCAGCATGATGATTTTTACCATGGACGTCAGAAGCTATTGCGCCTCCAACACTGACAAACTTTGTACCTGGCGTCACATAAAGGAAATAACCTTGTAATACAACAACGTCAAGAATATCTGATAGAAGCACGCCAGATTCACATTCGATAACGCCATTAAGACGATCGAATGATAAAAATTTATTTAATCTTTTTGTTGAAAAAACATGTTGCCCAAGCGAGGCATCGCCATAACAACGACCGTTACCACGTGCGATAACTTCGTTACGTTCTGCGACAAAAGATTTAATTTGTGAAAGCGAATCTTCAGATTTCATTTCAACTTCCACAATTGGATAATTTCCCCAATTGGAAACTTTTTGAATAAAGTTCGGTTTCATAATTATTTATAATAAATCTGTAATAAAAAAGTAAGAACCCACAATAACAAAGTCACTTGGATGTAGTGATCTTTGTAAACGATTTTGGTGGGAGATTCTGTTTTGTTATAAACTAAAGTCTGTTGTAAATATCTTAAAAATGCAAAAATCACAAAAAATACAGTGTAAAATACTCTTTGATGAAATTTGTGCTGCACTTCTGGTGACAACGTAAACATCAAATAACAAACAATTGCTAATGTCACACAAATACATAACGCAATATCTGCAAATTGAATATTATAACCATCTAAAGCTTTTCTTGTTCTTCCAGAAACCTGCGCATTGATCAGTTCTCCACGTCTTTTACCAACAGCCAAAACCAATGCCAACACAAAAGTCAACAAAATTGCCCATTGAGAAATTGCTAAACCTGTCGCGTAACCACCTGCCAAAACTCTCAATACAAAACCAACCGCTATAATTGAAACATCAATGATAGCGACATGTTTTAGCTTAAAAGTGTAGAGAAGATTCATCACGAAGTAACCGCCGATAATAATCGCAAATTTTGTAAAATCGTAATTAAAATACGAAGCACCAAAAATGACTATTAAAACGACCGAAATCAAAAGCCCAAAGAACATGGCAATTGCTGTAGGTTTCGAAATCGCTCCACTTGCCAGAGGTCGATTTTTTTTCTCTGGATGTTTTTTGTCTGACTCAATATCCATATAATCATTAATGATGTAGATGGAACTTGCTGTAAACGAAAACACTACGAAAGCAAATATACTTTTGATGAATAAATCAACGTTGGTAATATTGCCCGAGAAAAATAGCGGAAGAAAAACAAAGAGATTCTTGACCCATTGTTCTACCCGAATAAGTTTTAGATATTTTCCCATTTGTATTATTAGATCCCAAAATTAAGAATTATCTGATAATAAAAAAAACCGCAAGTTGCGGTTTTTCTATCTTTTATGTATTAATTCTTATTTACCTTGAGAGGCATCTTCGATCATTTTTTCATTTGCTGTAATTGCAAACTCTACTCTTCTGTTTTGTGCTCTACCAGCATCTGTATCGTTAGACGCGATTGGGCTTCCTTTACCTAATCCTTCTGTAAACATTCTAGATCCTGCAACACCATGAGCCACAAAATAATTTTTAACAGCCGCCGCTCTTTGTTGAGAAATTCTCAAGTTAACAGCTTCTGTACCAATATTATCTGTGTGACCATAAATATTAATATTAGTATCAGGATTATTTTTAAGAACTGTCACCAATTTATCAAGATTAGTTTTAGCAGCAGACGTTAGGTTAGATGAGTTAAAGTCAAAGTTAACCGTATTTTCGTGCAAAGTCACTTTGATACCTTCACCAACTCTTTCAACTTCAGCACCTGGAAGAACTTCTTTAATTTCTTTAGCTTGTTTATCCATTTTGTTACCAATAACACCACCAGCAACACCACCTACAACACCACCAAGAACAGCTCCTAGAGGCGCATTACCACCTTTACCAATGTTATTACCTAGGATACCACCTAGGATAGCACCAGCTGCAGTACCAATTGCTGCACCTTTTTGTGTGTTATTAGCGTTTTTCACACTTTCGCAACTTGTCAACATTAAAGTTGAACTAATAAATAACGCTGCAATATTTGTTTTATTTAGATATTTCATAATTTATTTTTTTGATTATTGAACTTTTTGGAAATTGTAATATACTTTAATTGTATTACCTTCAAAATTAACATTCTGTACTAAAGTAAAATTACTTTGCGATAAGTTTTGAAGTTCCATAACATAACCAGCAGTTACGTGTTTAGCTTTTTCTCCTGTCATAACTTTTTTGAATTTAAATTCATTAAACTTAGTTACTTCAAAAGATATTGGCTGCGTTACAGTAGGACAATCTCCCCCACCGTTAATCGTATAAGTACCTGTGTAATTGTTTGGAATTAAATTCCATTGACTTCCAACAAAACATTGTGCGTCCGCACCTTCGTCAAAAGGTTTAATCTTAAAAGACTTGTCATAGTCCACACTTGTTATTTCCCAAGTACCTTTCATTTTCAAAGCTTCTGCTCTTCTAGTTTGTGCTTCTTTAGCCGAAACCGTGTTAGAATCTCCAGTGTTAGCTGTCTTACATGAAGTTAAGAACAAACTCGTTCCTAAAACTCCTAATAAAAGTAAATTTTTCATAGTCAAAACAATTAGATGTTCTATAAGTATTAAAAATTATGCCAAAATAGAATTACAAAAAAAAATGTCAAAATAATTTTGACATTTTCTTAATTAAATACTTATCTATCAAAAAGTTTTACTTTTTAACAGTTTTTTTTATTATTTTCTTAGTTGCTTTTTTAACAGGCGCTTTCTGGCTTGACGTTTCATTTTTTCCATTGTAAAAATGAGTATAAGCATATTCTGCAGCTTTTTTAACATCAATAACACCTCCTGCAACAGATTGTTTAGCAAAATCATTTGCCGAACTTTTGTTAACAGATTTTGTTAAAGATTCTATAACCTGAGCAGGTGTTAAGTTTGGCATATACGCCAGCAACACTGCCGAAGCACCAGCTACAACTGGTGAAGCCATAGATGTTCCTTGTTCATATTTATAAGTCGATGTTGGAATCGAAGAATAAATCTTATCACCTGGCGCAAATACATCAACCATATATTGATTATAGTTAGAAAAATCAGCACGCAAAGCCGCATTATCATTAGTACTAGCACCAACAACAATCATATTATTTACAAACGGTTTAACATCTTGTTGTGTTGCAAAGTTGGTTGGATAATAAGCGTGTTCTCCCAAGTTTTCGTTGTCGTTACCAGCAGCTTTCACCATCAAAACGCCTTTGCTTTCTGCATACTTCATAGCATCCCAAACATGTGTTTTACCAGGAGAAACTGGTTTTCCGAAACTCATATTCATAATTTTTGCGCCATTATCAACAGCATAACGAATTGCATTTGCAACATCTTTGTCACGCTCATCACCATCTGGCACCGTACGAACTGTCATAATTTTAGCAACTTTACTGGCTACACCGTATTGGATTTCTTTACCTTGTGGCACACCAGCGATAATCCCGGCAACGTGTGTTCCATGTAAAGCATCTGGACCTTGATAATGGTTGTTGCCATAATATTTTTCGGAATAGTCGTCGTAATTATCACCAACCATTTCTGCACGAGGATCAAAATCTAAATTATATTGCTTCTCTGCTTGATTTTTAAAATAATCTAAAGCTTCTTTAATATCTTTTCTTAAAAAATCACCAACTTCCTTCGATGTCTTCCCTTGCATATCTGGATTTTGAGCTACCTGAGCCAAAACTTGCAATGCCATGGCATCTTGCTGTGTACTTGGCGTTATGCTAGCTAAAGTCGCTCCAGATAAAGTTTTACCTTCAAGAAGTTTTTCAGCGTTCGGAATAACTTGCTCGATCATCGAATAAGTTTGGTAACCTTGCTTTGCTTCTGTTCCTTTTTTTGAAAACTCCGCTTTTGCCTTCATATACATTGCGAAATCTTCTGGCATTTTCGCCTGATTGGCTTTATTCTGTGTAGAATCCGCACCTTCAAAAAGCGGTTTATATTTCTTAACAACTCTAGTCACTTCTAGATTGTCAACATCAACGTCTTTAGTTTTATTTCCTAAAAAATTCCAACCATAGACATCATCAACATAACCATTTTTATCATCATCGATACCGTTATTAGGAATTTCGTTTGGGTTTTTCCACATATTTGGTGCTAAACCTGGGTGATCAACTTGCACACCGCTATCCAATACAGCAACGACAACACTTTTAGGTTTAAGACCTTTAGATTCCAAATATTTGTACGCATTTTGCGTGTTAACACCATATACTTTTGTACTTGCAAAATCCTTATGATACCAAGTCATAAGATCTTTGTCTTGATCTGCTGCTGGCGTCGATTGAGCAAACGCCCATCCAAATCCTGCTAAATAACAGATTGCAACTGCAATTTTTTTCATATTAAATAAGATTTATAAATTATTAATATAAGCTCTACTTTCAGGCCCGAGATTACATATCAAATCTAAGACCGAAAGATTTTTAATAAAACCATCTTTGTCCGAAAAGGTTTGATAATATTCTGGAAAAACCTCTTCAGACTCAACCTTTGCAGAGAATTCATTTCTAAAATCCTCTTCCGCTGGCAAGCTTTCGTAATCACTTGACAAAGAAAATTCTTTTTCAATTTTTAAAATATCCAGAACAATTTCTAAACATTTCAAATTTAATTCAAATAAAGTTTTGGGTTGGCTATTGAAGATTTTCGCCAATTTTAATTCATAATATTCAAAATATGGCGAGGCTTGATATGCTGACGTTATCGACTTCCAATGTTGTTTTTGCCAATCTTCAGCATAAGAAATTTCAACATCTTTCATGGCTTGTTTACCTTTATGCTGCGTCGGTATTATTAATGATAATTTCCCATTGGCCGCATAGATATTGGTTCTGTTACGATAGGTTTGTTTCGGAAAATGTTCAAATTGTTCCAAAACAACTTCATTATCCGATTTTAGAAATTCTTTAAACCAAGAAATCGGCGGAAAGTAAAACAGAGGTAATACAACTTTCATATTCTTCATATTAAAGTAAAGGTTCAAAATCTTAGTTTTTACACTTTAATATTGAACCTTTATTACATTTTATTCGTCTTCTTTTTTCTTTCTAAATAATTTCATGATGTAATCCCACCCAAAGAACACGACAAGAATAAGCGCTGCAACCCACCAATAGGATGTTTTATTAGCTTCTCCAGTATTGGTTGCTTTGAACATTCTGTCCCAACGGATTTTTTTGTCCGCTTGGTAACTCGAGTTAGCATCTGGGAAAAGCCCTTGTACGCTCATCCATGTGAACATCGGCTTTCCAACGATATTTTCTTCAGGAACGAAACCAAAGAAACGTGCATCCAACGACGCATCACGATTGTCACCAATCATAAAATAATAATCTTGTTGAACCGTGTATTGGCTAGTTTCTTTACCATTGATAAAGAATTTTCCGTTTTTGTTTTCTAGTTTGTTATGTTCGTAAACATGAATTAATCTTTGATATTCAGGATAATTATCTTGTGTTAAATTGATAACATCTCCTTTTTTAGGAATTGTCAAAGGTCCGTACCAATCTTGATTCCAAGCTTTATTAACTGGGAAAATACTGTTAGTTGAGTCAATTCTTGAAGCAGGAACTGGGTAACCATTTGCATCACGCATATAATTTCCGGTTGCATCAGTCGCATATTTGTAATAAGCTAATGACGCCAAACCTTGTTTCATAACATCTTCGTCAACACTTTCAACACCAGGAATTTGCTTGATTTCATCTCTGATTTTATCCGTCAAACCTTGGAATTGATACACAAAGCCTTTATCATCTTGACCTTCAACAACTGGTAAAAATCCGAAAGTCTTGTAAAGTCCCGGAATATCCAATTGCGAAGCACTTCTTACAATATATTTATGCTGAACTTCTTGATCGCCTTTTACAAACTCTGGCTTTCCATTGATGAATAATCTTCCCGCACGGAATTCTACAACATCACCACCAACCGCTACAAGACGCTTAACATAAGGATCTTTTCTGTCAGTCGCAACATGCACAGAATCGTCTGGATAGTTAAAAACAACAATATCATTTTTTTCAGGTTTTTCCCAACCTGGCAATCTTAAATATGGTAACTTAACGGCTTCAACATAAGATTTAGGATCATCTTTTGGATTCCCTTTTTGTCCAGTGTCAAAAATAGTTCCTTGTAAAAATGGTAATGCAACAGGACGCATTGGCATTCTGTAACCATAATTAAGTTTATTTACAAACAAGAAATCTCCAACAAGAAGCGTTCTTTCCATCGATCCAGTCGGAATCCCAAAAGGCTGCGTGATAAAAACGTGAATAATCGTCGCAAATACCACAGCAAAAGTCACCGAACCAATAAAAGTTTCTTTCTTTTTGCCTTCCTCATCAATATCTTCTTCTTCGATTTCTGGATTTTTGGAATAGTTAACAGTTGCCATAAAAATAAATGGCAAAATCACCGTCAACAAAGCATTAATTGGTCCTGTTTTCCCGAATTTTTTCATTAAAAAAACATGAAAAACCGACATCATAATTGGTCCAACAATCGGAAAATAAGCAATAGCAACCCACCACTTCGGATGTTTTGTTTCTTTTTGAATAATGAGATAGTTATAAAACGGAACAAATGCAAATAGCGGATTGTAACCCATGATCTTGAAAAGCTTCCAAGTCGAAAGCCCCATCAATACGCTAACAATCAAGACATAAATGCTATATTGTAATATATAATCCATAGAAATTTATTTTATGATTTGATATTTTTTAATGATTAGTAAGCAAATTTAAAAAATGTTACAATTTTAGGACAAACCTAAAACATCGTTCATTCCGAAAATGCCTTTTTTGCCCACAATCCATTCAGAAGCGATTACTGCTCCAAGCGCAAAACCTTTTCTGTTGAAAGCGGTGTGCTTTAATTCGATTTCGTCAACGTTGGATCTGTAAAAAACACTGTGCGTCCCAGGAACTTCGTCTTCGCGGATTGCAAAAATTCCCAATTCGGAACCTTGTGTTTCTTCCAACTTCCAAGAATTAAAATCAGAATGCTTAATAATACCTTCCGCGATTGAAATCGCTGTACCACTCGGCGCATCTTTTTTATGAATATGATGAATCTCTTCTAACTGACAATTGTATTCATTTTTGAAAGGTTGCATCAATTGTGCAAGTTTTTCATTCATTGCAAAAAACAGATTAACACCCAAACTAAAATTGGATCCGTAGATAAAAGCTGTTTCGTTGTCGATCGCTATTTTCTCAATTTCAGGTTTTTTATCCAGCCAACCCGTTGTCCCACAAACGACAGGAATCTGTTGTTCTAGACAGAATTTAATATTGTTAAAAGCCGCTTCTGGATTAGAAAACTCGATGACAACATCTGCATTGTTTAAAGACTCAACTGTAGGTGTTTCTTTAAGTCTTGCAACAACTTCATGTCCTCTTTGTTGAGCAATTTCATCAATAATTTGCCCCATTTTTCCGTATCCAACTAATGCTATCTTCATGTTAATTTTTTAAAATCTATAGTTAAAACTAAGTCCAGCTTTCGTCGGCTGAACACTATATTGATCAGGAATTACCGTCGGCGAAATCGCCAAATCGGGATCCTTGCGACCTTCATACAAATGCGCGTCCACAACAGCATCGACAATATTTAAAATATAAATAAGTCCAGCAATACCAATTGCATAATCGCGTTGTCTTTTGTACTGATCTTGCGCATTACCAAGAACAGTTTTGTCAACTCCAGGAATATTCGAAAACTCATGCGGTTGTCCGTTAAGTTCGGCTACAAAGGCATTTCGATAACGATTGTAATTTTTTTGATTCCAAAGTGCGATACCAACACCCGTCCCCACAGCTCCCCAAACGATTGGGATTTTCCAATATTTTTTATTGTAATATTGACCAAGCCCTGGCAAAACAGCAGAATACAGTCCTGCTTTCATAGGACTGTATTTGACAACGCCTTGTGGAGCGTTTTTTTTGTTAATTTCATCAAGAACTTGAACCTCCGATTTGTCGATTTTTGTGATTCCTGAATTGACTTTTAGAGTATCAGTTTTGATGGTGTCCGTCGTAATTTGCGCAAAGCTAAAACCCGAAAGCATCAACATCAAAACCCAAACAATTTTATACTTCATCTACTTTTAATCTAGAAAGAATGAATTCTAATTCGTTTTCATTTTTAAAATCTAGAACGATTTTACCTTTTTTACCATTACCTGAAGATTTAATTTCTACCTCTGTTTCAAAAATATCGGATAAGGTTTTCTGAGCTTTTTTAATATGATTCGGAAGATTAACAACTTTCTCAACTTTCTCCTTTTTCTCAGGATTTTTAAGAAGCGTTGCTAATTTCTCAGCTTGACGAACGTTAAGTCCTTCTGCTAAAACTTTATCAAATAAATTCTTGCGATCAACTTCAGACTCAAGACTGATAATTGCGCGACCATGACCAGCAGAAATTTGACCACTTCTAATTGCATTCTGAATATCAGGCGCCAAATTTAAAAGACGAATTGCATTAGTAATCGTACTACGTTCTTTACCAACACGTTGACTTAATTTTTCTTGTGTTAAACCAATTTCTTCTAACAATCTTTGGTAAGTTAAAGCCACCTCGATTGCGTCTAGATTTTCACGTTGGATATTCTCCACAAGCGCCATCTCTAGCAACTCTTGGTCATTAACCAAACGAATATAAGCCGGAATACTTTTTAGTCCAGCTAATTTTGAAGCACGATAACGACGTTCTCCAGAAATAATCTCGAACTTTTCGCCATCTTTACGCAAGGTAATTGGTTGAATAACACCAAGATTTGTGATAGATTGCGCCAACTCATTCAGTGCTTTTTCGTCAAAATAAGTTCTTGGTTGGTTGGCATTTGGGTAAATATCTTCGATAGCAACCTCAACAATATTCCCCACCAAATCCTCTGCGCCAGCATCCTGAGCTGTGTTGATAAGACTTTTGCTTTCGGCGTTTAGGATAGCTCCCAAACCTCTACCCATTGCTCTTTTTTTATCTTTCATATTTTAAATTGATTTAGTAAAAACTTTCAATAATTAAGATTTTACTAATTTTTCATTTTTCAATAAAACTTCTTCCGCTAATTGAATATATTGGATAGCACCTTTACTTTCAGCATCATATTTAAGAATACTTTCTCCAAAACTTGGCGCTTCGCTCAATCTAACATTTCGGCTGATAATTGTTTCGAAAACCATTTCTGGAAAGTGCGAATTAACCTCTTCCACAACTTGATTCGACAATCTCAAACGACTGTCATACATTGTTAAAAGAAGACCTTCGATATCTAAATTTGGGTTATGAATTTTTTGAACATTTTTAATCGTATTCAATAATTTGCCCAAACCTTCCAATGCAAAATACTCACATTGAATCGGAATAATAACAGAATCCGAAGCCGTTAAAGCATTTATCGTTATTAAACCTAAACTCGGCGCGCAATCGATAATAATGTAATCATAATCTTTTTTAACCGATTCTAAAGCTTTGCGCATCATGTATTCGCGGTTTTCACGATCCACCAATTCGATTTCGGCAGCAACCAAATCGATATGCGATGGGATAATATCCACATTAGGAGAACTGGTTGGCAAGATGCATTTTCTAGCTTCTGCACTGTGCTCTAACAAATCATAAGTTGACGCGTTAACCTCTTCGATGCCTAAACCCGAAGTTGCATTCGCCTGTGGATCGGCGTCGATAAGAAGAATTCTTTTTTCTAAAACACCTAATGCCGATGCTAAGTTAACGGCAGTTGTCGTTTTGCCCACACCACCTTTTTGATTCGCTACACCTATAATCTTTGCCATAAAATTCAATTAATTCTCAAAAATACAATTTTTTAAAATGCTATATCCACAGGGATGTTTAGAGATTACATAAAGCATTATTATTCAACGGAATAGATGTGAAAAAAATTATCCACATTTTTAAATTAATGTGGATAAAATTTTAAATATTTAAAAAAGAAGGGTTTACTCAATTTTCATAGAAATCGGAATTCTAAAGTAAGATCTTACAGATTCGCCATCTAGTTTAGCAGGCGTCCATTTTGTTCTGATATCTTTAATAGTACGCTCTGCTTCACGGTTAAAATCAGCATCAGTACCTTTTGCTTTGACGTTAGAAATACTTCCGTCTTTCTCTACAACAAAAGTCACAACTGTACTAATTACCCCACTTTGATCAACCTCCGAAGTGTCAAAATTCTCACCAATTACGCGTCGGAAAGCCTCTACTCCACCTCTAAAACTTGCTTCAACATCTACATGTGATGGGATTGCGTTAGGATCTTTTGGAGGAGCGGTACTTGTTGTTGGTACAGTTGGTACATTACCCGTCCCAATCACTGGCGGCGTTATTGGCACATATGTATTAGGAGCTGTTGGCGCATCGATAGTCTGTATCCCAATTGCAGCATCATTAATCTCAGTTGTTGAAGCAATTGGTTTTTCTTTATCAACATGACGACTTGGTGTAGGAATAATATATTCAACAGTATTAACAACTTGCTGCTGTTGTGGCGGTGTTGTAGCCTGTGGCGGCGTTGGCTCCTCGATATCTTGTTGGATATGAACCATCGTTGGAGGACCTGTTATAACATCCTCAATAATAGCATCAGACTTAAAAGAGTTAATAATAAAAGGAAGAGCAGCAACACTAATGAATAAGCCTATACCGATAAACATTGCTTTTGACAGATTACTTCCGTAACCATGTCTCAATTGATAAGCGCCATAAGCTTTGTTACGATGTTCGAAAACAACTTCATCCAATCCTAAACCTCTTTTTTGAAGTTCCTTTAATAAATTTTCCATTTCATAAAAATTAATAGTTAGTAATCATTAAAAATAAATCCGCTCTTCAATAATATTTTATATTAACTATCACTTCACCAAAAAGAATACCATTTGATAGTTAAAATTTTAAATATTTAAAACTTTAACTATATACTTCATAATATATTTTTGCAATCAAAATTTAACGATAATGCATTATTTTAAAAACTTAACTAAAATAAAAACCACATTTAATGAAAATAATTAGTATTTTCAAAACATGAAATCCACACTAATTTTAGTTTTCACAATATTTCACTTTTTGTTAAATGCGCAAGATGGATTTCAGTTTGTAGATAAAAAATTAGATAAAATTGAAATCAAATTCGTTAATGTCAACAACCTTATCATTATCCCGATTAATGTCAATGGCGTTGATCTTAATTTTCTTCTGGACACCGGCGTATCAGAAACCGTGTTATTTAGTTTAGAAAACAAAGAAGTGAATTTTAAAAATGTTGAGAAATTAAAATTCACTGGACTTGGCGAAAACATTGACATCGAAGCCTTAAGATCGATTAACAATAGACTTAGCATCAGTAACCAATTTGTAGATTCAACACAAAGTTTAAATATCATCCTTGACGAAAGTTTCAACATCTCAACAAGCCTTGGTTATCCTGTTAATGGCATAATTGGTTACTCTTTTTTTAAAAACTACCCAATCGAAGTTGATTATGTTAGCGAAAAGCTAAGAATCTATCAGAACGAAAATAAATTATCAAAACGAGTAAAAAAACATGAAGTTTTTAATATAAGTCTAGAACTCAACAAGCCTTACATGTTTGCTGATGTTGAAATGACGCGCGAAAAGAAAAGCTCCAAGCTACTTTTGGATTCGGGGAACACAGATTCTATTTGGCTTTTCCCAACTTTAATTCCTGGTTTTAATTACAATCGTCCAAATATTGACGATTATCTTGGCGCTGGTTTTAGTGGTGATATTTACGGAAAACGAAGTAGAATTCACGGTTTGTATTTTGGAAGATTCGAATTTATTACGCCCTTGGTCGCAATGCCAGACGCAACATCGATTGCACATCTACAACTAGTACCCGACAGAAAAGGATCAATCGGCTCGGAGATTTTCCGAAGATTCAATATGGTTTTTGATTACCCAAATGAGAAAGTTTACTTCAAGAAAAATAAATATTATGACGATCCATTTTTGTTTGACCTTAGTGGACTCGAAGTAAGACAAAATGGACTTTCGTGGGAAAAAGACCTTGTCAAAATAGAAACAAAAACCAAAAATATTAATTCCCTCGAAATAGGAAGCACATTTACTAACACAGAAGATTTTCAATACAAATTTACATTAAAGCCAAAATTCATTATTGCTGGAACACGGAAAAATTCTCCAGCTCAACTTGCTGGATTACAAAAAGGCGATATTTTAGTGAAAATTGATGATAAAAAAACATCAGACATGACCTTATCAAAAATTAATAAGATCCTAAAATCACAAGAAGGTAAGATTATTAAAATCGAAGCAGAAAGAAATGGCACAACTGTCATATATAACATCACCTTAAAAGACCCAATCCCTTACGAAGAACACTAATATGGAAGATACACTTACGAGCATCCGGACAAGGGTAAGATTCAAACTAAAAACAAGCTTGACGCCCGATGAATATTCGGAAAACATAAAAAACTATTTAAAAGAAAACAACGAAGAATTCACAGGAAACATCAACCGTGAAGTAGCTACTATTTTTGTAAAAAATGACAATAATAATTACTGGAAGCCTAACCTCGCTTTGAGAACCGAAATCGAAGAGGGACAAACCTACATTCGTGGTATTTTTGGACCAAGCTCGGCTGTGTGGACGTTTTTCATGTTTTTGTACTTTATATTTTCGATTTTGTGGATGACATTTTTCACCATGTATTATGTCGAAAAACAAATCAACTCTAATGATTTTCCTTGGGCATTAAGCGCGTCATTTGTGGCTTTGGCATTGGTTTTAGGAACTTATATTGCCGCACAAATTGGACAACGACTTTCTAAAGAAGAAATGAAAAAGTTAAGAAAATTCGCGGAAGAATCGACACTTCCACATGAAATGAAACCTAACGAGGAAGTTTAGATTTAGCATAAAAATGTCTCAATTTTAAACCTAAATTCAAAATAAAATACTGAAACGGCTTTTGCTTTTTATAATATTTTCCAATAAAAATCTGCATCGCACCATAAAATCTTTGAAGATAAACTTCATCTTTCATCGTGCTTTCCCCTTTATAATGCAGAATTGAATGTTTTCCGTAATAGTAATTTTGATAGCCGTGTTGCGCAATAGTATAACACAAATCGATGTCTTCGCCGTACATAAAGTAAGCTTCATCAAAACCGCCAACCTCTTGATAAACAGATTTTTTAACAATTAAAAAAGCACCTGTAAAAACCTCACATTCAGCGACATCAAATTCTCCGATGTCGTTACGGTAATATGTTTTAGCATCCGATTTTTTAGAAAAAGGTGTAAACAACTTCTCAAAAGAATTGCGCATATCAGGCACAGACCTTTTACTTTCTGGTAAAAAAACACCTTGTTTATCATGCATTCTTACACCAAGACAACCAAATTTTGATTTAGAATCTGCAAAATCCAAAAGTTCTTTAATATAAAAACCTTCGATTTCTGTATCAGGATTTAGGATTAAAACATATTCGCCTTTTGCATGTTCGACACCGATATTATTCGCGATCGAAAAACCATGATTTTTTTGAGAAGCAATGAAATTAACTTTCGGAAATTCTTGAATCAAATTCTTCCAATCTTCATTTGGAGACAAATTATCAACAACAAGGATTTCGAAATTAACATCAGTAAAATATTTATTAATCGACACAATACAGTTGCGAAGCAAATCCGCAACATTATAATGAACAATAACAACACTTATTTTTACCATCAAATTCCTTCTTCTATAGTTTTTCGTTATAAGGTAAACGATTGACAATCGATCTTCCTAACGATATTTCGTCGGCATATTCTAGCTCATCACCAACGGAAATTCCGCGTGCAATACTCGAAAACTGAACATTAAATTGTTTAAACTTTTTATAAATATAATAAGCCGTCGTGTCGCCTTCCATCGTAGCACTTAGCGCAAAAATCAATTCTTTAACCTCGCCAGTTTCCAGCTTTTTTTCGATGCTATCAATATGCAATTGTGCAGGACCAACACCTTCCATTGGCGAAATTTTACCACCAAGCACCAAATATTTTCCTTTGAATTTTGACGTATTCTCAATCGCCATAACATCGCGAACATCTTCGACAACGCAAAGTACTTCCGCATTTCTTTTGTCATCCGCACAGATCTCGCAAATATCATTATCCGAAAAATTATGACAATCTTTGCAGTATTTAATATCGATCACTAAATTCTGAATCGCAGTTCCTAAAGCCACACCTTGCGACGCTGGTTGTCTAAGAAGATGCAACGCCAAACGCAATGCTGACTTTTTCCCAATACCAGGAAGTCCAGAAATCTCATCAACCGCTTTAGCCAAAACTTTACTTGGATAATCCATCTACTTCTTAAGACTTTCCTTTCTTTCGTAGGTTACAAAACAATAATCGAATGCATTTTTTTCGTCTTTGCTATGACAATCTCTTTTGGTTTCTGCCCAAATTTTAGAATCAATTTTAGGAAAGAAAACATCAGCATCCATTTCACCATCAACAATTGTCACTTCCAATCTATCCACCAAATCTATCGTTTGCGAGTATATATTTCCGCCACCGATTACAAAAACTTCGCTATCAATTTTTTTAGCATGCTTTAAAGCTTCTTTCAAACTTGGCACAATCAAAATCCCTTCCTCAAACCAATTCTCCTTTCTACTAACCACAATATTGGTACGATTAGGAAGTGGACGACCAATACTTTCGTAGGTTTTGCGCCCCATAATAATAGGATGTCCAGATGTTAGATTTTTAAAATGTTTTAGATCTTCGGGAAGATGCCACAAAAGTTGATTATCTTTTCCAATGGCATTATTTTTCCCCATTGCTACAACAATACTTACCATGTTGAAAAAATTGCTTATTTTACAAAACTACATCTTCTACAGTTTTAAAAAAAATTTATACAACTTAGATTTTTAATTTTTGTAATTTTGATGTTTAAAATTTTAGAAAAATCATTTATGAAAAAATATTTCATCCTTTCCGCAGTTGCTTTTATGATGTTGGTATCATGTAATAAGGACAAGGAAATTCTTAATAATCTCAACGACTACAATATCTCTATGGAAAGCAAAGGTTATCACTTCGGTGACAAGCTTAATATTCCGCAAGAGGTTCTTAACAACGCCGAAAGTATTAGTATTAATTTTGGCGACAAAGAAACGAGCAATTTAGTTATCGATCCTAAATTCTTTACACTTGGTGACAATGCGGTAACTTTTAATATCAAGAAGAAAGATGGTCAAGTTTTGACACAAGATGCCACCATCAACGTTTTTGCTAAAAATCCAGAAGCTACAATCGCCTACGACATAATTGCAGAATATCCGCATAACCCACAAAACTTTGTACAAGGTTTCCAAATTGATGGTAACACAATCTACGAAAGTGATGGTCAAAATGGTGCTTCACAAATCTTAAAATACACGCTTGGATCAACAACGCCAATTGTTGCAACTAAAAATCCAGAAGATGTTTTTGCTGAAGGCAGCACAATTATCGGCGATAAAGTTTATCAATTAACTTGGAAGAATAAAAAAGGTTTTATTTATGACAAAGCAAGTTTAAAACTTCTTTCAGAATTTGCATATCCAGACGAGATTGGCGAAGGTTGGGGCTTAACTTATGATGGACAATATTTGATTTTATCAGACGGAACAAAAAGCATTTATTTCTTAGATCCGAAAAATCCTTCTAAAATCGTTCGCGAAATCGCAGTTGCTGGCAATACAGAATCTTACGACCAAATCAACGAACTAGAATATTATAAAGGCTACATCTACGCGAATGTTTGGATGAAACCAATTATCTTGAAAATCGATCCAAAAACCGGTGAAGTTGTTGGTAAAATGGATTTCACAAACATTGCAAAAGAAAATACAACAAGCACAGACAATGTCCTTAACGGCATCGCCTTCAAAGGTGAAAACATGCTAGTTACTGGTAAAAATTGGCCAAAAATCTATGAAGTAAAATTCAAATAATTTCTCGAAATAAGAATTCAGAAAGTCCAAGTTGATGCTTGGACTTTTTTATTTATTTTTGAATCAGAAATCGCTAATCTTATTTATTAAATGAAAAACTTATTGTTTTTGTTTTGCTTATTGCCTTTTTGGTTGTTTAGTCAAACCGAAATAAAATCCGACAGTCTTAACTTAAAAGACAGCCAAGGGATTTATTTTGACGACTATGATAACATCTATTTATACAATGCAAGAAGTTTTAGTTTTACTAAATATGATACACTTGGTCAAAAAACCGCACAACAAATGCTGCCAAGACCTTTCCGAGCACAAGCGATTAACAATCCGCTTAACATCGTTTTCTTTTCCGAGAACACACAAGAGATTAAACTAACGGACGCCAATCTTAATGATATCCAAAACATACGACTTTCGGAGAATTTTAATTTTATTAAAAGCGTTTATATTGAAGATCAACAAAGCCTTTGGTTACTGGATGATAGCTCGAAAAAGTTAATTCAATACAATTACAGAAACAACAAAATTGTCAACAGCTTCCCTTTTTATCAAAACATGGAAGACATTCTCGACATGCTGGTGTTTGAAAATAAAGTTTACTTATTAAAGAAAAATTCTTTTTTAGTTTTGAATTTAAGAGGCGAAATTCTTGATAAAATCGAACTAAATCTACCAACAAAACTAAAGCGTGAAAACGAGACTATTTTAGTTTTTACAAAACCCGAACTCATCCAATATTCTACCGACAAAAAAGTAAAAAAATTGAGTTATAAACAAGACTCAGAAATTGTGGATAAAAATAAGTCAGGATTTTTGGTTCGCAGCAAAAACAAGCTATATCTTTACAAGCCCGAGTCGTAAAACACTCAAGCTTAATAATCAATAACTTAGAACAAAATAAGATCATGCATATTGCTGTAACTGGAAATATTGGCGCAGGAAAAACGACTTTAACAAGAATGCTTTCTAAACATTATGAGTGGGAAGCGCAGTTCGAAGACGTTGATCACAACCCTTATTTGGACGATTTTTATGGTGATATGTCAAAATGGTCTTTTGCATTGCAAATCTACTTTTTGGGAAGCAGATTCCGTCAAGTTAAAGAGATTCGTGACAGTGGGAAAAACGTTATCCAAGATCGTACAATCTACGAAGATGCACACATTTTTGCAGAAAATCTTGCAGAGATGAATCTACTTTCGGAGCGCGATTACAAGAATTATTTATCCGTTTTTAACTTGATGAAAGACTTTGTTTCGGCACCAGATTTGCTAATTTATTTAAAAGCCGAAATACCAACTTTGGTACGTCAAATTGCGAAAAGAGGACGCGATTACGAGACAAGTATCAGCATCGATTATTTATCAAAACTTAATAACAAATACGAGAGTTGGATTTCTAATTACAAAGAAGGAAAACTTCTAGTTATAGAAGTTGACAACTTAGACTTCGTTGAAAAACCTGAAGATTTTGGTTACATTCTGGAAAGAATTGACGGAGAACTGAACGGTTTGTTCTAGACAAAATTTCGGCAAGTTGAAGGATATGGCTAACTGCCAACAATGAAGATTGACACTTTATTATTACAAAAATCCTAAAAAACCTTATCATGTTAGAGGTTATATACAACAGTAATTGCCCGAAATCCCGAGCTATTCTAGAATACTTGGACGAACACAACATCAAGTTCCAATTAATTGATCTAAAGACGCACCAATTATCTGTTTTAGAACTTAAAAATTTGGTTAAAAAACTAAATATTAAGCCACAATATTTCTTAGACAGAATCAACAAATGGAAAGAAAAAATTGGGGCTAAAATAGAAGCTTTAACCGACGATAACATCTATGAAATCCTACACACAACGCCAGATTTGATAGAAAGTCCAATCCTAATAAAAGGACAAGTAGCAATGCTCGGAACACCGATTGACAACATCAAATTCTTTGTTGAAAACACATAACAAAAGGACTTTGATAAAAACTTGAAAAAAATTAACATAGAATATTCTATTTATTTTTAAAAAGATTTGTCAATACGAAAAAAAATTCGTTATTTTGCAACCTCAAATATCATATAGTAAAAAGAACATCGAGATATGTCAAGAATTTGCCAAATAACAGGTAAGCGTGCAATGGTAGGAAACAACGTTTCTCACGCAAATAACAAAACGAAAAGACGTTTTGAAATTAACTTATTAGAGAAGAAATTTTTTCTTCCTGAGCATGGTAAGCATGTAACTCTAAGAGTTTCTGCTCACGGATTAAGAGTAATCAACAAGATTGGAATCGAAGAAGCTATTGAAAGAGCTGTAAGAAACGGATTTATTAAATAATTTTAAGCAATGGCAAAAAAAGGTAACAGAGTTCAAGTAATTCTAGAGTGCACAGAGCACAAAGAAACAGGTATGGCTGGGATGTCAAGATACATCACTACCAAAAACAAAAAGAACACTACTGAAAGATTGGAGCTTAAAAAATTTAACCCAGTTCTTAAGAAGTACACTCTACACAAAGAAATCAAGTAATCTAATCCATTAAAGATATTTAAAAATGGCAAAGAAAGTTGTAGCAACCCTTAAAGATGGTTCATCTAAAAAGATGACTAAAGTTGTGAAAATGGTAAAATCTCCAAAATCAGGAGCTTACGTTTTCGAAGAAAAAGTAATGAATGCAGACGACGTAGAGTCTTATTTGAAAAAATAATTCTACAAGATTTGTAATTGTATAAATTAACTACTCAATTTTTGGGTAGTTTTTTTATTATCTTTGAGGAAAGATTTTCTGAAACAAAGATCAAACATTTGCTTTCCGAAGAATCTACAATCAAAAATTAAAATTCGAAATTCTCTGAAATGAGTTGGTTCAAAAAAATATTTAAAAAAGAAGAAAAAGAAAGTCTTGACAAAGGGCTCGAAAAATCTAGAGAAGGTTTCTTTGATAAAATTTCTCGTGCAGTTGTTGGTAAAAGCACTGTAGATGACGAGGTTCTGGATGATCTAGAAGAAGTGCTAATCGCTTCCGATGTTGGTGCAGAAACAACCATTAAAGTCATCAAAAGAATTGAAGACCGTGTTGCAAGAGACAAATATGTTAACGTATCCGAACTTGACAATATATTAAGAGAAGAAATTTCGGGTTTGTTGTTAGACAATCCTCATGCCTCAACCGAGAATATTGACATGAGCAAAAAACCTTATGTTATCATGGTTGTTGGCGTTAACGGCGTTGGAAAAACAACGACTATCGGGAAACTGGCACATCAGTTCAAATCCCAAGGTCTTAATGTTGTTCTTGGTGCCGCCGATACTTTCCGTGCTGCTGCGGTGGACCAGTTGGTTATCTGGAGCGAACGTGTTGGTGTACCAATTGTAAAACAAGCCATGGGGTCAGATCCTGCTTCGGTTGCATTTGACACCGTACAATCGGCGGTTGCACAAAATGCGGATGTTGTGATTATTGATACCGCAGGTCGACTTCATAACAAAGTTAATTTGATGAACGAACTTTCTAAAATTAAACGTGTTATGCAAAAGGTTATTCCAGATGCGCCACACGAGGTTTTATTAGTTCTTGATGGTTCTACTGGACAGAATGCTTTTGAACAAGCAAAACAATTTACAGCGGCAACAGAAGTTAATGCTTTAGCGGTTACCAAATTGGACGGAACAGCAAAAGGTGGCGTGGTTATCGGCATTTCGGATCAATTCCAGATTCCTGTAAAATATATTGGTGTGGGAGAAAAGATGGAAGATTTACAGCTATTCAATGGTATGGAATTTGTTGACTCATTTTTTAAGAAGAAATAATATTTTTTCATTACACACAAAATCACACAAAATATTAACTTAAAAAAATTAAATTATGAGTTGGCTAGGATGGATAGTTTTTGGATTAATTGCTGGAGCAATTGCAAAAATGTTAAGACCAGGTAATGATCCTGCAGGATGGTTAATCACCATTATTATTGGTATACTAGGGAGTATGCTAGGAGGTTTTATCGCGGGCGTTATTGGCTTTGCAAAACCTGATAGTTTTTGGAGCTTTTCGAATTGGGTTTTCTCAATAGCAGGAGCTGTTTTACTACTCTTCATTTATAGTAAACTTACCACTAAAAGATAAGTTTTAATACACTTAAAAGATAAAAACGTTTAGAAATTCTAAACGTTTTTTTCATATCAGTAAAGATTATATAAGATTTATTTGTTACTTTAGCCTCATCAACCTAAAATAATTTATATGAAAAAAATCTTTACAAGTGTTTTAGCTTGCGGATTATTTACTACAGCTTTTGCACAATGGAGTCCAACTTCTATGCAAGGTGAAAAGTTACGTCCAGAAGTTAACTCTCAACACTACTACTCATTAGATCTAGCTCAGCTACGTTCTCAGTTAAAAAATGCGCAAGAAATGGGCAATGGCGCAAAGGCTGTGATTATCTCTTTACCAACAATGGATGGTAAAATGGAAAAGTTCGCGGTATACAGCTTACCTGTTGTTGTAAAATCTTTAGCTGACAAATATGACTTAGGTTCATATTCTGGTGTAGGTATCGATGATCCTACGAAATATGTTAGATTTAGCACTGCTCCTAATGACTTCCAATCGATGCTTTATCAAAATGGAAAGTACGAATTTATTGAGCCTCAAAATGCTGCAAAAACTGTATATGGTGTTTTCCCAAAAACAAATAAAAACTCTACAGAAAAAGCTTTTGAATGTAAGGTGAATGAAACTTTTGCATCTAAACAAGATCTTGCAAAATTGGCTAAAAACTCGGATTTCACTAATCTACCAAGTGATTTCTCAAAAGCTAGTGATAAAAAATATCGTACCTACAGACTTGCGATTTCTGTAACGGGCGAATACACACAATATTTCGGAGGTGTAGAACAAGCGATTACTGCAATTAATGCAACGATGACTCGTGTTAACGGTGTTTTTGAAAAAGACTTTGCTATTCATTTAAATCTTCAAGATTTCCCACAACTTATCTATACAAATCCTAATACCGACCCGTATTCTCCAGCTTCAACTGGTGCAGCGGGCGCATGGAATAAAGAGATCCAAACAACTTTAACCAATACCATCGGAAATGCAGCCTATGACATAGGCCATCTTTTCGGTAGATCTGGAGGTGGAGGTTCTGCAGGAGATATTGGAAATGTTTGTCGTGATGCAGCTGCATCTAATGATTCTACTTCTAAAGGTTCTGCATTTACATCACCTGGTACTGGAGCTCCTGCTGGAGATTCTTTTGATATCGATTATGTAGCGCATGAGATGGGCCACCAATTTGGTGCTTGGCATACCTTTTCACATGGTTTACATGCAGGAAGCATAGCACATATGGAACCTGGATCAGGATCTACAATTATGGGATATGCTGGGATAACCAACTATGATGTACAACAACACTCTGATCCTTATTTCCACGCTATAAGTGTAAAGCAAGTTCAGGACTATGCAAATACGCAAAATTGTGATGTTAACACGCCTATTACTAATAACCCACCTGTAGTTGCTGCAATGCCAGACGTAACTATTCCTAAAGGAACTGCTTTCGTACTAACAGCTTCTGCAACTGATGCGGAAAACGATGCCCTAACCTATACTTGGGAACAATATGATAGTTCGACCGCCGCGGTTACAACAGTTACAGGCAATAATACACAAGGACCAAAGTTTCGCTCAATAATGGGAACTTCAAATCCAACAAGATTCTTCCCTAAACAATCAATGGTATTAGCTGGTACACTAAGTAGCGCTACTGAATGGGAAGCTGTATCTAATGTTGCGAGACCTATGAACTTCCGTGTAACTGTTAGAGACAACAACCCTGATGTTAAGCAACAACAAACACAATTTGGAGCTCAAAAGGTAACTGTAGGTAACGACGGTCCTTTTAAAGTTAACACGACTAAAGTATATACCAATGCACCATCGCCAATCCAATGGGATGTTGTTAATACAACAGCAACACCTTATAATGTTGCTAATGTAAAAATTGACTATACAAAAGACAATGGAACAACTTGGACGACATTAGTTGCTTCAACACCAAATACAGGAACTGCAAATGCTGATTTAACAAGTTTAACATCGGGAAGCAATATTATATTAAGAGTTTCTGCAATTGGAAATGTATTCTACGCAGTCTCTAATGTAACGGTATCGTCGATGGTTGGATGCGATGGAACTGCTCCTGCAGGTCTTACAGCAACTGGTATCACCCAAACATCTGCGCAAGCAACTTGGGATCCTATTGCTAATGCAACCTATAACTTCAAATACAAAAAAACTGCTGATAGTAACTGGACAGAAGCTAATGGTTTAACAACAAACTCATACAACCTAGCTTCGTTGACACTTAATACGTCTTATGACATTAGTGTAGCAGCAGTTTGTAACGGTACGGTTGGCGCATTTGCAAACTATAACTTTACAACAAAAGGTGTCGAATATTGTACTGCTACAGCAGGAAATGCAACATTCGAAAGTATTAGTAATGTTACTTTTGCAGACATTAACAAAAGTTCTACTTCTACGGCTGGTTACGAAGATTTCACAAGTGTGGTAGGTAATGTGACGAAAGGTACTTCTTACGATTTCACAGCTAAGTTTACTGGTACAAGTTATGATACTGACCAAGTACTTGTTTGGATTGATTACAATAAAGATGGCGACTTCGATGATGCAGGTGAGCAAGTATTAGTAACGGCTAAAAAGAAATCTCCTTGGACTGGTAGTATTACAATCCCAGCAACCGCAGCTACAGGAGCAACAAGAATGAGAGTTCGTCTACAAGATACTTCTTTCGGTCCTAACGCAACACCTTGTGGAAGTAGCAATTACGGTCAGGTTGAAGATTACACACTTAATATCGGAACTTTAGCAGTTAATGATGTACAAACTAACAATAAGTTACAAGTATATCCTAACCCTGCAACAGATATGATTAACATTTCTAATATTGCAGCTAAGTCTACTTACCAAATCGTAAATATGGCTGGTCAAGTTGTAGCAAACGGTGCGACAGACGGTAAAGTTCAGGTTTCAAAATTAGATAAAGGTGTATACATTATCACTGTTGAATCTAATGGTCAAAAATCTCAAACTAAATTCATCAAGAATTAATATTAATACATAAATTCTTAGTAATAAATAAGCCCTTCCAGATTTTGGAAGGGCTTTTATTTTTTTAAATTTTTAAATAAAACTAAAGTGAATTTAGCTTTTCGATAAAATCTTTGGTTGCAATTTCTAAGTCTTGAAAACTCGAATTATTATAGATTACGAAATCCGCTTTTTTAATTTTTTCACGCTCTGGCATTTGTTTTTCGATAACTTTCTCAACTTCACGATAAGTTTTCCCATCACGATCCATGACACGTTTTATCCTTGTATTTTCGTCCGCCGTAACTAACAAGCTTTTAAAACATTTTTTATGAAGTCCAAGTTCAAACAACAAAGCAGTCTCTTTAAACAAAAATCTTGTATCATGATTTTTAACCCAATTTTCAAAATCGATAGCCACGGCAGGATGGATCAAATGATTAAGTTGCTCTAGTTTTGACTTATCATTAAAAACAATATCCGACACATATTTTCGGTTATATACACCGTCAACATAAGCCTTCTCCCCTAGTAATTCTTTTATTTTCTGAATTAAAACTTCATCTTCATTAACTATATCTTTCGCACGATCATCAGAATAATAAACCGCAAAACCTTCGCTCTCAAGAATCTCAGCTACACTAGTCTTTCCCGAGCCAATACCACCAGTTAATCCAACGATATTCCTTGTCCTTTGTTCTTCCATTTTAATAACCAAAAACTTCGTTGAAAGAATAAGTTTGATCCAGTCTTACACCTTTTTCAGTCATTTTTAGACTTGCTAATTCGTTGTGTGCATCATGTTCAAAATAAATAAGATATTCGTTATCCACACATTGTTTTAAGAATTTTTCCTTCTCAGCTACCGTCAACAAAGGTCTTGTATCATAACCCATCACATACACCAACGGAATATGCCCTGCAGTTGCAATAAGATCCGCTGCAAATACAATCGTTTTTTCTTGATATTGGATAACAGGCAACATTTGTTTTTCTGTATGGCCATCCACAAAGATGACATCCATTTTCAATTCTGGTGCAAATCCATAATTACCCGTTTTAGGAATCGGCAAAAAGTTAAGTTGACCACTTTCTTGAATTGGCAAAATATTCTCCTTTAGGAAACTTGCTTTCTCGCGAGGATTTGGGTTAACCGCCCAATCCCAATGGTTTTCGTTAGTCCAAAAATGTGCATTTTTGAAAGCAGGACGATAACCAGATCTGTCATCATTCCATTCGATAGCGCCACCACAATGGTCAAAATGCAAATGCGTCAAAAATACATCCGTAATATCTTCTCTTACGAAACCATACTTTGACAAGTTTTTGTCCAAACTGTCATCACCCCAAAGCGAATAATGTCCAAAGAATTTATCATCTTGTTTATTACCAAGTCCGCAATCGATTAAGATTAATTTTTTACCATCTTCAACTAACAAAGAGCGCGTGCCGAGTTCGATAAGGTTTTTCTCATCAGCAGGATTGGTTTGGTTCCAAATAGATTTTGGGACGACGCCAAACATTGCACCGCCATCTAGCTTGAATTTTCCACATTGTATGGGATATAATTTCATATATTTTTTTTCTTTGATTTAAATTTAAAATAATTCGCCTGGACTTTTAGGTTTGGTTAAATTAAGATGCGTATAAGCTTTCTCAGTCACTTCCCGACCACGCGGCGTTCTAATAATAAAACCTTCCTGAATTAAATAAGGTTCATAAACTTCTTCCAAAGTTTCAGGATTTTCGCCAATCGAAGTTGCCAAAGCACTGATACCAACAGGTTTTGCTTTAAAATTCTGAATCATCGTCAACAAAATCTTATTGTCCATTTCGTCCAAACCAAATTCGTCAACGTTAAGAGAATCCAAAGCGTATTTAGTAATATTAATTTCGATTTCGCCGTTACCTTTTATCTCTGCAAAATCGCGTACACGACGAAGCAAAGCATTAGCAATTCTCGGCGTACCACGACTACGTCTTGCAATTTCGATTGCAGCATCTTCGTAGATTTTAATACCCAAAACTCGAGCACTTCTAACGATAATTGTCGACAGCAATTCGATATTATAATATTCTAATCGCGACTGAATCCCAAATCTCGCCAACAAAGGTTTTGTCAACATACCAGATCTTGTCGTAGCGCCAACCAAAGTGAAAGGATTTAATCCAATCTGTACGCTTCGAGCATTAGGTCCAGTTTCTAACATAATATCGATCTTGAAATCCTCCATCGCAGAATACAAATATTCTTCAACAATAGGTGAAAGTCGATGGATCTCATCAATGAACAAAACATCGTTTTCTTCAAGGTTGGTCAACAAACCAGCAAGGCTTCCAGGTTTGTCAAGAACTGGTCCAGAAGTAATTTTGCAACCGACGCCCAACTCATTTGCAATAATGTGCGACAAAGTCGTTTTCCCAAGACCTGGTGGTCCATGCAAAAGAACATGATCTAAGGCTGCACCACGGTTTTTGGCTGCTGCGACAAAAACTTCTAGATTTTCTAAAGTCTTACGTTGTCCCGCAAAATCCTGAAACGACTGGGGACGAATTTGCTCCTCACTCATCAACTCTTCAGGCGAATAATTGTCTTTATCGGGATGAAGAAACTCCGGCATTGTGTTAAAATATTAATGTTGATACTCAAAGATAAGATTTTCTCCTCGGAAAAAAAACCTAGCAAGCGACTAATAAAAAATAAATTAAAAATTAGGTTTAATATAATTTTGTAAAGCACTGAATTAAAAGTAAATTTGTAGAAATCTAATAAAAAAAGTAAAAATATATGTCAACTTACGTAGTTGTTGGTCTTCAATATGGAGATGAAGGAAAAGGTAAAATAACCGACGTTCTGTCTGCAAAATCTGACTATGTTGTACGCTTCCAAGGTGGCGATAACGCAGGTCACACCGTATACGTAGGCGAGGAAAAATTCGTACTTCACCTTCTGCCTTCTGGCGTATTACAATGTAAAGGAAAATGCATCATCGCGAATGGTGTGGTTGTTAATCCTAAAGCATTCATCAAAGAAATTGAAACTATCGAATCTAAAGGTCTAAAAACTGACCACGTATTCATCAGCCGTAGAGCGCATGTTATCATGCCTTATCATATCTTGATGGACACTTACCGCGAAGAAGAAAACGGTGGTACACAAATCGGAACTACAAAAAAAGGAATTGGCCCTTGCTACGAGGATAAAATTGCTAGAATTGGTATCCGAATGATTGACCTTTTGAACCCTGAAGTTCTTCGTGAAAAAATCGAAAAAAACTTAAAAGTAAAAAATTCAATTTTTGAAAAATATTTCGAAAAACCAACTTTAGATGTTGAAGAAATTTATAATGAATTCCTTGCTTTAGGTGAAAGATTAAAAGATAGAATCGTTGATACAGAGCTAGAAATTAACGAAGCAATTCGTGACAACAAGAATATCTTGTTCGAAGGTGCACAAGCGCTAATGCTTGACATCGATTTCGGAACTTATCCATACGTAACATCATCTTCGCCGTCAACAGGTGGCGTTTGTACAGGAGCTGGTGTGCCGCCAACGGCTTTACAAAACTTAATTGGTGTTGCAAAAGCTTATACAACAAGAGTTGGTAACGGACCTTTCCCGACAGAATTGGACAACGAACTAGGTGAAAATATTCGTCAAATCGGAGGTGAGTTTGGTGCGACAACAGGTCGTCCTCGTAGAACTGGTTGGTTAGATTTGGTATCGCTAAAACACGCTTGTATGATCAATGGTATTAATAATCTTGTGATTACAAAATTGGATGTTTTATCAAATATCGGAAAACTAAAAATTGCTACACATTACAAAACTGAAGACGGAAAAGTTATCGACTACTTCACATCTTCAACAACAAAACTGTACAATTACGAGCCTATCTATGAAGAGCTTGAAGGTTGGGAAGAAGACATCACAAAGGCAAGATCTTATGATGAACTTCCTGCTAATGCTAAAAAATACATTGAGTTTATCGAAAATTATCTAGGCATCAACGTATATTTAGTTTCTGTTGGACCAGAACGTTCGCAAAACATTATCAGAAAAGAGTTATTCTAAAATACAAACCCTTTTAAAAGCTTCGAATTATTCGGAGCTTTTTTATTTAATTTAAGAAAATTTAAGTTTTTTAACATTTCTTTTTAACAACTTTGGAATTGTAATTGTCATAGCTAACACGATAAACAAAATTATTTCGTTATTCATCATAACGATATAATTATAAAAGGAGATTGTTATGAAAAAGATATTTTTAAGCGGATTCGCTACGATAATGTTGGTTGTTTCTTGTAATAAACAAGATAAGCAGGTTGAAAAATCTTTAGAGCAACAAAAAATTGAATATCAAGCTCGACAATTGGACATTGAAAAACAAAAGCTAGCTATCGAAAAAGAAAAAATGGAGTTTGAAAAAACAAAAATGAAAGATAGCATTACAAAAGCTGAAGATAACAAAAAAGCCGTTGTTAGCAATACGTCAACGTCTACTAAAAAGAAAAGAAGTTCTGGCTCATCTAGCTATAACAACAATAATAGTTATGCAAGCTCATCTGGTAACTCTAACACAGGAGCGTCGTCTGGTACAACAACCACGGCGCCTCAGAAAAAAGGTATGAGTTCTGCTGCTAAAGGTACCATTATTGGTACAGTTGGTGGTGCTGCAGCTGGGGCAATTATTTCTAAGAAAAATCCAGGACTTGGCGCTGTAATTGGCGGCGTTGTAGGTGGCGCAACTGGTTATACCATTGGTAGATCCGAAGACCGAAAGTCTGGTCGTGTACAAAGAAAGTAGTAGTTAGTTATATATTTTTATGAAAAGATTGTCTATTTTTAGGCAATCTTTTTTTATGCTGTATCTACTGCTGACAACGACTTTACTACTTATTATCTTTTACGGATTAGGAAATCTGTATCAAAAGTTGTTGCCTTTTTATGAAGAAAGAATTTCGACTAATATTTTTATTGGACTTTCGATTACGACAGCAATTTGGACATTAGCAGCATTTTTCATTCCTATTAATTATATAGTAGAAATAGTTTTTTCTATTGTAGGTATTATTTCTTTCATCTATTTTAAAGCCTATCAAAAGTTTTTTATCTTTTTTAAAAGACAGTCAAAGTTTTTCTATTTCTGTTTGTTAGTAATATTGCTTGTCGGTAGTTATTACCCTTTCATTCTTGATCATTTTGGATATTATGTTCCAACAATTAAATGGACGCAAGAATTTGGTTTGGTTAAAGGTATTTCTAATCTTGATATGCTTTTGGGACAATATTCGCCTTGGCATATTTTACAAACGGGATTTTCAAATTTTATCGATCCTTATTTAAGATTAAATACTTTTTTACTGATTGTATTTTTAGTCTACATTTTCGAATCTCGAGCTTGGATCGGTCTAGTTTTCACGCCAATATTTTTTGTTTTTGCGCAATCGCCTAGTCCAGATTTACCAACCTTGATTTTAAGTTTTATCATTGTAAAAGAAGTTCTCAGCCAATCGCGACATGCAAAGTTTTTGTTTCTATTGTCATGTTTAGCATTCATTATAAAACCAACATCCTTCTGGTTAATAATCTTTTGCTTCGTTTATTTTTGGTTTATCAAGCGCAACAAAATCATTTCATTATTACCAGGTTTTTGTTTAATCCTACTCTATTTTTTAAAAAACATTTGGACGTTTGGACATCCATTTTTCCCCGTTGGTTTTCCAGATTTAGGATTAAGTTGGCAAGCAAATCCTCTACTTTTAGAACTTTCTAAACAAACCAGCACAGAGCTAAGCTACGATTTACAATACAGTTATCAGGATATACAAAAATTCAGTTTTAAAGATTATGTTTTTAATTGGCTAAATCTTGACGGCATCAAAGGCATTATCCACAAATTATTTGTGTTGACACTTGTTGGACTCGTTTTTTTATCAGTTTTAAAAAAGAAAAAAATAATCAGTTTATTAGTCGGATGTATTTTATTGAAAAGTATTTTAGTGCTTATATTTTCCGCTCAATATCGTTTGTTTTTGGACGTTTTCTTAGTCGCTGGGATTTTAATTTTTGCTAAAACTTGGTTTTCATTTGCGAAATTAGGTTTCATCAGTTTATCGATTGTAGCCATTATCATTTTAAGTATTCCGCAAACTTTACAAAATTCAATACCAAGCTTCAGTTTAGGAAAAATGATGACAGGTTGGGATACAAAACAATTAGTGCGTCCATCTAGTTTTTCTTTAAATAAATACAAAACTTATCAAATCGGAAATCTGAAATTCGATATTGTTAAAGATTATCCATTCTCGTTTGACACTGCATTACCCGCAATTTCGCCCGATTATCTTCTCGATTATCAAAAAGCGGGCATCTTTCCCCAAAAAATAGGTCAAGACTTAAAAAATGGATTTGTTTGGAAAAAAATGAACACTCAAGAACAACAAGAACTCCAAAGGATTATTAAACAAGTATATCCTTAACATCCTTTTATTCATCAATATTTAGGCATAAAAAAACCTCCACACGAGGTGGAGGCAAAAACACAAATGATGAAAAAAATTATTGAGATCCTAAATTAAGAGTAATTAAACTCCAATTCATTGATCTATGTTAAGAAATGAAAAAAGAATTTTTCGAGAATCTTAACGTCAGCGAATTTAAAGTATTTTTTATTAAATGCAAACTTTTTTTTCCATTTTTTTAAAACCATGCTATGCATAAATAATTTTTGCGAGAAAAAATATAATTCACAATTAATTAGGATTTCAATTAAAAAAACGAATAAAATTCTAAAAAATAATTTATTTTAATTATTTCATTAACGTAATTGAAATTTTTATTGTATAAAAATAATCACTTTTATAATTTTGACTCATATTTATTAATAAAAACTTCAAAAACTATTAAAATATGTGCGGAATTGTATGTTTGTTTGATGCAAAACAAAAAACAGAGACACTGAGACCTCAAATCTTAGAAATGTCCAAAAAAATCAGACATCGTGGACCAGACTGGTCAGGAATATTCCAAAACGAAAAAGTAATATTCTCACACGAAAGATTAGCGATTGTCGATCCAACTTCTGGAAAACAACCTTTGTTTTCAACAGATGGAAAACTGGTTCTCGCAGTCAACGGCGAAATCTACAACCATCAAGAACTTAGAAAAGAATTTCCAGAATACGGATTTTTAACAAAATCTGACTGCGAAGTTATTTTGCCTCTTTATCAAAAATATGGAAAAGACTTTTTAGAAAAACTTAATGGTATTTTCGCCTTTGCTCTTTACGACATCGAAAAAGATGAATACCTCATCGGTCGCGATCATATGGGAATTGTACCACTTTATCAAGCTTGGGATAAGCAAGGTCATTATTATGTCGCTTCGGAATTAAAAGCTTTGGAAGGCTTTTGCAACAAGATTGAAGAATTCCCAGCTGGACATTTATTATTTAGCCCAGAAGGTCACGAACCGCAAAAACACTATGCTCGCGATTGGGAAACTTTCGAGCAAGTTAAAGATAACGAAACCGACATTGCAAAAATTAGAAAAAGCTTAGAAGAAGCTGTCCATCGACAATTGATGAGTGATGTTCCTTATGGTGTTTTGCTTTCTGGTGGTTTAGATTCTAGCATTATTGCAGCAGTTACTGCAAAATTTGCGCGTCAACGCATCGAAAGTGGAGATACGCAAGAAGCGTGGTATCCAAGATTGCACAGTTTTGCAGTTGGACTAGAAACCTCCCCCGATTTGGTAGCGGCAAAAAAAGTTGCAGAACATATCGGCTCGGTTCATCATGAGGTTAAATATACTGTTCAAGAAGGATTGGATGCTATTCGAGATGTAATTTATCATTTAGAAACTTATGACGTCACGACGATTCGTGCATCGACGCCAATGTATCTTTTGGCAAGAGCTATAAAATCGATGGGGATTAAAATGGTTCTTTCTGGCGAAGGCTCCGACGAATTATTTGGAGGATATCTATACTTCCACAAAGCGCCATCTGCACAAGCTTTCCATGAAGAGAATGTTAGAAAATTAGGAAAACTTCATCTTTATGATTGCCTTCGCGCTAACAAATCTTTAATGGCTTGGGGCATCGAAGGTCGTGTTCCGTTTTTGGATAAAGAATTTATGGATGTTGCGATGACCATCAATCCAAAAGACAAAATGATTACACCTGATCGTATGGAAAAATGGGTACTCCGAAAAGCTTTTGAAGATCTTTTACCAGAAAGTGTCGCTTGGCGTCAAAAAGAACAGTTCAGCGATGGCGTTGGCTATTCATGGATCGACACATTGAAGCAAGTTGCTGAAGAAACTGTCAGTGACGACATGATGGCAAACGCAAAATACCGCTTCCCAATTAACACGCCAATGAGCAAGGAGGAATACCGCTACAGAAGTATTTTCGAAGAACATTTCCCGAGTGATAGCGCTGCATCTTGTGTGCCGTCTGTTCCGTCAGTTGCATGTTCTACACCAATCGCTTTAGAGTGGGACGAAGCTTTCAAAAAAATGAATGATCCGAGTGGTCGTGCGGTTAAAGTCCACGAAACAGCCTACTAAATCAACATTAACGAATATTAAAAAAGCGACTTCAAAATTGAGGTCGCTTTCGGTTTTATTTCCAATGTATAAGTCCTAACTTTGCAAAAAATACAGAATATTGGGACTTTTCAGAGTATATGTTGACTCCTTCAAAGGCTTATCCAAAGAAGCTTGGATGCTATCGATTGTCATGTTAATCAACAGATCAGGATCGATGGTATTGCCTTTTTTAGGTGTTTACATGACAGACAAATTAGGATTCGGATTAAAAGAAGCGGGATTGGTATTGATGTTTTACGGCATTGGTTCGGTTATCGGTTCTTGGATTGGCGGTTATCTCACAGATAAACTTGGAGAATATCGTGTCCAGAGTTTTAGTTTGTTTTTGAGTGCGCCGCTATTTATGTTCATTCCATTTTTTCCAACTTTGGAAGGGATGATGAGCATTATATTAATACAAAGTATCATCAGCGAATCCTTTCGTCCAGCCAATTCTGTTGCGATCACAAAATATGCTAGACCAGAAAATATTACACGTGCTTTTTCATTAAACAGAATGGCGATTAATCTTGGTTTCTCAATTGGTCCAGCTTTGGGCGGAATTCTATCGGCAATTTCTTATAACTTTTTATTTGGTGTAAATACTGTTGCTGCGCTTGTTGCAGGCATTATGTACGTTGTATTTTTTAGAAAAAGAAACATCATTTTTAAAGCTAAACAAAAACTTAGAAAAAAAGAGGACATCATAAAACCAGTTGGAAAATCACCTTACAAAGACGTGAAATTCATTATATTTTCATTGCTGTGTATGTTGTTTTCAATTTGTTTTTTCCAATTCTTTAATACGATTCCGATTTTTTATAAAGAAGTTGCGCATCTCGACCAAACCAGCATTGGATACATTTTGGGTTATAGTGGTTTTATCATCGTTGTTTTAGAAATGTTGATTGTCAACTTTGCAGAAAAGCATTTTACCATTGGACAAACCTTATTTGTTGGTGCTTTGGCATGCGGAATTTCGTATTCGTTACTGGCATTTGATCATCATATTTTCACCTTGTTATTATCAATGACGATCTTAAGTGTTGGTGAAATTTTAGCACTTCCATTTATGTCAACGGTTACTGCGATGCGATCCGAAGGCGGTAACAAAGGGGCATATATGGGACTTAACGGGATGGCATTTTCGTTTTCATTTATTATCACACCGATTTTAGGAACTAATGTTGCCAGCGAACTCGGTTTTAATACACTTTGGATTGGCTCAGGAATTATCCTTGCAATTGCAGCTGTAGGACTTTGGTGGATCAGCAACCTCATGCTACAAAATAAAAAATCCGAGCATTAAACTCGGATTTTATTTTTAAATACGCTTCTTATTTCATATTGCGGACTTCGTTAAGAAAGTCAACAATATCGTCACCAGAATAATCTGCCATTCCTTCAGTGATGTGTGCAACGTTTCCATTTTTATCGAAGATAACCGTCGTTGGGAGACTTCCTCGGAAAAACTCTGATGGGATATTCCCTATTGGGAAATAAACTGGTAAATCGAGCTTTTTATTAGTCATAAATTTGACCGCTTTGTCTTTATTAGATTCTGCTTCCAAAATCACAAAAGCGACATCTTCTTTATCTTTAAATTTGTCATAAAGCTTTTGGATAGAAGGCATTTCGGCAATACAAGGTCCACACCAAGTTGCCCAAATATTCATAAAAACAACTTTTCCTTTTAGTTCTTCAAGGCTTAAAGATTTTCCTTTTGCATCAACAAAAGACATTTTAAAATTAGACTCTTTTACAAGTTTCGGCTCATTCGCATTTCCAGTAATTTCGGCAGGTAATTCTAATTTTGGTTGAAAAAAGCCTAGCTTCATAAGGCCTTGTTGGGCATAAGCTTTAACTTCTGGGACAAAAACGATGGACAATGCAAGTCCAATCAACATGATATTGAATGATTTTTTCATTATATTTTTAATTTTCGGATTCATAATAATTTATTTTAAAAGAGTTTCTAACTTGAATATCAATTCAAATTTTAAGTAGGAAAAAACGAATAAAAAATTATGAAAAGAGTGCATCACGCTGCTGCTGATACAGTATATACAGCGGAATAGATCGCGAAAGTGGAAAATCAACATTAGCATTTTCTAATTGTTGATGTTCTTGAAAAAGAATTTTTGAATTAAAACCGAAGCTTAAATCTTCCGATTTCTTCTGTTGAATAGAAAACTTTTCTTGTTTATTTTCTAAAGCAGCAAAACTACAAGAACTAACCGATTTAAGACTTTGTCCGCAATAGTTTTCGATATTAAGGCTTTGCGTCAATGCGATTTTGATACCGCAAGATGCCACCAAAATACCAAGGCTTAAACATAAAATGCTCAAGCTTTTAAAGAATTGTCGGTGTAAAATCGAAGTCTTCATCATTGCAAAATTAACATCAATAATTATTTAAAACTAATTTTTAACAAAGTTTATAATTCAAAAAAAATCCGCTTCTCGAGAATTTCAAGAAACGGATTCACACACACATAACTATAAATTTATTTTTTTGTAAACTCTGCAAAAACAGTGATGTCAACATTTTTACCGACAGCTGCTCCTGATGGATCATAGCTTACACCATAATCGAAACGATTAATTTTAAACTTAGTTTGGATACCTAGCTTCTCATTCCCTTGTTGATCTTTAGCTTTTCCACCATAAGTTAAAGTCACAACAATTGGCTTGGTCACGCCTTTTATTGTTAAATCACCTTGCAACACATAAGCGTTATTTTTTGCTTTGTGGATCGATGTGCTTTTAAAAGTCATCGTTGGGAATTTTTCAACATCGAAAAAATCAGCACTTTTCAAATGTTTGTCACGAGGTTCAACATCGGTATCAATAGAATTGGTATCAATTGTAAAATCAAATTTTGCATCTTTAAGATCTGCATCACTTGTTAAAATTGAAGCATCAAACTTATCAAAGCGCCCTTGTACAAAGCTAATTCCCATATGTTTGATATTAAAATTAAATGAAGAGTGCATTGGATCAATTGTCCAAGTTGATTGCGCAAATGACATTGTCACGGCAAACATTAACATAAAAGATAAGAATAATTTTTTCATAATAATTGAGTTTTAAAATGAACTGCAAAATTAGTAATATAACTAAAAAAGCTACTTGATGTATGATAATAAATCGTGGCAAAAGTTTACTTTTGTTTTTTAATAAATTTTAAGAATGAGTTCTGCAACTTTATTATTACTATTCGTATTCGCATATTTTATCGGATTACTTGTGATTTCTTATTTTACAAGTCGTAATTCTGACAATCAATCTTTCTTTATCGGGAACAAAAAAAGTAAATGGTGGCTCGTTGCTTTTGGGATGATTGGAACGAGTCTTTCGGGCGTAACTTTTATTTCGGTTCCGGGGACGGTTGGCAAGATGACGGACGGCGCTTATCCGTTTGGTGGCTTCGAATATTACATGATGGTTGTCGGCTTTTTCATAGGCTACTTTATTGTTGCAGCTATTTTGCTTCCGCTTTATTACAGAATGAATTTGACCTCGATTTATACTTATCTGGGTAAAAGATTCAATGTTGAAGCACACAAAATTGGCTCTGTATTTTTTATTATTTCGAGAGCAATTGGTGCGACTGCAAGATTATATTTGGTAGTTAATGTGTTGCAAATTTTCTTGTTAGAGCAAATCGGAATTCCGTTTTGGTTAACGGCTTTAGTTTTACTTTTAATGGTGCTACTTTATACGTTTGAAGGCGGTGTAAAAACCATTGTCATCACTGATACTTTGCAGACTTCTTTTATGATTATCAGTTTGGCAGCTTGTATTATTTATATCCTTAATCATCTTAATATTTCTGTTGGCGATGCTTATACACTTTTAGAAAAACAAAACTACACGCACCTCATCAATACGGATATTAATTCTAAAACATTTTTCTTAAAAACCATCATTGGCGGTATGTTTATCACGATTGCGATGACTGGACTTGACCAAGAAATGATGCAGAAAAACATTTCTGTTGACAATCTTAAAAATTCAAAAAAGAACATGTTAACTTTTGCAGGAACATTGTTGATTGTCAATTTCGCATTCTTATTTCTTGGTGGACTTTTATACCTATTTGCGTTACAAAATGGCGCTGAATATATGCAAATCACCAAATTGGTTAACGGACAAGAAACGATACAAAACCTTTTCGGGATGAAAGATGCAGCAGGAAATGTTAACAACATTATGGGTGACGACCTCTTCCCTGCTTTGTCATTGCAAGGTTATTTTCCAATTTTTATTTCGGTGATTTTTATTATTGGACTTATTTCGGCATTGTTTCCTTCTGCTGATGGCGCTTTAACAGCCGTTACAAGTTCTTATTGTGTCGACATTCTTAACATTAATGAAGATCAAACAAAATCTGAAAAACAGAAAAAACGTCTTCGTATGAAGGTGCATTTAATTTTCACGATTGTTTTCTTTATTTTAATTATGATTTTTAAAGCAATTAATGATAAATCCATCGTATATCTCATCATGGAAGTTGCTGGTTACACTTATGGACCACTTCTAGGATTATTCGCTTTTGGAATCTTTACTAAATATCAAATTTCAAAAAAAGGAAGCATTTTGGCGGTGACTTTAATCGCGCCAGTTTTGACTTATATTATCAATTATCTAGTAACCAATTATACGTCTTACCGCATCGGCGTTGAGTTAATTGTGTTAAACGGACTACTAACTTTCATCGGATTATATTTAATTAAAAACAATAAAACTATCGAATATGAAAAAGCTTAGCATCTTTTTATTTTTAGGATTTTGTCAATTATTTTTTGCTCAAAATTTTGAAGTTTCTACTTTAAGAATTGGTGATTTTAAAGTCTTTATGCCAAAAAGTGAAGCTGATAAAATTGCGAAAAAAGCGCTTCAAACTTTTGAAGATTACGAAAAAACAAATAAGGTTAGTCTTAATGGAGAAAATGTTGATGTGACGCTGATGGATCAATGGGTTGACGAAAACAAACCAATGCAAAAGCAAGTCTATTCACTTAAAACGAAAAGTCCAAAATTCAAAACAAAAAGCGGAATGGGCGTTGGTAATACAAGAGATCAACTTATCGACACTTATAGAAATTATGCAAATTTTGAAGTTCATCAATATAAAGATGAAAACGGTAAAAATGACAAACAATCTTTTTTCACATTAAATGATTACGATGCTGGCACTTACTTAACTTTTGTGATGGAAAACAATATTGTTGTTGAAATCATGGTCGGAATGAACGAAGGTTGCTAAAGTCTAAATTAACAAGCAATTAACACCTGTTAAGTTTCGAAAACAAAAACTAAAATCGTAAATTCGCAACACGAAAAAATTTAAAAATGAGTAAAAATATCGAAGAGCTAAAAAGCTTGAGTACACAAATCAGAAGAGACATTGTAAGAATGGTTCACGCAGTTAACAGTGGACATCCGGGCGGATCTTTAGGATGTGTAGAATACTTCACAGCCCTTTATGGAAAAGTAATGAACTACAACTTGCCTTTCACAATGGAAGGTAAAAACGAAGATTTATTCTTCTTATCAAACGGACATATTTCTCCGGTATTTTACAGTACACTAGCTAGATTTGACTTCTTTCCAGTAGCAGAATTAGCAACTTTCAGAAAACTTGATTCTAGATTACAAGGTCACCCAACGACACACGAAGGACTTCCTGGTATTCGTGTAGCATCGGGATCTTTAGGACAAGGACTTTCTGTCGCTTTAGGCGCTGCACAAGCTAAAAAGTTAGATGGTGACAAGTCAATTGTGTATTCACTTCACGGTGATGGCGAATTACAAGAAGGTCAAATCTGGGAAGCTTTGATGTATGGAGCGGCTAAAAAAGTTGACAACATCATCGCAACTATTGACTACAACGGAAGACAAATCGATGGCGATACAGATGATGTATTAAGCCTTGGTGATCTTCATGCAAAACTAGAAGCTTTCGGTTGGTTGGTTCTTGAAGAGAAAAACGGAAACGACCTAGAAGCAGTTATCGCAATTTTAGAAAAAGCAAAATCAGAAACTGGAAACGGAAAACCTGTTGCTATTCTTCTACATACAGAAATGGGACAAGGTATCGATTATATGATGGGTTCTCACGCTTGGCATGGTAAAGCGCCAAACGATGAGCAATTGGCAAGTGCACTTCAGCAACTTCAACTTGACGAAATTACAGACTACTAAACATCTAATAATCGAAACAAAAAAGAAATCCTCATGAAATATACATATACAGAAAAAAAAGATACAAGATCTGGCTTTGGAGCAGGTTTGGCAGAATTAGCAGATACTAATCCTAACGTTGTTGCACTTTGTGCCGACCTTATTGGTTCTCTTAAAATGGAAAAATTCATTGAGAAAGCACCAGAAAGATTCTTCCAAGTTGGTATCGCAGAAGCTAACATGATGGGTATGGCTGCAGGTCTTACTATCAACGGAAAAATCCCTTTTGCTGGAACTTTCGCGAATTTCGCAACCTCTCGTGTATACGACCAAATCCGTCAATCTATCGCTTACTCTGGTAAAAATGTAAAAATCGCAGCATCTCACGCAGGTCTTACTTTGGGTGAAGATGGCGCAACGCACCAAGTTTTAGAAGACATCGGTATGATGAAAATGCTTCCTGGTATGACGGTGATTAATCCTTGTGACTACAACCAAACTAAAGCAGCGACTTTGGCAGCGGCTAAACACGAAGGTCCAGTTTATCTAAGATTTGGACGTCCTGTAGTTCCAGTTTTCATTCCTGAAGATATGCCTTTCGAAATCGGAAAAGGTATTCTTTTGCAAGAAGGTACAGATGTGACGATTGTTGCGACTGGTCACTTGGTTTGGGAAAGTCTTTTGGCTGCTGAAGCTTTGGAGAAAGAAGGCATTTCTTGTGAAATTATCAACATCCACACCATCAAACCTTTGGATGAAGAAATCATTCTTAAATCTGTTGAAAAAACTGGTAAAATTGTAACTGCTGAAGAACACAACTATCTAGGTGGTTTGGGCGAATCTGTTGCAGGAATGTTGGCGAGAAGAAGACCAACGCCTCAAGAATTTGTTGCAGTACACGATACTTTCGGTGAGTCTGGTACGCCAGCTGAGTTGATGAAGAAATACAAAATTGATTCGGACGCAGTGATCGAAGCGGTTAAGACAATCATTAACAAAACCAAATAAATTAAATCCGCACTTAGTTGCGGATTTTTTTTCAATATGCTGACAACCGAGCACAATATCCCGATTGAGAAGATCGGAAACTTTAATGGTGTAGAACTTTGGATAAAACGTGAAGACCTCATCCACCCTGATATTTCTGGCAATAAATATTGGAAGCTTTTTTATAACGTTAAATATTATTTGGACCAAAATCCAAGTAATGCAAAACTCATCACTTTTGGTGGTGCTTTTTCCAATCATATTGCAGCGGTTGCAGCTTTAGGAAAATCTTTAAACATATCAAATCTTGGTATTATCCGAGGTGAGGAATTAAAGGATAAAATCTACGACAATCCTACTCTTCATCAAGCTTTTAACAATGGAATGGAATTTAATTTTGTTTCAAGGGAGAGTTACCGCGACAAATCTTTTTTAAACCAAACTTTAAAACAAAACTTCCCCGAAGCTTTGATCATTCCAGAAGGAGGAAGTAACAATTTGGCGGTTGAAGGTGTCCAATGGATGCTCAATGAGCATACTAAAGATTTTGATTATCTTTGCACTGCAGTTGGCACAGGCGGAACGATTGCAGGGATTTCAAAAGTTGCAGAACCTCATCAAAAAGTTATCGGGATAAAAGTTGTCCAAGACGACAGCCTCGAAAATCTTGTTAAAAATTGGTCAGGACAATCAAATTTTGAATTATTAAATGCTTTAGAAGCTCGTTATGGCAAAATAACCGACGATAATATTCGTTTTATAAATGATTTTTATAAACGATATCAGATTCCGCTGGATCCAATCTATACAGGAAAAATGATGCAAAAATTAATACAACTTATCGATGATAATTATTTCGAAAAAGGGACAAAAATTTTAGCATTTCATACTGGAGGATTGCAAGCGATTGCGGGTGCTAACCAACAACTTCAAAAGAAGAATAAAACATTGATTCAGTTTTAATTCTTTTAAAAATTTTGAAACTTAAAACAATTATGAAGAGAATATTTGCTTTAGTTTGTATCATGACGCTTGGATTTGCCAAAGCACAAACTTGGAAAACAGAAGATCAATACATCCAACGATTTGCGAAATACGCAGTCGAAGAAATGGAAAAATATAAAATCCCAGCAAGTATAACTTTAGCGCAAGGCCTTTTGGAAACTGGCGGCGGACAAAGTCGATTGGCTCAACAAGGTAACAACCATTTCGGTATCAAATGTAAAGAAGACTGGACTGGTAAAAGCATGAAGCATACGGATGACGCACCTAATGAGTGTTTCCGTGTTTATGATGATCCACGTCAATCTTATGAAGATCATTCTATTTTCTTGGCGACTCGTAAATATTATACCAAGCTTTTTGATTTAGACATGAAAGATTATCGTGCTTGGGCACATGGTCTTAAAAAAGCTGGTTATGCGACCAATCCGCGCTATGCTTATATTTTGATTGATAAAATCGAAAAATACAAACTCTACGAATTTGATAATACGTCGACAGATCAAGTCTATTACGCAGTTCTAAAATTATATCCTGCGCTTAATAACGATGCGGTTTTTATGGCGCAAATGGATCAAAACAAAGCCAACTCTAAAGTAACGCCTGCGACTGTTAAAGCAACTTACGAGCAAACCTCGTATGCACAATATCAAAAAGACGTTAACAAACAGAGCGAGACACTTTCTGCTCCAGCTTTACTTAAAAATATTTTGGTGAAAAATCATCCAAATGGTGGTATGAAGTTTTTCGTAGTTCCAGTAGATACGGATGTTGCGACGATTTCTAAAAAATTCGGAATTAGCGAAAAGAAAATCATTAAATTTAATGAACTTAATAGCAATACTTTGAAGAAAAATGACATTGTTTTCTTAGACAAAAAGTCATCTTCTGGTAATGTTGATACTTACAAAGCCGAGATTGGTGAGGATATGCACGACATTTCTCAAAAATTTGGAATTAAACTTTCCAAACTTTATTCAAAAAACAGAATGGATGAAGGTCAACAACCGCGCGTTGGGCAAGTGATCTATCTTAAAAATAAAAAACCGAGAAGCTAGTTTTGATTGTAATTTGAGATTCGAGATTCGAAATTTTAATTCAATAAAAACTGTTTTTCAGACAATAATAAATTCATAACAAAACATGTTATATCAAAGAAGTTCAGCCTTATTTGACGAGGCACAAAAGTATATTCCCGGTGGTGTTAACTCACCTGTAAGAGCTTTCAAATCTGTTGGAGGCGTTCCCGTTTTCATGAAATCTGCAAAAGGCGCTTACCTTACAGATGCTGATGATCGCAACTATGTTGACTACATCAACTCTTGGGGACCTGCGATTTTGGGACACACACATCCTGTTGTTTTAGAAGCAATTCAGAAACAAGCAGAACATGGTTTTTCTTACGGAACTCCAACCGAATTAGAAACTGAAATTGCGAAACTTATCGTCGACAATGTTCCAAATATCGACCAAATCCGTATGGTTTCTTCGGGAACTGAAGCTTGTATGAGCGCGATTCGTTTGGCTAGAGGTTTTACAGGAAGAGATAAAATCATCAAATTCGATGGTTGTTATCATGGACATTCGGATTCGTTTTTAATAAAAGCTGGAAGCGGCGCCGCAACTTTCGGAAATCCAAATTCGCCTGGTGTTACCAAAGGAACCGCGCAAGATACTTTGATTGCTACTTATAACGATATCGAAAATGTTGCTGATATTTTCCGTCATAACCAAGGCGAAATCGCTGCCGTTATTGTAGAACCCGTTGCAGGAAATATGGGTTGTGTTTTGCCAGAAAATAATTTTCTTCAAAATCTTAAAAAAGTTTGTCAAGACAATGGCGCTTTACTAATTTTTGATGAAGTGATGACAGGTTTCCGTTTGGCTTTTGGTGGCGCACAAGAAACTTTTGGTGTTGACGCTGATATTGTCACTTTCGGGAAAGTTATCGGTGGCGGAATGCCAGTTGGTGCATTTGCAGCTAGACAAGAAATCATGGATTATCTGGCGCCAAATGGTCCAGTTTATCAAGCTGGAACTTTGAGCGGAAATCCTCTGGCGATGCGCGCTGGTTTAACAACTTTAGAATTGATTAAATCGGATAAAGATTTCTATAATAAAATCAATAAAACGACCGAAACTTTAGATTTCGAAATTGGAAAAATCCTTAACGAAAAAGGTCTAAAACATCGCATCAACCGAAAAGGAAGTATGATGTCCATCTTCTTTGAAACCAACAAAGTTTCTAACTTCCAAGAGGCTTACGATTCCGTTTACACTTGTATTTTCAATAACTTCTTCCAACAGATGTTAGCAAACGGAATTTATCTTCCACCAAGTGGTTACGAAACTTGGTTTATCTCCGCTGCGATCCAAGATGCAGAAATTGATAAAACTCTAGAAGCGGTTCGAAGATTCGAATTTTAGATAAAATAAAATCCCCAAGATTATTGGGGATTTTTCTTTGTTATTTCTTAACAACTTTTCTACTAAGCGTTTTTTGATTTTCTAATGTCACATTAACAATGTAAATACCAGAAGGCAGAGATTTGAAATCTATACTATTTTTAGATTTTACGCTACTTACGACTTTACCACTTATATCAACAATATTAATTTCTGATACCTTTACACTTGTCGAAATATTAAGAATATCTACAACAGGATTTGGTGCCAATTTAATTTCGGAATCTTTGTGATTTTGTGTTGACAAATAATCAACAACATTCAAAGTATAATCTTCAGTTTCGCCGTAAGCATCATTCATATCACAAGCTTTATCCGCCGTTGCTCCAGATTGCGTCACAGTTGCTAATCTTACACGCATTCTGTATTCTCCATTTACTATATTGTCTGGGATTGTAATATCTTTTGATAAAACACCTTGGTCAATCGTACCAATATAAGTGAACTCGTGTGGCTCAAACAAGAAATTTTTATTATAATCGATCCAAACCGAAACCGACTGATTGTACCAACCGTAACCTATTTCAGCTTCAAAATTATAGGTTTCGCCTTTTTTAACATTGGCTTTTTTTGCAGTAAAATCATTAAAACCATTTGTAGAACAATCTGAAGCATTAACTAGATCTGCAAACTTCACATTCTTTATAACTGCCCCATCCGAACAGTCCAATGTTGGCTCACAGTAAACATCTCGAACATCTAAGAAACATTTTACTTTTCTATCTACAAATTCATAATCATTGTTTCCGCAATTAGAATTAAGATGTGTATAGAATCTAATAACAATATCTTCGGCTGGTTTGAAAACAACTTTGCCACTACCCGACGCTAGAATTGTTGGATTAGCTGTATTTTCTGAAATCGTAATAAAAGCTGGACCATTATCTAGGGCTGCAGCAAATTCGTAACTAACATTTTTGGTGAGCTTCACCATCGTATATTCACCAGTAAAACCCCATTCTGCTACAATTTCATTAGAATTATTACAAACAGGTGTTACAACTCCTGAAGGATAAGCTCCGTTGGGAGCAATGGTACAACCAGTAATCTGCGCATGCATAAGAGTCCCGAACGATAAAAGTCCGAGAGTCGATAAAAACTTCTTCATATAAATTTTATTTTTAGTCCCAGCGAAGATATAAATATTAAATAAATCGAAATAATTGAAAATATTTAAATACAAAACAAAAATAAACCCAAAAACGTCACAAATTCCACATAAACAAACGAAATTAAAACTAAGTAAAGAATTATCCACATAAAAAAAGCTTGTCAAATGACAAGCTCTTTATTTGTTATTGATAGAATAAAAATAATTTACTTTTCTAAGTATTCTTTTAAACCTTTCAGAATTTCTGTCCAACCCGCATCGTAATTTTCTGTTTTAAAATCGTCTCCAGCTTCAGCAAGACCATCAAGATTGTCGTGATTTAGATTTACAACCGTTTGACCATCCTTTTCTGAAAGCGTCCAAGTTAAATGTGTTACAGCTTTACTAAAATCAGGATGTTCCCAAGTATGTTTAAAAATATGATTAGGAATCACTTCTTCAATTTGACAACGATGCCAAAATTTGTTCTCGACGCCAGGTTCATAAAAATTAAAAACTGCAGCTTTTTCTAAACTAAAATCTGGAATATCAAAATACCAATGTTTCATGTCGTCTTTATTGGTTAAAGCTTTCCAAACTTTATCAATTGACGCATTTATGATAATTTCTTTTTCTACCTTAGTTTTCATAGTTTTTAATTTTCAGGTTTTGCTTTATCATATTGTTTTGGAAAGAAACAATTTTCATTATTTTCAAAACTATTAAGCACTGGAAAATATGGATTTCTGAGAAGCTCTCTTGCAAGGAAAATTAAATCCGCTTCATTGTTTTTAAGAATTTCTTCTGCAGATTTAACATCGGTAATCAAACCAACAGCGCCAGTTTTAATACCAGTTTGTTGTTTTATCTTTTGCGAAAACGGCACTTGATAAGAATTGAACAACGTAATTTTAGCACCAAAAATATTTCCGCCTGAAGAAACATCAATTAAGTCCACAGATTTGGTTTTTAGGACTTCCGCCAATTTGACATTCTCATCAATATCCCAACCGCCATCAGCATAATCGGAGCCCGAAACGCGAACAAACAAAGCAACATTTTCGTCGATAACTTCATTAATAGCCTCGACTATTTCTAAAAGAAAGCGAATTCTATTCTCGAAACTTCCGCCATATTCATCTGTCCTCACATTCGATAAAGGCGACAAAAATTGATGTACCAAATAGCCGTGCGCCGCATGAATTTCGATAACATCGCAACCCGCTTCTACAGCACGTTTAGCTGACTTTTTAAAATCTTGAACTAAATCTTTTATAGCATCAACACTTAAAACTGTTGGCTCACAATCGCTCGGCTGAAACGGAATCGCACTTGGTGCAACGACTTCCCAACCACCATCTTCCTTAGACAATTGTTTTCCGCCCCAAGTTGAGGACTTCCGTCCTGCATGCGCTAACTGAATCCCAATTTTGGATTTCGTAAACTTATGTACAAAGTCGACAATCTTCTTTATCGACTTTTGTTGCTCATCGTTCCAAAGTCCTAGACATTTTGACGTAATGCGACCGTCAGGAATAATGCCCGTCGACTCAATCATAATAAGTCCAGCGCCACCTTGCGCGCGACTAGCGTAATGTACAAAATGAAAATCATTAGCAACACCATCTTCCGCCGAAAACATACACATCGGCGACATAACGATTCGGTTTTCTAACGTGACATTTCGAAAACTTATTGGCTCATACAACTTCATTATTTCGAGAGTTCTAAAAGTTTAGTTTTTAATAATTCGTTGTTATCAAAATAAACAGGGAAGCGCATTTTCTTACTATAACTTTCCCAATTACCTTCAAAAACAACCAAAGCCAAATTATCGGTAAGCACTTTCATCGCTAAACTTCCAGTAAAAATGCCTGTATGCTCATGAAGTTTTTGTTCTTGAAAATCGAATTTATAAAAGAGAGTTGACATCTTAGAATTTCCCATTTGAGAATTAGGTTCAAGCGTTAGAGTTCCTGTAAATTCGCAAACTGTTCCTTCGACATCAGATTTTCCTTTCACTTTTATTTCGTTTGGAAAAGCCTTAACATCAACTTCTGTAATATTAACTAAAATCGGTGCTCCATTATTTATTTTTCCGACAAAAGCATTTTTATCATTTAATAAATAAGTTTCCAAAGCTTCTTTCGTTTGTGAAAAAAACAAGGTGGAAAATAGAAATACAAAAAGATAAATTAATCTCATAATACCCCAAATTGCGCTAAGTGATGATCGAGATGTTTGGCCATCATATTATTCCATTCTTGAGAATTGAGCGTACCAAAACTCGCACTTTCTTTACCATCAAAAGCACTTGCACCAAGTTGTTGCGTCTTTTGAAGAAAACCAATTAATCGTTTTTTTTCTGTTTCAAAATCTTTGCGATCTTTGATTACAAACATTGGTCCCGTCGGCAAATTTTGTTTGTACGGAAGCTCGTTAGTTACTTTAGGTTTCACGAATTTTTTCATCATCCATCTTGCAAAAAAACCAGGCTTTTTGTGTTTTTGTGGCTCATAGATTAACTCGTAAGTCACATTGCAATGCGCTAACATTTGGTCAACGGACATTTTGCCCCATTTTGCCGACGTTTCTGGTGTTAACTGATTAATCGCTTTGATGTAAACCTCAACATCTGAAGCATTAAATATATTTCGCATGATAAAATTTTATGAATTTAAAATTACTTTAATTTTCTCTTGAAGAAGACGATTAGCTTGTCTTTTTTTCCAAATTAAAAACAAGAATAAAATGACCAAAATTGCTCCAAAAATTATTATAAAACTATCCAGTTTTGTTTGACTTTGGCTTATCTCATCGAGATTTTTTTTGTTTTCTTTTTGAATATTGTCAATACTCGTATTAATAGATTGCAGTTCGTTTTGCTCTCTTAGAAAGCGCGTTTGCAAGTATTTTTGATTGTAAATATTATAGTTATTAATATCGTTAAGAGCCAAATAATTTTCCGCAATCACTTTGTAGATCCCTTCATTCAAAAGTAAATCGCCAATATTAGCAGCCAAACTATCCGCTTTACTCAGCAATTGTAACGCTTCTAGATGTTTTGCATTCTTCATGTATACATCCGAAAGTCCTTTGTAAGCAAATGCTTCTAGGCTTCTGGCTTTTTCTTTCTGCGCAAAATTAATGGAATTGAGAAATGATTCTTCAGCCTTATTTTTATCATTTAGATCCAAATAACAATATCCGATATTATAAAAAACGACACTTAGATTAGCATTAGATTGCAAAGCTGGTGCAATTTTTTCAAAATTTTTGACAGCAATTGTAAATTTAGAAAGCGCCAATTCCGGATTTAGTTGACTTTTATAAATCATACCTCGCACCGCATAAGCCTTTCCTAAAACGGAAAATTTTATCCTAGAACTATCAGGCATCTTTTGACTATGTTGGTCAATTTCGTCAAGAAAACTTAGACTTTTATTAAAAACCTCCATCTGTTGATACTGAATCGCAATCGATATCAAAATCTGAGCTTTGGTATCGGAGTTGGTAATCTCACCCAACAAATCCTGCACTTTGGTGACGTAAGTTAATGACTTATCAAAATCCCGTTTTGCAATGTATGCTTTGGAAAGTGTTAAATAAAGTTCTGCCTTTTTGTTAACATCAGTTTCATCTTTTAATAACTGATTCGAGATTTTGATAGTCTCTTCAGGATTTCTAAAAAGATTGTCTTTAGCTTTATTAAACAAGGCTTCGCGAGGATTAGATGCCAATGTCAAAATCCCAAAACTACAAAGCATAAAACATATTAATAATTTTTTCATTTGTTGCTTTGATTAATCTGTTGGATATACGCATTGGGTGACATCCCTGTAATGGATTTAAAAACAGTCGTGAAGGCACTGTGCGACGAAAAGCCCGAAACCTCAGCCAAATAACTTACTTTATAATTAAGATATATCGGATTGGTTTTCAACATGTAAGCTATATAATTAACTCGTAATTCATTAATATAAAGATTGAAATTCTTGCCTTTATATTTGTTAATAATTTCTGAAAGATACTTGGTATTGGTTTCTAATTGTCCCGCCAGAACTGCCAACGACATTTCTTTATTTAAGAATCGATCGGACTTTTCTAGCTCGTCCAACTTTTGCAAAATCTCGTCTTCTTTCTCTTTAGAAATTAAAATACTCTTCTTCGGTTGTTTAACTTCCGACTCTTGTAGATTGTTGTTGTCTTCAATTTGAGGCTCCACAGCTGGCTTGGACAAATCTGCTTTTGCGTCGGACAATTTTTTAAAATACGATTTTTGATTTCTAAAAAAGTCTAATTGTTTCGCAAGTTCTTCTTTTCTTTTGTATTCAAAAAAGTAATAAATCGCTAATCCCGCAACAGCAACAGCAAAACCAATTAATAAAAATCTTGTTAAAAAACTAGCATCTTTACGACCTTGCTCCAGACTTTGTTGCTCCCGAAGTTCTGTCAATTTTAACAAATATCGGATGCCTTCTTTTTGACTGGCATCAATTTTTGCTTTACTATCGACAAAAAGTTTTTCGTAAAACCTGTACTTATCTTCGTTTTGAAGTGCGAGATAACTCTTTGCCATCTGATCGTAAATCCTAGATTTTAAAACCAAATAATCGACACCTTCCACATTTGCTAAAGCTTTTTCTAACAAAGAAATCGCTTCCGAATAGTTTTTATCCAAAAAGCTAAGTCGCGCCAATCTTTCGTAAGTTAAACTATATAAAAACACTTGCTCCGACTTATTATCGACAACTTGCTTTGTTGCAAATAATACAGTTTTTGCCTTGTCAATTTTTTTGCGATTCAGGTCAATACTTGCTTGTAAAAGGTCATTTTCTGTTTTAATAATAAAATTCTCAGCGGTCTGACTTTTAAGATAAGTGTTACTTTTCTGAAACGAACTGAGAGCTTCATCCGTTTTTTTATTCACCGAAAAATTAATGGCTTGTAGTTGATAGATCTTCGCAATCGTAATGTTATAGTTTTCGTCCGATTTGTATAAAGATTGATCTTTCAACAATTCTGAAATTAATTTTGAAGATTGTTTATAGAGTTTTAAATTTTGATATTGTTCTGCCAAAGCATAATCTCTAATAAGGTTTGCAAAGTCTTGATTGCTCTGGTGCAGAATATTATTTTCTTTATCCAAAGACATTCTCACAGATTGCACATAATCGCCCTTCATCGCGTAGGCTTGTGCCATTAGGTTTTGTAAAACCAAACGATGCTCCGGATTTTGCTCACTTATTATAAAGCTTTGTATAAAGTTAATGGCCTCATCTGGATTCTGATAAATCTTTTGCACGCTCTTATCCACCAATGACGAAAAGTCATTATTCTTTTGTCCGTTTAACAACGAAAATATCAAAAACATTAAAAGAATTAGATTCTGGGGACGCAACATCTAACAAAAATAGCTTTTTAAGTGATTGCTGACTAATATTCTTAAAATATTTTTTTCAAATTTTAGAATTTACAAATACATAAAACACTGATTTTAAACAATTTAAATATTTAATACTTTAAAATTTCATGAATCTTAAAACACATCTATTTTGAAAAAATGAATAAAGCCTTTAAAATTGTAAAACTTAATTTAAAGAAGAAAAAATATGAAAAAGAGTTACAAGCGTTTGTTTCAAGTGATGGCAATTTCGTTATTCGGAACAATGTCTTATGGACAATTTTATATCATTGGCGAAGGATTACAACCAATGGATGTTAGCGTTGACGGAACAGTTGTAGGTAGCCAAGGCGGAAAAACCCAATGGATGTGGAGCCCAACTCAGTCAATAGTTAATATGGGCGGATTAACGACTGGTAACCTAATCGGGAATGTCGTTGTCTCTGATAATGGTTCAAGAATCGCTGGTTATATGACCAATCCTCAAAATAACCTTAACGAAATGGCGAGCTATGACAAAAATAGTGCGAGTTGGACTTATCATGGAGGTCTTGGTCAAAGTCAAGATGGTCTTAATAGCTCGACTTGGGGTGTTTCTGCGGATGGATCTACACTTGTAGGTTATGGTATCTTATCGAATACTGTTACCAGAGCTATAAAATGGACTGCTGAAAACGGTATCGAAAATCTAGGAAGCCTCTTCCCTGAAAAAAGTACAAGAGCTAATGGCATAAGTGCTGATAAATCTGTTGTTGTTGGTTTTCAAGATTTAGCATCTGGCCAACGTGCAGCAACATATTGGAAAAATGGCGTACAAACGGTTATCAATAATGAGCAAGGAATACCAACTTTTGGTGAAGCCAATCGTGTGTCAGCAGACGGAAAAGTTATAGTTGGCATTGATGGCATCTACCCTTTTATCTACACAGAAGAGTCAGGTTACCAATCTATTACACACGAATTATCTAGCAATTTCTATCGAGGTGGCGCAGCTGACGTAACCGCTGACGGGAAAAAAGTTATTGGGTTTTTCCGAAACTTCCCAGGAAGTCCATACGGTGGTGACGGATTCATCTGGTCGCAGACAAATGGCTTGGTTAATCTTAATACTTATGTGTCAAGTTTTGGCATCGATTTAGGAAATTACACTTTAGCGTTACCACTAGCCATTTCTGGTGACGGAACCAAAATTGTTGGTGTTGCAAGAACTCCAGATTTTAAAACTTATGGCTTTATGGTCGATCTTACAACTTATCTTGCGACTGGAAATACATCCGCAAAATCTGATATCAAAATCTACCCGAACCCTGTAAAAGATGTCTTAAACATCACTAATGCTAAAAACATTAAATCTGTTGAAGTTATTAATATGACAGGACAGAAAGTTGCTTCTGCAACAACTAATCAAGTTAATGTGTCTAACCTTCCAAAAGGAAATTACATTGTAAGAGTTACTGATGCGACTACAACAACGACACATAAAATCGTAAAAGAATAGGTTAAATCATATTTTTTAAGTTTAGGTTATAAAATGAGCGACAGATTAATCCGTCGCTCATTTGGTTTTATGTTTAGCGTTTAGCGTTTAGCGTTTAGCGTTTAGCGTTTAGCGTTTAGCGTTTAGCAAAATTAATTCATAATTCATAACTTAAAAACCTATTCCTTAATTTCCATTTTAGAACCTGCTGTGTGGCTGTTCATTTGAGGTGCGTAATAGTTTTGCAAAGTTGAAATCCCTGTTGAGAAAACACCAGAAGCATTTGCCACCAAATCATATTCAAAAACATATTTTCCTTTCGGCATATATTCGATATAGAAATTAGTTGACGCATCTTTTGTCGATTGATAATATCCAAGATTATTTTTCCATTGATAACCAGAGATTACATCCAAAGGCTCCGTTCCTGCTGCACGCATATCTTTTAACTGAACATATTCCATATTTCGGTCGGTGTTAAGAATCATTCTTACTGTAATTTTATCACCAACTTTTAATGGCGTATTTGCAGTAATTGGTTTTAATTCTTCACCATTTTCAGTTTTAATTTTTCTGAAGTACTCTTTTTTAATGGAAATATAATTCTCAGAAGATTTTATTTTATCCAAATCCTCATAATATTGCCAGAACAAGCCACCTTGTACAATTCCAGCGCCTGTTTTGGTTACTGTTACTTTTCCTAAAGATTTATCAACATTAGAAGAAGCTTCGCTCATTTTGATATAACCAGTCGCTTTTTGCTGCGCTTGGCTCATATCTTTATTTCCCCAAACAATGGTTGCTTTATCACTTTCTGGCGTTGTCCAAGATTTACCAGAGTTTAAAATTGTAAAAATAACCTCAGCTGTACTTCTCGAAGTTCCCCACGAGTTAACTTCTTTTTGAGTAATTAACCAAATTTTTAAATCTTCTATAAACTGAATATCATTTGGTTTCAAAGTATTAAAAGCTTCCAAAACGCCTGCATGATTCACAACTTTTGAAGAATACCAACCCCAATCATCAAGATTTTGTTTCCAGTATACACCTTGCGTTTTAGAATTTGTAGACGTTTCTTTAAGATAAGTCATCAATTTTGTAGACACATCCTTTAATCCATATTGATCAAACAACATCGCGGCTCTATGTAATCCAAAGAATGTAAATTCCGAAATTTTTGCAGTTTTCGCTTTTTTAATAACAAGATTTTTCAAAGCTTTTGTATTAGCAGTCAAAGGATAATCTTTTTCCCAATAATGTCTCGCATCCAAATATTCTAGCGAAGCATTGCTCCACGGATTTTCCTTACGAACATCCCAATAACGATTGACATTGCTATCCACATAATTAATCAATTTCGAAATCATTTGTTTTTGAGAATCCGATTGATAATCTTTAACATTGTCTTTTAACCAAAGGTTTAATTTTCCTAAATTTTTAAGAATATACAACGACGAATAGTAAGAACTCGGATAACCTGCGTACCAACTAAAACCACCATCAGGATTCTGAAGTTGTAACAAAGCCTGCCAATCATCAAGAATCGAATTGCGCATTGTGTTCGCATCAAACAATCTTGCCAACTTAGTCATTTGTTCTTCCTCGGTTTTGCTTTCCAACATCCAAGGCGTTTCGTCCAAAAGAAGTTGTTTTAATTCTTGATTTTTTTCAAGGTTAGATGTTAAAAGTCCTTTTGATTGGTATTCGTCAAAAATCGTTTTCATTCTTGGATTAGCACGGAAAACCTCAGAAGCGATAACATCAGCAAACCATTTATTAAAGATAACATCTGCCGAATTTTTAGTTTCGTTTTTAAGACTTGGCAATGCAAATATCACTTCCCAAATAGGATTGGTCGTCAACTCCAAAGTATTTCTTACATTAGAAACTGTCGTCGAATTGTTATTAATTAAATTCTCAATTTCAAAAGTTTTAGTTTCGCCTTCTTTTACAAAAATCGGTGTCGCATCTGTCACCAACATTCTGTTAGGAAGCACTGCAATGGCTTTTTGTTCACCGTCAGAATATTCGCCAGCTTTCGCAACAACTTTTATAATAATTGACGAAACATCTTTCGGTGTTGTCAAAGTCCAAGACAAAGCGGTACTCGAATTTTCTTTTAAACTAAAAGCTTGTTCAACATTATAACCAGCAACTTGCGTCAAATTACTAAGTTTAAACTTCTCCGAAATATCTTCATTGGTAAATGCATCCAAAATCTGAAGTTTTGCATAACCAGTCAAAGCTTTCGATACCAAACTGTTGATTTTTGTTTGGAACGTCAACACATCGCCTTCTCTCAAAAATCGCGGGTAATTTGGCGTCACCGAAAAGTCTTTTTGCGTTACCACCGTTTTTTCCATATAAGCAGATTTTGCATCTTTGGTATGTGCAAGCAACATCAATTTCCATTTGGTCAAAGCTTCAGGCGTTGTAAATTCGAAACTTACGTTGCCTTTGTCATCAGTTACTAAATTTGGATAGAAGAAAGCTGTTTCGTTAAGATTCTCACGAACTTTGATGTTTTCTAATGAAGTATCGGATTCTACATTATCAGTTTTATAATCAGCAGAATTTTTTTTAGGTTCTGCAATCATGTTTTGTACAACTTCTATTTTATCATTGGCAACATCCATTTTTGGTGCACTACGCATTGATGGTGCTGGTGCCATACCTTTAACACCTTCTTGATTAACAAGACCATTAATGCTTTCATATGACACTGAGTAAAGATCAGAATTCATCCAATTAAACTGCGGCTCACGGATATTTTTAGTATTCGAATATTTAAGACGTTTATTATAATACAATTGCTTCAAAGCTGTATTAATTCGATAATCGTTGATGATGTCGCTTCTATAAAATATATTATTAAACGAGTATCTGTTCGCGGCAAATTTGTCCAAAGACATGTCATACATATTCGCTAAAACCTCAGCCATCACTTTTTCGTTTTCTGCGCCTGACACTTTCAACGTCCATTTTTCTTTAGAATTTGGTTGTAACTTATCACGGAACGTTGTGGTTTCAACTTTCAAAGCATCATCTTTTCCTTTTATCGGAACATACAAAGTTTCAGTTTGAACATCATTAAAACCTACTAAAACAACTTGTACATTTAAGACTTCCGATTTTTCAGAAATTTTTATTGGATAATTTAGGAAACCATTTTTCAAATCTTTTCTTTCGAAAACTGTATTGCCATCACCATTTTGAACATAAATATTCGCAATCGCATCTGGAACCGCCGAATAAATCATCAAATTAGCCGTTTCCCCAACTTTGTATTCTTTCTTGTCAAAACTTGTGTTAAGGAAAGTTTTTTGTTTAGAATCCAAACTCGATTTACTCCAAACTTGGAAATCCTGACTTGTTTTGATGCTATCTTTTCCTTCGATATTATAAAAATCTAATCGGTAATAACCAGCATTTAATTTACCAATATTAAATACCGAATCTTGCGCAGTTTTATCAAATAAAACACGTTCTGAATTCCAGTTTTTTGGAAGATCAGATTTATCAAATCGATCATTTGGGAAAAGATTTACAAATTCAGATTTCGACATCTTCGGCAAATCCTGAATTTGATCTTTAAATTGACTTCTGAAAACGCGTTGTGGCTCTTCCAACTTCGTCAATTTTGCATGATACGATTTTTTGAGATTTTGATTGTTGTAATTTTTCGTTTCAACATTTAATTTAATATCATCATCCGAAAACTGGTCTTTAAGTGGCGTTGCATCGATATAATGCGAAACCGACGACACCGTCAAACTTGTATCTACAGATTGCGTTTCGCCAGCAATATCCGTTGCACTTGCATTTATGTTGTATTGATCAACTTGGACACCTTCTAGTTTTTCATCCTTTTTTAAATCCAATACAATCGTGAATTCGCCTTTGTCATTGGTTTTTGTTTCTCCCAAAATCGAATTTTCGTTATCATAAATTCTCGGATACCAAGAGAAATATCGCCAACGAATATTTTGTTTTTTAATCTCGTACTGAATATTAGAATTTGACAACGGAACGCCTGAAAACATCGTCGCTTTTCCTTTTAATTCAATCTTTTGACCGTATTTATATTCATCTTTTATAGGTTCAAAATTTAGTTCGAAAGTTGGACGTTTGTATTCTTCGACCAAGAAATCTTTTTGTTCCGAAATATCTAATTTTCCATCATCAATCACTAAAGTGAAATTTCCATTAAGCTTCGACTTTGGCAGCGTAAAACTTCCGTTATAAGAACCAAAATCGTTAGTTGTAAAACTTTGTTTTGCGATTTCTTCGCCATTCGCATCTTCCAAAACAATTTCTTGCGAAAGCTTTGCTACAACAGATTCTTTACTTGCCTCTAGCTTGGTATTTATGACTTTGAAATAAACAATTTGTCCAGGACGATAGATTTGTCTGTCAAGGAAAATCTGTGCGCGATATTCTTTTTTCGCTCTATTTTCGTTTCGATAATCATTGTTAGAGCCATAAGTTTGTCTCAACTCAACGTCACCAGTTTTGGTATCTTGCAAAAGATGATAACGATAGTAAGATTTCTTTGTGGTAATCGGCAATTGAAAGCTTGAATCTTTATTAATCGTCACCACATTGTTGGATATAGATTTTGCGTTCGGAAGATATTCGAAAACCTTTAAGCTTGGATTTTTTATTAAACTTCCGTTGTCAGAATTAATCCACAACAACTCAGAAGCATCTTGATTTTTATTCGAAATATTTTTATAAATCGACTTCGCATCAGACACTAAAAAATAATTGCCATAGTAATTAATTGGATTGTCGCCATCAACCAAATATTCCAGCATATAGATTCCTGCTGGAAGCGCTTTAACTTCAAATGATGTTTTATGCGTTTGGAAATCATCTTTTGTTGGAACTTCAAAATTTTCAGTTTTCACTAATGTTTTTTTAACACTTGAAAACTTCGAATTATACGGATCGGAAACAAAGCTTAAAAATCCTAAAATATCGTCTTTAACTTGATAAATTTTCAACTGAATGTTTTTCACATTTTTGGCTTCAACAACCACATGAATTGGTTTGTTAGCTAAACTTGTCGGTTCTAGATAAAGATTGGCGTTAGGCTGAATAATGCTGTTTTCTACATTTTGAAGATTTCCTAAAAATCCAGATTTTGGATATTTTGATTTTGCATTTTTAATAATTTCTAAAGCTTCTTTTTGCTTTTTATTTGTTATTAAATCCGAGGCAAGATTTGACGCAATCATCACTTTGTAATCGCCTTCCGTCTCATCATTATACAAGACTTGCCATTGCTCTTTTAAACTTTTATCATTAGGATTTCTTTGGATTTGATAAGCTAACTTTTCAGACTTAAAATACAATTTTGCATTCCCTGAATTTGTCGTTATTAAATCATTATAAACTTGAAGAATTTTTGGTTGATTCGCATCTAATTCATTCTTTGTAAACAAGTTAGAATCATTTAAAAATCGAACATATTGCGTCGACGCCCAATCTAACACCGTCGGAAAATATTCTTCATCATAAGCGCCATCAAAAATGCTTTTATAGGAACTCAGATTAATCGATTTAAGTTCATCCTTTTTGTCAAAAACCAGTTGATATTGTTTTAATAAATAGTTTTTGAAACCGAGATTAGTCCAAGTCTCAATCTGAGAAACATCTTGATTGTCAACATTGGTACGACTTCTAATTTTCCATTGTACAGAATCGTAATAATCTTTGATAAATTCGGCTTTCAAAACTTCCAAAATCAAAGCTTCCTTCCCAGAAAAAGAATTCTTTGTTTCTTCAATTTTTTTAAAAAAACGACTGGCATTATCATTTTCGGTATCGTCAAAAGTGGTTTTAACAATGCTAAAATCACCTTTCAGCGCTTTAATTAACTCTGGTAGATTTTTATCTTTCATGGCTTGTTTTTGAATATTTTGAAAAATCGTCTGGTTGGACTTAAAGTTTCCTTTCTTCGCCTGTTCTTTAATGATTTTCCATTGTTGCTCGTAGTAATTCTGTCCAAAAATTGGAGCCGAAAAACTAGTCAAGAACAACAATCCTAAAGTAGGAATGAGTTTTTTCATAAACTTTTATTTATCAAAATCACATTACAAAAGCTATAATTTTGTTTACTTTGTAATATAATGTCAGTTTTAAAATTAGCAAAAAAATATATTGTAGACAGCCAAATTTATGTTTCCTTAATGGGAACAATGTTGGCTGCTTTTTTCTTTTTGGAACAAAATACATTCCGTTTTCCCAAGCTGTACCTCATTTTTCTAACATTTTTCAGTGGTTATCTTTACACAAAATACCAAGGACAAGGTCGAATATTTAAAAAAATATTAATATTCAATTTTTTTACTGGTATTATTTGCGTCCTCCTGATCATCAGAAATCATAACGAAATTGTCTTATTAAAATGGTTATTAATAGTTGTTCTTGGACTTTTGTACAACAGTAATTTTCTTGCGAATACCATTCGTAACATACCATTTGTCAAGATTTTTTACGTTGGACTTGTTTGGGCCTTATCCTTTGGATTCTTAGGATTGCCAGAAGTTAATTGGCCAATTATCGGTTTTAGCTTTTTTTTCATCTCCGCACTTGTTTTACCTTTTGATATTCGTGATATGAAATACGATACAGTCGTGACTTTTCCGAAATTAATTGGTATCAAAAACACAAAATTACTCGCCTATTTTTTGATTATTTTAGCAAATATCATAAGTATTCTATTTTTTAGAATTGATAGCATTATTGCATTATTGTTAACATCTTTTGTAAGTTGTATTTTGATATTTTTCGCATCTGAAAACAAAACTGATGCTTATTTTTCTTTTTGGATAGAAAGTTGTTCCGCACTTCCGCTCATTATTTACTTGGCGATTAAATATTACCTTCTTTTTTAAGAATCCGATTTGACTTATCTTTGTAGGACTAAATCAATTTCTATTTTGAGAATTAATAAACTCAGTCTTCATAATTTTAAAAATCACGATCATCTACAGCTAGATCTTTCTGCACAAATCAACTGTTTTGTCGGGAATAATGGCGTGGGAAAAACGAATATCCTAGACGCTTTGTATTATCTTTCTGTTGGTAAAAGCTTCCTCGGAAACTCCGATTTTAACAATATTAAAAACGATTGCGATTTCTTTAGCATCGAAGCGGAAGTTCAAAATGAGGAAAAAGAAGATATTCTCAAAATAATTCTTAGTAAGGAAAGTAAGAAAGTTATTAAAAAAAATGACAAATCTTATGACCGACTCGCAGATCATGTTGGTTATTTACCATCTGTTATTATTTCGCCTTATGATCAAAATTTAATTTCGGATTCTGGAGAAAGCCGCAGAAAATTTTTAGATGCGATGATTTCTCAAACTGACAGCGATTATCTTTTTGCTTTAATACAATATCAAAAGACCTTACAACAACGAAATGCGCTTCTAAAAAATTTCGCAAAAAATAGATATTTCGACAAAGATAGCCTCGAGATTTATGATGAACCTTTGATAAAACACGGCGAAAAAATATTTGCAAAACGTAAAAACTTTGTTGAACTTCTTAATCCAGTTATGCAAAACTTTTATCAAAGTATTTCTGGCGGAAAAGAAGAAGTTTACATCACTTATCAATCGGACTTAGAGCAAGATTATTCTGATTTGCTTAGTCAATCTTTAGAGAAGGATCGTGTGCTAACCTATACATCAAAAGGCATACATAAAGATGACTTGCTTTTTGAAATGATGCATTATCCCATCAAAAAAGTAGGATCGCAAGGACAACAAAAAACTTTTTTGGTTGCTCTTAAACTAGCACAAATGATTCGTATTAAAGAATTGACAGGCAAAACCCCAATCCTTTTATTGGACGACATCTTTGATAAACTAGATGATAAACGCGTAACACAGTTAATTGATCTTGTTAATCAAGAAAATTTTGGACAAATCTTTATTACAGACACACATAAAGAACGTACAGAAAGTATTTTGAAAGACATAAAAGAACCAATCAACATCTACGAAATCTAAAAATAAAAAATGCCAGAATATATCTGGCATTTCGCATATAATAGAATGGTTATTAATCACATTTAGACATTCATGGTAATTGAAAAAAGCTTAGTAGTAGTCTTTGTCTAAATATTTCCATCAAAATTTCAAAAAATATTCAAAAAATGCAAAATTTAGGGGTGGACATTGGGGTGGACAAATTATTTTACAAATAAGCAATACTGATTATCAACTACATACAGACTTTCAAAAAAAATAATTTGATACACTTTTTTTGGATATATTTGTTAATATGGTAAAAATATACCTCTTTTTTTTCTTTTTTGCATTTTGCGGAGCCACTTACAAAGCACAACAACTCGAAAATCTGTCTACAATCGAGACAAAATATGTTGTAAAAGCCTCAGAAATAAACAGCGAAAAAGAACTAATTACATTTCTAAACTCAGATTCTTACAAAATAATAAGTAACAAAAAAGAAATCATAAACAAAGTTGTATTAGCAAACTTTTATTCAAAACAATTAGACAGATCTAATCCTAAAAGTCTTCAACTTTACAAAGATGCGTTAAAATTATCGTCAGATATCAAAGACAACAATTTTTTGATATGGTTTTATACAAGCTTTGGATTCTATTATTACACCTACAATGATTATCCCAACGCATTACCTTTATTTTTAAAAACATCAAAACTATTAGAAAACAATCGCGACCAGGACATTATCGATCCTTGTAATACTTTAAAATTAAATGGCTTCTTTTGGTCGACAATTGAAGATAACAATAAAAGTAACGAATATCTTGAGCGCGCTTTACAACAATGCTCGACTAATAACCAAAACTATGGGACAATACTTAACAACATTGCCCTTAATTACATCAAGTTAAATAATTTTCAAAAAGCACTGACATATCTAGAAAAGACCAAAACTGCGTCTATAACAATTAATGATAAAGTCCGTTATGCAAAAGCTTTAGGAGACATTGCATACATTGAAGCTCATAGAAAAAACTACAGCAAAGCAATTAGCTTATTAAAGGAAGACATCGAAATTTCTCAGGTTGAAAATAGTGATAAAAACACTATGTTTGCTCAAATAAGATTAGCTACAATCTATGTTGAAACTAAACAGTATCAAAACGCAAAAACATTATTATTAGATGCTTTAGATTATATTAAAACCAAAACTTATTTAGCTAGTAATGAGCTAGATATCCAAAAACTACTTTTGCAAATCGCAGTATATGAAAAAAATGATAATGCAGAGTTAGCTGCAAGAAGAAGAATTGAAAGTCTGAGTGATCAAATCATATTACAAGACGGTGTTGAAGCCGTAAAAATGGCAAACTGGCAAAGCCAAAAAGAGCGTGTAGAATGGCAATTAGAAGCCGAACAAAACAAAGCGGAAAAGTCAAAAGTTATCAAATGGTCCTTACTTGCGGTCAGTCTTTTGCTCTGTGGTCTTGTTGCAAGTATTTATCAACTTAATAAAAGAAAAATTCGTTTACTGAAAAGTAGTTACGAAAAGCAGATTTTAAAGTTCAAATTAGACCAAGTTGAGTCTGATAAAAGACTGCAAACCACCAATAACTCTCTAGCAAGTTTCAAAGCCTATTTAGTCGACCGAAATAAACATATCGATGATATTGATAACGAAATTAATAAACTCCGTCAAATAGGAAAAGCAACAAAAACACTTTCCGCTATGGAGGAATTAAAAATTTCGCATTTAGTTACTGATGAAAACTGGAACAAATTCAAAGAAGTTTTTATTCGAGAAGAGCCAGAATATTATCAATACATCCTCACCTCATTCCCAGGCTTAACAGAGTCAAACTTAAGAATCATTCTCCTTAATAGACTAAATCTCAACAACTTAGAAATCGCTCAATTATTAGGACTAAGCGTTGATGGTGTTAAAAAGTCTAAACAAAGACTTCGTAAAAAGTTCGATAACGAAGATAATTTTGTAATTTAAAGCCTATAAAAAACTAGAATCAAACGAGAAAGGTAATAAATCTCGAACTGATTTTGTTTTAAAAATTTCACCTTCTAAGGAAGCAAAATAGATTTCGATAGGTTGATCTTGTTTAGCCTCATACTCCAAAATACTTTGGCGACACGCGCCACAAGGCGGAATTGGCTGAGAACTAAGCATATTACGAGGTGCACCAATCACAAACATTTTAGTAATTTGTGCTTTAGGAAAATTCGCAGAAGTCCAGTAGATGGTTGTTCTTTCAGCACATAGACCAGAAGGATAGGCTGCATTTTCTTGATTACTTCCTGTAACAATCTCACCATTATCAAGCAAAAGTGCGCAACCTACCAAGAAGTTAGAATAATTTGCATAGGCATTTTCTCGAACTGCTTTTGCAGCGTCAAAAAGTTTCTTTTCAGTTTCATCAAGATCCTTATATGAAGGAATCACGTGAAAACTGATTTTGATTTCTTTTTCCATTTTTCAAAAATCGGAGGGTAAAAGTACGCCTTTTTTAGTTATCCCAAAACTATTTTTAATCTTTAGTAACGAAATCTCCGATTATCTTTTTTCTCTGACAAAATTTTCTTCGCTGTCAATCGTTTTTCAATCTGACTTTTACGTGGTTTTGTCTGTTTTCTGGGTTTATGAACAACAACAGAAGCATTAACGATATTAAGAATTCTTTCGATAGCAATCGCTTTATTTTCAAGTTGCGTTCTTGCTTCGGTAGACGTCAATTGCAAAACTCCGTCGTTGTTAATACGATTTTTTAATTTTTCCAAAATCAACTCAATTTGCTCATCAGAAAAAAATTTAGTTTCCGAAACTTTCCACATCGCAGTAACCGCCGTCTCAACTTTATTTACATTTTGACCGCCAGCACCACCACTTCTTGATGTTTTAAAACTAAGTTCCTTAGAAAAATCATTCATCTTTGTATCTATTAATTATCGCTTTCAAATCTATTCGGTTCACTTTTCCGTTTGGAGTTCTCGGGATATTTTCAATAAAGATAACATCTTTTGGACGATCAAGCTTACGACGGTAATTTATATTTAAAATCTTTAGTTTTAAATCTTCACTCGGCGGAGCCTCAACAACAGCGATCATTTTTTCTCCCAAAACGTCATCAAGAATCGCAGTAACAACAACTTCATAAGGTGTTTCTTTCTTTATTAAAGCTTCAACTTCTTCAGGAAAAATTTTGGCACCACCAGAATTAATCACATTATCAATTCGTCCTAAGAATCGGAATTGATTTTCCCCAATTATCTCGACCAAATCGTTGGTTACAATAAGATCCGGACTAATACTTGGTGCATTTATAATAAGACATCCGCTCGGACTAATGCTAATATTAACACCTTCAAAACAAGTAAAATAATCTTCCGTAATTGGATAAATCTTTCGTAATGCGATATGAGACAAGGTTTCGGACATGCCGTAAGTCTCAAAAATCTCTTGATTTGAAGTTTTTAAACTGTCATAAATTTTCTTTTTTAAACTTTCCGAAACAGCTGCTCCGCCAATAATCAGTTTTTTAATTAAATGTAACTTATCTAGTGAATGCTCCACTTGCAAAGGCGTCATTGCACAAAAATCGACTTCTGTCTCTAAATTAGCAAGCGCATCCGACTTAGGTTCTAAGACATTAAGAATAAGTTGACGTTCGATAGCGCGAATCACCATCATTTTGCCAGAAATATATTCTATCGGAAGACACAACGCAGCAGAATTTCCTTTTTTTAAACCTAAAAAATCGCAAGTCATCTTTGCCGAAGCAAACATTCTGCTTTTTTCGACATCAAAAAGCTTTGGAATTCCTGTCGAACCAGAACTTTTTATGCTTGTTGTAAGCTTATCGGAAAGGCATTCTTGAAAAAATTCAAAAACTTTTGTTTCGAAGTCATTTTTAGGTTTCATTATATCTAGCTGAATATCAGAACAGTCGATTAACATTGATTTTTTTATGAAATTATTTTGTATAAAATTATGAAATTTTTTGCGAAATATTTTGGAAGTTAGAAAAAAAGGCCTACATTTGCATCACAATAAACGACAGACCCATGGTGTAACGGTAGCACTCCGGTTTTTGGTACCGTCTGTTGGGGTTCGAATCCCTGTGGGTCTACGATTATCCAAATAGCTTGCTAAATTTAGCAAGCTATTTTTTTATGCTTTATTTCAAAATAATTTATTCTAAATTTAAATTTCACCTTGTAATACTTAAGCTTAGTCTTCCAAATGGTGGCAAGATTTATTCTGACAAACTCCGAAAATTATTCAACAATAAATAAAAACTTAAAGCTGTGATTATTAATTTAATAAAAACAGCGCCAAGGACGACAGAATAAGAAAATTTAACTAAAATTTTCAATAAAATAATTGCATTCAAATAACAAAGACTTTATTTTTGGCGAAACATGCTAAAAATAATTAAATGACAAAAATCAAACTTATCTGGACACTATTCTGTGTTTTAACCATTCAAATCTTTTCGGCACAGACTGAAGTTAAAAAGCCATCTGATGCTTTCGACCTTTATTTCAAAGCTTTTGTTAATAAAAACGAAAACGCGCTGAAAGCACTTAACGATTACATGCGACCAACCGTTGAAGGAAAAGATATGTACGCAATTGATTTTACTGAAGGAAATTCGGAAATGATCGCCAATATGTCTGACAACTTTTTAAGCATCTTTTCTCCTGCTGCTGCAAAAGCCAACAAAAAAGAGGCAGAAGACTATTTCGCTGCAATGATTAAAAACTTCAATGAAGCTACTTATAAAATAAGCAGTGCAAAGTTGGTAGATAACGAATATGTAAAAGGCGAAAAAATAGCAGAAATTTCTTATCGTGTCACTTTCAAAATGCCGAACGAAGCTTCTGACGACATCCTATCTGTCTACAAAAATAAAAATCCTAAAACACTGAAAGCGGACGAACTTAAACAACTTTTAATTTCGCTTAAAAACACCTATAGCAACGCGACTAAAGAAGAAAGTATTGACCGTCAAGTTAGCTTGTACCAATTAAAAGAAAAAGGGAAAATATATTACAACAGTGGAAATATCTATGAAGAAATAGTTACTAACTTAACTGATTTCTATTTTGGGAGTGATGACGAAAACGCTGAGGAATAAAAATAATTTAATTAATAAAAAACGCAACTTATTAAGTTGCGTTTTTTTATTTTCTTATAAAACCAAATTCTGAATAAAACTTTGTAAATCCATTTCTTTATCAAGACCAAGTTTTATTTTCAATCTATATTTCGTCATTCTAACAGTTTTAACCTCAACCTTTAGAAGATTTGCAATCTGTTGATTATCCATATTCAAATAAATATAGGATGCATATTTTAAATCTTGTGTCGTTAGCTTTCCTTTGGAAGCTTCATTCAACTTTTTGAAAAGCTGTGGATGTACTTCCTCGTGCATATCTTTGACACGCGTCAAATCTCGATCTACAAGTTTGTCTTCGCGAAGAAGCTTATCTAAATCAGCATCTGCATCGGTTTTAATCTTTTCTGTTAATTCATTAATAATAGAGTTTTTCTGATCCAATTGGATCGATTTTGCCAAGGCCTGTTTATGCAGACGCTCCTGTTCTATTTCCAAAAGTCTTTGCTCAGCTTCCAATCTTGCTTTCTCCTCAGATTCTAGCTGGAGTTTTAACTCGGTTTCAATTTTTTCTGACTCTAATAGATCTGCACGTTGTTTAATGAGTTTTTGTTTGTATCGGTGATTATTGAAAAGCACGATAAATCCAGCAACTGCAATAATAACAATCGCCAACAACATCCATAATTGACGAGTTCGACCTTTGTTAATCTGTTCTAGCTGATGGATTTGTTCATTCTTTTTCTCTGTGTCATAAAAAATTTCCAAAGACTTTGTATTATTATCAAAGCGCTCTTTACTTTCTTGACGAATCATATCTTTAGCTTCACGCTCGATGGCCAAGGCCTTTTCAAAACGACCAGAATTAGAATAAACACGAGACAAATTGTCGATTGTAGAGATTTTTGAGCTTAACATAATCTCTGTATTTGCTCGACCAAGATCGTAGGCTTTTTGATAGTAATTCTCTGCTAAACTAACATTACCTTCATTCTCATAATTGTATCCAATATTATTATAAATAAGTGAGGTAAGATCTCCGTAATTAGCATCGTTACTTGTTAAATCTAAAGCTTTGAAAGCTAAATCCAAACTTTCCTTACTCGCATTGCTTGTACGAATGAACGGAACTAAACTTCCATAATTGATGTAATAAGCAATGAGAGAACGCTTTTGTGCGACTTTAGGTTCGATTTTAGAAATAACATCGAAAGCTCGACGATAATTAACATCCGCAGAATCCAAGTATTTCTTTTCGCGTGTTGCCGTACTTAGATTTTTGTAATAAAAACCAACATTATTAAAAGTAAAATTTAACAACAAATTATTCTTAGATTTCTTAGCATAATCCAGAGCCTTGAAAGCCGAATCCTTATACTCTTGGACATCAGCTGCATTTTTGACTTGATATGAAAATTTAAGAAAATACAGTTGGGTTAAAATAAAATTCTCTCGATCTGCCTTTTCAAAAACCGAAATACTACTATTAATAGCCTTTACAAATTGATCTTTTTTATTAAGTTTTAAATAATATCTCGCATATCCATAATCAACATAAGCATTAGACAGATTATCATTAGCCTCGTCAAGTAGATCTTTTGCTTTTTTTAAAGAATTAACCTGCGCTTGCTCATCTTTAGTCACCGAAAAATAATCGGACAAATAGACAAGCCCAATTATTTTGCGACGCAGATCTTGGCTAGGAAGAAAATCTTTTTCGAGAAGACTTCTAGCCTTTTCGTTCTCCTTTGCATAAAGATACGCATATACAGTTTGTTGACTTTTATCCAAATCACTTTGTCCAAAATAACAAATTGGAATTAAAAACATTAACAGCAAAAACCTAGAAAATATCAATCTCAGCATTATAACTTATCTTCTTTATATTGAATAAAACACCTTTTTTTAAATAAAAAAACCTTAAAGCATCTTATAATCAATGAATTAAATATTACAAAATTTAACAAAAAACAAAAAATCGAAATTCATAATTGAGTGTTAATTTCGTACAACTCCTGCAAAAATATAAATAATTGATTAATAATACATTATAAAGTATCGTATATATTTTGTAGACAAAAAATCTACAAATGTAAATACAGTGTCGATTACAAAATATAACATAACCTATTTATTTTTAAGAAATTTGAAATTACAAAACGGACGAAACTAAACTGAAATTTTAAACTATTAGAAAATCAGTAAAACGGATTTCTTAACTGAAATCCGTTTTTTTTATTCGTAAAAAAAGAGCCATCAAATTTGAAAGCTCTTTCATAAAGTTATTTTGTTAAAATTACATTCTATTAACAACACCAATTCCCATTAAAGCCAAAGCCTTCTTGATAGTTTTAGCTGTTAAATTGGAAACCTGTAATCTAAATTGAATTGTATTTTGATCCTCTTGATTCAAAATTGGATTGTTTTGATAGAACGAATTATAAACTTTCACCAATTCGTAAACATAATTCGCCACCAATGCTGGACTTAGTTGTTCGGCTGCTCGCGCAATTACTTCTTTGAAATTTGACAAAGTCATCACCAACTCTTTCTCACTATCATTAATCGCATAATCTTTTGTAATAGCAGATTCAGCGAAATTCGCCTTATTTAACAACGATTGAATTCGGGCATAAGTATATTGGATAAACGGTCCTGTATTACCATTAAAATCGATACTTTCCTCTGGATTAAACAACATTTTTTTCTTTGGATCAACCTTAAGCATAAAATACTTAAGCGCTCCAATCCCAACCTTTTCGTAAGAAATTTCCTTTTCTTCCTCAGTTAAATGTTCTAATTTTCCTAGTTCCTGAGATTTATCTTTTGCCGTTTGATACATCTCTTGCATCAAATCATCAGCGTCCACAACCGTCCCTTCGCGAGATTTCATTTTACCATTCGGAAGTTCAACCATACCGTAAGACAAATGATAAAGTTGATCAGCCCACTCGTATCCCAATTTTTTAAGAATTAAAAATAAAACTTGGAAATGATAATCTTGCTCGTTACCAACAGTATATATTAATTTCTGAATATCATTATCTTTGAAACGCTCAACCGCAGTTCCTAAATCTTGCGTCATATAAACTGAAGTTCCGTCAGAACGAAGAAGTAACTTTTGATCCAAACCTTCGTCCGTTAAATCTGCCCAAACAGAACCGTCTTCTTTTTGGAATAAAACACCCTTTTTAAGACCTTCCTGAATAATATCTTTTCCTAAAATGTAAGTGTTACTTTCGTACTGAACTTGGTCAAATTCAACACCCAATCTTTGGTAAGTTTGATTAAATCCAGAATAAACCCAAGAGTTCATTATTCCCCAAAGCATTCTCACATCTGGATTTCCGTTTTCCCAATCTAAAAGCATTTTTTGAACAGCCAACATAGACGGTGCTTGCTTTTTAGCAGTTTCTTCATCCATGCCATCTGAGACCAAAGTAGCAATTTCTGACTTATAATTTTTATCAAATTCTACATAGAAATTACCTACTAACTTGTCACCTTTCAGATTTTCTGATTCTGGTGTCACACCATTTCCGAATTGCTCCCAAGCCCACATAGATTTACAAATATGTACTCCTCTGTCGTTAATAATTTGAGTTTTGATTACATCATAGCCATCAGCTTCTAGAATCTGCGCCACAGAAAAACCTAAAAGATTATTTCTGATATGTCCAAGATGCAAAGGTTTGTTGGTATTTGGAGAAGAATATTCCACCATTACAGTTTGATTTTTAGAATCTACCTTCCCAAAATCTTGGTAAGTACTTTCGAAATTATCAAGAAACAGCGAATTGTTAATTTTTAAATTAAGAAAACCTTTAACCGTGATAAAGCTTTCTATATATTCAACTTCGTTGGTAAGCTCGCTACCCAATTCCATACCAATGACATCCGGACTTTTCTTAAGAAGTTTAACCAATGGGAAAACAACAACGGTAAAATCACCATCGAAATCTGTTTTGTTCTGTTGAACTTCCAACTTCAAATCCTGAATCTGGTAAAGGTTATTAATAATATCTGAAACCTTCTGCTGAATGCTATCTTTAATATTCATTATGTTAAAAAATAATGGCAAAGTTACGAAAATAAAAAAACCGCCCGAAGGCGGTTTTGATAATTATTATGTAATAATCAGATTATTTGTAAATAAACGGCGTGAAATTATTCTTCACAAAAATATCAGCTTGACTAACAACAGGAACATTTGCACTGTTATTAGAATACTCAGATGCTGGATATAAAAGTCTCCATGGTTTATTAGTTCTAACAGTTGTTGTCGCCAAAGGAGTTTCTGGATATCCAGTTCTTAAATAATTAATGTATGACTCTGCACCATTATAATTAATTAGAGCAACCCATCTCTGATACTGAATTGCAGCAATTTTATCATCATTACTACCAGCCCAACCAACTTTTGATTTTGCAGCAATACTAGTAATATAAGCAGCACCGTCACTAGCTTTACCATCGAATGTATATGATGCATTTACACCAGCCTCAAAATGAGCTTGAGCTGCTGAGAATCCATTATAACCTCTAAGCGCTGCTTCTGATTGTAAAAACTCACTTTCAGAAAGCATCATTAGATAACCATCTTTCGACTGTCCAGTTGCCGTTGCAGCATTTGCAGAATAAAAAGAAGGACCAGCTAAAAATGAAAAATTAGCTAACGAAGGTTTCAATGCATTAACAGTATACCCCATGTGTACTTTATAATCATCATTAGACATCCCTTGAGGGTATCCGTAATAACCAGCAGCACCACCAGCAGAAGTATTATTATACATTTTACCACTAGTAAATAAGAAAGATACTCTCGCATCAGAAATACCACTTGTAATTTTAGATGCATCACCAGTCAATACTTTCACAGCATGATCTGATGCAGTCATTAGGTAATAACCATTTGTATTTGTAGCTCCTGTATTAGTGTATTTTCCGAAATTAAAGTAAAGTGGATTCTGCGAATCTGGAGAAGCATTACTATAACCTGGGTTAATTGCAACATCAGCGGTAATATAAGTAGCTCCTGCTAGTTCACTGATAATTTGATTTCTCAAAGCAATACCATCAGCATTACTAGTATTCGCTAGACGAACTGCAAATTTTAACAAAACTGTATTCGCAAAAGATTTCCATTTAGCCATATTACCCTTAAAAATAGGATCAGCTGCACTTTCAACAGTTTGAGTAGGATTAGTTCCATATTGATCGATTAACTTTCTTGCATCAAGCAATTCGGATACTAAACCTTTATAAACATTTACATCAGAATCATATTTCGGAGTTGGAACCTCCAGTTCTTGAAATGCTTCTGTATATGGAACACTTCCATACAAATCAACGATATACTGCATGTAGTATGCCTTCTGTATCTTTGATATTGCTACATAATTAGCATAATCATTACCAAAGTCAATAATTCTTTGAAATCTTGTTACAGCTCTGTACATATCCATAAAAATCGCTTGACGATAAGTCGTAGTAATTTCAAGATTTGATTCAGTTGTAAAAGGGTTACCAAATTGGGCAAAATTACCTGACCAGGTATTAGTCCACGCATTTCCTAATGCATTCATATTGCCTGCTTGGACTGCATAGGCTGTAGTAGATGCACCTGATAAACGAAGATTTGGTTTAACTTGGTCTGTTAAAACTTTATTCGGATCTAGGTTATCGTCCAAACGACATGATACCAATGCGGCACCAACCAAGCTTAATAATATGTATTTTTTCATAATGTTAGATTAAAATTTAAAATTTAACGTTTAAAGCAAACCCGTAGACTTTCGTACTTGGATATTGAGTACGTGATGCTACTCCTCTTGCATTTCCACCATAATAACTTGTTTCAGGGTCTGCATAATTCAAATTATTTTTAGCAAATTTCATAAATGGATTTCTAGCATAAACTCCAAATGTAATTTCATCTATACCATAAGATTTAACAATATCTTTTGATAGCGTATATGACAATGAAACTTCTCTTAATTTGAAAACTTGTCCATCAGCAACTAGGTTTTCTCCGTAAGTTGCGTAGTTACTACTAAACCATGTAATTACATCGGAATAGTTATTACCACCTGTCTTAATAGTAGTATTAGGTGTATATCCTCCATTTCCATCAGGTATTACTGAGTTTGGCATAACAAAGCCACCTTTCTCTCTATCTACTTCTCCTGAATCCCATAAAGACCCATTAAATGCTAAACCACTTTTAACATCAGCTATAAATTTAGCGCCATATCTGTAATCTGCAACAGCACCTAACTTGAATCCTTTATATGAAATAGTTGTGCTAAAAGTATAAATACTTTTCGGCACCGTACTTCCTACATTTTCCATAGAAGACGTTAATACTGGATTACCATTCAATGGATTAATAATAATTCTCCCTTGATCGTCTCTTTTCATTTTAGAAACTTTCAACATTGGGAAAGCTGATCCTTTTTGTGCGTAAATACCCCAAGTAGTCCCTGTCTGTAAAGCAATTTCATCAACGCCATCCATAATATCCAATACAATTGACTCATTATATGAATAGCCTGCGTTGATATCCCATTTGAAATCTGCAGATTTGAATGGTGTTAAGCCCAAATTAATCTCTGCTCCTTTAGAACGAGCTTTTGCAATATTAATTGTCTTAATGTTAATCCCAGACGCTGACGATGTTGATTGATTTGTAATCAAATCTTTAGTGTCTTGTTTATAGATTGATCCATTCAATCTAATTCTATCTTTAAAGAAACCTAAATCTAAGTTAACTTCCGTCGTAGTAACAAATTCTGGACGAATATTTGGATCAACCTGAACCATTCCATTTCTGTAACTATTAACACTATTCATAGGGAATCCTGCAACTAATTCTGCTGTTCTATTAATGCCATACCAACTTACAGAACTAGAGTTACCAACTCTTGTCCAGTTACCAGAAACCTTCATATAATTAAGTACATCCCCTCCAAAATCAAATGCTTTTGTTGGAACAAAAGATAAACCAACTGATGGATAGAAATAACTATTATTATGCTTTGGTAATACTGAGCTCCACTCGTTACGTCCTGTAGCATTCAAAAATAAAAAATCACGGTATGCTAAATCTAAGTTTGCAAACACAGCATGAGAATTTCTTCTATAATAACCATTTGTCAATGAAGCACTTCCCATTGATAAAGGTAGAGTAACATTTGTCATGTTATAAACGCCAGGAACTGCTAATGCTGAACCTCCATTTTGCATAATTTCGTATCTATGTTCTTGATAATTATAACCTAAATTTAACTTCAAATTTAAATCATCAGTAAGATCATAGTTAAAATTAGCCATCAAATCGCCATAGTAGTCCGTATTTTCTCTCTTATCTAAAAACAATGCAGAGGTGATAGCTTTAACATATGTTGCAGCTGGTCCGTTATAGTTTGCTTTTGAAAATGCATCTCTATGACTTGTTGAAGAAGATGAAGTCTGTTGTAAATTGGCTGTATATTTGAAATTAATATTTTTATTAAGTTCATAACCGATTGCTCCTGTTAAGTTATAAGCATCTCTCTTATAATCTTGTCTAACATGCTTCATTCTCCAGTAAGGGTTCTGATAGTAGATATTCCAAGCGTAAGCACTTTCTGGATAATCTTTGTAAGCAGTAATTGGTGTATCAGATCCTGACTGTAATAACGTCCAGTATAATGAATCATTTGTCGTTTCGTCAAACATTACTGTTGTTTGTGTGAAGTTAGTTCTTGTATATTGAGCAGAACCATCAACTGAAAACTTACCTAATTTAGCACCTCCTTTAAAAAGAACAGAAGTCCTGTTCGACGAATCTCCATCAACAACAAATCCTCTTTGAGTATTATTCAAAGTTAGTAGAGCATATTTACCTTCTCCACCCGCATTAATTGTAACACCATTACTAAATGTTGTACCTGTCTTAAAGAAATTCTTCAATTCATTTGGTCTAGAAACGTAAGGTCTAATAATAGCTGCGCCGTTATCACCAGTTGAAATTGTAGAATCATCTCCCCAACCAATACCATCTAATGTAATATAACCATCTCCCGTATAATCATACAAGGGCATACCATAAGCCGTCATACTACCATCAAAAATAGGTCCCCAAGCACCATTCTCATATTGATCTCTCGCTTTATCCCAACCTTGACCGTACTTTGTTTGTCTTTTCGGCAAAAACGCAACACTTTCAAAATCAATTGAACCATCATACACTACTGAAAGTCTGTTATTTTTTGCACCACGTTTTGTAGTTACTATAATAACACCATTTACTCCATCAGAACCGTACAATGCTGCTCCTTGAGCACCTTTAATAACGTTAACCGACTCAATGATATCAGGAGGTAAACCTTGCAAAATTGTAGATGTAGAAATCACATTATCAATAACTACTAAAGCATCGTTATTTCCTGTAAGTGATCTTGAACCTCTAAGTTGAATAGAAGTAGAGCCATTTACCCCACTACTATTAACATTAATTGTTAATCCCGCAACCTTACCTGCCAAAGCTTGAACTGCGTTTGGATTCGCTGCTTGCGTTAATAATTCAGAGCTAACCACTTGTTGAGCAGAAGTAACCGCATCAACTTTTTTGGTAATACCCATAGCACCAGTTATAATAACCTCGCCAATTTCCGTAGTTTTTGCGGTGTCTCTTGGCTTGGTTTGCGCCGAAACCATTGCAACCGAAGAACTCAACACTACTGCTAAAACACTAGCTGTTAATTTTTTCATATCAAATTAAATTTTTCAATAAAACAAATGTGCAAAACTTTCTCAACATAAACAATAAAAAAGTTAAATATTTCTTAATTTTTCTTTAACGTTTCATTCTTTTATTGATAACTTTGTTAAATGATTACTGAAGTAAAGCTTTCTAAAAGTTTCTCAAACAGCCTAATAGAAGTCGGTTGTGATGAAGTTGGAAGAGGATGTCTTTCTGGTCCTGTGGTTGCTGCCGCTGTCATAATTGACCAAAATTTTAACCAAAATTTTATTAATGACTCCAAAAAATTAACGTTTAAACAGCGAAATGAGCTAGATTTATATATCAAAAATAACGCGTTAGACTACGCAATCGCCGAACTTTCTCCAGAATTCATAGATAAACACAACATTTTACAAGCAAGTATACATGCTATGCACCTTGCTTTAGATCAATTAAAAATAAGACCAGAATTGATCTTAGTTGACGGCAACAAATTTCATCCTTACAACTACATTCCGCATCATTGTATTGTTAAAGGAGATTCCAAATTTCTATCCATTGCGGCAGCCTCTATTATTGCAAAAAATTATCGTGATAATCTCATGATCGAACTTGCAAAAGATTTTCCGGAATATGGATGGGACAAAAATTTTGGATACTGTACTAAAGTTCATCAAAGAGCTCTTATGGAACATGGACCAACCATGCACCACAGAAAATCTTTTAAACTTATATATAATATAGAAGACTAAATTTTGATGATGTGGAAGTTTAAATTAAATTGTGCCTAAATTTCCTTTGAATGCAAAATTCTTACCTTGTCATCAATGCGTCGGCTGGTTCGGGGAAAACCTACAGCCTTGTAAAAAACCTTTTGAAAATCTGTCTTCGATATCCTAATCAGGCAGAAAGCATTCGTCATATTTTAGCGCTAACCTTTACCAACAAAGCAGCTAACGAAATGAAAGAGCGAATTATCAATTGGCTTTTTTCATTTACAAAAGAGAATTATAAGGAGAATCTTGAATTACAAAATATAAAATCGGAGTTCGATGACGAGGGCATTCATATTACTATAGAAGACCTGCATCATCGTGCAAAGCAAATCCTAGATTATGTACTACACCATTATTCTACGCTGAATATTGGGACCATTGACAAATTTAATGCAAGGTTGGTAAGAAGTTTTACGTACGAGTTGGGGCTTGCGCAAAATTTCAATTTAGAAATAAATGCAGAGCCATTTCTTATCGAAGCGGTTGATCAACTTTTAGACGAAATTGGTGACAACAATCACATTTCTGAGGCTTTCATGGATTTTGTTAATTATGGTCTAGATAACGAAACTCGCATTAACATTAATAAAAACCTATACGATTCTGCTAAAAAATTTATTAGCGACACTCATTACGAAGCGCTTTCGGAAAACAAAAACTTCGAATGGGAGGCTTATGAACGTAAAAAAGAAAATCTTAGAAACGAGATAAAAGCCGACAAAAACCAATCCATTTCTTTAGCAAAAGAAATTATACAGACACTTACAGAACAAGATCTAAATATCGAAGATTTTGCAGGAGGAAACGTAAATGGTATCGCAAAATTTTTCCATGAAGCTATTAAGTTTTACAAAGATGAACGTTCTGAATTTCCAATTCCCGCAAGTGAGAGCGGCGCTTTACAAAAATTTGCAAGTGGAAGTTCAGCGAAAGGAAAAAAGAAGGAAGCCGACATACAATCTATTTTACCAAAACTGACCGACCTTCGTATTGACCTCATTGCGAAGTACGTCAATATTGAAAGAAATACTAAAATCCTCGATTCGCTTTTACCTTTAAAAGTAAATTCTGACATTCAAAAAAAACTAAAGGATATTGAAATAGAAAATGATTTGGTTCTTCTTTCGAAATTCAATGTGATTATTGGGGAAAATCTAAAATCGGAACCTTCGTCTTTTATTTACGAAAAAGTCGGCACGCAATTCCAGTATTTCTTTTTTGATGAATTCCAAGACACTTCGAAAATGCAATGGGAAAACTTCAAACCGCTTCGCGACAATGCCATTGCGAGCGACAACACGAGTTTTAGTTTGGTTGGCGATCCCAAACAAAGTATTTACCGTTTTCGAGGTGGCGAAAGTCAATTAATGCTTGATATTATTAGTCATAAAGAAGAGGTTGCAAAAGAAGCGGAAATCATAAATCTAGAACATAATTGGCGAAGTGCAAAAAACATCGTTGACTTCAATAATCAGTTGTATTACAGCATTTCGAGAGGTTTAGAACCGATACACGAATACATTTTTGGTGAAGCAGCAACACAAACTGCAAAATCAAATATCAATGGACGAGTTCGTGTCAATTTGCTTGAAAATGATGTTAAGGAAATCTTTTATGAAGAAGCAGTTCTTAAAATGCGTAATGACATCCAACAATGCTTGGATAATGGGTTTGAACTTTCAGACATTTGTATACTTTGTCGTGGAAACACAGATATTTTCAATTTTTCGAATCTTCTTGGTCAACAACTTATCAACTATAAAGGACAAGAGCAATACATTAAAAGCATCTCTGAAAGTGGCTTAACCATTGGTTTATCTTACACCATCAAAGCGCTTATCGAATTTTTAAATTGGAAAGTAAATCCTGACAACTATCAATTTTTCATTAAGATGCTTTATCACCTTAATCATTTAGGAAGAATTGAAATAAAAGACTTTACCACAGAAGTATTAAACATACTCGAAACTAAAAATTTCGTTGAAATAAATACTAAACTAAAATCAAATTATAATCTGGATTTAAGTTCAGAACATATTTTAAATCTAAACCTTTACAACTATATCGAATACTTTCTACAAAATTTTTCAGTGGAAAATAAAGAAGTCGATTTCTTATTGAACTTTTTAGAAATGTTGTTTAATTATACGCAAAATGCAGGCGCAACCATCAAAGATTTCCTTAAATATTGGAATGAAGAAGGCATCAACCAAAGCATCCAAGCAAGCGAAAACATCGACGCTATCAAAATGATGACGATTCACAAATCAAAAGGTTTAGAATTTCCGATTGTGTTTTTGCCAATGCGTAACGAAAATAAAGATTCCAAATTTTCAAGTTGGTTTGATTTAAACAATAATGACGAACTCAAAAAAGTGAATATTACAGGTTTTAATAAAAAACTTTTGGAATATGATCAAGAGATGTCAAACTTTAATATTGACAACGAATACAAAAATAAAATCGACAGATTTTGTCTTCAATATGTTGCGACAACGCGCGCTGTTGAGCAATTATATCTTTATCTTGAAAAACCAAATAAGTCTGCAAATCATTTAGAGATCATCGATTATATTAATGCAAAAAGACCTTCAACTGACAACGAAGAAAGCGATTCTTTCGACTTGTATAACATCGAAGAATCAGATTTAAAAAAGCAAAAAAACAAAACGAAAAATATCGTTGAAAAACTATCTATAACCGCATTAAAAGGAGAAAATTCAGAAAATAACAATATCCAAATTGCAACACCTAGTAAAAACTATCAAGAACGCGTTGCAAAAGTAAGAATCGGAATTTTTGTCCATGAAATTCTCTCCAAAATAAAATCAAATCTTGATTTAGAAAAGGTTTTAGAAAAGTATGAGCTAGAAGGCGTTTTTACGTCAGAAGAGCGCATTAATATCGAGCAACGTATTTTTGAAATTATTAACTCGGAAGCTTATCGTCACTTCTTTGTTCCAGATTTAAAAATCATTAGCGAACGCGACATTATGATTTCTGAAAATGGCGAAACAAAGGTTCTCCGTCCTGACCGACTTATCGAAACAGAACAGGGTTTTATCATTATCGATTTTAAAACTGGTGATAAAAAAGACAAGCACGAGCAACAAATTGAAGTCTACAAAAATGCTCTAGAAAAACTCGGAAAAAAGGTTTCGGAAACACATCTTATTTACATTTAAAAATAAAAAAAAGCTTAGAAATTCTAAGCTTTTTCTGTATTAATAATCTACTTTTTAACGACACTTACCACTTGCGATTCCATATTTGCAATGTGGTCAAATACTTGCTTAAAAGCAGGATAATATTCTGCAGGATATATTGGATCTTCCACCGAGGTTGTCGACTCAACCGTCAAAGAATTTCCAGATTGCGTCACTATATAATTGTACACAATTGAGCTATCTTCGGTTCTAAATTTTTTGGATTTTGGTAAATTTTCGAACGCATAACCTTCTGGCAGTTCAATTGTAACTTTTTTGATACGATCATATCCAGACAACATTTCGATTGGTGATTTTCTATTTTCTTCTTGATCAAAATCGTGATTTTTACGATACAAAAATAGAAGTGGATTAAAGACGTATTTTCCTCCAATACCATCAACAAAGTTATCCGCCGTAAAGTTGAACTTAGTTATAAAACTTCCGTTTTCCTGATGTTCACCTTTCATATTTTCGATCGGAAACTTAAAATTTTCTTTGTAATCTTTAAAATATTGATCAGCATCTTTCTCATAAGACTCTGTCGATACTAAAGAATACAATTTAGCATCAGTGTCTGAAAAATCACCACCAAAACTTCCATCAGGATTTAGCTTAGCTTTAATAATTTGCGTAGTTGAGCTTTTCCCATCAGGGAGCACATTAACCTGCACGCCTTCTTTTTCTCTAATTAAATACGCGAAATAATTATAAGCGCGAGGCGGCAATACATTAGCTTCGGAATACTTACTGGTCGCATCGTAAAATTTAAGTTGGCCAGCAATATCAACAGTCGCCAGCACGTAGTTAACTTGCGATAATGATGGTGACGAGAAGTTGAGAATACCACGCTCTTTTGTGGACATGATCGCAGGATTTGCTTTTAGTCCAGCTGATTTCATCAACATTGTAAGCAACAAGTTAATTTCAGCAGAATTTCCGATTTTCTTTGAAATTAAAGTCCTGATACCATCTTCTGCCCAACCCGTTGTTTTTTTATTCCAAGTATAATTTTTTTGAACAAATTTTAAAATCGCATCTGCACGTTCATTTTCATTGGTGATAGATGTTATGGTAGCTGGCAAAAGATCTTTTACAGCTCCCATTTTAGCATACTCAATTCCGAAATCATCTTCGTTCAAGATTGTTTTTCGAAGATCGTCCCACGTTACAGCATAAGATTTAAAACCGCCAGAAACACTACCCATATTACCCGTAATTGGAAAATTAGTGCTCGCCAATTCTGCACGAATAGACGTACGATAATTATCTATATTATAAACATATTTTTCATCTTTATACGCCTTTAGATTTTCATAAGCAAACCTAACCGTCTTGTAATCGCCACCATACAAACTTTTTTCGCCAACTTCTCTATGTGTCGGGGCTAAAGAACCTTGATAATTGATATTATAACCTAAATAAATTGGCATATCGAACACATATTCAAAATATCTAACAGGGGCCGATGACTCAACCATAACACGTGGAATCGAATAATAAAATGGTGTACTCAGCTTATATTTATACTCGAGAACCGAACCGTTTTTCACGTTTGCAAAAGCGAATTTCAGGATATCAACATTTTTAGAATCATTAGATCTAATTCGTGATTCTTTATCAACCACTGTGGTTGCAATTTTCCCATTCTCAAAATTATAAGTTGTCGCCTTGAGACCGCTAACCGATTCTCGATCGCCACCCTTTATCTTCAAAGGAATTTCAACATTTAAAAATTCTTCAGCATTAGATTTATCATAAATTTTGACTCTTTTGATAACCTCAATGGTCATAAATCCATTCCCTTCAATTAAAAAATGATGTGAGCTGAACAAAATCTCTGCGGGATCTTTAGCATTGGTTGCACTAATGGTTGAAGATACATCAGTCTGATCAAGCTTAGGAATATTAAGAAATTTATGTTGTGCGAAAACCAAAGTATTTAAGAAAATACCAGCAATTAGTATAGTTTTCTTCATGTGATATGTTTTTAAATTTTAGTAAGTAATATTTTCGTGTTATCGTTGGAGCTTATTTTTCTTCTAAAATCCTGATAACTTTTGATTTGTGTTGGTTGTAGTAACATTTTGTTGAGTTTCATTTGTCGCTCTACAACTATTTTACCTTCTTTTTGAGAAACTGAAAGTTGATATTCTCCAAACTCCGATGTTAACTTAACAGGAGTTGGTAGATCGCCAATTTTATAATTTTGGGGCAAAGTATATTCTATTTCGTATTGATCATGGTAAGCGAACGGGATTTCAACAGGGCTAATTCTGTCCTCCGAACTTTCTAAATAAAAGCTATTTTGACCAAAAGGAACAATTCCAAAGAAAATATCATCACCCATTTTTTTTGAATAATTGTTAGCTTTAAAATCAAAATTAAGTTGAAGTTTTGCATCATCTCTATTGTTATCAATTTTCTGAATAGCTAAGTCCTGAAACTTAAGATTAGAAAAAATCGACTTCAAAGCATCTTTTTGATCATCCGTTGACGAGTTTGAAAGCGAAAACATATAATCGTACAAACCTCCGCTGTAATTAAAATCCGCATCACCTGTTATTGAATTATCTTCTAAAATTTTAGCAGACAATTTCAATTTTTCGTTGGAATCTTCAGTTTTATAAATCGGCGTGTCCATCAACTCAATACCATCTTCTTTCACTAACAATACATTTCGGTTGGTATTATTAATTCCGATATGATTAAATGCTATTTTTTGCGAAGTATTCTCTAACCAAACATTTCCTTTTTCTGTAGGCACCATCAACACAATGTGATTACCAGCCATTTTAGGAAAGTCTTGATCGAATTTTTTCGGTGTAAAATCAGAGTAAATAATAGCATAATATGCAGGTACCCCAGCAGCTTTTAACAACACTCTCATATAGTTAGTGAGTCCTTTGCAGTCGCCATAACCTTTCCTACGAACCTCGTCTGCTGGCATAGGTTGCCACCCACCAATCCCAATCGCAACATTTACATATCGCGTTTTATTTTGCATATATTGATAAAGCGTCTTCACCTTCTCCGAAACCGTACCTTGCAAATTAAGATCATTAACCTCTTTTTGGATTTCAGGTGTTATTACTGAAACTGGCTCTAACAAAGTATTATACCAAATTCCGAAATCTTTCCAAGTTGTTAAATCTCCTTTTTTGCCAGCAAGACTAAATTTTTCAAGAGAAAACTCAACACGAGGCAAAAGCGTATTAATATTTGGAGAATATTTTTCGTCCTTTAAAGCAGGAACATTTTCAAAACTTAACGTAAAATCATCATCAGAACCTTGTTGACTAAGCCTTGCAAAAGCAGTTTCTTTTAACTTTTTTCTAAGTTTAACACCAGATTTATTCAATAATTTTAATTCTGCTTTTTCTAGTGCAATATTGCTTGATCGAAAAGGAACAAATTCAGGTATAAAAGCTGTGTTAGATGTATTAACTTCGTAAGTTTCTTCTATCGTATAAGGATAATTGGGAGTGGAAATTTCCAAATAAAGCATACGATTGTCCGTATACAAGCCTGACGATCCAGTCGTATTAACATCCTGAAAATCACTTTTAGAAAAAGATTGAATTTGCTTACCAAATTCGTCAAAAACCTTTACTTTGACACTACCGACCTTATCAAACTTATCATAGTGAATAACAACATAAGAGTTTTTTTCACCAGATTTATTAAGTATTGTACTAGCCTTATTGAATTTGATATTTAGATTATCAAAAGAAGAAATGGTATATAACTTACTATCTTTTCGGACAACTGTATTTGCGTTTTTCTTAAGTTCTTGAGGAATACTAGCCGCTTCATATTGTTGGCCAAAAAAGTAACAACAGCTAATTGTAGCTGTTGTTATAATAATTTTTTTTAACATTTTGTGATGTGGTGTGTAATGTAAAAACTAAGCCGCTCCGTTATCTGGAGTGAAAACGCGTTGCGCCAACTCTTGATCAAAAAGATACATTGCTGACGGATTGTCTTTAACACGTTTTATTTTCGTTACTAAAAGCGATGCGCTAGCTTCTTCTTCAACTTGCTCATTAACGAACCATTGCAAAAATGTTGTCGTTGCAAAATCGCTTTCTTCCGTAGCCGCTTTTACAATATTGAAAATACTTTTTGTAACTAATTTTTCGTGCTCTAGCGCTTTTTCAAAGATTTCTTCCGCACTATTAAAATCATGTGGAGGTGCATCAACAGCTCCCAAAACAACTTTTCCACCGATATTGTTGATATAATCAAACATCTTGTCAGAGTGCATCAACTCTTCCTTCGATTGTACTCTAAAGTAATTACCGATACCTTCCAAATCTTGTGCATAACACCATGCCGACATCGACAAATAAAGTTGTGCAGCATATTGCTCTTTCGTGATTTGCTCGTTGATTAGATTAATAATTTTTTCCGTAACCATATTTTTTTCTTTAAAGTCAAATATACTAAATTCTTAACATTATTTAACAAAAAAATAGGAGTAAAGTTTCCCTTACTCCTACTTCTAAATTTGCATTACAATTATTTCTTCATCTCCATTTTTTCTTTTCTCATCCCTTTATGCTCGGCCATCTTTTGCTTTTTCATTTCTTGCCATTTAGTATATTGGTCTGGTGTAAGAATCTGCTTCATGTCTTCGTTATTCTTTTCCATTTTCAATTTCATCTCTTGACGTTGCTCTTTCATTTGGTCCATTTTCGCTGCTCTTTTTTTCTCGTGCAGTTCCTTAATTTTTACAACTTGAGCATCTGTCAAATTAAGATCCGTTTTCATTTTAGCAAGACGTTCTTGTTGTTTTGCTTCAAAGTTTTCTTTTTTTGCAGTTGGTGTTGTTTGTTGTGCAAAAGCAAAAGAACCTACTACTACGAATGCTGCACTTAAAATCAATTTTTTCATTTTATTAAAATTTTACGTTAATTACTATTTTGTTTAATTACATCTATTGGATGCAGCAAATTATTTAAAGTTAAATCAAAAAATATTAAATTTTGTTAAATTTTAAACATTCATAATTAAAATAAAATGGAGAAAGCTTAAAAAACCTCCTCCATTTCCAAAATAACACAAACACTAAAAAAACTTACCTTCCTCTAGAAGCTCCGTTATTAGAACTTCTCATTCCACCCGCATTATCTCTTTGAGATTCTCTCGTCCCCGAGCTTCTTGTCGCTCCACTGGATGATGAACTTCTCATATTATTACTTCTTACTTCCATACTAGAAGAACGAACCGGCTCCGAACTTCTAACTGGATTATTTCTAACACCTCCTGTTTGATAATTGTCAGAAGATGAAGTTTGATTTCTTACATTATTTCTAACACCAGAATTATTAGTTTCGATCATCGACTGATTTCTAGTTCCTGATGAAGTTCTGGTTCCACCATTGTTGTCAGATACCGCAGCTTGGTTTCTAATACTTGATGAATTTCTAATTCCGTTATTGTTAGCATTATCTGCCAACATATTTTGATTTCTAGTACCAGAATTTGATCTAATACTGTTAGCATTAGTATCAATCATCGCAACATTACGTGTTGACTTCCAACTATCATTAAGGTTAGAACGATCTACTCGATATCTTATTACATCTACATTTCTGTATTTAGGTCGAATATGATAATTAACTACATAATAAGACGTTCTATAGTTTTGGAAGTACACGATTGGACTTACACCACGATAATAATTTTGCTGATAAACAACAAAAACTTGTGGTCCCAAAATTCTTTCTAACTCGTAGAATCTATCATAATACCAACGATCAGGATTCATTCCGTAATAAGAGTTCCAAGCCATAAATGACGGGAATCTGTTATTAAGATTGATAATCGCTTGCACTTGCATTGGCGACAATCTATAAGTTCTAAAGAATCTATTCCAGTTAATATTTACAATACTATTTCTGTAGTCGTTGTAATAATTTTGATAATAATCTTCAGGATAATAATCCGTAGGATAATTGTAATAATAATCGTCTGGATAATTATATTGGTTATCATAATATTCGTACCCATAATAGTCAGGATACGTATCTTGATAATATTGTGAAAACGCAAAGCTACTTATAACAAGTGACATTGCAAGAATCATTTTTTTCATAACGAATTGGTTTTTAGCAAAACAAATACTCTTGTTTAATTCTATGATACTTAATAACAAAAAAAGTTAAAAGCATTTCGCACTTTTAACTTTTTTTATAATTTTTAGCATTGAAAATCAAAGACTTATTTTCTACCCGAATCTTTAACCCAATCAGATATTTTTTGATTAAATGCTGTTTCGGTTTTTAAATCTTCTAACTTCAGATGCATTCTGTAACGCCAATAATGTGGAAAAATAGCAGGAACGTTGATTCGTTCGTCGTCCATATTTTCGTTCATTAATCGTTGATCTGTCGCCAAAAATTCTTGAATCGGGAAAATCGCCAACATCGCATCTGTGTACAAATGTTGTTTCATAATCATCTCCGAAAAATCTGGTAACAAATCCCAAGGCGCCGTGCCGTATTGCTTCAATTGTTGATTAAAATATTGTTGCGTCATTTCTCGATCTTCGTGCCACCATTGTCGCAAAGTCGAACTATCGTGCGACGAAGCCGTAACCACATTCATATAACTTGCATTTTTCGGATCATAAAAAGGAATATTTTCCGAAGGCATCCTCTGGACTTTAAGCGCCGTTATCGCCAATTGATCCATAACTACTGGCACAGAATCTGGCACCAAACCAAGATCTTCACCACAAATCAACATCTTGGTAGAAGTCAATAAAGCGGGAAGTTTTTCCATGGCTTTTTCGTACCACAAATCGTCTTGTCGAACAAAGAAATAATCGTTATAAATCTCTGCTAATTTTACGCGTTCCCATTCTGGAAGGTTAGCAAAAGACAAGGTTTTTTCCATGTTAAATCTTGGATGATAAACGTTCTCGCCATCTTCAGTAGTTTCAATTATAAACAAAACATTAGCAGCTAAAGCCAACAATTTTTCTTCCTTCCAATCCCAAGATTGTTTTTTGAAACTGTCACTAAGTTTTCGTTGCGTATCAAATTCTGGTTTAAATTTGTAAAGTCCGTTAGAATTTAATTCAAAAAAATGAGATTTAACAACGTCTGCTTCTTCTCCAAAAGTATGATGAATAATAGAATCGTTAATAAATGGCTTGCAAAAACGATCTTCATTAAAATCGATATGATTAGCATGTAACTCTTCTTTAGTAACCGGAATTGCAGGATAAAAATAACCCAAAACACCTTGCGTCGCATCAATCGGCATTCTCCAAATTCTGAAAAATCCAAGAATATGATCAATTCGCATTGCATCAAAATAACGTTCTAAAACCGCAAAACGCTTCTTCCACCAGTTGTAACCGTCGGCTTTCATCACCTCCCAATTATAGGTCGGGAATTCCCAGTTTTGTCCCAAATCAGAAAACTGATCTGGCGGTGCGCCCGCTTGGAAATCCATCCCGAATAATTCTGGTTCCGCCCAAGCTTCAACGCTATATCGATAAATACCAATCGGCAAATCTCCTTTAAGAGAAATCCCCAAACTATGAGCATAATCTATCGCTTCCGTTAACTGCAAATGCAATTGATATTGCACCCAAGCATGCATCATCACTGCCGAATAATCTTTATGTTTTGCATCAAACATCGTTGCAATCTTACCAGCAACATAACGTTTGTGCGTTTTCCAATTGTTGAAATTAGGCGTTTTGTATTTATCTCTCAAAACACAAAAGGCAGCGTATGGCAACAACCAATCTTTATTCTCTTTTAAAAATGATTTAAAAGATTTATCCTTAAATATAATTGACGCATTCTCATTGAAAACTTTCTTGATGACATTCCATTTTTCGGACATCATCACTTCGTAGTCAACAAATTTTTCTTGGTTAAGTTTTGATTTTAAATTATTAAACGCTTCCAAATCTGCTTTTGCAATCGGAAAATCCAAAGCATCAACGCGCAAATACTGCGAATGTAAAGCATACACCGAAATTGCAGCATACGGATAACTGTCCGTCCAAGTGTAATTTGCAGTTGTATCGTTAATTGGCAAAATCTGGATAATTGACAAATCTGTATCTTTTGACCAATCTGCCAAAAGTTTTAAATCCAAAAACTCACCAACGCCAAAAGCATCATCCGATCTCAAAGAAAAGACAGGAACAGCAACGCCCGCCGCATGCCAAAGTCTAGCATCATCAAACACAAAATAATGGTCCGAATTAACTTGCAAAATTTCGTCATTGTTATTGGCAGAAGTTATTCTATTATCGCCAGATTCTATGAAGATTACTTTCTTAGTTTCATCATCGTAAATACCGTATTTGTAAGCAAAATCATGATTTACATTTAATTCTACTGCAACTTCCCAAATTCCAAAATCGACTTCATTTAAAGCAACCGCTTTATCATACTGCCAAGCGCCAAGTTCTGGAATTTCTCCAAAAATTAAAATCTTCCAATTTGGTTTGTAAAGCGGCGCTTCGATACGGAAAAGATGCGTATGTTTTTTACGAACATTAAGCTTTTCTGGAACGAAATTGTGTTTTGTATTTCTAAAAATCTTGTTGTTAAGATAGTTCTCGGGGAAGTTTTTACTATTCCAAGTATCAATAATTTGATATTCTTTAAAACTATGTCCAAGAAACAAACGATGCGGAATAATCTCTTCTTGTAAAAGCTGATTATCCTTATCTAACACTTGATATTTGTAGCAAATCTCTTTCGAAAAGTAATCGACTTCTCCTTGCCAAATAAAAGTATTTTCGCAATATAAATCGTAGGATTTCCAAGTTTGGTTATCCATTAAAACTTGTAAAACGAGACGCTCACCAAGTTTGGTTACGTAATTAATTTTAAAATAAAGTTTCATCAAAAATGTTATTTGATTAAAGTAAATTGAAGACTTTTATCGATTGCAATTTAATGAAATTAAGCATTTTATAAAAGATGAAAATGCTGAGATTAATCTTTTTTAATACGTTTAAGAAATTCAGGGATATGTTTTTCCATTGTAACAATAAGACCGCCTTCATTTCGAGCTTTTACATAGCGTCGAACATCTGGATCCACCATGATAAAATTTAAAAAAGAATTAATCTGATCATCAGGAATTTCAGCACTTTTAAAATAAGAATCGTCGATTCTCGTACGAATCCATTTAAGGTCATCTTGAGAATCTTCATAACGATAAAGGCTTTTCATTTGACGTGACTTTCCAGATACAATTTTATACAAACCATCAACATTTAATGTCCCGAAAAGCATTGGCAACAATACATTTTTAGTCATTTCTGGCGCTTTTTCTCGAGGTTTTTCCGGTGCTTTTGGTGTGCCAACTTCTCTACGCAATCGCTCGGCGCTGTCATCTGTTTTTAACCTAGAAGCATCATCAATATTGCCAGTCACTTTGATGTTTGACACTGTCACTTCCTCAATTTCTTCAGCAGATTTCACCAAGGTTACAACGAAATTACCATTAAGACTAGCTGTTATAGTTTGACGATCGTAATTGTCTTTTAGAACACGAATCGTCTCACCGACCTTCGCACCAATGTAGAATTCTCCAATGTTGTTGGAATAAGACTTAGCACCAGTTGCGACATTCACGAGCATCGCATTAGGAATCCGAAGTCCATTTTCGGTCTGAACAATACCAGAAATTTGATTTTGTCCAAATATTAAATTCGAAAAAATGACTAGAAAAAATAAAAGTAGTCTCAAATAGTTTTTTTTCAAAAGTAAAGCTTTGAGCGTTACCAAAAATAACTTTAACGCGGATTAACGTGCTTTAGGATATTTTAAGAAAAAAGCCCCAAAATTGGGGCTTTCATTATATTGTTGTTAGTCTTAACGTATTGGTTTTTCCACCATAATGCACCGGCATCGCATTGAGATTGATGACAAAATCACCTTGCTCTACAAAACCATAATTATGCGCCAGCATATTAACCTGAATTACCGTCTCATCCGTAGATTTTTGCATATCATAATAGAAAGCACGAACGCCCCAAAGCAAATTCAGCATCGTGATAACGCGTCTATTTGAGCTAAAAACGATGATATGAGCATCTGGTCTATGTGCTGAAATTTGGAACGCCGTATAACCTGAAGATGTCAACGTAATAATCGCTTCTGCGCCAGCATTTCTAACGATATCAACCGCCGAACGACAAACCATATCTGTTACGAAACGATCATCAACACAATTGATTTTTTCCTCCAAAGGAACATTTTGTTTTGCGTAAAGATGTGTTGTTTCGGTTGTTTTAACAATTTTAGTCATGTTTTTGATAACATCCACTGGATATTTACCAACAGAAGTTTCTCCTGATAACATCACAGCATCCGCGCCATCCATAACAGAGTTAGCAACGTCGTTAACTTCTGCTCTTGTAGGTGTAAGGCTTGTAATCATCGTCTCCATCATTTGCGTCGCAATGATAACAGGTTTCGAATACAATCTTGCTTTATGCACTAAGTTTTTCTGAATAACTGGCACTTGCTCCATCGGAACTTCTACACCTAGATCTCCACGAGCAACCATCAATCCATCACACTCAACAAGGATTTCTTCAATATTTTTAACACCTTCTGGCTTTTCAATCTTGGCAATAATTGGTGTCTTAATATTGTTGGTTGGATGATTTTCTATTAAAATTTTTAAATCTTTAATATCTTGAGCATGACGAACGAAAGACAATGCAATCCAGTCAAATTCTAAATCCAACATAAAGTTAGCATCCTGAATATCTTTCTCTGTTAAAGCAGGAAGCGAAACATTTGTGTTTGGAAGATTTACTCCTTTTTTAGAACTCAGAGGTCCACCTTGGATAGTTTTTGCTTTAACAGTATCTTTTTCGTTAGTTTCGATAACTTCTAAAACCAACTTACCATCGTCAATAAGGATTCTTTCTCCAACTTTTACATCCTGTGGAAATTTCTCGTAAGTCATGTAGACTTTTGTAGAATCGCCTTCAACTTTTTCATTAGTAAAAGTTAAAACATCTCCAGGATTAAGGAACGCCCCTTCTTTAACAACACCAACACGAAGTTTTGGACCTTGCAAATCTCCAAGAATAGCTACCGAGTAACCATATTCTTGATTGATTTCGCGGATAATGTCGACATTACGTTTTACAAGATCGTAATCGGCATGTGAGAAATTTATTCTGAAAACATCAACACCCGCTTTTACCATTTGGATCATCGTTTCTTTGTCAGAAGACGCTGGGCCAAGGGTTGCGATGATTTTTGTCTTTTTTAAATTTTTATTCATAATATTGAATTATTTGATAGAGCTCTGTATCTGCAGACAACTCGAACTCTTGTATTGGAAAGAACAACTTTTCCGGCAGCAAAATTACTGAAAAATCCGCAAATGAATCCGACGATTTGACAATATAATCAACGTCATGATGATCATTTAATAAAAATTTTACATCTTCTTCATCTTGAAAAAGCTGACTTTGTTCTTTTTTAAATATTGTTGAGATAGACTTGTTAGAGATTAACTTCCAACAGTTTTTGTTTGACTTGTCATAAGCTTCATAACACTCAAAAAAATAATCGTTATACACACCCTCGAAAACGATATCTTCACTTCTCTTTAGGTTAAAAGTATTAGAATTATTTAAGTGAAAAAAAACTTCGAAATGAGGCAAATTACTAGCAATACGCACCAATCCAACATCGATGCATTCTTCTTCTTCAAAATCAAGAAATAGTTTTTTGCTTTTCAATAATTTGTTCTTTTTTATTTAACATGTAGAACGCACGTTGCGCTGCTTTTTCTTCGGCCTTCTTCTTTGAAGTCTCCGAAGCATTAGCAATTTTTTCGTCCTCTAGCCAAACATTACAACGGAATGCAATCTGCTTGCCAACTAGATGTTCTTCACAAGTTTCGTACTTAATAGAAAGTTTTTTCTTTTGGCTCCACTCTAGCAGAAGACCTTTGTAACTGATAATTTTGTTTTCGAGCTTATTGATTTCTTCTGGTGGAAGTAGTTTTTCAAGAACAATTTTTTTACAAGCTTCGTAGTCGACATCCAAAAATAATGCGCCAACAAAAGCTTCTAAAAGATTTCCTGCAATATTCTCACTCAGTGTGACACTATTATCAGCAAAAATTAGTTTTGGTAGACCAAGTTCGTCACCGAGTTTATTAAGGTTTTTGCGGTTAACGATTTTGGATTTCATTTGTGTTAGAAAACCTTCATTAGCCTCTGGATACCTTTGAAATAAGTAACAAGAAATAATCGAACCCAATACAGAATCGCCCAAAAACTCTAATCTTTCGTAGTTTTTTTTCTCAGAATTTTTTCCAGAAACTTTTAATGAAAAAGCCTCTCGAAAGACTTCAAGATTGTTAACCTGATAGCCGACAAGGTCAGATATCTCTTTTTGAAATTTAGAATCTCTTTGAGAAAGTCCGTTGGTTTTTCTTTTTATTAGGAATTTAGAAAGTAAATTCTTCAACTCCATAATAATTTAGATTTTTTTGAAAAGTACACAAGCGTTATGTCCACCGAATCCGAATGTATTGCTCATAGCAACATTCACTTCTTTATGAACTGCTTCGTTAAAAGTAAAATCTAATCTCGCATCGATCTTTTCATCATCTGTAAAGTGATTAATCGTCGGAGGTATAACCCCATGGATAATAGTACCAATAGCCGCAATAGCTTCGATAACACCAGCTGCACCTAAAAGGTGACCTGTCATCGACTTAGTAGAGTTAAGATTAATATCATAAGCATGCTCGCCTAGTAATTTTGCAATCGCACTAGATTCTGCAATATCTCCTAACGGCGTAGATGTACCATGCATGTTGATATGGTCTACATCGTCAGCAGTAAGCCCTGCATCTTCCAAACAATTTTTCATTACAAGATAAGCGCCCAATCCTTCAGGATGTGGAGCTGTCATGTGGTGTGCATCTGCACTAAGTCCACCTCCAGCTAACTCTGCATAAATCGTTGCACCTCTTTTAACAGCGTGTTCATATTCTTCAAGAATGATACAACCTGCACCTTCACCTAATACAAAACCATCTCTGTCTTTGTCAAAAGGTCTAGAAGCTGTTTTAGGATCATCATTTCTTGTAGAAAGCGCCATCAAAGCGTTAAATCCTCCCATACCACTTGCTGTAACTGCAGCTTCTGATCCACCACAAACGATAACATCAGCTTTACCCAATTGGATAAGCATTCTTGCATCGATAAGTGCATTAGCAGACGAAGCACAAGCCGAAACAGTTGTATAATTAGGACCATGGAATCCAAATTCGATAGAAATATTACCAGGTGTAATATCAGCAATCATTTTAGGGATAAAGAAAGGGTTGAATCTAGGAATGTTTTGAGAATTAGCCCAACCAACAACTTCTGTTTCAAAAGTTTCTAGTCCGCCAATACCCGAACCCCAGATAACACCTACTCTATTTTTATCAACAGAATCTTCAATTATACGGCTATGTGCAATCGCTTCGCGCGCTGCAACTTGACCGAATTGTGAATTTCTGTCCATTTTTTTCGCTTCTTTTTTGTCAAAATGATCCAAAGGATTGAAGTTTTTGACTTCGCAAGCGAACTTCGTTTTAAAATTAGTGGAATCAAAAAGAGTAATGGGAGCGGCTCCGCTCTCACCTTTTACAAGACTGTCCCAATATTCTTTCGCATTATTTCCTATCGGTGTAATGGCACCAAAACCTGTAACAACTACTCTTTTTAATTCCATATAATTTTTTATAATTTCTAATTAATTCGTTAGAAAATATTATTTGTTAACTACTTCCTCGATGTAAGCGATAGCGTGACCTACAGTAGTAATTTTTTCTGCTTGATCGTCTGGAATCTGAATGTTAAATTCTTTTTCGAATTCCATAATCAATTCTACAGTATCCAAAGAATCTGCTCCTAAATCGTTAGTGAAGCTAGCCTCTGGAGTCACTTCTGTTTCTTCAACGTCAAGCTTATCAGCGATGATAGCTTTTACTCTTGATGCAATGTCTGACATAGTATTTAATTTTAATTAATGTTAATTTGGTGCAAATATATAAAATTTCAATTCAAAATAATTAAATTTTATGATTCCCTTTCCATAAAAACACAACGGAAAGATTATCAGTTAGTTTAATATTTGAAGTCTTTTATAATATTAAAGCTACAATAAAATTTTAATAAGCCGATGCTTTTAGTCACAAAAAGTATAATTTTTCCTAATTTTGCTTATTATAATTAGTTTTTAGAAATGACGGAACATTTTGACAATGACGATGACCTTTTCACAGGTAAAGAACATACACCACTTCGAGAAGATGCTTTTGCATTAAGTCCAGACGAAAAAATTGAAAAAATCCAAGGACTTTTTGGTGAAATAATGCAGACTTTGGGACTTGATATGACGGACGATTCTCTTAAAGATTCTCCAAAGCGCGTTGCCAAAATGTATGTTAACGAAATTTTCGGAGGCCTTCTTCCGGAGAACAAACCTGGTATTTCGACTTTTTCTAATAAGTACAAGTATCGTCAAATGCTTGTTGAAAAAGACATTACAGTTTATTCTTTTTGCGAACATCATTTCTTACCGATTATTGGTCGCGCGCACGTCGCATACATCTCCAATGGTGAAGTGATTGGTCTTTCTAAAATTAATAGAATTGTAGATTATTACGCCAAAAGACCACAAGTCCAAGAACGACTAACCATGCAAATCGTTGAGGCTTTGAAGGTCGCTTTAGGTACTAAAGATGTCGCTTGTATCATCGATGCCAAACATCTTTGCGTTAATTGTCGAGGCATTAAAGACACAGCGAGTTCAACAATTACAGCAGAATTAAGTGGAATATTCCGTACTAATCCAATCACACGTCAAGAGTTCTTACATTATGTAGGAAGTCATGCAAAACTAGATTAAAAATAAAAAAATGATAAAATTCAAAAAAGTATTAAATAAAATTTTTATCACGACAATTATATGTTGTTGATGAAATTTCATGTAAAAACAACTACTAATTTTTGAATTTAAAATCTTTTAAAACTAAACAATGCAACTTAAAATATATAACTCCTTAACTGGAGAAAAGGAAATTTTCGAACCGATTTTACCTGGAAATGTTGGGATGTATGTCTGCGGACCAACCGTCTACAGCAATGTACACTTGGGTAATGTCCGAACATTTTTGTCCTTTGATTTCATCTACCGAAGCTTGATGTTTTTGGGTTACAAAGTTCGTTATGTTCGCAACATTACAGATGCTGGACATTTGACGGACGATGGCGACATTAACAACGACCGATTCATCAAACAATCGCGTTTGGAAAAATTAGAACCAATGGAAATCGTACAAAAATATACTGTTGATTTTCATGATGTTCTTAAAAAATTCAATCTTTTGCCTCCAACGATTGAGCCGACAGCAACTGGACATATTGTTGAACAAATTGAATTAACCAAAACCCTTATCGATAAAGGTTTTGCTTACGAAAGCAATGGTTCAGTTTATTTTGATGTTTTGGAATATAACAAACGTGGTCTTAACTACGGCGAATTGTCTCGTCGTAATATCGAAGAGCTTTTCGCCAATACGCGTGATCTAGACGGACAACACGAAAAGAAAAATCCGCAAGATTTTGCACTTTGGAAAAACGCATCGCCACAACATATTATGAAGTGGATTTCGCCTTGGGGAGAAGGTTTCCCAGGTTGGCATCTCGAATGTACAGCAATGAGCACAAAATACCTTGGTAATCAATTTGACATCCACGGCGGCGGAATGGATCTTAAATTTCCGCATCACGAATGTGAAATTGCACAAGGAAAAGCTTGTAATGGCGAAGAACCTGTGAGATATTGGATGCACGCCAATATGCTAACGATGAATGGTCAACGTATGTCAAAATCCACGGGCAACTATATTCTTCCAATGGAATTGATTACAGGAAATAACAATTTCTTTGAGAAAGCTTTCCATCCAAGTGTGTTGAGATTTTGCTTTATGCAAGCGCATTACAGAAGCGTTTTGGACATTTCTAACGAGGCGATGTTGGCTAGTGAAAAAGGTTTTAACAGATTGATGGAAGCCGTAAAATCTTTGGATAATCTGGAAGCTACAACAACGTCGAGTATTAATGTTGAAGAACTGAAAACTAAAGTTGTAGATGCTTTATTAGACGACTTTAACAGTCCGATTGTTATTGCTAACCTTTTTGAAATTGTTAAAACGATATTCGCTATTAAAGATAAAAAAGAAACAATTAGCCAAGCGGATTTAGATACATTAAAGCAATTCGTTCATGATATTGTCTTCGAAGTTTTGGGCTTACAAAATGTTGAAGAAAACAATAGTGAAAAACTTGATCAAGCTTTAAAAGTTCTTATTGATCTAAGAAATCAAGCGAGAAAAGCAAAGAATTTTGATTTGTCAGATCAAATTCGAGATCAACTTTTGGAGCAAGGTATTGAGCTAAAAGATAGCAGAGACGGTACAAGTTACCAACTTTTATAAATAAATTCGGCGCCCAAAGGGCGCCGAATTTATTTTAATATTATTTAAGAATATTTAATTCAGAAAAAATTAAATATTCCCGACAATGGTTTTTGTAATAGTAAATTCTCTAAGCGCAACTGTCGAAAGCTCTACACCATAACCAGATTGTTTTGCGCCTCCAAACGGCAATCTAGCATCAGAACTTGTTGATTTATTTATAGAAACTGTACCAGAATCTAAATTATCAATAAAGAATTGCGCACGTTTTTTATCTTTCGTCCAAATTGCATTTCCTAAACCGAACGGAATATCATTTGCCAATGCCAATAATTCTTCATCCGTTTCACCAACCATCAACATTGCTAAAGGACCAAATAATTCCTCTTGAAGAATTGGATTCCCAGCTTTTACTTTGATGATTCCAGGTTTTAATTCTTGGTCAGAAAGTCTTTCTAAAGGCAAGACAATTTCGGCTCCATTTGCAATAGCTTTATCATATTGCGCCAACAATTCGTCCGCTAAATCTTTTCTAGCCATTTTGGAAATACGCGTATTTTTATCCATTGGATCGCCAGGAACATAAGTTTTATACTCCTCCACGAAAGCAGGAATAAACTCATTTTCCACAGATTTTTGAACTAAGAAACGTTTTGCAGCATTACAAACTTGACCTGTATTTTGGAGTTTTCCACGAGGTGCTTCTTTGGCTGCTTTTAGAATTTCGGCATCGTCTAAAACAATATAAGCATCGCTACCACCCAATTCTAAAACCGATCTTTTAATATTTTTACCGGCAATCGACGCCACTTCGCCACCCGCTTTTCCGCTGCCTGTCAAGCTTACACCTTGTACATAAGGACTTTCTAAAATCTCTTGAATCTCTTTATGTCCAACTTCAAAATTTTGAAATACCGCTTCTGGAAAACCAGCTTGTACAAACAATTCCTCGATAAGTCGCCCCGTTCCGAAACAGATTGAAGCATGTTTTAACACAACAACATTTCCTGCCAAAATTGCTGGAACCGCAAATCTCAATACTTGCCAGAAAGGAAAATTCCAAGGCATTACGCCCAAAATAATCCCAAGCGGCGCATGATGAACTTCAGAAACATTAAATTCGGTTTCGATATTTTCAGGTGCCAAAACATTCTCGCAATTTGCGTAATAGTCGAGCATACCCGCAGTTTTATTGATTTCGGCAATCGATTGGGTAATCGGCTTGTGCATTTCTTTAGTAATGGTAACCGCATACTTGTCAACATCCGACCTCATCAATTCAGCCATTTTTGAAAACAATTTTTGACGTTCTTCAAAACTTATTTTTCTCCAATTGAGAAAGGCTTTGTTACCTAATTCTAATTTTGCTTGTATATTCATAGTATAAAATTTCCGCACAAAATCTGTGCTAGAAAGTTTGATTTTAATAAAATTTAAATTTGTTTGTAATAGACAGAATCAGTTTTATTTTCGCCTAAAAAGCAAAACTGAATTAAGAAAAATCAGCAATAAATCTAGGGTTACCCAAATACTGATTTTCATATTGTCATACTTCAAAATACCAACTTGATCCGAAGCAATACTTGACAATTTCTGACTTTGATTAATATAGTTGCGTACTTCTACAATCTGGTCGCGATTGCCTTCTGTAACAGCATGTTGCGAAAAATAAGCTAGTCTAGATTTGTTAAGATAACCTACGATCCAAAACTCATTTGACTTTTGCATATTAAGATATTCTATGCGATAAAAATCTGGTCGAATTCTCCCAATATGTTTAGAAAGATACTTTTCGTCGCTTCCATCTTTATCCGAAACACGAATAACATAAAAATCCAACGGCTGCGGAAGATGGTTGATAACTTGTACCGCCATCGAATTTTCTAGAAATTGGCTTAGACTTTTTTCGACAAACCAATATGCAAAATAAGCGATACTCCCAACAACAATAACAAATCTAAAAATCTTTGCTACAACCGCAAATCGACCTTTTTTGTACAAAGACAAAACTAAGGCAGCGCATAACAACAAGAAAATCAGAAATATTATTAAATACATGTTGCAAAGATAAGAAAGCTTTTGAAACTAGAGCTTAGTCGACATTCCATTCTTTATAAAATTGATCCAAAAAGCTTAACATAAACTGGTGACGCTCCTCAGCAATTTCCTTTGCAGAATCGGTATTCAACAAATCTTTTAGCAACAACAATTTTTCATAAAAATGATTAATGGTCGTCCCATTCGATTTTTTGTATTCTTCTTTTGACATTCCAACTTGTGGCGGAATATTAGCATCGTACATTAAATTGTTTTTAAAACCTCCAAAATTGAAAGTTCTCGCAATACCAATCGCTCCAATTGCATCGATACGATCAGCATCTTGTACAATTTTTAGCTCGATTGGAAGATCTTCTGGCGCTTCATTTCTATTTTTAAATGAAATATTATTGATGATAAAAACAACTTTTTCGATGCGGTCGCTAGGGAAATTCAAAGATTGTAAAAATTCGGTTGCTACTTTTGGCGCTACAGTTTCGTCTCCGTTATGGAATTTGGGATCAGCAATATCGTGTAGTAAAGCACCTAACTCGACGATCTCAATATCACAAGATTCTTTAGCTGCGATTTTTTTTGACAATTTCCAAACGCGTTCAATGTGGTACCAATCGTGTCCAGCTTCCGCGCCTTGTAGTTTTTCTTTTACAAAATCTATGGTTTCATCAATAATTTGACTCATTTTCTCTTTAATTAATTTGGTTTAAAATAATATTCCACAGCTTTTGATTATAACTTCTAAAAAAGTTGACATGTCCAATATTACCTACTTCCGAATCTTTAACTTTTATTAAATGATATTCGGGCTCTAGTTTTGGATAGGTACTTTTTAATAGCGATTCGACACCATTTTTGGTTAACCAAGCATCATCTTCGGCATAAAGAACAAAAACTTTTTTAGAAATATTTTTAGAAATATCAACTTTAGAATTCTCTAATAAATAATCGGTTGACTTTTGTTTTAAAATTAAATTTCGCCAATCATAACCAACGCCAGCAGGAAGACTTTCGCCCAATCCAAAGCGATGTGCAGGGAAATAACCGAACAATTTAGTTGACAAAGGTTGCATAATCCCAAAACCCAAATAAGCCGAAACTTTGGTTTTAAAATTGAGATGACCAACATAGGCATTTTGCGTTGCTACAAAAAACAATTTTTCGAAAACATCAGAATTTTGATTCATCCCAAGAATTAGCGCACCGACACTGTGACCAAGGATAAATTTAGAAGAATCAGAATAATGTTTAATAACATATTCTGTCACTGCTTTGTAATCGAGGTTGCCCCAATCTCGCATTGTTGCAGAAAAACCTTTCATCTTTTTAGGCTTGGACAAACCTATTCCGCGGTAATCATAAGTGATAACCGTTATTCCGTTCTGCGCTAAAAACTGAGCGAATCCAAAATACATTTGTTGCTTAACACCTGTCGCCGAATTAATAATCAAAACTTTTTTCATATCAATTTCGGGCACAAACAAGGTTGCGGCTAACAGATATCCATCCTCAGCTTTTATTGATAATTCCTGCATCGGACTGGGCTATTTGATCTCCTTAAGATAAGGAAGACCTTTTTGAGAATCTAGTTGACTAGCAGCACGAAGGGCAATTTTGTTACCAAACTTCACGCAATCTTCGATATTATTTTGATGTAAAAGCGCAATTGCAAAACCAGAAGTAAAGGCGTCGCCCATTCCCATTTTGTTGACCATTTCACTAGGATTTTCGCGGAAATATTTCATTTCTGCACCATCATAATAACTTGTAGAGTTGGCATCATCACGCAAAAACAATTTATTAGGAAGACTCTTCATAATGCTTTCTACAGGCACATCGCCAAAGACGTTTTTAACATCATGATTTTTAGCAACGATAAAAGTCGCTGCATCTACAACTTCTTGAGAAAGTTGCGCCGCTGGTGCCGCATAAACACCCAATTTTTTAGAATATTTCTTACACTTTTGTGCAACGTAATTGATGGTTTCTGCTGGAATTTCCATTTGCATTAAAACCAAATCTGCACTTTGAATAAAGCGATCCGCTTCGTCGATATAACGTTTTCCTAATTTGTAATTAGCGCCAGGAATAACAACAATGGCATTACCTTCCGCCGAAGTCGTTACATAAGCCGTACCCGTCGGCTCGTCAGTCTCATTGATAAATGCAACATTAACGCCCTCGTCATCGAGGTTTCGAATAACTTGTTGTCCATAAGGATCCATCCCGACACAACTCACCAAATAGACATTGGCACCAAGTCTTGCCGTAGCTATCGCTTGGTTTGCGCCTTTCCCTCCTAGAAAACTCTTGGATTCGGATGCCAAAATAGTATCATTAGCTTGTGGAATTTTGGAAGTTTCTAAAACAAAATCTATTGAAGAACTTCCAACAACAACTATCAAAGGATGTTTTTGTGTTACTTTTATCATGCTTTAACGTTTATTGAATTTCTATAAATTCGGTAATAAATTTAACAGGTTGCTTATCTTTATTATATCCAATGTACGACGCGTAAAAACCTTCGCCATAACCAGCTTCGAAAGCTAAAAGATTATTAGCCTCTTCTGGATAAGGCTTCATCATTGCAAATTGATCGATTGCCCCATTGCTATCATAAAAATAACTATGGAAAAACTCTTCGTAAAGCCCCATAAAATCGGCACCTTTCTTTTTGAAAAGCTCTTGCTCGTAATCATTAACTTTTTTTTGCGTGTCAAAATCCATCAATCCTGCCATTCCTGATTCTACTGGAAAACCAAAAATTTCGCCATCTTCCAAATCTTCTAGTTTTTGATCATCGCACAAAGCCATCACCCAAGTGTCAACTTTGTCATCTGCAAAGACGATCTCCGAATATGCAATGCAATTACTACTCGCTTCTTTATGTATCGTCACTGGAAAATCGCCTTTCGGAAACAATTGGTTAAAAGCAGTCTTATCTGGCGTAACCACCGGATCGCAAGCCACCAATCTTCCTGACGAAATATGTAAATAACCCGCCTCAAAGCTTTCTAGAAGCGGATTTTCTACATGTGATTTTGAAAATAATTTCGTGATATTTTCTATATGATTCATTCTTGTGAAAGTAAAGAATAATTCTTAAGTATTATAATGTTTTTAATTTTTCTTCTAAAATTGCAATCTTATCCATCGCGTCGCGTTGTTTTTTAAGCTCGTTATCAACAACTTGTTGTGGCGCACCAGCCATGAATTTTTCGTTTGACAATTTCTTCTCAACAGAGATTAAGAAACCTTTTAAATATTTAATTTCTTCCTCTGTTTTTTCTTTTTCTTCGCCTAAGTCTAAGTTTTCACTTAACGGAATCGCACATTCTGTCGCGCCAACTAAGAAGCTAAAACTCGGTTTATCCGTTTTTTGACCAAAATGAATGTCTTGCAAATTAGCCAATTTTAAAACTACAGCTTGATTAGCAAATTCAGACGCATTTGTGAAAACTTCAACTTCTTCTCTTGGTGAAATTCCCTTTGATTGTCTATAATTTCTAACACCCGAAATTACTTCTTTAGCAAAATCAAAATTAGAAATTAAAGCTTCATCAAAACCATCAACTTTTTTCTGTTGTGTAATAATCAAAGCTTCTTCTATACTTCTGTCGCTGATAATATGCCAAATTTCTTCTGACAAGAATGGCATAAATGGATGCAACAACTTCATTAATTCTTCAAAATAATAAATTGTTTTGTCATAAACTTCTTGGCTAATCGCTTCACCATAGTTTGGCTTCACAGCTTCCAAATACCAAGAGCAGAAATCATCCCAAATCAACTTATACAACACATGAAGCGCATCCGAAATACGGAATTTTGAAAAATGATCTTCCATTTCTAAAATGCTTTTCGCTAGTTGTTGCTCAAACCAATTGATTGCTTGCGTATCGGCATCATTTGCTTTTACATTAGCATCTTTCGTCCAAGTTTGTGTAAGCTTAAATGCGTTCCAAATTTTAGTCGCGAAATTACGTCCTTGCAACATCAAATCTTCATCAAACAACAAATCGTTACCCGCCGCAGAACTTAACAAAATCCCAACACGAACACCATCTGCACCATATTTATCGATTAATTCGATTGGATCAGGAGAATTCCCTAAAGATTTTGACATCTTACGACGTTGCTTATCACGCACAATTCCTGTGAAATAAACATTCTTAAACGGAATTTCTTTTCTGTATTCTAGACCAGCCATCACCATTCTCGCAACCCAGAAGAAAATAATATCTGGACCCGTCACCAAATCCGAAGTCGGATAATAGTAATTGATGTCTTTATTATTTGGTTCTAAAATGCCTTCGAAAACAGAAATCGGCCATAACCAAGACGAGAACCAAGTATCCAACGCATCTTCATCTTGTCGTAAATCTTCAGTTGTCAGTTGTTGGTTGTTAGTTTTTTGTTTTGCTAAGATTAAAGCTTCGTCAATATTTTCTGCAACGACAAAGTCATTTTCTGCAGTTCCATAATAGAAAGCCGGAATCTGTTGTCCCCACCAAAGTTGACGAGAAATATTCCAATCATGAACATTCTCCATCCAGTGACGATAAGTGTTTTTAAACTTTTCAGGATAAAATTTAACCTCATCATCCATGACAACATCCAAAGCAGGTTTTGCTAATGTTGCCATTTTTAGGAACCACTGTACAGAAATTTTAGGCTCGATAACTGCGCCTGTTCTTTCTGAAGTCCCAACTTTATTAGTATAATCTTCTGCCTTTAACAAAAGATCTTTTTCATCAAGTTCTTTTACGATTTCTTTTCTAACAACAAATCTATTTTTGCCTGCATAATGCAATCCATTTTCGTTAAGATTAGCATCATTATCCATAGAATCGATGATTGGCAAGTCGTGTTTTTTTCCAATTTCGTAGTCGTTAAGATCGTGAGCTGGAGTAATTTTTAAAGCGCCAGTCCCGAATTCGATGTCAACATACTCATCTTCAATAACAGGAATTTCGCGATTAACGATTGGCACAATCAATTTTTTTCCTTTTAAAGCTTGGTAACGCTCATCATTAGGATTAACACAAACTGCAACATCTCCAAAAATAGTTTCTGGACGCGTCGTTGCAACTGTCACGAAATCTTCCGATCCTTGAATTTTATATTTTAGATAAAATAATTTACCTTGTTGTTCTTTAAAGATTACTTCTTCATCCGAGATGTTTGTTTTCGCCTCGGGATCCCAGTTGATCATTTTGTAACCTCTGTAGATTAATCCTTTATTATAAAGATCTACAAAAACTTTAATAACCGATTTTGACAAATTATCCTCCATCGTGAATCTCGTACGATCCCAGTCACAAGAACATCCTAACTTTTTCAACTGCTCCAAAATTGTCCCACCATATTGGTGTGTCCAATCCCAAGCATGTTTTAAGAATTCTTCTCTTCCGATATCTGTTTTAGAAATTCCTTGCTCTTTTAGTTTAGCAACAACTTTAGCCTCAGTTGCGATAGAAGCATGGTCAGTACCTGGCACCCAACACGCATTGAAACCTTGCATTCTTGCACGTCTCACCAACACATCCTGAATTGTATTGTTCAACATGTGTCCCATGTGAAGAATTCCCGTTACATTAGGTGGCGGAATTACAATGGTGTAAGGTGGTCTATCATCTGGTGTCGAATGAAAATATTTGTTATCTAACCAGTAGTTATACCATTTTTGTTCTGTCTCTTGAGGATTATATTTGTCTGCAATCTGCATTATTAATAATTTTTTGGCTTATTATTTGCAAAAATAAGATAAACAAAATTATTTATAGATATATTTAAATTTATTTATAACTTTGATTCTTAGTATTTTCAAGAATTTTAACTAACAAAATAGAAAAACAATATGAAAAAGACACTTTTAGGAATGGTTGCTGTTTTAGGTTTCGGACTTGCTTCTGCACAATCAATTTCTTTTGACAAAACAGTTTTTGATTACGGAAAAGTAACTGCAGGTAGTGATGGTCACAGATACTTCACTGTAAAAAACACTGGAGACAAGCCTCTTATCCTAACAGAAGTAAAACCAGCTTGTGGATGTACAACTCCCGAGTGGAGCAAAGATCCAATTTTACCAGGAAAATCTGCTCAAATTAAAGTAGGATATAATACAAATTTAACAGGTACTTTTAGTAAGCCAATCGAAGTATTTTCGAATGACCCAAAAAATCCTAGATCTGTATTAACTATTAAAGGTGAAGTTGGTGCTGCTACACAACAAGTACAAACTTTACAAGCAACTCCAGCTACAATGAAGGCTGAAATAGTAAAAGAAGCTTCTCCTGCACAATCTAAAAAAGCAGTAAAAGCGCAACAAGTACAACTTGCTGCACCAGTTAAAATGGAAGAAGTTAAGAAATAATATTTTTCAACTAAAGACTTTCAAACCGCTTATACAAGCGGTTTTTTTTGTTACATTTACATAAAAACGAATATGAAATCTATATCAACAAAAGACTTTTTAGCTAGTAAAAAAGATTTTAAAATCGCTGATCACAAGACCGATTATAAAGCAGATATTCCAAAAGAAGAAGGTGAAAAACTTCTTAATTCTGAAAAAGAAAAACTTTACGATTTACAAGAAAAACTATATGCCGACAGCAGCCAATCTCTACTCATCGTAATCCAAGCTATGGATGCAGCAGGTAAAGACAGCTTGATAGAACATGTTTTCGGAGGGGTTAATCCGCAAGGTTGCGAAGTCACAAGTTTTAAAACACCAAGTTCTAAAGAATATGATCACGACTTCTTGTGGAGACATTATCTGGCGGTTCCGGCGAAAGGAAAAATAGGAATTTTCAATCGCTCTCAATACGAAAGTGTTTTGGTGTGTAAAGTTCACCCAGAATATAATCTTAAGGAACGTGTTTGGGACGATGTTAAAGATTTTGACAAAAAATTCTGGGATAATCGTTACGAAAGCATCAGAAATTTTGAAAAACATCTTGCTAATAACGGAACGAGAATTATTAAATTCTTCCTTAATGTTTCTAAAGATGAACAAAAGCAAAGATTCTTGGACCGAATCAACGAAGAAGATAAAAACTGGAAATTTTCTAGTGGTGATGTTGTAGAGCGCAGTTACTGGAAAGATTATATGAAAGCATACGAAGAAGCCATCCAAGAGACCAATACCGATTTTGCACCTTGGTATGTTATCCCAGCGGACAAAAAATGGTTTACAAGACTCGCAGCTTTACAGATTATTATCGACACTTTGGAAGATATGAATCTTAAATTCCCTGAGGTTAGCAAAGAAGAAAAAGAAGCTTTACAAAAATCAAAAATTGAATTAGAAAACGAAAAATAAAATATGGATGTAATGTCGCTGCTTTTGGGCGTTGTTGTTGGTTTTGTAATTGGTGCGGTGATTTTGCATTTTTATTATTTGTCAAAGACTGCGAAAAATTCTGTTTTGATGGAGCAAAATCTTGCAAGCTTAAAATCTGAAAATTCTTTTATTAAATCTAATCTAGAAACATCGGAAAAGCAAAAAGCAGATTTACAATTTAAAATTGACGAGCAAGAATCTAAAACATTTTCGCAGCTTCAAAAAGTTGCTGAACTAAATGCAGAAAACACTAATCTAGTCCAGCAGCTTGATGATTTTAAATTTGAATTAAAACAACTTCAGGACAAGCAAGAAATTTCCCAACAAGAAAAGCAAAATCTAATTGCCCAAAATGCTGAATTGTCTGCACAAAACAAAAACCTAGAACTTCTTCTTAACAATCAAAAAGAGGAAATCGAAAAATTGCAAGAACAAAGCAAATTGCATTTTGAGAAAATGGCGAACCAGATTCTCGAAGAAAAAACAGAAAAATTCACGAATCTTAATCAACTACATCTAAAATCTATTCTTGAACCTTTCGGGAAAAACATTGACGAGCTAAAGAAAACTGTTTTTGAAACTTATGATAAAGAAGCTAAAGAACGTTTTTCGCTTGGTCAAAAAGTAACGGAATTAAAACTTCTGAATCAGCAAATTTCTGAGGAAGCGCAAAAACTGACGCAAGCTTTAAAAGGAAATAACAAAACCCAAGGCAACTGGGGCGAAATGATTTTGGAAAGCATTTTGGAAAAATCTGGACTTGCAAAAAATCGAGAATACTTCCTCGAACACGAATTGCGTGACGACGCCAAAAACCCAATCTATTCGGAGTTTTCTGGAAAAAAAATGCGTCCCGATGCTTTGATTAAATATCCTGATGAACGCAATGTGATTATCGACAGCAAAGTATCTTTAAATGCTTTTATCGAAATGGCAAACGAAGAGGACAAAGATATTTTTAAAATCAAACAAGAGCAACATCTTCGTTCGGTAAAACAACACATCAACGAGTTAAGTCTAAAAGCTTATGATGATTACGACAAAAGTTTGGATTTTGTGATGATGTTTATTCCGAATGAAGCAGCTTACAATGCAGCTTTACAAGCGGATTCGCAACTTTGGAATTATGCTTATGATAAACGAATTTTATTATTAAGTCCAACCAACCTCATCACCTCTCTCAAATTAATCGCTGATCTTTGGAAACGCGATGCCCAAAATAAAAACGCTTTGGAAATCGCGGATCGCGGCGCAAAACTTTATGATAAGTTTGTTGGTTTTGTGGAGAATCTTGAAAAAATTGGCAAGAACATCGAACAAGCGCAATCTTCTTATAATGAAGCCTACAAGCAACTTTCCACAGGAAATGATAATCTTGTCGCTCAAACTGAGAAACTGCGAAAACTTGGATTAAAAAACAAAAAGCAACTTTCTAACAATCTTACAGATTCTTCGGAAAGTGAGTAAGGAATAGAGGTCATATAAATTATGAAAGCCTTTCAGGGTTTAGAACCCTGAAAGGCTTAAGCTCGTCAATAATCTCTAAGCTTAGTAGGTTTTGTTTCCTATTTTTGGAGGTTCTACTTAATGATCCAAAAATCTAGTAAATTTCGGGTAAACAAAAAAAGCCATTCAGGGTTTGAAACCCTGAATGGCTTTTTTATGTGCAATCCCTAGCCCCGATGGAAGCGGCATCCTTTTGTTGATGAGGGTACTTCGGCTCCGCTCAGCAACCCGAGTCAACAAAAGATATAGCGGACAGCGGGATTAAGCTCCTAAAAAAATTATTTATTAAGCAATTTTGCTACTTCTGGCGCTGCATATGTGAAAATCATATCCGCACCAGCTCGTTTGATGCTTGTCAAACTTTCGATAAGAACCTTGTCATTGTCCAACCAACCATTCTGCGCAGCGGCTTTTATCATCGCATATTCGCCACTTACTTGGTAAACAGCGATTGGTTGCGTGATAATTTCGCGAACTTTAGAAACGATGTCTAAATATGGCATTCCTGGTTTTATCATGATAATATCAGCGCCTTCGGCAACATCATCCAAAACCTCAGTAATCGCTTCACGAGAATTATGAAAATCCATTTGATAGGTTTTTTTATCTTCTGGAATATCCTGCGAATCTACTGGCGCACTGTCCAAAGCACTTCGGAACGGTCCGTAAAACGCACTTGCATATTTGGCGGCGTAAGATAAAATTCCACAATCTGTATAATTGGCTTCATCCAAAGCTTCGCGAATTGCCAACACACGGCCATCCATCATGTCACTCGGTGCCACAATGTCTGCACCCGCTTCTGCCAATGACACTGACATATTGGCAAGCGCTTCCAAAGTAGAATCGTTGTCCACTTTTCCGTTTTTGATGATACCATCGTGACCATAAATTGAGTACGGATCCAAGGCTACGTCTGGCATAATGATAACTTCTGGAACTGCATCTTTTATCGCTTTGATGGTAGTTTGCATAAGCCCGTTCGGATTCCAAGCTTCTTTTCCTGTGTTATCTTTTAGGTTGTCCGAAACCTTCATATAAATGTTGATAGCCTTGATGCCTAGCGCATAATTTTCTTTAACCTGCTGAACTGTTAAGTCCAAAGATTGACGAAAAACACCTGGCATTGAAGAAATGGCTTCCTTTTTGTTATCACCTTCCATGACGAACATTGGTAACACAAAATCGTTAGTTGTAAGTTGCGTTTCTTGAATTAGACTTCTAATAGACGCATTAGATCTAAGTCTTCTATTTCTTGTAAACATCAGTAAAAATTTTACTGCAAATTTACATCACAATTGTGGAATAATTATTGTATAATTGAAATGAATTAAATACATTTGTGTTTAGACTTTCAAAAAAGTTTATTTAAATGAAGAAATTTTTACTATTTATATTGTTTATCGGCTTTTCCTTTGCATTTTCTACTAAGATTAATGCACAAGTTAGTAAAGCTAATTATAGCATCAACTCCGGAATTAGCAAGAGTGATGACGGTGTTTTGGTGGCATACCCTAACCCTGCGAAGGATTTTATCATTGTAAAAGCAAAAGACAATGAAGCTAAAATAAAATCTGTGACTTTCTATTCTATTCTTGGTGTACAAGTTTTGGAATATAGCGTTAACATGAACGCTGCCGAAATAAGACTAGACAAACTTCGTCCTGGTAAATATCTAATGCGTTATTTATTAGACGACAATACACAAAGAGTTACACAAATTATTAAACAATAATTAAAACTCTAGATAAAACAAAAGCCTCAACAATCGTTGAGGCTTTTTTATGCTTTTATATCTACTAATAAGAACCTGAAGTATTTTCGTCTTTTGTTAACGCTAAAGCTGAAGAAGTCCCGATTCTTTTAACGCCAAGATCAATCATCTTAACAGCGTCATCGTGCGATCTAACGCCGCCTGCAGCTTTTACAGGAAGTTCACCAGCATTATCTAACATAATTTTGATTCCTTCAAAAGTTGCTCCATTTGGCTTACCTCCTTCAGTTTGATAAAATCCAGTTGATGATTTAACAAAGATATTCTTGAAATCCTTCTCCGAAAAATTCTCTTGTGACCAAGTCCAAATTTTAGCAGTAATATCAGCAATTTGTTCATCGGTTAAAGCAGCGATTTCGATAATCCATTTTGCAACTTTTTCGTTATCTAAAGCAAGTTTTGTACATTTAATAAATTCACTTTTTACTAAATCTGTTTCTCCCCTTTTGAAAGCTTCATAATTAATCACGAAATCTAACTCGTTAGCGCCATCCTTAATCGCTTTCTCAGCTTCTGCCAACTTTTCATCAATAGAAGCCGAGCCTTCATGGAAACCAATGACAGTTCCTAAAACTACATTTGCTTTTTTAGCGTCAATATAATTTCGGATTTCCGAAACATAATCAGGACGAATCATCACAGCGAAAAGTTGATTATCGATTGCCTCGTCGGTTAATTCTTTAACGATTTTAATCGTTTCTTCTTCTGTTAATCCTGACTGAGCAGGCGTTTTAAGATATGTTGAATCTAAATATTTTTTAATATCCATAGTTGAAAATTTAATAGTACAAAGATAAAAAAAGAGCGCCACTTGTGCGCTCTTAAAATCTTATTAAGTATCGATCAAACTTTAAGTTGACGATTAATACTTTGCTCCAGAGAGATGAAAGTTTCGGTTCTTGTAACCCCTTTCAAACTTTGGATTTGGTTGATAATGTCCATCAAATGATCATTATCTCTACAAAGCACTTTTAAGAAAACTGTGTAATTACCTGTTGTGTAATGCGCTTCGATGATTTCGTTAATCTGTTTGAAGGCATCCACAGCATCCTTGTAATGACTTGGCTTTTCTAAATAAACACCAATGTACGATACGACTTTGTAGCCGACTTTACGAGGATTAAGGAATGAAATTGAATTTTCGATAACACCAGCTTGCTCTAGTTTTTTGATACGCTGATGTACCGCAGTGGTAGAAATACCAACATTTTTTGAGATCTGCGCTAAGGATGTTTTTGCATTATCCATAAGCATGTAGATGATCTCCTTATCAACGCTGTCGAGTTGATAACCATAGTGTGTAGCACTTTTCATTATTATTAATTTTTACAAAACGGTTGAAACTTTACGAAATTAATCTATATTAATCAATTATCTATACTTTTATAATAAAAATCATGTTTAAAGAATATTAAAATTAAACTTAAGCATCGAATATTCTTCAAATTTTTCACAAAAAAAAGTGAGTTATCTTAAAAAAACAACTCAACTAACTTTGCGAATAAAATCACAATAATTAAATATTATTAATTAACTTCCGTGTAAATATACAAATAATTAAAAATATACTATTAATAATTTATCAATTAACACAAAATAAATATTTATTTCACATATAATATATACAAATAAAACACAGTATCGTTGAAAAATAAAAATTTTACTTTTTTTCGAATAAATCGGGACGACGTTCTGTTGTAATCCTAATAGCCTCATCATGTTGCCAATCTTCAATCGCTTGGAAGTTTCCGCTTAACAGAACTTTTGGCACTTCTAGACCTTTGTACACATCTGGACGCGTGTAGATTGGATAAGATAACAAGTCATCCTGAAAACTGTCTGTCAACGCACTTTGTTCGTCATTAAGAACACCAGGCAACAATCTAATGATAGAATCCGCCAAGACACAAGCCGCCAATTCACCGCCTGTCAAAACATAATCACCGATAGAAATTTCTTTAGTAATATGTAAATCTCGAACGCGTTGATCGATGCCTTTGTAATGACCACACAAGAAAATTAAATTCTCAACCGTAGAAAGTTTATTCGCAATTCTTTGATTTAGCGTTTCGCCATCAGGCGTCATATAGATAATTTCGTCATAGTGACGTTCAGATTTTAATTTAGAAATACATAAATCCAAAGGTTCAACCATCATCACCATACCAGCTCCACCGCCATAAGGTGCATCATCGATCTGACGATGTTTGTTGGTTGCAAAATCTCTAACATTATGAAAGTGAACCTCAGCCAAACCTTTTTCCATAGCGCGTTTCAAAATTGAAGTTTCGAAAGGACTACGCATCAAATCTGGCAACACACTTATTATATCAATTCTCATATTATTGTTCTGTATTATTTTTCTTGGTAGAAACGATGATCAAACGAAGCGAAGAATCTTTATTAAAGTAACTCCACATCCAATTAAAGAAAATCGCTATTTTGTTTCTCACGCTCAAAATAAGCATCAAATGTAGAAACATCCAGAAATACCAAGCAAGAAAACCTTGAAATTTAAGATCAGGAAGATCAACAACTGCACGGTGTTTACCAATTGTTGCCATCGATCCGCGATCCACATATTCAAACTCCGTCCATTGACTAGACGACGATCGACGAAGATTTTTTCCTAGATTTTTCCCTTGATTAATTGCAACATTAGCAACTTGCGGATGACCTTGTGGATATTTTGGTGTTTCCATATAAGCGATGTCACCAATCGCAAAAATATTATCAAAACCAATAACACGATTGTATCGATCAACTTTATATCGATTTCTGACTAAATTTTCTTTATCAAAATCTCCAATAACATTACCCGTTACACCAGCCGCCCAAATCACATTATTACAAGGAATCGTTTTTCCACTTTGCATGAAAACCGTTTCGCCATCGTAGTCAGTTACACGTTCGTTTTTCATAAACGTAACGCCAAGTTTGACAAGATATTCTTCAGCTTTATTCTGAGATTCAACACTCATCGCTTCCAAAGGCTTTTCGCCAGAGCTAATCAAAATGATTTTGAGATGATCAAAACTCATGTGCGGATAATCGCGAGGAAGAATTTCGTTTTTCATCTCTGCAAATGCACCTGCCAACTCTACGCCAGTTGCACCACTTCCGACGATAACGATATTCCAGTTACCGTCATCACTTCTAGATTTTTCGATAATTAATTTTTCGAAAGTCATCAAAATATGATTTCTGATACTGATGGCTTCCTGCGTATTTTTCATTCCAAATGTTAAATTTTCCATTTTGGAATTTCCGAAAAAGTTGGTTTTGCAACCTGTTGCGATTATTAATTTATCATAGGAAAAAGTGCCTTCTTCACAAATTACACGATTTTCGGCAGTGTCAATTTGCTGCACTTCGGTCATCCTAAACTGAATATTCCGAGAACGTTGAAAGATTTTTCTGAAAGGAAACGAAATATTAGAAGGTTCGATACGACCACTAGCAACTTGATAAAACAGTGGTTGAAACATGTGATGGTTAACCTTATCTATCAAAATTACTTTTTTGTTACTATCTGCATTCAGTTGTTTTGCCAATTGCAAACCAGCAAATCCACCTCCTATTATTACAATTTTCTCCCTAATCATCGTTTAAAAATTTATACAAAAATACTCCAAATTTCTCGCTTTAAAGAATAGCAAAATCTATGCTTCTAAAATTTAATCCAAAAAAAAACGACAACTCCGAAAAGTTGCCGTTATTAAATATTTTTTTTTAAAACTAAATTTTAGTTCTTGTAGAAACCGCTAACACCAATTCCTCCGTTGAAAGTTTTCAATTTACTTCCAGTAATAGAATAGACAGTAATTTCACTTGGTGATGCAAAATCACCAGCATTAGAAGTAAATATCTTACCATCAATTACATTAAAACCGTACAAAGTTCCGTACGGAGATTCTGACGCAGCAAATAACAACTTAGGCGAATTGCTCGACAAAGGCATTGTGTAAACTTTGTTGTTTGACGAAAAATAATAGTTATCATTATCGATTACCAAATTAGTTGCATACGGAATGCCCGTAAGAGTAAGCGTATTTGCGATTGCTGCCGTTGCATCAATTGTATAAATATAAGAATCGACACCGTCCGAAGTAACTGTATACACACGATTGTTATAAGCAATTGTTTTTTGGATATCACCTTTTGGCACAGACACAGTTGTATCAAGATTATTAGTCATTGTATTAATAACACTTAGATTTTTTCCGAATCCATAAGACGCATTCTGTACAAATGCTTTTCCTCCAATTACCGCTATATCTTGTGCAGCATCGCTAAAGCTTATTTTTTTAATAAAGCTAAAATCCGAAGCGTTGTATACAGCAACATATTTATCTCCTAAATATTTATCGTTGGTAACATAAATATAGTTATCCGAAAACGCGATATCTCTTGGTTGATTAACTTCAGTAGAAATCGTTGCTAATTTTTTAAACGAATAACGATTAACAACTTCAATTTTGTTAGAATTATTAACAACCAAGTAAGCTTTATCATCTTTGGTGCCAACTGTTTGTAAAACATCTCCAAGTTTTTGTCCATTAACGGCTGAATAAATATTCTCGGAAAACTTTGACAGATCCGATGTCATGAATGACACTTCACCTTGATTGCTATTCAATGCACCTTCAGCAGAGATTAAAACACCATTTTCATAAGCGCCATGCTCTACGATAATGTCATTATCATCTTTACAAGCTGTCACAAATAATAAACTGACAGCAAAAAGACCAGTAATTAAATTTTTGATTTTCATAATATATTTTTTTAGAAATTAAAATTCATGTTAATTGCATAATTGCGTTTTGGCATATAATAACCAACAACCGTACGATAGACTTCCGATGTCAGATTATTAACTTTAAAACCGAGTTTTAAAGATTTTATTACATCGACATCAGCACCAACATTAATGACATAAAAAGGATCAAGCGCCAATTTATCAGTTGATTGCGTATCAGAAAATATCTTCGAATTCCAAATTGTTTGCAGATGTAAAGTCACAATTTTATAACTAAAATCAGCGCCAAAATTCACTTTATGAAAAGGAACAAAAGCCAACTGTTTTTTCAATGCTTGGTCTTCAGAATTGGTGTAAGCGTATCCTAACATCGCACGATAGCCAAAATCTCCAAACTTCTGCTCTGCGCCAAGTTGCGCTTCCACACCATAAGATTTTACATGTGCGGTATTAGTCGCATGATATATCCCGCCCGCACCAGGAACCCAACGTATCATGTCTTTGATATCCATATAATAAGGTGATAGACTTGCTTGCAAGAATTTCCATTTTACAGTTTGACTAATCTCAAATTGATAAGATTTTTCTGGTTTCAAATCTTTATTTCCGCCAGGTTCCCAATACAAATCGTTAAAAGTTGGTGCGCGAAAATTCTTTGAGGCACTCAATTTTAAACTATAAAAATTATTAATCGTGAAATTACCTGCCGCAGAAAACAAAAATGGGCTTTTTACATTTTCGATATATTCCTTTTTAGCACCAAGTTCCCAACTAAAATTTTTAGAATAAAAATTCCGGTATAACAATCCAGCAGAACCCTGCGCACGCTTTATTGAGCTAATTCCAGTATTAAAACCTTTGGCTTCAACTTGCCCAATTTCACCTAAAAAGTTAATTTCAGATGATGCGTTAAGTTGATATTTAAAATCATTTTTCGTCAAGTACTGTTTGATGCTTCCACCAGTTTTTGCATTCGGAATATTAGAATCTAAATAATATTGATAATCGTCGGTTAAATAAGCGATTTTAAAATCATTTTTAATCTTTTCATTTTTAAAATTCCAACCTGCAAGACTTCTAAAGGTTCGACTTAAATACTTACTTGGCGTCGAAAATTCTGACAACAATGGGTAATTTTGTGTAGCATCAAAAATCTGACTTTGCGAGTAGATTTCGTTTTTGTCATCAGCTTTGTACGCAAAACCTAAATTAACGCCAGTATTGTCATATGCGCCATTTCGGTTGACGTAATACTTTTCAACTTCATAATCGTTTTTGCTTTGGTTATGACTAAGCGAAAACTGAAAACTGAATTTATCGTTACTAAAAGAAGATTTTAACAAAGAATTAAGCGTTTCGTAGGATGCATATTCCGAAAACAATTGTCCTTGGAAACCCTTGTTGTATCCAAACGAATTATTTAGGTGAATAGAGCCACCAATAGCGCCACTGCCATACAAAACACTTCCACCACCATATTTGACAGAAATATTATCATAACCCAAAAGTGAAATATTATTGATATCGCCTTGTCCTAAAAACTGAGAATTAATGTTAATTCCGTTCCAGACAAAAGCGGTTTGCTGAGCTGTTGTCCCACGAAAAGAAGGCGAAGACACCATTCCGCGACCATTTTCTTTAATATAAATAGGCGTTTGGAAACTTAATAAATCTGAAAGTGAAGTGGCATTTCTGAGAACTTCGTCAGATTTTATGACTTTAATTTTTGAAAAAACTCGAGAAGTTTGAAATTGCGGATCAACATAAACCGTGTCTATGACAGCTTCTTGCGCAAAACCAAAAATTGGAAAGATAAAACTAAAATAAAAAAATAATCGCTTCATACTGATCACTTTTCTCCCGAAAGCCTTTTGTTAAGTTAAATTTGGCAGGTCTCCTGACTTTCGTTGATTACACCCCTTCTCGTCGGCGACAATGGTCTTGATGCAATCTCTTTATACGATCTACAGTTGCGGGGACAGTTGAAGACTTACACTTCGATTCCCTTTTAATTTCGGGTTATTAAGCCCGAAAACCAATTTTGCAAAAATATGTAAAGTTTTTCTTTTAATTCAATTTGTTATGAAAAATATTTAATATAATAATCGTGCAGAGGTTTTGGAAAAGACTTTTGTTCGGCTTCAGTAAAGCTAAAGCTTAAAAAATCATTTTCAGTTTTTATTTTATCAAAATCGCATTTATTTGGTATTAAAATTTTTGAAATCGAAATTTCCAAATTGCGATGGGTCAACTTATGTTGAATAACTTTCTCATGTTCTTCAATAAAATCAATATCATTAAAATCTAAATTCTTTGGATACTCGAATAACTTTTTCCAAATATCTGACGTGTCACGTTGTTTAACTAAAAACTGGTCATCATGATAAATGAATTGATAACTTAAAGCTAAATTTTCAACTTTAGTTTTTTTAAGTTTAACAGGGAATTGATTGATTTTTCCGATAGCAAAAGCTCGACAATCATCTTGCAAAGGACAATCCGAGCAAAGTGGATTTTTAGGTTTGCAAACTTCCGAACCCAGATCCATCATCGCTTGGTTAAAACAACCTGCATCTGTTTCGGGCATAATTAATTCTGTCAACTCTGAGAAATATTGAAAAGCTCGAGAGTTAGAAATATCAAAATCATCTGCAAACAACCTCGACAAGACACGATAAAAATTACCATCAACCGCCGCAACCTTCTCATGAAACGAAATACTTGCAATTGCCGCAGCAGTATATTTGCCAACACCTTTTAGTTTTAATAATTCGGCGTATGTTTCAGGGAATTCTGAATTGTAATCTGTAACCAATTGCTTTGCAGCTTTATGAAGATTGAGCGCTCGAGAATAATAACCAAGCCCTTTCCAGTACAATAAAACCTCCTCTTCATCAGCATTTGCAAGCGTATCAACATCAGGAAAACGCTCTACAAAATTGAGATAATGTTGCATACCTTGTTTGACTTGCGTCTGTTGTAACACGACTTCGCTAATCCAAATATTATAAGGATTTATACTTTTGCGCCAAGGAAGGTCACGTTTATGGGTTTGATACCATTTAAGTAGCTTAACGCCAATATAAAGAAAATCAGTCTTTTGTTTGTAAGTTTTCAAAAATATGTTTTATATTTGCACACCAAAATTATAAACAAAAAAGGAAATGACAAAGGCAGAATTGGTAAACATCATCTCAAATAAATTAGGCGTAGAAAAAAATGATACTCAGAAGGTTATCGAGGCATTCATGCAAGAGATAAGAACATCGATGTATAATGGAGACAATGTTTATCTAAGAGGTTTTGGATCATTCGTTATTAAAACTAGAGCGGCTAAAACGGGAAGAAACATTTCTAAAAATGTTGCAATTGAAATTCCGGCACACAATATTCCGGCTTTCAAACCATCAAAAACTTTTGTTGAGAAAGTAAAAACGAAAGTTGCAGTAAAGAACTAATTAATTTAATATTAACTTATAATAAAATTTCTAAATTATGCCAAGCGGAAAGAAAAGAAAAAGACACAAGGTTGCGACCCACAAAAGAAAGAAAAGAAGAAGACAAAACAGACACAAGAAGAAGAAATAACATTCTGACTCTCAGTCATATAAATATAAATATAGTTGGTGTTTTTCGCCGACTATATTTTGTTTTCTACATACCACAAGTACAACGCCATATTGGCAAAAAATTGACTATTGATGTCTTTCGTAAAAGGCAATTATTAAAACAAAATTTATGAAGAAAGAATTAATCATTTCGCATGAGAATGATTCTTCACAGATTGCCCTGTTAGAAGACGGTAGATTGTTCGAGCTCCACGAGATCGAGTCAGAGTCTGACTTTGTCGTTGGAGATTTATTCCTTGGAAAAATAAAAAAATTGGCGCCCAACCTTAATGCAGCTTTTGTCAACATCGGATACGGCAAAGACGCATTTTTGCATTATCAGGACCTGGGACCACAATTTTTGTCTTATCAAAAATTCTTGAAAGACACGATTGCAAAAAGACAAAACACGTCAAAACTTAAAGACTTTGCAGTACAAAAAGTTATTGACAAAAATGGCACTATTGACAAAGTTGCCACTGCTGGAGATCTTGTTCTTATCCAAATAACAAAAGAACCAATCTCAACAAAAGGACCACGTATTTCTACACAAATATCGTTGACTGGTCGTTTTTTGGTTTTGATACCATTTGATAATAAAATTTCGATTTCAAAAAAAGTAAAAGATCCAGGAGAAAAAGAAAGACTTAGGACTTTAATAGAAAGTATTCGCCCAGAAGGTTTCGGTGTTATTATAAGAACCGTTGCCGAAGGTAAAAAGGTTGCTGAACTTCATAACGATATGAATCAGCTTATCGAAAAATGGGACGATTGTTTCAAAAATATTCAAAAAAATAAAGTACCAAGCAAAATGTTAAGTGAGGAAGACAAAGCCTCATCTATCTTGAGAGATAACTTCAATCAAGACTTTGTCAACATTATTTGTGATGACGAAAGTATGGTTCGCGATATGAGAAATTATCTAGAAGTTATCGCACCAGAAAGTAAAAATATTGTTCAGTTTTACGACTCGCCTACTCCACTTTTGGAGTATTACAACGTCGAAAAACAACTAAAACAAAGCTTTGGGAAAAATGTTAATATCCCAAGCTCCAAAGGTGCATATCTTGTAATAGAACATACAGAAGCCCTCCACGTTGTTGACGTTAACTCTGGTAACAATATTTCGTCAGCTACTACAAACAAAGCACACGCGCTTAATGTCAACAAAATGGCAGCGACAGAAATTGCCCGACAATTAAGATTGCGAGACATGGGAGGTATCATCGTCATTGACTTTATCGACATGACAGATCCCGAACATCGAAAAGAATTATATGAGCATTTCCGAGATGAGCTCAAACGTGATAAAGCTAAGCATAAAGTTTTACCACCTAGCAAATTCGGACTTATCCAAATGACAAGACAAAGGGTACGTCCAGAAAAATATATTGAAACCAAGGAAGAAAATCCGAACAAAGACGGAGAAATCGCTGCGCCAATCGTTATTGTAGAGCGCATGGAAGAATCTATCAGAAACATTATCCAAAAGGAAAAGGGCAAATTGTATCTTCACGTCCATCCATTTGTAGAGGCTTACCTTACCAAAGGACTTATGAGCATCCAGAACAGATGGTTCCTTAGATACAAAAAATGGGTAACCATTATCCCACGAGATTCATTCAAGTACTTAGAATTCAAGCTCGTCAATTCCAAAAAAGAAGAATTGATGTCTTATTCCAACTAACAACTCAGACTTCGGTCTGAGTTTTCTTTTTTACAACATTAACTTATTTTAACGATAAGCAGAGGCTTTTTAATTTAAACTTAAGATAATTTGGTCGTACTTTTGATACAGTTCGAATACAAATTATACACTAAAAATATGTCAGAAAAAATTTTATGGATAGATGATGAAGTTGATTTACTAAAACCACATATCGTGTTTTTGGAAAACAAAGGCTACAAAGTCACACCAGTTAACAATGTTAATGAAGCGCTAGAACTTATTGAAAAAGAAAAATTTCAGCTGACATTATTAGACGAAAACATGCCAGGTATTTCTGGACTTGAGGCTATCCCAATGATTAAAGAAAAGGATACAAGCCTTAAAATCGTGATGGTGACCAAGAGTGAGGAGGAGCATATTATGGAACAAGCTATTGGTTCGCAAATCGCCGATTATATCTTGAAACCAGTTAATCCGAACCAAATTTTATTATCATTAAAAAAGAATCTACAAAGTGAGAATCTTGTAGAACAAAGAACAATTACAGAGTATCAGCAAGAGTTCCGTAACTTGAGTATGGAATTGTCTTACCTAAGAACCTTCCAAGATTGGGCAGAATACTATAAGAAAATCCTTAATTGGGAAATTAAGTTCGATAAAGTATTCGACAGCGAGTTTGCGGATCTTTTACAATCTCAGAAAGAAGAAGCAAATATTCAGTTTTCAAAATTCATTGAAAAAAATTACGAAGATTGGTTACATGACCAAGATAAGCCAAGCATGAGCCACACGCTTTTCAAAGAAAAAGTGAAACCAGAATTGGCTGATGATAAAGTTCTATTATTAATGGTTGACAACCTTCGTTACGACCAATGGAAAGTTATTGAGCCTCTTTTCGCAAGGTTCTACAACAAGACTTCCGAAGATTATTATTTCAGTATTCTTCCGACGGCAACGCAATATGCGAGAAATTCGTTTTTTGCTGGATTAATGCCATCTGAGATCGAAAAACGCTTCCCAGACAAATGGTTTAATGACAACGAAGAAGGTAACAAAAACGAACACGAAAGAGAGTTTTTGGAAGATCAAATGAAGCGTCTTGGCTTGTCAGGAAAATCGATGAAGTATCTTAAAATCCTTAACGCCGATTTTGAAAGAAAAATTCTAGACGATTTTAACCAACATAAAAATAATGATCTTTTGGTGATTGTCTACAACTTTATTGACATCCTTTCTCACGCGAAAACAGACAACAATATTGTTGATCAATTAATTAGAGATGACAAAACTTTCAGATCGTTGACTTACAATTGGTTTGAAAATTCATCGCTTTTAAAAATTATTAAAACTGCGGCAGAAAATGGATTTAAGTTGGTTATTACAACTGACCACGGAACTGTCTATGTTAAAAAACCGAGCAAAGTTGTTGGCGATAGAGAAACCTCGACTAACATCCGTTACAAAACTGGGCGTAGCTTAACCTACGATGACAGCGATGTTTGGGCAATTAACAATCCAGAAAAAATATTTCTACCAAAAGGAAATCTGAGTTCGAAATATATTTTTGCTAAGAACAATATTTTCTTGGCTTATCCTAAAAATTACAATCATTTCGTTAATTATTACAAGGAGACTTACCAACATGGCGGGATCTCGTTAGAAGAAATGATTATCCCATTTAGTATTTTGGAACCCAAATAGTTTTTTTCATAGTTTATTTAAATTTGGGTTACTGGCGGAAAAAATCAAAGATTTTTTCCGCCTTTTTATTTTTAATTCATTTAAAAGGAAACAAATTCTAGCTTCTAAAAATATATTACAAACAGATTGATATTTAATTTATTTTTGAAAAATCAAAAAGTCAGTTAAAAACATTTAGGATTTAGTTTAAAAAAATACAAATAGAAAATAAATTATGACAAAACAATTACTAAAAATAGGAAGTAAAAATAGCATCTTAATGGTTGCTTCTCTATCAATACTTTTCAGTCTGATGTCCTGCGAAACCGTTGTTGATAATTTAATAGATAACATAGGAAATAATCATCAGCAAAATAATTACACCTCAAGATACATGGGTAATTGGGTTGGCACATACACAGGTGCAGAAAGTGGGAACGTGACTTTTAAAGTTAGTAAAGATGGCACCATTTACGGAAATTATGGTACTGCAGACGAAATAATTGTAGGTTCGGTGTTGGATGATGGTGGCTTGTTAAGTGTTCTTTCGGTTAACTCAGGATTTCATCTTTATGGAAATCTTAATCAAAATTCTGGTACTTGGAAAAAAGGTGATAAAACTGGAACTTGGACCTTCAAAAAGCAGTAAATACATTTGGTAGTTAATTAAAATTGTGAGAATTACTGGGAATTAGTTTTAAAATAGATTTAAATTTTAAAGGCATTCTTCAAAAGCCAAACATATTTCCGACCTTTGCCCATTAGAAAAACAAGAATGAAAATTATTTCTTATAATGTTAACGGCATTCGTGCTGCTTTTACAAAAGACTTTCTCGGATGGTTGACTTTGGCTAATCCCGATATCATCTGTATTCAAGAAAGCAAAGCGGGTAACGACCAAATTGACATCGAAAGTTTTGAAAAAGCCGGTTATCACAGTTATTGGCATTCGGCAATTAGAAAAGGTTACAGCGGTGTTGGTATCGCTTCCAAAATAAAACCAAACCATGTTGTGTATGGTTGTGGCATCGAAAGTTTTGACAACGAGGGACGTATTATCCGAGCTGATTTTGACGATTTTTCGGTGATTTCAGTCTATGTACCATCGGCTTCTAATATCGATCGATTAGAGTTTAAAATGCAGTTTTGTTATGATTTTTTAAATTATATTAAAGAATTAAAAAAGACAATCCCAAATCTTATTATTTCGGGAGATTATAATATTTGTCACGAAGCTATCGATATTCACGATCCTGTGCGACTTGCAAATGTTTCCGGTTTCTTACCAATGGAACGCGAGTGGATGACTAAATTCATGGACGAATGTGGATTAATTGACAGTTTCAGACACTTTAATGATCAACCAGATCAATATTCTTGGTGGAGTTATCGTGCGGCGTCGCGCGAGCGTAACAAAGGCTGGAGAATCGATTATAATATGGTTTCAAAAACTTTGGAAGATCGACTTTCGCGCGCTTTAATTTTACCAGAAGTAAAGCATTCTGATCATTGTCCCGTTGTTGTTGAATTGAAATAAGCGTTTTTTATGCACGAACAGTTTAATTTCATGATAGAAGTCCTTGGGACAATTGCCTTCGCTATGTCGGGAAGTTTCGCAGCAATGCAGAAACGTTTAGATCCATTTGGCGTTATCATTATCGCATTCATCACTTCTGTAGGTGGTGGTACGGTTAGAGATTTGCTTTTGGATGTTCCTGTTTTTTGGATGCACGATCTACGTATGTGTAGCATTATTTTGATTACCAGCGTCGTCTCAATGATTTTTAAATCTTTAGAAAAAAACTTCCAAGTCACATTGTTTATTTTTGATAGTTTTGGACTAGGACTTTTCACTATAATCGGTGTACAAAAAGGTTTAACAGCCGAACTTCATCCACTTATTTGTATAATTCTTGGGACGATAACAGGTTGTTTTGGTGGAATTATAAGAGATATTTTATTAAACAGAATTCCATTAATTTTTAGAAAAGAAATCTACGCAACCGCTTGTATCATTGGTAGTGCCGTATTTTTATTATTAGTAAAATATGCAACATTCACCTACACTTTTGTACAAGTTTTCACAATTTTATTAATTGTTGCTATTCGATCTCTCGCGGTCAAATATCATTGGCAAATGCCAAAATTCTACGACACGCCCAACAATTCTGAAATGTAAAATAAAAAAAGCTCCGAAAAATCTCGGAGCTTATATTTTTAATGAAATTTACCTCTTTGTCTCATATGTGGATTGTGCATATGTTTTTGCATCGATGGCATCTTCAGTTGTTCTTTTAACATTTTGATTTGGTCTGTCATCATCCCAGCCGAATCAAGATTTTTCGCTTCTTCCAAAAGTTTTGTCGCTTCTTGTCTTCTACCTTTCGCCATGGCACCAGCAGCAAGATTAAGCGTCGCCATTGCACGATCGTGCTTCATATTTAGTCCATAATCCAAAGCTTTCTTCATAAGCCCTTCTGTCTTTGCTGGGTTATTTTCTTGCGCTGTTGTAAGCCCAATTAAATAATGGTAATAACCATATTGACTCTTGTGAAGTTGACTTTCAAAATTTTTAATATTTGATAAAAACTGATTCGCTTTTTCAAAATTTTGCTTTCTAAGTTGCCAAAATGCCAGCAAGATATATTCGTTTTTATAAAACAAAAGAATCGGAATAGCTGCTAAAATCACCATTACAATTCCCCATCCGATATTTCTGTTAAACATTAAAAATATACCAAAGCCAATAAATATGGCTGCAATTACAAATTTAATATACTTATTCATTCTAAATTTTTACGATGCAAAGATAAACAATGTAAAAGAAATTACAGAATTGTAACGTTGAATAAAAATAAATTCCCAAAAAATAATCTATATTTAATCCGCAAAAATAAAACAAATGAAAAATTTACAGTATCCTCTTGAGTTTAAGTTCAAAGTAACAACACTTGCGAGCGATTTCACGATTACTGACAAAAATGGGCAAATGCAGGCTTATGTTCGTTCAAAAATTTTTAAACTAAAAGACGACGTACAAGTTTTTGATAGCGATGCAAAAAATCAAGTTTTGTACACCATTAAAGCTAATAAATGGATAGATTTTAATGCTTCTTACGCAATAACTGACCCTACTACCAACACTGAAATTGGAAAAGTTGCAAGAAAAGGATTGCGTTCTTTTTGGCGTGCAACATATAATATTTTGGATAATCGTGGCGAAAATCTTTTCACTATAACAGAAGAAAATCCTTGGGTTAAAATGTGGGATTCTTTTGTTGGAGAGTTGCCTTTAATTGGGATGTTTACAGGCTATTTCCTTAACCCAGCTTATATCGTTAAAGATCAAAATGGTCAAATTATTTTTAGACTAAAGAAAACCCCTTCTTTGTTAGGACGTCGATTTGTACTCGATAGATTGGTTGATATACCAGACGATCAAGAATCGCTTTGTGCACTTAGTTTGATGATGATGGTCTTGCTAGAAAGAGCAAGAGGATAACACAAAAGCGACTTAAGTCGCTTTTTTTATTGAAATCGTTTAATATCAACTTCAGGAAAAATCTCCTTCTTATATTCAATATGTTCAAATAATTGTTTTGAAAAGAAACAAGAATTCATAACACCTCGAGCACCCATTCCGTTTAGGACATACATATTCTCATGCTCTTCATGACAACCAAGAATCGGTCTTCTATCATGGACAACAGCTCGAAAAGCGACATTGACTTCATCGATTTTATATTCTTTATCGAAAATCTCTTCTAGTCCAGAAGTTAACTTATTAACAGATTCTGGAATAATCTCGAGAACTGTTTGATCCCATTCATAAGTTCCACCAACAAAAAACTGCTTCTGACTTGTTTTAAACAAAAAAAATTTCTTTTTAATAATATAAGGATCGACTTCTGCATCAGAAGAAATTAAAATCGAATGTCCACGATTGCCTTTAACAGGAAGATTAGAAAAATAAGGATTGTTGTTAACATTAACACCTTCGCAAAAAACAATTTTATCAAAACTAAAATCTTTATAGGTATTGGTTCCTAAATTTAATTCAGAAAAATCAAAAGCTTCTTTTAACCATAATTTATGTTCTTCTAAATAGGAATAAAAACTACGAAAAAAAGCTTTAACGTCAACTCTTAAAGAATAATGAACTCTACCAGATAGATAATCATTTTTAACAGATTTGAGCTTAATAAAATCTGTGTCCAAAAAATCCTTTAGGTCTTCATTTTCTGATTTTTTAAGCCAAAGGTCACGTTCTATATCATCATGGAAAATACGTACAAGATTTTCAGAATTAATAAAATTTTGACCAAGATAAGGTCCCATCTCAGAAAAGTTATTTCGGACAGTTTCTATTTCATTCTTAGCGTTCCAAACGCCCGTAAAACGTTTTAAAACAACTGGATTGCAAACACCTGCAGAAATCTCCGATGCTGACCTAACGCCATCAGAAATTAAAATAAAAGATTTATTATTTTTAATAAGTTGGTGCGCAAACATTACGCCCGCATAGCCTCCTCCAACGATAATATAGTCTAACTTCATAATAAAAAAACCTGAGTATAAAGATACTCAGGTTTTGTATAATTAGAAATAATATTCTTAATAATTCCAAAGGTCGTTCTCCATTTGAAGAATTTGAGCTTTGATTCTGTCACTCTCATCCAATTGTCCGTCAGCATCTTCTGGCACATAATCATCGATAATACCGCTACCACCTCTACCTTGTCCATTATCTGACTTATAAATGATTGAAGAAAATCTTCTCGCATTTAATACATCATCAAACGTAATGTCAGAGCTAGTATTTTTAGCATTAAAGATATAATTGCTTGTCAATACTTTTCTAGCATCTGGGTAGAAAATCCAAAAAAGATCAATCGAATCTGGTGCTGCTGCTTCTGGCGTAACACCGTTTTCGATCTGAGAACTTGCGATTGATGCTTGTGCTTTTGCGCCATTTGGATCTGGACCCATAGCACAAATACCTAACAATCTGTATTTAAGTTGTGTATCACGCTTATCAATATACCATTGTCCCATAATCTTTAACAATTTTACATTTTCTGTACTTGTTTTAATCTGGTCAACGTTAGCAATGATATCGTTATTTGTAACTTTAAAGTGACTTCCGTCCAATTTAACAATTACATTGTCTTTGTCATCTTTGTAAACGTCTTGCAATCTAGCACCATAATAACCTTTTAGTGCGTTGATTCCTTTGTCGTCTTCATTCATGACAGACTTGTAACCTTTCAACGATTTAGTAACAGCTTTATCATCAATCTTACCTTCGTTCATCAACTGAACAAAATAGTTATCAACATTAATAGCTGAAGTCGATGCTGCGATACCTTCTGGTGTTAATTTAGTTGTAAAGTTCTCATCTGTATAGACTTGTGAAATTTTACCACTGTTAACGGCATCAATAAGAATTTGGTACAAAGACAAATTCTGAGAAACAAGACCATCGTTGTTATGATAGAATGGTTGGTTGATTTTATCATTCATATCAATGATTTCCCATACAACCATACCTTTAAGCACATCTTTATCCTCAACAAAACCATACTTAATAGGTGCAGCTACACTATCTTTTCTTGCTTCGCGCTCTTCGCGAAACGTTTCTGGAGAAGTTGCATTAAGTACACTGGTTTGCGCAAATGCAAATCCTGAGGATAATAGTAGAAAATTTAAAACTATCTTTTTCATATAAATCATTAATATTGATTAAAAACCAATCAAATACTATTTAAAAATAACGTTATTATTGAACATTTATTGCAATACCTGGAATGTTTTGAAGAACCTGTCCTCCTAATCCAGTTGCAGTAGCTTGGATATCGAAAACAATTGCGATATCACCTGATCTTAAACCTTTTGTTAAACCTTCAACAGCGTTAAGAGAACTTCCGTTAACTCTCATTGCAGCTTTACCAGGAACTTTGAACATGAAGCTATTAACAGAGAAACTTACTGGGAAGTCAAAGTCTGGCATAGCAACCGTTACTGATTGGTTAGCAATAGAACTTGCTGGCATAGCCACAACATTTCTACCTCTAATCTGTCCAACTGGTGGTGGTACATTCTTAACTCTAAATTTGAAAGGTTGAGAAATTGTAGCGCCTTTTGGATCTTTACCAGAAATTGTCAAAGTAACTTCGTTACCTGCAGAAGGTGTAACAGTCCACTTACCGTTACCTCCACCAACTGATGCTCCAGATGCAGAAAGTGAAATATTACCAGAAGCTCCTAAGATTGATCCAGAAACTGGGTTAGGAAGACCTCTATATAATACATTCATCTTATCAGCAGAAAGTAAAGCACCTTTTTGAGCTTTAAGTTCTTGTACACCTGCGATTACATCGTAAGTATGCTCATATGGTAAAGAATGAACTTTTCCGTTTTTATCAGTAAATTTAATTTCACCTCTTAAAGCTTGAGGACCAACGGCACCAGCATTAAGTGTTGCAATACCTTGACCATTTTCTATACGGCTAACACCTGTAATTTGTAGACCTGGGATTGCGCTTGCTCTTGTACCAATTGCAACTTTAACCTCTTGTGGAGACCCTTGCAATACTTGTTTTGGACCTTGTACTAAAGCTTCGTAAGCATCAAACTTAATATCTGCATCAACTTTCTCTTGTAACATTGAAGAGATAGCATCTGACTGTAGATTTCTAGCTTCTGATTGGATAACTTCTAAGTTAGATAAAGCAGCGATAAGTGGCTGGTTATAAAACTTATATTGTACCCAACTTTTTCCTCCAGCAGCTCTCTTATCTCCTTTAACGAAATCCGGAACTAAAGTCTTCTGAGCTCTCTTTGCAATATCTGCAAATTGTTGATTAGAAGCAAAAGTTGTGGTGATATAATTTCTTAAATCATCCATTTTTGTCTTTAGCTCAGCAGCTGTTTTTGATGGATTCTTTTCATCTCCATCATTAAAGAATAATTTTGTAGCAGGCTCGGTATTATTTAATGCAGTGAAACTTTCTTCTGATGGTAAATTTGGATCATACTCAGCAGCAGTGCTCATTTTACCTTTTAATCCATCGATAAAACTAACAAGATCATCAGTTTTAGCTTCTAGACCTTTATATTGCTCCTGTAAAGGACCATATACTTCTGGTGAAGCAGCAGCTTTCGCTTGTAAAGTTTTTTCGAAGATTTTATCATTCTTTTCTTCAACCATATTTCTTGTATCAGTAAGAGACTGGTTGGTGTCTTTATATGATCTGATGATTTCTTGGTCAATTTGCATCGCAAGCATCGCGATGAAAACCAAGTACATCAGGTTAATCATCTTCTGACGAGGCGTCTGTTTTCCTTGTGCCATTTTTAAAAAATTTTAATAATTAATAAATAAATGAACTGGAAATTAAGACTTCATAGCAGATAGCATTCCGCCGTATACTCTATTAAGACTAGATAAATTAGATGTTAAACCTTGTAATTCTTCGTTGAATTTTTCAGATTGCTCAGCAGATTTTTGAATATCTTCAACATATTTTTTGCTGAATTCTGACTGCTTTTTACCGTGCTCTAATTGTAGTGCGTAAAGCGCATTCATACTTTCTAGGTGACTAGCAGCAAGATTCATTTGCTCATTATACTTATGTGTAGAAGCACCAACATCAACAGTTTGGTTGATTTGATCTACAGAAGCACCGAACTTTTCGATTCCACCTCTCAATCTTTCGAACATGCTTACATCTAATTTAGCATCAGCAAGCATTTTGTCTAATTTACTAGATAAAGAAAGTTCTAATTCTTTGTTCTCAGCAATTTGATTAACTACTTTTCTTGGTTTTCTTTCAGCAGATTCGTCTAAAAGCTCAGGGTACACATTTTCCCAATGGTAAGACTCTTCTGATTTTGGTGGATCAAATGCGAACACGATAAATACAATCGCTTCCATAATAAGACCTGCCGCTAAGGCAACATTACCAGAAATTGGGCCTAAGCTCCAGTGTGTCATTTTGAATAATGCCCCTAAGATTACGATTGCTGCGCCAATTGAATAGAAGAAATTCATTCTGGCATCTTTAGTTTTAAACATGTGTTTTTTAAAAATTTTAGTTAGTAATAGTTAGTTTATGATATTTTATTTTGTAGACTTCTTTTTGAATTTAGCAGATCCTGCCGCAATATCTTGCACAGTTCTAAATCCAATGTAGCTTCTAGCAGAATCTTTTCTTTCCCAGTCTCTATAACCCGTCATCAATAGATAACCTGCATCTTTCCAAGATCCACCGCGTACAGTTTTCTTAATCTCTCTGTATGCTTGATTTGACATATTAGGGTTAAGCGTTGAAGAGAATTGATAAGTTGAGTTGCTGAATGGAGACTCCGTCCACTCCGATACGTTACCAGCCATATCGTAAAGACCGTAACCATTTCTTGGGAATTTTTTAACAGGAGCTGTATATACGTAGTCTCCTTTTTTCTCATCCTCAATATAGTTACCTCTCTTCGGTTTGAAGTTAGCTAAATAACATCCTCTATCATCTTGTAAGTTAGGTCCACCCCAAGGATAAGTTGCATTCTCCACGCCACCTCTAGCAGCGAATTCCCATTCAGCTTCTGTTGGTAGACGGAAGTTCATAGGTTTTTGCTTTTTCTTTTTTAAACTATTATTAAAGTCAGACTTTCTTTTAGTTTTATAATTACAAAAAGCACGCGCTTGATCCCAAGTTACCCCAACTACAGGATAATTTTTGTAAGCTTGATGCCAAAAATATTGATCAAATAGAGGCTCATTATAAGCATAGTTGAAATCTCTCACCCAAACTGTTGTGTCTGGATATACTTTGATGCTTTCTTTCTTAAGATAAGACGCATCTCTGTTTTTATCTCTAACAGCCGAAGCAACATCTTCCCATTGATAAGCATATTGCAACTTGTTAGCATCTAATAATCTCTCGTTATTGATACGCTTATCTGGAGCAATATACATTGACTCTAGAACTTCTGCGTATTGCTCATCTGGATAAGCTGAAGTATTCCAATGTAACGGAACTCTCCAGTCCAACTTTTTAGCCTCGCTATAACCATCTCTTCCACCTTGAGATTCAAGATAAGATTGATAAGGTGTAACATTATCGCCACCTTTTTGAGATGCATATGCATAGTCGGAAATACTCGCTCCTGTAGAACTCTCGGAACCACCAGTACCAGCAGCCTCAGCTAAAAGAGTTCTTGCGATTGAATCTCTAACATAGTTAATAAATTCTCTATACTCGCCATTAGTAACTTCTGTTTCGTCCATAAAGAATGAAGATACAGTCACTGTTTTAGGATTGGCTTTCTCAGGCATGTTTGTAAAATCTACATCTGTCATACCCATCACATAGGAGCCTCCTGGTACAGGAACCATCCCGAATGGTCTTTCAGCTGTAAATGTTTTTGCCGACTTTGCAGGGATTAACTCCCCTTTTGTTTTAGCACCTGGTCTTCCTGCAGACTTGCCCCCTCCTTTAGAACAAGAAACAACAGCTGCAGAAGATAATAATATAAGAAATATCCTTTTCATTCTCTATTCAGAAATTAAGCGGTAAATATATAATTTTTTTTAAAACTACTATTACTTTTCCTTAACGTATTTTTATTAGTAATATTGTTTTAATAACAATTTTTTATTCAACTGTTACAGATTTTGCAAGATTTCTAGGTTGATCGACATTTGCGCCTCTATAAACTGCGATGTAGTAAGACAATAATTGTAATGGAATCGCAGCTACAATCGGAGAAAAACATTCAGAAGTTTCTGGCATTTCTATCACATGATCAGCCATCGACGCCACCTGTACATCACCTTTATTAACCACTGCAATAACTTGTCCTTTTCTAGCTTTAATCTCTTGGACGTTACTTACAATTTTGTCATAATGTCCTTGTTTAGGAGCAATAATAACGATTGGCATATTCTCATCAATAAGCGCGATTGGTCCGTGTTTCATTTCCGCAGCTGGATAACCTTCTGCATGGATGTATGAAATTTCTTTTAGCTTAAGAGCGCCTTCTAATGCTGAAGGGAAGTTATATCCTCTACCTAAATATAGGAAGTTAGTTGCATCAACATATTGTTTAGCAATGTTTTTAGCAACTTCATGTGAAGATTGTAAAACCTCTTCTACTTTAGTTGGAATTGCGTCTAATTCTGCAATTAAACTCATAAATTCTGCATTACCAAGATTACCATTATGTTTTCCTAATTTAAGAGCTATTAATGATAAAATTGTTAATTGTGCAGTAAATGCTTTTGTGGAAGCAACACCAATTTCTGGTCCTGCGTGGGTATAAGATCCCGCGTCTGTAACTCTCGCTATTGATGAGTCAACAACGTTACAAATACCATATACGAAAGCACCTTTCTCTTTAGCAAGTTTGATAGCAGCCATTGTATCAGCTGTTTCTCCAGATTGAGAAATAGCAATAACAACATCTTTAGGTCCAATAATCGGATTTCTATATCTAAATTCTGAAGCATATTCTACTTCAACAGGGATTCTTGCAAATTCTTCAATCAGATATTCTCCAATAAGACCAGCATGCCAAGAAGTACCACAAGCAATAATTACAATTCTTTCAGCTTTGTTGATACGCTCAAGATGATCCCAAATACCTGCCATTTTGATGATTCCTTCATTTACAAGAAGGCGTCCTCTCATGGTATCAAGGATAGATTTAGGCTGCTCAAAAATTTCTTTTAGCATGAAATGCTCGTAACCTCCTTTTTCGATTTGCTCAAGATTCAATCTTAGTTCTTGTATAGCCGGCTCAACTTTTTCGTTGTCTTTAATCGTGAAAATATTAACTCCATTTTCTAACGAAATAGTAGCCATGTGACCTTCTTCTAAATAAACAGCCTCTTTTGTAAATTCAACAAAAGGAGAAGCATCAGAAGCAATAAAGAATTCTTTATCCCCAAGACCAATAGCTAAAGGAGACCCTAAACGTGCTACAATAAGTTCTCCAGGGAAATCTTCGTGCATTACAGTAATTGCATAAGCTCCATAAACCTCATTAAGAGAAGCTCTAACAGCACCTGCAAATCCTAACTCTGGGCTTTTATCTGTAAAATATTGAATTAAGTTTACTAAAACTTCTGTATCAGTTTCTGAATGAAATTCGAAACCATTTTCAATAAGCATTGTTTTAATAGTATCATAATTTTCAATAATACCGTTATGAATTAATGCAATTTTACCATTATTTGATAAATGCGGATGTGAGTTTCTATCACTTGGAACACCGTGAGTTGCCCAACGAGTATGTCCCATCCCCACATGTGCAACACCTTGAAGTCCTTCAGAAATCTCTGCTAAGTCATCAACTTTACCCTTCGTTTTTTTAACTTCTAGTTTGTTATTTTTATTATCAATTACAATACCTGCGCTATCATAACCTCTATATTCTAGACGTCTTAAGCCACTTATTACGATATCGTAAGCATCTCTAAAACCTGTATATCCAACAATTCCGCACATAATTTATGTTTTTTGTGTTATTAATTTATTTTATTATTTTTTTTGAATAAGCTACTCTTAACTGAATATTTTTGTAGTCCTTAAGAAGATTAGCTGGAATTTCTTTCCCAACATTATTTGCATCTGTACCTTTTAATACAATTCTATTAGGTGTATAGGCACGATCCGTGTTATCTACCCCCAACATCAATCCTGTTGATGAGCTTGATAAATAACCTCCTAAATCAACAATTAAATCTTTTGGTTCTTTAGCTTGTTCTATAATATCTTTTAAGGTTTTTGTAATACCAATATCGTAATATGCATCATCTTTATCTAAATTATAGGGTCTTATTAGTGTATAAGTTGTATTAGCTAAAGCAGACATGTCACTTAAGAAATCTGTAGCATCTTTTTCCTTAACTGTAAAATAAGAAGGTTTTGCAAACGTATTTTTCCAAATAGATTCATCTGTATATAATCTAATTTTAGCTGTTACAATACCCGTTTTTTGATTTTTATATAAATCTCTTAAAGTAGCAACAGTCTGAGCAGGAATTCTAACCGTAAGGCCGCTTCCTCCCATACCTTGAGCAAATAATTGTGATTGTCCAGCTTCGGTGATACCAGCAATTGCATCAGCATAAGGCGTCCCTGTTCTGTTGTATTCAATTTGGTTAAACTTCGCGTTAACGCCACCTAAACTCAAATCATACTCCATCAACTCACTTCGGGTTACTGTGCCATCTGTCGCTGTTACGTCATTTTTGTAATATAATTTAATAGCAACTAAAGAAGGATCAAATTTAAAAATATAACCATCATTCTCTTCGACGGAAATTTGAATTCCTTTAAAATATCTAATAAAGTTAGCGGCACTCGTTAATTCTGGCTGCTTATTTTTAGCGATGATTTTAGTTTGGAAAAAGTCTTTATCCAAAGGAATCCTTAAACCAACCTCTGTATTCAACAACTCAGAATTATCGGATTTCTTAGTAATTACAACAGAATTGACATTACCATCAAAATCTTTTGAGCCAATTACAGTAGAAGAAACATTCACGGCTTTGTTTGATAATTTTTCATCAGCATAAGCACCTAAGAAATCGTTAACCTCCCTAACATTAATTTTAAAGCCCGCTCTACTGGCTCCTATATAATATTTCCCATATTTAGAAACAGGATAAGTATTAACAACTTTTTTTGCGTCTACATTTCCGATCGGATAAATGTAATCATCTTTGGTTGTTGTTGTAACAGAATCTTTCTCGTATAACGGATTAATAACTAACACTGCAGAATCCAAAACAGCATTACTACCAAAATCAGCGTTATCTGTAGACATACGTACTTGACTGACATAAGACGATTTTTGCATCCCGAAAACTGGCTCTGTGAAAGCTCCTAAAGTTCCATAACCTAATTTACCAGCATCAGTTCTTATAACATCTCCATAAGTATGATTAAATCCAACGATACTATAAGCCGTTTCAACACCTTCTGCACTATTCCCATCAAACAATTGCTCCCCAAGATTATCCAAATCCGATTCGCAACTAACAACAGCCAAAGTCAATACTAAAGCACTTCCTAATGTAATTAGGCTTTTTAATTTATTTATCATTCTTGTTTTTTCGATTTAATATAGTTGCGCGATTGCATCTACACTTAGATAATCAGATTTCTCAGCCGACGCTTGTCCATAAGCCTCTTCTAAAGATTCTACTAAAAATTCGTCTCCTTTTACAATAGCATCAACATAGTTCATACTATCATTAACAAAGCCTAAGAAACTTGGATTATCTAACGATGTAAGTTCTGTAATATTATCAAAAGTTAGAATTTCTTTACTATTGCTTCCTAGTTCAGAATTTTCTTCGTTATAAAGAGACAAAACTAACTTAGTCTCGTTAAAATATGTATCGTCTTTATAAAATGTTTTTAAGTAAATAGGAATAAGAGAAGCCATCCATCCATTGATATGGATTACATCTGGCACCCAGTTAAGTTTTTTGATTGTTTCGATAACACCACGAGCAAAGAAAACTGCTCTTTCGTTGTTATCTTCGAAAGCTTTTCCTTCGTCATCAAAATACAATTGCTTTCTTTTGAAATACTCTTCGTTGTCGATAAAGTAAACCTGAAGTCTTTCTCCCGGTAACGACGCTACTTTAATAATCAAAGGTTGATCTAGGTCATTGATGATAATATTCATCCCTGAAAGCCTAATAACCTCATGTAGTTGGAATTTTCTTTCACTAATTTGTCCAAACCTTGGCATGAAAACCCTCACATCGTTACCTTCTTGATGCATTTTCAGAGCCATCTGGTGGACCATGTTACCCATGTTAGAATCTTCATGGTAAGGATACATCTCTGTTGTAACGTACAAAATCTTTTGATTCGGCATAATATATTTTATTGTCTAAAAAGTATAAACACTTTATTTTGCAAAATTACAAAAATTTATTGCAATTGTTTTATTTTAATAAATTTTAGCACGATTTGGTCAACCAACTCACTTATATGCGCACAAAATCAAGCATTTAACATTTAATTTTATAAATTTTTAACAAATAAAAAACTTTCGTACAGATACATTTTATAATTTTACATTCAATTTTAACAAGATTATGAAAATCCTAAATAACAGAGCCGAATTAGAACAATTTGTATCTGAAGCTAAAAAACAAAACAAAAGCATCGGATTTGCACCAACGATGGGCGCTTTACACGATGGACACATTTCGCTTTATAAAGAAGCTAGAAAAGAAAATGACTTAGTTATTTCTTCAATTTTTGTAAACCCGACACAGTTTAACAATCCTGAAGATCTCGAAAAATATCCAAGAACCGTAGAAAAAGACATCGAAAAACTGGATGATTCTGGATTAGTAGATGCAGTATACGTTCCTTCTGTAGAAGACATTTATCCTGACAACCTTGAAAGCAAACATTACAACTTCAATGGTTTGGAAAACGAAATGGAAGGTGCGGCAAGGCCAGGACACTTCGATGGTGTAGGAACAGTTATCGAAAGATTATTTGAACAAGTGCAGCCTGACAATGCTTATTTTGGAGAAAAAGATTTTCAACAACTAAGAATTATCGAAGCTTTGGTGGACAATCTTAAACTTCCTGTAAAAATACATGGTGTTAAAATCCACAGACAAGATGACGGTCTCGCGATGAGCTCGAGAAATATGCGCCTTAGCGAAGAAGAAAGAAATGCGTCGACCATTATTTATCAAACTTTAAAAAAAGTGAATGATTGGTTCCGAGTTATTACAATTCCTGAAATTAAAAATCGCGTCGAAGAAATTTTCGAAAACCAAAAAGGTATGGAACTCGAATATTTTTTAATTGCAGACGAAGAAACCTTGAAAGAAACAGACTTCTTTTATAAAGACAAAAATTATCGCGCCTTTATCGTTGTTAATGTTGGCAAGGTAAGATTAATTGATAATATGCATCTGGATTAAGTCCAGATGTTTTTTTTGCAATAGGTATAAAAACATAGAAGCCTCCTTATTCAGGAGGCTTCTAAACACCAAATCACAAAATATTAATATGAAAAAAATTTACTATGAGGTAAATTTGTGACCCGGCTGGGATTCGAACCCAGGACCCATACATTAAAAGTGTATTGCTCTACCAGCTGAGCTACCGAGTCTTGAATAAATGCTTATTCTAATTTTTTGCTTGTGCCTGCGACTGGACTCGAACCAGCACATCCTTAGGAAACCACCCCCTCAAGATGGCGTGTCTACCAATTTCACCACGCAGGCTTAAAATCTTTGCTAAAGACTAAATCTTTATTTCAAATTTTTTAAGCTAGTGACCCGGCTGGGATTCGAACCCAGGACCCATACATTAAAAGTGTATTGCTCTACCAGCTGAGCTACCGAGTCGGCCACTTCAACAAGTTGCGTTATCATATTCGAGTAACATCCCTTGTTTTTAGTGGTGCAAAGATATAGCTTTTTTTTGATTCTCAAAATTTTTTTCGAAATTTGTTGAAAATAAAAACATGATAATTTCCCTTATCGGCTACATGGGAAGCGGAAAATCACACATTTCCAAACTCTTAAGCCAGAAAATAAATTTCAAATTAATTGACCTTGATCAGCAAATAATTTTGAAACATCAGAAAAAAATCTCCGAAATCTTCGCTGAGCGTGGCGAAATCTTCTTTAGGAAGGAAGAAAAATCAATTCTTGAAGAGATATTAAAACTTGATGATAATATTGTTTTGAGTCTTGGTGGCGGCACTCCTGTCTATTACAACAATATGGAACTCATCAACCAAAAGTCGAAAAGTGTCTTTCTACAAGCTTCTGTTGGCACATTAGCGGAAAGATTGTTAAGACAAAAGGCAAAACGCCCACTCATTGCAAGATTATCCGATGAAGAACTTCCAGAGTTTATTGCAAAACATCTTTTTGAAAGAAATACTTTTTACTCACAAGCAAATTTCACAATAAACACAAATAATAAGTCACCAGAAGAAATAGTTGATGAGATTATTGCGACTTTAGATATAAGATAAAAACAAGAAGACGAGAATTAATTATCCTCGTCTTCTTTTATTTCTGTGAAAAACTGATCCCAAGATTCTTCATCCATCAATTCTTCTTCGTCTCCTTCCACATCTAAGAAGCCTTCAATCTCTCGTCGATCTTTTTTAGTTGGTCGCCCTTCTCCTCTATTTCTGTAATAGTTTTGAGAGCTTTGACGCATTTTCAAAATTTCGTATTGTTCTTTATCCGTTCTATCGATAACATGCAAAGTCACCAACTTAGCACCAATTCTACTTTTGGGGATTTGTAAAACTTCAATTTTATAATCGATTTGATTTTTTCTAATTTTTATAATATCGCCAACTTTCACCTCTTTAGAAGACTTTACAGGCGATGCACCAATGCTTACACGATTCTTTTTGATCTCGTCAGCAGCAATACTTCTTGTCTTATAAAATCGAACACTCCACAAAAATTTATCAATTCGCATATTTTTTATACTTTTGCTCCGTTAAATAATCGGCAATTTAAGATTAAATTCAAAAATGAAAAAAATATTATTCGGTTTTGCAGTATGTGCGCTTGCACTACAGAGCTGTAAGAAAGACAATGCAGATGACGCTCCAGTCTATACGGAGCCAACAATTGATGTGCAAAATCAATACGATGACCAAGCGATTACCAAGTTTCTAGATAACAGCTATTTCGATGCACAAGGTAATATTAAGACATTTAGTACAACAAGTACTGATGATGATAATGAAACTAAACTTTCAACTTACCCTAAAGAAACTCTATCTAACGGTACTATCATTATTAAAAGACCTGATGCACAACCCTTACAAGGCAAACCAATTGCAGCGACTGATAGCATCAGGATAATGAGCACTACCACAGCATATTGGGCGACTAATGAAGATAATGAAGTTAAATTCAGATATGGTTTTCTATTCTCTAATGATATCTATGGAAGTGGCAATCCTCAAGTAGATCCACTTTATTATTATGTAACCGAAAAATTTATGGCTGACCATAATAACACCGACCGCAATGTATATCAGATGGCTGGTTTTCACGAAGCTTTACAGCATTTTAATTCATGCGAAATAGATGACTCAGTTACACCCAATTTACAAGGAGTGATAATTGTACCTTCTAGAGCTGCGTTTGCTAGAAACAGCTACTTCCAAGCTCCATCTTATCCTTCCGCGTCACTTAGAAATAGAACAATGGTTTTCAACTTCCAAGTTTATAAAAGTATTACAAGACCAAAACCTTAATTTTTGGTTTTAAAACATAAAAAAGAGAGTCAAATATTTGACTCTCTTTTTTATTTATCTAAAGTTTAACTTTAAATCTTTGCTAAGAAATCTTCGAAAGCAGCCTCTACTGCTACAACACCTTCGTCATCGATCTTCGTTAGTTTTAACATTTCTATTTGATTAACAGAGTTGATATCAAATGCTTTTTTAACACGAACATAATTCTCTGTAAAACCATACATAAAGCCATTTTTGTTTTCATGCTCCCAAAGAACCGGCAAAGTCTTACCTAATTGCGTTTGATAAAAAGCCATTTTCTTTTTCTCTGATAAAATACGAAGCATTTTGTTACGCTTTTTACGTTCTGGGATTGGCACGACACCATCCATATCACTTGCTTCTGTATTTTCTCTTTCAGAATAAGTAAAAACATGAAGATAACTTATTGGCAAATCGTTCAAGAAATTATAAGTTTCCATAAACTTTTCTTCGGTCTCACCTGGAAAACCAACGATAACATCAACACCAATACAAGCATCAGGCATCACTTCACGAATTTTCGAAACTCTATTTTGATAAAGATTCGTCAAATAACGACGTTTCATTTTCTTTAAAACCTCATCGCTTCCTGATTGCAACGGAATATGGAAATGCGGCACAAAACTTCTACTTTTTGACACCAAATCAATGCTTTCGTCTTTTAACAAATTCGGTTCAATAGAAGAAATTCTAATTCTTTCGATGCCTTCAACTTTGTCCAATTCTGAAATTAAATCCAAAAAAGTATGCTCGTGCTTTTTGTTGCCGAATTCACCTTTTCCGTAATCGCCAATATTAACCCCCGTCAAAACTATTTCTTTAATATCTTTAGCAGCAATTTCTTTGGCATTATTAACAACGTTTTCGATGGTATCACTTCTAGAAATCCCTCTAGCTAACGGAATTGTACAATAAGTACACTTATAATCGCAACCATCTTGCACTTTTAGAAAAGCACGCGTTCTGTCTCCAATCGAATATGATCCAATGAAGAAATCTGCTTCATCAATCTCACAAGAATGAACCTCAGCCGAGCTTTCAGACTTCTCTAAATCGTTGAGATAACTTAAAATATTAAATTTTTCTTTGGCACCAAGTACCAAATCGACACCTTCGATATTTGAAATTTCTTCGGGCTTCAACTGTGCATAACATCCAATAATGGCTACTAAACCTTCTGGATTAGCTTTCATAGCGCGCTTTACGTGAAGCTTACATTCTCTATCTGCATTTTCGGTAACCGAACATGTATTAATAATATAGACTTTTGCTGCTTGATCAAACTCCACTTTATCATAACCCGCGTCAGTCAATTGACGAGCGATTGTAGAAGTTTCTGCAAAATTAAGTTTACAACCTAAAGTATGGAAAGCCACCGTGTTAGGCTGTTGATTTCGTTCTGTCATAAGGCTGCAAAATTACTAATAAATTATAATAGTCGCAAAATGAGATTAGACACAAAAAAAGCCAACTAAAGTTGACTTTTAAATTATTTTTTCTTGGTTGTAGAATCTTTTGGAACCTTCAATCCTTCATCACGAGCCTCCGAAATACCAATAGCAATCGCTTGTTTTCTATCAGTTACTTTTTTGCCGGAGCTAGATTTCAATTTCCCTTCTTTAAACTCGTGCATCACTTCGCCGATTTTCTCTTGCGCTTTTTTGGAATATTTTCGAGTTGTCATTTTTTTAAGATTTAGGAATTAAAACGCCAAGTTCGTAAACTTTGGTGTGCATCAAATAACGTACACGTTCTCTTGAAGTTACCTTCTGGATTTCACCTTTTTTATCAATCACAAAAACACCATCTTCAGAGATTAAAGAATCAGAATCTGACAATAATTCTTCTTCAACACTTTTATCTCTAATTTCGGAATCTCTTTTAACATATTTTGCAACAAGCTCTTTGAATAAAGGATTTCCCGAGTGGATAATCTCATAATTCGGGTTAGGTTCTGCTGCGAAATAATCTTTTTTAGCAATTAAACCAGCAGAATCGTCAAATACAGGATTATCATTACCGTCCAAAAAACCAACTTCCGTTAATTTTCCGTTGTTTTCGTTTGCAAATTGTTCTGCCTCAGCATAAGAATTAAATTTGGTATAAAGTACTTCATTGTCAAATTCAAACTTTGTAAGGCGACTTCTAATATCAGTATTTTCCATAGTAAATTATTTTTGGTGTTTTTAAAAACATACAAGAATGTTGCCAAGACTTGCGGAAAAGCATTTACAAATCCTTAATATATTGCCAAAATCTGTATCTTTACGAAAGTTAATTCCAATTATTTATAATGAAAAAGATAATACTATCCAGTTTGGTGATTGCAGCATTCTATAATGTTAAAGCACAAGAAATTACATTAGACAAAATATATTCTGGTTACTACAGAGGAAAAGGCATTGCTGGAATTGCTTCGCTGAAAGATGGCGAAAATTATGCAACGATTGAAAAAGGTGGAATCGCAAAATATTCTTATAAAACATCGACAAAATCAGGAAATATCGTTGATGGTAATTTTGAATCTTACACTTTTTCTGATGACGAATCTCAAATTTTACTTCTAAAAGAAAGCGAACCGATCTACAGACATTCATTTTTAGGAAAATTCGATGTTAAAAATCTAAAAGACGGAAAAGTTGTTAGCTTAAACAATGGCAAATGGGTACAAGAACCAAAATTTTCTCCTGACGGATCCAAAGTCGCTTTTATCGCTGATAATAATTTATTTTATCAAGATTTAAACACTCAAAAAATCACGCAAATAACGACTGATGGTAAGAAAAACGAAATCATCAACGGTCCTGGCGACTGGGTTTATGAGGAAGAATTTGGACATCCAGATTATTATCAATGGAACAAAGCTGGCGACGCGATTGTTTTTGTAAGATTTGATGAAACTAAAGTCCCAGAAATTAATATTCCGTTATACAACAACAATTTGTATCCGAAATTGATGACTTACAAATATCCAAAAGCTGGTGAAGAAAACTCTAGCGTTACGGCACATTTGTATCAATTAGCAGCTTCAAAATTGTCTACACTTAATTTAGGAAGTTTTGAAAACTACTATATTCCTCAGATTTTCCAAACCAACGCCAACAACGAAATTATCGTAGCAACGTCTAACAGACATCAAAATAAAGTTGATTTATTAAAGATTAACACGCAAAATGCATCGGTTCAAAAATTATTTTCGGAAACCGATAAAGCTTGGATAGAAACCGACAATCTAACCATGGAATTTTTGGATGACAATTCTTTCCTTTGGGCATCTGAGCGCGACGGACATCGCCATTTATATTGGTATGACACCAACGGAAAACTTAAAAAACAAGTTTCTAAAGGCGATTGGGAAATCACAGATTACTATGGTTACAATCCAAAATCTAAAGAAGTTTTTCTACAAACTACACAAAACGGAAGCATCAATAAAGTTGTTTCTAAATTAAATATCAACTCTGGAAAAACTGAGATTATTTCAGAGAAAGAAGGTAGTAACAAAGCGGATTTCAGTAAGAATTTCAATTATTTTATCAACACGACTTCTACTGCTAAAATGCCATTTAAATATGTTTTAAAAGATGGTAATGGAAAGACGGTTAAAGAACTACAAAACAATGACGAGCAACTTGATAAATTAAAGAAAGACAACTTCTTAGCTAAAGAATTCTTAACCATCCCAAATGCTGTTGGCGACCAAATGAATGCTTGGATGATCAAACCGAAAGATTTTAATCCTAACAAAAAATATCCGGTTTTCATGTTCCAATATTCTGGTCCAGGTTCTCAACAAGTATCTAACTCGTGGGACGGCGGAAATGGAATTTGGTTCGAAATGTTAGCGCAAAAAGGTTATTTAATCGTTTGTGTTGACGGTCGTGGTACAGGTTACAAAGGAACTGCTTATAAAAAGTCAACTTACAAGCAACTTGGTAAATACGAAATCGAAGATCAAATTACCGCAGCAAAATGGCTTGGCAATCAATCTTATGTTGACAAATCTAGAATAGGAATTTTCGGATGGAGTTTCGGTGGATATATGGCAAGTTTAGCGATGACAAAAGGTGCTGACGTCTTCAAAATGGGAATTGCTGTTGCGCCAGTTACCAACTGGAGATATTACGACTCGATCTACACCGAAAGATTTTTGCAAACACCGCAAGAAAACAAAGATGGTTATGATCTTAACTCGCCAACAACTTATGCTAAATTGTTGAAAGGAAAATTCTTGATGATCCATGGTACAGCCGATGACAATGTACACTTTCAAAACGCGATGGAATTTTCAGAAGCTTTAATTCAGAATAAAAAACAATTTGATTTTATGGCTTATCCTGACAAAAACCATGGCATCTACGGTGGACAAACAAGACCTCAACTTTACGAAAAAATGACCAATTATATTTTGGAAAATTTATAAAACAAAAATCCGATTTCAACTTTTGAAGTCGGATTTTTTTTATTTAGATTTGTTTTAAACCTCAAAAAATGATAAAAAAAACATTGCTAATACTTAGCCTTATAATTTTTGGACACTCTTATTTTGCCCAGACAAAACCAACAGGCAATGATGAGTTAGATTATATTCTTTATTACAAAAGGCTCGTTGATGCAGCAGATTCCATCAAAACGCATAAAAAAACTGTTGAGTTTGACAGTAAAAAACTATTTGAAGAAACCAAAAAACTGGATAAGGAAAATTACCCTGGCGCTTACATCGCAAAAGCAAACGACTATTATAAGAAAGGAAAATATAACGAAAGCGGATTTTTGTATTATTTAACACAATTGCGCGCGGCAGATTTTAACGCTTCGACTTTAGGACATTTCAACAACGATGAAACTGCAAATATGCTTGAAGAAAGTTCGTATTTATTCTTATCAGCTGATGTAGCAAACTACCATCGAGTTTTAAAAATGGCAATTGATTACTACGAAAAAGAACCTTACACCTATTTGGTTAAATACGACAAGACCTATAAAAAACAACCTGTGGTAGAGCGATATTGCGAATTGCTAGAATTATTAGAAACAAAAGATCCCAAAGTGATCGCAGAAATACAAGATGGTCGACAAGAAATGATTAAACGAATTAATGAGTATTACGAAGCTTCAAAATCGGCGTTTGAAAAATAACAACTTAGCATTCATAATTTACAAAACAGACAGCTTTCTACGACTTGGAAGCTGTTTTTATTTAAAATTAATTGTTAAACAAAATTAAATTTGAAGTTAATATTTACATTATCTATCGAATAAAAATCTTATTTTTGAAAAATTTGAAAAAATAAAATTATGAAGAGCAAGCATCCTAAAGGGCTTCCCTATCTTTTCTTTACCGAAATGTGGGAGCGATTTGGCTACTATTTGATATTAGGAATTTTTGTTTTGTACCTCATCGAGCCGCAAGGTATTGGTGGCGGACTTGGCTTTCCTGATAAAGATGCAGATGATATTTTTGGAACTTTTATCGCATTAACTTACTTAACACCTTTTATTGGAGGCTTTTTGGCTGACAGAGTTTTAGGTTATATTAAATCCATCTATCTCGGCGGAATCTTAATGGCTGCTGGATATATTGGCTTAGGCGTTTTTACAGATAAACCTTTTTTCTACACTTCTTTAGCCTTAATTGTTATTGGAAATGGTTTCTTCAAACCGACTATTTCTACACTTTTAGGAAATCTTTATTCGGAAGAACCTTACAAAGCAAACAAGGATTCTGGTTACAATATTTTCTATATGGGAATTAATATTGGGGCTTTTATCTGTAACATTATCGCCGCTTTTATGCGAAACAAATTCGGTTGGGGCGAAGCCTTTATCACCGCAGGTGTTGGGATGTTGCTAGGTCTTGTTATTTTCACCATTGGTAGAAAACATTACATCCATGCAGCACAGATGAAGCCCGTACAAGAAGGCGATACCAAACTTTCAGAAATTCTTTTAAAAGTTTTTGGTCCTGCGATTATCGCGGGTGTTGTTGGTTGGTTTGTACCGACAATGATCTTCGGAAGCAACATTTTTGGTAGCACCAATACTGATGCATTTATTTTCGCATGTATACCAGTTATTTACTTTTATGTTTCACTTTATCTTAAAGCCAATCCACTTGAGAAACCATCAATCGGAGCATTGCTATCAATATTTTTGGTAAGTATGTTCTTTTGGGCAGTTTTCAAACAAAACGGAACCGCTTTAACAAGATGGGCAAATTATTATACAGATCGCTCGGTATCAGAATCTGTAGAAAAACCTCTGGCAGCTTTATTTTTAGTTGAAGAAAAAAGTTACGAAACTAAAGATGTTAACGTTTACGATGATCAATTCCGTTCTCAAAAAGCCGAAGATGGTTCAGCATTAAAAGAACAAGGAAAAGACATTTATTTCCGTAATATTTCCAATGAAGAAAAAACCAAACTTGAATCAAAAAATGACAACAATGTGTTTCTTTACAACACAGAGCTCTTCCAATCTATAAATCCATTTTGGGTAATTGTATTAACACCTGTCGTTGTAGGTTTCTGGGCACTTTTGAGAAGAAAAGGAAAAGAACCGCTGACACCATCTAAAATCGTTTTAGGACTTTTCATTTCTGCGTTATCATGTTTGGTTATGGTAGGCGCCGTCTATGCTGGACAAAATGGCCTTGTAAAAGTATCCGCACTTTGGCTATTCGCATCTTATGGCGTTATTACTGTCGGCGAATTATGTCTTTCTCCGATGGGATTATCTTTTGTTTCTAAATTATCGCCTGCAAGATTAACAGCTTTAATGATGGGAGGTTTTTTCCTTGCAAACTCTGTCGGGAACAAGCTTTCGGGAATCTTGGCAAGTACTTGGTACAACTATGAGAATAAAGCCAACTACTTTTTAGTCAACTTTGCATTGTTAATTTTTGCAACTTTATTAGGACTCTCGATGTTAAAACGTCTTAACAAAATCATGAAAGAAAAAGGACACTAATCCTTTGACAATCAATATAAAAATCTCTGCAGCAATGTGGAGATTTTTTTGTTTAATAAAATTCAAAAACGGAACAAAGTTTAGAAAAGCATCAAAAAACAGCATCTTTTTATGATTATCGTCATGCCATTTTCAAAAAAAAGCTATATTTGTCAGTCTTAACAAAAATTTAACAATAAAAAATATGGATACAGTACAGGCCAAAGAAAGGCATCCTAAGGGGCTGTGGGTTTTATTTAGCACAGAAATGTGGGAGCGTTTTAACTTCTACGGAATGCGTGCAATTTTAACCTTGTTTATGGTTAACTCCTTAATGTTAGGAGAATCGAATGCTTCTATTATCTATGGTGGATTTTTAGCATTATGTTATTTAACACCACTATTAGGCGGTTTTATCGCTGACAAATATTTAGGAAACAGATATTGTATCATCCTTGGAGGAAGCTTAATGGCGATTGGACAATTCTTATTGTTTTATAGTGCTGTAACTTTCGAAAGCTCGCTAGACACTTCGAAAACTGTATTTTGGCTAGGTCTATTGGTGATTGTTTTTGGTAATGGATTTTTCAAACCAAATATCTCATCAATGGTTGGTAGTCTTTATCCTGCACAAGAAAAAAGCAAACTAGACTCTGCTTTCACGATTTTCTACATGGGTATCAACATTGGTGCATTATTAAGCCAATATTTTGTACCACTTATTGCAGACGTTGTGGTTGATGGGCAAAGAGATGTACACGCTTTCAAATGGGGTTATCTAGCTGCTGGTATCGCAATGGTTTTAGGAACAGTTACTTTTATCATTCTTAAAAACAAATATGTTGTTGATCCAGAAGGAAAACCAATTGGAGACATTCCTAAAAAGTCTGATGTAAAAGATGCTGAAAACGAATCTGCTAAATTTGCATCTAGCGCTTTATTAGGTTCTTTAGTACTATTCATCGTGTTATTCTTCACATTCAGATATCTATCGGTTGACGAAATTTGGTTTTCAAAATTCGAAATAGGAACCTTAGTTAAAGGAATTATTTATCCAATTATCTACTCTTCTGGTATATCATTAGCGATATTAATTCTATTAGACAAAGCCCTTACGAAGGTAGAAACGCAAAGGATTTTAGTAATCTATATTGTTTCGTTCTTTATTATTTTCTTCTGGGCAGCCTTCGAACAAGCTGGATCTTCATTAACCTTTATCGCTGATAACCAAACGGACAGAACATTCTTATTCGGATGGCAAATGCCTGCTTCGATGGTACAAATCTTTAACGGGATTTTCGTTGTAATGCTTGCGGTACCATTCAGTATTCTTTGGGACAAATTGAGAGCTAAAGGCAAAGAACCTGTATCTCCACTGAAACAAGCGATGGGACTTATCTTAATCGCAGTAAGTTATTTCATCATTGCGCATAATGTAAAAGACTTAGGTAACGATGGATTACTTGCTATCAAATGGTTAGTATTACTATATTTCATCCAAACTTGTGGTGAGCTTTGTCTTTCTCCAATTGGTTTATCTTTGGTAGGAAAACTATCTCCAAAAAGATTCGCATCATTACTTTACGGAGTGTTCTTTATTTCGAATGCTGCAGGTTACGCCCTTGCTGGTACATTAGGATCTATACTTCCTGCAACAGGTGACAAATTTAAAATGGCTCAAGAAAAAGTAGGTGTCAACTTGCAAGATGTCCTTGATAAAAAAGTGACTTTAACGCCAGAGCAAACGGCTAAGTTTAGTGAAATGCATTTACCAACAGAATATACAACATTTGCGGGCTTTACAATCCACAACTTGTACGAATTCTTCATGGTATTCGTTATCCTTTGTGGTATTGCAGGTGTTTTATTAGCATTAATTTCTCCAAAATTGAAGAAAATGATGCATGGTGTTAACTAGACCAAATCTAATTCAACAATAAATCTTAAAAACCTCTGAGCAATCGGAGGTTTTTTTGTACTTTCGTATGATGTTTTTTATGAAACATGTCACTGAAGTTTATTCAATTCAATTTTAAATGAGTTTAACATTACAAGAAATTCAGGATTTTAAAGGCAAATATCCAAAACAAATTTGGAGTCTTTTCTTCTCTGAAATGTGGGAGCGTTTCTGCTTCTACGGTATGCGTGGGATGTTGGTGTTCTTTATGATCCACCAACTTAACTTCCACGAAAAAGAAGCCAACTTACAATATGGCGCAACACAAGCCTTCGTCTACGCTTTCACTTTTATTGGTGGACTTTTCGCAGATAAGATTTTAGGTTTCAGAAAATCATTATTCTGGGGAGGATTATTAATGATTGTCGGGAGTATACTTTTGGCAGTTGATCCACACGTTTATTTCTACTTCGGACTAGCTTTCATCATTATTGGTACAGGTTTCTTCAAACCAAATATCTCAACAATGGTTGGCGAACTTTACAAAGAAGGCGATAACAGAACCGATGCAGGCTTTTCATTATTCTACGCTGGGATTAATCTTGGTGCATTTTTAGGAGGATACGTTTGTGTTGCAATTGGTAAAGGTTATATGTTGTCATCAGTTATTGACGAAGCGCATCGTTGGAATGTCGCTTTCGGACTGGCAGCTGTTGGGATGTTAGTGAGTTTGATTAATTTCCATTTCACTAAAAAGAAACTTGGCCCAATCGGGTTACAACCAGGACATCCTGACGCCATCGTAAAAACAAAACCACTTCCAAAATGGGCAGAATATGCAGTCTATGTTGGGACTTTATTATTGATTCCGTTGATCCAAGTAATGGTTTCAAAAACCGAGTATACAGATTATTTCATGTATATCATTGGACCAGCAACTTTGGTTTATTTATTTTTTGAAATGTCGAAAGTATCTGCAGCTGAGCGTAAAAAATTAGTTGCGGCGTTAGTATTCATTATTTTCTCAATTATCTTTTGGGGAATTTATGAGCAAAGTGGAGGTTCACTAAGTATTTTCGCAGCTAAAAACCTAAATGACTCTTTAGTTGGATTAACCGTTGACCCTAACGGCGTTAATAACTCTGGCGGTGCATTTTTCATTATTTTGTTAGCGCCATTGTTTGGACTACTTTGGATTTGGCTAGGAAAAAGAAAACTCGAACCAAATACCATTATTAAATTCGGACTAGGATTTATCTTCTTAGGTTTAGGATATTATGTATTATTTGCTACAAGGTTCTTTGCTACAGACGGCGTTTCGTCGTTAGATATCTTTACGACTGCATTACTTGTCATCACCATTGGAGAGCTTTGTTTATCACCAATTGGGTTATCCATTATGACTAAACTATCGCCTGCAAAATTACAAGGTATCATGATGGGAATGTGGTTTTTAGCATCAGCTTATGGACAATATGTTGCAGGATTAATTGGTGCAAACATGGCAGAAGCAAGAGAAAACGCTGGTAAAGCAGAAGCACTTTTAACCTACACCGATGGCTACAAACAATTAGGACTTTACGCACTAATTGCCGGTGTGGTATTAATTTTGATATCTCCTATTGTTAAAAAATTAATGCAAGAAGTAAGATAAAAATCGAGCTTCTTCATAAAACAAAATTATGATGAAGATTTTTTTCTCAGTACTTTTCACGTTGTCGTCTTATTTTTCTTTTGCACAAGTGCATTGGATAACGATTAATGAAGCGCTCGAAGCGCAGAAGAAAGTACCGAAAAAAATCTTCATTGCTTTTACTGATGACCACTGCGATCCTTGTCAAAAGATGGAAAAATTCGCTTTTGACAATCCTGTTATCGCAAAAATGATTGCGGACAAATTTTATGCAGTTAAGTTTTTTGCAGACAGCAAAGAGAAAGTCAACTTTCGAGGACGCGATTTCGAATATAAGGACAACGCCACGATGCACTCTTTCGCGAAATATATGAACATCTCGACGGTGCCGACCATCGTATTTTTGGATGAACATGCCGCCCCAATTACGAGTCTTATGGGTGCACTTTCCGCAAAAGATGTTGAACCTTACTTTTCGATGATTAGTACGCAGGATTACAAAAACATAACAAGTCGTCAACAGTGGGACGATTATCAACGAAAATTCAAATCAAAAATAAAAGATTAAACTTCAGCATTCCTGAAGTTTTTCTTTTTTTAGGAGCAAGAAAAACTCATGGTACTTAGAAAATTGACTCCCGCTGTCCGCTTTATCTTTGCGATGTGGCGCTCGGACGGCTCCGCTACGCTCCGCCGCCTCGCGCCACCCCACAAAGGATGCCGCTTCCATCGGGGCTAGTGTAGAAAATTTGTCATCCCAATTCATTTTTTAATCCCTGCAAAAAAGCTTAAATTGCCACTTGATTTTTCGTTAAAACTTTGAATCTAGACACACCCATAGAATTTATAAAAGGTATCGGAACCGAACGCGCCAAACTCATCAAAAATGTGTTGGGCATTCACAATTTGGAAGACTTTATCAACTTCTACCCGATTCGTTATATCGACAAATCAAAAATCTATACGGTTTCAGAACTTAGTCCGAGTTTGGATGTAGACATTCAATTAAAAGGAAAAATTACAGACATCCAAGAAGTCGTTTCCCCAAAAGGAAAACGACTAAGCGCAAAATTCCGTGACCAAACAGGAACAATCGATTTAGTGTGGTTCCGTTACAGCAAATGGATGAAAGAAAGCATCCCAATGAACAAAGACTTATTCATCTTTGGAAAAATACAAGCTTTCAATAACAGCTTTTCGATGCCACATCCCGAAATAGAAACCGACGAAGCAAAAGCCATTTCCGGAACTTTGCTTCCTGTCTATTCCAGCAGCGAAAAACTTACCAAAAGAGGCATTAATAATAAATTGTTTCAGAATGTTATCTATGAAATTCTAAAAATCCTGCCACAACTTATCGACGAAAATCTCCCCGAAAATTTAATAAAAGCTTTAAAACTTTTAGGAAGATTGGATGCCTTTTATAACATACATTTTCCACAAAATCCACAGTTGGCACAAGAAGCCGACCGCCGAATAAAATTCGAGGAAGCTTTCTTTTTTCAGTTGGGTTTTGGTTTGAAAAAACTACATCAACACAGCAAATCCATCGGAAATCCATTTCCGATTGTTGGCGATTATTTTAATAATTTCTACAACAACAATTTACCTTTTGATTTAACGGGCGCTCAAAAACGTGTTCTCAAAGAAATCCGAACCGATATGAAGCGCTCCACCCAAATGAATCGCTTGTTACAAGGCGATGTTGGATCGGGTAAAACGATGGTTGCACTTTTGACGATGTTAATTGCGATGGATAATAATTTCCAAAGTTGTATGATGGCACCGACTGAGATTTTGGCGCAACAACATTTTAATTCCATTCAGGATTTATTAAAAAATTCTAATGTTAAAGTCAAATTACTGACAGGTTCTACCAAAACTTCCGAACGAAAAATCATCCACGAAGAATTATTATCTGGTGAGCTTTCCATTTTGATTGGGACGCACGCCGTTTTGGAAGACATCGTACAATTCAAAAATTTGGGATTGGTGATTATTGATGAGCAGCATCGCTTTGGTGTAGCACAACGCGCCAAACTTTGGGCAAAGAACAAAATTCCGCCACATATTTTGGTGATGACCGCAACGCCAATCCCGAGAACTTTGGCGATGAGTTTTTATTCTGACCTCGATGTTTCCGTGATTGACGAAATGCCAGTAGGGCGTAAACCTATTGTCACAGCACATCGTCGTGAAAAAGATCGCGCTTATGTTTACAACTTTTGCCACGAAGAATTAAAGAAAGGGCGTCAAGTTTATTTCGTTTATCCATTAATCGAAGAATCCGAAACTTTGGACTACAAAAACTTGCAAGATGGTTTTGACCACATTCTCAACCATTTCAAAAGTTATAATATTGCTATGCTTCACGGCCGAATGAAGCCCGATGAAAAAGACCAAGCGATGCAATATTTTGCTTCGGGAAACGCACAAATTATGGTTGCAACAACCGTTATCGAAGTTGGCGTTAATGTCCCGAATGCCTCAGTTATGGTGATTGAAAGCGCTGAAAGATTTGGACTTTCTCAACTTCATCAGCTTCGCGGACGCGTTGGTCGTGGCGCTGAACAGAGTTATTGTATCTTAATGACGTCTGACAAACTTTCTGCGGAAAGTCGCAAACGTATCAAAACCATGTGCGAGACCAATGACGGTTTCAAAATCTCCGAAGTTGATATGGAACTTCGAGGTCCAGGCGACATTTTAGGAACACAACAAAGTGGCGTCGTTGATTTTAAAAAGTTAAATCTAATGACGGATTCGCAAATTATAAAATTGGCAAAACTCGCTGTAGAACAACTTTTAGAAAAAGATGCGCTTCTTGTCCATCCCAATCATCAAAGCATGAAAACCTTCTACATTAGACAATATAAAAGCAAAAACAAGTGGTCTAAGATTTCGTAACGATTTGGTACTTTAAGTTTTTACACCTATTTTTGTCGCACTTTTATCCCGAACCTCAGCAGAGGTAGCAACCTGCAAAACAAGCAAGGTGCTAAAACGATAAGCCAATTTTTGGAAAAAATGTTGAACTATCTTCTGCTGACTTCGCCAAATAACGACGTATGACAACAGAACATAAACCTCGTGAAAGCTTTATCAGCTTAATTCCTTTTTTAGTATTTGTCCTAAGTTTTTTAGGAGCAGGAATTTATCTTAACGACTTTTATGCGTTGCCCTCTCCTATTGCCATGGCACTAGGAATTATCACTGCTTTTCTAATCATCAAACTTCCATTTAAAACAAAAATGGACGAATTCCTGAAAGGTTTGGGTGATAAAAATGTGCTAACGATGTGCGTTATTTATCTGTTGGCAGGTGCATTTTCAACCGTTTCTAAAGCGTCGGGAAGTGTTGATGCCATCGTAAATTTAGGATTAGAATATATTCCTGTTAATTATATTGCATTTGGTATTTTTATTCTGGCTTCGTTTTTATCTTTGGCGTCCGGTACTTCGGTTGGTAGCATTGTGGCACTTGGCCCCATCGCGATAGAATTGGCGACAAAAAGTGGTGCCGATGTTAACCTCATCGCAGCGTCGTTATTGACAGGTGCAATGTTCGGCGATAATCTTTCTGTGATTTCTGACACGACCATTGCAGCTTCACAATCTTTGGGAAGTAAAATGTCTGATAAATTCCGAACTAATCTTTGGATTGCAGCGCCAGCATTTTTAATAACGATTTTTATTCTACTTTTTAACAATTCGGAAGCGACTATTGTACCAAATTTAGCCACACATGGCAGCAGTTTTTATCTTTTAATCCCTTATATTTTGGTTATAGGATTGGCATTCGCAGGCGTTGATGTTTTTTTTGTTTTATTAATTGGCGTTGTCGTGTCAGGAATTATTGGTCTATCAAATAACAGTATGGACTTGTTAGGTTTTGCAAAGGAAAGTTACAATGGTTTTACTTCGATGACTGAGATATTCCTTTTATCCTTATTAACAGGCGGTTTAGCTGGAATTATCGAATATGCGGGCGGTATACGATTTCTTTTAAATAAAATTTTAAAAACGATAAAATCGAGATTTTCTGCAATGTTGGGAATGGGCGTTTTGGTAAGCCTTGTTGATGCTTGTATTGCAAATAATACGATTGCGATTTTGATAACGGGAAAAGTTGCAAAACCAATTTCCGAACATTATGAGTTTGAACCTCGAAAAATGGCTTCGGTATTGGATATTTTCTCATGTATTATCCAAGGTATTATTCCGTACGGGGCGCAAGTATTAATCTTGATGAGTTTTGGAAAAAACAAAATCGATTATCTCCAACTCATCAGTCATTCATATTATACGTGGTTGCTTTTGGTTTGCGTTTTAGTATTTATTTTCTTGAACAAAAATCAAACTCATAAATTAAATTCCATTAAATAATCGTCCATTACATAACCACTTCCAATATCGAAAACTGCTTCGCCGTAGACTTTGTAGTTTTGAGATTCGTAAAACTGACGAGCAACATTATTTTTGTTCACTGTTAAAATAATACGATTATCTCCCACAGATTGGGTATGTTTTTTAACGAGATTAAGACCAAATTTGCCAGCACCTTTTCCTTTAGCTTCTGGTACAAGATAAATGCGATGAAGTTTGGTTGTATTAAATTCGATATGATGTTCGAAACCAACAAAACCCAAAGGCGTTTCATCATCAAAAATTAAAAAATAATGGTAATTGGGATTTTGAAGATGAAAGATAATTTCGTGTTCCGAATACATTTTTTCCAACATATATTCTAGCTGTTCTTTAGAAAGAATATCGGCATAAGCATCTTCCCAAGAACGTCTCGCCAAATCTTGAATAAGGCAAATATCAAACTGTGTGGCAGGTTTTGTCTGTATCATATTTAAAATAAAAATGGGCCGAAGCCCACTTAATTATATATTTTTCATTTCAGCTTTGATCTTGTCTTGTAAGCCTTCCGAAGCTTTAGTCAAAGGCAATCTCAAAGTATTTCTAATAATTCCCATTTCTGCAAGAATAGTTTTAACACCGCAAGGATTTCCTTCTGCAAAAATTAATCTTGTGATGTCTACCAACTTGTTATGGATGTCGTAAGCTTCTTTAACCTTACCATCAAAAGCCAATTGTACCATCGTCGAAAACTCTTTTGGATAAGCTTGACCAATTACCGAGATCACGCCATTACCACCAGCCAATGTTACCGGAAGCGTATATTCGTCGTCACCCGAAACCAAATTAAAATTAGCAGGCTTCTTTCTAACAATATCAAAATACTGAAGAATATTTGGCGCCGCTTCTTTAATCATAATCAAGTTTGGGAATTCTTTAGCTAATCTCAAAGTTGTATCCGCTTCGATATTTTGCCCAGTTCTTGACGGAACATTGTAGATGATAATATTTTTACCAGTCGCAGCAATTGCTTTATAATGTTGATAAAGTCCTTCCTGATTTGGTTTGTTATAATATGGAGAAACCGAAAGAACCGCCTCAAAATCTGATAAATCTGTCTCCTCGATTTGTTTAACAACTTCCATCGTGTTGTTACCACCAATCCCAAGAACTAGCGGCACACGTTTATTATTCACCTTTATGATATGCTCAATAACCTGTTTCTTCTCGTCATTAGAAAGTGTTGCAGCCTCAGCCGTTGTACCAAGAACCACAAGATAGTTAGTTCCGTTATCGATATTGTAATCCACTAACTTTGTTAGAGAATCGAAATCTACCGATAAATCTTCATTAAAGGGCGTTACCAAAGCAACACCTACACCTTTTAAATTGCTCATATCTTAAATTAGAATTTACTTGTAAAGTTAAAGTTTTTGTTTGATTCTTTAATTAAATTTAATATCAAAAAATTCAAAATTTGCTAGTTATAACCTAAGAGTCTATTTAAAAATTTTAACGAAGTTATATGTAGTCGCACTTCAAAACATTCTTTGCTAAATTTTGATTCCCTTTTAAGCCAATTTTTCACTTTTCATTTTTGATTTAGCCCGCTAAATCTTCAAATGTGAAGCAATAAAATTAATCTCAAAACAGCTATAAAAATTTTAGCAATAAAATTTAAAAAGGCTCTAACATTTTCGAAACAATGCGCCTCGCAAAAAATTCTTAGCTTTGCTTTTTTAAAGTTAAAAGATATATGAAGAGGTTTCAGATATATGTTTTAGGAGCGGCTTTAGCTTTGCTAACTGCTTGTACATCGCGCCAAAACATTAGTAATATCCAAACACATCAAAACATTGTTATTGATAGTAATATTAATGATGATGCAACTTTCAAGAAAGTTATTGCGCCCTACAAAAATGAACTTGAGAAGCAGATGAACATCAAAATTTCTCACACTTCTGTGGAACTTAATAAAACTGGTGACAACAGCAATTTGGGAAATCTTCTTACAGATTATACATACGAAGGCGCACTGGCTTGGGCAAAAGCTAACAACATCCCAAACATCGATGGCGCTGTTATCAATATTGGTGGCATCCGAACGATAATTCCTGCAGGTGATATTACGATAAAACAAATTTTTGAAGTAATGCCTTTTGAAAATGAAGTTGTTATTGTTAAATTAAAAGGAAGCGATCTCCAAGGACTGTTTGACTATTATCTTAAGGAAAAAACGAATAATCCAGTTTCTCATATCACGATTATTACAGAAGGAAATAACATAAAAACTGGACTTATTTCTGGGAAAAAAATTGAGAAAGACAAAACTTATTACATCGCAACTTCCGATTATCTTGCAATGGGCGGCGACAGAATGTATTTTTTCGGGAAAGGAGAAATGATCGGTACAGGCATCAAATTGCGTGAACTTTTCATAGAAAAGTTTAAAGAAAATAAAGAAGTTAAAGTCCCTACAGATCTACGTCTTGACCTAAAATAATGATGTTATGAAAAGAAAAGAATTTTTAAAATATATTGGTGCAGGTAGTTTAGGACTTAGTTTAACGCCTAATTTAGTTTTAGCAAATACGTTTACGAAACCTACTCTATCGCAAGATATCAAACTTACCATCTTACATACCAACGACCAACATAGTCGTATTGAGCCTTTTGATGCTTCCTATTCAAAAAACCCGAATCAAGGTGGTTTTGCTAGACGAGCGAGTTTGGTACAACAAATTAGAAATCAAGAAAATAACGTTTTACTTTTAGACTCTGGCGACATCTTCCAAGGGACACCGTATTTTAATTTTTTTGGTGGCGAATTAGAGTTTAAACTAATGAGTATGATGAAGTACGATGCGTCGACAATGGGGAACCACGATTTTGACAATGGACTAGAAGGTTTTCTTAAAGTTTTACCAAATGCAAAATTTCCATTTATTTGCTCAAATTATAACTTTAAAAATACTATTTTAGACGGCAAAACAGAATCCTATAAAATATTTGATAAAAACGGCATAAAAGTCGGAATTTTCGGTGTCGGTGTTGAGCTAAAAGGTTTGGTTGGAAAAGCCAATTATCAAGAAACGGAATATATTAATCCAATTGAAATTGCTCAGCAATACAGCCAGTTTTTAAGAAATGAAAAAAAATGTGACTTGGTGATTTGCCTATCACATCTTGGCTACGATTACGAAAAAGAACCCGAAAAAATGTCCGATTTGATCTTAGCAAAAAAGACGTCTGGTATTGATCTCATTTTGGGAGGTCACACACATACTTTCCTTCCTGAGCCACAGGTTTTGAATAATAGTGAAGGAAAAAAAGTGTTGGTTAACCAAGTAGGTTGGGCGGGACTTTTGTTAGGTCGAATAGATTTTTATTTTAATAAAGATAAAAGCGTGAAAAATATTTCTTGGATAAATCAAGTTATAGATGAAAGCATAATTGCGTAATATGAGAAAAGCTTTATTATTAACATCCATGCTGTCTATTGCAGCATTTAATGCTCAAAACACTTCTAGATGGAGTGATTTGTTTTCATATAATAATGTATTAGCCATTAGAGATGACGGTCAAAAGCTAATAGCGGCGACAGAAAACGGAATTTTCTACTACAACCCAACGTCTGGGGAGGTTAGTAAATTATCGAAAGCCAATGGACTTCACGAAGTAAAAATTACAGCTTTTGATTACAACCCCGAGACCAAAATCGGACTTGTTGGTTACAAATCTGGGGCAATGGATGTTATTACACCTGAAGGCGTTTTTCTGATTATGGATATTCCTATTGCTAATGGCTATTTAGGTGATAAAAAGATTAATCACATTTCGATTTCTGGTAATAAAGCTGTTATTTCTGTAGGTTATGGAGTTTCAATTTTTAACTTGGATAAAAGAGAATTTGGAGATAGTGCCTTTTTTAATACTGGAGGCGCATATAATGCGGCTTTAGAGGCAGGGATTTTTAACGATAAAGTCGTTGTTGCAACTCAAAATGGACTTCTAACACATGCGATAGACACAACATTCCCTGTTTATAATACATGGACAACTCAATCTATAGGTAGTTTTACAAACATAGCATCAAAAGATCTTATTGCGTATTCCACTGCAAATCAAGTAAGATTTGGTAATAACATCACATCAACTACGGCATTACCACAAAGTTTTAGTAATGTAAAAGATGTTGTAATAACAGATCAGAACATTATTGTAGCTGATAATACAAAACTATACAGCTTTACTAAAACTGGTGCTTTACAAAAAACAATTGATTTCACAGAAGAAGTTAATTCAGGTTATGTATTTAATAATCAAATATTTTCAGGAACAAAACTAAATGGTTTACTAAATGAAAGCAAATCAAGCTTTAAACCTGATGGACCTTACAATAATTTCTCCTATAAGATAAGTCTTTTAGACAATAAAATGTGGGTGTCAACGGGAAATCGAATTGAGTATGATGTGCCTACTTATAATATGTTAGGTTACTATTATTTTGATGGTCAAAAGTGGATTTATCCAGACTATTTTAAAAATAACCCGATACTATTCAATGTATTTGATGTGATCCCTGACCCTAGTGATCCTGCAGTCGTTTTTTTTACAAATTATTCAGCATTTAATGGGCAAAAGGGAATTTACAAAATGAAAAATGATCAATTTGTAAAAATCTATAAAACAAATGAAGGCGCTAATTATTATAATCGTCCAACTGGATTCGCAACGGACGAAAATAATAACATTTTTGTTAGTGTAAGTATTATAGACAATCCAACCGCTTCTGTAGGATATTATTTATACAACAGATCTTCGGACGACTTTATTACAGTACCTCTTATTAATGCAAATCGAGCACAAAAACCTCTTATAAAAGATAAAATACTCTATATACCAGGACCAAGAGCAACAACAAGTGGGTTAATTATGTACGATTATGGAAACAACCCAGCATCGGCATCTAATCCTTTAAAGTATATAACAAAAGATAATAACCTTCCTTCTAGCGATGCAATAAGTGTTGCCGTGGATAAAAGCGATAATGTGTGGATTGGTGGGCAGTCTGGTTTAAGAATTCTTTCAAACCCAAAAGCTGCTTTTAATGAAGATAAACCTCGCACAGAGCCAATTATTATTGAACAAAATGGTCTGGGTGAAGAATTATTTAGAGATGCTGAAATATTACAGATAACTGTCGATTCTGGAAATCAAAAATGGGTTTCCGTCGCTGGCGGAGGTGTATTCTTCATCAGTCCAAATGGGGAGCAAACTTATCAACACTTTACGAAAGCCAACTCGCCTTTGCCCAATGACACTGTTACTGACATCCAAATTGACAATAAAACTGGTAAAGTATACTTCGCAACTTCTGATGGTGTAATGGCCTACCAAGGAGATGTTGCTGATGTTAACGAAAATTTTGGTGATGTCTTAGTTTATCCGAATCCAATTATTTATGCACAATACAAAGGAAATGTGTATTTAAAAGGTTTAGCTGAAAAAACAAATATCAGAATTACTGATGCTGCAGGTAATGTCGTACATAGCGCTGTGGCAAGAGGTGGTTATTACGAATGGAATCTTAACAACCAAAGAGGCTCTCGCGTTGCTTCTGGTATTTACTTTGTTTTGATGACAAATGCTGATGGTACCGATACCAAAACTGCAAAAATCGCGGTCGTTAATTAATGAATTCTTATAAGGGCTTTCTTCTGTCGTACATCAGATATGGCGACAACGATGCTATTCTCCATTGTTACACGGAAGAAAGTGCTTATCTCAGCTTTTATATCAGAGGAATATACTCTGTTAAAAATAAGAAAAAAGCCTATCTTTTCCCGTTAAATGAGTTGCAACTCTCTACAAATAAAGGAAAATTCAACACCGAATTATTAATGGCATCCAACATCGAATCGGTTTCGAAAAAGGATTTATACCAAGACATAAAAGCCAACGCCGTTATCTTTTTTGTTGCAGATTTACTAAATCAAATTCTTAGACACGAAAACGAAGCGCATCCAAAGCTTTATGCTGTCATTGCTGAATTTCTACAAGAAGTCGAATTATCTAACATGCAAGCGCATTTGGTTTTGATGCTTAAAATAATTAAAATCCAAGGTTGGGCGCCTTTAGAGTCAGAAGCTACATATCTTAATCCCGAGACAGGAAATTTTGGAAATTCGGAAGTTCATTATCTTTTTGACAAGGAGAATTCTATGATTTGGAAAGCCTATCTAAATAAAGAAAATCCTTATGATTTAATCCTAACTCGAGAACAAAGGCAAAAGTTTTTAGATAGCCTTTTGGTGTACTATCACTTCCATTTTGTCGATTTTAAAACACCAAAATCCTTAGAAATTATTCAAGATATTTTCTAGTGATGGTACACATCATTATACTTTACACCAGCTTTAATGGCAACATCCAAAATATTTTCGGTCGGAATTAAAGGACAACTATAATCGAACGCATTATACGCACAATAAGGTTGATAAGCTTTATTAAAGTCAATAACAATCGTATTCTTATCCGTTTTTTCTAAATCTATATAACGTCCGCCACCATAAGTTTGATTACTATTTGTTAAATCTCCAAAAGGTAAAAATACATGATTAATATATTCGGGATTAGTTTGCAAAGCATCATTCGTATATAAAGTCACAACCAAATCTTTTCCATTAAGTTTAAAATAAGCTTTACCATACTCTGTAAAAGATTTTGATTTCCCAGAAGATGTTGGCATTATTAATTTTTGGTCAGATGTTGATTTCTCGAGCCTAGCAATAACTTTGTATTTTTTACTAATTGGGAAAAAAGGATGCTCAGTAAATTTTGTGAAATTATCACCTCTCAAAGGCGATTCGCCCTCGGTTTTATATTCTCTATTTAATTCTTTTTGAAAGTCTAAAACGTCTTGTTTCCAATCTTTTGCAGACTGTCCATTAATATTTAAAAATCCAAAAAGCGTTAAAAGCAGTAAAAAATATTTCATCAATCAATAATTATGTTGTAGACATCGCTTTTGTTCCGCTTGATATTTGGAACAAAAAATCCATTAGCTTCCGGAATAATTTCGGCAAGTGTAAAACTTTTACAATCCGATGGCAAACCCGAAAAATACAAGGTAAACAAAAAAGTTTTACCCGGCGGCACATCTGTCCATTCCGGGTAATAACTTATATTTTCACAATGAATTAATTCACTTAAAAGATTAGAATTTGCATCGTCATACAAAAAAGTAGACTGCCAAATTCTTATTTTTTCTTCAAAAAAACCAACCGATTGAAAACGACAATGCACAATCACAATCTTGTCCATCATGTGCAATTCTTTGTTCGCTTCTTTTAGCGATGCATCGATAAAAGGTTTGGTTTTAGTGGTATTCATTTAATAATTAAGTTCTAGCTTAGCTTTGCTAAAATTACGAACTTTTTCTGTCAAATTTTTATCTGTCGCCAAAGAAACGCCATAACTTGGGATCATTTCTTTAATCTTAGCAATCCATTTTCCACCGTCTGTCATTCTGTCAGGGAAACAACGTTCCAATACATCCAACATTGCATAGACAGATGTACTTGCACCTGGCGAGGCACCAAGTAATGAGGCGATTGTTCCGTTTTTGTTAACCACAACTTCGGTCCCGAACTCTAATTTACCACCATCTTTCTTATCTTTTTTAATAACCTGAACACGTTGTCCTGCAACTTTTAATTCCCAATCTTCTTCTTTTGCATCTTTGATAAAATCTCTTAAATGCGCCAAACGTTGAGACTTAGTCATTGCAACTTGCTGAATAAGATATCTTGTCAACGGCAAATTATGCCACCAAGCGCCAAACAACGAACGTATGTTTTTGAAATTGACACTTTCTGGTAAATCAAGATAACTTCCTTCCTTTAAAAATTTAGTTGAAAAACCTGCGAAAGGCCCAAACAAAAGCGCTTCTTGACCATCAATAATTCTTAAATCCAAATGCGGAACCGACATTGGCGGCGCGTCAACTGTTGCTTGTGTATAAGCTTTAACTTTGTGCTGTGCAATCAATTCTGGGTTTTTGGTCACCAACCATTGCCCACTAACTGGGAAGCCTCCATAACCTTGACTTTCTTCAATATCAGAACTATCCAAAAGCGGTAAAGCATAACCTCCAGCCCCGATAAAAACAAATCTTGCATCAACTTCCTGCGTGTGAAGATTTTTTCTATCTTTTACTTTTATACGCCATTCACCGTCATCTTGAAGATCAATATCTTTTACTTCATGATACGTAAAAACCTCAACGCTACTATCTTCTTGAAGATGATTAAATAATTTTTTTGTTAAAGCGCCAAAATTAACATCCGTTCCCAAATCCATTTTGGTTGCGGCCAGTTTGTCTTGTGCACTTCTTTTTCTCATAATCAAAGGCACCCATTCTTGGAGTTGGCTGTGATTATCAGAAAATTTCATCCCTTCAAAAAGATGAGATTGTGTCATCGCCTCATGTCGACGACGAAGATAATCCACATCATGCTCGCCGAAAACGAAACTCATGTGTGGACAAGAATTGATAAAATCTTTAGGATTAGAAATGAGACCTTTATCGATAAGATAAGACCAAAATTGTTTTGAAATTTCAAACTGTTCAGCAATTTTTTCTGCTTTTTTGATATCGATACTACCATCTTTTTTCTCTGGCGTATAGTTAAGCTCACAAAAGGCAGAATGTCCTGTACCAGCGTTATTCCAAGCGTCAGAACTTTCTTTAGCGACGTCATCTAGTCGTTCAAAAATTGCTACTTTAAGATTGGGTTCTAATTGGTGAACAATTGTCCCCAATGTTGCACTCATAATACCACCGCCTATTAGTACAAGGTCGTATTTTGGTTTCGGAGTATCCATTATATAGTATATTGTTTATTGCAAAAATTTGCAGAAAATATCATACCAACAAGGGCATTTTCGGTAACGAATTTGCTCAAAATCTTGAAAAATATTTTCGTAAATTTACGACCAAGTTTAGTCAGTTTTAATGCCTAAACAATTTTAAATAATGAAAGCATTAAAAACCCTAAATCCTTATTTCTGGAAGCACAGAGTCCTTCTTTTTTGGGGATTTTTATTTATCATACTTAGTAACTTTTTTACGATCTATAAAGTACAATTTGTTGGTCAAACGATTAACATTATCGAAGGTAATTACGACAACCTAAAACTTTCTAAAGAAGCAAGTCTTATCGACAATGTAAAAGCCAATTGGAGTTATTTCCGCATTATTTTTATAAATTCTGGGATATTGTTGGTTTGCTCCTTGTTATCTGGTTTTTTCACTTTTATGATGCGTCAAACGATTATCGTTGCGTCTCGTCGAATCGAATACGAATTAAAAAATAAAATCTTCCGCCATTACGAGGATTTATCATTGACAGATTACAAAAAAACTACCATCGGCGATCTTATGAACCGCCTGAGCGAAGATGTCGTGGCCATAAGAATGTATCTTGGTCCTGGCGTTATGTATGTTGTTAACCTTGCGATTCTACTTATTATTACAAGTAGTTATATGTTAATGACGGATGTCGAAATGACATTTTGGACTTTAATTCCGTTACCGATTTTGTCATTTGTGATCTACAAAGTCAGCAACATTATCAATCAAAAATCGAAAACCATGCAGAAGAGTCAATCTGCAATTTCGACTTTTGTCCAAGACAGCTTTTCGGGAATTCGCGTTGTTAAATATTTTAGCAAAGAAAAATATATTGAAAAAAATTACGGTATTAAAGTTAAAGACTATCAAGACAAAGCCTTAGATTTAGCAAAGACAGAAGCCTACTTTTTCACTATTATTCTTTTTGTTATTGGACTTCTTAATGTCGCTATTATCTTTATTGGTGGTCAAAAATACATCGCTGGCGAAATGAGCGTTGGCACGATTGCGGATTTCTTTTTATACATTAATATCCTTATTTGGCCTTTTTCGATGGTTGGTTGGGTAACGTCAGTCAATCAACGTGCAGAAGCGTCCATGCAACGTGTTAATGAGTTTTTAGACATGAAATCTGACATCGTCAATACAAACCATGAGAATTATTCTATAAATGGCGATATCGAATTCAGAAACGTTAGTTATACTTACCCGAATACTGGCATCAAAGCTTTGGACAATTTAAGTTTTAAAGTTAATGCTGGCGAAACTTTGGCGATAATGGGAAAAACAGGAAGTGGAAAATCTACCATCGCACTTCTTCTTGGCCGATTAATTGATCCTGATGAAGGGGAAATTTTAATTGATGGCAAAAATCTTAAGGACCATAATCTTGAACTTTACAGACAAAAAATCGGTTACATTCCGCAAGAGAGTTATTTATTTTCTGACACCATTGCATACAATATTGGCTTCGCGATCGATAATCCGGGAGAAGATTTGATTATTAAATATGCGAAAAAAGCAGATGTTCATAAGAATATTGTTGAGTTCAAAGATCAATACGAAACAATAGTTGGAGAACGCGGTGTGATGCTTTCTGGTGGGCAAAAACAGAGAATTTGTATTGCTAGAGCCTTAATAAAAGAACCGCAAATTTTAGTATTTGACGATAGCCTATCCGCTCTAGACACAGAGACGGAGGAAAATATTCTACAAAACATTGAAAACGACCTACAATCTGCAACTTCTATCATTATAACGCACAGAGAATCAAGTGCAAAACGTGCAGACAAAATTCTTTATTTACCATAGAAATACTCTTAATTTATCAAAAAAAAAGAGTTTTTTTTTATGAAATTTCATTTTTATTTATAAATAATTCAAAAAACATTTTGAATTAAGCAGAATTCTATTATATTTGTTTACACAGATTTCAAAAATATCGTACAAATGAGTGAATACAAGGAACGCCACGAAAATGAAATTTTCACAAAGGTATTGAAGGCAGGTAGAAGAACCTATTTCTTTGATGTGCGCGAGACAAAAGCTGGAGATTATTATCTTACGATTACTGAAAGTAAAAAGAATTTCGGGGAAAACGGAGAGGCAACTTTTGAAAAGCACAAAATCTACCTTTACAAAGAAGATTTCAAGAATTTCCAAGACATGTTTAATGAATCAACCGATTTTATCATCGAGCAAAAAGGTGAAGACGTTATTTCTGAAAAACATGACAAGGATTACAAATCCAAATCTTACACTTTGGAGTCAGACGAAGAGGTATAAGAATTACAAGAAAAGAGTTAAAGGCATCCAAAATTAAATTTTAGGATGTTTTTTTATGCTTTTTCTGAAACAAATCATCCATTATTTTGAAATAAAAAAAGACACTCTAAAAAGAGTGTCTTTGTAGCGAGGACGGGAATTGAACCCGTGACCTCAGGGTTATGAATCCTGCGCTCTAACCATCTGAGCTACCTCGCCGATTTTGTGGTGCAAATATAGAAAAAATTTGCACTCACACAAAATTATTTTAGATTAAAATATTCAAAAACTTGAGACAATTGATCTGGCTTAGCCACAATTTTATTAGAACTGTCTAATATAAAGTAAGTTGGCGTTGCATGCACATTGTAATTTTTTGCATACTCGCTGTACCAACCTTTACCGTCTGCAGCACTTACCCAAGGGAATTTCGATGCTAAATCCGAATACGACTTAAGATCTGCATCAATTGACAAACCAATAACTTCAATTTTTTTAGATTTTAAAGCTTGATATTTTTCAATAATCTTGGGAAGCTCAGCTGTACAATGCGAACAAGTTGATGACCAAACAATGATTACTTTATGATCAGCTTTAACGTCAGAAATAGATTTAGCTTTGGTATTATAGGTATTATAAAGTTTCGAATCTGGAAGCTTAGCACCAATTTGCAATTCTTCTTGACCTCTGATCGTACTCGCTAAACGATCATTAATAGTACATTTTAATTCTTTAGCTTCTTTAAGGTATTTATCCTTCATGTCCGCCATGCCATAAGTATCAAAAATATCAATTAACTCCGACAAAACAGTTTGTCCTCTTGGTGTTTCAATATCAACGTTTTTTAATAGCTTATCGATGTCCGCATTAATATTGTCTTTACCCGCAGTGTTAAGATACGAAATCAAAATAGGTTTTAATAAAGAAGAAGTTTCTAAAAAGCTACCCGATTTTACAATAAAGTCGCTATATTCTTGTAATGGTATGTTCTTATAGTCTGGATTATTAACATATTTGGACGCTGTCTCGTTATAATAGTTAATAAATGGAAAATTACCCCCAGTTTCAGGTGAAGATGACAAAGTTGCTATCTCTTTTTCTAATGCCGAATAAAATGCATCTGTCGGCTTATAATAGTCTTTAATCTGTAAAAGCGCTGGATAGATTAACTCTTTTTTCTTTTGACCATTTTGCGACGTTTCAAAATACTTGTTAGCAGTATCTAAAAATGTCACTTGCTTTATGGCTTTATTTTCGACTTTATCGACTGTCAAATTAATATCTTGATTTTCCGATGCCATTTGGATACTATTATTAGAAGGAAAAAGTACCAAACGCAACATGCCTTTATAACTTTTGGGAACCGAAATACTAAGGCTATTGCCTTTTTTAGCGCCTTTTCCTAATAAAATATCTTTGGATCCGTCATACGCAAAAAGATATGCATCATCGACTTGAAAATCAGAAGGCAAATTCGCATTAACTTTGAATTGTGCCGAAATGCTAGATGCTCCTAATAAACAAAGAGCCAATACGGTGTTTCTCATATTACAAATATAAAAAACTCACTTTAGATAAAGTGAGTTTTTATAATATTAAGACAATTTTAATTTTTTGCTACGTTTATAAAAGTAAATTACTAATAAAACTGCTGCGATAACTAAAATGTATTCGTACATATCGATTGGGTTTTTGGGTTTGCCTCCAGGACCAACTCCCCCTGCACCAGAACTGCCATTTCCTGGTCTGCCATCTGGACTTGGTGGCATTTGTGCTAATAATAGCTGATTCACTCCGAAGATGAATATGGCTAATACTTTTAATAATAAATTTTTCATGTTTTTTGTGTTTTTATCTTACTACTTTACCATTAAATACCTCTCCTTTTTCTGAAGTCGCAGTCACTACATAAGTACCATTAAGATTTGTAATTCCTAATGCTAAATTTTCTTTAGTAGACACTTTAGATTTAGAAATAATTAATTTTCCACTTATATCATACACCTTAACATCCGCTTGATTCCATTTTGGATCAAAAAGAAGGATATAATTATTAATACTAGGATCAAAAGCTATTCTTGTACGCGATAATTTAGCATTATCAGTATCTAATGTCGAACCTGCTTTGTCATAAAACAAGTTGTATTGATCTCCACTCACTGGTAAAATTGCACCTTGTGAAATAGTAACATAATCTGATGAGCCTTTCTTTTGAATATAAAATTCTTTACCTGTTGATAAAGTACTTTGGTTTTCATCCAAAGTTTTTACATTCTCACGAATCTCAAATTTTAATGATTTAATATCACTGCTATATAATTCCATAGGAATTGGTTTACCAGCATATTTATCTTCTCCAGCTTCATTAATGTATAGCCAGTACTTATCAGACACTGTAGAATCTGCTCCGCCATAGACTGGATCTTCTTCATATGTACCAATAATATCTAGGCCACCAGCTTTAACTTGTGTACTAACTTGGTTACTAGGTCTACCAGTTATTGCATTTGGATATACTACGTAATATGTTCTTCCCATCTCGTTACCATTGGCATCGAGGGCAATCACCCCTAATTGCTTAACTGTAGAAGCAGAAGCCCCTTTTGCAGCACTAACGTCATAGTTAGTTGTAGCCGCTCTTGGTGTATAAGCAAATCTTCTTAGATTTTTAAAATCTAGCGTATAGGCTGGATTATTTGCCACACTATTACCTAGTTTGACAACAAAAGTCCCCATTGGCTTAATCATAACATTAACATCGCCTGTAGGAACGCCAGAGGCATATGTTGTTGTTTTGGCAGTTGTAGAATACGTAGCGCCATCGGAGTCAGACACAACATTACCAGGATCAAAGCGTATACCTTGTACATTAGGTATATTCATCTCATCCCCAATTGCCGCGGCCTCTTTGACACCAATATTTCCTAAATCCAAATTGGTAAAATATGGATTACCAAATTGATATAGATTTTTACCAAAATTAGCAGCTGTCCAATCATTAGTATTTCCAGAAACAAAATAATCTTGCAAATAAGAGTTATATGTTTCGCCATAAATATTTCTAACTTGTCCAGAAGTACCATAGTTTATCCCTAAACCAGCACCGTATAAGTTGGCCGTATTTGTTTCATAAACATCTCCACCAATTGGAGTACCTCTTAAAACATATACACCCTCAGTGTAAGAAGGCACTGTTGTATTAGCCGTATTAGGATTAGAAATGTTTAAAATTGGATTCTTAGAAGCATTAAAATATGCACCTGGCGTAGGTCCTGTACCCAACATCAAATATTGTTTACCAAATTGATCTGAATATTCATTAAAGAAATCATCAGAACGAGCCTTTTCATTATTCCAGGTTAAAATTTCAGACTTAGACCATCTGACATTATTGAATGGATGAGTTGGGGAAAGCTCCGTATACAAATCTCCAGTATATTTGAAGAAAAATGGCATAGCAATCTGCTGATATGTACCATGCATACGATCACGATATTCTTTATCAATCATACCAGTAATATTCCCCTGATTAAGACCTTCTATATAAATTTGTCCATATCTCGAATTATCTTCTGCATTCATCCGCAATATCACATTACCACCAGATCTTTTGCTTGTACTATCTGTACCATCGCCTAAAGAAGTTTGAAAGTAATTGCTAAAATCGCCAACAAGCATGACGTTTCCATAAATATCCAACACACCAGAATCAACAGTTCTTAAACTTAAATCTTTACTGTACATGAGGGCTCCTTCGCCAACTTTAACATAAGCCCCATCTCCAATTACTGTTATATCATTGAGTGCCTGTTGTGCTTGCATCTGCCCTACAGACACAAGAACGCCTAAAGTTAATAAAGTTTTTTTCATAATATACAAATTGTGTTTTGTGTTTTTACCAATTGCAAAATTATACTTTTTTTTTCACTTCTTAAAATTATCTACCTAAAAATCAATCGTTAAATAAATTTAATAGATTATAAGTTTATATCATCTTCCTCGACTACAATCTCATTTTGAGCATCAATATCGTACATATAATTTTCCAAAACCTTCTCTGTAGTCCCTCTAAGACCTCTAGCGCCCAATCCCTTCTCGACCGTCGCTTCTACTATTTTTTCTATCGCAGAATCGGTAAATGACAACTTCACATTATCCATTTTAAATAATTCTACAAATTGATTTACAATCGAATTTTTTGGTTCTTTCATAATTCTAACCAAAGTCTCCTTAGTCAAGCTATCCAAATAAGTAATAATCGGAAAACGTCCCAACAATTCTGGGATAAGACCAAATGACTTTAGATCGATTGCATTAATTTGACTTAAAATATAATCGTCTTCCTCAACTTTATTTAGTTTTTCTGAACTAAAACCAATAGCTTGTTTGTTAAGTCGTCTTTCAATAATTTCTTTAATACCGTCAAAAGCGCCTCCCGCAATGAAAAGGATATTTTGCGTATTAACTTGAATGTATTTTTGGTCAGGATGCTTTCTTCCTCCTTGTGGCGGAACATTAACAATGCTACCTTCTAATAGTTTTAATAAACCTTGCTGCACACCTTCACCAGAAACATCTCTTGTAATACTAGGATTATCAGATTTACGCGCAATCTTATCAATTTCATCGATAAAGACGATACCACGCTCTGCCTTTTCAACATCGTATTCAGCAACCATAAGAAGTCTAGACAAGATACTTTCCACATCTTCCCCAACATAACCAGCTTCTGTCAAAATCGTTGCATCAACAATACAAAACGGCACATTAAGTTGTTTTGCAATCGTTTTAGCCAAAAGCGTTTTCCCAGTTCCAGTCTCACCAACCATTAGGATGTTCGACTTTTCGATCTCTACTTCGCGATTTTCGTCTTGCTTATGAAGAAGTCTTTTATAATGGTTGTAAACTGCAATCGACAATTGCTTTTTAGCCTGATCTTGTCCAATAATATATTCGTCTAAGAATTCTTTTATTTGTTTTGGTTTTGCAAGTTCTTCCATTGTAAAACCAGTATCGCCCATTTGCTTTACACTATCTTTAATAATGTTATGCGCTTGTTCGATACAGTTTTCGCAGATAAAACCATTTTGTCCAGAAATCAGTGTTTGTACTTCATTTCGTTTTCTTCCGCAGAAAGAACATTGATTAGGATTCATATAAAATTGTGTACTTTTCTTTTAATAATTAATGAAAAAAAAGAAGCATTTGCGCTTCTTTTAAAATTGATTTATGCGTTTTTAATCGCGTCTTGTATAGTTTGATATTCTTCGGTAGAAAGCTTAAGTCGCTCATTTCCGAAGTTAAGATCTTGCATGGCATTGAGTGGCACAAGATGAATGTGCGCATGTGGAACTTCCAGTCCAATAACAGCAACACCTACTCTTTTGCACGGGATTGCTTTTTCAATTTTTTTAGCAACTTGTTGCGCAAAACCCCAAAGATTTTTGAATTCTTCTGAATCTAAATCAAAAATTAAATCCACTTCTTTTTTAGGAATCACCAATGTATGTCCTTTTACCAAAGGCATTGCATCCAAAAAAGCGATAAAATTTTCATCCTCCGCTACTTTGTAACTTGGGATTTCTCCGTTAATGATTTTTGTGAAAATTGAACTCATAATTTTAAAAGTATTTTCGTTCTACAAATATCAAACCGTTTAATAAAAATTACAAGCTAATTTCTAAAATATCAAAAGTCAACTTATTCCCGTTAGGAAGTGTAATCTCAGCAACATCGCCAACAGCTTTCCCTAAAAGACCTTTTGCGATTGGTGTATTAACAGAAATCTTCCCTGTTTTCAGGTCGCTTTCATTATCAGGTACTAAAGTAAATTTTTGCTCCGCTTTAGTGGCGTGATTTTTAAGTCTAACTGTTGTCAAAATAGAAACTTTTGACGTATCTAGCTGGCTTTCATCGATAATCTTTGAAACCGAAATAATATCTTTAAGTTTAGAAATACGCATTTCTAACAGTCCTTGCGCCTCTTTAGCTGCGTCATATTCTGCATTTTCAGAAAGGTCACCTTTATCTCTTGCTTCTGCAATTTGTTGAGTAACTTTTGGTCTTTCGATAGTTTCCAATTGCTCAAGCTCTGCTTTCATTTTATCTAAACCTTCTTTCGTAACGTAACTCATGTCAATAATTTTTTAACGTTGATATAAAAAAATTATCCGACCTTTGCCGGATATAATTTTTGTTGTGTTGATTCGTTTTGACAAATATATAAATTAATTTTGATATGAAAGTGAATTTGAGATATTTTGGGCTAATTATTTTTCTGGTTTTCAGTAATTTATTCATTATCAATTCTTGTAGCGACAGAGCCGAAACGGTTTCTTGTTTTCCGCAATCTCAGATTAATGTAAGCATCAACACTAACCTACCTTTGTACTACCCAGTTACGATACAAGGTGGATGGGTTTATGTTAACGAAGTGGGCGCTGGGACGCGAGGTCTTATCATTGCAAACACCGCTAATGGCTATAAAGTCTATGACAGGAACGCACCTCATATTTGTCCAGATGGCGACTCGACGGTGTTACGAGTTAAAGACAATACGACTATTGTTTGCGACAAAGATGGCGCTGAATGGATGCTAAACGGAACACCTATTAACGACAAGTCCAAAGGTCTTCCTCCAAAAACTTATCCTTTCCATTACGAGCCATCAACGGGTGTTATTTCTATCTATTATTAAAATTAAACTATGAAAATTGTTATTCAGCGTGTGTCTGAGTCTTCTGTAAAAGTTGACGGAAAAATTGTTGGCGAAATCGGAACTGGATTTATGCTTCTTTGTGGGATTGATGAAAGTGACGAAAACGAAGACGCAGATTGGCTTGTTAAAAAGATTTTGGATTTAAGAATTTTTGGCGACGAGGAAGGCAAACTGAATCTTTCTATAAAAGATATCCAAGGTGAAATCCTTTGCATCAGCCAATTCACCTTAATTGCTGATTATAAAAAGGGAAATCGTCCTTCTTTCATAAAAGCTGCAAAACCAGACAAAGCCATTCCGTTATTCGAGTATTTTAAAACTGAATTAAAAAAATCTGGCTTAAAAATCGAAAGTGGTATTTTCGGCGCCGACATGAAAGTTTCTCTCATCAACGACGGACCAGTTACGATTGTTATGGACAGTAAGACGAAAATTTAGTTGCTGGTTTTTAGTTTTTAGTTTTCAGCAAATTAATTTGTAATTCATAAATCGTAATTCGTAATTCGTAAATCTAAAAACTTCTCGATACGCTGCGCTACTCGAAATGACGAACTCCCAATTCCTAATTAACTTGATATTCCAGCTTAATGGTAATTGTTGCTTCTTTTTCTTTGGAAGAAGTGTTAAATGTACCGCCATAAGAATAATCTTCGTTAGAATTGGGAGCCGTAATTTGGATAACACCCATTGTTGCTTTTTTCAAACTTCCGAGTGAACTTCCTGCGTTGTCGGCAATTTTTTCGGCGCGTTCTTTAGCATCTTTGGTTGCGTCTGCAATCATCTGTTGCTTAACTTCGGCTAATTTCGTATAAAAATATTGAGGTGTCGAAGAAGTGAATTCGATGCCGCGGTTGATAATTTCGGTGATGTTTCTCGAGATATTTTCAATTTTTCCAACTTCTTTGGATTCAATGCTAACACTTTGCGTAAGGTTATATCCAGAAAATTCTCCTTGAACATAATTACCATTGGAGTCGTTGTAACTTCTAAAATTCTTTTGAATATCAACTGCCGAAAAAACCATTTCGTTGTCTTTAACGCCTTTTGATTTTAGATATTGAGCAATCACATTTTTGTCAACCGCTAGCTCGTCATAAGCAGATTTTAGGTCAAAATTATTTTTTGAAAAACTTCCGGACCATGTAATTAAATCTGATGTGAATTTCTTAGAACCCAAACCAGTAACCGAAATCGTATTATCAGCTTTGTTCCTATTTTTGATGGCGTTGCCGAAGAAAATCGTTGCGATAATTAAGCCTAAAGCGGCGATACCTACCGTAATGTATTGTGATTTCATAACTCAATATTTTTAGTGCAACATATTTGCAACAAAGTTTGTTCCATCTAAAAAAATAGAATGTTAAGAAATCTGTTTTTCCATTTCGATGCTGACACCTTGCATTTCGCCACGCATTGGTGGACGGGTTTTGGTTAATTTTATTTTGATAAAACTGAGTTGAGGAAAAGCAATCTCCAACTTTGAAATAATTCTACCAATAACATGTTCTAATAATCTTGAAGGAATACTCATCTCTTGATGAATAATATCGTTGATTTCAGCATAGTTGATCGTGTCTGACAAATCATCGGATTGTGACGCTTTCTCTAAATCAGCATGAAGTTCGGCATTGATAATATAGTTGGTTCCCAAAATTGTTTCTTCTGGTAACACGCCATGGAACGCGTAAATTTTTATGTTCTCAAGAATAATTTTTGAATGCATAGTTTTTTAGGGTTTGGTTGTCGGTTATTGGTTATTGGTTCTTGGTTCTTGGTTCTTGGTTCTCGGTTCTTGGTTCTTGGTTCTTGGTTCTTGGTTCTTGGTTCTTGGGCTAAGATTAAAATAATTCATAATTCATAATTCATAATTCATAATTCATAATTCATAATTCATAATTCATAATTCATAAATCTTAATCATCGTAAAACTAAACAAGTTTTGTCGATTTCTCAACAAAACTTGTGAATTTTCCTACTTTGGGACGCAATAGGGATGGCAGCGGCATCCTTGGGAGCGAAGCGAGGCGTCGGAGCGTAGCGGAGACGACCGAGCGAAGCGCTCCAAGATACAGCGAACAGCCCGACCGCTAGCTTGGACAAAGTCTTGGCGCGGGATTGCCCAAATTTATTTTATCGTTTTTGAAAGTTCTAGCATCGCCTCGATTGGCTTTAGCGCTTTCAGACGTAATTCTTCTTCAATTAAAATCTCTGGAAGTTCGTACTTCATGCATAGATAAAGTTTTTCCATAGTGTTACGTTTCATGTAAAAACACTCGCTGCAATTACAAGATTCGTCAAACACCAAAGCTGGAATTAATTCTTTATGCGGCGCACGTTTTTTCATCTCGTGAAGAATGCCTTCTTCCGTCGCGATGATGAATTTTTGACAATCGTCTTTTTCAACATAATTAAGCAAAGCCGAGGTCGAACCAATAAAATGTGCCAACTTTAACACAGCTTCTTCACTTTCTGGATGCGCAATTAATTTTGCATCTGGATTGTCTGCCAACTGTTTTGCAATTCGCTCCATCGAAAATGCTTCGTGAACGATACAACTTCCGTCCCACAAAATCATATCGCGACCTGTCTTCTGCGCAAGATAACGACCTAGATTTTTGTCTGGTGCGAAAATAATCGGTTGGTCTTTTGGCAACGCGTTGATAATGGTTTCGGCATTAGAACTTGTCACGATGATGTCACTTTCTGCCTTGGTTTCTGCATTACAATTGATGTAAGTCGCCACCAAAGCCCCAGGATGTTGCTCGCGCATTGCACGAAGACCTTCGCCGCTACAACCGTCTGCTAGGGAGCATCCCGCCAAAGTATCTGGCAAAACAACTTTTTTGGTTGGATTAAGAATTTTTGCAGCTTCCGCCATAAAATGTACACCGCAGAAAACAATCATATCGGCATCCGTATCTTTTGCTTGACGCGCCAATTGAAGCGAATCACCCAAAAAATCTGCGATATCCTGAATCTCTCCTGGCTGATAATAATGCGCTAAAATGACAGCGTTTTTTTCTTCTTTTAGTTTTAAAATAGCGTCCACCAAATCTTGACCTTGTGGAATCGCAATATCTTTAATATCCAAAAAACCTTTAATCGGCATGCTGGATTTTGCTTTTTCTAACGTGTTTTCCATATCTTTTTGTGTGATTAATTAAGAATTAATAAAGTCCTGCAAAATGCTTTCCATTTCTTGCGTTGCTACCTCTAGATTATCATTGACAACAACTTTATCAAACTGATTTTGATAAGTCAATTCTTCTTCAGCCTTTGCAACACGAGTTTTGATAACGTCTAGCGCATCGGTTCCGCGTGTTGTTAATCGACGTTCTAGCTCTTCGATACTTGGTGGTGCAATGAAAATTGATAAAGCTTGGTCTCCAAAAATCTTTTTTAAGTTAACGCCGCCTTTAACATCGACATCAAAAATAACAACTTTTCCGTTCTTCCAAATGCGTTCTACTTCTTCTTGTAAAGTCCCATAAAACTTGTCAGTGTAGACTTCCTCAAATTCTACAAAAGCATTTTCGGAAATCTTTTGACGAAACTCATCTGGGCTTAAAAAGTGATAATCTACACCATGTTTTTCTTCACCACGAGGCGCTCTTGTTGTGCACGAAATCGAGAATTGCAAATCTGGAAAATGTGCTAAACAATGCTTTACCAAAGTGGTTTTTCCACTTCCTGATGGTGCCGAAAATATAACTACTTTATTCATTTTTAAAATTATGAATTATCAATTATAAATTAGGAGTTAACTTAAAAATCACTCATAATTTATAACTTATAATTTACAAAACATTAAGGGTTTGTTCTTTAATTTTTTCGAGGTCGTCTTTCATTTCGACAACCAATTTTTGGATGGCTGCGTGATTGGCTTTCGATCCTAAAGTATTGATTTCGCGTCCCATTTCTTGAGAAATAAATCCTAGTTTTTTACCATTAAAATCTTCATTCTCCATCACATCCAAATAATATTTAAGATGTTGCGCCAATCTTACTTTTTCTTCAGAAATGTCTAACTTCTCTGTGTAATAAGCCATTTCTTGGTAAAAACGTGTTTCGTCAACATTTTCAAATTCCTTTAAAGTATTTTGATAACGTTCTCTAACTACAGAGATTCGTTCTTCTTCATATTGCGGAACTTGCGATAATTTAGCTTCAATGTTTTTCACATTTTTACCTAATTCATCTTGAAGAATTGAACCTTCTGTAGTGCGGAATTCCAAAAACTTAGCAATCGCTTCATTAACGATTTTTAAAAGAAAATTCCATTCCTCATCGCTAAGATCAGCAGTTTTGTTGCTAATAGCTTCTGGCATACGCACCGCCATTTGCAAATAATCAATAGCATTTGCGCCAGGCGAAATCTCGCCAAGCTGCGTCATATAAGATTTTACAATCTCTTTATTAATGTTAACATCGTTGCTGTCTTCGAGATTTTCGCAATTGATGTAGCAATCAACTTTTCCGCGAAGTAATTTATCATTCAGCAATTTTCTAATATCAAATTCCTTTTCTTTATAACGAATCGGCACTTTAATATTAAGGTCGAATGTCTTGCTGTTGAGTGACTTGATGTCGATGGTCAGTTTTTTTCCTTCGAAAACACCTTCCGCACGACCAAATCCCGTCATTGATAAGACCATATCTGATTTTCTTATTATAATGCAAATATAATGATGTTAGTCGAAAAGGCTTCTAAAGATTTTTTTAATTATTAAACTTAATAAACGCTTATATCGAATGAATTGATAATTAAATATTTAACAACAATTTTAACCGACAATTAAATTAGTATCGTTTAATTTAATTTTTTATTAAAATGACAAATATTAACTTCTAAACATCATTTTCCTATTGATAAAGCCAATCGATTATTGTATTTTTGTCGGCTATGAAAAGATGGTATCTCTACCCTTTTTCCCTTGGTTATCATCTCGGAACCTCGATTAGGAACCGAATGTTTGATTGGGGATTATTTTCTTCGAAACGATTTAAAACACCAATAATTGGTGTTGGTAATCTTTCTGTGGGCGGAAGTGGAAAATCGCCAATGGTGATGTATTTGGCGGCTTATCTGTCCAAATATTATCGCACGGGCGTCCTTTCTCGCGGCTACGGCAGAATGACCAAAGGTTACAATGTTGTTAACTACGAAAGCAACTACAAAACTGTTGGTGACGAGCCAATGCAATTGTTTGAAAGATTCAAAAATCGTTTTGTCATTGGCGTTTGCGAAGACCGAGTTTTCGGTGCAAAAAAATTGATTGAAGATATGGATCTTAATGTTTTGGTTTTGGATGATAGCTTTCAGCATCGTGCCATAAAGCCAGGACTTAATATCTTGCTGACGGTATACAACGATCCGTATTTCAAGGATTTCATTTTACCTGCTGGCGATTTACGAGAAAGTCGTCGTGGTGCAAAACGTGCCGATATTATTATGGTTACTAAATGTCCAGATGATTTAACGGAAGAAAAAAAACAATATTACATCTCAAGAATAAAACCACAACATTATCAGAAGGTATTTTTCTCCTCTATAGAATATGACGAAAATGTCATGAGCATCGACAAATATATGCCAGTCAAAAATCTGGATTATTACGATGTACTTTTGATAACTGGTATTGCCAACCCAACACAAATTGTAAAAGAAGTCGGCAAATACTCTAAAAAAGTAAAACATCTTAAATATAAAGACCACCACAATTTCTCCGATGATGACATCAAAAAAATTGTGGCAGAATATAAAAAACTTGGCGAATACAAGATGATTTTAACCACAGAAAAAGATTATGTAAGACTCAAAACTTTTGACTACTTGCGTGACAAAATCTTTTATTGGCCAATTAATGTAGAAATAGACAATCAAGAAGCGTTTAATCAAATAATCAACGATTATGTTAGAAAAAATTAAAGAAACCGCAGCGTTCATCAAAAATATTATCCAAGACACACCAGACTTTGCAATCGTGCTAGGTTCTGGACTTGGAAAACTTCAAGACGAGGTACAACCGATCCGCACCATCGAGTATTCCGACATTCCTAACTTCCCGCAAGTAACAGTTGTTGGTCACGGTGGCAAGTTAATCTACGGCATTCTTGAAGGCAAAAAAGTCTTGATGATGAGCGGTCGTTTCCATTATTACGAAGGTTATCCAATGGAGACTGTGACTTTCCCTTTCAAAGTTTTTCATTTATTGGGCATCCAAAATCTATTGTTGTCAAACGCTTCAGGTGGCGTTAATCCTAACTTCCAAGTTGGCGATATTATGTTGGTTAAAGATCATATCAATATGATGCCAGAACACCCATTACGTGGTAAAAACATCGACGAGCTAGGTCCACGATTTGTGGATATGAGCGAAGCTTACAACAAAAAAATGTTACAAACGGCGCACGATGTTGCTAAAGAAAATAACATCAAAGTTCACGAAGGTGTCTATGTAGGATTGCAAGGTCCAACTTTCGAAACGCCATCTGAATACGGATTGGTTCGATTCATTGGTGGCGACGCTGTTGGTATGAGCACGGTTCCAGAAGTCATTGTTGCAAAACATATGGGGATGGACGTTTTCTGTATTTCGATTATTACCGATTTGGGCGGTCCCGAAATCGCGTTCGCTGTGTCACACGAAGAAGTGCTAAATGCTGCTAACAAAGCAATGCCAGATGTTATCAAAATCGTAAAAGGTTTGGTAAAAAACTACAACTAAAAGTTTTTAAAACATAATATAGATGCACTCAAATTTTTGGGTGCATTTTTATTTGGGCGCCATTTCCGCCTACGGTTCCCGCTTTTGTAGTCTTGAGGCGCGGCGACTTCGTCGCCGCGCCTCAAGACTACAAAGAGCTCCACCTACGTCGGGGCGCAGATCCTACGTTCTTACCCAATTTGGATGATACAGTTTCAGAATTTGAAACAAAAAATAAACGTCAGTTTGAGTGATTTTCGAAGAAAATTGTATCGAAAACAAGTTTATTTTCTTCTCATTAAATCGTTTCAATACAAAATCTATCAGTTTTTTCGATAATAACTAGAACTTGTAAAGACTTACTACTAATACACAATAGAATTTAATTATCATTTAATAAGAAATAGCAATCCAATAATTCTTTACTTTTGCAGCACAACAATTAGAACAATGAAGAAGATTTTTAGCATCTTAAGTATATTTATTCTCGTTTTGGGCTACTCACAAAAGATACCAGCAGTTAACAAAACGACATTTAGCAAAGAAGCTTTAGCAGAAAAGATGCAAGACGAAAACGGAAATTCAATTTCTGTTAAAGACATTCTAGATCAATACAAAGGAAAAGTTATCGTCATTGATTTTTGGGCAAGTTGGTGCAAAGACTGTCTCTTAGCCATTCCAAAATCAAATGAATTGGCAGAGAAAAATCCAAATATTCAGTTTTTATATTTTTCATTAGAACGCAACAAAGATGCTTTTGACCACAGCATTGACCGGTTTAATATGAACGACAAAGAAAATTTTTGGTTCGCTTCTGGCTGGAAGAACTCATTTAATGATTATATCGAGCTTAATTGGATTCCGAGATTTATGGTAGTTGACCAAACTTCCAACATTGCAAAATACTATGCGATTTCACCTGAAGATCCAGACATTCAGACTACAATTGACAAACTTATAAAACCAAACTCAAATTAACATTTGAGTTTTTTTATTTTCTAAATTTGCGACATGACTTCAAGCCAACGAAAAATTATCCATGTTGACATGGACGCTTTTTATGCGTCTGTGGAGCAACTCGATAATCCTGATTTGAAGGGCAAACCTATTGCCGTTGGTGGTGGACATCGAGGCGTTGTCGCTGCAGCAAGTTACGAAGCTCGAAAATTTGGCGTTCGATCGGCGATGCCAAGTAAAACAGCCAAAGAAAAATGTCCACATCTTATTTTTGTACCGCCGAGATTTCCACGATACAAAGAGGTTTCCAAAAAAATTAGAAGCATTTTTTACGAATACACCGACCTTGTCGAACCTTTATCTTTGGACGAAGCTTATCTTGACGTCACCGAAAACAAAAAAGATATCGAATCTGCCAATCAAATCGCTAAAGAAATCAGACAACGCATTTTTGAAGAAACCGGATTAACGGCTTCCGCTGGGATTTCGGTGAATAAATTTTTAGCTAAAGTTGCTTCGGACATTAACAAACCGAACGGTCAAAAAACCATACATCCACAACATATCGAAAAATTTTTGGAGGAACTACCCGTAGAAAAATTTCATGGTGTTGGAAAAGTTACCGCTAACAAAATGTTTAGTTTGTCAATTTATAAAGGTGCAGACATCAAGAAAAAAACATTAGAAGAACTAACCAAACTTTTTGGAAAGTCGGGACAATATTATTACAATCTTGTGCGAGGCATCCACCGAAGCGAAGTCAAACCCAACCGAATCCAAAAAAGCGTTGCCGTAGAACGAACATTTTTTGATGATTTATCCGACGAGCAACAGATTGACGACAAACTAAAAAGTCTGAGTGAAGAATTACAAAACCGACTTTCCAAACATCAAATTCTTGGTAAGTCTTTAACTTTAAAAATAAAATACAAAGACTTTTCACTTTATACACGAAGCTTTACTAAAACCGAATATTACCAATCCAAAGAAGAATATTATCGAACCGCAAAAAATTTGTGGAAGCAACGACCTTTTGACCGCGCTGTACGACTTTTGGGATTATCATTGTCAAATCTTAATACCGAAGAAAAAAAGCAAGTTTCTATTCAGTTGAAAATTCCGTTTGAGGATTTAGATTGAGGATCTAGATTGAGAGTTTTTAATATTATTGCAAATCATCGTAAGTTACTTCTCGATTCACAAGAATATTCTGATAAGTCAATTCTGAGGTTTTATTTTGTCCAGTAGTAATGATTTTCGTCGGAAACAAAATCCCATCAAAGCTTTTATAGTCTGAGAAATTTTGATTGCCTTGCGAGGTTTCAATTTTTGAGAGAAGTTTGGTTTGTTTATCAAAATAAATTTTAGAATCCGATTTTATAAGAACATAAAATTGCTGTTGTCCATTTCTTGCCTCTTCAACTTTATTAAAATCATCAGCATCAAACTCTAGCGCTGCTATCAATTTTCTCTTTTGTAATTTTTGAACAATCGGCTCCGACATGGCTTCACGATGATCGCCTTGACTTACATACCCGAATTTCCCATCAAATAACTGGATCACTTCCTCGTGTCCCAATTTTTGTGTCTTCTTAAAAATATTAGGAGCAATCCAAGCTTCTGTTCCAGCATAACTTTTAGAATCAACCGTTAAAGTGGTTTGCATTTTCAGATATTTAACTTGTTCTAACTTTGCAAGTCCACCCAAGGCTTTATAATATTCAGAAATTATTTCGTTAGAAGTTGGAAGTTTTTGACTAAAAAAACTGCAACCAATTAGCAAGAAAAGAACAATTTTAAGTTTAGAAAAATAGGAATTCATAGAATCATTAAGTAGTTTTGTCGGTCAATAATCTTTCAAATTTATAAAAAATGTCCATTAATAAGCCCGAACTTCGTCAACATTTATTGGAAATTTTAATTCAAAAAATCTCAAAACTAGAACAACTTATCGAGGATACTCGAGCATCTAACAACGATACCAAAAGCAGTATGGGCGACAAATATGAGACTAGCCGAGAGATGTTGCAACAACAGATTAACAATCTTCAACTTCAATTGAACGAGCTTAAAAGTCAACATAATTTAGTGAAAAATTTAAACATTACTGATAAAAAAGTTGTCAGTCTTGGGAGTTATGTTGAGACTTCTTTATCAAAATTTTTCATCGCCGTTTCTTTGGGAGAAATAAAATTTGCGAATGAAAAACTTTATGTCATTTCTGATAAAAGTCCGATTGCGTTGGCGCTTCATAATCATAAAGAAGGCGATGTGATTTCATTTAATGGACAAAAAATTTCTATCACCGAAATTTCTTAATTCAAAATGTCAATCAAGAATTCTTTCGTAGTTTTGCGCCGATGAAAAAAGCGATTCCTAACCAACGAAAATCACGAAAAAAACAACTAGAACGCCGCCAATTGAAAAAGAAAATCATGTGGTGGACGTTGACTTTTGCGATACTTGGACTTTTAGGAACAGGTTTTTATTTAAAGGAGAAAATTCACTTTTACTATTCTACTTATTTTAACAAGTTTCATCACAAAAAATTAAAAAACTCGAAAGAGGAAGAAGCGCGCATCAACCGAATTATTGGTGATTATGCTACACAAACTTTTGGGTTTGACATTTCGCATTATCAAAATAAAGAAGATATCAAATGGGATAGTTTGAGCATTGGTAATAAGACAATTCCATTAAAATTTGTGCTTCTTCGCGCAACGATGGGCAATAAAAAATCCGATAAAAATTTTGAACATTTTTGGGAACAAGCCAAAAAACATGAGCTTCTTCGTGGTGCTTACCATTTTTATCGACCAGATGAAGATCCTATTTTGCAAGCCAATTCTTTTGTTTCCGTTGCTAAATTAGAATCGGGAGATTTACCTCCAGTTTTGGACATCGAAAAAATGCCTCGTCACAAATCGAAAGAACAACTTATTAAAGATTTAAAACTTTTTGTGAAAATCTTGGAAGATGCTTATGGTACCAAGCCGATTATTTACACCTATTATCATTACAAAAAAGATGTTCTCGCACACGAATTTGACGATTACACACTTTGGTTAGCCAACTACAACGACGTCCCAGCGCCTTCTCCCGAAGACAACTGGAAATTTTGGCAATTCACAGAAAACGGAATTGCCTATGGCATCAATGTAAAAGTTGACCTAAATGTCTACAACGGCAGTTACTGGTCGCTACGACAACTGACCTTGGATTAATTGTAAAACTTCGTCCTTACTTATTTTGGAAGTTGGTCCTTTTTTAGTGGCTGCAACGGCACCAAGAGCATTCGCAAAAGTTAGCGCCTCATTGTAATCTTCTTCGGTTTCACAATCCATAATTTTTGAAAGAAGTGCTGCTAAAAAATTATCACCAGAACTTATCGTATCAACGATGTCAACCTCAAAACCAGGATGAGAATAAAGTTGTTCGCCTGTCAATAGAACCGCGCCATTTGTCCCACGAGTCACGCAAATTTGTGCCGTCTCAGTATACTCCGACAAAAATAAAATATTAAGTTCCAAAGACTCATTATCTGCGCCAAGATGTTTAGCGAGATAGCGCAACTCAGCTTCATTTAATTTAATAAGATCAGCTTTACGCATCAATTTTATAATCTCGTCCATATCGCAAAACGGCTTCCGAACATTAACATCAAAAACTTTATATTTTGCAATTTCTAATAAGTTATACAAAGTTTTTCGCGAGACATCACTTCTCGCAGCCAAACTACCATATACAAAAATATCCGCAGCCCCAACTGCATCTTCAATTTCCGTACTAAGATCAATATTGTCCCAAGCAGCTGGCGATTTAACATCGTACACAGCTTCGCCATTATCATCAAAATGGACAATTGCTTCACCAGTTGGGAAGTTTTGATCAATCTTGACGTAGACACCAGTAAGATTTAGATTTTGAATATTTTGTAAAAGTGTACGACCTTCGGCGTCATTTCCGATTTTAGAAACGATACGCGACGGTACACCAAGGCTAGATAATCTAGCAGCAACTTGCAAAGGAGCCCCACCAATTACTTTCCCACTCGGGAAAATATCCCACAATACTTCTCCGAAACAGATGGCTTTTCTCATAGGTTTAATTTTATTCCTAAGATAGCATTTTTAAAATATGACTAGCAATTAATCTTTCAATTCTAACATTTTTTAACAATTTTAAAGATAATTAAACATTTAATAACAGAAATAATAAACAAGTATCATTTTTATTAAGACTAAAGACTTTATAAAGCCGAATTAAAACAATTCTTATTCGTATTTTTGGGCTATGAATTACGTGACGGCAGAACATCTTTCGAAATCTTATGGTTTGAAAGTTTTATTTGAAGACATCAGTTTTAACATCAACGAAGGCGAAAAAATTGCGATTGTTGCTAAAAATGGCAGTGGAAAATCGACACTTCTCAAAATATTAATGGGAAAAGAAATCGCTGACCAAGGTTCTGTCCTTATCAATAAAGACATCCAAGTTGTGCTTTTTGACCAAGAGATTAGTTTTGATCCAAATCTTACGGTTGAAGAATTTATGATGACGTTGGATTCGGCACCGATTGTTGCGCTTAAAAATTATCATTTGTCTCTAACATCTACCGACCACGATTTCATTGAAAAAGCACTTCTCGAAATGGAAGCCCACAAAGCTTGGGATCTAGAAAATGAGATGAAACAAATCTTGTCTCAGCTTCAGATTACGGATCTTTCTGTCCAAATGGGAAAACTATCTGGTGGACAGGTGAAACGTGTTGCGCTTGCAAAATTGCTGACCGAAACGAGAGCCGAGCATCGTCACGTTCTTTTGATTATGGATGAGCCAACCAACCACCTCGATGTCGAAATGGTCGAATGGCTGGAGAATTATCTGTCTAAACAAAAAATCACTTTGCTGCTTGTAACGCATGACCGCTACTTTTTGGATTCGGTTTGTGATACAATTTGGGAAATGGAAGATGCGCAATTGTATATTCATAAAGGTGGTTACGCGACTTACTTGGAGAACAAAATGATTCGTGAAGAAAACTTGGACGCGACCATCGACAAAGCCAACAACCTTTACAGAAAGGAGCTAGAATGGATGCGTCGTCAACCAAAAGCGAGAACTACAAAATCTAAAAGTAGAATCGATGCTTTCTACGACACCGAAAAAGTTGCTAAAACCGACACTAGAAAACAAAGCCTAGAATTGGATTTTGAAATGCAACGTCTCGGAAAAAAAATTCTTGAACTAAAACATATTGACAAGGCTTATGGCGATAATGTGCTTTTAAAAGATTTTAATTATCAATTTCAAAGAAGTGAAAAAGTTGGAATTGTTGGTAAAAACGGCGCCGGAAAATCGACATTATTAAATATTATTCAAAACCTAGAAAAGGCTGATAGCGGGACAATAGAGACTGGTGAAACGATAAGTTTCGGTTACTTTTCACAAAAAGGTTTAGCCTTTAAAGAAGATGAACGTGTTATTGATTTTATTAAAGAAAAAGCAGAATATTATCCTTTAGCAAATGGTAGAAGTCTTTCTGCTTCGCAATTTTTAAGACTGTTTTTATTTGATGATCAAACGCAATATTCGCCAATTTCAAAATTATCTGGTGGCGAAAAACGTCGTCTACATCTTATGTATGTTCTTTATCAAAATCCAAACTTCTTGATTTTTGATGAGCCTACCAACGATTTGGATTTACCTACATTAACGGTTTTAGAAAACTTCTTGTTGCAATTCCAAGGTTGTTTAATTATTGTTTCCCATGATCGTTACTTCATGGACAGAATCGTTGATCATGTTTTGGCATTTGAAGGAAAAGGTAAAATAAAGAACTTTGTTGGCAACTTCACAGAATATCGTGAATGGAAAAAAACGCAAGATTCTGAAACTAAAAAACTAGATGAAGCTAAATCTAAAGTCAGTGTAGAAGCTATTTCCACGCCATCGCAACCAAAAGTTTCTAAAAAGAAATTATCCTTCAAAGAGCAACGAGAGCTAGAACTTCTGGAAAAAGAAATGCCAGAATTAGAAAAGAAACGTGACCTCATTTTAGAAGCTCTAAACAACGAAACCGATTATGACAAAATCGCAGGACTTTCTAAAGATTTAGAAACAGTTTCGGAAAACCTAGAAACTTCGGAAATGCGATGGTTAGAGCTACAAGAGATGTTAGAGTCTTAAAGCTTTTTATTCATCCGATCCAAAGGCGAAACAACATTAGAAATATTCTTATCCGTAACTTCGGTGTAGATTAAAGTTGTTTTAATACTGTTATGTCCAAGTAATTTTTGGATTAAAGAAATATCCGTTCCGTACTCTAACAAATGCGTGGCGTAGCTATGTCTCAAACTGTGTATGCCAACTTGCTTATTAATTTTTGCTTTTGTCATTGCTTGTTTGAAAACAGATTGTGCACTACGCTTCGAATATTGTCCGCCATTCTCACCTTCAAAAAGGTAGTATTTAGGACGAAACTCCTTGTAATATTGACGTAGCTCATTAAGAATAGATTCGGGCAAATTAACATAACGATCTTTCTTACCTTTGCTTCGTTCGATAAAGACTTTAAGCTTGACACCATCAACATCTTGAACTTTTAGATTAATGATTTCACTAACCCGAAGTCCCATTCCGTAACATAGTTTTAAAATTAAAAGATGTTTAATATTTGTCGTAACTTGGAATAGTTTGTTAATATCTTTCTCATTCAAAGCTTTAGGCAAAATAGATGCTTTCTTCGGTCTCGGTATGTCAACGAAAAATTTAGTTCGGCCTAGCACCTTCTCAAAATAAAATTTGATTGCATTCATCCGACTATGTATCTGGTTTTCGGATAGTCCCAAAACTTTATGACAATATAGAAAATAGCTACGTAACTTTTCCTCACTAAGATCTTGCACTTGGTAATCACCAATAACCTTCAAAAGTTGAGAAAACTCTCCTGTATACGTACGAATAGTACTTTCAGAAAAAGCCTTTAAAGCAAGCTGATCTTGTAAACGACACAACTCAACTCTATTATTAAAACTTAAAGAATCTACCAGCTTTCTGCCATTATAATTCGACTTAAAACCTAGTAAAAAACGCGAATAACTACAATCATCAACATAGAACATATTAGACTCAAGGTCAATGCTATATTCAATCCTATCTTTCAGAGCGTCACTCACAACATCGGTAACATAATTCCCTAACCAAATAACTTTAGTATTGTTAAGGCTACCATAACGAGGAAATTCATTAAAATTGCGAGATTTCATTTTAAACAAAAGATTATGATTAAAGTTAATGAAAACCAAACAATTAACAAATGACTTCTTGATTATTTTTAGGAGCATCTTCCCGCTTTCACTACTCGCTTTTTTGTGCTGGCTTTTGGCCATTACTTACAAAAAGAGCTTCAAACCTAACGAAGTGGTTCGACGAAGTCAAACATGCCGTTCAATCGGGGCTAGGCTCTTTTAGTTA
>NZ_FUYZ01000020.1 GCF_900167905.1 Soonwooa buanensis | reverse complement strand
TCATTAAAGATTTAAAAACCGCTCAAAAAATGATTAAAGAAGCTGTGGAGATCTACAACAACGAGAGAACGCATTGGAGCCTCGGTTTGAAGACACCTGTGCAAGCTCATAACGAGTTCAATAAACACATTTATAAATCTTATTCAAAAAAATCTGCATGATGTTGTTGGTGAAAAAAATCGGTAATAAAATGTGGGAAAATCAGTTGGCCAAAGTGATGGAAATTTTTCCAAATTTTATTCCGACATTAGAAACAAAAATTCTTATTTTTAAATCGTGAAACAAATCCTAAATATTAACCAAAAAGAGTCAACCTATTTCAGGACATGACAAAAACCGTTATACAAACTCTATTTACATTATCATTTTCAGTTAATATTTTTGCACAAACCGAAAATATTGATTCTGGAAAATATCATCCTGCAAAAGAAATTTTTGAGTCAAAATATAAGAAAGAAATATATCACAAATTTTCAAAATCTCAAATCAAAGTAGAAGCTAATAAAGTTATTCTCAATAATACTAAAACAATCGAATTTGCGGAAAAGCTACCTCAAAAATTTAAATTGATAATAAAAAATGGATTATTGGATCCATATACAATAAACCAAAGATATTATTTGAAATTAACAGGATTTGATGAATTAACTTTACTCAACCCAAATCCACAAACAAGAAGATTCAAATTTTGGATTTTCCCAACTAAGAATAATTCTACTGAAACTGATTTTGAAAAATTATTGTCAAGTAGAATAAATCCAGACGAATATTATTTTGAATTAATCAATAAAAATGCAGATGAAAATACAACGGACAAAGATTTCATTGAAGGTGCTGAATTGACTTTTCTTATTTTTGGAACAATAATAATTTAAAAAAACGTCGCCTAACATTGTATTGGCAAAATGCGGGGTTAAATGTATAATTGAAAAATTTGAAATATTTAGCCGCCAATATTTTTCAATTCCACATTTTTGCTTAATTTAGTTCCATTGAAAAAATATTGGCTCCGTTTGGTCTGAACTTGAACATTCGTTCAACTTAAGCCCGCACTTCGCCAATACTTTTTCCGTTATGTGCAACGCGATTTGAGCAGTTGACCATAATTAAATAGTATTTTCCCTTTTTTTCTGTTTAAAAATATTACTACTTTTCCAACGTGTAATTTATTCTTTTTCCAGCACCTTTTTTGCCAACGCTCATTAGCACACTTACAAAAAGCCTACACCTAACCAGCAACTTATTTTGCAAAAGAGCTAATTTTTCCCCGAGCTATAATACTAAGCAATTAAATTACTACATTTGAAAAAACATCTAATGAATATTGAAAATATTTTTAAGCATATTACTGATAAAGACTTACCAGAATTTGAAAAAGAATTAATTACAAAGAATTTCAACATACAAAAGTTTCGAAAAAATCAAATTCTTGTAAAAGACACTGATGATTGTGATAGCATTTTTTTTATAGTAAAAGGCGCAATTAGAATTTATCATTTCAATAATTTCGGAGCAGAAGTTACTAGAGCTTTTATTTTTGAAAATGAATTTTGTACTAATTTAATTTCCTTTTCTAATCAAGCTCCAAATAATGAAAATATACAATGTTTAGAAGACACACTAACATTTAGCATTACTCGTACCGATTTCTATAATATGTTAAGTCAATCTCACGTACTTACACATTTGTATTCTAGGATATTAGAAGTTTTTATTAATCGCCATTTGCAACATTTTCAGTTTATGAATACTTTAAGTGAAAGACAACGCATAGAAAGATTCCTACAAAATTCGCCCGAAATTAATCTTCGTGTAAAAGATAAGATTATAGCAACATATCTCGGCGTAACACCAGAATTTTTCTCTAAAATAAAATCTGAAATTAATAGAATTAATAAACAGACTCAATTTTGAGTCTGTTTTTTTGTTTTCTTAATCATGATTATTTTTTTCTACATTTTAAGTAGTTAGTTTTACAAAAATAAAATACTCAGCTATGAAATCATCAATATTATCTACAGCAATTCTCTTATCATTACTTAGTTGCGATCGTACTACTAATACAGATACAGCAGATAATAACAAACTTCCCCCTATTACACAGACAGGTGCCAACACCGCAGGCTGCCTTGTTAATGGAAAAATTCTTCTCCCACGAGGACAAAAAATACAAAATGGTCCTGTCCTAGCATCATTCTACCAATACCTCAATGGAGGCTATCATTTTGGATTGGCGATAGATGATAATAAGGATTCAAATTTGCCCAGTATAATTTTAGGCTCCGATATGGTTAACTTTGATGAAGGAAAATCTTACTTACTTTCAGAAAATTTAAATAATAATTCGCTAATAAATTCTTTTGGAACATATGTAATTGCTGATTTAAATACTAATAATCTTATTAAATTTTCAACAACAAAAACGTATATCGGCGAACTTAGAATCACCCATCTAGATACTTTAAAACATATTATTTCAGGCACATTTTGGTTTGATGCAGTTGATGCAAAAGGTAACAAAGCAGAAATTCGAGAAGGAAGATTCGATGTCAATTATGCTCCATAACAAATAAAAACGACACTATGAAAACGGATACGTCTTAAAAAACAGAAAAGAAGATGGTCGGCAAACCATCTTCTACAAATTTAAAAGCAAACAACTTCAATTATTCTAACTTTTAAACACTCAAATTTATGAAAAATTTCAACAAGCTTTTTTTCAGTCTTCTTTTTGGTATTACTTCCTTTATATACGGACAACAAGAGGTAAATACAGACTGGGCAGCGCAAGCTAACAATCTGTTTTCTGCAATCGACAAATCCAAAGTACCTAATGGCATCTTACTGGATTACGGTATGGAATTCACCAACGTACCCGCTTTCAATGGTGTACTTACCGATTCTACTTATGTTAATAGTGGCAACATTAGAGAAATTTATAACACACTTTTAATGAGTAGGATTCGTGACGTTTCAGCAGGTTTTGTCTCTCCTGATACTTTTCATAATAATTGGCAGCAAGAGCGTAACACAGATTTTATTGCCTTATCTGGCTTGTTTTTCAAATATGCTGCTTATGTGGATAATTCACTTAGTAGTGGCAAACTACAATATAGCAATGGCAAATTTTATGACGTGCCTGGACAAAATCCTTATGTTGAAAAAAAGACTTTTGGTATTGCTTCACCTATCGATACTTATACTGGCTATACGGTAAAAGTCAAACTTCCGCAGAATATCTTTTATTCTAATGCCTTATCAGATATACAAAGCATCGAAATTAACTTTGGAGATGGCAAAGGTTTTAGAAATCTTAGCTTTGGTCAATTAACTTCCGCAACTTATACAACCGAAGGCATTAAAACCTGGACATACAAGTTAGTACTTAATTCTGGAGAAACTTTACTTTCTCAGAGTATGATAAAGATTAATAAAGGTATATCTATGACCAATATAGATGCGTCCAATATTCAATCCAACATTATCGGAGGTGGCGGTAATCAGACTCCGTATTTTGGTGCAAAATACTATAACAAAACAATTACAGCAACCACATCTCTCCCAGGCTCGATTGTTGGCAAAGCAAATTTAATTATAGATGATGCTGGTAACAACGGCATCCGAAAACCTTTGATTGTGGTTACAGGTTTTGATATGGATAAGATATTAAACCCCGAGAATCTAAATGGTCAAGAGGATTTTTTAAATTTTAAAAAAGAAATTATTAAATCAGGAAGTGCAACGTTACAGAATTTATTGACAAATGATAGCATAAAACAATACGATATTATTTTTATCAAGTGGCAAAATGGGATGGACTATATCCAGAATAATGCATACGTATTACAAGAAGTTATAAAATGGGTAAATCAACAAAAAACCTTATATGGTAGTACTGAAAAAAATGTCATTATTGGCCAAAGTATGGGAGGTTTGGTTTCACGATATGCGCTTACAGATATGGAGCAAAAAGGATGGCTGCACCAGACCCGTTTGTTTGTTAATCAAGATGGGCCTCAACAAGGAGCAAACATCCCTTTAGCTTATCAAGCTGCTTATAGACATGTTAGCAATATGTATCTTGGATCCACAATACCTCTTTTTTCAGGACAAGTTATTGTACCTCTATTGGGAGGTATGCCTTGGTCAACCTATTTTAGTATTCTAGACCAGCCTGCAACACGTCAACTTCTTAAGAATAGATTAACATTAAACTATGGTTTAGAAAATTCGTTTTACAGCACTTTTCAAAATGAGCTTAAGACAAAAGGCTACCCTATTAATGAGGGCATACGAAATATAGCAATTAGTAATGGCAGCGAATGTGGAAATACACAATCATTTAATGCTGGAGATAAGCTTTTAGGATTTAATTATTATAAAGGATTGTCATTTTGGGGTGATCTTCTTAGTATAGTTTATAACCCTATTGTAGGTGTACTTGGTGGCGTTATTATTGGAAGTCCAGGAATGATTGGCTCTGGATTTTTAGGATTAGTTCCTGGACATTCTACATATAGTGCAGATATATATTGTAATTCTATTTCATATAATCAGGGAACAACAATGTATCACAACAAAATATCTTATACAAAAAAATTCTTTGGATTGGACCAAAAATTACAGTTAATATTGTTAATAAAAATGTCTCTCAACCTGCAGGAGTTCTTCCTTTTGATTATTATGGTGGCAGTTATATTAATTTGAAAGGATATACAGGAGATATAAATCCTCCTATCGGAAGCATTTCTGGTGTCTTCAACTTTACAATTGTACCATCTCCCAGCGCATTAGATTTAGGAAATGGAAATGTTAATTTATCAGACTCCGATTATAAAGCAGCTTATAATGGTGTAACACCTCCTAACTATCCTAAAAATTCTCCTTTTGCTAATTTTATAACAGCTTACAAAGCTCCTGATTCTCAGAATGGAAATGAATATCACTTGCAATTCACTCAAAGAAATAGCAATTGGTTGGCTGCCGAGCTTACTAATTCGCAATATAATGCATCATGTTCATACTTGTGTTCGAATGCGCAAATTGCTGGAAGTACAACTTTATGTAGTGCTGAAAATTATTCAGTTCAGGCAGGCGCTTCAAGTTATAATTGGTCAATTATAGGAGGTAATTCAAACATTAGCATATCTGGCAATGGCACTCCTAATATTACATTAAGTAATATTGGTGCTTACAATGGCCTTATTACTCTTTCGGTCATATTGGGAGATGGCAATTCTCTGTGCGGTACAGTCACACTCACAAAAAACATTTGGATTGGTTCTCCGGCAATTAGTGTTGATCAGATTGACAATTCAAATTATTATAATGATAATGAAGCACATTTCTTTTTAAGTGATTATAGTGGTAACCCTGTTAATCTTAATGATCAAGGTATTACGCAAATAAAATGGACAAAAATATCTTCAAACCCACCAACAGTCAGATTATTTGCAATGAAAAATTATCCTCAAGCTTGGGCTATCGGTGACAATAACTCTTGGTACATGGAAGTGAAAGTAGAAGTTACCAATGCTTGTGGTACTACCGAATATGTTGCTGCAGTATCGCCTCCTATGAGCGAACCTTGTAAAACATATATTCTAGCAAAATCATCTTCTACAGAAAATACATATGTGGTAATGTATTCGCCAACAGATCCGTGCAATGGTAATAAAAATTCTTCAAATCCTTTCTCTTCAAATAACAATACAAGTAATAAAGTAAACGATGAATTTAACATCAAAGTAGCCAACAGTATGGGCGTTATAATAATAGATAAAGTAAGTGATAGCTTCGATTTATCAAGCTATCCTACTGGTACCTACATTGTTAATATTACAAAGGACAGTAAAGTTATTATCAACCAAACCATAGTAAAATATTAATTATTTTTCGTTATCCGATTCTCAAACAGGCATTTATTGCCTGTTTTTTTATTATATTTAGATATTCATCAAAAACACAAAGTTATGTCATCAACATCAGAAGTAGGACACGCTAAAAATGTAGCGAATTTTCAAGAACTTATTGGTTATTGCACAGCATACGGAACAGCCTACAATCCGTCAAAGACCGCTTTGCAATTAACTTCACTTAATACTTTGCTTGCTTCTGCAAAAACAGAATTAACCAATGTTACAACCGCCAAGAATACTTTCGATACAGTAACAGGTGACCGTCAAGTCGCATTTGAACCATTAAAATCTTTGGCAACCAAAGTATATAACTCCATTTCCGTTACAGATGCTACAGAACAAACCCTTGCAGATGCCAAGACCATCAATAACAAATTACAAGGCAAAAGAGCAAACCCAACATCGCAATCTCCAAATCCCGACAACCAAGTCTCTGTTTCACGTCAAAGCTATGATAGTCTTACAGAAAACTTCTCTTCACTTTTAGATTTGGTGTCATCAATACCTTCTTATACTCCAAATGAAGCGGATTTAAACACAACTTCGCTTACGACGTTTAGAGATAATTTACAAACTGCAAATACGAATGTTATTAATGCAGAAGTTGCATACAGTAATGCAAGAATTTCGAGAGATAATATCCTTTATTCCAAAGATTCTGGCTTAGTTGAAATCGCAATGGATGTTAAAAACTATGTAAAATCTGTTTTCGGAGCAACTTCCCCACAATACAAACAAGTAAGCGGAATAAAATTTACAAGTAGAAACAATTAACAGAAATTTCTACAAAAATAAGCAAGAGTTGTCTTCGAAATTAAGGCAACTCTTTTTCATTAAAAGTAAACAACCATGAGTAAATAGCATTCTTTCACCATATTTTAGAAAACTCACATAGGAGTTTAGAAATTTTCCGCAACACTTTAGAAAACTAGCACAAAACTTTAGTATTTTAACATAAACAATTAGAAAACTCGTGTGGGAGCTTAGTATTTTTCAATCGAAGCTTAGAAAGTTGCTGTGACGTATTAGTGTTTTAACATAAATCATTAAAAATTTACAACAGAAGCTTAGCATTGTCTTACAAACAACAAGAATGTTAGCAAGAAAACCCAGCGCATAGGAAAAAGCACATTTGCAAGTCGCACATTCCAACACCAAACCCATACTTGCAAAAAAGCTTTTCCCTTCCCTCTTTTCCCCACCGCCAAAAAAGAATAAATTTCCCAATGCAATAGGTTTAAAACATTTAGGTATAGAAAATATCCGCACTGCACATAACATCGGTTTTGCAAAAGAGCGGGAAACACAGCAGTAGAAAGATTTTCCATATAACCCGCAAAGCCTATTTTTATTTGCTTAAAAAATGTATATTAGCAAAGAAAAAAGGCTTTGCTAATATTAGCCCACCATTGAAAGATTCGTCTTTCTATGCCGCTCCTTCGCAAAGCCGTTTCACGTTAGGCGACATTTTAACTAAACTCCCGATCAATACAAGATAGAAGATGAATTTAATGAATTTGAAAATCAAAAATTATTTATTAGTAATTTTTAGACTTATACTTATGTTTGCTTCATTTTCTCTACCAATTATTTTTACTGAAGGAGCTTATGAAAAAATGATTTCTAAAGGTCATTATTTTTGGTTTGCTTATTTCATTTTACTTTTTCTATCAGCGATTTATATTTTAATCAAAAAAAATTATTTTGAATTGGTAAATGCAAAAATTCAAAATGGAAAATTGATATATAAAAATTTATTCATTTTTAAGAACGAAATTAGATTAAACGAAATTCATGGATTCAAAAACGGAATAGATGATGATTCTAATGAATATGTAAGTTTGTACAATTACAAAAACAAAAAAATTGCAACTTTAAAAATTAATATTTATTCAAATTTGCCAGAATTTCTTAATGCTCTAGAATGTAAAAATATTGGAATTGAACTGACTATATTTCAGAGAATAATTCAAGCATTTAAAAATCTAATATTGAATAAAAAACAATAAAAAAAAACGTCGCCTAACATTGTATTGGCAAAATGCGGGGTTAAATGTATAATAGAACAATTTGTAATATTTATCCGCCGCTGCTTTTCATATTGTTTTTTTTTCTTAATTTAGACAATCTGAAAAAGCATCGGCTCCATTTGGTCTGAACTTGAACATTTGTTCAAATTAAGCCCGCACTTCGCCAATACTTTTTCCGTTATCTGCAATCGTTTCCAAAAAATCCGTTTAAAAATGTTAAAGAAAAATTGGCTAATTATTCCGCTTCTGATTATTGGTTTTTATTATAATTTTTGGAGTATCAAAAATGCTGATAACGAAATGATTTTCGACGGATTGATTTATGGATTTCTAATTATAATATTTTTGATTTTTCTTGGATTCGCAATTAATAAAGACATTAAAAAATATAAGAACTATAAAAAATGGGAAAGTTTCATTCCTTCAATTTTTGGATTTATAATTCTAATATCATTTTTCATAACAGGAATAACACTAAATATGAGAGATAATTCACCAATAATAATTCAAGCTGGATATGATGGAGGGTATAATGGAGCTTGGTTTGAATTTAGAAAAGATGGAACCTATAAATTTGTAAATCACGCTGGAATTGGTGCAGATCATTTTAGAGGAAAATATGAATTAAAAGATTCGATAATTACCTTGGATAAAAACGAAATTGACAAAGTAATAAATACGAATAAATTAGCAATTCGAAACGAAAATTATGGAGATTCAACTTTAAGAATAATTTATCAAATCAATGATAATCATAAAGTTATTGACAAAGAAATTAAATTTCAAGTAAATGAATATAATGTTGTTGACTAAAAATTACGACTGCAGATAACATTGTATTGGCAAAATGCGGGGTTAAATGTAAAGTAGAAAATGTAGAAATATTTACACGCCGCTGCTTTTCATATTGTTTTTTTCTTTAATTTAGACAATCTGAAAAAGCATCGGCTCCGTTTGGTCTGAACTTGAACAGTCGTTCAAATTAAGCCCGCACTTCGCCAATACTTTTTCCGTTAGCAGAAATGTTATGAAAAACAACACATTTAACAAGTATGAGATTGAAGATTTAGAATTTGCTTTAGAGGAATTTCTAAAAGTAAATAATATTATAATTTCAAAGAGAAAATGTGTCGAAGTTAAGAACTTCAATGAGCTAACAGAATTGATTATTGATAATATTGATTTGGAGAACACTGATGATTGTACGTCACAAGATGTTTTTTATAAATTGAAAAAAATAATCACTAATTATTTTAAGATTTCCGAAGATATTACTCCAAAAACAAATCTTGAGAAATTAGTTCCAATTGCAATGAGAAGAAAACTTGTGAAAACAATTGACAAAGAATTGGGATTCAAAACAAATATTCTAAAACCACCAAATTTTGTTTCAATTGCTTTAATAATTATTTTTATTTGTTCATTAATATATTTATTCTTTGACTTTTGGAATGGTTTATTGCTATCAATCATAATTTTCTGCATTATCAATTTGGTATCTAAATTTGGGTTTTGTTTTAGAAGTAAAACGTTAGGAGAAATCACAAAAAAAATAGTAACCGAAAACTATATGAAACTGAGATCTAAAAAAGAAACAGTCAATAAGAATGAATTTAGAGCTGTAATCTTAGAGTGGTTTTCAGACAGGATGGATATGAAAAAGCATGAGTTGGAAAATGTGACTTTTAATTAACACTTCTGCTAACATAGTATTGGCAAAATGCGGGGTTAAATGTATAATTGAAAAATTTGAAATATTTATCCGCCGCTGCTTTTCATATTGTTTTTTTTCTTAATTTAGACAATCTGAAAAAGCATCGGCTACGCTTGGTCTGAACTTGAACATTTGTTCAAATTAAGCCCGCACTTCGCCAATACTTTTTCCGTTATGTGTAAGTTTGTGACGTGCATCGTCCTAAAATAGGTTGACCAAAAATTAAGCACTTTCATTAAACAATGGACTTAACAAATGGACAAACCTGCCGAAAAAGAAACGGCAAAAAAACCTCTTTTGAATTCAAAATTTTCGTCATCTCGCAAATCAATAATGGGCAAATTTCTACTAACTTTGCTTCAAAGAAGTATGATATTTCCAGAAGTACAATCGATTATTGGCGAAAAAAATTAAGCAATTACACCTCAAAAAGTAAAGCCATGAGCAAAGAATTAGAGATTAAAAAATTAAAAGAAAAGCTCCAAGAACTGGAGTGGATAAA
>NZ_FUYZ01000016.1:2619-20442 GCF_900167905.1 Soonwooa buanensis | reverse complement strand
GTTACGCAGGAGTTGCACCATTTGAATACAGTTCGGGTAGTTCTATTTATCGAAAACCGAGGGTTTCTACAATGGCGGATAAAGAGCTGAAAAAAGTATTGCATTTAGCGGCGCTCAGCTCGATAAGATTAAAAAATGACCTTGCAATTTACTTCCAAAGAAAGGTTGCGGAAGGAAAAAACAAGATGTCTATACTCAACGCAATTAGAAACAAAATTATACACAGAATATATGCTTTAATAAAAAACGAATCTGTGTATAATTTTAATTTGCATATGTCATAGAAATCGAGTAGACGTTTTCTTACTTAACAAAACTGCAGTTAATAAAAAAGTAAACATATTTGTTTTCTTTTAATAACATATAAAATTCATATTTGACGTTACACTATAATTTAAAAATAAAAAATCCGCGACCTAAATCGCGGATTTCACTTAAACTTAAACTTTATATCAAGAATTAATTCTTTTTATGATAATTGATTCCACATTCTAAGAATTTTTTGAAATCATCTTTCGGCATATAACCCGAAACTGGCGTGTTAATCACCTTTTGATCTGGTGTCACTAACACATAATGCGGTTGAGAATTGTTGTTGAAATTCACCTGTTGGAACATCGACCATTTGTCTCCGATCGTTTTAATCTTCTTCATTTGACCGCCGCCCATGTCAATTTTCATTTGTTCTGCTTCTGGCAATTCTTCTTTGTCATCAACATAAACCGAAGCGATAACAACATCATTTTGCAACAACGGTAAGATATCATCTTGACTCCAAACAAATTCCTCCATTTTACGACAGTTTTCGCAACCATAACCCGTAAAGTCGATAAGAAGTGGTTTGTTTTGTTTTTTAGCTTCTTCTAAAGCATCAAAATAATTATGATGCAATTTTAAACCTAAAATACCATCTTCTTCTTTATGGAAATAACTCACATTCATTGGAGGAAGAATTCCACTTAACAATTGAAGTTTTGGCTTGTCGGCTGGGATTAAACCATAAATTAAATAGCCTAAAAACCCTAAACCTAAAACACCTAAAAGTTTTCTACCTAAAGAGATTTTTGGTTCTTTATCATCATGCGGGAATCTGATTTTTCCGAATAAATAAAGTACTAATCCAATCGTAATGATGATCCAAAGTACGATGAATAATTCTCTTTTAAGCATAAATGTTTTTGAAACTAAATCTGCTTTTGAAAGGAATTTTAATGCTAAAGCAACTTCGATAAAACCAAGTACAACTTTAACGGTATTCATCCAACCTCCAGATTTTGGAAGACTTTGTAATGCTTGTGGGAACAATGCTAACAATCCGAAAACCAATGCCCAAGCGATACCAAAACCGGCTAAAGCAAATGTTAGAAGTGTTGGCACATTAGACGAACCTGTTACCACGCCGCCCAATAAACTTCCCAAAATAGGACCTGTACACGAGAACGAAACGATAACCAGCGTCAACGCCATGAAGAAGATACCGATAATTCCGCCAGCTTCTTCCGCTTTTGATGACTTGTTCGCAACCCAGTTAGGAAGCGTGATTTCGTAGTATCCAAAGAAACTGAATGCAAAGAAAATAAAGATCACAAAGAAGAATAAATTCAACCAAATATTTGTTGAGATTTGATTAAAGATATTCCCAGAAATCCCATCAATAATATGGAACGGAATACTTAATAATACGAAGATTAATAAGATAAAGAATCCATATATAAAGGCATCTCTTTTACCTTTTGCTTTGTCTTTGCTACCTTTTGTAAAGAACGAAACCGTCAACGGAATCATTGGGAAAACACAAGGTGTTAGTAGTGCAATAAGTCCTCCTAAAAAGCCTAATGCTAAGATTAACCAGTTGTTGTCTCCACCTGTATTTTCTTGAACAGTCCCGCAATTAGTCAACGGATTTTTGAAGTCTAAAGAATTGATTTTTAATTCTTTTTCGTGTCCTGATGTAGTTGGTGATACAACCGCTACTTCGCCATTCGCTTCTGGTACTGCAATGGAAGCCGTATCAATCTGCGCCGTTGTTATAGCCTCTGGTTTTACTTCTTCTGTAGTCGCTGCCGTTGAACTTTTAACAGCTTTTTCGAACTCTAAAGTTGTTGGTGCAAGACACAATCTATCGTTACAAACTTGATAAGTTATCTCTGCCGCAACTTTAAAATCTTTATCAGGATTTTTTGCTTTGAATTTTTGTTTAAATAAAACTTGATTCGCATAATACACAATCTGAGCGCCGAAAGCTTCGGAATATTCATCATGTTTTTTTCCTATTTCTAGGACTTTGCCCATTGTTGTAATACCTTCTTTTGAAGATAATTTAAACTCTGTTGGAAATCCTGAATCAGGTGGCAAATCCTGCGAATAAATATGCCATTTGTCCTCCATTTTGGCAGTTAATACTGCCTCATACTCCCCTTTTCCTAAGTCTTTAACATCAAATTGAAACTTTACAGGATTCTGAACTTGAGCTAAGACTAAAACTGAAAAAATAAAGGAAAAGAATAATAAAACTCTCTTTAAATTCATTTTTAGCTAATTATTAAATTTTCGAAATTGATCTAAAACGTTGTATTGATATTTAGCGAAAAGCCGGTATTTTCCGGAACCATACGACAAACGCCTCCCACACATATTAATCCTCCTCTTTGACGTCCATAAGAAGCCTGAACTCTGGTTGAGTTCTTTCTAAAGACTGCTCCAAAAGTATAATAATGCATCTGCTTCTCCTTGTCATCATTTCCGTAATTATACATATCACTTACAAATATAGACCAATTCTTTTTAAAATTAAATTCAGATAGCGCTGCTGCCCAGTTTTTGAAAGACGAGCTAGCCCATTGATGTTGAACTTCTAGCTTTAAAGAACTTTTATTAATTTTGAATAAGTTATCCCAAACAGCTGTCGTAGCGTACACATGACCTTCTGTCTCTTGGATTCTATCCGTATTATAATCTTGATAAATATAGATTAAAGCTGTATTCCAGCTTTGCGATAGTTTTTTTCTAATATCGACATTGAAGTCCGAATAATAACGTTCGCCAAGATCTAAGGCTTTGGTCTCAACAGTGTTAAAATCTTCGTAAACACGGTATTTTCCTTTAAGACCGTACCAGTTTGCAAAGTTAACAGCGATGTCCGTTCCATATTTTCCACCAAGAGCAGTTCCTTTTTTAAACTGATAGTTGATGTCAAATTGAGATCCTATTTCTCCTGATTTTCTTTGTGGGAAAAACGTCAACTGAGGTTGCGCTTGATAAACATAAATGTTTGCTAAACTATAGTCAAACTGCTTAGTTAAAGCTGGTGTATAGTTAAGTAAAGCTTGATTATATTGATTACCAATACGCTCTCTATCCGAATAAATATTGAAATTTTCTAAACGACGTAACGTACCACTTACTCCAAATCCTGTTTTAGCAAAACCTAAAACAACATTAACTGCATTTCCTGAATAGACATTAATTGGATCAACCTCGCTTGCCATTTTAATGGCGTCTTTAGTTTTATAAAGATATTCTGCATTTAGATAGAAATCTTTATACTCGTTGTTCCAACGTACACCATAGATGTTAACATCAGCAGGCGCATTAACAAAATGAGGATCTTTAGCTTCGTGTTTATTAACAAAACTAAATCCAATATTTGAATCAAATTTATCAGAGCCTAAAGCTTTAGCCAATTGAAACTCTGTGTCAACACCAGCAATTGCAGTATTCGACAGATCGAAGCCCATCCCAACACGTTGTTTACCATATAAAGCTTTAACAGTCGCTAGATCATCTGCGAAAGATAATTTGACACGACCACCGACCAATGAGTTGGCAATACCAAGTTGTCTATCTTCCCAAGTTCTTAAGGCTAAACCAGATCCAAATTGCTCATAAAAGTGACCGAGAGTAACATCTACACCTTTTTCATTATTATAGTTAACATAGTAAGTCCCAAGGTTAACACTTTTAAAATCAGGAGAATAATTAAGTAATGCTTTTGGTTCGTAAGACTCGACTTGTGCACCAACAGTAAATTGTTTGTACTTGTAAGTCATCGTCAAATAAGAATTGGACCTGAATCGTTGATCCGCTTCGTTATCTGCTAATTTTATTTTTTTATCATCTACATAATACTGGTTGTTGGATTCTAAACTTGCATTAAACTGCGCGTACACTAATCCTTGTCCCAATAGCATCAATATAGGGAGTAGTTTTTTCTTCATATCAAATAATTACTGTAGTTTTTTTATTTCTTCAAAAAGTGCTACTTCGTCTCCCGGTACATATCCAACATGCGAATACACTAATTTGTTTTTATAATAAACTAAAGTTGTCGGCACATTATTAACGTTAAGTTGTCTTTTAATAGACTGTGAAGAGTCTAGTAAAACTTGATCAAACTCCCATCCTTTACCTTTAACCACAGTTTTCACTTTTGCAACAGTTCTTGGATCATCAGTAGAGACAGCTACAAAATCAAAATCTTTTTCTTTCTTCCACTCTTCTAGCTTTTCGTTAACCACATTAAGCTCTTCCATACATGGTAAACACCAAGTCGCCCAAAAGCTCATCACTAGGGGTTTTTCGTTATTAAAATTTTTAAGAGCTACATTTTCTCCTTTGATGTTTTTTGCCGAGATATTCTCGATAGACTGTGCACTTAATAATGCACTACTAATAATTGCTAGTCCAATTGCAAATTTCTTCATAATACCTAATATGTGATTTGTATAATTTTTCAAAGCACTAAACTATTAATAAATATTCAAACCCTTGTCTAAAAACTTAAATAATTTTTATTAATAGCCTTTATTTTGCTTTTTTTTTATTTTTTTATGTTTTTATTTCCACTTAAACGAAAAATTATTTAGTTTTACATAATTCTTTTGAAAATAAGTATAAAATGAAAAAACCTTTACTATTATTACTATTGTTTACGTTCTTACTAAATTCTTGTGCTGGATCCGAAAGTGACGAAGGTCGCGATGTGGTAACTTTTGTTAAACTATCAGCAAGTGAAAACCTAGTTTTACTTGGTAATTCTGTAAAATTTAATTTGGTGGATAACCTTAATAACGATGTTACTGATAAGGCGACATTCTACATTAATGGAAAAATAAATGAATCTGGTCCGGTTTTTAAAACTGAACATTTAGGAGAATATAATATAACTGCTACTTACGAAAAGTTCACAATAAAACCGCTCAAATTATCAGTTATAAAACCTGAAGGTACAATCTACACGCACCGTATTCTGTATGAAGATTTTACTGGGACTTGGTGCGGAAACTGTCCGATTGCTGGAGAAAGATTTAATAGATTGATTGCACAGAATGACAAAGCAGTTATTGTTGGTATACATGGTCCAACTGTACAAGCAGATCCTTATACCAATGAAGCATCTATGGCTATTATTTCGGATTTGAAAGTTACGGCATACCCAACCATTTTACTTAATCATACAAAAAATTGGAGTACAGCTAACTTCAGTTTGGATGTTGCTTTCGGGCTAGCTGAGATTAAACCATATAGTAGAGTTGGAATTGGAATTACAACTAAGCTAGATGGTAACACTCTTTCTGGAGAATATAAGATAGCATTTGCTCAAAATTATGACAACTTAAAATTAATAGTTTACATTGTTGAAGACAAAATTGTCTATCCACAGCATAACTATTTCAATGGATCTGGTGGTAAACCAATCTTGTATGATGGTGTACCAATTATTCCAAACTATGAGAATCATAATGTATTAAGAGCACTTCTGACTCCTGCAAAAGGTGAAAATATCCCAAGCACAAATACTCAAAACAACACTGAATATTTAAAAAATTTCAGTTATACGATTCCTGCTAATTTCAATAAAGAAAATGTAAAAATTATAGTTGCTGTTCTTAACGGACAGAACGAAGTATTAAATGTACGCGAAGCATTGCCTAATACTACAAATGTTTTAGAAGCACTTTAAAAAAAAACGTAAAATATTAAAATAGAAAATTATGAAGAAGTTTTTTATCCTTTCAAGCTTTTTAGGATTTGCATTATCTAATGCACAAATGGTACTTAAGAAACATGACGGTACAGTTATACCAGACGGGACTGTATTTACTGTTAATTCCTACAATGATGACGCGAGTAAAATGTATTATAGACTACATAATACATCTACAACCGAAAGCATCAAGGTAAAAATGATTTGCGAATCGGTGTCAGACAACTATGTTCCTTTCGATATGTTTCAATTTTGCTTCGGAGGAAATTGTATGATTTTCATTACAGAAAATATGCCCTACCCAGAAGGTGATTTTATAATAGGACCAGGTTCTAACTCTGGCGATGATGATTTCTTCTGGAATTGGACTGACTATGATACGCCGTTGACAGCAAAATTCAAATTTTATGAAGTAGATGCATTTGATAATGAGATCGGAACGCCAATCCACATAACTTATGTATATGATAAGCATCTTGCTGTTAATGACGTTAATACAACTAAGGACGTTTTGATAAAGAACACCGTTATTACAAACCAATTGGATTTGAACTCGAAAATCAAAACAAGCTTTCAATTGTTTGATATGAATTCTAAATTAGTAAAAGCGGGCGACCTAAAGGCAGGCGATAATACTATCGATGTTAATAGCTTAGCAGCTGGTATTTATATTATGAACGTGAAAAACGCAAATGGCAAAAACCAAACGCAAAAAATCATAAAGAAATAAATCAAACAAATCACACACACACACCAAATCACAAATTATCAGTTATGAAGAAACTTTACATTGCGGCAGTAGCTTGCTTACTAGCTACTAGTATTAGTGGTCAAATTCACTATTCAGAAAATTTTGAGAGTTTAAATTTAACTACTTGGAAAAATTCAGATCTAGACGGTGATGGTAAATTGTTTTTTTTAGCTAATGCTAGTAACATTTATCCCGCAGCTAACTTAGGAACAAGAACCTTAGTATCATACTCTTACCAGAATACAGCATTAACTCCAAACAACTTACTTACAAGTACACCTATTACTTTACCTTCTGGTGTTGCTAATCTTTTTTTAAAGTTTCAAGTTGGCTCCTATAATGGACAATATGGATCAGAACATTATGCGTTATATTTATCTCCTACGGATGATCCTTCACAAGTCATTGCTACAACTCCAGTAAAAGAAGAAACTCTACCATTTGCAGGTGGTATGAAAGAAGTATCGGTAGATGTATCTAGCTATGCTGGGCAAACGGTTTATTTATCATTTAGACATTTTAATACAAGTGATATGTATTATTTGTTATTTGATAATGTAACGATAGAAACATTGCAAGATAACAATGCTAAGTTAGTTTCTTCAAGCATAGCAAAATATATAGCTTCGGGAACACAGAATGACTTAAAATATACGGTTAAAAACGTAGGTGCTAATCCAATTACCTCTTTAGAACTAAATTGGAATGATGGTACAGATCATATTGCAACTGTAACAACTAATATTGCACCTGGTGCTTCGGCTACAATTACTCATCCAACTAAAGTAAGCTACTCTGATATTAACACAAAAAATCTAAACCTAACAATTACTAAAGTTAATAGCACTGCTGATAGTAACCCAAGTGACAATACCGGATTAGCTTCGACATCTGTAGCATCTCAAATCATTGCTAAAAAAATAGTATTGGAAGAAGGTACTGGTACATGGTGTGGTTGGTGTCCAAGAGGGATGGTTGGTCTCAATAAAGTTAATACCGATTACCCAAATGACCAAATTAGTATTGCAGTACATAATAATGACCCTATGCTTGTAAGTGCTTATGATGGTGGGGCGGCATTTAGTGGTTTTCCGGGTATGAACGTAGATAGAGAATTAAAAGGAGTAGATCCAGGTCCGAGTGGTATTAATAATTTTGTAACTTCAAGAAAAAATATTCCGACACCAGTTAAACTAAGCGGAGATTATTCGATCTCTGGGACTCAACTTACAGCTAATGTTAATGGCCAATTCTTTATTAATAATCCAAATACAAACTTTAAGTTGGCAGTAGTTGTGACCGAAGATGGTGTAAAAGGAACAGCATCGGGTTACGCACAGAAAAACTATTACGCAGGCGGTGGTAATGGTGCAATGGGAGGTTTCGAAAGTCTACCAGCAACAGTACCAGCAGCACAAATGGTTTATGATCACGTTGGGAGAGCTCTTCTAGGAGGATATCTGGGACAAGACGGATCAGTCCCAGCTGCAGTTACTGATGGTTCGACAGCTAGCTACTCATTCAACTATACAATTCCAGCAAGCTATGTAACAGACAATATTCATGCTGTTGTTCTTTTAATCGATTCTAATGATGGTACTATTGTTAATGCTGCAAAACTTACCAAAACTCTTGCTGTTAATGATATTTCTAAAATGGGAGAAAGCACAACAATTTATCCAAACCCAGCAAAATCAGATTTCAATATCAAACTTGCTGATGACGGTAAATATTCGGTAAAAATCTACGATATGGCAGGACGTGAAGTTAAAAATCTTGGTGAAATGAATTCTAATTCTAAAAACATCAATGTACCAATTAACTTAATTCCTGGTAAGTATATGGTTAATATTTCAAAAGATGGTGTTTCGTTCACAAAAGATCTTTTAGTAAAATAAAGCAAAAATTAAAATTTATGATATCAACACTTAAGATATCATAAGTAACAACCCTAGATATATTTTTCTAAACAGAAAATGTATCTAGGTGTTGTTTTTAATTTGAATATTCAATTATTATTCAACGAAAAAAATAAAGTTAAAATGAAAAAGATCTACTTATTCGCCGCAGCAATATATTTTTGCGGATTTAGTACAGCTGCAACGCTTACCTCTACAGAGCCAACCTCAAAAAGCACAAAAAAGTTTGGCACTAACGACGTTAAAGTTGTAGGAACAAAACTTGATAAATTTTTAGTAGCAGGCTCACAAACGTATATAAAGGCTGTTGTTAAAAACGTTGGTAGCAATTCTATCACATCTGTGGAGATCAACTGGAATGATGGTACTGGTGATCATAAAGAAAGAGTGACAGCCTACATTAGTGCAAATCAACAAAGAGAGGTTACACATCCAATACCTACCTCCTACTCTGACGTTGCAACAAAGAACATAACAGTCTCTATCACCAAAGTAAATGATCAAGATGATAGTGATACCTCTAACAACAGCATGGTTGCAATGACAAGTGTTGTATCAGAGTTTGTTCCTAAAAAAGTTGTTTTCGAGGAAGGTACTGGTACTTGGTGTGGATGGTGCCCTCGTGGTATGGTTGCCCTAAAGAAGGTTAATGAAGACTTTCCGGATGATCAAATTAGCATTGCTGTACACGGAGGAAGTAATACAGAACCAATGAAATATCCAGAATATGTTTCAAGCTTAGGTATCACAGGATTTCCAGGAATGGTTGTTGACCGAGAATTAAAAGGTGTTGACATTCATCCGAACACTATTGGCAACTATGTAACGACTAGATCTCAAATGGCTTCACCAGCCAAATTATCTGGAGAATTTAGCATTGACGGAAATCAGTTAACAGCAACAGCTAAAGGACAGTTCTACATTAATAATCCGACAGCTAATTATAAAATGGCTGTTATCGTTTTAGAAGATAATGTAACGGGTACCACATCTGGCTATAATCAAGCTAATTATTATAAAAACAATTCGCAAGGTGAAATGGGAGGTTTCGAAAGTTTACCAGATCCTGTACCAGCAGCTCAGATGGTCTATGATCACGTTGCTCGTGCTATGTTGGGCGGTTTTAGTGGTCAAGATGGCTCTGTACCAACGGCTATTACTGTAGGTTCTTCTGCTAGCTATACTTTTAACTATACTATACCTGCAACTTACAAATCTGACAAGCTGAATGCTGTTGTACTATTGATAGACAGCGCAGATGGCTCAATCATAACAGGTGCCAAACTTACTAAAACTAACCTAGCTGTTAATGACGTTTCTAAAATTGGTGCGAGTACTAAGATCTTCCCTAACCCAGCTAAATCTGACTTTAATATCAAATTAGCTGACGATGGTATGTATTCTGTAAAAATCTACGACATGACAGGACGTGAAGTTAAAAACCTTGGTGAAGTGAAATCAAATTCTAAAAACATTAATGTTCCTATTAACCTAACTGCTGGTAAGTATCTTGTTAACATCACTAAAGATGGTGTATCGTTCTCAAAAGATCTATTGGTTAAATAATATCTGTTCTTATTAGAATAATGAAAAGGGAAAGCCAGTGCTTTCCCTTTTTTAATGATAAATCCTAAACATATTATTATAATTTTTAGGCGTAAGGTGATGATACAATAATCTACTCTATTCATCACGAGCTAACCGCTGACTTTATTACACTATAAAAATATTTTTTTCCATTTGGCAACCGTATTTCGACTGATCTTGAAATGATTGGCTAACTGAATATTGTTAAGTTTATGCTTTTTCTGATAATCAAGAATTTGAAAGATATCTGACTTCGAATAAGATCGATGTTCTTGATTGAATTTTTCCGACGTTTTATCCGATTTTCCAAATACTTTAGTATTAAGCGCGATGATGTCGATTGCCGACAACTTTCTCTTTTCCAGAAAGAATAAGCATTCTTGTATTTTATGAGGATACTTCTTGTGGATAATATCATTATATATGGCTTTGTAATCGGGTGTCATGATTTATATTTTTTTTGATAGGATTAAGAATATTATTGAATTGTTCTAATTGTTTTTTGGAGAGAATTCCCAAATTGTAGCAAAAGCTTCTCTCTCCTTTGCATGTCCTAATATTTATCGTGAAGAAATGGTTGATCACACATTTTTCTATTTTGTACGAAGTGATTTTTTGCAATGGGACTTCCAGCTTAGGGAATTCGATATGTCTTGAAAAAGGTCCTGTTTGTTTTATGGAAATAAAATGCGGCGAAACTTCCAGAGAAAAAATTTTTAATTTTGATAGCTTTAATACAGAGACCGCGAAAATAAGGAAGACAAGAATTGTAATTCTATAGTCAACTTGTGGCATCAAAAAGTAAAATACTCCGATCAGAAATATTGAAAACACTATTAGCAGCATTAACACAAACTGAGTTAACTTTATATTTTTCTTATTGTTTACTTTCATTTTTATATTTGCTAATCCATTTGTAAAGTGTTGTTTTTGGAATTTTGTATTTTTCCATCACCTCAATTTTTGACATTTCTCCAGTGGAAACTTGTTCTATAATAAAATTGATAACTTCTTTGGTGTAAATGTTTTTTCGAAATTGTGGAAGTGCGGTAGCTTTCTTTTCTTTTGTTTTCTCCTCCGATGATGCTGGTGCATATAAAATGAGATGTTGCGAGTATAATCGAAAAAAATCATATTCTAATAATTTGCTCCATTTTAACAAAATATCAGTAGAAAGATTTTCTTGAAGATAGGTCTTAGCGATATCTGCTTCGCTACATTTCAAAAAATTACAGATTCGAGACATTGTAATTCCGCTCTCTGTAACTGCTACTTTCAACAATTGCCCTATATGTATTTCTTTGAAATTGCTCATTCTTCTATATTAATTTTAAAAACTACTGACTCTTGTATGAAGAGTCAATAGTCTAGTAATCACTCTTTTTTTTAAATATTTATTTAGACAACAAGCTGTCAATTTGGCTCTGCTGTTTTCGAATAAGATCTTTTAAGGCGTCAAGTTCATCCTTTTGAGAATCGATTTGCTTTTGTTGCTCAATAGTATGGAGGTATAATTCTTCCACCTTTTCTAGAGTCTGTGTTGATAAGCTTGTTAAATCAAAAGAATATCCATCCGAAGTTTTTTCTAAATTTTTAATAGATGTTACGCCTGGTAAATGATGATTTTGTTTAACAAATTTTTCGACAGAATACAATGTGTTAAACTTATAATTTGGATTAATACTAGAATTTCCATTGAAGTAGTCCTCAAACACATAATCGGCATAAGTACTTGCCGCAGTTTGTATTCCTCCATAAACCCTAAGTTTTATAGTATTATTTTGACGATCTGGTATTGCAGTATTACTTCCAATAGCAACCCAAGCGTCTTTTACCGTAGTAGCATTAGTTTGATCTACAATTGCGGCAATTAGGTTGCTTCTGTTAGAGGTATTAAAACCATTACCAACTGTCAAGTAAGAATTCGTAAAACTCAAATTGTTCTTACCAAATGCAATTTCGGAATTATTAATACTAGTCAAATTTTGCCCAACGACAACGCCTCCATTTCCGGTGATAGTGTTACCAGTACCAGTTGTAAAGGTATTACTACTCGATGTTTTGTTATTAATACCAGCGATGAAATTCCAGCTGCTGTTACCCGTTATTGTATTAGAAGTTCCCGAGACAAAATTAGTTCCCGCTTGTCCATCGGCATCAGTTAAGGTATTTCCGTACCCATTAACAAATGTCAAGATATGGTTCACTTGGTTAGCTTCTCCAAAAACAGTACTAGCATGTCCACTTGTAGTAACAAGTCCTGATCCCACTGTATTACCTTTACCCGACACAGTACTATAGTTACCTCTAGCCGTATTTTGATATCCTGAAGCAAAAGAACTAATCCCAGCCGAAGTTGTTTGATAACCAAATGCCGCTGTATTGGTCTCTGTTGCAGAGCTTCCTTCTCCTACAGCAATAGAGTTTGCACCTACGTTAACTGCGGTTGTACCGCTTGAATAGACAAGTGCATTCCCTCCTCGGATTGCACCAAGAACATCCAGGTCTGCACCTAATATTCCATTTTGTTTTTTGACAGCGACAGCATTGTTTTGGTATATGGCATCACTATTGAGCGTTGCCGGAGTTGTACTTCCCTGCACATTCCAAGGTTCTTTATAATCAGTTAAGTTTGAAGGACTTGCAATCTTCATCCAACGACCTGCAGTACCTTGTGTTTTATCAAAATAATAATACCCTATAGCAGTTATATTTATTGTTTTGTCTGTTGTACTTGTTAAAGTTTCCGTTACATAGACGATCGCACCATCTTGTAATGCTGTGTATAGCGCATCCTTAGCTTGTAGTTCGGCAGCTTTTAGTCGCGGTGCAATAAGACCATCTGTTCTTGTTAAATCGGTTGACGATGCCATCACATCTAATGTTGCTGCTGGAGAGGCTGTATTAATACCAACACGGCCTTCTTGTGAAAATGCAAATCCCGAAATTAAGATTGCACCTATTGTAAATATATTTTTATTCATTATTGATTTTTAAATTGATTCACTTTTAGATTTGAACACTTATAAGTATTAATTAATATTTAATCTTATTGCATATAGATAATTCTCCCAATTTCCTGGGCTGAATGTCCAAGGTTGCGTGTTGTTATTAGTATTATCAAAGAATATGTATAACGTAACACTATCTGCAGTTACCGTAAATACTTTAGAACCTTGAATCATATTGTAGTTTGAGAAAATATTTCCGGCACAAAGTGTTAGACCTCCTGGTAAATTTGGTGTAAATCCTACTTGGCTTAAGCCATTAAGATTAGTCTTGTCCGATGTTACACGTGCATGCATCCAAAACTTATTTGTACCAGATTGAGCAGAGATTAATGTCGCACCAAAATTTACAGCCCAAGTTCCTTTTGGTAATGTAATGTAGGCGCCACTATCTTTATAAGTAGTACTAGTCGTTTCTTGATCTGAAGCGATATTGCTCCCACCAAAGTTCCCTTTAATACTAGGAAGAGCTATGGGTTTCCAAGTCCCAACTCCATTGGCATCACTTGTAAGAGCTAATGTATTGGCTTGGTTTCCATCTACTAATTTAAATCCTGTAACTGGCGCAATAGCAGTTCCTCCTGTTTGGATCTCCAATTTTTGGCTTGGAGAAGTTGTTCCTACACCCATATTACCATTTGCTAATACAGTAACGTCATTAAGTTGTTGCGTTGGAGAAGGCGCTCCTGTTGGTGGGTTATCTTTACCACCATCTACATTGAAAACGCCTTGAGGATTCCATGTGTTAACTCCTGTTTGAGAAAAAGCGAAGGTCGAAATAAAGAAGGTGCTAGAAATTATTAAAAATTTTTTCATGTTTTTTGTATTAATTTTAAATTTTATTTTACTAAATATTATCCTGTAATAAATTAACTATATGGTGGCGGACGAATCGAAAAATAGACTGCAAACTCATTAAAGTTATTTTTATTTAAATAATAGCAATTATTTGATTTTAAAATAATTACAATGCAATTATTCCGAATTGTATTTTTGTTAAAAATTGCCTTTAGATGAGTATTTGTATTTGAAATTGAAAAATGTTCGTTACTTGACTTTACTTCCAAAACATAATCCGAATCGCCAGACACAAATTTGAAATCTGGTTTATTATTAAGTTCTGGGATTTTTTCAGTTTTTACTTTCTTCGTCTTCGTATAAGATGCGACATGTTCTTTCGGCACTGAAGACTTTTTGATGGTTTCAAGCGATACAAATTGTCCTGAAAGTGTATTGTCTAGAGCATGTATTAACGTGTTTTCCGAAACAAAAATCTTCCCTCGCTTTATTTCGTTTTTGTCAATATCATTATTATTGAACTCAGTAACAGTAGCTCCTTCCGAAATATATAATGTGGAACTAGTGGATTGATATATCTGAGCTTGAAATGTAATATAGAAGCCTAAAAATAAAAAAGCACAATAATACTTTCTAGATATAGAAAGTATTAAAAGTGCGTTTCTTGAAAATATAATTTTCATTTGTGTTTAGGTCTCAAATTGAATACAAAGAGACATTATTTAAACACATTATGAAAGCTTAGTATGTATGACTAATCAACTATTCCAATACATGAATTAAACATATTTAACTGATTATCAAACAGCTTAATTTGTAAAACAATATTATATGCATGTAGGGATTAAGACAAGTCTATGAATGAGAATAAGTAATATTAGTACCGAAATTACATTTTCACTTAACAACAAATGAGATTATCTGGTATGAAAAATTACTATTTTTCGAAATCCTTTTCTAAATAAGTTAGATATTGTGATGGCGATATTTTTGTTTTAGCTTTAAAATTAACAGCAAATTGATTGTACGAATTATAACCGCACATTTCGGCAAGAGCAGCAATTTTGTATTTACGATACTGCGGATTATCTTTCAATAACTGCGTAAAATAATCAATACGTAAATCATTCATATAATTATTAAAATCTTGATTATAATATTTTTTCAGCAAAAAACTTAAGTTGCGTGGCGTAATATTTAGTTTCGTTGCAAGCTGGGTTGCTAAAAGATTTTGTTTTAAAAAAAAGTTCTTTTGCTCCAGATTCTTTAGTTGTAAAATGATTTGTTCCTCGTTTTCAATTTCTCTAATGTCATCACTAGTTGATGCGTGAGATTCTATCTTTGTGTTTTTTTTCTGTTCAAGACCAGCAATAATTTCCTGAAAAGCAGCAGTCAGTTTTTTGCGCTTTAACCTATTGTACCACACCAAAATAATTAAGCATATTATACAAAACACGACGAGAAGAAAAACAATCCTTGTTTTAGTTTTTTCTTCTTGAATTTTAGTTTTTGATTTTTTCGTTTCGTACTTAGTGAGTTCTTGTATTCTTAACGTCTCGTTATTTGTGATGTCATCAACTTCCTCTGCAAAAGCTAATTGTTCTTCTGGTGAATCTATCTTGGCATGAAGCCGCTCTTTTAAAATAAGTTTGGTCGCCGCAACTGTATTCTTGGCTTTAGATCTCGAATACGCGGATGAGAAAAATTCTTTAGCTTCATCCTTATTCCCTTTTTTTAATGATAATAATGCTTTAGCTAAATCATAAATTTCGTACAAAGACGAATTTTCTCTTACGACAACATCACTAATGCTTGCATCAGCTTTTTTTAAATTTTGCTCAGCTTCAATAACATTTCCACACTTCATTTGAGTAAATGCATTTTGAGCATAAATTGCGAAAATGTAATCAAGATCTTTTTTCTGAATATCAGTAGGTACTAAATCTAAATATTTATTTCTCGCCTCAGACGCTTTGCAATATTTAGCATCAATATCATAAATTTTGGACAAATCATAATAATATTGAGCTTCTTTATACGGATTTTTGCTTTTATTCTGTAGTTTAATATAGTTTTGCCATGCATCATCAGATTGTTCTATGAGACCTGCTCTTCTATATGACATTGCTAAACCATTAGTATATGCCATTTTTAGATTTATTGAATCTATATTTTTTCCCATTTTTTCAGCGACTTCATAATAATACACTGCTTGAGTATAAAAACCGGTGCTATATTTCGCACCACCCATAATTAAATTGGCATAAACTTTTTCATAATTAGTTTGAGCATTCTGAAGAAGAGCCTCCGAATTATGATAATAATTGTGAGAGCTTGTATTTACCAAATTTTTATAATATGCAAAATTTTTGGACTTTCCTTCATCCAATTTTTGCTGACCAAAACAGAATGTCGTTAGAAAAAGACAAATGAGAAATTTTATTTTAGAGTAATCCATTCCTAATAAGTATATGCAAAAATAATGAAATATTAAAATTTATCCTCAATCATATAATTGAAAATTTTAATTTTTTTGTAAAAAAATGGATTGTATTATGTTTTTTGTAATAAGTGTATTTAAGCCTACTTATCAATATGGTTCTAAAATAAAATTATAATCATCTTATAGGGAGTTCCTAACAGAGCCAGACAACAACTATGTTTTACAAGAATTGAAAAAAACATCAATTCCATAAAAAAGGCAAAAAGAAACAATACAATGTTAGTTGTAGTTTATTTATTTTTTTATAAATTGAATTATAGCAGTTTCGTAATTTTTAGAAGACAGTTTTAAAAGATAGTTTCCTTTGCTCAATTTTGAGACGTCAATTTGTTTTCCATTTAATTGGTTTACATTAATTATTCTACCATCCAAAGTGTGAATTGAATAATTAACGAAATCTATTTTAGAATTAATTTCTAAAAAATTTTCTGTAGGATTTGGATATATTTTGACAATGACGACTTTAGATAATTCGGAAGTACCTAGATTTAAGCAAGAAGGCGGATTACTGATTTCACCATTAGTAAAATCATATAAAATTAAACTTCCTGCTGGAATAATACCTGAATATTCTGCACCAATCGGAGCAATTGGACAATTGCTAAAAATTAAATTAGAATGATAAAATGGAGTTTCTTTTTTTAACCATCCTTCACAATTGGTAGATTGCAAATTCCAATTAGCATCAATAATCATCCCATTAATTGAAACTGGTTCAACCATATCAACCATAACGCAAGAACTTGTCCAATTAGAGGGTGGTTTAAAGAATATTTTCGCTAATGGTATTTCTCCAGTAAAATATTTAAATGTTTTAATTTGAGATGTTGTATTTTGATTGTCTACTATAAAAACTTTAACTATTTTATTCGCATCGATGAAAACATTGAAACTATTAACTGCAGAATTTGAGTTTAAAGTTGGATCAGAGCCATCGGTTGTAAAGTAAAGCGTTCCATTTCCATTAAAACTTACATTGTATGCAGAATAATAATGTGAGTTTGGAGCTTCACTGGTATAAATATCCTGTCCATAATAATAGGTTGTAAGAAATAAAAGAAGAAAAAAAAGATATATCTTTTTCATAGCCTAATTTTTGAGTGTTATTTATATTAGTTTTCTGCCTTTCAAACATTACTGCCAACGGAAAAAGTATTGGCGAAGTGCGGGCTTAATTTGAACGAATGTTCAAGTTCAGACCAAACGAAGCCGATGCTTTTTCAGATTGTCTAAATTAAACAAAAATGTGGAATTGAAAAATATTGGCGGCT
>NZ_FUYZ01000016.1:0-2609 GCF_900167905.1 Soonwooa buanensis | reverse complement strand
ACAAAAATGTGGAATTGAAAAATATTGGCGGCTAAATATTTCAAATTTTTCAATTATACATTTAACCCCGCATTTTGCCAATACAATGTTAGCTGCAGGTGTTTTTTTGCCTTAAATATCTGGTCTATTGTCTTTTCCATACAAAATTGCAATTCCATGTTGTTTTGTTGCAAGATTTAGCAAAGATTTTTGAAATCTATCAATTGCAGATGGTTCTACAATAATTTCGAGTTTAACTTTACTTTTCTCTTCCGTTCTATATTCTGTACTTACATTTTCCTCTATATTTAGTTCAACTCCAATTTTTCCAAAATTATCGATACAATAAAATCTTATCGAACAATATGAAAAACTATTTTGACTTCCTAATTCATAAAATATTATTTTCTCATTTTTGGGAAAATCAATCAATTTATTTGCAAATTGGCTTAAAGAATCGCTTGTGTCATATACTTCTGTTTCTCCATAAAACTTCACATTTGAAGCATTTATTTTCACTTCAAACATATCATCGTCCTTCCAAATTATCTCAAATTTTAGAAATGAGTTAATGTTTTCTGTCATGCTTCTAATTTGTCAACTGTTATAAGTCTAAATGTATAAGAATTTATCGTAATTTTTATTTTGTATTTAAAATTTGACAAATAATAATTTTTCCCTTTTTTCTCAAATGCATTTTCGTCAGTTTCAATAATGATATTAGAAATTAGATTTTCAATTTCAGAATTTGAATAAGTCGTTTTTAGTTTTTTATTGACTCTTCCATAAACCAAATCAGTGTAACAAATTTTTGATAAAATTTCGGATTTGATTTTCATAATTATTTATCTAAATACCTTATTAGCAGGGATTTGTAATGCACTTGCAGCTAACGGAAAAAGTATTGGCGAAGTGCGGGCTTTCGAAGAACTGAAAGTTCAAGAACGACCAAGCGGAGCCGATGCTTTTTCAGATTGTCTAAATTAAGAAAAAAAACAATATGAAAAGCAGCGGCGGATAAATATTTCAAATTTTTCAATTCTACCTTAATCCCGCATTTTGCCAATACAATGTTAGCAGAAGTTATTTTATATTTTCAATTATGCTTGTTGGTAAAGGAGTAGAAGTTATTATTGAGTTCTCAATATAAGATTTGTTAGAATCTAATCCGAAAATATTGAATATTTCTTCCTTAATTTTTGAATTGTTTGGGTTTCTTAAATCATATTCTGCTTTGTAATGATTAACTTCTGAAAAATTAAGGTTTCCATCATTTTTTAGCATATTATCAATTTCGAAATTTCCGTATGCAGAGTCAAAACCAATTGAATAATATCCATATGGATTGCTTGAAAATGATTTTCCTTCAATGTGCAAGTATTTTGAAAAAGTCTTAACTGGCAATTCTAAATGAATAAATCCCCATTGTAGAAAAACATTGTTACTTCCAAATTTTATTGATTTTCCATAAGAAATTGGAAAATCAAATTCTTCATTTGTAACATTTCTATTTCCAATAATTTCATATTCTCCATAAAAAATCAAATTATCCATAATATAATCAGATGGCAATTTGGGTTGTTTGTCAAGAAAATCAATTTCTACATTTTTGTCAAATGATTTATATGCAAAAATTTGAATTAACAATGGAGGACCCATTAAATAAAATAAGCCATTTTTAGTATCAATCAATTTTTGTTTTCTGATTTTATTTATATCCAATAGAATCCGACCAAAACCATATTCTTCTCTACTAATTTTAAATCTGAAATAATCTCCTGTTTTGTATTTATGGTTTTTGCGTTTTTCTTTAGAAAACATTTCTACTTCTTTTAAACTTGTTGGAGTTGAGTTGTCGATATATTCTAAAATTAGTTCTTCACAAGTTTTTTCGATTTGCTGTTTTTTATCCCAACGAGTAGAGTAGAAAGTCTTTTGCGTATCGAAATTTCCACATGTTAAATAACCAACTGAAACTTCAACATAATTTCCGATGGGTTTTCTTTTATCTAATGTTGAATTTGTTAATTTTTGCTCTTTTCCTTTAGATGTTTTAGGAAGCAGAATTTCTCTATTTTTTGTTTGTTCTTCAAATTGTAATTCTTTATAATAAATATCAGAAGAGATAATTTGTTTTTTTATGGTATTTCCTTCGAAATATAAAATTGTTGCTTGATATTTATCTTGTAAAATTACTTTATCCCAACTTGGTTGAATTGGTTCAATTCCAAAATATTTTCTTTGTTGATTGGTTAACGTAAAGTTGTTCATATAATTTCTGCTAACGGAAAAAGTATTGGCGAAGTGCGGGCTTTCGAAGAACTAAAAGTTCAAGAACAACCAAACGGAGCCGATGCTTTTTCTTGGAACTAAATTACAAAAAAATGTGGAAAGTAAAAGCAGCGGCGTGTAAAAAAGTAGAGTAGTTCAACTATACCTAATCCCCGCATTTTGCCAATACAATGTTATGCGACGCCACAATTTAGCGATTCATAAATTCTTTCGCTGTTAATATCGGTAAACTTAAATTCTTAAAATCTTTCTTATTTCTTGTGATGATAATTTCCATGTCATGCTCAATCGCAGTAAAATATTGAATTGCATCCTCAAAATCTCTTTGATTTGAAGCC
>NZ_FUYZ01000019.1 GCF_900167905.1 Soonwooa buanensis | reverse complement strand
AGAGTACTAACTGAGTATCCTGAGTCTCGTGAAATTTCTTCATAAGTCTGTTTTCCAACAATCCATTTTTTGAACCAAACTTCCTTATTTTTTAAGCCAACAGACTTGTTCTCGGAGGTAAAATAAATACCACAATTTTTACATTTAAAACGTCTCTTATTATTTTGTTTTCCCCACGAAATTACATTCAGACTTTTACAGCTCCAACAACGATTTTTTTTGATTTTTCAGGCATAAAAAAAGTTTATTGAAACAAAGTTCAATAAACTTCTCGTATCATCAATAATAATAGGCGATAGAAAGAATTCTACCAACTATTTTTGACTATTAAACCTGTTTGTTATAACGGGATGTTACCGTGTTTTCTGTTTGGTCTTTCAACGAATTTGTTTTCCAACATCGCGAAAGCTTTTATTAATTTTCGACGGGTATCTTCTGGGAAAATAACTTCATCGATAAAACCTCTTTGTGCAGCTGTGTAAGGATTAGCAAATTTCTCAGCATATTCTGCTTCCTTCTCAGCAAGTTTTGCAGCAGGATCCGCTGCTTCCGAAATTTCTCTTTTAAAAATAATTTCAGAGGCTCCTTTTGCTCCCATTACAGCAATCTCAGCAGATGGCCAAGCAAAGTTCATGTCAGCACCAATATGTTTAGAGTTCATAACGTCGTAAGCGCCACCATAAGCTTTTCTTGTAATAACTGTTACTTTCGGAACTGTTGCTTCTGATAAGGCGTACAATAACTTTGCACCATGCGTGATGATACCATTCCATTCTTGATCTGTACCAGGTAAGAAACCAGGAACATCCACCAATACCAATAACGGAATATTGAAAGCATCACAAAAACGTGTGAATCTCGCCGCTTTAATAGACGAATTAACATCTAGACAACCAGCCAAGAACATTGGATTATTAGCCACGATACCAATACTTCTACCTGCAATTCTTGCAAAACCTACAACGATGTTTTCAGCATAGTTTTTATGAATTTCAAAGAACGAATCTTCATCAATTAAATGATTGATGACATCGTGCATATCATAAGGTTTATTGGCATTATCTGGGATAATGTTTTTAAGATCTTCACGAAGTTCGTTGCCAATTTCGTAAGGTAATTGTTGCGTAACTTCTTGGTTGTTTTGAGGAAGATAACTTAATAAAGTTTTTACATCTTCAAGACATTCAACATCATTAGCAGAAGTTGTGTGTGCAACACCAGACTTTGTAGAATGTGTCGAAGCACCACCTAATTCTTCGGAAGTTACTGTTTCGTTGGTTACAGTTTTAACAACGTTAGGTCCTGTTACGAACATATAAGATGTGTTCTCCACCATCATTGTAAAATCCGTCATCGCTGGCGAATATACCGCGCCACCAGCGCAAGGTCCCATAATGGCAGAAATCTGAGGAATAACACCAGAAGCTTGTACATTTCTAAAGAAAATATCAGCGTACCCGCCCAATGATCTTACACCTTCTTGAATACGCGCACCGCCTGAGTCATTAAGACCAACCATCGGGGCACCAACTTTAACCGCCATATCCATCACTTTGCAAATTTTCTCTGCATGCGTCTCGGACAAAGCTCCTCCGAATACCGTAAAATCTTGAGCGAAAGCATAAGTCAAGCGACCGTTAACCGTTCCGTAACCAGTGATAACACCATCGCCAAGATAATATTCTTTATCCATTCCAAAATCCTTGGTACGGTGCGTGATGAAAGCGCCAATTTCTTCAAAAGAACCTTCGTCAAAGAAATATTCGATACGTTCTCTTGCGGTTAGTTTTTTCTTAGCGTGTTGCGTTGCAATTCTTTTTTCGCCACCGCCCAATTTAGACTCCGCTATTTTTTTATTTAAAAGGTCTATTTTATTTTCCATGATTTGATTTAGAATTGATTAGGAACACGCAATAATTTTTGATCCTCAAGATATTTTTTCAAAGCGATTAATGCTGCAACTTCCGCTTCTTTAGCTTGGTTTTCAACAATAATTTCTGGACTGTAATATTTTTTAACAAAATTAGTGTCAAAATTTCCAGAGCGGAAAGCTTCATGATCGAATACAAAACTACCGAAAGGCAGAGTCGTGCTAACACCTTCAACTTTGTAATCTTGAATCGCTTCTAGCATTTTTTCAATTGCTTCGTTACGATCTTTACCATGAACGATTAATTTTGAAAGCATTGGATCGTAATAAATCGGAACGTCCATACCTTCAGCAAAACCATCATCCACACGAATACCTTCACCAACAGGCGGTTGATAAGTCGTTAAAGTCCCAACACTTGGTAAGAAATCATTCAATGGATCTTCTGCATAAACACGAAGTTCTAGCGCGTGACCATCAATTTTTAAATCTTCTTGTTTTATTGGTAAAGCTTCACCACGAGCAACACGAATTTGTAATTCTACCAAATCCATTCCTGTAATCATTTCGGTTACTGGATGCTCAACTTGTAGGCGCGTGTTCATCTCTAGGAAATAAAAATTTTTGTTTTCATCCAAAAGGAATTCAACAGTACCAGCACCTAGATAATCACAAGATTTAGCCACTTTAACAGCAGCTTCTCCCATTGCTTTTCTAATTTCTGGTGTTAAAACCGCAGATGGCGCTTCTTCAACAACCTTTTGGTGACGACGTTGCACCGAACATTCTCTTTCGAATAAATAAAGAATATTGCCATGATCGTCTGCCATAACTTGAATTTCGATATGCTTCGGAGAACCAACATATTTTTCGATAAATACAGATCCGTCACCAAAAGCTGAAGTTGCTTCGGAAATGGCACGTTGCATTTGAGATTCGAATTCGCCTTCGTTTTCTACAACACGCATCCCTTTTCCACCACCACCAGCAGAAGCTTTAATCAAAATTGGGAAACCAATTTCAACGGCTACTTTTTTAGCTTTTTCAACATCTGTGATGGCTTCGTCAAGGCCAGGAACCATCGGGATATCGTAAGCTTTAACTGCTTCTTTAGCAGCTAATTTGCTTCCCATAATATGGATCGCTTTAGAACGTGGACCAATGAATGTAATATTATTAGCTTCGGCCTTTTCCGCAAATTCAGCATTTTCTGACAAGAAGCCATAACCAGGATGGATCCCGTCAACACCTAATTCCTTACAAACTTCAATGATATTATCGCCTAATAAATAAGACTGATTAGAAGGCGCTTCACCAATGCAAACCGCTTCGTCAGCAAATTTAACATGAGGAGATTCTCTATCTGCAACAGAGAAAACAGCAACGGTTTTAATACCCATTTTCTTGGCTGTTTTCATCACTCTTAATGCTATTTCTCCTCGATTTGCTACGAGTATTTTTTTCATTTTATGATTAGATTTTATTCGAATTCGATTAATAATTGTCCTTTGTCAACCGCTTGACCTTTTTCTACAGCAATAGATTTAATAACACCTTGTCTCGGCGAGTAGAAGCTGTTTTCCATTTTCATCGCTTCAAGAATCAGAAGACTGTCGCCTTCGTTAACTTCTTGTCCAACCGCTACAGAAATCTCTAAAATCAGTCCTGGCATTGGCGCTTTAATCGCATTAACTTGTTTTGATTTTCCAACTTCGAAGCCCATTTCTTTAATCAACTTGTCCAAATCGTTTTGGATATCAACTTCATAAAGATTGTTGTTAACAGAAACCGTATATTTTTTTTGATTAAAATCGGCATCAACAACTTCGGCTTGGTAAGATTTGTTTTGATGAAGGATGTGATAATTTTCGTTATCCAAAGTCACAGCATCAATCGCATGGATTTGGTCTTCCGCCAAACTAAAGTCGTAACTTTTGTTAACAGAAGCATTAAAAGATTTTCCCATTGATTTTTATATGGATTTATTTAAAATTTAAAATGTCATTTCAGGAGCATTCTCGTCGGCAATTAATTTGCCCGCAGTTGCTTTTTTGATGTCATCAACGCTAACGCCTGGCGCTCTTTCTAAAAGTCGGAAACCGCCTTCTGGTAAAACCTCGTAAACGCCCAATTCGGTAACAATTTTCTTAATACACTTAACACCAGTTAAAGGCAAAGTACATTCTGATAACAATTTGCTTTCGCCATGTTTGTTAACTTGTTGCATCGCTACAATAATGTTCTTTGCAGAAGCTACCAAATCCATTGCGCCGCCCATTCCTTTTACCATTTTGCCAGGAATTTTCCAATTGGCGATATCACCGTTTTCTGAAACTTCCATTGCGCCAAGTATCGTTAAATCTACTTTTTGCGCACGGATCATCCCAAAACTCATCGCGGAGTCGAATACGGCAGAACCTGGTAAAGTTGTAATAGTTTGTTTTCCGGCATTGATAAGATCTGGATCTTCTTCGCCCTCGATGGGGAAAGGTCCCATGCCAAGAAGTCCATTTTCTGACTGTAGCACTACATTTATTCCTTCTGGAATATAATTGGCAACCAAGGTTGGAATACCAATTCCTAAATTAACATACGAATTATTCTTGATTTCCTTTGCAATACGCTGGGCAATTTGCTCTTTTGTAAGACTCATTATTTACGAATTATTATGCTTTAAAGTTAAGATTTTTTTGCTTTCGATAGGGTTTAAAAATGAAAAAAGAGCCTCATTTGGCTCTTTTTGTTATTTTGATTTTCTTGATTGAGATGGCGGTGGAGGTGGAGGAGGCATTTTTCCATCTTCTGCAAATTCCATCACGATTGGTAGCTTGTAATAAGAAGTAACGCTTTTACCATCTTTTTTTGCCGGCGTCCAAGTGACATTTTGAAGAATTTTATTAAGTGTTCTTTCAACCTCTTTGTTAAAGTTTTGATTTTCACCAGTGGTTGTAACAGCAACAAATTTCCCTTCCGAATCAATCTTAATCATACTTTCCGTTTTTAAAAATCCTTTCATATTTTCAAAAGAAATTGTGTTGATTTCCATTGCTAAATCGCGTCTCAGGTTACCAATTCCTCCCGGATATTCCGCAGGTTTTTCTACTTCTGCGGATTCAGATTTTGAAGCATTACCAGTAATTTTTGGAGCTTCCAGTTCGTTTTTACGTTTTATTGTATCACTAACTTTATTTGCAATCGTAGGTTTAGAAGCTTGAAATTCTGTTGTAGTATTTTGTGCTAAACCACCAACTTTCTGTTGAGTATTCTTTTCTAAAACCGAATCATTAATTGCAATTGGCGTTTTAACTTTTTCGGCAAAGAGAAATGCGACGCCACAAGTAAATAGAACAGATCCGAAAATACGAAAGCCCATTTTATTGCTTTTTTTGGTGTTCATCATAATAAATCTTTTTTTGGTGTTATTGTTTCGTTTAAAAGTTTGTGTCAGTGGGAAAAAATGATTAGAAACTTCTTGATAAATTATTTCCTGATAATCTTTTAGTGATTTTTGTTTTAAAACAGCGTCGTCAGCCAAAAATTCATGGTTGGTTGTAATAGCATTTTTGAAAAAATATAATGCAGGATTTAACCAAAACAAAGCTTTTAAAAATTCAATTAATAAAATATCAAAACTATGTTTTTGCGTAATATGCGTCTGTTCGTGTATGAGAATGCTGTCATCTATGTTATTATTTTCAAATCGTTGTCGATTAATATAGATCGTATTTAAAAAGCTGAAAGCGGTTATATTTTCTTCTAAAAGCGAAATTTTATAAGTTTTAAAAACTATATTTTTTGCTTTTACTTTTTTAAATAAAATTTGTCCGATTTGGAACATTAATTTCAAAATTAAAATCCCGACAATCATTAGATATAAATAGAAAAGAGTTTGATAAATATCGAATTTTGGCGCTTCCTCAATAATCTGAGATTGGATAGCTTCTTGTCCAAGATTAAAAGTCGAGGCTTTAACATAATAACTTCCGAAAGGAATTTCGATAAAAGGAATCCCTAAACTAAAAGCTAAACTTGCCAGCAAAAAGAACCTTTTGAAGCGATGACTCTTTTGATTTTCTAAAACCAAATAATAAAAAATAATCAGCAAACTGCTTACTGCAACGTATTTTAGGTAAAAAGGAATCATGACTTTGGGTTTTCAATTTTTTCATCAATCATGTCGCGCAACTCTTTTAATTCTTTTTGACTAAGCTTTGCATTTTGAGTAAAAAACGATGCAAATTGACTCACAGAATTATCAAAAAAATTGTGAATCATGCTTTTCATTTCAGAAGAAAAATAGTGCTCTTTTTCAATTTTAGGAAAATATTCCCGCGAATTTCCAAACAATTCGTAGCCAACAAAATCTTTGTTTTGCATCCTTTTTAGCAAGGTTGCGATCGTCGTTGTTGCAGGTTTTGGATCAGGATAAGCATCGATAATATCTTTCATAAAGGCTTTCTCTTTTTCCCAAAGGACTTGCATAACTTCTTTTTCTGCTTCGGTTAATTTAATTTTCATTCTACAAGTAATTATCTAACTCTACAAATGTAGAATTAAATTTTGAATGACCAAATATTTAATCCCTAACTTTGTGAAAAATTATGAAATGGATTTGAAAATAGACAAACTTGATCTTGACGAAATAAGCTTGGTAATGCCGATGATGAAAGACTTTTACGAAATTGATGGCTATCCTTTTGATACAGAAACGACGCGTAAAAATTTTGAAATTTTTGTTGAAAGTCCAAATCTTGGTCAATGTTTTATTTTAAAAAATGAAGAAAATGAAGTTGTTGGTTACATGATTCTCAATTATTTATTCTCGTTTGAATTTGGTGGAATGATGTGTTTTCTGGACGAGTTGTATATAAAACCTGTAGCGCAAGGCAAAAAATACGGTGGCAAAGCGGTCGTTTTTGCGCAAGAATTTGCACAGAAACAAAATCTGAAAATGATGTTCCTCGAAATCGAAAATCATAACGAACGTGCGATTCATCTTTATCAAAAACTAGGTTTCAAAATGCATAAACGTAGCATTATGACCTACGAGCCATAACAAAAAAGTTTCAACATTTGTTGAAACTTTTTTTATTTTTTAATAAATGAAAATTTTTAGCAGTTAAGTTTAATCGTCGCGTTTTTTTATAAATTTTCATTAATTAATTTTCGCAATTCTGTAGCGTCGGTTCCGCCTTCAATTTTATGGATAACTTTCCCGTTTTTAACAAGATATGTCAAAGGAATTGCTTGTGTTGTATTCTCGAAGTTAAGAGGTTTTTTTTCAAGGAAATTTAAAATTGCATTTTTATACTTCACATTTACCAAAGTTAAATCCTCGAAATGAAATTTTTTAGAATCAATAAATTTCTGAAGTTTCGCCGAATCTGTATCGATTGATAGTGAAGCAAATTGCACATTTTTGCTTTCAAATTCTGCTTTTATCTTATTTAATTCTGGCATTTCTTCAACACATGGGACGCACCAAGTTGCCCAAATATTGATGCAAGTTAGCTTGTCAGAGTTTAAGATTTCGTTTTGAAAATTACTGTTTTCAAACGTGTTAATTTTTTCGGCGCGCAAATCATTTTTAGCTTTACCGATATGAACACTGCCAATATTGAATCCAACAAATTGTATAAGAATTACAAATCCAATCAGAATCAAAAAAATAATTCCAACCGCTTTTAGAAATTTTTTCATAGTTTGTGTCGTTTTATCTAAGTCAAATTTAAACTTTAGCGAAAGTAAATAAAAATACAAATTGTTCCAAATATTGCTTCTGGCATTAAGAATTTAGAATCCTGTCGATTTTCACAAAATAAATATTAGGATCAATGCTATTTTCAGTTTTCAAAAACTCATTTCGTTTCAAAATGATTTCTTTTTTGAAAATATTAGCAGAAATTATTTTATCTAAAACGTCCATCGATTGGCTTATATAAATATGAAAACTGTTTTAAAATTAATAAAAAATCCGCTCAATATTTAAGCGGATTTTGTTTTTATTTGTAAAGCGATTTAATTCAGAATCTCATTAATTTTTGGATATTCAGAAATCTTTCGGAATTCGAAGCGTTTAGACTTTTGCAAAACATCGATAAACTCATCCAATTCTGCCAGCGATTCGTCATCCGTCAAATATTGATCGTGCGTCAAAAACACCAAATGTTTAGACGTTTTTTCTAAATCATTCAAAAAAATACTGTCGACTTTTTTCATCATTTGTTGATGGTTTCCTTTTAATGACATTTTTGCGGTAGGACGCCATTCTAGATCCCAACCAACCAATTTGTAGCCAGCAATTTGTAGTTGATTGGCGGCAACTTTTGAAGCCGAAATATCAGTAACACTTATGTTATTAAGTCGCCAAATATTTCGTCCAGGCGTTCTTGCTATTTTATTATTTAAACCCAAAAGAACCTGCGCCGAATCAAAATCTGCAACGACTTTTTCTGGGTTTTTGTAAAACTCCGAATAGCGATTATCCGCATGACTAAAACTATGATTAGCGATTTCTATCAAAGAATCTTTTTGCAAATCTGCGAAATCTTTTTTCTGTTTAGCGCTTCCATTAACGTGTTTACCCACAACGAAAGTGGTTGCCACAACATTTCTTTTATGCAAAATTTTTAAGAGATTTTCGGTTCCACGATTTGGTCCATCGTCAAAAGTTAAATAGATAATTCGTTTGTTATCGCTGATTGTTTCGGTAGTTTCATCAACTTTAATAACATTTTTTGAGACGGGTTTCTTTTGAGGTTGTTCGGTGGTTTTTGCGTCGATGCGTTCTGTCGTTTTATCACAACCAACCAAAAGAAATGACGTTGCCGAAATTAATGCAAGCGTCCCAAGAAAAGCCGATGTTTTAAGCTTTTCTTCAAAAAATGTTTTCATAAATTTTAAATGGAATTAAGTTAAAGAAATGTTAAATTTTTCTATTTTAAATCCATCAAATGTGATGCCGAGTTTTTGCTTTTTTTAAATAAAAGTGTTAAAGTTTAGTCCAAATTAAAACTTTAACACTTTAAGATTTTTGGAAGTTATTTAATACTGAAAAATCAATTTAAAACCGATGAAAATATTTAGAAAAATCTGAATAAAAATATTACAGAAATTTTGATTTCAGAATTTCACTAAGTTTTTGCATACCTTCTGTTGCAGAGCTTTTAAAACAGTTTTCTTTATTTCTAAACATCGAAAAATCTAAATTGGGATCAATCACAAAAATCTCAGCATTTGTAGGAACATCATGCACTAAACCTGCTGCTGGATAAACTTGCATAGACGTCCCAATAACCAAAAACAAATCCGCTTCCGAAGCAATTTCGGCAGCATTTTGCATTTCTGGAACCATCTCGCCAAACCAAACAATGTGAGGTCGCAATTGTATGCCATTTTCGTCCAAATCGCCCAGATTAAGGTCGTCTTCCCAAAGAATTGCTTCGTTTTCTGAATTTACAGGACGCACTTTGCGAAGTTCACCATGAAGATGCGTTACCTTTGTAGAACCTGCGCGCTCATGTAAGTCGTCTACATTTTGCGTGATGATATGAACATCAAAATCTCTTTCTAGTTCTGCTAAAATTTCATGCGCTCGATTTGGTTTTACATCTTTTAATTGTCGACGTCTAAGATTGTAAAACTCCAAAACTAATTCTGGATTTCTTTCAAAACCTTCGGGCGACGCCACATCTTCAATACGATGATTTTCCCACAAACCATCCGAATCTCTAAAAGTCGAAATTCCGCTTTCTGCACTAATCCCAGCACCCGATAAAACCACAAGTTTCTTTTTCATATCAAGATTTTCATTTGGTTTAAAAATAGAAAAACTTGCTGAGAATATCAACAAGTTTTATTTTAAAAATGATTTAACTTTTTACTTCACTTCCAAATCCACAGCATTCAATCGCAATGAATTTAAAATTACAGAAAGTGAACTAAAACTCATGGCAGCAGCTGCAATCATCGGTGATAATAAGATTCCGAAGAAAGGGTAGAGCAAACCTGCAGCTAACGGAATTCCTAAAACATTGTAAATAAACGCAAAGAATAGGTTTTCTTTAATATTTTTCAGAAGCTTTTCGCTTAGCATTTTTGCTTTTGCAACGCCCAAAATATCGCCTTTTAGCAAAGTCATTTCTGCGCTTTCAATAGCAACATCGGTTCCCGTTCCCATTGCAATTCCCACGTTGGATTGTGCGAGAGCAGGCGCATCGTTAATTCCGTCACCCGTCATGGCTACAATTTTCCCTTCGGATTGCAATTTTTTAACTTCATTCAATTTATCTTGCGGAAGACAATTTGCTTTGTAATGTTTTATTCCAAGTTCATCTGCGACGGCTTTTGCGGTATGTTCGTTGTCGCCAGTCATCATCATAACGTCAACGCCTTCTTTTAATAAAAACTCAACTGCTTTTTTAGACGTTTCTTTAATTTTATCAGTGAAACTTACAAAGCCTAAAACCTCGTTTCCTTCGGCGACATAAGAAATGGTGTGCGCTTTTGACTGAACTTCGGTTGCTTTTTGTTTTAAATTTTCAGGGATGATAATTCCGTTTGATGTTAAAAGATTTTCGTTTCCTAAATAAGTTTTCTTTCCATTAATATTTCCTTGAACACCTTTTCCAGAAACGTTTTCAAAATTTTCAACTTTTTCAAAAGCAATATTTTGTTCTTTTGCTTTCTTTAAAACAGCGTTTGAAAGCGGATGCTCCGAATTTTGATTTAAAGAAGCAGCAACTTGTAATATTTTAGTTTCAGTTGCATTATTAACGCCTTCAATATGCTCCAAAGATGGTTTTCCTTCGGTTAAAGTTCCTGTTTTATCGGTAATTAAAACGTTTACTTTGTTCATTTGTTCAAGCGCTTCGGCATTTTTAATTAAAATTCCATTTTTCGCGCCTTTTCCAATTCCAACCATTAACGACATTGGCGTTGCTAAGCCTAGAGCACATGGACAAGCCACAATTAAAACTGCGACAGCATTCACGAAAGCAAATAATGTTTTTTGACCTTCTGGACCGAAAACTTGCCATAAAACAAAGGTTAAAACAGCGACTAAAATCACTACTGGAACAAAAACTTTTGAAACTTTATCCGTCAATTTCTGAATCGGAGCGCGACTACGGCTCGCTTCATTCACCATTTTAATGATTTGCGAGAGTAAAGTTTCGTCGCCAACTTTTTCGGCTTTCATCAAGAAAACTTGATTTCCGTTGATGGTTCCAGAAGTTACTTTATCGTTTTCAGATTTCTCAACAGGAGTCGGCTCTCCTGTAATCATCGATTCATCAATAGACGAATTTCCTTCGATAATTTTACCATCAACTGGGATTTTTTCGCCTGGTTTTACTTTTAAAATATCTCCGATTTTTACTTCATCCAAAGTAATTTTACGCTCGGTTTTTCCTTCCACCAAAGTGGCTTCATCAGGCGAAAGATTCATTAATTCTTGAATGGCTTTTCCTGTTTTTTTATGAGCTGCAGCTTCCATCCATTGTCCGAGAATCACTAAGGTTAAAATCACACAAACCGCCTCAAAATAAAGAGGAATATTACCACCATGACCACGAATTTCGTGCGGAATCATGTCTGGAAAAAACATTGCAAAAAGACTGAACAAAAATGCCGCAGCAACGCCTAAAGCTATCAAACTGAACATATTGAGGTTCCAAGTTTTGAAAGAAACCCAACCTCTTTTCATTAAAAACCATCCCGAATAAAACAAAACTGGAATTGTTAATGCCAATTCTATATAAGCCTGAATTTCGTGCGAAAACGGAAAATTAAACCACATTCCACCCATTGACAAAATGAAAACAGGAAGCGTAAACGCCAACGAAATCCAGAATTTTTTCTTTAAAATATTGTATGTTTCATCCTCTTCATCGTCGCTTTTGTCGGGCATTTTCACCAAATCCATTCCACAAATCGGACAATCGCCTGGTGTATCTTGCACAATTTCTGGGTGCATCGGACAAGTGTATTGCGCTTTTTTCTTTTCGGGATATTTCACCAAGTCCATTCCACAAACGGGGCAACCAACATTGGAATCGTAAACCTTGTCGCCCTCACAAAACATCGGACAATAATATTTCCCGGCGTTATCTTGGTTGGTTGAGGGTTGAGGGTTGAGGGTTGTTGGATGAGCATGGTGATGATGCTGTTTCTCATCTTGGTTCTTGGTTCTTGGTTCTTGGTTCTTCTCTTCAATCGGCACCAAATACATTTTACAAACTGGACATCTTTCACCTTGCTTAAAATAAACTTTATCGCCTTCACATTCCATTGGACAATAATAAACCGACGACGGCGAAACTCTGTCTTGTGGCTTCACAAACGTGTTATTTACCACATTTGGGTCTTGCAATTTGTAGTTTCCCGCTTGAGAAAGTGCTTTATTAAGTTCTTCTAAGCTAACATCGCGATTGCCATGTATCACTGCTTCACTTTTTTCTAAATTAACGTGAGCGTGTATTCCTTCTATATTATTTAACGCTTCAGTAATTTTCCCCTGACAACCAGAGCAAGTCATTCCTAAAACTTTATACGTGCGTTCCATATTCCTTGAATTTATAATACAAAATTCGGAAATGCAAAACTTTATTTGTTATAGATTTAAGGAAAAGAGTTATATATTTTAGTTAGGAGTTATAAATTATGAATTATGAATTATGAATTATGAATTATGAATTATTAATTATGAATTATGAATTATGAATTATGAATTATGAATTATGAATTATGAATTATGAATTATGAATTATGAATTATGAATTATGAATTATGAATT
>NZ_FUYZ01000024.1 GCF_900167905.1 Soonwooa buanensis | reverse complement strand
GGAGCCGATGCTTTTTCAGATTGTCTAAATTATGAAAAAAAACAATATGAAAAGCAGCGGCGGATAAATATTACAAATCTTTCTATTATACATTTCGCCCCGCATTTTGCCAATACAATGTTATCTGCAGGCAAATTTTTCCATTGTCTTTTTTAATATTTTTAAGTCAGAATAATCTAAATTAAACCACTCTCCACGTAATCTTTTATTTTCAAATTGTTTGTGTAACTTTTTTTCATAATTTTCTTTTACTATCCAAACTTCAAAAGTCAGGACATTTGGATCTTCTGCTTGTAAAGTCTTTTCTCTGAATGTTAATGTACTTTTGTTTTTTGTTTTTCCAATTTTGTAATATTTATTAAGTTGATTATACATTAAATACACAAAATGTTCTCCTTCTTTTAAGTTTCTGATTTTTGTCGTATTGATTGGTATGAAATTATGATTATCAACATTTTCTGGAGATGTAGAAATGACCGGTATAAAAACAACACCTTTACCATTATATTTTATCATCATATCACCTCTTCTTTTCATCATTTCTTCATCCAATAATACAACATCAAATCCATATTGTTCAAAAACTGTAACTTGAGAATACTGAAACGTATTAAAAACTGACTCGAAATCTAATTGATTATCTTTTTTAAATATATTTACTAAGTATGAAGAAAAAATAGAAACAATTTGATTTCTAAACTCTTGTAATGGTCTTAATTCAAGTAAATAACCAATAAGTTCATTGTTAATTTTAGAAATATAGAACATATGAAACAAAAAATTACTTTCGGATTCATCTATAATATAAATTCCATAAACTTCTTTGTGAATTCCATTTATTACAGAAAAAATGTTCCCATTTGATTTTGCTAATTCAAGAATTTCCTCTTTTCTAAATTGAAATAGGTGCTCTTCAAATTTATCTTGTATTTTCTTTGGTGCGGGTTTCATTTTTGCTTGCAGATAACGGAAAAAGTATTGGCGAAGTGCGGGCTTTCGAAGAACTAAAAGTTCAAGAATGACCAAACGGAGCCAATATTTTTTCAATGGAACTAAATTAAACAAAAATGTGGAATTGAAAAATATTGGCGGCTAAATATTTCAAATTTTTCAATTATACATTTAACCCCGTATTTTGCCAATACTATGTTAGCTGCAGTAAAATTTTAGTCAATTAGTTCTAAAACTTGTTCTGTTAATGAAACTAAATAGCCTTCAGCTTCAGAATTAGAAATATTTGATAAAGCTTTACTTGGTTCATTCATTGCTTGATATTCACCTAATGGACTTTTCTTAAATAAGCAAGGTGATACTATTACGGGCAAAATTTTGGTACCGTTTTTATTTGCATTTTCTAAAATCGGTGGAATTTCAGATCTATTTATAAATTCAGAAGCTAGAAAATCAGCAGAAATAAGAAGAATTGCAATCGCAGATTCAGATAACGCTTTTTTTATTTCATCTTGCCATTTATCTCCACCTCTCAATTTTGTATCATCCCAAACATCTATATCTCTTTTTAAGTGATTTTTTATAGCTTTTAAATGAACTTGAACACGTTCTAGCCAAACTTTATCTTTGTGAGAGTAACTTATAAAAATTCTATTCTTAATTGGTTTATCGAATTTTTGCAATATTATACTGTTTTCTGGTTTTTGTATCGTTTTTTCCACAATTAACTTTTCTATTTTACTTTCGTTTATTAAATTCAATAATACTTGTTTTGAATTGCCTTTAATTTGTGTTAGTTTTTCAAATGTTGAATCTATATTTTTATCAATATTTATTTTACCAAAACAATATAATGAATTCAATGTATTGATATTTTGTAATTTTTCAGAAGGAAAATTATTTAGGGACAAATTATTAATCCACAATTTACGCAAGTTTGTTAGTTTTTCAATATCATTATCAATTTCAATTATTGAATTGTTACTAATATCAAGTTCTCGAAGATTTGATAATGAAAATATTTCTTTAGGAATATTTTGTAGTTGATTGTTAGCAATATGCAAACTAATTAATTTTTTAAGTTGACCAAATTGTGTTGGTAAACTTTTTAATTTATTATTATTTAAATTCAGTATTCTGAGATTTGGCAAATCACAAACTTTTGCATAAACATTTGATAGTTGATTATAAGATATGTCTAATGTTCTTAAACTTTTGAGCTGAGTAATTTTTGGTGGAATATTTTTAATTTTATTATTACTAAGATTTATACTTCTTAAATTTTTATATTTAAAAATTTCAGTAGGGAAATCAGTTAGATTTTTATTTGATAAGTCAAGTTTTGAGATATTTAAATTATTTGGTATTAGCATTATAAATTTTTCATAAAAATAACTAAATTTGTTGAACCTTTAGGTGGAAAAGGGATTAAATGAAAATTTGGGGAACTGCATTAAGCGAAAAGCGCAGGTAAACAAATTTGCTTCGGCAACCACACTATTTCTAAACTATAGTTTAAACTACCGAGCCGGTTCGTCCACTCGGTTTTTTTATTGCAGCTAACGGAAAAAGTATTGGCGAAGTGCGGGCTTAATTTGAACGAATGTTCAAGTTCTGACCAAACGGAGCCGATGCTTTTTCAGATAAGCTAATTTAATGAAAAAGATTATATGAAAAGCAGCGGCGTGTAAATATTACAAATCTTTCTATTATACATTTAACCCCGCATTTTGCCAATACTATGTTATCTGCAGGTTTTTTCTCCAATTGTATAATAATAATCTTTTGCGATTGTCAATATCATTAATTTTAAATTCTGTTAAGTCATCAATTTTAAACATTGATAAACCTTGGTCGATTCCAAGAGAATCAATGCATTTTATGACAAAACTTTCTTCATCAACATTCATTATAAAACCAGAATAGTATTCACCATATACTTTTACACTACTTATTATTTCAGTTTTTTTATTTAATTGATTCAAAATCAAATTCTTCCAATTTTCATCTTCAACAAAAGCTATTTCAAATTTATTTTCGTTCGCAATTTTTTCAGAATTTTCTATAACGTAAGCAATAGACTTTGTATATTCATCATTGAAGTCAATATTTTTTATTTGTGATAATTGAATAAAAATTATTCCGTCTTTTACTCCATATTTTGTATAATGTTGAAACGTTACGATTTCATTTGAGTAATTCAAAATTTTCCCACACCAAAAAGTTTCATCATCACTATAAGACCAAATACTTAAATATTTATTCTCAGATTTTGAATCTTCTAAAATTCTTTCTATTATATTCATTTTATGGATAATGTTTTTGTCATGTCCTGAAATAGGTTGACTCTTTTTGGTTAATATTTAGGATTTGTTTCACGATTTAAAAATAAGAATTTTTGTTTCTAATGTCGG
>NZ_FUYZ01000017.1 GCF_900167905.1 Soonwooa buanensis | reverse complement strand
TTTCAGATATACAATCTGCCCGAAAAATGGCTTGTTACGCAGGAGTTGCACCATTTGAATACAGTTCGGGTAGTTCTATTTATCGAAAACCGAGGGTTTCTACAATGGCGGATAAAGAGCTGAAAAAAGTATTGCATTTAGCGGCGCTCAGCTCGATAAGATTAAAAAATGACCTTGCAATTTACTTCCAAAGAAAGGTTGCGGAAGGAAAAAACAAGATGTCTATACTCAACGCAATTAGAAACAAAATTATACACAGAATATATGCTTTAATAAAAAACGAATCTGTGTATAATTTTAATTTGCATATGTCATAGAAATCGAAGTGACGGATGAAAATAATCGGAATGAAAATTTTCTAATTATCCCCTCGCAATAGGGATAGAAGCGGTAGCCCGCAAGGAAGCGCGAGCGTAGCGAGCGCCAACTGAGGACTACAAGCGGATAGCCCGACCCGAGCTGTGGGAAATGCCGTGGCGAGGGGATTGCCCAAAATAAAACTTTATTGAAGAAAATAATTTCAAAAGATTATCTTTGTAAACATAAAATTTGAAATAATTACAACGAGGAGAAATCCTTAAATATCTAAACAAATGACAATAGACAACAATCACGTAGTATCTTTAGGCTACACGCTGAACACGATCGAAGCTAACGGAGAAAAACTTTTTGTAGAAAATACAACGTCTGAAAATCCATTAACGTTTTTGTACGGTGTTGGGATGATGATTCCAAAATTCGAGGAAGAAATTAAAGGTCTTACTGTTGGTGACAAAAAAACGTTCACGATTTCTCCAGCTGAGGCTTATGGTGAGAGACAAGATGATGCAGTGGCGCAATTGCCAATCGATATGTTCCAAGAGAGTGGAATTCCGCCAGTTGGTGCGATGTTGCCATTATCTGACAACCAAGGTAACAACTTCAACGCAATCGTTGTTGAGGTGACTCCAGAAACGGTTGTTGCTGACCTTAACCACCCAATGGCTGGGAAAACTTTGAGCTTTGATGTTGAGATCTTTAACACGAGACCTGCAACTGAAGAGGAGCTTTCTCACGGTCACGCTCACGGTGTTGACGGAAACGAAGCACACTAATCTAGTGTATTGAAAATATAAAGTCACTCTTTTTGGAGTGACTTTTTTTATGAATTAAGTTGAATGAGGCTTCCTCTTTCCTCGTCTTTCTCGATGCTTAAAGAGATTGGCATACGTTCTTTTAATTCTTCGACATGTGAAATAATGCCGACAATTCGGTTTTCTTTTTGGAGATTCATCAAAGTTTCGAAAACGATGTTGACGGATTCTACATCTTGCGTTCCGAAACCTTCATCAATAAAGAAGAAATTCTTTTCCGCTTTTGCATTGGACTGCACCGATTCCGCCAATGCCAATGCCAAACTCAACGAAACTTGAAAAGCTTGTCCACCAGAAAGCGTTTTCACACTTCGACTGCGACCTTCGTTGAGGAAATCGACAATTTCAAAATCGTTGTTATCATTCAGTTGCAAACTCAGTTGATTACGTGTCATTCGATGGAATCGAACATTGGCATGATCGCATAATTGTCGCAAATAAATGGAAGAAACATATTGCACAAAACCTGCTCCTTTAAAGAGATTAAACATCGTTTTGAGATTTTCAGCGCGTTTTGAAAGTGCAGCTTGTTCCTTCAATAAATCTTCTTTTTTCTTAAATTCTTGTTCCAAACGAGTGATTTCAGCAGCGATTTGAATCGCTAATTTATTGGCTTCTGCAAGTTCGGATTCTTTGGTTTTAAAATGATTTTCAGATTCTAAAAATTGATTTTCATCAAACGAAAAATCCTTTAATTTTTCCTTCAATTCCGAAATGCTATTTTTCAAAGTTTCGAATTGAATTTTAAAATTCTGAATTTCCAGTTGAATATTTTGCTCGTCTACATTTTGATTCAAAATTTCTAAAACTGCGTCAAGGTCGTTGAAATTCGACTTTTCTAAATTTTCATTTAGCTGATTTTGAATCTTTTCCAATTGCAAATTAAAATCCGAAACTTGCTTTTGAAACTGCTCACGCTTCGTATTTTCAGATGATAATTTGACTTGAATTTCTTGAGTTTCTGAAATTAGATGATTCCAAACAGTTTCTGTATTTTGATTTTCTTGTTTTAAATTTTCAAGTTGCAGTTGAATTTCAGATGCCGTTTTTTCTGAATAATCGCTAGGATTTAATTCTTTTAAAAGCGCTTTGTTGCTCGCAATTTTAGTTTTGAATTCTAAATTTTCATTCGAGATTTCTTGAAAACGTTGATTGGCTTTATCTAGTTTCTTCCGAATAGAATCTAATTCGGTTCGGAAAGTTTCAAGTTCTTTTTCTTTTGTTTTTAGTTGAAATTCCTTGGTTTGATTTTCTGCTTTTCGATTTTGGAATTGATCAAAATTGTCTTTTGAAAAGTCTTTCCAAATGAAGGTTTTTTCTAATTCCGAAATTTGACTTTCTATCGTTTCAATCGAATTTTGAAGCAATTTTCCTTGTTGCGAAATCAAGTTTTTTTCTTGTGTTATTTTTTCAGCTTCCTTTGCATTTTGCTCTAAACTTTCCAATTGTCCATTCAAAGCCAAAAGTTTCTCTTCTAAAACCTCCAAATCATTGCTCACATCTTCGAAAACCGCAATCGAAGGATGATGGTCCGAACCGCACAACGGACAAGGTTTTCCATCTTGTAATTCGGTGGAATAATGCGAAAGTTGACGTGAAACTTCCAACTTATTTTTCTGATTTTGAAGCTTTTCTTTTTCCTCTTTTAAATTTGAAATCTCTGTGGAAAGCTTTTCTGCATCAAGCTTTTTTAATTTTTCTTCAAGATTTTCAATAGACTTTTTGTTAGCTTCAAAATTGGTTTTTTCTTTAACTAAATTGTCTGTCAAATTTTGCTTTTTTGAAAACCATTCGCCAACTTCAATTAATGTTGCAGATGAAATTAATTGAGTTTTTAAGTTTGATATTTCCTGCTCTTGATTTTGGATTTTTGCGGCAGTTTCTTCTTCTTTTGATTTAAATTCTTTTACAAACTTTTCGCCTTCAATCGTACTTTCAGTGTTTTTTGCAAGCTTGGATTCATCTGATTTTATGTGGAACAACAATTCTAAATCTTGTTCTAGAATTTTTTGTTTTGGGAGCGCATCAACTTTTGGTTGCAGTTCTTCTTTTGATTTTTGTAATCGATTCGAATTATCCGTCAACGATTTCCAATTTTCGTCCACCAATTTCAATTGCTCTTCCGTAGATTTTAAAAGATTCTGATTTCTATTTCTTTCTTTTAAATCGTCGTTAAATACTCGAAATGTTGATTGATACAGCTTTAATTGATTCTCTTTCGCATCAATTGTTTCTTTATTTTTTTCTAATTCCGAAAAATCAGTTTCCTTTTTGGAAAGCAGTTCGAAATCCGATTTCAGATTTTTTAATTGTTGATAATGCGAATTGACTTTTTCAAATTCTAGTTTTAAATTTTCTTGAGCCGTTTTTGCTTGAATTAAATTATCTTTTTGCGCAGAAATTTCTTCCTCTGAAATCGTTTCAAAACCTGAAAGTTTTCCTTCAAGTTGATCGAGTTCCGTTTGATTTTTCTTATTTAAACCTGAAACTTTATCCTGCAAATCGAATCGATACAGATTGAAAATTTCTTTCATCATATCGGTTCTTTCCTTTGCGCCCAACTCCAAAAATTCCTTGAATTGCCCTTGCGGAATAATAATTGTGCGCTTGAAATTGGAATAATTCAAACCAATAATTCCCTCCGCATTCACGTGGTCCAAAGCTTCCCAAGTTCCGTTTTTAAATTCATAAAACACTGCCGAAGCTGGCTTTACATCTTCAAAATTTTTAGAATTTCGTTTGTATTCTCTGGTTGCGCGGAATAATTTATTTTCGTGATTGATGAAATCAAATTCAATATACGAGCGATTGGATTTTAAATTCATCATGTTGTACGCACGTTTATCGCGAGAATTAAGTCGTTCCGTTTCCCCGTACAACGCAAAAGAAATCGCTTCCAAAATCGACGATTTCCCAGAACCAACCGCCCCGAAAATCCCAAACAATCCCGCTTCTGTAAGATTTGAAAAATCGATACTTTGACGTTCCTGATACGAGTAAAGTCCTTCTATAGTGAGTTTCTGTGGAATCATATTTTTTTAATTAGAGTTCTCGATACGCTGCGCTACTCGAACTGACGTTGTGTTTTAAATATTTAATGATAGCTGAAGATAATCATTATAATTATGTTAACTATTTAATCAAGTTCACTATTCCGACCGATGTTGTGTTTAAGAAGTTTGAAAATAAAATTCAGATAAATATTCTTAGTCGGTAACGTTGTTTCGGTCGTCAGTTCGAGTAGATTTTGAAAAAATCGTATCGAGAACTTTAGTCTTATTTTTTAAAATTCTTTTTTGCAAGATTTGGTAAATCTTCAAATCTGCCATCAATCAAAGCTTGCTTTTTAGCTTTAGACCATTTTTTGATTTTCTTTTCAAAGGAAATTGCGAGGTTGATATCTGTAAAATCACAATAATAAACCAATATTAATGGTCTTCTTGAATAGGTGTAAGACCCAAAATGCTTACCTTCTTGATGTTCTATAAGCCTTTGGTGGACGTCCGAGGTTACACCAACATAGAAAGTGTTATCAGAACAAAGTAATATGTAGACATAAGAATTTTGCATAGAAATCTTTATTCCTTCTGAATTTCTTTAAGCAAATCCATTAATTCTTCATTCGGTTCTTGATTTGTGTTTTTTGATTTGAAATAATCAATGAAAAGCGGCTCTAAATCTTTTGTAATATCAATTTCAGTGATTTCAGTCTTTTGATTTTCGATGTTTTTCACTTTTGGAATCAAATAAATAATGCCATCATGACTTTGAAAAATTCGTTTGCGATCTTCTGCTTTTAAAAACGAATCTGATTCGATGGTTAATTCAACCAAAGTATTTGGATTTTCTGTCAGCCAAGTGATTGTTTCATCAACGTTGTCGAAACTTTTTCTAACCAATTTTCGTCCTGATTTTAATTCAATTTTTTCAAAAGAAACGTTTTCGTTGGGTTTTGCGTTAATAATGGAAACAAATTTGGTTTGGCCAGCCTCCGAAAAGCTGTAGCAAAGTGGCGAAGAGCTGTAAACAACAGGTTTTTCTTCCGTTCCTATATTTCTGAATCGGTGTAAATGCCCCAAAGCCGTATATTGAATTTGATTCGGAATTGCATCGGAATACACCATATCTGCATTTCCGATTTTGATTGGTTTTTCACCTTCGGGTTCTTCCAAAAGTGCAGCACCACGCTTGTTCATGTATAAATGCGTAGTCAAAATATTAACGCCATTTTCATTACAAAATTCATCGGCAATAGTTTTCCAATGTTCGGCTAAAGTTTCGTTCAAGGCTTTTTCTTTTTCTTCACCGAAATACTGTTTCAACCGAACTTCGTTAGCATAAGCGGTATGAATAAGTCGAATTGGATAGTCGAATTGATTTAGTTTCAGTTCTAAAAATCCTTTCTGAGAATTTATAATTTTGAAATTTTCTACCTCAAATTCTTGAATTTTTGCTTGCGGATGACCGATGAGAATAATGCCACATTCGCGAGCCAAAGGGTCAGGAGCGTCAATCAAATTGGGGGAATCGTGATTTCCTGCAATGGCGATTATTGGACGTTTTCCGTTGTTGGAAAGTCTCTTTAAAGTTTTATAAAAAAGTTCGACCGCCTCAACACTTGGATTGAAATTATCAAATAAATCACCTGCTACGATTATCATGTCAACCTTTTGTTCATTAGCGATTTCAATGATTTCATTCATCACCAAAACTTGTTCTTCCAATCGTGAAAATCGGTCTAGGCGTTTTCCTAAATGCCAATCGGCAGTATGTAAAATTTTCATGATTCGCTATCTTCTTGTTGATTCTCCTTCTCAATAAAACTATCTCTGATTTCCTTTAATCGAGCTTTTCGTTTTTCTTCGGCTTCGTGAACTTTCCTCTTCTTTTGGTCGATTTTTTTCTTGTGCGCTTTTCGGTTGGCATCCGTATTTCTGCTCATTTTTTAAGCCTGTTTAATGAAGCTAAGATAGTGAAGTTTGCTAGGAATTTAAAACGAAAAATTGCAAACTAAGCTTTTAGTTTTAGTATTTTTACAAAAAAAAGTATGGACCAAAATTCTAAAGATCCACTTCACGGAAAACGTTTGGATGCCATTTTAGAAGAACTTTTAGAATATTACAAAGGTTATGGCGAATTGGGAAAGCAAATTAACATCAAATGCTTTACTGGTGAGAATCCTAGTGTTTCGTCTTCGCTAAAATTTCTTCGCAAAACACCTTGGGCGCGTACAAAAGTGGAAAGTTTGTATTTATATGTTTTAAGACAGAAAAAGAAAAATTTGGAATAAAAATTTAAATATTCAAAAGGTCAAAAAACGTCAAAGTCCAATTACCTTCGATTTTCGTTAAAACAAATTGAAGACCTTTTGCGTTTTTCTCAGCCAAAACAATATAAGCCGTATTTTCTGTGTTTTCGTTAACTTTAAAAATAGTTTGGTCAGAAAAGTCGTTGCCTCGTTCTGCAAATTCATCCAAAAAATAAAGCACAATCGGCGAATCTATTTGGCAAAATGTTCCGTAGTTGCTCCAAGTTTTTTTCTCGGGATTAAAACCAGGCGTTCTTTCAAATTTAATGGTTGATGATTTTGTAACACTCCAAAAAGCCTTTTGGCTAGGGAAATTTAAACCAAAATCCATCTCTTCAAGATTGAGATAGTTGATTTGGTTTTCAGATTTAAAAACAACACCGATTCCTAAATCTTTGTTGACAAAAGCATTGATTTTTTCTGCATTTTTAGTTGCAAAACCATCAATAATTTGTTCGATTATGGGTTTTAAATCTTTTTGATCTGCATTGTTTTGAGCATTCAAAACCGCAATGAACAATAAGCTGAATATGAGTAATATCTTCTTCATTTAGTTTGAAATGAGTGTGTTTTTTTTGGTAAAAATAAGTGAAAATATGTTTTACGGAAATACTTTTCGTGTTTTTCTAATTTTCAAAAAAATCTCCCGAAACATAATACCAACGACCTTTTATCAGTTGGAAGTATGAAAATTCGTGATGAATTTGTGACTTAGCATCTTGGTCTGTGTAATAGGCTTTGAACTCGACTTGATTAAGTACTGAAGTTCTGACAATTTCCAATTTGGTCCAAGTATTTATTTCGCCCCATTCTTGCAATTCGGCTTTATCATGGAATTTTCTTTTGGAAGGAAGTGTCGTTTCCCAAAGATAATCAGCATTTGGAATTGCAAAAGCAGAAAAACGTGAACGCATCAAAGCTTCGGCTGTTGGTGCACTTTTATCACCTTTGTGGAAAGGTTGGCAACATTCCTCGTAGGCTTTCCCAGAGCAGCAAGGACAAGTCATTTTTTAATTTTTAGTTGTGAATTATAAATTAAGAATTAACATAATTTTATATTAAAATAAATTCCATTGTTTTGGCGACGTGGTTTTGTTCTGTAATTCCTTTGGCGTAATATGAATTATCTCCAGAATCATATTTATCCAAATAAGCTTGACTAATTTTTTCGTTTAAAGCATCTAAATCTTTGGGAATGTCGGCTTTTATATTAAAAACGTTGTCGCCGCATTTTATTTCGCCATTCGAATCATTTAGAAAAGTGTTGTACCAACTTCTTTCTGCAAATCCCCAAGAGCGTGCAAAAATTCGATTGTTAACGGTAACCATCCAAATTTTAAGAAAAGTTTTGCGGTCGCTACCAGCTTTTATTCCGATAAGATTGCGAGAATTGATGTAATTAATTGCGTCGTTTTGCATTGTTGAGTTTTATGAGAAAGTAGATTTTGAAAAAATCGTATCGAGAAGTTATTTCTAAAATAGTTCTCGACTCGGTTTATCATGAGCTTGCTGAAAGGCTATACTACTTGAACTGATTTACTTGAATATCTTAAAGATTTGCGGTTAAAACTTGAGTCTAAAATCTTGGTTCTTGGTTCTCGGCTCTTGAACCTTGAATCTTGAATCTTTTAAACTAAAACTTTCTAGCCTTCGCTAACATCGGAATCGAGATTAATCCCATCACCAACATAATGCAAATCTGCAACGGCAACGAAATAAAAGAATAGATCAAGCCAACTTCGCCACCAAGATTGCCATCTTTCCCCATCGAGATGAATAAGGCCATAAAACCAAACTTCATCGCCAAGTTAAATGCGCCAATACCGCCAGAAGCAGGGATAATCATTCCCAAAGTCCCAACCACCAAAATGAAAAAGCCGTCAGCAAATCCAAAATCAGAGGTTTCGGGCAAAGAAAAACAAACCAGATAAGCAGCAAAATAATAGCAAATCCAGATTAGAACTGTATAAAGAATAAATTTTGCCTTTTGTTTCATTCGGAAGATTGACATGAGTCCGTCGAGGATTCCGTCAATAAAACCAACTATTTTTCCAAGCACTGGTACATTAGCCAGCCTTTTTCTTATTGCAAAGAAGACGATACCGCAAACAGCTAAAGCACCAAATATTAAAGCAATTTTGTTGGGGTTAATATTAACGCCAGATTGTTTGTAAAATGATAAAATCGCATCGTATTTAAAAATCAAAGTCAAGCCCAAAAAAGCCAACATACAAACCAAATCGACAACACGTTCTAGAATAATCGTCCCGAAAGATTGGTCAACAGGCACTTTTTCGACACCGTATAAAGCTGTCGCTCTTGCAACCTCGCCACTTCTTGGGATAGTCAAGTTCATTAAATAGCCAAAAGAAATCGACCACAACGAATTACTATTCGATATCGAATGTCCCATTGGCTCCAACAAAAGATTCCAGCGCACTGCCCGAAACCAATAAGCGCCCAAACCAAAACATGCTGCGAAAGCTACCCACAGATAATTGGCTTTCGACAAAGAAGCTTTTATCACTTCAAAGTCCAAACCCTTCAAAGCAAGCCACAAAAAAAAGCCTGCAAAAGCAAGCGATACAGCAATGGTGATTGCCGTTTTTATAGGATTATTTTTTTTAGCTTCAGCCATTCATTAGGTTAAAAGGTTGGTATCTTCGTTCGGGAAAACGATTTTTGGTTGGAAAGTTTTAGCTTCCTCAGGTGACATCTGCGCATAAGCAATGATGATAACGGTATCTCCTTTGTGCACTTTTCTTGCCGCTGGACCATTAAGACAGATTTCTCCAGAACCACGAGTTCCTTTAATAACGTAAGTGTCAAAACGTTCGCCATTATTAACATTAACAATATAGACACGTTCGCCAACGATAAGGCCAGCTGCGTCGATAAGATCTTCGTCTATGGTAATGCTCCCGATGTAGTTAAGGTCAGACTCTGTGACTTTAACTCTGTGTATTTTGGATTTGAATACTTCTATTAACATGTTGCAAATTTACTATAAATAAGTATTTTTCAATAAAAACTAAGCTTAAATTATTCGTATTAGTACAATTAACTTAACAAAAGTTTAATATTAAAATTCAGGAATCAACAATTTGCAATTGTAAAAGATAAATATTGCTAATATCCTTATACAATGGCAATAACAACATTACAACATTTAAAAAAAGCCCTTAATTTGGCAAATAATCAAATTATGAATTTTATAGCATAATAAAAAAAACACTAGATTTTTCTCTAAAAAACATAAAAAGACTTGTGTGAAATGAAAAATGTTCTATATTTGCTATAACAACATAACTTTAATTAAATACAATTATGAACAAATCTGAATTAATCGATGCAATCGCAAAGGATGCAGAAATCACAAAAGTAGCTGCTAAGAAAGCTTTAGAATCTTTCATCAGCAACGTTACAACAACTTTAAAAAAGAAAGAAGGTAAAGTTTCTTTAGTAGGATTCGGGACTTTCTCAGTATCTGAAAGAGCTGCTAGACAAGGTATCAACCCTGCAACTAAAAAACCAATCAAAATTGCTGCTAAGAAAGTTGCAAAGTTCAAAGCTGGAGCTGATCTAGCGACTGCTGTAGCTGGAGCTAAAAAGAAGTAATTCTTGATTCTTATACAGAATAAATCAAGGCTTCCCAATGGGAAGCCTTGATTGTTTTATTTTGTTAGATAATTTAGTCTTGTCGGTATTTAATAATTCTAGCTGGATTGCCAACTACTACAGCATTATCAGGAATATCTTTTATCACAACACTTCCTGCGCCGATCATACAGTTTTTTCCAATTTTGACACCTTGTATAACACAAGCTCCTATACCAATTTGTGTTAACTCTCCCACTTCAACATTGCCTGCTAAGGAAACATTTGGAGAAATATGTACAAAGTCTTCTAATATACAATCATGATCTACCGCAGCATTCGTATTAATAATACAATGTTTTCCAATTTTGGAACAAGAATTAATACTTACCCCAGCCATTACAACGCTTCCAGCGCCAAGCTCTGCTCTTTTTGAAATCTGTGCACTTGGGTGAATTAATGTTTTAAAAACATAGTCTGATAGTTGATTTGCGATGTTTTTTCTTGTTATATTATTTCCAAGAGATAATGTTAGCTCTACATTTATTGGAACATGATGAATTATTGGGTAGTTCAATAAATTAAGTTTTGTTAGATCACCATCAATAAAGGCTTCAACAGGAATCTTCAATGCTTCTGCTATTTCTAAAACGACTTTACCGTGACCGCTAGCTCCGTACAAATATAAACTCATTTGGTATTAGTTTTTTCCATTAAAAGGTTCGATACTTACTTGACCTTCTTGCGAGATTCCTTCTCGTATTAAAACTTTTTTTATGGTTAGAAAGAAAATTTTACAGTCTAACAAAAAGTTAATATTATCTACATATTCAACATCAAGCTCTAACTTTCTTGTCCATGATATGGCGTTACGCCCATTGACTTGTGCCCAGCCCGTTATGCCAGGTTTTATCTCGTGGCGGCGTTTTTGTGTACGGCTATACATCTCCAGATATTCGGGAAGAAGAGGTCTTGGACCAATGAGACTCATATCAGCTTTGATGACATTAATAAGCTGCGGAATCTCATCCAAAGAGGTTTTGCGTACAATAGCGCCTATTTTTGTTAAACGTTTTTTATCAGGTAAAAGTTGTCCATTGGCATCAGTTTTATCATTCATGGTTTTGAATTTGATGATTTTGAAAATCTTCTCATTCTTGCCCGGACGCTTTTGAAAAAAGAAAGGCTTGCCCTGGTTAGCAAAATATAACCCAATTGTCACCAACAAAAATATTGGCAACAGTAGAATGAAGCCAATACTCGCCAAGACGAGGTCTAAAATTCTTTTTAGAAAGTTCTTGTACAATTTTTTTTGTGTTTAGTTTTTTGTTTTAGCCAAAACGCCGAATTTTTAATTCCGAATTTATAACTCATAATTCCTAACTTCTAGCTCCGAGTAAAGATTTATATTCCGTTAAAAGTGCATCCCAAACGACTTGCTGTTGATAGCGATCAACAATCATTGGACGGGCATTGGTTTTTAAACTATTAAATAAAACTTGATCATTTAGCAATTTTTGCATGGCTTCTTCTAAGGCTTTTTTATTTTTAACGGGAATAATTAATCCGTTTTTATTTTCAATAATAATTTCGTTACAACCGTTGATATTGCTAACTATAGAGGCCAAACCCATGGCGCCCGCTTGCATCACAACATTCGGGAAACCTTCTCGATAACTCGGAAAAGTTAAAATATCAGCTATCGCCAAATAAGGTCGAACATCCGTTTGCCAGCCGACATTAATGATGTTAGAGTTAGACTTTATTTTTTCCAAAGTTGACGTTTGCAAAGGATCAAGCTGATCCTCAAATGTGCCAACTAATATTAGTTTTGATTTGGTATTATTTTTACCTATCTCATCAAAAGCTTCAATAAGTTCATTAAGACCTTTATCGCCCACTAATCGCCCTACAAAAATAAAAACTTCGTCATCATCTTCAATCTTGAGGCTCTTTTTTAAGACAAATAAATCATTTTGATCGAGATTATCCTTATCAAAATAAGTCGTATCGATGCCATTAGAGGATCCATTAGCAATGACTTTCAGCTTCGAGCTTGTTGTTAATTTATTTTCTAAGATAAAGTCGGATAGACCTTTTGAGTTGGGATAGACATGTGTTGCAGCAGCATAGGTCAACTGCTCAACCAACATCAAAATCTTACGCTTTAGACCTTGCGCTTCCATGAGTGGCAGTCCCGCTACGGTGTGCAATCGATTGGGAACACCTACCAACTTTGCAGCCAACATGCTGACCAATCCGGCCTTAGGTGTATGAGAATGAATGATATCTGGTCGCTCGGACTTTAGAAATCGGTACATTTTCCATAAAACCTTAAGATCTTGTATAGGTGTAATCCGACGCGTCATTTCGACAGGATAGGTTTTAACGCCAAGCTTCTTGCCGACATCAACTAATGCCGTAGCATCTGCTGACACCGCTGTTAAGTCGAAGTGCTGATCCATGAAGCTAAGTTGCTTACCCAGTAGCTTTTCTAAAGAAATAGGGACAGTTGTTACCCTTATAAGTTTTGGCTTTGACATGCTTTATAAAAACGGCTTAAAGGTATTATTTTTTTAAAAGAAGTTTAAAATGATTTTGGATTTTTCACAACTTAATTCATTACAATTATATGAAAAGCTTATCTTCGTAACTCAAAACAACAATCTATGAAAAAGCTAATCTTTGTATTATCAGCCTCTTTACTACTGCAATCATGTATAGTCTCAACAGCAACCAAAGCCGTGACGGGTGTAGCTAAATTGGGTTACAAAACAGTAAAAGGAACTGTAAACGCAGCCAGTTGGGCGGTTAGCAAAGCGGCAGGCAAAATAGATGAGGATCGTGTAGGTGGTACTTGGAAGGTTGTGGGAGTATACAAAGGTTCTTATGAACAGTTTCAGCAAGATCAAAACCGAGAAAGCACTTTCGAAAGCGAATGTGGAGAAGCTTACGACCAAATTATTTTTAAATCTAATAAATCCAAGTTCAAACCTGTGCATTGTAGCGGACAAGATGAGGATTGGGTAAAATATGATTTTGAGTTCGGAAAAAATCCTATCACAAAAGAGAAAGAAAATTACATCGAATATAACTCTAACAACTACATTACGGTGATTGATGTTGACAACAAAACGATGGTGCTAGAAGGTAACTTAATGCCAAAACTATCTTTTTCTGGCGCGCGATTGTATCTTTTGGAAAAGGTGAAATAATGCTTAATGTTATAAATTAAATCGTCAGTACTCCATTAATCCAAAAGCATCCAAAATGCAATCATATTCATAACCTTTGGACAGCAAAAACTTGATAATCTTGTTTTTCTTTTTAAAAGCATTTGGCTCGTTGATGCTACCAGATTGCTTTTCAATAAACAAAATGATTTGCTTTTGATAGTCACTATCATCAATCTCGTCCCAGCAGCGGCCCATTAACTTATCGCTTATTTGTTTTTGTTTGAGATTAAGTTTTATTTTGTTCCGTCCCCAGTGTTTAATGTAAAATTTTCCGCGAATATAACTTCTAACAAAACGCTCTTCATCCAGATATTTTTCTTGAATCAGGTACAATAAAATCTCCTCTTTAGCTTCTGGAATCAAAAGAAATTCGCGCATTTTTTGTTCAACCTCATAATGACAACGGTCTTGGTACACACAATAGTTGAGCATTTTAAGTTTAATTTCGTCAAAAGTAAAAGATTTCTTTTCCATTACAACTAATGATTTTCTTTTCAAAAATCAGCACAAATATACTTTAAAAGAAAAATTTTATTAACATAAGGCGTAACTTTTAGTCAGTTTTCGATGTGTCGTTTTATTTTTGGCGTGCCACATGACGGCTCGTTCGGACGCTCGCTGCGCTCGCGCCGTCCTCGCCGCCAGTGTCGGTCTGCGCGCAGTCGCTGTGATGCTCGGACGGCTCCGCTGCGCTCCGCCGCCTCACATCACGAGCTCCAACAATGCGCTTCGCCCTCACGCAGATTCGGGATAATTATAAAAATTGACCATTATTTAACCTAAGTTTCAAAAATCAAAACTACATTTGTTCATTATTTTTAATAAAATGAAAAAGTTCCTATTTTTCCTAAATGTGTTGCTCTTCGCATTTATAAGCGCACAAAAAGACACCGCACAAATTGTAGTTTCTAATCGAGTTAATACCGTAGCAGATTTTCAAGATAAACCTTATGTTATTATGATTTCGGTGGATGGTTTTAGGTACGATTATCCTACAAAATATGCGACACCCAATATCGATAGATTATCAAAACAAGGTGTCTCAGCCGATTACATGAATCCGAGTTTTCCTTCAATAACATTTCCGAATCATTACACCTTGGTCACAGGTTTGTATCCTGCGCATCACGGTTTGGTGGATAATTTCTTTTATGACTACAAAAGAAACGAAGCCTACAAAATGAACGACGGAAAAATCGTTAGTGACGGTTCTTGGTACGGCGGAAAACCACTTTGGAGTTTGGCGGAAGAGCAAGGACTTTTGTCAGCATCTTTGTTTTGGGTAAGTTCTCAGTCCGATGCGGGGAAAACGCGACCTACTTATTATTACAACTACCACGAAAAGTTTAATAACGATCAAAAAGTAAATATTGTTCTTAATTGGCTAAAACTTCCCGAAGCGCAACGTCCACATTATATTACGATGTATTTTCCCGAAGTTGACGCGAATGGCCATCATCACGGACCAGATTCTAAAGAAACGGAAGAGGCCGTAAAATCTGTTGATGCAGCAATTGGAAATTTGGTTACCAAAGTCAATAATCTTGGACTCAAAAACGTGAATTTCGTTTTCGTGTCCGACCACGGCATGATAAAGGTTGATAAAGAAAACGCCATCGACATTCCCGAAATTCTGAAAGATAAATCGCGTTTCGATTATTTTAATAGCAATACGTTGTTACGTGTGAAAGTTAAAAATCCTGATGATATTAAAATGGCTTATCGTGAATTAAAAAAATCCAAAACGCCAGATTATAAAGTTTATAAAGAATCTTGTTTCCCAAGACGTTTACATTATGGCAAAAAAGATGACGTATTTGATAGGATAGGTGATATCCTTTTAGTTCCCAACGCACCAAAAGTTTTTCTTGAAAAAGGTAAGACAACAAGCATCGGGAAACATGGTTTTGATCCAAAAAAAGTTCCTGAAATGCGTGCTATTTTCCGAGCTTGGGGACCAGCTTTCAAATCAGATTTAGAGATTCCGCGTTTTGATAATGTTAATGTTTATCCAATTGTAACTAAAATTTTAGGTCTTAAAATCACTTCACCAATTGATGGTAAAGAAAAAGTAGCTGATAAGATTTTGAAATAAACTTTTAGTTTTAAGAAAATAAAGACCAAATAAAAACCGCCTTTCAGAAGTTTCTGAAAGGCGGTTTTGTTATTTAATACCAATTCGGGATAAAGCACTTTTGTTGATTTGAGGCGTCACTTCAAGTATATCTTAGTTTGCTTAAACACTTTTCTCTTTATCTTAAAATTATCTCTATTTCTTGTTACAAATCGAGAAGTTATTAATGCAAAGACTTCTCGATACGTTACGCTACTCCTTTAGATTTGTAACAAGAAAAGAGATAACTTTAAGAGAAAGAGAAAAGTGTTTAAGTAAACTAATATTTACTCAGAGTTGTGGCTCATACTTCGATTTAGACTTAAACACTTCTTATCATAAACTCAGATAGAAATTCGGGTTTAAAACCCATTATAAAGGAGTTGAGCTCTAGATAAGTTTCTCTTTAAAATCTTAAAACCAAAGTTATGGAAAAAGTTTTTATTGGAGTAGATGTTAGCAAATTAACGTTGGATTTATATGTGAAATCCAACAAAACGGAAAAGCATTATCAAATTAAAAACGATGTTAAA
>NZ_FUYZ01000015.1 GCF_900167905.1 Soonwooa buanensis | reverse complement strand
AATCTGCCCGAAAAATGGCTTGTTACGCAGGAGTTGCACCATTTGAATACAGTTCGGGTAGTTCTATTTATCGAAAACCGAGGGTTTCTACAATGGCGGATAAAGAGCTGAAAAAAGTATTGCATTTAGCGGCGCTCAGCTCGATAAGATTAAAAAATGACCTTGCAATTTACTTCCAAAGAAAGGTTGCGGAAGGAAAAAACAAGATGTCTATACTCAACGCAATTAGAAACAAAATTATACACAGAATATATGCTTTAATAAAAAACGAATCTGTGTATAATTTTAATTTGCATATGTCATAGAAATCGAAGTGACGCCTCGTATAAATAAAAATGCTTTATCCCGAACTGACGTTAAATAGCTTTTAATCGTTTTAGAATTTTGTTTTTTGGATTCGAATCTTAACTGGAAATACGAATCTGCGCCCCGACGTAGGCGGAACTCCTTTTGCATATGGTGCTTAGGCTCCGCTCAGTGACCATATGCAAAAGAGTGGGAGCCGAAGTCGGAAATGGCGCCCAAATAAAAAAAACTGCGAAAATAAAAAAGCCTGAAAGCCTTTGAAAGACTTTCAGGCTTAGATTTTATATTCCTGAAGCTTATCGCTTTTCGCGAACTGGCGTTTTGGGTTTGTTTTTTTCTTCTAGCTTGAGGCGTTCGGCTTCTGCTTTTTCGTACAAGCTATTATCTGACTCATAGACCGTTTCGGGATAATTGGGTGTATCTTCGAAGATGTCTTTCCACTTTTGCGGTCGGTCTTTTGTGTTCCAATTAAAGTCTGGGAAAAAGCGTTTTTCTTTGGACATAAAACTCATCGGATAGATGTCGGACTGCGCACCAACACGGCAAGTCACGGTCTCCACACGCTTCTCGATAAAGTCAGCGATAATCTCGCCACACACCGAAACAGCGACGCCAATACGGTTGATTTCTTTTGTTTTTTCGTCCTGATCATCGGCATAAGCGATGGATTGTGCATTCTCGACAGCGACTGCTTTTTTGATTTGTCCTTTCTCAAAATAGATGCCCATCCATTTACTTTTGATCTGGTTGAACTCGTCTTTCATGTTAAGCGAATCCGCCTTGCTAATCGCAAATGCATTGCCGATAACCTTGACAGAGTCGATGTCCTGCGTCGTAGTATTCATATAAACCATCACCTCATCGCCTGTAATTTGCTTGGCACCCGACCAAAGAATTGGCTTTTTCATAAGGTGTAAAATGCCATCGGTCTCGTTGTATGACAAAGAGTCGGCGCGGGCTTGCATATTGGTTTTAAATATTCGGACTTTGCGGTAAGCGCGCAAATAGCTTTTCTTTTGTTTGGTAGAATCGGGTTTTTGAAAACTTAAAAACCTGTCAGCTGCGATGTATAAAGAATCTTTTTCGAAAATCTTAACTGCGTAAGCTTTATCCGTGATCATCGCAGAATCTTTTTTCTCGTAGATTTCGCCATAACCTCCTTTGATGTAACGGTTTTCTTTTGGATCGTTAAGGGTGACGTTTCCTGTTCCTTTTCCGAAACCTGTGTTACGGTTATATTCTAAATTATCACCTGTAAGTATCTTGTCGTTATAATGGATTCTAGAATTCTTTTTAAGATGCGAAACACCCGTTTTTGCATTATAATCGCCCAATTCGGTGTAAACGTAGTTGCGTGGATTTTCTTTACTACGAATGGTTGTCGCCGCTAAAAATTGAGAAATCTGAGTTGTCTGATTGGTTTTGATGTTATCACTTTCGATGGTGTAATCTTTAGCATCAATGGTCGAATGTCCGATAAAGTCAATATCCTTCGTATTCACATAATAAGTTGCGGACTTGGTGTACATAATATTTTGACCATCAGAGATTGTTCCGCCTGTGTTAAAATAAGCGGTATTCGGGACACGATCGTAATAAAGTGTTTCTGTCTTGATGGTTTGCTTTGGATCGGTAAGCACGACATTTTTACGGGCAATACCACGCTCCGTATTACCATCGTATTCCATTTCTTCGGCAGTGATTTTGGTACCGTCGGCATTTAATAACACAACATTACCAATGGCTTTTAAGAAGTTTTCTTTTTGATATAAAACCACTTTGTCTGCAGTAAGCACAGAGCCTTGATGTTCAAACTTAACATTTCCTGAAAACACCAAGTTACCTTCATATTGATCTGGCTTTACACCCGACTCGTCCGAGTGGATGTGTTGCACTTTTGAAGCTTGTTCTTGCTGTGATTTTGGAGCAAAGAAAGGGTCTTTCGGATTGCTATTGTCAGGTGTCTGCGCATCTATCCGAATAAATCCCAAAAGGATAACTATAAAAGTTAAAAGAAAAGTTTTGTTCATTCCTTATGACTTCTTCTGGCCATAAAAATAAAGTGAATGTGTATCTATTTTTACCCCAAAAGCTTGTTCGATAGATTCTTTAATACCTTGGATTCTTGGATCACAAAACTCGATAATCTCTTCAATCTCTTTATCAGAACCTTCTTTATATATCACCAAATGGTCATGTTGCTTGTCAAAATATGATTTTTCATAAGATGATGAGCTCAAGGTTTTTTCTCCGAATTGATGCTTTCTGATAAGTCCAGCATCCAAGAAAATCTCGATCGTGTTATATATCGTTGCTTTGCTAACATGATACTTTTTTTGCATCATGATAAGGTATAGATCATCAACATTGAAGTGATGATCTAGATTGTATATTTCTTCTAAAATAGTATAACGTTCTGGTGTGTTTCTAAAACCTTTTTCTAAAAGATATTGTCTTAGTACATCCTTAATAGTTGTAACGTTTAGGTCTTTCTGTGTTGTATCCATAATCGATTCGATAGGACAAAATTACGATTAATTTTTGTAATGTCTGCCTTAGCTTAATGTCTAGACTTTTTTGATTTTGTCATGTACATAACCTTGCTCCAATAATGGTGCCGACTCTACAACCACGTTGTGTGATGCCACACCATAGGCTTTGAAGTCGCTGCTTCCCATTTTTCTCACAAAATTATAGACATTCATGATCATCTTATCACGGATATTTAATAAATAATCGTTGATATAGACGTTATCAATAATGACATATTTAAGATCTGGCGGAATGTTATGTGCTCGCAATGACGGATAACTACTCTTCGCAGGAATCATACCATCGTCCATCATATCATCCAATACTTGTCCAAAATAATCACTAATTCTTCGATCTACTTTGAAACCAAGCATGAAGTTAACTTTATAAATTGTACCTGGCAAGATCTCTTCAAGATGATATTTGAAGGTATAAGGCTCTTCCTGGTTGATAACACTCAAGATAAAATAATGATCTGCACGCTTCGGTTGAGATTTAATAATAGAATAAATAATTTTTGATTCTACCTCGTCTTCTTTTTGAGCACGACTAAAAAAGGCTAAGTTGGTTGCGTATTTGGGAATAGTGTTGTCCAACTTCATATCCATAATTGTGGACACATAGTTGTTAAGCTTCACAAACTTGACAAACTGCGTTTTGATTTTTCTACCGTTATACCAGCCATACATACAAATCCCGATAAAGCCAGCTAGCAATACAGAAATCCAACCACCTTCGAAGAATTTAATAATGTTTGCACTAAAGAATCCTAACTCTATGGTTAAATAAACCACTGCAAAGATACCGATCCATATTTTTGGTGTTCTTGTTTTGAAGAACCAGAAAATCAACAAAATTGTAGTCATCAACATCGTTACAGTAATGGAAAGTCCATAAGCTGCTTCCATCCTACCCGACTCTTTGAAGAACATCACAATAATTGCACACATTATAAAAATCCCCCAGTTAATTCTTGGGATATACATTTGTCCTTTAATACCCGATGGATAATCGATTTGTTGATTCGGCCAAAGATTAATAGACATCGCCTCTGAGAACATTGTAAACGCTCCTGTAATTACCGATTGGCTGGCAATAATAGCTGCCGATGTCGCAATAATAACTCCTGGAAGGATAAACCAATCTGGCATTATTCCGAAGAAAGGATTTTTACCATTAAATACTTCGTGATAGTTATTCAACAACCAAGCGCCTTGACCTAGATAGTTGAGAATAAGCATGGCCTTTACGAAAATCCAAGAAATTCTGATATTGCTTTTTCCGCAGTGTCCAAGATCCGAATACAGAGCTTCGGCACCCGTTGTACAAAGGAAAACCGCACCTAAAATAACAATAGCCGACGGCGAATTGTATATTAATTTAATTGCATAAATAGGATTAAAAGCTTTTAAAATATACGGTGCATCCAATAGATGATAAAAACCTAAAGTCCCCAATGTTAAAAACCAAATCACCATAACTGGACCAAAAAACTTACCAATAAAGCTGGTCCCAAATTGTTGCACAATAAATATGATAAACAAAATAGCCAATGTAATAGGCACAACTGGTGGTTCATGGACAACCAATTCTAAACCTTCGATAGCTGACATCACTGTAAGCGATGGTGTAATGATACTATCTGCCACCAAGGCTGCTGCACCAATAATTGCGATGATATAAAGCCATTTTTTACGAATTCTTTTGACTAACGAATAAAGAGAAAGTATCCCACCTTCTCCCTTGTTATCAGCTCGCAGTGCAATGATGACATACTTAAGTGTTGTCTGCAAGGTAATTGTCCAAATGATACAAGACAATGCTCCTTCGATATATTCTTCCGAAATAAAACCTCCAGATTTTCCTGCGTTGATGATGGCTTTCATAACGTACAATGGTGAAGTACCAATGTCGCCAAAGACAATACCTAAGGATACGATAACGCCTAAAAACGATAGCTTCTTGATGTCAATATGACCGCCCGATGTTTGTGACATAGTTTGAAAAAATAAAGTGCAAATTTAATTTTTTTTGAATACTAAAATAGTTTTCGTCTTTGTTTTTATTCAATAAAAATAAGCCTTATTTAAAATAATTAACGAAAGACCATAACTTTCTATTTTTCAGATAATTAAAATCAAATTCATTTGCATAAGCTTCTCGCTCAAAAGATATAGCACGATAAGCGAGGTAAGGTTTTTTCAAATAAATGAGATGTAAAATGTATTCTGTAACGTACAAAAAATAAAACGGTAAAATCAACAACTCCAATTGTTGTCGTATGTGGATCCGCTCATGATTAATCAAAATACGATTGTTGCGATCCTCTTTTCTTTGGAGAATAATAAACGGAAACAGAGTAATCCCCGAAATTTTCATACTTTTGAGAAAAGTTCTCATCACGATAATCATATATCAAAGATATATTTTTTTGAAAACAATTTAACCTATGTCTAAAATTGAAATCAAAGAAAATGAAGACTTTTATTATAACGAGCAAGGTTACAAAGTTTTTACAGCAAAATTCCATCTAAAACGTGGCTACTGTTGCAAAAATGGATGTAGACATTGTCCTTATGGTTATGATAAAAAAACGGACACATTTTCTAATGTTAAAAAAAACATCGACCCACAATGAAAAAATATCTTTTTATTCTAGGCTTAGCAGTAGCGGGATTGGTAACATCTTGTAGTCCTTTCCAAGTAAGATCGGATTATTCTGCAACGGCAAATTTTACGGATTATAAGACCTATTTATTCCGCACAGATGATTTAAAGTTAAACGATCTTGACAAAGACCGTGTTCTTAACGAACTTGCAAAACAAGTACAAAGCAAAGGATTGACCTCATCGCAAACGCCTGACATTATCATCAATGTAAAAGCATCTCACAAAAAAGTACAAGATGTACAATCGTCTTCGCCTTATGGTATGTACGGCTATGGCGGGCCTTGGGGCTTCGGTGTTGGGATGAACAGAACATGGACTAGCAACTACAACAGCGGAACTATCGTTGTTGATATGGTGGACGCTAAAACCAACAAATTGGTTTGGCAAGGTATCGGAAGCGGTATTTCTGTAGATTCTCCAAAATCTAAACAAAAACAAATCCCAGAAGTAGTTGCCGAAATTATGGCTAACTATCCTCCTCAAAAGGGAAAATAAAATTTTAGCTATTAAACTTTAATAATGCAAAAAAGCCTCGAAATGTCTCGAAGCTTTTTTTTGTTTTAAACCAGTTTACTCAGAAATCTTAATACTCATCAGCTCTTTGGCCTCTTGTAACATCTGTTGTTCTTTCTCTGGGTTTAAATTTAATAGTTTTAAAAACTTTGGATTCTCAACAAATTCCTTTACCAAAATGCATCCGCTTTCTAACAATTTTGATTTTTCAACTTCGTTAATCGTTGTTAAACAAGTTACTGGATACAAAACATTAGCATCCACTAAGTTCTTTAAACCTCTATTTTGTGGATAATCCCACGATAACATTTTCAGATTATAGTATTCTCCAAAAGTCGTCGAATCACTAGTAAAATAAGCATTCGTTACCAACCAACCATCAGTGAATTGTGTCGTTGTCCCGAACAACTTATAATCAATTCCCGAAATATCTTTAATTCTTGATAATACATACATCGGCGTTGTTACAGAAATTTTAGCATCATCAGTATTCCGGAATTTACATTCCATCCAATAGGTTTTATCGTCTTTCTTTGCAATAACGTCAGCTTCATGCATTACCGCGTGACCTTTGATGTGTTGACCAGTTTCGGTTTGATAACCCAAAGATTGAAACACCCGCGAAATCCATTGTTCAAAATAAAAACCTGCAGGACCAAGCTCCGACAAAGCTTTCTTCAAACTATAACGCGCCGCAACCGATCTAGAAAGTCCTTTCAAAGCTTCGAAAGCCATTTTATAAAGTTCTTTAGTTGTGATACCTTCGTAACATTTCGGAGTAATAAGTTTCACAATTTTATCGACATCTTCCGCCGATGCACCAGAGTTTTTGAGAGAAGAAGCAAGCTTAGTAACATCAAATTCTACTGACTCGCCAAAATTATTTTTGATTTTCATTTTTAAAATTTAAACCTAAAGATAAGGATAATTGTAAATCTTCAAGTAAAAGTCTAAGCATTATGTCATGCATTAATCTAAAAAAATGCTTAATTTGCATAGTTAAAAAAATTAAAAAATGATTATCCAACCAAGAACAAGAGGTTTCATTTGTCTAACGGCACATCCAGATGGCGCGTTACAAAGTGTAAAAAACCAAATTGAATATGTAAAATCGAAAGGTGAACTAAAGAATGGTCCTAAGAAAGTTTTAGTAATCGGTGCTTCTACAGGATTCGGATTATCATCTAGAATAGAAGCAGCGTTCGGATCTGGCGCCGCAACAATCGGTGTTTTCTTCGAGAAACCAGCTTCAGAAGGCAAAATAGGAACAGCAGGTTGGTACAATTCTGCAGCTTTCGAAAAAGAAGCAGCAACTGCAGGGCTTTACGCAAAAAGCATCAACGGTGACGCTTTCTCTGACGAGGTTAAAAAAGAAACGATAGAACTTATCAAAAAAGACTTAGGACAAGTTGATTTGGTGGTTTATAGTTTAGCGTCTCCAAGAAGAACGCACCCAAAAACTGGTGTTGCTTACGCATCTGTTCTTAAGCCAATTGGCGAGCCTTTCACTAACAAAACTGTGGATTTCCACACAGGCGTTGTGTCAGACATCAGCATCCAACCAGTTGATAAAGACGAAGATATCGAGAACACGATTGCTGTAATGGGCGGCGAAGATTGGAAATTCTGGATGGAAGATCTTAAAAATGCTGGCGTATTAGCAGACGGTGTCAAAACGGTTGCTTATTCTTATATCGGCCCAGAATTGACTTTCCCGATTTATAGAAACGGTACAATTGGTCAAGCTAAAAACGATTTGGAAGCTACTGTTCCTGTGTTAAATGATTTATTAAAAGACCTTAACGGGACATCTTACGTGTCGGTTAACAAAGCTTTGGTAACGCAATCTAGCTCGGCAATTCCTGTAGTTCCGTTGTATATTTCTTTACTTTATAAAGTGATGAAAGCGAAAGGAACGCACGAAGGAACCATCGAGCAAATGGAACGTCTTTTCTCAGAAAGATTGTATACAGCAGACGGCGTTGTTCCGTTGGATGACGCTGGCAGAATCCGTATCGACGACTGGGAAATGGCAGCTGATGTACAAGCTGAAGTTGCTAAACAATGGAATCAAGTTACGACAGAAAATCTAGCAGACATCAGCGATATCGAAGGTTACAGAAAGGATTTCTTCAATCTTTTTGGTTTCGAAATCGACGGTATTGATTATGAAAAAGATGCTAACGAGAACGTGAAAGTTCCGAGTATTGCTGAATAATTTTTAATTCTAAACTATATAAAGTCCAATGTTTTTCGTTGGACTTTTTCGTTGAAATTAGTTTTAAATCAAAACGTCTAAAACCAAAAATGCTTAATTGAAACCAAATTTCCTTATCTTTAGACCACAGCAAAACTTTTCAAAACTCCTTTTATGTCGACACTTTCGGAATTATTTATGTTTTACAATGTTGAAAATTTTTTTCCTGCAGAAAATATAAAATACGAAAAATCGATTTCTGGACTTTACAATTGGGACGATTATAAATATGGTCTTAAACTTCGAAAAATAAAAAATGTCTTCAATTGGATTAATGAAGATTTTGGTCAAATCCCATCAATAATTGGACTTGCCGAAATTGGCGGCGTTTCGGTTTTGGAAGATCTACAACAAGAAGATTCACCTTTGCGCAATCATCAGTTTCTTTACAAAAAATCCAATGATTCTCGAGGTTTGAGCGTTGCTTTGTTTTACGATGAAGAAAAATTAAACCTTAAAAATTTTTACAGTTTAAGTTTTAGCATTTCCGAAAATCTAGTTGCTGACACGCGCGATATTTTGCAAGCCGAATTCGAATTTAACAATGAAAATCTTCACGTCTTCATACTTCATCTTCCTTCGCAGCGACTTCAAGATGAAAAGAAAAATTTACGAAACAAAATCATTGAAGCTTTTAAAAATATCCTTTCAAAAATAATTGAAAAGCAAGAATCCATCATCATTATGGGCGATTTTAATGAAAATCCGAATGGTGAAAAAATCAAAGAATTGTTGCTAGATAATTTTGGAAACAGAATTTTTATAAATCCTTTTGAGAACTTATTTAGTAATAATCAATTTTCGTCTTATTATGGCAGCAAAGGACTTTTGTTTGATCAAATTCTTTACTCAAAAAACTTGCTTGAAAAACTAAACTTTACTTCAAGCGAAGCCTCTATTTTTCAAAACGAAAAAATAAGAGTCAAAAACTCCAAACATCCGTTGCGTACGTATTCTGGCTCGCGATATCTTAGTGGTTTTAGTGATCATTTCCCTGTTCTTTTGAAACTTGAAAAATAACAGCGACCTCAATGGACAAGAAGAAACAAAAGGAAATCAACGCCAAAATTGCGGAAATTAATTCAAAATTAAAGCGTGATCTCAAGCAAAAAGCACCACTTGAGAAAGGCGCAATTTTACAAATTGTGTTATTTATAATTTGGGGAGTTGTCAACATCTATTTGTTCAACACCAGATTTTGGGAAGAAAATAATTTTTTCAATTTTTGGGTTGTATTTTTCCTTTTATTAATGAATATTCCTTTATTTATTATAAAAGACGAACAAACTTCTAAAGCCAAAATTGCGGCATTCGTATTTTTTGTTGCCATTTCGAGCTTATTAGGATTTGGGATTGCTATCGGTTATAACCAAGCGATGCTATTCTCGATTGCAGCGTGGTTACCCAATTATTTGCTTGTTCTTTTGCGAGGCAGAAAGGAAGATATCGACAACCTAAAAGGAAATACAGGATGTTTTATGGTGTTTTGGATAGCGATTTTATTAGGAAGTGTCGCGATCTCGATGTCCGGAAATGGTGATTTTCTGGGCAAAAACAAAAACTACGGTTATCTTATCAATACAATCTATTGCGGTTTTAGTGCTATTGCTGTCTATTATGCCAATCGTTATCGCAATGTTAAAAATGATTATAACTAAACATCCTCACGGATAAAAATGTTGCGATAATCAAGTATTGTGTCTAACTTTTGATTTCGGTAAAGAAAAATCCTCAACGAATCTTTCTTCTTCACAATTGAGTCGCCAATTTTAAATTCTTTTTCCCACTCGCGTTCAACAGTATATGTTTGGTTTTTATCCTTCCCTGTTAAGGTCATTGTATTATGATTGCGTTTGTCATGATAAATTTTTTCAATTTTAAAATGAATATTATATTTTTTTTGCATATCTAAATAATGTTATTTCCTTGTTTTTTTATCAGTCATGTGAAGTACAAACCAATAACCAAAGAAGCAAGTCAATGGTAAAAACGTCATCATTAATAAAAAAGCGACAGCTTTCTTGTTCATTTTTAGTAAATTGCAATCGACTTTAAAGATAAAAAAAATCGCTTTCACAAAGTTGTAAAAGCGATTTTTAATTGGAGGTGCCTAGCGGATTCGAACCGCTGTAGATGGTGTTGCAGACCACTGCCTAGCCGCTCGGCCAAAGCACCCTTTATTTGGTTTGCAAATTTAATAAAATATTCTTGATTTCAAAAGGCTTTTGCGTATTTTTTATCTCAACCTCTGATTTTCAAGCTGAAAACTTATTTTTAAAATTTTCAAGCTTATTAAATTCAGCTATTATCAGCATAAATTTAAGAAAAATCCTTTCAATATCCTTATCTTTGCGTAACAAAAAAATCTAAAGTAAAAATGGAAAAATTCCAACTAAATACAATCTCAGAAGCAATCGAAGATTTGCGCAATGGTAAAATGATTATTGTTGTCGATGATGAAAATCGCGAAAATGAGGGCGACCTTGTTGCTGCCGCAGAACTTATCACAACAGAAACAATCAACTTTATGACCATCCACGCAAGAGGTCTTATCTGTATGCCTCTTAGCGAAAAACGTTGTGATGAGCTTGATCTTCACTCTATGGTAAGCAATTCTACCGATCCTAAAGAGACAGCTTTCACGGTATCTGTTGACCTTTTAGGAAAAGGTACAACCACAGGAATTTCGGCTGGCGATAGAGCAAAAACGATCAAAGCAATTATGGATCCTGCTACCAAACCAACAGATCTAATGCGTCCAGGACATATTTTCCCGTTACGTGCGAAGGAAGGTGGCGTGCTAAAAAGAGCTGGTCATACCGAAGCTGCTATTGATTTAACAAAGTTAGCGGGTCTTAAAGAAGGTGGCGTTATCTGCGAAATTATGAATGACGACGGAAGCATGTCGCGTATCCCAGACTTGATTGAATTTGGTAAGAAACATGATCTAAAAATCGTGTCTATCGAAGATCTTATCCATTATAGATTAAGAAAAGGAACCATCGTTGAGCGTATCGAAGAGCGTGATGTGAAGACACATTACGGTGATTTCAAATTCTTTGCGTTTGAGGAAAAACCAACGGAACAAATTCATTTTGCTTTGACAAAAGGAAGTTGGACGCCAGACGAACCGGTCTTAATCAGAGTACAATCTTCAAGTTCTTATTTTGATGTTTTGAGCCGTCTTAACAATGGTGAACAACCGCTTTTAGAAAAGGTTACAGACATCATCAACAATGAAGGAAAAGGCGCTATTGTCTTTATTAATAACGTTTCTAACACAGAGACGACACTTAGAAAATTACAACAATTCTTGAATTTCCAAAACGGGCAAGAACAATTCCCAACAATCCCTGCGAACTTTAGAGATTACGGAATCGGAACTCAGATTTTGAAAGATTTAGGAATCAGCAAATTTAAAGTGATTTCTCAAAATCCAAACTTAAAGCCTATTATTGCTGGCTACGACGTTGAAGTAACCGAAATGGTACAACTATAAAAAACCAAAATGGCTTAGTGATTACTAAGCCATTTTTATTTGTTCGAAACTACGAAAACCATTTAAAAAATCTTTTAAAAGCATTCGTTTTTTGCCTTGCAATTGCAATTCTTCGGGGAAGTAATAACCATCTTTTGTAGCGATTTTAAACTCATTTTTAGAAATATGAATTGTTCCAGCTGTTTCGTTGTGATTATTTAATTCAAATTTTCCTTTAAAAAGCTTTAAAGATTTTTCTTCATTTTCAATATTTAAAACCGTAAAAGCTGTTGGATAAGGCGACATACCACGTACAAAATTGTGGATGATTTCCGAGTTTTGATTCCAATCAATTTTTAAATCGTCTTTAAAAATCTTGTAAGCTGTTTTTGGATTTTCTTTTTCTGGCTGCGGATGTTCGGTAAGATTTTCTAAAGCTAAACCATCCAAAGTTTTAACAATTAATCCAGCGCCCATCACCATCAATTTGTCATGAAGACTTCCTGCATTATCTTTTGGCAAAATATCAATTTCTTCTTGAAGTAAAATATTTCCTTCATCAATTTTTTCATTGATAAAAAAAGTTGTCGCTCCAGATTTGGTTTCACCATTTATCACTGCAAAATTAATTGGCGCCGCACCGCGATAATCTGGCAACAAAGACGCATGCAAGTTAAACGTCCCCATCGGCGGAATCGAAAACAACATTTGTGGCATCATTCTAAATGCAACAACCACGAACACGTCAGCGTTAAGGGATTTTATCTCTTCCAAAAATTCAGGATTTCTTAATTTTTCTGGTTGAAATAATTTAAGCCCATTTTCTTCGGCAAATATTTTAACAGGCGAGGCATTTACTTTTTGCCCTCTCCCACTCGCTTTATCCGTTGCTGTCACGACGCCCACAACTTCATGCTGCGATTGATGAATAGCTTCCAGAGCCGTTTTTGCAAATTCTGGTGTTCCTAGAAACACAACTTTTAAACTTTTCATTTATGAGTTTATCGTATAAGTTTTATAATTCAACATTTTGATTCTTCTTAAATCTAAAAGAAAAATCAGGATTTCTAAAATAGTTTCGCGAGAATGAATTTTAAGAATCGCTACCAATTCGTTCAAGGTTCTTGGCTGATAAGTCAACTGTAACAAAATGTCATTAGTTAAGCTGTTAGAACCTGCTGGTGCCTTTTTTTGACAATAATCACACTTGCCGCATTCGTCAGCATTTTTCTCTCCAAAATAGCGTAAAACAAGCTTCATTCGGCAATAATCTTGCGTGGTGACATAGAATTTCATTTGTTTCCATTTTTGAAGTTTATTTTCTTGTATTTCTGAAAACAACTTCCAATAATAACCAAATAATCTGTTTTCGTCCCGCGGTTTCAAAAACCGAATTGCATGATTTGCACCATCGAAATATTGGATATGTCCCGCTTTTTGTAAATCTTCTAATCGCTCTCTAAATAATTTGATATCGAAATGATTTTTCTCGCAAAAAGCTCTCTCACTGAAATGAACTTTTCCAGACGCCAAACCTGCAATATTTCTAAACAATAGCTCTAAAAAATGAGCGTCTTTTGATGGCAACAATTCGATATCTTGACCATTAACCAATGATTCTATGCTCGACGGACTCCAAGAATTTTTGTAATAAATAAGCTCTTGATTGTGCAAAAAATTGAGAACATTAACAATTTTAGCACGCGAGGCTTTACTTAAACTTTTAATTCTGTCAAGCTTTAATGTAAACATTGGCTCGGGCAAATCGTGTTCGGCAATTTGATAAATCGAATACAAGTATCGAAGTATCGATTGGTATTCTTCCTTGCTCGGAATTTGATTTTTTAAAATAGCATCAAACTCATTTAGCTCTTGTTGATTCCAAAAAAGATAAGCGATCGATTCCTCTCCATCTCTACCAGCACGACCGATTTCTTGATAATAATTCTCAATCGATGACGATGGCGAGAGATGCATAATAAATCTAACATTATCTTTGTCGATCCCCATCCCGAAAGCATTTGTAGAAATCAAAACTCGAGAATGACTGTTTTGCCATTGTTTTTGTAAACGTTCTTTATCTTGTCGAGAAAGTCCAGCATGATAAAAATTAACATTATCAAAACCTGAGTTTTTCAAGAAGTAAGTAAGATCCTCAGCTTCTTTTCTGGTCCGTGTATAGATGATCCCAGCAGTTTTGTTCTGGCTTAAAAAGTCTTTTATTTTTTGATACTTGTCGGTGATATTTTGACAAATAATATTGAGGTTATCACGTTCAAAACTTTGCTTAAAAATATTGATTTTTTTTAATGAAAGTTTGGTCACGATCTCTTCAACAACTTCTGGCGTCGCCGTAGCCGTCAAAGCCAACATCGGAACTTTCTTAAACTCTTCTCTAAAAAATTTGATATTCTGATAACTCGGCCTGAAATCTTGTCCCCATTCTGAGATACAATGCGCCTCATCAACAGCGATAAAGGAGATATTGATTTCTGGGATTCTACGTAGAAATTCTTGATTTTTAAGACGCTCCGGCGAAACGTAGAGCACTTTAGTAAAGCCTTCAATACAACGATTGAAGACTTCTTCAACTTCGCCATCATCCAATTCAGAACTTATAAACTCCGCTTCAATACCTAGATTTTCCAACGCATCGACTTGATCTTTTATTAAAGCTAAAAGCGGCGAAATTACGAGACATGTCCCTTCAAGAATAATTGCAGGAAGTTGATAACAAAGCGACTTTCCGCCACCTGTGGGCAAAAGTGCTAAGGCATCTTTACCATTGATAACCGATGTAATAATAGCTTCTTGATCCTCACGAAATTCTGAATAACCCCAAAATCTTTGAAGTTGCTCGTGTAAAAGTTGTGATAATTGGACCTCGGTTTTCATATCGTAAAATTAAACAATTACTAAAGTTTAAAAAAATAAAAACCGCTGAGATGTCTCAACGGTTTTCAATTTTATTTAAAAGTAAATTATTTCGCTTCGAAATAAACTCTTCTGTTAGCTCTGTTTTTCCATTCTGGACACTTAGTAGCTGGTTCACATTCTGGATAAAGAAGGTCTTTTTCTCCTCTACCAACAGATTGTAACTTCCCTGCATTTGCTCCATTTTTAATTAGGAAATTTTTCACATTACCTGCTCTTCTCTCAGAAAGTTTTTGATTATATGCATCAGTACCTCTAGTATCTGTCGCCCCTATAATAAGGTAAGAACCTCCAGATTGATTAATAGTTCTGATCGCATTTTCAAGAATTGGCGTATTACCAGATAGAATTTTGTCAGAATTAAGATTAAACTCAATACCTTTTAAGTCTAAAACAGTCTCAGAAACGCCATCATTGTTGTTATGCTTAATCGACTCTATTGGACAACCATTGTTTTCTACAGGACCAGGAACCGTTACACACTTATCGTAAAGGTCAATTACACCATCTAGATCAGCATCTAATGCTACACCAGAACCGTCAACTCTTGCACCTGCTGGTGTATCAAGCTGTCTATCCCAATCGTCACAAACACCATCGTTATCAGCATCTCCTTTTTTACAAACTTCAACATCGTCAGTTTTGTCAGCAAGAACGTCTAACTTATAATAGATCTCTTGTAATGGATCATGCCAGAATAAATGCGATTGATGTTTTCCAATATTATAAGTTACACCAAGTGCAGCTGTTAACATATTGTCAGATATCTTATTTGTAGTATGTTGATATTGATTAATCGCACCATCAAATGTATTATCATTTGTCACAACATACATTGCACGAGCTTCCAAATCCCAAGATTCTGCCATTCTGTATTTAACCCCTGTACCAAACTGCGCGAACAAAGAACCTAATTTAAAAGGCTTTACCTCTGTAGCTAAGCTTTGATTATAGGGCTTACCAGGCTCTTGTAAGTAGGCACGATATGCCAAAGTACCAGCTCCAACATAACCATGTAATGCCCATCTAAAGTTAGATTTATTATCTACTCTTCGTAACAAGTTAGAGATATTAACATCAGCTAGTAATGAAATTGCATCATATTGTGTACGAGCAGCTTTAACATTATCTAAATGATCTTTAGTACTAGCAAAACCTTGTCTAGTTTCTCCCTTGTCATATTGTAACTTTAACCCAAAAGCATGTGTAATAGCTTTATCAACACTGAAGTAAGCTGAATAGCCAAACAATGTTTTACCAGCACCATTGTTAATAGAGGTAATATTACCTGTTTGGATTAGTGCAGTACCAACACCAGCAGAAACCGCCCAGTCATCAAATCTTTTAGAATCCTGAGTAAATGGTTGATAAGCTTCCGTACTAATACTGTCTTTTTGTTGCGCATTAAAACAAGCTGGTGCAAACAAGCCTGTCATAACAACTAATGTGAATATACTTCTTTTCATAATTTGTATTTTTTACTTTGATATAAAATAAACGCGACGATTCGCTTCGTTTTTCCACTCTTCGCAGTTGCTGGCAGGATCACATTCTGGATACTTAAGATCAGACTTTCCGCGACCTTCTGCTTGAAGCATAGTTGCTGGCACGCCTTTCTTAACTAAATAGGAGACAACTGCAGCAGCTCTATTTTTAGATAACTTTAGATTAAGTGGTACAGATCCTCTTGCATCAGTAGCCCCAACAACCAAAAACTGTTGTCCTTGCACACTTTTCAGAACATCTGCAGCATTATCCAAAATACCATATGAAGTTTTTCTAATGATTGCTTTATTTAACTCAAATTCAACACCTTGTAAAGATTTATTAATTTCATCTACTACATTATTGGATACAGCGGGTGTTGTTGTAACGATAGGACAACCATTATTTTCGATTGGCCCTGGCTCTGTTACACACTTATCGTATAAATCGATAACACCATCCAAATCAAGATCTAAAGCTACACCAGCCCCATCAACTCTTGCGCCAGCAGGAGTATCAAGCTGTCTATCCCAATCATCGCAAACACCATCATTATCATTATCGCCTTTCTCACAAACTGTAAAATCTTTGACACGATTTTCTAGACTACTTGTTTTAGCATAAACATCTTGTAATGGGTCAAACCAAGCTAGATGTGTTCTGTTACTTTTTCCTAATTTGAAACTTAAACCTAAGTTAACTGTAAAATCATTATCCGATCTACTAGGATGTAATTGCATATATGCCGCTGGTGCAAAATTGGGGTCGTAAGCATTACCTCCTTGCTTCCCTGAACCATCAAAAGCATCATCACCAGAAAATACATACATAGCACGCATTTCTATATCAATAAGTCTTGATAACTTGTATTTTAAACCAAGACCTGTCGTCCAATATACAGAACCTTGATCTAGGTCTTGATGAATATATGCAGGATAACGTTTATACATGCCCTCATCTTGCATACTTGTAGTAAACCCTTGAATACCTGCGCCTCCGTAAGCATGTAATGCCCACTTAAACTCAGACTTGTTATCAACTCTTCTCATTAGGTTAGACAAGTTAACGTCTCCTAAGATTGCAATTTGATCATACTTTGTATAGGCACTCGCAACGCCCCATTCGGGTCTAGCCATAGCTTTTTGCTTTGTTTCTCCACGAGAATAGATCAGACTAAATCCAAATGTGTGATTAATTTGTTTATCAACACTTATATATCCGTTCCAACCCCAGTTAACTTTTCCGTCATAAAATGAAGTAAGGTCTCCTGATTGCAAAAAAGCAGCTCCACCTCCTAAAGAGACAGACCAGTCTTTGAATAGGCGACTTTCATTATTAAACTTTTTAGTCTCATTAGAACCAGATCCGTATGGATTAGAATTCTGCGCAAAAATTAATGCTGGTAAGGCTGCGGCCAAAAGAATTAATTTTTTTTTCATATTGTGTTTTGTTATGTTACTATCTCAGCTATCAACTGTTTTGAAAAATCTCTTTCATAAACATGCTTTATATGAGGAATCGACAAATTTTCACATTCGAAAAAAATATTGTCATAAAAAACGATGTCAATATCTATTTCTCGATCCTTATATTCCCCAAAAAAACGGCTATCTTGTATCCTTCCCATCTCAATTTCTATCGCTTTCATAGATTTCAATAGCTTAAAAGGAGATAAAGATGTGTTGATTCTCAATGCAATATTACAAAAATTATTACTACTGTCAAATTCTATTGGTGATGTTTCCATGATTTTTGACATATTAACAATTGTACATCCAGAATTAACAATTTTACTTATAGCATTCTCAATCTGTATTTTAGGATTATTTTTATTACTACCGAGTAACAAAACGGCAACATGTTGCGACATATTATCAAATATTAATTATTTATGAAATCTTTTTTCAAGTATGTACTAGCAAATATAGTTGCTTTTGTAATCTTAGTAGCTATCTTCATAGGAGGATTTGTCTTCTTCGCTATTATGGGCGCTTTCATGGATAGTAGTGGATCTGTTAAGAAAAACTCTATTCTTACCTTAGATCTAAAAACTAAAGTTATCGAAAGTCCTAGTGACGAGCAGTTTTCGATTTTCGATTTTAAACAAGAAGGGAAAACCATCACCAGTCTTGACCTTCAAAAATCTATTATCAATGCTAAAACCGATAATAACATTAAAGGTATTAGTTTAGAACTTGATGATTTTTCTGCTGGTAACACACAGTTAGAAAGCATTCGTCAGGCTTTAATCGATTTTAAGAAAAGTGGAAAATTCGTTTACGCTTATGGTAATAATGTTTCGCAAGCTGCTTATTATATAGGATCTGTAGCGGATCAATTCTATCTTAACCCAACTGGCGGTATCGAGCTAAAAGGTCTTTCTGCGGAAGTTGCGTTCTTCAAAGATTTTGCTGATAAATATGGTATTAACATCCAAGTTATTCGTCACGGAAAATTCAAAGCGGCGGTTGAGCCTTTTATGTTAAACAAAATTTCTCCTGAAAACGAAGAACAACTTTCTACACTTCTTAATGACGTTTGGTCAAGAAATTCTTCTCAGATTGCACAATCTAGAAAAATAAATCCAGCGGAGTTTAAAACAATTACAGACAGCTTGTACAGTTTTATCCCAGAAAATAATATCAAATACAAGTTAGCTGATAAATTGATCCAGAAATCTGAGTACGATAATATTCTTCGTCAAAAAATCGGTATTAAAAAAGAGGATAAACTTAGTAAAATTTCGTTCCCGAAATATTTCGGAACTATCGATCCAGACTCAGAAGATGATAAAGTGGCTGTGTTGTATGCAAGTGGCGAAATCAACTCAGGTAAAGGAACAAATGGTATCTATTCTGAAACTTTGATTAAAGAAATTAAAAAAGTAAAAGAAGACAAAAAAGTAAAAGCTGTTGTACTAAGAGTTAACTCACCTGGTGGAAGCGCAAATGCTTCTGACGAAATCCTTTTTGAGCTAGAACAACTTAAAAAAGAAAAACCACTTGTAGTGTCTTTCGGAGATTATGCGGCGTCTGGCGGTTATTACATCGCAATGGCAGCGGACAAAATCTACTCAGAGCCTAACACTATTACAGGATCTATCGGCGTATTTGGACTAATGACTTATTACAAAGACATCGCAAACAAAAACGGAATCCGTAGCGACGTGGTCCAAACCAACAGCAATTCTAATATGTATTCGGCATTGCAAGGACCAACGTCTGGCACGCTTAACATGATGCAAAAAAGTGTTGAAGGGACTTACAAACGTTTTGTACATTTTGTAACGACCAATCGTAAAAAATCTTTCGAGCAAATTGATGCCATCGGCGGTGGACGCGTTTGGTCTGGGACAAGAGCTAAAGAACTTGGTTTGGTTGACGAACTTGGCGGTATTAATCAAGCTATTGCTGATGCTGCGAAGCGTGCAAAACTTTCTAAATACAGTCTAAAAACTTATCCTGCAAAATCTAACCCTTTCGAAGAAATGTTTGGAAGTATGGATGAAGAAGAAATTTCTGCAAAAATGTTAAAATCTAAACTTGGTGAAAGTAACTATAAAATCTTCCAACAATTGACAGATACAAAACTACAAAATGGCGTAATGATGAGAATGCCTTATATTTTGGAAGTAAAATAAAATACGGAACTAAATTATATTGTTAAAAAAAGCCTGACATTCTTCGGAGTGTCAGGCTTTTGATATATTATTAAATATCTTCTTAACTGAATTTAATATTTAAGAAAATTTAAAACTTATAAGCAATATTCCAGCTAAATCCGAATCCGAATTTCCCAGAGCTACGTCCAAATCCAGGAACAATCATGGGCATAATACCTTCCTGTTTTGTTGTATATAGCAAATATTTTGGTTGAACATTAACATCGATAAAAAAATTGGAATCAAACAATTGCACGCGTCCGCCCAAAACTGCTTCTATCCAATAAGAAGATTGTGAAGATTCGGGTAAAGATTGTGTACCGTCTGCGCCGCCGCCCGTTGCACGAACAGGGATTGCAAAATATTCTTGATTATAAAATGTACCAGCTAATTTTCCGCCTCCATAAAAGCCGTTGTAAGGATTTTCTTTATCCATAGACAACATGTAGAAGCTCCCAAGTTTGAAGAAAGTTCCGCTTGCTTTCGCATCGTAACCATTCTTTTGGTAGATATTTTTATCAATACCGACATCAGCAACAAGATGCATCTTTTTAGTTAATCTTGTAGAAATTGTCCCTTGGAAAAGCTTTCTGTCCGAAAATGCGCTAACACCAGCATTAAGAACATCAAATCCTACAAGGAAATTAGGCTCGTACTTCCAAGATTTTTTGATCGTATCAGCAGGTTTTTTTTGTCCAAAAGCAACTAAAGACAGACTAAAACAAAAGATAGAAATGAGTTTTGTTTTCATCAACAATTTCGGTTTGGTTAGATTGAACTTTTTTAACTGGTGTCGGTTTTACTAAATCATAAGTCACATCTTTGTAACTCAATTTATAACCACAAGCTGGCGATACATAGGCCGATTGCGTTTTGTAATTAATATTAACAATCGAAGTATCTCCTTTTATCCTTGTTTTAAAATATAATTTGGTCGCCGTACTATTGTCTACACGCAAAGGTATCAGCAACGAATCGACCATAGAACGCTTTGTTAAATCTTTGATTTTTCCATTGCCGTAATCAACGCTCACATATAACGTATCGACGGTCAAAAGCTTGTCGTTAATTTCTGTTTTAAATTTTACCTTCACACGAGACGTCGCTTCCCCACTTACGCAGATGTCGTCATCGCCACCGCAAGAGATAAGTGCTAAAGTAAAACCAACAGTTAATAATTTCAGAAAACGTCTCATGATTTTGGATCTAAAGTTTTTTCAATTCTAAAAATTAAATCTTGATAATGGTATTTGCTCGATTGATCACCAGCTTTAAGTTTTGACGTTAACCTGGATTTAAGATCGGATAATCTTCCACGTACAAAAGCTGTAATATCGGTTTGATCATTGTTTCTGTTGTCCACCAATTTGGATAAACTCGACACATAATTTCGTTGCAAATTACGGCTATAAATATCATCATTATTTTTGAAAACCACATTTTCTAAATCTGATAAATAATCTATCACCGAATAATTTGCGCCTCCGACAGCTTCCATTTGATACATATTCTGTAAAACCATCGGACTCAAAATTCTGTTAAACACAGTATTCTGCAAATCTTCAACAGTCTTTACAGGCATTTTTCCTGTTTTTTCGTAGATTGATTTGTTTAACAACCAATTTGGTGTTTGGAAGACATTTTTATCTAAAAAGCTAAGTGCTTCTTTTTGATCTTTTTTAGAAACTGTTTCGAAAATAACACCAGTTTGTTCTGCTGTTTTTGGCGTCACATAACGTCCACCAATATATTTGGAAACGTGACCAATATAACGTTTGAATTGTCCAGTCACTTGATCGTACATCATCCCAAGATTTGTAAAATCTTCGTTAGGAGTTGCTGTCCATTGTTCTAGATTTTCAACAATTCTTTTAAGATTTTTAAGTCCGTACTCGCTAGCCAACATTGCATTATCTCCCAAAGCTTCACTTTGCAATCTCGGATCAAAAGTATCAGACTCGGTCCCGAATAACAATCTTGGATTTTTAGTTTTATCAATAACCCATTGGTTAAGTTTTGACTTTTCAGAATCTGGTGTTTTTAAATCAAAAAAACGTCTATAACCCCATTCGATTGCCCAATTGTCATAATCACCAATTCTTGGATAGATACCTTTTTCGGTGATGTTATCTTCTGGTTGCGCAACATAATTAAAACGTGCATAATCCATAATCGAAGGTGTATGTCCGTTTTCGTCCAACCATTTTTTATCTCTAAGTTTCTCAACAGGCACCGTTGCACTCGATATAAAATTATGACGTAATCCCAACGTGTGACCAACCTCGTGAGAAGACACAAAACGAATCAACTCGCCCATTAATTTGTCATCAAATTCCATTTTTCGAGCTTTAGGATCGATAGGTGAAGCTTGTACAAAATACCAATTTCTCAACAACAACATCACGTTATGATACCAATTGATGTGACTTTCCAAAATCTCTCCAGTTCTAGGATCCGATATTGAAGGTCCAGAAGCATTTGGTACATCTGATGGTTTGTAAACAATCGCCGAAAAACGTGCATCTTCTAGACTCCATTCTGGATCAGTTTTCGCATTTGGGATTTTAGCAACAATCGCATTTTTGAAACCAGCTTTCTCGAAGGCTTTTTGCCAATCGTTAACACCGTCCATCAAATAAGGAACCCATTTTGGCGGCGTCGCTGGATCGATATAAAAAACAATCGGCTTTGCAGGCTCTACCAATTCGCCTCTATTATATTTTTCAACATCTTGAGGTTTTGGTTCGAGACGCCATCTTTTGATAAGGTTAACACGTTTTACACCTTGAGGATCCAAATCAAAATCGGTATAACCAACAGTGAAATATCCAACTCGTGGATCAAAATAACGCGCTTGCATTTTGTCTTCTGGCAACAATACAAAAGAAGAATTAATCTCTACTGTATAATTTCCGCTAACTTTTGGGACAATAGCTCCAGGAACTGGCGTTGCTGCACGACCTGTCGTTTTAGAAAAAGTTTTGGTGGTGTTAATCTCGACATTCGTCGGGAAAGACTTCACATAATTAACGAAAGACATATTCTTCTGGAAAGCTCCAACTTTGAAATTATCCTTTACCGTCGCACCAAAAGATACCATTTCGTTATCTGCATTTAGAACGTCTGTTACGTCGATAACAGAAGATTTATTTCCTTTTCCGTAAGCTTTAACATCGAAAGACATCATAATCTCTTGGACATTATTCCTAACAACCGATTGGTACATTTGCGATGTCGAATCTGCAGCATAATCTACATAAGAAACCGAACGCAAAAGGATTTTGTCTTTTGGACCTTTTTCAAAACGAATGACTTTTTGACCAATTTGATCGCCGGCATAACCTGTTGTCCCAGATCGCATACCAGCGGCAGATTTAGTCAATCTCGTTACCATCAAAAATTCTTTATTTAGAACATTATCTGGTAACTCGAAGAAGTATTTATCATTAATTTTATGAACATCAATAACACCGTTGTCGGTCACCGCTTTATCAGTAATTACATCTTTATAAGGTTTAACCACTGCTTTTTTGTCTTTATCAGCGTCCGTTTTAGTTGCTGCTGGCGTTTCTTTTTTAACAGCTGTCGAATCGGTCTGTGCCGTTCCTGTTTGATAAAAAAATAAAATAGCGGTCGAAATAATTAATGTTCTAAAATTCTTCATATACAATCTTCGTTTTAATTAAGAGTTTGTTTAAAAATATTAAACCACAAAAGTATAGTATTTAACGACAATCGATAAAGTTCAAAAAAAATAAAGCTTTATACTTTGCATTTTTTGCTCTTTTAAAATTGTGCCTTACTTTTCCTTTTGTGGCCAAATTGATTAATTTTTAAAATTAAACAGACTCTAAGTAATCTTATTTAAAATTATTTTTTCTTCTTCGTCAAAAGTGCAATATTCTCAACATGATGTGTTTGCGGAAACATATCAACTGGCAAGATTTTCACCAAGTCGTAATCTTCCTTCATCAAAGCAATATCACGAGCTTGCGTTGCCGAATTACAGCTAACATACACCACTTTTTCTGGCGAAAGTTTGAGAATCTGCTCCACAACTTTTGGATGCATCCCATCGCGTGGTGGATCGGTTACCAAGACATCAGCTTTTGGGTGTTGTGACAAAAACTCTTCTGTGAAAACCTCTTTCATATCGCCACAATAGAAAGTACAATTGTCTAGACCGTTTAATACTGCATGTTCTTCAGCTGCGTCGATGGCTTCTTGTACAGCTTCGATGCCGATAACATGTTTTGCAGTTCTAGCGATATATTGCGCGATAGTTCCTGTTCCTGTGTAAAGGTCGTACACCACTTCGTCACCCGTTAATCCAGCAAATTCTAAAGTTTTTCGGTAAAGATTTAATGCTTGTTTATAATTGGTTTGAAAAAATGATTTTGGCCCAATCTTAAACTTAAGTCCATCCATTTCTTCATACAAAAATCCATCACCAAAATACGTCTGAATATCTAAATCGTAAACACTGTCATTTCCTTTCGAATTAATTGCAAAAAGCAAAGTTTTAATTTGAGGAAATTCTTTTAAAACAGCATCAAGAAGCAATTTTCTTTTATCTTCATCTTCTTTAAACAATTGGAATAATAACATCCATTCGCCTTTAGAATTTTGACGAAGCATAAAAGTTCTCAAAAAACCTTCCTGATTTCGAACATCAAAAAACTCAAGGCCATTTTCAACGGCAAAATGTTTTACGAAAAGACGCATCGCATTCGACGGATCTTCTTGTAAAAAACATTCTTTAAGATCAAGAATCTTGCTCCATTGTCCAGGAATATGAAAACCTAAAGCATCTTTGCTATTAAGTTCAACATCACTTTTTATTTCTTCTGGTGTCAACCAACGCGCATTGGAAAACGAAAACTCCATCTTGTTACGATAAAGGAATTGTTCTTCCGCACCTAAAATTGGCTCACAAACAAAATCGTTGAAACCACCAATTCTCTTGATGTTGTTAAGAACTTCACTTTCTTTAAAATAAAGTTGTTTTTCGTAAGACATATTTTGCCATTTGCAGCCACCACAATACCCGAAATGGATACATTTTGGTTCGACACGATCAGGCGACATTTCCAAAATCTCAATCGCTTGACCTTCGTAATAACTACTTTTTGACTTTTTAACTTGTACATTAACAAGATCTCCAGGTACGGCTCCGCTTACAAAAATGGTTTTGCCGTCCTCTGCTTTAGCAACAGAAACTCCTTTCGCACCGGCAGAAAGGAGTCTGATATTTTCTAAAATTAAATTCTTTTTTTTCTTCATTAAGAATAAATTTCTATCTATTTAGTTTGTGGTTGCGCTGCTTCTGGTTGAGGCGCTGGCGCAGTTTGCTGTCCATTCCAATCTGGAGCAACTTGTGCTTCAGGCGCAGCTGGTGCAGCAATACCTGTTAATTTACTTAACATTTCGATGAATTTTTGCTCACCAAGATTATAGTAAGTTGGACCTGCAATTTTACCATCTTTATCAAGCAATGTAAATCCAGGAATTTTGAATCCAAACACTGAATAATCTTTAGCAAATTTTGAATTAAGACCGCCTTCAGCATATACATTAACGCCAGAAATACCTTTCATCAAAGTTGGATAAGTTTTATCAAATTGCGCTTTAGTATCATCAAGATTTACTAAAACAATATTCATTTTTGATTTGTAATATTCAACAACTTCTTTTAGAACTGGGATTGTGCTTTGTGCGATATAAGGATTCCAAGAAGCATAAGTTACAACCAAAGTTGGTTTTCCTTTAAAGTCCGCAAGCGTCGTAGATTTACCATCAGTTTTTAACAAAGCACTAGCAGGTGCATCTGTCCCTTTTTTAAGACCATATACTGCATCGAATGCGGCTTTCAAATCTTTTTTAACTTCAGCATTTTTAATATTGTCATCAGCAACTTTAATGATAGCTTCTGTGTTATCAGCAAACGGATTAAGATCAAATTTAGAAATAACAAAAGCCAACAAATAGTCTTTAGTGTCTTGAGAATATTCTGATTTTCCCTTTAAATATTTAGCAAAAATAGAAGACATCGACGCTGTATTCTTATCGCTTTGTGCCAATGCAAACTTCTGGAAATCGTTACCAATTTTGTTTAACAAATAGTTACGGTACAACGGTAAGTTTTTAATCATCTTATCGCCATCAGCTTCCAAAGACTTAGTATAATCTTTAAATGCTGTAGACACTTTAAAGTTTGGTTGTTGTACAGCTTCACCATGATTAGCCTCATATTGACTAAGGAAAGTCAAAATATGAGTTTTAAGTTCATCTTTCTTAAGCGTTACAACATCAGAATCAGCTTTTGTTTTAGACGCAGCATCATCGATATTTTTAGTCAAATCATCATTAATTTTTTTAACTTGAGTTAAGAATGATTTTTCATCTTTAGAAATAATGCTCATATCTAATTTTCCAAGATATTGCTCCATGTAAGCCTGAGTTTCTTTCAAGAAATCATTATTAGCTTTAGCATCTCCTTGGATTGTAAACACGTTCGGGAAAGACATCGCATCTCCCGAAATATTAAGAGACTGTCCTTTTTTAAGATAAACGAACGCCATTTGACCAGCATAAGTCATTGCGTACATTCCGTTCTTTGGAGCTTCAAATTCTCCAGTAAAATTACCCTTAGCATCAACACCCATATTAATTAATGGCAAAGTCGCAACCCCCGAAGCATCGATAAATTCTACACGTTCCAAAGGCGAACCATTTTTGATAACACCGCTAACTTTCACTTTCTTAGAACAAGAAACCGCGAACAATGCAATCATACATAAGAACAAAATTCTTTTCATAACTTGATTAAAATATTTGATTGCAAAAATATGCTTATTTAAAAGAAAAAAAAATAAAAAAGCTGATTTTCACAAATATTAACAACATTTACATCAAAAACTAATTTTAATAAAAACTAAAATTGCCACTAAATGAAAACCTGAAAAATACTAACGTCAAAATCTACGGACTCTATATGAACTAAATAGTATATTATTAGTAGCTTTTTCCCGCTTTCACTACTCGCTTTTTTGTGCTTGGCTTTTGCCCATTACTTACAAAAAGAGCTTCAAACCTAACGAAGTGGTTCGACGAAGTCAAACATGCCGTTCAATCGGGGCTAGGCTCTTTTAGTTAGGAGTTATGAGTTATGAATAATGAGTTGAGATCTTAGGTTTCAGGTTTCAGGATTCAGATTTTAGTGTCTGGTGTTTAGTGTTTAAGTTATAGAATAAACCTATGAGAGAAGTTGGAATTGGAGTTGTAGCTTAATGCTTATTGCTTACTGCCTACAGCTTATTGCTTAAAGCTAATAACCACAATACGATTACTAAAACCTACGACCTACGACCTAACTCCTATAGGAATAAAACAAAAAAAGCTCATCAACACTAGTTGATGAGCTTTAAAAAAACTGGCGGCGACCTACTCTCCCGCGTTAGCAGTACCATCGGCGCTAGAGGGCTTAACTTCTGTGTTCGGAATGGGAACAGGTGAGCCCCTCTGCTAAAACCACCCTAAATATTGTATTTT
>NZ_FUYZ01000010.1 GCF_900167905.1 Soonwooa buanensis | reverse complement strand
TAATGATTATAAAAACCAAAGGATTTTCAGATATACAATCTGCCCGAAAAATGGCTTGTTACGCAGGAGTTGCACCATTTGAATACAGTTCGGGTAGTTCTATTTATCGAAAACCGAGGGTTTCTACAATGGCGGATAAAGAGCTGAAAAAAGTATTGCATTTAGCGGCGCTCAGCTCGATAAGATTAAAAAATGACCTTGCAATTTACTTCCAAAGAAAGGTTGCGGAAGGAAAAAACAAGATGTCTATACTCAACGCAATTAGAAATAAAATTATACACAGAATATATGCTTTAATAAAAAACGAATCTGTGTATAATTTTAATTTGCATATGTCATAGAAATCGAGCTGACGACAGCTAAACACTAAAAACTAACAACCAAATGTGACTTACTTTTTCTGACCTTTCCCACTCGGCTTTATTTTCATAATCGAAAAATACGAATTGCTGAATGCGGAAAGACTTTTGTAGCCGACTTTGTAAGCGATTTCACTTAGTGTGAAACGTTTGGTGTCAATAAGTTCAATACTTTTTACAATTCGGATGAGCTGAATATATTTTTGCAGTGTTATGCCCGTTTCTTGCTTGAAAATTCTTTGCAAGTTGCGGGCTGACATTTTTGCAATTTCGCCTAAATCATCGGCGCTGACATTGTATTGATAATTTGCGTTGATGTAATGACAAACGGGAATCAGTCGAGAATCCGTTGGTACTGGAACTTGTAAACCAAAAGCGTCGTTGCAAAAGTTGGGCAAACTTCCCAACAAAGCTTTTAGGAAAAGATGTTGCTCGGGATTTTCGCTGGTTGCTTTATTCCATTTTGAGGCATAAAACATCATTTCTCGCAAAACAGCAGGCGCTTCGAAAACGTGAACTTCGTTATAGAAATCCTTTTTGGGAGCCGACTTAAATAAAATCAACATCGGATTAACCGTAGTCGCATCGGAGGTTGTCCGATGTTTTTTGTTGGCAGGAATCCAAATCACATTATTCTGCGGAACCAAATAAATTTTCTGCTCAATATGAAAATACTGATAACCTTCCTCAACATAATTCAGTTGGTAGTAATCGTGCGAATCTTCCTTGTCATCGTGCTTCCAATTGCTTTCGTACCAAACATAAGAATTGGTGGTCAAATGATCAATATGTTGACCGCGGTCTTCTTTTGTGTTTTTAAAACTCATTTTGTCGTTTTAAATATAATTAATGGCAAATTTAATACAAACGACATTATTAATTTTGCAAAAGAAATTTGAACTATAAAAAAGTTCTTTCAATATTTAATCCTACAAAAAATATGAATAAAGAAAATACCAATAAAAATCTCGCGTGGCTTGGCGTCTTGGTCGTGATTTTGGTTTCCAGCAATCTGCGTTCGCCCATTACGGCGGTTAGTCCGATTTTGGACGAAATAAAAAATGTTTTTCATCTTGATAATTTAGAAGCGAGTTTGCTCACGTCGATCCCACTTTTTGTGTTTGCAACGTGTTCTATTTTGGTGAGTAAAGCTGCCGCGAAAATCAATATTCGTGCAGGTTTGTTGATTTCGCTTATCATATTGATTGTCGGACTTTACATCAGAATTTACGGAAATGTGGCAACGCTTTTTGCCGGTTCACTAATCCTTGGATTGGGAATTTGCATCGGAAATGTCCTAACTCCGGCTTACATCAAAAATATTTTCCCCAATAAAATCGGAATTATGACGGGCGTTTTTTCTGTGGCAATGAGTTTGGTTGCTGCATTAGCATCGGGTTTGAGTATCAACCTTGGAAAATGGACGGGAATGGAATGGAAAGGTTCCTTAGGAATTTGGATTATTGGCGGAATCCTTGCGCTTATCGTGGTTTCGACGGAATTAATTACAGGAAAAAAAACTGCTCAAACTGCGACAAGTGCGATTGCCACAACAAAATTTAATATTTTTAAATCCAAACAGGCTTGGAGCATCAGTATTTTTATGGGACTTCAGTCTTTGGTGTATTATTGCCTTGTTGCTTTGTTACCAACGGTTCTCGTAGATTTCGGAATGCAAAAATCCGAAACAGGTTGGGTACTTTTTGTACTTCAAATGGCGATGTTGCCCGTAATGCTTTTTAGTCCAATTTTGGCAACAAAAATGAAGAATCAAAAAAGTTTAATTTACTTAACTGGTGGACTTTTCCTTATCGGTTTGTTGATGCTCACAATTCTAAAATCTCAATTGGTTTATGTTAGTGCAACTCTAATCGGAATTGCGGGCGGATTGGCATTTAGTCTTTCGATTTTGTTCTTTTCACTCCGAACAAAAACCATGCATGGAACCATCAAAATTTCTGGAAAAGCCCAATCAATCGGTTATCTTGTCGCTGCTTGTGGGCCTCCGATTTTCGGAAAGTTGCACGATTGGGATATTTCTTGGCAATATTCGTTTTACTTTTTGATAGCCTGCGTTCTCATCATGACATACTTTGGTAAAAAAGCTTCAGAACCACGATTTATCGAAGATCATTAAAAACGTAAAATCTTGTTTAAACCAAAAATCGACTTCAAAATTCCGAGTCGATTTTTTTTGTTTAATATTAGAATGAAGGTTCTCAAAATAATTATTAGTTTGAGAAAAATAGAAAATCACATTTTATGCTGGTTGATTTTGGAAAATTTGTTGGTTTATTAGAGGAGAACATCTCGAGACGCCTTATTTAATTTTTGATGACAGATACTTTTTCTAAGATTATTTTTGATGTAATTTTTAACGTAATTGATGTTAAATTGTCATTTTAAGATGCTTTTTTGTTAAACAAGTGTTTATAAAAGTCATTTATTGATTTAAAAAATACTATGTATTGAATAATTATTTCGTAATTTTAAGTTGATTTTATTGGCTTTTAAGCAGGTGATGTTTGGAATTTTAATGAATTATAAAAAAAAGCGAAGAATTATTTTTGGATATAGTTTTTTTTATAACTTTCCATGCTTAATTTTTCTTAAGTATTTGTTAAGTGAGTGTTAATTTAAAATATACATACGTGAAAGAAAACAAATTTATTTTGAAGGTAGCGCCATTCTTCCTATTAGCAGGTAGTATGTTGCATGCCCAACAAAGTGATAGTCTTAAAACTAAGAATATCGAAGAGGTTGTAGTTATTGGTTACGGTACAAAGAAAAAATCAGATTTGACCGGGTCAATTACTGCAATTTCGAGCAAAGACTTCAACGAAGGAAGTATTAACTCTGCGGATCAATTAATCCAAGGTAAAGCATCTGGTGTGCAAATTGCTACTAATAGTGGTGCGCCTGGAGCAGGTGCTACTATTAGAATTCGAGGAGGTTCTTCTTTAACAGCTCTTAATGATCCTTTGATCGTGATTGATGGTGTACCTGTTGATAATCAAGGAATAAGCGGAGCTAGTAATGCGCTAGCGCTAATCAACCCCAATGATATCGAAAGCTTTAACATCTTGAAAGATGCATCGGCTTCTGCGATTTATGGTGCAAGAGCAGCTAATGGTGTTATTATTATTACAACAAAAAAAGGAACTTCTGGTAAGTTGAAAGCAAATTATACAACAACAACTTCTGTTTATGAAAAAATGGGAGAGATCGATATGTTGTCACCAGATCAATTTCGTAATGTTGTGATGCAAAAAGCAGATCCTTCTTACCAAGCGTTATTGGGAAATGCTAATACCAATTGGCAAGATAAAATCTATCAAACAGCTGTAGGTTTTGATAATTCGATTTCATTATCTGGTGGTATTAAAGGTCTCCCATATAGATTGTCTATTGGTTACCTAAATCAAGATGGTATTATTAGAACGAATAATATCGAAAGAACAACAGCCTCTTTAAACTTAAATCCGAAATTATTTGATAAACATTTGGATATTAATTTTAATTTAAAAGGTACTTACGTTGAAAATAGATTTAAAGAAGATGGAGTAGTTGGTGCAGCTGTGGTATTTGATCCTACAAAACCTGTTTATGACTCATCTTATTCTAATTATGGTGGTTATTGGGAATGGTTAAATGCTTCAACACATGAGCCTAATACCAATGGTACAAAAAATCCAATGTCGATGCTTAACCAAAGATGGGATTTATCATATGTAAGACGAGTTTTAGGAAATGTTCAGTTTGATTATAAAATGCACTTTTTACCTGAGTTGCGTGCAAATCTTAACTTAGGTCTAGATTATAGCGACTCTAATGGTAACACAACAGTTCTTCCAACAGCTGCTATGGCTTATTATCAAAAAGGAACTTACAGAAGATATACACAAGAGAAGAAAAATAAACTTTTGGAGTTTTATCTAAATTATACCAAAAATTTTGAGTCTATTAAGTCATTAATAGATGTGACTGCTGGTTACTCTTATCAAGATTGGCAAAGAACAGAACCTTTTGCACCAACTCTTAATGGCGATGGTACACAAAACCCTTTAACAGGTATAGATTTCTTCACTCAAAATACATTATTGTCTTATTTTGCACGTCTTAATTATACGTTCAATGATAGATATTTATTAACAGCTTCAGTTAGACGTGATGCATCATCTAGATTTAGCAAAGATGCAAGAGTTGGTTATTTCCCTGCGTTTGCATTAGCTTGGAGAATGGATAAAGAAGCATTCTTAAGAGATTCTAATACAATATCCACTATGAAGCTGAGATTAGGATGGGGACAAACTGGTCAGCAAGAAATTAATAACGGAGATTATCCATATCTTCCAAAATATGTTATCTCTAATGGTGGTGCGATGTACCAGATTGGTGATGAGTTTTATAACACTTATCGTCCGGCAGGATATGATAAGAATATTAAATGGGAAACTACGACAACCAAAAATATTGGTTTAGATTTCGGATTTTTACATGAAAGAATTTCGGGTGCTGTTGACTTATTTGAGAAAAAATCAGAAGATCTTATCAGTTTTGTAACTGTACCGGCTGGTGCTAACCTTACCAACATGATTCTTACCAATATTGGAGATATGAGAAATAGAGGTATTGAAGCGAATATTAATGTTAAGGCGATTAAATCTGATAATCTTAACTGGGATATGAGTTTTAATGTGACACACTATAAATCTGAAATCACAAACCTAAACGGGAACCAACTTATGGTTGGTGGTATTGGTGGTGGTACTGGATCTACAATTCAAATTCAGTCTCAAGGTTTTATGCCTAATATGTTCTATGTTTATCAACAAGTATATGATAATAATGGTAAACCAATTGAAGGCGTATATGTTGACCAAAATAATGATGGGGTAATTAATAGTAGCGATCTTTACAAATACAAATCGCCAGCACCAGATGTATTATTAGGCTTTTCAACAAGATTAGCATATAAAAATTGGGATTTGGGATTGGCCATGAGAGCAAGTATTGGTAACTACGTGTATAATAACGTAGCATCACAATATGGTAACCTACAAGGTATTGCTAATAATAGCTATTTACAAAATATCCATCAAAACTATTTAGAAACAGGCTTTAACAGAGGACAGTATTTCTCAGATTACTATGTAGAAAATGCATCGTTCCTTAGAATGGATAACATTAATGTAGGTTATAACTTCCCGAATTTTATCTCTGATTCATCAAGATTACGTGTATTCGGATCTGTTCAGAATGCGTTTATCATTACTAAATATTCAGGTTTGGATCCAGAAGTATTTAACGGAATTGATAACAATTTGTATCAAAGACCAAGAGTGTATTCAGTAGGATTTAACTTTCAATTTTAATTAAAAGACCAAATGAAATTTAAAAATATATTTACAATAGGCGTTGCTGCAAGTCTTTTCTTAATTTCTTGTGAGAAGGATCTTGACAGGATGCCAGAGACAGAAGTTGCATCTAATACAGTATATGGTGACTTCGCTAATTATAAAGGTGTGCTTGCTAAAATATATGCAGGTATGGCTGTATCCGGCCAAGAAGGAGGTGACGGTAATCCCGATATTAGTGGTATCGATGGCGGTACATCTAACTATCTAAGACAATATTTTCAGTTACAAGAGTTACCGACGGACGAAGCTGTTATCGCGTGGAACGATGGTTCTTTACCAGATTTGCATAACATGACTTGGGCTGCTAACAACGAGTTTATTACAGCGCTTTATTACAGAATTTATTATCAAGTTGCAGTTGCTAATGAGTTTATCCGTGAGACTGCTGATGATAAATTGGCATCACGTAATATCTCTGGAGCTAACGCGGATGAAGCGAGGTTGTACCGAAATGAAGCTAGATTTATGAGAGCATTATCTTATTATCATGCTTTAGATTTGTTCGGAAGTGGGCCTTTTACAACGGAGAAGGACGAAGTAGGTATTAAACCACCACCAAGATCAGATAGAAAACAACTTTTCACTTATGTAGAGTCGGAGCTTAAAGAATTAGAAAGTCTTTTAAAAGATCCGAAGACCAACGAGTACGGAAGAGCGGATAAAGCTGCAGTTTGGATGTTATTGGCTAAATTATATCTTAATGCAGAAGTATACACAGGACAAGGTCGTTATAATGATGCAAGAGTATATGCTGAAAAAGTGATTAGTGCTGGCTATAGCTTAAAACCAAACTATGGTGAGTTATTCTTAGCAGATAATAATGTTGGGAATACAGAGACTATTTTCTCTGTTAATTTTGATGGTGTGCGTACACGTACTTTCGGAGGTACAACTTACATTATTCATGCTGGTACGGGAGGAACAATGAATCCGGGGTCTTTGGGAATCAACAGTGGTTGGGGTGGACTTAGAACTACTAAAAATTTAGTAAATCTTTTCCCTTCAACAGACGGTAGCCAAGATAAAAGAGGCGTTTTCCATACGGATGGTCAAAATTTAGACATCAATAATGTTACAGCATTTACGGATGGCTTCCCTTTAATTAAATTTAAAAATGTAACTAAAACTGGTCAGCAAGGATCAGATTCTGCAGGTGATTTTGTAGATACAGATTTCCCATTGTTTAGATTAGCAGATGCTTATTTGATGTATGCTGAAGCAGTGCTTAGAGGTGGCGGCGGTAGTCAATCACAAGCTTTGACTTATGTTAATGCACTTCGTACAAGAGCTTATGGTAATACAAGTGGAAATGTAACAAGCATTAACTTGGATTTTATTTTGGATGAAAGAGCTAGAGAATTGGCGTGGGAAGCAACAAGAAGAACGGATTTAATTAGATTTAATAAATTCACATCTGCATCTTATCTATGGCCTTTCAAAGGCGGTGTTAAAGATGGTAAAGGTGTTGAAGATTATAGAAATCTTTATCCAATCCCAGCGAGTGATCTTAATGCTAACCCTAATTTGATTCAAAATCCTGGTTACTAATCATAATTTTATATAGATTAAAGATGAAAAATATATTCAAAATATTAATTGCGAGTTTCGTAGCACTTCTTGTTATTTCTTGTGAGAAGGACGAAGAACGTGCGGTTCTTAATACACCTTCAGATTCCAAGTTGCAAGCTGACAAGACAAATGTAGTTTTGACAAAAGATCATGAGGCGGATAAGCTTATTACTTTTACTTGGGCTAGACCAGATTATGGTGTTTCTGTGGCTCAAAAAAGTCAACTTCAATTTGCTAAAAAGGGAGGAAACTTTGCAGGTGCTAAAATTGTAGAAGTTCAAGATGGTACATCAACACTAACATTTACAGTGGCTGAGTTTAATAAAATCATGTTGGATGCAGGTCTTACGCCTGATGTAGCAACTGATGTTGAGGTTAGATTAGCTTCGACTTTAGGAGCAGGTACTGCGCTTTATTCTAATGTTATTAATCTTAATGTGACGGCTTACATGACTGCTTTCCCAAGTTTTTATATTGTTGGAGATGCTTCTGCACCAGGGTGGAATGCAGCTGATGCACAATTGTTAAATAAAGTTGAAAACCTTTCAACGATATATACTTATCTTGAGAATGGGAAGAATTTCAGATTCTTAGGACAACAAGATTGGGGACCAACCAATTACAGTCTAGATGCAGCAGGGATCAAGGATGCTTACAAATACTTTAAAACTTGGTCAACCAACATGGAAGCTTCGCCAGATGAGAATATCAAATTCAATGGTGCAACAGGTATTTACAAAATTGTAATTGATGCAGATGCAACCAAAAAATCGTTGACAGTTACACCATCGGCAATTCCGACTTATAACGTGTCGAATCTTTATGTTGTTGGTTCTATCAATGGATGGAGTGCAGATAATGCAATCCCAATGACCAAGGTTGGGGAAGGCGTTTTCGAAGTTGTACAATCTCTTCCTGACGGCTCAGAGTTCAAATTTATTGGACAAAAATCTTGGGGCGATCTAGAGTGGGCTAACATTACAGAAGCTGGTAACACAGGTTTCTTAGGTCCAAAAGGAGATAACAATAATATTAAAATCGATGGAGGAGGTGCTTCTTACAAGATTACTGCTAACATCAAACGTGGAACTTTCAAAGTTGTTAAACAATAAGTAAGTTCAACATTATAAAAGCCAAAAAAAGTGTTGCATTACCGCAGCACTTTTTTTATATTTATTAGTTTTTAGAAATTAAAAAGAAAATTATGCGGAAAATTAGCTTTGGGATATTATGTTTTTCAATGATGTTTACTGGACTTACAGCGCAATCGCTAAAGTCACCAGATGGACAATTCGAAATGAATTTCAGTCTCAAAAATGGAGTGCCTTTTTATAATCTTAAATATAAAGGAGAAACAGTTCTTGAAGATTCAAAATTAGGTTTAAGACTTTTCAAAGATTCAAATATCAAATTCAATACAGATCTTAGCAACGCCAATGACAAAGCGCAAGATCTTAACTACGGTTTCGAAAAAGTATCAGACAAAAGAGATTCTAAAAATGAAACTTGGCAGCCAATTCTTGGCGAAAAGAAAAACTACATCAACAACTATAACGAGCTTGCAGTAAGCCTTAACCAAAAAGCAACAGACCGAAATATCGTTATTAAATTTCGATTATTTAACGATGGTTTAGGCTTTAGATATGAGTTTCCGCAACAGAAGAATCTCAATTATTTTGTAGTAAAAGAGGAAGATTCGGATTTCGATTTTCCAACAGATATGAAGGCTTGGTGGATTGCGGGCGATTACGATTCGCAAGAATACCAATACCAAACTTCCAATGTGTCAGAAATTCCTGCGAAATGGGCAACAAGTTACGATAGCAATGCATCGCAGACGCCAGTTAAAGATGCCGTACAATCACCTTTGATGTTGAAGAAAGAAGGAAAACAACCACTTTATGTTAACCTTGGCGAAGCAGCACTTATCGATTACCCAGCCTCGCACCTTGAGGTTGATGCTAAGAATTTTAAATTTAAAACACATCTTACGCCAGATGGACAAGGCGCAAAAGGCTATATCCAAACACCTTTTAACACACCATGGAGAACTGTAATTGTTTCTAACAAAGCAGAAGAAGTTTTAGATTCAAAAATGATGTTTAACCTTAACGAGCCTACCAAGTATAAAGACACGTCTTACATCAAACCTACAAAATACATGGGCGTTTGGTGGGAGATGATTATTGGTAAATCGCAATGGGCATATTCGACAGCGGATAATGTCCATCTTGGAAAAACAGATTTTAAAACTTTAACGCCAAACGGAAAACACGCAGCTAACAATACGAAGGTTAAAGAATACATTGATTTCGCTTCTGCTAACGGTTTTGATGCTTTACTTATCGAAGGTTGGAACGAAGGTTGGGAAGATTGGTTTGGACATTCTAAAGAATTTGTTTTCGATTTTGTGAGCCCTTATCCAGATTTCGATATCAAAATGCTGAACGATTATGCACACAGCAAAAACATAAAGTTGATGATGCACCACGAGACTTCGGGTTCAGCGACCAATTACGAATTGTGGGCAGATAAAGCTTTCCAATTGATGAATAAATACAATTATCCGTCTGTAAAGACAGGTTATGTTGGTAATATTATTCCGCGTGGCGAGCACCATTACAGCCAATGGATGATCAACCATTATCGCCGAATTGCGGAGAAAGCTAACGATTACAAAATCATGGTTAACTCGCACGAATCTGTTCGTCCAACTGGTTTGTCAAGAACTTATCCTAATTGGATTGCCGCAGAAGCCGCTCGCGGAACCGAGTTTGACGCATTCGGAGGTAACAATCCAGATCATCATACCATCTTGCCATTTACAAGATTTATGGGCGGTCCGATGGATTATACGCCGGGGATTTTCCAAACAAAATTGGATTATTACTTCCCGAACGATACGCGTTTTGTGAAAACGACTTTGGTGAAGCAGTTGGCGTTGTATGTTGTGATGTATTCGCCGTTGCAGATGGCAGCGGATCTTCCTGAGAATTACGCAAAACACATGGACGCTTTTCAGTTTATCAAAGATGTGGCGGCAGATTGGGACGATTCCAAAATTTTGGGAGCCGAACCTGGCGATTTTATTGTGACAGCGCGTAAAGCAAAAGCGACAGACAATTGGTTTGTTGGTGGTATTACAGATGAAAACAAACGAAATTTTGACCTCGATTTTTCATTCTTAGATAAAGACAAAAAGTACGAAGCTATTTTCTACGAAGATGCTGCTGATGCCGATTACGTGAATAATCCACAAGCTTACAAAATCACGAAAAAAGTTATTACAAGCAAAGACAAAATCAAAATGAACATGGTGCGAAGTGGCGGTTTTGCCATTAGCATTAAGCCTGTTTCGAAATAATCAAGAAATCCGATTTGTAAAAGTCGGATTCTTATAATTTTTTTGGAGCTATTCCCGCTTTCCGCACTCGCTGTTGTAGCCTCGGCTTTTCCAAGCTTTACAACGAGCTCAAACAATTGCTACAATCGGGGCTAGTGACTACTACATAAACAATAACTAAATGAAAAAAATATTTACTGTACTTAGCATTTCCGTGGCGACCTTATATTTTGGTCAGATACAGAAGGTCGAGCCTGCTTTTTGGTGGAAAGGCATGAAGAATCCTGAGCTTCAGATTTTAGTTTACGGAAAAGACATCGCTAAAAATGAAATCGAACTTTCTGACAATGTTCAAATCAAAAAAATTACAAAAACCGAAAATCCAAATTACGTTTTTGTAACAGTTAATACCAACGAAATTAACGTTCCGAAATTTAATATCAATTTAAAAAACGGAAAAAAGCTCATCAATTCTTATACTTACGAGTTGAAAAATAGAGCAACTAATTCTGCGAATAGGGATTCATTTTCCTCAAAAGATGTATTCTATTTACTAATGCCAGACCGTTTCGCTAATGGTGATCCAAAAAATGATAATACCAAAGACACCTTTGACAAAGCCAATCGACAAGATAAAGACGGTCGTCATGGTGGCGATATTGCTGGCATTATCAAGAATCTAGATTATCTTAATGAGCTTGGTATCACCACGATTTGGAGCACGCCACTTTTGGAAGATAATGAACCAAAAACCTCGTATCATGGTTATGCGCAAAGCGATTATTACAGAATAGATCCGCGTTATGGTTCCAACGAAGATTATAAAAAGTTAGGTGACGAACTTCACAAACGTGACATGAAGTTGGTGATGGATTATGTTACCAATCATTGGGGTTCTAAACATTGGCTGATAAAGGATTTACCGGCAAAAGATTGGATTCATTATTGGAAGGAAGGCGAGAAGGAAAACGGTTTCAAAAGAAGTAACTACCGAATGACCTCTCAGTTTGATACCAATGCTTCGAAAATTGATGCTGAAAATTGTATGGATGGCTGGTTCGATACCACAATGCCAGACATGAATCAAAGTAATCCTTTGGTTTTAAATTATATGGTTCAGAATGCGATTTGGTGGATCGAATATGCAGGATTGGACGGACTTCGCGTAGATACTTATTCTTACAATGACAAAAAAGGAATTGCAGAATGGACAAAAAGAATCACCGACGAATATCCAAAATTTAATATCGTAGGTGAGGTCTGGATGCATGATCAAGCGCAAATGTCGTATTGGCAAAAAGATAGTAAGATCGCTGCCATTCAGAACTACAATTCTCATTTACCATCAGTGATGGATTTTACTTTGCACGATGCTATTGGACAAGTTTTCAAAGAAGAATCGGGCTGGGATTCTGGGATGCAAAAAGTCTATGATAATTTTACAAACGATTTCCTTTATCCCAATATTGATAATATTTTAGTTTTTGCTGAAAACCACGATACACAAAGGTTTAATGAGCTTTATCCAGATTTCAAAGATTATCAATTAGCAATGAGTTTGCTGATGACAATCCGCGGAATTCCGCAAATCTATTACGGCTCCGAAATCGGCATGAAAGGTGATAAAAACAAAGGTGACGGCGATATCCGAAGAGATTTTCCAGGTGGTTGGGCTGGTGACTCCAACAATGCGTTTACATCTGCTGGAAGAACTGCCGACCAAAGCAAATACTTTGATTTTACAAAGAAACTACTGAACTGGAGAAAAACGCAAAACGTGATTCACACAGGGAAAACCTTACATTATGTTCCAGAAAATAATGTCTATGTTTATTTCCGTTATGATGATAAAAAGCGTGTTATGGTTGTTTTAAACAATAACAAACTAGACCAAAAATTGGATTTAAAACGCTTTTCTGAAGGTCTTGATAAATTTACAAAAGGGAAAGATATTCTTTCTAATACCGAAATATCTTTGTCAGGAAACCTTGATATTAAAGGAAAATCCGCAATGATTATAGAATTAAATTAGTTTTAAAATCGATGAGGTTTAACCCAAATAACTCAATTATGAAGCACAAAATTTTTTATTTCGTTTTGCTATTAAGTTTGTTTTCGTTTCAAAGCATCAATGCGCAGAAGAAAGGATTTTATGAAAATGTTCAGAAGAAAAACATCAACAAGTTACTGGACGATTTCAACCTGTTTGCGGCGCAAGCTGATTATGACAAATATTTTGCGTGTTTCGCAGAAGAATCAACATTTATTGGGACAGATGCAACAGAAGTTTGGAACAAGAAAGAATTTATGGCTTGGGCAAAACCTTTTTTTGAATCAAAAAAAACTTGGAATTTCACATCTTTAAAGCGAAATATATACTTCAGCGCAGATGGTAATTATGCTTGGTTTGATGAGGTTTTGGACACACAAATGAAGATTTGTCGTGGTTCGGGCGTTTTAGAAAAAATAAAAGGACAGTGGAAAGTCAAGCAATATGTGTTGTCGATGACGATTCCGAATGATGTTACTAACGAGGTTATCAAAGTTAAAGCGCCGATAGAAGAGGTTTTAATTCAGACATTGAAAGCGAAATAAACTTACACAATTAAAGTACATCGTACATTTTAAAACAATATTTAAAAAATGGCAAAAAAAATAAAACCAAATCTCTCCATGGCTCAGATTATCAACATGAGTATGGGATTTTTGGGAATACAAATGGCGTTCGGATTACAAAACGGAAATGCCAGTCGCATCTTACAAAACCTAGGTGCCGATGTTGATAAATTATCATTTTTCTGGTTGGTAGCGCCAATCACGGGACTTATTGTTCAACCGATTATTGGTCACATGGGCGATAATACCTGGAGCCCATTGGGACGTCGAAAGCCTTATTTTTTAATAGGCGCAATTTTGTGTGCTCTTGGTTTGGTTTTGCTACCAAATTCGGCTTCTGCGACAACTTTTTTCGCAGCCAATGTTTTGCTTCTTGCAGTTGTTTTCCTAGCAATAATGGACGTTTCTGTCAATATCGCAATGGAGCCTTTTCGGGCTTTGGTTGGTGATATGTTGCCAAAACATCAAGCGACTATTGGCTTCTCGGTACAGACTATTTTAATTGGGATTGGTGCAGTTATCGGATCAGATTTGCCACGTTGGTTAACCAAGTTAGGCGTTTCGAATGTTGCGGAAAAAGGTCAAGTTGCAGATAATGTGATCTACGCATTTTATATTGGTGCGGCGGTGTTGTTAATTTCCATTATTTATACCATTATTTCTACTAAAGAATATTCGCCAGAAGAATTCGCTTCTTTTGAAAACGATGACATTGTGCCAGAAAAATCCAAATTTTCTGATATGTTCCGTGATTTTGCGAAGATTCCAAACCAAATGAAAAAATTAGGAATTGTACAATTCTTCTCATGGTTTGCGTTGTTTACGATGTGGGTTTATACTACGAGTGCTTTGGCAACACATCATTTCGGACTTTCACCTAGTGATACATCATCACAAGCTTTTAATGACGCTGGTGATACGACGGGTTATTTGTTTGGATTGTACAACTTATTCGCCATTCCGTTTGCGTTTTTGTTAACACCCATTGCAAAAAGAATAGGGAAGAAGAATACGCATGCGATTGCTTTGTTGGCAGGAGGTTGTGGTTTAATTTCGTTTTATTTCATCCAAGATGTCAAGATGCTTTGGATCTCGATGCTAGGTTTAGGATTCGCATGGGCCAGTATTTTAGCAATGCCTTACGCCATGTTGATAGAAAGTATTCCGCAACGAAAAATGGGCGTGTACATGGGGATTTTTAATTTCTTTATTGTATTACCACAGATTATTAACGGATTTTTTGGAGGACCAATTGTTAAGAAGTTTTTCAACAATTATGCTGTTGATTACATCGTTGTTGGTGGTGTGTGTATGGTTTTAGGAGGTTTGATAACTTTTTTCTTAATTAAAGAAGAGAAAGAAACACCTAAAGAAATAGAACAAGAAATAGAGCAAGTTCATTTTTAAAAATTTTAAAACTAAAAAATAAAGAAAAGTCAGCGTAATGTTGACTTTTTTTATTTCATTTTAATAAAACATAATTAATGTTAATTTTGATTATTGATTTTCGAAAAAAGCTAAATTAGTTTTAGAAAATTATTTTATGTACGACATCATCATTATTGGAAGTGGCGCTGGAGGTTCAACAATGGCTTACAAATTGGCAGATTCGGGGAAGAAAATTTTAGTTATCGAAAGAGGTGATTTTGTCCCCATCGAAAAAGAAAATTGGGATTCCGAAGAAGTTTTTGTAAAGAATCGATACACCACAACTGAAACTTGGTTGGACGAACATAACAAAGAGTTTCGTCCTGGGGTGCATTATAATGTTGGCGGCAATACCAAATTTTATGGTGCCGCTTTATTCCGTTTGAGAGAAGATGACTTTAACGAAATCCAACATTTTGGTGGTGTTTCTCCAGCGTGGCCAATCAAATATAATGATCTGCAAAAATATTACCTAGAAGCAGAAAAGCTTTACTCGGTGCATGGGTGGCGCGGAAGCGATCCTACAGAACCGCCAGAATCTGAGGCTTATCCATTGATGCCTTTGCCACACGAACCAAGAATTCAAGAGATTTTTGATGAATTAAAAGATTACGGTTTGCATCCTTTTGAACTGCCGATTGGTGTTAATTTTAATCCACATTCTGCAGCGAATGCGCCTTATACTTTGGATAGATTTGACGGATTTCCAGATGCGGCAGAACGAAAAGCTGATGCGCATATTTGTGCCTTATCCAAAGCTTTGCAACATCCGAATGTAGAATTGCTAACCAATGCAAAGGTGATTCAATTGTTAACGGATGAAAATGGTGTTAAAGTTTCAGAAGTTGTGATTGAGCAAAATGGAGAACAGAAAAAACTACAAGCAGATTTATTTATTTTATCTGCTGGTGCTGTTAATTCTGCCGCGCTACTTTTGAATAGTGCTAATGTTCATTTTACGCGAGGTTTAGCCAATCGATCGGATCAGGTTGGGCGCAATTATATGTTTCACCAAAATACCGCTTTAATCGCACTTTATACAGAACCGAATCCTACTAAGTTTGGAAAAACTTTTGGAATAAATGATTTCTATCGTGCAACTAAAGACTACGAATTCCCGCTTGGTCACATCCAAATGCTTGGAAAGTCCGACGAAAAGCAGATTGCGGCCGACAGTCCTGTGCCTGCACCAGGATTTACTTTCGAAATGATGGCACAACATGCAGTAGATTTTTGGTTAACTTCTGAAGATTTACCTGACGAAAATAATCGCATTACTGTCGAAAACGGCAAAATTAAAATTACATATAAACCAAATAATCAAAAAGGACACGAACTTTTAAAAGACGAGCTAATAAAGGCTCTTAAAGCTTCTGGAAAGTTTGATAGCTTTTTGTTCAAAGGATTTTATTTTAGCAAAGGGATGAATATTGCGTCGCCAGCGCACCAAAACGGAACAACCAGAATGGGCACCGATCCGTTGACTTCTGTTGTCGATAGCAATTGCAAAGCCCACGATTTGGATAATTTGTACATCGTCGATGGTGGATTTTTCGTGTCGAGTGGTGCGGTTAATCCTGCTTTGACGATTATCGCGATGGCGCTTCGTGTTGGTGAATATCTTAAAAATTCTGTCTTAAAGTGATTTCTGATAACCGATTAAAAATAAGGATTGTTTTTGCCTTGGCTTTTTTGACGGGACTTAACTTTGTTATGTTTCCTGCTTTGTCGCCTGTTTTGATGAGTCCTACTTACTTTGCATTAAAAGCTTCTGCATTCGGATTTCTATTTGCGCCACAGGTTATTTTTATTGCTTTGGGTTGTATGTTTGCACCATTTTTAGCAAATAAATTCGGTGCAAAATTGATACTGATTAGCGGACTCATTTTAATGCTTTTGGTGACATTCGTTCTTGGATTTTTAGGTTTTCGAGATTCGGTTTTTCAAAATTTTTCAAAGGATAGTTTGTACAAAATTTTGCTATGCTTAGTTGGTTTAATGGGATTCGGATTTGGTACAAGTGTTACTGTTCTCAATCCATTGGCAGCAAGCTTTTTCCAAAATAATAAAGCATCAGCAATTTTGATGTTGCAGTTTTTGGTTGGTTTAGGAACTTCGGTTGCGCCTTTTTTAATGTTTTTATTAAAAGACTTAAGCGACTGGTATTGGATCCCGAGTTGTATCGCTGTTGTAATGTTTGTCCTAATTTTGGCTTTGGCTTTAACCAAAATTGAAGAAGGCGACTTTTTCAAACTACCAAACAGTATCCAGATTCCACACAAACTTTGGATGTTTATCATCATCATTATTATGTATGGTTTTTTGGAAGGTAGCTTTGGGAGTTTTGGCATTCCAATTTTAATAAGCAAGGGTTTAACAAGTCAAGAAGCTTCACTGGGATTATCCTTGTTCTGGGCGGGAATGGCACTTAATAGATTGTTATTCGGCATTTTTACACCTTTAAAAGATTTGTCCAAAATTTTTATTTTCTCACCTTTGGTTTTGGCGCTGGCTTTAGTACTGTTTCTTTTAGTAAATACCAATCTTGTAATAATAGTTAGTTTCTTTCTAATTGGATTCTTTATGGGAAGTATTTTTCCCGGATCCATTGGTTGGGCAACCGTCGAATTTCCGAATCTCGCTGTTCTGGTTTCTGGTGTTTTGATGGCAGCGAATCAAACAGGTACGGGCATTGTTACCAATGTTTTAGGTATATTTCAAAATGAGATTATTGGAAGTCCAATTATTTTTGGTTTGATCTTGGTTTGCGTTCTGATATTCATGTTGATATTTAAAATAAGTTTAAAGTCTAAAATTAAAGAAGCTTTTTAGTTTCGGAAACGTGAATTATCGTTCTTATCACACATCAATGCAGAGGCTGATTTTTTTGCAGAAATTTGTCCTAACAAAATAGAATTATTATGAAAACAATATTTTATAAAGCAGATAGCAGAGGTTACGCCGATCATGGTTGGTTAAAAAGTAGCCATACATTTAGTTTCGCAAATTATTACAATCCAGAACGTATGAACTTCGGAGTTCTTCGTGTTATCAACGATGACTTCGTAGAAGGCGGAATGGGATTTGGTCGTCATCCGCATCGCGATATGGAGATTATTTCAATTCCATTAGAAGGAAAATTGAAACATGGTGACAACATGGGAAGTGTTGGCGTTGTTGAAAAAGGCGATATCCAAGTGATGTCAGCTGGGACAGGTGTAATGCACAGCGAAGAAAACGGTAGCGATACCGAAGCTGTTAAATTTTTACAAATTTGGGTGATTCCTAATAAGCAAGATGTTACGCCGCGTTATGATGATCTTAATTTTGAAGAAAAATTAGTTCCGAATCAATTATTGCAGATTTTGTCTCCTAATGCCGATGATGATGGCGTTTGGATTCACCAAGATGCTTGGTTCAATTGGGGTAAATTCACAGAAGATACAACGGTTGATTACAAATTCCATAAAGAAGGAAATGGACTTTATGTTTTTGTTTTGGAAGGTGGCGCAATAGTTGATGCGCAACAATTAGACAGACGCGATTCAATTGGTATTTGGGATACCAACAATGTCGAATTAAAATTCCAAAAAGGCACAGAAGTCTTATTAATGGAAGTCCCAATGGATTTACCACAATAATTTTAAGAAATATTTAAGCCTTGTAATTTAATTATTATGAGGCTTTTTTGCCGAAAAAGTATTATTTTTGGCAGAATAAATTTATAATAGTAAAATAACAAATAACACAATGAGAGTACTTATCGTTGGAAACGGAGGTCGTGAATCTGCAATTGCACAAAAACTTAGTGAAGATCAGCGTATTACAAAAATGTATTTTGCACATGGTAACGCTACAACAGAGCAATTAGGAGAAAACATTTACGAAAAAGATATTGATAAACTTAAGCATTTTGCTATCCAACATAAAGTAGACATGACAATTGTAGGGCCAGAGGCGCCTCTTGTTGATGGTCTTGTTGATGAGTTCAAAAAAGCTGACTTATGTGTTTTTGGTCCATCAAAAAAGGCGGCTTCTTTAGAAGGTTCAAAAGCTTTTTCTAAAAAATTCATGCAGACTTATAACATCAAAACTGCGAGAGCAAAAACATTTGATGCTTATAACGAAGCAGTAGAGTATGTAAAAGACGAAAAATATCCTTTAGTTATCAAAGCAAGTGGACTTGCTGGTGGTAAAGGTGTTGTAATTTGTGAGAACGAACAAGAGGCAGAAGCAACTTTGCACGATTTCATGATCAAAAGAATCTTTGGTGATGCGGGTATCCAAGTGGTAATCGAAGAACATCTTAAAGGTTTCGAAGCGTCAATTATCGCATTTTCGAATGGCGAAAAATTGTTCCCTTGCATCTCTGCAAAAGATTACAAAAAAGTAGGAAACGGCGACAAAGGTGCTAACACAGGCGGTATGGGATCTGTGGCGCCAAGTCCAGAATATACGGCTGAGCACCAAGCTGACTTCGAAAAAAATATCCTTGCACCAACAGTGGAAGGTCTTAAGAAGGAAGGTCTTAGCTTCAAAGGATTTATTTTCTTTGGATTAATGGTGACCAAAAACGGAACTTATCTGTTAGAATACAACATGAGATTGGGCGATCCAGAAACGCAAGTTTTGTTACCACTTTTGGAGAACAACTTGTTGGACGTTATCCAAGATTGTATCGATGGCAAAAATGTTGACTTAAAGTTCAAAAACCAAAAAGCAGTTTGTCTTGTGATGTGTTCTGGCGGTTATCCGAAGAACTTCGAAACAGGTTTCGAAATCCGTGGTACCGAGAAAGTTAAACACAGCCAAATACTTTTCGCTGGTGCGAGAATGCAAGGCGACAAGATCCTTTCGGATGGCGGACGTGTGCTTAACATCGTGGCGACGGGCGACACTTACGACGAGGCTCGAAAGAAAGTCTACGAAGATGCCGTGCCGGTTGACTTCGACTACGGCTTTTACAGAGACGATATTGGCAAATTCTAAATACAGAATAAGAGATGTTGGGCAACCAATGTCTCTTTTTATTTGGAGCTAATCCCGCTTTTCGTTGCAATCTTTTTGGATGCCAAAGCTTTATGCCATTTCATCCAAAAAGGATTTCCACTGCAATCGGGGCTAGTTTACAAAATACCGCTAAACTAAATTTTTAGTTTGATAAATAATATCAAGTTAAATCGAGAAAGTTTAGAAAAACCTAAAAATAAAATTATTTCAAAACAATTATAAAACCTATGCAAAACGGAATTATCATATTAGACTTCGGTTCGCAATACAATCAACTTATTGGACGTCGTATTCGCGAGATGGAAGTTTATTCAGAAATCATCCCATTCAACACACCTTTAGAAGACATCTTAGCAAAACAACCAAAAGGAATTATCCTTTCTGGAGGACCAAGTTCTGTTAATGCAGAAGACGCAAATCTTGTGGAGAAAGCTTTGTTCGAGCAAGGTATTCCAGTTTTTGGGATTTGTTATGGTATGCAGTTAACGGCGCATCTTTTAGGTGGAAAAGTTGACAAAGGTCAAAAAGGAGAATACGGAAAAGCGAATTTAGAAATCGTAAAAGAGAATGCTTTGCTTAATGGCGTGTCTCAAAATTCTGTAGTTTGGATGAGTCACTTCGACGAAGTTTCGGCTTTACCTGAAGGTTTTGAACTTAATGCTAAATCTGGCGTTATCGCAGGAATTTCAAATCCTGAAAAAAATATTTACGGCGTACAATTCCATCCAGAAGTTTCGCACAGCGAAGAAGGAGGAAAGATGTTGGAGAATTTCGTTTTCAACATCTGTAAAGCTGAAAAAAACTGGAAATTAACCAGTTATATCGATACGACTGTTGCTGCCATTAAAGAAAAAGTTGGTGACCAAAAAGTAATTCTTGGTTTATCTGGTGGTGTAGATTCTTCTGTTGCTGCGGTTTTAATCCAAAAAGCAATTGGTGATCAGTTGACTTGTATTTTTGTAGATACAGGACTTTTGAGAAAAGACGAAGCTAAAAAAGTAATGGAAAACTACGGTGAGCATTTTAATATGAACATCAAGTTGGTGGATGCTGCTGATCGTTTCCTTTCAAAATTGGCTGGTGTTGACGATCCAGAACAAAAACGAAAAATTATCGGTAACGAGTTTATAGCCGTTTTCGATGAAGAGTCTCACAAAATAGAAGGTGCAAAATTTTTAGCACAAGGTACAATCTATCCTGACGTTATAGAATCTCAATCTGTAAAAGGACCTTCTGCGGTGATCAAATCGCATCATAATGTTGGTGGACTTCCAGAAGATATGGACTTCGAATTGTTGGAGCCACTTCGTGAGCTTTTCAAAGACGAAGTTAGAAAAGTGGGCGAGGAGCTTGGTATTCCGCATCATTTAGTGTATCGTCATCCCTTCCCAGGTCCAGGTTTAGGAATTCGAGTTTTGGGCGCTGTAGATGCCGATAAAGTAAGAATCTTACAAGAAGCAGACGATATTTTTATTGAAGAACTTTACAAAAATGATCTTTACGAAAAAGTTTCTCAGGCATTTGTTGTATTGCTTCCAGTAAAATCTGTTGGCGTCATGGGCGACGAGAGAACTTACGAATATACAGCAGTTGTTAGATCAGCGAATACGATCGACTTTATGACGGCAACTTGGAGTAGACTTCCTTACGAATTTTTGGATACGGTGTCTAGCCGAATTATCAACGAAGTGCGCGGGATTAACCGTGTGGCTTACGATATTTCGAGTAAACCACCTGCAACCATCGAGTGGGAATAAAAAAAAACATGATAAAACTCTTAGATTTTTTCTAAGAGTTTTTTTGTTATTGTATAATTTTTGCAAGACCTCAAAGATTTTCAAAAAACTAAACCTAGGCATCTTATTTATGTCTAATTTTGTAATCTTAAAATATAGCTAAAAATAAATTTCTTTAAAACAATGCATCATCCACACCAAAGCATAATGGAATTGCATCCCGGATTAATCTGGGGATTTGCAGTGGTCGTACTTATTATGCTATTGCTCGATTTGGGCATCTTTAACAAAAAAGCGCATGTTGTGTCTTCCAAAGAAGCAACGACGTGGTCCATCGTTTGGATTTCCCTAGCGATGATATTTTCTGGCGTTGTCTATTGGGTTTTCAATCAGGATGCAGGTGGTCACAAACTTGCCATCGAAAAATTTACAGAATTCCAAGCGGCGTATTGGATAGAGAAAGCCTTGTCTGTCGACAATTTGTTCGTATTTATCATGGTTTTCAACTTCTTTAGAGTTCCGAAACATCTTCATCATAAAGTTTTATTTTGGGGAATTATTGGTGCTTTAATTTTCCGTGCGATATTTATTTTTGCAGGTGTTGAGATCATTAATATGACGTATTTGCCAGAGTTTGAGCTGTTTGGTCATATGGTGAAAATAAATGCTGTTATGACTATTTTCGGATTTTTCTTGGTGTATTCTGGGATTAAATCTTGGGGCGGACATAATCATGACGACGATTCGGCGGAAGATTTCGCGGATAACGCTGGCGCACGATTGGTTAAAAAATTCTATAAAGTTTCTAAAACCTATGATGGCGACAAGTTTTTCACCATCGAAAATGGTATTAAAATGGCGACACCTTTGTTAGTTGTTGTCGCGGTTATCGAGTTCACAGATGTTATTTTTGCAGTGGATTCTATCCCTGCGATTTTTGCAATTTCGGATGATCCATTTATCCTTTATACCTCTAATATTTTTGCGATTTTGGGACTGCGTTCGTTGTATTTTTTACTAGCGAATTTCATCTATATGTTCAGCAAATTGTCTTATGGTTTAGCAATTATCTTAGCCTTTATTGGTGTTAAAATGATTATTGCACCTTGGCTTCATATTCCATCGCCTGTTTCTTTAGGAATTGTTGGCGGAATATTGGTGATTGCTGTTGGTTTATCATTATTGTTTCCAGAGAAGCCAAAAGTAGAAGAACATCATTAATTTAGTTTAAACATAAAAAAATCCGACTTAGAAAACTGAGTCGGATTTTTGTTTTATGGATATTTAATCGCAGTAGCTAAATCTACAGGATTATTTTGACGCTTTATCCGTTCCTGAACTTCTTTCGCATATTGATCAAGCTGAGCGATTGTATTAATAACGCGGCCTTCACTAGGGCTTATGCTCCAAGTACCAGCACTCATACTTCTATAATCTGCATAAGGATTTTTGTAGTCATTCAATTTTAATTCTTCATATTTTTTTCGAGTAATTGCAATTGGTTTTGTGCCGAAATGGGTTTCGATAATATTGGAAGTATCGTAAGTTTTATCCAATTTTTTAACTTCAATAAGTTCGTAAGTGAAATTATCTTTACTGTCTTTAACTTCATAGATTAAACCAGGAAGTCCACGGAATTTGTAAGGTCCTTCCATAATCGGGATGTCTGGGATAAACCAAGCTTCCCATTGACGCCCAATAAAGTTGCTTGTCGCTTTTTGAAGTTTATAAGTATTTTCGGTTTTAGTATCTTTTTCAATGGTCCAACTTATAGGATTTGATGACGGATAACTGTAATAGTTTTGAAAAATAACCTCATAATTGGTGTAATCATCGGCGTTCCTTTTATGCTGTACAATTTGTTCCATTGGCAAATCGTAAAACATACGTGTATTGGCATCTAGAATTTTGTTGCCATCTATAAGACTTTTAAAAATGAATTTGGTTTGATCTTTTTCGACTTGTAAAACAAAATTTTTGTTTATATAATTGGTTGACAAAGAGTCTTCTCGATACCTTAAATTATAAGTGATCTGATAATCTTGCGAAAAGAAAAGTTGTGCAAATAAAATAGAGCCGACGAGAATAATTTTCTTCATAGTTTTTATTTTAATTAAATATATAAAAAAAACCGATTAACAAATTAGTGTCAATCGGTTTTAATATTTTTAAAAACTATTTCTTAAACGAAAGGTGTTTTCACAACTTTTGCAGGAATGTTTTTATTTCTCACTTGGATGAAAATCTCTGTACCAACTTTATTGTGCGATTTGTCAACGTAGGCAAGTCCAATTCCGATTTTCTTCATTGGTGATTGCGTACCAGAAGTTACTTTTCCGATAACATTACCCTCAGCGTCAACGACAGGATAATCGTGTCTTGGCACACCTTTGTCCGTTAATTCGAAACCAACTAATTTTCTAGTAACACCTTCTTCTTTTTGTTTTGCGAAGATTTCTTTTGATACAAAATCTTTATCAAATTTAGTAATCCAACCAAGACCAGCTTCTAGGGGAGAAGTTGTATCGTCGATGTCGTTACCGTAAAGACAAAAACCTTTTTCTAGTCTTAAAGTATCTCTAGACGCCAATCCACAAGGCACAATTCCGAATGCTTCGCCAGCTTCGATAACCGCATTCCAAAGTGTTTCGGCAGCATCGTTTTTAAAATAAATTTCGAAACCTCCAGATCCAGTGTAACCCGTGTTAGAAATAATCACATCGTTAACGCCAGCAACCGTACCAACTGTAAAGTGATAATAAGGAATCTCAGAAAGATTAACCTCGGTCAATTTTTGTAAAGTTTCAACAGCTTTTGGACCTTGGATTGCAAGTAACGACATATCGTCGGAAGCGTTAGTCATCGTCGCACCAATTTCTGCATTGTATTTAGAAATATGATTCCAATCTTTATCGATGTTAGAAGCATTAACCACAACGAAGTACTTTTCGTCATTCATTTTGTAAATAATAAGGTCGTCAACAATACCACCAGTTTCGTTAGGAAGACAAGTATATTGCGCTTTTCCGTCTTCTAAAGTATCAAGATTGTTGGTTGTAACCTTTTGTAAAAGCGCTTTAGCTTGAGGACCTTCCACAAAAAATTGTCCCATGTGTGACACATCAAAAAGTCCAACTTTCTCGCGCACAGCGAAATGTTCTTCTGTAACGCCAGAATATTGTACAGGCATATCAAATCCTGCGAACGGAACCATCTTTGCACCCAAAGCTACATGCTTGTCGTATAATGCTGTTTTTTTCATTTTTAAATTCTAAAATTCGTGATACGCAAAGCTAATGATTTGTATGCTGAAAATAAAGTTTTTCTAAGATTTAAAAGTTGTTTACGGAAAGTTTCGATAATTCTGATGATGAATCAATTTAAAAAAGAAGTAAAAAAATTAAATACTACTTCGGATTCTGCTCAAAGTTTCTGGCGAAATGCCAAGGTAAGTTGCGATAGTCCCAAGCGGTGCACGAAGAATAATATCTTTGTGGTCTTGCATTAGATCTTCATATTTTTCTTTCGCTGTCATATATTGCAAAGAAGTCATTCTGTTGGACATTTGCACCATGAGATTCCCGAGAATATAACGACTAAAATTAGCCGCAGGTAAAGATTCTTTACATAACATTTCGAGTTTTTCGTAATCGCAATACACAATACTCGAATTTTCTAAAGCCTCAATATTGAAACGTGTTGGTTGCTCTTGGAAAAGCGTATCGATATTGGCAACAAGCTTTCCTTCGGGATAAAAATTGGTGGTAATATCTTTTCCATTTTCTAAATAAAAAGCTCGTAATAAACCATTTTCAACAAAATAAATATTACGATTGTAACTTCCATTTCGGCTAATAACATCGCCTTTTTTCACTTCTAAACTTCTAATATTATTTATGATGAAATCCTGAATTTCGGTATCGTTAGGGAAAAACTGAGATATTATTTTTTGGAATATCATGGCGTTTAGTTTTAAAAAATGGAGAATCTATTATTTACTTAATTAAAATTGGTTTTAAAAATACACTTTTTTAATGATTCAAAAAAAAATAAGACCTTCCCGAACTAACGGAAAAGCCTTATCAACAAACACAAAAATGAAAAACTGCCTAGACAGTTAATCTATTTTTTCTTCAATAACCTCTTTAGGTTTATCATTTTTAAAAATGAATTTTAATTTAATTTTTAATGCTACCCAACCCAATACAAAATAAACGGTTGCTAGCGTAAATAGATGCCAAAAATATTTGTCCGTTAAATAATCTGAACCATGTTGTATCACCATAATTTTAAGCGCTTCCAGATATGGCGTTAACGGAATAATGTCTGTTAATGCACGTATTGCTGTTGGCATCGCATAAGTCGGCCATGTAAAACCGCTGATGATGAATGCAGGTGACGCAATAACCATCAAAATTTGTGTCGCTTTTAGCGCGTCAGGAAGAATAATACTGAACAATACTCCCAAGTTGGTTGATGCTAAAACAAAGAAACTTGTCACCCACAAAAAGTTCATCACATTGTCTGGTGCAGGCACTTTGAAGTAAATACTTAATGCGTAAAACATCAAAATATTAAATATTGAAAACACCCAAATCGGAAGACATTTAATCGCCATTATTAAAGCGGCATATTTTTCTTTACCTGCAAAATCTCTTTTAAAACTTTCTCTTTTAAACTCTTCTGAAAAAGTCACCGCCATCGCCAACAGAATAACTTGTTGTAGAACAACTGCCATTAAAGCAGGCCACATGAAAATTAAATAATTACTCGTCGTATTAAAAAGTGTGATGTAATTGGCTTTAAAAGGCTCGTATTGCGAACTCGCTTCAGTGGCAGAAAGACCTTTCTTTTGTAAAGCTTTCATCTCTGCGCCAGCCGAAAAACTTCCTAAAGTAACTTGTATCGCTTTACTCGCAAAATTGGCGGTTAAGACATTGGAAGTGTTTACAAAAACATTAATTTCTGGATACTTTTTTTGCAACATCATGGCTTCAAAACGCTCAGGAATAATAACCACAGCCGCTGCATCTTTTTTAATCACTTCATCTTTTAAATCCAAAGGTTGCTCAAGATAATTGAGAACTTTGATAGAAGAGTTATCGTCAAGCATATCAACAACCTGCTGTGACAGAGGCGTTTTGTCCTGATTAACGACAATGACTGGGATGTCGGTTACTTTTCCTTGTTGGTAGGTAAAGCCCATTAATAATGCATAAACCAAAGGTGCCAAGAAGAAAACAGATCGTAATGTACTATTCGATAGAAAGAGTTTGAATTCTCTCCTTATTAAAAATAATATTTGTTTCATCGCCTTGTTTTTATTGTAAAACAACACTAGAGTTCACCAATAATCCTTTAGTAACGGTGTTATCATTTGGGATAACTTTCACTTCGTACACGGCATCTTCGGGATTATAATCTGGGAAAGCCGTTGTAATATCAGCATACTTTGTCAACTGTTTGATGCTAACTATTTTTCCACTAAATTCTTTATCGCCATAAGTTGTTTTCATTTGTACAGCTTGACCTTTCTGATATTTAGAAATCAAACTTTCGGGAACTGTAAATCTGAAGTAAGTTGTATTCGGCACATAACCATTGAACAACGCATAACCCGCAGTAGCTAATTCGCCTTTGTGTAAAGCAATGGTCTCGATTTCCATGTCGTTGGTGGCAATAATATAACGTTCAGAGTAGGCAACATTGGCTTCTTGCAATGCGCCCATCGCTTGGCTAGCTTGGCCTTCTGCCATATTTATTTTTTCGTAACGCGTTCCTAATTCTACGTCGTGTAACTCTGCATTAACGGCGTCTAGTTGCGCTTTTGCACCTTGATATTTTGCGAAAACTTCGTCATAACTTTGCGGTGACATTAGACTATCACGGAACATATTTCTTGCTCGATTATAAGATTTATTAGCAAAATCATATTGCTCTCTAAGACCTTTTTGTTTGGCTTTTAATTGTCGTAATTGATCGGCTGTTGCACCGTTTTTAGCCATTTGAGCTTGTGCTTGCGCTGCCGCTGTTGCTCCTTTTGCTTGTGCTATTTTTGCAGAAACTTCGGGTACATCGAGTTTTGCTAACGTATCACCAGCTTTTACAGTTTGTCCTTCCTCAACATAGATTTCTAAAATTCTGCCGGTTACTTTTGGTGAAAAAGAAATGACGTCTTTTTTAGTTTTTCCTTCAAAACCTTTTTGGACTTTGGTGTCGTTACAAGCTGTTAAAGTTAAAATTGTCGCTAGACCTAATATTTTTGATAGATTATTCATTGTTTTGTGATGTTTAAAGTTGGTTAATGTCAAGATTTTGTGTGGCTTTCATCAGTTCTATAGCGCTACGTCTTTGGTTGTAGATGGCGGTTTGATACTCGAGTTCTGCAGTTTGCAAATCGTTTTCGGCATCGATAAGATCTGATGATTTTTTAGTCCCGTAACGGAATTCTTTCTCTACATTTTGCAAAGCAATACTTGCAATACTTTTTGCTTTAGCTTTCAGAGTAATCTGTGCATCAGCAATGTCGTAATTGGTTTGATTGTTCGCTAAATTTAACTTTAATTTTTTCTGTGCTTCACGTTTTTTATTCTCTAAAATTTCTTTATTTATTTTGGCACTTTCGACCGCAACTTTACCTTCGTTACCATCAAAAACATCCCACTTGAAACCAACACCCGCTTGGAAAATTGGTAAAATATTTAAGTTAGATGGGTTGATGTTGAGTTTGGTATTTAAACCTTGAATTAAATCTTTGGAAGTCGAAATATGATTGTCATAAAGTCCAAAGTAGGAGAGTGATGTCTGCGCTTGCACCTTCGGAACCCACCATTTTTTCTCGGCTTCTATTTTGAATTCAGTAGCTTTAATCCCATGATCTAAAGCCTGAACTTCTGCACGTTGATCAATATTTTTGTCAGTAACAGCGTACGAAATGGGTTTAAGATTAGGTTTAATCTCCGCAATTCTTTCGCGCTCGATGCCTGTTAATACTTCGAGTTGTGTTATCAAAAGTTGCTTTTTACCTTCATATTCAACAATTTTTGAATCTAAAGTCGCTTGTGCTAATTCAATTTTTTTATGATCATAAGGTGTAATAAGTCCGTAACCAAGCGCTTTATCAGCAGTTTTTCTGTTGATGTCTAATCTCTTTTTACTCTCGTCTAGAACTTTTCGAGATTCTTCCAAAAGTGCAAATTGATCGTAAGCTTGCGAAATCATCGATACAACATCGTCTTTGCTTTTCTCCATCAACATTTGTTCTGATAGATTTTTTTCACGGTTGGCTTCTTTTAGATATTTCACTTTTCCACCAGAATAAAGCAAGACCGAAGCTTCAGCTTTCGCCATTGCAGAAATCCCAGAGATATTAAGATTGTTGCTTCGTTCTGGCACTGTCAATCCTGGAAAAACATTCGGAATTGCTGGCACATTGACTTCTGGCGTCGAAAACTGAGCTGATGTGTACATGTAACCTCCTTTCCCCGAAATTTCGACTTTCGGTAGAAAAATGTCTTTCAGTTTTTCGTCGTCGAGATGTGTGATTTTGTTTTGCAGAACTTGTTCGTTAAGCGTCGCATCATTACGAAGTGCGCTGTTGATAAGCTCTTGCAATGTTGGCGCAGAAGTTTGCGAAAAAATAAGCGATGGTAGCAAAAGCAGAATCCCCGCCCATTTCTTATTTCTGTTTTTCATTTTTGTATGTTGTTTGTTTGTGGTACAAAGTTGAGACAATTAAAACCTCCTTCCTTTGACAAATGTCAAAAAGTATAAACAACAGCAATAATCCGCTAACATTAGGATAGTTGTAAAGTTAAAAATTTAAGATTCAACTTTCAATTTATTTTTTTGATTTTAGACTGAAATTTTAAAATGAAAAATAAATAAATTAAAGAAAAGTTTAGACGAAAATAGTTGATGAAAAATTCAAAACAAAAGTCTCATAATTACACCGAAATTGAAAACAACAAAAACTCTTTTTAATTAATTTAGCAATACAAAAATCTAGATTATGAATTGGAATAATCAAATCACAGAACTTTTACAAATAAAATATCCTTTCATACAAGCACCAATGCTCGGTGTTTCGACACCAGAAATGTTAGTTGCTGCTGGCGAAGCTGGCTGTTTAGGAAGTTTGGCTTTGGGTGATTTGGATGCCGAAACTTGTCTTAAAAATATTCATCAGGTTCAACAAATGACCGACCGAAGTTTTGCTGCAAATATTTTTGTTCACCAACTTCCAAAAGTGAATGATGAATTAAAATTTCATTACGAAAAAACAAAATTATTTCTTGAGAATTTCGCAAAAAACCAGAATTTAGAAGTTGAATTTCCAGATTTTGAATCGATAAAACTTCATCCTTACCAAGAACAAATTAATGCAATTATTGATGCAAAAGCTAAGATTTTTAGTTTCACTTTTGGAAACATCGATGCAGAAAGTATTGAAAAGCTTAAATCAAAAAATATTAATATCATCGGAACTTGTACATCACTTCATGAAGCTTTAGAACTCGAAAAAAATGATGTTGACTTAATTTGTGTTCAAGGACTTGAAGCGGGCGGCCATCGAGGAAGTTTTGTTGACGAAAACATTCCAAAAATTGGAGGTTTGTCTTTGTTAAATAGTGTTTTTGAAAAGGTGAAGAAACCAATTATCTATGCTGGTGGACTTTGTAATTCGCAAACTATTTTAGCTGCTAAAACTTTGGGCGCGCAAGCTTTTCAAATTGGCTCGATGTTGCTTTGTTCCGAAGAAAGTCAATTAAATTTAGCCGAAAAACAAAAATTAAAATCAGCTTCCGAACAAGATATTATGTTGATTAAAAGCTTTTCTGGGCGCTACGCACGAGGATTGCAAAACACTTTTACGGATGCTTTTGAAAACTCAGAATACGTGCTTCCGTATCCGTATCAAAATAAGTTAACAGCAAACTTGCGAAAAGTTGCTAAATCGCAATCTAATGTTAATTTTTCGAATATTTGGACAGGTCAATCGATTGGTCATTTCAGTGAAAAAAGCACCAAAGATATTCTTCAAAATTTGATTAAGAGCATTTAATCATAAACCAAAAATCCTCCATTGTTAATAGAGGATTTAGAATCTATTATCGAGAAAAAACTTAATTTAGAAATCAATAAAATCTGGATTAAGACCAGAAAATCCTGCTTCTTCCATAGCGCTAATCCTTTGCATATCGTCATTATCGATTGTAAAAGCATTAACATCAATATTGGCAAGAATATTCTTCGGCGTTACAGATTTTGGAAGTGGTAAAATCCCGTTTTGAAGACAAAATTTAATACAAAGTTGCGCAACCCAAACATTGTACTTTCCAGCAATGTTTTTTAATAATTCGTTGTCAAGAATTCGTCCCGAACCAATTGGGCTCCAAGCTTCTACCAAAATATTATTCTTTTTGCAATAGTCTACAACATTATTTTGTAGATAACCTGGATGATATTCGATTTGGTTAACCATCGGCGGTATTTTTGCAGTTTCTGCTAAGCTTTCGAGATGATGAACAAGGAAATTGCAAACACCAATTGCCTTTATTTTTCCTTGGTTATAAAGATCTTCCATCGCGCGCCAAGTTTCGGAATTCAGTTCTTTCCAATTATCAAACTGTTTAGCATTTGCGGGCCAATGGATCAAATATAAATCAATATAATCGGTTTGCAAAAGCTCCAATGACTTCTCGAAAGCATCCAAAGTTGATTGATAACCGCGACTTGTATTCCAAACTTTAGTCGTCAGGAAAATATCTTTTCTGTCCAATTGACTTTCTTTGATCGCATCACCAACGCCTTTTTCGTTTTCATAGATTTTTGCGGTGTCGATATGCGTATATCCATTTTCTAAAGCAAAAGTCACTGCATTTTTAACATCGTCACCATCAGGGATTTGCCATGTTCCGAATCCAATTTCTGGAATTTCTAATCCATTATTTAAAACAAAATTTTTCATATTTCTGTATTAATTCATTTAATGAAAACAAATTTAGTTTAAACCAAAAAAACTTCGAGAAATTTTAAGATAAATTAACTTGTGGAAAATGGCTTGCAGTCGATCTTTTAAAAAAGAAAAATTATCTTTGCACCGAAAATTAAAACAATTAAAAATGTCAACAAAACAAGATAAAATAAACAACTTCGATCCATCGCAACCAGGCTTAGCTGATGGGACAATTTTTGGGTTACCTTTTACCGCAGACGAGTCAGAAATTGTTGTTGTGGCAGTGCCTTGGGAAGTTACGGTAAGTTATGGCGCTGGCGCTTCGGAAGGTCCAGATGCTATTTTGGATGCTTCTTTTCAAGTGGATTTGTTGCATCAAGAATTTCCAGGATTGTGGAAGCAAGGGATTTATTTTGATGCTGGAGCCGAACATTGGAAATCGACAAGTGATGAACATAAAGCTTTGGCACAACCAATTATCGAAGCTTTAGAAAATGGAGAAGTTATCGCTGAAAATGAAGCTTTAAGTCAAAGTTTAAAAACGATAAATGAAGCTTCCACTAAATTGAATGCAGAGTTGAAAGAGCGTGTTTTGGATTGGCATTCAAAAGGGAAAAAAGTAATTTTGTTAGGTGGTGATCATTCAACGCCTTTTGGATATTATCAAGCTTTGGCGTCTCAATACGACAATTTTGGTATTTTGCATTTTGATGCACACATGGATCTGAGAATTGCCTACGAAGGTTTTACTTATTCCCACGCGTCTATTATGTATAACACGATTCAGCTTCCGCAAGTGTCAAAGTTGGTACAAGTCGGCATTCGTGATTTTAGCGAGGAAGAAGTTGGTGTAATAAAATCAACGGATAAAGTGAAAGTTTTTACTGATACTGATCTTAAAAAAGCGCAGTTTGAAGGTAAAACTTGGAAGCAACAAGTGGACGAAATCATCGAGTTGTTACCAAATAATGTTGCAGTAAGTTTTGATATCGATGCGCTTTATCAATGGTATTGCCCGAATACAGGAACGCCAGTTCCGGGAGGTTTGTCGTACGAACAAGCGGTGTATGCGTTAAGTCGTTTGGCGGAATCTGACAAAAACATCATCGGAATCGACCTTGTAGAAGTTGCGCCTAGCGAAACTGACGAATGGGACGGAAATGTTGGTGCAAGAATGTTGTTCCACATGTGTGGTGTTTTGGCGAAGAATAACAAACTGAATGTTGGCGAGCCAGTTCGGTTTTAAGAAATTATAAATTCAAAAAAATATAAAGCAACTTGTCATTTGATAGGTTGCTTTTTTGTTTCAAAACAAGCAAGGAACAATTTTTGCGTCCAAGAAAACTAGAATAAATCTTATGTTTGACAAGCAACAAAAAAAAATAAAACGATCGGCAAAGCTTCTTCAAGTTATTAGCAAATATGGACTTCAGGATATGTTGAGCCGAATCTCAAATGGTTCAGATTCAGATTCTGAGAAGAATAAAGCTGGTTACGAAAGACTTCGTTTAGCTTTGGAAGAGTTGGGACCGAGTTTTGTTAAATTGGGACAATCTTTTAGTAATCGCGATGATCTGTTGCCTAAGGATTTAATTCTTGAACTTCAAAAATTACAAGATCGGGTAGAAGTTGTCGATATGGATGTCAAGATGATTCTACAAAAGTCTTTAGATATCGTTGTTGATGAGCATTTTAATTACATCGATACAACGCCGATTGCCGCAGCATCTATCGCGCAAGTTTATAAATCGCAACTTAAAAACGGTCAGGATGTTATCCTAAAAATTAAACGTCCCAACATTGAGAAAACCATACAAGCGGATCTTTTGCTCTTAAAAGATTTAGTGAATTTAATCGACACTTATTCTGATATTGGCGATCAAATCAATCTTAAAAATGCTTTGTTCGCGTTCGAAAAGTCTTTGTTGGAAGAATTGTCTTTGAGTAATGAAAAGAACAATATTCTGAGGTTTCAAAAGAATTTTAAAAACGATAAAGACACTTATGTTCCTAAGGTTTTTGAAGATTATTGTGACAATCAAATCCTTACAATGGAATTTGTTGAGGGCACAAAAATTACCGATATCACTTCTTTAGTCGCACAAAATATTGATGTTAAAATATTAGCAGAAAAAGGTTATCAGCTTTTTGTTTCGCAGATTTTGGATTACGGATTTTTCCATGCAGATCCGCATGCAGGCAATATTTTGGTCAACAAAGAAGGTCAAATTGTGTTCATAGATTTTGGCGCGGTTGGTGCAATTCCGGAAAGTGATCAATCAATTTTAGAAAGTTTAATTCTGAATTTCGTTGCACGAAAGCCTGATAAAATCATCAGAAATCTCAAAAAGCTTGCGATATATTACAGTATTCCGAATGATCGACAATTCGAAAATGATGTTTTAGAAATCCTAAATACCATCCATAACAGCTCGTTAAAAGACATCAATGTGGCAGCGATAATGTCCAAAATGAAAGATGTTCTTAAAGAAAATCGTCTTGTGATGCCAGACTATTTTTATTTGTTGTTTAAAGGAATTTCTTTGATAGACGGCGTTGGACGCACGATAAATCCAGATTTGGATGTTGTCAGTAGTCTAAAACCTTATAGCAAAAAGATATTTTTTAAAAAGTTAAATCCCGAAAAACTTGCTAAAAAAGGATTTAATAAACTAACAGATTTAAGCGATCATTTTGAGGAAATCCCGAACGAATTGCGATCAGTTTTGCATAAATTGGACGAAAACCAATTGAGTCTCCAAACCGAAATTAAGAACATGGATCGACTAGAAGTGGTGATTAAATCGAGTATTGTTAATCTGATTTTAGGAATTGTACTCGCTGCAAATATCATCGGGACTTCCGTTCTTTGGGCTGCGAAAATAGGACCTCAAATTGGCGACCTTCATATTTTCCCAATTTTAGGATTTGTGGTTTCGCTTGTGATGATTATCGTTCTTTTATTAAGAGTTTTAAGAAGGTGAATTTTACCTTAATCTATTTTTATAAGTAATTATATTATTGTGGTTTATATATTTTATTTGTATTAATGCTTTAAATAAAAAATTACATATTTGTTTTTAAATCTTCTAACCAATTATTATCAATTCTTTTGATTTTTTGAGTTTCAGAATCGAATAAAATCCAAAGCGTATCAGACAAAACTACCAATTCATCATTACAATAGAATTCCACTTTACGAGGTTGTTTAATGCCAATTGGCGGAAGCGGATAAGTTTTAATAATTAAAATATCATCAAGAAATAATTGTTTTTTGTACTGAATATGATGATCCATTAACACCCAATAATCTTTGGAATAATTGGTCTTATCTTTCAAAACCTCCCAATGTTCTGCTGCGATTTCTTCAACCCAATGGACATATTGCACGTTGTTGACATGTCGAATTTTATCAAGATGTTCTTCTGTTATTTTTATTTCCTTGGAATAAACTAAATCCATTTTGCTATAATATTTACTTCAAATTTATTAAAAATCTTAGTTTTAAAACTTCATCAAATTCAATAAAAAAGTCTTGTAGCATCTGATATTTTTATAATTTAGAATCCTGAATTGAAAATCGATTTGATATCCTTAGACAAGCTTATCAATGCTAAATTCAGTTTAAGATTTAATTTAAAAATTTAAAGTAAATGGACATCGATAAGGCGACACAAACGATGATTGATAATCTTCACAAAAACTCAGGAAAAACTTTGGAAGAGTGGATCGAAATTGTCAAAAAAGAAAATCTTGTAAAACACGGCGAAATCATTAAATTCTTAAAAGATAAACATGAGTTTACCCACGGTTTTGCAAACCTCGTTGCGCATCGTTCAAAAGCTTCTGATGCAGCCTCTGTAGAAAATAAAGACGATCTAATTACTGAGCAGTACAAAGGAAAGGAAAGTCTAAAACCAATCTATGACCAACTTGTCAACGAAATAAAAACTTGGAGTAAAGACTTAGAAATTGCGCCAAAAAAAGCTTATGTTAGTCTGCGTCGTAACAAGCAATTTGCAACTTTGACACCTGCGACAAAAACTAGATTCGAAATCGGTCTGATCTTGAAAGGTGTAGAAGCGACGGATATTTTGGAAGCTGAAAAACCAAATACAATGTGTACACACAAAATAAAAATCAGCAAAAAAGAAAATCTAAACAATGAAGTTCTTAACTGGTTTAAAAAAGCTTTTGATAAAGCACTTTAGAAGATGACAGAAAAGAAAAAGTTTATAAAAATATAAGAAAGCGATAATTATATTTCAGAAAAACACGAATCAACAAAATAATCATAAACATAAACGAAAAATGGCAACAACTAACATTTATTTAACTTTTGAAGGCAATTGCAAAGCGGCTTTTGACTTTTACAAATCAGTTTTCGGTGGTGATTTCCCACACGTTGGGAAATTCGGAGATATGCCCGAAACGGACGGTAAACCAATCTCTGAAGAAGACAAAGAGAAAATTATGCACATCACACTTCCAATTAGTAAAGAAACTGTGTTAATGGGCAGTGACGCTGGCACAGATTGGGGAAAAGGATTGACAATTGGTAACAACTTTTCGATTGCTATTAATGCAGATTCTCGTGAAGAAGCTGACAAATTATTCAATGGACTGTCAGAAGGCGGAACGGTTACAATGCCTTTACAGGAGACGTTTTGGGGCGCTTATTTTGGAATGTTCGTTGATAAATTCAATATCAACTGGATGATGAATTATGACGATCCTAGCAAGGTTCAACCTCATTAATTTTATTAAAACAAAAAACTGCTTTGCGAAACCGAAGCAGTTTTTTTAATTAAAAAAAGGCGTTCGCCACAACAGCAAAAGCCTTTAACAATACAATATTTAGTTCGGTAGGTAAGCTTCAAACTTACTTTTCCAAAGATAGTTTTGTTAAACCTTTCAAAAATACGGTTAACCGTAAAATCAGGTTTTTAAAACTTTGGATTAGGATTTTTACTTAAAAAATCAATTAATAAATTTTTGATTTTTGTTTCAATATTGTAATAATAATCGCTGTTTTCAGGCATTTGATTTTCGAGGATAACAAGACTCAAATCATATTTCGGAATGTAAATATTAAGTGCGCTAAAACCGTCACCTAAACCAGTATGTCCATAATATTTAATATTTTGCTCATTTACAACACGAATTCCGTAACCGTAAGGCTGTTTTTCTTTTCCGAAAACATCATGTTGAGACAGGGCTTTTCCTTTTAAAAACTCTTGTAGACTTTTATTTTTCAAAATCTTACCAGAATAAAGTAATTGATTCCAAAAGCTTAACTCGCTTGTTGACGCCAACCAACCATCAGCCGCAGCAAAATCTGGTCGAATACCACTTTTTTCTAAAACTTCAATTTTTTCATTGTTGATTAAATGTCCTTTAACATTGGACAAACCGCTATTATTTGTAAAAATTTCTGGATTTTTAAAACCTAAAGATTTCAAAAACGTCGTAGCTTGTTCTGCATAAGGTTTTTTATAAATCTGTTCTAAAATCTGACCAGCAAGCGCAAATGACAAATTTCCATATCGAAATTCTGAACCTGCGGGATAAGCCAGTTTTTGATCCAATTTTACAATACCATGTGTATGATTCAGTAATTGATAAACTTTTACAGAATCTTTCCAAGCCATTTTTAAGTCAGGAAGATATTTAGAAATTGAATCTTCTAGATTTAGCTTCGAATCTTCAACCGCTTTCAGCATCATAACTGCTGTCAACTGCTTTGTAATGGACATTACTTCAAAACGGTTAGTATTTTTAAGTGCGGTTTTAGTATTAAAATTTTGTACACCAAAACTCGATTGATAAAGATTCTGTTTTCCTTTTGTTATTAAAATATTTCCATTAAACTTAATTGGTGAATCTTGATGCATCACCGAATCTATTTTCGAATAAATGGACGAAAATTGTTGTGCGGAATACTGTAGACTCAAAATCGAAAATACAATAATTAAAGACAAACGACTTTGTGTAGCAAGCATCTTTTTATGATTTTAAAAGCTGGTTTCGGATTGTTTATTTTTCTTGGGTTTGGTTTGTAAAAACACCATTAAAATAGCGGATGTAATTACTCCCAAAGCTAATGCCCCGAAAGTCCCTTGTCGCACATAATTAGCAAAATTATATTGTGCTTTTGCTTCATCAAAAGTTCCATAGTAACCATGATTCAAACCATTCTGAATAGCATTTTTAAAGAAGTCTGGCGATATCACAAAAGAGACTATCCATTGTACAAAAGGACTTAGAAAAGCAATAAATAATGACAAGACGATCCCCGAAGTCACACCTTGTTTAAAATCCATTTGCCCTTTATAGTAGTTTTTCTTTTTGTCACGAAGCGCTAGATAAACCATTATCGTTGCAGGAATCGCAAAAAGATTGGTCAGATACATTTGATAATCAATATATTTATCATGTAGACCTGTAAGTTTTTCTAGAAACATCCAGGCTAAGGCCACTATGCTAAAAAGTATTGCCCATTTTATCTCAATCTTAATGCTTTTCATTTAATTTTTATTTTCGATGGCGTTTTTTCGTAATACTTGCTAAAATATTCAAAATTTCTAGATTAGCAAATACCTATTGATAGGATTTTATTAAAAATAACTTAATTTGTCATTTTTAAAATACAGACTAAAAATTAATACTTCTAAAAACAACTTTTTTGTCAATATCAAAGTGTATAACCACCAGATATTTGTAAACTTCTTTCTTAATTTTAGTATTGCTATCTGCTCTCTAAATTTTATTTTTTTGCGACTATAATTAAGAACGAATAAGTATTTATTTTTTAAAATCCACTTCACTTACTCTACAATCAATAATGATTTCGATGACGTCGGAGATCGTTAATAAACTGTTTTCTATACGATTTTAATAAACGTTTTATATTTAAAAACTATTTCAATGGTGAAATATTTTTTATTTTCGTTAAAATTTTATAATGTTAAAATTATTTTCTTTTTTTCTGATTTTGGTTTGTACCAATTCAATTTTTGCTCAAAACGAACATACCACAGAGGTTAAATTTTTAGAAAATGAACAATGGTGGGGTGGCGCGGTTGCCTTGGGTTCTCAGATGCCTTATGTAAAGCCTTTGAAGGAATTCAATCTAGCGACTCAGAACTATAATAATCAGGTGGTGCCTTTGTTTTTGTCTAATAAAGGACGTTTTATCTGGAGCGAAAAGCCTTTCAAATTTGAAGTTCAAGATAAAGCGATACAAATTAAATCCGATTTCGAAGAAATCAAAATTCAACAATCGGGTTCTACGTTAAAATCTGCTTATTTGGAATCTAGTAAAAAATATTTTCCAGCAACGGGAACGCTTCCAGATCCTTTATTTTTCTCGATGCCGCAATACAATACATGGATTGAGTTGATATACAACCAAAATCAACATGATATATTAAAATATGCCCAAGGAATTGCGGATAATAACTTTCCGAAAGGCGTTTTGATGATTGATGATAACTGGCAGAAATACTACGGTAATTTTGAGTTTAAAGCTGAAAAGTTTCCTGATCCCAAACAAATGGTTGAAAAACTCCATTCGATGGGCTTTAAAGTGATGTTATGGGTTTGTCCATTTGTGAGTTCGGATAGTCCAGAGTACAGAATGTTGGAAGAAAAAGGCTATTTAATCAAAGAAAAAGGGAAAAACTCGCCAGCAATTATTTCGTGGTGGAATGGGAAAAGTGCGTGTTTCGACTTAACAAATCCTGAAGCGAAAGCCTATTTCGTAGCTCAATTAAAAAAGATGCAAGCGGAATATGGGATTGATGGGTTCAAATTTGATGCGGGAGATAATCAATTTTACAATCCGAAATACATTGATAGTTATAAAAAAGACGCGATTTCTGTAGATCACACCAAAGCTTGGAGCGAAATTGGTTTGGAGTTTCCGTTTAATGAATATCGTGCGGGATGGCAAATGGGCGGACAACCGTTGGTTCAGAGACTTGGCGACAAAGCTTATTCTTGGAAAGCCGTTCAAATGTTGATTCCAGATATGATTGCAGCTGGACTTTTAGGTTATGCCTACACGTGTCCTGATATGATTGGTGGCGGTTCTTTCGCTGCATTTTTAAATCTAAAAGAAGGTGATTTTGATCAAAAATTAATCATTCGATCAGCTCAAGTTCATGCGTTGATGCCGATGATGCAGTTTTCTGTTGCGCCTTGGAGAATTTTAAGCGCTCAGAATCTTGAGATTGCAAAGAACGCTGCGAGATTACACGAGAAATTCGGCCCTTATATTTTGAAATATGCACAATCTTCATCTAAAAATGGAGAGCCAATTGTTCGTCACATGGATTATGTTTTTCCGAATCAAGGCTTTGATTTAACAAAGGAGCAATTTATGTTGGGTGACAAATATATGGTTGCGCCAATTTTGACAACGGAAGATAAACGAACGGTGAAACTTCCGAAAGGAAAATGGAAAGATGATTTAGGAAATGTAATTCAAGGTGGAAAAACTATCGAAATTGATGTTCCGCTAAGTCGATTACCGTATTACGAAAGATTAGGAAAATACTAGTATTTTATATTTAAATTATAGAAAACCTTGCGATTATTTTGATTGCAAGGTTTTTTCATTTTGGTTAAAATTGATTTATATTTGCTGCATAAAACACAACACATGATTTTCTATTTTCGTCTGCAAAGCATATTGCTAGACATTCATCATCAGCATTTTGATTAAAGATTTCAAGGTTTTGATTTTCAAAATCGAGTGATTATTTCTTTACAATTCAACCCTTTTTTTACAACGATTATTTTTATGTTGCACGAGCTTTTACCATTTGGTTTAATCATGGTTTTCATCATTGTGCTGCTCAATATTTGGGCGACAAAACTCAAAATAGCCTATCCCATTTTGCTGGTTTTGGCAGGATTGGGCATCAGTTTTATTCCAGGTTTACCCGTGATTCGTATCGATCCCGATATGATATTTTTAATCTTTTTACCGCCTCTTTTGTATGAAGCCTCGTGGACGGTTTCTTTTAAGGAAATGAAAAAATGGTGGCGTATTATTGGAAGTTTTGCTTTTCTCGTGGTGTTTTTTACTGCTTTTTTGGTAGCTATTACAGCCAATCATTTCATTCCAGGATTTAGTATCGCATTGGGTTTTGTTTTGGGTGGAATTGTCTCGCCTCCGGACGCTGTGAGTACAGGGGCTATCACCAAGTTTGTGAAAATTCCGAAATCGACATCTGCGATTCTAGAAGGGGAAAGTTTGTTAAATGATGCGTCTTCGTTAATTGTTTTTCGCTTTGCTTTGGTTGCCGTGGGAACGGGACAATTTATCTGGCAAACGGCGATAAAAGACTTTTTGTGGATGTTAGTTGGCGGCGTTGGAACTGGTTTGATTGTGGGTTTCATTTTTATGAAAATTCATAAAAAATGGTCTACAGATCGTGTTTCTGATACGGCGCTAACGCTAATTGCACCATATTTTATGTATTGGCTGGCAGAACAAGCGCATTGCTCGGGAGTTCTGGCGGTCGTAAGTGGCGGATTGTTTCTGTCGTCTCAACGATTAAGTTTTTTAAGTAGCAGCAGTAGAATAACTGGTTTCAGTGTGTGGCAAAGCTTTGTTTTTATCTTAAATGGAATCGTATTTCTCATCATTGGGCTTGAACTTCCCGAAATTGTTGATGGCATTAAAGCCAATGGAATTCCTCTAGAAACAGCAATTATTTACGGTGCGATTGTCACGCTTGTTTTGATATTGGCGAGAATGGTGAGTTCATATATTGCGATTTTTGCTACGATCATTTTTCGCCCCAAAGTGGCTCATAATATGCAACAGCAGGGAAGAAGTTGGTGGGCGCCTTTAGCCATGGGTTGGACAGGAATGCGAGGCGTTGTTTCTTTGGCTGCAGCACTTTCTATTCCGTTACAATTAAATGGTGAGCCTTTTCCGCATCGAAATTTAATTTTGTTTATCACTTTTGAAGCCATTTTATTAACCTTGGTGGTGCAAGGATTGACTTTACCGTGGGTGATTTCAAAATTTAAGCCTTTTTCTGGATTAGCCAATTTGGAGCATGATGAACAAGAAACGCGTCAACATATCAAAAAAGGTTTGAAACAGCATGTTTACGATCATATCAAAAACAAATTTGAAAGTGAAGAACGTTGGCAAGGTCATGCTGGGATGGAGAAGGTTTTGAAGCATTGGGAAAATCAAGCCAATACACAAGATATTCGATGGATTGATGATGATATTAAAGCTGTTCTTTTAGAAATGTTTGAGTTGCAGCGAAATTACCTTCATGAACTGAATAAAGATCCAAAAATTGATGAAGAAATTATCCGTATGCAAGTGTATCAAATCGATTTAGAAGAGGAAAGAATTCGATATGTTTGATTTTAAATTTAATTTCAAAAACAAAAAAACCTCCAATATTCTGGAGGTTTTTTTATGATTTCTGGATTAATTTAATCACATTTCCCGTCGATATCGCAACTTGCAGCATCATTAGACTCTAAAGTTTTAAAACCCGAATCTTTATTAAAATCGGCGTAAGATTGCTTAAGTGCATCTAAGAAATGATGAACTGGTTGCGCACCTTTAACAGCATATTTTCTGTTAAACACAAAAAACGGAACCGAGTCAACACCAAGATCAGAAGCTTCCGCAATATCATCTTTGGCATATTTTAGAAACTCATCTTGTTGCAGTGCTTGGTTAACATCATCTGCAGAAAGTCCAATTAGTTGTCCCAAATCGAGTAGAGTAGCTTCGTCAGCTAAATCTTTTCCATCGGTGAAATGCGCTTTAAAGAAAACTTCTTCGGCTTGATCGCCCAATCCTTTCTCTTTTGCAAACTGAATAATTCTGTGCGCTTTGATGGAATTTGCAAGTAATTGCGTTTCAAAATCGAAATCTAATCCAGCATTTTTTGCCATTTCAGTTACATTTTCGAACATCACATTAACATCGTTAATGTTCATCCCTTTGCGGTTGGCGATGTATTCGGCCATCGTCGTTCGGATTTTAACTTCCTCTGGAATTGTAGGATCTAGTTGGAAAGATTTCCATTCGACTTCAACCCGATCTTTGTGATCAAATTGCGCTAGAGCAGCCTCGAAATGTCTTTTTCCAATGTAGCAAAAAGGGCACATGATATCGCTCCAGATTTCTATTTTCATTTTATTTTGATTCATATTTTTTAAATTTTATTTAGACTAAAACCTATACAAAGTTGCAACAATTAAAGTTTAAAACTCATATCCTAAGTTATGAAGTTCCTTTGCTAAATCCGTTTCTGGCGTCACATGAATTGTAGCAAAACCTAAATCTTTTGCTGTTTTGATATTGTCAATGTTATCATCAATAAAAACTGATTCTTCAGCTTTTAGATCATAACGCTTCAATAAAACACGAAAAATTTTTGGATCAGGTTTTATTAATTTTTCGTCTCCCGAAACAACTATTTTACCTTCAAATAATTGGAAAAAATCATAATGTTCCAAAGCATAAGGAAACGTCTCGGCAGACCAATTGGTCAATCCATACAAAGGATATTTGCCTTCTAACTGACGAAGTACAGCGACATTTTGAGGAATCTCGCCTCGCAACATTGTTGTCCAGTTATCGTAATAAGCGCGGATATCTTTTTCGAAAAGTGGATGTTCTTTAACCAATTTTTCGGTGCCACGTTCGAGTGTTCTGCCACGATCTTGTTCAATATTCCAAGCGTTGGTTGCAATATTTTTTAGAAAAAAATCCATGTCGGCTTCGTTGTCGAAGTGTGTTTTGAAGTAGTATCGCGGATCCCAATCCATCAACACACCACCAAAATCGAATATTATATTTTTAAGTTTCATGTATGCAAAATATAAAAAAGACCGTTAAAAACGGTCTTTAGTACGATAAAAAATCGCTAATTATTTATCAATAGAACCCATCACTTTTTGTGCAAAAGCGTTAAGGGCATCTTTTTCGGATAATCCGTTGCTAACTTCGTTGTGTACCTCCAAAGCACCGCAGATATTGGTAATCATCTCACCAACAACATCCAATTCTTCTTCCTTCACACTACGGAATTCGCAGAAGCTTTCCAAAACTTCCAAAGCAGTATTAAGTTGCTCAGGCGTTTGTGTTTGATAAAATTGTCTTATGATAGGTAATTTCATGTCTTACTATTTGGTTTAGAAACTTTTACTTAAAATTAATTAGTTCTCGAAAAATTACTAAAACTGACTAATCTTACTTAAAGTTTCAGATTATTATTAAAATCGAAAAACAATTAAGCTTTCAATTCGTCGAATAAAGTGTTCAAGCTATCCGCTTGATTGGTTTGCACTTGGTTTTTCAAAGCGCCATTTTCGAAAGCTGCAAAAGTTGGTAGGTTATCCACGTTTGCCATTTTTCTACTTTCAGGAAGTTTTTCCGCATCTACATAATAGAAAGGAATATCTTCATTTTCCGAAGCCAATTTCTTGAATTTAGGCTTCATAATTCTACAATTTCCACACCAAGAAGCGCCGTATTGTACCATCACTTTTGGGTTTTCACTTAAGATTTGTTGTAGGTTATCTTCTTTTAATTCTAAAAACATTTTCTTGGATTTTGGGTATTAAAAATGTGATAATTTGTAAATAATCATCTTCAGTCACCCTCAGCATTACAAATTATCACATTAGATTATTTTAGGACAATTAGTGTTTTGCTAAGTATTCTGCAGTCGAAGTTCTGTCAGCTTTCATAGCGTCTTTACCTTCTTCCCAGTTAGCTGGACAAACTTCTCCGTGTTTTTGTACGTGTGTGTAAGCATCGATAAGTCTTAAGAACTCGCTTACATTTCTACCTAATGGCATATCGTTAACCGCTTCGTGGAAGATTTTTCCAGTCTCGTCGATTAGGTAAGTCGCTCTGTAAGTTACGTTAGATCCTGTGTAGATTTCGTTACCTTCATCATCAAAATCGATATCTTGGTCAACAATACCTAATAGGTTAGAAAGGTGTCTGTGTGTATCCGCTAGGATAGGGTAAGTTACACCTTCGATACCACCGTTATCTTTTGGCGTGTTCAACCATGCGAAGTGTACTTCGTTAGTATCGCAAGACGCACCAATTACGATTGTATTTCTTTTTTTGAACTCATCCAAAGCATCTTGGAAAGCGTGTAATTCTGTAGGACATACAAAAGTAAAATCTTTTGGATACCAGAATAATAATACTTTTTGTTGATTTTCAACTGCCTCATTTAGGATGTTAATTCTAAGATTATCACCCATTTCGCTCATTGCATCGATTGTTACATTCGGGAATTGTCTTCCTACTAATGACATAATTTTATATTTTTAAAGTTAAACTCTTGTTTCAAATTTTGTAGTACAAAGGTAATAAGATTTTGTGAATTAAAAAATTAAAATCAATTTATAAAATCTATCACTCTAAATTTGAAATTATTCTAAATTATTTGGGCGCTTTAACCGGCTTTCACTACTCGCTTTTTTTGCAAGGTAGCTTCGACTCCGCTCAGCCACCATGTAAAAAGAGCTCAAACATGCCGTTCAATCCGGAGCGCTTTGACTATCTTTTTGTTATATAAATTTACAACTTAAACAAAAGAAAACCAAGCTTATACAACTTGGTTTTCTATGATATTTGTTAGGTTGTTTTAAATATTAAAACATTTAAAAATTTAAAAATTTAAAAAATGAAATATTTAAAAATTCAGAGTGCGATTTGATTAATCAAAAATCTTAAATACATAATCCAAAATCATAAATTAAAATAATTCATAATTCATAATTCATAATTCTTTAATCTTTCAATCTTTCAATCTTTCAATCTTTTAATTTTTTAATCCTTTAATCCTTCAATAATTAATAACTATAAATCTTTCACAAACTCCTTTATTCTTCGCATCGCTTCAATAAGATCGGCTTCAGAGGTTGCATACGAGAATCTAATGCAATTAGGATTCCCGAACGATGTTCCGCCAATACAACCAACATGCGCATGTTCTAAAAGGCACATTGCAAAATCGTCAGCATCTTTTATTAATGTTCCTTCAATTGTTTTCCCAATGAAATAAGAAATATCTGGGAAGAAGTAGAATGCACTTTTTGGAAGATTACATTTGAAACCGTTGATGTCTTTCATTAGATCGTAAACCAAGTCACGACGTTTATGGAAAGCATCAATCATATAGTTAAGATCAGATTTTGGCATTTCCAAAGCAGTAATAGACGCACGTTGTGCCACGGTATTTGCGCCGCTCGTCATTTGACCTTGGATTTTATCACAAGCTTTCGCCAACCATTCTGGACACGCCGAATAACCGATTCTCCAGCCAGTCATCGCAAAAGCTTTACTCATCCCGTTGATGACCGCTGTTTGCTCATAAACTTCAGGAAATTCCGCAATCGAAGTATGCTTTCCTGTATAATTAATGTATTCGTAGATTTCGTCGGAGATTATCGTGATTTGCGGATATTTTGCAACAACCGCTGCAATCGCTTTTAGCTCATCATAAGTATAAAAACTTCCCGACGGATTACATGGCGAACTGTAAAGAATAGCTTTTGTTTTTGGCGTGATGGCTTGTTCTAATTGTTCTGCAGTCATTTTAAACTCGGTGTCGATGCTGGTTTCGATAAAGACAGACTTTCCGCCCATCATTTTTACCATTTCGTCGTAACTCACCCAATATGGCGCTGGCAAAATCACTTCATCACCATCATTAATAATAGAAGCCAAAACATTAATGATAGATTGCTTAGCACCATTAGAAACGCAAATTTGTGTTGGTTTATAATCGAGATTATTATCTCTTTTTAGTTTGTTAGCGACGGCTTGTCTTAATTCCAAAAAACCAGGAACAGGAGAGTAGTGGCTGTAGTTTTCATTAATAGCGTCAAACGCCGCTTGTTTTATTTTTTCGGGAACGTCAAAATCGGGTTCTCCAAGAGTAAGACTGATAACATCTATACCATTAGCTTTCATTTCTCGCACTTTATTACTCATTACAAAAGTTTGAGAATAGCTTAATCTATTAAGACGGTCAGAATATTTTTCCATGATAAAATTAATTATCGGACAAAGATAATATTTAAAAGGAATAGAAATTAGATTAATCTTTTTTAAAAAGCTTTAAAACTTGACCTAAAACTATTATTTCTTTTTCCTAATTTCGCAGCATGTCTTTAGAACTTATTTTAAAATACTTTCCGAACATCACGGAGACGCAGAAAAAGCAATTCGCAAAACTAGAAGACCTCTATAACGAATGGAATGAGAAAATAAATGTTATCTCACGAAAAGATATGGAAAGTCTTTATGAGAAGCATATTCTGCATTCTTTAGGAATTGCAAAAGTTATGGATTTCGCACCAGATACCAAGGTTTTGGATATTGGCACTGGTGGCGGTTTTCCAGGTATTCCGTTAGCTATTTTATTTCCAGAAAGTCAGTTTACGCTAATTGATAGTATCGGAAAAAAGATTACAGTTGTACAAGCTGTTGCCGAGGGCGTTGGACTGACCAATGTTACGGCGATCCATGGTCGTGCGGAGAAAGTAAAAGACAAGTTTCATTTCGTGGTAAGTCGCGCTGTGACGCAGATGCCTGTTTTCCTTCGTTGGTTGCATGGTAAGTTTGAGAAAGAACAATTCAACGCAAAACATAATGGGATTTTGTATCTAAAAGGCGGTGATTTAGGTGAAGAATTAGCAGGTATCAAATGTGAACTTTTTCAATTGAAAAACTTCTTTGAGGAAGACTTTTTCGAAACCAAAAAAGTTGTGTATATTTCTAAAGGAAATGTTTAACCTAAAAATACCGCTATGAAAAATTTCACAAAATTTGGAATTGCTGTCTTAGGTATCATGTTTTTGCAGTCTTGTAACAACGATGCCTACGAGCTAAAAAGCTATGAAGAACGAAAAATTGACAGCGTTAAGATTGATAACGATACGATGACTGTGTTTAATATGCAGCCGATAAAAGTGTTCTCAACCTACAATAAAGAGTGCGAAGGCTTTTATGGTATGGATTATATCCCAAAAGATTCTATAAGAACGGTCGTTAATTATGCCTACAAAAACAACCAAACTTGTCAGTCGGGGACTTATCGCGCATTTAACTTAATCCGTTTTGAACCTCAAAAAACGGGAACTTACTATTTTAAGTTTTGGCAAGGCAAAGACGCAAGTGGTAATAATATTTGGCTAGAAAAACAAATCGTTGTTGAGTAGCTTTTACATAAAAATTTAACTAAATTGAGACCTTATTATTAAGGTCTTTTTTTATGAAGTTTCTTGAGAAAATTGTTGAAGATTTATTATCAAAATTTTCAGATTTATCTAATCTAAATATTATCCTTCCCGGCAAGCGCCCTTTGGTTTTCATCAGTAAAATCTTAAAGCAAAACGCCTATTCTGGGATGTTACCACAGTTTTTAACCATCGAAGATCTTATCCAAGATTTGGCTGGCAAGCAGCATTTGCAAGGTGTTGCTTTGCATTTGTTCGCTTATCGAGTTTATCAAAAAGTGGATAATTCTGAGGACTTTGGAGGTTTTTTAAAGTGGTTTCCGACTTTGCAAAAAGATTGGGACGACATGCTAAAATTTACGGATAATGACGAGAAGGTTTTGCAATGGATGTTGGACGAAGAACGTATCAAAAACTGGGGCGATGATCTTGGTGAAGAAGATAACGCCCGCAAAAGAAACCTTAATTTCTGGCGCAAAATGAACGAGTTTCTTCCTCTTCTTAAACAAGAATTAAATGCTAAAAACTGGGCAACTTCAGGAATGATACACGTTGCAGCGCATGATAAAATCGAAAACTTCGCAAAAAATAGCAATTCGCAATTTGTGTTTTGCGGTTTCAATGCGTTTACACCGATTGAGGAGAGCTTGGTCAAAAACCTTTTGCATTGGGACAAAGCGATATGTTACTTCCAAGCTGATCGATACTATATTGATGATACGCGACAAGAAGCTGGCAAGTTTTTGAGAGAACATCTCAAATGGAAAGAATTCAATGATCATCGTAGTTTTAATTGGATTGAAGACGACTTCCGACAAGAAAAAAACATCAATGTGTACGAAGTTTCTGGCAATGTTGTACAGACCAAAGTGCTTCCAAAGATTTTTGCAAATATTCCAATTGAAGATATTTCTAAAACTGCCGTTGTTTTGTTGGACGAAAACCTTTTACCAGCGAGTCTTGATGCCTTGACAATGGTCCCGAATCTCAATATTACAATGGGTTTTCCGTTGAAGAATATGTCGTTTAGTAATGCCATCAAAAAGTTATTTTACCTTCAAAAACAATTAGAGAAAAAGTCGAGCTCTTATTATTATGCTGATGTATTCCCGATTTTGCAAGAACTTCCAAATTCTGCCGACGACCAAAAGATTGTCAACGAATTTATTAGCAATATCGAAAGTCGAAATATTGTCTACATTTCCGCTAAGATGTTCGATGAATTGTTAGGAAAACTAAGCTATTTTTCGTTATTAAAATACCCGAAAGATGTTATTAAATATTTGGATGATTTAATCCATTTTTGCATCGATATCAAATTCCGAATTACAGATGACGACATTCTTTATGAGAATATCAGCCATTTTGAAACAACTTTTAAAATCTTAAAAAATCAACTTCAGCCTTACAAGATTCCTATTAAAATAGAGACTCTGGAAGTGCTTATCAACCAATTGGTCAATTCGGAATCGATAGATTTTCAAGGAGAACCTTTAGCAGGTTTGCAAGTTATGGGACTTTTGGAAAGCCGACTTCTCAATTTTGAAAACATCATTTTGCTTTCTGTTAACGAAGGAAAATTACCTTTAGGAAACACTCAAAACACCTATTTACCTTTTGATGTTCGAAAGAATTTTGGATTAAATACTTTCCTTGAAAATGATAGTATTTACGCTTACCATTTTTATCGTTTAATTCAAGATTCCAAGAATGTACATTTGCTGTTTAATGCATTAAGTTCTGGCGTTAATACTGGCGAAAAGAGCCGTTTCATTACTCAAATCGAAATGGAAAGTTCGCATAACATCAATCATATTGTAGTTGACAATGCGTCAGAACCTATCATTCAAGAATTGATGTGCATCGAGAAAACCGAATCTGTTCTCGCTAAATTGCAAGAATGGAAAAAGTCGGTGTCTGCATCACATCTTACAAGTTATCTTTATAATCCGATCGATTTTTATCTTCGATATGTTCTTAAAGTCCGAGATACCGACGAAATAGAAGAGGAACTTTCGGTGCGTAACTACGGGAATCTTGTGCATTTTGCCGTTCAATATTTATATGAAGATTTAAAAAATAAAATCTTGACTTTGGAAGATTTCAAAGTGTTAAAAGATAGGGTAGAAGCTTCTATTATCCATGCCATCGAAACACTAAATCATCAAAAAGAATTCTATGATCGCGGTATGAATTATGTGCATCGTCAAATTGCAGAACGTGTGATTAGAAGCATTCTTCAATACGATGAAGATTTAGTGAAAAATGGCTCGTCGTTAGAAATCTTAGAACTCGAAAAGAATGTAAAAGCGGAGTTTTTTATTAATGAGGACAAAACAGATTCTGTCATGTTTAACGGATTTGTGGATAGGATAGACCGTCTGGACGGCGTTATTAGGATTATCGATTATAAAACCGCGAAGACTAAAAGGCTTCAGATAAAATCAAATTCTAAAAAAGATAGGGAAGAGCAACTTGAGACTTTGTTTTATAATGAGGATTACAAACAAGCACTGCAATTATCTATTTACAAATATGTCCTTCAACAAGATGAAGACTACAACCGAAATCCGTTAGAGTCGGGGATTTGGTCGTTTGCAGAAGTCAACAAAGGCGTTGCTGCTTTGGATGTTGTTGATTTTGACGACTCCGAAATCGAGTTTGCAATCGCTTCATTAATCAATCTCATCCTAGATCCAAATGTTCCTTTTGAAGAGAAGGAACAAGTGAGTTGGTAAAAGAAACCGCCTTTTCAATAAGATTGAAAAGGCGGTTTTTGTTTATTCTTTAATGACTTTCTGAGTGAGAGTTTCGGTTGCAGTTTTAATTTTTATCACATAGTTTCCTTTATTTAAATGCGTTAAATTCAAAGATTTTGAAACCAGTTGTCCATTTTGATTATACACCTCAATACCTTTAATATCAGTCTGTGGAATATTTGTTTTAAAATTTCCTTGCGATGGATTTGGATATATGAAGTTTGTTTTTACTTTAGTTGATGAAGTGGCCAAAGTTGAAGAATTTTCTAGATAGCGAATTTCGGTGGGTGCTATGCCAGCATTAGTTTCAACAGCGGTTACATCTAGAACTGGGAATTTAAAATCGGGGCTAAACCATTGATAATTAATTAGCTTAACGTTTCGTTGCTGATTAGTGCCATTCTGCGTCGTAGTTAACACTTGTTCTGATACCGTTTTTAATCTAAGAACGTTTCTAAAAGTTTGATCTGCAATAACAAGATCGCCGAAACCATCAACAGTGTTGCTTCTCGTCCCAACGCCACTTACCTGAAGATTGAAACCTTGAGGTTGCACATTTCCGCTATATGAAAAAGCTTCAGTGTAAGCATCATTATAATTCATAGGAAATTTGTATACAAAGTCGGGCTGTTGATAATTGAGAACCATGTTAAAAGTGGTACCAAACGAAACGACCTTCACTCCAATCATTTTGAGTGTAAAATCTGTCGAAGTTTTATTAAAATGAGCATAAACATTTTCTAAAACTGTATTGGGGCCAGCTGTATATGGTGCTTCAAGAAGTTGTATTGCAGCACTATAATTATCGTTAAATTGTGTGTCACAATCTGTTATGTAACCTTCCGATAAACACCATAAGCTCTTATATCCTGTAATATTGGGATCAACATAACTAACTGATTTACTAGATTGATTTTGAATACTTGAGAAGTTCCATTGATAATTAGGACCAGAAAGATCAAAATCAATATTAGTAGAGGCATTTCCCAAGAAGTAATCGGCTTGATCACCAGCATTTGCATAATCTGCAGAGGTATAAGTTACCTGTGCATCTACCAATGGCTGCAATAACGCCATCAGTAGAACTGTGTAGATTTTTTTCATGATTAAGATTGTTTTTAGTTTTCAGTAAAGTTAAATAAAATCAAAACTTTTTATACTATACTGAAAACTAAACGCTTACATGTTTAGTCATGAAAAATAGATACTTTATATTTTTATCAAATTCGCTATGTTTTATATATTTTAATAATAAGTAAATAATATCCTAATAAAAAGATGTATTTAGTATTTATTTGTTAAAAAAAGTTAATAATTTTTAATTATTAGTTTCAAAAATTCTTAAAAAAAACGATGATTTTAAAACAAAAAATAATTAAAAAATCATTATTTACAAGTAACAAAAAACCAGTATAATTTTTATTATTATACTGGTTTTAATTTTAAAATTGATAGGATTTAACCTAAAAAAACTATTTAAAAAGCATTGATCCCTGTAATATCCAATCCAGTGATTAGTAAATGGATGTCGTGTGTACCTTCATAAGTGATAACAGACTCTAGGTTTGCAGCGTGACGCATCATCGGGAATTCTCCCATAATGCCCATTCCGCCAAGGATTTGACGAGATTCTCTAGCGATATCGATTGCCATTCTTACGTTGTTACGCTTAGCCATCGATATTTGAGCAGGAGAGGCCTTATGATCATTTTTAAGCTTTCCTAACTGTAAACAAAGCAATTGCGCTTTTGTGATTTCAGTTAAATATTCAGCTAATTTCTTTTGTTGCAATTGGAAAGATGCAATTGGTTTTCCGAATTGTTTACGCTCTTTAGCATATTGGACTGCTGTACAATAACAGTCGATTGCAGCACCAATAACACCCCAAGAGATACCATAACGCGCTGAGTTAAGGCAAGATAAAGGACCTTTAAGACCTTCAACACCTGGAAGAAGATTATCTTTCGGAATCTTAACATTATCAAACACCAACTCACCAGTTTTAGATGCACGTAGAGACCATTTATCAGTAGTTTCTGGTGTTGTAAAACCTTCCATACCACGTTCTACAATAACACCACGTACTTTACCAGCTTCATTTTTTGCCCAAACAACAGCGATGTCACAAAGTGGCGCATTGGTAATCCACATTTTAGCACCGTTTAACAAGAAATGGTCGCCCATATCTTTAATCGTTGTTTCCATAGAACCTGGATCAGAACCGTGGTTAGGCTCTGTCAATCCAAAACTACCGATCATGTCACCAGCAGCTAACTTTGGAAGATATTTTCTTTTTTGTTCTTCAGAACCGAATTCATTAATTGGGAACATAACCAATGAAGATTGCACAGACGCCGCAGAACGTACTGCAGAATCGCCACGCTCAAGTTCTTGCATGATAAGTCCATAAGATATTTGATCCAATCCAGCGCCACCATATTCTTCAGGAATATACGGACCTAGAGCGCCGATGCTTCCTAATTCTTTCATCAAGTTAGGAATATCGCGATGTTCTTGAGCAGCTTTGTCAATTTGTGGCATGACAAAACTTTCAACCCAATCTCTAACAGATTGTCTAATAAGTTTGTGTTCGTCGCTTAAAAGCTCATCCATCATGTAATAATCAGGAATGCTTGAAAGTGGATAATATGACATATTTTGTAGTTTTGGTTAATTAAATATTTGTTTCCCGAAAATAGGCTTTTCTTAGCAATCCGAAAAATTATTTATTAATTTTAGATTAAATAAGTACAATTTGCTGATGTATCGGCTAATCAATAACTACATAATTAAATGTTAAAGATGATAATAAGAATTAAAATACGGCATTTACAATCATATAATGTGTTCCGAAATAAATACAATTTAACATAATATAAATTATAGGATATTTTTTAAAGTTGTGCGGAGGAGGAGCATTTGTTTTGGCGTAACTACTTTACTAATGTTAATTACAAGAAAATCTATGAGATCTGAGAAAATTATTAAACTAGGCTTAAAAACTAAATCTTTACATTGTGACAATCCTCTAAAAATAAATTTATTATATGTTCATTGAAATTTATAGTCTTCAATATTAAATAAATCAGATTTTACAAGATTGCTATTTTAGATTCTAAAAATCAAAATTTTATGCTAAACTATTAAATCATTATTTTAAATTAAATGTTACCTGGTTAATCTGTTGTATTAAATTAATATTATACTTTATAAATGATTCTAAACAATAAATTTGGTTCCAAATTCAATGATTAATTATTGTTAAAATCTCTTTAAATTTCGTGAGTAAATATTATGTTAAATAGTAATGTCGCAAATTTTAACCTTGAATGTTAATATATTATTCAAGCTTATTTTATTTTTATTAAATATAAAAATTCCATGATGAAAAGCTTGGTAAACGCGATTGATAAAGCTTAAATTTGTAAAAATTACATTGTTATGAAAGCTTTAAAAATTATCGGTATTGAAACTCGAACTTCTAACGAAAATGGCGTTGCTATCGAGGACTTAGGAAAATTATGGGGACAATTCTTCGGCGAAAATATTGCGTCTAAAATTCCGAACAAAATTTCTGATAATATCTACGCAGTCTACACCGATTATGAAAGCGATTACAAAGGAAAATACACGACAATTATTGGTTGTGAAGTTGAGAACTTAGACAACATCCCCGATGGATTGATCGGAAGAGAATTTGCTGCTCGAAAATCTGAAAAGTTTGTTGCAAAAGGTGAAATCCATAAAGCAGTTGGTGAAACTTGGGGTGAAATTTGGGCAAAAGATAAAGAACTTAACAGAACTTATCTTCACGATTATGAAGTCTATGGCGAAAAAGCTCAAGATCCAAACAATGCCGAAATCGAAATTTTTATTGGGATAAAATAATTTTAGTTTTTAGATTTTAGTAAAATTAATTCCTAATTCATAATTCAATTCGTAAAAAATGTCTTTAAAAGAAGATCTTCAACATAAAATAGATTTTAAAACCAAGCCTTTAGGTGCTTTGGGACAATTGGAAAATTTAACTTTAAAAATTGGTTTAGCACAAAATACTTTAACACCAAAACTTAAAAATCCCCATTTAATTGTCTTCGCTGGAGATCACGGCATTGCACAAGAAGGTGTCAGCGCATACCCGCCAGAAGTGACTTATCAAATGATTTTAAATTTTTTAAATAATGGCGCGGCAATTAATATTTTTTGTAAACAAAATAATATCAATTTATCGATTGTTGATGCTGGCGTTAATGGAGATTTTGACGGAAATAAAAATCTTATTCATCATAAAATTGCAAAAGGCACAAAGAGTTTTTCGTCTGATAAAGCAATGTCAATCGAAGATTTAGAACAATGTTTTGAATATTCGAAAAACTTAGTCAACGACATTGCAAAACAAGGTACCAATATTATCGGTTTTGGCGAAATGGGTATTGGTAACACTTCTTCCGCTTCGATGATTGTTAACGCTTTGACAGATATTTCGTTGGAGAACTGTGTTGGTAGAGGAACTGGTTTGGATAATGAAGGCGTTACTAAAAAACTGGAAATCCTTACGAAAGCTAGAGATTTTCACGGGAATATTTCTGATCCCAAAGAAGTTTTGCAAACATTTGGAGGTTATGAAGTTGCCCAAATTACAGGCGCAATGTTGGCTGCATTTGAAAAGAATATGCTTTTAATGGTAGATGGCTTTATTGCAAGTGCCGCTTTTTTAGTCGCTTACAAAATCAATCCTGAAATAAAAAACAATGCTATTTTTTGTCATCAAAGTCAGGAAGTTGGGCATCGATTATTACTCGATTATTTTGAAGAAAAAGCTTTGCTAGATTTGGATTTACGTTTGGGTGAAGGGACAGGCTGTGCTCTCGCCTATCCTTTGATCGAGGCTGCTGTTAATTTTTTAAATGACATGGCGAGTTTTGAAAGCGCTGGTGTCAGCAATAAATAGATTTTTGATTTACGATTGTGTCCTTATCTTTTATGATAAATTTATAAATCGAAATTCAAAATTCGTAAATCGTTATTTTAATCAATGAAAAGAGAATTCCATATATTTTTAACGGCTTTAATGTTTTTCACTAGGATTCCGATTCCGAGTTTCAAAAACTACGATGAAAAACTACTTAATCAATGCACACGATTTTTTTCGTTGATAGGGATTTTGGTGGGAAGTATTTCATTTTTAGCTTTTTGGATTTCGAGTTTATTTTTCCCAATAGAAATAGCCGTTATTTTCTCTTTCGTTGTTGGTGTTTTGACCACAGGCGCTTTTCACGAAGATGGATTTGCTGATGTTTTTGACGGATTTGGCGGTGGCTGGACGAAGACCAAAATCCTTGACATTATGAAAGACAGTCGCCTCGGAACTTACGGTACAGTGGCACTTTTACTAATGTTTGCTCTTAAGTTTTATGCACTTCTTAAGTTTGTTGAATTTGCAAATACAGATTGGTTTTTAATTTTTGTTGGATTTATTTGTTATCATGCCTTGGCAAGAACTGCAGGTATTACATTAAGTTTCCTTATACCCTATTCTCGCGAAGATGCGAGCAGCAAAAGTAAACCTTTGGCAGTTTCTTATACTTGGAAGGAAGTTTTTGGTGCTTATTTTTTTGGTTGTTTAACGTTGTTATTTTTAGTATCTTTCTCTTTATATTTTTTCGCAATTATTCCCGTTTTAATGATGTTGGTTATGTATGCCAAATACTATTTTAACAAATGGATAGATGGCTTTACAGGCGATTGTTTGGGTGCTGTTGAGCAGTTTGCGGAAGTATTTATTTTATTAACGATTGTTGCAGTATGTCGATATATTTAATTCGTCACACAGAAGTGGATGTTCCGAAAGGGACTTGTTATGGGCAAAAAGATGTGCCTTTGAAGAAAAATGCAGAGAAAGAGTTTGCGAAATTAAAACGACTTTTACCGAAGTCTTACGATGTTGTATACAGCAGTCCTAGTCAACGTTGTACAGAATTAGCTAAATTTTTAAATCCTAATTTTAAAACTGAAAAAGCACTCCTAGAACTCAATTTTGGAGATTGGGAAGGCATGCTTTGGCAAGATATCCCAGAACATGAACTAAAAATTTGGGGTGAAAATTTTGTTACCGAAAAACCTCCAAAGGGAGAAAATCTACTAAAATTGTTTGAACGTACCAGTCAATTTTTTGATACTTTAAGAATGTATGATGATCAAGATATTGTGATTGTTGCGCATGCTGGCGTTATCCGATGCATGATAGCTTACATGTTACAAATTCCGTTGGAGAACATTTTTAAAATCCAAGTTGGCTTTGGAAAGGTTTACAAATTTGACCTTAAAGACGATTCGCAAATGGACCAATGGTTTATTTAATTCTTTTAAATAAAAAACAGAACAAGCATAAATAGTTTTTGAGAAGCAATTGTCAAAAGGAACTTAAATTATTTTCCGAATATTATAAAACCCATAAAAAATTTTATGGGTTATTTTTTTTATAAAGACTAAAAACTGTTGTTGTTTTTTTATAAAAATTAGCAGAATTAATGAAAAACAATACATTTTACATTAATAATATTCTTTATATCCAGATAATAAATTTAATTAAAAAAACTGATTTATAGCGTTTTACATTTATCTAGGTGTATACAATCTGTTTACATTCATTCATTACATAAACTTTGGTTAGTATTCATTCCTATCTTTAGCCACAAAAAAAATGAAAAATTTCAATTTTCTAACTGTTTTACTATCTACAGTTGTTATTGGCTCTAGTAGTAATGCAATTCTTGCACAAACTAATTCTAACAAAGTAGCACCAAACGAGTGCGAACAAAAATCTCCATTTGCTGGTTGGCGCGGTGCCGCAATGGAAAAAGCTGCTGTTGATGTAGAAGTTCCTGCTGGACAAAATTACAAGTACTATGGTCTAAAGACGACTTACCTATACCTAGAAGATGGCGCAGGTGCATTAGATTATGTTTTGTATGAGGACAACAACGGGCTTCCTGGACAAGTTATCAAAGAATTTTCTGGGACATTAACTAGGAATGTTGTTATGAGTAGATTAGGTGGCGGTTCTGCTTACGTCTCAGAAATTACTGTGATGTTTGATACGCCTCTAGAACTTGCAGGTGGCAAAACTTATTGGATTTCTACAAAAAGAGATACTTGGGCTGTAACAGAAACCGTTGTTGGTGGTGAAGCTGCCTTCCTAGAAAACGGTGAATGGACAAAACGTAGTACCCCGACAGAAATGGCTTTTGAGCTTCTTTGTTCATCAGACATTATTAATTATGACTGTACAACTCACGCTTTTACAGGTGTTACGCCTAACAGCCCTTTTGACTCTCCATCTATCAAACGTGGTACGTCTGAAGCTGCAAATGATATTTTCGTAGAAAAAGACCGTGAATTTGTAATGAATAAATTAAAAGCTGAAGTTATTGTTGAACATCAGTTTTTAAAACCTCTTGACTTTGATGTCGTTGTATATTCAGATAAAAATGATGCTCCAGATCAGTTAATTGCAAGCTATAAAAATATTACACCAACCAACTTGACAATTTCTGGAATTTTTGTAGATGCTTTTACGCCAATGTATTATGCAGATATTACATTACCACAACCCTTGACTTTATCAGGTGGTAGCAATGGTACAAGATATTGGATTGGTCTTAGATCAATTAGCGACAATTCGGATAATACAAATCCAGGTATAAGATGGATGACCTATTCTTATAATTCGGGTATTAATTCAAAACCTGCTGTGAGTCGCGATGACGTTGCCAGTGCTACTTGGTCTACGTTTGGTGCAGGTTACGAAACAGGACTTTTTGTATTTGGGGAATGTAAGGCATCTCTTGCAACTAACGACACTAAATCTTTTGATTTTAAATATTATCCAAATCCTGTTAAAAACTTCTTGGACCTAAAGTCTGAAAAGAAAATAAACAGTGTTTCAATTTATTCTCCTGATGCTAAACTTATTGTTACCAAGACTATTAAAGCTAACAACGACAGAGTAAATCTATCATCAATCGCAAACGGAATGTACATTGTAGATGTAAAATTCGAAGATGGAACTTCTAAAAACTTTAAAATTGTTAAACAATAATATTTAAAGTCTTCACGTAGAATTATTACTATTTATTTTGATACTATAGGAAGCTTATTAAACTTAGTTTGATAAGCTTCTTTTTTTTTTGATTAAATTAAAACTAAGCTTTTGCTACTGTACTTTTTCGATAAAAATAATAAGCATTTAACAATCCTGAAATCAACCAAAATAGAAAACCTACTGGCACTTTGTGATATTCTGTCATTGCATAAAAATCTAGTTTTAAAATATAATCTAGACCATAAACCAACATCGGAATTATTGTAAAATAAGCTAAATATTTTCCAAAATTCGCAGTATAAAGCATCCAAGAAATTATTAAAGTAAAATTACATAACCATGTTACAAAATCTGGCGCTGACTCAAATGCCATCCAACCCAAACCCACATACTGATAACCAAATGTTTCTGATCTCGTAAAATCTGGCGGAATATATGAAAACACAGGCGTCACCAAACTAATGACGTAACTTATGATGCTAAAAGCAAGAAAATTCTTTTTCATGTTTATAAAATTAAACTAAAATTTTCATCAAAACTTAAAACACCTTCTTCAATATTTTCAGGATGAGTTGTAAAACCTTTTAGCTTCGAGGTTTTTCCTTTTTTAATTAAATCAAAAATCTGTTTTTCGGTCAGCTTCTTTCCAAAAACTTCAAATCCAACTTTGAAGCCACAAACTTTAAAATCCGAGCAACCAATTGCGGTTTTCCCTTTCATTAGTTTGCTTTTTTTGCATTTTGGACAATCTTCATCTTCCCAAATTATGCTTGTCGGTTTTCGCGGCGCTCGTTCTTTTTTCTCTTTTGGAACTTCAACTTCTTGATGCGCAATAACTTTTGGCTTCTCATGAATAACTTTCCTTGTCAAATCTGTCACCATTTGTATCAACTCATCTTTGAAATGGTTGGCCTCGTACTCCCCTTTTTCAATTTTACGAAGTTTGGACTCCCATTCTCCAGTTAATTCGGGACTTTTCAGAAGTTCATCTTCGATCGTGTCAATTAACTCAATGCCGACTGTTGTTGCAAAAATATTCTTTTTTTTGCGATCGATATATTTTCTTTTAAATAAAGTTTCAATAATATTGGCACGCGTTGAAGGTCGTCCAATACCATTGTTTTTGAGCATTTCACGAAGTTCTTCATCTTCCACTTGCTTGCCCGCAGTTTCCATCGCGCGCAACAAAGTCGCTTCGGTATAAGGTTTTGGCGGACTCGTTTTTCCTTGATGAATTAAAGGTTCGTGCTCCCCTTTTTCGCCAATAACAAATTCTGGAATCGATTGTTCTTCGTCTTTTTCTTTCTTTTCAGAGTCGTCTTTTTTGTCTTTTGCATAGACTTCGCGCCAACCCATTTCGAGGATTTGTCGTCCTGATGCTTTAAAAGGAATTGTCCCAACTTGCGCTTCAACCAAAGTGTTCGAAATTTTACATTCGGGATAAAAAACAGCGATAAAACGTTTCGCTACCAAATCATAAATCAGCTTTTCTTCTTTGCTAAGATTTGACGTTGGCGGAATTTCGGTCGGGATAATTGCGTGGTGATCTGTCACTTTAGAATCATCAAAAACCGCTTTAGACTTCGGAATTGGCTGACTTAGCAAAACATTTGTCCATTCGGTATAAAACTTCATCGATGCAAGGATTCCTGCAATTTTGGGATACAAACTATCGGATAGATAAGTCGTGTCAACTCTCGGATAGGTCGTATGTTTTTTCTCGTAAAGACTTTGGATATATTTAAGCGTATTCTCCGCAGAAAAACCATATTTTTTGTTGGCTTCGACCTGCAAAGCCGTCAAGTCAAACAATCTAGGATTTTTTTCGCGACCTTCTTTTATTTCAAAAGATAAAATTTCGAACAGATGTTGTTTAAGATATTCTAAACCTTTTTCAGCTTTATCCAAAGATTTTAAGCGATCAATTGCAGCATTAAAAACAACATCTCTGTATTTGGTTTTCAGCTCCCAATATTCCTCTGTTTGAAAGGCATCAATCTCTTTTTGACGTTGCACCAGCATCGCTAAAGTCGGCGTCTGTACACGTCCAATTGATAAAACCGCTTTATTACCACCATATTTTTTTGTGAACAGTCTTGTCGCGTTAATTCCTAAAAGCCAATCGCCAATCGCTCGCGCATTTCCCGCCAAATAAAGATTTTGATAATCTTCGGCAGGTTTCAACGTTTCAAAACCTTCTTTGATCGCATCTTCCGTCAAAGACGAAATCCAAAGACGTTTCATTGGTTTTTTACATTTTGCTTTTTGTAGAACCCAACGTTGTATCAACTCTCCTTCTTGCCCAGCATCCCCACAGTTGATGACTTCATCGCAGTCTTCAACTAATTTTTCAATGGTTTTAAATTGTTTTTCAACACCGTTATTTGGGATTAATTTAATGCCGAAATTCTGAGGAATAATCGGTAAAAAAACCAAATCCCAAGATTTGAAATGCGGACTATAATCGTGTGGTTCTTTTAGTGTACAAAGATGTCCAAAAGTCCAAGTTACGCAATAGCCGTTACCTTCGTAATAGCCTTGTTTAGGCATATCTGCGCCCAAAACTTTGGCGATATCTCGGGCAACACTTGGTTTTTCGGCAATGCACAACTTCATAGATTTTCAGTTCTAAATTTGAACAAACAAAGGTCGACAATTTTTCATTAAAAGACAATTGGTCTTGTTTTGATTTTTTTTCAGAAATTAGGAAAACTTAAATTAAAATTATGACACCCGAAAAACGACAATTGGTCGAGAAAAGTTTTAACAATTCCGAAACTTTAAAGTTCTACAAAGCAACTTTGGAAGAATTGGACACCGATTATATCTCTATTAAAATCCCCAAACAAGACATCATGACGCGCAAAGCTGGAATGTTTAACGGTGCAATGATGGCGTCTTTGGTCGATGTTTCCTCGGGTTATGCGGCGGTCACACATTATGACGACGATTGTTATGTCGTAACGGTTGAACTAAAAGTTAATTATCTAAGACCTGCAATTGGCGACGCACTTCTTAGTAAATCCTATGTCATAAAAGGTGGAAAAAGCATCAGCGTTGTCCGCACCGAAATCTATTGCATCTCCGAAAATCAAAAAGAATCGCATGTTGCAACCTCGCTTGTAACCATGATGAGAATTAAATAGACCCGCTAAAACAATTTCGTTAAACGCTAAAACCTGCGGTGGAGCAATAAAATCTCACAAAATTTTATTTTGCAAGGTTTTAGTTTCTTTCGGTAATTTCATAGTAATTCTAAAAGTTGTGCCTTTTCCGATTTCGGTTTGACTGACTTTTATTTCGCCGTTGTGATATTCTTTCACGACACGGTTTGCGAGCGAAAGTCCTAATCCCCAACCACGTTTTTTTGTAGAATATCCAGGTTTGAAAACACTTCGCGCTTGGGCTTTCGTCATTCCAGAACCATTATCTTTAACATCGATATAGATGGTACGGTTCTTTTTATACAGTAAAATTTCGAGTTTGCCCTCGCCTTTCATCGCGTCCACCGCATTTTTCACCAAGTTTTCGATAACCCAACTCATCAAAATTCGACTATGCGGAATCATTATTTCCTCGTAAGTTTTTTGCAAACTAAACTCAACACGTGTCGAAATTCGCTTCTTTAAATAATCAAAATTTTGCTGAACGGTTTCAGTCAAGTCCAAATCATTAAGATCTGGTATCGAACCAATTTTTGAAAACCTTTCCGAAATCGTTTTTAATCGATTAACGTCCTGTTCCAGCTCTTTAACGCCCATCCCATTTTCATCTTCCATTTTCATAATTTCGACCCAACCAATCATCGATGACAATGGCGTACCAATTTGGTGTGCCGTTTCTTTCGCCAAGCCAGCCCAGACAAAACCTTCATCAGTTTTCTTCAAAGTTCTCAAAAACCAAAACGAAAAAGCAATATAACCACCAATAAATAATGCCAAAACATAAGGATAAAACCTCAAATTATTCAATAATTCGGAATTGTCGTAATAAATAAATTGGTTGTTAAATTCGGGCAACTGAATCTCAAACGGCGGATAACGACTTTCCATTTGGCGCATCACAGCCTTCAATCGAGCGGGATCATTTCGAACTTCTTCAGGAATATTTCGGCTTTCGATCAGGTTACCTTTTTTATCGGTCAAGATAAACGGAATATCTTCATTTTCATTAATCACGTTCAGCGATAACTCGTTCAGACGATAGTCAAAATTCACGTCTTGCATGTACTTCATCGCCGTCGCAATCGACTTTATCCGTCCAGTTTCTTTTTCTCGCAGATAATTAATCATCACCGAAGACGACAAAATGATCCCTATCACAACTGCCGTCAAAATGGTATAAATAATCCATTTATTAATCTTCGAAAAAAAATAAAGCCTTTTCATAAAACGTTGACTAATTTAGAAAAAATTCGGGAGCTACCAACAACACTGAGTTTTATTAAACGTGATTTATCCATTTAAAATTGTTTTTAGGAGCTTTATCCCGCTATCAGCTGTATCTTTTGTAGATGCCACCATCCCAAACGCAAAACGGCATCCACAAAAGGATGCCGCTTCTATCGGGGCTATTTTACTAACAAAAAGTAAAAGAGCTGGTTTTATATTTTAAACTCTCCAAATATTTTTTGGTCATAATCATAATTAGGGTTCGTAGGAAAATACAGGTTCAAATCTGGAAATATTAACTGCAAATACTTATACTCTCTATTTTCGTAGAATTTAATTGAACTTAATACATTTTCAACTAAATTTTCATTTTCCACCTCGATAAAGAAAATAGGAAATCTATCTGTTAAATTTTCTATTTTAGTATTTATCGGAACTTTATTAAACTTATATTTCTCAACATAATTCTCAATTAGCTCACCAGAAAAATTTGGACCTAATCCCGAAATAATTAATTCAGGTATTTCAAAATTTTCAAAAATTCCAGTTGAGTAAGCAAACGGCGTAAAATCAACATCTTCAAGAACAGCAGTTGTATGAAAACCTTTTGTTTTAATATTCTCATTCACCGTCTTAAAATATTCATTTTTCTTTTCTTCTGAAATATCCATTGTACTTGAATATACTAATTAAAGATTAATACATAATTTCAAACTTCCTTTGATCACAGAGTCTCTTTCAACCAATCAAAAAATTCACGTTGCCATACCAATCCATTTTGAGGATGAAGCACCCAGTGATTTTCGTTCGGGAAGTATAAAAATTTAGTTTTCAAACCTTTTAATTTTGCAGCTTGGAAGGCCTCTTGACCTTGCTCATAAGGCACACGGAAGTCAATTCCTCCTTGGATAACCATAATTGGTTTGTTCCAATTAGCTACTTTTTTAATCGGGTTAAAATCTGTGTAAGCCTTTGGCGTTGGATTTTTCCAATAAGGTCCACCCAAATCCCAGTTTGCAAACCACAATTCTTCCGTTGTCCCGTACCAAGATGTCATATCGAATAAGCCATCATGTGCAATAAAAGTTTTAAATCTATTCTCATGCACACCCGCCAACATAAACACCGAATATCCACCGTAACTAGCGCCAACAGCCGCAACACGATCTTTATCTACATACGGAAGCGTTTTTGCAAAATCCGTTGCGGCAAGATAATCACGAATAGGTTGTCCTCCCCAATCGCCAGAGATATCTTCATTCCATTTGGTTCCCCAACCTGGCATACCGCGACGGTTAGGTGCTACAACGATATAATCATTAGCTGCCATCAAAGCGAAATTCCATCTTACAGAATTGTATTGCGTTAACGCCGATTGCGGACCACCTTGACAATATAGAAGTGTTGGATATTTTTTGTTAGGATCAAAATTCGGTGGATAATGGAACCAAACGCCCATCTCTTTACCATCCGAAGTTTTAACCATTTTAAGTTCAGACTTTCCGAAAGTTAATTTTGCGTAGTTATCTTTGTTAACATCGGTAATCTGTGACAATTGTCCTTTTTTTAATTCAACATTAAAAAGATCTGCATTGTGATTGATATCCACTTTTGAAACGACCAAAGCATTTTTAGTCTGTGCAACAACATCGTTAACATCAAATTGTCCGTTCGTAACTTGACTTACTTTTCCACCTTTCGCATCGACAACAAAGAGTTGTTTTGTCCCGCGATAAGCCGCTGTAAAGTAGATGCTTTTAGAATCTGCGCTCCAAAACGTTGAACCAGAAACGGTTTCGTCCCAAGCTTCCGTTAGATTTTTTTTGGTTTTAGACTTCCAATCCATAACAATGATGTCATTTTTGTCAGCTTCATAACCATCGCGTTTCATACTTAACCAAAGTAAATTTTTACCATCATTACTAAAACTCGGGGCAACATCGTAACCCATCATTCCTTCTGTCAAATTGGTGGTTTGACCAGATGCTAAGTTGTAAGCGAAAATATCTGTATTGGTACTTTGCGCATAATCTGCACCACTTTTAGCTTTGGTTACATAAAGCAATTCTGTAGAATCTGGACTCCAAACAAAATCTTCGCTTCCACCAAAAGGTTTCTGCGGCGAATCAAACTTTTTGCTTTCTAATAAATCTTTTGCTTTATCGGACGAATCGGACGTGTTAACTACAAAGACGTGATTATATTTGCCCTCATTCCAAGCGTCCCAATGTCTGTGGTTAAGATCTGTGTAGATTTGTCCTGTAGATTTTGGCGTATCAACATATTTGTCTTTCGCCATTAAATTCTCTACTAAAACAGCTTTGCTAAACGCCACTTTTTTTCCGTCTGGAGAAATTACAATATTCTCGGCATCATTTCCGATTGTATAGAATTCTGACCAAGTCTTTCCTGCATCTTTTGATAATACAATTTTATCAGCTTCTTGCGCGTACAAGCCATTTTTATCCCATTGGATGACAGCACGTTTTCCAAAATCAACTTTCTCTGCCGATTGATTGAGCAAATTCATAAAATAAGTAGAAGAATTTGATTTTTCAGTTTTCAAATCCGTTTTACTGACTTTGTAGATTAGCGAAGATTGATCTGGAGAAACTGCTTGAACGCCTAATTTATTAAGTGTCCATAAGATTTCGGGCGTTAATTTTTGCTGTGCATTCATCATAAAGGGCGCAATTAGCGCAACGATAGTATGTTTTAACTTCATGAAACTATTTTTTCTTTGTAAGCACGAATTTATTAAATTTAAAACGATTAACCCAAAACTTATTAACTATGAAAAAATCTTTACAAGTTTTAGCCCTTGTTTTTGCAACTTCTTTATTCTCACAAGTTTCTTTCCACCCATATTTTAATTATTCTCCTACACCATTTATGTCTATAATTTATGGACCTGGCACAATTTATTATACGACAGATGGATCAGATCCAAATTTTAGTTCTTTAAGTATTACTGATAGTAATGTTAATATTCCGATCCCTCACAATTTGACGATAAAAGCACGTGTGAAATTGTCTGATAATACATTATCTGCTGTGTATCAAAGAAACTACTATACAACACTACCAGAAAAAAAAGTGTTTTTTAAACCTGCTGCCAGTTGGGGTGTTCCATGTTCATTTATTAATATGATTGAGCCATCAAATGCTATAGATTTTTTTCCACCTGGTCAAAAAATGACTGAAGCATGTGAAGGTTGGTATCAAATGGCATACTTATATGGAAGTGCGGAAATAAATTTTAACAACTGTTCAGATTTTGGGCAGACTCCAAGTCCTTTTCCTCGTTATCAAATTATAGCAGAAGACACGGTCTATTATGACGCGTCTTCTGGTCCAATTACCAATCCGCCTGCTTGTCTACTTGCAACGCAAGAAACATCTAAAATTGCGAATGTAAAACTTGCTCAAAATCCAGTGAAAGATGTTTTACTTGTAAACTCTGATTTAAAATTTGAGACTTATCAAATTTTAGATTTTTCAGGAAAAATAATAACGCAAGGTAAGTTCAAAAAAGACCTAAATGTATCGCAATTATTAAAAGGAACTTATCTTGTAAAACTGGTAGGAGATAATTCTGTTCAACATTATATTAAATTCATTAAAAATTAAGTAATTAATATTTTTAGTAATAAATATTTATCATTATATTTGCCACTCAAAATTTAAAATTACATGGGCACTATATTTACGCTATTTATGGTATTGATTATGATTGCATGCGTGCTGTTAATCATTATTATTATGGCTCAAAACCCAAAAGGTGGCGGTCTTTCAGGAACATTTGGTGGTACTTCTTCAGCAACTTTTGGAGTACAAAGAACCAATGACTTTATGGAAAAAGCAACTTGGACATTAGGAATCTTCATCGCTGTGATGATTATTTTAAGCATTGTTGTTACTGGTAAACCAACAACAACTTTCCAAGCGCCAAAAACGCCAACTAAGAAAGAAGCGCCTGCACAAAGTCAAGCACCAGCTAATCAAACGGCTCCTGCAACACAGGTACCTGTTCAAAAATAAACTATCTACATAGTATATATAAAGCGATTGATTTTTTCAGTCGCTTTTTTGTTTTTTAAATAGTTGATGGCATTATTTTAGCACCAAAGAAAAGTTGTTTTAATTATAAATATGGAAGCAAAAGCTCTTCGAGTTTCGTTGATTGTCGGTGCCACTTTTTTGATGGAAAATCTAGATTCCACCGTAATTACGACTGCACTTCCACAAATGGCAAAATCCTTTGGCGCCGATCCGCTTCACATGAGTATTGGAGTTTCTGTCTATATTATAATGTTAGCCGTTTTTATCCCGATTAGCGGCTGGATCTCTGAAAAATTTGGTGTTAAAAAAGTTTTCGGAACGGCAATTCTTGGTTTTTTAGTGGCTTCTGCACTTTGTGGGATAAGTCAAAACTTGACAGAATTCACTCTTGCTAGAGCTTTACAAGGCTTCTTTGGAGCGATGATGGTTCCTGTAGGGCGACTTTCGGTTCTAAAAAACACTGAGAAAAATGATCTAGTCAGCGCCATTGCATTTATTACTTGGCCTGGACTTATTGGACCAATTTTGGGTCCTTTTGTAGGAGGTTATATTACAACCTATTTCAGTTGGCACTGGATCTTTTTCATTAATATTCCGTTGGGGCTTTTAGCCTTCTTTCTAAGCATGAAATACATTCCCGATACGAACGAAAAAACGGACAGAAAACTTGATGTTAAAGGATTTGCGTTAAGTACGATTGGGATGATTGGGTTTATGTTGGGTTTAGAAAGTTTTACGAATGATATGCTGCCTGTTTATTATTCGGTGCCATTGATGATATTTAGTATTTTGGTGTTTTATATTTTTTATTTACATACCAAAAAAGTTGATAATCCGCTACTCGATTTTTCCGAATTAAAAACCAAAACTTACGCAATCACCATCTACTCTGGTTCTATAACAAGAATGGTTATTGGGATGGCGCCTTTTTTAATGCCATTAATGTTTCAAGTCGGATTTGGATTGACAGCCTTCGAATCTGGAAGTTTGCTAATGGCAAGTATGGTTGGTAGTTTGGTAATGAAGCCTGCAACAGTTTGGATCACTCGGAAATTTTCGTTTAGAAGAGTTCTAGTTGCCAACACTATTTTACTTAGTTTAACATCTTTTGCAATGCTTCTACTCTTCCCAGATACACCACATTGGATGACCATAACCGTATTGTTTATTTCAGGATGTGTTCGGTCGATGCAATTTAGTAGTCTTAATACTTTAGCATACGCTGACATCCCGAAAGAGCGCATGAACAACGCCAATACATTATATAGCACAGCACAACAAATGACTTTGGGGATGGGAATTACGCTTGGTGCATTCTCGTTAAAAACAGCAAGTCTTTTTCATGGTACAGAAGGTCATTATAATGTTAAAGATTTTCATTTAGCTTTCGCTATTATTGGTGTTCTTGGCTTGGTAACACTTTATGAATATCTAAAACTATCAGATCGCGATGGCATCAATGTCAGAAACATGAAAAGCCGAAAACGTGCGAAAAACGACTTACACAAAACACATTAACCAATTTAAGGTGTATTAAAAAACAAAAAAAGAGGAAGCTAACTTCCTCTTATATTATATTCTGTTCTAAAAAATTATTGATTAGAAATAAACTTCATTAAATCTCGTCTTCCTGTCTCAAAATCAAATGCATCACCAACGACGAAATATTGATTTTTATCAACGCAATTTTTGTATAATATTTTTGCCACATCCAGTCGATTACTATCAAACGAAAACGGTTTTAGTAACATTGCAATTTGATTTGATGTAAAATTCGAAGCTCGGACTTGTTGAAGAATGAATTCCTTTTTATCTTTATCAAAAGCCGCATTTTTCAGCATTGCATTATAAAATTGTTGAAACAATTGATTGTTCATAACGCCACTGTTATTGAAATTTGGAGAAGTAGGTTGATTCCATCCAGAATTATATGGATTATTCCAAACATCGTCCCACTCGTTAAAGCCATACATTTGTCCTTGTACAGGATACGAATCTAGCAAAAACAAACCTTTATTGGTGAAGAAATCCAAAACCATTCTGCTGTTATTCGCAACTTTCAACTGAGTTCTATAGATTAAATAACCATTCGTATAAATTGAAACCGGAATCTTACCAGAACTTAAATCAAAGAAACGGTATTTTCCTGAAGAATTACTTATCATTTGATCACCAACTTCTACTGTGAAATAGCCATTTTCAGGAATTCTTAAAAATACTTCAGAGTAACCGTAGTTTTGGTTCCATCGATAATTATTTGTCGACCTTATTCCTGAAGATCCATTGCTTCGGCCATAATCATTACTATTATTTTCAGAGTTTCGTTGTCCGTTATTTTTTGAAGAACCTCTTTCACCACTTATCTCTCCAACATTATTTCGTTGTTGCATTTCGGAAGTACTTGCTTCATTTTTTAGCAATTCTCCAGATCGTCCAGCTTCTTGTGCAAAAGTTTGTAAGCTGATAGCTAAAATTAAAAATGTAAATATCTTTTTCATGACTTTTAAAATTTAGGTTTACAATTTCCTATATTCTACAAACGTGCCAAAAACCTTGTATTTTAGGAACTTTAAATGAATAATTAAATATTTTTAGTAAATCATTTTTTTTAACAAAATTCAATTTAACTCTCTTTAAAAAATATCATCAAAGCAAATTTTAAAATAAAAAAAAAAGAGAAGCCAAAATTGACTTCTCTTTTTAAATATTTTGATTTTAAAAATCTTACATATGGATTGCTCTTTTTCCTGTAGCGTCCAAAGCAGCTTCTTTTACAGCTTCTGCGTAAGTTGGGTGCGCGTGAGACATTCTTGTTAAGTCTTCTGCACTTGCACGGAATTCCATTGCAGTAACACCTTCAGCAACTAAGTCTGCAGCTCTTGCGCCAATCATGTGGAAACCAAGGATTTCGTCAGTTTTTGCATCAGCAATAATTTTCACGAAACCATCTGTATCACCCGAAGCACGGCTTCTTCCCAAAGCTCTCATTGGGAAATTACCAACTTTATACTCAACACCAGCTTCTTTCAATTGCTCTTCTGTTTGTCCAACTCCAGCAACTTCTGGCCAAGTATAAACAACTCCCGGGATTAAGTTATAATTGATGTGTGGCTTTTGACCAGCCAAAGTTTCAGCAACGAAAACTCCTTCTTCTTCTGCTTTGTGAGCCAACATCGCACCTTTGATAACATCACCAATTGCGTAGATGTTTGCAACATTTGTTTGAAGATGATCGTTTACTTTTACTCTTCCTCTTTCATCCAATTCAACTCCCGCAGCTTCAAGACCAAGTCCGTCTGTGTAAGGTTTTCTACCCACAGAAACTAAACAATAATCTCCTTCGAAAGCAACTTCTTCACCTTTTTTGTTTTTAGCACTAACTTTTACGCTATCGCCATTTCTTTCGACACCAGAAACTGCTGTAGAAAGTTCGAACTTCATACCTTGTTTTTTCAAGACTTTTTGAAGCTCTTTAGACAAAGAACCATCCATTCCTGGAATGATTTTGTCCATATATTCAACCACAGTTACTTGAGAACCTAATCTTAAATAAACTGAACCTAACTCAAGACCGATTACACCACCACCGATTACGATTAAATGTTTTGGAATTTCTTTTAAGTTTAAAGCTTCTGTAGAAGTGATTACTCTTTCTTTATCTAATGTGATAAACGGCAACGAAGATGGCTTAGAACCTGTTGCTATAATCGTATATTTTGACTCGATAGATTCTGTAGAACCATCATTTTTAGTCACTTTAATTTTTGTAGCCGATTCAAAACTTCCTACACCTTCAAAAACAGTGATTTTGTTTTTGTCCATCAAGAAGCTGATTCCTTTCGTCGTCATATCAACCACTTCGTTTTTACGAGCGATCATTCTTGCTAAATCTGCTTTTGGCTCGTTGATGATAATACCGAAATCTGCAAAATCGTGTTTTGCTTTTTCGAAATGCTCAGAGCTATCCAAAAGTGCTTTCGAAGGAATACATCCTACGTTAAGACACGTTCCACCCATGGTTGGGTATTTTTCGATAATTGCTGTTTTGAAACCCAATTGCGCCGCACGAATTGCAGCAACGTATCCACCAGGACCAGAACCGATTACGGTAACATCAAATTGTGACATTATATATTTTTTATGTTAATACTTTTTAAGCGTTACAAATTTAAAGATAATATACAGCATCGCCAACTGAGATTGCGCAAAATTTTGTTAAACCTGCGATAGATGTTATAAATTTCCTAAAACTTGCTCATATTTTTTCATAATGATGTCTTTCGAAAATCTTGAAAATATCGAACCTCGAATGGAATTTGCATCATGTTCTTGTTTTAAAATCTTTAAAATATCTTGAGCAAAATCCTCGTGATTCTCAATATTAGAAACTTCACCATTGATACCTTCTTGCACAATTTCGTTGATTCCACCAGGGCAATTATTGGCTAAAGAAAAAGTTCCGCAAGCGCCAGCTTCCAACAAAACATTGGGGAAACCTTCATAGCGAGACGATAAAACAAATAAATCTGCAAATTTTAAAAACTGATAAGGATTCTCTTGTCTTCCGTGAAAAATCACGTTTTTAAGTCCAAGAAGTTCTTTCATTTCATGGAGCATTTCTTTGTCGCGTCCATCGCCCAAAATATGAAGCAAAATATTTTCGTTTTTTAATCTTGAAAATACTTTCAATAAATTATCAAAGCCCTTTCTCGAAGAAAGGTTTCCGATGGCGACAACGTTTTTAAAATTGGTTTTAAAACTTTCTGGACGTTGAGACGATTTCAATTTTTCATCAATAAAATCAAAGTCAACAGGATTGTTTATTTTGACTATTTTATTGGATTTAATATCAAAATTTTTGAGTAAATCCTGCGCCATATCATCACTTTGACAAATGATGTTTTTGTAGCTGTTGTAAAATTTATAAAAAAATCGAATTTCCTTTCTTGTAACGTGTTCCGAAACCACATTGGTTTCTCTTGCTATGAATTTCGTTTTCGGAAAAAGCTTGATAAACAAGGATAAGTACGCATTAACTTCTCCAAATCCCGAAAAAACAATATCAGGTTTTCTTTTTCGAATTTCCTTTAAAATCGGCCGAATCGAATGTCGAATGCGTTCTGTATTGAGGTCGATAATTTCCACATCATCTTTCACATAACGCAGATAACCGCCTTCTTTACGCAAAAGCATGATTTGAGGTTCAAACTTTTCGCGCGGAAGATGGTTGGCAAGCGTCATCACAATGCGCTCGGCACCGCCAGTTTCCAAATCGGGAAGAATGAATATTATTGAATTTTTTTTCATCATTCCAAAGATAAAAAAATAAACGCTCTACTCGATTAGTAAAGCGTTTATTTAATATTTTAAAATAGATTAATTTGCGACATCGCTAATAAATTTAATTCTTAACATTCGGATTTCTTCATCAGAAAGGTCATCACCAAATTCGTCTGTCAAAACTTTCATTGAGTCGCTTTCGGAATCTTTCATAAATTCCATAAATTCTTCAACGATATCTTCATCAAAATTATCTTCGATGTAGTAATTAACATTCAACTTAGTTCCTTGATATACAATCGCTTCCATTTCTTTAAGAAGCTCATTCATTGTTAAATTTTTGGCTCTCGCAATATCTTCAAAATCTAACTTTTTATCAGTATTCTGAATAATAAAAACCTTGTGACTCGCCTTGTTGGCCACTTGTTTCAGAACCATATCTTGCATACGCTCGATATTATTTTCTTCCACATATTTCTTGATGAACTCCGCAAAATCTTTTCCGTATTTTTTGGCTTTACCTTCGCCAACGCCATAGATTTTAGCAATTTCTTCTAAACTCGTTGGATATTGCACCGTCATATCTTCCAAACTAGGATCCATAAAAACCGTGTATGGCGGAATTCCTAGCTTGTGCGCGACTTTTTTACGAAGATCTTTTAGTTGCCCAAACAAAACTTGGTCGAGTCCACCACCAGCTTGCACTTGGACTTGTTCAGATTCGGATTTTTTGGTTTGTGCTAAATCATATTGTCTATCTTCCGCAATGAAGAATTGCTCTTTGCATTTGCCTTCCAACATATCATTGCCTTTTGGAGACAATTTTAAAACACCATACGTTTCGATGTCTTTTTTAAGATATTCTTGCACCGTCGCTTGGCGAATAATCGATTTCCAATAGTTGTCGCTTTGCTCCTTCCCGATTCCGAAAGCTTCAGATTTTTCAAGTTTATAAGACTTTGTAACCGCAGTTTCTTTTCCTGTAATAATAGAAATCAAATCTTTGGTACGGAATTTTTCACCCAAATCTTTTATCAGTTTTAAAACAAAATTTAAATCTTTGGTCGCTTCAATTAAACTTGGTGGATTAACCGAATTGTCGCACATTTTGGCACCATCACCTTTTACAGGATCAAACTTTTCTCCAAAATAATGCAATAAATATTGACGACGGCTCATCGAAGTTTCCACATAACCGACAACTTCATTCAACAATTGAAGTCCGATTTCGCGTTCAGAAACTGGTTTTTGAGCTAAGAATTTTTCTAGTTTTTCAATATCTTTTGGATCATAAAATGCCAAACAATAACCTTCACCGCCATCTCTGCCAGCTCTACCCGTTTCTTGATAATAACTTTCTAAAGATTTTGGAATATCATAATGAATAACAAATCGAACGTCTGGTTTGTCAATTCCCATTCCGAAAGCGATGGTTGCGACAATAACGTCAACTTCTTCCATCAAGAATTTGTCCTGATTGGCAACTCTCGTTTTTTGGTCAAGTCCCGCGTGATAAGGCAAAGCATTAATACCATTAACCTGAAGAAGTTGTGCAAACTCCTCTACTTTTCGGCGGCTGAGACAATAGACAATTCCGGATTTACCTTTATGTTGGTTGATGAATTTTACAATTTCCTTATCAACATTAACTTTTGGTCGGATTTCGTAGAACAAATTGGCTCTGTTAAAGCTTTCTTTAAAAACTAAAGCATTGTTCATTCCCAAAGTTTTTTGGATATCATCCTGAACTTTTGGCGTTGCAGTCGCTGTTAAAGCCATAACCGGCACGTCAGCAATTTTATCAATAATACCTTTTAAGTTGCGATATTCTGGACGGAAATCGTGTCCCCACTCCGAAATACAGTGCGCTTCATCAATGGCAACAAACGAAATCTTAACATCGCGAAGAAATTCAACATACTCTTCTTTTATCAGAGATTCTGGTGCAACATATAGTAGTTTTGTTTTCCCAGATTTAATATCATCAAAAACTTGTTTGGTTTGCGCTTTATTAAGTGATGAGTTAAGAACATGCGCCACACCACTTTCTTCAGAAAGCCCATTAACCGCGTCAACTTGGTTCTTCATCAAAGCGATAAGTGGCGACACAACGATCGCCGTGCCATCCGAGATTAATGCAGGTAGTTGATAACAAAGCGATTTTCCACCACCTGTTGGCATTAATACAAAAACATCTTTCGATGCCAATAATGTATTTACAATCTCTTCTTGCTGACCTTTAAATGTTGAAAAACCAAAGTATTTTTTTAACTCCTTTGATAAGTCGATGTTCTTTATATCCATCCTTTAGTTTTGTTTACTAAATTTGCACAATAAATCAAAAATGACTTCAATTATTAAAGAATAACATTTTTGCTAAACTTTAAAAGCTTAATAGCTGACTTGATGTACTAAAGTTACTAAAGCTAATTGAAAAAACCAAAAATCTATTTTTTTTGGGAACGTGAAGATAGCAAAATTTAATGTGATTCTAAAATAAATAATGAAGCTTAATAATTAAGTAATATGAATCTTCTTTCACTAGCCAAAGATGCCCTATCCATCGAAATCGCCGAGCTTGAATCACTTAAAAATAGATTGGATGACAGTTTTGTAAAAGCCGTTGAAAGCATCAATGCTGCCTCCGGAAAACTCATCGTAGTTGGCATCGGTAAATCTGCCCATGTTGGTAACAAAATCGTGGCAACACTTAACTCAACTGGCACGCCCGCGCAATTTCTACATGCGGCAGAAGCCATTCACGGTGATCTTGGTGTTATCCAAAAACAAGACGTTGTGCTTTGCATATCGTATTCTGGAAACTCGCCCGAAATCGTTAATCTTCTTCCCTTTTTAAAAGATTATTCTTCATGTTTAATCGGTATGACTGGAAATCCTGATAGTAAATTAGGAAAAGCATCTGCAATTATTTTGAATACGTATGTTGACAAAGAAGCTTGCCCGAACAAGTTGGCGCCAACAAGCTCTACGACAGTCCAAATGGCTTTGGGTGACGCGCTAGCAGTTTGTCTTATGGAACTAAAAGATTTTAAAGATATCGATTTTGCAAAATTCCATCCAGGAGGAAGCTTAGGAAAAAATTTAACAGCGAAAGTGGAACAATTTGTTTCGCAAACCAAACCAGAAGTTAATCCCGAAGCAACAATTCGTGAGGTTATTATTTCGGTGAGTGCTTCCAAACATGGTATAACCGTCGTGACAGACAACGGAAAAATTCTAGGTGTGATTACTGACGGCGATTTGCGAAGAATGTTGTTAAATCAGGATGATGTTTCCAAAGTTATTGCAAAAGATATTATGAGCAAAAATCCGAAAAACATTGATAAATCCGAACTTGCGAAAGAAGCCATGTACATTCTTAAAAACAACAATATCGGACAACTCATCGTAACGGATAACGGACAATATTATGGCATTATCGACTTGCACAAACTTTTGGATGAAGGGATAATTTAGAATTTCGAAAAAAGTCATACAAAGATTTAACAATAAAATAGTTAATTTCGCAGTCACAAAATTGCATTAACAGGAACAGAAATTAATGAGCGAAGAAAAAGAAATGTCCTTTTTGGGACACATTGGAGAGCTTAGATCACATTTGGTAAGATCAATTTTAGCCATTATTGCTGGTGCTTTAATCGTAGGATTTAATATTAATTGGATTATGGATCACATATTTTTTGGTCCAACAAGTAACGATTTTCCGACTTTCCGATTGATTAATCATTTTTCAAAAATGTTTACTGGTCAAGAAAGTATCCATCTTCCCGACACTTTCAAAATTCAACAAAAGCAATTATTTCAGCAGTTTAATGTGATGATGGCGGTTTCTATTTTTGGTGGAATTGTTATCGCATTTCCATATATAATTTGGGAAATTTGGAGATTTATAAGTCCTGCTTTACTTCCTAAAGAAAAAAGAAACTCAGTGTTTTATATCAATAGCATTTGGATTTTATTTATTGCTGGTGTTTTAACAGGATATTTTTTAATTCTACCTTTAGCTATTAATTTCGGTTTACTATTCACAGTTTCAGAAAACATTGTTCAACTATTTGATTTAAGCGATTATACAACACTTTTTTTACAAGTTGTATTAGGAATGGGCTTGGTATTTTTGTTCCCGATAATCGTTTATATATTGACAGCCATCGGGATTTTAACACCGAAATTCTTAAAAACTTATCGTCGTCATGCCATTGTTTTAATCATGGTTGTTGCTGCGATTATTACGCCTGCTGATGTGCTAAGTATGATGGCAGCTGCGTTACCGTTACTATTGTTGTATGAATTTAGTATTTTGATGTCAAAATATGTGTATAATAAAATTGAAAAAGAAAACAAACGAGATTTGATGAAAACCTCAGAATAAACTCAAAAAGCTACAAGATTAATTGTAGCTTTTTTTATTGAATAAAATGTGATTCTATATACCTTTCTTGATATTTCGGTTCAAATAGGTTTTGTAATCAGGAAGCGATACGCTGTGATCTTCGTCCATATATTTGGAAGTAATTAAGAAATCGGCACTTGCAGAATTACTTGCTGTTGGGATATTCCAGACCACGCAAAGTCTCAAAAAAGCCTTTACGTCGCTGTCATGAGGTTGCGATTCCATCGGATCCCAAAAGAAAATAACCATATTTATTTTTTCTTCAGCAATCATGGCTCCAAGTTGCTGATCTCCACCCAATGGACCACTCAGGACACGCGCCACTTCAACATTCAGACTTTCCGAAATTAGTTTTCCAGTTGTTCCCGTTGCTATAAGATGATGTTGTACCAAGATATCTCGATGGCGTTTTACCCAATCTAGTAATTCATCTTTTTTATGATCGTGTGCTACCAGAGCAATTGTCTTTTTTGCAGGAAGTTGTTTTAATTCTGTCATGATTTTTATTTCAAAACAAAGTTAATCAATTGTTTCGATAGGATTTTTGCATTAAATAAAACTTACGAATGTTAATCTTATTTTAAAATTGATAAACAATTGTGCATATCATGGAAATATCTTTTAAATTTAAAGATAAAATTTATGTATTAGTAAATTTTAAATAGATGAACGGAATTGAAATTTTGAATATGATAGATTTTATTTATCGGTTGTTTAAATTTAAGTTATGACTAAAATTGATTTTCCCAATATTAAACCAATAGCTTTGTTAAAACCTTTTAGAAATTAAAAATAAACTTATATGAACACAGAAAACGGAGAAGGCAAATGCCCTTTTAATCACGGTGAAACTTCACCACAACCAACTCAAGAAACAAATTCTAATTCAGGAAAATGCCCTGTAATTCATGGTGGACTTACTTCCAATAACGAATCTGTGATGGATTGGTGGCCAAATGCTCTTAATTTGGATATCTTGGCGCAACACGACCAAAAAACAAATCCTTTTGGTGAAGATTTTAATTATGCAGAAGAATTCAAAAAACTGGATTTAGAAGCAGTTAAAAATGATATAAAAACTTTATTAACGGACAGTCAAGATTGGTGGCCAGCTGATTACGGAAACTACGCAGGAATGTTTGTGCGTACAGCTTGGCACATGGCGGGAAGTTACCGCGCAATGGACGGTCGTGGTGGTGCGAACACAGGAAATCAACGTTTTGCGCCGTTAAATTCTTGGCCAGATAACGTAAATACAGACAAAGGTCGCCGTTTGCTTTGGCCAATCAAAAAGAAATACGGAAATAAAATTTCTTGGGGAGATTTAATTATCCTTGCAGGAACGGTTGCTTACGACGCGGTAGGTTTGAAAACTTTCGGTTACGGCGGTGGACGTTTGGATATTTGGGCTCCCGAAAAAGATGTTTATTGGGGTTCTGAGAAAAAATGGTTAGACTCTACAAAGCATCGTTATGGTGATGATGAAAACCGTGACACTCTAGAAAATCCTTTGGCAGCCGTACAAATGGGATTAATTTATGTAAATCCTGAAGGTGTTGATGGACATCCAGACCCTATTAAAACTGGTCATGATATTCGAGTGACATTCAAAAGAATGGGAATGGATGATGAGGAAACCGTAGCTTTAACGGTTGGTGGTCACACGATTGGAAAATCTCACGGAAACGGAAAAGCCGAGAATTTAGGCCCAGACCCAGAAGGTGCAGATGTAAACGAGCAAGGTTTGGGTTGGCATAATTCTGTGGGAACTGGAAATCGTGATAATACGATGGTTTCGGGAATTGAAGGTGCTTGGACAACCAATCCGACGCGTTGGGACAACGAATTCTTGACATTACTTTTCAAATACGATTGGCAATTAACGAAATCTCCTGCTGGAGCAAATCAATACGAACCCGTTAATATTGCAGAAGAAGATATGCCAGTTGATGCATTCAACCCGAATGTGAAGCGCAATCCAATGATGACAGATGCTGATATGGCGATGAAATTTGACCCTATTTACAGAGAAATTTCATTAAACTTTTTAAATAATCCAGATAAATTAGCGGATGTTTTCGCAAGAGCTTGGTTCAAGTTGACGCACCGTGATATGGGACCAAAAAATCGTTATTTGGGGGCGGATGTTCCTGCCGAAGATTTGATTTGGCAAGATCCAATTCCGAAAGTTGATTATACTTTAAGCGATTCTGAAATTGCTGATTTAAAACAAACTTTATTAAATTCTGGACTTTCAAGAACGGAATTAATCAACACCGCTTGGGATTCTGCAAGAACTTGGAGAGGTTCCGATTATCGTGGTGGTGCAAATGGAGCGAGAATTAGACTAGAACCTCAAAGAAATTGGGTTGCCAACGAGCCTGAAAGATTGAACAAAGTTTTAGCAAAATTGGAGGAAATTCAAGCTGGATTGGCGAAAAAAGTTTCTATTGCAGATTTAATTGTTTTGGGAGGAACAGCAGCTGTTGAAAATGCAGCTCAAGAAGCTGGTGTGAACATTACCGTTCCGTTTGCTGCAGGTCGTGGCGATGCAACTCAAGAACAAACCGACATCGAATCTTTCGAATATTTGGAGCCACTTTACGACGGTTACCGAAATTTCTTGAAACAAAATTACGATGTTAAAGCTGAAGAATTATTGCTAGACAGAACGCAATTAATGGGATTAACAGCTCCAGAAATGGTGGCTTTAATTGGTGGAATGCGTGTTTTAGGCACCAATTATGCTGGAACTAAACATGGCGTTTTCACCGACAGAGAAGGTGTTTTAACAAACGATTTCTTTGTGAACTTAACCGACATGAACAACAAATGGATTCCAACGGGAGACAATTTGTACAATATTGTAGATCGCAATTCTGGTTCTACAAAATGGACTGCAACACGAGTGGATTTGGTTTTCGGATCTAATTCAATTTTAAGATCGTATGCTGAAGTGTATGCACAAGATGACAACAAAGAGAAATTTGTAAAAGATTTCGTTGCCGCTTGGGTTAAAATGATGAACGCAGACCGATATGATTTGAAGTAAAATTTAAATTACTTAAAATAGAATCCTCATAAGTTAAATCTTGTGAGGATTTTTTCATTTAATACAACTCGTTATCTTTGAAATCCAAGGAACTATTTCGTATACTTATTAATAATATATTCAGTAATAGGTTTTAATGATTTTCCATTTTCTGGATTTTTCAAACCCTTCAACTACGACTATAACAAATATTTGATACTACTGGAAATACAACGGTGGTTACGCAACAAGCTAGTCCAGTTGATACGGGTAAGAACGAAGCTTATTCTCCTAAAAATAGTAGTAAGCGAAAGAATCATTCTTTCGCTTATTTTTTATATTTTCGATGCAAACTAATTCCGTTGAAGAAAATAGTATTTTTTATTTTATTATCATTTTATTGTTGTTCTGAAAAACCGATTTCCAATAAACAAATTCCTAATTCTTTTTATGATAAAGCTTGGATATTTTATGATAAAAAAGAAGATTTAGAAGCCTTTGTTTATTTTGAAAAAGCAAAATATATTTTTCTTAAGAATAAAGATAGTCTTGGGGTTGGCAAATGTTTAACTAACATGGCAACTATTTTATATAATAAAGGTGATAATTTTGGAAGTATAGAAGTCTCTTTGGAAGCTTTAAAATTTTTAAACAAACACAATAAAGAAAACTTTTACTTTCTATTATCAAATTATAATAATCTAGGACTTACAAATTATAATTTAAAAAATTATCAAAACTCGCTAAAATACTATGAAAAGGGCGCTCAATTTGCTGAAGATGAGTTGTCTAAAAACATTTCGCTTAACAATAAAGCTAACGTTTTTAGAGAGTTAAGACAATATGATAACGCATTACACATATTTAATAATATTTTAAAATCTAATAATAAAAAAGATGTCAACTATTCTCGTACTCTAACCAATTTTGCAAAAACAAAATATCTCCAAAATCCAAACTATAAGCCTATTCCTGAATATCAAGAAGCTTTAAAAATTAGATTAAAAGAAAAAGATAATTGGGGGCTGAACTCCAGTTATGCACATCTAGCGGATTATTATATCACAAAGAATCAGGATTCTGCATTAAGTTATGCAAGGAAAATGTATGAAATTTCTAAGGTGATCAAAAGTCCAGATGATCAAATTGAAGCACTTCAAAAACTAATTACTTTAGAAAGTTCTGAAAACTCAAAACAACATTTTAAAGATTATCAAAAATTAAATGACAGTCTTCTAACAGCTAGAAATAAAGCAAAAAATCAGTTTGCCCTTATCCGTTATGAAACAGAAAAAAACAAAGCAGATTTTCTAAAAGCAAAAGCTGATAGTGCCCAAAAAGAGAACCATATTATTGTACAATATTTTGGGATTACACTCTTATTAATGTTGTTAATTGTTGGTTATTTAGTTTATAAAAAAAGACAAAAGCGACTTCAGCAAGAGAAAATCATCGAAGTTAAAAATACAGAACTAAAAATTTCAAAAAAAATACATGACAAAGTTGCGAACAAAATTTATCAAATACTTTCATTTGTAGAAAACAGCAAAACGGTCGATAGAAATGCTTTGATTTTTAGTCTAGACAATGTTTATGAAATTACGCGAGACATTTCTTATGACAAAGATTTTAATGAAAATCAAAACTTTGTATCACAGCTTTCAAATATGCGAAGTTCTTATTTATCAGATTCTACGAAAATTTTTTTTGTGGGAAATGATGAGAAAATATGGACAGATGTTAATTTTCAGATTAAAACCGAAGTCTATTTGATCATCCAAGAACTATTAACGAACATGAAGAAACACAGCCAAGCAAGCGTCGTTTCTATAAAGTTTGAAAAAAATGAAAATTACATTCATATGACGTATACAGATAATGGCATAGGAATTAAGAAACTTTCTCCAAAAAATGGTATCCAAAATATGGAAAACCGTATTCAAACAATTCATGGAAATATTACTTTTGACACAGAAACCAATCATTTGTTGAAAATAAAAATTTCATTTCCTATCAAAAATTAACACATATGTTTAAAAAAATTCTTGTTGCTGAAGATTATGAAAGTGCAAACATCTCTGTTCAAAAAGCTTTAGACGACCTAAAAATACCCAATCCAACCTACGTAAGCTATTGCGATGATGCCTTAGTTCGTATTAAAACAAGCCTTTCACAAGAAGAATATTTTGAGCTTCTTATTACGGATCTTTCTTTCGATGAAGACCATAGACAACAAAATATTAGGTCCGGTCAAGAACTTATTTCAGCTATTAGAGAAATTCAGCCTCATTTGAAGGTAATTGTTTTTTCTGGTCAGAAAAAGGAAGTCATTATTGAAAAACTTTTTGAAGATCAAAAAATAAACGCTTATGTTAAAAAAGGAAGAAATGATGTAAAGGATCTTAAAAAAGCGATAATATCAGTTTTTAATAATGAAAAATATATTTCATATGATTTGAAAACTAAAAGTTCAGAAAGGAATTCATACGAGTTTTCAAATTATGATATTACGCTTGTTTCCTTATTAGCAAACGGAATTTTACTAAAAGACATTCCAGAATACTTGAAAGAAAATAGTATAACGCCTTCTAGCAAAAGTGCCGTTGAAAAAAGATTAAAAGACATCAAGGATTCGTTAGATATTAATAGTAATGAACAGCTTATCGCCTTTTGTAAAGATTTTGGGATTATCTAATTCTTAAAGATAGAATCATTTATTTTGAATTTTTTTTAATTATTTTAATTATTTTAATTTTTTGAATTTTTTGAATTTTTGTTTTTACATATATCCGTAAAGAAAAAATATATAGACTATTCAAGAAGCTGTGAATGAGACTAACCATTAAATTTAAAATAAATGAAATTTAAATTATTTACCTTAACATTAGTGTTGGGATTTTTGTTTACAAATTCTTTAACCAATAATCTTCACGCTGCATCTGGAAAGTATTACAATTCTCTCCAAACGAAGAAAAAGAAAGGAACAAAAAAGAAATCCACATCTTCTACAAAAAAATCGTGCACATATAATGGTCACTCATTATATGTTGGTAAAAGAGGAGGCTGTTATTATTACTCAGGCGATAGTAAAGTCTATGTAGATAGAGATTATTGCATTGGTTGTAGATAACATTGTTATAAAACAATTTCGGCAGCTTCAAAGAAGCTGCCGAAATTTATTTTCAGAAAGAATTTAATTCTTAAATTCCATCAATAATTTCATTTAAAACTGTGCTTGGACGCATTGCTGCGTAAGTTTTATAAGTATCAGGTTTGTAATAACCATCAATATTTTGAGGTTTTCCTTGAGCTCCGATTAATTCAGCGTTGATTACTTCTTCGCTTTCTTTCAAAGCTGCTGCGATAGGCGCAAATTTAGCAGCCATTTCAGCATCTTTTGTTTGTGCAGCTAATGCTTCAGCCCAATACATCGCTAAATAGAAGTGAGAACCTCTGTTGTCGATAGTTCCTAATTTTCTACCTGGAGATTTATCTGTTGCCAAGAATTTAGCATTTGCTTCATCCAAAGCGTCTGCCAAAACTTGAGATTTTGTATTGTTTTGAGTTTGTGCTAAATGCTCCAAAGAAGCTTGTAAAGCTAAGAATTCACCTAAAGAATCCCATCTTAAATAACCTTCTTCCAAGAATTGCTCGATGTGTTTTGGAGCAGAACCTCCAGCTCCAGTTTCGAATAAACCACCACCATTCATCAAAGGAACAATAGAAAGCATTTTAGCAGAAGTTCCTAATTCTACAATCGGGAAAAGGTCTGTTAAATAATCTCTCAAAACGTTTCCAGAAACAGAAATCGTGTCTTTTCCTTCTCTTGCTCTTTTCAAAGTTTCTCTCATCGCATCTTTTACATCCATAATTCTGATGTCAAGACCTGTTGTATCGAAATCTTTCAGGTATTTCTCAACTTTTTTGATGATTTCTCTGTCGTGAGCTCTTCCTTTATCCAACCAGAAAATTGCAGGTGTATCAGACAATCTTGCTCTGTTTACAGCCAATTTTACCCAATCTTGAATTGGAGCATCTTTAGTTTGACACATTCTAAAGATATCATCTTTTTGAACTTTTTGCTCTAAAAGAACATTTCCGTTTGCATCTTCAACTTTAATCGTTCCATCTGCAGTTGCTTGGAAAGTTTTGTCGTGAGAACCGTATTCTTCAGCTTTTTGAGCCATCAAACCAACGTTAGGAACTGAACCCATAGTTGTTGGGTCAAGCGCTCCGTTTTCCTTCATATCATCTACAACAGCTTGATAGAAACCTGCATAAGAACGGTCTGGAATAATAGCAATCGTATCTTCTTCAGCACCATCTTTATTCCACATTTTACCACCATTTCTTACCAAAGCAGCCATAGAAGCATCAACGATAATATCAGATGGAACGTGGAAATTGGTAATTCCTTTATCAGAATTCACCATCGCAACGCGTGGTCCGTTTGTTAAGTCAGCATCAATTGCAGCTTTAATTTCTGCTTCTTGAGGTTGACCTTTAATTTTTTCGTATAAATCTGCTAAACCATTATTAGCATTGATGTCTAAAGACTTGAATAATTCACCATATTTAGCAAAAACATCTTTGAAGAAAGTTTCCACAATCGCCCCGAAAATAATTGGGTCAGAAACCTTCATCATCGTTGCTTTAAGGTGTGCAGAAAGCAATACGTTTTTGTCTTTTGCTTCTTGAATAGCGTTTTGTACAAAAGCTCTCAAAGCATTAAGATTCATTACAGAAGTGTCGATAACTTCTCCAGCTTTAAGAGGAGAAAGTCCTTTTAATTCTTTAGAAGAACCATCGTTTCCATAAAAAGTAATTTTAAATTCTGTTGCGTTTTCAACAGTTGTAGAAGTTTCCGTTCCGTAGAAATCACCTTCGTTCATGTTTGCAACGTCAGTTTTGCTGTCAGAAGCCCAAGCTCCCATTTTGTGTGGGTTTGCTTTTGCATAATTCTTAACCGCTTTTGGAGCACGTCTATCCGAGTTTCCTTCACGTAAAACTGGGTTTACAGCACTTCCTAAAACTTTTGCATATTTAGCTTTAATAGCTTTTTCATCATCATTTTTAGGTTCTGCTGGATAGTTAGGAACTGCAAATCCTTTAGCTTGAAGTTCAGCAATCGCTTCATCCAACTGTGGAGCAGAAGCAGAAATATTTGGAAGTTTAATGATATTAGCCTCTGGAGTTGTCGCCAAAGCACCCAATTCAGCAAGCGCATCAGGAATTCTTTGTTCTTCTTTCAAGAATTCTGGGAAGTTGGCCAAGATTCTTCCTGCAAGAGAAATATCTGGAACTTCGATTTCGATGTTAGCCGTTTTTGTAAATCCTTTTACGATAGGTAAAAATGAGTGAGTAGCCAACATTGGCGCTTCATCCGTAAGGGTGTAATGAATTTTTGCTTGTGACATTATAATTGTTCTTTTTATCTTTTTTGATTTAGCTACAAAAATAAGCATTATTAAATGAAATTTTATTAATATCCAAGATGATTTTAGGTGGCTTTCTCGTGTCTTTGCGTTAAATTTTCTTAAATATTATCTTATGATATAGGATTACTGAAAAGCTTGCCCTAAATTTGATTCAAATAAAAAAAAGTATGGCAAATATTACATTTAAAGGAAATCCAATACACACAGTTGGGAATCTTCCAGAAGTTGGAACTCAAGCTAAAGATTTTACTTTGGTAGCTTCCGATTTATCCGAAAAAAAATTATCCGATTATAAAGGAAAGAAAGTTGTTCTTAACATTTTTCCAAGTATTGATACTGGAGTTTGTGCGGCTTCTGCAAGACATTTCAATCAAGATGCAAGTTCTTTAGATAATACAGTTGTGGTTAATGTTTCTCGCGATTTACCTTTTGCGTTGAGTCGTTTTTGTGCTGCAGAAGGACTAAATGATGTTGACGTACTTTCTGATTTTAGAGGAAGTTTTGGTGAAGATTATGGTGTAACTTTAGAAGATTCTCCGCTTCATGGACTTTTGAGTCGTGCGGTTGTTGTGGTTGATGAAAATGGAAAAGTGGTATACACAGAGCAAGTTCCAGAAATTGGTCAAGAACCAAACTACGAAAATGCTTTAGCAGCAGTTAAATAATATTTATATTTAAATAAAAATCTAGACGGTCTGCCTTCGAGTGGACCGTTTTTTAATCCTATGAAACGATCAGGTACAGCAACTCTTCCGCTTCACTATGGTAAAGTTCCGCCATGGTTGTACGAGCGTATGTCTGCCCTGGGACTTTCTATTGTCGAAGTTATTTTGGCAGATTACGGAAAGGCTGAAGTGCTTCGACGTTTGTCGGATCCTTTTTGGTTTCAGAGTTTTGGTGCTGTTATGGGCATGGATTGGCATTCGTCGGGAATTACCACTTCCGTGATGGGCGCTCTAAAACGAAGTATCAATCCTATCGCTAAAGATTTGGGAATTTATATTTGTGGTGGAAAAGGCAAATATTCTAAAGAAACGCCCTCCGAACTTCTACTAATTGCCGACAAAACTGGATTAAATGCTGACAGGCTTGTCCGAGCGAGCAAATTGACGGCTAAAGTTGATAACACGGCGATCCAAGATGGTTATCAATTGTACTTGCATAATTTTATTTTGAGCGATGAAGGCAGTTGGGCGGTTGTTCAGCAAGGTCTGAATGATGCCGATGGAACGGCGCGCCGCTATCATTGGCATTCCGAAAATCTGAAATCCTTTGTTGATGATCCTCACAGCGCGATCCAAGGTGTTAATCGAGGTGAGATTCTTAACCTTACAGCAAGCGATGCTAAAGATAATCGAAACGGAATTTTAGACATTTCGCATACCAACTCCGAGAAGATTATGCAGGATTTTGCGAATTTAATTCTGCCTCAACATCATGAAGTCACCGCCAAAGATGTCGATCTGAAAAGACTTGGCGCTTTGCTGTATGTCACTCGCGAATTGCAACCTCAAAACTTCGAAGATTTATTATTGCTAAAAGGTGTTGGACCTCGCACGATGCAAAGTTTGGCTTTGGTTAGTGAAGTTATTCATGGTGCGCCGTCACGTTTCAAAGATCCAGCGCGCTTTTCTTTTGCGCATGGCGGGAAAGATGGTCATCCTTTTCCTGTGCCAATTAATACGTTCGATGAGACGATTTCGATTCTTCAAAAAGGTGTTGAAAAATCCAAACTTGGAAACTCGGACAAATTAAAGTCAATCGAAAAACTACACCGCATTGTTGCTGAGACCGAAAAAAACTTTACACCCGATTTTGATTTTGATACTGTTGTTGAGGAGGAGCGCCGAAATTCATTTCGATTTGGTGGAAAGACCGTTATGGGCGACGCTAAACCACCAAGTGACGGAATACAATTGTCATTGTTTTAATTGATTTCTTAATAAATTCTTAAAATTTTAGCGCTTTTGATGATTTAAAATTGCTATTAATTTTTATTTTTGCTTGCGATAAAAAGCATGATTTGAAAAATATCTCCATCCCTTTCTATATTTTCCTATGTATAACACTGAGTTCTTTTTGTGTTTTAAAAGCGCAGGATTCGGTTTCTATTAAAGAACTTCGTCAAAAGCTGAAAGATGCGAAGGACGAGAAAAGTCGTACTAGTATTAAGATTGATATGATTAATCAATTTAGTGTAGAAGGAAAGAATGATAGTGTTATTGCCAACGGTCCAAAGCTTATTGAATATTTTAAAAAGTCGAAAAATAGTATGACAATCGGTAGTATTTATATTACTATCTATTCTGCCTATTTAACAAAGGGAGACACTACGGGAGGAGAATATTATAAACAAGAAGCGCAAAGATATTTGCAGATGTCAAATGATTATAATTCTAAAGCTCTTTTAATTCTTACCGATGCTCAAAACTTTTTTACGCAAAATAAATTCGAAGAAGCTAGTACGGAGTTAAATAAAGCAATTGCATTAAATCAGCAGAATGAAAATAAGATTGTTCCTAGCATTATGAGAAATGTTTATGCAATGAGCATTAGCAACCTTAATCAGCAAAATAAAATTTCGGATGCCTATACAAAGGCTTTAGAATTTTCCGATTATACAAATAAATATAGCAAAGCAGAATCTTATATTCCAATGTACTTTATAGGTTTGTTGCAATATCAAATGAAAAATTATCAAAAATCTTTGAGTGCTCTTGATAAAAGTGCGGAGTTATTGCCTAACAAAAGTGAAGCTTTTTTAGCTGAAATTAATATTTTGCGTTCGTTTTGTTTTATGGAATTAAAGGATTATGAAAAGGCAAAGTTATATGCTACAAGTTCATTAAAGTTTATGGAGGCGCAAAATCAAATTCAAAACTTACCAAGATTATATTATTTAACTGCTCAGATTAATCAAAAAGAAAAAGACTATGATAAAGCAATTCAATTTGCGCAAAAATCATATGATTCAGCTCCAGAAAAGGGATTGTCAATAACAAAATCCTCTGCAAAATTACTTTTGTTAAACATCAAAATTGATCAAATACAAGATAAAAAGATAAGTTTTGCAACAGATTCGGAAAGAAAAACTACACTGCAAAATTTACGTACTGATCTAACAAAAACCTATGATAATTATTTAGCGCAAGAACTTTATCATAATAAGGAAATGGATGGTCAAATGTGGGAATATTATTCTAAAGTTGATGAAATGTTAGGAGATTATGAGTCGGCTTTTTCGTACTACAAAAAATACAAAGATCTTGAAAACCAAAAGACAAGTGCTGAGAATATTCGGGGTATCGAAGAAACTCAATCTGAACGAACTTTATCTGAACAGAAATTAAAAATCAAATTAGAGGAAGAAACCAAACGTATTCAGCTTCAAAAAGAATTGGAGTTAAAAGCACTTCGTTACGAATTTGACAAAAAACAAGCGGCTGCCAAAACTGAAGTTGAGCGCCAAAGATTGTTGTTAGAAGAAGAACATAAACGTCGTGAAATTAGTATTAAATACGATGAAGAGCAAAAAGCAATTGCAATAAAATATGCTCAAGAAAAGAAAGTTGCAAAAGCCGAACAAGCTAAAAAAGATGCCGAAGCTAAAGCAGAACTTTCTAAATCTAAGAACATCCGAAATATGTCTATTGGTGGTGCTTTAGCGGCATTGTTACTTTTAGGTTTTGCAGGTTGGTCATACAATCAAAAAAGAAAAGACGGTATTAAAATCGCTGCGGAGAAAAAGAAATCCGAAGATTTATTACTAAATATTCTTCCGCAAGAAGTGGCGCAAGAGCTTAAGGAAAAAGGAAAATCTGATGCGAAATACTACGACGAAGTTTCAGTCTTATTCACAGATTTTGTGAATTTTACAGCGACTTCGGAAAAGATTGGTGTTCAAGAATTATTAGAAGAACTTAACGTTTGCTTTACAGAATTTGACAATATTATGGGCAGACATGGTTTAGAAAAAATTAAAACCATTGGCGATGCTTATCTTGCAGTGAGCGGACTTCCAACAGTTAATAAAGATCACGCGAAAAATGCTATTGCGGCGAGTCAAGATATTCTAAGATTTATCGAAGAACGTAAAAAAGTAAGTCCAAACGCTTTGGATTTGCGCATTGGGATTCACTCTGGGCAAGTGATTGCAGGAATTGTTGGGGTGAAGAAATTTGCTTACGACATTTGGGGCGATACGGTGAACACTGCAGCGAGAATGGAACAAGCGGGAGAAAAAGGAAAAATCAATATTTCTAAAAATACATACGAATTAGTAAAAGACGATTTCGAAACCACTTATCGTGGCAAGATTTCTGTGAAAGGAAAAGGCGAAATGGAAATGTATTTTGTGGGAAAAGCTTAATTATACATTGAACTAATAATAAGTGAAAAAAAAATCAATAGTTTATACAATCTTTAGAGAGCGGTTTTTAGTTTTAATCGTCTTTTTAGCGCATTGCTTTTTGTTGGCTCAAACAAGTAAGGAAAATCCAGCTTTATTAAAAACAAGCAAAAATGATTCTTTAGAACTTGTTCTTGATAAAAAATGGATGGTAAGTCCAGACGATCGTCCAGAATATGCACAAACTAATTTTGATGATCGTTCTTGGAAAGAAATTTCTAAAGTAGATATTAAGAATTATTCGAAAATCTATTGGCAACGTAATTATTTCAAAATAGATTCTTCATTAGTAGGAAAGCCTTTGATGGTGAGAGTTATGCAAAATGGAGCTTCTGAAATATTTCTGGATGGAAAAAGATTAGACGTATTAGGAAAAATTGATGTTAAAGATCCGAAATATAAAATAAAAAATAATAATCCTAAGATTATAACAATTTCAGATACTTTAACGCATGTTCTTTCGGTAAGAATTCAGCCTGTGCCTCGGAATGAACTTAGTTCAATTGTTTCTTTTAGTGGTAGTAATTTCTACATGTATTTTACATTAGCGAGTGATTATTTTCCTGAAACATTAGATGAAGACAAGTCATTTTATTCTATTGTTATGTTGATAACAGGGATATTTATGGCATTAGGATTTATTCATTTATTGCTTTTTCTTTTTTATAGAAATGCCGTTTACAACCTGTTTTTTGGAATTTATAATTTATCAATTGCGTTGATGAGTTTTCTGTTGGTTAAGTTCTATCAGATGGAAGATCCAACAACTCTTATCTCAACAACATTTTGGTTTTATATCAGTTTTGCAGCATTTTGTTTTTCGTTATCAGGATTTGTGAATACACTTTTCGGAAAAAGAAAATTGAGATTTTATATACTTTCAATTTTTCCAGTGTTAGGAATTTGCATATTCTATTTCAGTAACGAGTGGGCTTCTCTTATTTTACTACTATATTTGATTTCTGTCACATTCGAATCATTTTTCCTGATAATAAGAGCAATGTGGCGAAGAGAAAAATCGGCATTTATTGTCGGTGGTGGAATATTGGTTTTCTTTGTGGCAATTGTTGCTTTGATAATAACTTTAATCTTAAATGGAGGTTCTATTGATCCAGATAGTGATTTTTTATCAAAGTATTTTCCGCCCATAGCATTTTTTATTTTATTTAGCTTTCCTGTTTCTATTTCAGCGTATTTAGCTTGGCAATTTGCAGCAACCAATATTGGATTAACAAAACAATTGGTAGAGGTTAATCGACTGTCAGATTTAACGATACAACAGGAGCAAGAAAAGCAAAATATTCTTCAAAATCAAAACGAAATTCTTGAAGAACAAGTTGAAAAAAGAACTTCAGAACTGCAAGTGGAAAAGCAAAAATCCGAAGATTTATTACTAAATATTCTTCCGCAAGAAGTGGCGCAAGAATTAAAAGATAAAGGAAAATCCAAAGCAAAATATTACGATGAAGTTTCGGTTTTGTTTACTGATTTTGTGAATTTTACAGCGACTTCGGAAAAGATTGGTGTTCAAGAATTATTAGAAGAACTCAACGTTTGCTTTACCGAATTTGACAATATTATGGGCAAACATGGTTTAGAAAAAATAAAAACCATCGGTGACGCGTATCTTGCAGTGAGCGGACTTCCAACAGTTAATAAAGATCACGCTAAAAATGCCATCGCAGCGAGTCAAGATATTCTGAAATTTATCGAAGAACGTAAAAAAGTAAGTCCAAACGCTTTGGATTTGCGCATTGGGATCCATTCTGGACAAGTGATTGCGGGAATTGTTGGTGTGAAGAAATTTGCGTACGATATTTGGGGCGACACCGTAAATACAGCTGCCAGAATGGAACAAGCGGGCGAAAAAGGAAAAATCAATATTTCTAAAAATACTTACGAATTAGTAAAAGACGATTTCGGCACAACTTATCGTGGCAAGATTTCTGTGAAAGGAAAAGGCGAAATGGAAATGTATTTTGTTGAAGCATAGTATTTAGTCACAATTTCAATTATATTTGACATATGAATTATCAGGAGGTAAAAAACATAATTCTGTCGGAGCTTCAGAACAAGTTGCCGAAACATTTGTCGTATCACAGCGTGTCGCACATTGAGGATGTAATTCAGGCTTCGCGAGAAATCGGTAAAGCCGAAGGTCTTTCGGAGGAAGATTTGGTTTTACTGGAAACAGCGGCGCTTTTCCACGATACAGGATTCTTGTATGGTTCTAAAGATCATGAAGAAAAGTCGTGCGAAATTGCTCAAGATTACTTACCAAATCACGGTTATTCGCAAGAAAAAATCGATTTGATAAAAGGGATGATTATGGCGACGAAAATTCCGCAATCTCCCAATAATCATTTTGAAGAAATCCTTGCTGATGCCGATTTGGATTATCTTGGACGTGATGATTTCTTCACCATTGGTGACAAATTGTATGAAGAATTAGCGATGTTTGGGATGATTTCCAGCGAGCGCGATTGGAATCTTCTGCAAGAACGTTTCCTCGAAAATCATCATTATTTTACCAAAACCGCGATCGAAAATCGAGCAGCTAAGAAAGCAGAAAATCTAGCGATCATCAAATCTAAACTATAAAATTACAACCGAACAATGCAGGCAGGAACGCATCAGAATCATCCATTATTCACACTTTCTGATATTATTTATCTTATTTTGGGCGTTTTGTCCGCAAGTTTTGCACTTAAAAGTTTCCTTGTTCCCAATCACTTTTTAGATGGTGGAGTAACGGGAATTTCACTTTTATTTCATGAAGTTCAAGGCTGGAATTTAGGTTTGATTCTTATTTTATTGAACATTCCATTTATCGCTTTAGCTTATTTTAAAGTTTCAAAACATTTTGCGATTCGTTCTGCGCTAACGATTGTTTTAATCGCATTAACACTGCATTTTATACCATTTCCAGAACTAACGCATGACAAATTATTGGTTGCGATGTTTGGAGGATTTTTCCTCGGAATTGGCATTGGATTATCGATGCGGGGTGGCGGAACTTTCGATGGAATGGAGGTTTTAGCATTATTGACCTTAAAACGAAGCAGCTTTAGCATCACCGAAATTATTTTGGGAATGAACATCATTATCTTCATTATTGCGGCTTTATTTTTAAAGGTTGAAACAGCATTGTATGCAATTTTAACCTACGTTATTGCTGGTCAAATGACGAAATATGTTATCGAAGGAATTGAAGCTTATACAGGCGTAACGATTGTTTCCAGCAATCCGGATGCGGTGAAGCGAGCTTTGGTTTTAACTTTAAATCGTGGAATTACCGTTTACAAAGGCGAAAGAGGTTTTATGAAAGAATCCTTTGAACAAAGTGCGGATGTAGATATTATTTTCACGATTGTGACGAGATTGGAAGTTCGTAAACTTCGAAATATCGTTCACGAAATTGATCCAAAAGCTTTTATTTTTACTTCAACGGTTCGTGAGCCTCAAGGTGGAATTGTCAAAGAAATTATTAAACATTAATTTTCTCCAATTTTGAATTCTGAAATCTTTCAAAATACCTATCAACACTTTCTTTTAAGCGAAGAAGATATTAATCAAATTGCTTCGTTTCACAAGAAAAGAAGCTTTGTAAAAGATGAACTAATTCTTGCGAAAGATCAGGTTTTAGAATCGTATTATCTTTTGGAAAAAGGCGTAGTTAGGGCGTTTGTAAATGATATGGATAATAATGACATCACCACCGAATTTTTTATTGATGGCGATATTGTGATTATTCCGAGTTCTTTGTTTCAGCAAATTCCTTCACAAGAAAGTTTACAAGCCGTTACGGATTGCGAAGTTTGGGAAATTAAATACGATGATTTTCAGGAAGTTTTTCGTTCTATTCCAAGTTTTGCAGAATGGGGAAGATTGTGGTTTACGTATCAGTTATTCACGTTGAAACAACGTTCGTTGGACATGATTACGATAAGTGCAACCAACCGATATTTAAAATTATCCAAGGAAAAACCTCAAATTTTGCAAACGGTTCCATTAAAATTTATCGCTTCATTTTTAGGAATCACCGACACTTCGCTCAGTAGAATCAGGAAAGAAATCGTTAGAGCTTAAGCCTTCATTTCATCAAGAGAATGTTTGATATTTGGCGTATAAACAGTTCTTATCGGATAAGGAATATCAATATTATTGGCTCTAAATTTTTCTAAAATATCAATTCTAATATCACCTTTTATGGCTTCTGCTTTGAAGAGATATTTCGTGTTGAAAAACAAACTAAAATCTAAAGAAGATTCTCCAAAATTAGTCAACCTTGCCACGACTGGTTTCTCATGCATGACTTCTGGATGCGACTTTGCAGCTTTTTCCATCAAGTTAATAACTTGCTTAACATCCGAATCATAACCAACACCAATTGAAATACTGAACCCCGAACTATCATCATCATAACTCATGTTCACCAATTTGTTTTTGGTCAAAATGGAATTTGGGATAATCATGGTTTTATTGTCACGTGTTAACATTGTCGAGGTACGGATGTTAATTTGTTGAACTTTCCCGACAACGCCTTCGATTTCAACAACGTCATCCACTTTAATACTTCGATCTAGAAGAATAATGATTCCAGAAATAAAATCGAGAATTAAATTTTGCAAGCCCAGACCAATACCAACCAAGATCGCACCTCCACCAACAAGAAATGGCGAAACGTCAACACCAATCGATTTGAAGGCCAAAATCGCCGTGATCAGGATGATTAAATATTTTAAAATCTGAGAGAAGGCAAATTTTTTACCGACATCGATACGTTCGGATTTATATATAAAAGTTCGGAAAAGCTTTGTGACAAACATCCCGACTATGACGATAATCGCCGATGAAATCAGTTGATAGACTGATAAAGAGTATTTTCCGATTGTTAAAATATCGTATTCTAAAATTTCTTTTAGGCTAATGTCCATTCTTTTATTTTTTTGAAAGATTACAAGGCTTCAAGTCTTATGCCAATAAAAAATCCGTCTCTATTCTGATACGGATTTTATTGTTATAAATTAATCATCGTCGTGGTCACGGTGATGTTTTTTGCCTTTATTTTTTTTGTACTTTCTTCCCTGATCATCATCGTCGTCGTAATAATAGTTTTTGGCTTTTTTACGTTGACCTGGTGCATATTTTTTAGCTGATTTATCACCATATATTTTTTTTGCTTGGCCAGGCGGTAGATTTCTGTAATCGCCAGAATTTCTGTCGTAGACAATAACTCTACCATTTTGATAAACACTACCATTTCTATCTCTGTAGACCTCCCCTTGTCTATAAACACCGCCGTCTGGCGCACGATAGACTCGATCATTCTTTCCGTATATCGAACCTGTAGAACATGATATTGCTAAAAAACCTCCTGCAATACTAAGTCCTAAATATTTAATCCATTTCATAACATTCAAATTTTACGTTCGCTTATGTTAATTCAATATGAATGCCAAAAAAGAAATAATAAATTCAAATGCTTATAAAATTCTTAAAAATTTCTTTTTCTACGTAGCCATTTTTTATGTCTTGTATAATGTGTCGATCCGTTTTGATCCTGAGACACAACACTTATATTACCATCGACTTCCAAAATAGCTAGTTTGACTTTATCTAAGCTTTCGATGCCGTGCTCATGGACGGTTTCGAGAAGTTCATCTTTTGAAATTTCTACTTTTTGACAAGTTTCTTGGAAAATTTGTCCATCTCTAATTAAAACATAGGGTTCTGACTCTAGCAAATTTTTGAATTTTTGATTTCTAAACATTACTTTTTTAACTATAAAATTTGCAACAAACAACACCAAAGCTGCTAACAAACCGCCTTGCAAGGTTGTATCTGGCCCAACCATCGCATTCTGAACTGCATTAGAAATTAATAACAACAAAACAACATCGCCCGCATTAAGCTGTGACAACTGATTTTTACCAAATAGTCGCAATGCAACAAGCATAAAAATATATACAGCAAGTGATCTTAGCGAAATGTCTAAAAATGGATTCATTTGATCTAAATTTTAAATAAAAGTAGTCAAAAAAGCCTTCCGTTTTGGAAGGCTTTGAGATTATTATTGAATAAAATTATTCTTTTACAAACTTGGCATTTATTACTTTGCCCGACTTTGAAACCGCTGAAATAACATAAACGCCTTTTGTTAATTTTGAAATATTTATTGCTTTTTCTGGTTTTGCACTTTGAATAAAAAGCTTACCAGAAACATCCGAGATTTTAATACTTGAAAACTCTTCCGAAAAGTTAAGAACGTCTTTAGCAGGATTTGGGAAAATTGAGATTTTAGTTAGTGATGTTTCATTTATATTTAATGCTGCACCGCCGACTTCAAAAGAAACACGATCAGATTCTACATTTCCTTTATAGACGGCTGCAATATAACCAGTGAATGGACCACCACCATTATAGGAAATAAAATTACAATCTTCGGTTGCACCCCATTTGGGATTACACCCAAAAGAATTTTTTGTGAAAAACTTATAAAATTCATTATTACGATAAACATTATATCCTAACAATTCATCATGCGGAGTTTCTGGTTCTGACCAAAATAGTCCATAGAGATTTCCGTAAGGCCATTCATAACTATGACTCCATTCTAAATTCTGAACAGGATTGGCTTGTCCAAAACCGAAATTACCAATAACACAAACAAAAATAGATAATAAAGATTTTCTCATAGATATTAGTTTTATTTATTTCAAATTTATAAATTTTACTTAAACAAATAATAATACTGTAAAATATTCTTTAAAAACAAAAAACCACACTTAATTAATAAGCGTGGTTCTATAAAAAAGTTTAATACAGAAATTATCTTTGTGCAATACTTACTGTCACTGGGAAAGTGTACTCATCAGCAAGCATGCTAGATTTTAGTTTAGAAACATCTACTTTGTATAACAAATGTGTCAATACATTTTCGATTTCTTTACTTACATTTTTGCAATCTCCTTTGGCGTGAACATTAGAAATTTTACCTTCTGGCGTTAAACTAAAACTAACATCAGAATTGATAATTCCTTCTTTAAAAGTAGGATTATTAAAATCGAAATTGTCTTTTAATAAATTTCTAAGTTCTCCAAATCCGTCTCCAGATTTAACAGTAACTTCTTGTAATTCGCTGTGGTTACTGGTTTGCGCTTTAGTTGTAGAAAAAACTCCTACAAGTCCAAACATAAATATAGATAGCGATAAGATTTTGATATTTGTTTTCATAATGCGTTGATTTATAGATTAATTATTCAATAACAAAAACAAAGTTACAAATTTTTAATATACAATTAAACTTTAGTTAACATTAAATTCACATTAATGCGGAAATTTAACATTGGAGAAAAAAAATACCTCATCAAAAAGACAAGGTATTTTATATGTATAACTAAAATTTGTTTAAAATTCTTTCTTCAAAAACTTACCAGTTAATGATTTTTTAGATTTTATAATTTCTTCAGGCGTTCCTTGTGCAACGATAGTTCCGCCGTGTTTTCCACCTTCTGGACCGACGTCAATTATATGATCTGCCAATTTGATAACATCCATATTATGTTCAATAATAATAAATGAATTCCCCAACTCAACCAACTGATTAATCGCGTCCATCAAAATTTTGACATCTTCAAAATGCAATCCAGTCGTCGGTTCATCCAAAATATATAAAGTGTTACCGGTTTGTCTTTTCGAAAGTTCGGTTGCAAGTTTCACACGTTGTGCTTCTCCCCCACTCAAAGTCGTAGATTGCTGCCCAATAGTGATATAACCAAGGCCAACGTCTTTCAAAGTTTTAACTTTATTATAAATTTTAGGAATCGGTTGGAAGAAATCTACCGCTTCGTTAATGGTCATTTCCAAAACATCAGAAATTGATTTTCCTTTGTATCTAACTTCCAAAGTTTCTCTGTTAAAACGTTTACCATGACAAGTTTCACAATGAACATAAACGTCTGGCAAGAAATTCATTTCGATAACTTTAAGTCCGCCACCTTGGCAAGTTTCGCAACGTCCACCTTTTACATTAAAAGAAAAACGTCCCGCTTTGTAACCTCGGATTTTTGACTCAGGAAGCTCTGCAAAAAGATTTCTTATATCCGTAAACATCCCGGTATAAGTTGCAGGATTCGAGCGTGGCGTTCGACCAATTGGACTTTGATCAACATCAACAATTTTATCAATATTATCAATACCATCAATGCTTTTGTAAGGCAAAGGCTCTTGCACACTTCGGTAGAAATGACGATTAAGAATTGGATACAAAGTTCCGTTAATCAAGGATGATTTTCCACTACCAGAAATCCCAGTCACAACCACCAATTTCCCAAGCGGAATCTCGACATTTACATTTTTAAGATTGTTGCCCATCGCACCTTTTAGCACAATAGATTTTCCGTTGCCAGCTCTTCTAACTTCTGGAATTTCGATTTTACGCTTTCCTGTAATGTAATCTGCGGTAATCGTATTTGCTTTTTTAATATCTTTTGGATCACCTTGCCAAAGAATCTCTCCACCGAATTTCCCAGCGCGTGGACCAATATCCAAAACATGATCTGCTTCCAAAATCATGTCTTTATCATGTTCTACAACCAAAACCGAATTCCCAATATCACGAAGATTTTTCAATGAATTAATTAATCTTTCGTTGTCACGTTGGTGCAATCCGATACTTGGCTCATCTAGAATATAAAGAACATTAACCAACTGAGAACCGATCTGTGTCGCCAAACGAATACGTTGAGATTCGCCACCAGAAAGAGTTTTAGAACTTCTACTTAAACTTAAATAATCCAAACCAACATCCAATAAAAACTGAAGTCTTGTTTCGATTTCCTTTAAAATTTCGTGGGCAATGATTTTATTTTTTTCACTGAATTTATCTTTAACCTCGGCCAACCAATCTTTTAGATCGATTAAAGAAAGTCCGTTAATTTCAGCGATATTTTTTCCATCAATTTTAAAACTCAAACTAGAAGCTTGTAGACGCGCGCCTTTGCAACTCGGACAAGTTTCTTCGGTTGTAAAGTTTCTTTCCAAAACAACGGCATCATAATTTTCGCGCTCTTCCACCATTTCTTCCAAAATCGCCACCAAACCATCAAAATTGATTTTTAGCTTTTTAGAAATGCCAGCGTGTTTTAGCTCTTTATTTATTTCTTGATGTGCTCCATAATAGATCATATCCAAAGCTTCCTTCGGAATATTTTCGAAAGGCGTCGACATCGGCAAATCAAACTGTTCTAAAATCGTTTTGATCTGACCAATAATCCATTTATTATTTTTAATTTGTTCCAAAGGCAACAAAGCGCCTTGGTTAATGGATAATTTAGGATTGTCTACAAAATAATCGGTATTGACTTTTTTAACAGTTCCTAAACCTTTACAAGTTGGACAACTTCCTTTAGGAGAATTGAACGAAAACGTGTTAGGTTCTGGCAAAGCCAAAGAATCTCCCGTCGCATCGTCCATTAAGTTTTTACTAAAATATTGGACGTCCTCCTCTCCCATTTTTTGAATTGCGATAATACCATCTCCCATTTCCATAGCGGTTTTTAGAGATTTTGGCATTCGCGTTTCCGAAGCTGATTCGCCAATAATCCAACGGTCGATAACGACTTCGATATCGTGGGTTTTGTAACGATCAAGTTTTAGATCATACTCAATATCTTGAAGAACGCCATCAATTCTCGCTTGTGAATATCCTTTTTTTGCTAACTGAACAAAAAGCTCGTGATAATGCCCTTTTCTAGAACGCACAACTGGCGAAAGCAACAAAATCTTTTGACCTTTAAAATTTTCTTTAATGGTTTCTAAAATTTGATCTTCCGAATAACTCACCAATTTCTTCCCAGAACTTTGAGAATAAGCATCCGAAACTCTCGCAAATAAAAGACGTAAAAAGTCGTACAACTCCGTAATCGTCCCCACTGTAGAACGTGGATTTTTATTGGTAGTTTTTTGTTCGATTGCAATAACTGGCGAAAGTCCTTCAATTTTGTCAACGTCAGGACGCTCTAATCCTCCCAAGAATTGTCGCGCGTAGGCCGAAAAAGTTTCGATGTAGCGACGTTGACCTTCTGCAAAGATGGTATCAAACGCTAAAGAGGATTTTCCACTACCCGAAAGCCCCGTGATAACGACCAATTCGTTGCGCGGAATTTTTACATTAATATCTTTAAGATTGTGCTCGCGAGCACCATAAACTTCTATAAAATCTTGATCTGCCATAGATTTTGCAAAGGTACAAATAATCAAATCTTTAGTCATCATAGCAACAAAAAAATCCCAGAAAATTCTGGGATTTTATGATTAATTAATATTCTAATCTTAGTTGATAAAGTTGTTATAACTTGAGATTGCAGAATCGTAAGCGCTGTCCAACGTACTCATGTTAGACTCAGAAACATTTCCGCTTCCTTTAGAGTCACGCATTACTTTTCGTAACTTATCAAGATAACTACTGATATCTCTATTAAAACTATCATAGTACACACCCTTCGATGTGTAAGAAGCATCTTTAACCTCGAATTTTTTATCTTGATTTGCTTTCAAAGTTTTTTCTAATGCATCATAAGCTTTTTGCACTTCAGCTTCGTTGTATTTCCCAGCAGCAAAAGATTTATCCATCGCATCGTAAGACGCATCAAGACTATTAAGAACAGTTTTAGAAGTTATGATGTAATCTTTAAGTGGATGATCTTTAAGCGTAATTTCTTCGGCTTTATCAGCAATCGGTTTTAGCGTTTTTAAAATAGAATCTCCAGCAGCAAAGAAGGTATTAGAAGCTGTTTCTATTTCTTTAGCGATTCCATCAGCTTTTGCACCTTTATCGTCTTTATAGTCTTCTGCCGACATATAAGATTTTAGTTCTTCAAACTTTTTTTCAATGGTAGCAAAAGAAGATTTAAAACTTGCATAAGACTTATCCATTGCATCTTTATCTTTTCCAAAAGCTTTTGGCACTTCCGAAATATCTTTTTTACTAAAGCCAATCATTGGGATGACAGATGGTATAAAAGGTACATTTTCCCCTTTCGACTTCGCGACAGCTTTGTCCATGTATTGCAAAATATTGTCAACACGTTTAGACTTCTTTTTGTATTCTTCGATAATGATATTGTTAAAATCGATAATATCATTAGCGTCGTCAGAACCTTTTACGCTAACTTCGGTTTTAGAAGAATCTGTTGCGCCATCTTTTTTGCAACTTGTTGACATGCTTGCGATTGTTAAAGCACCAACAATCAAAAATACTTTTTTCATAACTTATTTTTTCAGTGTTTCAATGTTTGTGTTTTAAATATAGAATAAAATCAACTAAAACCAATAAAACATTACGATAATTTAACATATTTTGACACTGTGTTAAAATTGATGTTGAATGTTTTTAAAATCTAGCTTAGTATCTTTGCAGTTCTAAAACTTTTTAATAAAAATGAAAAAACTTTGGGTAAAAGTTTTGATGCTATTAAGTATCTCAACGTCGATATATTCTTACGCATGGGGATTAGCTGGTCACCGTATAATTGCAGAGATCGCAGAAAATCATCTTGATGGTCGTGCGCGTCGCCAGATAAAAAAAATAATGGGACAAGAACGCCTTGCCTATTGGGCAAACTGGCCAGACTTCATCAAGTCTGATAAAACTGGCATGTGGAAAGAAGCATCATCATGGCATTATGTTAATATCGATCCACAAACGGATTTTAAAGCTTTTGAAGAAAATCTAAAAGCGCAAGCTGGACCAAGTCTTTACACACAAATCGGTGTTCTGTCTTCTCAGATTAAAAGTGATAAAACTTCTGAAAAAGATAGAAAAATAGCTTTAATATTTTTGATTCACTTGCTTGGTGATCTAGCACAGCCAATGCATACAGGCCGTTCGGAAGATTTGGGAGGGAATAAAATTAATGTGACTTATTTTGGTGAGAAGTCTAATCTACATTCGGTTTGGGATGGTAAATTGGTGGATTCTCAAAAATACAGTTATACGGAATATGCAAAACTTCTTGATATTAAAACTAAAGATGAAGTAAAAGCTATCCAAGCCGGAACTTTGGAAGATTGGTTATATGATTCTCATAAAATCGCCAACGAAATCTACGCAGCAACGCCTAACGACAGTAAATTGGGTTACGATTATCAGTACCAATTCAATGAAGTTATGGAAAGACAATTGCTTTACGGCGGTCTTCGTCTTGCTAAAGTTTTGAATGATGTTTTTGATTAGTGATGCTAGATACTAGATATTAGAAATTAGACATCAGACATCAGACATCAGATATTAGACATCAGATGCTAGATAATTTAAAGCCTTTCAGAGTTTGAAACTCTGAAAGGCTTTCTTGTCTAAATATTTTATTAATTATAAATTCATAATTACTCAAATTTTAAAAATTATTCCCCACCCGCGTCCCAGATGGAACGGCATGTTGGAGCTCGCGCCGCAGGCGCGGGCATTAGCTTTGGCGCGGCGCAGCGACTAGTGACAGCTGGTTAAGACGCCCAAATAAAAAAAGCCTTCAAAATTTTGAAGGCTTTTATATTAGGAAAAATCTAATATTAGATTTCTGTATTTAGATCCCAGTTTTCTAGGTAGTCGTGAACGTGTTTTAGCATCATTCCACCCAAAGATCCGTCAACAACTCTGTGATCGTAAGAGTGTGACATAAACATCAAGTTTCTGATTGCAATAACGTCGCCATCTTCCGTTTCCAAAACTGCTGGTTTTTTAACAATCGCACCAATTGCTAAAATCGCAACTTGCGGTTGAGGGATAATTGGCGTACCCATAAGGTTTCCGAAGCTACCAACGTTCGAGATTGTATAAGTTGCACCTTGCGTGTCTTCTGGTCTTAACTTTTTGTTTCTCGCTCTGTAAGCCAAATCATTAATGGCTTTTGCAAGTCCAGAAAGTGATAATTGATCAGCATTTTTAATAACCGGAACAATTAGGTTACCGTCTGGTAAAGCTGTTGCCATACCGATGTTGATGTTTTTCTTTTTGATGATATTTTCACCGCTAATAGAAACATTGATCATTGGGAAATCCTGAATGGCTTTAACAATCGCCTTCACGAAAATTGGCATGAAAGTCAGTTTTTCACCTTCTCTCTTTTCGAATGCTGCCTTGTTTTTAGCTCTCCATTTCACAACATTAGTAACGTCCGTCTCGATGAAAGATGTTACGTGTGGTGCAATTTGTTTCGCCTTAACCATATTTTCTGCGATAATCTTACGCATTCTGTCCATTGGGATGATCTCGTCACCCGCTGCAACAGCGATTGGCGTAACTGGAGCAGTTGGTACAGCAGCTTTTGGAGCTTCTTGTACTGGCGCAGCAGCAACAGGCGCAGGTGCGGCTTGATTACCACGGTTAGCTACATACGCTAAAATATCTTCTTTTGTAATTCTGTTTTCTAAACCGCTTCCTTTAATGGTTTTAAGTTCAGTTTCAGAAATGTTTTCTTGTTGTACGATAGATTTTACAAGCGGTGAAAGATTAAGATCTCCCGAAAGTGCTACTGCAGCTGCAACTTGTAATGGTTCTTCTATCGTTTTTAAAGTTTCAGCATCTGGTTGCGCATCTGCAACTGGGGCAACTTCGGTAGAAGCTGATCCTTCTCCTTCAATTTCTAAAATGGCAATGGCTTCGCCGATTTTAGCAACTTCGTCCTTTTGTTTTAGGATTTTTACAATTTTACCAGAAACTGGCGTTGGAACGTCTGAGTCAACTTTATCTGTTGCAATTTCTACAACAGAATCGTCTTCTTTAACCATATCACCTTCATTGTATAACCAACTGATGATTGTCGCTTCCATCACACCTTCTCCCATTGAGGGTAGTATTAACTTATATTCAGCCATTTTACTTTTTTTGAATTTTTACAAAAATACATTTTTTTTTGATAGATATATAACGTTCTTAAAAATATTGATAAAAATTGTTTGAATTGTATTTGAAGATGATTTTTAGGTGTTTTCTTAAGGATGCAATTGAAAATATCTGTAAAAACAAGTTTATACATCTTTTAATTATGATTATTGATAATTGATTATAATCAATTATTTTTATGAAAATAACAATGATGTGGGGCTTAAATTTTAATTAAAACTTAACTATTTAACAATTGAATTTTAAATTCAATAAAAAAAAGCTGTACATTAGGGCGTTCAAAAAATCAAAATATACAATTGTAGTTTTAATATGAAAAATTCTTTATTAAAGCGTTCAATCGGAGTTGGAGCATTGTTCTTCTTAACTGTGGTGAACGGACAAAGTACGGAGACGATTATTAGAGATCATATCTCAAATGATGCAAGTTTTAAAGGAGTGTCAAAAGCGGTAGAGTTTAAAATCCTTAATGAGGATAATTCTGCTAGCTTGAAAGCAAATGTTGTGGATGTGCAACAAACTGTAAATGGTGTCCCTATTTATCATTCATTAGCAAAAGCTATTATTAAAGATGGTAAAATGTGGTCATTTAATAATAATTTTGATACTGTTCAGAATGTTTCAAAATATTCGAAACCAAATTCTGTAACATCTGCATTTTCTTCTGTTATTAGTAATCTAGGTCTTGCTGAAGCTAATTACAAATTGATTGCTGATGGTGTTGCTGTTGATAATCCAAAAGCTGATCAAGTTGCTAATTTTGCTTACTATTATCAAAAAGATGGTAAGTTAGTGCCTGCACGTTTATTCTTTATAGATGATTCTAAAAACAATGCATTTTGGCAAGTAATGGTTAATCTTGAGAATAACGAGGTTTTGGAAAAACATAATATGGTTATTTCATGTAATTTCCATGATGATGCCTACGCAGCTTCAGAAGATGGCGAGCATGTGCACAATCATTTTTTACCAGCTTTTGTTGAAAATCAAATAAATACTGCACATAAAGCGGCTACTGCGGTTGCAAGTGCTTCGTATAATGTTTTCCCTTTTCCGATCGAGGCTCCAACATTTGGCTCTAGATCAGTTTTAACAGATCCATGGGATGTTGCAGCATCACCGTTAGGATGGCACGATACAGGATCTGCAAACTACACTTATACCAGAGGAAATAACGTATGGGCATATTTTGATAATGCAAGTACAAATACACCACCTAACACAGATATAACTGATGGTGGATCAGGTTTGAACTTTGATTTCCCTTATGCTGAAGGACCAGAAATCTCAGCGTATGATAACAAGCATTCTGCCATAACCAATTTATTCTATGCTAATAATATGGTGCATGATGTTTTTTATCGATTTGGATTTACAGAATCATCAAAGAACTTCCAAACAAATAACTTCGATAAAGGAGGTAGAGGTAATGATGCTGTAAGAGCAGAAGGTTATGATGGTAGTGGTTATAACAACGCAAACTTTAATGCAGGTTATGAAACTGAATCAACAGTTGCTGCACCTAGGATGCAAATGTATCTTTGGAAATCAGGGACATTAGGTTTAAAACAAAAACTATTCTACAATTCTCCAGAGGAAGCTGTATCTAGACCAGGTGTAGCGGCAGGTGCTGCAACTTTTGGGAAATTATTATTTTCTATACCAACAACTGGAGATGTTGTTATTCCTAACGTAGCTAACGGTTGTAGTACCATTACAGCTGGTTCATTGACTGGTAAAATAGCATTATTAAATTATTCTCCTGGAAGTGGTGGGGAGTGTTCAAATATTGTAAAGGTGAAAAATGCTCAGGCGGCAGGAGCTAAAGGAGCTATTATACATCGTACAAATACCAATTCTGCGATTGACATGAATGGTACAGATCAAACAATTACTATTCCTTCAATTATGGTTGGTAAAGACGAAGGAGATTATATCATTTCGCTAATTAACAGTGGAAAAACAGTTAATGTAGATTTGAAGGATATGGGGAATGGTTATAAAAACTCTAGTTTTGATAATGGTGTAATGGTTCATGAATATGGACATGGTATCTCTAACCGTCTTACTGGTAACAGTATGGGATGTCTTAATAATGGTGAGCAGATGGGTGAAGGTTGGTCAGATTTCTTTGCTTTGATGATGACTAACAAGCCAGAATATACTGCTGCAACTGCAAGAGGTATAGCTACTTATTCTGCTGGTCAACAACCTACAGGTTTAGGGATTAGAGGGAAAAAATATTCTCCTGATTTTGCTGTTAACAACTGGACTTATAACAGTATTGCTGGTGCACAATCGCCACATGACGTAGGTCAAGTTTGGGCAACTATGCTTTGGGATTTGCATTGGAAGTTAGCAGAAAAATATGGATACGCCTCAGATATCGTTGCAAATCCTAATAGTGGTAGTGCGAAAGTTGTACAGTTAGTAGTAGATGGATTGAAGTTACAACCATGTTCTCCAGATTTCGTATCAGGAAGAAATGCTATCATCCAAGCAGATCTTGCTACTGGTGGTGCTGACGAATGTTTAATCTGGAATGTTTTTGCTAAAAGAGGTTTAGGTCTTAACGCAAATGCAGGTTCTAATACTAGTGTTGCTGATCAGACTGAAGATTATAATGTGCCTGAAAAATGTAAAATGGCAACTTCTGAAGCTAATAAAGCAAAAGCATTTAATGTTTATCCAAATCCTGCTAAAGGAGAATTCTTTATTGCTGGAAGACCAACGCTTAGCCAAGGCTCTGTAAAGGTTGAAGTAATCGATATTTCTGGAAAAACTATCAAATCTTTTGAAAGAAAGAAAAATAGTGTTGAAGCTGTATCAACGTCTAACATGCCAAAAGGTGTTTACTTAGTTAATATCTCTGAAAATGGTAATGTTATCCAAACTGATAAATTGATTGTAGAATAATTAATTTTTGCAATTATAATTTTTTAAAAGTCCATTCGCAAGAGTGGACTTTTTGTTTTTTTGTTAAATTTTCGTCACTTATAATTTTTTTTTCTGAAAATTCCGTAATTTTGCACCCGTAAAAATCCTTTATGCAAAACATTAGAAATATTGCGATTATCGCGCACGTTGACCACGGTAAGACTACTTTGGTTGATAAAATCATCCACGCAACCAATATCTTTAGAGAAAATCAAGAATCTGGAGAATTGATTATGGATAATAACGACCTTGAAAGAGAAAGAGGTATTACTATTTTATCTAAAAACATTTCTGTTACATACAAAGACACCAAAATCAATGTTATCGATACGCCTGGTCACGCCGATTTCGGTGGAGAGGTAGAGCGTGTTTTGAAAATGGCTGATGGTGTTATCTTGCTAGTTGATGCTTTCGAAGGTCCAATGCCGCAAACGCGTTTTGTTTTGCAAAAAGCTTTAGAATTAGGTCTTAAACCTATCGTAGTTATCAATAAAGTTGATAAGCCTAATTGTCGTCCAGAAGAAGTACACGATCAAGTATTTGATTTGTTCTTTAACCTAGATGCAACAGAAGAGCAATTAGACTTCCCAACATTCTACGGATCGTCTAAGCAAGGTTGGTTTAACACAAGTCTAGAACCTACAGATAGCATCTTACCAATTTTGGATGGTGTTCTTCAATATGTTCCTGAACCAAAAGTTGTGGAAGGAAATCTTCAAATGCAAATCGTTTCTTTAGATTACTCTTCTTTCTTAGGAAGAATTGCGATCGGAAAAGTTATTAGAGGTAGCATTAGCGAAGGTCAATGGATTGGTCTTGCTCAAGAAGGTGACAAAATCGTAAAAGGTAAAGTAAAAGAACTTTATGTTTTTGAAGGTCTTGGTAAGAAAAAAGTAACTGAAGTATTGGCTGGAGACATCTGTGCAGTAGTAGGTTTTGACGCTTTCCAAATCGGTGATTCATTTGTTGATTTAGAAAATCCAGAACCACTTCCAAGAACGTCTATCGATGAGCCAACGCTTAACATGACGTTCTCAATTAACAACTCGCCTTTCTTCGGAAAAGATGGAAAATATGTTACATCTAACCACCTTAAAGAACGTTTAACAAAAGAATTAGAAAAAAACTTAGCACTTAGAGTTCAACAGACTGACGATGCTAACACATTCTTAGTTTTCGGTAGAGGTATTCTTCACTTATCTGTTCTTATCGAAACAATGAGAAGAGAAGGTTACGAAATGACAATTGGTCAACCACAAGTTATCCTTAAAGAGATTGATGGTGTACAATGCGAGCCTTATGAATCTTTAGTAGTTGACGTTCCAGAAGAAGTTGCTTCTAGAGTTATCGACTTAGCAACACAAAGAAAAGGTGATCTTCACATCATGGAAACAAAAGGTGAAATGCAACACTTAGAATTTGAAATTCCATCAAGAGGATTGATTGGATTACGTTCTCAGATGTTGACTGCGACGGCTGGTGAAGCAATTATGGCACACAGATTTACAGAATATAAGCCTTTCAAAGGTGCTATTCCTGGAAGAAATAATGGTGTTTTGGTTTCTAAAACGCAAGGTCCTGCAACTGAATATTCTATCGCGAAATTACAAGATAGAGGTAAATTCTTTGTTGATCCAGGAGAGGAAATCTACGCAGGTATGATTATCGGTGAACAAAACAAACCAGGTGATTTGGTTGTAAATATTGTTGAAGCTAAACAATTGAACAACATGAGAGCTTCTGGTAAAGATAAAGATACTGGTGTAGCTCCAAAAATCTTACTTTCTCTTGAAGAATGTATGGAATACATCCAAGCTGATGAAGCGATCGAGGTAACGCCTAACTTCATCCGTATGAGAAAGAAAATCCTTTCTGAAGAAGAAAGAAAACGTGTAGAACGTAACGCAAAAGGATAATATTAAAACATATATGACGAAAAATTTTACAATTGCATTTGTGTGCTTAGTTGCTCAAATGTCTACTGCTCAATTAACAGTAAATGGTTCTATTGCCATTAAAACTAACAAAATCCTTTATGATAAAGTTAGTGATAAAATGTTTGCAACAGTGCCGAGTACCAATGGTAGTAATGGAAACAGTCTTGCTGTTATTTCACCAAAAACAATAAGTGTTGATAAAACAGTTTTTGCAGGTAGCGAACCGACCGTTATGGCTATTTCTGATAATAGTGCATTTATCTATGTTGGATTTCGAGGAACTAATTCCGTTAGAAAATATGATGTAGCGAGCCAAACTTTTGCTGCGCCGTTTTCGATGGGTACTTCGGTTAGCTATGGTCCTTTATATGCAGGAGACATTAAAGTAATGCCAGGAAGTCCTAACACAATTGCAGTTAGTAAAAAACAGTTTAATACGTCAGCGTCGTTTAAGGGAGTCGCTATCTATGATGAAGGGGTAATGCGTCCTACAACTAGTTTTAATCCAGAAAATTTCACTTATGATTCTGCTGATATCATTGCATTCGAATCGCCAGAATATATTCTAGGAATAAGCACAGGTACATCTGACTCCAAACTTAGAAGAATTAAGGTGACTGCAAACGGTGCAACAGATATTAATCAGAATGTTACATTAACATCGTATCCAGGTGATTTTGTGATTTTTGAAGGTAAAGTTATCTTTGACAATGGTCAAGTGTTCGACTATAAAAACAGCACATTGTTAGGTACTTTTAGTAATGTGAAAGGAAGCTTTACAATAGATTATACCAATAGAATTATTACATATGCTAATAATTATTATAGCTACAATGCTGGTATAAAAAGATTTAATATTGATACTTTCTTACCGATTGATGATTTTCCAATTTCACAATCTGAGCAAATTCTATCAGTAGCTAATTGTGGACAAGGTTGTATAGCGTATAACACAGAGTCTAAAATTTATTTTTTAAAGGATAACGCACTTGCAACGAGTAATATTAATCTACAAAAAACATTTGTAATTACTCCAAATCCTGTAAAAGACGTTCTTAGCTTCGTAACTGATCAGAATATTAAGATTAAATCAGCTAAAGTTTTTGAGGCATCTGGAAGAGTAGTTATCGAAAAAGAAGTTTTAGATAATAAAATTGATGTTAGAAATCTAAAGGCTGGTACTTACTTCGTAAGTGCAGTTGATAATTATGGAAGAATAAATCAAGCTAAGATTATCAAAAATTAATCTAAAAGAGACTAATTTTATTGAAAAACCTGAGAAGAACTGTGGCATAAGCTTTTCTGAAAAAGAAAGAAAAATATCTAGAGTTCTAATAGAAAAGGATAATCATAAAAAGAGGCTGTCATAGTTTGGCAGCCTCTTTTTTAATGTTAAATATCTAAATCTTATTTCGATTTTGACATAATTTCTTGTGCGCTATAAAGATCCTTTTCGGCTTTATAAATTCTAAATTTCGCTTCGTAACCATCAGGGATGTATAACACGATAGGCATTCGTCCATTATAGTCTGTGAAGTATCCTTGTGATTTTACAAACTCATTCTTAGGCGCTGCATTTGGACAAGCCATATTGGTCGAAGGTGTTGATCCATCAGTCTTAAAGGTTAAATAATCGTAACCCCAACCTTTCAACTCTGATTTAGAAAACTGTCCAGACAACCAAATTCTGTTACAACCATCTGTTTGCATAGATTTACCAACAAATATTTCGATCTTTTTGTTTGCGTCATTGTTAGAATGTGGCACTTCGATAACCACTTGTTTCATACCTTTTTCTGCTTTTGGGAAAGGTGTAATATCAACTTTTTGTGTCGTTTGTGCAAATGCTAAACTTGATAATAAACTCAATCCTAATAGCATTCCGCCAGTTAATGTACTTTTCATTTTTTTATTTTTTGCTATAACCTAAGACGCAATTAACATACCAAAACAAATTTCCAAAAACTGACAAGAATCAATTTAACCTTTTTAATGAAAAGCAATCGCAGAAGTATTTTCAATAAAAAAAGCCTCAAAAATGAGACTTTTAAATTTATTTATTTTGAAAGTTTTTTGGCATTGTTCTTCTTAACACCTAGATAACATAAAAATAAGAATGCTAACCAAATCGGAATAAGTTCTACCGAAATTTTTAGTCCTGTAAACCACATAATCACCAAAATTCCGAATAGGAAAATAAGACAGATATAATTAGTTAAAGGATAAGCAAAAGATGGGAACAAGGTTTTTGTATTTTTATAAGCTTGTTTGAATTTAATATGTGTATAACTAATCATTATCCAATTGATTACAAGACAAGAAACCACCAATGACATTAGGATTTCTAAAGCTTGTTCTGGTATTATTTTATTAATGACGATACAAATTGCAGCAAACGCAGCTGACACCAAAATTGCCATTACAGGAACGTGATTTTTATTTAATTTAGACAAAAATCGAGGAGCATTACCTTGTTCGGCAAGACCAAATAACATTCTACTATTACTATAAACACTACTGTTGTAAACTGACAATGCTGCAGTTAAAACAATGATATTAAGAATATTAGCAATTAATTTTGTAAACTGAATTGTCGTACCAAATATATCAAATTGAAATCCATTTAACCTTTCAAATACCATAACAAACGGGCTACTTCCTGCTGTAATTTTTTCCCAAGGTGACAACGAAAACAAGATAATCAAAGCACCGACATAGAAAATTAAGATTCTATAAATAACTTGATTGGTTGCTCTAGGAATATTTTTCTCTGGATTTTCTGCTTCTGCCGCCGTAATACCAACCAACTCTAGTCCACCGAATGAAAACATAATCAAAGCCATTGCAGCCAAAAGCCCTACAAAACCACCTTTTCCGTCAGTGTCAATCCATCCTTTTGGGAAGAAACCACCATTATTCCAAAGGTTAGAAATGGTTGCTTGATCACCGCCAGTTCCGCTAATCAACAAATAACTTCCGAAAATAATCATCGCAATAATTGCAACAACTTTAACAATGGAAAACCAAAATTCGGCTTCACCATAGACTTTCACCGAAGCAAGATTCAAAGCATTAATGACAAAAAAGAAAAATAAACTCGACATCCATAATGGAATTTCGGGCCACCAAAACTGGACATAAACGCCAATTGCTGTTAGCTCTGCCATACTAACAAGAATATACAACAACCAATAATTCCACCCAGAGGCAAAACCAGCAAATGAGCCCCAATATTTATACGCAAAATGGCTAAAACTTCCTGAAACAGGCTCCTGAACGACCATCTCACCAAGCTGACGCATGATAAAAAAAGCGATAAGTCCTGCAAAAGCATAACCCAAAATTACTGATGGACCCGCCAAAACGGCAGCTGGACCAATCCCTAAAAATAGACCTGTACCGATTGCTCCTCCTAACGCAATTAGCTGAATATGACGATTTTTGAGACCTCTTTTTAATTCGGTTTTAGATTCGCCCGATTGTTGTTGTGTTTCCAAATTCTTTTCTTTTGAAATAAAGTCCCTAAAATAGCAATTTAATTGCATTCAACAACCGAAATGTTTTGAATCCTTTTTTTATTTTCAAATCTTTAATTATGATGACATATTTTTCTTTAATATCAACTATTATGACTTTAGGCCTAAGCTAAATTCTATTTATACTAATAGACCTCCTCTCCTATTTCTAGATTTCATCGGTATTTTGTTATCGCTGAATAGTGAAAATTTGCAATTTTTTGTTCTTAGTAACTTCACTTTTATTTGATGTTAAATAATAATTTGGTATTCAGACTTGTGATTCAGATTTAATAAAAGTGAAACGCTAAAAAATAATAAGAAGAAGAATATTCTGAAATCCAGAAATTAACATTACTTAGTTTTATAAAATCTATAATAAAATATAATTATATCGAAAATTTCAATAGTAAATTAAACTTATCTGTGATTTTAGTTTAATGAAAATAAAATTAAGGCACAATTTATGCAAGTCAATTCATATATTAATCCTTTAAAACTTTTATTATGAGAAGTATATTATGGACCGTTGCAGTAATTTGTATTATTGTTTGGTTGCTAGGGATGATTGGAGTTGTTCCTGGTTTAAGTACAGGCTATCTTGTACATATTTTGTTAGTTATAGCAGTTATTGTTGTTCTTTTTAACATTATTTCAGGTAGGAAACCTTTGGATTAAAAAATAGAATTAGGTTTCAAAATAAAACATTTAAAAATTAAAGACTGTCTTATCTTAGTCAGTCTTTTTTATGCTTTGAAATTTTTAAATATACAGCAATCGAATATATTATAAGAAGGCTGATCATAATGAAAAAGAAGTTAATAAACGTCAGTTCTGACGGAAATTTATCATAACGAGAATAAGACTGAAGGATTTCGACAGAGGAAAAAACGATCGATAAAAATAAACCTGCACAAATAAAAAGTCCAACAATGTAATAAGTTACTCCCATCCTTTCAATAATATTGTAATGGATTTTTTCACTTTTATGGACGTAAACACCCATATTTTTAAAACTGAATTGATTTGGTTTTACGAAGGCTTCTTTTTTATTAAAATTCTTATTGATGTACGGTAAAAGTTCTTCAAAAAATTGGTCAAGTTTGCTAACATCTTCCTCTTTCGAAAAAGGTGTAAATCCGCCATTCCCTACTCTAATTTTCACCACAGAATTTTTGGTATAAAAACTTAAATATCGAAAGACATTAGAATTACCAACATTCTTGATCTTTAATATATCTGACAACGGAATAATCGTTTCTTTTTGTCCATAATTAAAATAAAGTCTATCATCTAATATTTTGATTGTCCAAACTTTATTTTTAATAAAATTCATTATAAACTTTAAATACAAAAAACTCCCTGCCACAATAGTTCCAGCAAGTCCTACAAGAGAAAACCTCGCAACGTTACTCATCAAAAACGGCGTGACTGCAATAGCAATAAACACACAAATAATGATGACACCTAATCCAATGCCCAATTGCAATTCGGTTTTATAATCGATTCCATTAATCGTGTAATCGGCGGTGATGTTCTCGTTTTCTTCTTTCTTTCTGTGCATTAGTAAAATTGAAATTTCATATTTATTGCAATCTATTGAATTTTTTTTAGAAAATATTTCAATGAAAATAAGTTTTGAGGTCATAATTAACTTTCATCAAAAGCCGAATTTTCTTATTTTTAGAAAGACAAAACCACACAAATAATGACAAAATCGAAGTCAAATATTTTACTATTACTATTGACAATATTCATTGCAAATATGGCAATTGCACAAAATCAAGATTCGTTGCGAACTATCGTTTTAAAATCTAAACCCAACAAAATTTTAAAAGAAAGTTTTCTACAAGAATTATACATCCGAAATGCGGTTAATGTCAAGAATGATGAAATTGTTGGAAATATTACTTTTAATTTACATGGCCCAGATTGTGGTGCGCCCGATTGTTTTTCGAATGATGTCAGTTTTAAAATGAAATTAACAAATCCTTTTAAATTTCCAAAAACGCTGAAAATTACCGAGCAAGAAGATGGTTGTATCGAAAAGAAACATCAATATAAAGATACTTTTGTCTTGGTTGAAGAAAGTGAAAATTTTGTTTTGTATCATTCTAATAAGCTGAAGAAGTCATTGATATTGTTTAGAAATTATAAAGATTTTGGTTCGGCGGCATTTTATTTTGCCAATGTTTCTAAAAATCAAATCACAGAAAACAATCTTAAAACTTTGATTGAGAATTATAATGATGATGATTCCAAATCCGTTTATCCTTTTTCGAGTTGGTCGTTAGATACACCTGATTATCAAACGTTTTTATATTAATTTTAAATTCTAAAAATGAAGCTTAGATACATTTCAATTTTCTCTATTGTCGTTTTATTTTCTTGTAAAAAAGAAAAACAAAATTTAACCGAAAGTAAAACTAAAAATGATAGCATTAGGATTCAAAAAGTTGAAGATACTTTAGTAGATATCTTACCAAAACCTATTCCTCCAATTGTTGAACCCGAAGAACTGAATGATGATGAACGTAATACATTTGGAGTTTCACTTTCAAGAAAAGACAGTACGATGTATTTAACATCCAATATCCAACATGATCATCGTATTTTTGGTTATGCAAAACCTAACATAAAATCTGAAAAATTAATTCTATTTTCCGTTTTCACAGACGAAGTTGAAAATAATCCTTCAAAGTGTAGGTTTGGCTCCTATTACGAAATGCCTCATAATAGTAATAAATTTAGTTTAAAATATAAAAATAAAACAAAGGATTTTGTCCATGCAATCTTAACTGATAGTTTAAATAAAAAACATGATGTTTATTTTGAAAAAGAATGGGTTAAGTTTGATTAAATTTGGAATTATCCGAAGAAAAATATGTTTATTAGTCTCGTTGTTACGGGGTAATCTCTAAATCTTAATTACTCAAATGAAAAAATACATCTTCGCCTATGCTACATTCTTTATTTTATTTACATATCAATCCATGAATGCTCAAGAAAATAATATTGAAACTGAATTGGAAAAATGTCTAGAAAAGAATTACTCAACTGCCGGACAACGCGAATGCACATTTAAAGCTCAAGAATCTTATGATAAAGATTTGAACAAATATTATCAATTGACTTTAAAAAGACTTCCAAACGCCCAGGAAATCCAATTTACATCGGCTCAAAAAGCTTGGTTGAAATTTAGAGATGCAGAATTTTCTTTAATAGATGGATATTATTATAACGTGAAGCAAGGAACATTGTACAGCGTTATTGCAGCTGGTGAAAAGCTAAACGTGGTAAAAGTCCGTGCAAAACAGTTACAGGTTTATTACGAAATGCTTGATCAATAGATGATTTCTTGTTGTCTATTTCCTAGAATTTGATTTCCATAAAATCCTCCGTATTTTTGCAGCAAATATTTCACATTGCAAACCGATTTAGTCCTTATTACGCCGCCTTTTACACAATTGAACACGCCTTATCCGGGCACGGTTTATCTAAAAGGTTTCTTGAATACGCTTTCCTACAAAGTGTTTCAGGCGGATTTGGGTTTGGATGTTATTCTGAAATTATTTTCCAAAAAAGGTTTGACCGATTTATTCAATTATATTGAATTTCAAGATGTTGAATTAAGTGAAAACGCACAACGAATGTTGATGCTGAAAGACGATTATATTTCGAGCATTGATGCTGTCATTCGGTTTCTACAAGGAAAAAATTCCACTTTGGCAGATTCTATTGTTCAAGATGGTTATTTGCCCGAAGCGTCGCGTTTTTCACAGTTAGATGATTTGGAATGGGCTTTTGGAGCAATGTCTTTTCAGGACAAAGCCAAACATTTGGCGACTTTGTATTTGGAAGATTTATCAGATTTAATCATTGAAGCCGTGGACGAAAACTTCGGTTTTAGTCGATACGCCGAAAGATTGGGACGTTCCGCCAATTCTTTTGATGAAATGTATGCTGAACTTCAAAAAGAACCGACGTACATTGACCAAATTACACTTTCGGAATTGGAAGATTTAATTCAGAAAACCAATCCAAAAATGGTCGGATTTTCGGTGCCTTTTCCAGGGAATTTGTATTCGGCTTTTCGATGTGCACAATATATCAAGCAAAATTATCCGAACGTAAAAATCAGCATGGGCGGAGGTTTCCCGAATACGGAATTACGTTCGTTGAGCGATATTCGAGTGTTTGAGTTTTTCGATTTTATCCTTTTGGATGATGGCGAAGCTCCGACGGAACAAGTTTTAAAATACGTCAATAACGAAGTTGAAGTTTCGGACTTAAAACGAACTTTTGTTCTTAAAAATGATGAAGTTGTTTACATCAATAATCCAAAAATTCGCGATTATAAATTTTCGGAAGTTGGAACGCCCGATTATTCGGATTTAAAACTCAATCAATACATTTCTGTTATAGAAGTGGTGAATCCGATGCACCGACTTTGGAGCGATGGTCGTTGGAATAAATTGACGATGGCGCACGGTTGCTATTGGGGAAAATGTACCTTTTGTGATATTTCTCTCGATTACATCAAGGTTTACGAACCAATTGCTGCGAAACAAATCGTTGATAGAATGGAAGAATTGATTGAATCCACTCAAAATACAGGTTTTCATTTTGTTGACGAAGCTGCGCCACCAGCTTTGATGCGAGAAGTTGCTTTGGAGATTTTGAAACGTAAATTAAGTGTTACTTGGTGGACGAATATTAGATTTGAAAAGAGTTTCACCTACGATTTATGCCGATTATTGAAAGCTTCTGGTTGCATCGCTGTTTCAGGCGGTTTAGAAGTGGCTTCGGACAGATTATTAAAATTGATTGACAAAGGTGTAACTGTGGATCAAGTGGCGATTGTCAACCGAAATTTCACCGAAGCTGGAATTATGATTCACGCGTATTTGATGTACGGTTTTCCGACACAAACCACGCAAGAGACGATTGATAGCTTGGAAATGGTTCGTCAACTTTTTGAAATCGGAATTTTGCAATCTGGATTTTGGCATCAATTTGCGATGACCGCTCACAGTCCAGTTGGTTTGAACCCTGAAAAATACAACGTCATCAATCACAGCGTAGAAGTTGGAGCTTTTGCGAATAACGATATGATTCACGAAGAAAAATCAGGAATGGATCATCAGCAGTTTTCGTATGGTTTGAAGAAATCTTTGTTCAATTATATGCACGGTGTTGGATTTGATTTATCGCTACAAGAATGGTTTGATTTTAAAGTTCCAAGAACAACGGTTCCGAAATTTTATATCGAAGATGTTCTCAATAACGAAACTTTTTCTGGACATAAACCGAACCAAAAAATCGTTTGGCTTGGCGGAATTCCAAATCTTAAAACTTCAACGAAAATGAAGAAAGGCGTTTCGTACGAAAATACGATGCTTTCGATTCATACCAAAAATGAAGCGGTAGAAATCAGAGTAGAAAAGGAAATTGGAGAATGGTTTATTCAGTTCATTAAAGATTTAAAACAGACCCCGAAAACCATAACCTTCCAACAAATGAAATCTGATTTTGAAGAAAAATTACAAATGGATTTCGATGTTTTTATTTACTCAAAATCTGCTGAAAAATTAAAAGAAGTAGTATTGTTGGTGGTGTAATTTTAGACAACGAAATACATCCAAAGCGATATTATTCCGTTGATTAGGAACAGTAAAACACTTATGTTTCTTGCTATTTTAACCCGCTCTTTCATTGTTTTATTAAACCCGAAACTCGCTACCAACACAAAAAAGAACATTGCAACACTAGTCAATGAAATTGCAATAACACTGAATAAGGGTTCAAACTCAATGCTGTTGGCATTCTTGGAGGCATCGTTTGCGCTGATCTTTATGGTTTGTCCAATTTTATAGGGATGATTACTTGTTAAGTCCAGCTTCTTTTTAGTTTCAATTCCTTTCTCATTTTTAAATTTAACGACAGGAAAATAAAGCAGTATTGGGTATGATCCAGATCCTGTGGTACTTTTTCGGTAAGATTTTTCAATCACATAATCGACAACTACAGCTTCATGTTTTTGTTCAACAACAGCACGAAATCCTTTTTCCCAAATGAATGTATAAGAAAAGAAAATTGAAAATAAGTTTAAACTTCCAACAATTAAAAACGTGAAAAGAAACAGAAATCCTGATTCCCAAATTTTGCCTTTATCACTTTTTGAAGCTATTTTCTTTGTAATTCTAAATGCGAAATAGAAAGAAATTACAACAAGAAAAAGTAGTAAAATTGATGTGGAATTCATTGCTTGGATATAATATTTATCAATTAAAAATAATACTATTCAACGAAATAAGCTCATCAATTTTAGTTAAGATGAGAGCGTTTTTCTTTCCCCAATTTGCTGTCTCCACATCGCGTAATACAAGCCGTTTTCGGCAAGTAAGTTTTCGTGCGAACCCGTTTCAATGACTTTTCCGCGTTCCAAAACATAAATTCTGTCAGCATGCATAATCGTACTCAAACGGTGCGCGATGAGAACGGTAATTTGTTCTTTATTTTTCGAAATATCTTTAATGGTTGTCGTGATTTCCTCTTCTGTAATGCTGTCTAACGCAGAAGTAGCTTCGTCAAAAATCAATAAATGAGGTTTTCTTAACAAAGCTCGTGCAATTGCAATTCTTTGTTTTTCACCGCCGCTTAATTTCAAACCACCTTCGCCAATTACGGTTTCAATTCCTTTTTCGGCACGTTCCAAAAGTGCTGTACAACTTGATTTTTTCAACGCCAATTGCAAATCTTCTTCGGTTGCGTTTGGATTCACGAAGAGTAAATTTTCCTTTATCGTTCCAGAAAATAGCTGCGTATCTTGAGTTACAAAACCAATTTGATTCCGCAATTCATCAAAATCAAAATCTTTTCCGTTGATATTGTTATAGAAAATACTTCCTTCCTGCGGTCTGTACAAACCAACCAAAAGTTTTACCAACGTACTTTTTCCAGAACCACTTGGTCCAACAAAAGCGATGGTTTCTCCATTTTTAACATCGAAAGAAATTCCATTCAACGCTTTGTATTGCGCCGATTGATGTTTGAAAGAAACGTCTTTAAACTCTAATTCTTCGATGCTTCCGATATGTTTTGGATGAAGCGGTTTTTCTTCGGCAGGTTTTTTCATCAATGTATCAAAGTTATTCAAAGATGCTTCCGCTTCACGATATGAAATAATGATGTTTCCAATTTCCTGCATTGGCCCGAAAATAAAAAAACCATAAAACATCAACGACAAATATTGACCTGGCGTAACAATGTTTTTAAAAATTAAAAGCAATAGCGTGAACGTAATCACTTGTTGTAGAAAATTCACCAAAGTCCCTTGTACAAAGCTTAAAGAACGAATGCTTTTTACTTTTTTCAATTCTAAACCTAAGATTTTATAGGTATTATTATTTAAACGATTCACTTCTTGATTCGTTAAACCCAAACTTTTTACGATTTCAATATTTCGGAGACTTTCTGTTGTACTTCCCGCCAAAGCTGTTGTTTCAGAAACGATATTTTTCTGGATTTTTTTAATTCTTTTACTCAATAAATTCGTGACAAACGCAATGAAGAAGATTCCAACGATATAAACCGGCATTATCGACCAATGCAAACGAAGCGCATAAACAGAAACGAAAATAATGCTCACCAAAATCCCAAAAAAGATGTTCACAAAACTGGTGATGAATTTCACCGAATCTTCACGAACTTTGGTTAAAATAGATAAAGTTTCGCCACTTCTTTGGTCTTCAAATTCTTGAAAAGGCAATGCCATCGAGTGTTTTAAACCATCTGTGAAAATTTTTGCGCCGTATTTTTGCGTAATCACATTCACAACATAATCTTGGAATGCTTTTGCAATTCGGCTGACCATCGCGGTTCCAATCAATAAAAGCAAGAAATAAAATACACCGTGGTAAATTCCGTCACCGTATAAATATTGATTTAGATTTCTCGGAAGTGTATTTTCTTTATCGAAAAAATTAGGATGCGTCACCAAATGATCGAGAATATTTCCCGTAATCGCAGGCGAAAACAAAGAAAAAACTTGGTTAATGGTAGCTAAAAGTAAAGACAATACAATCAGCCATTTATAAGGTTTTAAATATTTAAAAAGCGTTTTCATTTTCAAAAATAATGCTGCAAAAGTAGAGATATATTTTTAGCAAAATGCATGTAATTCTTGAAAATCGATAGAATGAAACAATCGTGATTATTTTAAAATATCAAAAAAGTAGTTTAAATCTCTTTTAAAAATTGGCAATATTATTTATCGTTAATATTTTGTTTAAATTTGAACAAACTAATGCGATACGAGAATGTTAGACGTTGTACAGCAACTTACACGAGAAATCCTTGATCATGGAAAGGTGCGAAATTCTGTTTTAGGAAAAACCAATGATTGGAAAAATAGTCATTATGAAAGCCTGTCCGAAATTATTAACGAGGAACTTTTTGAAAAAATAGATATTAATAGCGAGGCTTTTTTCAGTTTGGGCAATACTATTTCTCCCATTACATTAAAACGAATTTTTAAAAATCAGATAAAAGAATCTGCTTATAAAGATGCTCGTTTCTTGAAATCACTTGAGAAGCTTTCCATATTTTTAGGATATGAAGAACTCAACGTTTTTATTGCTCAAAAAGTATCGTCTAAAGAAAATTCTGAAGTAGATGATTTAACTGAGGCAATTTCTCTAATTGAAAAAGCCTGTGCTTCGGAATACAAGCAAATGCTACATCTACCCGATTTAGATTTGGAGGATTTTGATGGTGTTGTTTGTAATTCTTCTCCTTATCTCAAGAGGATCGAAATGTATTTGCAAAAACTTTCGTCGTACGGTAAATTGAAACTTCAAGAAGAATTAAGCAATTTTGAAGTTTATAATTATCAACTTGTCTCAAAAGATGATAATACACTTGTCGTTAAAACCGAAGAAACTTGGAATCTTATTTTTTCTGCTAACGAAAAGTTTTTTCCATACCAAAAAAAGGAAGAACAGGTCTATTTTTTACGCAAAAATGAAGACAATAATTGGCTTATTTGGGATAATTATAATCCTGATATTGACGAAATTTTAAATTCGTAATAGACTTGCTCCGAAGAACAAGCCTATTACATAATTTCCTTCATTTGTGTTCTTGACAGTAAAGATAGTTAAGCTTATTTCGTTGACCTATTCTTAAGTTGATCTTATCTTCGTAAAGTACCATGGTAACGCAATTTGAAAAGAATTTAATATTAAATAACTGAAGTTTTAATTTCTTTTTTAAATGTTGTTATGATATTTGTATGAAATATTATTTATATTTTTAAAATAAAAATGAAGCCTTTCTTTATTTTTATTTCTTCTTTTTTAATTACGTTATTAGGAACTCTTATCGTTTCAAGAGAAATTGATCCCATATTTTCAGGAAGATTGGCCTTGGCTGTCATGTTGATTTTTACTTCAATTGGTCACTTTAAGTACGAAAAAACAATGGCTATGATGCTTCCCCATTTTGTACCGAAAAGGCAACTTATTATTTTGTTGACTGGTCTTATAGAGATTGCTGCTGCAGTCGGAATTTTTATTCCTCAGATTCAAAAGATAACAGGTATTTTACTCATTTTATTTTTTATTCTAATTCTACCTGCTAATATTTTTGCATCGCTCCATAACATTAATTTTGAAACGGGTAATCGTGACGGCAAAGGCATGTCATATCTTTACTTTTTTAGAATTCCATTTCAAATTTTGCTAATAATTTGGACTTTTATTTTTGTAGTTAGATGATTTAATTTACATATTTTTTAAATGTTATTAAATTCAAAACTATTTTAATAATTATTTAAGCTAAAAAATACAAAAGCGGTTTTTCATTTGATATAATTTTGCAATACAAATTTTCTCAATGAAAAAAATAATAGCCTCAGCTGCTATACTTTGTTCCTTAACAGCTTTCGCTCAACAGAAATCTGACACGATAAAAAAGGAAAACGAAATACAAGAAGTAACCATCGTCGCTTCCTCCAGAACTCAACAAAAAATTGAAAATTCTCCGCAAAAAGTTGAAGTTCTTGGCAAGGAAGAAATGACGGAAGAAAGCGGTATAAAACCCGCTGGAATCGGGAGTATTCTTGGTGATATTAGCGGCGTACAAATTCAGCAAAGTTCCGCGGTATCAGGAAATTCAAATATCAGAATTCAAGGTTTGGATGGGCGTTACACACAAATTCTTCGCGACGGAATGCCTTTGTTCGATGGATTTAGCGGCGGTTTGGGCGTTCTAAATATTCCGCCTTTGGATTTGCAACAAGTTGAATTGATAAAAGGTTCGGCTTCCACACTTTATGGCGGCGGTGCAATTGGCGGCTTGGTGAACGTTATTTCGCGTAAACCAACTTCAAAGCAAGAGTTAACTGCGCTTGTGAACTACTCTACTTTGGATGAAAAAAATCTAAATTTATTTGCATCTAAAAAATACAAATGGTTCGGCTACACGTTTTTCGGAGGTTACACGGATCAAAACGAGCAAGATATAAACAAGGACGGATTTTCGGATGTTCCACAGATTCGATCTTTGGTTGTTCATCCAAAATTGTTTTTTTATCCATCTCAAAATTCCAGCATTAGTTTGGGTTGGAGCGGAAGTTTTGACAAAAATTTGGGTGGCGATATGCAAGTTATTAAAAATGGAGAATCAGCTGACCATCAATATTTCGAACAAAATAAATTGCAAAGAAATACTTATGAATTGGTTTATAATCAGAAATTCAATGATGATTCAAAACTTGAATTTAAAAATAGTTTGAGCGATTTCGAAAGAAAATTTTCAAGCAACGATAATTTTTTGAATGCCAATCAAACCAACTATTTCTCGGAGCTTTCTTACGTTAAACCAATGAATAACATGATTTGGGTTTTGGGAAGCGATTTTCAAGGAAGCCGATTTAATCCAGAATCTTTTCAAAATTTTAATATTCCAAAATTTGAAAACAATAGCTTTGGTTTCTTCCTTCAAAACACTTTAAAATTCAATAAAGCAACGGTAGAAACTGGAATTAGAAACGATTTCACCAATCATTACGGAAGTTTCTTTTTGCCAAGTTTGGCGATGATTTATCATTTTGATGATTATTGGGCAGCGCGTGGCGGTGTTGGTTTGGGTTATAAAGTTCCGAATGCATTGGCTCCACAAATGATTGATTATCCTCTTGAAAACCTGATGCCTATTAATATTCAGACGACGAAAGCTGAAAAATCTGTGGGTTATAATTTAGAATTCAATTATAAAAAGAAATTCGAAAACGGAAATTCAATTTTTATTAATCAAGCGTTTTTCCTCACCAACATCAATCATCCTGTGATTGCGACTTTGGACGCAAATCAAAACGTGTATTTTGCGAATCAAGATCAGCCTGTGGTTTCAAAAGGTTTTGACACTTATGTAAAAGGAACCATCGACGATTGGGAGCTTTATTTGGGTTATACCTTTACGATTGCGAAATATAAATTTCAAGAGGGGAATCAATTCATTCCATTAACGCCAAAAAATCGTGCTGCAATGACGGTGGTTAAAGATTTCGACGGTGGTTGGAAATTCGGTGTAGAAGCGTCTTACAACGGAAGTCAGTACCGAATGGATTACAGCAAAACGCCAGATTATCTGTTTGCGGCAGCGATGATTTCAAAAGATTTGGGTGAACATTTTACGGTGGTTTTAAATTGCGAAAATCTGTTCGATTACAGACAAAGTCGCAAAGAAAGTTTATATACTGGAAGTACTTTAAATCCGAGTTTTAATCCACTTTGGGGACCAATTGATGGCCGAGTTTTTAATCTTTCGGTGAAGTGGAAATTGTAGTTTTTAAAAATCAACTTGCGTAAAATTCCAGTTTAAAGTATCAATAATTAAAAGTTGATTGGTTTTTACTGGAAGTTTACAAATAATTTTCAGTGTATTCATCGCCATAAAACTGCCAACAATGCCTGGAAGAGCGCCTAAAACGCCGTTTTTATCACAATCTAAAGCGGTTTCAGGACAATCTGGGAAAATATCTCGCAAGTTTTTACTTCCTTGATAATTAAACACAGCAACTTGACCTTCAAAACCTAAAATACTGCCATAAACCAAGGATTTTTTTAATTGAACACAAGTGTCATTAAGTAAATATCTTGTCGCAAAATTATCGGAAGCATCAACGATGACATCAAATTCTTTTAAAATGGAATTCGCATTTTCCAACGTAATTTTTGATTTAAAACCTATAAATTCCACATTAGAATTGATGTTTTGAACAAAATTTTGTGCGCTATCAACTTTTGATGTTCCAACAGAATTTTCGATGTGAATAATTTGCCGATTTAGGTTATGAATTTCAACTTCATCAAAATCTGCAACGCCAATTTTCCCAACGCCAGCCGCAGCTAAATACTGAATTACAGGACTTCCCAAACCGCCCGCTCCCACCACAAGAACTTTGGCTGACAAAATTTGCTTTTGACCTTCAATGCCAATTTCATCCATGAAAATTTGGCGACTGTAGCGTGTAAATTCTTCGTTTTTCATTTAAGAATAAGCTTTATCCCAATCCTTCATCACAGGATCGTAACCTGCATTTTTAATAATATTCTTAATTTCATCCATGCTGCGTTCATCCGAAGTTTCGAACTGTTCCAAAGAATTTTCATCTACAGAATAACCACCAGGATTGGTTTTAGAAGCCGCACTCATCGTGGTTGCACCCAGTTGTACAATATGATTTCTAAAATTTTCATTTTCGCGAGTCGAGATAGAAATTTCCAAATCTGGATTCCAAATTCTGTAAGCAAAAATCAGTTGTAAAAGATCACGATCCTTCATTTCAAAATTGGGTTCAATGATTCCTTCCGCAGGTCTCAATCTAGGAAAAGATACCGAAAACTTCGATTGCCAATAGGTTTTCTGCAAATAGTCGATGTGTAAAGCATTGAAAAAACTATCGATTCGCCAATCTTCTAAACCAAGCAAAACGCCCAATCCCATTTTATGAAAATCCGCATTACCAACGCGATCTGGCGTATCGAGACGGTAATCAAAATTAGACTTTCGACCTTTCGGATGGTAAGTTTTGTAAACATCTTGATGGTAAGTTTCTTGATACACCAAAACCGAATGAACGCCAGCTTCATGCAAAACTCGATATTCGTGAGTTTCCAAAGGCTGAACCTCAATAGAAATATTCGAAAATAGCGATTTTAAAAGCGAAACTGCATTCAAAAAATACGGAAGTCCAACTATATGTTGCGCTTCGCCGCTTACCAAAAGAACGTGATCAACTCCCATTTTTTTGAGGATTGAAGCTTCTTTCAGCAATTCTTGATCGGTTAAAGTTTTGCGTTTTATTTTATTATCCAAACTAAATCCGCAATACGTACAAATATTTTGACACTCGTTGCTAACGTACAACGGCGCATACATTTGTATGGTTTTCCCGAATCTTTTCTGCGTTAATTGCTGAGATTTTTGAGCCATTTCTTCTAAGAAAAATTTAGCTGAAGGCGACAACAAAACCAAAAAATCTTCAACATTTAATTTCTGTTTATTCAAAACTTGCCGTACATCATTTTCTCTGTATGAATAAACCTTTGCGTTGATTTCATCCCAAGAATATTTCTGAAAAACACCTTTAAAACTCATGATATTTCTTTAATCATCCAACAAAAAAGCAGTTAACGGACTCGATGCTTCGGCTCGATTTTGAATTGCTCCCAAACCACTTTCAAATGCGCGTCGTCCCGCTATTACAGCCTCTTTAAAAGCAATTGCCATTTCTACAGGATTCTTTGCAACAGCAATCGCCGTATTCACCAGAACCGCATCAGCGCCCAATTCCATTGCTTTTGCAGCGTCGGAAGGCGCACCAATTCCTGCATCTACAACCACAGGAACTTTGCTTTGCTCGATAATGATTTCTAAAAAATCGATGGTTCTAAGACCTTTGTTCGTTCCAATCGGCGCTCCTAAAGGCATTACAACCGACGTTCCTGCATTTTCTAACAATTTGCACAACACGGGATCGGCGTGAATGTAAGGCATAACCACGAAACTTAATTTCGCCAATTCTTCCGTAGCTTTCAGCGTTTCGATAGGATCTGGCAACAAATATCTTGGATCTGGATGAATCTCCAGTTTTACGAAGTTGGTTTCTAAAGCTTCACGAGCCAATTCCGCCGCTAAAACCGCTTCCTTTGCGTTTCTTGCGCCCGAAGTATTTGGCAAAAGATTGGCTTTTGTTTTCTTTAATTCTGCTAATAATTCGTCTGTTGGAGAATCGAAATCGACACGTTTCAAAGCCATGGTCACCAACTCAGATTCTGAAGCTTGGACGGCTTCTCGCATTTGACTTAAACTTCCAAATTTTCCTGTTCCTAAGAACAATCTTGACGAAAATTCTGTGTTACCTATTTGTAATTTTTTCATATAAATTCTGTTTGTAATTCTTGGATTAAAGCAGGTTTATCAGTAATTAATTGTGACAAAGCCACACCATAAATCCCGATATTTTGAAGCGGTTGAATATCATTTTTTGTTATTCCGCCAATTGCATAGATCGGTGGGAAATCAATGCTATTTTGTTGAAGTTGATTGATGATTTTTTGATAACCTTCAAAACCTAAAATTGGACTCAATTTTTTCTTTGTTGATGTAAACCGTAATGGTCCAAGTCCGATGTAATCGCAGTTTTCGGAAATTCTTTGTTGAACATCTTCAAAAGTATTTGCTGTTCCGCCAATGATTTTTTCGGAACCTAAAAATTTTCTTGCTTTCAGAACATTCAAATCTTCTAAACCCAAATGAACGCCGTCTGCATCGACTTCTGAAACCAAATCCACATCATCATTAATAATAAAAGTTGCATCAAAATTCTCACAAAGCATTTTTACTTTTTGAGCCAATAATTTTAAATCATTTTTTGAAGCATCTTTCCAACGAAGCTGAATCCATTTTACACCATTTTCTAAAGCATTTTCAATATTATTAAATTGAATTTCCGCAGTGTCGCCCTGAGAAATGTATTGTATTTTTTCAAAATTTCGCATGATGTCCTAATAAGTTTGGTGAACTGTTTAAATAATTTTCCATATAATTTTTTGCTTCTGTACAAGCTTGTTTCATGGTTTTTCCTAAAGCTAAATTTGCAACAATTGCGCTTGATAAAACGCAGCCAGAACCATGTTTTTGAAAGACTTTTTCGGCTTTTGGTTTAATGTCAAAAATTTCATTTTCTGTGAATAAAGTATCCAAACCTTCCTCATTTTTTCGGTGTCCGCCTTTTAACAAAACATTGCAAAGCATTTTTTTATTTTCATTGAGAATATTCATCGATTTTAAATATTCAAACTCTAAAAAATTGGGCGTTATTAAATCCAAATGTGGCAGAATTTCCTTTACATTTTGAATATCGTTTTCATTAAAAAATGTCTTTCCAGAAGAACTTTTCAAAACAGTATCCCAAACAATTATGGGTTTAGAATTGCTCATTTTTAAAACTTCAACAATGCTTTTCAAATATTCTGAGTTGGGAACAATTCCGATTTTTACAGCTTTAATTGGATAAAAATCCAGTAAAGTTTTGATGCTTTTTAAAACGTCTTCAATTGCAATCCAATCCACAGAAAAAACATGATTTTCCGTTTGTAACGTATTCGCCGTCATCACCGCCAAACCTTGAACTTGATGTTGTTCAAAAGTCTTTATATCAGCAAGAGTTCCCGCTCCACCACAAGGATCAAATCCTGCAATGCTTAATACAAATGGCCTTTCTGAATACATTTTTCAAAAATTTTTAAAGGATTTTCATTTTCCCAAATCGAACCTAAAAAAGCAACACCTACTACTCCATTTTCGTAAGCAAAATGTTGATTTTCAGGAGTTATCCCACCCAAACCAATGAGTTTAGTTTTGCAATTTGTTCTTTTCTTTAAATCAGATAAAATTTGAGAATTTTCACCATAACCAATTTTAGAAATACTTGGGAAAATTGGACTGATAAATGCATATTCCCAAAGATTTCCCAATTGATTAAAATCGTCAATTGAATGCGTAGATGTTGAATAAATTAGATTTTCATTAAAAGTAAAATCAGTATTTTTTCTAACATTTTCTTTAATGTGAAAACGACGCAAACCTAACTGAAATGCCGTTTCATAAAGTTGATGAACCACCAGCTTTTCTTTGTATTCATCCTTAATTCCAAAAACATAGCTGATCAAATCCAAGTTTGAAAATGTTGGTTTTCGAATATGAAATAAATCCAAACCTTGATCAAAAAACTGATTAATCAAATTAGTTTCATTTTTTACATTTTCTTCTGGACTGATGATGATTTTCACAGATACAATTCTTTACCGTTATCAATGAATTCTAAAGACTTTTCTTGCATTCCTTGAGCAGCCGATTCACGAATTTCTTGAGTAATTTTCATCGAACAGAATTTCGGACCACACATCGAACAAAAATGCGCCACTTTTGCACCATCTGCGGGTAAAGTTTCATCATGAAATTCCCTTGCTGTATCGGGATCTAACGACAAATTGAACTGATCTTCCCAACGGAATTCGAAGCGCGCTTTACTCAATGCATTATCGCGATATTGCGCTCCTGGATGACCTTTCGCCAAATCTGCAGCATGAGCCGCCAATTTGTAAGTGATAACGCCATCTTTCACATCTTTTTTATTGGGTAAACCCAAATGCTCTTTTGGAGTAACATAACACAGCATTGCACAACCGTACCAACCAATCATCGCCGCACCAATCGCCGACGTAATGTGGTCGTACCCTGGCGCAATATCCGTCGTCAAAGGACCTAAGGTATAAAAAGGTGCTTCGTCGCATTCCTGCAACTGCTTATCCATATTCTCCTTAATCAAATGCATTGGGACGTGGCCTGGACCTTCAATCATCACCTGAACATCGTGCTTCCAAGCAATTTTTGTTAATTCACCAAGCGTTTCGAGTTCGGCGAATTGGGCAGCATCGTTTGCATCAGCGATAGAACCTGGACGCAAACCATCTCCTAACGAAAAAGCCACGTCGTATTGCTTCATAATTTCGCAAATCTCCTCAAAATGAGTGTACAAAAAGTTTTCTTTATGATGAAATAAACACCATTTTGCCATGATAGAACCGCCTCGCGACACAATGCCCGTCACACGTTCCGCCGTCAAATGAATGTATCGCAAAAGAACGCCCGCATGAATCGTAAAGTAAGAAACGCCTTGCTCGGCTTGCTCAATTAAGGTATCACGAAAAATTTCCCATGTTAGATTTTCCGCAACACCTTTTACTTTCTCCAAAGCTTGATAAATAGGAACGGTTCCGATGGGAACGGGAGAATTTCGGATAATCCATTCTCGGGTTTCGTGGATATTCTTTCCTGTGGACAAATCCATAATCGTATCGGCTCCCCAGCGACATGCCCAAACCGCTTTTTCCACTTCTTCTTCAATGCTTGATGTGACAGCGCTGTTCCCAATATTTGCATTAATTTTCACTAAAAAATTTCGACCAATAATCATTGGTTCGCTTTCGGGATGGTTGATATTGTTTGGAATAATGGCTCTTCCAGCAGCAATTTCGTCACGAACAAATTCAGGCGTAATTTTTCCTTTTGGCGTTTTTGCACCGAAACTTTCGCCAACATGTTGATGATTCATTCCAGCAGTTGCAGATTCTAATTGTTCAATTTTTTGATTTTCACGAATAGCAACATATTCCATTTCTGGCGTAATAATGCCTTGCTTCGCATAATGCAATTGAGTAACATTCTTGCCATCTTTCGCTACTTTCGGTAAGTGCGAATAAGCAAAACGCAAGTCGTCTAGATTCTTATTTTGAAGTCGTTGTTTGCCATATTCAGAAGTAATTCCATCCAAAACATCAACATCATTTCTTTCTAAAATCCATTCTTCACGAATGCGCTCTAAACCTTTGCGGATATCAATTATCGAATTTTCGTCTGTGTAAGGTCCAGAAGTGTCATAAACCGTTACTGGTGGGTTAAACTCTTCTCCACCTCTACTCAACTTTGTAGGATGAAGACTGATTTCGCGCATCGCAACTTTAATCGGATGCAAAGTTCCTGGAATGTAAACTTTACGCGAATTGGGAAAAGTTTTTGTTGTAATTTGCTCTTGTTTCATATTTACTTTTTATTGATTAAAAACGTCTAACCGCCTTGTGTAGCGGTAATGAGCAGAATAGAATCTTTGTTTTGTAACATCGTTTGAGACCAGAAACTTTTAGGAACAACTTTTTGATTGACAGCCACCGCCAAACCAGAGGTTTTCCCCTGACAATGCTGCATAACCAATGCTTCCAAACTTAAATTAGAAACTTCAAAAAAAGTAGATTTGTGATTGATGATAAGTTCCATTCCGTTTCATTTTAAAATTAAAATTGACTTTAGGAATGGATACACGAACGCAGATTGCGCCCAAGATGACCATTTACTTTTCCCTACGCTAGTATGATCTAGATCAGGTTGTGAGGGTAAAATCTCAGCCTACTTTTTGTAGACACCCCTAAAGTTCGAAGCTAAGATATAAAAAATTTTTATACTTCCAAATTTTACAATTTTTGAAAACGAGTAAAAAATTTTGGAAGTATTTTTGTATTTAATCAGAAAAATTTAGGAAATATTACGTTATGAAAAATTCAATAATAATTCAAATTTTTAGTGTTTTCATAATTTTGATTTCGTGTCAAGAAAAGAAGGAAAAACAAATTATAGTTGATGAAAAAAGTGGCGACTCAACCGTCATTAATTCATCAATAAAAACAGATTCTGTTACTCCTGAACAAAGAATTTCTGATATTAAAACTTGGTATTCTGACGCTCAAAACAGCATGAAATCAGTCGATAAAAATTGTGGAAAAGCTGAAGAAAAATGGGTTTACAAACTAGATAAAGAATTAAGTATGGACTTTGTAAATAGAGGTTCGGTGTGTAATCTCCCAAATGGAATAAAAGTGTATTCGGGAGAATTTAATGGTTATGAATGGCAACAAAAATTAAGTTATTATTTTAAAAATGATAAATTATTTTTCGTGTATTATGAATCCGCCGCGGAATCTTGCTACGAGGAAAACCGAATTTATTATGATGAAAACCAAAGGCCGATTCAGTTTTTATTTAAAACCAACGACTGCGACGGAAATGAGGCTTCTGAAAATAAAAAGATTGAAGATAAAAAGCAGCAGAATGATTTAACAAAAATCGTTGACAAGCAAATTGTAGAAATCAAAAGAATTCTGGAGCAGAAGAAATAATCGCGACAAAAAGTTCTCGATACGATTTTTACAAAATCTACTCCTTTAGATTTGTAACAAGAAAAGAGATAACTTTAAGAGAAAGAGAAAAGTGTTTAAGTAAACTAATATTTACTCAGAGTTGTGGCTCATACTTCGATTTAGACTTAAACACTTCTTATCATAAACTCAGATAGAAATTCGGGTTTAAAACCCATTATAAAGGAGTTGAGCTCTAGATAAGTTTCTCTTTAAAATCTTAAAACCAAAGTTATGGAAAAAGTTTTTATTGGAGTAGATGTTAGCAAATTAACGTTGGATTTATATGTGAAATCCAACAAAACGGAAAAGCATTATCAAATTAAAAACGATGTTAAA
>NZ_FUYZ01000018.1:14706-18657 GCF_900167905.1 Soonwooa buanensis | reverse complement strand
ATCTTGTTGGAAATCCTTTATCCACTCCAGTTCTTGGAGTTTTTCTTTTAATTTTTTAATCTCTAATTCTTTGCTCATGGCTTTACTTTTTGAGGTGTAATTACTTAATTTTTTTCGCCAATAATCGATTGTACTTCTGGAAATATCATACTTCTTTGAAGCAAAGTTAGTAGAAATTTGCCCATTATTGATTTGCGAGATAACGAAAATTTTGAATTCAAAAGAGGTTTTTTTGCCGTTTCTTTTTCGGCAGGTTTGTCCATTTGTTAAGTTCATTGTTTAATAAAAGTGCTTAATTTTTGGTCAACCTATTTTAGGACGATGCAATGCGCAAAATTGCAGATAACGGAAAAAGTATTGGCGAAGTGCGGGCTTTCGAAGAACTAAAAGTTCAAGAACGACCAAACGGAGCCGATGCTTTTTCAGATTGTCTAAATTAAGAAAAAAAACAATATGAAAAGCAGCGGCGTGTAAAAAAGTAGAATAGTTCAACTATACCTTAACCCCGCATTTTGCCAATACAATGTTAGCCGATGTTTTTTTTAAATTCCTCTAAATGCGAATTTTAGTATAGGTTTATTAGACTCATCTAAATCCTTAATGAAAGAGGACATTTTTAAGTAGAAAAGTTCTTTATTTTCGTAAAGCGTAAGAATTTCTTGAGCAAGTTTTAGTTGTTGATGATTTCTAGACGAAACTATAATATTAATATTTTCGTTTGTAAAGCTATTGGTTTTCATAAAATCAATGTATAATTTCTGAAACTCTTTTGAAAATGATAGTATTGTTTTAAAATTTTCAAAACCATCAAAAACTTTATCATAACCTGACAAATTATCATGTTCCGTAAGATAAAATTCTTTGTTATCGTAAAACTCCTCAATATGAGCTTTTATATAGTATTTCTTAAATTCATATGGATATAATTCACTAATTAATTCGATTAGAAATGTATGATTTCCTTTTATACTATTTTGTTCTTTAGCTAATTGTAACATAAAATCAGCTTTATCATCTTCACTCAAAATATCCACATATTTTGCTGCGAAGTATTCCTGAATAGATCTGTGAATAAAAGAAAGCAATTTTCCATCTTCTACAAGTATAGAAATTGAAACCTTTAAATCTTCTAAAAAATTCTTTGGATTAACTCTATACTTATAGTTTGTTAGAACTTTTCTAATAATAGCTTCATATTGACTTTCACTAAATATAAAAAGTTCGTCAAAATAACTTATGAAAGAAAAAGTATGTAAAATTTTTTCAAATTTTTCTCGATCAAGATTTGTTAATTTTGGTCGTCTATAACCTGTTTTTGAAAAAGTTTCATGTTTTTCAAATAAAGCATCAAAAACTTGCCAATAAAATTGAGTTTTTTTCGGTGGAATATTTGGATAGCTCTCATATGCATTAATAAACAAAATTAGGAAAAGGGGATTGCTTAGGATCTCAAGATATTTTTTACTTGACTTTTGTTTTAATGTAGCTATGATACTTTCCGCAAAAGATGGATTGTTGTATAATTGTTTATGTATAAAACTTGTGATTTGTTCGAAATCCTCTAATCCAGATAAATAAATGTTACTGAAGTTATCTAAATAATTTGCAGAAGTATAAGGACGTGTTGTTATTATAAATCTATTGTTATTAAATCGTGTTACGAAATCTTGGAAATCCTTTGTAATTGATGTTTTTATTTTATTATCCAATTCATCATATCCGTCAAGAAAAAAAATGAACTCACCGGAGTCAAACATCTTTTCGATTGTCTTTGAATCAATACCTATTTTGTTGAAAAGTAGATGTTGTGTAAATGCTATAAAAACGTAATTCTCTGTTATGTCTTTATCCTTAATGATTTTCTTAATTTGAAATTGATTGAATTCTCGGAAGTTGAATATGACAGGAATTTTGTATCCTTCTTTTACACATTTAATGTAGAAATTTTTTATAAATGTTGTTTTTCCTGATCCGCCTGATGCGATTAAAGAAATATTTTTGTGATTTTCTATGAATTTTTTAAAGTCATCTATAAGAAATGTGCCATCATTAGTTTTGTGCTTAATTGTTAATGGTTGGTAAATTTGAGCTAAGTTAACGTTGTCTTTATGAAGAATAGTTTTAATAAGTGAGAAATTCAATGCATTATTAACAGTATATTCAATAATTTGATTTTCTAAAACCTGCCTTACTTTCGGATCTAAATAATTAAATATTTTTGCTAACGCAAATTTTGTTGATTCACTAATAAACTTCTCTTTAGATGCTGTGTTCATAAAATATCGGCTAACGGAAAAAGTATTGGCGAAGTGCGGGCTTTTGAAGAACTAAAAGTTCAAGAACGACCAAACGGAGCCGATGCTTTTTCAGATTGTCTAAATTAAGAAAAAAAAACAATATGAAAAGCAGCGGCGTATAAAAAAGTAGAGTAGTTCAATTACACCTAAACCCCGCATTTTGCCAATACAATGTTAGGCGATGTACTTATTGGACTTTTTCCAATACGCTTTCTATGTTTAGTCTCAATTGTTTTTGAAATGTGTCCCAATCTTTATAAATTCTTGCTGAAGCCTGTTTTACTTTTATCCTTTGTAAATTATTTAAATTTATAACTATTAAAGAAAGGCTATTGTTAATTTCTTGTGTTGTATCAAATTCTGTGAAGTTTGGTATTTTGTATGTATCGATAAAACCTTTTTTTATTTGATGCTTTAAATTATTTTGATTATCACTCCAATATATAGTTTTAACTTTTTCATCATATTCGTTATTTTCTGTTTTACGTTTCCATTGTTTGAAATCATTCACACATCTATTAAATAGATCCAAATCAATAATTGCGAAATCTAAATCACTATTTTCTGAAAACTCTCTTCCATAATTTGCAGGATCAATTGCGAATCCCGTTCTAGCACTGCCAAGAAGAATTATTTGATTTTTCTTTATGCTAAATTTATCTGAAATATATTGTGTTACTTGCTCATAAATTAGTGGTTTTACCTTAAAAGCATAGCAAAAGTTGCTTATAATTAGAAAGTTCAATAATGATTTTCTTTCATTTTCATCTAAATTAAAATAATTATTCTTTAAGAAGGTTGGTGTTGCAACTTGATCAAGCGGTTTTTTACATTCTTCAGATGTTTGTAAATAGTTAATAATATTTGCCATTCTTTTTATACATTTTAATGAGGTAATTAGTTCTTTTTTTTATTAATATATGCTTACTTGATTCTAGTAGTTTTGGCTCTGGATATTTAAGTCTTGCAACGATAGATGCGCAAATTTCGTCACTCAAACTATCATTTAAAGATAAATCATATGAATAAAGAATGTTTTCAAGCCCTTGCTTATTAGTTCCATAGTAAGCTAGCTTAAGATACATTAAAGCTATTTCTTTTTTTGTAAGAAATTGTTTAAGCTTTGTTGCAAGAATAATCTCTTTTACTTTTCTATGAATCGTTCTTTCATATTGATTTGTCAATACTCTGACAAGTTGTTGTTCAATTGTACTTGCGCCTTCTTTTTTATTAAAAAATACTCTATTTCTAATTGCACGAAAAATTGCAATAATATCAAATCCTTTATGAATATAAAATCGTCGATCCTCACCAATAATCAAAAAGCTAACTAATTTATCAAGGTTTTCTAATTTTGAATAATGGACAATACTTTCTTTTTCAGTATTTATAGAGTTTTTTATTTTATCTAATTCTAAATATATTTCGTTTATAATCAATTGTTTGGAACGTGTTTTTATAGTATATCGCCTAACGGAAAAAGTATTGGCGAAGTGCGGGCTTTCGAAGAACTAAAAGTTCAAGAACGACCAAACGTAGCCAATATTTTTTCAATGGAACTAAATTAAACAAAAATGTGGAATTGAAAAATATTGGCGGCTAAATATTTCAAATTTTTCAATTATACATTTAACCCCGCATTTTGCCAATACAA
>NZ_FUYZ01000018.1:0-14696 GCF_900167905.1 Soonwooa buanensis | reverse complement strand
GAAAAAGTATTGGCGAAGTGCGGGCTTAATTTGAACGAATGTTCAAGTTCAGACCAAGCGGAGCCGATGCTTTTTCAGATTGTCTAAATTATGAAAAAAAACAATATGAAAAGCAGCGGCGGATAAATATTACAAATCTTTCTATTATACATTTAACCCCGCATTTTGCCAATACAATGTTAGGCGACGTCGTAATTAAGCTAATTGTATATAATCTTTCTCAATTTTTACATTAAAATTAATTTCAGCCTTCAAAGCTCTAAATACTTTTAAAATTGTGTCAATTGTTGCACTATTTGCACTGCTTTCAAGCTTAGAAATTTGAGATTTCTGTACTCCAATAAGTTCTCCAAGTTGTTCTTGAGTCAAATTTCTTTCCTGTCTTGCAGTTTTAATCATTTTTCCTAAAACATCCATTCTTAATTCGTACTCGTATTCATCTCTTTCTTTTGTTCCTTTTTTTCCAATGAATTCATCTTTCATTTCGTCAAGAGAATAAGATTTAATTTTTTCTTTAGCCATTTTATTTGTTTTTAAAATAGTTTTCCTTAATTTTTATTGCCTTATCAATTTCCTTTGCAGGAATTTTACTCACTTTCTTAATAAATCCGTGAGTTGCAAAAACCAAAGTGTTTTCACCCTCTGTTTTGTCCCAAAATGCAAGCAGTCTCACTTGAAGTCCCGCATATCTCGTTCTAAACTCCCAAATATCATTATTCAATTTCTTAAATAATTTTGGATCATTAGTTTGTTCTGCTAAATCAATATTGTAAAATACTTTATTTACAGTTTTAGAATCAAGACTTTTGATAAAATCTCTCGCATCTTCCAAAAATTTAGTTTCAAAATATTTCACCTTATATAATTTGATACAAATATAAATAAAGTTTCCAAATTTGACAACTTTCAGTGTGTATTTTTGTGGGAGAACGATCTCGCCTAACGGAAAAAGTATTGGCGAAGTGCGGGCTAAAAATGAACTTTAGTTCAATTTTCGACTAAGCGGAGCCGATGCTTTTTCAGATAAGCTAAGTTAGGAAAAAAGATTATATGAAAAGCAGCGGCGTGTAAATATTTCCACTTTTTCTATTTTATATTTAACCCCGCATTTTGCCAATACAATGTTAGCAGAAGTGCTATTAGTGCTATTATTTCCAAGTATAGTTTTTTGACCAATTATAGAACTCATTAATTCTTTCAGAATTTTTCTTATTATATTCTATTGCATTCTCATTATTTACAGTTAGAAAAATTATGTTTGAAAAAGGTTCAATTAAATTCTTGTTTTTCATCTCTAAAAAATAAGGAACTAAAAATTCCCAATAGTAGCCTTTTTGATTTTTTTTCGATTCGTCTAACGCATCACACATCGTTTTGAATTTATCAGTAAATTTTTCAATTTCGCTTTTATTCTTATTTTTTTCATCGAAGTCCAATGCAGCAGACATTGATAAAACCATATCTGCGGTTGAAAAATCATTTTCTAATTTCTTTTTTGCATTTACCTGATTAAGTGTTTTTTCGTCAATTGATAATGAAATTGAATTATCTCCTTGTTTCGAAACACCTCTTTTCATTAAAGAAATGATAGCTTCTAAATTTCCTTTTGCACGAGCAGTTTTATTGTCTAGCGCAAGATAACGAGAAGAAGCTAAAATTGAAGCAATTCTATTTGATGAATTTAATACAGCTAATGCGTTAAAAGAACTTGTATGATTCGGATTTAATTTAGTTGCATTTTGAAAAGCTTTTATGGCATCTTCATTTTTCTTGCTATTAAATAATGTTATTCCTTTATTAAAATATAATTGATAGTAATTTGGATATTTTTTTAGTCCTTCATCATATATTTTTAAAGCTAAATCAGGTTTTCCTGAATGATCTAAAGCATTTCCATATGTTATATAAACGGTTTTATTATCTTCATTTGGATATAATTGTATAACACGTTTAGAAATCTCAATTGCTTCATCATACTTTTTGGCGGATTCTAAAGTCATTGCTTTTTCTGTTAAAGCAAAAGAATTATCTTTATCTAACGCTAAAGCTTCATTATATTTTGAAATAGCTTCATCATATTTTCCTGCATCGTGAAGCTCAATACCCTCATTAATTTTTTTCTTGGCTTCTTCTGAGTTCTGCGCAAGAATTAAGTTTGTACAAAAAAATAATAAGTAACCGATTTTTTTCATTTTTGTGGCGTTAGATTGTTTTAGCATTTCTGCTAACGAAAAAGTATTGGCGAAGTGCGGGCTAAATTGGACAAAATGTTCAATTTCGACCAAACGGAGCCGATGCTTTTTCAGATTGTCTAAATTAAAGAAAAAAACAATATGAAAAGCAGCGGCGAATAAATATTACAAATCTTTCTATTATACATTTAACCCCGCATTTTGCCAATACAATGTTAACTGCAGTGCGAATTACGGTTTTACTTTTACAATCTTATTCTCTCGAATAATTACGATTTCGCTATTTTTTTCCTTCTTGAACTCAAGCATTTTTTCATAGGCTTTTTCAAGTCCTTTTAGGATTTTCGTTTTTCTAATATTTTTAGCTTCTTTTGTCATAATAACTTTTTAAATCATTAAACTTCTCTAAGTTATGAATTACAATTTCTTCTCCAAAATTTTTCTCCGCAATTAAAATTGGTTTTCCCTCAGAATTATCAAATATCAAAACTTGATCGACAATCTCTAAATAAATATCAAACAAATTTTTGATTCCGTTCAAATATCTTCTTTCAATTACATCAGTTGGAATATTGTGACCGCCTTCTTTTACTCGAGTTTTAACACGTTCTTTCGCCAAATCAGAATTTCTAAGCCAAAAGAAAAGTAGAGTAGTATTGTAATTGTTTTCTTTCGCAAACTTAATTTTCTGTTTATAAGTTTTAGTTGCTAAAGTTGTTTCAAATGCAAAGTTTTCTTGATTCTTAAATAGTTCATCAATTCTATTTAGCATTATTCTCCCAGCTTCAAACGCCACTTTTTCTGGTTGAAAAGGAGAAAGTCCTTTTGCAATTTCATCTGCATTTACAAATTCTTTACAATCTAAAATCTCGGGTAAAATCGTAAAAGAAGCTGTTGTTTTTCCAGCTCCGTTGCAACCTGCGATTATGTAAAGATTCTTTTCATTCATAGCTACAAATTTACATTAAATTTTGGATGAATTGAATACTTTGTTTCGACAGGGAAATTGTCAAATCGCATTGCAGTTAACGGAAAAAGTATTGGCGAAGTGCGGGCTTAAGTTGAACGAATGTTCAAGTTCAGACCAAACGGAGCCAATATTTTTTCAATGGAACTAAATTAAGCAAAAATGTGGAATTGAAAAATATTGGCGGCTAAATATTTCAAATTTTTCAATTATACATTTAACCCCGCATTTTGCCAATACAATGTTAGCTGTAGTTTTTAATCAATTCTGACTAGATATTTTATTTTCATATTGTAGTCAAAAAAGATTTCAATATATCTCAATTCTTTATTTTCTATAAGATATGTGAATTCGTAAATATTTCCATTTTTTGTGAAAGGACTATATTCTTGTTTATCATAATTTTTTTGATTAAAAATTCTTTCGCCGTTTTTATTTGTGTAATAAAATTTGGGATTCCGTTTTAGGTTTGTATTTATTTGTAATTTTTCAATGTTTTTTGAATATTCAAATTTGAATGTGATCGAATCCCCAATTTTTGGTTTTAAAATTCCTTGAGTTGGATTTAAAATTTTGATTAAAGGAATTATATTGTTATCAATGAATGGTTGATTTTTGTACTCATCTTTGGAAATTTCAAAATTCAAAACTTTTTCAGGATTTTTTGGAAAATGGTCAATTGTAAATTTTTCGATGGGAGTAAACCAATAAAAATCATTTTTCTTTTTTACAAAATTTGTAAGTTTTCCTTTTGTATCATTTTCGCAATATCCTGAAGCCCAAGTTAAATCCAAAAAATAAGTTTGGTTATCTATTATTACGGCGTTCCAAGCGTGATCTAAAACTCCAGTATTTCCAACATGGCTTGATTTAGTCTTCACATAACCATCAATATTCAAACATTGAATTTTTGCTATATCACACATTTTTTTGAATAGAGTAGAATAGCCAGAACAAACGCCTTTTTTCTTTCTCAAAACTTTTTCGATGAGATTATTTTCAAATTCTTGTTTTTGTATGTTGCAATCAGTTTTCGTTTTGCATTTGAATGTTATTGTTTGTTTTCCTTTATTGAATAATTTGTAATCATAATTAATATTTTCAACTATCCATGAATAAATTGCTCGTGTTTTGTCAATTTCATTATCTAGATTTTGAGTTAAGTTATTTACAAGTTGATTCAAATTTCCTTTGTACTTAGTAGAAACAGCAATACTGTCAATTTTTCTAAAATTGTTTTGTCCAAAAAAAAACGAAAAAGACAATAGTAAAATTACTTGAAAAATTTTTGACACGTCGTTTGGATAAAATTACAGCTAACGAAAAAGTATTGGCGAAGTGCGGGCTGGATTTAACTGAAAGTTCAATTCAGATCGAGCGAAGCCGATGCTTTTTCAGATTGTCTAAATTAAATAAAAAAACAATATGAAAAGCAGCGGCGGATAAATATTTCTACTTTTTCTATTTTACATTTAACCCCGCATTTTGCCAATACAATGTTGTACGCAGTATTATTGTTTTCTATAAGTTGTCGTTTTCTTATCGCCATTCTTTGCAATTAGGTTATTTTCAACTGCATTTTTTAAATCTCGACTTGCTGTTGCAGAAGAAATATCTTTGAAATAGTTCAAATAATCTTTTCTTGTAAATTCATTTTCATTTTGCTCAAGGAAGATATGTATACGATCTTCATCAGAAAGTTTTTTGCCTGAATTTTCCAATAACTCCGACAGGGAACTATCGATTATTTTAAGCATATATTCAATGAATTTTGTTGATTTTCCTTCTTTATCCGATTGAGATAAAGCATAGTAATATTGTTCTTGATTTTTAGAAATTAAAGTTTCAAAAGGAAGAAACTCAAAAATAGCATAATCTTGCATTAAAATCAAGGTTTGCCACAATCTTCCCATCCTTCCATTTCCATCTAAAAATGGATGAATAAATTCCATTTCATAATGGAAAACGCAACTTTTGATTAATGTTAATTCCGATTTATCTTTTAAATATTCAAATAAATCTTTCATTAAATATGGAACATTTTCGAAAGGTGGTGCAACGTGTTCTATTTTAGAACCTTTTACAATTCCAACTCCTTGCTTTCTATATTGACCAGGATTTTCGATTAGTTTTTGAAGCAATAATTTGTGAGCCTTTAGAAAATCCTTTTCGATATGAGGTTTTAGATTGTTGATATTTTTATAAACTTCTAAAGCATTTAAAACTTCAAGAATATCTTTTTCAGGACCAATCACTCTCTTATTTTCCAAAATTGCTGTAATTTGTTCTTCAGTCAACGTATTTCCTTCAATACTTAATGAAGAATGAATTGTTTTTATTTGATTTTGTTTTCTTAAAGTTGGATTAGTTTTGATTAAGAATCTAACATTTACTTCTCCAATTTTTTCTGAAATTGAAGTAATAAATTTTAAAATTTCGCTTGTTATTTCGTAAGGTGGTTTCATTTTATGATACTATCATTTGATACTATCACAAAGTTATATTTTTAATCTGAAACTAAGGCGTAAAGTTTGGAAAATATTGCGTACAACGGAAAAAGTATTGGCGAAGTGCGGGCTTAATTTGAACGACTGTTCAAGTTCAGACCAAACGGAGCCGATGCTTTTTCAGATTGTTAAAATTAAAGAAAAAAACAATATGAAAAGCAGCGGCGTATAAATATTTCCACTTTTTCTACTTAACATTTAACCCCGCATTTTGCCAATACAATGTTAGCAGAAGTCTTTATTTTTTTCTTTCAATTTTGACTGGATCTTGTCTCGTATCAAAAACGTCCGAGATTTTCACCAATTTTCTTTTGTCATCAATTGAATAAATAATCTTACAGTTAGATTCAACCAAATAATGATATTCAATTATACGGTTTTCTAATGATTGTTCTTTTTGCCCAATTCTAGGATTGTCAATTAATATATCAGGAGCTAAAAGTATTTTTGTAACAATATTAAGCGCAACATCATAACTTTTTGACAAATCATGATAAAACTCAAAGATTTCGTCAACTTTTTCTTCGGAAAATTTTGACCATACAACTTTGTACTTCACAATTTAGTATTTAGCAAGAAGTTCGGATGTTGTTTTAAATCTACCATTGTCAAAATCATTTTCCGACTTTGTAATTCTATCATTTAACTCTTCTATTGTGAAAGGTTTTAATGTTTTATCAGTTTTAGTAGATTTTTTCAATAATTTTTCAAACTGAGAAATCATTTCCTCACTTTGAAGTTTTAGGAAAGCTTGTACAAATTCTATTTTTCTAGTTTGGATATCCATTTTGCAAAAATTATTTATTCAAATTTATGAAAATATTTGAAATCTTGTTCGATTATATATTTAAAGTTCTATTTTCACAAGATTTCTGCTAACGGAAAAAGTATTGGCGAAGTGCGGGATTTCGAAGAACTAAAAGTTCAAGAACGACCAAATGGAGCCGATGCTTTTTCAGATTGTCTAAATTAAGAAAAAAAACAATATGAAAAGCAGCGGCGTGTAAAAAAGTAGAGTAGTTCAATTATACCTTAACCCCGCATTTTGCCAATACAATGTTGTCTGCAGTGCTAATTATTAGGATAATGAAATGCTTTATCTATCTCAATAGGATTATAATATTTTCTTATATCAGCTTGAGTTGATTTTGTTAATTCGTTAAATTCTTCCTTCTTCTTTATTTTTCTTCCATTAATTTCAACATTCCAATCGGGTTGAAAATCAGTTCTCATTCTAGAATATGGATCATTATAAAAATCAAGATTTAATTTTTCCCATGTTTTATAATTTACCTTTATTGGATTCATCGAATAATGACTTTCTAAAAATTTACTAGTATCATATGTTTCTGATAAATTTTTATTTCGTACAAAACTGTAAACAAAATTTTGTTTTTCATCTTCAACAAATAAAATTAATCCTGGTAAACCTCTAAATTTATATGGTCCTTCCGAAATCGGAATGTCAGTAGTAAACCAAGCATTCCATTTTCTTCCACCAAAATTTGTGGTAGCTCTTTGTAATTTGTAGTTAGCTAATGTTTTGGTATCTTTTTGAATTTTCCAATTTATTACATCGTTACTTTCAAAAACATAGTAAAATGGCATCATTCTAATTTGTTCAAAATTCAAATTTACATTTGCATCTCTTTTTCTAATCAAAGATTGTCCTGTTTGACTAGTATGCTGATCATACTGATGGTCAGGAAGTTTCATTAATGAATCACTCTCGATAAAACCATATTCATAAAACTTAACTTCTTTTGGATTGATGTCCAAAACCATTTCTTGGGTTCCATATTCTTTTTGTAGCGAATCAGATTTATACTTTAATTCATAAACAAATATAATCGCCAAATCCAAATGTCCAAAATACTTCAACGAAATGTCCAAAAAAAGCGACCATGTAGGTCGCTTTTAAATTTGATTTAAACATCGTTTAATCGTTATTTCGATAGATCATAATATCTTCATAAGAGGCGTTATAGGTTAATGAGGTATTAACTTTCACGGTAGTTGAATCAGCGAAAGGATTGCGAGCATAGCTGTTTGTTTCCATCCAGTTACACAGCTCTATAATTTGACTTTTGTTTGATGTGAAATAGAAATAAGATTGGTCTTCAATTGTTTTGAGAACGTTGAGATAATCCGAAAGTTTCCAGTAGTCTGGACGGCTATATGTTGAGCAATCGGTGCTCAAATATGGCGGATCAACTAAGAAAACAACATTAGAATGGTTTTTATATTCCTCAAATAATGCACGATAATCTTTTCTCACAACCTCAACGTCTTTAAGGTAGTTTTCGGCAGTGTAATCGCTTAATCTAACCTTATTATAGAAGTTTTCTTTCTTTAGTTGCTCAAAGTTTATAACATAATTCATGGAGAATAAAAGACTTGAGCTAATCGTAACCCAATCCACAAATCCTGTTTCTTTTTCAATTCTTGAAATAATCTCAAGTTTTAACTCTTCACTTAATCGTTCTTTACGTACAGGAGATTTGGCACAAATTATTCTAATATCCCTTAATAAAGCGTTTGTTTTATCAACATTTCTTATCCTTTCAGAATAGCTGTCAAAATCATTATATACCACATTGGATTTTGGATAATACTGTTTAACTGTATGGCTTAATAGTCCCGAACCTCCAAATAAATCGACATAAGTAGCCGTAGAACTAAATTGATCTAAAGCTTCTTTAAATGGTCTTAAAAATCTTCTCTTTTGCCCTTGAAACGGTAAAGGGGCTTGTGTGTACTGTTTCATAAATATTAGTTTTTAAAATTGTTTATTATTATCTTTGCTACTCTGACCACTAACGACAAAACCCGCAAGCTCCAGAAGACATAAGTCCTCCGTAGCCTGCGGGTTCGTTTTAAAAGTGGTCAGAGATTTTTAAAAGCGGAGGATGTTTTTATCCTCTAGTTTGTACATCAGTTACAATACTTTGACAAGTAGTTAAAATACTTTGATACAAAGTAAGATCACCGTCTATAAAATTGTTATTCTGAACATCATACTTACCATTTTCGGGGTAGTAAGCACCTGATATTACATTGTTTCCTGTAAATGGATTATCCCCACCTACAATCCCCCTTTGTACATTGAAGTTGATAGCTTGTGGCAAACCACCTTCAATAAAATTCCATGCGTACTTAATTGTATTTTCATTAACTGTTTCTTTTGCTTGCACTGTGATAGAAGTGCTAATGATTTCTAATGACATATATATTAATATTTATTTTTTATTGTTCATAATCTTCTGGCGGAAATGCTGTACCTCTTGTCGGAATCGATGAAATATTGATTGTTTTAAAAATTTCCATACTTGATACTATTCTTCCGTCTTGAATTAGATAAGCTTCACACCAATAATTTATATTATAGTGATTAGTTGACATTTGTGTGTACCCACCCATTACAAATTGTTTTAAATAAATTCCATTAGGAATTTTATCCCCAAATTTATTTTTTGAAGTATAAAATCCTGAATATTGAGAGTTGTCAGCACTCTCAAAGTTTCGCCCCTCATAATACTCATAAGTAAGCATATTAACATTTAATCCAATATCATACATAAATTGAGTAGTGTCAGTTGCTGGTCCTGTTGGGGGATAATTTCCAGTATGAAATTTTTGCATAATTCCAGCTACAAGCTCTGCGGAAATTTCAGATTGTGTAAAACTCGTAGTGTTAAGCTTTCTAAAATTTCGTTTTGTATAACTCTCAGGAATATAACCTGTGAACATAATCCCTTGACTTCCTATAGATGCTATTTTTATTCCATTATCGTTATAAATATCAAATGCTACTTTTCCTGTATTTTGATTAAATCCAAGTTCAAACGTTTTTTGACCTGTTAAAGGATTTACAAAACGTATCATTCCATTGTCTAGCACTTGGAAAGGTGAAAGATACTTTTGATCATAAGGCTTTCCAGCAGCAAAGCGAATGCTTTCTCCGTTCGGTTGATCAGTAACGCCTGATATCATTGCATTGGCTCCGTTAACATCTCCAACCAATAAAGTGCCTGTTGCCACTACATTTTGGTTAACTGATGTACTTAGGAAGCTCGTAACTTGATTAGCTAGTGCAGCTGTGTTCATAGCATTTTGAGCTTGAGCAATGGCATTGGCTGATTGTTGATTAGCCGCATTTATTTGCTCATCAACATCTTCAGGTGCAGGAGTCCAATCAGTCGCTTTGTTCCCTTTTTCTAGTTTAATATTCTTAAAAAGTAGTTGCTGTTCGCCTAAAGCTTGAAGTGCAAAAATTTTGTTAACATTCAGTCCGCTATCATCTATCGTTAATGAATATTTTTTCCAATCATTAGAATAGTGTATATCGATTTTTTTAGAGATTCCCGCAATTGATATAACTAATGAATAAGGTATAGACCCATTTTGAAATAATGGCATAACCTCAAATGAGACTGTGTAAATTTCTGAAACGAATTCAAACGACTGATAGAAACCTCCTCGGTTTGCATTGTTATTCAAAAAAATACAACCATTATTATTAGATTTCCATTCAATAATTTCACCTAAGCCTAATGCATGCCATTCTTTAATATCGTTTTTGAAATCAGAGTTTTTAAGTAAGTTACGTCCACCTATCTGCAAGTTATTAATTTGAGTCTTTCCAATTAATATGACAATCGCAATGTTCTGGTCATAATAATTCTTAAAAATATTTCTAAAAATATCTCCATTAATATTTGAAGTAGAAGTAAGATCGGTTAATAAAGGTGATAAGTAATTATTTAAAGAATTGTATGCAGATTGATAAGATGTCACTGACAAAAGCAAACTAGCTGCTAAAGTATAATTACTTGTATACTCAGATTTTATTCTATTCCATTCATTTAAGGTAGTTTGTTTTTCTGAGGCAGTTAACTTGTTATCACTACCAATATCGGTTAAGATACTTATTGCATTATTGGCTGTATTTTGTGCATCACTAATATTGTCTTCAATATCCTCCACAGCTGGTGTCCAATCGGTTGCTTTATTTCCTTTTTCTAATTTTATATTTTTAAACAATAGTTTTTGACTAGCATTTGGAAGTATAGCAAGATAATTACTTACACCAGTCAAATTAAGAATAATAATGTATTTTTTCCATTCATTATTTGTATGTATAGAAACATATGGATTATCTGAATTTGGAGATGAAATTGAGACATTATAATTTCCACCTGCTTGATATGTAGGCTTTACCATAAAACTTAAGATATATTGACCCTTCTCAAGCTGTACAAATTGCATAAATGCACCGTTTGTATTATTGTTGTCAATAAATATTGCTTTTTCTTGTGCATTCCAACTAATTGTAACTCCTGCTACGCCATTACTGACCCAGTGATTAATATTTTTTTCAAAATTCGTATTACGCAGCAAATTCCTCCCTCCTACTTGTATAGCATTAATTCTTTCATTCCCTATTGATGTGATTGCATTTTGAAATTTAGCCGTTAAAATAGATAGTTGTTCTTTATAATTTGTAAACTTAGTGTCAACATCTAGTTTTTCAGTTTCTGTGGTTTTACCGTCAGCAATAGCTGTAAATATTGAGTTTATTAATTTTTTATGAGCTCCCAGATAGCCAGTTCCTGATGCTACAGAAGTTCCCCATGCTGTTGCCAGCTCCGTCTTTGAACTTCCCGTGAGGTTAACGTCATTATAAATTATTTGATACTTTTGAGAAAGATCGCTTTGTTCCGTATTAATTTGATTAATATACTTTTCGATTGCAATAGCTTCAGCAGCATCGATAATTCCGTCGGAAAGCGTCCAGTATGCCATAGCATATTCAGGAGCCTTACGTTTAATCTGCATTTTTATTTTATTATCAAATTCTTTGATGCCTTTAGAGAAACTAATCGTGTTCGTTGACCACTTTTTGCGGTAATTTCCTACGCTGTTGGGCGAAAGTGTCGCCCAACCTAGAGCCTTTGCAACTGGGTTATATTGATCAGCTATTTGTACATTATCAAAGCCTTGCCACTTGCGGAAAAGCTCACGTAATACAGCTTCTTGTTGGTTGTCTTTCACGGCAACTGAGTTTTTATTTCCAAACTTTTCTGAAACCAATACAATGTAACCTTGCTCTAGAAATTCGCTTAATTTTTCGCGAAGTCTTCTGTCGGTGCCTGGCAAAGTGTGACCTACATAATCTTTAACCTCTTTGCATGCTTGCGCTGCATCTTGCCAAATCTTTGTAATAGAACCACCACGAGCTTTACGGAAAGACTTCATGTCTTTAATGTAAGCATCCAACGCCCAAAGCATCTGAGCGTTCTTAACATACTCATCCTGCTTTTCAGGTTTTAAACTTGTAAAATCATCCAACTTATAACTGGCGTAAAAATCAACAGCCTCGTAATCGTCTTTGAAATAGTTAAGGATTAGATTTTGCACGGTTTTACGTGGTGGATAACCTAACTTTTTAACAACATCAACTCTGAAACGCTCAGGAAGACTCTCAAAATCTACTAAAGCATGATTATCTAAACCTTTACCTTGTCTAACTCTATCAATCTTACCAAGACGACAAAGCTTGTCATAATTAGACTTAGACATTACATCCAAATCCTCATATAAAGCTCTAGCGGGTACAGTTAATATGTTATTGTAGAATTGATACATTTTTAAACTTGATTTAAAAGTTCTTTAAATTGTTCCCAGCAGTGGAGTCGAACCACCGAAGAACCGTTTGGGATTAGAATAAATTTTCTGAGATGATATTGAGTATATCTTTAAACTCTTTGGCTTTATCTAAAGCTTTTTCTTTCTTTACATATTCAGAAGCTTTTCCATAACCTTGGATTGGTTTTCTATTGACTGCTAGCCATTTTTTTTCCTGTGCTTCTAACGCTGTATTGATTAACTCAATTTGGTCTTCAGTGAAAAACTCAAATAGTGATGCCATATTACAAAGCTTTATAAGTTGTGTTAATTACGAATCCGAAAATCTCGGTTACGATGGCTATTTCTTGTCTTTTTGTGGCAACATCAGTTACTGGATTAGACTTGTGTTTTACTTTTCTGTAAATGAAGTGAAGTGCTTTTTTCATATTATTGTTTTAAATGATTCTTACGATTTTCGATTACCTGTTCTAGCGCATCTACTGTTTTGAAATGGTTTTTTGAATAAACTCTCACAAATGCCTTCTCAACGGAACGTGTTGGTATTCCAACAATGCTTGAAACTTCCTCCCAATCTCCATGTCGTTTTTGATTAATCAATTCTTTCAATCTTTGTAGGTGCTTTTTCTCTTCAGGTGTTGACGGAACGAAATTGATTTTTAGTTGGTTGTCTTTTTTCACAAATTTTGAATTAATTGTTTCCATCATGTTTGAATTTAATTTTTTGTCTTATTTTTGTCTCAAATATGTAGCAAACTTACAAACAAGTTTGAAATAAAACAAGGAAAAATGAAAAAAAACACAAACTTCTTTGAAAGAATTAGCCAAATCATTGACTACTACGGTATAAATAGTGTGAATGAATTTGCTAGAGAATGGCTCGGATATAGCTCTGCTGAGAAGATTAATAGGCTAAAGAAAGAAAATACTAGTCCTTCCTTCGATATTTTAAATGATATTTCAAACAAGTTTGTTGAAATTGACAATAAATGGCTTGTAACTGGAGAGGGTGAGATGATCCCACGTAAAAATGGAATAATAAATGAATCACAAATGATATCTTCACAGAACTACAAAAACCAAGCACCAAAGATTATCACAGTTAATGCACATAATGTTGATAATATTGTTTTGGTTCCTCAGAAACTACAAGCTGGTTACCTGCAAGGCTATAATGATCCTAATTTCATACAGGAGCTTCCAACATTTCGATTACCTGGTCTCAATAATGGTATATTTCGAATGTTTGAGATAGAAGGTAATTCCATGTTTCCTACACTTCCTAATAAATCTTATGTCGTTGGACAATTTGTTGAAAATTGGATAACAGGGATTAAAGACAATCAGATATATGCTATCATTTCAAATGATATAGAAGATGGTCTCGTAAAACGATGCATTAACAGAATAAAGAAATATAATAACTTAATCTGTAAATCCGATAATAGGAGAAACTTTCCAACGCAAAACATTGAACCATCAACAATAAAGGAAGTTTGGGAAATCAAACTACATCTTAACTTTCAACTTCCTGATCCAGCAGATGTGTATGATCGTATGAATGATTTGGAGGCAGATCTACAAGAACTAAAACAATATTTAGCGAAATGAGGGCCTTATTTTAATAAAGTACTATAAAAACCACTGATTATCAGTGGTTTTCTTGTTATTACACTTGTAAAATAGGGGTGTGAGTTTGTGTTTTTAGGTCTTTTTTTTATATTTTCTAACACATTTATATAATTCAGTTGATAATTTTATACAAGGATAAGGTATGCCTAAAGGTATGCCTAAAGGTATGTCTAAGTATTATTTTGTAAAATCTACACTTCCTTATTTTTCTGGCTTTTTTGGTGGGTTTTTGGCTAGTATAACAAAGCATAAACGCCCATTTGGTGGGCGTGTGGTAGATATTAACCTATAAAATAATAAAACCCGAAGATGTGCGGGTTTATATGGTATTTAATATTGGTTTAAATGGTAATTAAATGGTAATTAATGACATTTTGTTTCGTGTCCAGAATTTTGGTTTTTTTAGGCTTTTTTCTTGTGTTTATCGTGCTTTTAGGCTTTTTTTGTTAGTGCTGGTTTAGGACATTTCGTTTGGTGGGGGGTACAAATCGTTTTGTTTGTGAAAAAGAAAAAAGACTAAAAAATGATAGAACTAAAATAAAATAATTTTTCATAAGTGTTTGTTGACGAGTGTTTTGAAAGCATTGCAGACAACGGAAAAAGTATTGGCGAAGTGCGGGCTTAAGTTGAACGAATGTTCAAGTTCAGACCAAACGGAGCCGATGCTTTTTCAGATTGTCTAAATTATGAAAAAAAACAATATGAAAAGCAGCGGCGGATAAATATTACAAATCTTTCTATTATACATTT
>NZ_FUYZ01000014.1 GCF_900167905.1 Soonwooa buanensis | reverse complement strand
TATCCTGAGTCTCGTGAAATTTCTTCATAAGTCTGTTTTCCAACAATCCATTTTTTGAACCAAACTTCCTTATTTTTTAAGCCAACAGACTTGTTCTCGGAGGTAAAATAAATACCACAATTTTTACATTTAAAACGTCTCTTATTATTTTGTTTTCCCCACGAAATTACATTCAGACTTTTACAGCTCCAACAACGATTTTTTTTGATTTTTCAGGCATAAAAAAAGTTTATTGAAACAAAGTTCAATAAACTTCTCGTATCATCAATAATAATAGGCGATAGAAAGAATTCTACCAACTATTTTTGACTATTAAACCTTTTTTTAATTAAAAGATTAAAAGATTAAAAGATTAATTTTGACCATCAACCATCAACCATCAACCATCAACCATCAACCATCAACCAAAACCTACTTCAAAGCTTGTTCAAGATCAGCGATAAGATCTTCGATATCTTCGATACCAGCACTCAATCTTACCAAATCATCTGTAATCCCAAGTTCTGCACGTTTGTCAGCTGGGATAGATGCATGTGTCATTAACGCAGGATGATTTGCAAGAGATTCTACACCGCCAAGAGATTCTGCCAATGTGAAAACTTTTAGCTTTTCTAAAAACTTAATAGCGTCTTCTTTTTTCCCTGATTTAAAAGTGAAAGACACCATTCCTCCGAATTCTGCCATTTGTTTTTTAGCCAATTCGTATTGTGGGTGATTTTTTGATCCTGGATAGAATACTTTATCAATTGCAGGATGATTTTCTAAAAACTCAGCGACTTTAACACCGTTTTCGCTGTGACGTTGCATTCTAAGAGATAAAGTTTTAATACCTCTTAAAACCAAATAAGAGTCATGCGGACCCAAAATTCCGCCACTTGCAAATTGGATAAAATGAAGCTGTTCGCCCAACTCAGGTGTTTTTGCAACCAAAGCACCAGCAACAACGTCAGAGTGTCCGCCTAGATATTTAGTCGCAGAATGCATCACGATGTCAGCGCCAAGGTCAATTGGTCTTTGGATGTAAGGCGTCGCAAACGTATTGTCAACAGCAACCAAAATATTTTTTCCTTTTACTAAATCAGTTACCGCTTTTATATCCACCAATTTCATCAAAGGATTGGTTGGTGTTTCTAACCAAATCAATTTTGTTTTGTCGGTGATAACATCTTTAATCGTGTCAACTTCGTCGAAGTTTACAAAACTGAATTTAATCTGATATTTATCAAATAATCTTGTGAACATTCTGTAAGTTCCACCATAAAGGTCGTCAACTGCAATCACTTCGTCACCAGGACTTAATAATTTCAGAACACAATCGATCGCAGCCAATCCTGATCCGAAAGCCAAACCTCTCGCACCATTTTCGATAGAAGCCAAAGCATCTTCTAAAGCTTGACGTGTTGGGTTAGCACCTCTAGAATATTCGTAGCCAGCTTTTAGTTGACCTGGACTTTTTTGTGCAAATGTTGATGTTAAAAATACGGGTACGTTAACAGATCCTGTGTGTGGCTCGTGTTGTTGTCCACCGTGGATCACTTTTGTATTGAATTTCATGACTTTTCTAAATTGTTAATGCAAAGATAGTTATAATTGTTAATTTTTGATTTTCTGAAATTCGAAAGACTTTTTTTTATTTAAAATAGATTTAATAATAAATAAAGGATATTTTTGGCGAGCTAATAAAACAAAATAAAAATTATTATGAAAAAGACTTTACTGTCTCTAGCATTTCTTTGTGCTACTTTTGCATTTTCCCAAAGCGATTTAGGAAAGATCTCTAACCAACTTCCTGAAAATTATCAGACAACGAAAATCGAAGCACCAGCTTTCTTAAAAAACTTTCCAACTACCGATTGGATCGACAACGCTGATACAAGTTGGTACAATTCTACAAGTACTAGTTTTCAAATTTCAACAGCTGCAGAATTGGCAGGTTTGACAAAGTTGGTATTTAATGGCAACGACTTTAGTGGAAAGACGATTACATTAATGCAAGACGTCGATTTGGCTGGTCATCTTTGGGCGCCAATTGGTTATGGCTATCAAAAGCCTTTCTCAGGAACATTTGAAGGAAATCATAAAACCGTAAAAAATGTTTTAATTAATAGAGAAACTAACGGCGATTTCGTAGGCTTTTTTGGACAATTTTTTAAAGCAACTCTTAAAAACTTAACGGTTGACGGTGTTAAGATTTTTGCAAAAGATACAGTAGGAGGTATGATTGGTAACGTGTCGACTAACAGTTATGTCGAAAATTGCCACGTTAAAAATGCAGAAATTACGATCACAGGTTACAATGGCGGCGGTTTTAGCGGTGGTATTTTGACAAACAGTGAAGTTATCAACTGTTCTGCAAGTGCAAGCGTTGAGGGTGTTAATCAGATCGGAGGTTTTGTTGGATCGTCTTGGGATAAAACAAAAATCACCAACTGCTTTAGCGAAGGTAGCGTAAAAGGAGAGTATATTATTGGCGGATTTAACGGTTTTAGCACATTTGCATTTGCGCCGAATCGCGACAACGAAATGATCAATTGTTACACAAGATCCAATGTAGAAGCTACATCTTTTATGGCTGGTGGATTCTTTGGTTACACGCAACAGAACGCTATTCTTAAAAATGTATATTCTGCAGGAACAGTGACCAATGTGCAGGATAGTGGTGCTTTTATGGGTGCTGTTGGTAGTACAACGATTCAGAATGCACATTTCGATCACACTTTGGCGCCTTATGATGCTATTGGTAAATTCGATTATGGCGATCCTACAACTTACGATATTACGGCTAAAACAAGTTCGGAAATGAAATCTGAAGCTTTTAAAACTGTTTTAAATGCTGGTGCGGCTACTGAAGTTTGGTCAATCGATCCAAGTGTTAATGACGGATATCCATATCTTAATACGATTACGACATTAGCAGTTAATGACGCGGTTACTAGTATTTCGGATGTTAAGATTTATCCAACAATAGTTGATAATCAACTGACAATTGTATCGAGTGACAAAGTGTTGTCTTATAATATTATCGATATGTCTGGCAAATCTGTGAAGCAAATGCTTGCCAAAGAAAATCAAAATTCGGTGGATGTATCACAACTAGGAAAAGGTATTTTTATCATTAATATTAAAACTGAAAAAGGTTCAAAATCTCTTAAGTTTATTAAAAAATAAAAAGCGCTAAAAATAAAAGTAAATGAAAGAAAAATGACGGACTCGAAAGAGACCGTCATTTTGTTTACATCTTAATTGCTGACTTCACTGCAAATTCTTCCGCAACTTCACCTAGCCATTCTGCTACATCATCTTCACCAGTTGCACGTTGATAAGTGTGACCTAACGACACCAAAATCTGGTGAAAAAACTGCTTCATGTGGTCCACTTGCATATCCTTCGTCCAAAGATCGATACGAAGTGCTTCCTTTGCATTGTCATCCCAAACCGAAATCATCGTTGCTTTAGTTTCTTGCGCATTAACGCCGCCATCTTCAGCATTCCAAGTCATTTTTTCGGGAACATGGTTTTCGTCAAGTTCCACATTTATAGTTATTTGGGTCTTTCTCATTATATATAATTTATTTAATTTCTTTCGGTTTGTAGCCAGATCCGTTAAAGATATCGGTGGCGTTTTTGTTTAAAAATTCAGGGATTTTGACATTTGGATTTTTAGCTAAATATTCTCTACAGATTTGCCATCCCGTCCACACACCAACTTGTGGCGAACTTTCGTTATCGATTTCGGTATAGAATTTAGAAAATGGTCCTGGTTGGATAAATCGTCCAGCCAATTCGGGATCAGATTTGAAGAGATAATCGTTTTCTACAAAGTAATTCCAAATGTTAAATTCGTTTGCAATGTTCCATTCTTCCTGTTCTTTAGTATAATTTATTTTTAAAAAATCAGGCGTTTCAGGTAAGAAAATATCTTGCAAAATCTGGATTTTCCCATTGTATACCAACTCATCAATAAATTTTGATTCCGTAGGTTTTCTCGGCACCATTTGTTCAGCAAAAGACATTGACACTTTTGGGACGATATTACTAGGATTCATCGATTTCTGAATATACTTATCGATACCGCTGTAAGCTTTGTTATCCATTCCCATAAAAGCCGAAACATCTATGAATAGATAGTTTTCTTCAGGTTTATAAAAAATAGGAGCCAGCATACTTTCGTAATAAACTGCGGTTGAATACAAGAAAACTTTTGGTGTTTTGAAGCTCGGGAAATACGTTTTAATATGTGAAAAAAGTGCAGCTAAATCTTTATTAAGTTTAGCCTTATCAATTTTCGAAATGGCGTCTTTATAGATTTTTATTTCCTCAGGATCCTTTCTGCGTTCCACAAAAACATTGTCAGGAACCGTCCCTTGGAACCACGGAAAATCTTTCTTAAAATCTTCCATACTCACATTCGGATCGTATAACTTTTCCGAAATGTCCACCAAATCAATTTTCTGTATCGGGTTTTTAACTTCCTGTTCCCATTGCGGTTTTTCAGCCTCTTTTTTACAAGAGTTAAGACCAAACAAACAAGCGATTATCGATAGACTTACTATAAGTTTTTTCATTTTTTAGATACTTTTGTAAACTTTCTTTTAAAAATCAAATTTTCTCTAAAGTAGGCTAGAAAATAATCTTTAATTTTACTCAAGAATTTGAAACCACAAAAATAAGAATTTTAATGTTGCTCAACACCTTCGAAACCGAAAGATTAATTTTAAGACCTTTAGAATTGCAAGATGCTGATAGACTGTATCTTTTGGACAGTAATCCAGAAGTTATGAAGTACATCGGGATGCCAGCTTTAACCGCGCAAGAAGAATCTGTGAAAGTTATAGAGATGATTCGTGATCAATATGAGCGTTTTGGCATTGGGAGATTTGCTGTTGTTGAAAAAGAGTCGGGTTTGTTAGTGGGCTGGAGTGGCTTAAAATTCAATGATTCCGAAATCAACGGTTTCAAAGATTTTTATGAATTAGGTTATCGTTTTCTTCCCGAAACTTGGGGTAAAGGTTACGCTTCCGAAACAGGAAAAGCCTTTGTTGATAAGTTTTTTGATGAGATGAAACTTAAAAATCTTTACGCGTACGCACATTCCGAAAATGGTGCTTCCAATCATGTTCTTACCAAATTAGGTTTTACTAAAACTGGAACTTTTACAGAACCTGATGGCGATTGTTTTTGGTATGAAATGACCTCTAAACCGAATTAAAATTAAAATAAATTAAATAAAATGCAATCCGAAAAAATAATTAATCATATTGTTAACTGGCTGAAAGATTACGCACAAAATTCAGGAATGAAAGGCTTTGTAATCGGCGTTTCTGGCGGAATAGATTCTGCCGTTGTGTCGATGTTGGCTGCAAAAACTGGTCTTAAAGTTTTGTTGTTAGAAATGCCAATTCGTCAAAAAGAAGATCAAGTCAATCGTGCGCAAGATCACATCGAAGATTTAAAATCAAAGTTTTCTAATGTTGAAGGTTTTCGTGTGGATTTGACGCCGACATTTGACACGTTCCAAAAAACGGTCGATGTTAAAGATCAAGATTTCCCAGCAGAGCAATTGGCTTTAGCCAATTCTCGCTCGCGACTTAGGATGTTGACTTTGTATTATTATGGACAAATTCATGGACTTTTGGTAACAGGAACTGGGAACAAAGTTGAAGATTTTGGTGTCGGATTTTTCACAAAATATGGCGATGGCGGCGTTGATATTTCGCCGATTGCTGACTTGTACAAAACACAAATCTATGAGTTAGCGAGACATCTTGACATTATCGAAAGTATCCAAAAAGCGATACCAACGGACGGTCTTTGGGATGTGGAAAGAACCGATGAGCAGCAGATTGGTGCAACTTATCCAGAACTGGAGTGGGCGATGGAGCAAGATCAAAGTTTAACACCTGATCATTTTGAAGGAAGACAACGTGAAGTTTTCGAAAAGTATCAAAAGATGCATCGTGCGACGTTACACAAGATTAATCCAATCCCAATTTGTGATATTCCAGAGGAGTATAAATCTTAATTTTTTTTAATGAATCCAAAACTTAAAACCTTTTTATTCTTCTTTTTTGGCGCCTTGGCGGGTATTGCGGTGATGTATGTCATTAATCCACCAAAATCTGACAAAGCTGTAGACACTGAAATTACGACAAATACTAATCGTCGAAATTCTGATTTTAATCAAGAAAAAAATTCAAAAAAAGAAACTAAAAACGATCACAAAAAGTCTTCTAATAATTATAGCGGACAATCAATTGATGAGCTGACAAAACAATCGGTTGTTATAGCTTATCTTAAAACGCATCAAAAACTTCCTGATTATTATATCACAAAAAATGCAGCAAAATCTTCTGGTTGGGAGGCTAGCAAAGGAAATCTTTGTGATGTTTTGCCAGGAAAAGCTATCGGCGGAGACAAATTTACAAACCGTGAAAAAAATCTGCCAACACAAAAAGGACGTAACTATTACGAAGCAGATCTTAACTACAATTGCGGACGCCGAAATGCGGACAGAGTTGTTTTTAGCAACGATGGTTTAATCTTCGTAACAACCGATCATTACAAAACTTTTCAAGAACAATAATGCGATGGTTGCTTGTTTTATTAGTTTTATTTTCTTGTCAAAAAGAAAAAGAAGTTTCAAAACTTGATAAGAAAGAAGTTACTATTCTAATTCAATCATTGGGAGAAATTCCAAATTCGGACGTCGTTTTTGTTGCCGAAAAAATTAAAAATTATTATCCAAATGTTAAAATTTTGGATAGAATTGAACTTCCAAAAGAAGCTTATTATAAAGAAAGGAATCGTTATCGTGCGGATTCTTTACTTAAATTTTTAAATGAAAGAACAGATGATAATTTTGTAACATTGGGATTGACTAACAAAGATATTAGTGCTACAAAAGGGAAAATTAAGGATTTCGGGATTTTTGGATTAGCTTATCGACCAGGAAAATCTGCGATAGCTTCTAGTTTTAGAGCTAAAAAAGAAACTAAAAAAGAAGAGTTTTTTAAAGTTGCAATTCATGAACTTGGTCATACACAAGGACTGAAACATTGTAAAAATCTCAACTGCTTAATGAAAAATGCGGAAGGAAAAAGTTTTGGAAAAGAAGTTGTAGATTTTTGTGAAAACTGTAAATCATTTTTAAAAACGAAACATTGGAAATTTTAATACTATGGAAAAAACAATATATATCGACTTTGTAGATTTGGGCGACTACGAAGATTTTTATACTCAATTAAAAACTAAATTAACGCTTCCAGATTATTTTGGAGATAATCTAGATGCTTTGTACGACGTTATTTCGGGCGATTTAGAAATGCCTCTTCATATCGAATTTGTCAACATGACAGTTGATCAATTGGAGACTTTTGAAGATCTTTTGACAACGTTGGAAGATGCTGAAGAAGAGGTTGAAGGCTTTACGTTTTCATATTATTTGGAGCAATTCGAAGATGATGAAGATGCCGATTCAGAGGACGATTTAACAGATTAAGATGATTAGAAAAGTTGATATAAAAGACTTGGATGCTCTGTCAAAATTGTTTGACAGCTATCGAATATTTTATCATAAAAACTCGGATATCGAAGCGGCAAAAGTTTTTTTAGCAGAACGAATCAAAAATAAAGAATCCGAAATTTTTGTTGCGGAATTCGAAAATAATTTGGTAGGATTTGTACAATTATTTCCTATTTTTTCGTCCACAAGAATGCAGCGTTATTGGTTGCTAAACGATTTATTTGTCGATGAGAATTACAGAGGAAAAGCTTATTCTAAAGCCTTGTTAGAAGCTGCCAAAGAGCTTTGTCGCGATACAAATGCATGTGGGATGTTGCTGGAAACAGGTAAACAAAACGAAATTGGTAACCAACTATATCCAGCCTGTGGCTTCAAAAAATATGATGAAGTTAATTTTTACGAATGGGTTAACGAATAATTGTTATCTTTAAATAATATTCAAAAACTATAACTATGACAGATTTCGAAAAATACATCCAACGTTATTTGGATTTGGTTCCAGATGAGGAATGGATTGATGCTTTAGATATTGCTGGAGGAAGAACTTTCGGTATTTTCAGTGATTTGACGGAGGAACAAGGTCTTTTTGCTTATGACAATGGCAAGTGGACGCTCAAAGAATTATTACAACATTTAATAGATACCGAGAAAGTATTTGCGTATCGTGCCATGACTTTTGCAAGGCAAGATCAAACAGAATTGCCAGGTTTTGATGAAGAACTTTGGGCTAAAAATTCTCATGCAAATGATAGAAGTCTCGAAAACCTCATCGACGAATTTTCTTTTGTCAGAAAGGGAAGTATCTTATTTTTTGATGATTTGTCAGGTGAAGTTTTACAGTTAAAAGGTGCTGCCAACGGCAATGCTTTAAGTGTTGAAACCATCGGAAAACTGATTGTTGGTCACAATATTCATCATCTTAATATTATCGAAGAGCGATATTTGTCGAAGCTTAAAAGCTAAAATGAAACAGAAAATTAAATTTGCATTTGGACTTTTCGTAATATTATTTTCAATTCAAATAAAATGTCAAGATAATGCTTTGCTAGCTCCCTAAAAATACGCAGAGACTGATATTGGCTGGAATTGTCTCCAAGATGCTGGATAAAAAACGCTATTTTAATAAAACAGAAATATCTGAAGAACAAGAATATGAATAGTATTTTTACTGAAGCTGCAGAACCATTTACTTTTTTTAGTTATGCAGATTTTGCAATTTTAATATTTATTAATTTAGTCATATTTTTATTTATAAAAATTGGGAGATTTAAATTAAATACTCTCTTAAGAATACTTTTTATAATATCATTTTTAATTGTTATTCCATATATTTCAATCAAAATCGAAATTAATAACGTATACAAAACTTATGCGGTTGTTGATGGATTTAATTTATGGTATACAATTTTTAAAATTCCTATCTGGTGGATAATTGGAATTATTGAATATATCATTATTACAAAAAGTATCAAAAATTACAGCTAGAGCTATCATTGTAATATTTATTTATATTATGTCGCTTATTATATTTTTGCTTCAGTTTAAGGAAGAATAAATCATAAATCCAAAGTCTCAAGATAAAGTTTAATATCGGGAAAGAAAATGTCAAATTCTTTTCCGATTTCTTTTTTATGACTTAAAAATGCTTCAAAAACGGGAATGTCTTTTTCCAAATACTTGGCTTTGTTAAGCACGTTTTTCATGCTAAATTTTATGCCCCAATCTTCGCAATAATTGTACAACCAATTGTCTTCTTCCATTTTCTTTAGCATCATTTTAAAATTTTCTGGAAGCCATTTTTCATATTCCCAAAGCGTTTTGTAGACTTTTTGAGAATGTTCAAAAAGTGCTTCATCCGACATAGAATGCGCCACAAAATAATCGAACGCAACATCAACAAAAGCCCCAGCATAAAGCCTTACCAAAGGACTAAATATTTTTTTTGCTTGCGATACTGCAGGATGTGTATCGGTGAAACTGTCGATTGCACGATGTAATTTGATACCTTCTTGGATTTCTAAAGGGAAATTTTCACGCTCATTATTTTTGATGAAATCTGCAATCATATTCCCGACAAGTTGTCCATCAGTAAAGGATAAATAGGAATGTGCAAGATAATTCATTGTAATGTTTGTTCGATTTTTAAAGTTGTAAAACTAAATACAATTTAAGTAATTTATTTCTTTTAAATTCTGTTTTTGTACAAAGCGAATGTTATTATTATAGATAAAATTTTCTAAAATATTTTTAAAATAAGGAAAATAATTTGCGATTTTGGACTTTAACGAAAAAGGCTTTCTTGTTTAATAAAAATTTAATATTTTTGCAAAACTGGTGAGCCATAAAAAGCTTTAAAAGGGAACTGGGTGAAAATCCCAGACAGACCCGCTGCTGTAAGCTTCACACAAGGTTTTCGGAAGTTAGATCCACTGTTCTTAGAATGGGAAGGATTCCGAAAATGAAGTAAGTCAGAAGACCTGCCAGTAAGTTTAACGTTTGGCGCTTTCGTGGAATAAAGCCTAGAACAACGGAGTTACTGTGCAGTTTTTTGCACTGTTACTTTGTATTCTTATTTTCCATTAGCGTCATCATTAATCTAAATGAGCTAATGGTGACACGACTTTTTTTATCGGTTTTTCGAGCGGCATTTCTTGTGGCTTTTTTTGCGATGTCTTTCGTTTTTGGACAGCGTAAAGACAGTATTTCCAAAAAAGAAATAACAGAAGTTATTCTTTTCAAACGTGATTTGAAGGATGTAATTCCTGCGCAGACTTTGAGCGGTGAAGACTTGCAACGCTTGAGCAGTCAATCGGTTGCTGATGCTTTACGGTATTTTTCGGGAGTGCAGATCAAAGATTATGGCGGCGTTGGCGGTCTCAAAACCATTAATGTACGAAGTTTGGGAAGTCAACATGTTGGTGTTTTTTACGATGGTATCCAGCTCGGAAATGCGCAAAATGGTTTGGTTGATTTGGGACGTTATTCTTTAGACGATCTCGAAGGTATTTCTTTATATAATGGTCAAAAAAGTGAAATCTTCCAACCGGCAAAAGATTTTGCCTCGGCAAGTGCCATTTATCTTCAACCCAAAACACCTTCTTTTACTGGTGACAAAAAAACGAATCTTTCTATTCGTCTAAAAAATAGTACGATACAATTATTTAATCCCTCTTTTAGACTAGAGCAAAAATTGTCAGACAAAATTGCGATGAGTTTTAGCTCTGAATATTTGGAAAGTGATGGCGTATACAAGTTTCGCTATTTCAAAAGATATCCGGATGGAGCGATTGCGTATGACACGATTGCAAAAAGACAAGATTCGGATATTAAAGCCAAACGTTTTGAAACCACACTCAATGGTACAATCCGTAACGGAAGTTGGAATATTCGTGGTTACGCCTACAACTCTAACCGTGGTATTCCTGCGGCCATTGTTAACGGTAGATTTGGTGCTCGTGGTTCTAGGATGACGGATGACAATTACTTTGTGCAAGGTACTTTTAGAAAGAAACTTTTTCCAAAATTCGAAACCCAACTTAAAGCCAAGTTCGCTTACGATTATACGTATTATGCGGACACGGTGCGTACAGAATATGTGATAAGATCCGAGAATTCTTATATCCAGCGCGAAGTTTACGTTAGTTCTTCTAACATCTATACGATTACACCGAGTTGGGATGTCAGCTTAAATGGTGATTTCCAATTTAATAATTTAGATGCCAATTTAATCAACTTTTCATATCCGACACGTTATACCAATTTGGTGGCTTTAGCGTCGACTTATCAATGGAATCGACTGCGTTTTATGGGAAGTCTTCTAGGAACTTTCGTGCACGAAAACGTTGAAAAAAATGCGAAATCGCCAGATCGACGCGAATGGACGCCCGCTTTCTATGCTGCTTATCAGCCCTTCAATACTAAGGATTTAACGCTAAGAGCTTTCTATAAACGGATTTTTAGAATGCCAACGTTTAATGATTTGTATTACACCAACATCGGGAATACCTATCTGAAGCCTGAATATACCACGCAATACGACCTTGGTTTTACCTATCATAAAAGTTTTAAAAATGATGTTTTTCAAGAATTTTATTTAAAAGTTGATGGCTATTACAATGAAGTTCAGGATAAAATTGTGGCTGCGCCCAATGGCAGTATGTTCCGTTGGTTGATGATGAATCTTGGTCGTGTAGAGATCCGAGGTGTTGACGTTAACCTACAGTCCACTTTTAAAATTGGAAATGTAAAACTAAGACCATTACTTTCCTATACTTACCAGAAAGCGCAGGATGTTAGCGATCCTGATGATACATTTTACAAAAACCAAATTCCGTATACGCCGTGGCACAGTGGGACTTTTACATTGATGGCTGATTATAAAGATTGGAGTTTTAACTACAGTGCCATCTATGTTGGCGAGCGTTACGATGTTAACCAAGATAATATTCAGTACAACTATGTGCAACCTTGGTATACACACGATTTGTCGGTGCAAAAGATCTTCCGATGGAAGCAGCATCAGTTTAAAGCAAGTTTGGAGATGAACAATATTTTCAATCAGTATTATGATGTGGTTATCAATTTTCCGATGCCTGGCAGAAGTTTCCGTCTCATCCTAAATTACACTTTATGAAACATCTAAAACTCTATTTTTCATTTTCACTTTTATTGTTGATTTTCTCGTGTCGAACGGATGATATTATTGTTCGTCCCGAAGTAGAATCCGGTCTAGAACCTCCGCAAAATACCGCTATTAAAGGTTTTTATCTTTTAAATGAAGGTAATATGGGAAGTAACAAATCGACTTTGGATTACTTCGATTATGCAACCGGAACGTATCACCGAAATATCTACGCTGATATTAATCCCGAAGTGGTTAAGGAATTGGGTGATGTTGGTAACGATATTAAAATCTATGGCAGCAAAATGTACGTCGTGGTCAATGTTTCCAACAAAATTGAAGTTCTCGATGCGAAGAAAGCCAAACGTATCAAAACGATTAAGCTTCAGAACTGCCGTTATATGGCTTTCAAAGATGGGAAAGCTTACGCAAGCAGTTATGCAGGTCCAGTGGTTTTGGATCCTAACGCACCAATCGGTAAAGTTGCCGAAATAGATACGCTTTCTTTGGCGATTACGAGAGAGGTGACTGTTGGTTATCAACCAGAAGAAATGCAAATTATCGGTAATAAACTTTATGTCGCCAATTCGGGTGGTTATCGTTTTCCGAATTATGATAAAACTGTATCAGAAGTGGATTTAACAACATTTAAAGAATTAAGAAAAATAGATGTTGCGATTAATCTTCACCATATCGAAAAAGATAATTATGGCGATTTGTATGTGAGTTCTCGTGGCGATTATTACACAATTCCATCGAGTTTGTATTTGCTTGATCCCGTTTCTGGACAGGTTAAAAAAGATTTTGGCGTGGCTGTCAGCGAGATGACGATTGTTAATGACAAACTCTATTATTATGGTAATGAGTTTAATTACAACACGCACACCTACACCAAATCCTTCGGAATTATCGATGTTAAAACCGAACAAATTATTTCTAAAAACATCATCGAACCTACTTATGCCGACGCTATAAAAACGCCTTATGGCATTGCTGTAAATCCTATTACGGAAGATATCTATATGACGGATGCCCGCAATTATGTATCGATGGGTTTTGTGTATTGTTTTGATAAAAATGGAAGATTCAAATGGAAAACAGAAGCCGGAAATATCCCAGCGCATTTTGTTTTTCTGTATAAATAAAATCTAATGTATTATGAAAAAAAATTCTATAAAAATTTTGACTTTAGGTTTTGCAAGCAGCTTGCTAATTGGGCTTGTCGCTTGTAAGTCTGATCGTGAAGAAGTTGATAGTGGAGGAAGTCTTCCAGGAAAAACTTTGGACGATCAATATTCGGTTAGTCGTTATCGCGTTTTGGATATCGATTCAAAATTAGGTTTGGATTCAAAACTTACTTGGAGCATTAGTGCCAAGAAAATAGTTGATAACAAGGAAGTCGTTTATGATTCCATCATTGCTAAAGATGTACCCAAACTCGAGTTTATTTCTCGATATGCCAAGAATTATGCATTGACTTTAACTGCCGAAACGAATGGTGTTTCTAAAAAATATACTTCCCAAATTATCGTCAACAAGGAAGTGAAAGCCTATAGTAAATATATTGCTGATGTTTTTGATTATCGTCCTGCGGTTGGTCAATTTATAAATGAAATTCCTGAGTACGCCACTGGAGATACTCAAGATAAAATGATTAAAAAAGCGAAAGAATCTTTGGTTGGTGGTAATTCGACCATGGTGACTTTGGGTGGCTTTGGAGGATATGTGGTTTTTGGTTTTGATCATACCATCCCGAATTATGATGGTCGCGATTTCAAAATTCTAGGAAATGCGTTCTGGGGAAATGAAGCTATTGAAGAAAGAGCTGGCTCTTGCGAACCTGGCATTATCATGGTGGCCTACGACCGAAACAAAAATGGAAAACCCGATGAAGACGAGTGGTACGAGATTGCAGGTAGCGAGTATTTTAAAGATACTACTATTAGAAACTACGAAATTACTTACTTCAAACCGGATGAGAATAAAGAACCAGTTCCTGGCGCTGAGTTCTGGCAGACCGACACACAGTATATCAAATGGCAAGATAACCAAGGTGTTTCTGGTTTTAAAACTCGAAATACGTTCCATGCGCAAAGCTATTATCCTTTGTGGTTTTCAGAAATGTCTTATTCTTTAAAAGGAACTCGTCTCAAGGATAACTTCTATGATCAAAGTGGCACGGGCACCTATTGGGTAGGCAAATCTTATGCGTATGGTTATGCTGACAACGCACCAAACAATGATGATGCCTCAAACATTGATATTTCTTGGGCGATTGATAAATACGGAAACTATGTTAAACTTCCGGGTATCGATTTCGTGAAAGTTTATACAGGTATCAATCAAGAAGCAGGTTGGCTAGGCGAAGTTTCGACAGAAGTAGCTGGAGCCTATAACTTACATTTTAAATAAAATTAAAAACAAACAATAAAAATCAGTACTTATGAGAAAGATGTATCTTTTCTTTTTGCTGTTTCTTTTTGCATTCTCAACTAATGCTCAAGTAACAGTGCAAGGCGTTCCTCGATCGGAGGTCAAAAACATAACGTCGAAAAAACAAGCTAAAAATAGCAATTTTACAATGGACGACGTTGTCTATTGGGTTGGGACTGGATCGAACAAAGCGGTGTTAGCCATCCAGTGGAACGATCAAAAAAATCCTGATGCTCTCGTTTGGGGATTCCGTTGGGATGGTAACGCAACTGGTGAAGACATGATAAAAGCCATTGCAAAAGTTGACAAACGTTTTTATACATTGCTTTATCAGGGGACTCAATTTGGATCCGCAATTGGTGGTATTGGCTTTGACCTAGATGGTAAAGGAACAGTAGGTTTGTACAAAAACAACAATACAACTTATCCGCTTTATCCTTTAGATGGTATTATTAATACAACAGCTTATGATTTTGACGACTACAAAGCTGTTGATGCTAATGATCATTGGCAGTCTGGTTGGTACCAAGGTTATTGGTCATATTGGGTTAAAGATTCGGCGACGGATGATTTTGGATATTCTGGTCTTGGAGCGACGAGTCGTCAGTTGGTAAATGGTTCTTGGGATTTATGGAATTACAATGTCGATATGAATCCTCAAGACATTTCAAGCACTTTCACGCCAGTTTCTGTATATTCTTCACAAGCAGATTTTACCAAAGGATTCTTTATGGTGAACGAAGAATGGTTTGGGCATACTAATGGTTCGGTTAACTTTGTTGGCGAAAATGATCAAGTTTATTATCGTGTCTACAGCGAAAAAAATAATAACCAAGCTTTCGGTGCTACAACACAATATGGTACTATCTATGGTGATAAATTTTATTTTATTTCTAAACAAGAGTCGGACGGAGGAGATACCCAATACACACCTGGTGGAAGATTAGTTGTTGCTAATGCAAAAACTATGGAGAAGATTGCAGGTTTCGATAACATCGGCGGTGGCGATGGTCGTTCTTTCGTTGGTGTTGACCAAAATACGGGATATATTGCAGCTTCTAATGGTGTTTACCTTTTCGATATTGCAAATATGCAAGTGGGTGCTGTAATTACAGGAACTGGTGGTGGAGCCACTTATTCTGGACAAATTGGTAATATGATTAGAACTTCACAATATGTTTTTGCAGTTAAACAAACTACAGGAATTTTTGTGATCGATCCTAAAACGCATACTTTAAAAACAACAATTCCAGGGTCTTTCCATTCTATTGTTCAGGCTAAAGATGGAAGTGTTTGGGCGATTCAGAATGAAAAGTTGGTTAATATTAATCCAACAACTTTTGCAACGACAGAATACGCGATTCCAACAACTAAATATATTGGATCTTGGGGCGCTTGGAATGCAGGAAGTTTCACAGCGAGTACACAACAAAATGCTTTGTATTGGATTAATTCTAAAAGTGAATGGTTGTCTGGAACTCAGATTGTAAAATTTGATGTAACAACGAAAACTTTTAATGAAAACTTTGCAGCAATCCCAGGACAGACGGGGACTTACAAACAAATTCCTTACGGTGCGGCATTACGAGTTGACCCAGTTTCTGATAAATTAATTTTGAATACTACAGAAAGTGGTTACGGTGCGCATTATCAAAAAAACTGGATTCATACCTATGACACAACGGGCGCATTAATCAAAACACAAACGCTTAACGATTACTATTGGTTCCCAGCAGTGACGGTATTCCCAGACGTTTTTGACCCAATTTTAGATAGCAATTTACCAAGTAGTTTGACGGTGAATTCTGTTACGACAGTTGATCTTAAAAATAAAGTGACAGATCAGGATAATATCGGAGCAAACGTCGTTGTAAGTGTTAAATCTATTAGTAAAAACGCAATTATTTCGGCGGAAATAAATGAAAATGATGAGTTGGTTATTACGCCGATTACATCAGGAACTGCGACGTTGACACTTAGCTTTAACTCGAACGGAAAAGTTCTAGATCATACAATGACGATTTCTTCTTCGACCTTAGCGACTGATCACGTTTCTAAAGTTGACCTTCAAATTTATCCAAATCCAGCGACGGATTTTGTTAGTTTAAAATCTACGGATAAAGTAACAAATGTTGAAGTATATGACTTATCAGGAAAACGTATAGAATTGCCATTGTTGAATAATCAATTGGATGTAAGAAGTCTTGCAAAAGGTGTTTATGTTCTTAAAATTACAACAGACAAAGCATCCTATCAGAAAAAATTAGTTAAAAACTAATTTGATATTTTTCTTTTAAATAATGAAAGCTGCTCAATATTTGGGCAGCTTTTTTAGTTTAAATTTAAAATAAAACCTAAAACAATCGTTCGTGGAAATCTTCTATTTTCCCGACTTCTTCTATTTTGATACCGAATTTTCGCTTCGGAATTTTATTAAGATTGGACACAAATATCTTTTCGTAACCTAATTTTTCGGCTTCCGAAATACGTTGTTCAGCTTGTGGAATCGGACGAATTTCGCCGCTCAATCCAATTTCTCCCGCAAAACAATACTTCTCCGAAATCGCAAAATCTTCATTAGACGAAAGGATAGAAGCGATGACCGCCAAATCCAAAGCTGGATCGTCGGTTTTTATTCCGCCTGTGATGTTGAGGAAAACGTCTTTCGCACCCAATTGAAAACCTGCTCTTTTTTCTAAAACTGCTAGAAGCATATTCAACCTTTTGGAATCGAATCCTGTTGAACTTCTCTGTGGCGTACCATAGACTGCGGTGCTCACCAAAGCCTGAATTTCTAATAACATCGGGCGATTGCCTTCTAAAGTAACAGCTACAGCGTTGCCAGAAAGTTCTTCGAATTTTTTGGTGATTAAAATTTCGGACGGGTTTTTAATTTCTTTTAAACCTTGAGAAATCATTTCGTAGATTCCGATTTCGGCGGTGGATCCAAAACGGTTTTTGTTGGCGCGTAACAATCGGAAAAGATGATTCCTATCGCCATCAAAATTAAGAACAACATCGACCATGTGTTCTAGCACTTTAGGTCCTGCAATTTGACCATCTTTCGTAATGTGACCAACCAAAAATACCGGTGTGCTCGTCTCTTTCGCGAATTTTATAATCTCGCCGGAGCATTCTCTAATCTGAGAAACGGTCCCTGGTGAACTCTCTATCAAACTAGAATGCAAAGTCTGGATAGAGTCGATAATGATGAAATCGGGTTTTAATTTTTTGGCTTCGTGCAAGATTTTGTCAACTGAAGTTTCTGTAAAAAGATAACATTCTGGGTTTTGTAAATCGGTTAATCTGTCCGCACGCATTTTGATTTGCGACGCACTTTCTTCTCCAGAAACATAGAAAACTTTTTTGCGCATCTTCAAGGCTAATTGTAACAGCAAAGTTGACTTCCCGATGCCTGGTTCGCCACCGATAAGTGTTACAGATCCTAAGACAATTCCGCCGCCCAAAACTCTGTTGAGCTCTTCGCTGGGCGTTGCAATGCGCGGTTCTTCTTGTGCATTAACTTCGATAATGTTGATGATATGTTGCTTCTTGTCGCCAGAATAGTTTTTGGAAGTCGATGATTTTTCGACAACTTCTTCTACGAGTGTATTCCATTCGCCACAGTTGGTGCATTGTCCTAACCATTTTGGGAATTGCGTGCCACAGTTTTGACAGAAGTAGACGGTTTTTAGTTTTGCCATTCTGCTAATTTCTTGATTTTTTTTGAAAAAGCCATAGCTTTTGAAAACTGATAAATGTTGGGGTTTGATGATTTTAAACTTTTTTGGTTTTTGACTGAGAATTTTTCTATTACTTGTAAAATGAAATTATTATTTCTTACTTCTAGCCCCGATGGTAGCGGCATCCTTTGGGGCGAGGTGAGGGGGCGGAGCGTAGCGGAGCCATCCGAGCCTCGCACTAAAGATATAGCGGACAGCGGGATTAGCTCCAAATAAAAAAACCGCTGCAAGAAGCAGCGGTTTATTATTTTGGTTATGGAAAGTCTCTACTTTTTGATGAATTTTTGAGTAGAAGTTTCTTCACCATTTGTCATCTGGATGATGTAGTTACCAACTGGTAAAGACTGTACTTGGATGTTTTGTCCTTTGGTCTTGCCAGATAATACTGCTTGTCCAGCTGTGTTAATTACTTGATAGCTGATCTCTCCTGATCTTGTTGTTTGGATGTTAAGCACATCTTTAACAGGGTTAGGGAAGATGCTGAAAGCACTATTTTTATTGATATCCGACACTGCTAAGTTTGGTACAACTGTTACTGTGTAATCTTCAACTTGTCCGTAAGAGAATGTTTCGCAAGCTGTAGGTATCCCATTCCATTTTAAAGATACTCTCATTCTTGTAGGCTTGTCAAGGACAGCGGTGCTAGGAACTGTTATGTTGCCAACAATAGGTGTTGTACTAGAAGGTGCACTTGTGAAAGCTTTTTCGTTAGGATCATTAAAGTCTCCATCGTTGTTCCAGTCAATAAATACGGCATAACCTTCGTTATATGGTGTTGATCCCCATTTCGGTGTGATTTTGATTTCGTAAGTTTTTCCAACTTCCAAAGTTGTAGAAACGTCTGTGAAATCTTCGTAACCAGCAGTTCCTGTACTTGTTTTGTCAATCGTATTAAATTGTACACGGTTGATTTTTTCGTCAGTTGTCGTATTCCCTTGTGATGCGCAATAATCTGGAGCGTCAGTTGTTGTTACTTTAGCAATATTACTAGCATCAGAAATGTTTCCGTATGCATCTAGTGCTTTAACTGTAAAGTCGTAAGTCGTAAGTCTTGTTAAGTTCTTAACATCATAAGTTACTGCACTAGTTGTTCTGCCAATCTCTGTGCCGTCTTTATATATGATGTAGCCTTCCATAGCGTTATCGTCCGTAGATGCGCCCCAAGTCAACTTAGCCGATGTACCTTTGATATTACTTGCTGTTAAGTTAGTAGGAACTGTTGGAGGCGTAGTATCTGGCGTCGAAAGATATTTAGCACCTACACCTACAGCAAAAAATGCATTTTGAACCGCAATCATCTCTTGTGAATTTTCACCATAAAGTACTTTTGCTACTTCAATGGCGAAGTCACGAGTATTTTTATAGTTTGAGTTTGCTGTTACATATTCACTTTCTAATTTATAAACAAGTTTTTCAGCTTTTTCCCAGCCGATACCAGTAACATCGTAAGAATTCCCTAAATCGTTAGTGCCAACTTTACCCATAACAAGGATGTAGAACCAATGGTTAAGAACGCCACTGTTATAATGCACACCACAGTTATCATTAGTTTGTGGATTAGGAGAAGCACAGCCTTCTTCAACCGTTGCAGGATACCAATGCGTACCTCGGTAAGTGTCAGGTTGTTTATTAAGTCCTGTTTTTGGGGTAATCATCGATCTTAAATAGTTTGGCGATACTTTTACAATATCTTCACCAATTAAGAAAGCTTGTTTTTCTGGCGCATATTTATGTTCGATAATTGCTCCCCATATATCGGAGAAACCTTCGTTAAGTGCGCCCGATTCTCTTTGATATGCTAAATTTGCGGTCTCCTGACAAACACCGTGACCAAGCTCATGGGCAGTTACATCAAATGCCGTAAGAGGTTTGAAGGTAGATGCACCATCGCCATACACCATTTCAGCACCAGTCCAGCCCGCATTTTCGTAGTTACTTCCATAATGAATATAACTACGTAAAGCTGTACCATTATCATCATAACTGTTACGATTAAATGTATCTTTAAAGTAATCATAAGTTTTTGCAACACCCCAATGTGCATCTAAAGCTGCATTATCGAATGTAGAATTATCAAATTCTGCAGCCGTCCAGTTATTGTCATTATCAATAAAATCCAATGTTGCAGATACAGTTTGTGATTTTTTAGCATTCTTTGTAATAACACCTCCTCCACGTGAAGAATCTATTAATGCATATTTGCCACTATTGGTACCAGACGTCAACAAAGATGTGTCAATACTGCGTTCTCCACTGTATCGTGTTGCTGCAGTTCCTGCTACGAATAAAGCATCTGGTTTAAAACTTTCTTTAAGACTGATTGGTTCTGGAGTTGTAACATCTTTTGTTGGGAAATTGTTCATCTTAGCATGCTTCATAATAGCATCATAAGCCAAAACTTTCCCGTCATTAGCATCAATATATACCCAACCTCTACTGATAGGTGCTGCTGCATAAATGTCAAATTTGTAAGCAGAGATAAGTTTGTAATTTCCTTCGCTTACTAAGATCGGAAGTAGCACTTTTTCTCCAACAGGTTTTTTGTAGCCAGAGATCTCTGTATAAGAAGCGTCTTCCCACATATAGGAAGAAGCGTTTACATATTTTTTAGCTTTTATAAATGCTTGTTCTGCTGAGATTGTTGTCTGAGATTGCACTGCATCAGTTTTGAAAATCTCACCATTCATTGCAGTTAAAGCACCGTTTTTGTAATGAAGATTGTATATGGCATATTCTACTGGTATACCATCAAAATACATTTGATATTTTTCAGTTTTGAATTTTCCTACATTGTCAACTTTTGTTGAAGCAAGCTTCATTGTCGTATTAGAGGAGATGTTAAGATACTGTTCAAAGATATTTTGAGCAGTTAAAGACGATAGATTGTTGCCAGACGCAAAGCTTATTAAGCTAGGTGTGCCATTGTCATGTAATATTCTTTTACTTACCTGCGCTTGTGCTGTCAAACTATTTGACAAAAACAAGATTCCTATAAAGCCTAAGCTAAGTAGATTTTTTCTCATTACTAAATTTTAATTATATGCGATTTAATGTTGCGCCAAATTAATAAAAAATTATGATTAATGTCATTGTTTAATCCTTTTTTTCTAAATATTTTTTTCATTTTTTAAATTATTTAAATAAAATATTTAATAATTGGTTGCTTTAATCTTTGTTTGATTAATATTTTTAATTTGTTTTATTTTATGTTGAAAAATAATTTCTTTCACAATAAATTATTAATTATTTAATATTTATTAAGGAATTTTATTTTGATTTAATCGTTAAATATGTATAGATAATCTAAATAAAAACCAAATGAAAAAATTAAAATTTGTATTAATGTTAGTTTTAGGCTTCGCTTTTAGCAATGTTTATAGTCAAAGTCTTGGCGGTATCCTAAATGATGCAGTCGATATGGCGAGTAAAGCTGGAGGAAAAGCAGGGACAGCGGGCGATATTACCGAAGAAAACGGAAATGTACATGTAGAAGGTGTAGGACACAAAAAGACTTTTTCTCTGACAGGTGGGACACTTTTGATTGAAGGCACAAGCAATGTGATTACCGTTAATGGTTTTGCATCCAAAATTGTTGTGGAAGGCGCTGGTAACACTGTTTATGTTGACAAAGTGAATAACGTATCCATTGGTGGTTCGAGTTCTAAGGTCTATTATAAAACGACTGATAATAAGTCAAAACGTCCTAATGTAAAGGTCTCTGGACCTGGCGCAGGTGTTATCAAACGATAAAGAAAATGCTAAAAAAACGCCTTTCAAACATTTGAAAGGCGTTTTTTTATGATTAAAAGAGATTATTTCTTTTCAGGGATATTTTGTAAAATCTCTTGTAGATATTTCCAGAATTTCTGAACCGAAGAAATGCTCGCTCTTTCGTCTGGAGAGTGTGCACCTTTGATGGTTGGCCCAAAACTTACCATTTCCATCTTAGGATAATTGGTACCGATAATGCCACATTCTAATCCCGCGTGACAAGCAACAACCATTGGTTTTGCACCGAAATCCTTTTCGTAAAGATCAGTCATTATCTGGATAATTTCTGCACCTGGATTTGGCTTCCAACCTGGGTAACTTCCTGTCAATTCGGTTTTGATGCCATTGCTTTCAAACGAAGAAATCAGCTGTTGCGCAACTTCAGTTTTAGTAGAATCAACAGAAGATCTTGTTAAGTTTAAAATCTTAACAGCGCCATCTTTAACCTCAACGCGCGCCACATTATTAGATGCTTCTACTAGACCTTCAACATCAGGACTCATACGGAAAACACCATTGTGAGCTGCATTTATCGAATAAATCACTTTTTTTGAATCTTCAAAACTTAGAGCTTTGTCGCTCGAAGATGATTTTTCAATCGTGATAACTATATCTTTTTCTATGCTAGCAAATTCTTCAAGAATACTTGCTTTGAGATCGGAAGTTACTTTTTCAAAATCCGCAGCATTAGCAACAGAAACGATAGCTTTTGCTTCTCTCGGGATTGCATTTCTAAGTCCACCGCCATCGATATTAATAATTTGAATGTCATTATTTAAACCTTCAAATAAAAATCTGCCAAGGATTTTGTTAGCGTTTCCAAAACCTTTGTGGATGTCCATCCCAGAATGTCCACCTTGTAAACCTTTAATCTGGATTGTATATACATCAGCTTTTGCATCAACAGTCCCGAAGGTCGCCGTCGCTGTAACATCGACACCACCAGCACAACCGATATCGATCTCGTCATCTTCTTCGGTGTCAAGATTTAATAAAATATCGCCGTGCAAAAGTCCGCCTTTAAGGCCTAAAGCCCCCGTCATACCAGTTTCTTCGTCTATCGTGAAAAGTGCTTCCAGTGCAGGATGTGGGATGTCATTACTTTCCAAAATAGTCATAATAGTCGCGACGCCTAGTCCATTGTCTGCACCTAAAGTTGTACCTTTTGCTTTTACCCAATCGCCATCAACATACATTTGGATACCTTGCGTATCAAAGTCAAAATCGACATCGCTGTTTTTTTGACAAACCATGTCAAGGTGCGATTGCATAACGATTGGCTGACGATTTTCCATACCAGAAGTTGCAGGTTTACGAATGATAACGTTGCCAACTTCGTCAACCAATGTGTCTAAGCCTAAGTCTTCACCAAATTTTTTGATGAAAGCAATAACACGCTCTTCTTTTTTCGAAGGACGTGGCACCGCATTTAGCAATGCAAAATTCTTCCAAATATTTTTAGGTTCTAATTGTGAATATTCCATTATGAAGATTTAAAAATTAATAAGCGAATTTACGGAATCTAAAATTGTTTTTTGATGCAAATGGCTTTCAATTTTCGTGATCTAAGATTTGGAAACAATTGAATGTTCTTAATGTTAAGTTCAAAAAAAATAAATTGTATATTGTAATACACTTAAAAATAAAAAATTATGATAAAAAAATTACTATTGGGTATTTCATGTTTTGGACTTACTTCTTTATATGGGCAGAACACTGCGGAGTTACCATATTCTTATGGTTTTGAAACAGCAGACCTTGATGGATGGACGATTATAAATGCAGGGACAGGTAACAACTGGGCAGTGACACAAGCGTCTTCACAAACGCCGGCTCCATCGGAAGGAAGTAATTACATGATGTATTATTTTCATGAAAACGCAGCCAATTCTTATTTATTTACTCGAGGTATTAATATGAAAGCTGGTCAGCCAGTACTATTGAGTTTTGATTATATGGGTACCGATGCATGGTTTCCAGAAAAAATGGAAGTTTTGATAGGTACAGCTCCGACTGTTGAAGCGCAAACTACGCGTTTGTGGGTTAATGAAGATATTACAAATTATCCGTATGAAACTGCATATGTTAATTTCAATGTGCCTGCAGATGGTGTTTATTATGTTTCTTTTCGTGCCTTTTCGGATCCAGATCAGTTTTATCTAAGTTTAGACAATGTTCGGTTTAATATTCCATTTGCAGCTACACAGGATATAGACCAAACAAAATTATCTATGTATCCTAATCCTACAAAAGATTTTTTACATATTGATAGTGAAATCAAAATAACATCTATTGGCATATTTGATATTTCTGGAAAATTAATTCAAAAACAGTTTTATGATTCTAAGAAGTTATCATTGGATGTTTCAAAATTACCAAAAGGAACTTATATGTTAAGAATCGGAGATGATAAAGGTGCTAAAATGCATAAATTTATTAAAGATTAATAAAGAATAAATATAAAGCCTCTTCATCTGAAAAGGCTTTTGCTATGTTATTCTTTTTCGGTTAATCGTTTGTCAGGGATAATCCACATTAGTGCTACAATATAATAGAAAACTAAAGCAATGTAAGGCTCGAAAAACGAAACCGTAATGCCTAAAAGATAAATTGCAATTGATAGTTTTTCTTTGGTTCCGCCACCGATTGCTTTCACAAACTCCGAATTTTTACCTTCATTTTTGGCGATAAAGTATGATAATATCCCGTAAGTTACAGCGTTTGACATTAACACAATACCATAGAGTATGGTCGTATTCATCTTGAATTGATGTTCTCCCATCCAAGCGGTAGAAAACGGCATTAATGAAAGGGTAAACAAAAATGCGAGATTACTCCACATGATATTTCCGTTTACTTTGTTGGTGTTAAAAATAAGGTGGTGATGGTTGTTCCAATATATTCCAACGTATATAAAACTCAGGATATAACTTACAAATTTTGGAGCCAATGCTCTAATGCCAGACCAATCGGGAGTGGTCGGAATTTGCAATGATAAAACCATGATTGTAATAATAATGGCTATAACACCATCGCTGAAGGCTTCTAATCGTCCCGTTGTCATCAGTTGTATTTTTTGCAAATATAAAAATTAGAGACTTTTGTTTTTAAATATTTTTCTTAAAGTGTGGTATTTTATATTAAACAAAAATCCCGCTCCAAATTTTGAAACGGGATTTAGATATTTTAAAAACTAAGAAGTCTTAGTATCTGTAATATTCAGGTTTGAAAGGTCCTTCAACTGGAACACCGATATAATCAGCTTGTGCAGGAGAAAGAGTTTCTAGCTCAACGCTTAATTTCTTAAGGTGTAAAGCGGCTACTTTTTCATCTAAATGTTTAGGCAACATGTAAACTTCGTTTCCGTAAGCTGCAGAATTTGTCCATAATTCGATCTGAGCCAAAGTTTGGTTCGAGAACGAGTTCGACATTACAAAAGATGGATGACCAGTTGCACAACCTAAGTTTACTAAACGACCTTCAGCCAAGATGATGATTTCTTTACCATCGATAGTGTAGATGTCTACTTGAGGCTTAACTTCAGTTTTTGTTGAACCGTAGTTTTCGTTTAACCAAGCCATATCGATTTCGTTATCGAAGTGTCCGATATTACAAACGATCGTTTTATCTTTCATTTTCTTGAAATGCTCAGGTCTTACGATGTTGAAGTTACCAGTCGTCGTAATTACGATATCTGCGTTATCAACAACTGTATCTAATCTTTTTACTTCGTAACCGTCCATTGCAGCTTGAAGCGCACAAATTGGGTCGATTTCCGTAACTGTAACAATAGAACCAGCTCCTCTGAAAGATGCTGCAGTACCTTTACCAACGTCTCCGTAGCCACAAACAACCACTCTTTTACCAGCAAGCATTACGTCAGTTGCTCTTCTTACCGCATCAACAGCAGATTCTTTACAACCGTATTTGTTATCAAATTTAGACTTAGTAACCGAATCGTTTACGTTGATTGCAGGCATTACTAAAGTTCCGTTTTTCATTCTTTCGTACAATCTGTGAACACCTGTTGTTGTTTCTTCAGAAAGTCCTTTGATATCTTTTGTGAATTCTGGATATCTATCAAAAACCATGTTTGTTAAATCTCCACCATCATCCAAAATCATGTTTAATGGTTTTCTATCTTCGCCGAAGAACAAAGTTTGCTCAATACACCAATCGAATTCCTCTTCGTTAAGACCTTTCCAAGCATAAACTGGAATTCCAGCAGCAGCAATCGCCGCAGCAGCGTGATCCTGAGTTGAGAAAATATTACAAGAAGACCAAGTAACTTCTGCACCAAGAGCCACCAAAGTTTCGATAAGAACAGCAGTTTGAATTGTCATGTGAAGACATCCTGCAATTCTAGCACCTTTCAATGGTTGAGATGGTCCGTATTCTTCACGAATCGCCATCAAACCGGGCATTTCAGCTTCTGCTAACGTAATTTCTTTTCTTCCCCATTCTGCTAGAGAAATATCCTTAACCTTGTAAGGAACATATTGTGTTGTTGTACTCATATTCTTAATGAAATTTGGTGCAAAAATACGATTAAAAATTTAGATATTAAAAAGTTAAGGTTTAATGAAAAGTTAAAATATAGTTTAGGCCAAAAATTGTTTTATTGGAATAGAATATCCTTTTAAATTGCTTTCTTCAGCTTGGTAAATTTGTAAATTATTCTTTAAAATCATAACAAAAAAAGAGACTGTCATTTTGAGACAGCCTCTTTTTAATAGATGTTATTAATCTTTTTTAATGAATTTTTTAGTTCTTCTAATACCGTCAATCGTATCAATTATTAGCAAGTATGTGCCACTTGGTAGTTTTTTAACGTCAACTTTATTAACAGATTTATAGCCATGAACTAATTTTCCCGACGCATCGATAATTGTAAGATATTTTATTTCTTTTTGAGAAACGATGTTAAGAATATCCATAGTTGGGTTTGGATATAATAATATTTCATCTTTTGAATTACCAAAATCGGATGATGCGAGATTACCTTTAGTTACAGTTACTTGTACAGTGATACTAGATTGGTTACCAGAAGAGTCTTTGACGGTAAACACCACGTTGTAAACGCCAGCTTCGGTAAAGGTCGTCTGACTTAAGGAGTAACTAGCAATTCCACAATTATCAGATGATCCATTATTAACTGTTTGCGGATCAATGGTGACGCTTGTTTCGTTGTTTGCAATTTCCACGCTTACGTCTTTTCCTATTGCAACAGGTGCAATATCGTCTATGACGCTAACTGTAGCAGTTGCTGTTGCAATGTTGCCAGAAGAGTCTTTTACGCTTAATGTCACTTGATTAGAGCCTAGATTAGCACATGAGAATTGCGTTTTGTTAACACTGATTTCTACAATGCTACAATTGTCAGTTGATCCGTTATCAATCATATTTGCAGTGATGGTTGCAGAAGCATTTGCATCTAATTTTATAGTAATGTTTTTTGTTAAAACATTTGGTTTTTGATTGTCAACAACGCTTACAACAGCCGTTGCAGTACTCGTATTACCAGAAGCATCTTTAACTGTTAGCGTAACGTTTTGGTTTCCGATATCTCCACATGAGAATTGTGTTCTGCTTAAAGTCATTTCCGAAATACCACAATTGTCAGTAGAGTTATTGTTGATATTTTGCGCTGTAATGCTAACACTTCCATTGCTTCCCAATTCTGCGGTATAATTCTTAGCAATTGCAATTGGGGCAATATCGTCTATGACGCTAACTGTAGCAGTTGCTGTTGCAATGTTGCCAGAAGAGTCTTTTACGCTTAATATCACTTGATTAGAGCCTAGATTAGCACAAGAGAATTGCGTTTTGTTAACACTGATTTCTGCAATGCCGCAATTATCAGTTGATCCGTTATCAATCATATTTGCAGTGATGGTTGCAGAAGCATTTGCATCTAATTTTACAGTAATGTTTTTTGTTAAAACATTTGGTTTTTGATGATCAACAACGCTTACAACAGCCGTTGCAGTACTCGTATTACCAGAAGCATCTTTAACTGTTAGCGTAACGTTTTGGTTTCCGATATCTCCACATGAGAATTGTGTTCTGCTTAAAGTCATTTCCGAAATACCACAATTGTCAGTAGAGTTATTGTTGATATTTTGCGCTGTAATGCTAACACTTCCATTGCTTCCCAATTCTGCAGTATAGTTTTTAGCAATTGCTGTTGGTGCAATATTATCTAGAACTGTAACCGTTGCTGTCGTTGAATCAGAATTGCCAGATGAATCTTTTACCGTTAATGTTACTTGATTGGCTCCTAGGTCTGCACAAGAGAACTGAGCTTTGCTAACTGTTGTTTCAACAACGCTGCAATTGTCTGTCGAAGCATTATTTAGCATCGCGCCAGTTATAGAAACACTACCATTTGCGTCTAAGTAAACAGAAATATTTTTTGCCTTGGCTACAGGTTTTATTTTATCCAAAACTGTAATAATAATATCTTTAGTACTTACTTTTCCTAGAGCATCTGTAGCAGTAATTTTAACGGTATTAGCACCAAGGTTAGAACAGTTAAAATCCGTTTTACTAAGTGTTACACTTGCTAATTGACAATCGTCCTTAGTTCCTAAATCAACATCAGCAAATTTGAAGCTTGCTTTAGCATTTGCATCCAATTCTATTGATATGTCTTTTGCAAGAATAGTTGGTGGTGCATTGTCATATACATTAACATCCTTAGCTAATTGATAAATAGAGTAGGTGTTATTTTTATTTTTTATTCTTAAATAAAAATTATGGAGACCGCAAGGGATATTTACAGTACTAAGATCAACTGTGTAAGTATCCGTTCCTGCTGAGGTTAAGGTGACTTGTTTGCCTTGTCCAACGCCAGGATCAGTATCTACAAAAAATTCTCCACCATCTAGGGCAGGTATTGTCAAGTCAGCAAGTTTACCAATATAAAATGTAGCCCGATGATAAAAAGCCCAAACATTATTCGAGTTTTTCACACGAATATATAAGTTATGAAAACCTAGCATATTAGACGGAATAACGGCAGTATAGGTTTGGTTAACATCAGTGCCGCTAGCTGTCAAAGCATTTCCATTACCGAGGCCAGGATCATTATCAAAGAAATATTCTGCTGCCGATATTGGTGCGATACTACTTTGTGTTGTTGCTTGATAAATATAAAAAGAAGCGCGATTATAAAAACTCCATGTGTTGTTAGCATTTTTTGCACGAACAAACATATTGTTAAAACCAGTCATTCCATTTGGTACTGGAATACTGTAAGTTTGCGTCACATCTGTCCCCGAAAGTGCTATCGATGTAGCATTTCCTACGCCAGGGTCTGTGTTAAAAAAGTATTCTGCAGCCGTAATGTTTTGCGATCTTCCGAAAGCAAAGTACAAAAGCAGGAATACCATTGACATATATTTTTTCATGATATTTCCTTTTTTTTAAGTCATTACTGTGCTTTTGCAGTTATGCTAACGCTTAGGTTAGAGCCTGCAGGAACGCTAGAGCTATAAGAACCAATCTTTATTGTTGGGATACCGAACGGATTACCAACATTACGATAATCGTAGTTTTGATATATGCCTAAATCTTCACCGGCAATACCAGCTGCTTTTGCTGGTGAGCCAGACTGCAATCTCAGATTATCCGTTAAGAAATTAAGCTCAAAATAATTGGCTATAGAATAATCTGCTTGTGTTGATATTGATTGCGACTTATTAACATTAACAAACTTAGGATCTTGGTTTAGCTTCATGCCTGTATATTGTGTCGCATAGTTATCATTGTTGTTTTCTTCAAAATTATAGACACCAGATGATCCGTAATTATAAGTAAGGCTATTTTGTATATCGATACGCCCGTAGATATTTATGCCATAATTACCAAAGCAGCCAGAGTTAGTAATAAAAATCGAATTAGAAATTACAAGCTTGTTACCAGTGTCTTGATCGTAATAACTAATGCCACCACTTCCATTGAAAATATTCTGAGTGATAAGTACTGTCGCCGATTTGTAAATATTTAATGACTGGATAATATTATTTTTGATCACTAAATCTTCAACATTATAGTAAGCATTAATGGCATTAATGTAATTACCTTCAATTGTCCAGTTTTTGGGGTTATTTAATGATGAATATGCTGAGACATTTAAAGAACTGACTTTGCATTCTCTGACGCTAATGTTTTCTAATAGTTGTGGCGATGCATTTTGTAATGTGTTTATTTTTAAACCTTTGATTGTAGTATCTTTAGAGCCTTCAACTAGATTAATATAATCTATCATAGAGCTAAGATCATCACCGCTGTGTTTTGCACCTACGAGTATTATTTTTTTTGAAATCTCGACAGTACCATAACTGGTTGACGATGGCTGTACGTAGATCGTACTTCCTGCAGCTGCATTCGTAATGGCGGTCTGTAGATTATTCTGCACTCCAGGTTGGGTACTATTGTTATCTACAATAATAACAGATTGTGCACTAGTAGCAATACTGCTCACGAAAGCAGATGTTATTGCTAACTGTTTGAAAATGGATAGATTTTTCATGATTAAATGTTTTTTTTTTGTTAATAAAAATATTTTATGACATGTCAAATCTATATTTGTTTTTTTAATTTAATGTACCTATTTCTAGGTATTTTTTATTAAAATTTAGATAATAAATAAAAAAAGCGGAAACGCTTTCTAGTTCAGAAGTTTTTCTTTGCTAGTCGACGTTTCGCGCTAATTCATCCCGAAGGATGAGGTGAGAGAAATGTGTATCGTTTACTTCCAGCCGCCACCTAGACTTTTGTAGATGTCGATGACAGTGTTCAGTTGTTTTTCTTTGGCTTCGATCAATTCCATTTTGGCATCGAGTGCATCTCTTTGATTCATTAAAACTTCCAAATAATCCGCTCTCATATTTTTGAAAAGCTGATTCGCAATATCATTAGATTGATCTAAGGCTTGCGCTTGTTGCTTTTTCAAAATATAATATTGGTCAATGTTTTTAATTTTTGACATTTGGTTAGCAACATCCAGATAAGCGCTCAAAATTGTTTTATCATATTCGTACAAAGCCTGAATTTGTTTAGCATCAGCTGTTTTAAAGTTAGCTTGTATTGCTGATTTGTTGATGAGTGGACCAGCCAATTCGCCAGCAAGACTGTAAGCAATAGATTCTGGAAGTTTCACCAAATATGAAGGTTTAAAAGCTTCTAAACCCAAAGTCGCAGAAATGCTTAAACTTGGATAGAACTCTTTACGAGCCGCTTCAACGTCAAGTTTTGCCGCTTCTAGCTCGAGTTCAGCTTGTTTGATGTCGGGACGATTCGCCAACAATTGCGACGGAACGCCAATGTAAATACTCTGCGGAACGATGTTCATAAAGCTTTCCTTATTTCTAAGAATCGGTTGCGGATAACGTCCCAAAAGCGCATTGATTTGGTTTTCCTTTTCGGTTATTTGTTGTTTTAAATCATATTCTGTCGCGCTAGATTTTGCCAATTCAGCTTCGAATTTCTTCACCGCTAATTCAGTTGCTGCCATCGCTTGTTTTTGGATTTTCGAAATTTCTAAAGCTTTTTTCTGAATTTCCATATATTGATGAATCATGTCCAGTTGGTTGTCCAAAGACAATAATTCGTAATAGCTTTCCGCAACTTCAGATATCAAACTTGATAACACAAAATTTTTACCTTCAACCGTTGATAGATAATGCGCAATAGCTGCTTTTTTTTCGGTTCTGAGTTTATGCCAAATATCGATTTCCCAATCAGCTCTTAGTCCAGCTTCAAAATTCATTAGGTTTTCTGGAACTTCTTTTCCTTCAGTAATGTCGGTAGAAGCGTCGCCAGCACCTGTTGAGGTGTAACGACCAACTTTCTCAACACCTGCGCCAACGCCAGCAGAAACTGTAGGTTTCAATCGTCCATTTTTGTAGAGAACATCAGATTTTGCAATTTCAATTTGTTGAAGCGTAATCATTAATTCTTGATTATTTTTTAAAGCTTCTTCTATTAAACTTACCAAATTTGGATCTGTGAAAAACTGCTTCCAAGGCGTTATTCCCGAATTGTTTTCGGCGCTAGCATTATTTTGATCACCACCAAAAGTCGTGGGCAAAGTGTCTTTAACACGATCCTGAACTTTGGTCGCCATTGGCGCTTTACAACTTGCAAGAAGTAGCGCTGCGCCAAGGCTTAGGACTATTTTATTTTTTATTATGTTCTTCATATTTTTCATCATGTTTGTAAGGTTCGGTCTGTTCGGTCAACGGATTTTCTTCTTCGTAGTAAGACAATTTCGTTTTCTCAGATATTAAACCAAAAATGTAATATAATCCAGGAATTATTATTAAACCGAAAACTGTCCCGATTAACATACCACCTGCAGCAGCAGTACCAATAGTTCGGTTACCAACAGCACCTGGACCAGTCGCCATTACCAACGGGATAAGACCTGCAATAAAAGCGAAAGACGTCATCAAAATTGGTCTAAAACGTATTGTTGCACCTTCAATAGCGGCTTTGGCAACAGGAATATTTTCTTCAGCTTTCTTCTGGACTGCAAATTCTACAATCAAAACGGCATTTTTACCGAGAAGACCGATGAGCATAACCATCGCCACCTGCGCATAAATATTGTTTTCTAAACCTAAAAGTTTTAAACATAAAAAGGCTCCAAAAATCCCTGTTGGTAAGGATAAAATAACAGGCAATGGCAAGATGAAACTTTCGTATTGTGCTGATAAAATGAGATATACGAATCCAAGACAAATTAAGAAAATGTATATCGCTTCGTTTCCTCTCGATACTTCATCTTTAGAAATCCCCGCCCAGTCGATACCGAAACCACGAGGAAGTGTTTTGTCCGCCACTTCTTGGATGGCTGCAATCGCTTGTCCAGAACTGTATCCTGGTGCAGGCGTTCCACTTACTTCCGCGGCGTTGTACATGTTGTGACGTGTAATCTCGGACAAACCGTATACTTTTTCTAAATGCATAAAGTCAGAATAAGGTACCATTTGGTCTTTATCATTTTTAACATAGAGTTTCAAAATGTCAGATGGTAACGCACGGTATTGCGGTCCAGCTTGTACAATAACTTTGTAAGGTCTATCAAATCGGATAAAACTCGTTTCGTAATTCGAACCAATTAAGGTTGAAAGATTGTCCATTGCCTTCTCAATAGAAACGCCTTTTTGCTCTGCTAAATCATTATCGATTTTTAACATATATTGTGGGAAACTCGCCGAATAGAAGGTGAAAGCCGAACCAAGCTCTGGACGTTTTTGTAATTCTTTCACAAAATCTTTACTCACTTGTTCCATCTTTTGATAATCGCCACTTCCAGCTTTATCCAAAAGTCTTAACTCGAAACCACCAGCTGCACCATAACCCGGAATTGAAGGTGGTTGGAAGAATTCGATGTTAGCACCAGGAATTTCTTTAGCTTTTTGTTCGAGTTTTTCGATAATTTCGGCAGCAGATTCTTTACGTTCGTCCCAAGGTTTTAAATTAATTAAACAAGTTCCCGAGTTAGCACCAGTACCTTCCGTTAAAATTTCGTAACCCGCCAAAGATGAAACCGACTGTACGCCGTCGATACCTTCAGATGCTTTTTGCAGTTGTAATGCAATTTGGTTGGTACGTTCTAGAGTTGATCCAGGAGGCGTCTGTACAATCGCATAAATCATCCCTTGGTCTTCCGTTGGTACAAATCCTGACGGCAAACTATTACTTAAAAAATAAGTTCCTAAACAGAATAATAATAAAACTGGTAGTGTAAAGAATTTTCTTGTAACTGTTTTATTTAATAAGCCTTCGTATTTGTTTTGACCTTTGTTGAATAGGCTGTTAAACTTGTCTAGGAATCTATTAATAGGTGTTTTCTTTCTTGCGTATCCGTGATTATTTTTAAGAATTAAAGCACATAAAGCTGGTGTTAAAGTCAAGGCAACTGTACCAGAAAGGATAATTGCGGATACCATCGTAATCGAAAACTGACGATAAAAAATCCCAACAGGTCCACTCATAAAAGCAACTGGAATAAACACCGATGCCATAACTAAAGTAATTGCGATAATAGCACCGCTAATCTCGTGCATCGCTTCTTCGGTGGCTTTAAGAGGAGAAAGTCCTTTTTCTTCCATCTTGGCGTGGACGGCTTCTATGACGACAATCGCATCATCGACGACGACCCCAATTGCCATAACGAGGGCAAAGAGCGAAATCATATTTAACGTAATCCCGAAAGCTGACATCACTGCAAATGTCCCAACCAATGAAACTGGTACGGCAATAGTTGGAATTAAAGTTGAACGCCAATCTCCCAAGAATAAAAACACGACAATCGCCACCAAAATGAAGGCTTCAAAAAGTGTATGTACTACTTTTTCGATCGAAGCATCTAAGAATCTCGACACATCGTAACTTAACTCATAATGCATACCTTTTGGGAAGTTGTGCTTTTGTAAATCTTCCATTAAGGTTTTTACATTTTTGATAACTTCCGAAGCGTTGGATCCATAAGATTGTTTAACAGTAATTGCAGCTGACGGTTTCCCATTAAGAGTAGAGTAGATGTCGTACATCGAACTTCCGAACTCGATGTCTGCGATGTCTTTTAATCTTACAAATTCGCCGTTTGATGATGATTTAAGAATGATGTTACCATAATCTTTTTCGTTGCTATAACGACCTGGATATTTTAGGATATATTCAAAAGATTGAGATCGTTTACCGGAACTTTCTCCCGTTTTACCAGGCGAAGCTTCGATACTTTGCTCATCTAAAGCTTGCATTACTTCATCTGCTGAGATGTTGTAAGCCGTCATCCTGTCAGGTTTTAACCAAACGCGCATGGCGTATTCTCTTGTCCCAAGGATGTCGACGTCGCCAACACCTTTTATCCTTTTTAATTCTGATAAAATATTAATATCAGCATAGTTGAATAGGAATTTTTGATTGGACTTCGGATCGTCACTGTACAAGTTGATGTACATTAACATATTGGGTTCTTCACGTGTGATTTTTACACCTTCTCTTACAACTAGAGGTGGTAATTTGTTAATAGCGGAAGAAATATGGTTTTGTACGTTAACTGCCGCAACGTTAGGATCTGTCCCAAGGTCAAAGACTACTTGTATAGAGGCTTCACCATCGTTACCTGCATCGGACGCCATGTACTTCATCCCAGGAACACCATTAATGGAACGCTCTAAAGGAATAATTACAGATTTGATCAACAATTCGTTATTAGCTCCAGGATACTCGGCCGTGATGTTAACTTTGGGTGGCGAGATCGAAGGGAATTGTGTCACCGGTAATGACATTAGTGATAAAATCCCCATAAAAACGATAATCAAGGAGATGACTATCGACAGAACTGGTCTGCGTATGAATTTCTTAAACATTTTTAAATAGAAATTTAGATTTGAAATTCGATTGAACTTTTCACTTTAATAGGACTTCATCCTATTTTTTGTTAAATCGTTCCTTCGGAACTCTTTTTTAGTTAGCCTGAAGTTTTAATGAACTCAGCACTTTTTTAGGATCTTCGAATTTCACTTTTACTTTTTGGTCATCTTTCACTTTTTGTACACCTTCTAGAAGGATTTTGTCGCTAGTTGTCAATCCTGAAGCCACAACGTAGATATCAGGAAGCTCGTAGGCAACTTTTATATTTCTAGATTTTACCGTTCCGTTTTTGTCCACCACGAAAACGTAGATTTGATCTTGGATTTCGTAGGTTGCTTTTTGCGGAATAATTAAGGCATCGTGTAAAGGAAGCGTCATTTGCACTTTTCCTGTCTGTCCGTTTCTCAAAATACTTTTTGTGTTAGGAAATTTTGCACGGAAAGCTATATTTCCTGTTTCGCTGTCAAATTCTCCCACAATAGTTTGGATAATTCCTTTGTCAGGATAGGTTTCACCATTCGCCATCGTTAGCGATACGATGTCGTTACCACGCTCGCCAGAATGCATCTGATAATTAAGATATTCAGGTTCTGACACATTAAAATAGGCGTAGATTCCACCATTATCAGAAAGACTTGTCAGCAAATCGCCTTCGTCTACCAAGCTTCCCAATTTAAGAGGAAGTCTATTAATGATTCCAGAAAAAGGCGCTTTAATCGTAGTGAATGATAGATGCGTTTGCGCTAATCTAAGTTCTGCGTTTGCAGCATCTAGCTTTGCTTTTGCCATTCTTTTTTCGTTAGGCGACACGACATTGTTATTAGCAAGTGTGCTGGAGTTTTGTAGCTCGATTTGGGCTTGTGCAACTTCGGCTTTTGCTTTCATAACGTCAGCTTCGTAGATTTGAGGCATGATACGGAACAAGGTCTGTCCAGCATGCACATATTGACCTTCGTCGACGTAAATATTTTGTAAAAAACCTTTCTCTTGCGCTCGTATTTCGATATTTTTTTCGGAGCGGATTTGAGAAACAAATTCTTTAGTAATCACTGTATCCATCTTAACAGCCGTAGTTGTTGGGTAGATTGCAGTTTCTTCTTTCTCTTCTTTTTTGTTGTTGCAACTTGCTAACAACAAGATAGCGCTTAGAGCAACGCATGATGCGACTCTCTTCATAACTTGATATTAAAATTGTGGGTAAAAAAGTTTGGTCTAATCGAATTATTAAATTATTATTTGTCGAGTAATAATTTAATAATGATATTGAAGATTTATTTAAAAATCAATAATCATAAAATGAAATTCTATATTCTTAAAGACTGAATAAGAATAAATGTTTTAACATGATGAAAATGGAAATCTTGTGAAAAGATTTCTTTCTTACGAATCGATTTGAAAAATAAAGCAAGAAGACTTGAAATCCCAAGAATATTAGCGAAAACAAACAAATTGTCAACATCTAATTCTAGATTGAAATCCGTTTCGGTATCAACAATAGAGAAGTTATCTTCAGATTGATTATGTTTCGCGGACTTGTCTAAGCTTTTGTTGAGATGTTGAGTTTTTGACGTGTGTGTATGCGATGTCTGCCCAAAATTGGCAGCATCAACTTTGTAAGATTTGCTTTCTACACAGAAAAGTAGCAGCAAAGCTGTTAATATGTACACAAAAAAAGTTTTCATTTCTCTCATTGCAAAATTACTTCACAAAGTGTTAAAAAAATGCTAATAATAAAATTTTAATGATATTTTAAGATTGAGAGTTTTTGATAAAATTTTTTAAATGAATTAAAAGGTACAGATATTAATATTTTTAAATATTGATATCTTATTTTGAAGTATTTATAAATAATTTTGTAGTCATCTTTTTATATTTCTAAAGTTAATTTTCTTACTTTTAATTTCAAATCTTGGTTATGAAAGAATTTCTAGAACAACATCATATTTTAATATTAATTCTCGAAACTCTTTATTTCGCAGGTATAATCTTACTTTCTGCAAAGATTATTACCGATACCAAAACCACGAGTAAGACCTTAGCTTATCTTTTATTAATCATTTTTTTACCCATTATTGGTATTTTAATTTATTTTTTCTTTGGTGTTAATTATCGCAAGAATAAGTTTTATGATTTTAAAGTGGAACGAAATGAGAAGATTTATGACGATATTAAAAAATTTATCAAAAGCTCTCATCATAAAGTTTTGGAATCGCATCAGAAGGAATTGCAAAAGTATTTTTCGACTTTTTCATTTTTGTTCAATGCGACGCAATCTCCGCTTACAGATAGTAATACTGTCGAATTATTAATAAATGGTGAAGAAAAATTCCCTAAAGTTTTTGAAGTTTTAAAATCTGCAAAACATCATATTCATCTAGAATATTACATTTTTGAAGACGATTATATTGGACGAGAACTTAGTAATATTTTAATCGAAAAAGCTAAAAATAATGTCGTTGTAAGGATGCTTTACGATGATCTTGGTAGTGGTAAATTATCAAAATCTCTTAAAAATGAATTAAAAGCTGCAGGTGTTGAGCTTTATCCTGTTAACAAAATTACGTTCCGATTGTTTGCTAATCGGGTTAATTATCGCGATCACCGTAAGATAATTATTGTTGACGGACGCGAGGTTTTCTCAGGCGGCATCAATGTTTCGCAAAAGTATGTTAATGATAACCCTGACAAGTTGTTTTGGCGCGATACGCATCTTTATATTAAAGGAACAGGTACGTTTTATTATCAGTTTTTATTCTTGAGTAACTGGCTGTTTTCGACTAAAAAAGTTCCGGAAATTGATGCCTCTTATTTTAATTATTCAGATTTTGACGGGGATCAAATTATCCAAGTTGCAGCGAGTGGACCAGACACCAAACCAGCAATTATGATGTCTACAGTTTCCGCAATTTATTCTGCAACCAAAAGGGTTTTTATTACCACACCATATTTTATTCCTGTAGAGCCTGTGTTGCAGGCTATCAAGCAAGTTTCTCTTTCTGGTGTTGATGTCAGATTGCTGGTGCCTGCAAAGGGAGATTCGATGATTGTTAATGCGGCTGCCTATTCTTATTATGAAGAATTATTAGAGTCTGGCGTCAAAATATATTTTTACGAAAAAGGTTTTGTACATGCGAAAACGATTGTCGTTGACGATGATTTATCAATTGTTGGGACTGCAAACATGGATGTGAGAAGTCAAGAACTCAATTTTGAAGTTAATACCATGGTGTATGATAAGATTATTACAGAAAAATTGGCTGCCAGTTATTTTGAAGATTTAAAACAGTCTAAAGAGATATTTTTAAAAGACTGGAAAGCGCGACCAAAACTAAAATCTTTCTTCGAACATTTGGCGCGTTTGTTCTCACCATTATTATGATTTTTTAACAATAATTTTCAATTCTAAAACTTAATCTTTATTTTTGTAAAGAGTGTCAAAATTTTTTAGAAATTAAGACTAAAAGTGGCGCGAGAGCTTATAATATGGTAGAAAATAACACAGTTAATTATTCCGAAGACAATATCAGAACCCTCGATTGGCAAGAGCACATTCGACTGCGTCCTGGGATGTACATCGGGAAGTTGGGAGATGGCTCATCGGCGGATGATGGTATTTATATTTTGCTGAAGGAGATTATCGATAACTCTATCGATGAATTCCGTATGAAATCTGGGAAAAGAATCGAAATCAAAGTTGATGAAGGCAAGGTTTCTATCCGAGATTTTGGACGTGGAATTCCGTTGGGGAAGGTGGTTGACGCTGTTTCTAAAATGAATACCGGAGGTAAGTACGATAGCAAAGCTTTTAAAAAATCTGTTGGTCTTAACGGTGTTGGTACAAAGGCGGTTAACGCACTTTCTGGATATTTTAAAGTGAGATCTTTCCGTGATGGGAAGATGAAAGTTGCCGAGTTTTCGCGTGGTATAATTACTGAAAACCATGAAGAAAAAGAAACTTCGGACAGAAATGGTACCGAAATTTCCTTCGTGCCTGATGCAGATATTTTCTTAAATTTTAAATTTAGAAAAGAGTATATCGAAAGAATGCTTCGCAATTATGCATATCTTAATCCAGGACTGAAAATTCTTTTCAATGGTGAAACTTTCTATTCCGAAAATGGATTGAAAGACCTTTTGGATGAGGAGTTAGAAGGCGAAATCCTTTATCCAATTATCCATTTGCAAGATAATGATATAGAAGTTGCCATCACGCATTCTGACAAGTCGCAAACAGAGACTTATTTTTCGTTTGTTAACGGACAAAATACAACGCAAGGAGGGACGCACCTTAATGCTTTTCGAGAAGCTTATGTTAAAACCATTCGTGAGTTTTTCAATAAAAACTTTGATGCGTCAGATATTAGAAAATCGATTATTGCAGCTATCTCCATTAATGTTGAAGAACCTGTATTTGAATCTCAAACTAAAACTAAACTTGGCTCTAACGATGTTGGACCAAATGGACCGACGGTTCGTACTTTTATAATTGATTTCTTAAAAAGTAAATTAGATAATTTTTTACATAAGAATCCAGAATTTGCGGAAGCTATCCAGAGAAAAATTTTAATTTCTGAACGTGAAAGAAAAGAGCTTTCTGGTATCCAGAAATTAGCGAGAGAGCGTGCAAAAAAAGTGTCACTCCATAATAAAAAACTGAGAGATTGTCGTCATCATTATAATGATCAAAAGGCAGCTCGTAAGGCCGAAACAATGATCTTTATTACCGAGGGAGATTCGGCTTCGGGATCGATTACAAAGTCTCGTGATGTAGAAACTCAAGCGGTATTTTCATTAAAAGGTAAGCCACTAAATACTTATGGTTTAACAAAGAAAATTGTATACGAAAATGAAGAGTTCAACTTGTTACAAGCGGCTCTTAATATCGAAGAAAGTATGGAAGATTTGCGTTATAATCACGTGATTATCGCAACCGATGCCGATGTCGATGGTATGCACATTAGATTGTTGATGATTACATTTTTCTTGCAATTTTTCCCAGATGTTATTAAAAATGGACATCTATTTATTTTGCAAACGCCTTTGTTTAGGGTAAGAAATAAAAAAGAAACGAGATATTGTTATACAGAAGAAGAGCGTGTTAGAGCGCTTAACGAACTTGGAAAAAACCCTGAGATCACACGATTCAAAGGTTTGGGAGAGATTTCACCTGACGAGTTCAAACATTTTATAGGAAAAGACATTCGATTGGAGCCAGTTGTTTTGGGTAAAGACCAAACAATTGAGCAACTTTTAGAATTTTATATGGGAAAAAACACGCCCGAAAGACAGTTATTCATTTTGGATAATCTTGTTGTAGAAAATGATGATATTGATCAAAAATAGGTTTAATAAAGTCTTTGTTTTTCATGAGATTAAGTAATAAAAAGAAAACTCCGATATATAGTTTTATCCAAACTATACTTTTTGTGGGGATTATTTTGGGGATAGTAGCATTTTTTGTCGAGCGTTATAAGATTGATTTTTTAGGCTGGGAAAGTTACCTTCTTATTGTAATTCCTGTTTTTGTAGGGATTTTGTATTGGAGTCGAGGTAAGCATATTTTTGAATATGATAGCGATGGCGAAACCTTAACGATAAACAATTACAGTATTGTCCCTTTTTTTAAAGATCAAAAAAAAGATGAATTTCCTAAGTATAAATTGCAGAATTTTGAAGTTGTGAATTTGATTTTTATTAAAAAACTTCTTATAACGATACATAGTAAAAAGAACCATCATTTACATTTAAAATACGACATTTCCTATCTAAGGAATAAAGAAGTTAAAGACTTAAAACTATCATTACGAAAGGTTTTAAAGACTAATAAAGAAGAAAACCAATTGGTTACCGAAACAGTATAATGGAAGAGAATAATTATCAAGAAGAAAGCCTGAAAAAAGTTTCGGGATTATATAAAGATTGGTTTTTAGATTATGCATCTTATGTAATTTTGGATCGTGCGATTCCATCGGTTTTTGATGGTTTCAAACCGGTACAAAGACGTATTCTACACTCGATGCGAGAGTTGGAAGATGGTCGTTACAATAAGGTTGCAAATATCGTTGGTAATACGATGAAATATCACCCGCACGGCGATGCGTCGATTACAGATGCAATGGTGCAGATTGGTCAAAAAGAGTTATTGATCGATACACAAGGTAACTGGGGGAATATCTTTACTGGAGATTCTGCGGCGGCTGCGCGTTATATCGAAGCACGTTTGACGCCTTTTGCGCTAGAAGTTGTTTTTAATCCGAAAACAACAGATTGGGTAAAATCTTATGACGGTCGTAACAACGAGCCAGTTGATCTTCCTGTTAAATTTCCGATGTTGTTGGCACAAGGTGCGGAAGGTATTGGTGTTGGTCTTTCGACGAAGATTATGCCTCATAATTTTAATGAATTAATTAATGCTTCCATAGCACATCTTAAAGGTAAAAAGTTCGATATTTTTCCAGACTTTTTAACAGGTGGAATGTTGGATGTTAGCAATTATAATGATGGACATCGTGGTGGAAAATTGCGTGCTAGAGCCAGAATTATTCAAAAAGATAAAAATACACTTTGCATTACAGAACTTCCTTTTTCTAAAAATACGGGCGACCTTATTGATAGCATCATCAAAGCCAATGAAAGAGGTAAGATCAAAATTAAAAAAATTGAAGACAATACATCGGATAAGGTTGAGATTATCATTCATTTGACGAATGATGTTTCGCCAGATAAGATGATTGATGCGTTGTATGCTTTCACGGATTGTGAAGTGGCGATTTCGCCGAATGCCTGTGTTATTGTTGGCGATAAGCCGATGTTTTTGTCGGTTTCAGAAATTTTGAGACGAAATACCGATCATACAGTTTCTCTTTTAAAACTCGAACTTGAGATTGAGCTTGGCGAATTGGAGGAGAAATGGCATTTCGCATCACTTGAGAAGATCTTCATCGAAAACGAAATTTACCAAGAAATTAAAAACCGAACTTCCAAAGAAGAAGTGTACGCAGCAATTGATAAAGCTTTAAAACCTTTTACTAAACATTTGATGCGAGCGGTAACAACCGAGGATATTATTCGATTGACCGAATTGCCATTCATGAGGATTTCGCGTTATGACCAAGATAAAGCTTTAGAAAATATTGCTTCTTTAGAAGGTAAAATCGAGCAAGTTAAACATCATCTTGCAAATTTGGTGACCTATGCGATTGACTATTTTTTAAACATCCAAAAGAAATTTGGGAAGAACAAAGAACGTCGTACAGAACTAAGAGTTTTTGATACAATAGATGCGACGAAAGTTGCTGTAGCCAACGAAAAATTTTATGTCAATTGGGAAGAAGGCTTTATTGGAACTTCGCTTAAAAAAGACGAATATGTTTTCGATTGTTCGGATATTGACGATATTATCACTTTCCGAAAAGATGGCGGCATGCAAGTCACTAAAGTTGAAAGTAAAACTTTTGTTGGTAAGAATATTTTGCACGTTGGTATTTGGAAAAAGAATGATAAGCGTACCGTTTACAACATGATTTATCGTGAAGGTAAAGAAGGTCCATATTATATGAAGCGTTTTGCGGTGACAGGTGTTATTAGAGCCAATGATTATAAATTAGCTTCTGATAAAAGAGGTTCGGAAGTGCTTTATTTTTCAGCAAATCCTAATGGTGAAGCAGAAGTTGTTTCGGTATTATTAAAACCGAATGCACGTATCCGTAAAAATAGAATTGAAGTTGATTTTTCTGAGTTAGCGATTAAAGGTCGTGATTCTCGTGGAAATTTGGTGACAAAATATGCGGTTAAAAAAGTTGATTTAAAAGAGGAAGGCGTTTCTACTTTAGCACCGCGAAAAATTTGGTTTGATGAAAGTGTGCGCCGCCTTAATGCAGATGGACGCGGAACTTTACTAGGAAGTTTTAAGGGTGAAGATAAAATCTTGACGATTAATACGCAAGGCGAAGCCAAATTGGTGTCATTTGATTTGAGTAATCGTTTTGATGATGAATATTTAATTTTAGAAAAATGGAAACCTGAGCAAGCTGTGACGTGTATTTATTTTGATGGAGAAAAAGCAATTTATTTCATCAAACGTTTCTTGTTCGAAAATACGCCAAGTGTACAGACCTTTATGCCGTCAGAACATCCAAAATCTTTTATAGAATTTGTTGGGACTAACGATGGCTGCATTGCGGAAATTAATTTTGCTAAAGATAAAACTGGAAAAGAAAAAGAAGCAGAAAGCATCAACCTTGACGAATTTATCACTGTTAAAGGCATCAAAGCGATGGGGAATCAGTTTATAAAAGATAAAGTTAAAAACATCAATATCATTATTCCTGAGCCGGTTGAAGAACCAGAAGTGGAGGAGGAGTTTGATGCAAATGCTGTCAATTCGGCAGAGTTTGACGAAGGTGGAACCATTGGAGACCTTTTTGATGAACCAGAAGGAGATCAAGACTCAGAACCAGAAAATAACGAAGAATAATGCCACCATTACTATTAGCTTTAATTGTCATCACTTGCGGAATCAGTATTTACGGATTTCAAAATCAAGCTTTTTTTGAAAAGTATAAATTCAATGTAGGTGCGATCCAATCTCGAAAAGAGTATATCCGATTGTTGTCAGCGGGCTTTTTGCATGGCGACTTTATGCACTTGTTTTTCAACATGTTTACGCTGTATTTCTTTGCGCCGATTGTGATGTCAGCATTTGGAGAAATCGGATTTTTGGTGGTGTATTTTGGATCAATTTTATTAGGAAATTTATTCAGTTTGTATATTTATAAACATCAAAGTTATTATTCGGCAATTGGTGCTAGTGGCGGTGTTTCGGGGATTTTGTTTGCAGCAATTGCGGCGTATCCACATATTGGCATAGGTATTATGTTTATTCCGTTGCCGATTCCTGGTTACATATTTGGAGCCTTGTATTTTGCCTATTCTGTTTATATGATGTTAAATCCAAAACAATGGGATAATCTTGGTCATGCGGCGCATTTGGGTGGTGCAGGTTTCGGCTTGTTGTACGCGATTGTTTTCCATTTAGATTTAGTCATTGAAAATGCGATGTATTTAGGAATAATGTCTTTACCGCTGGTTTATTTAGCTTATCAAATTTTTGCAAAGAAAAAAATTGGTTAACTTTAATAATTCAAGCTAGCTAGTTTTCGAATTATAATTAATAAAAAAAGGCTATTTCAAATCTGAAGTAGCCTTTTTATTTTAAATTATTTCTTTTTCGAGGTGATTACAATGACACCATCTTTAGCTTTTTCGCCATATTTATTTTTCGCTTTTTCACCTTTTAGAACTTCCACTTTTTCGATATTACTAGGTTTTAGATCTTTAACTTTTTTCTCATCAACGATAATTCCGTCCAAAACATAAATTGGGTTAGCTTTGTTTTTATCAGGATAAGCCGCAATTTTCCCAAGGCGGAAAGGCTTTCTAATCGTATCTTTTTTAGGAGGAATATAAGCCATTTTGCCCATTACACGAACATTGTTAGTGTCTTTGTTAGAGCTAATATGTGTTGCTTCTCCTTTTGTATTTTGCTGATTTCCTTTTTGTTGAGCATTAATACTTACAATTCCAGCAGAGGTCAAAATAACCCCAAGCGCAAATTTTGAAAATAATGAATTTATAAAAGAATATTCTAAATTTCTATTCATTTGAGAGTGGTTCGCAATAACGCAGATGTCGGTGTTAGATTGTAATTCGGTTATAATTTGATCATCAGACATTGTGGTTAAATCCGTCACATGTTTACTACAAATACCACAAAATTTTCCCTTTTCGGCGGGTGTCATTTGATCCCAGTTCTCATGACATGGTTTTGGAATGGAGATTTTCATAATTTAATATTTAAACCTTAGAGTTTTATTCTTTTTTAAAGTTAAATACAGTTAATTGTTTTTTTTTATTAAACTAATTAAAATGTAAAAAATACATTGCCGATTAACTGATTTTATTTAATTTTATTCAAAACACAAAACTAAAACCATGAACGATAAAGATGAAAAACTATTGCTTTCTGCAAGGAAGTTATGGAAAACGCTTATCCATAACCACGCCAATGACAGTACCGAAATTTTGCTAGAACGTATCGATCAGTACAAAAAAATGTTAAATATTTTTCAGGTTGGAGATTATTATTACTTGATTTTTAACCTTGTAAATGGTGATGTCGCTAATGTAAGTGCCGAAGTACAGACGGTTTTGGGCTACACACCTGCAGAAATGGATTCTGGACTTCTACTGAGTATCATTCATCCTGACGATAAAGGAATTTTTCTTGGGATCGAAGACAAAATAACGAAGTTTCTTAATTCGATAACGGCTTCTGAGTTTCCTTTTTATAAATTTCAGTACGATGTCCGACTAAAAACGAAAGATAACAATTACAAACGTATTTTGGTGCAATACATTATGGCAGATTATGATGAAGAAAACATCTATCATAGTTTCCATTTGCATACGGATATTACGCATATAAAGCGCGATGGCGAACCTTGCTTTTCGATAATTGGTATCGATGGACGACCTTCTTTTTATAATATTAAGGGGCTTAATTTGCAAAAATCTTACGATTTGTTCACGCGACGGGAGCGCGACATTATCAAAGGAATTATTGAAGGGAAATCTACGCAAAAGCTTGCCGATGAATTGTTTATTAGTTTCCACACGGTTAACGCCCACAAGCGCAACATTATGGAAAAAGCGGAGGTTAAGTCTGCGTTAGAGTTGGTTAGTAAATCGATTAAGTTAGGTTGGATTTGACTAAAGTTTAATTTTTAAACTTTTATAAAAAATGACTTTTAAGATATAGGATAAAATCTAAAATCTAAAAAGGCTATCAATATTCGATAGCCTTTTTTATTGAAGTTTAGAACTCTTTTGGTTTAATAATATTTTTAAAATTTTAATTAAAGCAAACTCTCATCCACCAAATTCGGTAGCGTTACTTTTAAATTTGGTTCAGCTTCCATAGCACGTTTGATAGCGAAAATAGCGCCTTCGTTTCTAGCCCAACTTCTTCTGGAAATTCCGTTGTTAACGTCCCAGAAAAGCATAGATTTCAACCTTCTATCGGCATCATCACTTCCATCCAATAACATTCCGAAACCACCATTAATCACTTCGCCCCAGCCAACGCCACCGCCGTTGTGGATAGAAACCCAAGTGGCTCCTCGGAAACTATCTCCAATCACGTTGTGAATCGCCATATCTGCAGTAAATCTCGAACCGTCATAAATATTAGAAGTTTCACGATACGGAGAATCCGTTCCCGAAACATCGTGATGGTCTCTTCCCAAAACTACCGCTCCAATTTCACCATTTTTGATGGCTTTGTTGAAGGCTTCCGCAATTTTCATTCTTCCTTCTGCATCTGCATATAAAATTCGAGCTTGAGAACCTACCACCAATTTATTTTCTTGTGCACCTTTTATCCATTGGATATTATCTTTCATCTGTTGCTGAATTTCAGCAGGAGAATTCTGAATCATCTCCTCTAAAACCGCACATGCAATATCATCTGTTTTCTGTAAATCTTCTGGTTTTCCGCTTGTGCAAACCCAACGAAACGGTCCAAAACCGTAATCGAAACACATTGGTCCCATAATATCTTGAACATACGAAGGATATTTAAACTCTCTTCCCAAACTTGGAGTTGCAGACATCACATCCGCTCCTGCACGCGAAGCTTCCAATAAAAAGGCATTTCCGTAATCAAAGAAATAGGTTCCTTTCTCAGTATGTTTGTTAATCGCTGCAGCATGTCTTCTCAAAGTTTCCTGAACTTTTTCTTTGAACAATTCTGGATTTTCAGCCATCATCGCATTGGATTCTTCAAAAGAAATTCCAGCTGGATAATAACCACCTGCCCAAGGATTGTGCAACGATGTTTGGTCGGAACCGATATCGATTTTCAAACCAGCGTCCGCAAATTTATCCCAAACATCAACGATATTTCCAAGGTAAGCTAAAGAAACGGTTTCTTGATTTTCCTGAGCTTTTCTCACTCTTTCAATCAATTCACCCATATTTTCATGGATTTCGTTGACCCATTTTTGGTCGTGACGAATTTTCGTGATTTTAGGATTAACCTCAGCACAAACGGTTACACAACCAGCAATATTTCCAGCTTTTGGCTGTGCTCCCGACATTCCACCCAATCCAGAAGTCACAAAAAGTCCTCCTTTTGGCGATTTATTAATTTTTCTAAAGGCATTCAGAACCGTAATCGTCGTTCCATGCACAATTCCTTGCGGACCAATGTACATATAACTTCCCGCAGTCATCTGGCCGTATTGAGTAACACCTAACGCATTGAATTTCTCCCAATCATCAGGTTTTGAATAATTTGGAATCATCATTCCGTTGGTTACCACAACTCTCGGCGCATCTTTGTGCGAAGGGAAAAGTCCCATCGGATGTCCAGAATACATCACCAAAGTTTGCTCGTCCGTCATTTCCGACAAATATTGCATTGTCAAAAGATATTGCGCCCAATTTGAAAAGACCGCACCATTTCCACCGTATGTAATCAATTCGTGAGGATGTTGCGCCACGGCATAATCCAAATTATTTTGAATCATCAACATAATCGCCGCAGCTTGTTGAGATTTCGCTGGATAATCGGTTATCGGACGGGCTTTCATCTCGTAATCGGGACGAAAACGATACATATAAATTCTTCCAAAATCCTCTAATTCTTTCTTGAATTCAGGAATTAAAGTAGCATGAAACTGAGGTTCGAAATAACGCAACGCATTTTGTAAAGCCAATTTCTTTTCTTCGTCGGTCAAGATTTCTTTACGCTTCGGAGCGTGATTGATATTGGGTTCGTAAGCTTTTGGTTGAGGAAGTTCGGATGGAATCCCTTGTTTTATTTGTTCTTGAAATGTCATCAAAGTTTTATCGTTATAAAGTTCAATGTTTAAAGTTTTAAAGATATTCAAAATTGAAAATACAAAGCAAGTAAAACAATAATCTGTAATATGTTAGTTTTTTATCATTAATTTTAACAATAAAAAATAAAACGAAATATTATGAAAACAAAACTATTTTTTCCGTTAGCGCTAATGATTGGTGCTTTTTCTTTAGCACAAAATCAAGATTTATTAAATACCAACTGGGAAATTACAGAATACAAAAGTGAATTCTTTCCACAGTTACTCTCGCCACCAATGACTGGTCAAAATAGCTCTCATTTTGATGAAAATTCACAAAACTTTGTGATAACTTTTTTTAATTCTGTTTATGTTGATGTAACCTTTAGTGGACAGAATGTTTTTACGACAAATAACAAAAGTTGTACGCTTATGAGTTACCCATATGATAATGGACAAGTCGACCAATTTTTTAATTTGTTATGTAGTTTTTTTAAAGCTGGTACTAATTACAACTATTATGTCCAAAATAATGGAACTGAGAAAACACTAACAATTGGCTCGCCAACATTTGAAGAAATTCATTTTAAAGAAGCTAAATTGTCGACAAACGATAAAGATCTATCGAAGTATTCTTTTGGTCCAAATCCTGTGAAAAATGTTTTAAATATTCAAAATCAAACGAATATATCAACGATTCAGATTTTTGATTTGTCTGGGAAATTAATCTTTGAACTTAATAATCAAAACTCCAAAAGTTTAAACATTGATATGTCTAAATATAAGTCTGGAACTTACCTTGTTAAGATCAATGATAATAAGTCATTTAAAATTATTAAAGACTAGTTTTATTAAAATAACCTGAGTTCGGGATAAGAAGATTAACGTCAGTTTGAGTGGTTTTCGCAGAAAACTGTATCGAAAACAAGTTAATTTTCTTATCATTAAAACTTCTCGATACAAAATCTTTCAGATTTTTACTCCTTTAGATTTGTAACAAGAA
>NZ_FUYZ01000027.1 GCF_900167905.1 Soonwooa buanensis | reverse complement strand
ACTTCGAATAGAAGGGTGAAATAGAACCTGAAACCGTACGCCTACAAGCGGTCGGAGCTCACAAGTTGAGTGACGGCGTGCCTTTTGCATAATGAGCCTACGAGTTAATTTTACTAGCGAGGTTAAGGACTTCAGGTCCGGAGCCGGAGCGAAAGCGAGTCTGAATAGGGCAGTTAGTTAGTAGGATTAGACGCGAAACCTTGTGATCTACCCATGGGCAGGTTGAAGCTTTGGTAACACAAAGTGGAGGACCGAACCGGTTGACGTTGAAAAGTCTTCGGATGACTTGTGGGTAGGGGTGAAAGGCCAATCAAACTGGGAGATAGCTCGTACTCTCCGAAATGCATTTAGGTGCAGCGTCGATGTAAAGTTTATTAGAGGTAGAGCTACTGATTGGATGCGGGGGAGTCAAATCCTACCAATTCCTGACAAACTCCGAATGCTAATAAATGTTCGTCGGCAGTGAGGGCATGGGTGCTAAGGTCCATGTCCGAGAGGGAAAGAACCCAGACCAACAGCTAAGGTCCCTAAATCTATACTAAGTTGAAGCAACGCGGTTGAACTGCATTGACAGCTAGGATGTTGGCTTGGAAGCAGCCATTCATTTAAAGAGTGCGTAACAGCTCACTAGTCGAGCGGTTCGGCATGGATAATAATCGGGCATAAGTATAGTACCGAAGCTATGGATTTGTATCTTAGGGATACATCTGGTAGGAGAGCATTCTATTTGCGCCGAAGCAGTATCGTGAGGTATTGTGGAGCGGATAGAAAAGAAAATGTAGGCATAAGTAACGATAAAGGGGGCGAGAAACCCCCTCACCGAAAGACTAAGGTTTCCTCAGCCATGCTAATCAGCTGAGGGTTAGTCGGGACCTAACGCGCACCCGAAAGGGGAAGTGGATGGACAATGGGTTAATATTCCCATACTTGCTCACACTAAAAAGGGGACGGATTGCCGTACTTACTGGAGACTGACGGAATAGTCAAGGCCTAGCCTTCGGGCGAAGCTGCTGTAGGGAAAGCGGTTCCAAGAAAAGCCGAAGTGAAGCAACCCGTACCAAAACCGACACAGGTAGTCGAGGAGAGAATCCTAAGGTGCTCGAGTGAGTCGTGGCTAAGGAACTAGGCAAAATAGTCTCGTAACTTCGGAAGAAGAGACGCCTCCCTCCGGGGAGGCCGCAGTGAAGAGGCCCAGGCGACTGTTTATCAAAAACACAGGACTCTGCTAAATCGAAAGATGCTGTATAGGGTCTGACACCTGCCCGGTGCTGGAAGGTTAAGGAAGGGCGTTAGCGTAAGCGAAGCGTTTGACTGAAGCCCCAGTAAACGGCGGCCGTAACTATAACGGTCCTAAGGTAGCGAAATTCCTTGTCGGGTAAGTTCCGACCTGCACGAATGGTGTAACGATCTGGGCACTGTCTCAGCCACGAGCTCGGTGAAATTGTAGTATCGGTGAAGATGCCGATTACCCGCAATGGGACGAAAAGACCCTGTGAACCTTTACTATAACTTCGTATTGACTTTGAGTAAGTAATGTGTAGGATAGGTGGGAGACTATGAAGCATGTACGCTAGTATGTGTGGAGTCAACGTTGAAATACCACCCTTTACTTACTTGGAGCCTAACTTCTTGAATAAGAAGGACATTGCGTGGTGGGTAGTTTGACTGGGGTGGTCGCCTCCAAAAGAGTAACGGAGGCTTTCAAAGGTACCCTCAGCACGCTTGGTAACCGTGCGTAGAGTGTAATGGCATAAGGGTGCTTGACTGTGAGACCCACAAGTCGATCAGGTGCGAAAGCAGGACATAGTGATCCGGTGGTTCCGTATGGAAGGGCCATCGCTCATAGGATAAAAGGTACTCCGGGGATAACAGGCTAGTCTCCCCCAAGAGCTCACATCGACGGGGAGGTTCGGCACCTCGATGTCGGCTCGTCACATCCTGGGGCTGGAGAAGGTCCCAAGGGTTGGGCTGTTCGCCCATTAAAGTGGCACGCGAGCTGGGTTCAGAACGTCGTGAGACAGTTCGGTCTCTATCTATTGCGGGCGTTAGAAGTTTGAGCGGACTTGACTCTAGTACGAGAGGACCGTGTTGAACAAACCTCTGGTGTATCAGTTGTACCGCCAGGTGCACCGCTGAGTAGCTACGTTTGGAAGAGATAAGCACTGAAAGCATATAAGTGCGAAACTCGCCGCAAGATTAGACTTCTTTTAAGGGTCGTTGGAGATGACAACGTTGATAGGCTATAGGTGTAAAGACAGTAATGTCATAGCCGAGTAGTACTAATTACC
>NZ_FUYZ01000013.1 GCF_900167905.1 Soonwooa buanensis | reverse complement strand
TCAATATTCATAGAGGTCTTACCAAAAGTAGAAGAAAGCAATTTATCCAATGGTATCTTTTTTACAAAAATCAAAAACAATAATACATTAGGTAGTTAAGGTTTTTTTTAGCCATAAAGCTGTTCCAATAATTTACAAAGAAGGATGGCAAAAGCCACCCTTCTAAACTATTGTTTACAGCATTGATTGTATTGCTAATAAGTTGCTCCTCAGCAGAGCTCATTTCCTCTTCCAATCAATCTCAGTATATTACAAAATATTTTGTGAAAAAACACCAACTATTTTTGACCACATTACCTCAATTAAAAACACTCGAAGATTCGAGTGTTTTTTGTTATTGATTATTTTCAAGTTTTCTAAGCATTTCTTCGGTGAAATGTTCTTGATGTTTCGGTTGCGAAAATTTTTCATCATTATACACTTTCGAATTTCCTTTTGGGATAGATAGGCTTTTCCAATTATTATCGGCAATCATTTTTCCTATGAAAACTATTTGCCCAACATGATAAGGATAATGCGCCAATTGTCTGTTGATGGCTTCTAAAACCGTATGACCTTGGTTGCGAATATAGACGATTTTATCCAAGTCATTTTCCGTCAAGTCGTTTAATGTTGAAAAAAGACAAGTCCAACCAGCATTCCATTTTTCTAATAAATCTGTGCGAGATTTAATATCATTTTCAAACTCCGAATCTCGATTGCGATTATCTTTTTCGCCATCTGTTGTCAAAAAATCTGTCCAACGCGACAACATATTTCCCCAAAGATGTTTTACAATAATTGCAATGCTGTTGCTTTCTTCGTTATACTGCCAAAACAAAGCGTCGTCCGGAAGCTGCTCGAAGGTTTTATCGCCAAGACTTTTGTAATATTCGAACTGTTTTTTTACACTGTCGAGATAATTGCTTTCCATGATTTACGGATTTTCTTTAGAGATCTTTTCGTGATATTTCAGATACATTGGTAAAGCCGCTGAGCCATACCATTTGAAACTTTCATATGCAAAAACGCCCGCCATAACCGCAGGATCGGTCTTTACCAAAGCATCGGCTTCTTCAATAGTTTTAACATTAAAGATAAACATGCCACGATAATCTCTTTCGTTTTTATCAAAGAAAGGTCCTGCTACAGATAGTTTTCCATCTTTTGCAAGCTTCCCAATATTATCAAGATGTCCGCGCATTAATTCTGACATTTTCTTTTTGTCGTCAATTTTAGTTGGGCCAGTTTTCAGCATGACGATAACGTAAGGACGCATGCCGTATTGATCTGCACTCAGCGAATCTGCAAGCTTTTTATCGTAGTTTTTATTCTGTCCAAATGCGATTGTTGCGCAGATGCAGAATACGAATGTTAGTAGTTGTTTCATTGTGATAATTGTGTTTTATTTTATTTATAAAAAACCAACAAGCCTTAAAAACACTCAAATTTCTTTAATAGAAAAAGTACAATTAAACTTAGTGTTTATATTCGTGATCGATTTTAGTTATAATTTTTTCCATTTGTTTGATGCACATCGTGTAATTACCAATTATTTGATCCACAGCCGAGAGATAGACTTTGCTTCGATTCTTAATAGGATCAGAAGAAATCATTTTTAAAAAATTGCCGTCTGGATAGTTTTGAACATGATCAAAAAGAAAATCTGCATATTTCAACTTCTGAGCTTTGTAGAAATCCGTCGAGGTTATTAAAAGCGGAACATCTTCCTCATAAAAGTCTAAAATATCATTCTGAAGTTCTTCATTCTCGATAAAACCTATTTTACCAGAAGATTTAAAACCTTGATAACGCCCTTGATTACCATTAAATCCAGTAAAATTAAATAAGAAATCACGGTTAAGATGAATAGAATCTTTGTCCGCAACTTGACCATTCGGGATTTTTGCAATGTATCCAAAGAATTTTTTCTGATTTTTATAAGCTTCTAAATCCCCTTGCATTTCTGCAATGTCGCTTCTCAAATCTTTTTTAATACCAAGCAAAAAATGTTTCACCTCTTTCTGCTCGTGTCGCTCTTCGCTCCAATTATGAAAAGCGATAGAAACCGATACTGCAAAGATGATAATGGCGATTTCCATACCGATTTCTTTAAGCTTATGGAATGCATTATGCTCTTTGGATTGCGCAGTGTCGTAGATTTTTTTTGTAGACTTAGCAACTTCTAATTCTGCCATGTTTAATAGTTTTAGTTTTTCTTTTACAAATATCTTTTAAAATTTTAAAAAAGTCAACTAAACGACACAAAAAAAGCAAACCAAAAGGCTTGCTAGTCTGTAAAAGTACACTGAATAGCTCAGTGTTTATATTTTTTTAAAAATCAGAGATTAATCCTATCTCCGTGAGATTTAGGTTCAGAAATAACCAAAAATTCTAAATCGAAATCTTCTTTATTAAAAATCCGATGATGTTGATTTGGTTTGATATGTAAAGCTTGATTTGCGTTGACATTTATGAATTCTCCGTCAACTTCAAAAGTTGCAACCCCTTTTAAAATATAGAAAATTTGCTGAGATTTGGTGTGAAAATGTAAAGCTTCTTCAGTTTTCGATGGCATTTTTTCTTGTATAATACTCAAAGAATCAGTCTTCAAAAGATGCCATCCATCGCAAAGATTACCCCAAGTGTAATGTTCCGCATTCTGAATTGATTTCACTTCCATATAACTAAACAATTATTCGGAAACTTTGGCATTTTGATTCTTCTTTGCGTCCGCTTTCTTTTTCCGTTCGTAGATAACCTCCACGATTTTCCCTCCAATCCAAGAGAACGGGAAAAAGACTAGAAATATCGAAATTTTATAAAACGTGGGATGATAAGGATATATAATAATATCAAGCATCGCGATGAAAAGCATGATAAAACCTATCAAAATAGCATAAGCTACTTTTGCATATTTAACAATGAGAGCTGTTACAACACCGCCGATACTTACACCAAGTCCACCGAAAAATAACAAAGCCGCAAAAAAACTTTCTTGATCTTTAACCGCAATTAATTGTTGTTTCCAATGCTCAAATGGCGCCCATTCTTCATAGTTAATCCAGCTCGGGTTAATGCGTATCCCAAGCGAAATAATGAGTCCTGCCACAACAAGCCCACAGATGACACCAAATAAGTTTCTTAAAAAATTCATTAATCTGCGTGTGCAATCATAGAAATTTCTACATCTACATTTTTAGGAAGACAAGACACTTGCACTGTTTCTCTAGCTGGGAAAGCAGCGGCATCTAGGTAAGATGCATAGATATCATTCATCACAGCAAAGTCGTCCATACTTTTTAAAAAAATTGTAGCTTTAACAACATGGCTAAATGTCAAACCAGCTTCTGTTAAGATAGCTTCTAGATTTTTCATCACCTGATGCGTACTTTTTTCGATGCCTTCAGCAAGTTTACCAGTTTCTGGATCAACTGGGATCTGTCCCGAAATATAGAGCACTCCATTCGCCATATTAGCTTGAGAATATGGACCAATCGCGCCTGGCGCTTTATCTGTATTGATGATTTTCTTCATAGTTTATTGTTGATTTCGCTTACAAATCTAAGCATTTTTATCAATTTTAGAAGCTACTTCTTGGTTGGGTAAAGCTTCTGTCTTTATATTTAATAGCATCGCTTAAGATATTGGCTTTAATACCAATAAAGAAGTCATAGACTTTGTAAACTCCAAAAGGCACCCAATTGAAGCTTATTGTAAAACTTCGTTGGTCACGAGAAAAACCTAACGACGCTTGTGATATTTCCTTTGAAATAAAGTCATAAGACGCTCGACCAGTTATATTCCAAAAAGGTGTCAGCTTGATATTTCCATCTAATCCTGCGGTTGCCATTTTGGTTCCAAACAAAGACAATCCTCTTGTGTAAGCATAATTTGCATTAATTCTTAAACTCCAAGGTTGTGTAAATCTCGCATAATTATCATCATCAAAATAATAGTCTTCGTTACGGATTTCACCTTTCTTTTTATAGATTTTGCCTAGTTCCTCTTTCTTTCCAAAAATCTCATCGCTTAATGAATAACCTAACTGCAAATTAAATCCTTGCAAGCTAAAGTGTCCAAAATCTTCTGTACGAACGCCATTTTTACCAGTCGCATCATATAGAATTTTGTACGGCTCCAAGGTCAACATTGTATTTACCGTCAACTTACTATTAAAGAAAGACGACTGCGAACTAACACTAATCACCGACCATTTATTTTTATCTGCAGCAAAATTGTAGTTTCCAGAAATATTTAAGTTTTCAAAAATCTTAAGTTTTTTAACACCCGTTGAGTCTGACTTTGACTTTACTTTCATTTCTAAATTATTGGCGATATTAAAACCAATACTTTGCGTAAGACCAGAACTTGGCGCACCATAGATACCACCTTCAAAAATAGAATATTTGGTCATCTCGCCGCGAGATCCATAAAACTCTCGATAATAACCCCAATTTTTAGCAGCAAAATCTGGTGTATAATTAAAACTAACACTTGGTGTCACCATGTGCCGAATCGCCTCGATAGTTGATCCTTTTTTAAAGTTTAAAAACTTATAAAGCACCGTTTGCAAACTCGCTGAAGTACTGAAGGTTGAAAATCCAGCAAACTGATTTTTACTAATATTATCAACTTTATCCGTCAAAACATTGTAACGCTTTTCGATCGTTTTCGTTGTTAAAACATTGTCCACATTCGCACTTAGAGTAAAAGTCAAATATTTAGCAATACTCGTATTGGTCGACAATGCAATATTATTACGAAGCCCTGTCTTCATATCCTTCCACATTTGATCTTTGAAAAGCTCAGCTTCTGTCGTTTGCACATAGTTGGACATCGACAAGCCTGTGTTAACAGTCATATTCTCCAAAAGCCCAGTTCGCATACCAGTTTTTGGTTTAAATAAATAAAACTGACTCATCGCCACCGTTAAATCTGGCAAACGAATATCCGTAATTCCCGTCGCAAAATTCTGTGAATAAGTCGCATTGGCGTTAATAGTAATCGGCAAGCTCAAAAAACGTTTTTGGATGCTAACTCTTGAGGTTTGACTTGTTTTTAGATTTTCGTTATTGTAAATATAATTGTTGTTCAAAAGGTTGCTATAGAACTTTTGGCTCGTAATATCCACTGCTGCATTAAAAGTAAACAGCGGATTGGCTTTACTATCTTGCGTGTGCGTCCAACCAATTTTATAGGTAGACGATTGCGAATAGTCATCCAAACCTTTTATGCCTCGAACAATAGTCCCAATCTCCGCATTGAAACGTCCGCTGTAACGGTATTTTTTGAGATAATTCATCTCTGGGCGTAGATTCCAGCTACCTTTTGTATAAAGATCCGAAAGTATTTTTAAATCAAAATGTTCTCCAATAGGTTGATAATAGCCGAGACCATTTAAAAAGAAACCAACATCCTGACGCTCTCCAAAACTCGGTATCAAAATACCAGCAGAACGCTTTTCCGAAAATGGCAAAATCGCAAATGGCATTACCAAAGGTGTTGGCACTTGCTCGATATACATCTGGATCGGCCCTGTAATAACCTGAGAACTTTCTTTACCTTTTACTAATTTAATATTAGGAGCTAGTAAATAATAATCCGCAATTGTATCTTTCTTCTGAATAAAATAGGTGTCTGTCGTATATTTCCCGTTTCTCATAAAGAATACAGAGTCGTTATACTTTTTGGTTTTTTGCGCTACAATAACGCCTTCACTTTCTTCTGTTCTGGCATTAAAAGCAACTGCTTGTCTGGTTTTATAATCGTAGATAACTTCGTCGTACTCATACTTTTTACCAGCTTGTGTAGCGACCGCAGGTTCTTTAACACGACCTTTCTCGTCCAGACCTCCACGCGCATAGATTTTACTATTCGACCAATCGATTCGGATATAGTCGGCATCAATCTGCATATCTTGGTAGATGACCTGAGCATTTTTTTCGAGGAAGGTTTGTTTCGTGGAAAAAGAATTGCGTTCTACATCGGCTTTTGTTTTAACAACGCCCTCTAATTGCTCCTTTGCAGGAATCGTATCATTCTTGCGAATCGTATCTTGTTTCGTCCCAATTTCAATAGTTTTAATAGGCTTTTGTTGTGCTAAAAAACTGTTAAAAATTAGGAAAATTAAAAATAGTGGTATATTTTTGAAAATGCTTTTGCCCAAATCAGTACATCTGTAATTCGGGTCAAAATTAATTAATTTTTAAAAATTAATATGTTTACTAAAGAATTTTATTCCAAAAAATATATTAGCATACTTCTAGTATTGCTTTCAGTCTTAGGTTTTAGCCAGAAAAAATTTACTGTTGTATTGGATGCAGGACACGGTGGATCGGACATTGGCGCTAACAGAAACTATGGCGACCTCGGCCGAGTACAAGAAAAAGACATCACCTTGGGCGTTGTTTTAAAATTGGGCAAAATGCTCGAAAAAAACAAAGATTTCAAGGTTATCTACACAAGAAAGATAGATGAATATCCTTCTTTGACTTCTAGAACCGATCTTGCTAACCGAAATAAAGCGGACTTTTTTGTATCCGTACACGTCAACTCTTCGCCAGGAAGTAGCATTACAACTCAAGGTACCGAAACTTTTGTACAAGGACCCAACCAAAATAAAGCGAACCTAGAAGTTGCAAAAGCAGAAAACGAAGTGATTTTTTTAGATGAAAATGACAAACAAAATTTCGCCAACTATGACCCACGTTCTCCAGAATCTTTAATTGCATTAAAAATTCAGCAGAGTAAATATTTGGAAGCTAGTCAATGGCTGGGTGGACTTATCGAAGAAAATTTTGTAAAAGATAATAACCGCTTTTCTCGTGGAGTAAAACAAGCCGATCTACACGTACTTAGAAAAAATGCAATGCCGTCAGTACTTGTAGAAACTGGATTCGTTAACAATTATGACGACGCTGCTTATCTTTCTTCGGAGAAAGGTCAAAAAGAAGTTGCAGAAAGTATTTATAAAGCTTTATTAGATTACAGAAAAGCGATAAATGGAGGATTCGCTGCAGCGAAAGAACCAGAACCAGTAAAACTGGCTGAGATCCCAATGAAAAATGATTTCAGAATTTTATTGATGAGCACCGCAACACGTTATAACGAAAATGATGCTGCATTAAAAGGTTTAAATTATATTTTACCAATCAAAGAAAACAACGTTTACAAATATTATTACGCTGTTACAAATCTTGCATCTGTAAGAGACAACAATCTAAAAACAGCAAAAGACGCTGGATTCAGAAACGCCATGGCGATTAGTTTCTTACCTAACCAGACTTTAGGATTTGGATATTATACGCTAGAAGTAGCCGTTAGTGAGGACAAATTAAAGAATGATTCTTATCTTCTAAAAACCCTGAAAGACGTGGAAAGAACCAAAGAAAAAGGAATTTTCTACTACACTTATGGTAAATATAAAACTTTGGAAGACGCTGTTACTGCACAAAAAGACATTGAAAATAAAGGTATTAAGAATTCCATCATTCAAAAAGTCTTGAAAAACTAGAAAAAGATTTGCAGGGAACAAAAAAAGTATCTACTTTTGCAACCACAAAAAAACGAATGGCCTATTCGTCTAGTGGTAAGGACTCCAGGTTTTCATCCTGGCAACAGGGGTTCGATTCCCCTATAGGCTACGAAAATTTAATTTTGAAAAAATCTGCGAAAAAGATTTTGAAGTTTAAAAAATATTCATATCTTTGCAGTCAATTTTTAGGAAGTTATGGCAAATCATAAATCAGCTCTGAAAAGAATCAGACAGAACGAAAAAAGAAAATTAAGAAATAGATACTATCACAAGACTGCTAGAACAGCTTTGAAAGTATTACGTAATGAAACGGAAAAGTCTGTAGCTACTGAGCAATTACCAAAAGTAATTTCTTTGTTAGACAAATTGGTGAAGAAAAACATCATCCACAAAAACAAAGCTGCAAACTTAAAAAGCAAATTGACTAAACACGTTAACAAGTTAGCGTAAGACGATAAAATGGCCCGTTCGTCTATCGGTTAGGACCTCAGATTTTCATTCTGGTAAGAGGGGTTCGATTCCCCTACGGGCTACTTAAAACCTTCAGATTTTTCTGAAGGTTTTTTTGTGTTCTTATTTTTCAGAGTCATATCTTATTTAGTCAAAAACAAAATTTTAAATCTCAAGTTTTTATAATCAAACTAAATGCATCCAATCTTATAAAAGAATCTAGTCAATATCAAGTTGCTAAAACAAGCTAAATTAAGAACGATTATTAAATAAGCCCAACTTCCCTACATATTAGCTATTATCATCGAAAAAAGAAGAATTAGCATTCGAAAACGTAATATTCACAAAAACACCAAGAGCTCAGCAATCGCTTACTAATCCTTATCAGAAAGAAATTTCATAAATTTTGAAAAAAGATTTTGAAGTTTAAAAAATATTCATATCTTTGCACCCAAGTTTTAGGAGTTATGGCAAATCATAAATCTGCTCTGAAAAGAATCAGACAGAACGAAAAAAGAAAATTAAGAAATAGATACTATCACAAGACTGCTAGAACAGCTTTGAAAGTATTACGTAATGAAACGGAAAAGTCTGTAGCTACTGAGCAATTACCAAAAGTAATTTCTTTGTTAGACAAGTTGGTGAAGAAAAACATCATCCACAAAAACAAAGCTGCAAACTTAAAAAGCAAATTGACTAAACACGTTAACAAGTTAGCGTAAGACGATAAAATGGCCCGTTCGTCTATCGGTTAGGACCTCAGATTTTCATTCTGGTAAGAGGGGTTCGATTCCCCTACGGGCTACATTAAAACCCTGTTAATCATTTGATTGACAGGGTTTTATACTTTTACAAACACCGTTTGTCCCGAAAATGTTCCTAAAAATTGATTTTAAAATAAAAAAATCCGACCTCATCAGTCGGATTACATAAGATTATATTTTGAGTTATTTGCCTCCTTTAATAATTGGTGTTAATTGTTCCCTAAATTTATCAAACTCCTCTTTGGTAATAATTTCCAAATCCAATTCCTCTTTTTTCTTTTTCAGTAACTCAACTGCCTCCTCACGGGTTAGCGGTCTTGTAGTGTGCAATGGTTTGATTTCGCCTTTTGTTATTGCATTATCAACCATTGTAACGGTTATGTAATTATCCAATACGGTAAAATCGGTATTTGCCAAAGGCTTAACGTAAAAGAAAACATAATTTTCCAATCCCATACTTCCTTTGTTAAATTGGATTTTTTCAATTGTAATTTTATAGTCCTTATATTGTTCCTCAACATAACGCATACCTTTTAGCAAAACACCCGCAGGTTTTCCGTAAAACAAATACTCGAAATGTCTCTTTTTGCTAAATGCGGATTGTCCCTCGCCTGTTGGCGCACCCAATACCAAAGTATCGCCAATCTTGTAAGTGTTTTTATCGGATGCGATATAATATTTTATATCCATACCTGTTTTAAAGTTTTTACCCTCCTCCTTACTTATCATTTTGGAGTAATGGAGCGTATCGATTTCGGATAATTTTTGCGCAAACGACGAAGTATATACGCCCATTAAAGTTGCAATAACATAAAATTTTGTTTTCATAATTTATTTTTCGATTGAATATAATTGTACAAAGTAAAATATTTGGTAAAACATATTTATACGGAAAACCGTAAATCAAAGACCTTTTAAGGCTTCCGCTGTTTTTACATCCTGTTTTTGTTTGATTTCGGCTTTTACCGCATCCGATTTTAAGCGAACTGCTTCACTCGTTTTTTTATCATACATCGTAAAAAACGCAAGTACATCAGCTTTACATTTACTATTATGGAATTTATACATCACACTTGAAGCATTTATAGTATCATCCCGAAATACCGTTGTGTAAGTTCCCTCTGTGCGTTTATACTGACCGTAAACTGACGAGCAGGTAATTTCCTTTTCATCGACTTTGGGTTCGCTTTTATATTTAAGTTCCAACTTTTGAACTAATGGGATTATATTGTCTGTATGGATGTCATAAAGAACTCCATTATAAAATTTTAACCGCAACTCTTTTATTGTAAAATCAGCAACGTCGTATTTACTCAAAATGAAAACTTGCGCATTATCAATTAAAGGATAATCGCTCACGATTTTATCCTGTTTTTTCAATTCAAAAATCTTTTTTGATGTGGTGGAGGCGTAACTGCTGATGTTACAAGTTTGCGGAACCTCGCAAACCTGCAACATATAATCCACGTTTTTGAGGCTGTCGATAATTGCGACTTTGGTTTTGTTGATTTTAAAAATACCGATTCCCTCGATATTGCTTTGAGCGAATGTTTGCCCAAAAACAATTAGGACAAAGAATAAAATTACTTTTTTCATATTGAAAATATTTTATCCCACCAGTCCCAAATAGGATGTTAATAAATAAAAATAGCGCGGAACCGAAGCCATAAGGTCAAGAGGTACCGCGAAGAACCCAACATCCAAAATGACTTAGCCCGCGCCTTATAAGACACGGGCATAAGCCTATCATAAATGGATGTTTGAGAAAATTCGCGGTTTTCTTGAACCAATATAATAGCTTACGCCTTGTTTTACGTTAAAATTTAAGTCTCAAATTTAATCTTTTTTGAATTATGATAAAATTGAATTTAAAAACCGCCCCTTTTATATAAAAAAAAGGACGGTTAAAAAATAACCTTTGCAATGGTTAAAAAAATATTTAGTCTTTTACGCTTTGGGCTTAAATTAAATCGGTTTTAGTCTTACGCTTCCGATATACTTTATTTCCTTATTCGGGTTTTCCCGTTCGGTTTTTGCCATAAATTCATCCCGTCTTTTTATTTCGTCGGGTGTTAAGTCTCCCGAAATTGGCGAACCACTATAAACCACAATCAAATAATTGTCCATTGAACTGCCGACAATTTTATTTTTGATTTCCAACGCTTCGTCTTTGTCCCCTCTCAATATCGCTTTGATAAATTCCCTTTTATTCATCGCTGTTAAGTTTGTCGATTACTTTATCCGCCAATTTCCCGATTTCAATATCATTCATTTTTAAAATCAATCTCATATAGGTTATCGCGTTTTAGCTAAAAGTCAAAATTTTTCGGATGGAGAAGAAAATACAATTCCTATTCTAGCAAACCGAATGTTGGTAACCGAAACGCTTCCGATTTTCATTAAAGAAGGTCAAAACAAAACTTTCACAATGAATTCTTTGTTAAATGACACATCAACTTCGGCAGCTAACTTTAATCTAACGGTTGAGATGACGACCAATCCGCTTTGGTTTGCGGTGATGTCGATTCCGTATCTTAGAACTTATCCGCACGAATGTTCAGAACAGCTTTTCAGTCGACTTTACGGAAATATGTTATCGACTTACATCATGAATTCGTCACCGAAAATTAAAAAGATCTTTGATGAATTTAATGCTAAAGAAACGCCAACTAATCCACTTGAAGCCAATCAAGAATTAAAAACAGTCCTTCTCGAAGAAACGCCGTGGTTAAGCAGCATCAAAGATGAAAAAGAGCAAATGAAACAATTGGCTGTATTTTTCAATTTAAACAAAATGCAGCGCGACCTCAAAAAAGCGCAACGCGATCTTGTGGACAGACAAAATCCTGACGGTAGCTTTTCGTGGTTCCCAGGTGGTAATAAGGATAAAACTGTTTCTGGACATATTTTGGCTGGTTTCGGAAAATTAGATAAAATGCTAAAAGGTCAATCGGATGAGTTTTTCACCAATCAAATTAATAAAGTGATTTCCAACTCTATCGATTATTTGGATAAAGAATATTCTGATCAATTAATAGAAGACCGAAAAACTTCGGTGAAGCTAGACCTAAACGATTATACATCCTACTTTTATTACAGAAGTTATTGGACTAAGAAAAAAGAAATCCCGTCGGAACTTAAAAAAGTTTTGACAACAGTCGCAAAAAGCTATGCAGAAAATTTTGATGATTATAGTCTTTACCATCAAGCGATGATTACTACATTTTTACAACGTTTTGGCTACAAAGATCTAGCAAAACAATGTGTTGCAACTTTAAAAAAATCAGCAAAGACAACGGAAGAAAATGGAATGTATTGGATCAATAATCCTTATGGTTGGTATTGGTACCAAGCGCCAATTGAGACGCAAGCCATGTTGATAGAAGCATTTGCAGAAGCAACTCCAGAAGACACAAAAAGCGTAGAAGAAATGAAGATTTGGCTTCTTCGCAACAAACAAACAGAAAGTTGGGGAACCACAAAATCAACAACTGAAGCGGTCTACGCACTTCTCAATTATGGCAAATCTTGGGTAGATTCGGAAAAAGGAATAACTATGAAATTGGGAGAAACGATCTTGGATCAAAATACGCAAGGTGCCAAAACGTCGGAAGCTGGATTCTTTAAAAAATCATATTACTGGAAAGATATAACACCTGACAAAGCCAAGTTAGAAATTAATAAAACAAGTCCAGGCGCTGCTTGGGGCGGCATGTACCGTTTGTATTACGAAAATATGGATAAAATAATGGCTCATAATTCGTCGAATGTAACGATCGAAAAGCAATTATTTGTTAAAACGAATGAAGGATCAGAAACCAAACTTCGAGAAGTTACGACAAGTCAACCGATACATTTAGGTGATATTGTTGTGGTACGATTGGTGATAAAAACCGATCGAGATATGGAATATATTCATCTAAAAGATTTACGGGCAAGCGGTTTCGAACCTGTTAACGTTCTATCAACTTACAAGTGGCAAAATGGCGCAGGTTATTATGAAAGTACGAAAGATGCGGCAACACATTTCTTTTTTAGTTCGCTTCCAAAAGGAGTTTACACTTTCGAATATCAATTAAAAGCGAATAACATTGGCGAATTTTCGGATGGCATAACAACTTTCCAAAATATGTACGCACCAGCAATGAGCGCACATACAGAAGGAAAACATGTAACGATTGTAAAATAATTATTGAACTTGGATAAAAACTTTTCTTAAATTTTTGAAATCACTAACTTTGAAATTCAATTTTATAAAACAATGAAAATCCTCATCGTCAACGGTCCCAATCTTAATCTTTTGGGCACACGCGAACCCGACATTTATGGTTCAGAAACTATGGAAACGCGTCTTGATTTATTAAAAAAAGAATTCGCGAATGATGAGATTTTGTTTTTTCAATCCAACATCGAAGGCGAAATTATCAACCGTCTACAAGAAGATGATTTTGATGCATTGGTGATTAATCCAGGAGCTTTCACCCACTATTCTTTTGCAATTGCTGATTGCTTAAAAAACATTTCGAAACCGAAAATTGAAGTGCACATTAGTAACATTTATAAAAGAGAAGAATTCCGAAAAAAGTCAGTAACCGCCGAACAATGCGACGCTGTCCTCAGCGGTTTTGGCATTAAAGGCTATCAACTCGCTATCCAAAGTTTAAAATAAATAAAAAAGAATCTCAATTGAGATTCTTTTTTTATTCCGGAAAGTCAAGTTCGAAACCAACACCACGAATTGACATTATTTTTATCGAATCGTCATCGGCAAAATATTTTCGAAGTCGACTGATAAATACGTCCAAACTGCGCCCAGAAAAGTAATCTGTGTTTTCCCAAAGGTTTTCAAGAATCACTTCTCGCTTCAAAAGTTGATGATTATGATTGAGAAGAAATAATAAAAGTTCGTTTTCTTTCAAAGTAAGTTTGTGTTTCCCTTTTGGATGTTCTAGCTGAAGTTTTTCTGTGTTGAGAAGATAGCTTCCAATCTTAATTTCTGTTTGCTGAATCGCTGTAAACGTCGATCGTTTCAAGATATTCTGAATTCTTAAAACCAATTCTTCTGGGTCGCAAGGTTTTGAAATATAATCATCAGCACCAAGTTTTAATCCTGTCAGTCGATCGATTTTTTGATTTTTCGCTGTTAAAAATAAAATCGGAAAATTTGCCTGTTTTTTTAGAAGATGTTTTGCTAAAGAAAAACCGTCAATATTCGGCATCATCACGTCCAAAATCCCAATCTGAAAATCAAATTGCGTTTCTATAATTTCCAAAACATCTTCAGGGTTTTGAAACCAAATGACTTCAAAATCGCTTAACTCGAGATATTGTTTCAAAATCATCCCGAAATCGGCGTCGTCTTCCACTAAAAGGATTTTAGGATTCATGATTTAATTTTATTTTAAACAAACTTCCTTTGCCGCTTTCGCTTTGTAGGTCGATATTTCCGTTGTATTTTTTGACGATATTTTTAATTAAAAATAATCCAAGTCCAAGACCTTTTGTATTGTGAATGTTGTCGCTTTGGATTCGATAAAATTTCTCAAAAATATTTTTTTGTTCCGCTTTTGCAATGCCCTCACCATTATCTTTAACGTTAATCAATAAGGTTTTTCCAGAAGATTCCACATTGATGTTAATCTGTGTAGCGCCGTACTTTATACTATTTTCGCAAAGATTTTTTACCACCGTTTCCATATCAGTTTTTGCGAAAGGAAGATTGTCGATCGATTTATTTTCAAAAATAAATTCCGTTTCGGGATTTGCAAATTGTAAGTCTTCAACAAAGTTTGTCCAATCCTCGAAATTGATAACGTTGACTTCGTTCTCATTTTCTCCGTCATGAAGTTGCTTCATAAGGTTTTCGAGGCGTTGGATTTGACGTTCAACCAGTGGAAGATTTTCTTTATTCCAATCTTTATTAAGAGATTTTGCAGCGATTTTTAAAGTCGCAATCGGTGTTTTGAATTCATGCGAAATATTATCAACAACATTATGCAAAACTTCAACTTGTTTCTGTTGTTTGATAAGGTTTTTAACCGTCAAAATAAACAACCAAAGTACCGCACCAAGGATAAAAACGCATAATAAAATCAAAAGTGCTAACTCCTGAAACACCAATTGTTTGATATTGACAATTTGATAATTAGTCTCTGTAAAAATCTTGAAATGCTCTTTACGATCGTAGACCTTGGTGTCGTCATTAATAGAAGAAGATTCCGTATTCCAACTTCCTGTCGTTTGCAAACCTATTTTTGTCAAAGGTCTTTCGGTTTGATAAAGATTGATCGGTTTTTTAAGAAGATCAATACTATCGGGAAGAACGATGATAGAATTGTACTTTAATTCTGTTGCAACTTCGTAACCTTGCTTTTTAAATTCATCGTCCATATACTGTGAAAGGATCTTACGGTAGCTTAGGTTTTTCGTCGTATAATAATCTAGAAACTGTTTTTCTGTGATTTTTTTGGTCGCATAATCCGTGATATTTTTAATCACAGCATCTTCTGTTCCGCGGTCTCTTTCTTCGAGTTTATCGATAAGTAAGGCACTTCGGTCGCGAATATTACGATAGATTTCTCTTTCCTTAACAACGTAGGTTTTGTACATAAAGAAAGCTTGTATTCCCAAAAGAATCAGGAATAATAAGCTGAAAATCACAATGATGTTTCTGTTCCTTGAAAGCATGAAGCAAAGATAGAATTTTGAGGTTTATGTAAAGTGCATTAACCCTCCATTAACCTTTCATTAACCGTTTTTGTTTAGGATTAAACGGAATTTTACAACATAATTTAATATCATGAAAAATTTAATTTTAATTCTATTCATACTTCCGATATATCTTTTTGGACAAAAGAAAATAGAAATTTTAGTTACCAATCAAAAGAACGAAACAGTTTCTAATGCCAAAGTGGAATTGTATTCGAAAGCGGATTCTTTGGTGACAAGTCACTTTACTGATGAAAAAGGAAAAGCTTTATTTGAGATTAATCAAAACGCAACAGTCAAATTTGTAGTCACTGATTTGGAATATGAAGTCTTTTCAAAATCATTTGATGAAAATGAAATCAAAGAAACGCTTCATTTTATTTTAAAAAAGAATGAACACGAAATCGAAGAAGTTGTTTTAACAAAGCAAAAACCAATTGTTAAGCGAAAAATTGACCGTCTGGAATTTAATGTTGAAAACTCTAATATTTCTTCACTTAACGCTTGGGAGATTTTAAAGAAAACGCCTGGCGTAAATGTCATTGATAATACGATTAAAATTAAAGGTTCTTCTGGGATTTTAGTGACAATAAATGACAAAAAAGTAATGATGTCACCTGATGAACTTCAAAATTTGCTGGAAAATACCTCTGGAGACGAGATCAAATCTGTGGAAGTTATTACCAATCCGCCAGCAAAATACGAAGCTTCAGGAAGTGCAGTTCTAAATATCGTTATGAAAAAAGCCAAACTCGAAGGTTACAAAGGCACGTTAAGCGGACGTTTTATTCAATCGAAATATGCAAAAGGTTCGGTAACGACTTCGCATCAATACAAGAAAAATAAATTTTCTACGATGTTCAGTTACTCGAAAGGTGCAGGCGATTATTTGCGTGAAGGTACGGATGTTGTCTATTACGAAGAAAGCGGAACGACGTGGAAAAGCATTATGAATCGTAAAGACAGCAACTATAACCAGAATACATTGAATTTTAGCGCAGATTACGAATTGGATTCTTTGACGAATTTTAGTTTGAATTATACAGGATATTTTAGTCCAAAAACAAAAGGACTTTACGATGTTCCTACGGAAATTACTAATGCTAACAATCAAGTTGAATCAACTTATAGAACATTAAATGATCATCATTGGCGAACGATTAACAATACATTGAGCTTCCAAGCCGATAGAAAGTTAAACGAAAATTCTAGTTTAACTTGGGTTAATTACTTTGCTACAAACAACTATAAGAAATCTGAAGATATCCAAACGCATCTTAATTTTGTTAATCAAGATCCAAAGTTCAGTCGTTTTGTAACGAATAATTTGCAGGATATTCAATTGTTTTCGACGCAGTTGGATTATTCTTGGGAGAACGACAAATGGCAGTTGGAATCGGGCGCAAAATATTCTTTAGTAAAAACAAATAGTGTTTTAGCATTTGCTGATAATGAGTTTGGAGATTTACAAAATTGTCCTGAAAAAAGTAATGATTTTGACTATAAAGAATACAATTTTGCGGCCTATGCATCTTTGGCTTTAGATTTGAAAAAATGGAGTTTTAAAGTAGGGTTACGAGCAGAAAACACCTCACTAGAAGGCATTGTTTCCGAACCTTACGAAATTAATAAAAATGATTATTTAAAACTTTTCCCCACTTTCTATGCGCAATATACGACGGACAACAAACATCAATTTGGTTTCTCGTACGGAAAGCGAATCAGCCGACCAAGTTATTCGTGGTTGAATCCTGCAAAGTCTTACTACAACCTGTTTTCGTACTTTCAAGGTGATCCAAATTTGAAAGCGACAATCATTCACAATCTTAATTTTATCTATAATTTTAAAGAATGGAATTTTGATTTTTATTACCGAAAAGAAGTCGATCCGTCGATGGAAATTTCTTATCAAAATCCAGAAACCAATCAGCTGATTTATCATTTTACGAACATCCAAAAAGGTCAAGCTTATGGCGTAGATATTTATAAAAATTTTATGTTAAAAGATTGGTTGTCGCTAAGTGTTTCCGAATCTTTGGAGCATAACGAAAACTACTTTTTCGGCATGGATGGCAATTTGTACAAGAACAAAATTTTTTCACTAAACTCCAATATTTCCACAAGTTTTACTTTGGATAAAAAAACCGACTGGAACTTACAACTTGGTAACATGTTCTATACGGGAGGAGTCCAAGGAAACTTGAGAATTGGCAGCGCCTCGACTACTTATTTGATAATGAATCGTAAATTTTATCAAAAACGATTGGAAGCGAGCTTGTATTTTAATGATATTTTCCGAACGTCTGGTGATAAAATTAGAACACGATATGCCAATCAAAATAATTATTTCTTAGATTATCGAGATGCGCAAAGTTTTTCGATCTCACTTAAATATAATTTCGGAAACCAAAAGCTGAAAGCCACGAAGAAAATTAAAAGTGCAGATGAGCAAGGCAGAATGTAAGCTTAATTAATCTCAAACTCAGAAATTATGTATCTTTATAACTTAATAAATGCGCAACACTTTTGTTTTTGTAAATGAATATTTTAGACCTTGTAATTTTTGATCGAGAACAAGTTACTTTGGACGATGTTGTTCTGAAAGAAGCTAATAGAGCCGAACTTCTTCAACTTCTGAAAGAATATAAATACATCGACGAACTCCGAAAATACAATCTACCCGTTAACAATAAGTTGTTATTGTCTGGACATTCTGGTTGTGGCAAAACGATGACAGCAAAAGCAATTGCAACGCAACTTAACAAGCCTTTGATGATTCTTGACCTCAGCACTTTTGTGTCTGCAAGAATTGGTGAAACAGCAAAAAATCTCAAACTCGTTTTTGAAAAAGCAGAACGCGACAAAGCGGTTTTGTTTTTGGATGAGTTCGATCATCTAGGAAAATCTCGCGGCAACGACGATCATGATGTTGGAGAAATGCGACGATTGGTGAATGCGATGATTCAGTTGGTGGATAATTTTCCAGACAAAGCACTTTTGATAGCTGCGACCAATCACCCCGAGATTATTGATATTGCTTTATTAAGACGATTCCAAATTAAAATTTCGTACAAAATGCCAACCGATGAGGTTTTGGATAAATTTTATGATAAGCTTTTGATGGACTTCCCGAATGAGTTACAAATTTTTGATAGAAAATATCGCTTATCCTTCGCAGAAGCTAAAGATTACGCTTTTACAAAAATGAAATCAAATCTTATAAAATCCCTCGAAGAAAAAAATGTTTAATAATAAAAAAAGGCTATCAAATCTGATAGCCTTTCTTATGTTGTTATTTCTTAATAAACTTGCTGCTTGATGCACTTCCGTCAGTTAAGATTTGTTTTACAATGTAAGTTCCTTTTGCAAGTTTTCTTACATTGATTTCTTTGTCAGTTGTTGAGATTACAATCTGTCCCGCCGTATTGTAGATTTCTGTTTTTGAAACTTTGTCAGCGTTTTTGAAGCTGATAACATCGGTTGCAGGATTTGGGAAAATGTTGACATTAGCTGTCGAAAATACTTCTGTTGTACCCATAATATTATCTCCGTAGACGATAATATTCTGACCATTTATCTTCTCTGGATATGGATGAGGTTGACCATCTAACATCTCGTATACCGTGTTAACTGATGTCCAGTCATTAAGTCCCATACCTAGAACATTGTTTTCGTCAATTACATAAGAGTCATTGTAATATTCTGTTGACGAAAGTCTTGTCCACGTTTTTTCAGACAATACAGATTTACCATCAAGATTTTGTTTGACAGCAATTGCGATCCAGTAAGTTTTGTTAGCTTCTAGGTTAACAGTAGAATTGTTATTTGCAGCTACAAGGTCGATGCTTAGTAAAGAATCGATAAATTCGTCACTCTGCAATATAGTTATCGCTGGGTCTGTGATAGGAATATCTTTATAGAAAATAGAATTAGCTGATGAAGACGGTTTGCCATTTGGTTTACCCTCTTTGTCCTCATAAATCATAACTCGAATTGCGCTTACAGATTGTGTAAGGTCGTTAGCAAGCCATACATTTCCTAAAGTTTCTACTTTCGTTAATCCAACATTTGTTGTGAATTTTAAATCATCGATTGGTAAAAAAGCATTATCCAATTCGTCAATTACAGATGGTACGTTCATGATCCAAGTAACATCTGGTGTTTGTTCCAAAATAGGACTTGATGATGTCTTGTGAGAAAAACTACTTTTCTTCGGAGCATTACTGCTGTGAAAGATTTTTTTAGTTTGTGCGTTGACGCTTGATAAAGCCAATACACATGCTAAGGCATAGAATTTTGTTGTCATATATTTCATTTTTAAGTTAGGTTCCTTTTTATTTTTCTTGAATTACTTCAGCTTGTTGTTAATATTATTAGTTTTAAACAGTGTTTCTTGAAATAAAATTAACGGCGCTAAATATATGATAAATTCACGAAAAACTATTTTTCATTTGATAAATTTTTATCAAAACATTAATTTATTTATTAATAAACGGATTTCTTAGCTATTTCCACGTTGGTGTATAATATTATTTGGCTTGTAAAAACGTAAAATATATAGGTAACCTATGTTATTTGTTTCGATTTTTAAGCTTATAAAAAATCTTATTTTTGTTATTTAATAAATAGATTTTATGAAGAAGTTAATTAGCAGTTTTGCAGTTGTTGCTATGCTGTGGCAAGTTTCGGCGCAAGAGCTTTACATGCCTAGAAATATTAAGAAAGCTTACGAAAAAGGAACTCGTGATATTTCTGGAAAACCCGGAAAAAATTATTGGCAAAACAAAGGCGTTTACGATATTAAAATAAAAGTGAATGCTGATACTAAAGTTGTATCGGGTTCGGAGACGATTTCGTATTCCAATAATAGTCCAGATGAGCTGAAGACTTTAGCAATTCGATTTGTTAATAATGTTCATAAACCACAATCGCCGCGTGCTGGTTACGTTTCGAAAGATTATCTAAGTGATGGTCTTACCATAAAATCATTAATTATAAATGGTGAAAAATATGATATAAGCTCGGATTTTGGAACTGTGACTTCTGTTAAATTAAATAAAGCATTGGCAGCCAATTCTAAATCCGAAATAAAAATCGACTGGGAATATCCGCTATCTGTTGAAAGTGGACGAGAAGGACAAATCGATCCTAACACATTTTATGTCGCTTATTCTTATCCGCGAATTTCGGTGTATGATGATTACAATGGTTGGGATATGTTGGCGCACTCGGATAGGCAAGAGTTTTACAATGATTTTAATGATTATAGTTTTGAGATTTCTGCCCCGAAAAATTATGTTGTTTGGTCAACGGGAGAATTTTTAAATCCAGAAGAAGTTCTTCAAAAAACATTTTTAAAACGCTATCAAGAATCTCTTAAATCTGACAAAATTATCCACATCGCCAACGAATCTGAGATGAAATCAGGTTTGGTAACCAAGCAAAACGATTGGAATGTTTGGAAGTTTAAAGCCAATCATATCCCAGATTTTACATTTGCATTGAGCAATCATTATGTTTGGGATGCGTCGAGCGTCAAGCTAAAATCAAAACGCGTCAGTGTGCAAGCTGGTTATAAAGTTGGCGCTAAAGATTTTGAACAATATACAGGTTGGATGCGCTACAACATCGATTGGTTTTCCAAAAACTGGCCAGGTGTAGAATATCCTTACAATGCGATGACGGCGATACAAGGTTACGCTGATATGGAATATCCTATGATGATAAATGACACCAGTATTCCTGATGATTTTCAAGATGCGAGATTGACCGCCGATCACGAGATTGCGCATACTTATTTTCCATTTTATATGGGAATTAACGAAACGCGTTATGCTTTTATGGACGAAGGTTGGGCAACGACTTTAGAATATCTTATCGGAATCGATCATTCTGGGAAAGAAGCAGCTGAAAAGTTTTTTAAAAATTTTCGTGTGAAACGTTGGATTAACGATCCTTCGACAGAGCAAGATCAACCGTTAATTTCGTTGACGTCACAACTTTCTGGTTCTGGTTATGGGACAAACGCTTATGTTAAATCGGCGATGTCCTATCTTGCGCTTAAAGATTATTTGGGTGATGCTTTATTTAAAAAAGCTTTGCATCATTATATGGACAATTGGAATGGCAAGCATCCAATTCCGTGGGATTATTTTAACTCGATGAATGCAGGTTCTGGCAAGAATCTTAATTGGTTTTGGAACAATTGGTTTTATAGTAATAACTACATTGATTTAAAGGTTAATAAGATTTCACAAAATAATAACTCGGTTGATTTGACTATTGACAATGTTGGTGGATTTGCGATTCCGTTTGATGTGGTTTTAAAATTTGATGATAATTCAGAAGAATCAAAACACTACACGCCTGAGGTTTGGGAAAAAAATCAAAAACAGTTATTGTTAAATATTCCGACAAATAAAAAAGTAAAATCAATAGAACTAGATGGCGGTCTTTTTATGGATTACACACCAATAGATAACCAAAAGACATTATAAGTTTCTAAACTTAAATTTAATCTCTTATTAGTTGCTTTTGATTTTAATTAAAATAGAATCAGAATCTTTTTTAGTAAAAACGTTTCAAAATAATTTAGTTTCTATATTAAATGATAAATTTGCGGCTATTATTCAAACGGTTAATTTTAAATAAAATATTTTCAAATGAAAAAACAAGCTATCGCACTATTTGGCTTAGCAGTATTCAGTATTTCTTGTGCTCATAAGGAGAAACAAGATGCTGGCAAATATACAGATGACCAAAAAGCATCTTATTATATAGGTCTTAATATTGCCCAAGGTATGAAACAAGAAGGCTTTAAAGTTGATGCGGATATGTTAGCTCGCGCTATTAAAGAAGAAATGGATGGGAAGCCAAAGTCGTTACCAGCTGAAGACATGGATAGCTTTATGCAAGAGTTTATGCAAAAACAACATGCAAAAAAACAAGCTGAAGCTGTTGCAGGTGCAGGTGAAAACAAGAAAAAAGGTCTAGAATTTCTTGCAAAAAACAAAACCAATCCAAAGGTGAAAACGACTGCTTCTGGTTTGCAATATGAAGTTTTACAAGAAGGTGACGGTAAAACAAAACCGACGGCATCTAGTGTTGTTTTAGTAAAATATACTGGTAAATTGTTGGACGGAAGTGTTTTCGATTCTACTGACAAACATGGTGGAGCGCCAGCGGATATACACTTAGATCAAGTGATTAAAGGTTGGACAGAAGGTATTCAGTTAATGAGTAAAGGGGCTAAATACAGATTTTATATTCCTTCAGATTTGGCTTATGGTGACCAAAATATGGGCGATGCTATTCCTGGAGGATCTACTCTTATTTTTGATGTAGAATTATTGGATGTAAAATAACAGAAATTCAAGGATAAATTGTTCTTTTTATCATGTCGTCGCTTCGAGTAAAAATCTGCAAGATTTTGTATCGAGAAGTTTTTAAGATATGAAATTAAGAGTGATTTTACTATAAAACAAAAAACCTCGGCTATTTAAGCTGAGGTTTTTTAGTTTAATATGAAAAAAATTTAGTTTCTAATTATTCCGTAGGTCTAAAAACCAAACCACTTTCTGGGAAGAAATCCATTGTGATTCTATCGCCGTCGTTTACGTTTCCGGCTAAGATTTCTTTAGATAACTTGTTCAAAACATCTTGTTGAATCACTCTTTTCAAAGGTCTTGCTCCGAAAACTGGGTCGTAACCTTTGTTCATCAAATAATCCAAAGCGTCCTGAGTTGCGGTCATCATGATGTTTCTTTGTGCAAGAAGCGTATTCAATCCTCGCAATTGGTATTGTACAATTTTTCCAATATTCTTTTTGGTTAAAGGTTGGAACAATACAATTTCATCAATTCTGTTCAAGAATTCTGGTCTTAAACTTTGTTTTAAAAGGTCAAAAACTTCTTCTCTTGTTTTGTCAAGAACTTCATCGAAATTGTTGTCATCTAATTTTTCAAAGTTTTCTTGAATTAAATGCGAACCTAAATTCGAAGTCATAATGATAATCGAATTTTTGAAATTCACGACACGCCCTTTATTATCAGTTAAACGACCATCGTCCAATACTTGCAATAACGTATTGAAAACATCTGGATGCGCTTTTTCGATTTCGTCCAAAAGCACCACAGAATAAGGTCTTCTTCTCACGGCTTCCGTCAATTGTCCACCTTCATCATAACCAACGTATCCCGGAGGCGCACCAACCAAACGAGAAACGCTGTGACGCTCCTGATATTCACTCATATCAATTCTCGTCATGTTATTTTCGTCATCGAAAAGCAATTCTGCCAAAGCTTTTGCCAACTCGGTTTTACCAACCCCAGTTGTTCCTAAAAATAAGAACGAACCAATCGGTTTTTTGTCATCGCTTAAACCAGCTCTGTTTCTGCGGATTGCGTCTGCAACGGCTTGTATTGCTTCATCTTGACCAACCACACGTTTGTGTAATTCGTCTTCCAAGTGCAATAATTTTTCTCTTTCGGATTGAATTAATTTGGTTACCGGAATTCCAGTCCATTTTCCAATCACTTCTGCGATATTTTCAGAAGTTACTTCTTCTTTAATCAATTCGTTTTGATGGTTTTGCATTTCCAATTCTTGTTTTTGCAAATCATCTTCTTTTTCGCGAAGTTTTCCGTATTGTATTTCGGCAACTTTTGCGTAGTCACCAGCTCTTGAAGCACGTTCAGCTTCCAATTTTAGAGCTTCTATTTCTTTTTTAATGTTGGTTAAATCTTCAGATTTTTGTTTCTCTTTTAACCATTTTGCATTAATATCATTTCTTTGTTCAGTGATTTTCGATAAATCTTCTTTCAAATGGTCGATTTTCGTTTGGTTGCCTTCTCTCGAAATAGCCGCCAATTCGATTTCCATTTGCATGATTTTTCTATCCAAAACGTCCAGTTCCTCAGGTTTAGAATTGATTTCCATTCTCAATTTTGCAGAAGCTTCATCAATTAAGTCGATGGCTTTATCTGGTAAAAATCGGTCAGAAATATAACGCTGAGACATTTCTACCGCCGCAATAATCGCCTCGTCTTTGATGCGAACTTTATGGTGAGCTTCGTATTTATCCTTAATTCCTCTCAAAATCGAAATCGCAGATTCGGTATCTGGCTCTTCCACCATTACTTTCTGGAAACGTCTTTCAAGGGCTTTATCTTTTTCAAAATATTTTTGATATTCATTCAAAGTAGTTGCACCAATTGCTCTTAGTTCTCCTCTTGCTAAAGCAGGTTTCAAAATGTTGGCTGCGTCCATCGCACCTTCGCCACCGCCAGCGCCCACCAAAGTGTGGATTTCGTCGATGAAAAGGATAATTTGTCCATCAGATTTCGTTACTTCATTTACCACTGATTTCAAACGCTCCTCGAATTCACCTTTGTATTTTGCGCCAGCAATCAAAGCGCCCATATCCAATGAATAAAGGGTTTTATCCATCAAGTTTTCTGGAACGTCACCCGAAATAATTCTATGTGCGATTCCTTCTGCAATTGCGGTTTTACCAACACCAGGTTCCCCGATAAGGATTGGGTTGTTTTTGGTTCTTCTCGAAAGAATTTGTAAAACTCTACGGATTTCTTCATCACGACCGATAACTGGGTCTAATTTTCCTTCGGCAGCGAGTTCGTTAAAGTTTTTTGCGTATTTATTTAAACTTTGGTAAGTTTCCTCAGAACTTGCAGAAGTCGCTTTCGATCCTTTACGAAGTTCCTTAATTCCGCCTTCCAAAAGGCTTTTTGTAACGCCCATGTCTTTTAACATTTGCGAAACGGGAGAATTCACTTCAATTAAAGACAACCAAAGATGCTCAATGGTAACGTACTCGTCGCCCATTTTTTTAGCAATATTGGGTGCGTCTAGCAAAACTTTATTTGCGTTTTGAGAAAGATAAATGTTTCCACCTTCAACTTTTGGAAGTTTCTCGATACTTTCGCGGTTTCTGGCTCTTACCAAATCGGCATCAGCTTCGGATTTTTTCAAAAGGAAAGGCGATATATTTTCATCCACTTGGAAGATTCCCTCCAAAAGATGTTGTGGCTCAATCTGTTGGTTGCCAAACTCCATAGCTACTTGCTGTGCAGCTTGGATGGCTTCTTGTGATTTTACTGTGTACTGATTTAAGTTCATATTATGTTGTGTGTTTTAATCTTGTTTAAAATTTTTAGAGATTGAGTTTTAAACTATCTTTTGGAAACTACTTTCATATTGTCATCTAAAACTCAACTTCTAAATTCAATCATTTAATTCTGAATCTTAGTTTGCAAAAACTGTTCTTTTGTGAAATTCACTAAAAATTACGCCAAAATTTCCGAAATATTAAAATTTAACCTAAGTTTAACTTGACAAAATTTCCGAATTGATTGTTTTTGTAAGTTTTCGGGAGGTTAATATTTCCGATGTCTTTTGTTAGTGGGCTTTTCTAAAAATCTGAATATTTATTTAAAACAAGATAAATAGATTCAGTCTCGTTTTCAATATTACAATGCGAAACATTGATGTCTAATTTAGATTGATGCTAAATTATTATTAAAGATAAATTGTAAATTAGAATATTGTTAAACTCTAAAAATTAGAGCATGAAAAATTGGAAATTTGCTTCGTTTATCGAAGTTGATAAAGAATTTAGAGTGGAAGGTCTTAATATTTGGAACCACTATTGGCATTGCTATGATCGTAATGTGGAAGTTTTACATCCTACAAAACATCATCAATACCGTTTTAAAGAGTATGAAATACGTACGCAAGAGAAATCTGTAAATTTTGTTGCAGGTGAGTTTTCTGATGGGCAAATTGGGATTTTTCTCAGAGATGAATTGCAAGAGGGGATTTTGTGAAATCAATGGTATGTGGCAAAGTGATTTTGACGATGATGTTTTAAACTATGTTTTGCGTTTTAATTTCTTAATTCGGGTTTTGTAAGTCTGCAAATAGTTTTATCTTTGGGAAAACCCTGTTGGTATGTACACACAATTTGAAGTTGAATCCCACTTTGACGGGAGATTACAAGTTATATTTCTTAATCAGCCAGAAGTTTTTAACAGCTTGAATAAAGTGATGTTAAAAGAATTACGTTCTGCTGTTGAAGCTTTCGGAAAAGATGAAACAGTTAGATGTATCGCTATTTCTGGACGTGGAAAAGCTTTTTGCGCTGGTCAAAACTTAAAAGATGCGGTTGATCTTAAAGATCATGTTGATGATGACCGCGAAATCCAAAGAATCGTTATCGATTATTACAACCCGTTGGTTGAAGCGATTACACATTCTAAAAAACCTATTATCTCATTAGTTAACGGTCCTGCAGTTGGTGCTGGCGCCATGTTAGCCTTGATTACAGATTTTACTTTGGCGACAGAAAGTGCTTATTTTTCTTTAGCTTTTGCAAATATTGGATTGATTCCTGATACTGCGGGAACTTATTATTTGCCGCGACTTGTTGGTCATCAATTAGCGAGCTATCTTGCTTTTACTGGTAAAAAAGTGCCAGCAATGGAAGCTAAAAAATTAGGGATGATTGCAGATGTTTTCCCAGATGCGGAATTTGCAGAGAAGTCTTTTGAAATCCTTGGACATCTTTCTTTTGCAGCGACTAAAGCAATTGGATTGACTAAGAAAGCATTCTTCGAGGCAGAGTCTAACACGTTGAAAGAACAATTGGATCTAGAGTCTATTTATCAACAATCTGCGGCGCAGTCGCACGATTTTAGAGAAGGAATTACAGCTTTCTTGGAAAAGCGCAAACCAAATTACATTGGGAAATAGTATGAGTAATCCTTATTTTGAAGAAGCGCAAAAACTTTATTCGCAAGATGCATTTTCGCAATGGATGGGCGTTGAGTTGGTTGATGTTAAAGAAAATTACTGTCTTATCAAGATGCCAATAAAAGCAGAAATGATTAATGGTCTTAAAACCGTTCATGGTGGTGTGACGTTTTCGTTGGCGGATTCGGCTTTGGCTTTTTCATCAAATACTAAAGGCGATGCTGCGGTAGCACTTAACTGTTATATAAACTTTATGAAAGCAGTTCGTCTTGGTGATACGCTTTCGGCAGAAAGTATTTTGTTAAACGAAACTCGAAAAACTGCCGTTTATGAGATTTCTGTAAAGAATCAAGAGGATGAGTTGATGGCGAGTTTCCGGGGTACAGTTTATAAAATAGGAAAGAAAGTCGCTGATTTATAATTTGTTAGTTTTAAAACTATAGAAAGTTCAAAATTTATTTTGGACTTTCATTTTAATTATTAACTTTGTATTTCAAAGTGCTTTTTATGGAGTCAAATAATATTCAAAACGATTTGCAACACATCCGTCAAATGATGGAGCGCAGTTCTCGATTTATTTCTTTGAGTGGTTTGTCTGGTGTTTTCGCTGGAATTACCGCTTTGGTAGGTGCTTTTTTTGTTCATCAAGTTTTTCAAAATGAAGGCATTTCTTATTTTGATAATTCTGGACGCGTTTACGAATTTCACTTTATCAAAAAATTATTTTTAATAGGTTTAGGAATTTTAGTGGTTGCTTTGTTTTTTGGATATTTTTTTACTGCTCGAAAATCCAAACAACAGAATCAAAAAATTTGGGATGCGACGACAAAACGTTTATTGATTAATTTTGCAATTCCGTTGGTTACGGGAGGATTGTTTTGCATAGGTCTTATTTATCAACATTATTTTGCGATGATCGCACCAGCAACTTTGATATTTTATGGACTGGCTTTGGTTAATGCAGAACGTTACACTTTAACAGATGTCAAATATTTGGGAATTTCCGAAATTGTTTTGGGATTGTTGTCCTTATTCTTTTTAGGATACGGATTGCTGTTTTGGGCAATTGGCTTTGGCGTTTTGCATATTGTTTACGGTTTAATGATGTATAAAAAATACGATTCGAAATAGGTTTAGAATTGTCAATATTTTAGAAATGCTTAATATTAATTTACTCAATAAAGAATTTGAAAGTAGGGTACGGCTTGGCATCATGTCGGTGCTGATGGTCAATGACTGGGTAGATTTTAACGAAATGAAACAATTGCTGAATATCACCGATGGTAATTTGGCGAGTCACAGTTCGGCTTTAGAAAAGAATAATTACATCGAGATTAAAAAAGAATTTGTTGGTAAGCGTCCGCGCACATCATATCGTGTAACGCAAGTTGGGAGAGAAGCTTTCCAGAAGCATATTGATGCTTTGGAAGCGATGTTGGGGAAATAATATATTTTTTTATCTAAAAACTTTGAAATACAAAGTACTTTGTTTTATGAATAAATCAATGATTCTTTATGTGAAAATTAGTTGGGTTCTAGGCGTCCTTTGTTGCGTGTTGAAAGATGTTTTACATAGCGAATTGGCTTTTTTTCTCATTATGATTTTAGTGCCTATTAATCTGTTAGTAACAATTTGTTTTCTGTTGTTTTTTGCTGTGATGTTGTTTGTTTTCCCCGAAAAGAAAGAAGACTTTATTAAAACACAAATCTTGCTTTGTTGCAATTTTCCAATCGTACTTCTTCTTTTCATCATCATATTTTACTGAATTTTTAAATACTAAAAAAATGAAAAAACTACATTTAATTTTATGCTTTAGCATTATGTTTTTCCTACTGTTCTACGACGAAACACCAGGAATCAATTTAGCTTTGTTAGGAGCAGTTTACTCGATTGTAATTTATGCTTTAACGCCAAAATTTTTAAGATCCGAACGACTAAAAGTTATGTTGATTTTTAGTTTGGTTTCGTGCGGCGCATTTGCTTACTATGGTGATTTTATCTCATTTTTTGCGATTGTAATATCAGTGTTTTTACTTCGATTATTTTCGTTGTCAAAAGAGCTAAAACCAATTTTGACCATTCCGCTCGCATTGTGGCAAGGCTTAAGTTTTCCTTTTCGATTTTTTACATTTAAAGAATGGCTTCCGAAAACCAACACCGAAAAATCAGTCCAAAAAGTCTTGGCGGTTGTGGTTATTCCGAGTGCTTTTTTAATGGTGTTTTTTGCGATTTACACTTATGGAAGCGACACTTTTGCCAACTTTTTCGGGAACATCAATTTTAATTTTAATATCTACGAAGTTCTTGCTTTAAGTTTTCTTGGATTTTTTATCGCTTTTAATGTTTGGAATATTACGATCCCAAGTTTTATTTATTCAACAAATCATCATTTTAGAAATGATTTTGCAAATGAAGATATTGTACAAAAATCGACTTTCAATTTTTTAGATTTAAACTTGGAACGTTTGAGTGGCGTTGTTTCTTTATTGTTATTAAATGTGATGCTTGTTTTCTTTTTGTTCAGTTTTAATTATGAACAATTTTATGTTGGTGAATCTTCTGCTGCCGAACTTTCTGGCGCAACACACGAGCGCGTTAATGCTGTCATCTTAAGTATCGTTATGGCGGTTTTGGTGATTATGTTTTATTTTAAATCAAATTTCAACTTTGATAATCAAGCAGTTTGGTTACGTCGATTGGTGTACATCTGGATTTTACTCAATATGCTTTTGGTATTTTCAGCTTTAATTAAAAATTTAGAATATGTTACAGAATTCGGTTTGACTTACAAAAGACTTGGCGTTTTTGGATTTTTGCTGATGGCTTTGCTAGGATTGGCTTTTACTTTCTACAAAATCTATAAACGAAAAACTAATCTTTTCTTGGTAAATACGATGCTTTGGGCATTCTATGGAATGGTTTTGGCTTGTAGTGTGGTCAATTGGGGAAACTTGGCGACGCGTTATAACTTGGCGAATAATAAAGGAAGTTTCGATTATTTGAAAAGTCTTAACTTTAATGATGATATTTTAAAAGAAGTCGATCCAAATTTTGAAAAGTATACAACGAGTTACTATTTTTCGGAAACCGCCAACTCAAGTTTTCTCTCAAAAAACATTTATTATGAAACATTATCTAAGCAAAAACCTTAATCTTTCAATTCTAAGTTTTGTCTTGCTGGCTTTCGTTTCTTGTAAAAAAGATACTGAAAAGATTCCTGAAGATGTACAACAAGATACCGTGACAACAGTCGAAAAACCTATAGATAGTTTATCTACGGTCATGGATAGGAAAACGGAAACTAACCAATTTATCATCGATGTAGATGCGAGCAAGTTACCGATAAAATTAGTTGAAGAAGTTAAATTGCAAGATCAGCAAATTATTTTAAGACTTTTGAATTATGATAAACCAACACTGAAAGCTTTTATTAAACCTGACCAAGCCGATATGAACATCCGACTTAATCAGATCAGAAAACCTGATAATACTTTTGATGGTCCTTTCAGCCAAACAATAGAATACAAAACGCCACAAAAAGGCGAATATTGGCTGGTGATTTCTAAAAACAATATGGCTTCAGGAAATCCAGTTGGTAAGTTTTTTATTAAAGTTGAAGATTAACTAAAAAAACTTCCCAATAAAAATCAATGTTTATCGGGAAGTTAATATTATTAATTAAAACTGAAATAGGAAATTTCTAATTCTTTGTAAACGTCAATGTGTGGCCAGCTTGCGTTATGTCAAAACTCTTCTTGTCTTTTGCAAATTTGAAACTGATTTCGGCCATTTCAAAAACAAAAACATTATCGCCATTGTAACTTAACGGAAACGCAGGTTGATCTCCCAATTTTGCCATTAAATTTCCACCATCAGCTGATAACACAAACTTAACTGGAGCTTGTTTACTACTAAAAGTACCAGTATAATCGCTAATATTTATTTTTTCGCTAGCTTTTGCAGCATCCATTTTAAAAACATTATTTGACAGATTAACATCAGGAAGATTTCCTTTAGGATCAAGGCTTACCGACGTTATTTCTTTAGTTGTAGGCGCTTTGAAAGTCCACTCTGTATTTCGTCTCCAAACATCAACTGGCAGATTAACTGCTTGAGTCGTTCCGTCTTTATACTTGACTTCCATCGTAACAGGCATCGCCATTTTTTCTAAATTAGAAATCGAAATCATCGCCCCCTGTGTCGCATCGTTATTCACATATTTAACATTGGTAATCGCTTGATCCAACTTCCAATTATTCTGAATCCAGCTTCTCCAGAACCAACCCAAATCTTCACCAGCAACATTCTCCATCGTTCTGTAAAAATCGTCTGGCGCAGGATGTTTAAACGCCCAACGATCGATATATTCTCTAAAAGCTTTATCAAAACGTTCAGCACCCAAAACATTATCACGTAAAACCTTTAGTGCAGCGCCTGGCTTATAATAAAGCAATGCCCCAATACTCGCTTCTCGCATATTATCTGGCGCAGTATCAACTGGTTCTAGACGTTCATTAAACAAGAAATTCGTCATATTTCTAATACTCGGATTTTTGTAATATTCTCCTTTATTAAACGCTTGCGTCGAAAGGTCATTAATAAATGTGTTGAAACCTTCGTCCATCCAACCATGCTTACGCTCGTTAGAACCAACAATCATCGGAAACCAAGTGTGTCCAAACTCGTGATCAGTCACACCCCAAAGACTACTTCCCTTTGCTGTATATTCACAGAAAACAATCCCAGGATATTCCATACCGTTGGTAATCCCCGCAACGTTAACCGCCGCTGGATAAGGAAACTCAAACCACTGTTTAGAATAATGTTCTATCGAAGCTTTTGTATATTCTGTCGAACGTGACCAAGCGTCCTGACCATCACTTTCTACTGGATAAGCCGAAATTGCTAAAGATTTTTTCCCAGATGGCAAGTTGATTCTCGCAGCATCCAAAATAAATGCCGAAGACGCCGCAAATGCAAAATCGCGACTTTGATTCATTTTGAATTTCCAAGTTTTGGTACCTGTACTTTTCGTAGCAGTATTTGCTTCCGCCGCCGAACGAATTGTCACCGTCTTTTCGCTATTTGCTGCTTCGTTCCATTTTTTAATTTGTTCGGCTGTGTAGACATCTTTTTGATTTAATAATTCACCGGAACCAACAACATAAAGATTATTAGGCGCCGTGATACTAACATCAAAATTTCCGTATTCTAGATAAAATTCGGACGGTCCAAGATAAGGTATTGTGTTCCATCCTCTAAGATCATCATACACAGCAACACGTGGATACCATTGCGCAATTGTGAAAATTTTCCCGTTTTTAGTTTGTAAAACGCCCATTCTGTCCGCACCATTTTCTGGCGAAACAAAAGAATATTCAATAGTGATTTTGGCGTTGCCTCCGTTGGCTTTTAATTCTTTCGGGAAATCAACTTGCATTTGTGCATCGTTGATAGTGTATTTAGCATCCTTTCCGTCAACTTTAACAGATTTAATCGTATAGCCTCCATCAAAAGTTGAACTACTAGAACCGTATCTCGAATTGGTTGTCGGAATCATCGAACTTCCACGAGAATCTTTTTTAAATAAATTTTGATCCAATTGAAACCAAATAAATTTCAAAGCATCTGGACTATTGTTGGTATAAGAAACCTCTGCCGAACCAGTAAATTTATTCTGCGTATCATCTAAAGTAATATTCAGATTATAGTTAACCGCTTGTTGCCAATATTTAGGTCCTGGTTGCCCGCTTGCAGAACGGAACTCGGTGCCGTTTGTTGTATAGAAAGGTTCTTTAAAAACATCTTTATAATCATAATTAGATTTTCCAGTTTGTTGTGCACTTGCATTTACAAACATTAAAAAACTTGCTGATATCGCTATCGATTTAAAAAATTTTGGACGCATTCTTTCGTTTTTTATTTAAAATTAGGATAAAAGTACAGAACATCTTTCATTAAAACAAAAAAATAAAAGCCGAACAATTGGGAATTACACGGCTATCTTTAAGGAATTTAATACTATTTTAAAATAAGATCTTCAAGTTCTTTCATTCGAGATTCTGAACTTTTTGTAGGAACATACATTTCTTGTTTCTTCGACCAATTGACTTCCATATTGTAAAAATCCTGCGGTTTTGTAAACTTTCCTTCTTTAGCATTTTCTATAAACAACTTCCAACGATCGACGTACAAAGAGCCCAGAAGTCCGTTCCATTCTTTATGAGCATAATCTCGCAAAGTTGTTTTTGGATTGTTATCTGGTCCCCAAAATGTGATTTGCGCTTTTGCATTGTACATCGTATTGTCAGAATCTGGAAGTTTTACGCCGTAATTTTTAGCTTGTTGCAACCAACGATTTAGTGTAAAATAAGGACTATTTCCGAGTAATTCATTTTGAATATTAATCATTTCTAAAAAAGTTGATGACGCTTTATCCATGCGATTTTTGTCTTGAGAATTAATACTTCTAATAAGTGAATCGTAGGCTACATCACCTTTGTCCGCCCAAACTTGACGAAGAAAATCTATTTTGTCAGCTTGATAAGTTTCCGAATTTTTAAAATCAGAATCAGCTTTTAAAAACACTTTTACCGCTTCTCTAAAACGTACAATATCGTAATTTCGAGTTCTTGTTCCCCAAGACGAAACAGGATCGACATTCATCGATGGACGAGCACAAAATATACTTTCGGAAGGACCTTCTTGATAGACTTTTGGATCACTATAGACAGTTTGTGCAAATTCTTTCCAGGCTTTGATAACGTCTGGATTCTCTTTACCATAACGGTATTTGGTATAATCTATCAGCCAGTCATCGAGATTAAATTTCTGCTCATGCCACGCCATATCTAACATCAAATCATAAGCAACTGGATTGTTATAAATCCCTTCCGGAATAATCCCCACACCTTTTAGATTAGCACCATAAGGACTTTCTTTAGCGCGATACACCTCATCGATAAAACGTTGCAACTTCCCGTACAGTCCATTTTTTTCTCCAAAATTGCTAACATTTGACCAAATAAAATTAGTTCCGTTGTAGCCTTTTCGTTCTTCCCAATTGCTTGTATTTTCACCAAATAATTCGATAATGAGTACTTTTTCACGATTAAGTCCAGCCAATAATTTATCAGAAGGATTCTTTTGCCAACCTTGCAAAACCCAAGTACTGTTGGGATAATGCTTTTGCATTTCTTGTTGAACACTTTTACCAACCGCAGTTATATCGATATCATTAGACTTTCCGCCTTCATGGAATGGTTCTCCACCAAAATACTTGATGTCTTTACCATAAAGTTTTTTCATTTCTGAGTAATAAACATCCGCAACTTTTTGAAAATCGGAAGATGTTGGCGTTAAAATCCCTGGCCGAATAAACTCGGTAAACACCCATTTCCCTTGATCAATTATCGGTGCATTCTTAAGCGAAGCAACTTTCTTGTTCATATCATGCGGAACCATCCCATAGAAACCCTGCAAAATAGGCTCAATACCTAACTCGTTCATTCTTTTCAGAATCTTTTTTTGAAGTTCTTCTTGTTGTTTGATACTTGCCAAACTTACAGGTCCACCCCAACCTTCTAAATTGCCCATCAGCCACCAAGCTATAAAACCTGGCCCAGGAATAAAAGCACGCGCATCAGCATCTGAATATCCTAATTTGATCAACGTATTATACCAAACCATTTCTGTCCCAACAGGCGCCAGCATAATATTAACGCCATTTAGTGCCATCCAATCGAGCTCCTTTTCCCAATCTTCCCAAGTGTAAAAACTAAATGAATAATTAATTGTACAATAATTGAGCGCATATCGATACGGAACAAACGATTTCTTCTTAATAGGATCAGGAACTTCTGGCAACGAAACTAAATTTTTAGTTTGATTTCCGAAATGTGAAATACTTTGATGTGCATAATGCTTGACATACCAATCCAAAGCTCTCGACGCCGCGCTCGTCGATGATGCCGAAATCTCTAATCGATTAGCTTTGGTTTGCAAAATAAAAACATCGTCGTTATTTTCTTTTGGAATTGATTTAAAAACCAACTTGTCAGCAATCCAAGGAAACTGCCTTTTTGCAACTTCTTTGACAGCGGAAAAATTTTGAGCGCTTAATTGACTAAAAAAAGATGATAGTAAAATAAATATTGTAAGAATAAATTTCTGCATAATAAGTCTTTATGTAAAAATAAAAAACTTCCTCATTTATGAAGAAGTTTTTAGTTGTATTTTTTGAAACCGAAATTATCCGTTCTTTTTAGCTTTAATCATCGCTTCCAGCATATCCCACATTTCTGTTGGGATCTGGTCTAACATATTGAATTGTCCTGCCCCTTGCAACCATTCGCCGCCGTCGATAGTAATAACTTCGCCATTAACATAAGCCGAAAAATCTGAAACTAAATAAGCTGCCAAATTCGCTAATTCTTGGTGATCGCCAACACGACGCAATGGTACTTTTTTGGTCATATCGAATTTTTCTTGCAAATCTCCCGGAAGCAATCTATCCCACGCACCTTTGGTCGGGAATGGTCCTGGCGCGATAGCATTAGTACGGATTCCGTATTTTGCCCACTCGACAGCCAAACTTCTTGTCATTGCTAAAACACCAGCTTTTGCCGTTGCTGACGGAACAACATAAGCCGAACCAGTCCACGCATACGTCGTTACAATATTAAGAACAGTCCCTTTAGTTTTAGAATCGATCCAATGTTTCCCGATAGAAAGTGTACAGTTTTTGGAACCTTTCAGAACGATGTCGATAATCGTGTCAAATGCATTTGCAGAAAGTCTTTCGGTTGGGCTGATAAAGTTACCCGCCGCATTGTTAAGCAAAATATCAATCTTTCCAAACTCTTTAAGCGCTGCTTCTTTCATCGCTTCGACCTCATCGTAATTTCTAACATCGCAAGCGACTGCAAGGACTTTTCCGCCAGTTTCGGCTTCGAGTTCTTTTGCTGTGTTTTGAAGTTTTTCGAGGTTTCTTGAAGTGATCACAACTTTGGCTCCTAATTGTAAGAAATATTTGGTCATGGCTTTTCCTAAACCGCTTCCACCACCTGTAACGATGGCAACTTTATCTTTTAATGCGTCTTCGCGAAGCATTGGTTCTGCATAATTCATAAAATGTATTTATAATTTTGAAGTTTAAAGTTATGAATATTTCTTCGATCTGTGAGGATTTCTGTTATTCGACAAATAATGTTTTGAGGCAGAATCTGCGCCCCGAGCTGAGTGGAGCTCATTTTGCGAAGCGCAGCGGAGCAAAATAGCGGGAACGGAGCGCGGAAAAGGCGCCCAAATAAATTTTGTTTTATACATTTGGGAGACAATTGGACGGACATGGAAATTTTCTGGACGCATTTGCGGAAATTTGTTGAGATTGACGAAGCGGAATATGCAGCGGTTACGACGTATTTCGAGGTTTTGGAATGCAAAAAAAAGGAAAATTTGTTGGCAGAAGGTGAGCTTTCGAAATTCAATTATTTTGTATTAAATGGTTGTCTGCGAAAGTTTTTTGTGAAGCAAAATGGTGCGGAACAAACGACGCAATTTGCGCTAGAAACGTGGTGGATAGCGGATTTGTTCAGTTTTGAAAAACAGCAAGTTGCGGATTGTTACATTCAGGCGGTTGAAAAGTCAACGGTTTTGCGGATTTCTTATCAAAATTATGTTAAACTTTTGGCGGCACATCCCGTTATGGAAAGCTATTTCCGAAAGATTTATCAAATAAATACAGCAGCATCGGAAAGGCGAATTCGGTATTTATATGAATTTTCGCGAGAGGAATCTTATTTGCATTTTCGGAATTTGTTTCCAGATTTCATTCAAAGAATTCCGCAGTATTTGTTAGCGTCTTACTTGGGTTTTACGCCCGAATATTTGAGTGAAATAAGAGCGAAGTTACGTTCTTAAACTGGTTTAAGTTTTTTGAAGAAATAAAATCTGAAATTTGCTTCATCAAAAACAAAATAAATGTTCAGCACAAAACTTTCCATCGCTCAGCTTTTTCTACGAATTGCTTTAGCCGTTACAATGCTATCCGCAGTAGCCGACCGTTTTGGATGTTGGGGAAACAATGCAGTTTGGGGAAACTGGACTGCTTTTGAAGGCTATACAAGAACACTAACTTTTTTCCTCCCAAATATTCTGAGTAAAATCGGTGCCTATTTTGCCACTTTTTGTGAAGTTGTATTTTCGATATTGCTGTTAATTGGCTTCAAAACTAAGGTTATAGCTTATGCGACTTCAATCTTACTTCTCAGCTTTGGAATCGCAATGACAATTGCCTTGGGCGTAAAAGCACCTTTGGACTATTCAGTTTGGACAAGCGTAGCAGCGGCTTTTCTGTTGGCTGCACAAAATAAATTTCCATTTAGTATCGACAATTTAATCAATAAAAATAAATAATATGTCACAAAGATTGAACATGGCTCGATTAGCGCCAGAAGCTTACAAAGCAATGATCGCATTGGATGCAACAATGTCAACATTTTTCCTAAACAACACTCAAAAAGAACTCATCAAAATACGAGCGTCGCAAATTAATGCTTGTGCATTCTGTTTGGACATGCACACAAAAGATGCCTTAAAATATGGCGAAACGCCTCAACGGATTTTTCTGTTAAACGCATGGTGGGAAACGACTTTGTACACCGAAGAAGAAAGAGTCATGCTAAAAATGACTGAAGAAATCACGAAAATTTCGGAGAAAGGCTTAACTGAGGAAACTTATCAAAACGCAAAAAAATTGTTTGATGACAAGCAAATTGCTGAAATTATCATGGCAATTAACATCATCAACGCATGGAATCGTATCGGAATTAGTACGCATTTGCAGTTGCCAAAATAGTTTGGTTTTAATTAAAATACTAAAAAATCATCTTGAAAAAATTCGAGATGATTTTTTTATGTTGTTGACTTTTTAGATTTTAAAAACCCGAAAGCTAAAAACGTCTGCGCCAAAACATAAGTGAACATCACGAGAAAGCCTAATATTTTAGAAGGATTTACAAATAAATTAATGGCCAAAACTGAATCTGAAATCACAAAGAAAACCGCTCCTATAATGAGTAAAGTTTGTTTGGTTTTGAGACTGAAATACAACATCCCCGAAATGCAAAGTGCATACAAAATAACAGGGATTTTCATATCGCCCAAATGCGGAAACAAAAAAGTAAGAAAAGTAAAAAGATAAATTATAATTAAAGGAAGACTCCACAAAGCTTTGGAAATCGACAACTTTTTAAGACAAAAAATGTAGCAAATATGTGCCAATAAAAAACTTCCTAAACCTGCAATAAATCCCCAATCAAAAAGTAAAAACACATCGCCAAACCATGATAAAATAAGACCTGCGATAAAGAGGTTTTGTTTTGGTTGATTCGACTTCTGACTTGCCAACCAATAAAAAACTAATAGCAAAGGCATTAACAAAGTTTTGGAGAACAAGCGCAATTGCTCCCTCCCCAAAACAATGAATAACAAATCGCAAATGAACATCAGCCCTAAAACCAACAATGCGATTTGTGATTTTTTATCGATCAAACTCCAATCTTTCGCCATGTTTTTCTTCTGAGAAAATTCCGTTGTCGTAAGCCAAATGACCGTTGACAAAGGTTTGGGTAATTTTAGATTTTAGATTTGTACCTTCTAACGGACTCCAACCACATTTGTATAAAATATTATCCTTCGCAATAGTCCAAGGATTATCCATGTCTATCAAAACCAAATCTGCTTTATAACCTTCTTTTACAAAACCTCTTTTATCCACCTCGAACAAAATCGCAGGGTTGTGACACATCTTCTCCACCAATTTTTCTAAAGAGATTTTTCCGTTGTGGTAATTTTCTAACATGACAGGCAAAGAATGCTGCACCAAAGGCGCTCCCGATGGACAACTTGTGTACAGATTTTGCTTTTCCTCCCAAGTATGTGGCGCGTGATCGGTTGCAATAACGTCAATTCGATCGTCCAAAAGCGCCTCCCAAAGGCCATCTTTGTCAGCTTGTGTTTTCACCGCGGGATTCCATTTGATCAAAGAACCTTTGGTTTCGTAATCGTCATTGGTAAATGTCAAATGATGAACACAAACTTCCGCCGTTATTTTTTTATCTTTTAAAGGAATATCGTTTCGGAACAAAGCCGTTTCTTTCGCCGTTGACAAATGGAAAATATGCAATCTTGCACCTGTTTTTTGCGCCAATTCAATTGCTTTTGAAGATGATTTGTAACAAGCTCCCTCACTTCTTATCAAATGATGAAACTTCACTGGAATATCATCGCCGTATTCGGATTTGTATTTTTCCGTATTGGCTTTGATGGTGTCTTCATCTTCGCAGTGAACGCAAATTAACATTTTGGTAGAACTAAAAATCTTTTCCAAAGTTTCGGGATTGTCCACCAACATATTTCCGGTGGAAGAACCCAAAAACAATTTGATTGCCGATACATTTTTAGGATTTGTTTTTAAAACTTCTTCCAAATTATCATTAGTTCCGCCCATCGAAAACGAATAATTGGCATAAGATTTCTCGGCGCCCAATTTGTATTTCTCTTCCAGCAATTCTTGCGTCACCGCGTTCGGAACGGTATTTGGCTGATCGATAAAACTGGTTACGCCACCAGCAATTGCCGATTTCGATTCCGAAGCGATATCGCCTTTATTCGTTAATCCTGGCTCACGGAAATGCACTTGGTCATCAATGACACCAGGCAACAAATACTTTCCCGTTGCATCAATCACTTTGTCCGCTTCCGATTCGGGAATATTTTTAGCAATTTTTGAAATTAAATCATTTTCGATTAGCAAATCACTTTCGAAGATTTGACCTTCGTTGACGATTTTAGCATTTTTGATAAGGCTTTTCACTTTTATTTTATTTAGATATTAAATTTAAGATGTGAGATTTTAAGATATGAGATTACAGACTTTAAAAATACTAAGACTAATTTTTTCTTTACTCTATCATCTTTCTTCTTTCCTCTCCTGTACAAATTTAGAATATTTAAAAAGATTTATTTAGCTAAATTGCTTCTTTAAAAGTAATTAATGTCAATCAAAAAAATATCCTTAGCACTGGGAATCGCTGTTGCTACACTTACAAACGCTCAAAAAATGGAAAGTCTTGTCAAATTTGTCAATCCATTAATTGGCACCGAAAAAATGGGACACACCTATCCTGGCGCAACAACGCCCTTTGGAGCCGTGCAACTAAGTCCCGAAACCGATTCGATTTCTTACGAGTTAAACGGCAAATACAATGGCGAAGTTTACAAATATTGTGCGGGTTATCGCTATGAGGACAAAACGATAACAGGTTTTAGCTCGACGCATTTTAGTGGAACGGGGCATTCGGACTTAGGCGATTTTTTGGTGATGCCGACAGTTGGCAAACTTCAATTAAATCCAGGAACGGCAGACAAACCTGAAAGTGGTTACAGAAGTCGCTTTTCCCACAATACCGAAGTTGCGGAAGCGGGTTATTACAAAGTGCAATTGGATGATTATAATATTTTGGCAGAAATGACGGCTACAACGCGTGTTGGCGTGCAGCGTTATACTTTCCCCAAATCGGATCAAGCGCACATCATCTTGGATTTGATGGCGGGAATCTACAATTATGACGGCAAAAATGTTTGGACTTATGTTCGCGTCGAAAACGGAAATACCATCACAGGTTATCGTCAAACCAACGGTTGGGCGCGCACGAGAACTGTTTATTTTGCCATGAAATTTTCAAAACCTTTTAAATCTTATGGTCAAAAGAATTTTGATGGAAAACAAGTTTATGGTGGATTCTGGAGAAAGTTTGACCAAAACAAAAACTTCCCCGAAATCGCTGGCAAAAACCTAAAAATGTATTTTGATTTCGACGCTCAAGAAAACGAAGCCATCGAAGTACAATTGGCGATTTCGCCGGTTAGCCAAGCCAATGCTTTGGACAATTTAAAACAAGAAGTCGGCAATCTTTCCTTTAACCAAATAAAAGAAAAAGCCCAACAAGATTGGAATAAAGAGCTTAATCGAATTGTGATAAAAGGCTCTGACACAAAGAAAACCAATTTCTATACGGCGATGTACCATACTTTTATCAATCCAACAATTTATATGGATGCCAATGGCGAGTACAAAGGACTTGATCAAAACGTTCACAAAGCTGATGGATTCACAAACTATACTACTTTCTCTCTTTGGGATACGTACCGTGCTTTGCATCCTTATTTCAATATTGTTCAGCCAAAACGGAACAATGACATGGTCAAATCGATGATGGCACATTACGACCAGTTCTCGATGAAGATGTTACCGATTTGGTCGCACTACGCCAACGAAAACTGGTGTATGAGTGGTTATCACAGCGTTAGCGTTGTTTCGGACGCGATTATCAAAGGAAATTATTCGGGAGACGCAAAAGCTGCGTTGTTAGCTTGCGTTGCGACAGCAAACAAACGCGACTACGAAGGTATTGGCGAGTATATTGATAAAGGTTTTATTCCGGCTGAGAAAAATGGAACTTCAGTTTCTAACACTTTAGAATATGCTTATGACGATTGGGCAATTGCACAACTGGCGAAACATTTGGGCGAAACGGAAATTTATAATCAATTCACTAAACGCTCTGAAAACTGGAGAAATGTTTACGATAAAAGTGTTGGATTTATGCGTCCAAAATTAGCAAATGGAACTTTCAAAAAAGATTTTGATGCTTTGGAAACGCATGGACAAGGTTTTATTGAAGGAAATTCTTGGAACTACAGTTTCTTCGTGCCGCAAAATCCAAAAGGTCTAATCGAAGCGATGGGTGGCAAAAAGAAATTTGGCGAAAAACTGGATGAACTTTTCAGCATGCATTTGCCAGACAAATTCTTTGCAGATACCGAAGACATAACAAGAGAAGGAATTATTGGCGGTTACGTTCATGGGAACGAGCCTGCGCATCATGTTGTTTATCTTTATAATTTTGCTGATCAAGCATGGAAAACACAGCAACAAGTCCGTCACATTTTGGAAATGCAGTACAATGCGACACCTGATGGCTTGGGCGGAAATGATGACACGGGACAAATGAGTGCTTGGTATATTTTGAGCTCGCTTGGTTTTTATCCAGTCGCGCCAGGTTCCGAAGATTATTCGATTGGAAGTCCAGCGGTTGATCATGCAATTTTGAATTTAGAAAATGGGAAAACTTTTGAAATTGAAGCGATTAATCAAAGTCCGAAGAATGTTTATGTTGAAAAAATTCTCCTAAACGGAAAGGAAATCAAAGACTTTACATTGAAGCATTCCGAGATTATGAATGGTGGAAAGTTGACTTTTTATATGTCGTCGAAACCTAAAAAATAAAGTTTCGGAAATTCAATAATAACTTACATTTGCAAAAATTTTTCAGTTTTGTATAAGAAACTTTTAACGCAAACATTAATCTACGGAATCGGCGCTATTGCACCGAGGATTATTTTGTTTATCCTAAATCCGCTGCTAATCCATCAAATAAAAACTGATGAGTTTGCAATTTTCACTAATTTATATGCAGTCATTTCGGTTTTCAATGTCATCCTTTCTTTTGGATTTGAAACGGCTTATTTCAGATTTTCGGCAGAGAAAGACAATGAAAAGAAAACGTTTAATACATCGTTTTGGTTTCTTTTTGCAATGTCATCGATCTTTCTGATCTTATGCTATATATTCAACCAACCAATTGCCGATTATTTAGGATATTCCGAAACACCTCAATATATCAAATGGTTTGCGATCATAGCCTTCGTTGATAATCTTTTGGTTATCCCTTTTGCATGGCTAAGGTTTCACAACATGCCTATTAAATATTCGGCTGTGCGAGTTGTACAATCCATTTTTCAAGCTTTATTTACCGCAGCCTTATTCTTTTGGATTCCTGAAACGCTATCTCAAAAAATGGGATTATCTCATAAAGTTGACTATCCTTTTTTTAGTAATTTAATCACAAGTGTATTAGGTCTTATACTTTTAACACCTATTATTTTAAAAGTAAGATTTCAGTTTGTAACCAACTTATTTTTAAGGATGATTAAATATTCTTATCCTTTAATGCTGGCTGGGATTGCGTTTACCATTAATGAGAATTTTGACAAGATGGTTCAGTTAAGATTCATAAGTGCAGAAGAAGCAGGAGCTTATGGTGGTTGTTATAAATTAGCTGTATTAATGACGCTTTTCGTGACCGCTTATCGAATGGGCATCGAACCTTTTTTCTTTAAACAAATGGATAAAGGTGACGCTACAAAAACCTATGCTAACGTCACAGAATATTTCACCTTCTTTGCGGCTGTTGTTGCAATGGGAATTATAGCGAATATTTCTTGGTTAAAAATAATGCTCATCCCAAATCATACTTATTGGTCTGCAATTGACATCATACCAATTATTGTCATTGCTAATCTTTGTTTTGGGATTTATTATAATTTTTCGACTTGGTACAAAGTAACGGATAGAACTGGTGTAGGAACTCTTATTTCGTGGATTGGTGCCCTAATTAATATTGCTTTAAACTTTATTGCATTGAAATATTACAAAAGCATTATAGGTTCGGCATGGGCCACTCTTATTGCTTATTTAATAATGATGCTAATTTCCTACTTATTAGGTCAAAAATATTATCCAATCCCTTACCGAATGAAAAAAATGAGTTTCTTCTTGATTCTTCTTTGTGTTTTTAGCTTCTTGATTGTAAGGTATTTCAATTACAATTTTTGGTACAGCAATATACTTTTCGTCGTATTCGCTGGAATTCTAATCTATAGTGAAAAGGATATGTTATTATCCAAACTCAATCGTAAGAAAATTTAATTATTCTAAAATACAATGCATTACTAAATATTAAAGCAGCAAACTTGCTTTACAAAACTTATATTTTTACATTTGGCAAATTGTCAAAAACTTATAACAATTACAAACTAAAACAAAACACTCTTTTATAATGAAAATTATTGTTCCAATGGCTGGACGCGGTTCTAGACTTCGTCCACACACATTAACTGTTCCTAAACCTCTTATCCCAATTGCAGGAAAACCAATCGTACAAAGATTAGTTGAAGATATCGCAAAAGTAGCAGGTGAAAAAATTGACGAAATTGCATTTATTATTGGTGATTTTGGGCCAGAAGTTGAAGCTTCTTTGGTTAAAATTGCTGAAAATCTTGGTGCAAAGGGAAGCATCTATACACAAGACGAACCTCTAGGAACTGCCCATGCTATTAAATGTGCCGAAAACTCTATGAAAGGCAATGTTGTCGTAGCTTTTGCTGATACACTTTTCCGTGCGGACTTCCAATTAGACACCAATTCTGACGGCGTTATTTGGGTTAAAAAAGTTGAGGATCCATCAGCGTTTGGTGTTGTAAAACTAGATGAATATGGCTTTATCACCGACTTCGTTGAGAAACCACAACAATTTGTTTCAGACTTAGCAATTATCGGTATTTATTATTTTAATAGTGCTGAAAAATTAATGTCTGAAATTAACTATATCATGGATAATGGTATTAAAGAAGGTGGCGAATATCAATTAACGACAGCTTTAGAAAACCTTCGTCAAAAAGGCGCTAAGTTCTCTTTAGGAAAAGTTGATGATTGGATGGATTGTGGTAACAAAAATGCGACTGTCGAGACCAATGGCAAGATTCTTCAATACGAGAAAGAATCGATGGCACAATTCCCAAGTTCTGCAAAAATCGAAAGTTCGCTAATTATTCCTCCTTGTTTTATTGGTGAAAATGTTGAAATTAGCAATTCTAAAATTGGACCTAATGTATCTCTAGGAAACGGGACAAAAGTAATTAACTCAAACATTGACAACTCATTAATCCAAGAAAAAACGGTTATCGATCATGGCAACCTTTCTAACTCGATGATTGGCAACTCCGCACAATACTATGGTGTTGCAAGAGAAATTTCTTTGGGCGATTATTCGGTATTGGATTTCCTTTCTAAAGATTAAAAAAATAATCATATAACTTTTTGAGATCTAGCGTCTAATTATTTTTAGAAGTTAGATCTCAAAATATTTTATAGCCTGTTGGCGTTAATTTTGCAAAGCCTATCTAAAATTTAGAAAATGAAAAATTTAGGAATCATCATATTTTCAGCGATTGCGCTAACCTCTTGTCACACTCAAAAAACTGTTACAGAAAGCAATTCTACACCGATAAGCACTACAGAACCTATCAAATCTAATTCGGCATTTTTTAATAAAGTAACCGAAAAATCCACTTTTGAGCAAGTAAAAATTAATAGCAAAATTAATGTTGAAAATGGAAGTTTTATTCCGACACTTAATGCAACTATTTATATTGAAAATGGTCAAAAAACATGGATGAATTTGACGGCTTTGTTTATCAATGTTGCTCGAGGTATTGCGACGCCTGAAGGTGTAAAGGGCTATGAATCCTACAATAAAACTTATATCGATTCAGATTTTTCTTATTTAAATAATCTTTTGAAGGTCAACTTTATCGATTATCAAGCCTTGCAAAATTTAATTTTAGGAAAAACTTTTATTCCAACTAACGAAAAAGATTTTGAATTAACTCAAAATGCTCAAGGTTATACTTTATCGTCTAAAAATAATATTAAAATAAATGTTGACGGTAAGACAACGGAATACACAGTAAAAAGTGATTATTCTAGTGATTTTAATTTAACAAAAGTCACGCTTAATAATTTAAGCAATCAAGACCAACTTGAAGTTTATTATAACAATTGGGAAAATTTTGAAGGAAATTCGTTCCCAAAAAACGTTAAAATAATTATAAAAGCTAAGAAAACAGACCAAATCTTAATCGAAAACACGAAATTTGATTTTTCCAAAATGGCAACCCCTTATTCGGTGCCAAATAATTATAAAAAGACCGCGATTAAATGATAAAGAAGATTAGTTTTTTACTAAGCATTTTATTTTTCGGAAGCATTTTCGGCCAAAATACAAAAGAACAGCTACAGAAGCAAAACGCTGATATTAAGAAGCAAATCGCAAACATTAACGCAGATTTAGCTAAGACTAAAAACGAATCAAAATTGTCGTTAGCATACCTTAATGCTGTTAATCAAAAAATTTCTCTTAGAGAAAAATCTTACAACAACACTCAAAAAGAAAAGCGTTTTATAGAAGATGACATCTATAGATCTCAGCTTGAAATCAACAAAAACAAACGCGAACTCGGAAAATTACGTGAAGATTACGCTGCAATTTTGGTAAAAGCGTACAAAAACAAAGGCGTACAGAATAAAGTAATCTTTATCCTTTCATCAAAAAGTATGGGAGAAGCTTTGCGTCGTATCCAGTATTTAAAACAATATTCGGAATATCAACAACGTAAAGCTGCGGAAATCAACGACAAAGCAAACGAAATTCAGAAAAACATTGCTAAAAAACAAAAAGCTGTTGGTGAAAAAGACAATCTTCTTCTTAACCAAAAGAAAGAACTAGCAACTATCGAAGTTGAAAGAGGTCAAAAGGAGGCGCTTCTTGCTGAATTCAAACAAAACGAAACAAAATTAACCGCCGAGTTAAAACAAAAACAAACGCAACAAAAATCTTTAGAAGGTCAAATTCGTGCCATCATTAATGAAGAAATTCGTGCAGCTAAAGCCAAAGCGGAAGCGGAGAAAAAGGCAGAAGAAGAACGTAAACGTCAGGCGATGATTGCTGCGGCTAAAGAAAAAGCCAGAATTGACGCAGAAAATAAAGCTAAAGCAGAAGCACTAGAAAGAGAACGTAAAGCCCTAGAAGAGGAAACTCGTAAAGCAAGAGAGTTGGCTGTTAAAAAAGCTGCGGATGAGAAAAAACGCTCTGACGAAGCTGCCAAAGCAGAGTCTGACGCCAAAGCGGAAGCTAGAAGAATAATTGCAGAAAAAGAAGCAAACGAAGCTAAAGCTAGAGCCAAAGCGGCGGAAGATCGTCTAGCAGCTGCGAAAGCGGCAGAAGCTGCCCTTGACAAGAAAAAAGACGAGGAAAAACAAGCTGTCGAAACCAAAACAATGAAGGCGTTTGGCGTTGGTAGCGTAACGGCTGGTAGCAATTTTGCAGAGAGTAAAGGGCGAATTGGTTTCCCAGTAGAGAGAGGAAATATCACACACCGTTTTGGACGCCAACAGCACCCTGTATTTAAAAATATTTGGGAAGAAAACAATGGTATTAAAATCGCTGTAAGTGCTGGTACAAAAGCACGTTGCGTATTCCCTGGTGTGGTATCAACTGTTATTGTTGACGGCGGAACCAAAACTGTTATGGTAAAACACGGTAATTATTTTACAGTATATTCTAATCTTTCTAACGTGTATGTAAAATCGAACCAAACTGTTTCTGCAGGAACACAAATTGGAGAGATAACAACAAGTCTAGATGGTTCTTACACATTAGATTTCCAAATCTGGAACGGGACAAGTCCAGTCGATCCAATGGGTTGGGTATCATATTAAAAAATAATGTAACTTTGTCAAATCAAAAAACGTAAAAAATGTATCATTCATTAGCCATATTAGCAATTTCTTGGCAACACATCTTAATCGTTGCTCTAGTTCTTTTATTATTATTCGGAGGTAAAAAAATCCCTGAATTGATGAAAGGTTTAGGCTCAGGAATTAAAGAATTCAAAGATGCTGTAAAAGAGGAAGATAAAAAGCCTGACAACAATAATTCTACGACTAACAACTAGAAAATGAATTTTGTAGAGAAGGCTTGGGATATCTTTAATCAGTCGATTAAGGACTATCATCAATTAGACCACGTCGATACTTTAGAAAATAATCCGTTCCAAACTTCAAGCTTGGAACATTTTTTGTATACAAAGAATTGGATTGACACCGTACAATGGCATTTGGAGGATATTATCCGTGATGAGAATATCAATCCGGTTGACGCTCTACAACTAAAACGTCGTATCGATTCTTCTAATCAAAAAAGAACAGATTTAGTAGAAAACATCGATGATTGGTTCTTGGAGAAGTTCAAAAATATTACTCCGAAAAATGATGCAAAAATTAACTCTGAAACATTAGCTTGGGCTATTGACAGATTATCAATTTTAGCATTAAAAATATACCACATGAATCAAGAAGTTATCCGAGAGGATGCTTCCGCTGAGCATGTTGCCAAATGTTCTGCTAAGTTAAATGTACTTTTAGAACAGAAAAAAGACCTCATGACTGCGATAGACCAATTGCTAATTGATATTGAAAACGGTGATGTTAAGATGAAAACGTATAAGCAGATGAAAATGTATAATGACGAATCTCTTAACCCAATCTTATATCAAAAAGCACAAAAAAAATGATTCGCGGGATTGGATTTTTATTACTCATATTTTCTTTAGGACTTAGCTCCTGCTCGACAGAGACAGGCTTCTACGCAGAAAATACTTTTTCATCAGATTTACCTTTGGCTACCGAAAGAAATGTCTCTCCGGAAAGAATTACTTATAGTTCTACAATATCTAATTTGGTATCGACTTTTCCGAAGTTTAAAAATGTTGCGGTTAACAATCAAGTAAGAGAGTTAAAGCAAAATTTGACAAATTATCTTTACGCTATCCAAACCTCTAATGCCAAAGAAAAAAAGAAATCCTTAAAATCTTTCGAAGACAATTACAAAAGCATCCAAAAACTTAGAAAGCATCTTAAAAGCGATGACGACCAAGTCCTTAACCGATATCTAGTTAAAATTAAAACTAATGTTAGTCTTTTGGAGGCTGTTGAAAAAAGCGAATCGCAAACTACAATTAGCTCCAACTAATAAACTTTCTAAAACACATGCTCAAAATTCAAGCTGAAGCACATGTACCGACAGAATTGGGCAACTTCAGAATCGTAGCTTTTTCTGATCGCGACGACGATTGGATGCCTCACATGGCGATTATTGCTAACAATACAGATTTTTCTAAAGCGGTTAATGTAAGATTCCATTCAGAATGTATAACGGGTGAAGTTTTCCACTCTTTAAAATGCGAATGTGGACCTCAACTAGATGCCGCACTTTCTTATATTGATAAAAATGGTGGCGTTGTTGTATACCTAAGACAAGAAGGTCGTAACATTGGCATCATCAACAAACTTAAAGCTTATGCACTGCAAGAAAAAGGTTTTGACACCGTTGAAGCTAATCTAAAATTAGGACTTCCTGCAGATGGTAGAAAGTTTGATGTAGCTATAGAAATTTTAAATATTTTAGATATTAAGGAAGTCAACTTAATGACCAACAACCCAGAAAAACTAAAATATGTCGAGGAAAGTAATATCAAACTAAACTCACGTATCCCATTACAGATCAAGGCGAACGAAAATAGTTCTTCTTATCTTAAAACTAAAAAAGAATTCTTCGGTCATCTTCTTAACGACAAAGATTTATAAATTAAAAAAGCGAGAAGTTAACTTCTCGCTTTTCTGTTTATTAAGTTGTAATTTATTTTAAAACAACTACTTTAGAATCATCAATTTTGTAACGCTGGATAACTTCGTCGTAACTCATTTTTGATAAGTTGTTGGTTGTACCTTTACCAAACTCAGCAGGAACAAGTACCACTCTGAATGTTTGATTTGAAGCAAACTCAGGCAAAGTAAATGATGTATTTGTTCCACCTAAATACAAAGTAAAATCATTAACTGAAAAATCGTAGTTATAATCAACTTCGTCCCCATTTTGCAGATAAATCGTTGTTGGCACTGGTTCCCAAATTGGTTTCCCATTAGTTAGTGTTCCACTTTGATGATAGACAACAACATAATCTTGATCTAGCATAGGTTTTGTAAAGCCTTTATTATATGAATAATTGTTATTAGCTGTAAAATTAACACCCTTAACATCATATACTTGTGGATAATCAACAGGCGTTGGAACTTCTTGGATGACCTCTCTATCTGTTGTACAGCTAACTACTGTCCCAAAAGCAAAAAGAGATAATGCTGATATAGTCAAATACTTTTTCATAGTTTTAAAATTTATTCGTTAAACAATTGCTCGCAAAATATGTACCACAAATCTTTTTTAATAAAAAATGAAGGTATATCTTTATACTCACTTAATTTTTAGATAAGGAAAAAATGAAAAGGTTAATTCTAGCAGTCACAATTTTTGGTTCAATTTTTAATAAAGCGCAATATGTTCCTAAAAACATTAGCGAAGATGATACAAAAAAGGCTAAAGAATGGATTGACAAAACCTACAATCAACTTTCTGAGGACCAAAAGCTAGGACAACTTTTCATTGTCGCATTATACACTAACAAAGGCATTGATCACATCCAAGAAATTAGAAATTTAGTAACCAAAGAACAAATCGGCGGACTTATCTTGATGCAGGATGATGCTGCGATGGAAATTAATTTGGTTAACGAATTCCAATCAAGGTCAAAAGTTCCGATGATGATTGGCATGGATGCCGAATGGGGACTTTTCCAAAGAATTGCGAAAGCTTACAAATTCCCTTGGGCAATAACCTTAGGTGCCATCCAAGACGAAAAACTAGTCTATGACATGGCAGCCAAAATCGCCGCTGACTGCAAACGAATGGGCATCAATTGGGATTTTGCGCCAGTTGTCGACGTTAACACCAACCCAAGTAACCCGATTATTGGGAATCGCTCTTTTGGTTCGGATGTTAATAATGTTATTAAAAAAGCGAGTTCGTACTCTCATGGTTTACAAGACAATAACATACTTGCCGCGATAAAGCACTTCCCTGGACATGGCGACACAAGTGCAGATTCTCATTACGATTTACCGCTTGTTGATCATAAAATCGATAGACTTGATCAAATCGAATTAGCGCCTTATAAAAACTTAATAAAAGAAGGAATCGGCGGTGTAATGGTCGCGCATCTTTATGTTCCTGCTTTAGAAAAAGAAGCTAATGTTCCTGCCTCTATTTCAAAAAGTATTATCACAGATTTACTTAAAAACAAACTTGGTTACAAAGGTTTGATAATTACAGATGCTCTTAATATGGGCGCTGTCGCCAACCGTTATCAACCTGGACAACTGGATGCTTTAGCCTTTAAAGCGGGCAACGATATTATGCTTTTCTCGCAAGGTGTTAAAGAAGGAAAACGTCTTATTGCTGAAGGTCTTTCAAAAGGAGAAATTTCAAAAGATCGTTTGGAGGAAAGTGTTAAAAAAATTCTCCTAACGAAATATTATTTAGGTTTAAATAAATACGAAAATAAAAATCCAGAAAATATTATTGCCGACATCAATAACGCTTCGCACCAACAATTGGTACAAAATCTTTATGAAAATGCTTTAACACTTTTAAAAGACAATAAGCAACTTCTTCCGTTAAAATCAACTGATAAAATATATTATCTTCCTTTGGAAGAAGCGCCTTACAACACTTTTGCAAATAGTTTAAAAAATAATCTTAATGTTGAAGTTATCACGACTTCTCAATTAAATAAACTTCCTAAAAATTCGAAGTTAATCATCGGAATTCATAAGGATAATAGCACAGCTTACAAGCCTTACAAAATTTCCGAAACATCAAAGCAAACGATTGTAAAAGCGGCAAAAACCAATCAAGTAATTCTTGATATTTTTGGAAGTCCGTATGCTTTACGAGATTTGGACACTACGAATATTTCGACGGTTTTGGTATCATACGAAAACAACGACGATTCGCAAAAAGCTAGTGTTAATGGATTAACTGGCAAAACTAAAATTTCTGGTAGACTTCCTGTTTTGGTTAATGACACATGGCAATTTGGTGCAGGAACGACTTTAGAAACTAAATAAATTTCAACTTAAAAAACGGAATTTATCAATGAGCGAAATTGTAGAAAACAATAACATCGCTTTAATAATTTTGATAAATTGTCACCACAAAATAATACAATGAAAATAGGAATTTTATGCTACCCGACTTATGGTGGAAGTGGTATCGTCGCAACCGAATTGGGAATGATCCTCGCCAACCAAGGTCACGAAGTACATTTTATAAGTTCGAATTTGCCAGCAAGATTGGACATGACGCGCGCCAACATTTTCTTCCATAAAGTACAAGTAGAAAATTATCCTCTTTTCAAATTTCCGCCTTATGATATTGCGTTATCGTCGACAATCTATCAGGTTGTGAAGCTTTATGATTTGGATATTTTGCATGCACATTATGCGATTCCCTTTGCATATTCCGCATTTTATGCCAAACAAATGTTGAAGGAAGACAACAAAGATATTCCGTTAATTACAACACTTCACGGGACGGATATTACTTTGGTTGGGCAACATCCAAGTTACAACAAAGCTGTTGAATTTTCAATAAATCAATCAGATGCGATTACATCAGTATCAGAAAGTTTAAAACAAGATACACTTAAAAATTTCCATATTAAAAAGGAAATTCAAGTGATTAATAACTTTATTGACAACAAACTTTTTGATGTAGAAAATATTTGTTGTCGCGATCAATTCGCGAATAAAGGTGAAAAGATTTTAATACACGTTTCTAATTTACGACCAGTAAAGCGAATTCAGGACGTTTTAGAAATATTTAAAAATGTTGAAAAAAGTATAAATTCTAAATTGGTCATTATCGGCGAAGGTCCTGATATGGAAGTCATCAATAACTTTCTGAGTGACAATCCTGAACTAATTACTAAAATTAGACTTCTCGGAAAAGTTGACGATTTACAACGAATTCTGAAATTGGCAGATGTCTTTTTGTTACCTTCAGAACAAGAAAGTTTTGGACTTGCAGCCTTGGAAGCTATGGCGGCTGGCGTACCCGTCATCAGTAGTAACGCTGGCGGAATACCAGAAGTTAATATTAATGGCAAAACTGGCTTCGTAGCAGATATTGGCGACGTTGAGACTATGACAAAATATGCGATCGAATTGCTTTCTGATGAAAAACTATTAGCAGAAATGAAACTTAATGCCAAAGAAAATGCGGAACTATTTGATATCAAAAATATAATTCCGCAGTATATTGCGCTTTACAACAAGCTTTTAGAAAAATAATTACTTAATCACAAAAGCTGCATATTTATCATCGAATCCAACAATATGCGGCTTTAGATTATTCTTCACACAATAATCCATAAACGCGGCATTATCCGACACATCATCACTCATTAGGATGCCACCTTTTCTCAGCTTCTCCCACAAAATCGGATATGCCCACATTCTGCCATTATAAGATTTATCACTGTCATAGTGCATAAAGTCAAATTCATTTTGCTCAGCAAAAATCTTCGGAAGTGACTCTTTATCAGCAAAACGGAAAAGTTTCCAATTTGGGCGAAGATGCTCTGCAACGACACAACCAACATATTTATCTCCATTTTGCGCTAAATACGGCATGTCAGAACTGTACAATGTGCCATTTCTTTTTTGCAATGATAATAAGGCAGCTAATGAAGACCAGCCATAAGCAACGCCAGTTTCTAAAGAATTTTTTGCAGAAGTATATTCGTTTAAATAATAAATTAAATCCAATGCACCAGCACCTCCCATTTTGATTGGGCAGCTTTTTTCAGTTTCAGAAGCCTGCTTCATAATTTCTGGATAAAGACTATTAATCGATTGATAATCTTTAAAATTAAGTACATTTTTAATCGCATCATCTTGACTTATCGCCAAAGAACGGCACCACTCTTCTGCGTTATCTTTTCCTTTGAAGGCCGCTTGTCTTTGAAAGATATTTTTATAAATCTTTCTGAAAAGTTCTGGATAAAGTTGTGGGCGAATTAAATAAGCAAAAAAAGTTTTAAAAATGCTTGCAATTTCTTTCATCTGATTGTGTTATTCGTTTTTATATGCCTGCGAAATTAGCATAATTTTTTCAATTTTTAAACTTCATATTTAACAATCTATGAAACTTTAGTTATCATTTTACTTTTTTAAAACTTAATTAAAAAGAAATTCATAAAAATAAAATGTAATTTTATGAAACACAAAGCTAAAACGCCATGATGAACGAACACATTTTGCAATACATTTGGAGTAAAAAGCTGTTTTCAAATTTAGAATTTCGGTGTACAAAAGGTTTTCCCATCGAGGTTTTAGATTTTGGAAAATGGAATTACAATCAAGGTCCAGATTTTTCTTTGGCAAAAATTAAATGTCAAAACACAACCTTTGTTGGCAACATCGAAATCCATATCAAAAGCTCGGATTGGTATCTTCATCAGCATGAAAAAAGCGATCATTATGATTCTTTAATTCTTCATGTTGTCTATTTTGATGATTGTGATATCGAAAGTTTAAAACAAAAAAATATACCTTGTCTAGAACTTAAAAACTATGTTTCGGAATCGGTTTTAAATAAACTCATTAATCTCAATGACAATCCTTTTGATTTTATTGCTTGTGAGAAACTTATAAAACCAAATGATATTCCTTTATTTTTCGCTGAGCAAAAACTTCTGGAAAAGCTTGAAAGAAAGCGACAATCCATTTTTGAACGACTAAAAAACACACAAAACAACAAAGAGCAAATCTTATTGGAACAACTCGCTTATGGTTTTGGTTTAAAAGTAAATTCTGAATTGTTTAGCGAAATGATTTCGTATTTAGGTTTTAATATTTTAAGCAAAACAAGAGCGAACCAAACAAGTTTGGAAGCTTTGCTTTTAGGAACTTCAGGACTTTTAAATATTAATGAAAACATTGATGAACAAACTAAAATTTGGCAAAGAGAATATCATTTTTTGGTTTCAAAATTTAAGTTGAGTGATTTGAAGTTTAATCCAAAATTCTCGAAAATGCGACCACCCAATTTTCCAACAATTCGCTTGTCACAATTATCGTTTTTAATACATCAAGAAGCACATTTATTTTCAAAAATAATCAATGCAAAAAGTTTAGAAGATTTTAATTCAATTTTAAAAAATATAAAAACTTCTAAATATTGGGAAACACATTATCAGATTTCAAAACCAACAAAAGAACATTCGACGGCGCTTTCTAAAGATTTTATGGATTTAATAATCCTCAATGTTTTTTTGCCGATTAAATATTACTTTTCCGAAGACGAAGACATTAATGATCAAACAATCGAATTTTATAAAAATCTAAAACCCGAAAAAAATCAAATTATCGACCATTGGAAGCATTTGCAAATTCCTATAAATTCAGCTTTGGAATCTCAAGCTTTTCTTCAACATTATCGCGAAAACTGCATCGAAAAAAAATGCTTAAATTGCGGTATCGGATTTAAGATTTTAAAACATGATTGACAATATACGTCACCGCTTTGAGAGAGAATGGTTTGGGGTTTTGACCAGAATGGGAAGCAAATTGGGAATACCCGTTTCTAAGTTGCGCGTGTTCTTCATCTACTCTACTTTTGCAACAGCAGGTATTTTCTTTTTATTCTATTTAGGTTTAGCCTTTACACTTTGGATAAAGGATTGCATCGTTGTTAAAAGACCGAATGTATTTGATCTTTAAGATTTAATTTAAAAATAAAAAACGCCTTTCAAAAATTTGAAAGGCGTTTTTTTATCTATGTCTAATTTGAAAAATAGTAATTTCTAATTCTTCAAATCCAATTTCAATTCTAATTCGTCTAATTGCGCATCTGCAACTGGAGCAGGCGCATCAATCATTACGTCGCGACCAGAATTGTTTTTCGGGAATGCAATATAATCTCTGATTACTTCGTTTCCGTCCAAAATAGCAACCAATCTATCAAATCCGAATGCTAAACCTCCGTGTGGTGGCGCTCCGTATTTGAAAGCGTTCATCAAGAATCCGAATTGAGCTTCCGCCTCTTCCTTCGTGAATCCTAATAAATCAAACATTTTAGACTGCAATTCTTTATCGAAAATTCGGATAGAACCACCACCGATTTCGTTTCCGTTTAACACCAAATCGTAAGCGTTAGCTCTTGCTTTTCCAGGGTCGGTTTCTAATAAACTAAAGTCTTCGGTTTTCGGAGAGGTGAATGGATGGTGCATTGCGTGGTATCTTCCAGTTTCTTCGTCCCATTCCAAAAGTGGGAAGTCGATTACCCAAAGTGGTGCAAATTCATTGCCTTTTCTTAATCCTAAACGATTTCCAAGTTCCATTCTCAAAGCAGAAAGTTGTGCTCTAACTTTGTTTTCAGAACCCGAAAGAATTAACATCAAATCTCCAGCTTTTGCTCCAAATTCCTCAACAATTTTCTTTAAATCTTCTTCGTTGTAGAATTTGTTAACCGATGAAGTAATCGTTCCGTCCGCTTGATATTTTACCCAAACCATGCCTAAAGCTCCAATTTGTGGGCGTTTTACCCAATCTGTAAGCTCGTCGATTTGTTTTCTTGTATATTCTGCAGCACCTTCAACATTGATTCCGACAACCAATTCCGCATCATCAAAGATTTTAAAATCTTTTCCTTTTGTTAAATCATTTAATTCGTGAAACTCCATCCCAAAACGAATATCTGGTTTGTCGTTTCCGTATTTTTTCATGGCGTCAGCAAACGTCATTCTTGGGAAATCTTGAAAATCTTTTCCTGTAATGTCTTTTAACAAGGTTTTAGTCATGCCTTCAAAAACATTCATAATGTCTTCTTGCTCCACGAATGCCATTTCGCAATCGATTTGTGTAAACTCTGGCTGTCTGTCGGCTCTTAAATCCTCGTCACGGAAACATTTCACAATTTGAAAATATTTGTCCATTCCGCCAACCATCAACAATTGTTTGAAAGTTTGCGGAGACTGTGGAAGTGCATAAAACTGTCCAGGATTCATTCTACTTGGAACGACGAAATCTCTTGCTCCTTCTGGTGTCGATTTAATTAAAACGGGTGTTTCAACCTCGATAAAACCTTCATCAGAAAGATAATTTCTAACTTTTTGCGCCATTTTGTGACGGAAAATTAATTTGTCCTTCACTGGATTTCTACGGATATCCAAATAGCGGTATTTCATTCTCAATTCTTCGCCGCCATCGGTTTCGTCTTCGATGGTGAATGGTGGCAACTGAGATTCATTTAAAATCGTTAATTTTTCAACCAAAATTTCAATATCACCCGTTGGGATTTTTGGATTTTTAGAAGCTCTTTCGATTACTTTTCCTTGAACTTGAATCACAAATTCACGACCTAATTTCTTCGCTTCCTCCATCAAAGCAGCTGTTGAACGCTCTTGATCAAAAACCAATTGTGTAATTCCGTAACGATCTCGCAAATCGATCCAAATCATAAAACCTTTGTCACGAATGGTTTGTACCCATCCTGAAAGTGTAACTTCTTCATTTAGATTCTTTAGCGTCAATTCGCCATTGGTGTGTGTACGGAACATAATTTTGATTTAAAGTTTTGCGTTTAAGGTTGTTTGTTTAAACTTTCAACGTGAAACTTTTGACCTTAAACTTTACGGGTGCAAAGATAGGGAAAATCAAAGAAAAAGCCTTTTGATTTTTTGGTCAAAAGGCTTGAGGTTAAGAAAATATTTTAGTCTTTATATTCTAGGATGTCGCCAGGTTGGCATTCTAAAGCTTTGCAAATCGCTTCTAATGTTGAAAGTTTGATGGCTTTTGCTTTTCCTGTTTTTAAAATAGAAAGGTTTGCTTGTGTAATACCAATTTTTTCTGCCAATTCTTGAGATTGCATTTTGCGCTTGGCGAGCATTACGTCTACGTTTATGATTATTGGCATAATTTAAATTGTTAAATCGGTTTCGTTTTGAAGTTCTAATCCTTTTTTGAAGAAAGCGACGACGAAGAATAATGTAATTCCGAAAAAGATAAACATGATGAAAGTTAAAAAAGTCGCGCCAGAGCTCGAATGATTGTAGAAAAATTGAAATAACCCAATGCTTCCAAATATTAAATTTAAAACGCTAAAGCTTTTCAACCACTTGATTGCTTTGTTGTTGAATATCTGATCTTGAGACATTTCTTTAAAGCACTTGTAAGCGAAAAAGAAAAATAATGTAAGGAACGACATTCCCAAAATGTTATAAAGAATTTGGCTAAAAGAATAGATACCCGTTACTAATTGGATATCTGTAAAAGGATAATTTATCCGAAATTTCAACACATTTTGTAATGGGTCAGTCCATTTATTTGATGACCATCCCACATCATTTCCGAGGATAAATGTGTTAGAAAATATTTTGCTATCTGTATTGTATTTATAAGCTAGAAATAAATGTCCGATAATTTCATACACCAAATGGAATAATGTCACCGCAAATAAAAAGCATAACAAATAAGCAATGTAAGTTGAAACTGAATTTTTACCAATGATTTTCATTTTGCAATATTTTTTTATTGCAAAATTATAAAAAATTATCGTAAAACAATAAAATTATTTTAAATTTTCCCCAAAAGTTAATAATGTTCCGTTCGGATCGATGATGGAGAATTCTGTTTGATTCCAAGGCTTTCTTTCTAATGCGCCGTTGGGATGGATTTTGACATTGTTCTTAATAAGCGTTTGGTAAAATGTTTCGATGTCTGTTACTCGAATGTACAACATGAAATCTGACTTTTCCTTTTCTAAACTTTGATAACTAAAAAAGTGAATTTCTAAATTGTCTTTTTCTAAAATCATATAATCGCCATAATCGGAAATTAAATTGAAACCTAATTGCTTAAGATAAAAGTCTAATGTTTTTTCTTTTTCTATAAACGGTATTTTGGGAATGATAGCTTGTAACATGTTTTGGTTTTTGGATAAGTAAATTTAGTTTTTTCTGTAATAATTGTTTGACGGTTAGTAGTCGCGTGAGCGATGGTAGCGGATATCCTTTTGGGTTGGCGCGAGGCGGCGGAGCGCAGCGGAGCCGTCCGAGCGCCAACCCAAAAGATAGAAGCGGACGTAGCGACCCGAGGTTTTTCGGAAGGTTGTTGGGTTGGAGGAAAACTCGGGATACGCCCTAGTTATCGAACTTTTTGTGAATTAAATTTTATTTCCTAAATTCGTAATAACCAAATACTTAATCTTTTAAAAATATGGGAAAAGGAGATCAAAAATCTAGAAGAGGTAAGATAACTGCAGGAAGTTATGGGAAAAGAAGACCTCGCAAATCATCAAATTCTGTGGTAGTTGCTGAAAAACCAGTGAAAGCGAAAGCGGAACCAAAAGCAAAAGTAGCAAAGCCGAAAGCCGAGAAAAAAGTGGAAGCCGACGTTGAAGAAAAACCGAAAGCTAAAAAGACAACAAAAAAGACCGAAGAATAATCTTCGGTCTTTTTATTTATCTGAAATAAAAATTATTTTCCAAAAAGGCTTCCCAATAATCCACCAAGTCCACCTTGTTGAGATTGTTGTTGGTTACCGCCACCAAGTACGCTTCCTAAGATATCGTTAAGTGGATTGCCAGACGATTGTGATTGTCCACCACCAAGTACGCTTCCCAAAATATCGTTAAGAGGATTAGATTGTTGTGCTTGTGCTTGGTTTTGAGCACCACCAAGGATACCACCAAGAAGATCACCTAGACCACCAGCACCAACGTTGTTTTGTTGTTTTTGCTGACCGATGTAACCCATGATAACTGGCGCTAGCATTGCTAAAACTGGACCGATTTTATCCATAGAAATACCAGTGTCTGCAGAAAGTTGATTTTCAACTGCTGATTTGTTACCTCCGAAAATATGATCAAGGATCGAGTTGCCTTCAGCTTGTCTGTTAAGCGCTTGCGAAGGATCGTTAAGGATGCTACCGTCATGGTCTTTATCTAAAGCATTGTTAAGCGCTTCTGCTTCATTAGCGTCTTTGGATTTGTTTCTTAGGTAAGAAATTACCAATGGCGCAGCAACTGCTAGTAATGCGATAATTTGATTTTTGCTGATTCCGAATTTGTTTTCAGCTTGTTCTGCAACTTGGTTGCTAGAGTTTCCAGTTAATAGGTCTAATAGACTCATAGTGTTTTTATGTTTTTAAAATTAGTGTAACGAAGTTAGGGAATTTTTGTTAGCAATTAGTATTCCGTTTTATCCGACTTTTCTGTCCATTTTTTAAAAGTTTGTAAAGCTTCATCTCTTAACATCGAATACATTGGGATTTTTCGATCTTCAATGGCTAATGGGATTTCATCATATATTAAAGAATCATCAAAACCGATATTCTTTGCATCTTCTCTCGTATTTGCATAATATATTTTGTCAATTCTTGCCCAATAGATAGCGCTAAGACACATTGGACAAGGTTCACACGACGTGTAAATTTCGCAACCTGAAAGATTAAAATCATTAAGATATTTAGCAGCATTTCTAATCGCAACAACTTCTGCATGTGCAGTAGGATCTTTGTTAACAGTGACTTTGTTGCTGCCTTCCGCTATAATTTTTCCATCTTTTACAACCACTGCGCCAAATGGTCCTCCACCAAGATCTAGATTTTCAGAAGAGCAAGCTATGGCTCTATGCATAAATTCGGGATTCATAGTTACTTTGTTTTAGTTTTTAAAAATAGGAACATTGCTACAAGCTTCGCCAAACATCAACGATTTAACCATTGGTTTTAGTTGTTCAACCAATTCGATGTAGGCGTTATTCGGCATATCAACGTCGGAGCAACCTTTTACAAGAACGCGCTTGTCTTTTAGTTCAGAGTAATCGTAAGTTTTAATGGCATTGTGCATCAACAGAACATTAAGATCTTCTAAATTCCCAAAAACCACTTTTTTAGTTGTATCTGTTAATTTTGCAGCAATTAAAAAATAAGCCCACAACGGAATTATTACATCTTCAGAGCAATAGATGTATACGTAAGCATCGCGATAATCTTCAGGATTTATATTTTCTATTTTTTCACGATAATCTTTCTCGCGAAGGATAAGACCTTCATATAAAAAGTTTTTTAGGTCGATTCCTATTTTTTTGCCTTTCGGCATCAAAGACGATAAATCAAAATTTACCAAACTCGTATTTTCTGCAACTTTATTTCTGATTTCGAATTCTTCTGACATGATATTATTTTTATCTTTACAACAAATTTACTTCAAATAATTGATTTTTGATTCATGTTAAAAAGAATCTGAAATCTAAATTCTAAAACCTCAATTCTACTTTGAAATACTACATTATAGCAGGTGAAGCCTCTGGCGATTTGCACGCAAGCAACCTTATGAAAGCCTTGAAAGAAAAAGACCCAAACGCTGATTTTAGATTTTGGGGTGGCGATTTGATGGCAGCGCAAGGTGGACAAATGGTGAAACATTATCGCGATCTTGCTTTTATGGGATTTTTAGAAGTGGTTCAGAACTTAGGGACGATTCTCAAAAATATTAAATTTTGTAAAAAAGATATTGCGAGTTATAAACCAGATGTTTTGGTTTTGGTCGATTATCCAGGTTTTAATCTCCGAATTGCAAAATTTGCAAAATCTTTAGGAATTCGTGTTGTATATTATATTTCGCCACAACTTTGGGCATGGAAAGAAGGCCGTGTCGAAACCATCAAAAAATATGTTGACGACATGATGGTTATTCTTCCTTTTGAAAAGGATTTTTATAAAAAACATCAGGTGGATGCACATTTTGTTGGACATCCGTTGTTAGATGCAATCTCGGACTTACAACCAGTTGATGTAGAATTATTTAAGTCTGAAAATAAGCTCAATCAACAACCGATTATTGCGCTACTTCCTGGTAGTCGTGAGCAAGAAGTTGTCAAAATGTTAGAATTGATGTTGTCTGTTCGTCCTTATTTTAAAGATTATCAATTTGTTATAGCGGGTGCGCCGAGCTTGCCGAAGTCTTTTTATGAGCAATTTGTAGACGCTGATGTTCATTTTGTATCGAACAAAACTTATGATTTGTTGCGCTGTTCGGAAGCCGCTTTGGTAACGTCTGGGACTGCGACTTTAGAAACGGCGCTTCTCAATACACCAGAAGTTGTGTGTTACAGAAGTAGTAAAATCTCTTATGAAATCGCAAAACGCCTTGTCAAACATATTAAATATATCTCTTTAGTCAATTTGATTATGGATCGCGAAGTTGTTACGGAGTTGATTCAAGATGATCTTAACACGACGAATTTGGTTAAAGAATTGAACAAAATTTTAACAGGAAAAGAGCGTGGCATTATGCTTTCGGATTATACCGAACTACGAAAAAAGCTTGGCGGAAAAGGAGCAAGTCAACATGCTGCGGATGTGATACTTAACATAAAATAATTTTTATTTTTTCGTTACAAAAATTCATTACTTTTAGTTTAAACAAAAATTAAAACGATGAATCATGTCTCGCCAGCCACTTTTTGCAACGCTGTTGGCATTTTGTCTTGGAATTTTACTTCAAGATAAAATTGGTTTTGAGATTTGGATCGGGCTTCTGTTTTTTATAGTTTTTACATTAATAATTCTTTTTTCTTTTATTTTTAAAAATGCATTCCTCGTTAAATTTCGAAGTGTATTTTTACCTTTAAGTTTCTTTGGTTTCGGTTGTTTAGTTCATTATTTCAATGTTTCTGATTATCAAAAATTAAGTTTAAACGGAAAACACGAAACGCTTTTTCAAATTGAGAAAAAACTTAATTCCAACGAAAAGTATAGAAAGTATCAAGCGAAAATATCGAAGATTGATCATCACAATTCGTCGATTTCTATCGTTTTACAAATTCCCAAAAATGCTTTAGAATTAGATTTTAAACACGTTTATAAATCCAATCTTTATTTTTCTGAATTAAAATCGCCGCGCTACGATTTTCAATTTGATTATCCAAAATATCTTGAGCGTCAAAAAGTTTCTGGTTTGGCTTTCGCTAATGAAAATATTTTGCAAGCTTCAAAACAACAAGTTTCTTTTGCGGACAAAATCAAACAAAAACGTTTGAAAGTTTTGCAAAGAATAAATAGCTCGCAACTCAATTCTCGTCACAAAGAGTTTCTGAAAGGAATCATCCTCGCTGACCGAACTGGGATGGACGAAGTTACGGTTTCGGATTTTAATAAGTCTGGATTGGTGCATCTTTTAGCGATTTCTGGATCGCACATGTTGATCATTTTTTGGTTAATTCTGTTGAGTTCTAAAACTGCTTTTCCTGTTAAATGGCGGAAAGTTGCGATTTGCATGGCTTTAGTCGGTATTTGGTGCTTTGCAATTTTTATTGACTATGGAAGTTCTGTCGTTAGATCATGTTTGATGATTAGTTTTTATTATGTGACAAAACTTTTGAATCGCCCTCCTAATCTCGTTCATTCGATGGCGTTGTCAGCTTTTGTTATTTTGATTTGGGATTCTCAACAGATTTTCGATGTCGGTTTTCAGTTGAGTTATGTTGCAGTTTTTGGGATTTATTGGCTTAATCAACCAATTATAAAATGTTTTCCAGAACGAAATAATGTTATTTATAAGTTTTTGTTAGCGATTTTTAGTTTGTCACTTTCGGCGCAATTAGCGACTTTGCCATTGGTTTTATATTACTTTCATCAATACTCTTTGGTATCAATTCTTGCAAACTTATGCATTATTCCGTTTTCAGAAATTATTATCATTTTCTCTTTATTGATGGTGGTTTTGTTTGCTTTTAATATTGAATTTAGTTGGCTAGATTTTGTCTATGATTGGTTTGTAAAATATTTATTGAAAGCCATACATTGGTTTGCAGATTTTGATGTTTTATTTTTTAAAGATATTGGGTTTAACCTTGCAGAAGTTGCTGCAGTTTTTATAATTCTGTATTATTTCCGTTTTGTTTTAGTTAAGCGAAATTTGAAATATGTAATCAATTTCTGTTTCAGTATTTTGCTATTTTTAGGAATAAGACTTGGTTTTACTTTTTATCAATTTCAAAAAGATGAAAGTTTAGAAATAGCTTCATTTAAAAATAAAACTGTTTTAATAAAGGAAAAGTCACAGGTTTTTGTAATAACGAAAGATGATACTGACATCTCAAAAACTGAAAAATTTCTTATAGATCCTTATTTAGCTTCATCGCGAGCTACAAAATATCATTTAATAAAAGTGCCTAAAGACAATGTTGGATTCACCTATCGTGGAAAATTTTACAAATTGAATGATTAGTCGAATTAATTATTTAGAAAGATTATAAACTACTAAATTGTGACATTTCTCAATAGGCTTCCTATTAACATTTTTTTAACTTTGTGCGTATTCAAAAAATAAAATTAGATTATGGCAGGATTTTCATCTTCGATAGGAAGAAAATATGCAATGGCACTATCGGCGTTTTTTTTGCTGGTTTTCTTGGTGATGCACCTTTTCACGAATATGCTATCTGTATTTAGTGTAAATGGTTTTAATCAGGCATCTTATTTTATGGGTTATAATCCATTCATTCAATATTTGATGCAGCCTATTTTGATTTTTGCGGTGTTTTTCCATTTTATTATGGGATTCATTTTAGAAGCAAAAAACAACAAGGCGAGACCTGTAAAGTATGACGTTAACGGCGCTGCTGCTAACTCTTCTTGGATGTCTAGAAATATGATTATTTCTGGATTGGTTATTTTAGCTTTCTTAGGGCTACACATGTACGATTTTTGGTTCCACGAGATCAATCACAAGTACATTCAAGGGAATATTGATGACATTGGAACAGATAGATTCTGGATCGAATTGCATGAGAAATTTGCTGACCCAATTAAAGTTGTTATTTATGTGGTAGCTTTCATTTTGTTAGGTTTACACTTGGCTCACGGTTTCCAATCGGCATTCCAATCAGTTGGTGCAAGACATCCAAAGTACACGCCATTTATTAAGGCATTCGGAACTTGGTATTCTATACTAATTCCAGCAGGATTTATCCTAATTGCTATTTATCATTTTGTAACTCAATAATATCATAAAGAGAATGAGTAATTTAGATTCTAAAATTCCAGCAGGTCCTCTTAAAGACAAGTGGAGTAATCATAAAGACCATATGAACCTTGTTGCGCCTAACAACCGTGATAAAATTGATATTATTGTTGTTGGTACAGGATTAGCAGGTGGTTCTGCTGCAGCTACTTTAGCTGAACAAGGTTATAACGTAAAAGCATTTTGTTATCAGGATTCTCCAAGAAGAGCACACTCTATTGCTGCTCAAGGAGGTATTAACGCTGCTAAAAATTATCAAGGTGACGGTGACTCTATCTATAGATTGTTCTACGATACTATTAAAGGAGGTGACTACCGTGCAAGAGAGGCAAACGTATATCGTTTAGCTGAGGTTTCAGGAAATATTATCGACCAATGTGTATCACAAGGTGTTCCTTTTGGACGTGATTACGGAGGTCAGTTAGATAACCGTTCTTTCGGTGGGGTTCAGGTTAAAAGAACATTCTACGCAAAAGGACAAACTGGTCAACAGTTGTTATTAGGTGCATATTCTGCAATGAGCCGTCAAATCGGTAAAGGTAGAATTAAAATGTACAACCGTCACGAGATGTTAGATCTTGTAATTGTTGATGGTAAAGCAAGAGGAATTATCGCAAGAAACCTTGTAACTGGTGAAATCGAAAGACATTCTGCACACGCAGTTGTTATCGCTTCTGGAGGTTATGGTAACGTATATTTCTTATCGACAAATGCGATGGGATCGAACGTTTCTGCAGCTTGGAAAATTCACAAAAAAGGAGCGTATTTCGCAAACCCTTGTTATGTTCAAATTCACCCGACTTGTATTCCAGTTCATGGGACGCAACAATCAAAATTAACTTTGATGTCAGAATCTCTTAGAAACTCAGGAAGAATCTGGGTTCCTAAAAACATTGAAGATTCAGTTGCCATCAGAGAAGGTAAGAAAAAAGCAAAAGATATCCCTGAAGCGGACAGAGATTATTACTTAGAGAGAAGATATCCTGCGTTCGGTAACTTGGTACCGAGAGACGTAGCTTCTAGAGCTGGTAAAGAAAGATGTGATGCTGGTTACGGTATCGAAAATAACGACACTAAAGAAGGTGTATTCTTAGATTTCTCAACAGAAATCATGAAAAAAGGTAGAGAAGCTGCTATCGAAAAGCATATTCACAATCCTTCAGAACAACAAATCTACGATCTTGGTAAGGCTTGGATTGAGGAAAAATATGGTAACCTTTTCGTAATGTACGAGAAAATTACTGCAGACAACCCTTATGAAACGCCAATGAAGATTTATCCAGCAGTTCACTACACAATGGGTGGTGTTTGGGTTGATTATAACTTACAATCTACAATCCCTGGATGTTTCGTAATCGGTGAAGCTAACTTCTCAGATCACGGTGCTAACAGACTTGGTGCTTCTGCTTTGATGCAAGGTTTGGCAGACGGATATTTCGTATTGCCTTATACAATCGCAGATTATCTTTCTGCAGACATCAGAACTGGAGCTATCCCAACAGATTCTGCAGCTTTTGAAGCAACAGAAAAAGATGTTAAAGATAGAATCGATTATTTATTGAACAATAAAGGAACGCATTCTGTAGATCATTTCCATAAACAATTAGGACACATTATGTGGAATAAAGTAGGTATGGGAAGAACGCCAGAAGGCCTTAGAGAAGCGATTAAAGAAATCGAAGAAGTAAGAGATGATTTCTGGAAGAATGTAAAAGTACCTGGTTCTAACGATGAGATGAACCCAGAATTGGAAAAAGCACTTCGTGTGGCTGATTTCCTTGAGCTTGGTCAATTGATGGCTATCGATGCGCTTAACAGAAACGAATCTTGTGGAGGACACTTCCGTGAAGATCATGCAACACCTGATGGAGAAGCAGAACGTGATGACGTTAACTATAAGTATGTTGCTGCTTGGCAATATAACGGTCCAAATATTAACGACGAAGTAATGCACAAAGAAGACCTTGTGTACGATAACATCGAAGTTAAAACAAGAAGTTACAAATAATCTCCAACCAATAAATATAAAATTATGAGTGCAAAAAAAGGCTTAAATCTTACGCTGAAAATTTGGAGACAAAAAAATAATAAATCCAAAGGTCAATTTGAGACCTATAAAATATCTGACGTTTCTACAGATTCTTCTTTCTTGGAAATGTTAGACATTCTAAACGAGAATTTAATTAACGAAGGTAAAGAACCAGTAGCTTTCGACCACGACTGTCGTGAGGGTATTTGCGGTATGTGTTCTCTTTACATCAACGGTCGTGCGCACGGTCCAGATACAGGTATCACTACTTGTCAGCTGCACATGCGTCACTTCAAAGATGGAGAAACTATCGTTATCGAACCTTGGAGAAGTGCGGCTTTCCCAGTAATCAAAGACTTGGTTGTGGATAGAAGTGCTTTCGATAGAGTAATGGCAGCAGGTGGTTTCATTTCTGTTAACACTTCTGGTAGAACGACGGATGCTAACAATATTTTGGTTCCAAAAGAAGATTCAGACAGAGCAATGGATGCTGCGGCTTGTATCGGATGTGGAGCTTGTGTAGCAACATGTAAAAACGGTTCTGCAATGCTTTTCGTTGGAGCAAAAGTTTCTCAATACGCTTTATTACCGCAAGGTCAAGTAGAAGCGAAGAGAAGAGTTCTAAACATGGTTACGGCTATGGACGAAGAAGGATTCGGAAACTGTTCTAACACTGGTGCTTGTGAAGTAGAGTGTCCGAAAGGAATTTCTCTAGAAAACATCGCAAGAATGAACAGAGAATATATGTCTGCTTTTGTTGATAAAGGATAAAAGTATGAACTTATAAGGCTTTTCAGCTTAAATAAATTAAAAATCAGATTAGATATCTTTCTAATCTGATTTTTTTTTCGAAATAAAATAATATTTAAATCTAAAATCAATGCAACTTTAAAATAGACACTTCAAAAAAAAAATTACCCAAAAGCCTTCTCCTTTAACAAATTCTCCATGCAATATTCTACCAAGGCTGTGATTGTAAGAAATGGATTAACTCCAATACTCGCAGGAATTAACGAGCCATCCAAAACAAAAAGATTCTTGTGGTTTTTTAATTGTCCGAATTCCGTGGTTGCTTTTCCTAAAACAACACCACCCAAAGGATGATAACAAACATCATAACCTAAACCGTTATGAAAAAGCATGTGACTTCGAGTTCCGCCGTTTACTTTATTCATTTTACGGAGGAAAAATTTTGCATTTACTTCCATTTTAGAAGTATTTTTCCGTGACCAATCTAAAACGAGTTTTTTCGTTGAAGCATCAAAACTCACACTTCCTGGTTGATCAACTTTATTAATCATCAAATACAAAGCGGTCGCAACATTCATTCCCATCGGAAGTGGCGCCAATTCAGCGAAAAAAGTATGTTTAGGATCATCCCAATTGTCAATTCCACCAACGGGAATCGTCGAATGTTGAAATCCCAAACCTCCTGAAAAGGCTTTCACCCAGTTTCGTCCCGTCATAAAATTCCCGTTGTTTCCCCAATGTTTTCCGACTTCTTCGTTAAGTTGCAAACCGTTTTCAGCATGAGATTTTAAAAGCAACTCTAAAGTTCCCATCGTTCCAGCAGCCAAAATTAGTTGTTGACAATTCATCAATTTTTTAGCAACGATTTGTCCAGAAGTATCAATTAGATGAACTTCTAAACAATAACCTTCGTTTTCATTTTTAATATTTTGAACTGAATGTAAATCCAAAATTTCTAAATTTCCAGTTGCTACAGCCTTTTTTAGATAGGTTTTATCCAAAGAATTTTTTCCGTGATTATTTCCGTAAATCACTTCTCCATCCAATGCAGACCTTGGAACTTCATTTCGATATTCTTTTTCCATGTAGTCAAAATCATAGACATTGGGAACCCGAATGGTTTTAAAACCTGCTTTGCGAGCTTCTGCTTCACCAACTTTATTGAATTTATAGAACTTACAATCATTTAGAAATTCTTCGCGGGCAACATTTACTTTCAATTCTTGTTGTGCTTTCGGGAAATATTTATCAAAAAACAATTTACTATCCAAATTTGGAAAAATCTCTTCAAAATAATCTCGTTTCGGAAGAACCGCCATTCCACCGTTCACCAAAGAACCGCCACCAACGCCACGTCCAACCCAAATCTTAATATCCTTAAAATCCAATCGATCCAAAGCTCCCGTAAACGGTTCCAATGAAAATAGATTAAAAAAAGGCGCAATAGATTGCTTTTTTAACCAAGCTGCACTTTTACCAGGTTTTTGCATTTTAGAAAATGAAATTCCAGATTTCGCCCAATTCAAGCCCATTTCCAGCATACACACTTTCTTCCCAGCTTCGCATAAACGCAAAGCCGCAACGGCGCCACCGTAACCTGAACCAATGATAATAATTGGTCGATTTTCTTCGGTAGTTTCGATACTTGAAAATGAGTTGGCTAAAATATTTTGAGTTCCTAAAAAGAACAAAGCTCCAATTCCTAGAGCTGTGGTTTTAATGAAAGTTCCTCTATCCATGCGAAGAAACTTGCAAATTGCGTGCTATAAAGCTACGGAAGTTTAGCAACCAGGAATTCTGGTGACCATTTTAGAATTTGATAAATAAGTTTCCATTTCCAATTTGGGACGATGGTGAATGTATTTCCTGCTTCTACAATATGTTTTGCGACATATTCAGGTTCCATAATTAGGTTTTTATTCAACTCTAAACCTTCATTGATTTTTGTATTGATATAGCCGATTACCAGTGCATTCACTTTAATATTTCGATGTGCTAATTCTTGTCGAAGTCCCGCCAAATATTGTGTAAAAGCTGATTTTGTACTTCCATACACAAAATTGGATTTACGACCACGAACGCCTGAAAGTGACGACAAACCAATTATTCGTTCTAAATTATTATTACTTGAATCAAATGCGATAATATTTAAAATGGAAACCGCACCAGCATAATTGACCTTCATCATCTGAAAAGTAGCATCAAAATCATGAAATGCTTTTTCATTCTGAACTAAAAAACCAGCTGAATAAACAACAATATTGGGTTTTGTCGGAAGTTGATTATAAAAGTCTTGATGCGACGAAAAGTTGGCAGCATCGAAATACAACAATCGAATTTTCGATGAATCTAAATTATTTTCTCCTATAAATTTCTCAATTGAAGTCAAATCCCTCGAAGCCGCCATCACCTCAAAACCTTTTTGCAAATAAAGTTTCATCGCTTGTTTTGCAACATCGGAATTGGCTCCAAGAATAAGAACGGATTTTGAATTTGGCTTCATCATTTTGCAAAGATATTTGATTCTTTTTTAAAAGAAAATCTTACTGTAATTCTTTTCAGCGAAATATAAAAGGCATCCGAAAATTGCATAAATTTGTAGTATGTTCAATGTATTAGGAAACTTTTTGACGCTATCGTCTTTTGGTGAAAGCCATGGTGAAGCTTATGGCGGTGTAATCACCAATTTTCCGGCAGGCTTAGAACTAAATCTAGACGAAGTTCAGAAAGATTTGGATCGCAGAAAGCCCGGACAATCGGCGATTGTAACACAACGAAAAGAAAGCGACACAGTTCGTTTTCTATCAGGAATTTTTGATGGAAAATCAACAGGAACGCCCATTGGTTTTATTGTTGAAAACGAAAATCAACGTTCTAAAGATTACGATCATATTTCGGGCGCTTATCGTCCGAGTCACGCCGATTATACCTACGACCAAAAATATGGCATTCGCGATCATCGTGGCGGTGGAAAATCGTCTGCACGCGAAACACTAAATTGGGTGGTTGCAGGAAGTCTTGCAAAACAATTAATTCCCAATGTGGAAATTAACGCTTACGTGTCATCGGTTGGTGATATCTTTTGCGAAAAACCTTACCAAGCTCTAGACTTTTCTAAAACTGAAAGCAATATTGTGCGTTGTCCAGATGCAGAGACTGCCGAAAAAATGATTGAACGTATTAAAGAGGTTAAAAAAGAAGGCAACACGATTGGCGGTACGATAACTTGTGTTATTAAAAATGTACCTGCTGGTTGGGGCGAACCAATTTTTAACAAGTTACATGCAGAGCTTGGAAAAGCGATGTTAAACATTAACGCTTGCAAAGGTTTTGAATACGGAAGTGGATTTTGTGGTGCAAAAATGACAGGTAAAGAGCATAATGATCTTTTCAATGCGGATGGGACAACAAAGTCAAATCTTTCTGGAGGCATCCAAGGCGGTATTTCTAACGGAATGGACATCTATTTCCGAGTGGCTTTTAAGCCGATTGCGACGCTTCTTCGTCCACAAGAAAGCATCAACAAAGATGGCGAAATTGTCATTGTAGAAGGCAAAGGTCGTCACGATCCTTGCGTACTTCCACGTGCTGTACCAATTGTTGAAAGCCTCGCTGCTTTTGTATTGGCAGACATGTACATGATTAACAAAATACGTAGAATTTAATTCTTAAAATGTGATTTTTGTTACATTGAAATAGATTAATAAACTGGAAATTTGTAAGAAAGAAAAAAAGAAATGGAAATCAAAAAATACTGGGACAACGCGGTTGACTATAACGAATATCTAAGAGAAGCTGGCGAAAGATTGGGCAATCCAAAAGACGAGCAAGAAGCGGAATTTGGAGAATATTACCGACTTGGTATCCAACGTATGAACAGAATGTTCGAAAAGTATACGCCGAGTGAAGAAGATGTTGCGACTTTGGCAAAGAAAAACTTCCGTGGGAAAATCTTGATAATCTCTGAAGCTTGGTGTGGTGATGCTAGCCAAGTTATTCCGGTTGTAGTGAAGTTTTTCGAACAGTTTGATGTTAGAATTACGTATCGTGATCAAGAGCCATCTTTGATAGATTCGTTTTTAACGGATGGCGGAAAGTCTATTCCGATTGTTATTTTCTTGGACGAAAATCTTAACTACATTAATCATTGGGGACCAAGACCAAAACATGGAAAAGAGCTTTTGGAAAAGTATAAAGCTAATCCTGAGACGATGTCGAAAGATGACTTCTATGTAGAGTTACAAACTTATTATGCTAAAAATAGAGGAAAAGATACTGTTGAGGAATTGCTTCAACTGATCTAAATTTTTATAATTAAACGAAATCTGCGTGAGGGCGAAGTGCATTGTCGGAGCTCTTTATTATTGAACAGCAATGGAGCCTCGCGAAATTGCGTGAAATAATAAAAGCGACTGCACGTAGACCGACCCAATTTGGAGGCTGAAAATGCTGAAGGAAAATTGGGGCACGCCCAAATAATTTTTGATATGACTTTTTTGAAAAAGAATCTTGTCTATGTTATTCTGCTTGTTGTGGTTTTGATTTTTGCATTGGTAAAGCCGTTGCGAGAATTTGTTAGCGATCAATTTGGGATGACAGCAACTGTCGATAAAGTGGTGGCAGAAAGTAGTTTTGCGGATGAGGATTTTGATGTTGATCTAAAAGGGATGAATGTTCCTGATGCAAAGTTGAGCGACTATAAAGGTCAGATTGTTTTCCTTAATTTTTGGGGAACTTGGTGTGCGCCATGTCGTACAGAATGGCCGTCGATCGAAGCTTTGTACAAGTCTAAAAATCAGAAAGTTAAATTTGTTTTAATCGCGATGCAAGATAAGGAAGAGGCTGTCAAAAAATTTTTGGAAGAGAATAAATATACAGCGCCTGTCTATATTGCGCAAAGTCCATTGACGCCGAAAATGTTGCCTGATGTTTTCCCGACAACTTATGTTATTGGCAGAAATCTTCAGATTTTGAAGAAGGAAGATAGCACATTGGACTGGAACTCAGCAGATAGCCAAGCCTTTATTGATAGCGTAAGTAAATAATTTATAATTTGTTAAGATAGCATTGGAATGCTATTTGCAAATGTGATGATGAAAAAATTTTATTAAAACACCAATGAAATATTCTAAAATGAAACTTGCGCAAGAAGCCCTGAAACACAAAGGTTTATTGCAAAAAATACCAGCAGTCTATCGCATGATAAAAGCTTGGCGTAGCGGAAAATATAGTATGAAAATTACCGATATTTTGTTCCCTGCTTTGGCTTTGGTCTATGTTATATCTCCTATTGATATTATACCAGATTTTGTACCTTTTGTTGGGGCTTTGGATGATTTAGCCATTTTGGCTTTCGCAATCCCGATGCTTTTGAAAGAGGTGGACAAATACTTGATATGGGAATTTCAACAGAAAGATAAAAGCCCACAAGGTCAAATTGTTGACGCTGAGATTGTAGAATAAAAAATAACCGCCCGATAACTAAGTTATCGGGCGATTTTATATTAATCAAATATCCTTAGACTAGATGTCGTCGATATTGATAACTTCCAAAATCTCTGGAGCGTGTTGCTTAATCGTATTCTCAACACCCAACTTCATTGTAGAATGGCTTATGTGACAGTTAGAACAAGTCCCTAAAAGTTTTACAAAAGCTTTATTTTCTTTAACATCCACGAGTTCGATATCGCCACCATCTTTGTTAAGGAATGGACGAATACTTTCTAAAGCTTCCATCACTTTGGTTACCAATTCTTCGTGTGTTAGATTTGTGTTTTCCATACTCATTATTTTTTCTTCGGCGAGCATCCCGCCATTGTCGTGATTTTTACGGCTTCTGTTGCTGGCAGATTTTTATTTCTTTCAACAAGGCTTTCGATCATTTTTTGTGCTGTTTCTGTATAGATTGCAGCAATTTTAGAATCTTCTTGCAAAGCTGCTGGACGACCAACATCTCCCGCTTCTCTAATGCTTTGGATTAAAGGAATTTCTCCTAAAACAGGAATTCCTAAATCTTCCGCCATATATTGTGCACCTTGGTTACCAAAGATATAATATTTGTTATCTGGTAATTCTTCTGGTGTAAAGTACGCCATATTTTCGATAAGTCCAAGAACTGGAATATTAATACTTTCCATATTGAACATTGCGATACCTTTTCTAACATCTGCAAGTGCGATATGTTGCGGTGTACTCACGATAACTGCTCCTGTAACCGGAACTTCCTGAATAATAGATAAATGAATATCTCCTGTACCTGGAGGAAGATCGATTAATAAGAAATCTAACTCGCCCCAATTAGCGTCACGCAACATTTGGTTAAGCGCCTTACTCGCCATTGGACCTCTCCAAACAACTGCTTGGTTAGCACCTGAGAAGTATCCAATCGAAAGCATTTTAACACCGTAATTTTCGATAGGCTGCATGAGGTTCTTACCTTCAACTTCTACCGAAATTGGTTTTTGACCTTCAGTATCAAACATTGTTGGAACAGATGGACCATAGATGTCAGCATCCAAAATCCCAACTTTGAAACCCATTTTCGCCAAAGTTACCGCCAAGTTTGCAGAAACTGTAGATTTACCCACGCCGCCTTTACCAGAAGCTACAGCGATAATGTTTTTAATACCTTTAATTTCTTTACCCTTAATCTCAGGTTGAGCTGGTAATTCTGGAGAAGTGATTTTAAGTTTAAGTTGTGTTTCTTCACCAAACTCGGAAGCAAAAGCTTGCTTCATTGCCACTTCTAGTTTTTTCTTTTCGTGCATTGCAGGAGAATGCGCTACCATATCGATATATACGTCGTTACCCATAACATGAAGATTGGTAACTAAATCGTCTACTTCTATCTCTTTTAAAAAGCTTTGAACTCTTTCTTTCGTCAACATAAAATTTTGTTCTCTTTTATAAATACAAAAATACGGAAATTAAAACAATTTCCGTATTGATATAATGTTTGCTAACTATTCTTATAATAGAAATTAACTTTCTTGGGCAGCACCTTCTAGTTGTCCTTCCCATTTACTAACAGCAGACGTTGCTAGAGCATTTCCTAAAACATTGGTCATACTTCTTCCCATATCGCAGAAGTGGTCAATTGGTAAGATCAAAGCAATACCTTCTGGCGGAATACCAAACATAGAACAAGTTGCAACAATAATCACCAAACTCGCTCTTGGTACACCCGCAATCCCTTTACTGGTCAACATTAAAACCAAAAGCATAATTACTTGTTGTCCAATGCTCATATCGATACCGTAAATCTGTGCGATAAAAATCGAAGCAAATGTCATGTACATCATACTTCCATCTAGATTAAATGAATATCCTAATGGTAAAATAAATGATACAATTCTTTTATTACAACCAAATCTTTCTAATTCTTCAACTAATTTTGGAAAAACCGCTTCCGAACTTGTCGTTGAAAAAGCGATTAATAAAGGTTCTTTTATTCTTTTAATTAAATTAAATAATCTGTTTCCTAAAATTAAATAACCTACTAAAAGTAAAACCAGCCACAATACAGCAAGTGCAAAGAAGAAGTCTCGAAGATAGATGGCATATACCCAAAATATTTCGAAACCATTGGTTGCAACAACCGCTGCAATCGCTCCCAAAACGCCTAAAGGTGCAACCCACATAATGTAACCAACCATTTTCAAAATGGCGTGAGCACAGATGTCTAGAGCTTTTACGATTGGTTTGGTATATTCTTCACCCATTGCTGATAAAGCAATCCCAAACATTACTGAGAATACTACAATCTGTAAAACTTCATTGGTTGCAAATGCTTCGAATAAACTTTTGGGCACCACGTGATTTACAAATTGTTCTAGAGAAAGTCCATTGTGTGCGCTTTTCATCAATTCGCCTGCGGCTTCGGCAGCAGGTTTTTCAAGTTGCATCACTTTACCAGGTTCCATCCAATTGACTAAAATCAAACCAATTAATAATGAAACCAACGATGCACTAATAAACCACAACATAGCTTTTGTACCGACACGTCCAATCATTGCAATGTCACTCATCTTAGCAATACCAACAACTAAAGTGGTGAAAACCAACGGCGCAATAATCATCTGTACAAGTCGGATGAAAATTGTCCCTAGAAGTTTTATCATTTCAGAAAAAGAAGCGATATCATCTAGCGCGGTTACACGACCAGCATTTGATTTTTCCACCTTTTCTATTTGAACATCTTTTCCTTTAAGAACAGTCGGTTCAAAAATAGTTTTAGCGCCTTGACCAATAACTAGAAGATCTTGTCCTTGAAAAACTTTGGTAAGAGAATCTTTTTTTTGATCATTCTCTGCAATTAGAATTTTTTGACTGAAACTTTTACCATCACTAGTCTTAAATTTCACCTCGTCTTGTTGCGGATGTTTAGCATCGACAACTTCAGTATTAATACGGATAGTAGTCCCTCTTTCATACTTATTAACAATCCCACCGATGACCACACCGATGATTAAAGCAACGATAATGGCTATAAAAAGTTTGTTCTGTCCTTTCATAATATATTCTAATCTTGCAAATATAAAATTTTGAATCGAATAATATCCGATAATCAGCAGCTTGTTAACCTTGAAGCAACATAATCTTCCCAAATAAATAACAATCGGTTTACGTCCACGTAAAACTAAAATGCGTTTTTTGTAAAAATCTATTGCTATGACAAGAAATCCAGAAATTGTCGTAATCTCCGATATCCATCTCGGTACTTATGGTTGCAAAGCCAAAGAGTTGCACGCTTATCTTCAATCTATTAAACCAAAAATTTTAATATTAAATGGTGACATTATTGATGTTTGGCAGTTCAAAAAAAGTTACTTTCCGAAGTCGCATCTTAAAGTTGTTAAAAAGCTTATCAATTTTGCGACAAAAGGGACAAAAGTCTATTATATTACAGGAAATCATGACGAAAATTTCAGGAAGTTCACAGATTTAGAATTAGGAAATTTAAAACTTTGTAACAAACTAACAATGGACATTGACAACAAAAAAACATGGATTTTCCATGGTGATGTTTTTGATGCGTCGGTTCAACATTCTAAATGGATTGCGAAACTTGGTGGCAAAGGCTATGATCTTTTAATTCAGATTAATAATGTTGTCAATTGGATTTTAGTAAAAATGGGACGCGAAAAGTATTCATTTTCAAAAAAGATAAAAAACAACGTTAAAAAAGCAGTCAAATTTATTGGAGATTTTGAGTTAACTGCCTCAGAATTAGCCATCGAAAACGAATACGATTATGTTATTTGTGGACACATCCATCAACCTCAGATGCGCAAAGTTGTTACTAAAAAAGGGCGTTGCATTTATCTTAATTCTGGCGACTGGATCGAAAATCTTAGCGCTCTCGAATATGAAAATGGCGAATGGAAAATCGTCTATTTTGATGATATTAAAGAAGAACTAAATGCAAATTCTACAAGCGAGGACGAAGAACTTGTTGATTTGCAAATTGCAGATATTATCCAATTAAAAAATATTGCAATATGAAACTCCTTTACGCATTGCAAGGCACAGGAAATGGACATATTGCAAGAGCACAAGAGATTGTCCCAATTTTGAAAAAATATGCTTTGGTTGACGTGTTAATCAGCGGACATCAAAGTCAATTAAAACCAAAAATCGACATCGATTATCGTTTTAAAGGCATTTCTTTACTTTATGATAACCATGGCGGTTTGTCTTACAATCAGACTTTGTTTAAGAACAATTATTGTAAAGCGGTTAAACTCATCAAAAACTTTAATCTAGACAATTACGACTTGATTATCAATGATTTTGAGCCGATAACTGCTTGGGCAGCAAAACTAAAACATCATCAAATAATTGCGTTAAGTCATCAAGCTGCATTGTCTTTTCAGGGTGTTCCGAAACCAAGTCACAAAAGTTGGTTGGGCGAACAAATTTTAAAATACTATGCGCCTTGTAAGGAGAAAATTGGATTTCATTTTGAAGCTTTTCATCCCAATGTAAAAACGCCAGTTATCCGAAAAGAAATCAGATCGCTTGATGCCAAAGATGAAGGATTTTATTTGGTTTATTTACCAAGTTATTCGGACGAAGCTATTTATGAAACTTTATCAAAAATAGATGTCAACTGGAAAGTATTTTCGAAAAAGTCAAAAGATGCGTATCGAAAGAATAATGTAGAATTCTATCCGATTGATCAAAAAAAATTTATCAATGCTTTTACAAATTGTAGAGGAGTACTTTGTAATGCAGGTTTCGAAACACCAGCCGAAGCTTTATACCTTCACAAAAAGCTCTTTGTAATCCCAATTCATAATCAGTATGAACAAGCTTACAATGCTAGTTCTCTTAACAAACTTGGCATCGAAAGTTCGGATAAGTTATCGCTACAACTTCTGCAAGCTTGGGTCGAAGAAGATAAACACTTTACAGTCAATTATCCTGATAATATTGAAAATATTATCATCGAGAACATTCTTAAGAAAGTTCAAAAATAAAAAAACCTCCAAAAAAATTGGAGGTTCTTTTTTTATATAAGATTAAATCTTAAGCTTTTAAATATCTAGCATAAGCATAACCTTCTACACCATCAGCAGTTTTTACTTTCCACCAATCGTCAGAAGATTGCTCAACCAAAGTTACTGTAGAACCTTTAGCTGCTTTTCCTAGGATGCTAGCATCAGTAGAAGGCTCTTGACGGATATTAAGGTTAGACTCATCTGTTGCAACCGTTAAAGCCGCTCCAGCTGCCAAACCACTAACTTGAACATCAATATTGATATCAGTCGCAGTGTAGTTAGGATCAACAGCGCCTAAAGCATTCCAAATTGCATCTTTAGCTGCACTATTACTAGCACCACCTGTGATGTACAAAATACCATCTTGCTCTTGAATATTAAGGTCAGAAAGTCCCGCTCCTTGTGCTGCAGATACTACACCTGCATATTTATCTTGTAAACTCATAACTTCTTATTTAACTACAATTTTGTTATCGTATTTTCCAATTTTCAAAGCATCAACAGACTCTTTTACTTTTCTAGCATCAGCAGAAGAAGCAGTCCCTGTTAGTGTAAGAACACCAGCAACATCTTCAGCTTTAACACCTTTGATATCTTTAATTGCATCACTAACTTTTTGCAAAACTGCAGCATCAACAACGTTAACTTCCACAGCTGGTGTAGCAGGCGCTACAGTAGCCATATCGTGTACATCTTTAACACCTTCTACAGCTTTCAAAGCAGCAATAGCAGCATCTTTATCAGCTTGTGTAGCAAATACACCACTTAGATGTGCTTGTCCGTCCTTAACTTCAACAGTAGTTCCTGGATAAGTTGCAACTACAGTTGTAGCCTTACTTGTCAAATCCGCATCAGATACTTTTTTCTTACAAGAAACAGCAGTCATTGAAACCATCAAAGCCAAAGCTGCCATTTTAAGTGTTTTTTTCATAGGTATAAATAATTTATGTTTATCAAATGTAACGAAAAGAAACGAAATCCAACTTTATATACTGCTAAATTTTTCTTAAATATTTTATTAAATAAGCATTAAACTCACCTAGATTCAAAAGAAATAAAAAAATATAAAAGCTCACTTGAAACCTAGTTACAATTATTTTTAGTAGCTATTTCCCGCTTTCACTACTCGCTTTTTTGTGCTTGGCTTTTGGCCATTACTTACAAAAAGAGCTTCAAACCTAACGAAGTGGTTCGACGAAGTCAAACATGCCGTTCAATCGGGGCTAGGCTCTTTTAGTTA
>NZ_FUYZ01000009.1 GCF_900167905.1 Soonwooa buanensis | reverse complement strand
TTCTTGTTACAAATCTAAAGGAGTAAAAATCTGAAAGATTTTGTATCGAGAAGTTTTAATGATAAGAAAATTAACTTGTTTTCGATACAGTTTTCGCTGAAAACCACTCAAACTGACGTTTATTTTCTTATCCCGAACTCAGTTTTTCTAGACTTTATAAAACGAAGCTTTCTTATTGTTTTACTAGATGCCCATCAACTCCTTCGCTTGCGATATGGCAGCTTGCGTTACGGTGCTACCCGAAAGAAGCTGTGCAATCTCTTGTAGACGATCATCGTCGTTTAAAGGGATAATGTTAGAGCGCGTCAATCCATCCACATCCATTTTGGTGACTTTGTAGTGGTCATCGGCTTTTGCAGCAACTTGAGCGAGATGGGTGATAACAATGAGTTGCATATTTTTTCCCATATCGTGCATCACTTTTCCAATTTCTTCGGCAACGCGGCCAGAAACGCCGGTATCGATTTCGTCCAAAATCAAAGTTGGAAGATTGCTGTGTTCTGCCAAGATTTTCTTTATAGAAAGCATAACACGAGAACGTTCTCCACCAGAAATAGCACTTTGGATTGGCTTCATAGGAAAGCCAGAATTTGCCTGAAACATAATCTGGATATGCTCTTTCCCAAAAGCGTTATATTGCTCCGAAGTTGTGCGTTCCAAAGCAATTTTGGCTTTTTCTAAACCTAACTGTTTTAGGAGATTTTCAATTTTTTCAATAAGATTAGGTGTGCCTTTATCACGAAGTTTAGAAAGTTCTTTCGCTTCTTTTTCCAAATCTTTTTCAAGCTGAATAATCTGTCCTTCGATGTCCGCAATTTCCTCTTCCAAATGCGTGAAGCCAGATTGTTCTTTGTCGAGTTGATTTCTAATTTCAACCAGCGATTCAACATCCGAAACCTGATGTTTTAGAAACAAAGAATTTAGTATATTCATTTGTCGCAACATTTCTGCGAGAGCAGCAGGATCGATGTCAACTTTTTCGAGTTCGTTTTCGAGTTCGCTTAGGATGTCTTTTATTTCAAAATAAGATTCGTCAAAACGTTTTTGGATGTCCTCAAATTTTGGTGACAAATCCGAAATCTTTTGCAGTTTTTGTTTAGCATCCAAAAAACTTTGCAACACGCCAATCTCGTCTTGATGAAATTTTTGGATAATTTGTCCAAGATTTTCAGAAATAAATTCGGCATTTTCGCGTGTACTTAACTCGTCCTGAAGTTGTTTGAAATCAATGTCATCGAGATTAATTTCATTTAATTCATTTAACAAAAAGCTTTTGTAGTCAGACTCTTTATGAGCATCCGCAAATTTTTGTTTTAAATTTTGAAGTTGATGTTTAAGACTTTGATAAGTGCTAAACTTCTTTTGATAAGACTCCAAAACTTTTTGATTTTCCGAAACCGAATCCAATATCTGAAATTGATAAGCTTCCGAAAATAATTGCGAAGTCTCAAACTGCGAATGGATGTCGATTAGCTTGGACGACAATTCTTTAAGAACATCCAAAGTCACCGGAACATCATTAACGAAAGCCCGCGACTTCCCGCTAGAAAGGATTTCGCGACGGATAATAGATTCGGTATCAAAATCCAAATCTTGTTCGTCAAAAAAATTTTTAAAATCTTCACCAATCGTGAAATGCGCTTCTACAAGGCATTTTTTGTCGGCGTTGCTTATCGATTTTAGGTCGGCACGTTCGCCCATGATAAGACGCAAAGCACCAAGTATAATAGATTTTCCTGCGCCCGTCTCACCCGTGATGACTTCCATACCTTTGTGAAGTTGGATGTCGAGGTGGTCAATCAGCGCAAAATTCTGAATAACAATTCTTGAAAGCATAAGATAGTTTTCCTCTGTGGAGGCTTATTTCCACTTATTCCATTTTGTGTCAATTTCTTTAGGCGCGAACATGGACATCAATTGTTTAAGATCATTCATATTAACAGAACCATTGTTGTTGCTGTCAAAAATGCTGAATATTTCGTTTTTCTTTGTGTCGATAAATACGTTGAAAGCAGGATTCATTTGGAAGTCATTTTCGTAGACTTTTAGTTGCATCAACGCATCTGCTATATTCTTCTTAGCAGGATTTTGATCTGGTTTCGCCATATTATCAAGACCAATACGATGATAATTATAATAAACAGTTCTCAACGTGCTGTTAGACTCTTTTTGGATTGCGTCAATAACAGAACCACGAGATTTAAGACCTTCAACTTGAGACCAGCCTGCGTAGTTGTTGTTCATTGAGTTTTGCGAAATTTTCAAAGCTTTATCAAACCAAGGTTGACCACCTTTTAGTTTAAAACTATCGCCGTCATAACCCAAAATCATATAGACATAAAAGCTAACAACATCGATTAAGTTTTTTCCAGAAAATTGTCTTTCATTAAAAACTAAGTTCTCATTTTCACTGTATTCAAAACCGAAATTGTTGTCGTTAAAGTTGATAAGTGGCGACTCGTATTGTGAGTTAAAAACTGGTCTAGTGGCTTGTATAACAATACTTCCTTTGTAAGTGTTACCCGATTTTTCGGAAATAACGATGGCAAAATTTGATTTTACTTTTTCAAAATTTTGAAGTCTTTTGCCTGTCCAAGACGTGTTGTTGATGAAATCTCTAAGAGATTTTTCTAAAGTTTTGTAGGTCTGTACGTTACTACCTCCTAATTGTTGATAGTTGATTTGGACGGTTGCCAAAAGCTCTTGCGATTGTGCAAATCCTGTTAAAACCAATAAAATAAATATGCTGAATAACTTTTTCATTCTAAAATTAAACTTTGAAACGTAAAAATACACTTTTCGATTGAATAAAAAACGTGAAAAACACGGCTTTCTTATATAATCTGACTAAAGCTTCATTTTTTCTTTAACCAAATTAAGAATATCGATGGCGACTTCTTCTTTTGACTTCAAATCAAAAACTCTTTTTTCGTCTTTTGTAAAGATTTTTATCTTGTTAGTGTCGTTTTGAAAACCTGCACCTTCATCCCGCAACGAGTTAAGGACAATCATATCTAGTTTTTTCTTTTCTAATTTTCCTTTTGCATTTTCTTCTTCATTTTGAGTTTCTAAAGCAAAGCCAACCAAAAATTGATTTTGTTTTTCTTTGCCCATTTGGAGAAGAATATCTTTATTTTTCACCAACTCAATGCTAAATTCAGAATCGTTTTTCTTGATTTTTTCTGAAGCGACAACTTTCGGAGCATAATCGGCAACCGCGGCACTCGCAATTGCAATGTCAACATTTTGATAATATTTAAAGACTTCATCAAACATTTGCGAAGCTGATGTCACACGATGGATTTCAATGTTAGGATTTTCGGGTTTTAGCTGCGAAGGTCCCGAAACCAGAATAACCTTTGCGCCTTGCGAAGCTGCTTCCTCTGCTAATGCAAATCCCATTTTACCAGAAGAATGATTTCCGATGAAGCGTACTGGATCGATGTTTTCATAAGTTGGACCAGCTGTAATTAAAACAGTTTTTCCTTTAAAAGCTTGTTCGCTTTGATCTGAGAAATGACGTTTAATATATTTTAAAATCGTTTCATTTTCTGCTAAACGTCCTTGCCCAACTAATCCACTTGCTAATTCGCCATATTCTGCTGGTATAATTGTATGACCAAATTCTTCTAATGTCGCTAAGTTTTTATTAGTTGACGGATGTCGGTACATATCCAAATCCATTGCTGGCGCGATTATTACAGGACATTTTGCAGACATATAAGTTGCCATGAGTAGATTGTCGCAAAGTCCAGTAGTCATCTTTGCCATTGTGTTGGCTGTGCAAGGCGCGATCAACATAAGATCTGCCCAAAGCGCCAATTCTACATGGTTGTTCCAAGATTGGTCTTGGTTGTAAAAATCGAGATATGCTGGTTTTTTAGAAAGTGTCGAAAGCGTTAACGGACTTACAAAGTTTGCAGCGGATTTTGTCAAAATAACTTGGACTTCGACACCACATTTTATTAGGTCTCGTACAAGATAATTTATTTTGTAAGCGGCGATTCCGCCAGTTATTCCGATTAAAATTTTCTTTCCAGAAAGTGTCATAATTTGGATTTTTAACTTAACAAAAGTATCAAATTTAAAACAAAAAAACCACAGAATAATCTGTGGTTTGTCTATTGGAAGTTGTAATCTTCTAGTTTTTTTCTCCAGTTTCTCTGAAGTAGATGTCGTCGTCTAACCATTCTTGGATAGCGATAGAGGTCGGTTTTGGAAGTTTTTCGTAATGTTTAGAGATTTCGATTTGTTCTCTGTTTTCAAAAACTTCTTCCAAAGTAGAGTTATGCACAGCAAATTCATCCAACTTATTATGTAACTCGGTACGGATCTCGGCATTAACTTGCTCCGCTCTTTTACCCATAATTACGATAGCTTCGTAGATGCTTCCTACTTTGTTCTCGATTTTGTTTCTGTCGTAGGTAATGGTATTAACCTCTGCTTTAGTATCTTTTACACTCATTGTGCGAAATTTTTTAGAATTGCAAATATACGAATTATCTTCTTATTCTGAAAGTCGAGTTAGGATCACTAACTGTTGCGCTATCTTTCTTAGCTTTTTCGATGTTATTTTCGATAGCCTCTTGGTTGTTTTCTTCTTTCTTAAGCTCGCTTTTCGCAGCATTTTTAGCTTCTTCAGCTTTTTGTTTTGCTGTTAATTCTGCTTGTCTTTTTTCCGCCTCAGCAACGATTTTTTCAAATCTTACTTTTTCTTCTTCCAATTTTGGACGGAAAGCTAAAGCTGTTTTTGTATAATCTGTGTTAGGAAGTTCTTTTTCAATCGTTCTTGTATAAGCAATAGCGTTGTCAATACGATCTTTCTTTTTGTCAGGCATTGAGAACATTGCTAACTCATATTTAGACTTCATTTTAAAATCTAAAATTTTTGGTTTAAGCTTTGTCGCTGGAAAATCTTCTAAAACATTGTCAAATGCAACATCCGCAGAAAGATATTCTCCCATTTTGTAATACTGACGAGCGTTTTCATAAGCTTTGAATTCTAACTTATAACCCAACTCATCCAACATAGTTTGGATATTTTTTGATCTTTCAGAATCTGGATAGTTGTTCAAGAAGTCTTGAAGCTCTGTAATCGCAGATTGTGTATTAGTCTGGTCTAGATTATAGTCGTTAGAACCTTGATAATAACAAATTGCAGACATATAAGAAGCTTCTTCACGACGTGGATCTTGAGGGAAACTTACTGCAAAGTTTTTGAACTGATGTCCAGCAAGCTTGTAGTTTTTATCGTAATAGTTAGCATAAGCCGTGTTGTATCCAACGTTTTGGAATTCGTCGGTTCCTGCAACAAGATTAGAAACTCTTTCGTACAAGGCGATCGCGTCACTCCACTTTTTGTTTGCAAATTTTTCGTTTGCAGTTTTCAAGATGAAATCTTTGTCGGCACTTTTCAATGCACGATCCATTTCACGATTACATGATATAATAAGGCTTGATGCCAGAGCAACAATAATTAATTTCTTCATAAGGATGTAGTAAAGTTGACAAGGTCCAACGTTACGATTTGCAAAAATAAAACTTTTTTGATAATAGGATTTATTATTATGATAATATTAACGTTTATAAAAGCTAAAAAGTGTTTTTAACTTAGAAAACTTACACATATAGCTCAAAACCTAACAATGCAAAAGTCGTTTGTAGAAGATTTGATTTTACTTTTTTCTCCGCTTCCGAAAGATAATTGGCTTCGGTTGCACTTGGAAGATAAAGCTCGTAAAAATTTTTATTTCTAATAACAAATAAAGTCGATCCGATAATGTTGGTAAGGATGTCTTCGGACTTTGGAGCATTAGTGAAAACCCCACTAATAATACCTTTTTTGATGATTTCTTCTAATCGACTGACGCAGATTTTGTAAAAATCTAAAAGATCGTCTTTAATAAAATCGTTAACGCGAATCTCCTGTGTTACAAAGCCATGGAAGTAATTGTATTTGAAAAGAAGTCCAACAATGTAGTTGATAATTTCCTTCATTTGCATTTCGGCTTTTCCTTCTTTAATAGTCTCTGCAAACTCCGAAAAACTCTCTTTAGAACGTTGTACACGATATTGATACAAGAAAGTCATCATTTTCTCTTTAGAACCAAAATAATAAGAAATCATGGCGACATTAATGCCAGCTTTGCTACAAATATCTCTTACAGAAGTTGCGTCAAAACCTTTGGTAGCAATAAGTTCTTCTGCAACATCTAAGATTTTTTTCTGCTTATCGGTAAATTTTTTCTTGACCATATTAATTGTAAATTTAAGTAAAATTTTTAATTGTAAGAAGTTGATTTTAATTTCATTAAATTATCTTTGAAAATGGATTTTTTTGACTTTCATCACCATCATCTTGGACAATTTGGGATTTATAATCTCGATTTGTTTTCTGATGACAATCCTGAATTTTTTTCCATTGGCTTGCATCCGAAAGACATTACTAAAGATTTTGAAAATGCTTTGGATTGGGTTAAAAGTCGTGCGCACGAACCGAATTGTCTAGCAATAGGAGAATGTGGTCTTGATGCCTTGGTAGAAGTCGATTCGGTTTTACAAGAAGAAGTTTTTAAACAACAAATTTTGTTAGCAAATACGTTACAAAAACCAGTCATTATCCATTGTGTGAGACGACATTCGGATTTGCTGAAGTTTCAAAAGATTGCTAAGGTTCCGATGATTATTCATGGTTTTAATAAAAAAGAAAATATCGCAACAAGTTTATTAAATGCGGGTTTTTATTTAAGTTTTGGTAAATCTTTGTTGGAAAACTTATCTTTGCAGTCTGTTTTTAAAGAATGCCCCGACAATCGTTTTTTTCTAGAAACCGATGCTGCGAAAATCAACATTTCAGATATTTATGAAAAAGCATCAAATATTAAAGCGATGTCAACTTCCGAAATGCAACATCTTATAAAGCAGAATTTGAATTTAATTTTAAAAAATGAGTGAAATTTGGTTAGAACGCACCGAACTTTTATTAAAAGAAGATGGTCTTAAAGTTCTAAATGATGCAAAAATATTGGTGGTTGGTCTTGGTGGCGTTGGGTCTTTTGCTGCTGAATTTCTAGCTCGTGCAGGTGTCGGGCATTTGTACATTGCAGATGGCGATACGGTTGATATTACTAATATTAATCGACAATTGCCAGCGTTAACCTCGACAGTTGGTCAACATAAAGTAGACGTTGTTGCTGATCGATTGATGGACATTAACCCGAAATTAGATTTAATAAAGATCAACGAATTTCTTAGTCCAGAACGAATGGAAGAATTGGTTGTGTCCGAGAAATTTAATTATGTTTTAGATTGCATAGATTCTTTAACACCGAAATTAAGTTTGATAAAAACGTGTCGCCGAAATAAAATTAAGTTAGTTTCTGCGATGGGCGCTGGTGGAAAGACTGATCCTAGTAAAGTGATGGTTCGTGATATTAGTAAAACCAACAATTGTCTTCTTGCCAAACAAGTGAGAAAACGTTTAAAAAAAGAAGGCGTAACCAAAGGTTTTAGATGTGTTTTTTCAACTGAAATTCAGGATGAGAATAGTTTGAAATTAACTGATGGTAGTAATTTTAAAAAATCATTTTACGGCACAATCAGCTTTATTCCTGCATTGTTTGGACTTTATGCTGCAGCCGAAGTGATCAATAGTTTAACAGGACGAAAATAATATATGACAGACTTTCGATATCCAAAATCTGAAAAATTAAAAAAGAAATCTGATATTGATTTGCTTTTCAAAAAAGGAAAGTGGATGTCGTATGGCAATGTTCGATTAATTGTTTTAAAAAACCTTCCCGACCAAAAGAACAATCGTGTTGGCGTTTCGGTATCGAAAAAGTTTTTTAAAAAAGCGGTCGATCGTAACCGTATCAAAAGATTGTTGAAAGAATATTATCGCTTGAACAAATCTGATGTTACAGAACAATTTGGAAGTTCGGCTTCCGTTATGTTGTTTTGGGTTTCGAAACAACCTCCTGAGAATCTACAAACGGTAGAACAAGAATTCAAAAATCTTTTTGCTAGTAGAAAACACTAGATCAAGTCTTTGCATAGTTTTTGATGCACGAAGAAGTAAATAAAAAACTATGTCCGAATTTCTTCCTTATGTCATCAGCATTTTTGTTGGTATTGGTCTGGCTGCTGCAACAGGCTTTCGCGTATTTTTGCCAATGTTTGCAGTAAGTCTTGCTTCATATTTTCATTGGATTCCTGCCAATGAAAGTTTCCAATGGCTGGCATCTTTGCCCGCACTTATAACAACTGGTGTTGCCACTGTTATGGAAATTTTAGCCTATTACATTCCGTACATTGATAATATTCTAGATAGTATTTCGATTCCGTTAGCGACTATTGCGGGTTCGGTGCTTTTTGCGAGTCAATATATGGGGCTTGATGGCGTGTCGGAGTGGGCATTGGCATTAATAGCTGGTGGTGGAACTGCCGCAACGATTGCTTCTGGTTTTGCTGGCACACGTGTTGCCTCGACCGCAACAACAGGCGGCATAGGAAATCATGTTGTCGCTACCACCGAAACTGCTGGTGCTAGTGTGATGTCTATTTTTGCGTTAGCTTTGCCCGTTTTAGCATTTATTTTTGCAATTGGTCTTGTGATTTTAGTCTTTGTTTTTGGTCGAAAAATTTGGAATAAATTTCGAAAGAAAGAACCCAAAATAGAAGATGCAGATTATGTATAAATAAAAAAGCCTCGAACAATTCGAGGCTTTTTTTGTTTAATAAAGTTTCAAAAATAATTATTGAACTTTGATATCGTCGATCTGAATTGTCGTTGTTGTACCAGGGTTTGCACCAGTATATTTGAACAATACATAACCTTTACCAGTTAGGTCTGTTGGGAAGTTATATGTTCCTGCAGAACTTAGGTTACCATAACCAGATGTAGGCGTTGTAGGGATGTTAAAGCTAGATGTAATATCTTTTAAAGTTGCTTTTGTAATATCTCCTAATGCTGTATAATCTGTTGTTGTATAAACTTTAAGAGCTGCTCCATTATAGAAACCAACATTAACAAAGAAACTAATATTATTAGCAGCTGTAAAGTCTACAGGAACTGCAAAATAAGTTTCGTAATTACCAGATCCCGCATTAGCTGAAATTTGGATATACTTGTTCCCGTTGAATGATCTAATTTGCCAATATCTGTTACCAACAGTTGGGTCATTAACATACTTAGGGAAAGTTTCTTCCATATCGTTATAAGAGTTGAAATCTTCTGTAAACGAACCTAAGAAGTTAATTGCAGTTCCTCCTTTTGGTGGTGCTGGATCATAACGAGGGTTGTCAAACTTGATGTCAGCCTTGCTTCTGATATACATTTGCCAGCTTGTATTATAACGACTTACAACAAATGTTAAATCTCCATTACCAGTTGGTAAAAGGTCACCACCAAATGCGCAGAATCCTGAGTTTCTCAATACTGTGGATCCGCCAGTTGCGTCTTCAATATTTCGGTCTGTATCAGCACCAATACCAGCAACATAATTGATAAATGTTTTTGGTTGTGGTTGAACTTCACTTGAAGCGAATTGTACTTTTGGTACCGTTACTAAAGTGTTAAGATATTTCTCATTTTTAGCATCGTTTAGGTTGCTAACTTTTGTCGGAACTAGTGTTGCAATATCCATAGCATTACCATTACATACACCAGAAATATATCTAGAGAATAATACACTAGGTATACGACCAATCGCATATTGAGGGTCAACAGAACCAATTTTTTTGGTACCTCTATCTAGACCTAATACCAAGCCATTTGCTTTGATTCTTACGTGCGCCCCTACTGGGAAATCTGCATAGTTAGATGCTTTGTCTACTTCGATAGAAAGACCAACAGTTGGGTTTTCTGGTTTATCTTGGATAGAGATTGTTTTGTAGAAGTTACCATATTCGTCAGATGATACAATATAAGCATCAAAGATAACTGGTGCACCATCAGCAGGAACTTTATATGTTCCAGATGAAGGAGCTAAAGCTGCAAAATCAGCCATAGAAATAGTTGGGGCGTCGAACCTATTATTACATACGATAGGTGGAGTTTCCCAATCATCGTTCTTTACACAAGAGGTTAATGCTACTGTAGATACAGCAGAAAAAACTAAAGTTTTAAAAAGTGAATTTATTTTCATTACGATATTTTTAAATAGATTAGAATCTGAATTGTACATTTACAAAATAAGAACGACCTTGGGTATACCAGTATTTAGGACCAAACAAAGTTTCTGCTCTGTCGTAATCTTTAATAAAGCCATCATATTTAATGTTTCTACTTTGTTCAAATCCTCCGGTAATATATCTTTTGTTATCCAAAATATTATTAATAGTAGCAGAGATTAAAACATAATACTTACCAATCATCCAAGATTTACCAGCATTAGCATTCAAGAAGAATGATGATGGTAATCTTTTTGGAGACATAATAGTTCTTAGCATGTCAGGATCTACACTCGTATCAGGCGTATGTGTCGTACTATTCTGAACAAAGTTTTCTGATCTTAAAATCGCTGAAGGATCTAAGAAGTTTTGATCTAGATAGTTCCAGTTAGCACCAAACCACCAGTATTTAGGAGAGTTGTATCTAAAACCTAATGAGTAAGCCTGTTGTGGCGTTCCTCCTAACTTGTAGTTTTTAAGATTAGCTTTCCCAAAATTCATATAAGGTAATCCGTTGGAGAATTCCCCTACCGCATCAGAAGAGAAGTAGATTGTTGGATCGTTATTATAAGTGTATTGTCCAACACTTGCTAAACCTTGTAATGATAAAGTTGGAGTAAGTTTGTAATCAATACCTAATTCTAAACCAATATTACGTTTCTCAACATTTGACATAACTTGTGTTAAGAAAGCACTTTGGATAGGTTTTGAAGAATCATCAGAGTCAAACTGAATACCATCCGCAAAGAATCTTTGTGTATTGGTTTCATTTTGAGTATCAACCCAATAACCAGTAAGTCTTAACTTCAAGAAAGGTGTAGACATTACATAGCTTAAGTCATTAGCATTAATAATTGTATTCTTAATGTTAGGCGCTGTAGAAGCGTTAAGTCTTGGATTAATGAATAAGTCTTCTAAGAAAGGAGCTTGTGAGAAATAAGCGCCGTTATATACGATAAAGTTACGGCCATCAACTTTGTAAACCGCTTGACCTTTCATACCAAAGTTCCAGAAGTTTTGATCACCACTTTTTCCGTAAGAATCTTTATAAAGGAAATGTTTGAAATGTCCTTCTCTACTAGATGTACTATAGCCAGCTAAAGCAGAAACAAAAACATCAAATTTGCCAGTTGAGAATTTCAAACCAGGATTAACTTTAACTTCTTGTCTAGAGAACGTATAATCGTATCCAATTTTATCCCCAACTTTTTTTGCAACAGAACCGTTTTCAAGATCAAGCTCATTTAACAAACCTGAAGTTCCTGGTTGGTTAGTTGCTGCGAAAGGATCTTTGTTCCAAGCGAAGTCAGCACCTAGAAGGTCTTTTACTTCACGATAAAGATCAGACTTGTAGTTTTGATATGATAAGTTTAAGATAAATCTTGTTTTATCATTAAAGTTATATGTATAATGCGTGTTAGCATTCCAGATTTTGTCATCACTAACATCATTAACTTGGAAATACAAAGCTCTACGACCAGTCACTCCATATTGGCTTACAGGAGATTGGTTCATATTAGCACGATACATTGCATCCCAATTAAGTTGTGTATAAGCAGGATCCCCACTTTGCCACAATTGTGTAGCCGTATTATAAGCATCTCTAGCAGTTGCCCATTTTGTAGGATCGTTCGGGTCGATAACCTCCATAGAAGGATCAAGAGATAGGAAGTAACTAGGAAGTCTTCTGTAGTATGCAGGAGAAGGGTTGGTTACATTTTGCCAATCCAATCTAGCACCTTTATCTTTACCAAATTGATAAGACAAGCTAGTCGTTAAACTTGACTTTTTATTAATTTTCCAGAAGTCTGTTAATTGTAAAATTGGTTGGAAGCCAGTTCTTACTCTTTCGCTTCTTTTTTCACCATTTTGCCATCCCCAATATGAGTTGTAATGTACACCTCTTAGGTCAAAAACTTCTTGAGTACTAGGGCTCGCGGTTGATCTTCTGTAAGGTGCTCCAATAGCATTGAAGGTAATAGTATGGTTGTCAGATAATTTCTTCTCAACACCGATGTAACCTCCCCAAGCATCATAAAAAGTACCTTCTTGGATACCTTCTTGTGCCCAACGTCTAGCAGCCATAGCTGTAATAGCCCATCCACTTTTTGACATTCCAGAAGAGTATCTTAGAGAAGCTCTGTTACGATAGTTTCTGTTGGTTAATGAGTAAGTTGCTTGGAAGCCTTTTCTGTATTCGCTAGCATTAGTGTACTTATTAAGCACTGAACTTGCACCACCGAAAGCATATTCTGAAGGAGCATGATTAGAAGCAATCTCCGGGTAACGAGTAATCTCATTAAGACCACCCCAGTTAGAGAAATCTACATTTCCGTTATCAGCTTTTACCATGCTGATACCGTTAAGCATTGTTTCACCAGATCTTCCATCAATTCCTCTTGGACGGAACCAATAGAAGCCCAAATCAAAACTTGCTAACTTATTGAATACATCTTGAGAAGATTGTAACAAACCTACGGTAGAACCTTGGCTTGAGTTTTCCTCATCTCCAGTACTTTCAATAATTGCAAGACCCTGGTCTGCACCAGTTAGGGATGAGTACATTGTAACCACACCTAGATCTTTTCTCTTTTCAGTTGATATATCAAACTCCATTACTTTTGTTTCGTAATTAGATTTCGAAATAACAATCTGATAATGACCCGGCTTAAGATCAACAAATTGGAAATATCCAATCTTGTCTGCCGTTACATCATTGGCTTCTCCTTTCAGGTCTACATTAGCCCTTTCTACTGGCTTACCTTCAGCATCCTTAAGATACGCAAATACAGTCGTTTGCGCATAGTAAAATGATGCGGGCATCAGTGAGAATAAGGAGATTAATGATAATTTTTTAATCATACTTTCAACTATTTATAATCTCTTTTTTATACTTAATTTTCAATGCATTATGAATCGGGGGCACAAATGTACTTAAAAAAAATATATTTAATAATTATAATCCTTAATTTATGATTAAATTTAGTTAATACCTCTTAAAGGCTCTGTTAATTTTTTTAGATTTGCTAACAATCTATAGAATAATATAGTACATTTGTCGTCCTCTAAATTTTAATAAACTTTATACAATGAAAAAATATCTAAGTATTTTGACTTTAGCTCTTGGATGTTTGGTTTTTGCACAACAAAAAGGACAGCTAAGAAAAGTTGCTACAGTTGGCTTTCTTAACGTAGAAAACCTTTGGGATACTATCCAATCTGCTGATTACATAGATGGTACAAAGGATAAAAGTAATCCTTCTTTCCATAGAAGTGTACCGATTGACTCTATCAAACATCTTATAGTTGATGAGACACCTTTTAAAGGAGAATGGAGTGACGAAGCTCTTAAAGGTAAGCGTGTTGTAAAGTATCAAGGTGGATCTGATGAATTTACACCTAAAAGTGCTAAAAACTATAACTACAAAGTATATAGCCAAAAACTTGAAAACGCTGCAAGAGTTATTTCTGAACTTGGACAAAAACAAACAGGAACAGCGCCAGCTATTGTTGGATTATTAGAAGTTGAGAACAGACAAGTTGTTGAAGATTTGGTAAAGCAACCAAAACTTGCTAAATATGACTATGGTGTTATTCATTATAATTCTTATGATTATAGAGGAATTGACCCAGCGTTTATTTATCAAAAAAGAAGATTCACACCAACTAATTCTTTAAAGAAAGAAATTAAAATATATGGTGAAGACGGTAAAAGAGAATACACACGTCATATTTTAGTAGTAACAGGTATGCTGGATAATGAGCCAATTGCTTTGTTCCTTAACCACTGGCCATCTAGAAGAGGTGGAGAAGCGGTTTCTTTACCGAAAAGAAATGCAGCTGCGGCAGTTCTAAAACAACAGATGGACAGTATTCGTATTCAGTCACCTAACACTAAAATGTTAGCGATGGGAGATTTTAATGATGATCCAGTAAGTTCAAGTCTTAAGAATGTTCTTAAAGCAGCAGGATCACCAAAAGATCTGTCAGAGTCTATGCCATATCTTAACTTAATGTATCCATTATATAAGAAAGGAATTGCTTCGTTAGCTTATCAAGATGCGCCTAACTTATTTGATCAAATTATTGTCTCGGCTAACTTATATGCTCCAGCTAATGAGCTTAAGAAAGATTATACGGTACTAAGAACAGAAATCTATGCACCAGATTACCTGATAACTAAAGAAGGTAATTATAAAGGTTATCCTTTCCGTTCTTGGAGTGGTGATAAGTTTACAGGAGGATTTAGTGATCACTTCCCAGCATTTGTAATCTTACAGAAAGAACCATAATATTTAGGTTCTTTAATATAAAAAAGAAGCGCCCAATCTCCGATTGGGCGCTTCTTTTTTTGTGAGTTAATATTAATTTTAGTTCACAAAATCAAAATCCCGACTTACAATATTGCAAGTCGGGATTTCTTATAATAGAGATTGTTTGTAGCTTATTTGTTAAAAAGCTCTTCAACTTTATCCCAGTTGATAACGTTAAAGAAAGAACCAACATAGTCAGGTCTTCTGTTTTGATAATGTAGGTAATAGGCATGCTCCCAAACGTCAAGACCAAGCACTGGAGTACCTTTGCAATCAGCAACTGGCATTAGTGGATTATCTTGGTTTGGTGTAGAACATACTGCAACGCTACCATCTTCTTTTTTGCATAACCAAGCCCATCCTGACCCGAATCTTGTTTTTGCAGCTTCAGAAAAATCATTTTTGAATTTTTCAAAACCACCATAATTTTCGATAGCAGCTTTTACATTTCCAACAGGCTCTTTGCTACCTCCAGGCGTCAAAATTACCCAGAAAAGAGAGTGGTTATAGTGACCACCACCATTATTTCTAACTGCAGGTTTGTCAGTGCCAATTTTGCAGATTTCCTCAATCGTTTTACCTTCTAGATCCGTACCTTCAATCGCTTTGTTAAGATTGTCAACATAAGCTTGGTGGTGCTTAGTATAGTGGATCTCCATTGTTTTTGCATCGATGTTTGGTTCTAGAGCATCGTATGCGTAACCTAATTTTGGTAATTCAAAAGCCATAATAATTGTTTTTTATGTTAATGTTCAATTGTTCTCCAAATTTAATCAAATAATATGCGAAGCCTCGAATAAAGCCGTCAATTTTATAAATCTTTAACATTGTTTATATGTATTACTTTTATTTGGGCGGACAATTCGGGCTATTCGCTATATCTTTTCCCTTCGCTCGGTCGGCTCCGCTGCGCTCCGCCACCTCACTCCGGAAAAAAGATGCCGCTTCTATCCCGGCCGCGATTTCGGATAATTTAAGAATCTAGGTTATACAATAGCAAGTTGTTGAGTATTTAGCCAGTTAAATATAAATGATAAATAAACAATTGGTTGTGTTTCATTTGATAAACGAAGTGCCTTTGCCAATCTTAAAAAACATATTAGTTAAATGTTATTCCTTGTTTAGCTTTGCGTTTGAAATTATCGCAATGCTAAACGAAGTTTAATAGTATAATTATGTAAATATTTAAGGCAAACAAAGGCGTTAACACTTAGTTTGTGAAATTCAAAGCCTAAATGCATGATGGGTAATAGTAATAAAACTAAAAAAAATGTATTTTTGCAAATTACAAGAATTATACATGAAAAACATAAGAAACTTCTGCATCATTGCACATATCGACCACGGTAAAAGTACATTGGCAGACAGACTTTTAGAATATACCAATACCGTTACCCAAAGAGAGTTACAATCTCAGACTTTGGATGATATGGATTTGGAAAAAGAACGTGGAATCACCATTAAGTCTCACGCGATCCAAATGGATTACGAATTGAATGGTGAAAAATATGTTCTGAATCTTATCGACACACCTGGACACGTAGATTTTTCTTACGAAGTTTCTCGTTCAATCGCCGCTTGTGAAGGTGCTTTATTGATTGTTGATGCAGCTCAAAGTATTCAAGCGCAAACCATTTCTAACCTTTATTTGGCTTTAGAAAACGACTTAACGATTATTCCGATTCTTAATAAAATCGATTTGCCATCGGCGAATCCAGAGGAAGTTACCGATGAAATCATGAATTTAATAGGTTGCGATTACGACGATGTTTTAAGAGTTTCTGGTAAAACAGGAGAAGGTGTCCACAATCTTTTGGAGCAAATTGTAGCAAGAATTCCAGCGCCAGTTGGAGAGCCGGATGCACCGCTTCAAGCTTTGATTTTTGACTCTGTTTATAATCCTTTCCGTGGAATTGAAGCCTATTTCAAAGTTGTAAATGGAAGCATTAAGAAAGGTCAAAAAGTAAAATTCATGGCAACAGGAAAAACCTATGATGCCGATGAAGTGGGAACTTTGAAACTAAAACAAGCGCCTAAACAAGAAATTAAAACGGGAGATGTTGGTTATATTATTTCAGGGATTAAAGATGCTCGTGAAGTAAAAGTTGGCGACACCATTACTGCTACTGAAAACCCTGCTGCAGCTGCAATCGATGGTTTCGAAGAGGTAAAACCAATGGTTTTCGCTGGTATTTATCCAATCGAATCTGAGGATTTTGAAGAATTGAGATTTTCATTAGAAAAACTTCGTCTGAATGATGCTTCTTTGGTTTTCGAGCCCGAAAGTTCAGCCGCTTTAGGATTTGGTTTCCGATGCGGATTCTTGGGAATGTTGCACATGGAAATAGTACAAGAGCGTTTGGATAGAGAGTTCAACATGAACGTTATCACAACCGTTCCCAACGTTTCTTACCACGGTTACACCAAAAAGGAACCAGAAGTTGCAATTTTGATTAACAACCCGTCCGAAATGATGGACCCGATGACGATGGACAGAGTTGAAGAACCTTATATTAAAGCTTCTATTATTACAAAATCGGATTTTGTTGGTTCTGTAATGACACTTTGTATTGAAAAACGTGGCGAAATTGTTAACCAAAGTTATTTAACTGCAGATAGAGTTGAATTAATCTTCAATATGCCTTTGGCGGAAGTTGTTTTCGATTTTTATGATAGATTAAAATCAATTTCTAAAGGTTATGCGTCTTTCGATTATCATCCAATAGGTTTCCGTGCATCGAAGTTGGTGAAAATGGATATCCTTATTAATGGTGATATGGTAGATGCTTTATCATCATTAATTCACGATTCTAATGCTTATTACATCGGTAAAAGAATGTGTGAAAAGTTGCGTGAATTAATTCCGAGACAACAATTCGACATTGCAGTTCAAGCAGCTTTAGGAGCAAAAATTATTGCAAGAGAAACGATTAAAGCCTTAAGAAAAGATGTTACTGCAAAATGTTACGGTGGAGATATTTCCAGAAAGCGTAAACTTCTTGAAAAACAAAAAGAAGGTAAAAAGAAAATGAAACAAATTGGTCGTGTAGAAGTTCCACAATCTGCATTTATGGCGGTTTTGAAACTGAACGATTAATTTTTTTTTCGCATAAACATCAAAGCCGTTCCAGTTGGAGCGGCTTTTTTAATTTTTTATTGAAACATGTTTTTTCTTTCTGTATTTTTACAAGATTAGAATACTTGCAATGGGCAAAATCTTCCTTTTTGTTTTTATGATATTTGGTTTTTTCGGAGCGAAAAGTCAAGTCAATGCGGATTTTCGAGAAGTGAAAGAGAAATTCCAGCATCATCGTACAATGTTGGAAACCGAATTTAATAAAAAGCAAAATCAATTGACTAAATCCGGAATGATGGAGTTGGTTAATCAACAGAAAGAATATTTTTTAAAAAAACTTGATAGTGTCGAAAATGCTGCGTTGGTGGCGACTTTGGTTAAAGTAAAGAATCTTGAAGATCTTTCTCGCACTTTTCCAAGAAATTCGGATGCTTCCAAAATTGAAGATTCAAAAACTGAAGCGTTAGCAAAATATCCAGGCGGAATAGATGCTATTCGAAATTTTATCTCGGAGCATCTTTATACAGATAGCGTTAATTTTGAGGAGCAAGAAAAGCTTTCGACCAAAGTCAAATTCATTGTTGAACGGGATGGTAGCGTGAGTCAAGTAAAAGCCTCGGGAAATAGTGCAAGTCTCAATCGTCAAGGCGAGATTGTATTGTATTTATTACCCGAAAAATTTTCTCCAGCAGCCATTAATGGTGTTCCTGTGCGTTCTAATTATTCGATTCCTATCACCATTGCTAAAAATTAAAAGATGTTTACCGACGAATATTTTATGAAGATGGCGTATCAAGAGGCGGAAGCGGCTTTTGAACGTGATGAGGTGCCAATCGGATGTATTATTGTATCCAATAACCGAGTGATCGCGAAGTCGCACAATTTAACAGAGGCGCTTAACGATGTTACAGCGCATGCCGAGATGCAAGCGATAACTTCTGCTGCCAATTATTTGGGAGGTAAATATTTACAAAACTGTACGCTTTATGTGACTTTGGAGCCTTGCGTGATGTGCGCTGGCGCTTTAACTTGGTCTCAAATTTCTAAAGTTGTCATTGGTGCTCGAGACGAACATCGAGGTTACATCAACAAAGGATTGTCATTACATCCAAAAACGGAAGTCGAAATTGGCGTTTTGGAACAGCAATGTTCACAAATTGTAAAAGATTTTTTTAAATCTAAACGATGAATAAAAAACCACTCCTTTTGAGAAGTGGTTTTAATTTTTATAAATCTTTTCCGAGGAAGTAAAGTCCCTTTAATGTGTGAAGTCGATCTGCTAAATGAATTTTTTCGGTTAAAGGTTTGTAAACATGGCTAACGCCGCCAGTTGCAACAACAAAACAATCATCGTTAACTTCAGCGTTTATTCGGTCAATAAAACCTTCTACCATTCCCAAAAATCCGTAAACCATACCGCTTTGCATGCAGGTTACGGTGTCGAGTCCGAGAACAGATTTTGGTTTTTTAAGTTCAATTTCTGGAAGTTGCGCGGTTTGATTAATCAATGAATTAAGAGAAGTGATAATGCCTGGCGCAATGATAACACCCAGCGTTTCACCAGTTTCGGTAACACAACTTGCGGTAAGAGCCGTTCCAAAATCTAGGACAATTTTTTTCTTAGCTGGGTAAAGATTATGAGCTGCAACTAAATTTGCATAAATATCAGTTCCCATTTGTTTTGACTTCGCCTGTACACCAGATGGCGTTGTGCGATCCACTAAAACAGGTTTTTTTCCATGGATTTTTTCCACCGCACTCGATATATCTCTTGTTAGTTGGGGTACAACCGAACCTATGATAATTTTTTCGATGCTTTCTGGCTCTATTTTGTAGGTTTGATAAAGCATCAGAAATTGCGCATACATTTCGTCTCTTGTGCGATAAGGTTTGGTATTTATCACCCAAGAAATATCACAATTATCATCATCGAAAAGTCCGAAACGAATGTTTGTGTTGCCTATGTTTATTACAATTGAATTCATTAGAAAACTATTTTTTAATAATCTTTTCAGTTTTTAAAACTCCATTTTCTTTCCATTTTAAAATGTAGATACCAGAAGATAACGTTGAAAGGTCTGCTTGATTTTTACTTATATTAATATTGAAAATTTGTCCAGAAATAGAAGTAATTTGTGCATCTTCAATCTTATGATTAGTTTTAAAATTGATAATGTTCTTGGTGGGATTTGGGTAGATGATTGTTTTATTAAATGCAAGATCATAATTCCCTAAAGGTTTTTCACAAGATTCAGTCGATGTTACAACCTCATATCCATTCGGTGCAGTTGATTGTATTTTAATTCTTCCTGAAGCAACTAATGCGTTAAACTGTTCCACATCATCAACAATAAATTTTGAGACTTTTGTATCAATAAAATTTGCATAACCTAGGGTGCTGTTTTTAATGTGTTCATTATTTCTAAGATCAACAGTATCAATTTCAGTTTTATTCACGACAATTATTGATACGTCTTTATTATTGCATAGATTAAGCGTTCCTTTTAAGGCACTTACTTGTTCCTCTAAAAAGGGATCAATTGCAATGGTTTTTAAATTAGGGCTACTAATGAAACGATTTGTTATATCGCCAACCATTTTTCTTTGCGACCAAAACTGTTCTAACAAAGGCCAATCTTTATAAGAGTTTGGTATAAAAGAAACTGCCTCTTGGGCATTATCGCTAAGGAAGTCTAAGTATTTAAGCGTTTTAATACTGCCAATAGCTTCTGGAAAAATGGTGAATTTTGGACCTGCTAAAATTTGAAGATGTTCTAGCTTTTGAAGCTTTCCAACATTTTCCGACATATTACTTTCATTAATTGGAATTACTAGAATTTTCAGATTCGGAATATTAAAGATGTTTTCAAGATCTAGCTCGTCATAAGTATTTACGTAAGGATTAAATATTAGTAGTTCCTCAAGATTTAATAGTTCTGATATTTCTTTAGGGATTTTAAGAGTAGAACTTTTAGGTGTAATAGAAAGTTTTTTTAGGTTTTTGACCTCTGAAATAGCTGGAAGTAGTTCTAATTTATAAGAAGATAAATGTAGTTCTTCTAGTTTTTTCAAAGACCATATTTGAGATTGATTAAAAATTTCATCCGCCTCAATAGATAGTGTTTTTAATTGGTTAGCATAATTGGCAGTTGCGCTTGATACAAAAAAATTATTTGATGATGATTGTATTCTTAAAGATTCTAATGATTTTAGCTCGTAAAAAATATCTGGAAGATATGCTAAGTTATTAGATCTCAGAAAAATATACTTTAGATTTGTTAAATTTTTTATCGCTGCAAACTCATATTCATCGGGATTCAAATTGGCAGTATCTATACTTAGTTCTTCCAAGTTAGTTAAATTATAAATTTCTTTAGGAATGTCTCTTTTTAAATCATTTTTGTAGTATAATGATTTAAGTTTTGGAAGGTTCAAAAACGATGAAGGAATAGTAAATAGATTATTATTTAGACCAAGCTTTAGGCTTTCTAGATTACTCAATTGCGAAATTGAATCAAGATTTAAAAAGCTATTTTGAACATTAATATCTTTATTGTATCTGCTAACTACTGTAAGGTTTTTTAGTAATGAGAGGTTAATCAGGTTTTTAAAATCAAAATTTAACTTAATAATAGAGCTGTTAGCTTCTATACTTAAATCTTCTAAATAAACAAGTTCGGATATCTTCTCGCTAAAGTTAATAACAATGTTACTAAAGGGTATAAATGGCTTCAATGCAGTCACGTGGTCTGCCCCGTTTATATTACTAATCGTCACTCCAGGCCATTTATTAATTGGGGTTTGGTCGTTCCAGTTTGTAATGTTTAGGCTTTCAGCTATGGCTAGTAAAGCGTTTTTTTCATTTTGAGGTATTTCTGCTCTGCAAAGTGCAAAAGCAAAAAATAAAATAATCGAAAGAAAATAATTTTGTTTCATACAAATCTTTGGTTTTTTACAAAAATAGCATTAATTCTTATGCAAAAAATGAACTAATGCTATTTAAACATTACTTAACCTCCAGATAATTATCTTCGGGATTAACGTCGGCTAATCTTTGGCTAAAATCAATACCCATCGCAGAAATTTGCTCTTTTCCGTATGGGATTGTAAAGCTGTATTCTTGTTGCGTCCAAGGCCAGTAAGCCAAAATTTGGATTGGTCCGTAGATGTCGGCTTTTTTCCAAGTGTGCGTCATATTCAATGGGATGTTGTAATTGATCACTTTTTTATCTTTAGTCAAGATGCTAAAATCAATCGGCATAGGCATTGTCCCTTTATTGACAAGCGTAATCGTTGTCGAGTTGCCATCGTATTTTACATTTTTAATACCGTAATCAATTGTTTTTGTAGTGTTGATCCAATAGTTGTAAAACCATTTAAGATCCATCCCAGAAACTTGTTGAGCAATATGCATAAAGTCACGCTCTGTTGGATGTTTCATCGCCCATTCGTCATAATAACGAAGCATTACTTTGCTTAGATTATCTTCACCAATAATGTAGCCTAATTGTACCAAAAACAACTCTCCTTTAACATAAGATGCAAAAGAATAAGCCGTTCCGTTATCGTGATGATCTGCAAACCAAACCGCAGGTTCTTCTTTTCCAGTTTTAGTGAAATCCGCATAACGCGCAAGACTTTCTACAAAAGGATTTGGTTGTGGAGATTTTGGTGGAAATAATTGATTCATTACAAAATTCTCCGCATAACTTGTGAAGCCTTCGTCTAGCCAAGGTTTTTCGCTTTCGTTGGTTGCTAACATTTGCTGGAACCAAGAGTGCGCACCTTCATGAAACATTAATCCGCAAAGACCTTCCAAAGATTTTGATTCGCCTAAAATCATAGTGCACATTCCGTATTCCATTCCGCCGTCACCACCTTGTACGAAAGAGTAAGACGGCCATTTGTAACGTCCAAATTTGTTATTCATAATTTGGAAAAACTTCGTCACATAAGGTTTTGACTCTTCCCAATATTTAGTTTTCTCCGATTTCTGATACACGAAATATACTTTTGGTCCATCCAAAATTGTGAAGCTGTCAACAGAGTAATCGCGATCTGCAGCCCAAGCGAAATCTAACATGTTTTTCGCAGTCCACTTCCAAGTTACTTTGTTATTGGCATCGGGTTTTAAAGTAGGATTTTTAGTATAACCAGCAACGTCGTTAGGGTTTTCTAAAGTTCCGCCAGCGCCGATTATGTAGTTTTTATCGATTTTAATATTGATGTCAAAATCAGCAAAAGGCGCATGGAATTCTCTTCCGATATAGTCAAAAGTTGCCCAACCATCGTAATCGTATTCAGCGATTTTTGGGTACCATTGTGTCATCGTCATATCGACACCTTCGCGGTTATTACGTCCAGCACGACGAATTTGCATTGGGATATTCGCATCCCATTCCATCGTGAAAGTCGCAGTAGATTTAGACTTTATTTTTTCAGGAAGATAAACCTTCATAATCGTCTCCTGAATTTCAAATTTCAATTCTTTACCATTCAGTTTTATCCAATGGATATTTTGGCGACCTTCTTCATTTTGTGGGATGCTCGCTAATCGGCTAACAACGCCATTTGCCGTTTTTGCCGCCAATCTTCCGTCGGCATTTACACCTTGGTTTTGCACACGTTGATCCATCATCGATCCCGCCTTAAAGGTGTTCCAATACAAATGAAAATACACCACATCCAAGTCGTCTGGCGAGTTGTTGGTGTACTGCAACGTCTGCTTACCTTGGTAGGTAAAATTGGTCGCATCGACATCGATGTCCATTTTGTACTTCGCATATTGTTGATAATAAGCGTCTTTTTGCGCTGATAAAAACAACGAACAAAGTACCAATAACAAAGAAAATTTCACGTTTTTCATAACAAATTTTTTAGGGCGTGTCCCTTTGTTTTTTCTCCTTGGCTAAAGTTCCCATCCAAAAAAACAAGCGGGTCGCTACGTTCGCTTCAATCTTTGGTTTGTCGCTCGGACGACTCCGCTACGCTCCGTCGCCTCACTCCAACCCAAAGGATTTCCGCTGCCATCGCTCACGCAAACACAACTTTTTATTTCAAATTTTCTCAAAAATACTTAATTAATCCTGAAAATAGGGTACAATCTGTGGGTTTTCTCGTAATAAGGCGAGTTTTTGTAGACCCAATCCAATTGCGCTGCACCATCTTGAGCAAATTTCGGATCCTTTGCTTTTTCTAGTTCGAAAGCCGTTTTTAAAGCTTTGTCATTTTTAATTAATTGCTCGGCGGTGTCTTCAAAAACATAAGCCGAATAATATTCTTTTTGACCAAGAATCGCATCGAAAAAATTCCAGTTAAAATAAGAATCCACCGCTTCGGGTTCCAAAGTTTCGAGTAAGAACTTCATGCCGTTTTGATTAAGGTTGACAAGCACATCGCCAGCACGGAAAGTCTTTTGCGTATTTTCTTTACCAACAACAGTTTCGTAATGAAGATAATGACCTTCGTAAGGATTTTGCACCGTTTTAAAATCTCGAATTCGATATTGCTCAACAGAGATTAAACTGTCTTTTTTTATCGTTTTCATTTCGATGTTATTTAGTTTTAGAAGATCAATAACATGATATTCAGATTGAGGGATCACATAATATTTGGGGATTTTCACAAAACTTATTGGTGTGTAAGTGTCGTAATACAAAATCGGTTTTGAGAATTTTTTGTTTCTATCATAATACAGCCTTGGCTTCCCCGAAATGACGCTTGGCTTATATCCAGCTTCAAAACCTTTAAAGTCCAGTTGACTGTATTTTGTAGAATCCAACTTCCAACGAAGCGGATAATCTTGACCTATTTTGTATTCGTTGCGAGCTTCTTGTCGCTTTTGCTTTATTTGTAGATAATTCTTTTCCATATAATTAATACTTTCCAACATATAATCATAAGTCACGGCAACACGATCTTTATATGGTTTTAGCATGTGCGTTTCCACAACGGTCCCAATCGAGTTAAACAAAGTCGTGTAGCCAGTTGCATAACGCGGCGAATCTACAAAAGCTGGAAATCCTTTATCTGGAACATCTCCATGAATGTTGACATAAGGCACCGAAAGAATATTGCGTTCCGTAAAACTTTTTAAGATTTCGGGTTGCATATTTTGATGAAAATAATTGCCAAGCGGTTTTCCTAAACGCTCTTTATTTGTTGAAATATAAGTGAAAGTATGTTGATAATCAGCGCCATTGCTAACGTGGTTGTCAATAAAAACATCAGGCTGAAAATATTGATAAATCTTCTGAAAACTCCACGAGTTCTTAGTGTCCGTTTTTATAAAATCTCTGTTAAGATCGTAGTTGCGGGCATTTCCTCGGAAACCATATTGTTCTGGACCATTTTGATTGGCACGCGAAAACTGTCCACGATTCATCATGCCGCTAACATTATAAGCCGCAATTGCTGCAATCAAAACATTTTGAGGTGCTTTAAGTTTTTTTGTTGCAAAGTTGCGCATCATCGCCATTGTCGCATCGATGCCATCTGGCTCTCCAGGATGAATTCCGTTGTTGATAAGTAAAACAGATTTGGTCTTGATAAGACTTTCAACATCTTGTTTGTAAGGATTAAATATCACGACTTCGATAGGTTCGCCGTTGTCATCTTCACCCATTTTTAGAAATTCGATGGTTTTAAAATCCTTTGCTAATTGTTGATAGTAAGAACGCATCGTTGCGTAAGTGGTTGTTTGGTTGCCATTGCCTTGTTCAAAAGGCGTTTTGTAAGATTGTCCCCACAGAATTGTCGAGACAAAAAGGCTTGCGATAAAAATTGCTTTCATAGAAGAAATCTGATTTCGAACTCAAATTTAAGAAGTAATTTCTTTTATGACCAATGTTATAATCTTATTTAAACCTAAATTTTAGAGTTTTCCAAAATGAGTTGATCAATGAGTTGGACGCTTTTTTCGAATCGTTCTTGCCAATTTCCAGAAATTTCGATGAAGCTAATGTTTGATTTAGCGAGGTGTTTTCGATGATGAATATCGAGGGCATTTCGGTCAGATTTGTTGAGTCGAGTTCCGTCTTGAAAGTAAGGTGCATCTGCTGAAAGATATAAATAAAGATTGGCCTTTTGTTCAGCTTTTATATAATTAGGAATATTTAATTTTTTATTAAAAATGAATTCTGAATAAGATTCTGTAATGTGAAAATCTGTATCAATGATGTTTAAGTAATTGTTTAGACTAGATGATTTAATTCGTTTGTAATGTTCAAGATATATTCTTGAAAGATCATTAAATTCGAAATCTTTAGAATCATCGACAATATCTCGTCCTGCTTCCAAAACAAAATTACAATTATAATGTTTTGCTAGTCTTTCGGTAAGTGTGGTTTTGCCAGTGCTTTCGGTTCCTAGCAAGACGATTTTTAAAGAAAAATACTTTTGAACAGCCCTCGGTAAAAATTCCCAATGTTTGTAAATGTTAGCTCGGATTTCAGAAGCGGAAATATGATGTTCAAGTCGTTTAATATCAAATAGTTGGTGTTGAATATTCATTAATTCAGCAATCATTTCTCCATAAGGCTCAGATGTGACAACTTTTTCAAAATCAGGAAAATAAGTTTTAAAAACTTCGCTCCATTGTTTAGAAACTTCCCAAGAAGCTTCAGAAGTATTGGCGTAATCTTCTTCTTTGTAGTTGAACACAATAACTTTTAGGCGTTTGTTATTAGAAAAGCTTTCGTCAATCCAACTTTTTCTGAGTTCGCCAGAAAGTTGTTCATTTTGTTCTGTGCAAACCATAACTTCTACAAAATCATTGTTTTGTAAAGCAAAATCTATCAAAGCTTTGTGTCCCAAATGGAACGGGTAAAACTTCCCAAATACGAAGGCTTTCATAATTAGAATGCTTTATATTTAACACTTATCATAAAGTTTATTAGCATTTGCACGAAGTATTTTGCCGTGCCATCCGCCTCAACGTAAGCGTGATTAAAATATATATTATTAAAAATATTATTGACAAGAATACCAACTTCCCATTTTGTAAAATTGTAGAATGCGGCAGCGTTTACAAGCTGATAAGATGGGATTTTTTTATCATTCGCAAAATTAATAAAAGATGTAGCTTGATAACGATAACTTGCTTGTAATTGCAAAGCATTTTTTACGTATTTAATTTCTTGATTTACAATTAATTTTGGTGTTAGTATTGGAGTAAAACTTTCAGTGCTTTGTTTGATTTTTGAAGACATCCAAGAGCTGTTATTTGATAGCATCCAATTGTCATTAAGCTTATAATCAGCTGACAACTCAAGTCCCATTCTGTAACTTTTGTCCACTTTGTTGGTTAGTGCAATTCCGTTGGGTCCAAATTGTCCGTTTAAAACAATTTCATCTTTAAATTTCATGTAAAAAAGATTCGCTGATATTTTTAGATTATTGCTAAAATATCGGTATCCAAACTCATAATCTGTAACATATTCTGGTGTTGTCGTACCCAAAATTAATTCATTATTCTCGTCAAGAGATAAATTATCATTTCCTGCAAAAATATCGTTTCTGGTAGGTTCTCTTCCAACTTTTCCTAGACTGAAATATAGTTCTTGATTTGGTTTTAGGCTATAAGTTATTCCGAATTTTGGGTTTAGAAAATCCCATTCTAACGGTGTAAGTTCTGCGTCACCTTTGTAAAAGAATTTTGCATGACGGTATTGAAGACTTCCAGAAATTTTTATTTTTTCCCAGTGATAATCTGCTTTTACAAAGGCGCTAAAATCGTTTTTATAACCAGTATTTTCATAGAGTTCACCTAATTGCTTTTCTGTAAAAATAAGGTCGCGATTATACCAATTGGCATTAAGTCCAGTTTGTATTTTTAAGTGATTCCATTTTGTTTCTAAATTAGAATAAAAACCGCCAAAGTTAGATTGGAAACCATAGTTGTAGATTTCAGCATCTTCTGGAAGTCCGATAAAATTGTTGAGATTAAAGTCATAATTTCCTTTTAGAAATGTGTAATGAACCGCATTTTGCCAAGTTGTATTTTGCCCAAGTTTAATCTGATTTAATAATTGGAAAAAACTCTGGAAGAAATGATCTTTTTCGTTTCTATTCGCATTGGTACGAGGATCCTTATCAATTTGTTCTTTGGTAACGCCTAGCCAAGCCAAATCGTTATTTTGATTTCCGATAACTGTGTTGAATTTCCACGTAGATTTCGGATTAAAAATGCCTGCGCTTATCATTGCAGATTGTCCATGATTGGTCGAGTTATACTTGTAACCTCCGTTGTAAATTTCGCTAACTCTTACGTGGATTGCCTTATTTTTTATCAATCCCGAAGTGTATTTAGCATAAGCTCGAAATGCATTGTAAGAACCATAATTTGTCCCAAATTCTAATGCTCTTTGATGAAGATTTGGTGCACTAATTTGTAAACTTCCACCATAACTGGCTGTTCCGTTTTTGCTGAGTCCAATGCCTTTCTGAATTTGTAAAAAATCAACGGAATTAAAAAAATCAGGGAAATTAGAAAAATAAGCACCTTGATCTTCTGGCTCGTTCATGGGAGCGCCTTCGAAGTTAACATTAACACGTGTTTGATCGATGCCTCGAATTCTGTAATAAGAATATCCGTTGTTGCTGCCAGTGTCCGAATAGGCGGTTACAGCAGGAAGTTTATTGATAAGAAAGGGAAGTTCTGTACCGTTATTCTGTACATCTTTTTGTGGAAGATAATTGAGGTAATTGACTGCATCTAACTTTTTGGCTTGGCTTATAATAACAATACTGTCAATATTTTGGATGCTATCTTGTTTTTGAGCATTAGTTTGAATAGCAGCAAATAAAATTAGGATTATGATTAAATGTTTCATTTTGTGTTAATTTTACACAAATGTATAATTGATTTTTTAACTTTCAAAATTTTAATTAATGTTTATTTTACGCAAATGTTTAAAATACTGAAAATCAATATGTAAAATTAAACTTCGAAATAAAAGCCTTGTTGTTCCAAGCTCTGATATTTCTCTTGGTTAAATTGAAATAGTTTAGCCGGTCTACCGCTTCCTTCTTTTCTTAAATTCTTGGTTTCGATTAAGAGATTGTAACTCATTATTTTTTTTCTGAAATTACGACGATCAACGTCTCTTCCTAAAATACTTTGATAAAGACTTTCTAGATCCGAAAATGCAAATTCTGTTTTTAAAAGATTGAAACCAATTGGTTGATATTGGATTTTAGTTCGTAGACGCTCTAAGGCTTTTGTAACAATCGTTAAGTGATCGAATGCGAGATTGGGAAGATTATTAATACTAAACCATTGTGCGTCCGATGCATCTGTGGAAGCTTTAAGGTCGTATGATTTTGGATTAACAAGACCAAGATAAGCCACCGAAATAACGCGATTTCTAGGATCCCGATCGAGTTCTCCAAATGTGTATAGCTGTTCAATGAAGGTTGTTTTAACACCAGTTTCCTCGTGAAGTTCCCGAGAAATAGCTTCCTCCAAAGTTTCTTCGTTTTTTACTAAACCACCAGGTAATGCCCAAGAGTCGAGAAAAGGTTCTATATTTCTTTTAATTAAAAGAATATGCAATTCTTTATTTTCGAAATATCCAAATACAACAGCATCAACGGCTACTTTTATATTTTGCATTTTTGCGTTATTTTAACACAAAGATAGGTTTATAAGAATAGTTATATCAATTCTAGGTTGTTTTTTTACTATATTTACTTTCAAAATTTTTATAATGTAAAAAAAAGAGATTAAACAATATGCTTAATCTCTTATATTAAATTTATATTTTTTGAATTGTAACATTAGTGACATTGCCACTTCCAGTACCACCTGTTTCATCTTTTAGAACAGTATTGGTAGTTCCAATATTTACGACTGCAGTAAATTTGATCTGTTGACCACTTGTAACCTGAAGCATTGTTGTATAAGACATTAATTCGCCTAATGCAGTACTTGTTGGTACAGCATTATAATGACTGCCTCTTCCTAAGTATACATCTGTCGTAATTGTTCTAATCCCTAATACCAGCTGTGATTTTTCTTGTAAGCCAGCGAAACCAGCCTGCATCGTTATAAGATAATTTCCAGATTCATTAAAGGTTAGTATCCCAGTATCGGTGTTATAGGAGTAAAGACCTGAGTTGGTTACTGGAGAATTATATAAAAGTGTTGTAACAGTATTGGCTGGAATTGATTGGGTTGCTTTTAATTGTGCATGGAAAACTGTATAATTGCCAAAATTAATAGTTTTTAGTACTCCGTTAGCGTCAGCTACTACCTGTCTATCAGTCCCAGAAGTACCAATGTTTGTATTAATGTCATTAATTTGAACATTACCAGATGAAACATGTAGTTTTTGAGCAGGTGTTGTCGTACCAATACCCACACGATGGTTAGCTGCATCAACCGATAATGTACTTCCATCTACTGAGAATGCGTTGGTTGCTGTACTTGTAAAAGCTATAGGATTAGCGCCTTGCGCAATTGTTGTCGCTTTTGACAATGGGCCACCAAGTTGTATATCATTTGTAGACTTAGTCAATCCATTACTAGCGGTAACTGTAGCTCCACCAGACATGCTATTACGACTAGCAGTTTTTATAACACCTGTTCCATCGACAACAAGAACATTATTTGTAGTTCCTGTTTCTGCTTGTAAACCTTCGATTCTTACAGGGTCGGCTGTCGCTGTAGTTTTGACATGTAAAGCATTTGTTGGTGCAATTACACCGATGCCTACATTATCTTGAGGATTGGTAGTTGGTATACCATTATTGTCTAACGTAGAATTTGGTAGTCTTCCTAAGACAATTGAATTACTTGCGCCCACTTTAGCTTGCGCCCCAATTGCTGTTCCGAAGTTTAGACTTGTTTCTGTGTAGGATGGTGCTACAGTAGCATTTGTTCCTAAAAAACTCGATTGGCTAATAGCATTTAAAGTCGTTGGTAGCTTTTGTAGGGAGGTTGCTCCTAAAGCCGATACTCCATCATATTTGACATCAAAACCAGGTGTAGTTCCTGATGTATTTTGTGTGATTTGCGATCCTACAAATGTATTTTGATTATGATCAACGCTAGATTTAAGAAATACTGCAGTCGAGGCGCCAATATATGTGTTGTTTACACCTGTGGTCATTGAAGTTCCGGTGCGATATCCAAATGCGGAATTATTACTGCCAGTTGCACTTTGTAAAGAGTTTACTCCAACGGCGGTGTTCCAACTATTGTTGTTTGCTGCAAGTGCGTTATTGCCAATTGCAATAGAGTAGTGTCCTCCGTTAGTAAACGTTGATAAAGCATTGTTGCCAATCGCTAACATAGAGTCACCAGAAGTAAGGTTTTGCAAAGCGCTTTCACCAATCGCTATAGGTGCGGTTGCACTAGTTGTAGCAATTACTTTTGATAAGGCATTGTAACCAATACCGATTGCACTGTTGCCAGTAGTGTTAGAACTTAAGACGTTGGTACCTAAGGAGATGTTTCTGGTTCCCGTAGTAATAGATTTTTGACCGTCTTTCCCGATGGCAATATTATCTGTTCCAGTTCCTAAAGATGTTCCATTGCTTCCGAATCCAGCATCTTGAGTTACATGGTTATTGTTTGTAAGCATGCGTAAATCTTGAATAGGAACATTAGGCGTTAATTTAATCCATTTGTTTGCAGTTGAGCTATAATAATAGTATCCAGCTGAATCAATATTAGAAACTTGGGCAAAACTTGGATCTGTTGCAATGGTTGCTAATGACACATCAGTCACGAAAACCATGGCTCCATTTTGCGAGCTACTATAAGTACCCGATGCTTTAAGCGAAAGTTCTTTCTTTGTCAAAGATGGTGGGATAATACCATCCTTTGCAGTTGCTGTATTGGTGTTTGCTGTATTACGTTTTTCGCGTACATGCAATGTTGAATAGGGCGCTGTCGTGTCGATCCCAACTTGTGCTGAAGCAAATAAAAATGAACATAATAAGGCAATGCTTAGAATTCTTTTTTTCATGATCAATTTGTATTAAATTTTATGCAAAACTAAAAAATAAAGAATTATTTTATCATTGAAAATCTTGGTTTTTTTAAATGTGACGCTATTAGATTATTTGTATTGTTTTATTAATCAATAAGTTGTGATTTATTTTGTATACGCATTGTAACTTTGTGTTATGTTGGGTATTTTGCATTATTATTAAAATTTAGTTCATATTTGTTCTAAATTTTTTTTCAAAAGCTTTTTCAAAAATTATAATTTTTACAAGATGCATTCTTAAATTTGTATCTTAAAACACAAAAAATAAAACTATGAGAAGTTTAACAATTATAGGATTAGTCCTATTTGGGATTGCAGCTTTACTATTTTACGCAACAACCAATTTTTCTGTAGGAGAAATGAAACTTTCCCACTTTATGGGAGTAATGGCTGGTGTCGGTTTGGGTTTGATAATCGGAGGGATTGTTGGTTATGTGAGTAAGGGAAGCGCTATAAAGGAAGATGAGCGTAGAAAAGCTTACAAGCAATTACAAAAAGATAAGTTAGAGCTTGAAAAGCAACAACAAGCTTTGGCTAAAGAACAGGAAGAGGCGGCTAAACAACAAAACAAAGAGCAGAATTATTTGTAATTCTGCTCTTTTTATTTAATTAAATTTTTTTACTAGAAATTGTAACCCAAACCTAGGATAAAGAAGCTTGGTCTATTGTCATAGTTAATCTCTGTATTGCTACCTCCAACTGAATTGATGAATTTTCTTTCATCTTTAGAGAAGGCTCCTTCGTATCTTGCATTAATAACGAATTTCTTAAGTGTTACATTTGCACCAAATTGGTAACCAACACCAAAGTCTTTAGCTTCAGATTCTGTAAAGTTCTCAAACTTATTGTCTTTTGAAGTGTTAACTGAAAAAACAGGACCAACAAAAGCACTCAAAGTTTCTCCCATTAGGTTATAACCTAATAAAACAGGAATGTCTATTCTATCGTTTTTAGCTTCAAGTTCTATATTTTTACCAGCAACAGGATCATTAACTTCAACGGAGTTTTTGATACTTGTGTAATAGATTTCTGGCATTACAAAAAGAGAAGTTACAGGAAGATTAATTTTAGCAGAAAGACCAAAATTAAATCCAGTGTTGCTCTTTCCGTTGCTTTCCCAAGCATTAGAAGCTGTGTTTTTAATATCCTTCCATTTTGCTGAAGATGTATTGAACAAAAGGTTAGCTCTCGCTCCTAATGTAACTTGCGAAAATGCTGCAACACTTGCAAACATTGCCATCGCTGTGATTAATTTTTTCATGAATATATAAATTTTACGTTAAACTTGTTTGATCATTTTCAAGCATAAAGTGTCTTAATTGCTTGAACAATTCTGATGAGTAAACGAAGTCAATTAAGTTTTTATTCTTAGCTGTGGCCAAAATATCTTTATTGCCTTCCCATTCTTTAACACCGAGACGAAGATACAAAATCTTTTCTCCAATGGTCATTACCGAGTTCATATCGTGGGTATTAATGATGGTTGTAGTGTTGTATTCTTTTGTAATTTCCATTAAAAGATCATCGATAACATTAGATGTATAAGGATCAAGACCAGAGTTAGGTTCGTCACAAAAAAGATACTTCGGATTGTTGACAATTGCTCTCGCGATGGCAACACGTTTTTGCATTCCACCAGAAATCTCTGACGGGAATTTTCTATTGGCATTTTGTAGATTAACACGACCAATTACTTGTAAAACTTTACGTTTCTTCTCACGGAAAGTCATATTCGTAAACATATCTAGCGGGAATTGTATATTCTCCTCAACAGTCATCGAGTCAAAAAGCGCACTTCCTTGGAAAACTGTTCCTATTTCTGATCTTAATAATTGTTTTTCGTCACGAGACATATCAACAATGTTACGACCATCAAATAAAATAGCGCCACTTGTAGGTTGATATACATTAAGTAAACTTTTTAGGAAAACCGTTTTCCCAGAACCACTTTGTCCGATAATGAGATTAACTTTTCCTGTTTCAAAAGTTGTAGTAATACCTTTAAGAACTTCAGTTCCGTCAAAGCTCTTTTTTAAATCTTTAACTTCTATCATTAGCTTAAAAGCATTTGGGTTAATAATAAGTCACAAATAATAATTGATACGATTGTCCAAACAACCGCCTGCGTACTTGCACGACCAACTTCTAGTGAACCTCCTTTTACATTATATCCAAAATAAGCAGGAATTGTGGCAATTAAAAAAGCAAAAACTGCAGTTTTCAAAAATGCATACCAAATAAAGAATGAAGGCATATACATTTGGATACCAGTAATATAATCTGCTTCTGTCCAGTTTTTAGTAACGATACCAGCAATATGTCCACCCCAAATACCTACAGCAATACTTATTGCAATTAATAAAGGATTAAAAATAACGCTCGCAAAAATTTTAGGTAAAATCAAAAAATTAGGAGAGTTAACACCCATAATATCTAGTGCGTCGATCTGCTCTGTAACACGCATTGTACCAATACTTGATGCGATATATGATCCTACTTTACCCGCAAGAATTACCGAAATAATCGTTGGTGAAAACTCGAGGATTAAGACAACCTTTGTTGCATATCCAATAAATGATAAAGGAATCGGAAAACTAGAAGCAGAGAAGTTGTTAAACATCTGGATGGCTACAACTGCGCCCACGAAGAAAGATGTGAAAAGTACCAATCCAAACGAATTAACGCCTAGGTCGTATATTTCTCTCATGAGTAGCTTCATGAAAACCTGCATTTTTTGCGGTTTGCTTATTACTTTTCCTAACAAGAGAACGTATTCGCCTATTGCCTTAAATAATCTTCTAAACATTTTGTAAAATTAAACTTTTTGCGGAGATTATCGTGCATTTTTATCTCCAACAATTACCAAGTATATGGTTTTGAGAATAATAACAAAATCTAGGCTAAAACTCCAGTTTTTCACATAAAAAGCGTCGGCAAGTGCTCTTTTTTTCATTTGGATGTTCATATCGCCATCATCACCACGTAGTCCATTGACTTGCGCAAGTCCCGTTATTCCTGGCTTTACAAGACTTCGAATGCTGTAACGACTAATCTTTGGTTTGTAAAATTCGTCAACTAAAAGCATGTGTGGTCGTGGTCCGATAACAGACATTTCGCCTTTAAAAACATTAATAAATTGGGGCAGTTCGTCGATGCTGGATTTTCGAAGAAATTTTCCAAGTTTAGTAATGCGTTTATCACCAACTTCTGTTGTTTTGGTTGTGGAATCTGCATTGTTGACCATTGTGCGGAACTTCCAACATTCAAAAATTTCTTCATGAAAACCATAACGCTTTTGTTTAAAAAAGATAGAACCTTTACTGTCTAACTTTATTAAAATAGCAATAATAGGAAATAACCAAGAGCAAACCCCGAATAAAACAACTACTGAAAAGACAATATCAAAACATCTCTTTAATAATGCATTCGTGAAATAATCCAAAGGATATTTAGTCGGCGTTAAAACGGGTAGAGTTACAATATAGTTAATATCGTATTCAAAAAAATTATTCTGGATGATATTCGGCACTAATGAAATAATGACTTTGTTACTTTCAGCAGCAAGAAATATTTTTCTTTCTAAATCTGCTTCTAAACAATTTTCAGAAGGGAGAAAAACAGTATGGATTCCTTCTTTCTTCCAAAAAGTTATTAACTCGTTAATATCAATTTTAGAATGAGGATAATCATAAATTTTATAACCATAATCAGGTCTAGTTTCTATGATTTCTTTTAAGATTTCAGTTGATGTACTTTCTCCAATTAACATGACGTTTCGGTGATTTTTCCCTAAAGTTCTAATGTATTTTAAAAGAGAAAAAACCAAACTTTTAAAAGGTATCATTACCAGAAGCATAAAGCCAGCAAGATAGAAACGTTCTGTTTTTAAAAATTCGTTATTACTTACCTTTCCTAATAGAATGACACCCAAAAAGAAAATGAAGATGTGAACAATAATCCTCTCAAGGTAACTAGTAAATGTTAGGCTTCTTGGGACGTGGTATAATCGAGTACGGCCACTCAATAGTATCCAAAATAAACATAGTAATGCTGTAGAAAGTAGATTTTGCTCAATCTCAACTGAGTCGTATTTCCATTCAAAATTTCGATAATAAAATATCACAAAAACAGATGCTACTAGAATCATATCTAATAGTATCATAAGGCTTTTAAAATATCGAGAATATCGGAGTTTTTGCATCTACATTGTAATCAATCCGCTAATATAATATTTTTTTTAAGGAATATTTAAGTATTTATGCGTTTGGATTGAGGAACGCCATTCTGGATGTTCCAATATAAAGTCGGTTATCTTCGGATAATTAGCATCTTTTTTACTCCATTCACTTTGTAAAAACAATTCGCAGTTAGGATTTACCCTTGCGGCTTGTTCTTCAGCGAATTTTAGATCATTGTTGTTAAATACGATGACTTTCAATTCGTTAGCTACTTTGTAGATATCATCTAATGGTAAGCCTGTTTTTTTAGGAGACAATGTAATCCAATCCAATTGTCCCGACATTGGATAAGCGCCAGAAGTTTCGATATGAATGGTGCAACCGAGTGATTTTAATTTAGATGTTAATAAATCTAAATTCCACATCAAGGGTTCGCCACCAGTTAATACTATAGTTTTACAATATTTGGCTGCGGTTTCCGCGATTTCTTCGGTTGACATTAATGGATGAAGTGTCGGATCCCAACTTTCCTTAACATCACACCAATGACAGCCAACATCGCAACCACCTAATCTAATAAAATAAGCTGCCTTACCAGCATGAAATCCTTCTCCTTGAATAGTGTAAAAATGCTCCATCACTGGGAGCATTTTACCTTCTTTTAATAATAAATCTTCTTGTTCTTTAGTCATTATAAACTGAAGTTTTGTAAGCGATAATCGTGTTTTTCATTAACATCGCTCGTGTCATGGGACCAACACCACCTGGTACTGGCGTTATCCAACTTGCCTTAGCAGCGCAACTATCAAAGTCTACGTCGCCTGCAAGATGGTAACCTTTTTCTGAGTTGTCGTCAACACGTGTAATACCAACGTCAATAATTACAGCGCCTTCTTTGATCATATCACCTTTTAAAAAATGAGGATCGCCTAGAGCGGTAATCACGATATCTGCTTTTTTAGTATATTCTTCTATATGTTGTGTGTAAGAATGCGTCAACGTCACAGTCGAATTCCCTGGAAAATCTTTTCTCCCCATCAAAATGCTCATTGGTTTTCCAACGATGCGACTACGACCAATAATTACACAATTTTTTGCTTTTGTTTCAATATTGTAGCGCTCTAGCAAAGTCAAAATTCCAAAAGGGGTTGCTGGTAAAAATGTGTCCATTTCTAAAGCCATTTTCCCGAAATTTTCTGGGTGAAAACCATCCACATCCTTTCTAGGATCAATTGCCATAATGATTTTTTCTTGGTCAATTTGCTTTGGTAAAGGTAATTGAACAATAAAACCATCGACCGCTTTTGATTTGTTAAGTTCATCAATTTTTTCTAAAAGTTCAGCTTCAGAAACTGTACTTGGGAATTTGATTAAACTTGAACTAAAACCAACTTCCTCACAATCTTTCACTTTGCTATTGACATAAGCTTTACTTGCGCCATTGTTACCAACTAAAATGGCAACTAAGTGTGGAGCACGTCTTTTGCTAGCCAAAATTTTTTCGACCTCCTCGCGGATTTCTTGTTTAATTTCTTTTGAGACTTTTAGTCCGTCTAAGATTTGCGCCATTTTTCTTTCTTTTTACTTTTATATTAGATTCTTTTTACTTCGATTTTTTATAGAAATTTATCAAACCATTGGTTGAAGAGTCGTGATTTGTAATGTCTTGATTATCTTTTAATTCAGGTAGGATTTTGTTGGCTAAAACTTTTCCTAACTCAACACCAAATTGGTCAAAGCTGAACACATTCCAAATGACACCTTGTACAAAAATCTTATGCTCGTAAAAAGCAATCAATTGTCCTAAAGTGTAAGGGGTTAATTCTTTGATTAATATAGAGTTAGTTGGCGTGTTTCCAACAAATATTTTATAATTGATAAGCTTTTCAATATCTTCTTCAGAAAGACCTTGATTCTCTAATTCTGCTAAAACTTCTTCTTCTGTTTTTCCAAATGCTAAAGCTTCCGTTTGAGCGAAAAAGTTGGCTATGAGTTTATCTTGATGATTAGAGACATCATTACATGATTTTGAAAACGCGATAAAATCTGATGGAATCAATTCCGTGCCTTGATGGATTAATTGATAAAATGCGTGCTGTCCGTTTGTTCCAGGTTCACCCCAAATAATAGGCCCCGTTTCATATTCTACAAAATCACCATTTCTGTCCACCGATTTCCCGTTGCTTTCCATGTCGCCTTGTTGCAGATAAGCTGCAAAACGATCAAGATATTGAGAATAAGGTAAAATAGCGTATGTTCCTGCTGCGTAAAAATTTCGGTACCAAATCCCCAAAAGTCCCATTAATACAGGAATATTTTCTTTAAAATCTTTAGTTTTAAAATGAATATCTGTTGCTTCGGCACCTTTCAAAAGTTGTTCGAAATTTTCATAACCAACTGCTAAAACAATGCTTAATCCAATCGCACTCCAAAGTGAGTAACGACCGCCAACCCAATCCCAAAACTCAAAAGTATTTTCGGCTAAAACTCCGAATTCATTAACTTTTTCTGTATTTGTAGAAAGCGCAATAAAATGCTTAGCAACATCAGCTTCATTTGCTCCAGATTTCAAGAACCAATCTTTCGCAGACTGAGCATTGGTCATTGTTTCTTGCGTGGTAAATGTTTTAGAAGCGATAATAAATAAAGTCGTTTCTGGATTTAAGTTTTTAACAACTTCAGCGATGTGATTGCCATCAACATTTGAAACAAAATGAACATCCAAACGTGTTTTAAAATGCTTCAGCGCTGAGCAAACCATTACTGGACCAAGGTCTGAACCGCCGATTCCGATGTTGACAACATCCGTAATTTCTTTTCCTGAAAAGCCTTTGTGTTCGCCAGAAATTACTTTTTCTGAAAAAGCTTTCATTTGGTTCAAAACTTTTTTGATAGCTGGTTTAATGTTTTCGCCATCTACCAAAATTGGTGTTTCCGAAAAATCGCGCAAAGCAGTATGCAGAACGGCTCTGTTTTCAGTTTCGTTGATTTTTTCACCAGAGAACATTTGTCCGATGGCTTCCTTTAATTGCGTCTCTTCTGCTAATTTTAACAACAAATCCAAAGTGCGCGAATCGATAAGGTTTTTCGAGTAATCAAAAAGCAAATCTTCCGTTTCAAGAGAAAACTCTTTGAAGCGTTCTGGATTGTATTTGAAAAGTGTTCTCAATTCAAAATCGTTGTTTGCGAAATGACTTTCTAAGTCTTCCCAAGCTTTGGTATGAGATGGATTAATTTTTGGAAGCATAATCACAAATGTTTTTAATCTACAAATTTACTGAAAATTCGTCGGATGAGCTTGCAGATTTTTGTGCTTTTAATTTCATTTTTTCAAAAGATGAATTTTAACAATAAAAGTCTATTAACCACAAAAGAAATGGATTTGCGACAAAAGCTTTAACTTAAAATAGATCATCAAATGCTTTTATGGACTATGTTTAGGTTATTGTATCTTTAAAATTAGATAACTTTTGTGGTTTATTTTAATTAAAAAATTCCGCCTTGGTAGACGGAACTTTTATTATGATTTTTGCTCTTTCGAAAAACGATTCAAGAAGAATTTCTTTTTGTTTAAATAAATTAAACCAGCAATTATTAGTAAAATTGGCCAAATAGAAACCAAGAAAACTACAATCTGTTGAATCATATAAAAACCTTCGACCAAAGCATTTTTTAATTCGAATCCGAAGTTGCTTTTGAATTGATTATCATAGTTTTGCGTGTTTGCAATTGGGATTTGTGCAACACTAACATTTGGTTCTTTTAGATAAATATCAACTGTGCTGTATTTTAGTTGGTCAGCAATATTGATGTTGGCAACTTTTTGATCGTTGGCTTCACGATAATTGTCGTCAGCTAGTTCAACTTTATCTTTGTTGGCTTTCAGTTGATTGATGTTTTCTTCGTTCTTTTGTTGACGTTGCGCATCTAGTTTTGCTAAAGCGATATTTGCGGTAACATCATCTGCATTGATAATTCTTGCATTTAGAAACAATTTATTTTGATTAATTTCATTTAAAAAATCTCCTAAAAATTCAGTCGGAACCCGAACTTGCATCGTGTTTTCATTTTGATATTTTCGAACTAAAGTCGCTTCAGTATCAGACGTGTTGAATGTTCGTTCTGAAACCGTTTGCGCTTTCATTTGACTTTTCGTAACAAAACCACCCAATTTAACCAAAGATTTTTCGATAGCAACAGAAGCATCGTAGACGTTCTTAACTTCCATATCAATGTTGGCAGTTTTAATGAATTTCTTACCTTCAACTTGTTGAGATGCCGCAACAGAAGCGCTATCTGTAGTTGCCATTTCGGCTTTAGACATTTCCATTGTGGAAGCTTCTCCTGTTTCGTGTTTAGCGCATGAGATAACACTTAAACTAATAAAAGCTGCTGCGATTGAGATTTTAATAATTGATTTCATAATATTTGGATTTTAGAATTGTGATAAAGCTAAATCCAAACAGAAGTGCTCTTGTTGTAAGTTTTTTGTTTTTTAGTTGTAAAGCTTAGTTTACAATTTTAAACGATTGAAAATCTGTATTTTGTAAAATATAATGGTTTTAATTGTACTGGTTGAAAACTTATTAATGCTAAACTTTAGGAACAAAATTTGTTCTTTGTTTTTCAAAATCACAGCTTATGTCTTCTACATTTTCAAAACTCAAAAATATAATAGAACTTCTTCGTCATTTGGACATCGAAAAAATTTCTGAAATTTCTTCTAAAGTTGACCTCCCAAAGTTGGTTAATAATGTTTCTCATTTAAGTGAAAAACAATTAGGCGCGATGATGAAGATGATGGATCCTAACAAAAAAGAAAAAGTTCTTCCCGAAATAGATGGCGATTTTTACGACGTTAATCACACCTTAAGTCCCGAGCATCGAGAAATTCAGTTAAAAGTTCGTGCTTTTATGGAAAAAGAAGTAAAACCTTTGGTTAACGATTATTGGCTTCACGACGAATTTCCGTTTCAGTTAATTGAGAAATTTAGAGAACTCAATATTTGTGGTGTGACTTACGATGGTTATGGTTGCCCAAACTTACCATTTTTAATGGAAGGAATTTTAGCAATGGAAATGGCACGTGTTGACGCATCAATTGCAACATTTTTTGGTGTACAATCTGGATTGTCAATGGGATCAATCTATATGTGTGGCTCGGAAGCTCAAAAAGAAAAATGGCTTCCCGCTATGCAAAAATTTGAAAAGATTGGCGCTTTTGGATTGACAGAACCCGAAGTTGGTTCTGGTGCTGCAGGAGGATTGACAACGACTTGCAAAAAAGTGGAAGGCGGTTGGATTCTTAATGGTCAAAAAAAATGGATTGGAAACGCAACCTTTGCAGATGTTATTATCATTTGGGCTCGTGATGTTGATAATGACGAGGTTAAAGGTTTTATTGTTGAAAAAGATAATCCTGGTTTTGCAGTCGAAAAAATCAAAGGAAAAATGGCACTTCGTATTGTCCAAAATGGTTTGATTACTTTGTCGGATTGTTTTATTACCGATGAAAATAAATTAGAAAACGCCAATTCTTTTAAAGATACTGCCAAAGTTTTGCAAATGACAAGAGCAGGAGTTGCTTGGATGGCTGTTGGCTTATCGCGAGGTGCCTACGAAAATGCTCTCGAATATACGCGTGAAAGAAAACAATTTGGTAAACCGATTGCAAGTTTCCAAATGATACAAGGACATTTGGTGGAAATGTTATCCAATCTAACGGCGATGCAAACCATGGTTTTTCGACTTTCCGAAATGCAAGATGAAGGAATCTTAAAAGATGAACACGCTTCTCTGGCAAAGGTTTTTTGTACGATGAGAATGCGGGATATCGTAAGTCGTTCTCGTGAAGTTATGGGCGGTAACGGGATTTTGTTAGAACATAATGTAGCACGATTTGTTGCAGATGCCGAAGCAATTTATTCTTATGAAGGCACAAAAGAAATTAACTCTTTAATTGTTGGTCGAGCTATTACAGGCTTCAGTGCTTTTGTCTAAATTTGTAATATGAAATATATTTTTTCATTTTTTATAATTTTAAGTTTGATTAATTGTAGTCAAACACAACAACCTATTAAAACTACCAAAACAATGGAACATCAAGATAATCCTTACTTTTCACGAACGGATAGAACTAAATTAAATGTCAGCAATGACGAATGGAAGAAAATTCTTTCCCCCGATTTATATGCGGTAGCGCGAGAAGCTGCAACCGAGAGACCTTTCACTGGGAAATATAACGATTTTGATGCTATTGGCGACTATTATTGTGCGGTTTGTGGCAATCACCTTTTCCGTTCTACATCAAAGTTTGCAAGTTCTTGTGGATGGCCAAGTTTTTTCGAAGCTGATAAAGAAGGTGTCATTTATAAACGAGATTCTTCGCACGGCATGGAGCGTATCGAAGTTTTGTGCAAGCGTTGCGATTCGCATCTGGGACATGTTTTCAACGACGGACCACCACCAACAGGAACACGTTATTGCATGAATTCCATAAGTTTGGATTTTGAAAAAGATTAAATTTAAACCATAAAAAACAAAAAGGCTGCTTCATTGCGAAACAGCCTTTTTTATTTTAAATCGGTTTGTATTTATTTAAAAATATTAAAACTTAAAATCTACACCAACATACATATTGATTCCCATGATTGGAGCATAGACCATTCCGCCGTCAAAGTTGTTGCCGAAAGGGTTTTGCGCATCAAGAATCGCATTGTGTTGTTTGTAATTGGTTAAGTTTTCGCCACCCAAATACACTCTAATTTTATCCGTAAAGTTTTTCGAAACCTGTGCATTAAGCGTTGTATAAGGTTTTGAATAATTTCCTAAATGTCCAGCGGCAGTATTGTGTCCCATATTTGGAAGACGTTGCTCGCCGATCCAATTAAGTGTTGCATCAAAATTCCAGAAACCTCCTTTTTCAGATTTGTTGGTCGCATAAGCTGCATTAAAGAAAGCTCTGTGTTTCGCCATGAATGGTACTTTCTTCAAACCACTGATGTAATCGGTTGCTACATCATAATATTTGTAAGCCAAACGGAAATCTAGATTTTTCGCAGCGTTGATATCCCATTGCGTTTGGAAACTTGTTGCAAAAGATTTTCCTTCAAGGTTATAAAACAAAATTTTGTGCGCCGATTGATCAAGGTCAACCACAACTTGATCTTGGAAATCTGTTCGGAAAACGTCAGCAACAATGCTAGATTTTCTATTAAATAATCTAAATTCTTGTTGTAAACTGATGCCATAGTTCCAAGCGATTTCTGGTTTTAAACCATAAATTTTTCCACCGTTGTTAATAATTTCGATCTTACGATTCGAGGCGAAATATTGTTGGTTTTCTGCAAAAACATTCGCTGTTCGGAAGCCTTTTCCACCTGATAATCTCAAGATTGTTTGAGGCGTGATATCATATTTAAAATTAAGTCTCGGCGTAAATTGTGTCCCAGCCAAATTATGAAAATCCACTCTGGCGCCAGCAACCAACGTATATTTAGTCCCAGTCAACGTATATTCCGCGAAAAGTCCTGGCACTGTCTCTTGACGTTCGATGTTTTGGTTTAAATAATCTTCGTTGTAATTATCCAATAAGAAACTCGCACCAACTTTATATTTATGGTTGGTATTGCCGATAATGCTTTCAAAAATTAAATTGGAATAAAAAGTCGATTGTTTTCCAAAATAATTTCTAAATCCGAAAAAGCTATCTTGCTGATGATAAGTAAATTGATTCATCCAGCCCAAACTTTGGTAAGGTTTTCCTTTAAAAACATAACCTGTTTTATTCCAAACCTGAAATCTAGAAATGTCGATTCCTACACCATAAAGATCTTGTTCCTTTTGAGAAAGTCTTTTGTTATAGCCAACTTGTCCTGCAGTTCTTTGATCTTGCAAAAAGTTAACACCGAAGTGCGATCCCAAACCAGAATGGTCAAGATCATTATAGTTTAATAAGTAAGTAACATTAAGTTGTGTGCCTTTTGGACGATCTAGAAAGCCATCTTTGTTCATATCCGTATTGCCCAAAGTTGCGTTGCCGTGTAGCAAAATACTTTGATTCCAATGGTCTGATAACGGGGAAGTATGCGTAATGTTGGCTTCTGTTCTTCCTTCAAAATCTGCAAAAAGATTGATTTCTGTCGCCGATTTTTCGTCGTGAGATTTTAGAAGTTCGGTGTTGATTTGTCCAGTAATACTTTCGTAACCGTTAACAACTGTGCTTCCGCCTTTTGTCAGTTGGATGCCGCCAATCCATTTTCCAGGAATGAAATTAAGTCCATACGCTGACGCCAAACCTCGAATTTCTGGTAGAAGTTCTTTCGTTAAACTCGTGTATTTTTGGTCAAGACCTAACATTTTAAGTTGTTTAGTCCCAGTCACTGCATTGCTAAACGAAACGTCAACCGTCGCGTTGGTTTCAAAGCTTTCGGAAAGATTACAACAAGCCGCTTTTAATAATTCCTTAGAGTCGATATTAAATGTCAAACCAACTTCTTTTTTGCTAAGTGCTGTTGCTGCCTTAGTTTTTGTAACCGTTACACCATCAATTTGGTTGGCTTCTTTGCCATGCCCATGACCAGCGTGTTCATCTTCAGTTTTAGTGGCTTGTTTTGGAGCTTCTTCCTCTTCATCCATGTGGACAAGTGGATTTTTTTCGCCCCATTTGAAGTTACGATCATACAGACAACATTTCGGAAGTTTGTCATAGACTTTCGTTTCCGACGTGTATTTCTCATTGTCGTGACCAACATCTGCAATGTGCTTTAATATCTTATCCGATGAGGTTTTTGTAGAATCGTAAGTGACATGTATTTTTTGTTCGTTGGCATCCCAATTTACAGAGGAAGTTCCCATGTCTTTAGCAGCCTTTTCGATACGTATTTTACAAGAGATGCAATTTCCTCGCACGTAAAAAGATTCTGTTTTAAGAGTTTCTTGTGCCCAAATTGTTATGGAACATAGCAACATAACAAAAGTGAGAACACTTTTATTTAAAAATTTCATTTGAAAAAAATTCGGAGGTTATTTTAATTTACAAACTTTGTTAGGATCACAATCCGCAGACATTTTAGAAGAATTGTCTGGACGCTTGTACTGACAACATTCTTCTAACGAAGAATATTTTTTGTTAGCCGCACGGAAAGCTTGGTTGTCGTAACCTGCATCAGCAACGTTTTTCAAAACAGTACTAGAAGTAACATTAGCCGTTTTGTAAGTAACTGTTAACACTTTTGACTTTTTGTCCCAAGTTGCAGTTTCAACATTTTTATCCGCTTTGGCTGCAGTTTCGATGTTGTCCTTACACATGCCACAATTACCTTCTACACGATAAGTTTCTGTTTTGGATTGCGCTGAAAAGTTTGAAAATAAAAATATAGATAGGATGAAAATCCCAGATTTAATAATAGATTTCATTTTTAAAATAATTTAATTGATAATAAAATTCGCTCGAAAAAATACTTCTCAAGCCTGTGATAATACAATTAAGCTATTTTGGGCGGTTGCCAAATGTTAAAGAAATTATTATTAATGAAATTAAAAGAATACCCAAAAGTTTTTTGAGTGTTAAAAACATTAGCAAGACTATTCTTTGCGTTAAAATCTGTTAAAAATAACGGCATATAGCAGCTATGACAAGTGTGACATTGCTGACAATGGTCTTGACAAGAGTCTTTGGAGTTGTCCGATTTGGAGTCTGTATGACAAGCGTCTTTTTCTTCAGAGTGTTTTGTACAACAATCATCAGCGTTGGTTGTCATTTCGCAACAAGTGTCATCAGCAATAGAAAGTTCGATAACCTGCATTGGGAAAACCATACTTCCCAAACAGAACAGACTAACGAAAAATAGTAACTTTCTGAACATTTGTTTTAACACTTGATTGCAAACTTACAAAAAATATAATAGATGAAAATTCGTTTTAGTTAAAAATTATTAAAGTTTAGTTAAACTTCGTAATATATAATTCATTGATAATCTTATAATTGTAATTTTGCCCTCGCAAATGTAAAGTATATATGAAGAGACTCCCAATTTTTCTTTGTTCAGTGTTTTTGTTAGGAACATCTTTTTATCCCAATACAAAAATCGAAACAACTTCGGCTAAAACTGAAAAAACTTACAAGACAGTTGTAGTCGAAAAAATCAAAGAAGAAAACAAAACAACAACAGCAGAAACGATCTACAATTCGATTTCTTTTGAAGGTAATGATGTTTTAAATTTTGACGTTTTTAATAAAGCTTATTTAGGGTTTCAAAATTTAAAAAAATCAGGCGCACTCAACGAAGATGCGAGATTGTTAAGCATCTGCGATTTTAGCCTTTCGTCTAACAAAAAGAGACTTTGGGTTATTGATGTAGAAACGAAAACCGTGCTTTTTAACTCATTGGTTGCGCATGGTAAAGGTACGGGCGAAGAATTCGCTACTAACTTTTCGAACACAGAAAATTCTCACCAATCAAGTCTGGGATTTTATGTGACAGAAACAACTTATAACGGTGACAATGGCTATTCTTTACGATTAGTTGGGATGGACAAAGGTTACAACGATGCCGCTATGAAGCGCGCTATTGTAATGCATGGTGCCGATTATGTAAGTGAGGATTTTATAAAATCCGAAAAAAGATTGGGTAGAAGTTGGGGTTGTCCAGCTGTGCCAAGAGCTTTGGCTGCACCAATTATTGATAGAATTAAAGATAAGTCTTGTCTGTTTATCTATTATCCAGATCAAAATTATCTTTCACAATCCGAGTGGTTGAAGGTGGCAGAACCTTTGTCAAACGAGGTTCTTGCAAAGCAATAGATTAAATAATAATTGAAAGGAAGCCATCATGATTTGATGGCTTCTTTTATTGTTTTAATATTTTTAAAATCTTGACCGTCCCACTGATAAAGGTTTTTTATCTTCTCGCCAGTCGTCACATCGTTATCATCGGTTTGTCCTTTTTCTAAAATATAGTAGAACTGATTGTTCAGTTTGTTTTCTGCACTCGGCAATTCGATGCTTTCGGAATGATAGAAAATTCCGCCATCAGCAACACTTTCGGTTTTCGGTAACAAAATCAAATTATCTTTAGTCACAAAAATCGTCTGTTCGTAGGTTGGGATTCCACAAGCTTCTCCCGAGACCATCGTGTTAATCGTATAGTCGATGTTTTTTAATCGAGTAGCTTTTTCAACGGTTAAAGTATGTGCACTAAGATTTTCTGTGGTTCCAGCATCGAAATTCTTTTCTGAAATCAAATTTGCATTTTTAAAATATTTGATGCCGCCAACAAGACCTTTGTAACTAATATTATCAGGATTTATTTTTGTTTCCGTTGAAGGAATACCAAACAGAATGTCAACACCGTCTTTTGAAAACTGAGAAATTGCAAGATTGCCACTCCAGATAAAACCAGTTTTATTGTCGTATGCAACGCGTAACCAATTTGCTGCTCGTTCACCAAGTTGGGTAACAGCGCCCGTCACTTCTATAATTTTTAAACTTTTGTTATGTGAAACACTATCAACAACTTTTGATGTTAAGGTTGGAAGCTCACGTATTTTGGTTTGGTCAACATAGACTTTAACCATTTCATTTTTTTGATGATTAAAAACCGAATTCGCATACAAACCATTATCAACATAAGCATAAGCGACTTCGCTTTGCGCATTGAAAAATCCAATCGTAAATAAAAAACTAAATATTAAATAACGTAACATAAATTAATTATTGATAAAAAAGCCTGCAATTAGCAGGCTTTATATTGTTAAGTAAGTGGCTCTCCAACGGGTATTGCACAGTCATGATGTGGCTCTCCATGTGCCGGATTAAGCGCGGGTTTTGGTCCAATCGCTTGTGGTGTAGCAGGTTGTTGCGGTGCAACTGGCGTTATCTGCTGTACCGTTGGCGCTGGATTCATCCCAACTGTAGGTGCTGGCGATGGTGCCGAGTTTAACGGTTGTCCAACAGGAATGTCGCAACGGTGGCCAGGCATGCCATGTTCAGGATTTAGTCCAGCAGTTGTTGGTGCTGGAGTTGCAATTTGAACTTGATTTGGCTGCGCAACTTCAGTTTTAGCTTCTGTATTCGTGCTATCAACTTTTGCAACTTCAGTTGATTTGCTATCTGGTGTTGGAGAGATTTTATCATTCTTCCCACAAGAAATAACCGAAACGCAGATGATTGCTAGACTTAAAATTTGAGATTTCATAACTTATATTTTCTCAAAGATACAAAAGAATTAGTTTTTCACTAATAGTCGGAAACCTTCACCATGTACATTGATAATCTCTAAACCTTCGTCATCTTTAAGAAGTTTTCTCAGTTTAGCAATATATACGTCCATACTTCTTGCGGTAAAGTAATTTTCTTTTTTCCAGATTTTTCTAAGAGCTAAGTCTCTTGGCATGAAGTCGTTACGATGTAAGCAGAGTAGCTTAAGAAGTTCGTTCTCTTTTGGAGAAAGCTTGTATTCTTTTTCGCCAACACGCAGTTGTCTTAACATAGAATCGAAGAAAATATCACTAATCTTGAATTGTTCTTGATCTTCGTTTTCTAAAACTGCACTTCTTTGCAGAATAGCTTTAATCTTATAAAGAAGAAGCTCTGTATCAAATGGTTTTGTGATATAATCGTCAGCACCAATTTGATAACCCTTCAAGATATCTTCTCTCATGTTACGAGCAGTTAAGAAGATAATCGGTGTATTTTTATCAATTTTTTTAACGTCTTCAGCAAGGCTAAAACCATCTTTTTTCGGCATCATTACGTCGAAAATACAGATGTCGAACTCTTTCTCTGTGAATTCTTTAAGACCCATTTCTCCGTCTGTCGCCAAAGTCACCTCGAAGTTGTTGATGCTAAGATAATCTTTAAGAACCGCACCAAAACTTTGATCGTCTTCTACTAATAATATTCTGTTGCTCATAGCCTTAATATTTTAATTGGTTAATCGGAATTGCTTCCTATTTTATTTAATTGTTTGATTTGTATTTTAACTCATAGGCAGTTTAACAATAAATGTGCTACCTTTTCCTTTTTGAGATTCTACTTGTATTTGTCCGTGGTGGATTTCTATGATTTTTTTAACATAAGAAAGTCCAAGTCCTTGACCTTTAACGTTATGGATGTTGCCGGTCTCTTCGCGGAAGAATTTTTCAAAAATCTTCGCTTTGTTCTCCGCGTCCATTCCCATGCCTTTGTCAGAAATTTCGATGACATACCAATTACCATCATTTCTAGTTTTAATAGTAATTTCTGGTGTGTCTGGCGAATACTTGTTGGCATTATCTAATAAGTTAACCAAGGCATTCGAAAAATGGAATTCATCTATTTTAAAATTATACTTCTCCGCCGTAAAGTTGGTTGTTAATATACCTTGACGTTCTTCAACAATTAGTTTGAAAGACTCAGTAATCTTCTTAATCAACTCTCTTACATTAGTTTCTTTTAAAAATAATTGCATCTCGTTACGTTCTAATTTTGACATATTAAGAACATTTTCGACTTGCTTTTTCATCCTTAGATTCTCTTGTTTTATCAAGCTAGAATAGTATTTGACCTTATCTGGATCTGTTGCTATTTTATCGTTTGATAAAGAATCTGTCGCCACCGAAATCGTTGCCAAAGGCGTTTTGAATTCGTGCGACATATTGTTGATGAAATCCGTTTTGACATCAGCGATTTTTTTCTGACGCATCATATAATTGATGGAAATAATATAAATCCCCAAAATCGTTAACAGCGACACAAAAGTCCCAACTAACATTGGCAAATTGTGTCTCACCAAAGAGTAATCTTTTCTAGGAAACACCAACGCCAGCGTGTATAATGTTTGGTCTTTACTGTTCGTGAAAAGTGGATACGTATAGTTGGTTTTATCTTTTTGATCCAAATAAGTGTTGTTGCTAATCGATGTTAACTTGTTGGTTTTATCGATCACGCCAAAACCTATTTTGGTGTCAATACCTTTTAATTTTAATTCTTTTGTTAAAACAGAATCAATGGTTTTGTTGTCAACACGTTGTTCAATTGGAAGGTTGCTGGCGTTAAGTTTTGCAAATTCTTTCAGTTGTAATGTGCTGTTGTCTAGGTCTTTACCGATTTGTGATGTCAGTAATTCTGGACTTTGTTTTTTAATTTTGTACAAACCTTCATCCTTGTATAACTTGGTGATATTCAGTGAGTCACCTTGTTTAGAAATCGGGATTTGTTGTTTTTCGATAATGCTTTTTTGAAACAAAATCGAGGTTCTGTTTGCAGAATCTTTAGTCTGCTGAATATAAGTCTGCGTTGGCTGATTGTTGCTTACAATTTCTGATTTTAAGTTTGTAAAATCTTTGTTGTAATACTTGTCAACTTCCAGTTCTTGTATTTTTTCTGAAGAAGTTTCTAATGCAGAATAGACTTTATTAGAAAAATCTTGCTCCAGCGCGCCATATAATTCTTTAATCCAATATAACTGCAAAGAGACGAACACAATGAGTGATATCGTCATAAAAACAGAGATAATCGGAATGAATTTATTGTTCATTGAATTGTTTTTGAAAAGTTAAAATTAAACGATTCTATATGCAGATAACAAATATTGTGCTAAAAAAATATATTTTGTTTCTTAAATCTTATTTTTTTAACATTTTTTCGTGAATCGTAAATGTGATCGCTTAGAATGAGTTGAAACTCAAGCTAGTCCAAAGGGATTTCTTCATCCAAAAAGTATTGTACAATTGCTTTTCGCATCAAGATGCTTTGTTCATTTGGTTTTAACTCGGGAAGATTGTCCGTTTCGTCGTATTGTGGCCAACCATCAACATAATGTGAAAATTTATAATAACCAAAAGGTTCCAAAAGTCTGCAAACCGCGATGTGGATGAGGTTAACCTTGTCGTCTTTGGTATATTTTTGTTGTCCACTGCCAAGCTCTTGCACGCCAATTAAGAAAAGCATGCTTTCGATGGGTGGATTTTTTTCTGTGTCAAAATTATTTTCGAAAAAAGATTCTATCTTTTTCCAGATTTCTGCTTCATTCATATTAATTCTTATTTTCAATTTTTAAAAGGAAAGCATACTCCAAAGCGATTTCTTTTAAGCTTTCGAATCTGCCACTTGCGCCGCCATGACCAGATGTCATATCGGTTTTAAAGATTAATATATTATCATCGGTTTTTAAATCTCTAAGTTTTGCAGTCCATTTTGCGGGTTCCCAATATTGCACTTGAGAATCGTGGAAGCCTGTTGTTATCAGCATATTTGGATAATCTTGCGCCACAATATTGTCATACGGCGAATAAGATTTCATGTATTGATAATATTCTTCTTCATTTGGATTTCCCCATTCATCATACTCTCCCGTCGTTAAAGGAATACTGTCATCCAACATTGTCGTTACAACATCCACAAACGGAACTTGCGCCACAACACCTGCGAAAAGTTTTGGTTCCATATTAATAACAGCGCCCATCAAAAGTCCCCCAGCACTTCCGCCCATTGCATAAAGATGTTTTGGAGAAGTGTAATTGATTTCTGTTAAATATTTTCCAGCATCAATAAAGTCAGTAAAAGTATTTTTCTTTTGAAGCATTTTACCGTCTTCGTACCATTCGCGACCAAGATATTCTCCTCCTCGAATGTGCGCGATAGCATAAATGAAACCTCGATCCAAAAGCGATAATCTAACATTCGAAAAACTCGCATCGATCGTCACACCATAACTTCCGTAACCATAAAGTAATAAAGGTGTGTCCGATTTCTTCGCAGTGTTTTTATGATAAACTAAAGAAATAGGAATTTTTTTACCATCGCGAGCAGTTGCCCAAATTCTTTCAGAAATATAATTGTCAGCGTCAAATTTTCCTCCCAAAACTTCTTGTTGTTTTAACAATGTTGAAGTTTCGGTTTCCATATCGTATTCAAAAGTCGAATTTGGTTTGGTTAAAGACGTGTATCCGTAACGCAAAATTTTGGTGTCAAATTCTAAATTGATGCCGATGTAGGCGGTATAAGTCGGATCTGAAAATTCTAAGTAATGCGCATTTCCAGTGTCGTTGTTGATGATTTTAATTTGTAAAAGACCTTCAGTTCTTTCTTCAATGACAAAATAATTTTTAAAAATTTCAAAACCTTCCAACAACACTTCTTCACGATGCGGAATATAATCAACCCAATTTTCTTTGCTTGGTTGCGAAACAGGTGTTGTTACGATTTTAAAATTCGTGGCATCATCAGCATTTGTAATAATGTAGAACAAATCGCCATAATGTTCAACAGAATATTCGAGGTCCTCAGTTCTCGGTTGGACAATTGTCCATTCAGCATTAACGTTATCTGCTGGGATAAAACGCTGTTCGTCCTCGTTAGTGCTAGAAGTCGCGATAAAAATATAGTCTAAAGATTTAGTTTTGAACAAGCCAACATCAAAAGTATCATCTTCTTCGTGATAAACCAAAACATTTTCTGGCTCTCCTAATCTATGACGATAGACTTTATCAGCGCGTAGGCTTTCATCTTTAGTAATATAGAATACATGTTCGTTATCATTTGCCCAAACAATTTTCCCTGTATTATTTTCAATTTTATCGGTGTAAAGTTCTTTAGTTTCTAGATTTTTAAAATTGATTTCGTAAATTCTTCTTCCAATTTTATCGTAAGAAAAAGCTAGAATTTTGTTGTCAGGACTAACAGTCAAGCTTCCGATTTCAAAATATTCTAAACCATCAGCTAATTGGTTAGCATCAAGTAAAATTTCTTCTTCCGCTTCCAGCCTTTCTTTTTTTCTTGTGAAAATAGGATAGTCTTTTCCGTCTTCATAACGCACGATATACCAATATCCGTTGAAAAAATAGGGAAGTGATGCGTCATCTTTTTTGTAGCGCGCTTTCATTTCCTCAAACAATTCAGATTGCAAAGTTTCAGTATCCTGCATTACAAAATCCGCGAATTTGTTTTCATCTTCCAAATACTGCAAAACGTCAGGATTTTCTCGTTGGTTCATCCAGTAATATTGGTCGTTTCGCACATCTTTGTGCTTTTCGATAATATGGTCGATTTTCTTTGCTTGAGGCGCTTTCATATAGAAAAACTAAAGTTCTAAATTAATAAAAAAACCACCTTCCATGTTGGACAAGTGGTTGTAAATTTATAGATGCGTTTGATTTTATTTGTTCAAACTTCTAACGTATTTTTCAATTGCCATGGTCATAGATGGCGATTCTTTTGTTGGAGCCATAACGTCAACTCTTAATCCGTGTTCTTCCGCAGCAGCTTGTGTCGTTGGTCCAAATACAGCGATTTTTTTATCACCTTGCTCGTAGTTAGGGAAGTTTTGTTTCAAAGATTTGATCCCTTGTGGACTAAAGAACACCAACATGTCATATTCGTTAATGTCGATATCTGTTAGGTCGCTACATACGGTACGATACATAATAGCACGTGTCCAATCTACACCAGCATTGTCAAGTGTTCTTGGGATATCGTCGTTAAGAACGTCCGATGAAGGTAATAGATATTTCTCGGTATTGTGCTTTTTAAGAAGCGGTGTAAGATCCGAAAAGGTTTTTTCACCGAAACTAATTTTGCGCTTTCTGTACACAATATGTTTTTGCATAAAGTTAGCGATCGCTTCTGACTGACAAATGTAACGCATTGTGTCAGGCACTGTAAAACGCATTTCTTGAGCTAGACGGAAGTAATTGTCAATAGCATTTTTACTTGTAAAAATCACACCTGTGTATTGAGACAGGTCAATTTTTTGGGTTCTAAGATCTTTGGCATCCACACCTTCGATGTGAATAAAAGGACGAAAATCAATTTTTATTTTCTCTTTTTTCGCAAGTTCCAAATATGGAGAAGACTCTTTGGGAGCTGGTTGCGAAACCAATATAGACTTAATTTTCATGTGTTTTTGAGTGTCTTTTATAAATTAGCTAAAAAGAAATTTCCAAAGCACAAACAAGGGTGCTATTTGGAGGGTGCAAATATACAAAATTTTATAATACCATTCGTTTGGCATTGTTTGAGGTTTGTTAAACCAATAAAGAAATAGTTTTAAAATAAATAAAAATAATACCGAAATCATCGCAATGTAAAGGTATTTTAACTCATCTATTGGGAAATAGAAAAAAGTAAAAGATGCGATAATTAACAAAATACTACTCAAAAAATAGTACTTGTTTGCCAGTATATAAAGGTTAATTAGTAGTTTGTTATAACCCAAACTTGTGAAGAAAAAGTAGGTCATTATTGTTTTAATTAAAAAAAATAAAACAATACTAATGAAGACAAAACCAAATTTGTTGAGAGCAAATCCACCGATTTGTAAATCTGAAATAAATTTTGGAACAACAGGTACAAATTGCGAAAAAGCTACCGTTGACATCACACAAAATACAATGGACGTCAATATCCATGACAATACAACGTTGCTGCTCTCGTCTTTTTTTAGTAGTAAAAATTCTTTGATGGAAGCATCGCGATGAAGAAAAATAAAACTAAAAATGAAGATGAAAATACAACCCAAGATGCAAAAAATTACCCAATCATGTTGTTCGTAAAGTCTTACCACTTCAAAATTTTTGCAAAAATACGGAAATAATTAAAGCCAAATATCGATTGTCGAATTTTGATTGGTGAGATTATTGTATGCTTCGAAAATACTATCTTTGCACATTGATTTTTTTTAATGAAGAAACTGGTCATTATACCAACTTATAACGAGAAGGAAAATATAGCACGAATTATCGCTGCTGTTATGGCATTGGACGGAGGTTTTGAGGTTTTGGTAGTCGACGATTCTTCACCAGATGGCACGGCGGATATTGTTAAATCTTTACAAGGACAATATCCCGAAAAACTTCATCTTACAATCAGAAATATTAAAGATGGACTTGGGAAAGCCTATATTCATGGATTTCGTTGGGCATTAGATAATGGCTACGATTATATCTTTGAAATGGATGCCGATTTTTCGCATAATCCAAACGATCTTCCCAAATTATATGAAGCTTGTTTGGATGCCGATATGACAATTGGTTCGCGTTATAGTAAAGGCGTTAATGTTGTTAACTGGCCGATGTCTAGAGTGTTGTTGTCGTATTTTGCGTCGAAGTATGTACGTTTTATTTTAGGAATTCCTGTGCACGATACAACGGCGGGTTTTGTATGTTTTTCGAGAAAAGTTTTGGAAGGTATTGGACTTGATAATGTAAAACTTAAAGGTTATGGATTTCAAGTTGAAATGAAATTCCGAGCTTTTAAAAAAGGATACAAAATAAAAGAAGTTCCAATTATTTTTACGGACAGAACAGAAGGCGAAAGCAAAATGAATGGCGGCATCATCAAAGAAGCGGTGTTTGGTGTTTTGGATTTAAAACTAAAAAGTATTTTCGGTAAGTTATAGACTTATGAAAAAATGGTCTTTTTTAATATTATTTGTTTTGATGGCTTGCTCCAAATTAGTGGATAAGCCCAAAAACTTAATTCCTGAAGATCAAATGGCAGAGATTATGGCAGATTTTGCAATCAATGATCAAAGCTATATTTTCAACCAAAAAGATAATAGAGAAGGCGCAACTAAGTTTCTTCTCAAAAAATATAAAATAACGTCTAAAGATTTTAGTGAAAGTTATACCTATTATGTAGCAACAGATCAATTGGACGCTATTGTAGAACAGTCGAAAGAGTATTTATTTAAAAAAGAACCAAAACTCGAAGACTATATCAAAAAGAAAGAGCAAGCTAACTTGCCACCAGAAAAGACGAACTAGAAGAAATATAATGTCGAAGTTTTTTGAAATTGAAAAAACATCCCAAAGCAAAGCTAGAGCTGGGGTTTTACATACAGATCATGGCGATATTCAGACGCCAATTTTTATGCCGGTTGGTACCGTTGCAAGTGTTAAAACTGTGCACCAACGCGAGTTGAAAGACGATATCAACGCGCAAATTATTTTAGGGAATACTTACCACTTGATGTTGCGTCCAGGGATGGATATTATGCAACAAGCAGGAGGTCTTCATAAGTTTATGAATTGGGATCGTCCAATCTTAACAGATAGCGGTGGTTATCAGGTTTTTTCACTTTCTAAAAGTCGCAAAATGACGGAAGAAGGTGTTAAGTTTAAATCGCATATCGACGGAAGTTATCATTTTATTTCTCCTGAAAAATCAATGGAAATCCAACGTCAAATTGGTGCAGATATTTTTATGGCTTTTGATGAGTGTACGCCTTATCCGTGCGAATATAATCAAGCAAAATTGTCTATGGAGTTAACACATCGTTGGTTAAAAAGATGTGTGGATTGGACTAAAGAAAATGAAGAACTTTACGGGCACAAGCAACGTTTGTTTCCGATTGTACAAGGTTCGACGTACTCGGATTTAAGAAAAATTTCTGCAGAAGTTATTTCTGAAGCTGGCGCCGAAGGTAATGCGATTGGTGGTCTTTCTGTTGGTGAACCTGAAGAGGAAATGTACAGAATTACCAATGAGGTAACTGATATTCTTCCAAAAGATAAACCGCGTTATTTGATGGGCGTTGGTACACCTTGGAATATCCTAGAAAGCATCGGACTTGGCGTTGATATGATGGATTGTGTGATGCCGACAAGAAATGCGCGTAACGCGATGTTGTTTACTTGGCAAGGTGTTATCAATATGAAAAACGAAAAGTGGAAAAACGATTTCTCGGCTTTGGATGAGTTTGGGACAAGTTTTGTGGATCGCGATTATAGCAAAGCCTATGTTCGTCACTTATTTGTTGCGAAAGAATATTTAGCAAAACAAATTGCATCTATTCATAATTTGGCGTTTTATCTAGATTTGGTGAAAGTTGCGAGAGAGCATATTGTTGCTGGCGATTTTTACGAATGGAAAGATTCTATTATTCCTCAACTTAAACAAAGACTATAATTCTTCGTAGGTTTTATGAAAATTATCGACGCATATATTATCAAAAAATATCTTGGCACCCTCTTTTTTATGTTGGCGCTTTTGTCGATAATTGTATTAATCATCGATGTTCAGAGTAAAACACCACGTATCGAAAATAACGGTTTTTCGGTAACTTATTTCTTGGTGAATTTCTATCCGTTTTGGATCCTGAATTTGATTATCACCTTTATGTCGATTTTGGTTTTTATTTCGGTAATTTTCTTTACGTCGAGATTGGCTAATAATACCGAAATTGTAGCAATTATCAGTAGCGGTGCAAGTTTTCATCGTTTTGCAAAACCTTATTTAATTGCATCTTTAATTATTGCCGGGTTTGCCTTAGCGACCAATCATTTTATTTTGCCTTGGGCGAATATTAAAAAGAATAAATTAGAACCTTATACTTACAACCAAGTTAACAAAGACGAGTTGTTGGGGAATACCACAATTGCGACCAATCTTAACCCTTTCGAGTATATTTTTATAAACAATTATAATCGCGAACAGAAGAAAGGTTTTGGTTATCTTTATCAAAAATTTGACAAGGATAAAAAGTTAATTTATCAGATTATCGCGAATGATGTTACTTGGGATGCTAAATCAAAATCCTTTTTGCTAACAAGTTATATGGAGCGTTGGCCTCAAAAAGACGACTCCGAAAAGTTAGCAAACGGTGATCAAAAAAAGCAAGATTTTGGGTTGCCGCCAGAAGAACTTTTTCCTGACAAATTAGTTGGTCAGAATAAAATAACGCCTGATCTCATCAAACTTATCGAGCGTGAAAAAATAAAGGGAAATAGTAATGTTAATACCTTTTATAATGAATTGCATCAGCGTACGTCGATGCCAGTTTCTATTATAATTTTGACATTTTTGGCTTTGTCGTTGTCATCACAAAAAAAGCGTGGTGGACTTGGGATTAACCTTGCCATTGGTATTGCGTTGGCTTTCGTGTTTGTGTTTTCTTTCCAAGCTTTAAGCGTGGTTTCCGAGAACAAAAGTATGTCACCGCTTCTTGCAATGTGGCTTCCGAATTTAATATTTGGGCCAATCGCATTTTATCTTTATTGGAAGCGCGCTAATCAATAAAGTAACTCGACTTGTTTATGAAAAACACGTTGTAGACCATCCTTTTCAAAATCAATCCAAAGATAACCGTCAGCATCGGCGTGTTTTATTATGCCATTTTGTCTTATGTCATCTTTTACAAACACCGAAATTTCATTTTTTCTAAATAAATGACTGTTGAAATTATTTAGAATTTCCACGTCATAAATTGTTTTTGAAATTTCACTTTTAAAATAATAATGAAAAGCTTCAGCAAAGTTTTTTATATCGAAAGCTTGACCAGTAGTTGTTAAAATAGAACCTGCCTTTGGAAGATTGTCGTAGTTTTCTTGCAAAATATTAATGCCAATCCCAATAATGAAATAACTTTCGTGGTCAACTTTTTTCTTTTCGATTAAGATGCCACAGATTTTTTTTTGGTTTAAAATTAAATCATTTGGCCATTTGATATTGACAGCACTTTTGGTCATTTTGGCTATAAAATCACGTGTAATAAGCGCGGTACGATAATTGAAGCTGACATCGTCAAGATTTATGTTCTTCGTTTTTATAGCAAAGGTGTAGGCGAGGTTTTTGTCAATTTGGATATTCCATACATTTCCATATTGTCCGCGGCCTTTAGTTTGGTTAAAACTGTACAGCGCCAAGTGTTCTGGAGTGTTAATTAGCAGGTCAAGAATTTCTTCGTTTGTAGAAGTTACTTCAGATTTGTAAATTAGATCGGTCATTTAAGAAAACTTTAAGACATCCAAAGCTAAGAAGACAAAGCTTAAATAGATTAAAATCAATAAATTTGCAGATATATAATTTTTGAATGAGTAAAAATACAGAAAAACAACTATTAGTAGAGAAAATAATAGAAGCAATACAAGATACAAAAGGTGAGGACGTTTTAGTTTTTGATCTTTCGAATATTGAAAATGCAGTTGCAGAGACGTTTATCATCTGTAGTGGTAATTCTAATACACAAGTATCGTCTATCGCTGGTAATATCGAAAAGAAAGTGAGAAACGAGCTTAAAGATCGTCCATGGCATGTAGAAGGTAACGAAAATGCAATGTGGGTGTTGTTAGATTATGTATCGGTTGTTGTCCATGTTTTCCAAAAACAAGTTAGAGAATACTATGATATCGAGACGCTTTGGGGTGATGCAAAAGTAACACGCATCGAAGATGCACAGCCCAACTTCTAAGATATTATTTCCAAATATTTCAAAGTAAAAAATAATGAATAATAATAAAGGTTTTAATTGGTTTATTCCCATTATTATTTTGGTTATGGTGCTGTTTTTAGTGCCAGGATTTCTAGGAGATTCCAATACCAAAAATATCGGTGAGAATGACTTCTATAAGCTTGTCCAGTCTGGTAAGGTTGGAGAAGTTATGGTGTACAGAGATACACCAAAAGCAGAAATTTTTCTTAACAAAGCTGCTAAAGCAGAACAAAAATCTGCAGCTAAAAAAGACGAAAATCCATTGTCTATGTTGGCAATGAAACCAGGTCCAGATTATACCTTGACTTATGGTGATCTTCGATATTTCCAAGAAAGATTTAACCAAATCAACTCGGAAGCGCCAGCTGACAAAAAAGCAACCATGGAATTTGGGACTAGCAAAAGCCCGTTCTCTGAGTTGTTGTTTACTGCTTTATTCTGGATTGCAATTATGGCATTGTTCTACTTTTTCTTATTCAGAAAAATGGGCGGTGGCGGCGGTCCTGGCGGACAGATATTCTCTATCGGGAAGTCAAGAGCTAAACTTTTTGATGATAAAGAAAAAATTAATGTAACCTTTAAAGATGTTGCTGGTCTAGAAGGCGCAAAAGAAGAGGTGCAAGAAGTTGTCGATTTCCTTAAAAACTCAGAAAAATATACGAAACTAGGAGGTAAAATTCCTAAAGGTGTTCTTTTAGTTGGTCCTCCAGGTACTGGTAAAACTTTATTAGCAAAAGCTGTTGCTGGTGAGGCTAAAGTACCGTTTTTCTCTTTGTCTGGATCAGACTTTGTGGAGATGTTTGTAGGTGTTGGGGCATCTAGAGTTCGTGACTTATTTGCTCAGGCTAAAGCAAAATCACCCGCTATTATTTTCATTGATGAGATTGATGCAATTGGTAGAGCAAGAGGTGGTAAAAATTTTAGCGGTGGTAACGATGAGCGCGAAAATACACTTAACCAGTTGTTAACCGAAATGGATGGTTTTGGCACAGATACTAATGTTATCATTATGGCTGCAACCAACCGTGCTGATATTTTGGATAAAGCTTTGTTGAGAGCTGGACGTTTTGATAGATCAATTTATGTTGACCTTCCAGAACTTCATGAGAGAAGACAAATTTTCGATGTTCATTTACAGAAAATTAAATTAGATCCAGAAGTTGACAGAGATTTCTTAGCAAAACAAACACCAGGATTTAGTGGTGCTGATATTGCAAATCTTTGTAACGAAGCTGCACTAATTGCTGCAAGAAATAGCCATGAAGTTGTTACTAAACAAGATTTCTTAGATGCAGTTGATAGAATTATCGGCGGTCTCGAAAAGAAAAATAAAGCCATTAAACCTTCTGAAAAGAAAAGAATTGCTTTCCACGAAGCTGGTCACGCAACGGTGTCTTGGTTGACAGAACACGCAGCGCCTTTGTTAAAAGTTACGATTGTACCAAGAGGACGTTCTTTGGGAGCAGCTTGGTATCTTCCAGAAGAAAGACAGATTACAACAACAGAACAAATGTTGGACGAAATGTGTTCTTTATTAGGTGGTCGTGCGGCAGAGCAAGTTGCGTTGGGAGATTATTCTACGGGTGCGCAAAATGACTTAGAAAGAGCTTACAAACAAGCTAATGCAATGGTTACCATTTATGGTTTGAGCGAGAAAGTTGGTCACGTATCTTACTATGATAGTTCTGGTCAAAATGATTATGCGTTTTCAAAACCATATTCTGAGAAAACTGCGGAGATTATCGATGACGAAATCCAAAGATTTGTACAAAGTCAGTATGAAAGAGCAATCCAAATTCTTACAGATAATCAAGACAAATTAACTGCTTTAGCTAATAAATTATTAGAGAAAGAAGTTATCTTCCGTGAAGATCTTGAAGAGATTTTCGGGAAAAGAGCTTGGGATCCAGAGTTGACGGAGAAGCCAGTTTCTAACGCTGAAGTTCTTCCTGCAACAGCAACTGATGCAACTAATGTTGAACAACAGAACGAAACGCCACAAGCGGAACCCAAATTAGAACATTAATATTGTTAATTTTCTAAAAAATAATATAAAAAATCCTGATTCTTCATCTTTTATGTGTGGTAATCGGGATTTTTGCTATATTTTTGATTTTTAAATTTTTAATATTACAGATATTTTATATTTTTGTAATTGTATCAAAATCTCTCATCGAAATTGAGTTTATTCAAAAAAATTGTAAATAAGATACTTAACCAACAAGAGGAGGAAGACGATCCTAATGTGACGAAGTTGGGCGACGAATTGCGTGATGCAGATTTGGACTACAAATTTGCCCAATTGTTTACGCATTCTGGTGGCTATTTTAACTATTGTGGAGATGATGCAGAGGCGTTACAGACGCTTAATCAAATTCTCAAAATAGAAGGTATTACTTCTGTTTTTTGTTGGGATAAGCAATTGCAAGATTTCCTTAATGTTACTAAAACTAAGTACACTTCGCAATTAGAGGAAGAAAATGATGCTGCTTTTATCACAGCAGAATATCTCATCGCTTTTGATGGTAGAGTTATGTTATCGCATAACAATATTATGCATTACCATTCTTCTAGATTACCCGAAAAAATTATTATTATCGCCAATGTTTCGCAAATTGTAACCAATCTTGGTGAAGCGATGATGAAAGTAAAACGTGCTGGTAATCTTAAAAATTTAACTTCGATTAGCGGAAGTCAATCAAAACTTGACACACCTAACAAAGACAGTTCAAAACTTTTCTTACTTTTGCTGGAAGATTAATTTTTAAACTCAAACTTTGGATAAAAATCTCATTCAGCGACTTATTTCGGGAGCAATTTATGGTTTAGTCATCATACTTTGTTGTACACCTTTGGGCGAATCATGGCTTAGTCCCATCATTCCTGCTGTCAAACAACAATATCTTTTTTACGGATTAATGACATTCTTTATGCTTGTTGGCGTTTGGGAATGTATCCGAATTATGAAATTTGATAACGGTATTTACAAATGGCTGGTTTTACCATTGGTAGCTTTTATTTATTATCAATTTTCAAAACGATTTTTCTACCACGGATTTTTCTTCAATTTTAATTTGTCCGAAATACTTGCTTTAGGTTTAATTTTAATTGCTTGTATTACACTTTTCAAATTTCCGAAAGAACTTTATTTCGAAAGCGGTAAATTTATATTTACCGTTATATATACAGCTTTACCATTTAGTTTTGCATTAGGATTGCCGAGTTTTAGCACATTAGATCCAGTTAACAAGCCTTTTACTTTAGAAGTGATGATGTTGTTTATTCTTATTTGGAGTAGTGACAGTTTCGCTTATTTTACCGGAAAATTCTTTGGCAAACACAAGATGGCACCAACTATTAGTCCTAAAAAAACTTGGGAAGGTTTTGCTGGAGGTGTATTTTTCACATTGATCCTAGGTTTCTTTGTTGAAAAATATTTTCCAGAACTTCGTGGTAATTGGATTATGGTCGGGTTTTTAGTGTCGGTTTTTGCACCTTTAGGCGATTTGGTGGAAAGCCAATTAAAACGTTCTTTTGGTGTTAAAGACAGCGGAAACATCATTCCAGGACATGGTGGCGTGTTAGATAGATTAGACAGTTTCATAATTTGTGCGCCTGTTGTATATTTGTATTTTATTTTAGAAAAATTTGTATAGAATCTTAAAGGTTCGAAAATATAGACTATGAAGCTTCATAAAGAATCCAAAGGCACCTTAACGGTTGCGATTTTAGCCATTTTAATAATTGGAGGTATTTCTATTTACTTTCTAAAAATGTGGTCATTGTTAATCATCGTTCCATTATTGGTGATTTTAGGATTGGTGTTTTGGTTTTTCCGTGTTCCAAACCGTAATATTTTGGAACATGTTGAGAATGTAATTGCACCAGTTGACGGTAAGGTTGTAATGATTAAAGAAGTTGTTGAAGATGAGTTTTTAAAAGAAAAATGTATTCAAGTTTCTATCTTTATGTCGCCGCTTAATGTTCATATTTGTCGTTATCCAGTTTCTGGAGATGTTGTTTATAAAAAATATCATCCAGGAAAATATCTGGTAGCGTGGCACGAAAAATCTTCAACAGAAAATGAAAGAACAACTGTTGCTGTAAAAAGTGAAACCAATCATAAAGTGGTGTTCCGTCAGATTGCAGGTTACGTTGCGAGACGTATTGTTTTCTATTGTAATATCGAGGATAAGGCGAAAGCTGGTCACGAGTTTGGATTTATTAAATTCGGTTCTAGAATGGACGTTTTCTTACCACTTGATACCGAAATCCTTTGCAAAATCGGAGACAAAACTAAAGGTGGTCTAGATGTCATCGCGAGATTAAGAGATTAATTTTACCATCAATAATATTAAAGAGACTTTTTTTGAAAGTCTCTTTTTTTACCATTCAGTTTCCGAAAATTACCATTCAACATATTTTTTTTCGGTTTAAAATGTTTGCGTTTTACTTTTGAAGCATAAATCAAAATCTATTATGAAAAACGCACTATTATTTACTTTTGTTCTCGCTTTTTTTTCTCAATTTTCAAAAGCCCAGATGGATGATAAATTTTATCAACCAAGTAAAATTTTGAAACCAATAGAATTTAAAAATGTTGAAAATATTTCTCTACCAGTTGAGTCTGACACAATAACTGCCATTGTCTTAAAACCTGAGACTAAAAGCATTAAAAAGACGATTTTGTTTTTTCATGGGGCAGGCGGTAATGTGACAACTTATCAATTTATGGTAAAACCATTGGTGGAAGTCGGTTATCAAGTTGTGATGGTAGATTTGCGCGGTTATGGAAAATCTACTGGGACACCAACGCATCTTAACGTAGCTGCAGATGCACAAAAATTCTTTGATGCAATGCTTGTTCGCCCTGATATCAAAAATACTAAAGTCTATATTTACGGTGCATCTTTAGGAACACAAGTGGCCACAAAAATTTCAAAAGACAATCAAAATAAAATTTCAGGATTGATTATCGATGGCGGCATGTCATCTTTCACGGATATTGCAGCTCATTTTGCACCTCAATACAAAGATGTTATCGAAAAAATGTTGATTTCTCCGTATTCTGTAAAAGAAGATGTTAAAGCATTAAAAGGTCTTCCAAAGCTTTTTATTTATGGTTCCGAGGACAAAACCGTTCCGTTTGAGCAGGGCAAAACCAATTTCGCCAATGCCGCCGAACCAAAACAATTTTTGGAATACAAAGGCGATCATCTTCTTGGTGTTAAGGTTATCAAAGATGATATTGTCAAAGCCATTTCTAATCTATAAAACCAAAAGAGAACCAATTAATTGGTTCTCTTTTTTTATAATTTTTCAATCGGATTATTTCTCGATTTAATATCGTCTAGCATTCTCTTTTGCATATCTTGCATTTGTTGAGGGTTTGAGACTTGTCGCTGACGACCACCAGCATTGGCGCGTTGTCCACCACCCATTCGATTAGAATTTGCATTCATAAAACTGCTAGGATCTTGTTGAAACCTCTTTTGCATTGCCAAAAATTTATCTTTTTTAATACTAATATCTTGGCCTCGACTTTCTGGTGTTTGTATGCTTGCGATTTTTTTACTTTCCATTAAGTCAAAACTATAATCACCTTTGCTGTCTTCAAGCTTTACAATTAATCCAGGCAAACCTCCAAATTTATAAGGACCATCTTGCAAAGGCACATCCGTCGTAAACCACGCATACCAAGTTCGTCCACCATAATTTTGTTCCGCTTTTTGAGTTTGGTAATTTCCAATTTTTACAGTTTCGGGTAAGATTTTCCAAGTATTTGGGATTTGCTCTTCATAGACATATTGGTCGCGAGCAATTCGTTGTTTGAAATTAAGATTCTGTTTCGCTAGATCTTTTTCTACACTATAATCAATAATAGATCGTAAATCTTGTATTTGAGTTCTGTCAAAATTTTTGGTTTCTCGCATTCGGTTCATAATCGAATCGCGTTTGGCTCTATTTTCAGAATAAAAAACCGACTTTTGTCCATCGACATCCAGATAGACTTTTTCAATTTTCTTTTCAGTAACTTTTGTTGAATCTGGTGTCATGCTAGCTTGATAAACAAATCTTGTTGCTTGCGAAAATGTGAATTGCGATATGATGACTCCAATTATTCCTAATATATATTTCATATTCAAATTTAGTGTTTAGAGTTTTTTTGACTTTAAAAGTTAAATTGCTTTCAAAACAAATTTCAAGATGTAAATTAAATTTTTATAAAAATAAAGCTTAAAACTTACTAATAATTCAAGCAATTAATAGGTTAAACTTTCATTAAAAGTCATTAATAAATTCTTAAATTACTAAAATAGAATCTATCGATTTGAGATTGCGGAAATTAGTTTGTATTTTTGCACTATAAAAAATCATTCTAAATAAAAACAATGATAAAAGTTTCAGATCAGGCCAAAGCCAAAGCAGCGCAGTTAATGACTGAAGAAGGCTTCAATCCTGAAACCGACTATATACGAGTAGGCGTAAAGAGTGGAGGTTGCTCCGGTCTTGAGTACGTCTTGAAGTTTGACAACCAAAAAGGGGAAACCGATCAAATTTTTGAAGACAACGGTGTAAAAGTCGTTGTAGAGAAAAAATCCATCCTTTATCTTGCCGGGACAACATTAGAATATTCTGGCGGGTTAAATGGTAAAGGTTTCGTTTTTAACAATCCAAATGCCTCAAGAACTTGCGGCTGCGGTGAGAGTTTCAGTTTGTAGATTAGAGATTTTTAGACAAGAGATTGGAGACATTCTTATCTAAAATCTAAAATTCAAAATCTAAAATTTAATTATGAGTAAGTACACAGAAGACGATCTAAGAGAAGATCTTAAAACCAAAGAATACGAAGCCGGTTTTTATACCGACATCGAGTATGACGATTTTCCGACGGGTCTTAATGAAGATATTATCCGAATGATTTCGGAAAAGAAGGAGGAGCCAGAATGGATGACCGATTGGCGTTTGGATGCATTCCGAATTTGGCAAAAAATGGAAGAACCAGATTGGGCGAATATCAAATACGAAAAGCCAGATTTCCAGGCGATTCGTTATTACGCTGCACCAAAAGTAAAACCAGAATTGGCAAGTCTAGACGAAGTTGATCCAGAACTTTTGAAAACCTTTGCAAAATTGGGTATTAACATCGAAGAGCAAAAACGTTTGGCTGGTGTTGCTGTTGATATCGTGATGGATTCCGTTTCCGTGAAAACGACTTTCCAAGATACTTTAGCAGAAAAAGGAATTATTTTCTGCTCCATTTCTGAAGCGATTAAAAATCATCCAGATTTAGTTAAAAAACATTTGGGAACAGTTGTTCCGAGAGGTGATAACTTCTATTCAGCATTGAATTCGGCGGTGTTTTCTGACGGTTCATTCTGCTATATTCCAAAAGGTGTGAAATGTCCAATGGAACTTTCCACTTATTTCCGTATCAACCAAGCTGGAACAGGACAGTTCGAAAGAACGCTTGTTATCGCTGATGCAGGAAGTTACGTTTCGTATTTGGAAGGTTGTACTGCGCCATCTCGTGACGAAAACCAGTTGCACGCCGCTGTTGTGGAATTAATTGCAATGGATGATGCTGAAATTAAATATTCAACCGTACAAAACTGGTATCCAGGTGATGAAAACGGAAAAGGAGGAGTTTTCAACTTTGTAACAAAAAGAGGACTTTGCGAGAAAAACGCAAAAATTTCTTGGACGCAAGTGGAAACGGGTTCTGCCGTAACTTGGAAATATCCGTCTTGTATTTTGAAAGGTGACAATTCAATCGGAGAATTTTATTCGATTGCGGTTACCAACATGCATCAATACGCCGATACAGGAACGAAAATGATTCACATCGGTAAGAATACGCGTTCAACGATTATTTCTAAAGGTATTTCTGCAGGAAAATCGAACAATTCCTACCGTGGATTGGTAAAAGTAATGCCATCTGCAAAAGGCGCGAGGAATTTCTCTCAGTGTGATTCTTTATTGATGGGGAATGAATGTGGAGCACATACTTTTCCATACATCGAAATCAAAGATCCAAGTGCACAATTGGAGCACGAAGCAACAACATCGAAAATTGGTGAAGACCAAATTTTCTACTGCAACCAAAGAGGAATCGACACCGAAAGAGCAATTGCATTAATCGTAAACGGTTTCAGTAAAGAAGTTCTCAACAAACTCCCAATGGAATTCGCCATCGAAGCTCAAAAACTTCTGGAAATTTCATTGGAAGGTTCGGTAGGTTAATGTGTTAATTTGGAAATGAGATAATTTGATAATGAAAGACAATATAATTTTAACCAAAACTTTTAATTTTTCATTAAGAATTATCAAATATTGCGAATTACTTCACGAGCAAAAAAAATTTGTGATTTCAAACCAATTATTAAAATCTGGGACTTCAATTGGTGCAAACATTAGAGAAGCTCAAAATTCTGAAAGTAAAAATGATTTTATACATAAGTTTAAAATCGCAGCAAAAGAAATAGAAGAAACTAATTATTGGCTATTGCTTTGCAAACATTCAGAAAATTATCCAGAATGTGACGACTTGTTAGAGCAACTAAAAGATATTGAAAATATTACAAATAAAATTATCATTACATTAAAAATAAGTGGTAAGAAATAATTAACTAATTATCAGATTATCTAATTACCACATTAAAAATTATGTTAGAAATTAAAAACTTACACGCCAGAATTGAAGATGGCGCAGAAATTTTAAAAGGAATCAATTTAGAGATAAAACCGGGTGAAGTTCATGCGATTATGGGACCAAACGGTGCTGGTAAATCTACGCTTTCATCGGTGATTGCTGGTAAAGAAGAGTACGAAGTAACGGATGGTGAAATCCTTTTCGAAGGTGATAATATCATCGAAGATGCTCCAGAAGAAAGAGCACACAAAGGGATTTTCTTGTCGTTTCAGTATCCGGTGGAAATTCCGGGAGTTTCGGTAACGAACTTCATTAAAGCCGCAATGAACGAAAACCGCAAAGCAAACGGTCTTGAAGATATGCCAGCAAAAGAAATGTTGTCTTTGATTCGCGAAAAATCGGAGCTTTTGGAAATTAAAAAAGATTTCCTTTCTCGTTCGTTAAACGAAGGTTTTTCTGGTGGTGAAAAGAAGAGAAATGAGATTTTCCAAATGATGATGCTCAACCCGAAATTGGCAATCTTGGACGAAACCGATTCTGGTTTGGATATCGACGCTTTGAGAATTGTTTCGGATGGTGTGAATAAATTCAGAAATGAAGGAAATGCGGTTCTTTTAATTACGCACTACCAAAGACTTTTGAATCATATTCAACCTGATTTCGTACACGTTTTAGCGGATGGAAAAATCATCAAAACAGGAGACAAATCTCTTGCATTAGAATTAGAAGAAAAAGGCTACGATTGGCTGCTTAAGTAATTCGAGATTGGATATTTGAAATTTGAAATTGTGGGAACGATAAATAATTTTGAAGATTTGGAAATTTGGCAAAATTCAAGAAGATTTTGTGAGTCCATTTATCAAAATTGCGTGCTCAACGACAAATTTCAGAGATATGATAAAACGCAAATTGACAGAGCTTCTTCCTCGATAATGGATAATATTGCTGAGGGTTTTGAAAGAGAAGGAAATCGTGAATTTGTTAATTTTCTTATAATGTCTAAAGGTTCCGCTGGTGAAGTTCGGTCGCAACTTATAAGAGCATTTGATAGAAAATATCTGGATGAAGAAACTTATTTAAAACTAAAAAATGAAAGTTTAGAGATTTCAAAAAAGCTTTCGGGATTTATTAACTATTTGAAAAATTCAACTCATAAAGGAAATAAATTCAATCGGAAGAACGAGGAATAAACGAAAGTTTAGCGACCTCAATTTCAAATCTCAAACTTCAAATTTCAAATATGCTATTAGACCAAATTTTAGAAAAACATACTTCTTTTTTAGAAAGCTTGAAGCATCGTTTTCTCGATGATAAAAGAAAGGCGGCTTTGCAAAAGTTTGCTGAATTGGGCTTCCCGACGAAGAAAGACGAAGAATATAAATACACCAACCTTGCAGAAATTGTAAAAAAAGACTACAATTTTTTCCCAACCAACGAGCATCATATTACGAAAGAGCAAATTGATGCATTGCATTTGGGCGAGGAAAACTTCGATTACATCGTGTTTGTAAACGGAGAATTACACAAAGAATTGTCGAAAATTTCGATTGCAAATATCGAAATGTTGTCTTTCAATCATGCGTTGAATGATGAAAAACACAAAGCGGTTTTCGATAAATATTTCAATACTATTGCATTGGAAAACAACACATTTGTGGATTTGAATGATGCGTATTGTAAGTTCGGGTTTTTCCTTCACGTTCCAAAAAATACCGTGATTGAAAAACCAATTCATGTGTTCTATCTTTCTCAAAATCAACAAGAAAACACATTTTACAACACGCGTAATTTGTTAATTGTTGAAGAAAATTCGAAAGTAGAAGTTATTGAAAGTCATCACAATTTTGATGAAAGTTTTACGTTCACGAATTCGGTGACGGAAATTTTCGTTTATCCAAATGCAAAAGCAGATTGGCATAAACTTCAAAACGATAGTGATAGTTCGTATTTAATTGATAATACGTATGCTAAGCAAAAAAAAGACAGTTTGGCAACGGTAAATACTTTCTCTTTTGGGGGAAAATTAGTGCGAAATAACTTAGATTTTATTCAAAACGGAAGCAACATCAATTCGTTTATGAACGGAATTACGGTGATTGATAAAGACCAATTAGTGGACCATCACACGGCGGTTCATCACAATCAACCGCATTGCGAGTCTTACCAAAACTACAAAGGAATTTTCGGTGGAAAATCTCACGGAGTTTTCAACGGGAAAGTTTTTGTAGATAAAATTGCTCAAAAAACCAATGCTTATCAGCAAAACAACAATATTTTGCTTTCTGAAGGTTCGTCAATCGACACCAAACCTCAGTTGGAAATTTTTGCTGATGACGTGAAATGTTCGCACGGTTGTACGGTTGGACAATTGGATAAAGATGCGATGTTCTACCTTCGTGCACGTGGAATTTCGAAGAATGAAGCGCAAGCTCTGTTGCTTTACGCTTTCGCAAACGATGCCATGCAAAACATTGATATCGAGCCACTAAAATTAAAAATTTCAAAACTCTTAGCCGAAAAATTAGGCGTAGATCTGATTATTGAAGAATAAAGAAGTAGGGCGTTAATCGCCCTATTTTTGTTTAAATGCAAAATTTTAAAAAGTTAATTCCGAAACTCTTATTATTCCTGTTCATTGCTGCGCAGGTTTATTTTATTGTGGCCATCATCAAAGAAAAGAACTTGAAACCATGGTTTCTCATTGCTTTTTCGTTGATTGTTTTGGGAATGGCTTTGTCGTATCGAAAAAAACACCGTTTGCACATCGAATTGAAACATGAAGTGCATTACGATTTGTTCGTTTGGTTTTTGATAGGAAGTTTTGCGACCTATTTTTTACAATCTACAGTTGGTTTAAATACCGTTTTTGCAGCAGGATTGGTAGGTTTTACGGGAAGCTTTACCCGACATATTAAGTATCAAATGAAATCAGCTGCGCATTGGCCGATTGCCATCTATTGTGGGGCTTTTGTGGGCATGACACAACTTCCGTATGGTTATGTTTTTATATTTCTTTCAACGATTTTAACGGCGGTTTTTTATACATTTTCGCATCATTATTTCCACGGAATTGGCGGAAAATTAGGAACTTTAGCATTTATGGGCGTTTTGTACGCGTATGTAATCTATAAATTCTTTTTGCCATGGTAGAAACGTTGATTATCAATATCGTTTTAGCCATTTCTGGAGCTTGGTTAACCTATCATTTAAACAAAAATTTAAAATTAGGCCCCGTTCGAGCCTCTGGATTAATAGCCATGTTGGTTGGAGGATTTTACCAGTTCAACACCTGGTTTTGGCATTTCGATTTACCGAAAGATATTCCGTTTATCGTGATTGGATCTACGTTCATTGGGATGATTTCTTCGAGGAAACATTTTAAAAACTTCAATTTATTTATCGCTCCAATTATTTTCACGTTGATTTATCAAAATATTTCAAAAGAATTTAAAGGCTTTGGAGGCGCGCTGGGAACAGCGGCTTGTATTTCTTTGGTTGTCACCATTTATTTACGATCACTTCGACCAATTAAAAAGATGATACGACCATTTAGAAAAGTGAAAGTTAACACGATGAAGAAAATGAATAAAGGCGAGAAAAACATTTAGCACAAACAAAGTTTTTTTTACATTCGTAAAATTTTTTGGGATGAATTACGATCAGCTGATGTTTAACATTAATGCTTATAAAGAGAACAATCAGATTTTGGATTTGGCTAAATTTCTTGTTTATGAATTTGAGCTCGATCATCCAAATTTAGAAGGTTTTGGTTTTCGCGACGAGTTAGAGAAAAACTCAATTTTGTTGACTGCAAATGGTGATATTGGTGAGCGTCAAATGGTTTTAATACCCCGAAATTTATTTGATTTTGAATTTAATTTAGTCATTAATATGATTGCTCACGAGATGTTGCACGTCCGACAAAAATCTCCCGAAATGATGCTGGAAGATAAGAACGAACGCGAATGGCAAGCTTACTACGAAATGTTATTTCATACCAATTTTCCGAACGTTCCTGATGTTAGTGATTATCACAAAAAATTCTTTGCAGAAAAAGCTTTAGAATATTATCGAAGAATGGGCGAAGGATCTGAACTTCAAGCTAAATATGCAGATCAAAAATTAAAAGTTTTGAGTTTGATAGACAATATTCAACATAATCAAGCATAAGAAAAGAGCGAAATTTTCGCTCTTTTTCATTTGGAAATCACATTTACTTTTTAATAAATTTTTCGCTAAAGACTTTATTACCAATATTAGATTTGATAATGTAAGTGCCAGGCAACAGATGACGAACATCTATTTCATTATTTTGTGTTTTTAGAATTTGAGTTTTTGTTCCAGCGATATTGTAAACTTCGACGTTAGAAATTTTTTCATTTGTTTTTATACTAAGTTTATCCGCAACAGGATTAGGATATATTGAGATTTTGGATGTCGTAAGATTATTGGTAGTTCCTAAAGTTGCGTCATCTAGATAAACAGCCCAACCATACGCAAATGCCGCCATTGTTGAGTTTATGAAGCCTCCAATATATTTTCCATCCGAAGAAATTGTTGATGCAGTTCCTAAAGTTTGGTCTGTCGCTGTCGAAAAATCGATTCCGTTAGAAGACAGAAAATCTGTTAAATACATGGGAGTATTTCCCATCGACGGATGATAAATAACGGCTTTTCTGGAATTTCCACCCATACTTGCGAAACCAACAGCAACTCCAGTGTTTGAGATGTCCATTAAAGAGCACGAAATAGAACCTGCAGGATTATCTAGTGATTGGAAATTATTATTGTTCAGATCGTAATAAAAAGCTTGGTTTTCATAATTTCCAACAATGATATTGTTCGCATTAATGCCGCCTGCCGCATTAAGAATGGCTGAAGGTGTTGGTAAAAATTCGTGAACTTGCATATCATTAACATTAAGATAAACAGGCGTTCTTTTTGTCCCAACTCCTAAAAGGTCAGCCCATCCCACGACAATTCCGTTATCGTTAACGCTATAAGCGGCATAATGTTCATAATCGCCACCGATCACGCGTTTCATTTCCATTGTTTCGGTGTTGAAGATAAACATTCCGTATTGTTCTGTACCAATTGACATTTGCCCAACAACCCATTTTCCGTTTGGCGAAATTTTGTAAGTTGTAAATTGAGATTGACTTGGGACAGACTCAGAAAACCAAGGAATTGCTTGCCAATTGCTAGATTTTTTAAAACTTGGTTGAAAAATATAATTGACTTCATCCAAAAAAGTTGCGCCTGCATATTGTCCGTTATCGTTGATTGATGCAAGCGTCCCAACTTGTGATTCGGCAGCGGTAAGCGTATTTGTAGCAAAATTATAATACCTTAAACCCATAACACCTTCACCGTTTTTATTAATTCCGTAAATAGCAGTCCCAAATGTTTGATTAAGAAAGTTAAACTTCTTTTGTGAAAATAAAGATGTAACGGATAGCAAACTAATTGCAACGCCTAAGTAGATTTTTTTCATGATTTTTTATTAAATATTTGATGCTCAAAAATACTATGCGTCTTTTTTTACTAAAAAAGTAAGTGTTTTAAAATTCATGAATCTTGATATTTTAAGTAATGTAGATGTCAATAGGAGAGCTGTTTATGGTGTTTTTTGTTACGTGAGAATATAAATGATGTCTTTTAAAAATTCATTCATTTTAGAACTAAAATTTAAAAAAGATAAACAAAAAAGTGATGCCAGATTTGACATCACTTTATATTTAAAATAGATTGTAAGTAGATTAAAATCTACTCAAAATTTTGTAATTCAACTAACTTACGATAGACGCCATTCTTTTCCATAAGATCATGATGGCTGCCTTGTTCGACGATTTCACCTTTTTCCATCACCACAATATGATTAGCTTTTTGGATGGTTGACAATCTGTGCGCAATAACCAGTGAAGTTCTGTTTTTCATCATTTTTTCCAAAGCATCTTGTACAAAACGCTCAGACTCTGTATCTAACGCAGAAGTTGCCTCGTCCAAAATCATAATTGGTGGATTTTTGAGAACAGCTCTCGCAATCGACACACGTTGTTTTTGTCCGCCAGAAAGCTTGTTACCATCGTCACCGATATTGGTGTCGTAACCTTCAGGAAGGCTTTCGATAAAGTTGTGAGCATTAGCAATTTTTGCAGCTTCGATAATTTCTTCGCGAGTTGCATTCTCTTTACCCATCGCAATATTGTTGAAAACGGTGTCGTTAAACAAAACCGACTCTTGTGTAACCATTCCTAAAATCGAACGGTATTGTTTTAAGTTTAAGTTTTTAATATTAACGCCATCGATGTTGATGCTACCTTCTGACACGTCATAGAAACGCGTTAGCAAGTTTGCGATCGTTGTTTTTCCGCTTCCACTTTGTCCAACAAGAGCGACGGTTTGTCCTTTTTTAATTTCTAAATTAAAATTCTTTAGGATTAAATGTTCTTGATTGTAATAGAAACCAACATTCTCAAAAGTGATTTTGTCTTTTAACTCAGAAATCGGAACAGGATTCGGAATTTCATCAACTTTGACATCAGCGTCCAAAATATCCATCACACGAACCAAAGATCCTTCACCTTTTTGTACATTAGAAATCGAAGAAGAAAGGCTTTTAATAGGCGGTAAAATTTGGAAGAAAATACCCAAGAATACCAAGAAATCTTCTGGACGAATACTTTGGTTAACGATAATCTCTTTACCGCCATACCAAGTAATCATCAAAAAAGTTAACGCACCCAAAAACTCACTGGTTGGTGACGCTAGTTCTTTTTTTCGACCGAGACTTACGGAATTATTAATCCATTTTGTCATCGAACCAGAAAAGCGGTTACTTAATAATTTATCAGCATTAAAGATTTTAATAATTTTAGTGGACTTTAAGGTTTCATCAACAATAGAGAAGATGTTTCCTAATTCGTTTTGAGCTTCGTGAGAATCTTTTTTAAGACTTTTTCCAATTAAAGAAATAAGTGTTCCCATGATTGGTAAAACGATTAAACTAAATAAAGTTAATTGCGGACTTAGATAAAATAAAGTCACCAAAGTACTGATTAACATAAAGGGCGAATTGATTAAATCCACCAAGCTGCCCAAAATATTATTCTCGACTTCGCCAACATCGTTCGACATTCTCGACATCAAATCACCTTTTCTCTGTTCTGTAAAGAACGAAACTGGCAAAGCTAAAATCTTATTATACATCGCACTTCGCAAGTCTTTTGTCACACCAACACGATAGAAAATAAGTAAATAAGCGCCTAGATAACGGAAAATATTACGGAGTAAAAACATAAATCCTGTTATCAAACAAAGCCAAGCCAAAACGGTTAAAGCGCCTTTTTCGTTAACTTGAGATTGAATATAATAATATGAGTATTCTTTTAGATAATTAAAATAATGCGAAATGTGTCCGTCATATATGGGTTCTACAAGCTTGTCTTCCATTTTTATGGTTCCGAACAACATCCCTAAAACGGGTAAAATTGTCCCTAATGATGCTATCTGGAATAGAGAATATAAAACATTGAAAAATAAACTAGCGTAGATATATTTTTGGTGTGGAGCAGCAAATCGTAGAATTCTTCTATATAAATTCATTGAAAATTGATTAAGCTACAAATGTAATGCATTTCCGCAACAACATAAAAAAAACAGCTCCTTAATAAGAAGCTGTTTAAACTCAAAAAAATCGTTGTGTGATTTATCGAAGACGGTCGACAGATTTTACGAGCCTCTCGTCGCGACGGATATACAAATTACTCATGAGTAAAAAGATAATCGCCAACAACGGAAAAACTGGCTCAATACCCTTCTCAGGAAAACTAATTCCTCCGGATAAACTTAGTAACCAATACCCCAACAAACCGATCAACAAAGCGTTTATAACCATACTGATGTTGTTCAGTAGAATTTGTCTTTTTCTATTTTTGAAACTAAAAATACTTAACAAGCCCAAAAGTACTAGGACAATACATGCAATAAGCATTACCGGTACACTTTTTACGATGACAACATCTTGTGAAGTCAAGAATAAAAAGACTGCTGATAATACAGCAAAGAACATGGTAACGGACTGTATTCTTTGGATCATAAAATTTTAGTATCTTCTTTATCTTTAAAAGATTAGGCAAATTTAAAATAATTTTTGCGTATTTCAAAAATTAATGTAGATTTGCATAGTAATCACTCAGAAAATAATTAAGCCGCCTGGTTTAACTTTCTTACTTACAAAGTTTTAAAATACAATATTTTTACAACATTTATGTTTAACATTGATACGCTGAAGTCAAAGTCGCTCGACGAATTGACTCAAATTTCAAAAGATTTAGGCGTTAAAATCAGTAGAAAACCCGAACACGAACAAGTGGTTTTTGCGATTTTAGATTATCAGTCAACGCATCAAACCGAAATAAAATCCTACTTAGAAGCCAACAACCAACTTATGAAGGAAGTGGAAATTAAAGAAGAAGCAATAGAACAAAAAGCAACACCAGCCAAAAAACCTGGTAGAAAGCCAAAAGCTAAGCCAGAGCCAGTTGCTACAGAAGCTGCCCCAGTCGAAGAAGCTAAAGTTGAAGAACAACCAGTTGCTGCTCCAGTAGCAGAAACGCCAACAGCAGAAGCAACTTCGGAACAGGAAGCAGACAAAACAACTAAGAGACCTCGCAAGAGACGTCCTAAAACGGAAGAACCGAAAGCTGAAGAAGCTAACAATACAGAAACTCAGCCCGAGAGCACAACAAGCACTACACCAGTAGAAGCTGTCGCTCCCAAACCACAACAAACGCAAAAGCCGCAACACCAAAACAGGAATTCTCAAGGTCAACAAAACCAAAACCGCGGCAACCAACAACACAACCACAACAACAATCCGAATAAAGAACAACAATCTCAGCAGGAAGAAGTACCAGCTAAGAAAGAGTTTAACTTTGATGGACTTGTAACCATCGAAGGCGTTTTGGAGATTCTTCCAGACAACTACGGATTCTTACGTTCTTCGGATTTTAGTTATATTTCTTCGCCGGACGACGTTTATGTATCGACAGCGCAGATCAGAAATTATGGTCTTAAAACGGGTGACACTGTTAAAGGTATCGTGAGACTTCCAAAAGAAGGTGAGAAATATTTCTCTTTACAAAAGCCAACAGAAGTTAACGGTAGAGATTTAGAATTTATTAAAGATCGTGTAGCTTTCGAATATTTGACGCCACTTTTCCCTCAAGAAAAATTTAATCTTGCTGGTCGTAATTCGACTTTATCAACAAGAATTGTAGATCTTTTTGCACCGATTGGTAAAGGTCAACGTGCGATGATTGTGGCGCAACCAAAAACTGGTAAAACGATTTTATTAAAAGATATCGCCAACGCTATTTCTGCAAACCATCCAGAAGCTTACATGATGGTACTTTTAATCGACGAACGTCCAGAGGAAGTTACCGATATGCAAAGAAGTGTGAATGCCGAAGTTATCGCTTCTACTTTTGATGAGGCAGCAGAAAAGCATGTTAAAGTGGCGAACCTTGTTTTGTCAAAAGCGCAAAGAATGGTAGAATGTGGTCACGACGTTGTGATTTTGCTAGATTCTATCACGCGTTTGGCAAGAGCTTATAACACGGTTACGCCTGCATCTGGAAAGATTCTTTCTGGTGGTGTTGATGCTAATGCGCTTCACAAACCAAAACGTTTCTTTGGAGCGGCTCGTAAGATTGAAGGTGGTGGATCTTTGACGATTATCGCAACGGCTCTTATCGACACTGGATCAAAAATGGACGAAGTGATCTTTGAAGAATTCAAAGGGACAGGTAACATGGAATTGCAATTGGATAGAAAAATTGCTAACAAACGTATTTATCCTGCAGTCGATTTGGTATCTTCTAGTACACGTCGTGACGATTTGCTTCAAGACGAAGTAACACAACAACGTATGTGGATTATGAGAAAATACCTTTCTGATATGAATCCTGTAGAAGCAATGGACTTTGTGATGAAAAACATGAAGAACACACGCAACAACGAAGAATTCTTAATGTCAATGAACAAATAAGATTTTTCTTAAAATATTCAAAAACAGCTTTATAAAAATGAAGCTGTTTTTTTATGGTTTAAAACAAATAATGCTTTTACCTTTTTTAAACATAAACTTTACACCTGTTCATGATACTTTTTGGGTTAAAAATAATTTGTCATTAAATTTTATTATAGCCTTTGAAAATTTGCTTAAATTTACATTCGTATAAAAATTACAAACAATGCAAAACATTCCTAGTGTTGACTTGCGTGATTTCCTATCGGATGATCCGGTACGTAAACAAAAATTTGTAAATGAAATCGGAAAAGCCTACGAAGACATCGGCTTTGTAGCACTTAAAGGTCACTTTCTTGATGACCAATTGGTTGAAAATCTGTACTCAGAAGTACGCAACTTTTTCAGCCTTCCATTAGAAACCAAAGCTAAATACGAGATTCCAGGTATTGGAGGACAACGTGGTTATGTTTCTTTTGGTAAAGAATCTGCAAAAGGTCGTACAACTGGCGATCTTAAGGAGTTTTGGCACTTTGGACAATATGTCGAAAACAATCCAAAATTAGAGGCAGAATATCCGAAAAATGTGATGGTTGATGAGTTACCAAAATTTAATGAAGTTGGTAAAGAAGCTTATCAAAAATTAGAAAAAACGGGTATTTATGTGTTGAGAGCTTTGGCTATTTATTTAGGTTTGGATGAGTTTTATTTTGATAATTACATCAAAAACGGAAATTCAATCCTGCGTCCTATCCATTATCCACCAATCCAAGATGAACCAAAAGATGCTGTGAGAGCAGCAGCGCACGGTGACATCAACTTGATTACGTTGTTGATGGGCGCACAAGGTAAAGGACTTCAGGTTCAGAACCATAAAGGCGAATGGATTGATGCGATTGCACAAGATGACGAATTGGTGATTAACGTTGGCGATATGTTATCAAGACATTCTAACAACAAATTAAAATCTACGATCCACCAAGTTGTAAATCCACCGAGAGAATTGTGGGGAACGTCACGTTTTTCGATTCCGTTCTTTATGCATCCAATCAGCGAAATGCCATTGAATGTTCTCGAAAATACAATTGACGACGAACATCCAAAAGCTTTCGACGACATCACAGCAGGTGAATTCTTAACAGAAAGATTAATAGAATTAGGTTTAATTAAAAAGTAAAACCATTCTTTCAAAAATAAAAAAGTCAGCATAATTGCTGACTTTTTTATTATCTAAATTTTTAGTTTAAACTTAAGCTTTTTCTCCATTAACAAAGACTTCGTAGCTAACTTCAACATTAGGTTCCAAAGTTTTGGAAACCGAACAATATTTTTCAAATGATAGCTCTGCTGCTTTTTGAGCTTTTTTAGTGTCGATTTCACCTTCTAGTTTAAAAATCACTTTAATATGTTTAAAAGGTTTTGCATCGTCAACTTGTACACGCTCACCTTCAACCTCTGCTTTGAAATCCGTAATCGTTTGTCTTTGCTTTTTAAGAATCGAAACCACATCAATTCCGCTGCATCCTGCAACTGCCATCAAAACTGTTTCCATTGGCGAAACACCTGTTGCGCCTTCTTTTGAGGTATTGTCAATTAAAATCGAATGTCCGTTTTGGTTACTACATTCGAACAAATAATCGTCGTTGATTCTATTAAGTTGTATTTTCATTTTTAAATTTTTATTGTATTACTAAGTGCGTCAATTCGAGTGGTTTTTCGAGGCGAAGCAAAAAAATGTATCGAGAATTCTCAGGCGAAATTACAAAATTCCGCGCGCTTTTATCTCCAAATATTTATTGATAACATCGATGTTGAGATTCTCCGGAAGTGTATAAACAGAGTAAATTCCGTATTTTTTTAATTCTTGAATAATCAATTTTTTCTCAAACTCAAATTTCTCTGCGATAATCTCATCATAGATTTCTTGGATACTTTCGGGATTGGTTTTTAACAAAGTATTAATTTCAGCGTTTTTAAAAAATACAACCACCAACAAATGATTTTTCGCAATCCCTCTCAAATATTTAATCTGACGATTTAACGCATCCAAAGTTTCGAAATTTGTGAATAACAATACTAAACTTCGTTGGTTGAGACTAAATTTTACGTCTTGATATAGTCGGTTATAATCGCTCTCGAAAAAGTTAGTTTGGATGTTGTACAAAGCCTCAGAAATCTTGCGAAGTTGACCAGATTTGTTATCAACAGGCACACGATTTTCCATTTTTTTAGAGAAAGCCATCATCCCAGCGCGATCTCCTTTTTTAAGAATAATATGCGACAAAGCCATCGTGGCGTTGATAGAATAATCCAAAAGACTCAACCCATTGAAAGGCATTTTCATCGTCCGACCTTTATCGATGAGCATCACAATACGTTGCGATTTTTCGTCTTGATATTGATTAATCATCAGTCGATTGGTCTTGGAAGTCGCTTTCCAGTTGATGCTTCGGATGTCGTCGCCTTGGACATATTCACGAATTTGCTCAAATTCCATGGTGTGTCCAAGCTTGCGAATTTTTTTAATGCCACCAAGTTGAAATTCATTTTGAAGTGCCATCAATTCATATTTTCTTAAATGAATAAATGACGGATAGCTCGGTAACAAAGCATCTTTTTGAAACTGAAAACGTTTAGCAACAAAACCAATTGGTGAATTTGCATAGACATTTAAGCTTCCAAAACTATATTCACCGCGTTCTTTAGGTTCCAAAATATATTGCATTGAAACTTCCGACTTGGCTTCCAATTCTTTCTGAATAAAAAAATCTCTTTTCTGAAATTGAAACGGAATTTCGTCAATAATTTTAATCCTAGTCTTGAAAGGATAATTACTTTTAACATCGATTCTGACTGGATTTTGATCGCCATTTGACAATTTTTCTGGCAACATTCTTTGCGCTTTTATCGCGTCTTTTACTTTAAATAAAATAAGATAATCAACGAAAGCTAGAATTAAAATCAAAATTAAAACAACATGTGCCAGCCAAATCAATATCGGGAAAAAGAAAGCCAACACGTAGATAATGCCCGCTAGCATTAGCGCGAAGAATAATCTGTTGTTGAGGTAAAGTGCTTTCATAATTTTTTAAAAATCTAACGTGGAATCTCAATTGATTCTAAAATTTGGCGGATAATTTCGTCGGCTGTTAGACCTTCCATTTCGCGTTCTGGTGCGACAATTACTCTGTGTCTTAGGACTGCAAGTGCGGCTTCTTTAATGTCATCAGGCGTTACAAAATCACGACCACGAATCGCCGCAAAAGCTTTACTCGCGGTTAACAAAGCTAAACTTGCTCTAGGCGAAGCACCAAGATATAAGAATTGGTTTTCTCTTGTATTAACAATAATCTTAGCGATATACTCAATCAGTTTTTCTTCAACAACAACATCTTTTACAAGATTTTGATAAGTCTTTAATTGTTGTCCAGTTACGACTTTGTTAACCACATCGGTTTTGTCGTCAAGCTTGTTGTGATGCTGGTTTTTAATGATTTCAATTTCTTGGTTAAGATCAGGATAACCTACTTCAACTTTAAAAAGAAAACGGTCAAGTTGTGCTTCTGGAAGGCGATAAGTTCCTTCGTGCTCGATTGGGTTTTGAGTAGCGATAACTAAAAATGGTTCTTCCATTGGATAAGTTACGCCGTCCATTGTAATTTGGCGTTCTTCCATCACCTCAAACAACGCGGATTGCGTCTTTGCAGGTGAACGGTTAATCTCATCAATCAAAATGAAATTCGAGAAAATTGGACCTTTTTTAAAATTAAAATCAGATTCTTTAACATTAAAAACCGACGTTCCCAAAATATCCGACGGCATCAAATCTGGCGTAAACTGGATTCTGCTAAAATCTACGTCAATAGTTTTGGCCAAAAGTTTTGATGTAATAGTCTTAGCAACACCAGGAACACCTTCTATCAACACGTGTCCGTTAGATAAAAGTGCCGCCAAAAGATGTTCGATCATTTTGTCTTGTCCCACGATGACTTTAGAAATCTCTTGTTTTATTTGGTGTAAGCTGTTGCTCAGTTCAGACATATCGATTCTGGACTGGAAGTCGTTGCTTGGTTGATCTTGTTGTTCCATAATTTTTAATTTTCAAAATCTATTTTAAAATGTCATCGAGAAGACTATTCATTTTAATAAAATCCTCTTTCATAACATTAGAATAAGGATCTTGCGCTTTCTTGATTAAAGATACAGCTTCCTGAATAGTTTCTATTTTGACACCCGTTTTTAAGTGTAATTTTTTAATGAAATCCTCGTCCAAATTGGAAGTGTCAATTAACAAATCCAATCTAATTTTGTGTAAAAAATATTGCGCTTTTTTCGCCATCATATCATGAAAATCGCCTTCTTGTAAGTACAGATTTCCGATGCTTTTTACAAATTCTAATGACGTGTTTTTCAGTGGTTCTACAATTGGGACAATGCGTTGTTTTCGTTTAGCATTAAAAATCATAAACAAAGCCAAGCCTAAAACTGCGATATATAAAGCATAACGCAATGGTGGATTTGCAAGGATAAAACGCATCGGCGACTGCGAATTGCCCGCAGATTTGCTTTCTGTAAACCAAATGGTTTTCTGTTGAGGTAAGAACGAAAATAACTTGGTAGGATAGGCAGATCGTGATTTTAAAAGATAATAATTGGAAATAGCACTCGGTTCCGAATACAAATAAAAATAACCTTGACCATGTTTAACCTTAATAAAATTGGCATTTTTGTATTCGTCGTTTCCGAAACCTGATGTTTTATTGTAGCCTAAAATTTCAATGCTTTTATTAATCTTCGTAAAACCACGACTATCTGGCAGTCGGTTGATAAGTAAAGTGTCGGTTTTTAGTTTGACATCAGTAAATTCTAGATTGTATTTTGTATCCGAATTGTTAATCCAAAGTCTAAACTTTAGGCTGTCTTCCAACATTTCGGGAAGAGATCTCGAGATCAACATGGCGCTAGAACCAGAATTAACTTTATCAAGGATTTTTCTCCAAGATTCGGTGTCGAGATTTTTTTCAATGATTAAAATATTGTGTTTTGGTGTTTCTTTTTCTTTAGAATAATAATCATAAGGCGATTGGTTAATGCGCTCTAGATTATTCCCAAAAAGATGATCGGCTTCTTTGTTAAAAACGAAAAGTCCGAAAGGCGTTTTTGAGTTAGGATCAAAATTTTTGCGCCAATCTACAATTGGTTTTTTATTGACTTGGAAAATTCCCATTATTGCTAAAATAACGAGAAAAACACCAAGATATATTTTGAAATTTTTACTCATTATTTAAAGTTATTAAAATAGGATTTGAAGGACTCATAACGCAATTGGTCAAGCTCTATCTCGCCATACCAAACGTTTTCGAAAATGTAGGTCAGTCGATTAAACTGTGTTTTTTGATCATCGTTTTTAAGTTCTCGACTGTAGTCACGATTGGTTTTTTCAATATTCCAGTCAATTAATTTTCGGTCAGAAAGCTTTTTTAATAATGATAAAAACTGATAACGCGTTGCCATACGATAACTGGATTTTGCTTCGTATTCGGCAATCGTTTTTTCAAAATTGATGTCGTGGATATTTTCTTTAAGATCTTCCGTTGCGATTTTTAGTTTTTTATTCTTTTTACTAAAGAAAATACTACCGTCTTTCAAAAAGAATTTTGTGATGATGAAATACAATAAAAAACCGACCAACAAAATGGCAAATAACTTAATAATAATATCCGTGTATTTGAAAGTGTTTGGTGTATCGATATTTCCAAATAGTGCATTGAGAACTTTATCTAACCATTTTGAAAACTTTGCAAAAATGGATTCGCGCGGTTTTGTCAAGCGATAATCGAAGTCTTCACCTTGATATTTTTTGTAATAATTGGGACTAAATTTTCTCGTCGTTATGGTGTTGTCTGTCTGATAGTTAGTTTTTAAAATAGAATCGGTTTCGGCAAGAGTTTCGATAGCTGGTACTGCTGGCGATTTCGGAGGAACCACAACATCATAATCTTGTCCAAAAATAGGGACAAAAATATACATTAATATGATGACTAAAAACCTACGCATCTGTTTGATTACCAATAGTATCGATTTCATGAATGTCTAAATCGCGGTGTAGATCTTGTCGACTATCATAATACATAAAACCTGCATTAACGGCCATTAGGTTATACACAATAGAACTGACCAAAATAGAAACGCCGTAGCTAACAAAAAAAATAACGCCCATTACGCCCGAGAAAATGGTACTTGGGTCATTAATTTGGTCATAGTTAGGATTAAGACTCATGTTCCCGATCATCATAAAATACGGAATCATCGAGAATGCCATACTCACAATGTAGATGATAACACCAAGAACTAATGTTGATCCCCAATATTTCCAGAATTTTGTTTTTTGAGTATTAAACATATCCCCGAAAACGGTTCTAGCAGCATTACTCAACGCATCGAAGTATGTTTTGTTAGTACTCATATAATCGTACAAGGTTAAATAAAGTACGTTGTAAAATGCTGGCGCTAATAATATTAATAATAAAAAACCTACTAAAATTACAATCAAAAAAGAGGAAATTGCCAACATAACCATCATAACTGGAGCGACAATAAAGCTTGTTGCTAAACAAAATATGAAGAATTTCCCGATATTTTTTTTCATATCAGAAAGCAGCTCGTCGGTGGTGATTTTGGTTTGATGTTCGCCGATGCGCTTCATGTAGAAAATAGGAAATGTGTATACAACCGTAGAAATAACAAAAAGCAAAATAAAAGCAATAATGCCCACCAATACAAGAATTGGCCAGTTGTTGCTAAAATAACTTTCGAACATATAGCTTTGTCCACCAGCATTGGCAACGAAAATTTGCATAAAAAATTCGCGGTAAAAAAATATCGTTAACAATGTCATTATTATCAATAACGCACCATTGATTATAAAGTAACTTTTAAAATAATCTTTCCCATAAATTCGGAAAAAGTTAAAGGTGTCACTTACCAAATTACCGAAGTTTCGCTCCTGAAAAATCTGCATGTTTTATGTGTTTTTTATAAAGCATTCTAGGATATATACCATAGTAGAATCCAATTATTGATAGACAAATAATGATAATAGCCAAGTTAGCCCAAAGTGGCATAACCTGCGCATGTCTCGTAACATAACCTTCGATAACGCCAGCAATTATTGTAAACGGAACGGTACTTAAAAAAAGTTTCATACTTGTTTTGAAACCGATTTTGAAAGACTCGAATCTCGAATAAGTTTTCGGAAATAGTATTGATGCTCCCAAAATAAGTCCTGCTGCAGCCTCGATAACCATTGCTATAATCTCAAACGTCCCGTGTAACCAAATGCCTTTAGCACTTTCTAGTAGTACACTTTGGTCCTTGAAAAAATATTGAAAAGCTCCTAGCATTACACTATTTTGGAACAGTGCGTAGATGGTCCCAACTCCTCCGAATATGCCGTAAACGTAGAGCCTTGCACCAACATATAAGTTGTTTAGGATTATGACGAAGGAAGTGCCCCAAGTTGATCCTGTCCCATAGATGGCGGTTGGGTCGCCTTTTTTTATGTTTTCTAAAGTTTGGTTGATGTAATCGTCCCCCAAAATAAGTCTTGCAAAATCTTTATCATAGATGGATGATAAAACGCCAATGCTTGTAAATGCTACAAAAAAACAAATCGCATAGAGTAGATATCTTCGATATTGGTAAGCGATTAGTGGGACTTCTTGTAGAAAAAATGATTTGAAACGATTTTCTTCAACACGTTTTGTCTTATATATTTTTTGGAAAACTTGCGAAGACAAAAAATTGAGATAAATTGTTGTCTTGCTTTTTGGGTAATAAGTCTGTGCGTATGAGAGATCGTTGACGATACTTATATATAAAGATGACAAGTCATCGGGATTTTTTTTAATTTTTCCCTGAATGACTTGGTCGATTTCCAACCATTTTTCTTTATTTTGTTTAATGAAAGCGATTTCTCTCATGATTTTGCTAATGTAACAAAAAAATGAATCAAATAGGCATCAATACATCTCAAAATGTAAACATTAATTTTAAAATTGCTAGTGTTGGCGAAAGATTTTTTGCCTTCATTATTGATATGTTGATAAAAGCAGCTTACGGATTTGCAGTTTTTTGGATTCTTTTTGATGTTTTGGGTATTGGCGGATTAATGCAAGGTTGGGATAGTTGGTCTATCGGTGCTTTTTTATCAATCTTTTATTTACCAGTCATCTTGTACACTTTTGTTTTGGAAAGCCTTTTTGAAGGACAAACTCCTGGTAAAAAATTATTAAAAATTAGAGTTGTAAAAATAGACGGTTATCAGGCTACATTTGGGGATTACCTTATGCGATGGTTCATGCGTCTTATTGATGTTTATTCTAATTTTGGCGTTGTCGGTTTGATAAGTATGGTGTCTTCAAAATACAACCAAAGATTGGGAGATGTGGTTTCTGGCTGTGCTGTTATTTCTTTAAAAAGTGAATTTAATATTTCACATACGATTTTGGAGGAGCTTAAAGAAGATTATGTGCCTATTTTTCCACAGGTTATTTTGCTAAATGATAACGATATGCGAATCATCAAAGAAAACTATGAGCGAGCAATAAAATCAAAAGATAGCATTATCATTAAAAAATTAGCAGACAAAATAAAACAAACGATAAAACTTGATACTACCAATTTTTCATATTCTGATCTTCAATTCATCAATGTAGTTATAAAAGATTATAATTTTTATACTGGAAAAAATTCTTAAAAATTAGAGTTTTAGTATGGTTTTGCAAAAATTTAACAGTCGTAGCGTGATATTTTTTTCTATATTGGATGAAAATAAAAGTTATGAAAAAAATAATTATTGGAGCTTTTCTATTAGGCTCGTGTGTGACGATTAATGCGCAATTCAATCTTAACAAAGCTTTGGATGTTGGTACTAAAGGACTTAAGGCTTTAACTTTTACTAACGCCGACGCTGCTAAACTTGCAAAAGAAGGTGTCGATTGGATGGATAAAAATAATACCGTCGCAGGTCCTAAAGACCCATATACCGTTCGTCTTAATAAGTTATTTGCCAAACACAAAAGTCAAGATGGTCTTAATCTTAATTATAAAGTCTATAAAGTGACAGATATTAATGCCTTTGCTTGTGCAGATGGTAGTGTTCGTGTTTTTTCATCTTTAATGGATATTATGACGGATGACGAATTGTTGGCGGTTATCGGTCACGAGATTGGACATGTTAAAAATGAAGATACGAAAGATGCTATTAAGTCGGCTTATCTAAAAGCTGCTGCGATGGATGCTGCTTCAGCAAGCTCTAAAACGATAGCGACACTTAATGATAGTCAGCTTGGTGCGATGGCTAATGCAATGCTAGATGCGTCTCATAGCAAAAAGCAGGAGTCGGAAGCGGATACCTATTCTTACGATTTTATGAAGGCGAATGGCTACGATGTTGTTGGGGCGTATAGAGCTTTTAAAAAATTAGCATTGTTATCTGAGGAAGGTGGCGCTAAACAAAGTGGTTTCCAAAAGATGTTCAACTCGCATCCTGATAGTAATAAGCGTGCTGAAGCTATCAAAAAAAGAGCTGAGAAGGATGGTCTTTGGAAAGATCCCGGAACTGTAACTTTGCCTACAACTAAACTTACGAAATAAGAATTTTGTTTAAGTTTTATAAAACAAGAAAGAGACTATCAATTGTGGTAGTCTCTTTTTGGTTTTAATGGTTATTGGTTTTATATAATTAGTGTTTTTGTTGTATCAAATGTATAACTTATTATATATGAATGCATCAGGAAATAGCCGTAAAAATTAAGGGGAAATTTCCCCTTTTGTATTCTTGGCTTTGAGGTTAATTTTGCAGGACTTGTTGATTGATTCTTAAGTGGAGAATTATTGATTGTTATTTTCTAATTTCTGTTTTGATGAAAATCAAAAGCTTAATTTTTATAAAATGCTTCAGATTAGTAAGCTAGAAATTCTTTGGATTTTTGGTGGATTATTTATTTTGCTGTTATTCATTGCTTATGTTTTTTTCAAGAAAAGAAAGAAATCAAATTTTCATATCCAAGGTTTAGAAAATAAAATAAAATTTCAATCGGCATTACAGAGTTCATTATTAGAAATTAGAGAAGAAAGAACTTTAGCTTTTAGTAAAGAGTTGCATGATAATGTTGGTCAAATTCTTTCGGTGGCGGTGATGCAACTCAATATGCAGATTGGACGACAAACAGACGAAAACGAGAAAGAAAACTCTATCGCTATCAAAGGCCTTGTAGAAAAATCTTTGGATGAAATTCGTTTTATTTCTAGATCTAGTTTAGCGGACGTAAAGGATGAAGTATTATTCACAGATTTGATACAACAAGATTTGCAACGGATAGAATTGTTAAAAAATATCGAATGTCATTTTAACCTTGTTGGTGATCGACCAATTAACATCCCAATGGAACATCAGGTAATTGTGTACAGAATGCTGCAAGAGGTGATTAATAATATTTTGAAACACTCGCAAAGTCAAAAAATTGATTTAGAAATAATAAATAATATCCAAAGTTGTTTTATATGTATTCGCGATTATGGTAAGGGATTTGTAGTTAAGGGGAAAGTGATGTCGGGTGTTGGGCTCAAAAATATTAAAAATAGAGCCAAGTTAATAAATGCAAAATGTGTGATAAATTCAACGGTAGGACAGGGCACAGAACTGACTATCGATTATCCATATTTGTAATGTAGTAATATATATGAAGGAAAAACTGAAGATCGTTATCGTTGATGATCACCAATTGTTTGCCCAATCCTTAAGTTATCTTATTGGTACTTTTGGAGAATATAATGTCATAGGACACTTTGTTAATGGTAAAGATTTTATAACATCTTTGGAGCAAGGAGAGGTTTTACCAGATCTTGTTTTATTAGATGTCAATATGCCAATTATGAATGGTATCGAAACCATGAAATATCTTAATGGTAAGCATTCTAGTTTGAAGGTGCTCGCATTGTCTGTTAATAATGATGAAGAAACTGTTATGCAAATGCTAACCAACGGCGCGAAAGGCTATATATTAAAAGACACAAGTCCTAATCTTTTTAAACAAGCTGTGGATGAGGTTTATGAAAAAGGCTTTTACTATACAGAAATGGTTTCTAATTTTTTGATTCATTCTTTGAACAAAAATGAAGAACAACTGGTTTTAAAAGACAGGGAATTAGAATTTATTAAGCTCGCTTGCACCGAGAAAACCTATAAAGAAATCGCTGACATGATGTGTCTAAGTCCTAAAACTATTGATGGATATCGCGAAAATCTATTTCAGAAACTTGATGTTAAAACAAGAATTGGGATTGTTCTTTATGCAATTAAGCACAAAATAATTGAAGTTTAAAAAGAATCTATTATATAAGGAATAAAAAAGCCGCAAACTGTTTGCGGCTTTTTTTATTTTAATTTTTAAAAAGAGATTAAGAGTACATTTGGTCTCTTAGTTCTTTTATTTTTTTATCTTCAAGATATTCATCGTAAGACATATCGCGGTCAATAACACCTTTTGGCGTTAACTCAATAATACGGTTACAAACTGTTTGTAACATTTCGTGGTCATGAGAAGACAAAAGAATGTTGCCTTTAAAATTGCTCAAAGAGTTGTTCAACGTTGTGATACTTTCTAGGTCTAAGTGGTTGGTTGGTTCATCCATTACAAGAACATTTGCTTTTTTAAGCATCATTCTAGAGAACATACAACGCATTTTTTCACCCCCTGAAAGTACTTGGCTAGATTTAAGTGCCTCGTCTCCTGAGAATAGCATTCTACCTAAGAAACCTCTCACATATTCTTCGTGTCTTTCTTCATCTGTTAAAACAAATTGACGTAACCAGTCTACAAGATTAATTTCTTCTTGGAAGAAAGAAGAGTTATCAAGTGGCATATAACTTTGAGTTGTTGTAACGCCCCATTGGTAATTTCCTTTGTCTGCTTCTACGTTTCCAGTGATAATTTGGAAGAATTCAGTAATTGCTAAAGAGTTTCTAGAGATAATGGCAACTTTATCATTTTTCTTAAGGTTGATATCAACATTTGAGAATAGCAATTCGCCATCCTTTGTTTTTTCTAAACCTTTAACTTCCAAAATTTGATCACCAACTTCTCTCTCTTGGTCAAAAATAATGGCAGGATAACGACGAGAAGATGGTTTAATATCTTCGATGTTTAACTTGTCAATCATTTTTTTACGTGCAGTCGCTTGTTTTGCTTTTGCAACGTTTGAACTAAATCTCGCAATAAAGTCTTGTAATTCCTTTTTCTTTTCTTCCGCTTTCTTGTTAGCTTGAGCTCTTTGTCTTGTCGCTAATTGAGAAGCTTGGTACCAGAATGTATAGTTACCAGTATATAAGTTAAGTTTAGAATAATCTAAATCGCCGATGTGCGTACAAACCGCATCTAAGAAGTGACGGTCGTGCGATACAACGATAACAGTGTTTTCGTAACCGCCTAAGAAATCTTCTAACCAAGCGATTGTATCGATATCCAAGTCATTGGTAGGCTCATCCAAGATCAAAACATCAGGATTTCCGAATAAAGCTTGTGCAAGCAATACTCTTACTTTATCCTTGTTTTCAAGCTCTGACATCATTTGATAATGCATATCATCTTTGATACCTACGTTAGATAACATCGTTTGTGCGTCAGACTCAGCATTCCACCCACCCATTTCGTCGTAGATAACACCAAGCTCTCCAGCTTTAATACCATCTTCGTCAGAGAAATCCTCTTTAGCGTACAAAGCGTCCATCTCTTCTTTGATCTCAAATAATTTTTTGTTACCACGAAGAACTGCTTCTAATACGGTGAAATTATCGAACGCAAAGTGATCCTGCTCAAGAACTGACATTCTTTTACCTGGTTCCAAAGAGACATTACCTGTAGTTGCTTCTTGCTTCCCACTTAATATTTTAAGGAAGGTTGACTTACCAGCACCATTGGCACCAATGATACCGTAGCAATTCCCTTTTGTAAATTTTATATTGACTTCATCAAAAAGTACTCTTTTTCCGAACTGTAATGATAAATTAGATACTGTTAACATAGAGTTTTGTAAATTTGTGCAAAATTACGAAAATAAGTTGGTATAATAAACTGTATCTACTTATACTATATATATACATATGAAAATCGAAAGAACTGTTAATATTCTTAATAAACGCGCGCGATTCGAATACGAAATTCTCGACGAATACGAGGCTGGTATTGTCTTGACTGGTACTGAAATCAAATCACTTCGATCTTCTAAAGCTTCTATATCAGAGAGTTTTTGTGAATTTACAGATGATGAGCTCTATATTATTAATATGCAGATAGATGAGTATAAATTGGGGACTTTTTATAATCATAAAGCGAGAAGGGCACGGAAGTTGCTACTGCATAAATACGAATTGCAAAAACTTAAAAAAAAGTTAAAGGATGTTGGCAATACTATAATACCTTTAAAATTATATATTAATGATAAAGGAAAAGCTAAACTTCTTATTGCATCGGCTAGAGGGAAAAAACTTTATGATAAAAGAGAGGCTATAAAAGACAGAGAGAATAAAGTAAACCTCCAAAGACTATTAAAGAAAAGTTAAAAAAACTTTGTTTTTAAAGAAAAATTATATTTATTTTGCATTATCAATTATTTAATCATTTAATTCTATGAAAAATCTAAAATTAGGAATTTCAGCATTGGCACTTACAGTTGCCTCTACTGTTTTCGCTCAGACGACTTCTAACCCTTGGGTTATCGGAGTTGGTATGCACGGAGTGAACCACGTAGCGCAAAGAAGTACTTTTGGTAACACGTTTTCTGCTTGGAACGTAAAACAAAACTTATTAGGAGTTTCAAAATACTCAATTACTCCACCATTATCTAAGTTAACAGTTGCTAGAAACTTGAACAAGTATTTAGTATTAGACTGGCAAACAACTGTTGGTAATGTTGATAACAAAAGATTTGGTCTTGATAAAGAATTCTTTTTACAAACAGGTCTTGGTTTACAATTTAAATTCAACGGTCTTTGGAATGAAGAGTCTTGGTTTGATCCATATTTGAGAGTTGGTGCAAACTACCTAAGACATGATTATAGCGGAGTTAATTTCCCTGCTGTGTCAGGAGGACGTGGTGGCGCTATTTATGGTTCTTGGGATGGAGAAGGAGGAGCTGGTAAAGCTAATCACTTCACTGTTGCAACAGGAGCTGGTTTAAACCTTTGGGTAACTAAAAACTTCGGTTTAGGAGTTCAAGGTGATTATGTTTCTACACCAGGTGATAAATCTAACATTGCTAACTTTTGGCAAGCATCTGCTTCATTATTATTCAGATTTGGTAATACTGACAGAGATAAAGATGGTATCCCAGATAAAGAAGATAGATGTCCAGATACACCAGGTTTAGCTGAATTCCAAGGATGTCCTGATACAGACGGTGATGGTATCCCTGATATCGATGATCAATGTCCAGATGTTGCTGGTCCAAAAGAAAATAACGGTTGTCCTTGGCCAGATACTGACGGTGACGGTGTATTAGATAAAGATGATCAATGTCCTACAGTAGCAGGTCCAGCTGAAAACAACGGTTGTCCTTGGCCAGATACTGATGGTGATGGTGTATTAGATAAAGACGATGCTTGTCCTACAGTATTCGGTCTTAAAGAATACAACGGATGTCCTAAGCCAGCTGATGCATACGCAACAGAAGCTACAGGAGCACTTCAAGGTATCTTATTTGACTTCAACAAGTCTTCTATCAAAGCAGAATCTAATCCAAAATTAGATCAAGCGTCTACAATTATCAAAGATTCTAAGGATGGTTTATTCTTAGTTGAAGGTCAGACAGATAAAAAAGGTACAGAAGCTTATAACTTAAAACTTTCAAGAGAAAGAGCTGCATCAGTAGTAAGAGCTCTTGAAGCTAGAGGAGTTAGCGGAGATCAATTAAAATCTATCGGTGTAGGTGAGCAAAAAGCTACAGTTGACGAAAAAGCTTCTGATGCTGAAAGAGCTATCGATAGAAAAGTAGTTGTAACTGCGGTTAATAGAGAGGCTTGGCAGTCAATGCAGAAGTCAGATCTTCCAGTAGTACAGAAAAAAGTAGTTAAAAAAGCTCCAGCTAAGAAAAAAGCTCCAGCTAAAAAGAAAAAATAATTAACTTATTTTTCTAAATATAAACACCCTCAATTGAGGGTGTTTTTTTGTTTAAAAATTTTTATAATTCACGAATTGAAAGTATTTTTGTAGAATAAATTACAGATTAAAATGGGAAGAGCATTTGAATATAGAAAAGCATCGAAGATGGCTCGTTGGGACAAGATGGCCAAAACCTTTTCTAAAATTGGAAAAGATATTGCATTAGCTGTTAAGGCCGGTGGCCCTGACCCCGAATCTAATCCTGCCTTGCGTCGTTGCATCCAAAATGCAAAGGGTGCTAATATGCCAAAAGATAACGTAGAGCGCGCAATAAAGAAAGCTGCTGGTGCTGATGCGGAAAACTATGAAGAAATTACATACGAAGGTTATGGGCAAGGTGGTGTTGCTTTTTTTGTAGAATGTACTACGAATAACCCAACTCGAACTGTTGCTAATGTAAGAGCTATTTTCAATAAGTTTGATGGTAACCTTGGAAAAAATGGAGAATTGTCATTTTTGTTTGATAGAAAAGGGATTTTCACTATTGATAAATCAAATATCATAATGGATTGGGATGATTTTGAAATGGAAATGATTGATGGAGGTGCCGAAGAAATTGATCAAGATGAGACTGAAGTTGTGGTAACAACAGCTTTTGAAGATTTTGGAACGCTATCTCACAAGTTGGATGAAATTAAAATAGAGGCGAAAAGTGCAGAATTGCAACGTATTCCAAATAATTCTAAAGAGGTCACGACGGAACAATTTGCAGCTAATATGAAAATGTTAGAGCGTTTTGAAGATGATGACGATGTGCAAAATGTTTTCCATAATATGGAGTTTACAGATGAACATTTAGATTCTTTATAAAATAAAAAAACCGCAATTAGCGGTTTTTTTATTTAATTATATTTTTTATTTTGGTTAAGTGATCGACAATATTTATATTTTCCGTCTGATGTGTTTTTTTATGTAATGCATCAAAATAGATGACCTTCATTCCAAAATTGGTGGCGCCAATGACGTCAGCAATCCAATCGTCGCCGATCATTAGACTTTCGTCAATATTTGCTTTAGCTTCACTTAAAGCAAACTTAAAAACTTCTGCATTTGGTTTTCTTTTACCAACGGAATCTGCACTGGTTATCGTTTCAAAATACTTATCAATACCAGATAGAATGCATTTCCTTTCGGTAACTTCTTGAAAGCCATTAGAAATAATATGTAGTTTGTATTGCTTAGATTTTAAGTAGTCAAGAAGTTCAATAGTGCCTTCAACTAAGTCATTATAAGATAGAATCCGATCTAGAAAATGTTCTTCAAAATATTGTGATAACTCAAAATTATCTACCCCAAATTCTAAAAAGGTGTCGTAAAATCTATGTTTTCTTAAATAGTCTTTATCGATTTTAGCATCGCGAATTAACTCCCAAAGATGTTCATTAATACGATCGTAAGTCTTGTGAAAACTCTCAAAATCAATATTATATTTTTCGTTAATTTCTAGTTTTAAAAATAAATCTTTGATTGTATTGTAAGCATTTTTGCGATGATCCCAAAGTGTGTTATCAAGGTCAAAAAAAATGTGCCTTATATTTTCCATAAGGCACAAAACTAATCAATTTTAACCATACAAAATGAATGTATTCATTAATCTAAAACTATTTAAAGTTGAAAAACTTAATTCTTAATCATCCCAAGAGCACTTCCATTTTTCAATTTAACTACCTCATAGCTTTTTGAGAAGTTTAATAAAAATGCAATTGTTTCCTTTTTGGGTTTCAAAGTTTTAAGTGCTAATGTGTCGTTTTTTTTCATAGGCTACTTTACTATTTATTTTTAAAACGACGTAAGCCTCAAAATATTATATTCTATTTTGTTAAAATTATGTTATTATCTTCCATTATTTTTCGAAGGTTAATAAGTGCATATCTAACACGTCCTAAAGTCGTATTAATACTAGAATCTGTGTGTTCTGCAATGTCTTTAAAACTTAAGCCATCAAAAAATCTTAAGCGAATAACTTCTTGCTGATTGTCCGGAAGCATGGATAACATACGGAAAAGATCATCGTTAATTTGTTGATTAATTAATAAATCTTCGATGTTATCGTCTGGTTCTTTAATAATGTCAAAAATGCTAAATTCTTCATCTTGATAAGATGATTCCGACACTTTAATGTGTTTCGATTTTAGCCTGTAATGATCAATAATAAGATTGTGGGCGATGCGTTTTGCCCAAAGGATAAATTTGTTTTCTTCCTTATAGCGTCCTTCCTTTAAGGTTACAATTATTTTCATAAAAGTCTCTTGGAAAAGGTCATTGGCTAATTCTTCGTCCATTACTTTATAAAATATAAAGTTGAACAATTCTTTCTGATGTCTGTGGATCAGCCTTGATAAAGACGTCTCACAGCCTCCTTGATAAAAATGGATTAATTGACTATCGGTTTGCGTTTTCATAACTCTATCTCTCACATGAATTCATAGAAATACTTGCGTATTCCTTAGTTTCTTCATTAATTATTTATAAAAGAGATAAAATTTTTGTCGATAGATTGGTGATTTGGTGTTGGTAAATATAGGAAAAAAAAGTTAACGAAATCTTAATTTTTTAATTTTAACATTTTTATTGTGTTAAAATTATTTAAGCATATCATTTAACATTACAAAAGGGAGGTTAAGACCGAAGTTTATGTTGAGGCCTTTCAATTCTTTTCCATTAATGTTTTGTCCAGAAAACCCAAAGCCATAGCCCGCCGTTAGGTCGATGATTCCCAAAATACTTACACCAACTTTCGGTGCAATATACTTAGTTGTAGCTTCTGCACCCAAAATAAAATAATGCGAGTGATAAAGGTCAACACCTTTTTGAAAATTTAATAATACATCACCTTGAAGTTTAGGAATAGCTGCAAATTTTCCATTTGCGCTTCCCAAAAGAGCCGATCCGCCTAATCTGTACAAGACATCATCGTTTTTTAAAAACAAAGCTTTAACACCGATTTCACCGAAACTTTGTGTTTGATAAACATAACCAGTGTTTAGTAGCCAATGCGTTGTCATTTGCGCTTTAGTCTGATTAAAAAATATCGAACTAAAGATTAGACTTATGATAAAAAATATTTTATTGAAACTCATATTAGAAATTTAAAATTCAAAAATAAAAAAAACAGCTTTATCCAAATGAATAAAGCTGCCAAAGATTTTGAATATATTTTTATAAACCGAATTCTTTTTTGATGTCATCAACTCGGTCAAGTTTTTCCCAAGTGAAGAATTCTAGATTATCTAAGGTTAATTCGTTTTTATGTCCTTTATTAAAAGTTTTACTTCCTACATAATAATCTTTACCCATGTGGCCATAAGCCGCAGTTTCTTGATAAATAGGATTACGAAGTTTTAAATTTTGCTCAATAGCATAAGGGCGAAGATCAAATAATTTTGTAACACGATTTGCAATTTCGCCATCGTGAAGGTCAACTTTTGATGTTCCGTAAGTGTTGATGTAAAGCCCACAAGGCTCTGCAACGCCGATTGCATAAGAAACCTGTACCAAAACTTCGTCAGCAACACCAGCTGCTACAAGGTTTTTCGCAATGTGTCTTGTTGCATAAGCAGCACTACGGTCAACTTTTGAAGGGTCTTTTCCTGAGAACGCGCCACCACCGTGAGCACCTTTACCTCCGTATGTGTCAACAATAATTTTTCTACCTGTTAATCCTGTATCGCCGTGAGGTCCACCGATTACGAATTTACCAGTTGGGTTGATGTGATATTTAATTTGATCATTAAATAAAGCCTGAATCTCTGGTTTTTGCTTTTCGCGAACTTTAGGAATTAAAATTTCGATGATATCTTTCTTAATTTTTGCAAGCATCGCTTCCTCAGAACCAAAATCATCGTGTTGTGTTGATACAACAATGCTGTCGATTCTAATTGGTTTGTGATCGTCAGAGTATTCGATGGTTACTTGACTTTTCGCATCTGGACGCAGATATTTAATCGCATCATTATCTCTTCTAAGAACAGCAAGTTCTTTAAGGATTTGATGTGCTAAATCTAGAGCCAACGGCATATAGTTTTCGGTTTCGTTGGTTGCATAACCAAACATCATCCCTTGGTCACCAGCACCTTGTGCATTTGCTTTAGCTTCAAAATCTTCTGTAGAAGCCGCACGATCAACACCTTGGTTAATGTCTGAAGATTGTTCGTGGATTGCAGAAATAACACCGCAAGAATCACCGTTGAACATATATTCGCTTTTTGTATAACCAATTCGGTTAATAACGTCTCTCGCGATTGATTGTACATCTAGATATGCCTCCGACTTAACTTCTCCAGCCAATACAACTTGACCTGTTGTTACAAGCGTTTCGCAAGCAACTTTTGAGTCTTTGTCATACGCTAAAAAATTGTCGATTAGCGCGTCAGAAATCTGATCCGCAACTTTGTCAGGATGTCCTTCCGATACCGATTCGGATGTAAATAAATATGGCATAATATTCCTTTTTTAAATTGTAGAAAAACCTGCGATTGCAATATAAAAGGAACTAAAAAGATAATTCTGTTTTAGCATTTTTTATGGAGGTTGCAATCAGGTCAAATTTTTCCTCTAGTTTGAGATGCAAAGTTAAATACTATTTTTGTCTTAGCAAAATATTGTATCATAAAAATATAAAAACCTCATTTACTGAGGTTTTACATTTTTATAATCGTTAGGCGCTTTGTAGTAATTAAGGCGTTTCTCTATAGAAGATTTTATTTCAGAAATAAGCTCATCAATAATTCTTTGCTTGTAAGTCGGTTTGTAATAGATCAAACTTATTTCACGATAAGGGAAAGGTTTTCTAAATCTTGTTACTTTACACTTTTGCTCTGGTCCAAGTTGCTCAACGCCCATTTCTGGGATTATGCTGATGCCTCCTAACTTATCAACCATTTGGATTAACGTGTTGACGTTGGATGCTGCAAAGTCCAAATTTTTAGGTTTTAATTTATTCTCTTTTAAATGACAAATGTTTTCAAATTGAGTTCTCAGGCAGTTGCCTTCTTCGAGTAACCAAACTTTGTCAACATCGATTTCTTCAGGAACAATGAAGCGTTCTTCTTTCTTTTGACAATCTTCATCAGTAGCATAAAGCATCAATTCTTCATTAAATAAGAAGTCGTGATAGAATTCATTAGCTGCATCGTAAGGTGTAGAGATAATTCCTGCGTCCAATTCTCCCGATTTTAAAGCTTTAATGACGTTTTCGGTTGTCATTTCTTTAACATTAAGATCGATCTGTGGATTTTTAGAAATAAAACTAAAAATTTCGGTTGGAAGAATGTAACCGGCTACTGTTGGGATAATTCCGATATTTATTTTACCAGCAAGTATGTTGTTAAGTTGGTGCGCTTTGTTTCTTAGTTCGTTGACAGAATCAACAATTTCTTTTGCTTGGTCGATGATCACACTTCCCGCATCTGTGGTACGAATTGGATGTGTTGTACGATCAAAAATCTTAAGATCTAGTTCTTCTTCAAATTTTTGAATCATCGCACTAAGCGTTGGTTGCGTGATAAAACAAGCTTGAGCAGCTTTCCCGAAATGTTTATACTTATCGACAGCAATAAGATATTCTAGTTGTTGAATGTTCACTTTAATATACTTTATCTATTACAAATATAACTATTAATTTGTTTGGTGAATATTTTTTTCAATTGTTTGGTTTTTTAGAAGACATTTTCTTTTAACTAATAATTATGCTTTAGTCTTCATAAAATAATGAGATAATGCTTAACTTTATACTCCCAAAACTTAGTTTTTATGAGCAAGGATAAGTTAACAAATGCAGTTGGTTCGCCATATTTTGAACATCAAGATTCTCAGACAGTTGGTCCACGAGGACCTGTGTTGTTGCAGGATTTTATACTTCAAGAAAATTTGGCGCATTTTGTAAGAGAACGTATACCAGAGCGTGTTGTCCATGCGAAAGGGACGGGAGCTTATGGGAAATTTACGGTGACTCATGATATTACTAAATATACAAGAGCGAAACTTTTTTCTAAAGTTGGAAATTCATGCAAAATGTTTGCACGATTTTCTACCGTTGGAGGAGAAAAGGGAAGTGCCGATACAGAAAGGGATCCAAGAGGTTTTGCGCTTAAATTTTATACAGAAGATGGCAATTGGGATTTGGTGGGAAATAACACGCCTGTTTTCTTTATTAAAGATTCAAAAAAATTTCCAGATTTTATACATACTCAAAAAAGACAACCTAAAACCAATCTTAAAAGTGCGACGATGATGTGGGATTTTTGGAGTTTTAATCCTGAGTCACTTCATCAAGTTTTAATATTGATGTCGGATCGTGGAACGCCGCATGGTTATCGTCACATGCACGGTTTTGGTTCACATACTTTCTCGATGATTAATGCTCAGAATGAAAGAACTTGGGTTAAATTTCATTTTAAAACAAAACAAGGTATCAAGAACTTTACTAATGAAGAAGCTACCAAAATGAAAGGTGAAAACCCAGATTTTGCACAAGAAGATTTGGTTAATGCTATCGAAGCTGGTGATTTTCCAAAATGGACTTTGTATACCCAAACCATGACGGAAGAGCAGGCTAAGGATTTCCGTTGGAATCCTTTTGATGTGACTAAAGTTTGGCCACATTCGGAGTTTCCTTTAATTGAAGTTGGCGAAATGGAACTTAACGAAATTCCTGTTAATTACTTTGCTCATGTAGAACAGGCTGCATTTTCACCGAGTCATTTAGTTGACGGAATTAGCTTCTCGCCAGACAAGATGTTGCAAGGTAGATTGTTCTCATATCCAGATGCGCATCGTTACAGATTGGGCGCTAATTCGCATCTTTTAGAAGTTAATCGTTGCCCTTTTGCAGTTAACAATTATCAACGAGACGGTGTTATGGCAGATTCGAGTAATTACAAAGACAGACCAAATTATTATCCAAATAGTTTTGACAACGTCAATCCCGATGCTGCGTATAAAAATTTTGAATACGAGCTAGATAACAATCATGTGGCTAATTTTAATCGAAATGAAAACGATGATGATCACTACACGCAACCAGGATTGCTATACACAAAAGCTATGAATGCTGACGATAGAAATGCTTTGATTAATAATATTATTTCATCCATGAGCGGAATTTCGGGTCCACATCGAGATTTGATTATTAACAGACAATTGTGTCATTTCTTTCGTGCAAATATTGAGTTAGGAATGCGTGTGGCACAAGGTTTACAAATTAATATTGATGCTAATACGATGAATCACGCCAAGTAAGTTTTAGATTTTTCATTATAGAAAGTGCAGTTTTTTGTTTCGGCAGAAAGCTGCATTTTTGTTTTAAATAAAAATCCGATCGCGATTCACAAGGCGTAGATAAAACATTATTCTTAAATTTATTGCTCTAAATTTTATTTATGAAAATTATAGGTCCTTTTAGACAAATTGTAACTTTAGATAAACTTCCTTTAAGAGGAAAAATACAAGACGAATCCTTAGAAATAATGACAAATGCTGGTGTTTTGGTTGATGATGAAAAAATTGTAGCAACTGGCGATTTTGAAGAATTAAAATCTAACAACCCGAATGCATCAATTGATTTAATCGATACCGAACAAGTACTTTTGCCAGCTTTGGTGGATGCGCACACGCATATTTGTTTTGGTGGAAATCGAGCTAACGATTTTGCAATGCGAAATGCTGGTAAAACTTATTTGGAAATTGCAGAAGCTGGTGGTGGTATTTGGAGTAGTGTAAAACATACACGTGATGCTTCTGAGGAAGAATTGTTAAAAACGACTTTAGAAAGAATCGATTATCTTTTAAGTTTGGGTATTACAACAATTGAGATTAAAAGCGGCTATGGATTAAACGTTGATGAAGAGTTAAAAATGCTTCGAATTGTTAAAAAAGCGCAAGATCTTACTAAAGCTACTTTAGTTCCTACATGTTTGGCAGCACATCTTAAACCGAAAGATTTCGATGGTGGAAATCAAGAATATTTGAATTATATTTTAAATGAAATTCTTCCTAAAGTTAAAGAAGAAGATTTGGCGAAGCGTGTTGATATTTTTATAGAAAAATCTGCTTTCTTACCAGAAGAATCAAAAATATTCTTGGAAAAAGCAAAAGCAATGGGCTTTTTGATTACAGTACACGCGGATCAATTCACAGCGGGAAGTTCTCGCGTTGCTGTTGAAGTTGGTGCGCAATCTGCGGATCATCTCGAAGCAACTGCTGATGAAGATATTGATTTTTTAGCGAAGTCAAATACGGTTGCTATCGCATTGCCTGGCGCAAGTATTGGTTTGGGTGATCGATTTGCACCAGCTAGAAAATTGCTAGACGCAGGCGCTATTTTCGCAATCGCAAGTGACTGGAATCCAGGTTCTGCACCGATGGGGAATCTGATTACACAAGCTTCTATTCTGGCAACGTTTCAAAAATTGACGACAGCGGAAGTTTTGGCAGCGATGACTTATCGTGCAGCTTACGCGCTTGGTTTTGAAGATCGTGGCGTTATCGCAAAAAATAAAAAAGCGGATTTTGTAAGTTTTGAAACAGATAATTTCAACAATGTGTTGTATTATCAAGGTCGTATGTCTGCAAAACATACTTTTATTAACGGTGAAAAAATATAATTATGGCATTTGATTGGCAGGGTCGCTTTGATGGTGATGAAGCGTTGTATCATCGAATTTTTCAACGTGTTAAAAATACCAATGATTTTTCTGATGTGTCAGAAAATGCTTTTGCAATTCATGGATTTGCGGTGGATGAAGGTGTAAGACGTAACAAAGGTCGTGTCGGCGCAGCAAAATCTCCTGATATTATTCGTAAGAATATGTCGAACTTTCCTGTTGTACAGGCGGATTTTAGATTGTTGGATTTTGGAAATGTTGTCTGTGAAAATCAAAACCTAGAAGCAAGTCAAGAAGATTTTGCGACGAAAGTTTCGGAGGTTTTGAAGAAAGGTGGAAAATCTGTTGGACTTGGTGGTGGACATGAGATTACATTTGCACATTATTCTGGCATGAGAAAAGCTTTTCCTAATGCTAAAATTGGTATTATAAATTTTGATGCACACTTTGATAATCGTGAACCTGAAAATGGTCTTGCTAGTTCGGGGACGGGATTTTGGCAAATTGCGCAAGAAGGACCAATTAACAGTTTGCATATCGGAATCCAAAGAAATAGTAATACACTGAAATTGTTCGATACGGCTCATCAATTAGGAATGAATTACATTCTTGCAGAGGAATTATTTTTCGAGAATCTTCCTCGACTTTATATTGAAGTGAATCGATTTTTGGAAAGTGTCGATGTCTTGTATGTCACGATTTGTATGGATGTTTTCAATGCGGCGATTGCGCCTGGCGTAAGCGCTTCTGCCTATAATGGAATGATGGCTGATCCTGCTTTTATGAATCTTTACAGACATATTTTGGCAAGTCAAAAACTAAAAGCTTTGGATGTTGCGGAAGTGAATCCAGAGTTTGATATTCAAGATAGAACGGCGCGTTTGGCTGCTTGTCTTGTTAATGAACTTTTTATGGTTTAGAGGACAACGGCGGTGCGTGAGGTGGACGGAGGATTTGTCTGGAAGACAAAGTCCATGCAAAAGGCGAAGCCTGCGGCTTCGCCTTTTACGTGGACCGAAACGAAGTGTAGTCCGTAGGAGACCGACCCAGCGCCCCGACTGCTAGAATCTTCCTTCAAAAAACGAAATCTTCTTCCAGTCGGGGTGTTGGGGCACGCCCAAAAATATTTTAAAACTGAATTGGCAAGCTAACTTGCGCTGTGTCCCAACCCGCAACCATATTGGCGCCGTCGTCAGTTTTTACAAAGCTAATTGAGAAATATTCCATCGGCGAAGTCAACTTGGTAGCCGGTACTTTGACGCGAACAAGGTCGTTAGCCGTGTTGTAAGCGTAAGCGCCCCAAACGTCTGTGGTTTTGTTGATAATAACGGTCCATTCGGTCTCACCAGGAATCGCGTAGATGCTATAACAGCCAGCAGGGATTTCTTTACCGTCGATTTTGATAGGTTTGAAAACTTTAAGCTCTGTGTTTTCGTTAGCGCCAAAACGCCAAACTTCGTTGTACTTCACCAAGTTTCCGAAAATTGCTCTTCCTTTGCTTGACGGACGCGAGTAAGTCACCTTCATAATCGGTGTTACATTTTTGCCAGTCGCCGCATCCAACGGATAGTACACCATGTCCAACGGACTTACGTCGATGTTTGCGAATTTTAGTTGTTTGGGATCGTTTTTAGTTTGTGCAGTTGCCATTAGCCCGAAACACAAAAGGCTAAGCCCAATTAATTTTTTCATATTTTAAGTTTAACTAAATTTTCAATTGCTTGATCTAAAGTTTCCTGCTTTTTTGCAAAACAAAAGCGAATTACTTTTTCGTCCATAAAATTATGATAAAACGCCGAGAAAGGTATAGCTGCAACCTTATAAACTTGTGTTAAATGTTTGCAAAAATCTTTATCACCAAGTTCTGAAACTGCAGAATAATCGACCGCTTGGAAGTAAGTGGCTTCACAATTGAGTAATTTGAAATCCGTGCCAGCAAGCGCATTGCGGAAATAATCGCGTTTGGCTTGATACATTTTTGCAATTTCATGATAGTCCAAAACCTCGTCCATGTATTTTGCAATCGCATATTGCGATGGCGAGTTGACGCAAAAAACATTGTATTGATGGACTTTTCTGTATTCTGACATCATTTCTTTTGGTGCTAAAATATAACCCAACTTCCAACCTGTAATGTGAAGCAGTTTTCCGAAAGATGCTACAATAAAACTTCTTTCTTTTAGTTCAGAATAACGTGCAAAACTCAAATACTCTTTATTATCGAAAGTGATATTTTCATATACTTCGTCGCTCAATAAAAAGATATCGGTGTCTTTAACAATTTTTATCAATTCCTGAATATCGGATTCTCTTAAAATTCGAGTTGAAGGATTTCCTGGATTGTTAAAAATGATGAGTTTTGTTTTGTTGCTAATTAAATTTTTAAAATCTTCCCAATTGATGACATAATCTGGTTTGTGAAGAATTAAACGTTTTGTAACACCTCCAAAAAGTTGAATCGTCGGTTCGTAACAATCGTAAGCAGGTTCTATAATAATAACTTCGTCACCAGGTTTAACAATGGTCGCAATTGCGGTGAAAATAGCCTGTGTTGCGCCAGCCGTTACGGTAATTTCGGATTCGATGTCGTAGGTCGCTTTGTGACTGTCATACATTTTTTTCAAAATAGCTTCGCGAAGTCCAATGTAACCAGGCATTGGTAAATATTGGTTGAGTCCTTTTGCAGAACCTTCTTCTAGAAATTGAGTGAGCTTTGCATCAATCGGGAAATCAGGAAAACCTTGCGATAAATTAACTGCGTTTTCTTTTGCTGCGAGTTGGCTCATTTCTGTAAAGATGGTGATGCCGACATTGGGTAATTTGGATTGAATATTTGGTGTCATATTTTGTTTCAAAAGTGGATTAAAATTAATAATAATTATTCGATTTCGTATTTTCGCAAAAAATAAAATTTTGAAAAGGCTCATCTCTGTTGTAGGACCAACCGGAATCGGAAAAACTAAACTGGCAATCGAAATTGCAAAGTCTCAAAATACTGAGATTATTTCTTGTGATTCGCGACAGTTTTATAAAGAGATGAAAATAGGAACCGCCGTGCCTTTGGATGAAGAATTGGCCGAAGTTCCGCATCATTTTATAGGTAATCTTAGCATTGATGATTATTATTCGATAGGGCAATTCGAAAAGGAAGCACTTGACAAATTGGACGAATTATTCAGTAGTCACGATGTGGTTGTTATGGTTGGTGGTAGTGGTATGTACGAAAAAGCTGTTGTTGAAGGTATGAACGATTTGCCAGAAGCCGACGAAGACAACCAAAAACTGCTGCAATTTATTTTTGAAAAAGAGGGCATCGAACCACTTCAAAATCTTTTGAAAATTTTAGATCCAGATTATTACAACAATGTCGATTTAGAAAATCCACGACGTTTATTCCGCTCTTTGGATATTATTTTTCAAACAGGGAAATCTTATACTGAAAATCTTGATTCTCCAAAAAATAAAAGAAATTTCGAAACCATAAGAATTGGCATCGATGCGCCACGAGAAGTTATCTATGACCGAATTAATCGTCGCGTAGATATTATGATGGAACAAGGTCTTTTAGAAGAAGCAAAAGGTCTTTTGTCACATCGTGATAAAGTTGCTTTGCAAACTGTTGGTTACACCGAATTATTTCGGTACATGGATGACGAATGGACGCTGGACTTTGCGATTGAGGAAATTAAAAAGAATTCGCGTCGGTATGCAAAACGTCAAGTCACTTGGAACAAAAAGTTAGTTGATGTTAATTGGGTTAACTACGAAAATTCTGTTGAAGAAAGCTTATCTTTGCTTCACAAAATTTTATAAAAATGGCTAATACTCCTTCTAATATGTTGGCTTTAGGAACTGTTGCTGCAGATTTTGCGCTACCTAATCCTTCCAAAGAAAATAAAATTGAAACGCTTAATGCGCTGAAAGGTGAAAAAGCGACTTTGGTGATGTTCATCTGTAATCACTGTCCTTTTGTATTGCATGTGATCGAAAAATTGGCTGAACTTTATGACGATTATAAATCACAAGGCATCGAGTTTATTGCAATTAGTTCTAACGACGCAATTGCATATCCAGCTGATGGACCAGAGTTGATGGTAGATTTTGCGGAGGAACATGGTGTTAATTTTCCATATTTATATGATGAATCTCAAGAAGTTGCTAAAGCTTATGAAGCAGCTTGCACGCCAGATTTCTTTTTGTTTGATAAAGATTTAAAATTGGTATATCGTGGTCAAATGGATGATTCGCGTCCGGGAAATCAAAAAGAAATAACAGGTGAAGATCTTATCATTGCTTTCGAAAACCTTTTGGCTGACCAACCACAAGAAGATATACAAAAACCAAGTATGGGTTGTAATATCAAGTGGAAAGCTTAGTAAATACAAACGCTCTCAAATTTTTGAGAGCGTTTTTTTATTGAATGAAAAGCATTTGTGGTTTAAAAAAAATATCAGTTTTACTATTTTTCTCAAAATCTTAAATTGCTTTGTGAAATTTTTAAATGAAGTTTACTTCAAGAAAGGATTAAAATCTTTTTCGAAACCGATAGTCGTTGGATCGCCATGTCCGCTGTAGACTTTGGTGTCGGGATTCAGAACTAATAACTTTGTTTTGATACTTTCAATAAGTTGTTCGTAACTCGCTTTATAAAGATCCGTTCTGCCAATACTTCCGTAAAATAAAACATCGCCCGAAATTACAAAAGCCTCTTTCTCGTTATAGAAAGCAATACTTCCTGGTGAATGGCCTGGTACAAACAAAATTTTAAATTCTTCATCGCCAAGTTTAATAACGTCACCATCGTTTAGAAATTCTAAATTTCCAACAAAAGGCGTAAAAGCAAATCCAAATTGCATCGCGCTCATTGGCGCTCTGTCCAATAATTCTTTATCATTAAGGTGTAACAATACAGGAACATCATATTTGTCATAAGCCCACTGAAGTCCCAAAACATGGTCAATGTGTGCATGCGTCAACAAAATGTTTTTAACTTTTAGTTGGTTGTCATCCAAGAAAGATTCTATCTGTTGCGTCTCGTGGATTTGGAAATTTCCCGGATCGATGATAAAAGCTTCTTTGTCGTCGTTGTAGATAATGTATGTATTTTCCGAAAATGGATTAAATGCAAAAGTCTTGATGTGTAACATAGGTATTTCTTAATATTACAAAAATACCAAATCGAATCTAATTTTCTTATCTTCGTGATATGAAGAAGTTAAGTTTTGTTTTTCTTTTAATGACAAGCCTTTTGCAGGCTCAGAAAATTGCTGGTGTACAATTGTTTAATCCACAAACTAATGACGAGACGCCGATTATTAGTTTCAACCAACAACTTATTTTAAGGTTTGATGATTTAACCAATAGCAGCCAAATTTATCGATATACCATTAAACATTACGACCGAAATTGGCAAGATGACGGACTTTTCTTTACAGAATATGCCAACGGAAGCCTTAATGCGTTGATCGATAATTTTCAGTATTCGTTTAACACGACTCAGGCTTACACACATTATCAATTGACTTTCCCGAACGAAAAAATCACACCAAAAATCTCTGGTAACTACGAGATTATCGTTTATAAAGATTCTGCGGACAAACCACTTTTCAAAAAAAGATTTGCAATTTATGAAGAAGCGGCTAATGTAGGTTTGCAAATGTCAAGATATCAAGATGCCAAAAAGCCCGATTTGCGTCAACGTATAGAAGTGCAGGCGGTTGGTAGTGGGACAAGCGTTACCAATAACATCAATTCGATTTCGATGTCGTTGATGCAAAATAACAACTGGAATACGATGATTACTAATCAACGTCCAACGTCGACTTTGGGTAACAAAATGTTGTTTCAACAGCTTGGCTTAGCATTTCCAGGTAATAGCGAATTTTATTATTTCGATAACAAAATCCTTAATCAAGCGTACGACATGGTTGCCAACGTAGGCTCAGAAAATGGACAGAACCAAACTTACCTATTCCCAGTTTGGGCATATCCCGAGACTTACCAAGCTTATGGCGACGTTAACGGCGCCTATTATTTCCGTCGAAATGATCTAGGCATCGAACGTGACGCCAACAAAGAAGCCGATTATTCTATGGTTCATTTCGCTTTAGAAAGTTTAAAAATGAACAAAAACATCTACGTTCTTGGACAATTTAACGATTACAAAGTCGACGAAAATAGCTTGATGAGTTATGACGAAGCCAACAAAATGTATGTTGCAAAAATCTACCTAAAACAAGGCTTTTACAACTATATGCTCGCTACTAAAAACGAGGATGGAAGCCTAAATTTTGGAGAAATAAATGGTAACTTTTGGCAGACCGAAAACCTTTACCAGTCCTTATTATATTACACGCCATTTGGCCGCAACTACGATGGATTGTTAGGTTACGGCGAATTGAGAACGCCAGTTAGATAGTATTTTGGGCGATTCCCGAGCCTTCGCTTTTCCCGAAGCTTTCGGGTCGGGCTATCCGCTGCTATCTTTTGCGAGGTGGACTTCGCTGCGCTCAGCCACCTCGCAAAAGGATATTCGCTACTATCCCTATCGCGTCACGCAGTTGCCTAATTTGGAATAATATTTGAAATTTCATTTAAAAATAAAAAGATTATGAATTACACATACCAAAACAACCAATCAGGCAACGGCGGATTTATGACGATGCATAATGACAGCGAAGAAGTGGGAAGATTAACCTACACGATAATGCCCGAAGATAACCGATATGTCATTTCGTTTGTCAATATTTATCCAAAATTTGAAGGACAAGGACTTGGCAAGTTAATCGTGAAAGAAGCCATCGATTTTGCTCGAGATAACAATTGGAAAGTCTATCCACATTGCTCATACGCAAGAACAGTGATGTCTCGTATGGATGATGTACAAGATATTTTACTTAAATCTTAATTAGATTTTACAAAAATAAGATCGAGAATATTAGATTCTGCACAATAAAAAATCGGCGAAATAAATTCCGCCGATTTTTTTTTAAGCTTTATAGTCCTAGACTTTTTCTTGCTTTTTCTAAAGTTTGTTGTGCAATTGGACGTGTTTTTGCAGCACCTTCTTGCAATTTCGATTCTAGTTCGTCAAGATGCGACATATAATAATTGAAAGTCTCTCTCTCTTTTTCGAAACGTGTTAAGATAAGATTTAACAATTCAGTTTTTGCATGACCGTATCCGAAGTTGCCAGCCAGATATTTAGCTCTTAGTTCCTCGGTTTGTTCTGGTGTTGCAATCAGTTGATAGATCGCAAATACTTTATCCGTTTCAGGATCTTTTGGTTCTTCCAAAGATTTAGAATCCGTTTCGATGGACATTACTTGTTTCTTCAATTCCTTTTCAGGTGCGAAGATGTTGATGATGTTACCAATCGATTTTGACATTTTGCGACCATCTGTTCCTGGAACATATTTGGTGTCTTCTTGCAATTCAGCTGACGGCAAAACAAAAACTTCGCCCATTTGACGATTGAATTTTTCTGCCACATCTCTTGTAATTTCTAGGTGTTGAAGTTGATCTTTTCCTACAGGAACAATCTCCGCATCGTACAACAAAATATCTGCAGCCATCAATATTGGATAGTTGAACAATCCAACATTAACATCCGCCAATCGATCCGATTTATCTTTGAAAGAATGCGCCAATTGCAATCTTTGGAACGGAAAAAAACAATCCAAATACCAAGTCAATTCACAAGTTTCTGGGATGTCGCTTTGACGGTAAAAGTGCGTCTTTTCGGTGTCTAGTCCACAAGCAAGCCAAGCTGCAGCAATCTCATAGGTGTTTTGTTTCAGAGCTTCTGCATCTTTAATCAAGGTTAAAGTATGAAGATTTGCAATGAATAAAAATGATTCGTTCTCTGCTTTTTTTGATAATTCGATTGCAGGAATAATCGCTCCTAAAAGATTTCCCAAATGCGGGGTTCCGGTCGCTTGGATGCCGGTTAAGACTCTTGCCATAATAGTGTTCTATTTAATAGCAAAAATACAAAAGATTGTGTTGTTGACCAATTTCTTGACCTCCTGACTTTACATAAAAGATTAGTCAGTCAGTTGACTTCCTAATTTTTGAGTAAGCGTTTTGTTTCGTTTTCTAAAATCCAAAATTCGTTTTAACATAATAAGTAAAGCTAAAATTACAATTGACCAAATAATGATTTGATAAATAGAAAACTGTTTTTCGGATTTTGAAAGTTTCTTTTGGAAATCTTGGTTTTGCAAATTCATGAGACGGTTAAGCGATTTCAGTTCGCTGTCTTGCTTTTTTTGTCTCGTCAAACGAAGTAACTCATTATAAGATTGATATTTTGTCCAATCATTTAACGCCAAATAATTGTCGCGCGTTATTTCGTAGATGCCTTCTTTTAGACTTAGATCCGAAACATCTTTAGCAAGAATCTCCGCTGCTGCTAGAATCTCTAAGGATTTTTTGTAATCATGTTGTGTGTAGTAATTGTCCGCCATACCTTTATATGCAAAGGCTTCTAGGCTTTTTGTTCCTGATCTTTTACCATAGAAAATGGCTTCATCAAAATAATTTTTGGCTTGGTTGTAATTTTTTAGTTCCAAGAAACAATAAGCAAGATTGTAAGAAAAAACGCTAATGTTGGCGTCGTTTTTTGGTTCTGTTGCTAAATTTTTGAAAAAGCTAATGGCAGGGACAAATTTGTTAATCGCCATTTCTGGGTTAGATTGACTACGATAGATCATCCCGCGAACGGCGTCTATAAAGTTTAGATTAAAATTTCGGTCATAGTCTTTCGCAGGCAGCGTACGGCAAAGTGCCTCGGATTTTTCAAGATTTTCTAAGGCTTTATCGAACAAATCCATCTGTTGATATTGCACGCCAATCGTATTAAGAATCCTAATTTTGGTAACCGTTTTAACGTTGGTCGTCAATAAGTCGGAAGTCCGCATGATGTAGTATAACGAGCTGTCTATGTCGCGTTTGGCAACATAAGCATTCGAAATCAACATATAGATATTCGCAATTTGATCGGGTGTTTTTTCTGTTTTTAAAAGGCTTTTGGAGATGCTAATTGCTTTTTCTGGTTCATCATAAAGCAACATTCTCGCCTCCTTAAATTTTAATTTATCAGCCTCTAAATCTTGTGCAAAGATCTGTTTTGGTGCTAATAAAAAGCAGCAGCAAATTGCAATTAACCAACTTCTCATATCAATTTTCTTTTAGCAATTTGTTGTATATAATCATTCGGGGTAACGCCAGTCACATTTTTGAAAACGATGCTAAATGTACTGTGCGACGCAAATCCTGCCAACTCGGCGAGATAACTAATCTTATATTGACGATAAGCCGCATCTGTCGAGATGAGGTATGCAATATGGTTGATTTTCAATTCGTTAATATAGGTTGTGAAGTTTTTTCCTTTACTTTTTTTAATAACTTCAGAAAGATATTTGGTGTTAACTTCGAGTTGCGTTGATAGCGCTGCCAAAGACATATTGCGATCCATAAAGGTTTTTGACATTTCGAAGTCATTTAGTTTGCGCAGAATTTCATCTTCTTTTTGTTTGGAAATCGAAAAGCTTTTTTGTTTAGTAGTTTTTTCAAGTTCTTGATCCGTAATTGGATTTGCATCATTTTCAACTGGCGTTTCAACTTCAACTTCTTTTGAAACTGGCGGAACTGATTGCTGTTTTTGACTTTCGAATAGTTTGGCTTGATATTCTAAAAACTTTGATTGTGTATTTAGAAATTGATTTTTTTGATAAGTCTGAAATAACCAAAATCCCATTAAAAGTAATAATCCAGCACCAACAGCTAGAGATGTATAAAGATTTGTATGGTTTTTATGCTCTATCGTTCGGAAGTTTTGGTTTTGGAAATCGAGATTAAGTTGCATCAAATTTTCGATCGCTTCTTTTCGACTTTCATCGATTTTATTTTGACTTTCTTGATGCAGTTTTTGATATTTATCGTGTTCGGTTGTGTGACGCAAAGCCAAATGATTCTTCGCAAGATCATCGTAAAGCGTATTTTTTAAACCTAAAAAATCGACGTGATTAATTTTGGATAGGGCAGAGTCTAGATGGACAATCGCTTCATCGTATTTTTGTTGATCAAATAATATGCTCGCCTTCAACTTTTCTAACCGAGAAGCAACATAAAGATTTTGAGGATGTTTTGCGGAAATACCACTGAGTTGATCGACCAGATTTTCTAAATGTTTATAATCTCTTTTTTGAAGCGAATGTCTCGCATTTATTAAAATATTAGTGGATAAAATGTTGTAACTCGATGTTTCGTTGATATCGCAAAGAGCATTACTTTTTGTCAGCAAATCTAGCGCTTCTGTTATTTTATTTTTTCTAAAAAGATTTTTCGCATGCAATTGATAAAGTTTGGCAGCGATAATTCTATTTTCTTGGGCTGCAATTCTTTTTTTATCTTCTTTAAGAATAGTGTCCACCAGCTTTTCTGACTGTTCGTAAAGTCCTAAATTTTGTAATTGCTGAATCATTCCAATATTATTCAGTAATTGATCATTAGGCTCGAGCTCTCCTTTTGTGTTTACATTTTCTAAAGCCATTTTAAGAGCTTCGTCATAATTAGCTTTTAATTGATAAGATTCTGAAAGTAAGCTTCTTGCAACCAGTTGTCTATGGATATTATCAGAAGTAGAACTAATAGATTTTATAGCTTTGATGCCCGCATCCGGATTTTGATACATCTTTTCTATACTATTAGAAAGCATTAACTTAAATTCACTTTTATCCTGCGCTGTCAGGGAGAAATAGCACATCAGAAAAAAGACCACACAATATTTATATATATTTTTCACACCACATTTATAAGCTTGTTCTTAATGCAAAATTGATAACAATTAGTTAAGAAGCGTGAATTTAGTAAAAGATTTGTAAATATTTGTTATTTATCGAATAATTTAGAATCCTTATTTCTCTTTTTTATCAAGATTTTATAATTGTAACTTGTTTTTAAAGTCTTTGATTTTCAATGGATTAAAATTAAGTTCTTTTTGATTTTCCGAAATCCCAAAGACAGATTTTAGTTCATTTCGTTCCTAACCAGTAAGTTAGAGAATCAAAAAATTAAATAAAAATTTATGAAAAAACTTTACATTTCTGCACTTCTGGTGAGCGCAACTATTGGTATTAATGCGCAAGTCTATGATGTAGGAAGTTTTGCACAGATGACAAGCGTTTCGGATAACGGTGTTGCAGTTGGTAATGTCTATGGTGTATTACATGTAATTTGGACTGAGGAAGCGGGCGGTTCGGTTATTGGTGAAATTCAGAATGACTACATTGGAGGGATGACTACTGTGTCTAGAGATGGTACAACCGTTACAGGATCTATGACAAACCCAAGCACAGGTAAAGACGAAATGTCAAAATATGATGTTGCATCAAAGACTTGGACATATCTTGGAGGTCTCGGCAATAGCTCGGGTACAGATACAAGTTCGGCTTGGGGTGCGTCTTACGATGCCAAAACAATTGTTGGTCTAGGTTGGACAAGCAGTGGAAAAGGTCACGGTATAAAGTGGACTGAAGCCAATGGTATGCAAGATTTAGGAAGTACAGTTACTGGTCGTAGCTCTAGAGCAAATAGCGTAAGTGGAGACGGTAATGTTGTAATTGGTTGGCAAGATAGTTCTACCGGAGGAAGACAAGGTGTTTATTGGAAGGATGGACAACAAAATTACATTAAGACTACAGCTGGCAATCATGTAGGTGAAGCTATTTCGGTGTCAGAAGATGGAAGTGCTATCGTTGGGCTAGGCTTGGACGAAAATGCTTTCTATTGGAGTGCTACAGATGGTTACACGGCAATAGCACCTTTAGATGAAGATTATTTTGGATCAGCAACTGCTGTGTCTAGCGATGGTAAAACGGTATTGGGATACTTTACACCATATGGTGGGATGGCGTTGGACGGTTACGGATTTATCTGGACTAAAGAAAAAGGCGTTGTTAAGTTTGACGATTATGTTGCTAGCCTTGGTTATGATACACTTGGTTTAAAATTCTCTTTGCCGATGGCGATTTCTCCAAACGGACAATACATTGCTGGTATTGGTTTGACAGCAGATGATGCAAGAGGATTTGTTATTAAACTTCCAGATTCGACGATGGCAACCAATGACGCAAAAAAAGCAAAACTTAGCATTTATCCTAATCCAACTAAAGATTTTGTAAATATTAGTAATGAAGGAAAAATTTCTAATGTCGAGATTTATAATATGGCTGGTCAAAAAATGAACACTATTTCGACTTCAAACGAGAAAAAAGTGGATGTTCAAAACTTTGAGAAAGGAAGTTATATTTTAAAAATCACTAATGATGGCAAAGTAGAGACTTTGAAATTTATTAAGGATTAATTTTCATATTTTGTTATTAGTAGATAGCCGATCTCGTTACAGGTCGGCTATCTTTTTTATTATTAAGCTTTTGTAATTTCTTGAAATCCGAAAGATCAATTCTTGAACTCAATTTCATTTTTGTTTTATGTTTGAAGCATCAAATCAATGTTAATTATTATAAACTCAATAAGCTTACTATTTCAATTTATTGAAAGGAAATAACACACGAAGAATCATCAATTACAAGAAGTCGGAATGTTATAATTCGCTAAGAATTAGCCTTCATATTAAATTAAGTTAAAGGAAAGGGAACTATTTTAGGTTTCCTTTTTTGTTTTTGTAAGTGGTTGTTATTTAGTTATTTAAATAATTTTTACTTTAGGATTTCCCGAAATACGAAAGTCATTCCTTTGTTTTTTTTCTATGATAAATCTAAGTTTGTTCAATAACGAATATTTACAAAATTTAAAATGAAAAAACTTTACTACTCAGCTTTACTTCTTGGTTCTATCAGTTTAACTAATGCCCAAGTTTTCGATACAACAGAATTCGGATTTATGACAGATGTTTCTAACAACGGTGTTGCAGTTGGAAGCGTTATGTACGGTAATCAGATTATGTGGACGGAAGCTGGTGGCGTTGTTGTGATCGGAGAGCCGTCTAATGGTGAGCAAATATCTGGTAACACAAGTGTTTCTAGTGATGGTAAATATATTTCTGGTACCATGACAAATCCAGATACGATGATTAACGAAATGGCGCATTACAATGTCGCAACCAGCACTTGGAAGTATCTAGGAAATATAGTAGCAGGACAAGAAAGTTCAGCTTACGGAATGACAAGCGACGGAACTACAGTTGTAGGACTTGGATTCCTAAATGCGATGGAAGCGCATGCAATTAAGTGGACAGAAGCTGGCGGTCTTGTTGACTTAGGCAGTACAAATCCTGAAACAAGCTCTCGTGCTAATGGTATTAATGATGACGGGACTGTTATTGTTGGTTGGCAAGATGATGACTTTGACCGTTTTGGAGTTTATTGGAAAAATGGCGTTCAGCATTTTATTAAAGATACAGATGGTAACAATGTGGGCGAAGCTTTTTCTGTAACACCAAATGGAAAAACGATTATCGGAGCAAATTACGATTATCCATATATCTGGGATGAGACCGAAGGTTATCTAGAGTTAACGCACGAAGATCCAATGTACGAAGGTTCTGCAACAGGTATTACTGACGATGGTAAAACGGTGGTTGGTTACTTCAGACAGTGGGGAACTGGCGCTTTCTCGGGTAGTGGTTTTATTTGGACAAGAGAAGGTGGACGCGTTGACCTTAACGAATATGCAGAAAGTCTAGGTTACGATACAAAAGGGATTAACTTTTCTTTGCCATTGGCGATTTCTCCTAATGGTCAATACATTGTTGGTGTTGGACTTAAGGACAGTAGCGAAATTATGGGATTCGCTATCAAATTGCCAGAATCAAACATGGCAACTAGTAATGTGAATGTAGACAAGGTGAAACTTTATCCAAACCCAGCAAAAGATATTATTAATCTTACAAATGTTGGTAAACAAGACACTATCGAAATTTACAACTTGGTGGGACAAAAAGTAATTACTGAAAAAAATACAGGTAGCAACCAAATCAATATTTCTAAATTATCAAAAGGAACTTACATTCTTAAAGTTCTTAAAAACGGAAAAGAAGAAAGTATCAAGTTTGTGAAAGGCTAATTGCTTTTTCATATTATATTTTAAGTTAGGTAACAAAAAACCGTCTTTACGACGGTTTTTTGTATTATTAGAATCGGTTTAGATTCCGAAAGTTTCTTTAAAAATGACAGCTTGTCGGCGCGATATTTCGACATCGTTGTTGTTAGGGAGTTTCACCATGAGATTTCCGCTGAACCAAGGCTCGATATTCTGGATAAAACTTACATTGATAATCGTGTTACGATTGGCTCGGAAATATTTTTCTGGAGGCAATTTTTTTTCGATGAGGTTAAGCGATTTAGAAAGTGTTGCTTTTTCGTTTCTAAAAAATACTTTGGTGTAATTACCTTCCACCTCAAAAAGATAAATTTCCGAAATACGAACCATCCAACATTTTTCACCTTCTTTAATAAAAATCTGATCATCAAAATCTAATTTCTTCTCGCGCTTTTCGGCTTGTTCATTTAGTTTATCAATCACTTTTTCTAAAGCTTGGTTCAGGCGTTTCGGATTGATAGGTTTTAGAAGATAATCGAGCGCATTATATTCAAACGATTTAATAGCGAATTCATCAAAAGCCGTTGTGAAAACCACCATCGGTACATCGTCCAACATTTCTAAAAGCTGAAAACCATCGCGTCCTGGAAGTTGGATGTCCAAAAAGATGAGGTCTGGTTTTAGTTCTTTTATTAATTGTTCGGCAACATCGGCATTTTCTGCTTCTGCAAGCAATTCAATTTCTTGGTGAGCTTCGAGAAGTTCTTTCAGTTCGTTGCGTGCAAGACGAGAATCTTCAACAATTATGGCTTTTATTTTCATCATATTTTAACTTTTCAAAACATCTTTTTTTATGCTGATGTGGGCAATAACCTCGTTGTGTTCTTCTTTTAGACTAAAATTAGCTTGGTTGTCGTACAATAGTTTTAGACGTTCTTCAATATTTTTAATTCCGATTTGCGTTCCTTTTTCGGACGTGTTGAGTTGGCCAGAATTTTTAACTAAAAGATTAAAAGTGTCTGCGTTTTCATAAGATTTAACCAAAATAGAACCACCATCTTTTAAAACAGAAATCCCATGTTTAACAGCGTTTTCGACCAACATTTGCAAAATCATTGGCGGAACATAATAACGATAATGCTCTTTTGGAATATCGATGTCGTAGCTAAGACGTTCTTCGTATTGGATTTTAGAAATTTCTAAAAAATTTTCAACCGTTTCCACTTCCTGTTCTAACGGCACAAAATTACTTTTCCCTGATAGAAGTGACGATCGCAATAACTCGGAAAGTCGCGTAATCATTTCTTTCGTTTTTTGCGGATCTTCTTGTACAAGACCTCGGATGTTGTTAAGGCTATTAAAAATAAAATGAGGATTAATCTGTCCTTTCAACGTGTTGAGATTGGCTTCTTTTAAATTTTTTTCGATGGTGAGTTTATGCTTCAGTTCATTTTGATTCATCTCATAAATCTTGTAGGCGTAGATGAAAACCAGCCACGTTACGGATATAAAAAAGAAATAAAAATAATTAACCAAACGCTTATCAAATACCATTTTTTCAGTAAAATTATAATGATATTTTTTGGGAATAAAGTAATCTTGCGATTCTTGTAAAATTGGCCAAAATGTTCCCTGAAAAGCAATGTGGCATAGAAACAAACCGGCAAATAATATGATGATGGTTTTGGGTTTTAGAAGTCCAAAATGTTCTATTTTTTCTAAAATAAAAACAGTAATGTTGGATATAATGTACAGCGATACAACGCAAAGGAAAAGCTCGAACACCCAAAACATTTGAAAATCTTTGCCGCCGTAAAGTTCTGTGAATATTAATTTTCTAAAAGTCAAAAAGAAGAAAATAATACACACAAAAAATACAATCGTGAAAAGGTGATAACGCCAATTACTTAAGAGTTTCATGTTTAATCTTATTTTTTACTTGCTCTAGAGATTTCTTTTTTTTAGTTCTGCTTCTAGGATTTCAGTTTTTTTCGAAGCTTTATAAAGTAAGTAGCCTAAAAACACAGGAAAAATAAAAGCAAACCCAAAGCCTTTCTTCCAATAGGCAAAAACCGCTACGCCTACCATGAAGCCAATTAAAACCGAATTAAGGATTTTCGTAGACTTTAAAGTTTTCTTAGCTTTTAACAATTCTTCGTTGCTAAGAGTTGTATAATCGATGTCTGACATATTTATTTTTTTCTACTTTTTAATTCTTTATCCATTGTCGCAAAGGTCGTGTAGATCGGCAACAACGTAATTGGGAGAATAAAAATAGGAATCGACGCTGGGAAATTAAATTTTTCAAAACCTTTGTAGATGTTAATTCCTAAATACACCAAAAGTATGACGATCCAAATGCTAGCAAAAGTAGTCCAGATCTTCTTTTGTTTGTCACGTAATATTTGCAATTCCTCAGTTGGCATCTCTGAGTAGTTTGGTTTTTTATTCATTTTTTTGTTTTGGTTTAAAAAATATTAAGCGAAAAATTGTGTGATAAAATCTATGATTTTAACAGCGATTTCGATGATTAGTGTGACCATGATATTTTGTTTTTTGAGGTTTTTCTTAAACAAATATAATATCTCATGATCAGCAATTATGGTTATAAATGATGAACGGTAATTTTGAAATGTCGAATGGTAAATTACGGAATCTGAATCTTTTCTCCTCCGAATTTCGGCTCCACACCAAAGAACATATCCCAATAGACTTTGGCTCTCGCAAACTTTTCTCTAAGATTGGTTTTGAAGCCCATCGCTTTGTTGACATCTTTTGCGTTGTAGCCATAAGCCGTCATTCCGTTTTGTTGCGCTAGAAAAACCGCGCGTTGATTATGGAATTTTTGCGAAATGATAACGAGTTCTTTTTGACCGAAAATTTCTTTTGCTCTAACTACAGAATCCAAAGTTCGGAAGCCAGCAAAGTCTTCAAAAATATGATTTTCGGGGACACCTTTTTCCATTAAAGCCAACTTCATATCTTCGGGTTCGTTGTAGTTCTTTTTAGAATTGTCACCACTTACGATGAAATATTGGACTTTTCCTGCCTTGTATAATTCTACAGCAGCCTCGATCCTGTAATTGAAATAAAGATTTGGTTGACCATTCGCTAGCGTTTTTCCAGTGCCAAGTACAAGACCAACTTTCTCCTTCGGAATATCATTAATATTAAACGAATTATAAGCTTCGGTGTCGCTTTCTATCGTTGTGTTGGACCACCAAACAAAAAGGGCTGATACTACGATGAGTATCAGTCCTGTATTTAATATTTTCTTGAAAATTTTCATTCTAAACTCGTATCATTTAATCGAATTTTAAAAATAAGATTTATTTATTGCTTTTCAAAAATTTTAATTTAAAAATCTAAACCATTTGGGAAAGCTTTCTTTCTAAATATATAAAGGAACAAAGCGCCAACTGTAATCGCAGAATCTGCTACATTAAAGATATATTTGAAAAATTCAATATGTTTACCGCCAAATATAGGCACCCAATCTGGCCAAGTCGTGTCAACCAACGGGAAGTGCAGCATGTCGACCACACAACCACGCATAAAGTGCGAATAACCTTCACCGAAAGGCGTTAGTTTTGATACGCTGTCGTAGTCAATCCAACGGCCGATACTTTCTTCGTACATCGTTCCAGAATCGAAAATCATCCCGTAAAACATGCCGTCGATAACGTTACCAATTGCACCTGCAAAAATCATGGCCATTGGAATGATGAGGTAATTGGACGCACCTTCTTTTAACCATTTTCTGAAAAGGAAAATCATCCCGCCAGCTAAGACAAGTCTTAACAAGATCAAAGTATATTTTCCCCAAAGTCCTCCGAAATGCAGTCCATAAGCCATGCCTGGATTCTCAACAAAAGTCAATCGAAACCAGCTAAGTCCAAAGACTTCTACACTTTCGCCAAGATGGAAATGTGTTTTAATATAGATTTTTGAAGCTTGGTCGATTATTAAAATCAATAAAGTGATTAATGCAATCTTCTTCATTATTGTCCTTTTGGCTTGTTAGGTCTATTGATTTTTTGCTCTTTTTTATCGTTGATTTTCTTCACCGTTTTTTGATTGTGAAAATGATTTCTTGTATGAAATTTTTCAAACTCGATATTCATGTCTTTCAAAACACTTTTAAGAGCCGCTAACTCCATTGCATTTTTTGTGTGTACTATTATAGATTCCATTATTTATTTAGGATTTATTTTTTTGATAATTCGTCTAGTCTTTTTCGTTCTCTAGGACTTAGATCGTCTATTCCGTTTTCGCCAATTTTGCTTAGCAGTTGGTCAATTTCTTTTTCGCGCTCACGTTTATCATTATTAAAACGGTCATCGATGCTCATGTACTTTTCTTCTGGTTTAGAAATTGAAGCGCTAAACTTGTCTTTAAAAACAAACGCAAAAATAAGGATAATAATAAGAAAGATGATAACCAGTATCATGACTTTATAACCAAAAAAGGTTTACAATTTCTTGTAAACCTGTATTATTACTTAATTAAAGAAAATAATCGTTTATACAATCTCAAATGTTTTTGGATTAACGTTGCATATTTTTAGCTTCAATACTCAAAGTTGCGTGTGGTACAGCTTTTAATCTTTCTTTTGAGATTAACTTTCCTGTTACACGACAAATCCCGTAAGTTTTGTTTTGTATTCTGATTAACGCATTTTTCAGATCACGGATAAACTTCTCTTGTCTTCCTGCTAACAACGCATTTTGTTCTTTGCTTAGCGTCTCTGCGCCTTCTTCAAAAGCTTTGAAAGTCGGCGACGTATCGTCCGTTCCGTTATTTTGATCGTTAATAAAACTTTCTTTAATAAGACTTAAATCTTTTTCTGCTTTATCTATTTTATCTTGAATCAGTTTTTTAAACTCTTGTAAGTCGGCGTCACTATATCGTAATTTCTCTTCTGCCATGTTCATAACTTTAAATAATTTGGTTTTTTTATATTAATTAAAGATAGTAAAAAATATTTATAAAACTGTTACAAAAAAAACAAGCAATATTAACAATTTTTAAACTTTTTCTACCTTTATTTTAAATTTAACTTCATCTATCTCAATTTCGTTGAAGTTTTCAGAAATCGCTTCTGTAACAATATTATTTGCTAAAACTTCTTCAGAGATATAAGCTTTATTTCTTTCGATGTCAGCTAAGAAAGGATTATCGTTTTCTATAGAAATGTTAATTCTATCCGTTAGCTCAAAATCTTTGTCTTTTCTAAGGTTTTGAACGCGGTTGATGAATTCTCTTGCAATTCCTTCCGATTTCAATTCGTCCGTTAACGTCAAATCTAATGCCACAGTGATTTTTCCTTCACTTGCTACCGTCCAACCTGGGATGTCTGATGTGAAAATTTCAACATCGTCAATCGTGATTTCGTGTCCAGAAACTGTAGCTTTTCCTGTTTTTTCAAGATCTGCAATTTGCTCACTTGTGAAAGCAGAAATCTCTCCAGCAACTGCTTTCATGTCTTTTCCTAACTTCGCTCCTAAAGCTTTAAAGTTCGGTTTGATTTGTTTTACAATTAAATGTGACGCTTCTTCAGCATTAATTAATTGAAGCTCTTTTACGTTTACTTCTTGCTTAATTAGTTCCGCAACTGCATTGATTTGAGCTTCTGTTTTTGCATCCAAAACTGGAATCATCACTTTTTGAAGCGGCTGACGAACTTTTTGATTTTCTTTCTTCCTTAATGAGAAAACCATCGACGTAATTTGTTGCGCCAAATGCGTTTTTTCTACCAAATCGGTGTCAATTAAGCTTTCATCAGCAACTGGGAAGTCCGTTAAATGCACAGATTCGCCGTTTGTTTTTCCAGTTACAGCATTCAAATCTTGGTACAATTGATCCATAAAGAATGGCGCAATCGGAGCCGAAAGTTTTGCAATTGTGTCCAAACAAGTATATAAAGTTTGGTAAGCCGAAATTTTATCATCGCTGTAATCGCCTTTCCAGAAACGTCTTCTACACAATCTTACATACCAATTCGATAAATTATCATTCACAAACGTATTGATTGCTCTTGCCACTTTTGTTGGCTCATAATCTTCGTAGAAAGCTTTTACTTCTTTAATTAAAAGATTTAATTCGGATAAAATCCAACGGTCGATTTCTGGTCTGTTTTCAACATCTTTTTCTGAATAATTAAATCCATCAACATTCGCATACAAAGCAAAGAAAGAGTAGGTGTTGTAAAGCGTTCCGAAGAATTTTCTACGAACTTCATCAATTCCTTCGATATCGAATTTTAGGTTTTCCCAAGGATTCGCATTCGAAATCATGTACCAACGCGTGGCATCGGGACCATATACGGAAAGCGTTTCAAAAGGATCAACGGCGTTTCCTAGACGTTTCGACATTTTTTGTCCGTTTTTGTCTAAAACTAAACCGTTAGAAACTACATTTTTATAAGCCACCGAATCAAAAACGGTCGTCGCAATCGCATGTAGCGTGTAGAACCAACCACGAGTTTGGTCAACACCTTCTGCAATGAAATCTGCTGGATAGGCTTTTCTATCGTCGATCATTGCTTTGTTCTCAAACGGATAATGCAATTGTGCATAAGGCATCGCTCCAGAATCGAACCAAACGTCGATTAGGTCGCTTTCGCGCTTCATTGCTTTTCCAGACGCTGATACCAAAACGATTTTGTCCACCACATTTTTGTGAAGGTCGATGATTTCGTAATTCTCTTTCGCCATGTTTCCGATTTCAAAACCTTTAAAAGGATTTTCCGTCATCAAACCTGCAGCAATCGATTTTTCGATTTCATTATATAATTCTTCAACCGAACCAATGATGATTTCTTCTTTTAAATCCTCAGTTCTCCAAATCGGCAACGGAATTCCCCAATATCTTGAACGGGAAAGATTCCAATCGTTTACGTTTTCTAACCAATTCGCAAAACGCCCTTCACCAGTAGATTTTGGTTTCCAATTGATGGTTTCGTTTAATTCTACCAAACGGTTTTTAACTGAAGACATTTTCACGAACCAAGAATCCAACGGATAGTACAAAACCGGCTTGTCCGTTCTCCAGCAATGCGGATAACTGTGGACATATTTTTCAACTTTGAAGGCTTTGTTTTCGGTTTTTAGCAAAATCGCTAATTCCACATCCCAAGATTTCTCAGGTGCCGTTCCGTCGTCGTAATATTCGTTTTTAATATATTTTCCTGAAAATAATTCAGGGACATTTTCACCTTTAATGAAACGACCTTGCAAATCCACCAACGGCACCAAATTGTCGTTTTCGTCTTTCACCAACATCGGCGGAACACCAGCATCCTTAGCCACTTTTGCATCATCTGCACCAAAAGTCGGCGCCGTGTGCACAACTCCCGTTCCATCTTCCGTTGTCACGAAATCTCCAGGAATTACAACAAAAGCTTTTTCTGGATTTTCAGCTGGTAAAAACCAAGGAACCAATTGCTCATAAGTTGTTCCGACCAAATCCGATCCTTTGAATTCTGCTAAAACTTGGTAAGGAATGGTTTTGGATTCAGCCGCATAATTTGCAAAATCTTCGTTTGTTCCTTCTACGAATTTCTTCCCGAATTGTTTTGCTACCAAAGCTTTCGCCAAGATAATATTTATCGGTTCGAAAGTATATTGATTAAAAGTTTTTACTAAAACATAATCGATGTTTGGACCAACCGTCAATGCTGTGTTAGAAGGCAAAGTCCAAGGTGTTGTCGTCCAAGCTAAAATATGGATAGGTTGCTCTTTTTCATTGTCGAACTCTGCCCAATGCAAAGCGCCGCCACAAGTATTTTCTGCAATATCGCAAGCTTCAATCGAAGAATAACCTTTGATTTTTGAAGCAACTTTTTCAGACAGTTTTTTAACTTTAAATTGAGCAACAACCGTTGTGTCCGAAACATCGCGATAGGTTCCTGGTTGATTCAACTCGTGAGAAGAAAGTCCAGTTCCCGCTTTTGGCGAATATGGCTGAATTGTATAACCTTTGTACAATAAATCTTTGTTGTACAATTGCTTCAACAACCACCAAACCGACTCCATATATTTTGGTTCGTAAGTGATGTACGGATCTTCCAAATCTACCCAGTAACCGATTTTTTCGGTAAGGTCATTCCAAATGTCCGTATAACGCATTACCGCATTGCGACAAGCTTGGTTGTATTCTTCAATGGAAATTTTCTTTCCGATATCTTCTTTGGTGATGCCTAATTCTTTCTCAACGCCCAATTCCACAGGAAGTCCGTGTGTGTCCCAACCCGCTTTTCGGAAAACCTGCTTTCCGTTTTGCGTTTGGAAACGACAAAAAATATCCTTAATCGCTCTCGCCATAACGTGGTGAATGCCTGGAAGTCCGTTTGCAGATGGCGGCCCTTCGTAAAACACGAATTCAGGATGCCCTTCTCGGATTTCCACAGATTTTTTGAAAGTGTCGTTTTCCTTCCAGTTAGCAGCAATATTTTCTGCAACTTGGCTAAGGTTTAGGTTTTTATATTCTTTAAATTGACTCATTTTCAGTCTCAAGTTCTTTTATACTAAATAATTAAGTTTGCGAATTTAGTGAAAATATAGCAAAAAATAGCGGTCTGCAAGGTGAGAAATATGGTGTTGAAACATGAATTTAATATCAAATATTTTAAGAAAGATTAAAAAAGGAATGATGTTACAAAAGTTTGTATCTTAAAATCTTATATTTTTGCAATTATAAAAATGAACAAATGAGAATCTTTGCGTTTTATCGTAAAGAGAAAAAATATTGAATATCCATGTCAAATCTACTGAAAGGAAGCCTGAATTATTTCTTGATTGTCATAGTTTTTCCTTTTTTATTGTTGTTTATGACATATTACGGTTTCGAATCGTCTTATGTTAAAATAAAACATCTCGAGCAACCACCAGATTTTATATTTTCATCGGTGTATGCTTATCGAATTATTCCAAATTATGTAAGTGTTGAGATGAATAATTTTCTTCACTTTGTCGTGGAAAATTATTTGGTGATAATTAAACCTATTTTAATAAAAAATGGAAGCATTTATTATCATAGTATTTTTTTGACCAATGCGTTGTTTTTTGCAATTTCTTTTATTGTTCTTGAACGAATAATCAATGTTGTAAGTGATGGTTCGGGTTTTAAAAGTCAGAAGAATTTGCTGCTTTTTATTGTCGCTGTTTTCTTGACCTGTATGACGCAATATGTGCCTACTAATGGCGATTCTATTGCGTTAGCGTTTTTTCTTTTAGGTGTTTTTTTTAGTTTAAAGTTTAAAGAAAGCCAGAATTTTTTGTATGTTATTTTGACGGCTATTGTGATTTTTGTGTCAACATTTGTTAGAGAAACGGCTTGTCTTAATATTGCTTTTTTTGCTGCTTTATTTTTAGATTTTAAGAATTTAAAAACTTTGAATAAAAATGTTATTGTCAACGTGTTGATTTTGGTTTTAGCGTTTATTATTCCGTATGTTTTACTGAGAACAATGATTATTAAACAAGAAACGACATTTTTTGAAGGTGTTTATTTAAAACAAAATTTCACAAGTCCATTTAATCTTTTGGGATTGCTATATGGGATAGTCGGAATATGGCTTCTGAATAAATTTATTGATATAAAAGAGCGCAAAAGTATCTTTTTTAACTTTTTAATTTTTTCGTTACCTTATTTTGCCATGGTCGTATTGGTCGGATTGTTTTGGGAAACTAGACTATTTTTGCCGATAATGATTATTGCAGTAATTTTTGCTATTAACTCTAAATCTGATTTGAAATTAACCATTTAACGATATGAATATATTACATCCTTACTTTATCGTTGCAATGGTTATCATGATGATCTGCAGTTTTTATGAGACCTATTCTGAAAAGCTAGACCGAAAGTATCTTTACTGGCTTGGTGCATATTTTATAATTCTTGCAGGTTTTAGAGATAATGTAGGGGCCGATTTTGGAAGTTATTTAGGTATTTATTATTGGTCGACAACCAAAGATTATTGGAGTATTTTCCTAAAAGCGTTAGGTTTAACACCACCTAATCCAGTTGAGTTAGAATGGGGATTTGTCTTCATTAACAAAGTGGTGAGGATGTTTAATGCTCCATTTTTTATGTTAACTTTTGTTGTCGCTATTCTTGCAGTAACATTTAAAAACAAATTTGTGGAGGAAAATACGATGTATCCTTTTACATTTTTGTTGATATTTTTTATTCCTGGGTTTTTTGTTGGTGAGAGTGGGCAGATTAGACAAAACCTAGGTTCTTTTATTGCTTATTATGCGATAAGATATATTAAAGAACGGAGGGTGTGGATGTATTTGTTGTTTATTCATATTGCTGGTGGGATGCATAGTGTATGTTATATATTATTACCAATGTATTGGGTAGCTCGTATTCCTCTTAATAAAATGATGATGCTGTTGTTAATAATAGGTTCTCTAATTGCGTCCCCATTTGAGGTGTATCGGATATTTGGTAGCTGGTTAGAGAATTTGACGGCTGACGCAACAGTTTCCGTAGGGTTTAACGGCTATATGAACGAAACTATTGTACGACAACGAGGAGAGTTTGGATTACCTGAACTCATGATGACCATTGTGACCTTCTTCTTATTTGCTTTTGATACACCGATGAAAAAGAAGTATCCCTATTACGAGTATCATCGTAACTATGCAGTAATTGCAATTTGTTCTTATTTTATATTTAGGAATAATCCAATCTTTTCGTCAAGATTAGCGGGTGTATTTGTTGGGGTTTCTTATCTAATAATTCCAAATGCTATGTATGTGGTTAATGAAGGAACTAAAAAAATAATACATTTCTTCATTATTTGTCTTGCGATTTTTAACTTCTTAGTATTCTCATCATTTAACAATATTAGTAAAGGAAGATTTACAATAGATAGATATAAAAACTGGATTCTTCCATAATTATACGATATGAAGCTGGATAAATTTCTAAGTAAGCTAAACTTAAAACTCGTTGCATATCTTATAACGATTGCGACTGCGGTTTACACTTTGGCTTTTACTTTTCTTCATAACAAAAAATCGGACGGCTATATTCTTGGAGATTGGCTGATTAACTATCAGGATGGAGGGTTTAAGAGACGAGGTCTTTCCGGAAGTTTTTTCTTTTTATTGCAAGACTTGACAGGATTTCCACTTAACTATTTAGTCTTTGGATTTCAGCTAGTGATTATTGTTAGTTTCTTTTTTGTTTATTTTAAAATCATAAAAAACAGGAAACTCGATTTGCTATATATCTCACTAATGCTGTCTTCTGTGGGGTTTGTCGGACTTTTCAATTGTGTGGATTACGCAGGGAAAAAGGAGTTTATCATATTCTTACTTTTTGCGTTGTTAGTTTTTTGGTTAATCAATAACAAACTCACAAAAACCAAAGAATGGATAATAGTTCTTGGACTTTTTATCACGATGTTTTTACATGAGATAGCACTGTTTTTTGTTCCTTATTTTGTGATCGCATTATATCTTAAAGAAGAAAAATTTGAATTAAAACGCTATATTAAATACTTTGCTGCTGTTTTTATACCTGCGGTTCTAATTGTTCTTTTTGGGAAGGAAATCAACGAGGGACATTCGCTAGCAATTCTTAAGGAACGCGGCGTTGTTTTCACACGAGGGATTTTCTTCTGGGATATTAACGAAAGAGAATATATTAAAAATGCATTCGATGATTATCGTTGGTATTTTTTGAGTTTAGCAATTAGCATTTTTCATGTTATTTTTTATTTAAAAACTGAAAAAATCTGCAAAATTGTCGGGTGGATGATTTTAGGAGCATTTCTATTTTCGTTACCCTTATTCGTTTTAGCAATTGATTGGGGACGCTGGATGTATATCCACATGATGTTCCTCATTATTATGTTTCCAATTTTAATTAAACCAACTAAAACGATCTGGGAATATTTTCCGATTCAACTTAATAAAACTTATCTTATTACTTTTGTAATTATTTTTATATCACTTATTTATAGAGTAGAAATGTCTGGGAAAGGATTTACTTTCGAAGGCTTATTTTATCGGGTTTTCTTTGTTCCTTTTGAACTGATTCATAAAATGATTTAAAACAATAAATCTCATTTAATAAAAAACTTCTACTTTTGCAAAAAATTTCAGAATGTCCAAAAATCTAGTTATCGTTGAGTCACCAGCAAAAGCAAAAACCATCCAAAAGTACTTGGGGAAGGATTTCGAAGTGAAGTCCAGCTTCGGTCATATAAGGGATTTGCCGAAAAAAGGAATGGGAATCGACCTGTCGTCTTTCACGCCAGATTACGAGGTTTCTGCCGATAAAAAGAAATTGGTTGCCGAGTTGAAAGCAGCTGTCAAAAAAGCCGAAATGGTTTGGCTAGCATCCGATGAGGACCGCGAAGGAGAAGCTATTGCTTGGCATTTGGCAGAAGAACTGAAATTAAAACCAGACAACAGAAAACGTATTGTTTTCCATGAGATTACAAAAAATGCGATTCTAAAAGCAATCGAAAATCCAAGAGATATTGATCAAAATCTAGTCAATGCACAACAAGCAAGGCGTGTTTTGGACAGAATTGTAGGTTTCGAAATGTCACCTGTTCTTTGGAAAAAAGTAAAACCAGGGCTTTCTGCAGGTCGTGTACAATCGGTTGCGGTGCGACTAATTGTTGAGCGCGAAAAAGAAATTAGACATTTCAAACCAACAGCAAGTTTCAAGGTTGATGCGGTTTTTTTAAACGATGGTAAGCAAGAAATCGCCGCTAAACTTAAAAAAGACTTTTCTAAAGAATCCGATGCGGAACAGTTTTTAGAACAAGCAAAAAATACAGAGTTCAAAGTTCTTAATGTTGAGACAAAGCCAGGAACGCGTTCTGCGTCGGCGCCGTTTACAACTTCGACTTTGCAGCAAGAGGCGTCTTCGCGTTTGGGTTACAATGTGACCACGACAATGCGTTTGGCGCAGCGTCTTTACGAAGAAGGTTTTATCACGTATATGAGAACGGATTCCGTGAATTTATCTCAAGAAGCGATTAATGGTGCGAAAGCGCAAATTCTTTCGGAATACGGAGCAGATTACTCTCAACCAAGAAATTACACAACAAAATCTGCGTCAGCACAAGAAGCGCACGAGGCGATTCGTCCGACTGATTTTGGTGTTAAAACAATTGGTGATGCCCAATTGAGCAAATTGTATCAATTGATTTACCGTCGAACGTTAGCTTCGCAAATGTCGAATGCTAAAATCGAAAAAACCGTTATCGAAATCGGAAATCCAAGCTTGCCACAACATTTTGAAGCGCAAGGCGAAGTTATTGTTTTTGATGGTTTCCTTAAAGCTTACGGAATAGTAAAAACAGAGGAAGATGATGAGGAAAACAACGAAAAACTACTTCCGAAAGTTAAAATCGGTGAAGTTTTAGATTATAAAAAAATTACAGCTTCAGAAAAATTCACCAAGCCAAGTGCTCGTTACACGGAAGCTGGTTTGGTTAGAAAATTGGAGGAATTGGGCATTGGTCGTCCGTCGACTTATGCGCCGACAATTCAGACAATTCAAAATCGTGAATATGTTGACAAGCGCGAGATTGAACCGCAAACGCGAGAAGTTGTTCGTATTTCGCTAACCAAAGGCGCAATCAAAAAAGAAGTTCTTGACGAGAAGTTTGGTGGCGATAAGAATAAATTCGTCCCAACAGACATCGGTGAAGTGGTTAATGACTTTTTGATTGACAATTTCCAAGAGATTTTAGATTACGGCTTTACGGCGCGTGTTGAAGGAAGTTTTGACGAAATTGCAGATGGTTCAGAAGAATGGAAAAAAATGATGACGGATTTCTATTCCAAATTCCATCCAAGAATTGAAGATGTTGAGGAGAATGCAGAACGTGCAACTGGAGAACGTATTTTGGGTATTGATCCAAAATCTGGGAAACAAGTTCACGCGAGAATTGGTCGTTTTGGACCGATGATTCAGATTGGTGAGCAAGACGATGAAGAAAAACCAATTTTTGCGTCATTGTTAAGCGGTCAAAATATTGCAACAATTTCATTGGAAGAAGCTTTGGAATTGTTTAAACTCCCATTTGAATTAAATGAATATGAAGGTCAAACCGTTGCGATTGGCGTTGGACGTTTTGGACCGTATGTGAAGTGGGGCGAAACTTACATTTCCATCCCGAAAGGCGAAGATCCATTATCAGTTGATCAAGATCGTGCTGAAGAAATTATCAAAGAAAAGCAAAAAGCCGATGCGCCAATTGCAAGCTATAAAGGCGAACCGGTAACGAAAGGAACTGGACGTTTTGGACCGTTCATTAAATACAAATCGATTTATGTAAATGTTCCTAAAAAATATGATTTCAACAACTTGTCGCAATCGGATATTGTTGAGTTAATCGATGCTAAACTAGAAAAAGAAGCCAATCGTTACATTCAACAATGGGAAGATGAAAAAATCGCTTTGGAAAATGGACGTTGGGGACCTTTTATCAAATTCGGAAAAGTGAATCTTAAAATTCCAAAAAGAGCAGACGGTGAAAAGTATGATGCCGAAGAATTGAAACAAATGGATTTGGAAACGGTGAAAGCTTGGATTAAAGAGCAAGACCCGAAAGCTTTTGAAACCAAGAAAAAAGCGCCAGCTAAAAAACCTGCTGCCAAAAAAACAACCACAGCAAAGAAAACGACGACAACCAAAAAGGCAAGTCCGAAAAAATAAAGAAAAGCCATCTGCAAGTTTTGTAGATGGCTTTTTTATTGGTAAATTGGAGTGTCCAAAATAATTCAATTATGTCCGATATCAAAATCCTCGATTTACAATTTCTCAATACGCCACATGCGATTGGTTCTTTTTTGATCGAAAGTCAAGATGGTTTAATTCTTATCGAGTCGGGTCCCGAATCCACTTACGAACATTTAAAATCAGCTATCGAAAGTGCGGGTTTCGATATTAATGATGTTAAGCACGTTTTGTTGACGCATATTCATTTTGATCATGCGGGCGCCGCTTGGAAGTTTGCGAAAGCAGGTGCGAAGATTTATGTTCATCCGAAAGGCTATTTGCACATGCTCGATCCTGAAAAATTATGGAATTCTGCCAAGATGATTTATGGCGACGATATGGATCGACTTTGGGGAAAAATGGAACCGATTGCCGAAGAAAATCTTGTTCAAGTTGACGATAATGATATTGTTAAAATTGGAGAACACGAATTCAAAACGATTTACACACCTGGTCACGCCGTTCATCACAATGCGTATAAGCTTGGTAGTGTAATTTTCACTGGCGATGTCGGCGGTGTCAAAATCGGAAATCATCCTGTCGTTCCGCCTTGTCCGCCACCAGATATCAATATCGAACTTTGGAAACAATCTTTAGATAAACTCGATGCCGAAAATGCAGACGCATTTTATCTCACACATTTTGGACGTCAAGAAAACACCAAGCAACATACACAAGAACTTCGCGCGATTTTGGACGATTGGGCAAATTGGATAAAACCTTATTTCGAAAACGGAACTTCGCCTGACGAAATTACACCGAAGTTTATGGACTATACACAAAATCAACTTCGCAAAAAAGGACTGTCTTCCGAAGAAATCCAAGTTTACGAATATGCAAACCCAAGTTGGATGTCTGTTTCTGGACTTTTGCGCTATTGGAAGCTGAAGCAACAAGGCAGAATTTAATTTTTTATTTTTTCTATTTCGGGCAATCCTCGCGCCATGCTGAGTCCTTGCTAGCTCGGTCGGGCTGTCCGCTGTATCTTGGAAGCTTCGCTCGGTCGTCTATGTTACGTTGCTCCTTCGTCGCGCCGTAACACCGTCGCCTCGCTCCGCTCCAAGGATGCCGCTTCCATCCCTATTGCAGATGCTGGATAGTAATTCGATTTCCGAATTTCAATTTTAGATTTCCGATTTTTAATTATGAATTATGAATTATGAATTATGAATTATGTTTTGCATTATATGAAACTAATTCCAATTAAATCTTTTGTTCCCTTTTGTGGTTAACTCCTCTCTTCAAATAAATTTTGTTTTCCCTAAGTAAGCTTGCGTCTTAGTTTTCCTTAAAATAGTAGTGAAAATTAAAAGTCTTTGTTTAGCCTTACGATAAATTCTAATTCTTGATTGCATTTGCCATTCAGAGCGACACGCAGAAACCTAACGAAGTGGTTCGACGAAGTCAATCTGGTGCCTCAACTTTCTTCAAATGCAAATCCCAGTTAACTCTTTTGTTTCCTTTTGTGGTTAACTCGCAACTTCAAACAAACTTAGTTTTACCTAAGTAAGCCTTGCGCCTTAGTTTCTCTTAAAAGAGGATGATATATAAAAACCTTAGTTTCACTTTGCGATAAAATCTATTTTGATCATTAAGTATAAAGGCAGATCCGAAATTCCCGTTTCCTTTTTTAACTAAACTTAAAACAAAAGAAACATCAAACCAAAATAAACGATCCTGACAATAAGCAAGTTAAGATTAAATTAATAAATAGTTTACAAAAAGTTTGGATTGGTAGGGTTAAAGAAACTACTTTTGCACTCGCAAATCAGAAGTGGTGAGCAGCGCAGAAGTTACTAGAAACAAATAAAAAGAATACACTACAATGTGAATTCGGGTTACGAAAAAAAACTTGAAAAAATATTTGTGAGATTCGGAAAAAGTTTTTAGTTTTGCACTCGCAAATCAGAAATGACAAGCAGCGCAGGAGATATTTAGAAATAAGGGTTTAATATTCGGAAGGATGTTTTAGAGGGTTTGAAAAAAAAACATTAAAAAACATTTGTGGGTATTAAAATTTTTAATTACTTTTGCACTCGCAAATCGGCAGACAGATGACAGAAAAAAGAAGCCGAGGATGCGAACAGAAAAGAGATCATTGACATAAATAATATAACAACCAAGTAAGGAAAAAAAACCAAAGCGTCAATTTTAAATTGAGCAAGAGTTTAAGGATTAAACAAACATTACAATGGAGAGTTTGATCCTGGCTCAGGATGAACGCTAGCGGGAGGCCTAACACATGCAAGCTGAGCGGTAGATTTTCTTCGGAAGATTGAGAGCGGCGTACGGGTGCGTAACACGTGTGCAACCTGCCCTTATCAAGAG
>NZ_FUYZ01000012.1 GCF_900167905.1 Soonwooa buanensis | reverse complement strand
AGGATTAAATGCAAGTTTGAATCTTCGTTTAAGAATTCTTTTAGCTTGGCTTTTAAATAAATTGGCCACAAAAGTCACAAAAGAAATTCTAAATGTAGATTTTACAAAAGTACAAATAAGGATTAAATGCAAGTTTGAATCTTTGTTTAAGAATTAATTCTAAAGTTAATATTTTCTTGAATTTTAAAAAAGGCTTCTGCATTTTATTATTGTTAGTTGCAAAACTGAAATCTGCCATGGCTATGTCAACTATTCGGGATTGCGCCCCGACGTAGACGGAACTCCTTTTGCGAGAGGCTTTGCCGAGCAAAAGAGTGGGAGACGAAGACGGAAATGTGCGCCCAAAATAATTTTAAAACTCTAGATTTCGCCTTTTCCTTGACGGATAATTTCGGGTTCGCCAGAGGTCAAGTCCACAATGGTGGATGCCACGTTGTCGCCGTAACCGCTGTCGATAACGATGTCTACGAGGTTGTCATACTTTTCGGCGATCAATTCTGGATCGGTAGAATATTCGAGAATTTCGTCGTCGTCACGGATGGATGTCGAGGCAATGGGATGGCCAAGCTTCTCGACAATTAGCTGCGGAATGCTGTGGTCGGGCACTCTGATCCCCACTGTTTTGGCGCCTTTGTAAGCTAGAGGCAGATTTTTGTTGGCGTCCAAAATGAAGGTGAATGGCCCTGGCAAATGGTTTTTTAGAAACCTGAAAGTCGAGGTTTCGATAGGTTTGGTGAACTCTGACAAATGGCTAAGGTCGTTACAGATGATCGAAAATTTGGCTTTCTCTAGTTTGATACCTTTTACGCTCGCTAGTTTTTCCATGGCTTTTAGGTTGTTGATGTCGCAGCCTAGGGCATAGATTGTGTCGGAGGGATAGATGATAAGCCCGCCGTCACGCAAGGTTTTCACGACTTGGTCGATGTAGTTTTCTTGCGGATTGTCTGGATAGATTTTCAGAATTTTTGCCATAAGACAAAGTTAGTGAATTATGCGTTAGGATTGTGTGGTTTTAGACCAAGCTTTTTAATTAGGCAATAGGAGCGTTGTGTTTTTTTTACTTTTCTGGTTTAGACCTATTTTGAGGAAGTTTTTATTTGTTTTTAAACCGTTGATTTTTAACTGATAATGTATTTAACTATCGATGGATAGTAGATTTATTGAGTTTTGTTTGCGGTTTTGAAAAATAGTTGTATATTTGCACCACAATATCGCGGGATGGAGCAGTAGGTAGCTCGTCGGGCTCATAACCCGAAGGTCATCGGTTCGAGTCCGGTTCCCGCTACTACAAAAGGAGATTCAAGAATGAGTCTCCTTTTTTTGTTAATCCTATTGTATTATTCTGACAATGATAAATTCCAAATTGTCTGGGTGCTTATTTTTTGCAGGATGTTTTCGTAAATATTTTTCAGTTTTTTATTTGTCCTGCTATTCTAATATAAAACATTGTTTTTATCATTCAGGATTTATTTTTGTTACTAAGCTAACTTTCTAGATTTTTTTGACAAAACACTATTTGTGTGATGACGCAGTGTGTCATCTATTATGCGATTGTTAAAAGTATGTTATTTATTTTTTTTAATAGATGAATTATTTATCGGTTATAGATAATTTTCATGGTATTAAATTCTTATTTTAAATAATTATAGTTAAAGAATTTATGATGAAAGTCATATTTGATTTGGTTTTAATAGTTTGATTTATTTTTAAATTTGTTTATAAAATAAACGCATAATGATCAAAATGTTAAAAAAATTCACAATTTCACTATTTTTACTATGTATTTCCTTTTTTGGAAGTGTGGCATATTCCCAAAACTATTGTGGGGTAAATACCGAAAATCAAGGTTTGTTCGTATATAATGGCGATGCGAACAGGCCTAATCCATCGTATGGTGCGACCACATTAAGTTCTAATCTTAGTGGTTATTATACTGTTGGTAATATTCTTGTTAATAATTCGACAAGTAGTGGGTATTGGTTTCATACAAGTGCTAATGTTGGGCAGCCTGGCTACTTAGCAACATATAATGGTAATAATAAGATTAGTGTGAAAGATGCAACGGTGTTTCGTTTACAAAATGTAACAGGAAGCTATAGCGCTTCAAATGCCCTGACATATAGGATTACATTAAGTAATACATCTCCAGGCTTTGTTATTAATCAATTTACGATCGGTTCTTTAATGACAGTTTTCAATAATGATTCTCCTGATCTAAACTTTTGGGTGATGGCTTATTTGTATAGTTCTACTGGTTCGCAATTGGCTCAATTAACAGCGGGGGATTATATTAATGCACAGTTAAAATATGTTTCCACCACTTCGAATTACGTGTTGCGCCCTGGTAATACTTATGAAATACGTTTTGCGGTCGCAAATGTTAATAATAAGACTGATGCCTTTATTGATAATCCAGGTATGTATGCCGTTCCGGTACCCGTTACAACATCGAATAGTTATGTTATCTGTAATACGACTACTTCGGTCTCGGCACTTAATTCTTTATTGAAAAGTCCAGTAAGTATTACAACGCCGCAAGCTAGTACAGTGCGTTGGTTTAATGGTAGCACTTATGTGACAGGTAATTTATCTCCGAATACAACTTATACACCATATTATTATAACAATGCCACAGGTTGTTATTATCCAGCGGGAGATGCTGTATCTGTTAGTATGGGTGGTGTACCTGTGGTAAGTACTCAGCCTGCGAATATTAGCATTTGTGATCCTGGGAATGCGAGTTTTTCGGCAAGCTTTAGTAACAATCCGGTTTCCTATCAATGGCAAGTTAGCACAGATAATGGCGCAAATTATAATAATATAAATAACGGTGGTGTCTATTCCAACACTCAGAGTGCGAATTTAATAATTACTGGCGCTACGGTAGCGATGAATAATTTTCGTTATCGAGTGATAGCCACTAATAGTTGTGGAAATGCTACTAGTAATGCGGGTGTTTTGACTGTTTCGTCTAATCCCGTGATCACCAATCAACCTTCAAATGTTAATATTTGTGAGGGATTAAATACAAGTTTTTCTGTTACAGCTACAAATGCTAATAGCTATCAATGGCAAGTCAGTACAAATGGCGGTAGCAGCTATAATAATATTTCTAATGGTAGTCTATATTCAAATGTTACTACGTCAAACCTTAACATAACAGGCGTAAATGTTACAATGGATACCTATCGCTATCGTGTGCAGGTGACGGGTACTTGTGGAACGTCTTTTAGTAATGGTGCCGTACTTAATGTTACAAAAAAACCTAGTGTACAAAGTAATGCTGTTAACCAAAGTGTTTGTTCTGGTCAGTCTACTTCTTTTGCAGCCTCCATAACTAATGCCACGAGCTATCAATGGCATGTAAGTACAGATGGTGGAAGCAATTATGTTAATATTAGTAATAATAGCATATATAGTGGTGCTACTACAAATACATTGACTTTAACAGCGGTCCCAGCAAGTTATAATGGATATTATTACAAGCTGATTGCAGGGAATACTTGTGGAACTGTTGAGACGTCAGCAAGACTTATCGTTAATGGATCTACGAAAATAACTACTCAGCCAAATCCATCTAGCGAGCAACTAAATGTAAATCAGTCGCCTAGTTCTATTTCGGTGGTTGCGACAGGTGCAACAAGCTACCAGTGGTATAAAAATAATGTTAATAGTACGGTCGGAGGTGTTGCTATCGCTGGTGCTACTTCAAGTTCTTATACACCCGTGACCTCTTCTGTACCAACAACAGACTACTATTATGTTGTGGTATCAGGATTGTGTAATAATGAAACTAGTATGGTCGCCAGTAAAACTTATGTAGATGGTGTATGTGTTAAGCCGGGCAATAATATAGATAGTCCTTTGGCCTCTTCTCTAGGGATATTAACTAAGTCTAACATAAGTGTTGAAGACTGGCCTGCCGTGGTGCCAAATGGCTATATTGTTTTAGACTCGGCTAATAAAGGTTTGGTGATTACGCAAATGACAACCAGTCAAATTTTACAACTAGTCCCTGTAAAAGGTATGTTAGTGTATGACTTGGATGCTAAGTGTGTCAAGTTGTATAGAGGCGAAGGTGCTAATGCTCCAAGTGTTGACCCATCACGTTCGGGTTGGGTATGTATTAAAAAAGGATGTAATAATTAAAAGTGATGAAAAATAATTTGTTAATCTTTAGTCTTGTGTTGGCTAGTATTTTAGGGAAAGCACAAGTTTCGATTGGAAAAGATTCGGTGACTAATAGTAGTGTTTTATTAGAATTTGGCTCGGCTAATAAAGGTATCATATTACCGACCACCATTGACGCTCCTACAAATGCAACCGACGGAACATTTATCGTGAATAAAGCGCGAAAATCTGTTCAAGTTAAGCAAAATGGAATATGGACGGATTTAACCGGTACAAACTCAGTCTTAAATAATCCCTTTATTAATGCGGGAAATCTAGATGTAGGCGAAAGCGTTATCATTGGTAAATCCTCGTCAGCGCATGAGGGAATCTTGATTCTCGAGTCTACCACCAGAGCCATGGTTTTACCAAAAGTTAGTAATCCTAGTACTATTGTCGGAAAGCCTGTTATAGGAACAATGTTATATGACACTGTTAGTGATTCTTTAGCGGTATTTGACGGTGTTAATTGGCATTATTGGAAGTAGTTCTTTATTTCCATAGTGTTATATTGCCTGCGTTGAGCGGTCTTATGCTTATACTTCAAATAAAGTTTGTATCGATAAATGTATCTTTTATCGATACATTTTTTTCAAGATAGTTAAAGTAATCTCCTTGGTGTGACTTACTAGCTTTCTCTAGATTTTCGACTTTTGCATTTTCCGAAATAGGAAGCCAGGCCTTGGAATTTTTAATTTTGGATTAAATACTTTGCTATCTGTTGATTGTCTGTTGTTCTTCTTGGGTTTAGATAGACTTTTTTTATTTCTTAAAAACTATTTTCGAACAATTCTTTGTAGAAGTTAATTTCGTTTTTATAATAATCAGAATGCATTTGTTGAAGCTCTGGGAAATCTTTAAAAATAAAATAATCCCCGCTTTTTGATTTGCTAACCAAACAAAATGTCTGTCGATCGCCTCTTTGGAAGATTAGACTTTTGTTGGATTTAGAAATAAGTTTACAATTCTCTGAGTAAAAAAATCTGAAATCATTATCAAACAAATATTGAAAATCCTTTTCGTTGATCTTAAGGTTTGTGTTGATGGCAACAGAACTCAGTTTTTTCCAAACCTCATTAATTTCTGGATTTGACTTAAACACGCTATAATATTTGATGTTTCCTTTATCGGCAGGAGAAAAGACTTTTTCGTTGGGATCGGATTTGAAAGCAGCCAAGACTTCAGAATTTAATTTTTCAAAAAAGCTATTTTCTAAAAGTGATAATTGCGATTTGTACATCGGCCAACTTTCTTTTTGTGCAGTAATGGGCTTTAGGACATTTTTTGCCATTCTTAAATGATAAGCCAATTGGTTAAGCTCTAATTCTGGTTTTAATTCTGGCTGAATATTCCAAAAAGGGGAGTTGCTAGTGAACAAGATATATTCTTTTTTATCGGCTAAATAATCAAAATATAATGATCTGTATTTACCATCAACCTTATAGATTGCACTATTGTTGTCTTTGTAAATTACTTTGTCAGCAGGTTTTAGAAAATCCTCAATTTTAACATCAGAAGAATTGGTTCTCTTGAAGATATAAAACTCGCCTTGGTCTGACGAAAAAGGTATTATGTTTATGAAATTATAAACCTGAAATCGTCTAAAACCTTCGGATTGACTGTCAATTTCAAAATCGGGTTTCACTTTCCAACGCATTTTAAAAGAATGATTTGGACTATTTTCTGTGGATAATTCGTTGATTCTGAAATTAAATGGAAGGTTAAAATTGTAGTCATCTAACTTCTGCGAATACCTATTGGCTGGTGTTTCTAAAATCTTTTTAATATCATCATTATTAATATCAATGTTCGCTGGTTGTTCGTTGTTTAGGATTGGGTAATCGGTAGTGGGAGTTGATTTCTTGTCTTTGCTATCACAACTAAAAAATATAGCTGAGAAAAAAAGTATAGGAAAAATTTTTAAAGTCATCTATTTGATATTTTAGATAAAGAAAGATAAAAAAAATAATTTATTTGAAGTTGTAATTGAAATTTTTAATAAAGACTTGAAACTAAACAGTAAAAATTACTTGTGTTAAATTCTGATTTAGAATTCGTTTCTCAATGTTTTTAATTTAATAAATATTGAAAATAATATTTTTTTCTATTTTACTTGGAGTATTAGAATATTGTTGTATATTTGCAATCCAATATCGCGGGATGGAGCAGTAGGTAGCTCGTCGGGCTCATAACCCGAAGGTCATCGGTTCGAGTCCGGTTCCCGCTACTACAAAGGAGATTCAGAAATGAGTCTCCTTTTTTTTTAATAATACTTTATTTCAAATAATATTTAATACCGTTTCGAATTTAATTAATGACAATACATTTAATTGGCTTTTGTATTCATGGTTTCTTATTTTTTAAATTTAAAATATCTCAAAAATTTCCCATAAATATTGAGAATTTATCATAAGATAAATTTGTTGTTGTTAGCAAGTGATAATTTTGTACTGCTTTTAAAACTTATATAAAATGTCAGGAACTAACAAGATCAAACAAATGTCATTAAAAGATATAATGCCTTCTAAAACAAGGATTCTTTTAATTTTAATATGGCTAATTGTTATTGGGTTTTCTTTTTTTGGACATTCTATTTTGGGCGATTCTATGTCACCGCGTGTAGCCACGCTTGTATTTTTAGTTTTATTGGTCACTATTATTGCTGCCGCTTTTGGTGTCGTAAAGGAAGCTGACGAACTCGCGTATAAACTAGGCGAACCTTACGGAACCTTGATTCTTACCTTGGCAATCGTTTCGATCGAGGTGGTGTTAATTGCTGCGGTGATGTTGGGACCTGGCGAAGTGGCCACCATTGGTAAAGACTCAATTTTTTCGGTGATGATGATTATTATGAATCTCGTGATTGGTTTGTGTATTTTACTAGGCGGTAAAAAGTACGGTGAACAAGAGTATAACTCGCAAGGTACGATGTCTTATATCGCCATGATTATCATGCTTGGAGGCTTGTCTATGTTGCTGCCAAATTTTATTCAAGGTGCTGGTGGAGGCGTTTTTACTAATGTACAAGCAGTTAGCTTATCCGTTTTTATAGTTATACTTTATGGATTCTTTTTGGCGTTTCAGGTTAAAGGTTATAGCCATCTGTATATTCAACCCAAAGCTGGATTTATGGAAGTTCCGTATCAAGAAAGACTTTCTATATCCAAGTCGGACGAGAAGAATAGTTCGTTAACTAAAGAGGATAAAAAGGAAATTTGGATTCGAGTGGTGGTACTAATTTTAATGATTTTGCCAATCGTTTTGTTATCACACAACATGGCAAAAGTTGTTAATTATGGCATAAAAGCGGCTAATCTGCCACCGCAATTGGGTGGGGTTTTAATCGCGTTTATTGTCTTCACTCCAGAATCTATTACTTCTGTAAAAGCCACATTAAATAACGAATTTCAGCGCGCTATTAATTTATGTCACGGTGCTTTTGTATCAACTGTAGGCTTAACGGTGCCTGCGGTGCTGACTATTGGCTTAATAACTGGGAAGACGGTGCTTTTTGGACTTACTTCAACTGAGACGATTTTGTTTATCATCACATTGTTGTTGAGCATTAAGACTTTTGCTGGTAAAAGAACGACGCCTTTTGTAGGGATTATGCATTTGGTTCTTTTTGCAACATTTATTTTGTTAATTTTTAACCCTTAAAATATTTCGAAGAGAATTTTTTTTGAATTTCCTGATAGTATAAAATATTAAAAATATAACTTGCTGTAAATCATGTTTATTATTCGTGTTTTATAATGCGCGAAAGTGATGACTACCCAGCGACTACCCAGTTTTTATCGGAAAACTACTCCATGACTATCCATTATTAAAATAGTTTTTTTACGGCTTTCACTTAGTTTTGTTGCCAAGAAAATAATCTCTAAAAGATAGGATTAAGGCTCTTTATTTCTTTCTGAAATGAAGATCAAAATCTAGCTTTTTTAATTTTTTTTAAAAACAATTAAACTATAATAAAACAATTTCCATTATGAAAAAATCTATTTTATCACTTGTTCTATTTTTCCCTGTAAGTGTGATGTTTTCCAGTCTTCCCAGCAATAATAACACGCTCTTAGAAGTAGAAGATTTTAAAGTACAAACTATCAAATTTCCTGTTAATTTTTCTTCAAAATCAACTTTAATTAAAGGGACTTGGAGTAATTGGTCTTCGTGGTCACAAGTTAAAAATACCTATTTTGAATTAACAACGATAACCCAAGGTAAAATCTACAATTTTAGATATTTCGAAAATGGTGTAATGACTAAAAATTACACGATAACTTACAATTCGGAAGCTACCAATAGACAGAAAGCTGAAAACAAAAATGTAAACTGTTACAAAATTAATGACTCAAAAGATGACTGGATCTATTTATATGACACAACTATGGGAAGTCTTATGAAAAATAGTACCAAATGGGCAGATTCTAATAATGCGAGTATCAGTATTTTGGATGATGAAAAAACAGGTTACTTTATGAGAATTAAATAATAAGACTTCTATAATAATCAATTACTTTTTTAATTAAACTTTTAGCATTACCTAACTCACAATGGATTTGCTAGAAAACTGTGTTGTCACCAATGGTGGCAACTTTTTTTTGTTTCAGTTTTAAAAAATTTGATATATTTATTTAAATCTAAATTTTAATGAAAGAAAAACTAAAATACATTGCAAAAATATCTTCAATAGGTATTATTAATTTCTTGAAGATTAATATTCTAGGTCTTATTTCAACCGTGGTTTCAGGTGTTATTGGTTTTTTTGTTATAAGTTCTTCTATCGAAGCTGGTCATACGGGGCATGCTGGCGTTATTCCTTTTTTGGTGGTTGCATTTTTGGCTCGACCTATTAGCTCTGTTTTGTGGTTAGCTTCTACTTTTGTGAGTCCCTATTTGTTTTTTGTTTTAGGAAATAAATATGCTTTGATGAAAGTCGCAAATCGCTTTATTAAAGATCATTCCGATAGTTATATTCGTCAAGTTATCGATAAAATTCTGAATATGGTTTTGCCCGACAACAGCTTCATGAGTAAAGGTGCTGACTACGCCATGTTGAAGTTGAAAATGCTCGACCAATTAAAACAAGAGCCAGAGAATAAGTGGATGAAACGTATTATTGCTTTTGGAATTAAGAAAATTAGTCTCGATGATGTTGATTTTCAAGACAAAACTTTGACGCCTAAAATGGTAATATCGAACAAAATTCTGGCAGTAATCGAAGATTTTTCTGATGCTTCTCTTAAGCCAACCTGGATTCTTATTGCCATTCAGTGGTTATTATTAGTGTTTTATTGGCTGGTTAAGTTCTAGTTTTAATTTTAAATCATTGATTTTTAATTAGTTGTAAATTTTAACATGCTTTAACTATAAAAATAGTTGTACGAATTAAAAATTAGTCTACATTTGTATTACTAAGAAATTAGTGATATAAGATTGATTGATATATTAAACTGAAGATTATGAACAAGTTGACAAAAGCGGAAGAACAAGTCATGCAGTATCTGTGGACAATAGAAAAAGGTTTTCTAAAAGATATTTTAGAACATTTTCCAGAACCCAAACCGCACACTAACACCGTATCTACCATCCTTAAAATCCTTATGGAAAAAGGTTTTGTCGACTATACAACTTTTGGAAGACAACACGAATATTTTGCGTTGGTGTCTAAAGAAAGTTACAGTGGTAGAAGCATCAAAAGTCTCGTAAGAAACTATTTTGAAGGCTCTTATAAAAATGCGGTTTCGTTTTTAGTCGAAAAAAATGAAATCAGCGTTGAAGATTTAGAAAAACTTTTAGACGAACTCAAAAACAAAGACTAATGGACGCTTTTCTATTATATTGTCTCAAGATGATCACTTGCTCTGCGGTGATGTACGCTTACTATTTGTTGTTTTTAAAAGACAAAACTTTTCACCATTATAATCGATTTTATCTACTATTAACGGTAATAATAAGTGTTAGTCTGCCATTGTTAAAGCTGTCGTATTTCACGATAGATGTTAATCCGAAGCTTATATTTTTGTTTCAAAATTTACAATCAACCGAAAATCCTATTAATCATGGCATCACTATTCATCAAATTTTTTATGCTGTTATTGGACTGGTTTCAGTCGTACTTATAGCAAAATTAGTAATAGGTTTAATAAGAATCAATCACATCAAAAAGTCATTTCCTCACGAGGAATTGCAGGGTATCAAGTTTTACCAAACCAACCTAGACGAAGCACCGTTTTCGTTTTTTAGAAATCTATTTTGGAAGCAATCGATCCAAATGGAATCTGCTGTAGGACAACAAATCCTAAAGCACGAGATGGTACACATCGAGCAAAAACATACTTGGGATAAGCTGTTTATGCAAATCATGAAGTCTGTTTTTTGGATGAATCCCATTTTCTATATCATTAATAAAGAAATCAATCTTATACACGAATACTTAGCGGACAACAAAGCTGTTAAACGTTCTGACACCAAGGCATTTGCGCAGATGCTTTTGGAGAGTCACTTTCCGGGGACGACTTTGCCAGCAACAAGTCCATTTTTATCATCTAACCTCAAAAAAAGATTAAAAATGCTTACTAAAAGTAAAACCAAATACAGTTATGCGCGCAGGATTTTTGCTTTGCCGCTATTGTTTATGCTGTCTTTCGCTTATCTCGTTAACGCGAAAAACAAAGAAATAAAAAAGACAAATATTGAAATTGAACAAGCGGTCCAAGGTATGAAAAAAGATACTGCGATTGTCGATACAACCTCTTTGTCTTCGATGCCTAAAGCGGTTAGGTCTGCTCAGGAAGGACTTTCGTCTGTTAACAATCAGATTAGTAATGATAACAAATTGATTTCTGAAATCAATAAAAAAATCTCTGATAAAAATAAGGCAATCAATGATTTAATAAAAGCTAAAAAAGATGACTCGCCAGAGTATCTTGCAAAAACGAAAGAAGTTGAAGCTTTAGCAAATGAAGCTGATAAAATCATCAACTCTGCCCGTTATCAAGCGATGTTAAAAAGATCAGACGACTACGCTAAACAAATTGATGAGTATTATAACTCCGCAGAATGGAAAGAAAAAGTAGCGCAAATTGAAAGAAATGCTGCCGAAATTGAGAAAAAGTACAACTCTCCAGAATATAAAAAGAAAGTTGCAGATATGGAGCAACGTGCTTTAGAAATGGAGAAAAAATATAACTCTCCAGAATGGAAAAAGAAAGTCGCAGACATGGAGCAACGTGCTTTAGAAATGGAGAAAAAATATAACTCTCCAGAGTATAAATTGAAAATAGCTGCTATCGAAAAACGCGCTGCCGAAATGGAGAAAAAATACAACTCTCCAGAATGGAAAAAGAAAATGGCTGATATAGAAAAGCGTTCTGCAGAATTGGAGAAAAAATATAATTCTCCAGAATGGAAAAAGAAAATCGAAGAAGCTGCTAAAAGTGGTAGCAATGTCTATATCTACAACGGAAAAGATTATATAAGTGCAAATGATGGGTCTAAACTAAATCGCGTCTTAAATCTTTCTGACTTTACAATGCCAGATATCGAGTTGGAAAAAATACTTAAAGATTTACCGACTTTCGAATTCAAGGATTTTGGTTTTGAAGACATTGGGTTTGGCAGAGAGTTGACTGCTAAAGAAAAACGTCAGTACGAAAAACGTAAAAAAGAAATCCAAGAGCTTCAGAAAAAAATAAACGAAAAACGCAAAGATTTGAGAAGCGAAAAATCAATGGTAGATCGTCCTTGGGTTGTAAGTTCTGCAAAAACAATTGCTGCGCCAAGAATGTCTGCTGCGCCTTCTAGCGGAATTACGTTATTCAAAAATGATAATCTTTTTACAATTGACGGATTAGATTTTAGAAATTATTCTTCGGGAGAAATGAAGTTTTTCATCAATGGTAAAGAAGTTACAAAAGCGGAAATGGATAAAATTGCACCAAAAGATATCAAAAATGTTAATGTTAATAAATACAATGACAAAGGTGAAATAAGAATCGAAACTAAATAAACCACACACATTTATATTTACGCATGCTGCCTCTATTTTATTTTAAAATTATGAGGCAGTTTTTTTAATAAATTAAGAGCCTGTTTAAATTTTATTACTAAAATTTTTATAGACAATTTGAGAAGAATTTTTTGCTTCATTTTTGAAGATTTATCGGGATAAATCAAAAACATGAAGTGAAAAATAAGCTCAAAGAGGCATCAAAATTTAGTAAAGAAAGATGTGAGTTTTTAAAAATAAGATTTCGGTAAAATTTTTAAACAGGCTCTAAGACTATGAGATTATTATTTATTTTTTGTTTAGCATTAAATTTAAATCTTTTCGCGCAAAATCAGCGTTACATCTACGAATACAAATTGGTAAAAGATTCCACAAACAAGGCTAATCAACGTACCGAAATGATGTATTTGGACACAACCAAAGAAGGTTCAGAATATTATAGTTATACGGCTTATCATTCGGATTCGTTGGTTCGTGCAGCTTTAGAAACTGAGTTAAAAGCAACAGGGATGGTTAATATTAAACCTAATATGAAGGTAGATGCAGAACGTTATTCGGTTTCAAAAACTTACCCTGATTTTAAAACAGAGTTACATAACCGTATCGGAATGAATCGCTACAAAATTGCAGACGAAAGAAAACTAACTTGGAAAATTCTTCCTGACAAGCAACAAATAGGGAAGTGGCAGACACAAAAAGCAACTTTAGATTTTGCGGGAAGAGAATGGACGGCGTGGTTTGCTAACGAAATTCCGTTGCAGGATGGTCCTTACAAGTTTTCTGGACTTCCTGGTTTAATTGTTAAAATTGAAGATAAAACACAATCTCATATTTTGGAACTGAAAGGCATTAAAACCTTAACTGCTGAAGAAGTTAAAAATTACAAAAAACCAAAAAATGAATTGACTTTAAATATGAAACAATATCAAAAGTTGCTGGATGATTATGCGAAAGATCCCACACAAGGCTTCAAACAAGCAACTATGGGCGGTATTGTCATGACGCCAGCGGAAGGAGATAATCGTTGGATGAAGGAGCGCGAAGCTCAGTTAAAAGAAGAACTTAAAAAAGATAACAACAAAATAGAATTGTCTTTCAAGTAATTTTTTTATTTTAGTAAAAACAGAACCTCCATGAAAAAATTATCATTTCTCTTTTTATTATTCGTTCAGTTTTTTATAAATGCGCAAAGTCAACGCTTTTTGTATGAATATAAGATTGCAACGGATTCTACAAATCGCGATTCTGTAATTGTGGAAATGATGCGATTGGATGTTCTTCCAAAAGGTTCAAAATATTATAGCCAGAATGTGTATATGCGAGATTCGATTATGGATTCGAGGTTAAAGAAACACGAATTTGTTAAGAACGCTAATGGCGATATGATGATAAGTAACGAGGGTACGCCGAATGGCGTTATAGAGCACAAAGTCTATAAAACTTATCCTGATTTTAAAATCAATTTTATTAATAAAATTTGGCCAGATTTTTATAATCAAACAGATGATCGAAAAATGACTTGGAAGATTCTTTCAGATAAACAAAAAATAGGGAAGTGGGATTGTCAAAAAGCTGAAACTTATTTTGCTGGACGAAAGTGGACAGCGTGGTTTACAAGTTCGATTCCATTGCAAGATGGACCTTATAAATTTCGTGGATTACCAGGTTTGATTGTTAAAGCGATTAATCTAAATGAAACAATTTCTTTTGAATTAAAAGGCGTTCAAAATATTATTAAGCAAGATTTGGATGACGATTTTGAGAAGCAAATTAATGCAACTCCTGTAACTTATAAACAATATGTGAAACTTTATAAAAATTATCTTAAAGACCCTATCGCTGGTGTTAGAAAGGCTTACACTGATAAAGTTTTACAAATGTATGACGAGTCAGGAAATCTAATTCCTCAAGCAAAAGCGCTTAAAGATTATGAAGCTCGTGCACGTGAGCAATTAAAGAAAAACAATAATGCGCTAGAACCGGACCTTTTAAAATAGAATTTAAACAAAAAAATCCGAAGCTAAAAACTTCGGATTTTTTATTTATTAATAAAAATGATTAGTTCATTTTTTTAGCATCAGCAACAAATTGTGCCAATCCGCTGTCTGTTAATGGGTGTTTTAACAAGTTAAGGATTGATGGAAGTGGCGAAGTGATAACATCAGCACCAATTTTTGCACAGTTGATGATATGCATTGGATTTCTGATAGACGCCGCTAAAATTTGAGTATCAAATAAATAGTTATCGTAGATTATTCTGATCTCTTGGATTAACTCGATACCATCAACAGAAATGTCATCTAATCTACCTAAGAAAGGCGATACGTAAGTTGCTCCAGCTTTAGCAGCTAATAAAGCTTGACCAGCTGAGAATACTAATGTACAGTTGGTTTTAATGCCTTTGTCAGAGAAGTATTTTAGCGCTTTGATGCCATCTTTAATCATTGGGATTTTAACAACGATTCTTTCGTGTAAAGCCGCTAACTCTTCACCTTCTTTGATCATTTCTTCATAAGTTGTTGAAAGAACTTCTGCAGAAACGTCACCATCTACGATATTGCAAATGTCAACATAATGTTTGTTGATTGCTTCTTTACCAGCGATACCTTCTTTAGCCATTAGCGATGGATTGGTTGTAACACCATCCAAAATTCCTAAGTCTTGAGCTTCTTTAATCTGCTCCAAATTAGCAGTGTCGATGAAAAATTTCATTATTTTTTAGTTTTAAAATCTTAATTACAAAGATAGTTTAATTATTTGCCTTTAAACAAAAATTGGAAGCCAAGGCCTCCAATTTTTTTATTTTTTAAGTTCAGCTTCTTTAGCTTTAAACTCATTGAATTTTGCAGTGTTTTGCGTCGCATTGTAAAGTCCTTTTAGTAAAGAAACCATATCGGCATCTTTAGGATCTAATGCATAAGCTTTTTCTGCGTAAGGAATTGCTTTTGCAAATCTTGCACGGCGTAACTCCATCACTTTGTTAGCTTCGTCAATTTTTTTAGCTTTTCTTAGGGCGTTGAATTCATCAACTGCTTTAGAATCATCTCCCATTAATAAAGAAACCATATTATCGTAAGCGTTTTTGTTATTTGGTTCAATGCTTATGGTTTTATTGAAAGCTTCTTCAGATTCTTTTTGCTTTGATGGATCATTTTTGTAGATAACACCTAGGTTATACCAAGCGTTGGCATCGTTTGGATTTTTTGCAATTTGTGATTTTAGACTATTAACAAATTGTTCTGTCTTTCCAGATTTGTAATAGGCGATCCCTAGCGCATTAGCTAATTTGGTATTATTAGGATATTTTTTTAAGCCTTTTTCAATTAAAGAAATAGCATCGTCATATCGACCCAGATCCATTAGTAAAACTGATTGGAAGTCGTAGATTTCTTCTTCTTTACTCGGTGTTTTTTCTTCTTTAAAGTCAACATAATCACCAGAAGCGCCCATTTTTTTATACAAATCAAAAGTTGCTTTATCTAAAGTATCAACCTGATTGGTTTTTTTATTTTTTGCTGTATAAATTGTTTCGGCACCAGTATATCCCATATCCAATAATCTTTGGAATACTTTAGAAGCTTCTTCCTTTTTCTCGCCTTGTGCATAAGCTATACCTGCAGAGTAAAGAACAGAAGGGTTATCAAATAATCCTGCTTTTGATAAGTCGTAAGATTCTTCAAAAAGCTTAGCAGCCTGCGTGAAATTTTTAGCCTCGTAAGCTGTAACTCCATTCTTGTATGCTGTTTGGAACATCGGAATTAATTGCGGACTAATTTTACTAGCTAATGATGGCGAATATTTTTCTTCTTTTAAAGATAATCCAGCACCTAGTTTATCAGCTTGTTCTTTTCCAACAAAGTAAACTTTATTTTTGTCATTGTCTTTACCAGAGTAGATTGTAGACTTTCCTAAATCTGTAATTTTTGAAAGGATTTGTGCACCTTCCGCAATTTTTCCAGCTTTTACTAGGCCAAGACCTTTAGCGTAATAATATTGTTCTTGAAGAGATGGCTCTAATAAATAGATTTTGTCTCCGAAAATAGCTTCAGCTTTTGATACTTCAGCCGCAGTTCCGTTAACATCGCCTTGGTCTGCAGCTTTTACTGCATTAGCGATTTCTTTTTTTTGAGCAAATGACAGCGAAGCCGCAATCATTGTTAAGCTTAAAAATATTTTTTTCATTTATTTTAAAATTTATTCTTCGTTATTGTTGTCTTCGTTTTCTTCCGTAGTTTCTGATGTTGGATTTTCTTCAGAAGATGTTTCATTTACAATTGTTGTACCATCTTCGTTAGTTGTTGCTTCTCCGTTTTCAGAATTTTCAGATTCTTCATCCTCAACATCTTTGTCCATTTCTACTTTTGCAATCGCAGCAATTTCGTCATTTCCTTTAAGGTTAATCAATTTAACACCTTGTGTGTTTCTACCCATCACACGAAGTTCTGCAGTGTTCATTCTAATTGCAACACCAGAACGGTTGATAATCATTAATCCATCTTCGTCTGTAACTGATTGGATTGCGATTAGATCACCCGTTTTTTCAGTAATGTTAAGTGTGATAACACCTTTACCACCACGGTTTGTGATACGATAATCTTCAACAGCAGTACGTTTTCCGTAACCTTTTTCTGATACAACTAATACTGTATCATTTTCTAAATCATTAACGACGATCATACCGATAACTTCGTCGCCTGCTCCAAGGTCGATTCCACGTACACCAATCGATGTTCTACCAACGGCACGTACTTTTTCTTCTGGGAAACGAATACATTTACCACCTTTAGAAGCGATCATAATTTCAGAACTTCCGTTCGTTAATTTAGCACCTAAAAGCATATCGTCTTCACGGATTTCAATCGCGTTAACACCATTAGTTCTTGGTCTAGAATATGCAGCCAACGATGTTTTTTTGATGGTTCCGTTTTTCGTAATCATCACCACATTCATTTGACTTGTGTAGTCTTCGTTTTTAAGATCTTTGGTACGGATGTAAGCTTTAATCTTATCATCTGGTTCGATGTTGATAAGGTTTTGAACCGCTCTACCTTTAGCCGTTTTAGAACCTTCAGGAACTTCGAATACTCTTAACCAGAAACATTTTCCTTTTTCTGTGAAGAATAATAAATACTCGTGGTTGGTTGCAGTAACGATGTATTCTAAGAAATCTTCGTCACGCGTTGTTGCACCACGATTACCTACGCCGCCTCTTGACTGAACTTTGTATTCTGAAAGAAGAGTTCTTTTAATATAACCAGCGTGTGAAATTGTCAATACAACTTTTTCGTCTGGGATAAGGTCTTCGATTGACATTTCTCCACCAGAATAATCGATTTCTGAACGTCTTTCGTCGCCATATTTTTCTTTAACTTCAAGAAGTTCATCTTTAATAATTTGATATCTTCTTGGTTCGTTTGCTAAAATATCTTCCAAGTCATTAATTAAAGCCATGATTTGTTCGTACTCATCACGGATTTTGTCCAATTCCATTCCTGTAAGACGAGCAAGTCTTAGGTCTAGAATCGCTTGCGCTTGGATGTCGCTAAGATCGAATTCTGCAATTAAGCCTTCCTTCGCTTCTGCTGGATTTGCACTATGACGAATAATAGAAATAGCTTTGTCCAAAGACTCTTGCGTTCCGATTACCTTCATGAATCCTTCTAAGATATGCGCTCTTTCGCGCGCTTTTCTCAATTCGTATTCGGTACGTCTAACGATAACAACGTGACGGTGATCTACGAAATGATGAATGATATCTTTTAAGTTAAGTTGCTCTGGACGACCTTTAACCAATGCGATATTATTAACACTGAAAGACGTTTGTAGCGCCGTATACTTGTACAATAAGTTAAGAACAACATTCGGAATTGCGTCGTTTTTCAATTCATAAACAACACGAAGACCGTTTCTGTCAGACTCGTCACGGATTTCATAAATTCCAGGGATTTTATCATCTTTAACCAGTTCTGCAGTTCTTGCAATCATTTCAGCTTTATTAACCTGATAAGGAATTTCTGAAACGATAATTGCATTACGATTTCCGATTTCTTCAAAACCAACTTTAGCTCTCAAAATAATACGTCCACGACCTGTATGGAAAGCATCTCTAACACCATCGTAACCGTAGATAATACCACCAGTTGGGAAGTCAGGTGCAATGATGTGCTTCATCAATTCATCAATCGTAATTTCACGATTATCGATGTATGCACATATCGCATCAATACTTTCTGACAAGTTGTGTGGCGCCATATTAGTTGCCATACCAACCGCGATACCAGACGCACCATTCACCAATAGGTTAGGGATTTTCGTTGGTAAAACTGTTGGTTCAGTTAAACTATCATCGAAGTTATTTTGGAAATCTACAGTTTCTTTGTCAAGATCTGCAAGGATTTCGTCAGAGATTTTTTTAAGTCTAGCCTCGGTGTAACGCATTGCTGCTGGCGGGTCACCGTCCATAGATCCGAAGTTACCTTGACCATCTACCTGCTCGTAGCGAAGACTCCAAGGTTGAGCCATACGTACCATTGCATCGTAAACCGAGCTGTCGCCGTGTGGGTGATATTTACCCAAAACGTCCCCAACAATTCTGGCAGATTTTAAATATTTTCTATTAGAAAAAACACCCAAGCCATACATCCCGTAAAGTACTCTTCTGTGTACTGGTTTTAATCCGTCTCTTACGTCAGGTAAGGCTCTGGAAACAATTACCGACATCGAATAATCGATATAAGAGGACTTCATTTCATCAACAATGTTGATAGGAATTAACTTTTCTCCTTCTGATCTCATCTATATTCTTTAAAATTAACCGGGAAAATTCCCTATTTTTTAGTTCTTTAAAATTGATTTTAATGCTATTTTTGCTAAAATTTTCCATTAGCAAACGCATCTGCTAAAATACGAAAATTTTGCCTAATATTGCCTATCAAATTCAACTAATTGTCTAATTAAAATCAAATAAATGAGTATTTTAAGTATCACTTTTCATACAACCGAAAATCGTATTCCAGAATGGGATCAATATTGTGATAATGAGCTTCATAACATGGTCGAAAACTTAATAGATGTGGACAAATATATTCTGTCCGAAGTTAGCACTGATATGGTAAGAGAAGGTCGTAATACCAATCTTCTTTTGGTCTTCGCAAATGAGGAACTAAGAGAAGGATTCCTGTTAAGCGAGCTTCCAAATATTGCTGAACGCATCGATAAGGTTTTTGGACAAGAAGTGATGATTTTTCCAACGATGTTAAATCCAAAAAGGCTCAGATTTTAAAATCCGAGCCTTTCTTTTTTGATATATTGATTTGATTAATTTCTTCTACTCATCAAGATTCTAAGAATGTACCAGAATAGTAACATGATTGATGAGAATAATTGTAAAGATGCCCCTACATATTGATCTGTAGCATAGGTGTCTTTTAGTTTGCTAGTTTGGTATAGGATACTTGCAGATGCTATCAAAATCATCCCTACAGAAAACCAAAGCCCTAAGTTGAATCCGAAAATTGCGCCTGCAACAATAAGTCCTAAAGCGACAAATCCTCCAATTACAATGATGGATCTTAAGAAAGAGAAATCAGTTTTACTAAAGAAAGCATAAGCGCTAAGTCCAACAAATAAAGCTAATGTAAGAATTGCAGCTTGATAAATAACGTCTAAACCTGTGTATCCAACTGCAATGTACATGATTGGTAAGAAGATGATAGCTTCTAATAAAACATAAAAACCAAGTCCCATGTATTGTGTCGAGCGGCTTTGCGCCAGTGTCCACTTGTTAGCTAATGTTGATGCCAGCCAAAATGCACCAAGGATAAATAACCAAGTGAATTTTTGCTGAAACATTGCAAAAATATATTGTTCTGGGACGATATTAATTAATACTGTTTCGACAACGATGAAAGCCAAAATTGCTAAAGCAACGTGTCCGTAGGTTTTCTTGTAAAATTCTGCCTTTTCTAGGTCGGTAGCTTGTGATACTAATGTTTGCATATTGTGTTATTTTTTATTCTTTTTCGAATATAGAAAAATATTATTTTCCAACAAAAAAAGAACCTCATTTGAGATTCTTTTTTAATATAATTTAAGAAAAAATTTATTCTTGTGGACCTTTAGGTTCTTCTTTTGGACCTCCAAATACAAATTTGATTAATACAGGAAGTGTTGTAACAAGAACAATGATAATGATGATCCATTCTAGGTGAGACTTAAGATCGATCCCGAATTGATCTTTAAAAACTTTATCTAAATAATGTCCTGCAAATACCAAACTAAATGACCAAAGCACCGCACCAATAATGTTATCTATCAAAAATCTTTTCTTGTCCATTTTAACAATACCAGCAACAATCGGGGTGAAAGTTCTTACAACTGGTAAAAATCTAGCCATAATAACCGCCATACTGCCGTGTTTTTCGAAAAAGTCATGCGCTTGATAAAGGTATTTCTTTTTGAAAAGCATTGTGTCAGGACGTTTGTACAAAGCTGGTCCAGTTTTAACACCGAAATAATATCCAACTTCGTTACCGATGATTGCAGCTAAAGAAATACAACTTGCGAGAATTGTTGTGTCTAACAAATCGTTGCCACTTCCTCCAAAAGTTTCCTTGATAATTTCTACGGCATATATTCCTGATACAAAAAGTAATGAATCGCCTGGTAGAAAGAAACCAACAAATAATCCTGTTTCTGCAAAAATGATGAATAATATTAGCCAAAACCCACCCATTTTAATGTAAAACTCGGGGTTTAATAAGTCTTTCCAGCTTTCAAAGTGTTCCATATTAATTTTTGTGTCGCAAATATACTTAATTGATTAATTTTATCTATGATAAAGGGCGTTAATTTTAGTTAAAATTTATCGGTTTTAAAACTGACTTTCATCAGCTTCGGCTTGTCCTTCCGCCATTAGAAAGGATTTTAAGAAGGCGGTTATGTTGCCATTCATCACGCCATCAACATCCGAAGTTTCAAATCCTGACCGTACATCTTTTACCAATTTGTAAGGATGCATAACGTAATTTCGGATTTGGCTTCCCCATTCAATTTTCATTTTGTTGGCTTCAATTTCGTTACGGGCGCGCATTTTCTCTTCAAGTTCCATTTCATAAAGTCGAGACTTCAAGAGTTGCATCGCTTTTTCTTTGTTTTGAAGCTGAGAGCGTGATTCGGAGTTTTCTATGATAATGCCAGTCGGTGCGTGTCGAAGTCTAACTGCGGTTTCTACCTTGTTAACATTCTGTCCACCAGCACCGGAAGAACGCATGGTTTCAAAACTAATATCAGCAGGATTAATATTAATTTCAATCGTGTCATCAACCAAAGGATAAACGTAAACCGAAGCAAAACTCGTATGTCGCTTTGCGTTACTGTCAAACGGCGAAATTCTCACCAAACGATGGACGCCATTTTCACCTTTTAGATAGCCAAAAGCAAATTCGCCTTCGATCTCCAAAGTCACCGTTTTGACACCAGCCACGTCACCTTCTTGGAAGTTAAGTTCCTTAACTTTATAGCCTTGCTTTTCTGCCCACATGATGTACATACGCATCAACATCCCAGCCCAATCGCAGCTTTCGGTTCCGCCAGCGCCAGCCGTAATTTGAAGCACTGCAGAAAGCTCATCGCCTTCGTTGGAAAGCATGTTTTTGAATTCTAAATTTTCAATTTTTTCGACAAGTTTTGGGAAATTTTCGTCCAGTTCTTTTTCGCTGTCAGCATCTTCTTTTGCAAATTCTATCAAAACTTGCAAATCTTCGAACTCAGTAAAAATATCTTCGTAATCTTCAACCCATTTCTTTTTAGAACGAAGTTGTTTTAAGAAAACTTCGGCTTCTTTTGGATTATCCCAAAATTCTGGAGCAGCCGTTTTTTCGTCATCGTTGCTGATCTCGATTTTCTTTTTTTCGATTTGAAGATACTTGTGCAAATCCTTAATTCTGGCACTGATTTCTTTTATCTGGTCGTTGTTGATCACGGGTGTTTGTCAATTAGTTTTGCAAAATTAGGCATTCAAAAATATTTAAAGCCATTTTCTACGAATTATTCTCGGGATTTTCATCTTTATTAAAACCGATACTTCGCACAGGTTCTTCTTTTCTAATATAGAATTGAAGTTCTTGTTGCAACGTCAAGATTCTTGGATAAAATTCTTCCTCCGAATTTATACTTACTTCTTGCAAAAATAAATGTATACTGTTGAGATATTCTTGTGTCAATTTGCCCGCAGCTTCCTTGAGCGCAGCATCCAAAATTGTCTGATCAATTTTTAAAGTTGTAACTTCTTTTTTTAGATAAAGATTTCGGATTCGTTTTTTGAGACTTTGTGTAAAGTCAATAATCATCGTGTTGGAGAAAGCTTTCATTTTTTGTGCAGTCTCTCTCCAGAAAGGCAGTTGGTCGGCTTTGTTATATTTTAAAACTTCTAGTAAAGTAGCGTCTTCGGCAAGATTCTGTAACATATAATACAAAATCATTTCGGCGCGTTCTTGCGGATTCGGCGGGAAAATCGGAATCATCACATCAAAGCGTCCTGGCGCAAGGATTTCTGAATCTATATCCGAGACATTTTTTGCAGCGCCAATCATTAAAATATGCTCTTTCTCGAACTTGTCGATGGTATGGAAAATAATATTTTTAGTTTCTTTAAGCTCCCAAGCGTAACCATCTTGACTTTCTTTTTCTTCCATAATAACATCGAAATCATCTAAGAACAGAAGGATTTTTTCTTGCTTCATGATGCTAACTAAAAAGTCATTAAAATCAGATTTTTCATTATTAAAGAAATTAGTTTTCAGATAAGATTTTCGGATTTCCTCGAATTTGTAATCGATAATTTTTGCAATGCGTTTTGCCCAAAATATTTTTCCGCTTCCTGGAGGGCCATAGAGAATAATTCCTGCCGCACGATGGATTCCCCAATTGTTAAGCTGATTCTCGTCGGTGAAAGGTTCTAGCATGTCGATAATGTAAAAATACAAATCGCTGTAACCGATAAAATCTTTTTGAAAAAGTGGCGTTTTCTTCCCAAAATAATCATATACAAATTGATAATCGCCGCCTAATTCTCGATCGATATTGTAACTAGACACAGACGCTTTATAAAGTCCGTTGTCAAAAAGATTTTTATGTTCTTTATTAATTAAATCATCAACTTCTTCTATGGGTTTCGAAATTGTTTCGGCAATATCTTTTGGTGTTTTCTCTTTTTCTAGGTCGCTGCTGTATTTTGATAGAAAGTCTTTTTGTTCTTTAACAAATTTTGTAAATTCTGGTGTCGCTTGCATTTTGTCATTGATGACAGAGTCGATATTTAATTCAAAATCTTGAACGAATTTTTTTAAATTCTCCGTAGGTATGTTGATGTCTTTTGCAAGACTTGAAAAATCTGTAAGCATATTCTTTCTTTTGTTCTAAATTATCAAAAATTATACAAACTTGGTTTGTGCTGACATTTGTTCATGAAAATTATTACAATTAATTTTGTCAAATGACTTGGGATGAGATTTTAAAACCGATAAAAGAAAGCGACTATTTTAAAAATTTGTGGCAAAATGTTAATCTGGAATATGCGTCCAGTAAATGTTTTCCACCAAAAGACCAAATTTTTCGCGCTTTAGAATTGACGCCTTTTGATGAGGTTAAGGTCGTAATTATTGGTCAAGATCCTTATCATAATGACAACCAAGCCAACGGACTTTGTTTTTCTGTGACCGAAGGTGTTAAGGCGCCACCATCACTTAAAAATATTTTTACTGAATTAAAAAACGACCTCAATATTGATCGTTCCAAAACCGAATTGGATGATTGGGGAAAGCAAGGTGTTTTGCTGCTGAATGCAACGTTGACGGTTAAAGCGCACGAGCCCAATTCTCACAAAGATTTGGGTTGGGAAAAGTTCACCAATTTTATTATCGAAAAAATTTCGGAGGAAAAGGAAAATGTTGTTTTTGTATTGTGGGGCGCTTTTGCACAAAAAAAAGCAGGATTAATCAACCCTGCTAAACATTTTATTCTTCAGTCTGCGCATCCGTCGCCGTTTTCGGTACATCGAGGATTTTATGGAAGTAAGGTTTTTTCCAAAATCAACGAATGTTTAACATCGAAACAAAAATCAGCGATTGACTGGTAATTTATTTCTGCTTTTGAATTTCTAAACCGATAGAATTTTTGGTGCCTGCTGGTTTTTCATTTTTGGAAGGATAAGGCGAAACGGTTTTTAAACTAATGTCGTAGCCATAGACTGTTTCGGACTTTTTAAGACCGCGAGATTCCATTTCGGTCGTTGCTAATTGTATTGTTCTAGGTCGAGAACTTGGCGTCATGACTTCTAGCTCCGCAACTGCAACGCCTGCCCAAACGCAAGTCATGCCTTCTGGACAGCGGCTATCTTCGATAATTCCGTTATATTTTATGCTTAGATCTGTACCTGCGATTTGTTGATAATCGCCCATGTCGATATTTACTTTTTTCAAACCTGATGTGTTTGTTGATTGGCTGCTAGTCGATGTAGAAGTTGAACTAGAGTTGGATGTAGAAGTTGTTGTTTTCTTCTGCGCTTCGCAACTTAAAATTCCTAAAGATAGGATAGTTGTTAATAAAATAGGACGTATCATAGTTTAATATTTTGTGAGGTTTAAATGTATTTAAAAAAATGCATAATACATAACTACCAAAAACATTGCCATTCCGACCATGAAGTTGAATCCTGTCCCATAAAGGAAGCCTATTAAAGCGCCTTTCATAGAGTTGAAAGCTTTTTTCTTGTCGTTCATGTCATGCAGAAGTTCTCCAATTAACACACCCAAAAGCATCCCGATTAAAAAGCCAAAAGGAACCGGAATTAAAAACATACCAGCAATTGTCCCAACAAATGAGCCAATACTTCCCCAGCGTGTTCCGCCATATTTTTTGTTAGTTCTTGCAGGAATTACATAATTGAGAACTGCGGAAATTGCTGTCAAAAATCCGAAAATCCAAACGTATAACATCGGCATATCTGAATCTGTCCCAAATTTAAAAATTAAAAATCCAGCCAAACTTATGACCAATCCTGGTAAAACGGGGAGAAAAGTCCCGAGAATCCCGATGATTAATAATATGATGCTGACAAGTGTGATTAATCCTTCCTCCATGTTCTAAATTTGAGTTAAAAATAAGGATTTTCGGTAAGGTGAAAAATAAATTGTTAATTTTGTAAATATGAAAGACGAATTGGACGATACCAAAGATTTTTTGCAAAACATTAGTGATCAGATTAATGTTTTTTTTGCACAGTATTTTCGAGGAGATGCTGCTTGGATTTTTCAGGTGACGTCCAAAATTTTGGTGCTATTAGGCTTTTTGTTTTTAGTAGATTTTCTGATCAAATTAGGCTTTAAACTCGTATCAAAATATTTTTCGAATCCAGAAAAGTATCCATTTGTTTATTCATTAATTAAAGCTCGTTTTTTCAATTCAATTGCGCACATTATTGCGTTGGGGCTTTGTACGTTTGCTCTGGATTCCATTTTTTATGCGGGCATGCACAAGATTACAAAAGGTATTCTTGATAAGATTGTCGACATTGGACAAGTTGTTGTTATTGCAGGTTTGGGCTTGCGACTTTACAATGCCATCGAGAATTATTATATCCTTGCTAAAGACAGTTATAAGCTGATTGCTTTTCGTGCGATTTCGCAAACCGTTAAGATTTTTGGTGGTGTAATTTTGTTTTTTGTCGCTATCAAAATCATTTTTAACATCAGTGCTGGTACTATTTTAGGAAGTCTCGGGGCGATAACTGCGGTTATGGTTTTGGTGTTTAGAGATACTATTTTGGGTTTTGTAACGGGAATTCATGTTGCGACTTCTCGAAGTTTGAAAGTCGGCGATTGGATTGGTATTCCGAAATATAATCTGGAAGGAAATGTTATGGAAATCAGTCTTTTAACAACCAAGATTATGAACTTTGATAAAACGATTTCGACTGTGCCAACTTATGATTTGATGACTACCGAAATTCGAAATTATCAAGTGATGACAGAAGGTAATCTTCGTCGTATAAAGCGATCGATGATTTTTAATATTAAATCATTTCATTTTTTGACAGAAGAACAACTTGATCGTTTTGAAAAAGTGAATTTAATTTCAGATTATATTAAAACCAAACGTTCTGAAATTGAAAAAGAACAAAGCGATTATCACAATCCAGAAAATGATCTCAATCGTCAACAATTGACTAATATTGGGGTTTTCAGAAAATATGTGGAAACTTATCTTAAGAATAATCCAAATATCGAACAAAAAGAAATTATCCTTGTTCGACAACTCGAAAATACAACGCAAGGTCTTCCATTGGAGATTTATTGTTTCACAATTTACTCGAATTTAGCAGATTACGAGCGCGTTCAGTCAGATATTTTTGACCATCTTTTAGTCGCTGCACAAGACTTTGAGTTGGAGATTATGCAAGTCAATAAAATTTAAAATCAAATTAAAAAATGACAACAAAATTAAGTGTCAATATCAATAAAATTGCAACTTTAAGAAATGCAAGAGGTGGCGATGTGCCAAGTGTAACACAAATCGCGATTGATGCACAGAAGTTTGGTGCACAAGGTATCACCATCCATCCGCGTCCCGACGAAAGACATATCACTCGCAAAGATGTTTATGATCTAAAACCTTTGGTAACAACCGAATTTAACATTGAAGGAAATCCTTATCCAGATTTTATTAAAATGGTTTTGGAAGTGAAACCCGAGCAAGTAACTTTAGTTCCTGATGCCGAAGATGCGATTACTTCTAATGCTGGTTGGGATTGTAAAACACATTTGGATAAGTTGACAGACATCGTTTCGACCTTTAAAAATGCTGGAATCCGAACTTCGATTTTCTTAGATCCAAATCCAGAAATGGTGGAGTGGGCGGCAAAAACTGGAACAGATCGCATCGAGCTTTACACGGAAGCTTTTGCGAAAGAATATCCAAACGATCCAGAAGCGGCGATTAAAGATTATTATGAAACTGCCGTTAAAGCCACAGAATTCGGTTTAGGAATTAATGCAGGACATGATTTAAGTTTAGAAAATTTAAAATATTTTTCGGACAATATTCCTAATTTGTTGGAAGTTTCTATTGGTCATGCTTTGATTTCGGAAGCATTGTACATGGGATTAGAAAATACAATTCAAGCTTATCTGAAGCGATTGGCGAAGTGGTAAATTAAACACAAATCACAGATGAAAAATTATTTTAAAAACTTATTATCAACTACATTTTTAGCATTTACTTCTATTGCATTTTCGCAAGATAATGTTAAGGAATTTGAAATTAATTCTAAAAATGGATTGGTGGACGAAAATGGAACTGAATTAGTAGAGCCTAAGTATAAAAACGTCAAAAAATTGCAATATGGAAAGCTGTTTTTGCTGAGTGATGGTAGTGACGCTGATGTTTACTTTAATGCCAACACTAAGAAAAAGCTTTTGCTCGATCATCTAAGTTGGGATGTTATTACAATGAATGGCAAGCCACATCTTAAATACTCTGACAAAGCTGATAAAAAGACGTTTTTGATTGACATTAATGACGATCAAATTATTCCATTAAAACAATATTATCACTCAATAAAATCGGTGGGCGATTATCTTTTGACGATGGTTGAACCTAAAAAATTACCAGCTAAACCTGAACCTAAAATTATTGATAAGAAAACGGGTTTGCCCCTAATTCAGAAAGTTCCCGAGGATAGGTATTCCGAGGATTTTATAGTTTATAAAAATGATGGAAAGTTTGTTCCTATTTTTAAGGCTTACGCAAAGAATTTTTATCCATTGTATGAGGATAAACGAAAAGTAACAAAGGAAAATAATATGGTGATTGAGGAAGTTAAAATTATCGATGTTTCTGAACAAAATTCTGAAAACTTCGATTATTTGGCTTTGAGTGATTATCGAAAAAACAATGATATTTTGATTTATGATTCAAAATTCAAAAAAGTTGGCGCGATCAATTATGATGGTCTGGACGAGTATAAAATTTCAAATTTAGCTTCCGAAGTTTTGAAAAAAGAATTGAGCGTGTCTCCATTTTCTAGATCTGGGATTTCTCCAGTTTCGGGACCTGGAGGACCGATGCGTGTTGATTACCCACATTTAATAATTGAAAAAAATGCAGACGGAAAAAATATCCTATATCAAGTGAAATCCGAAACTGAAAAACTAGCTTTGTTCTCAACTTCCAACAATATCGATGTTTACGGATCTTCAAAAATTAATATAGAGACAAAGGATAAAAAAGATGATGCAGGATTCTCAGTCGGCGTGGACAGTGGAAAGATTTATTTTCCTAAAAAATACTGGGAAAAATTTAATATGAATTAAAAAGAAAATGGAAATATTACATTCTAAAATATATGGAGAAGATAAGGCTGGGACGCCTTTGTTGGTGTTACATGGACTTTTCGGAATGCTCGATAACTGGGGAAGTTTCGGGAAAGAATTTGGCGAAATGATGCCAACGCATTTGTTGGATCTGCGAAATCACGGTAGAAGTTTTCATTCGCCGTCGATGACGCATGATGATTTAGCCAACGACATTATCAATTATATGAATGCTCACAATATTGATAAAGCCTATCTTTTGGGACATTCTCTTGGTGGAAAAGCGGTGATGCAATGCGCCATCAATTTCCCTGAAAAAGTAGAAAAACTTATCGTTGTCGATATTTCGCCAAAAGCATATCCACCACATCATCAAGGTATTATTAAAGCTTTGCAATCGGTTGATTTTTCTAAAGTTGAATCGCGTCACGATGTGGAAGATGTTCTTAAAGAATTTATCCCAGAGACTTTTGTTATTCAGTTTTTGATGAAAAATCTTTATTGGACGGATGACAAGAAGTTGGATTGGCGTTTTAACCTACAAACTTTGGCGGATAACTATACAGAATTTGTTTCTAATGCTATTAAATTTGGTGTTTATAATGGTCCGACTTTGTTTATGAAAGGTTCTAAGTCCAACTATATTCTTCCACAAGACGATTTCTTAATCAAGCAACAGTTCCCAAATTCTAGTTTGGTAGAGATTGCAAATGCCTCGCATTGGGTGCAAGCCAATAATCCAACGGATTTTGCAATTGCGGTTAAAGCATTTTTGTTTGATAAATAAGAGGTTTTAATTTAGAGTTTCAATGCGTATCTTTGTCGGGACTTGATTTTATAAAAACTACAGCTTGGAGGCACATCCGCAGGAAAAATACATTTTAGTAACTGGTGCAACGGGGATTTTGGGGCGCGTCATTGTTTTAGAACTTCTGAAACAAGGACGTAAAGTTCGTGCTACCAAACGTCCAAATAGCGATTTGAAAGATGTTCTGCATTCGTATAAATTCTATACAGACCAGCCTGATTTTTATTTTAACCAAATCGAATGGATTAATACTGATTTTGACGATATTTTTTCTTTAGAAAAAGCTGTTGAAAATGTCTCCGAAATTTACCATTGTGCTGCAAAGGTTAGCTTTCACCCGAAAGATCGCGACATGATGTACAAAACCAATATCGAAGGCACAAAGAATTTATTGTACGCTGTGCAAGATTCTAGCGTCGAAAAATTTTGTTTTATAAGTTCTGTTGCCGTTTTAGATGGTTTTAATGATGAAAAATTACAAGACGAAACTTGTGATTTTAATTCTAAATTAGATCATTCAGCTTATGCTAAATCCAAACATTTCTCTGAAATGGAAATTTGGCGTGCTGCCGCAGAAGGTCTCAATGTTGTCATCGTTAATCCGTCGATTATCATTGGTTCTGGCAATTGGTCGAGTAGTAGTGGTGAGATGTTTGGGCAACTTGCAAAATCAGGATTTTCGACAGATGGATCTTCAGGTTATGTTGACGTTCGTGATGTGGCAAAAATTAGTATTCAGTTGATGGATTCTAATATATTTGATCAAAGATTTGTTTTAAATTCTGAAAATATTAAAAACGAAATCATCGCTAACAAAGTGAGAACAGCTGTTGGTAAATCTCCTGTCAAAATTATTTCTAAATCTGTTTTAAATATCGGAAGAACGCTTAATACTATATTTGGTTGGCTTATTCCGAGTCTTCGTATGGCGAACAAAGTTAATATTGAAGCCATAACTTCTGAGTCCAAACTCAGCAATCAAAAAATTAAAAAACAATTGAATTTCGATTTTATGCCCGTTTCGGAAAGCTTCGATTTTCATTTGAAAAATTATATACTAGATAAATAATGAATATTGCAAATTTCCTGATAACCAATGCACAAAATTATCCTCTAAAGCAGGCTATCGGTTTCAAAAGTGGAGCAGGATGGTCGCATCTTAATTGGAGAAAATTGAAGACGGTGGTTTTCAAAACCGCAAATGCATTGAAGGAAGCCGGCATACAAAAAGGTGACCGTGTTGCGATCTATTCTGACAATTCTGCGGAGTGGATCACGATGGACTTGGCGACTTTGGCGATTGGTGCGGTGACGGTGCCGATATATTCGACCAATACTAAAGATCAAGCGAAACATGTTATCTTAGATTCGGGTGCAAAAATTATCTTGACTGGTAACAAAGAGCATTACGACAACGCGATTGCTTTGTTGGAAGAATGTCCAAGTCTTGAAAAGATTATTGTTACCAAAACTTACGAAAGAATTATCCACGACCAAAGTGTTCATCTTCAAAAATTCATAAAACCTGCAAGCGAAAACTTGGAGATTTTGGATATGCAAGAAGATGATTTGGCGACCATTATTTATACTTCTGGTACGACAGGAACGCCAAAAGGCGTGATGTTGATGCATGGGAATTTTGTGAAAGCCTTTGATGCACATTTTGAATTTTTTAAATTTAAAAACTTTGAAGACGAACATTCTTTTGCATTTTTACCATTAACCCACGTTTTCGAAAGAAGTTGGACTTTATTAGCAATGTCTGGCGGTGCAAAAGTTTCGTTTTTGACGAATACAAAAGCCATTGCGGAAGAATTGCCGATTGTGCAACCAACGATGATGTGTTCGGTTCCGAGATTTTATCAGAAGATTTATATTAAAATTCAAGAAACGATTCAGAGTTCTTCACCTACTAAACAAAAGATTTTTAATTGGGCTTTGGGTGTTGGTTCTCAATATCACGAATTAAAACGACAAGAAAAATCAATTCCATTGGGATTGAGTTTAAAATATAATCTTGCCAACACTTTAGTTTTCAAAAAGATAAAAGGACAGTTAGGCGGTAGATTGTGGTTTATGCCTTGTGGTGGTGCTTCAATTTCTCCTGAGATTGCAAAGTTTTTTGATGCGATGGGCATTCATTTGACAGTTGGCTACGGACTAACTGAAACGACAGCAACTTTGGCGCTTTATCCTTTAACTAAATATAAGTTTGGGACAACTGGTCGTACATTACCTGGCGTTGAAATTAAAATTGGTGATGACGAAGAGATTCTTGCAAAAGGAAACGGCATCATGAAAGGTTACTACAATCGTCCTGAAGAAACGGCGAAAGTCTTTACCGAAGATGGTTGGTTCCGAACGGGAGATTGCGGAACGATTGACGCAGAAGGAAATTTGACAATTACTGATCGTATCAAAGATTTGATGAAAACCTCGAATGGCAAGTATATTTCGCCACAAGCGACGGAGAATCTTTTGACCAACGATGCTTTTGTACAACAAGCGGTTCTTATTGCAGAAGGTCGATCTTATGTAACCGCTTTAATTGTTCCGAATTTTGAAACTTTGGAAGAAAAAGCAAAACAAGAAAATATTACGTATCAATCTCATGAGGATTTAATTAAAAATCCGATAGTTGTGGAGTTTTATAATCAAAAAATAAATGAACTTCAAAAAGATTTAGCATCTTACGAAAAGATTAAAAAAATAAGTTTGTTACCACGAGATTTCCAAATGGATTTAGGTGAAATGACACCAACTTTGAAAGTTCGTCGTAAAGTGGTTGTAGAAAAATTTGCTGATCTTATCGATGAAATGTACAAAGGTCATTAATTGAAAATTAAGTCCCGAAGGGACGTTTTAGTACAGAATAGGATGTAATCCTATGAATATAAGGTAAATTTATTTTCGATTAAGTCCCGAAGGGACGTTTTAGTACAGAATAGGATGTAATCCTATGAATATAAGGTAAATTTATTTTCGAAGAAGTCCCGAAGGGACGATTTAGTACAGAATAGGATGTAATCCTATGAATATAAGGTAAATTTATTTTCGAAGAAGTCCCGAAGGGCCAATTTAATAAAGAATAGAATGTTTGATATATGTTATAAAATCCCGAAGGGATGAATTATCATAGCCTAGGACGGAAGTCCTAGGAAAATAAAACATTTACACAATAATCCCTAAGGGACAAATAATCATAACCTAGGACGCAGTCCTAAAAAAAACTATGGAAAATCAATTTTTAGGAAATAAAGACTTTAATATTAGTAATCAAACGGTGACAGAATCTTGTCCATCGAATATTGCGATTATTAAATATTGGGGAAAATACGAAAATCAGATTCCAGCGAATCCAAGTATTAGTTATACGCTTAACAACTGTAAAACCAATACAACAATGGAATTTTTAACGAACGAAGAGTTTTCGGTTCAAACATTTCTTGCAGGAAGTGAAGAAAAAAAATTCGCTGAAAAAATTGAAAAATATTTTAAAAATATTGAAAAGTATTTACCTTGGATTCTGAAAGGTAAGTTCATTATTAAAACTGAAAATACTTTTCCTCACAGTTCTGGTATTGCAAGTTCGGCTTCTGGTTTTGGCGCGATTGCAAAATGTCTAATGGCTTTGGACGAAAAATTTTCGACGGAAAACCACCAACCAACAATCAGCAACTTAGATATTCAAAAAGCTAGTTTTTTAGCGAGATTAGGAAGTGGAAGTGCTTGTAGAAGTCTTTACAACGGTCTAATTGTTTGGGGAAAAACCAAGGAAGTTGCAGAAAGTTCGGACTTGTTTGCGGTTCCTTATCCGAATGACGAAATTCACCCGATTTTCAAAAACTTTAATGATTGGGTTTTGTTGATTCATGAAGGTGAAAAAAGCGTTTCTTCTACTGTTGGCCATGGATTGATGAACACAAATCCTTATGCAGAAAGACGTTTTCAAGAAGCTCATGAGAATTTTGAAAAGCTAAAAACGGTTCTAGCGACTGGCGATTTGGATGGTTTTATCAAATTGACAGAACACGAAGCTTTGACTCTTCATGCGATGATGATGATGAGTGATCCTGCTTTTATTTTGATGAAAACAGGTACTTTAGAAGTGATCAATAAAATTTGGGAGTTCAGAAGAATTACAAGTTTGCCGTTGTTTTTTACTTTAGATGCTGGCGCGAATGTTCATCTTTTGTTCCCGAATCATCTTGAACAAGACAAAATTGAAAACTTTATCAACCAAGAATTATTGCCATTTACGCAGAAAGGCGGTGTTGTTAAAGATGTGATGAGGTTCTAATTTTTAATAAAGAAATAATTTTATAAGTTGAGTAGAGTGAAGATTCTACTCAATTTTTTTTTAATGTTAAAAAAAGCTAGAAAAAAATAATCAATCAGTTTTGTGAACTTTTGTCACTTTGTGGTTTAATCAAATTCAAACGAAGGGAAAGATCAATTTTGAACAAAAAAATCTAATTTTAAATTTTAAAAAAACATTATGAAAATCCACCACATCGCAATAATTTGTTCTGATTATGAGGTTTCGAAAAAATTTTATACTGAAATTTTAGGTTTAAATATTATCCGTGAAGTTTATCGTGAAGAAAGACAATCTTACAAATTAGATTTAGCAATTGATAATCATTATGTTATCGAGCTTTTTTCGTTCCCGAATCCACCCAAAAGAATATCTCAACCAGAAGCATGTGGACTACGACATTTAGCTTTTTCGGTTGAAGATGTCGAGCAAAAAAGGCAAGAATTTATTTCAAAATCTTTAGTCTGTGAGGACATCAGAATTGATGAATTTACCGAGAAGAAATTCTTTTTTACACAAGATCCAGATGGACTGCCATTGGAGTTTTATGAAAAATAATTAATGTGCATAGCCACTGATAAAACTTACAAACATAATTCCCAAAACGATTAAAGAAATTACAACATATGTGTAATCTTTCTCTTTTAGATAACCGATTAGCGCAAAGATAATTCGCATTAACGGTGTGAGAATCAATAGTAAAATCCCTAATTGGATAATGCCCATGCCTTCAAAATGCTTAAGCGAATTCCAAAAGCTTTGCCATACATTTTCACTAGGAATACCAAGTTGATCGTAGTTTTTTGGCATTTCAAAACCTTCAAGATAAAGCTTAATAAAACCAACTAATGAGGTTGTTACTGACAAAATAACGCCCAGACGAAGAAGATTTCCTACCGAGCGGTTAAGGTCCAAATCTGTGAATTCCTTTCTCATTTGTCGTTATTTAAAATTGTTGGTTAGACCGTTATACATCATATAAATCGACAAAATTGTAATAACAATCGCGAAGAAAGTTTTTAGTTTTTTAGTTTTAGAAACCATCAAAGTTTTAGCGCCGATAAGACTTCCCACAACAACGCCAATTAATACTGGCGCAACAATTACAGGGATAATTTCACCTCGCTGAAAATAAATCAACGCACCAGCAACCGCCGTTACACCAATCATAAAATTACTAGTCGTCGTCGAAACTTTGAAAGGTAATTTCATCATATTATCCATGGCCAAAACCTTTAGTGCACCCGATCCGATACCAAGTAAACCAGACATTGCACCTGCAAAAACCATCATCAAAAATCCAGGAACTGTGTTTCTCGCCGAATAGTTTTTGATAACGCCTTTGTCTGGGAAAGTCCCATAAAGTTTTAGTTTGTCCTCGAGACTTCCTTTTATTAAAGTTTCCTGATGATCAGGTTTTCCTTTTAAATTTAAAATTACAGTTAGAATTAAAATACTGGCGAAGATAATCCCGATGGTGTTAGGATTTAACATCCCCGAAACCAAAGCTCCCAAAATAGCGCCCGCAGTTGTTGCAATTTCTAAAAACATCCCAATTCGCATATTGGTAAAACCTTCTTTTACAAAAGCTACCGCCGAGCCTGAAGATGTGCCGATAACCGAGATAAGAGATGCGCCGATGGCATAATGCATTGGGACGCCGAAGCCTAATGTTAAAAGCGGGATAATGATGACGCCGCCGCCTAGTCCCGTTAGTGAGCCTAATAGTCCTGCTGAGACTGCACCTAGGAATAAAATGATGATTTCCGTCATATCGCAAATATAATTGTATTGCGTCGCTTCTGCAAAGAATCCTAGAAGTTTTTATTGAAAAATAAAATGATGAATAAAGATTTCACTTTTTACTTAAGCTTCTCTCATGGTATTATCATGAGAATCAGGAATTTTATATTTTAAAAACTGAGAAGGCGTCATGTCGCTATATTTTTTAAAATCTTTAATAAAATGCGATTGATCGGCGTACTCCAAAATGCTCGAAAGTCCTGTTAAGCTTTCTTCATTTTTAATTAAAGTCAAAGCTTTTTCAAAACGTAAGATAGATTGATATCTATTAGGACTAACCCCAACTTGGGCACGAAAAATACGTTCGAGTTGGCGTCTAGACAGGTTAACTTCTTTAGCCGCAATATCCAATGAAGTGTTGTGTTCGAGTAGATTTTGACCAATTAAATGTCCAATAGCCTGATGAAAATTTTTCTTTTTGGAGTTAATTTTTTTGTAAAAAAATGTGTAAATACAAGTTAATCGTTCATCAGTCGTTTCACAAAATAGTAACGCATCAGTTAGTTCTTGTCCTTTTAGATCATCAATATTAATTTGTAAATCAATTAATTCTTTGGGAGAAATGTCAAAAATATCTTGTAATGCGTATGGAAAAAAACAAATCCCGATAATGCTAGATTTAGGAGCTATAATTGCCGATGATTTTTTGGTGTCAATCCCTTTTAGATGACAGATTGGTAAGGTTTTTCCAAATTGGTCTTTCAGTTCCGATTGATCTCCAGGGTTATAGAAATACATTCTTGGATTGGTTTCCGCGAATTTGCTGATTTTTACCTCATGCGGAATACTGTGTGTCGATAAGTCATCCGACCAAATGTATTGGATGTGACGAGAAAGCTCAAGTGGCGGTATGTACAGCTTTATAGCCATTTTAACCTAAATATTTAGATTACAAATATCTGTAAAAAATTACTCAAAATGTCGTTTTTTTACAATTTTATAAAAGCAAGATGTTATTAATTTTGTCAAGAAATACAAATGCTGGAAAAAAAGAAGTGATGTTAGGTTGGCCTGATGTCACTTTTTTGTTTTGTACAGAAAGAATAGCTTTTTCGAGCTTTTATTGCTATTTTTGTGACACGTTGAAAATCAATCCAAAAATGATTTTTAAAATTCTTAATTACTAAATTTTTTTAAACATGAGCGAAACACACATCTGTCCAAAATGTCAATCAGAATATACTTACGAAAACGGAAATCTAATGACTTGCTCACAATGTTTCCATGAGTGGGATCCCGCAGAAATTGACTTGGAAGGCAGAATTTTGGACGCTAACGGTAACGAATTGAAAGACGGCGATTCTGTAGTTGTGGTTAAAGATCTTCCTGTTAAAGGTGCGCCAAAGCCTGTTAAAGCTGGCACCAAAGTTAAAAATATTAGACTAAGACCTGACAGCGATCATAATATCGATTGCAAAATTGATGGTTTTGGCGCGATGGCTTTAAAATCTGAATTTGTAAAAAAAGCTTAAAATTCTAAAATCAATCTAATTTAAAAGTAAAAGAAAAATGAAAATCGGAATTCTAGGTGGTGGACAATTAGGTCGAATGTTTATCCAAAACGCACTAAAGTATGATGATGAATTTTATACGATTGATCCCGCTTCCGATGCACCTTGTCACAATATTTCTTATTTCACGCAAGGCAATTTTAAAGATTATCAAACGGTTTTAGATTTTGGAAAAGATAAAGATGTTGTAACTATTGAGATCGAGCATGTTAATGCGGATGCTTTGGCAGAACTAGAAAATCAAGGTGTTAAAGTGGTTCCTAATTCTAAAATTGTTAAAACCATTCAACAAAAAATTCTTCAAAAAGAGTTCTATAAAGAGAATGATATCCCGAGTCCAGATTTTGAAATTATGGACGGTTCTTCCGAAGAAATCAAAATAGAATTTCCGTTTGTTCAGAAGCTTAATACGGGCGGTTATGATGGTAAAGGCGTACAAGTTATCAAAGATGCGGACGATCTTAAAAAGCTTTGGGTAGAAGATTCGGTTTTAGAAAAATTAGTTGATATCGATAAAGAATTATCGGTTATCGTTGCTAAAAATGAACGTGGCGAAACCAAAACTTTTCCCGTAACAGAAATGGTTGCAGATCCCAAATTAAATCTTCTGGATTTTAATATTTGCCCAACCAATATTAGCGACGATGTAGCGCAACAGATAGAAAAGATTACTAACAAATTTTTGGAAGTTGTAGAATCTCCAGGACTTTTTGCCATCGAATTATTTTTAGATAAAAATGGAAAAGTTTGGGTTAACGAAACCGCACCGAGATTGCACAATTCGGGACATCAAAGTCAAGAAGGTAACGCCAATTCTCAGTTTGAACAGATGTATCGCGTGGTGACAAATTCGCCTTTAGCAGATACAGAGGCTTTCACTTTTAGTGGCATGTTAAACTTGGTGGGAGCGGACGAATTTTCGGGAAAAGTAATCTACGACGGTCTTGATGAAGTTATGAAAATGCCCAAAACCTATGTTCATCTTTACGGAAAAACCGAGACCAAGCCTGGCCGAAAAATGGGACACATTAACGTTCTCGCAGATTCTCGCGAAGAGCTGATGGATAAATTAATTAGCATTAAATCTAAGGTTATCGTTAAATCTTAAATTATGAAATTCGTTTTCGCATTTGTTTTCACAATTATTTTCGGAAGCTTAGTTTCTGCACAACTTTTCTCGATAGAAGATTTGTCCAAGCTAAATTCGATGGATGAAGATAATTTTCAAAAGGAAATGACGAAATACAAGTTCATAGGTTTTGATAAAATAGAATCTAGTAAAGTTAAAGTCATCAATTACAGTGACGAAAACGCTTCGCTAGCAAAGGAAATTGCAAAAAACAATAATGCTACTTCCAAAATTACTTATAGTTTTGAAAGCAAAGTTTTTTTTGACAATTATTTTAAATTAATTTCTGAACTAAAATTCCAGCCAGTTCTTCAAGAACAAACCGCAGACGGAATGGTTAAACATTATAAAAAAGGAAATCAAATTTTAAAATTAATAGATACTCAAGATCCGATAACCGATGTAAAAATTTATCGAATCGAAGTTTCACAAGAATAAAATAAATCCCGAGCAAAGTTATTTGTTCGGGATTTTTTCTTTTTTCTTTTAAAAATTCACAAAAACGCCAACATTAAAACTACGTCCGCGCTCCAAAATTCTTTGTTGATTATTGCTGCTCAAAGTTCTACTTAAATGTTCTGCGTAGGCTCTGTTAAACAAATTGCTGACTTCCACTTGAAATTTAATATTCTCTTGAATTTTAAAATTCGTGTACAAATCGACCACCGAAAAATCAGGCGTTTTCAATTCTTTAAAATCGGTATTCACACGATTCTGAGCACCCGAAAAACGATAATTTATTCCATACGAGAATTGCTGATATTGTCCTTCAAAATTCCATTTTAGGTTGAGTGGAGCAATTTCTGCTAAAGGCATTTTTTTGTCCAAATCTTCAGCATAAGTGTAGGCAACGGCAATATCGGTTCTGTAATTCGGTAAAAACTGCCATTGCAAACGCGCTTCAACACCAGCTTTCATCGCTTTTTCAATATTTTGAATTTGTCTCACGCCAGGACTTTGCATGGAATTCGATTTAATATCAGGATTAACCATAGCGCCAATATAATTTTGCATAAAAGCATAAAAGAAATCCGTTTGAAAATGGAAATTCGAGGTGTGGAAGGTGTAAATTAAATCCGCTTGATTGTTAGTTTCTGGCTTCACTAAAGGATTTCCGACAACATCGTAATTGTCATTTCCGACTGGGAAACGGTTGATGAATCGCTCCGTCAAACTTCCGCTTCGTTGTGCGCGTCCCAGCCAAATCGCCAAATCTGAATGTTTTCCAAATTTTTGCTGATAACCCAAACTAAAACTGTGATTTAATTGCTCACTTTTCATTCCGCCGTACAATTGTTCAAATAATTTGGACATTTCGCCTGCGTTTGCCGTATTGTAATCCATTCGATAAGAAGCCGTAAGTTTTGAAGTGGCAAAATTCTTAGAAAATTCATTAAACCAACCGAATTGATCGATGTGAGAATCTTGCCACGAACTCCCATCTTTAGGCATCATCATGGGCGAACTCATCGTCATGCTTTCGTTTTCAGCTTGTTCATGCTTGTAATCGAAACCAGAATAAAAATTCCAGGAATTTTTCCCCCACTTGCTTTCAATTCTTCCACCGTAAGTTTTAGAAGCGACATTGCTTACCATCATTCTTTTGGGATCGCCCATCGAGTGGTGAACCTGCGTGAAATAAGCATTGTAAGCCATTTCTTTTAAAATCGAATTTTTATAAATGCTTTGATGATTCAGTTGAGTCATCCACGTTTTATCGTAAATTAAATCCATTTTTAGAGCAGCAAATTCTACATTTCGCCCTTGATTGGTGTTAACTTGAAGACTTGTAATTTGATTGTCTGACCATTTGTATTGAATTTTTGAACCTATCGAATAACGTTTAAATGCGGAACGAACTTCGTCTCCATTCCCATCTTTGTATCGATCGCCATCGTTGTAACTTCCGAATAAATCAACATTGAATTTTTTGGAAGTAAGTTGCGACATCAATTCATTTCTAAAAATAGAACCGTTGCTATCATAACTGCTAGAAAATCTGTTTTTTAACTTGGTTTTATCAGTGAAAACTGGTTTTTCTGAAACGAAATTAATCGTTCCGCCCAAAGTCGAACCAAAGCGGAATTGATACGGTCCTTTGTAGATTTGAGCTTCTGCAACGCTGTTCATATTAATTTGCGAAATCGAAGGATCCATGCGACTTGGACAAGCATTAATGGCATAAACGGCGCCGTCGGTAACGATGTTAAGCTGTTCATATTTAAAACCTCTCAAAACGGGATCTGTACCGAAGGTTCCAGCTTTTTTGATTCCTGAAATTTCAGCTAAGGTTTTTAAGAAATTTCCTGCATCGTGATCGAGAAGTTGGGTAGAACTAACTTTTATTTGTTTTGAATTTTGATGATTTTGAATATTTAATTTTGTGATTTTCACGACTTCGATATTCTGAATTTTTATGCTGTCTTGGTCTTGTGCTTGCACAAAATTGAAGCTCGCCACCGAACAGAATAAGCCGAAACCTATTTTGCAAATAGCTTTTTGATGTTTTGCTAACATGATTTTTGTATTGTTGAATAAGTACTTTGCTGGATTTTAAATAAATCCAACTTCGAAAAATAATTTGAAAAATTATCCAACAATAGGAGGCTCGTCCAACAATTTTGCTGTTGGAGATTGATAGAAACTTGTGATAAAATTTATCTTTTCGGTTTCAAAATATGACTTTGAATCTATCACAAAAAATGTATCTGAAACAGGATTTAAAAACAAAAAGTCTGTGCAAATCTTTAGAAGTTGAACATTTTGTTTGCTTTGTTCATTTTTTGACATTTGACATTTTCCGTGACATTCCAATTGCGGTTTGCTTTTGTTTTCACAATGTAATTCGTAGAAATCTTGGTTCATAGAATAATCCACCCAAAGCAATGTAGATTGACTGCTACAAAGCAATAAAAGGCTAGAGAATACTATTGAAAACCAAATTTTCATAAGACAAATGTATCATCAATTTTTGTGAAATAATACATGAAATTAATCATTTTAAAATAAAATACTTTTTAGTGTTTTATTATTTACATTTACAACATTCAAATTTATTTTCATTAAAAAATAATTTATCATGAAAAAAATTACCATGTTATCCGCGCTCTTATTTTTGAGCTTCGCCAATGCGCAAGTTCCGAAGGGAACGCAGTTTGTTTCTGGACAATTCGGATTTTCCACAATCAAGGATGAATCTAATAATTCGAGTTCAGATTCTTATCGTTTTTTGCCTACTTATGGCTATTTTTTTGCGCCCAATTGGGCAGTTGCCGTAAGTGCAGGTTACAGACAAACCACCGATCATTCTACGACAAAGAATGCAAATTTTGAAAATCTCAATTTAGAAGCGGAGAGTTCTGCTTTTGTTGTGACGCCATCGCTTCGAAAGTTTTGGGTTTTGGACGAACGATTTAGTTTGTTTTGTCAACTGGATTTTCCTTTAGAGTTTGGTTCCACAAAGCAATTTCTGACTTTAGAAAGTAATGGAGTAGAGCTTAATCATACCAAAAATTCTTTTACGAGTTACGGTATTAATCTAAAACCCGGAATTGATTATTTTGTGAATCGACGCTGGAAAATTGCGGCTAGTATTGGAGAAATTGGCTATAACAATGTACATTATAAAGAAACGAAATTTAATAAAAGTAAATTTAATTTTGAAGCTAATTTTTCTACAATTCAATTTGCGGTTAAATACATTATTCCTGCAAAAAAGTAAACTGAGAATTGTCATAATTAAATAGAAGAGTTTTTTATCTTTTATTTGAAAAATAGTTTTACATTTGTAATAGAAAAATAGAAGAAATGTTTTCCAAAACTTGCGAATACGCTTTAAGAGCCTTAATTTACATAACCCAACAGACGAAAGATGGGGGAAGAATCGGTATTAAAGATATTGCTGCAGGCATAGATTCTCCCGAATATTTCATAGCAAAAATTTTGCAAGATCTTAGCAGAAAAGGTTTTGTGCAATCTGCGAAAGGTCCAACAGGAGGTTTTTATTTGGATAATATTAGTCTTAATCGATCTTTGGCGGAAATTGTTAAAGAAATGGACGGCGACAAGATTTTTTCGGGTTGCGCCTTAGGACTTAAAGAATGTTCGGAGACGCATCCGTGTCCTGTTCATAACGAGTTTAAGCATATTAGAAATAATCTTCAAAATATGCTCAATGATATGAAAATTGGAGATTTTGTTGACCAATTGGATGCTCAGGAAGCATTTTTGAAAAGATAGAAATCTAAAATCTATTTTTTTAATTAAATAAAAGATAAAAAGGTATTAAAATATTAAATATGAAAACTCAAGTTAAATATCCTCTAGTTTTTGCGATTGCTTGCTTTTGGTTGGGATTGGTTTTGGCGGTAAGTTTTTTAGAAACACCTTTTAAATTTCAAGTTCCAGGAATGACCCTTCCAATTGCTTTAGAATTAGGGAAAATCATGTTTGGGATTTCCACCAATATTCAAATGGTACTCATCGTAATCATGGGTTTTAGTTTCTTATTTAATAAAGAAAAATTAAACATCAAATTATTAATCAATTTCTTTCTTTTAGCATTGATATTAGGTTTAGAAAAATTTTGGATGCTCCCAATTTTAGACGCTAGAGCAGATGTTTTAGCTTCAGGAAAAGGACTTCCGCCGACGGTGCTTCACGATTATTTTATCTATGCCGAAGTTGCAAAAGTCATTTTACTAATTGTATTACCAATATTAGTTTTAGAAAGAAAAAATATACAATCAAAACTTGTTTTAAAATCATTAAAAACCTCTCATTAACATGAAAAAATACATTATTCCATTAGCAATTGTTCTGGCTGGCCTGTCATTAAATGCTTGTAAACAGAACGCTTCAGATTCAAGTTCAAGTTCAAAATCTGGAAGTACCGAAAATATAGCCGTTTCTGGCGCTGCCGAAGAAGCAAAATTAACTTCCGCACCCAATGTTCCTGCACCAATCGGTGATCGAGCTGCGAAAAAATTAATCGTTCGTATGGAAACCATCGAAAAAGTTGGCGAATTGGCAGACGGTACTCAATATAATTTCTGGACGTTCGGTGGAACAGTTCCTGGAAATTTTATCCGAGCAAGAGTTGGCGATGAGATTGAATTTCATTTAAAAAATAACGAAAACTCAGCTTTTCCACACAATATCGATTTACATGCCGTAAATGGTCCTGGTGGTGGAGCTGAAGCAACGTTCGTAGCTCCTGGAAAAGAAGCAGTATTTAATTTTAAAGCTCTAAATCCGGGATTGTATGTGTATCACTGTGCGACTGCGCCTGTGGGAATGCACATTGCGAACGGAATGTACGGTTTGATTTTGATTGAACCAGAAGGCGGGCTTCCAAAAGTGGACAAAGAATTCTACATTATGCAAGGTGATTTCTACACAAAAGGAAAATATGGAGACAAAGGATTGCAAGAATTTGATATGGATAAAGCCATTGCAGAACATCCAGAATATATTGTATTTAACGGGAAAACTGGCGCTTTACTAGGAGAAGGCGAACTTCAAGCAAAAGTGGGTGAAAGCGTTAGATTCTTCGTCGGAAATGGTGGTCCAAACTTAACATCGTCTTTCCATGTTATTGGTCAAATTTTCGACAAAGTGTATATCGAAGGTGGTTCAAAAACCAATGAAAATGTGCAAACAACGGTAATTCCGCCAGGTGGAGCAGCTATTGTAGAATTTACTTCTAAAGTTCCGGGCGAATACGTAATTGTTGATCATGCCATCTTTAGAGCCTTTAATAAAGGCGCTTTGGGTAAAATTAAAATTACGGGTGAAGAAAATCCTAAAGTTTATAAATCAATTAAAAAATAATCCATAGTAGTAGTTTTTTGAACTTTTGGTTCATCATTGAGGATTCAATTTTAAAAATGAAAAATCTCGTTTACATATTAAGTTTGATTTTAGTTTTTAGTTGTAGTAAAAAACAATCTATAACAAAAATTGAAAGTGAAAAACCATCCATCATTCGTATTACAAGCCATAAAAAAATGATGAAAGTGGATGGTGGACAGTACAGAGCTTTTGTAGGAAAAGAAAGTGATAGCTTGACGACTGTGCCATCTTTTATGCTAGACGAGACTGCTGTTACTAATTTTGAATACCTCGAATTTTTGAAAAAGAATCCTCAATGGACCAAAAGTAAAGTTCTGAAACTCTACGCAGATAGCACTTATTTAAAACATTGGAAAAGTGATTTCGAAATTCCAGCCGATGTAAGTCCAGATGCGCCAGTTACCAATGTTTCTTGGTTTGCAGCGAAAGCCTATGCCGAAAGCGTCGGAAAGCGTTTGCCAACCGTTGATGAATGGGAATATGCAGCTCGTGCCAATGAAAATCTAAAAGATGCCACGGAAGATCCGGAATTCACAAGACATATTTTGAATTTATATCAAGAAAAGGGGAAGTATAAACAAGCCGTAAAGCAACACCAACCGAATGCTTGGGGAATTTATGATATGTACGGAACGATTTGGGAATGGACAGAAGATTTTAACTCGGTGATGATTACAGGAGAATCTCGAAAAGACAATGCAGCAAACGAAACCTTGTTTTGTGCAGGCGCTTCGGTAACTTCTTCGGATTTGAGAAATTATGCTGCCTTTATTCGCTTTGCGATGCGAGGAAGTATGAACGCCGATTATACGGTTAATAATCTCGGATTCCGTTGTGCAAAGGATTTAAATTAAAATTTTAAAAATGAAAAATCTACTTAAAATTATTGTAACCGCTTGTTTAAGTTTGATAATTCTCAATAGTTGTCAAGAAAAAACAAGTGAGAATCTGGACCCGAATTCCATTTTCAATCTATCATCAAAATGGGAACAAGCGGATGGGACCAAAATAAAATTGGAAGATTTAAAAGGAAAAGTCTTAACGATGGTGATGGTTTACACTTCTTGTAAAACGGCTTGTCCAAAGCTAACTCTGGATATGAAGGCGATTGAAGCGAAAGTTGGACATAAAAATCCTGAAGATTTGCGCTATGTTTTGATTTCTATTGATCCCGAACACGATACGCCAGAAAAGATGCAGGAGTTTTTAAAAACCTATCAACTCAACGGAAAGCAATGGTTGTTTATTCGAAGCAGCGAAGCCAATACCCGAGAATTAGCCAATGTTTTAGCGATGAAATACAAGCAAATTTCGCCAATGGATTTTTCACATTCCAATATAATTAGTGTGTTTTCGAAGGACGGATTGTTGGTTCATCAAAAAGAAGGCATTAACATCGATATTGATAAAACGGTTTCAGCCGTGAAAAGTGAACTTAAATAAATTAAAAATAAACAAATAAATCAGCTATGAAAAAATTAGTATTAACCGCATTAGTAGCATCATTAGCCATCGTTTCTTGTTCTAAAAAAGAGAATGTAGAAGCAGAAGCTCTACAACAAGAATCTAACAAAATGATTGAAGAGCCAACAGAAGCAGCAAAACCAGCAGCAGCTTTGTCTCCTGAAGACGAAGGAAAAAGCTTAGTCGAAGGAACCGATTGTCTGTCTTGCCACAAAATAGACTCTAAATTAGTTGGGCCTTCGTATCAAGATGTTGCTGCAAAATACACCGAAGCCGACATCGATCATTTGGCAACGAAAATTATTGAAGGTGGAAAAGGTGTTTGGGGTGATATCCCAATGACGCCGCACGCTGGATTGAGTCAAGACAATGCAAAACTGATGGTGAAATATATTTTAGCACAGAAAAAATAAAACCTAATGCCTCATTGGTTGAATTTCCAATGAGGTTTTTTCAAAAAATTTTACAACAATAAAGGATAAAAAAGTATTTTATTATGAACACGAGAACAGATTTAATAGGAGATATGGTTGCGGAAGATTTTAGAACGGCAGCTATTTTTAAAAAATATGGAATTGATTTTTGTTGCAAAGGTGGTCGAACCATCGAAGATGCTTGTGATAAAAAGGATTTGGACCCAAATAAAATTTATTCTGAATTGGAGAATCTTCCAACTTCAGGCGCAAGCGGAATTGATTTTAAATCTTGGCCATTAGATTTATTGGCAGATTATGTGGAAAAAACGCATCATCGTTATGTTGAGGAGAAAACACCGATTATCCAGCAGTTTTTGGACAAACTTTGCAAAGTTCATGGCGATAGACATCCTGAACTTTTTGAAATTCGAGACTTGTTTAATGCTTCAGCACAAGATTTAGCGGCGCATCTTAAAAAAGAAGAATTGGTTTTATTTCCATTTGTTCGAAAAATGATGAATTCTAAAATTTCAGGTCAAGCCATTGAGCAACCGCATTTCGGAACGGTAGAAAATCCCGTGGAAATGATGAAACACGAACACACCGTTGAAGGCGAAAGATTGGAGAAAATTGCACAGCTAACTAATAATTATACACCTCCAGCAGACGCTTGCAACACCTATCGAGTAACGTTTGCAATGCTTCAGGATTTCGAAAACGATTTGCACACGCACATTCATTTGGAAAACAACATTTTGTTCCCAAAATCAATTGAATTAGAGAAGGAATTTTCTGTGGTTAATAACTAAAAAACAAAACTATGACACCTAAAAAACTATGGGGTTGGCTGGCTTTTGTCATCATTGCCTCCTTTGCGGTTCTCATTTTTTACGGCGTAGATATCTATCGTAAAGTCCCACCAATTCCCGAAAAAGTGGTTACGACTGATGGAAAAGTTCTTTATACGGGTCAAGATGTAAAAGATGGACAAAATGTATGGCAATCGATTGGTGGACAAACGGTTGGAAGTATTTGGGGACACGGTGCCTACATTGCTCCCGATTGGACTGCCGATTATTTGCATCGCGAATCCACACTTTTACTGGATGAGTTGGCAAAAAAGGATGGCAAAATCTACAAAGATCTTCCAGACGAGGAGCAGGCGAAATATCAATCTTTATTAAAGAAAGAACTTCGTACCAATACGTTGGATGAAGCGACCCAAATCATCACGATTTCGCCAGAACGTGTAAAAGTTCAGGCAGAGTTGGCAGATTATTATTCCAAATTATTCATGGGAGATCCCTCGATGGACAAGCTTCGAGATGCTTATGCAATCCCCAAAAATACGGTGAAAGATCAGGCGAGAATGGACAAAATGAATGCCTTTTTCTCGTGGACAACTTGGGTTTGTATAACCAATCGACCAAATGATACGGTTTCGTACACCAACAACTGGCCGCATGATCCTAGTGTTGGAAATGTGCCTTCAAGTTCGTTGCATTTGTGGTCTGGTTTCAGTATTTTGATGTTGTTAGTGGGCGTTGGTGCATTGGTTTTCTATCATGCTAAAAACAAAGAAGAAGAAATAGCTGAAGCCTTGCCTTTGGACGATCCATTGCGAAATATGAAACCTACAGCTTCTATGCGCGCAACCTTAAAATACATTTGGGTAGTTGCACTTTTAATTTTGGTTCAGATGTTAGCGGGCGTTATCACAGCGCATTATGGAGTGGAAGGAAGTGCATTTTACGGAATTCCGTTAGATGAAATTTTACCACAATCCGTCTCTCGAAGTTGGCATGTACAATTAGCCATTTTTTGGATTGCAACCTCTTGGTTAGCAACCGGATTGTACATTGCGCCAGCAGTTTCGGGCTACGAACCAAAATATCAAAAATTAGGAGTTAATATTCTCTTTGGTGCTTTGTTAATCGTTGTTTTCGGTTCTTTAGCCGGACAATGGTTAGGTGTAATGCAAAAATTAGGTTACGTTGACAATTTCCTTTGGGGACATTCGGGTTACGAATACGTTGAATTGGGAAGAATATGGCAAATTCTATTATTGGTAGGCTTAATTCTTTGGTTGATTTTAATGGTACGTGCATTATTACCAGCCTTGAAGAAAAAAGACGAAAACCGTCACATGTTAACGCTTTTCGTAATTGCATCAGTTGCTATTGCGATGTTCTACGGAGCAGGATTAATGTACGGAAGACAAACGCACATGGCAATCGCTGAATATTGGAGATGGTGGGTTGTTCACCTTTGGGTAGAAGGTTTCTTCGAAGTTTTTGCTACCGTGGTTGCCGCTTTCTTGTTCACAAGATTAGGTTTGTTAAGATTAAAATCTGCAACAATTTCGGTGTTATTTTCAACGATAATTTTCCTTGCAGGAGGAATTTTAGGAACGTTCCACCACTTGTATTTCTCGGCAACACCAACTGCGGTTTTGGCTTTGGGAGCAACCTTTAGTGCATTAGAAATTGTTCCGTTGGTATTGATTGGTTACGAAGCCTATCACAATTATCAAATCAGTAAATCCACAAAATGGATCAAAGCCTACAAATGGCCAATCTATTGTTTCATTGCGATGTGTTTTTGGAACTTTTTAGGAGCTGGAATCTTCGGGTTTGCGATTAATCCACCAATAGCATTGTATTATATTCAAGGTTTAAATACAACAGCAGTTCACGGTCACGCCGCATTATTTGGAGTGTACGGAATTCTCGGAATTGGTTTAATGCTCTTCATTTTGAGAGGTTTGTATCCCGATAGACAATGGAATGATAAATTAATTGGTTGGGCGTTTTGGTTAACGAATATCGGATTGTTTGTGATGACGACGATCAGTATTCTCCCAATCGGAATTATGCAAGCAGTTGCTTCCATCCAAGAAGGTTATTGGTATGCAAGATCCGCAGAATTTATGCAAACGGAAATCATGCATTTCCTTCGATGGATGCGTGTTCCTGGAGATATTTTATTGGCTGTCGGTGAATTATTATTGGTGATTTTCATCATCGGATTAAAATTCGGATGGTCTTTAAAAGAGAAGAGATAAACTAAATTTAATATTGTTGCCTCATCAGTTTTTTCGAAAATTGGTGAGGTTTTTAGTTTTTTTTAAAAAGAGGATATTTCAAAAAATAAAAAACATGAAACGTAACGAAAACATCATTCCACTTTCACACGACCATCATTTTGGATTGCTGTGTTGTTGGAAAATCCGTCAAGGTTTGAAGAAAGAAGTTGAACTTTCCCGAATTCAAAAGTATGTTGATTATTTCTGGAATCAGCATTTGAAGGAACATTTCAAAGAAGAGGAGGAAATTTTGTTTCCCAATTTAAAAGACGAATTTTCAACTCGAGTAGCGAAAGAACATCAAGATTTAGAAGTTTTGTTTAATGATATTTCTAAAAATCCTAATATTCAAAATTTTGAAGCATTTGCGAATTTATTAGATGACCATATTCGGTTTGAAGAGCGACAATGGTTTCCACATTTAGAAGAAAATTTAACTAAAAATCAACTTTTAGAAATCGGAAAAATCCTTACCGAAGTTCATTCTGACGAGCAAGATACGTATGAAGATGAGTTTTGGAAGTAGAATAATTTACATTCTAAAATTTCATAACTTTAAAATAAAAAATGAAAATCTTGCTTAAACGAGTTTATGAAGATGCTTCTCCAACCGACGGTTACAGAGTTTTGGTAGATCGATTGTGGCCAAGAGGAATCAGTAAAGAACGTGCCGCTTTAGACGAATGGGACAAAGATTTGGCTCCTTCTACAGACTTGCGATTGTGGTTTCATCACGATCCAAAGCGTTGGGAAGAATTTTCTGAAAAATATTTAAAAGAACTCAAGGAAAATAATTTCGGTCCCGACTTTTTAGAACGCCTTCAGAAACAAGAAATCCTGACTTTGGTTTATGCCGCAAAAGATGAAAAACATTGTCATCCATTGGTTTTAAAAGCATATTTAGAAAGTTTAGAATCAACTTAAATAATCCCCTTAATATATTGAACAAGATCGGTTTCTGCATCCAAATCAAATTTTTTCTTGATACGGTATTTGGTCATACTCACGCTTTTAGGTTCGATGTTTAGGACATTTGCAATCTGTTTGGTGTTCATGCCGAGGTGCATATAAGCGCAGTATTTTAAATCGAGGTCGGTCAATTTTTGTTTGGCTTTTTCTTGAATCGATTTAAAAAAGTTAGGATGAATTTCCTGTATTTGAAACTTCGTATGTTCAAAATCTTTGTCCAAAAGGTTTTCTTCTCGAATTATTCTATCGATATTGACGTTGTCATCGTCGTTCAATTTTTCCTTTAATTGATGAAGAATATTGGTTTTATGCTCTAGATGAAGCTGACTCGCCATCACTTCATTTTGTAATTTTTCTTGTTGTAAGGTCAAGACTTCTTGCTCAGCTTTCAGACGAGCTTGCTCCTCTTTTTGAAGTTGAACTTGCAAATCAGCTTCACTTTTTTCCAAAGCCAATTGTTTCTGTGTTTGTATCGCATATTTTAATCGGAAATGATAGGATCGAAACATGAAAAAACTTCCTATTAAAGCTAAAATTCCACCTGCGATATACCATAATTTCTGATTTTTTTGCTGTTGAATTTCTTTTGCTTTTTTCTCCGATTGAAATTGCGCTTCCAGTTTTTTTACACTTTCAATTTGTGTTTTATCAAATAACAAACTATTGAGTTCCGTAACTTTTTCCTGATATTCCAAGGCTTTTTCTAAGTTTCCTTTTTTCTTGTAAAGTCCCGCCAAATCCCCTGTAATTTGTATTAACATGGGATAGTATAATGGTTTTTCAGTTTGTAAAACTCTATTGGCTTCCAATAACAAAGCTTCAGATTTATCCAAATCACCAGCTTCTTGTGCTAGATACGAAAGCATCCCAAGATTTCCTGCTTGCAAAGACTGGCTATTGCTGCTTTTTTGCAAAATTGAAAGCGATTCATTGACATTAAATTCTATTTTTTTAACCAAATCAGGCGTAAGTTTTGGATAGTAACTCAAATAATAGTTTGCAATATTATTTCGTGCTAAAGCATACGTGTAATTTGAAACATGTCCTGGAAATTTCTGATAAAGACTTGCGGCCTCTTCCGAAAATTTAAAAATAGCCGCTAAATCTTCCTTTTTATTAGTTTTCGCATAAAGATAGGAATGCGCTACAGCCAAGATTGAATAGGCGTTACTTAAATAATTTTTGTTGTTCGAAGCTTTTGCAGAAGCGACGCTTGCTTCCGCATATTTCATACTTTTTTGTAAATCATTCCAGTTGGTGTAGAGACTATAAAGCATGTAATTAAGCTTAAATTCGATCTCATAATCTTTTTGATTTTCGGCGCTTGAAACAGCAGCAAGTGTATGTTCCATGCTTTTCTTTAAATCTTGAAATCCAAAATTTTGATAAGCCTGCAAGTACTCGGAATAGGCTTTCGCTAAAGCATTATTGGACTTTGAAGAAACCACTTTTGCAGAATCAATATACAAGTTGGTTTGCTCGTAAAGCGATTGATTGTTGGCGATAATACCAAGATAGGCATAAGCTTTTGTAATTTCAAGGTCGTTTTTTTCCTTTTTAGCGAGTTGTAAAAAGCGTTTTCCGTAATCAGAAGCCGTTTTATATTGTTCTTCACTTCGATACATTTCGGTAAGAAGTCCAAGAACTTTCATTTTTTCTTTTGTTGGAGTACTTTCTTTTTGAGCAATCGTTTTTAGACTGTCCAAATATTTGTTTTGAGAATAAGTAAACACTGATAATCCCAATAAAAAAACTATAAAAATTTTGTCTTTCATTCTTTGTGTTGTAAAGCTTGAATACTTTAACTGAGGAATAAGTTATGACAAAAAAACTAAATTTAATTGATCAAGTATTTTATTTTTTTTAAATCAATTTTTATAAATATTTGATTATTAATATTTTAAATATAGTTGTAGTAGCTTTGTAGTAGGTGTGAAATTGATGTTGTAGTAGGAAGGTAGTGATTGATTGTTAGGTTTTCGTTGCTGAGATGCAGAATTTTGTCCTCAGAGAAAACACAAATGATTAGATACTGATTGACTTCGCTTATCCAATTTCATTTCCATAGTTGTGGATAAGCGAGTCGTCAGATTTTAAAATCGAAACTAACTTTTAAAATACAATAACATGGACAACAAAACATTAGCAATCATTTCTTATATCCCTTTAATAGGATGGTTAATCGCATTTTTTATTGGAAGAGATAATGCTGATAATTTTTTAAAGTTTCATCTTAAGCAAAGCTTGGCACTTGTTATTTTTGGGATTCTTTTCAATGTTGCCTTCTTTATCATTGTCATGATTGTCCCAAGTTTGACTTTCCTAGGATATATAGGTTATGTCGTTTGGGCATTGGTTGTCATCGGAATTATTAATGCTGCTATAAAGCGGAAAATTCAAGTTCAAAAATGAAAGATGTTCACGCTGAAAAAATTGGCGGAATTTCTGAGGATTTATCGAAGTTAAGACGAGAAGTTTCGCAACTGCAACAAATGAAATTTAATTTTGATGATTCTGCTTTGCATCAAGGAAAAATTTTGTTTGATGTGAAGGAGCTTAATTTTAAATATAAATACGATTTTTTGTGGAAAGAAGATTTGAACCTCCAGATTTTAAGTGGCGAACGTTGGGCAATTAAAGGAAATAATGCTTCTGGAAAATCAACGTTGGTAAAACTTCTTCTCGGAGATTTGAAACCATCAAAAGGAAAAATTGAAAAAGTAGATTTTAAATCCATTTATCTAGACCAAAATTATTCGAGTTTAAATGAAAATTTCAGTGTTTTAGACCAAGCCGAGCATTTTAATAAAACTCCAATTCCCGACCACGAATTGAAAACAATTTTAACAAGATTTTTATTTCGAAAAGAAGTTTGGAACAAAAAAGTCTCAAGTTTAAGTGGTAGCGAAAGAATGCGATTGTTGCTTGCTTGTCTTTCAATTATAGGAAAAGCGCCTGATTTAATCGTCTTGGACGAACCAACCAACAACCTCGATTTGGAAAATGTTGAAATCCTAACTTCTGCTTTGCAAGATTACAAAGGAAGTTTGCTCGTTATTTCTCACGATCATGAATTTTTAAAGGATTTGAATATGCAAAAAGAGATTTTTTTGTAACTATTTTAAAACTTTTCTTCTAAACATTTCGGGCTTATAATTGATAATGAAAACACCACAAATAATCAATATTGCAGCCAAAATAAACTGAATGGTGATTTTTTCATCTAGCAACAGCCAACCCAAAAATATAGCGATAATTGTGTTGATATAAGATAAAATAGAAACCTGAATCGGACTAATTTTTGTCAACGCATAATGAAACGCAAAGAAGGTAATAACAGAACCAAAAACCGCCAAATAGAGCATTGCAGCAATACTTTTCGAGCTCCAATTTCCAAAATTATAGTTGTCAGTTACTAAAAATGCTAATAGAATTTGGAAAACGCCTGCAAATAAAAATTGATAGACCAGATTAAGCGAAATATTCTCGGATTTGATATTCATTTTTTTTGTGAAAATAGTGCCACCTGCCCAACCTAAAATTGCGAAAAACATCATGATAATGCCGTTTCGATATTCAGGAATAGCAAGGTCTTGTAATCCATCCCAAAAAATCATTAGAATCCCGCTGAAACAAATGATAACGCCTAATAATGATTTAAAACTAAATTTTTGTAAACCTAAAAATAGACTTCCGATAAAGACTAAAATAGGAGAACAAGCACTAATTAACGCCGCCAAACTACTGCTTAATTCTTCTTCAGCAACGGTGGTTAGACCATTTGCCATGACTAACATTAAAACCGAAAAAACAATTTGGTATCCAAAATTTTTCCAACCAATCCATTTTAATTCTTTACGAAATAATAGAATGGTCAACATAATTAATCCTGCCAAAAATTGACGAATTCCCGCTACAAACCAGCCCGGAATTGTTTCTACGGCAACGCGAATTCCCATGAAGGTGGTTCCCCAGACGAGTGCGACGGTTAAAATGGCGAAAAGTAATTTGTAGTTTTTCAAGTTTTAGTGAAATAAGAAGTTGCAAAGATAGACTTTTCGAGGGCAAAATAGGCTTTACAGATACTTTTTACAGATCAATTTTTATTCAAATTGGTTTCGTCTTTTATTAATTTTTATCTTTGAAAATCTAATAAAAAATGAAATGGTAGGAATAATTATGGGAAGTCAAAGCGATCTTCCGATTATGGAACAAGCAGCAGATTTTCTAAAAAAACTAGGAATTCCTTACGAGTTGACAGTGGTTTCGGCGCACAGAACGCCAGAGCGTATGTTCGATTATGCACAAAAAGCAAAAGAACGAGGACTGAAAGTGATAATCGCTGGAGCTGGCGGGGCGGCGCATCTTCCTGGTATGGTGGCGAGTTGCACGACGATTCCTGTGATTGGTGTTCCGATTTTGTCGAGTAATTCTATTGATGGTTGGGATTCGGTTTTGTCCATTTTGCAAATGCCAGGCGGAATTCCTGTGGCAACTGTTGCATTAAATGGTGCACTAAATGCTGGAATTTTAGCCGCTAAAATTATAGGAACTTCTGATGAAGATGTTTCTAACAAAATGCAGCAATATCAAGATTCTTTAAAAGAAAAAGTTTTGGGAACGGTCAGCGATATTAAAGCTAAACATCCGAACCAATACGATTAATATTCGAGCTTATTCGATTTTAGAAAACCTCATATGTTTTTAAGATGTATGAGGTTTTAATTTTAAAAATGAAATTATTTCAGGTAATTCTCTTTTTTAATTTGATAAATGAAATTTAATTTTGGACTTTCTCCAAAATATTCAACCAATTGTTCGTCAAATTTTTCGGCACCGAGACGAGAAATAGAAATTTGAGAACGTAGATTTTCTGCGCCAATGTGGAAAATAACTTTATCAACATACTGGAAAATATAGTCCATCATGATGCGTTTCGCTTTGTGATTAAGCCCAGTTCCCCAAAAATTAGTTCCATAAAAAGTGTAACCAATTAAGATACTATTGTCAGCATCATTGTAATCGTAAAAGCGCGAACTTCCTGCTAATTCGCCAGAGTTTTTATCATAAATTTTGAACGCACCTCCGCTTTGTATGGCACCTTCGAAAAAGTTTTGGAAAACTTCTCTTTTGTAACGATCAGGATTGGGATGTTGCGCCCAAACTTCCTTTTCGGATGCAACTTTGTACAAAGCTTCGAAATCTTCTTTTTGAAGTGGTTCCAAAATCAAAAAATCGTTTTCTAATCGTGGTTGCAGCGAGAATTCCATATTATTGATAACGTTTGTGTTCTTTAGTTTTTGTAAATCTTTTCGTGATTGGTTTTAACAAAGTTCGATATTTCTCAATATCAAATAGTTGAGAGTCTGTTAAAGCTTTGTATGTCAGCCAAATAGCAAACGGGAACAAAATCATGTTTGGCGCCCAAGTTGCCAAGTATGGATCGAGTTGTCCCTTCCAAGATAAGTTTTCGACACTCAAATTAATGACGTAGAAAATAATGAAAATGATAATCGCAATAACGACGGGAAGTCCCATTCCGCCTTTTCGGATAATGGATCCGAGACTCGCACCAATCATGAAGAAAATAATACAAGTCACTGAATAAGAGAGGATTCTCTGTTGGTAAATGACCATTTTGTTCTTGTATTTTTTCATTTCCAAGATTTGGTCTTGCGATTGTTTGTTGCTGTCTTTCAGGTTGTTAAGTCTTACGTAAGCATTGTAAAAGACTTCCATTTTTTTGTCCGCAGCGAGACCTTCACCTGTAAAGTTTGGCGTTGGATCAACCTTAATTTTATTATGTGGATTATCTAAATATTGAACATAAGCATTGACCGTCATCATCGACTGATTCGATATACTATTGATGCTAACCTTATTGTTTTCATCGGTTTTGGCAAGTGTTTCGTTGACTTCAAAATAATTTTGAAAACGATAATCATCCGTGATTTTCTCACTTTCGATGGCTTGATTAATTAATTCGCTAATATCGAAGTGAAATGCTAAGGAATCAAATTTAATGGACTGATTGGGCTGATTTAACCTTTCGTTATAAGCTTTGTTGGCGATATCGTCTTCGTAGATGTAACCGCTATACAAGATTAGTTTTAAATAATTAGGATCTGGTGCTTTTGCAAAACGACCTTTTTTGGCAATAATCGTTTGTTGGTTTTCGTAAGAATTTGAATTTTTGTGAAGAAAAACACCTTCTAAATTTTCCTTATTTTCTCCTGAAATTTTATCAAACTTTACAGAATAGCCAGAGATTTGATCGATGAAAACTCCAGGTGTAAAATTAAGAGCAGGTTTACTAGAAACAATGTTAAACAACATATTTTTAGCTTTCCGTTGGAAGTCGGGTATGACATTATTTGAAAACAAAAATAGCACAAAGGACATCATGGTCACCGTAATAAAAAGTGGCGCCATAACTCGCGTCAGACTAATACCAGCAGCTTTCATCGCAGCGAGCTCATAACGCTCTCCAAAATCTCCAAAGGTCATAATGGCAGATAGCAAAATCGTTAATGGCAAAACCATCGACACGACATTCGCGCTCATGTAGAACAAAAACTTAATAATCTCCCAATAGGTCAGCCCTTTACCCGTGAATTGCGACATCTGCACCCAAATGATGTTGACAATGAAGATGAAAAACAGGACACTGAATATAAAGAAAAATGGCCCGAAAAAGGTTTTAATGATATATTTGTCTAACTTTTTCAAATGGAAAAATTATCTAATTTGACGTCAAAAATACAGCAAAAAAGTCATAATGCGAAAGACATTATGACTTTTTATATTTAAGCTTTAATGATAAAATTAAAGTTCTGTGATTAAATATTTAGCATATTTCGCTTTATCGAAGCTAAAAACATTAGAAGATAAGTTTTGATTTTCTTTGTAATCGCTAATGCTAATCGTTGCTAATTGGTTGTTAGTAGCGATTTGTTCTAGTTTTACTAATTTGTTTTGGGCGCTGTTAACATAAAGATTAACTTGCGAAAGACCATTTTCTTTAACAGGCGTCATCTTGATATAATCCAAAGATTTTCCGCTAACATTTCGTTTGCCAACATAGGTTACATTGTAGTCTTTTTTATAAGATTCTAAATAACTAAGCGGCGAAAACATCACATCGCTATCATTTGGTTTTGCAATCGTAACTTCTTTGTCAGAATCGTTGATGTTGTAGACTTTGCTACCATCAAAAATCTGTTCTATTCCCATGATTTTTAACTTGTATTTATCATTGCTAGAATAGAAAATCCCAGTTTCGGCTTTGGTTACTTTTCCAGAACCTGAACCATAAGTGAATTTGAAATAAGTATTTTTTTTGCTCTTATAATTAGATGTTACAGCATCCAAAATGCTTTGTGATTTTTGGTCAATTTTTTGCGCAAAAGACAATCCAAATGTGAATAATGAAAGCCCCACCAAAGTTGTCTTTTCTAATAATTTTTTCATTTTTATTCTTTTCTAGTTCGTATAGTTTAGATGCTTCTAGTTTTTAGAAGTTAAAGTCTAAACATACAATTGTATGCCAAACCGCACAAATAGGACAAAAAATTAGTTTTATTTAATAGTGACAGAACCCGAGCTGCTTTCTTTTATATTTTTACTTTCTAGATTCCCTCGTTTTAGGACAACAATATCAGCGCTAGAAGATGCACTTCCCGATACCGAATTTCTAACGCCTATTTTTATTCCACCTGATGATGAGGCTTGTAACATGGCAGAGTCTGCTGTAAATTCTGCACCTTCCACATCTCCTGATGATGAAGCCTGAGCATTAATACTTTCTGAACGACCTTTTAGGCTAATAGTTCCCGAGGAAGAAACTTGTGCAATAACATCTTTAGACATAATATTTGCCACAACGTCTGCGCTGCTATTTGCTTGGATATTGATAGAAGGTGCATCGAAAGTCCCTTTAATAGTTGACGAGCTAGATGCATTTAGGAGAAAACCATTCGATTTAAAGTCGTCTGCTACGGTAATTGTCGAACTTGACGAAGCTGATAATTTGTTAAAATCTTTAGCATAGACTTTAACCTTAACTCGATTAGTAGAAACATTTCTAACGCCTCTCGCAATACGAATAACTGCAGCTGAGCCTTCTTGTACAACTTCGATTTGGTCGATAATATCCGATGGTGCGTTAACAACAATTTTTTCGGTGCTAGATTTTACAACTTCAACGTCCAAAGCATTAGAAGATTTTATTTCATCAAAATCAAAAGTGTAAGTTTTGTCGGTCAAAGCGCCTTTGCCTTCGTTGCTTCCCATGTTAAAACCTCCGATTGTAAATTCGGTTTCGCCATTAGATTTTGAGTAACTGCAAGCGCTTAATGTAAGGCTTAAACCTAATAAGATAGCACAGATTTTATTTGTTTTCATAGTGATATAATTTGTAATGTTATAATAGTTAGACAATCAAAACGGCAAGTTTGTTACATTTTAGTTTAAATATTTTTAATAATTTATAAAATCTTAACTTGCGGGCGCAAAAAACAGCAACTATAAACCGAATTATGGACTTCAAAAAACTAAAAGCCTATTTTTATTTAGGCGGCTTTTACTTGCTAATTTCATTTTTGTTGAGATTGGTTTTCTTTTTTCATCCAATAACAACCAGTAGTTTTGGCTTTTTCGAAAGCTTGGGGATTTTGTTAGTTGGCGCAATCAGCGATATTTTTATTTTTAGTATTGCGTCGGTGTTTTTGGTGATTTACTTTTTGTTTTTATCCAATTCTAAATACAACAAACCTTGGGGTTACATTATTTTCGGATTGTTATTGGCTTTTGCATTGTACATCGCCTTTGTCCCAAATAATATTTTTAAACAATATGGCGGTTCTGTCGCAGAGATTGCATTAATTTTTGTTGGTTTAAAAACGATTCTGTTCGGATTACTCTTATTTGTCCCAAATCAAAGACAAAGATTTAGAAATATTTTATACTTCATTACGCTGTTTTTGTATGTGTTTTTAATCATTCAAAATGCGGTGAGCGAATATTTTTTCTGGAATGAATTTGGGGTTCGTTACAACTTTATCGCGGTTGATTATTTAATCTATACCAACGAAGTTATCGGTAATATAATGGAATCTTATCCCGTGGTTCCGTTGTTTTCGGTGATTATTGCAATTGCAATTGGCGTTACGATTTTCATTTATAAAAAAACAAAATCTGAGCTATTAACTCTTCCAAATTTTGTACAAAAAATAGTCTTTGTTGTAGCTTATGTTGTATTGTTTGGAGTGAGTCTATTCGCAATTGGTCAGCTTAAAAAAATACATTATCAAAATACCTTTTCGGAAGAAATTAAAAGCAATGGTTTGGAGAAATTCTATACGGCTTTTAATACTAAAGAATTGGATTTTGTTAAATTCTACCCAAGTTTAGGTATCGAACAAGCGGAAAAACAATTTTTACGTCAATATCAACCATTAGAATTGCGTCGTCCAGTTGTTGGTGATTCGGCGGAAATTCGTAAAAATGTGGTTCTAATTTCCATTGAAAGTCTTTCTGCAGATTTCTTAAAACATTACGGAAACGAGCAAAATATCACGCCATTTTTGGATAGTTTAGCAACCAAAAGTATGATGTTTACCAATCTTTATGCGACAGGAAATCGTACTGTTCGCGGTTTGGAAGCTTTAACGCTTTGTATTCCGCCAACTGCTGGAGAAAGTGTTGTTAAACGTGAAGATAATAAGAATAAATTTACGACTGGATCGGTTTTCAAATCGAAAGGTTATCAAGTTAAATATTTGTACGGCGGCGATTCTTATTTTGATAATATGAAAGATTTCTTTGGCGGAAATGGCTATGATATTGTTGATAGAGCGGCCTTTAAACCAGAAGAAATTACATTTGCAAATATTTGGGGTGTTAGTGATGAAGATATGGCGAAAAAAGCGATCCAAACGATGAATGCCGAAGCTAAAACTGGAAAACCTTTCTTTAACCATTGGATGACAGTTAGTAATCATCGACCTTTCACGTATCCAGATGGACGAATCGACATTCCAGGAAATGCAAAATCGCGTGAAGGTGGTGTTAAATACACCGATTATTCAATTAAGAAGTTTTTCGAAATGGCGAAAAAACAAGATTGGTATAAGAATACAATTTTTGTAATCGTGTCCGATCATTGTGCGTCGTCTGCTGGTAAAACCGAATTGCCAATGGATAAATACAGAATCCCAGCTATGATTTTCTCCGAAGGTCTTATTCAACCGAAAGAAGTTAGCACTTTGATGTCGCAGATTGATGTGATGCCAACTTTGTTTGGTCTAATGAATTTCAATTATGAAAGTCAGTTTTTAGGTCAAGATATTTTTAAATCAAATTATCAACCGCGTGCTTATATTGCGACTTATCAAGATTTAGGTTTAATAAAAGATAATATTTTGACGATTATTTCACCAACCAAAAAAGTGAAACAATATGATCTAAAACCTCAAAAAAATAACATCCCAGCAATCTATAATCCATATTTTGATGAAGTTCCGAGAACGACAATTGACGAGCGATTAAAGAACGAAACTGTGGCTACATACGAGGCGACGTCTTATTGGTTGAAAAATAAAAAGCTGGATAAGTCTGTTTCAAAATAATTTTTATTACATTTACAAAAATTTAACATTAGCATGAAAAACTTGTTATTTTTATTAGGATTAGGGATTGGTGTTATCACTTTCGCACAATCTGGTCCACCAGCTGGCGACGCAAAAGTTGGCGAGTTTTACGGTAAAGACGTAGAAATGACTGTTGCGAAAAATGCAATTACAGTTAAAGATTTAAATAAAAAATTAACGAAAGAAGCAAAAGTTGAAAACGTTGCTGTTAAAGGTACAGTTACCGAAGTTTGTCCTAAAAAAGGATGTTGGGTAAAACTAAAAACTGATGATGGTAAAGATTTCTTTGTTAAAATGAAAGATTACGGTTTCTTCGTACCGATGGCTTTAGTTGGGAAGAATGTTGTGCTAGAAGGCAATGCAGAAAGCAAAACAACTTCTGTTAACGAGCTGAAACATTACGCTGAAGATGCTAAAAAACCACAATCGGAGATTGATGCTATCAAAGATCCAAAAACAGAAACACGCTTTTTAGCAAGTGCTATTAAAGTCGTGAAATAATCAACACCGACCAATCACAATTATTATATTGTAAAGCGCCTTTCGACATCTGTTGAAGGCGCTTATTTTTTTGTGAAAATTTATTCCAACATCTTTTTAATTTGTAAGCTATCTACAGGAAAAGGAATTTCTTTTAGCTTCCAACCATTTCTAGGAGAAGAAAACTTAAAATCTGTAATGTTAATTTGTAACAATGTTCCAGATTCGGGATCTAAAGAATCATATGCGGCTAAATATTTGTAACCCGTCCAAAAGTTTCCCTGAGATTCAACTCTAGAATATTTTTTTCCATTCAAATAAAATACATAATCATATCCAGCGCCTCTTGATGTACTTTTATATCGAAACTCAGAAGTCACAGTGGCGTCTATAAATTTCCAATTTGCTTTACCTGAATGAGACCATACATATAGTACAATAATACAAATCATTAATGGAAGCCATTTCAGTATTTCTTTCTTCATAGTTAATTGTAATTTTTCACATATTTTTGTATTAATACAGTGTCTATTTTAAAAGGAACTTCATTGTACTTCCAGCCATTACTTGTGGGTTTATAATCTTTTTCAATAGGATAGATTAGCAGTAAAGCACAGTTTTTAGGATTTAGGGAATCATAAACAACGAGGTATTTTTCTCCAATTTCTACTTTGTTAGAACTAATTGCATTGGTATACTTAATTCCTTTGATGTTGTAATTGTAATCAAAAGTAGTTCGTTTGCCTGCTACATATTCATTAATAAGGACTGCGGTGGTATATTTTGGATGTTTATTAATTTTTCCGCTTACAATATATGAATTAATAAAACCGACAATAATCACCAAAACGACTGGTGCTGCGTACAAAATATTTTTGTTTTTCATAAAATTCATTTCGAACTAAAACAGGATTGGTGTTTTGTTAATCTATATCTCCATAATCCTGATTATAACTCCTAAAAATAGGAATAAAATTGTTTTCGAGAATTAATAATTTTAAGATTTTAATAATTGTCATTATAGCCTTATCTTTACGCCAAATTTTATTAAAATGATAGACTGGAAAACAGTTAAAGAATACGACGATATCACTTATAAAAAATGTGGTGGCGTTGCGAGAATCGCCTTTAATAGACCAGAAGTTAGAAATGCTTTTCGTCCTAAAACAACTTCAGAATTGTATGATGCTTTTTTTGATGCTTCGGAAGATCCATCGATAGGCGTTGTGTTGTTGTCAGGCGAAGGGCCAAGTTCTAAAGATGGCGGTTGGGCATTTTGTAGCGGTGGCGACCAAAAAGCACGTGGCCAAAAAGGTTATGTTGGAGAAGACGGAAGACATCGTCTTAATATTTTGGAAGTTCAACGTTTGATTCGTTTTATGCCGAAAGTGGTTATTGCAGTTGTTCCTGGTTGGGCTGTTGGTGGCGGACATTCACTTCATGTGGTTTGTGACTTGACGTTGGCAAGTAAAGAGCACGCGATTTTTAAACAGACGGATGCTGATGTAACAAGTTTTGATGGTGGTTATGGTTCTGCTTATTTAGCAAAAATGGTGGGACAGAAAAAAGCGCGAGAAATTTTCTTTTTGGGCAGAAATTATTCGGCGCAAGAAGCTTTCGAAATGGGAATGGTTAATGCTGTTATTCCACATGCAGAGTTAGAAGATACCGCTTACGAATGGGCGCAAGAGATTCTTGGAAAATCACCAATGTCAATCAGAATGTTGAAGTTTGCTATGAATTTAACAGACGATGGCATGGTAGGACAACAGGTTTTTGCTGGTGAAGCAACACGTTTGGCATATATGACAGACGAAGCCATCGAAGGCCGTAATGCTTTCTTAGAAAAGAGAAAACCAAACTTTGGCGACGACCAATGGATATCTTAAATAAGGAAGTAGAAGTTAGGAATTAGAAATTAGCATCAATGCTAAAACTAAAACCTTATTTCTGTTTTCTATTACCTAAATAAAAATGATTGACTGGATACATGCAGCGCGTCTGCGAACTTTACCACTTTCTTTGAGTGGAATTATCATGGGATCTTTTATTGCCAAATGGCGATTGAAGGAAGATGGTGGCTTTTGGGATTGGAAGATTTTTGCATTGGCGCTTTTGGTGACTTTGCTGTATCAAATTCTTTCCAACTACGCTAACGATTATGGTGATGGCGTAAAAGGAACTGATAAACTAAGAATCAATGAAGCGGAAGCTCGTGCAGTGGCTTCGGGGAAGATTACTGCCAAACAAATGAAAAACGCAGTTATTTTGCTTTCAATTTTGTCATTTGTAGCGACCGTTGCTTTGTTGTATGTGGCATTTATCCCAAATTATATGAATGAATTTTATATTTTCATTGGTTTGGGCGTAGCCTGTATTTTGGCGGCGATTGGTTATACAGTTGGCAAAAAACCTTACGGATACATGGGCTTGGGCGATATTTTCGTGTTTGTCTTTTTTGGTTTGGTATCGGTTTGTGGAAGTTATTTTTTGTTTACTAAAACGTTTAGTTGGGATGTTTTGCTTCCGGCTGCGGCTGTTGGTTTGTTGAGTGCGGCGGTGCTTAATCTTAACAATATGCGCGATATGCAAAACGACGAAGCTTCTGGCAAAAAAACTTTGGCTCTGAAACTTGGTTACAAAAATGCGATGATCTACGAAATGGTGTTGTTGCAACTTCCTATTTTGTTGGTTTTGACTTTTTTAATGATTAACCAATTGCAAGCGCAAGGCAGATATTATGCATTTATTGTGATGATTTTGTTGTTTCCATTTGCTGGACTTCGACGCAAGATTATGCAAATTAAAGAAAACCGTGAGTTAGATCCTTTCCTAAAACAAGTTGGGATTTTAACCTTTATGATGGCGGTTTTAACCGCTGCTGGACTTAATCTTTTTTAAAACAAAATATATGGAAAATCCAATTTTTGTACAATGTCAAATGTTAATAAGAAAGCCTATTGCTGAGGTTTTTGAGGCATTTGTAAATCCTGAAATAACAACCAAATTTTGGTTTACAAAATCGAGTGGAAAGTTAGAAGAAGGGAAGATGACGACTTGGACTTGGGAAATGTATAATGTGTCATCAGAAGTACAAACTTTGAAGATTGTTCCAAATCAAAAAATCGAAACTTTGTGGGGAAATCCTGCAACCAACGTCGATTATGAGTTTCAAGAAATGAAAAACGGAACTTTAGTAATCATCAAAAGTTATGGCTACTCACAAACTGGCGATGACTTAGCTAAAGTCGTTAATGATAATACGGGCGGATTTACAACAGTTTTGGATGGTTGTAAAGCTTGGTTAGAACATGGGATTAAATTAAATCTTATCGAAGATAAATTCCCAGCTGAATAAGTATAATTAAATTTTAAAATTAAAAAATGAAAATAAAATTCTTAGGACAAAATTGCTTTTTGTTCACTCATAACGGAAAAACGATTTTGAGTGATCCTTTTTACAACTTTCAAAAAGATAAAACAGGATTCGATATTACTGCGCAAAAAATTGATTATGTATTGATTACGCATGCACACGGTGATCATACAGCTGACGTTGCTGAGGTGTTGGCAAATCATCCAGATGCGACCGTTATTGGGCAACCAGAAATTTGTGGCTACTTCAAACATGCGAACAATATTGATATCAATTTCGGTGGTTCTGCAAAAATTGACGATCTTAAAATCTCAATGGTGCCAGCAAGCCATACAAGCTCTTTTCCGGACGGAACTTATGGCGGTGAAGCTGCGGGATATATTTTCCGTTTGCCTGGTAAAAATCTTTATTTAGCGGGTGATACGGGTGTTTCTGCTGAGATGGCTATTTTCCCAAAAGTGTTTGGAAAATTAGATGTTTCGATTCTTCCGATTGGTCGTCATTATACGATGTGTCCTCGTAAAGCGGCTTTTGCAGCGAAAGAATTGTTATTGACGCCAAAAGTTATCGGTTGTCATTTTGATACGTTTGAGCCGATTAAAATTAATCATGATAATGCAAAGAAACATTTTGCAGATGCAGGTATCGAATTCAGTTTGCCAGAATTAGGTGAAGAATTTGAATTCTAATTAAAACAAAATTGAAGCTTTAAGTTTTGAAAAATGCAGCTAATAGTTTGATTTTAAATAACTTGAAATTAGAATATTCAAGAATTTGGGAGAATTTAATGCTTCAGTTTTTAAATAAAATTACGAAACATATAGACACAAAAAATGGCAAGCTACCTACATCACACCGCTACAACCGATTACCTTTGCTGCGTTCCCACCCTGGAGGATTCTCAGGAGCTGGTTGTGTAGGACTTGCCGGTGCAAATATAGAAATTATTTATGAATTTGGAAGAGTCTTCTCAAGAAAATCAGAATTTATAGGCGTTAATTAGCCTAATAGCTTGATTTTTAATTTGAAAAAATCTTGAAAATTTTTAAAATTTTGTCATTTAACAAAGAAAAATCAGTTTTTAAAATGACAAAAATGAAGTTCAAAAGAGATAATCTTCCCACATTTTAGAAAATTATGACGAAAAATCCAGTAGTTATTGGTCTTGGTTTATACGGAGTAACGATGTTGTTATTCTTTGGTGTTTATTATTTTTTTGCTGGTCCTAATTATTGGGATATTAGTATGAAAATCAATGCGTTTGGTTTAACTTTTCTTTACGGTATCGCTGCTTTTTTATCAACATATTGGTTGCGAAAAGGAACTCAAATTACTTATCCTCAAGCTTTTAAGCAATCATTTGTAACACTTTTTGTTGGTGGGTTTTTGTCGATGCTAACCATGTTTGGATTCCTAAATTATGTGGATACCAATGCACGTGATTTACTAAATTATCAATACGTGCAAACCGAACTTACTAATCTTGATGAAGCTTATCAAAAACAAAAAATTGATGCAGCTAATCATAAAGATGCCAATGTCGTTGTTGAGTTAGAAAAGAATTATAAAGAAGCGAAGGAAGCGCGCGAAATAGCTTTAAAGGAAAAGCGTAACTATTTCTCTTTCGAATTTTTAGGAAAACTCTTTGCCGGCATTTTATTATTTTATTTACTTTTGTCGATTATTATTGCAGCCTTTTTGAAAAACAAAAAACGCTACGAATAATCTTATTTTTACCTAAATTAAATTAATGAATCTTTCTATAATTATTCCACTTCTCAACGAAGAAGAATCCATCGAAGAACTTTTTAACCGTATTGATGTTGTATGTAAGCAACATCAGTTAAGTTATGATGTTTGGTTTGTCGATGATGGTAGTACGGATCTTTCTTGGAGCATTATAGAAAATCTAAAAGTGCAACATCCGCAAGTACATGGGATTAAATTTTCCAAAAACTATGGAAAATCTCAAGCTTTGCACGCTGCTTTCGAGAAAGCGCAAGGAGATGTTGTAATAACGATGGATGCGGACTTACAGGATTTTCCAGAAGAAATTCCTGAGTTGTATGACATGGTTACCAAAGAAGATTACGACATCGTATCGGGTTGGAAGAAAAAGCGTTTTGACAACGTTATGACCAAGAATCTTCCATCAAAACTCTTTAATGGTGCGGCTCGTAAGTTGTCTGGTGTTCATCTTCACGATTTTAATTGTGGACTGAAAGCCTATAAAAAACGTGTTGTAAAATCTATTGATGTATACGGCGATATGCACCGTTATATTCCAGTTTTGGCTGCTAATGCAGGTTTCAAGAGAATAACAGAAAAACCAGTGCAACATCAAGCGCGTCCATATGGAACTTCAAAATTCGGGACCGAAAGATTTATTCGTGGTTTCCTAGATTTGGTGACATTGTGGTTTGTAAGTCGATTTGGCGGACGTCCAATGCATTTTTTTGGCGCTGCTGGAACTTTGATGTTCATCATCGGATTTTTGTCAGCACTTTGGTTGGGAATCTCCAAATTAATTGATGTTTCCAAAGGCGTTTATGGTCATTTGATTGCATTAAATCCTTGGTTTTACATTGCTTTGACAATGATGATTTTGGGAACTTTGCTGTTTGTTTCAGGATTTTTGGGCGAGATGATTGTCCGTTCCAAAAGAGATCACAAAAATTATAACGTGGAAGAAGTAATTTAACTCGATTAATAATACAAAAATGGAAGATAAAGTTTTCGGACAAATAGCATTGTCTTTTGTTTTACTAGTATTTATTAACGCAGTTAGTTACCAATTTTTATTCAAATATTTAGAGCTAGGTCGTACATCGGTGTTTTATTTTAACCCGATTATGACCTTGTTCTTTTTCTTGATTTTGTGGTTGTTGACGATGAAGTCAGATCCTGTTTACTCCAAATTTTTTAAAAAAGCTTTTAAATTTTCGGCGATATTTTTCGTGTTTTACTTTTTAGTAACCCAATTTTTAATTGGTTTAGGAAGTGGGAATAAATAAGAATAATGTTTAAGAATCGTGTCAATATCATCAATCTAGGGCTATTTCTAATATTAGTCGGTTTTTGTGTGGCGTTTTTTATTCAATTAAAAAAGGATAAATACTTTGATAAAAAAGTTTGGTATTGGTATTTGACAACAGAAGATGCTCATCAACATTACAAAATTATAGAATATCAGCTCATTTACAATGACAACGAATATGACGGAATTTGGCAAGCAGAATATCAAATTCTTAATCCAAAAAATGCTACCAATTTCAATAATTTAGGTTATGCATTTAGTCCAAGTTTGTATTCTCGATCATCAACAAAACCTTATCCTCATTCTTTAAAATTAAAATGGTTTTGTTACGAAGACGAAACTTTTTATGAAGCTGAAACTAAATTACCATCACAAAAAATTGAAGAATTAACTGAAAATCTTAAATCAGATCCTTGCTTCGTTGCTAAAATTCTTCCAAACGGAAAGCTAGAATTTGGCTTAACAAAATCTTTGGCGGGCTTTAAATCTGACAGTCCTTTTGAGGATGAAAATAAAATTGAAACAACTTCACTTGGTACTTTTCAAGGAAAGAAAATACCCGAAAATCTTAATTTATTAAGGAGTGATGGAGATCGATTCGAGGATGTAAAAATTTTAGAAGATTATATGTTTGTCTATAAAACCCAAGTCAATTGGGGAATAAAAGTTGACTATGTTAAAAATCTAAATGCTAAGATTGTCTTTGCAACAGATTTTCTTCAAAATGATTTTAAGTTTACAGATTTCAAAAATAATACAACAAGCTTAGAAACTAATTTGTTTCCACAAAAACTTCAGTTGCAATATTATGAGGATGAATCAGGTTTTCGCTATGATTTTTTCCCTGATCGGATGCAGTTGATGGAGGTTTATGACACTTTATTGCAAAAATCTAAGTCTAAAGATTTTTATTTTGTTTTTAAATTAAATAAAACCGATAATCTTTTTGATGTTTATCTAGAGAATTCTGGTTCTGAGGTTAAACTTAAGAATGTTGTTTCAATTAATAAAATTCAAGAAAATTAATTTTTTTCTGTTTTAAATTGAAAATTTCGTAAAAATCGTCATGATTTTTCTTTGTATTTCTAAATGATATTTTTTTGAAAAAATTTGCCCTTATTTCTAGGAAAAAAGCTAACTTGAAACTTCAAATTTTAAGAATGAAAAACCTAGTTTATTTATTGCTAACTGTGACTTTATTTTCTTGTGGAAATATTAGTCCAAAAGGCGATATCGAAGCTAAAGATGTGGAACTTGCAGAGTTTTCGAAACTCGATGCAAAAGGGAAATTTAGACTTTTTTATGTAGAAAGTCCGCATAATTTTGTGGCGGTTGAGACGACACCCAATTTGTTTAATAATTTAGAAATCGGTGTTGAAAATAAAATTTTAACCATTAAAGAGAAAAGACCAACCGAAAAAGCAGGTTTTTATAATTTAACAATTTACGGAAAACACCCTTTTGATGATGTTAAATTGGCGGATTCTGTAGAATTAAATATCTCTAGTCAGATGAAAGTCAATGACTTCAAGTTGACGCTTAAAGATCAATCCAAATTTATTGGAGGCGTTATTTCTAGTAAAACTTGGTTAAATATGACGCAGAAAAGTCGTGCTAATCTTCTCGGAAAAACCGATCAAGCTTATGTTAAAATCGCTGATACGGCAAGTATTATTTCGCCATATTGGTTTATCAACAGTCTAGAATTGGATTCTAAAAACGGAAATTATACCGAAGTTAATGTGGATGAAGAAATTAAAGGAACTATTACCAATACAGGCAAATTAGTCTACTACGGGAATCCTTCGAAGAAGATAAAAGTTGAGGAAAAAGCTACGATGCAACAAAAGAATTTAAACTAAAAACACACATAACTTTTTATGACAACATTAGAGAAAGCACAATTGTGGCTTACGGATACATTTGATACTGAAACTAAAGAAAAAGTACAACAACTTATCGATAGCAATTCACCAGATTTGGAAGATTCTTTTTATAGAGAATTGGAGTTCGGGACTGGCGGAATGCGCGGTATAATGGGCGTTGGTACCAATCGTCTTAATAAATATACGCTCGGACAAGCTACGCAAGGTTTGGCGAATTATCTTCATCAATCGTTTCCAAATCAAGAGATAAAAGTTGCGATTGCTTACGACGTTCGTAATAATTCTAAAGAATTTGGAAAATTGGTTGCTGATGTTTTAACAGCAAACGGAATTAAGGTTTTGTTGTTTAAAAATCACCGTCCAACTCCTGAATTGTCATTTACGGTTCGTGATAAAAAATGTAACGCAGGAATTGTGTTGACAGCATCACACAATCCGCCAGAATATAATGGCTACAAGGTTTATTGGAATGATGGAGCACAAGTTGTTCCACCAGATGACGAAAATATTATCAAAGAAGTTTATGCCACGAAATTTGACGCTATAAAATTCGATGGAAATGATGATTTAATCGAGTGGATAGGCGAGGAGCAAGATGATGTGTACATAGATGCTTGTATGGAAAACTCTTTGTATCAAAATGTTGGAAGAGATAATTTGAATATCGTTTTCACTTCAATTCACGGTACAACTTACACAACGATTCCTAAAGCTTTGAAAAAAGCAGGTTTCACAAAAGTTGATTTGGTGACGGAGCAAATGATTCCGAGTGGAAATTTCCCAACGGTAGAATCTCCAAATCCTGAAGAGCCTGCAGCTTTGGAAATGGCGATGGATTTAGCGAAAATTACCAATGGTGATATCGTTATCGGGACCGATCCAGATGGCGATAGATTAGGAATTGCCGTTCGAAATTTAGATGGAAATATAGAATTGTTGAATGGTAACCAAACCAACACAATTTTAACTTATTATATCCTTGATCAATGGAAAAAACAAGGTAGAATTACGGGTAAAGAATTTATTGGTTCTACGATTGTAACTTCTGATGTTTTCTTTGATGTGGCTGAGAAATTCGGTGTTGATTGCAAAGTTGGATTAACGGGATTTAAGTGGATTGGTAAAATGATTCGCGATTTCGAAGGTCAAGAAAAATTCATTTGCGGTGGCGAAGAAAGTTTTGGATTTATGACGGGAGATTTCGTAAGAGATAAAGATTCTTGCGGATCTATTTTGTTGGCGTGCGAAATTGCAGCTTGGTGCAAAGCCAATGGCAAAACGATGTACCAATACATGATTGATATTTATAAAGAAGTCGGAATGTATTATGAAGGCTTGATAAATGTTGTTAAAAAAGGTCGTGAAGGTGCGGAAGAAATCCAGGAAATGATGAAGAATTTCCGCGAAAATCTACCAAAAGAAATCGCTGGTTCGCCAGTTGCAGAAGTTAAAGATTTCAAAGAGCAAACTTGTTTAGTGGTTGCAAGCAACGAGAAAAAGGTAATGGATGATATTCCAAAATCTAATGTTTTGATTTATTACACAGAAGATGGAACGAAAGTTTGTGTGCGTCCATCAGGAACAGAACCAAAAATTAAATTTTATGTTTCTGTGAAAGATAGTATCAATTCGGAAGCTGATTTTATCGTAAAACTTCCGATTTTAGAAAAGAAAATTGAAGCCGTAAAAGAGAGTCTTAATCTCAATTAATATCTAAATTCGGGATTTATTCATCCCGAATTTTTTGTTTAAAAATAAATTTATACGGAAATAATAAGCCTTTTGTTTTTCGTTTAATAAAAAGGAAAAAATCTAAATAAAATCTATAAAAAAGAAAATGAAAGTTTCAAAATTAGCAGCCAATCTTATCGGTTCCGAAATCGTAAAAATCGGAAATGAAGTAAACGATATGAAGGCAAACGGAGCACAAATTGCCAACCTTACCATTGGTGATTTGAATTCTCAACTGTATCCAATTCCTACTTTATTAGAAGAGGAAATCGAAAAAGCTTACAAAAATCATCAAACCAATTATCCACCAGCAAATGGAATTTTACCGTTAAGAAAGGCCGTTTCTGAGGATTTAAAAAGCCGTTGGAATCTCGATTATTCGCCTGCAGATATTTTGATTACAGCGGGTGCAAGACCTTTGATTTACGCTATTTACAAAACCATTGTAGATGAAGGTGACAAGGTAATTTATCCAGTTCCATCGTGGAATAACAACCATTACACTTATTTGACTTCCGCACAAGGAATCGAAGTGGAAACTAAGCCAGAAAACAACTTTTTACCGACGGCCGAAGAAATAGCACCTCATGTGTCGGATGCGGTTCTTATTTCGTTGTGTTCGCCGCTAAACCCGACTGGGACGATGTTTACAAAAGACCAACTGTACGGAATTTGTGAATTGATTTTAGAAGAAAATAAAAAACGTTCTGCAGACCAAAAACCTTTGTATTTGTTGTACGACCAAATTTATTCTAATTTAACTTTCGGTGAGGAGCATTTCAATCCAGTTTCTTTGTTTCCGGAATTAAAGAAATACACGATTTTCGTTGATGGAATTTCAAAAAGCCTTGCTGCAACAGGCGTTAGAGTAGGTTGGAGTTTCGGACCTTCAGAAATTATCGAAAAAATGAAAGCTCTAAACACGCACATCGGAGCTTGGGCACCAAAACCAGAGCAGGAAGCAACAGCAAATTATTATCAAAATACGGCGGAATTAAATCGTTTTGTAAATCATTTTAAAGGTGAATTAGAAAACAGTTTGAAGGTTTTGCATGACGGAATTCAAGGTTTAAAATCAAAAGGATTGAATGTTGACAGCATTCAGCCGATGGGCGCGATGTATTTAACTATCAAGATGGATTATATCGGCAAAAAAATGTCAAATGGCGATGTTATCGAGAAAACTTCGGATTTGGTGTTTTATTTAATTCGTGAAGGCGGCGTTGCATTTGTACCATTTTCGGCATTTGGATGCGCAGTTACTGACCCTTGGTTCCGTGCATCAGTTGGTGGACTTTCAGTTGACGAAATCAAAGAAATGCTTCCAAAATTGGAAAAAGCTTTAAACTTTTTAAATTAATAATGATGAATTATGAGTTATGAATGAAAGCATTGTTGTTAAAAAGAGTTTTGATTTTGCTGTAAAGATTGTAAATTTTTACAAAATATTTTCAATTGAGAAAAAAGAATATGTTTTATCAAAACAGTTTTTACGCTCTGGAACTTCAATTGGTGCAAATGTAAGAGAAGCTCAGAATGCACAAAGTAAAATGGATTTCATTCATAAATTGTCAATCGCACAAAAAGAATGTGACGAAACAATATATTGGTTTCAATTATTAAAAGAAACCAATTTTATTAGTTCTGATGAAGGAGATTCTTTAATAAATGATGCAACCGAATTGTTGAAAATTATTCGAAGCATTATTGTAACAACAAAAAAGAATATAGGTTCAAATTAGCTCATAACTCATAATTTATAACTCATAACTTTTAAAAATGAAAATCATTGCAGTTATTCCCGCACGTTATAATTCGACTAGATTTCCTGCGAAATTAATGGAGATTTTGGGTGACAAAACCATTATTACAACTACTTATCAAAATGTTTTGGCGACAGGGCTTTTCGATGATGTTTTTGTGGCAACAGATTCCGAAATTATTTTCAATGAAATAGAAAAAAACGGCGGGAAAGCTGTTATGACAGGCGAACACGAAACAGGAAGTGATAGAATTGCGGAAGCTGTTCAAAATATCGATTGCGACATTGTTATTAATGTTCAAGGTGATGAACCTTTCCTTAAATTGGAGCCTTTGCAACAGTTGATAGACGTTTTTAAAACTGATGACAATAAAGAAATATCTTTAGCATCTTTAAAAATTGAACTCAAAGAAAAATCGGAAATCGAAAATCCTAACAATGTAAAAGTGATTACGGATAACAATGGATTTGCCCTGTATTTCAGCCGTTCGGTTATTCCATTTCATCGTGAAACAAGCTTTGATGTTCAATATTACAAGCATATTGGCGTCTATGCTTTTAGAAAAGAAGCTTTGTTGCAGTTTTCAAAATTAGAAATGAAACCATTAGAAATTTCCGAGAAAATAGAGTGCATACGTTATTTGGAATATGGCATGAAAATTAAATTGATAGAAACCCATTTCGTAGGCGTTGGCATCGATACACCCGAAGATTTGGAAAAAGCAAAGCTGATTATTGGTCAGAATTAACATCTTTTATAATTTTCAAAAGAAAAAAGCGTTTTAAAAAACTTATATTTGGAGCTTAATTGCAATTAATGAAGAGATTACTATTAGTATTTGGTGTGGTTCTATCGTGTTTTATTCAAGCACAAACAGCAAAAGAAATTATCGACAAAAATATTGAGCTTTCGGGCGGTTTAACTAACTGGAAACTCTTGAATTCTGTGTTATTACAAGGTCGCGTGACTTTGGGAGTTAATGACGAATATCCTTTTAAAATCTATCAAAAACGTCCTAATTTGACAAAAACCGTGATTATGATTAATCAAAAGGAAACGACGGTTGAAGGTTATGATGGTAAAAAAGGCTATGCGATGAATTACGCTCAAAACAAAATTCAGGAATATCCTAGTTATGTCCCAGAAAGTTTTGATAACGATTTTATCGATTGGGAAAATAAAGGTTTTGAAGCCAATTTGTTAGGAAAAGAACAAATCGGAAATAATAGTTATTTTAAGGTTGAATTGACCAAAAACGTTAACAAAACGATTTATTATTTCGATGTTAAAACTTATATGTTATACAGAGAAATAAAGAAAGATGAGACCTTAACTTATGATGAATACAAGAAAGTTGGAAATCTTGTGATGGCGCATCGCATCGAATCTTCCTCGCCTAAAAAAGATGGAGATTATGTCCTTTCGATTTTTAAGATTGAAGTGAATAAAGAATTTCCTGCAAATACTTTTAAGTTTTAATTAAACATAATTGATTATGAAAAAAGTATTTTATCTTAAAACTTGTGGAACTTGCAAAAAGATAATGGCAGAATTTGATTTGTCAGATTGGGAACTTCGTGAAATAAAATCAGCGCCAGTTACAAAAGAAGAATTGGCAGAAATGTATAATTTGACGAAATCTTATGAAGCTTTGTTTAGTAAAAAGTCAACGCAAATTAAGGCGCGAGAAATTGATGTAAAGACCTTAGGAGAAAAAGATTTCAAAGATTTGATTCTCGATCATTACAGTTTTCTGAAACGTCCAGTATTTATCACTGATAAAGAAATTTTTGCGGGTAGCGACAAAAAGAATTTGGAGAATTTAAGAGCTTTTTTTGAAACGAAATAGAGAAAAGTTTTAGTGTAAAATAAAAAAACTCGGCATTCAGTGAATGCCGAGTTTTTTATTTCTTTAAGTTGTCTAAAAACTGTTCGAGACTTTGTAAATCAGGGATCATAACTTCTCGTGCTTTTGCACCATTAAAGCCTCCAATAATACCCGAAGCTTCCAATTGATCTATGATTCTTCCAGCTCTGTTATAGCCTAGCTTTAGATGGCGTTGTAGCATCGAAGTCGAACCTTGCTGTGACGACACAATAATTTTAGCAGCTTCCTCAAACAATTGATCTTTCTCATTCGGATCAAAACTGCCGAATGCAGAAGAGGTTTCTTCCCCACTATATTCTGGAAGGATATAAGCATCAGAGTACGCCTTTTGCTCACCGATGAAGTCGGCAATTTTTTCAACTTCTGGCGTATCAACAAAAGCACATTGTAGACGAGTAAGTTCGTTACCATTAAAGTACAACATATCCCCTTTACCAACTAATTGTTCTGCACCAGTAGAGTCCAAAATCGTACGCGAATCGGTATTTTGAATAACACGGAAAGCCACACGAGCAGGGAAGTTGGCTTTAATCATACCCGTAATAACATTAACAGACGGACGTTGCGTCGCCACAATCAAGTGGATACCAATCGCTCTGGCAAGCTGTGCAAGACGTGCAATCGGGACTTCAACTTCTTTACCAGCTGTCATAATCAAATCCGCGAATTCGTCCACAACCAAAACAATATAAGGTAAATAACGATGTCCGTTTTCAGGGTTTAATTTTCGTTCTGTGAATTTTTTATTGTATTCTTTTAAGTTTTTACAAAATGCATTTTTTAGCAATTCGTAACGGTTATCCATCTCTATACAAAGTGAATTAAGCGTGTTAATGACCTTGTTATTGTCCGTGATAATCGCATCTTCCGCATCTGGAAGTTTTGCTAAATAATGTCTTTCAATTTTAGAATAAAGTGATAATTCTACTTTTTTCGGGTCAACCATTACAAACTTAAGTTCGCTTGGATGTTTTTTATAGAGTAGGGAAGTCAAGATGGCGTTGATACCAACAGACTTACCTTGACCAGTAGCACCAGCCATCAATAAGTGCGGCATTTTCGCTAAATCCGCCATGAAAATCTCGTTGGAAATGGTCTTACCAAATACTACAGGAAGATCCATATCCGAAGTTTGGAATTTATTAGATGCAATCACAGAGCGCATCGATACCATCGTTGGATTTTTTCTCGGAACTTCGATTCCTATGGTTCCTTTTCCTGGCATTGGCGCGATAATACGGATTCCTAAAGCCGAAAGATTAAGCGCAATATCGTCTTGTAGTTTTTTAATTTGTGCTACACGAATTCCCGCTTCTGGGACAATTTCGTAAAGTGTAACGGTTGGACCAATCGTTGCTTTAATTTCAGAAATTCCAACATTAAAATTCTTAAGAAGTCCAACAATTTTATTTTTATTTTCTTCTAATTCGTCTTTGTTAATGGTAATTTCTTCGTTTCCGTAATCTTTTAATAAATCAAAACTTGGCATTTGGAATTTCGCTAACTCCAATCTATGATCGTACAAACCATATTCTTTCACCAATTCTTGAGATTTAACTTCGGTAGGGTCAAGTTGTTCTTCTTGATTAACTTCGATATTAAACGCAATATCTTCTGTGTTTGAAGTAATGTTTTGAGTTGTAGTAACTGGTTTTTCTACAACTGGAGGTGCGGTGAAATCATTATCCAATTTAATAGAGACGGCTTCTAAATCTTTCTCAGGCATTACAGGTGGCGTTTCAATGCTTTCAAAAGTTGTTTTGTTTGGTGTTGCAATCGGTTGAATATCTTCCGTCACTTTTATTTTTGGAAGTTCTGTTGGGATTTCGGTTTTCTCAGATGCAACTTCTTCGTGATGTTTCTCAAGTTCATCTTCTAGTTCCTCATCTGCTTCGAAATTTTCCTCCGATTTTGGCATCATTTCTTTTAGTTTTCCAATGGTATTGTCATTAATCTCATTGAATTTATTCCTGATGCTACTTGGTCTTAAATTAAATTCTAAAACAAAATAAAGCAATATGCTTACTAATATGATAAGCCACAGTCCAACCGATCCGACATAGGCTTTAAGATAATCCATGATTTGGTATCCGTACACACCGCTCCATACGCCATCGCCTTTGGTCACAGCGCCTAGGAAAATAGGCAACCAACAGATGAAAAATAAACTGTGCGAAATGGTTTTCCAAGGTTTGAAGTAGTTTTTCTTAAGGATGATAAATCCGAAAACCATCAACAAAAACGGAATAATAAAAGCAGCAACGCCAATACTATCGAAGATGAAAAGATTACCCAGCCAATCGCCTATTTTTCCTAAAACATTAGAAGATTTGATGTGTCGATCGCCCATTGTGCCAGCTTGCGACTGGTCTGCTTTCCAGTTCATAAGGTAGGAGACGAAAGCGATGGTCATCATCCCAGCGATACAAAATAGTAAAATACCTGTAACGATGCGGGATTTGGGAAGGATTTTTGTTTGGTCGTTTGTGTTCGTTGTTTTGCTTTTTTCCATTGATAAATACGGTCAATTCCGTGCAAATTTAATCTTTTTTAAATGAATTTTGAAGTTAAATATAGGGCTTTCTTATCGATTCTGGTGTAAATAATTGAGGCTATGATGTATTTAGATTTAAAAATAATTTTGAATCGTAATGTTATTTAGATTTAATAAAAATAAAAATTTTGAAAATGAATTTATATCTGATTTTTAAGATTGAATAACATAAAAAAGTGAGTAAATATTTAATAACAATTCGGAAAGTGAATTTTAGTGCTAAATTATTAGTTTAACTAATCAAATTTTAGTCAAATAATAGTCAAAATCGATTATGAGAATTGTCATTAATGCCTGATTTTATGTATTTAATCTAAATAACATCACTATTTTTGCATTCGACTGAATCTAGGCTATTTTTAAGTGTGTTTTTACTGGATTTAGGATCATCGTTTATATAGAATTACTATGAAAAAAATTCAGGATATTCTGATTTCGACGCGTACTATGGCGACTTTGCTATTGTTATACGCTATCGCAATGGCTGTCGCTACTTTTGTAGAAAATGACTACGGAACGCCAACCGCAAAGGCTCTAATCTATGAGGCCAAATGGTTTGAAGCGATTATGTTTTTACTGATTCTTAATTTTATTGGGAATATTGGTAGATATCGACTTCTGAGAAGAGAAAAGTGGCCTGTTCTAATGTTTCACTTGGCATTTATTTTAATTTTTATTGGTGGTGCTATTACGCGATACATCAGTTTCGAAGGGGTGATGCACATCCGCGAAGGTGAAACCAATAACGAGATTGTTACTGATAAAACCTTTTTAAAAGTTAAGGTTGAAGAAAAAGGAGAAGAGCTGCATTATCCTGATATTCCGTATCTTATGTCGCCGCTTCATTACAAAATGAACGCAAAATACAACTTCCACGAAAAACAACTGGAAGTGAAAGCGGTTAACTACATGCAACGGAAGATGGACAGCATGGTCGTTAACCCGAATGGTAAAGAATATCTACACCTTGTTTCTACCAACGAAAAAGGAGGAAGACAAAATATCTACTTGGCGCCAGGCGATGTTCAAAACATTAATGGGACTTTGGTGAGTTTTAACAGAAATGCCATTGAAGGTGCTGTAGAATTCAGACAAGAAAAAGATTCATTGTTTATTAAAACGCCAGTTGATGCGCAGTTTATGACGATGGCGACGCAAGCAACTGGGACAACGACTAAAGATAAATTTCAACCTTTGGTTTTGAGAAGTCTTTACTCTATTAATGATCTAAAATTGGTTGTGCCAGAAGGTCTTAAAAAAGGAAGTTTGAAAGCTTACGAAGGTGATAAACAAAAAGATAAAGATGTACCAGATCAATTAACTGTCGAGGTAAAAGGTCCAAAGTCTAAAATGATGGTTGATCTTTCTGTTGAAAAAGGAAACCCTAATGCATATAAGCAAATCCAATTAGATGGTATGAATGTGATGATTGGCTTCGGTCCAAAAGTCTATAACACACCTTTTGCTTTAAAACTTGATAAATTCGTGATGGAAACTTATCCAGGAAGTTCGTCGCCATCGGCATATGAATCTCATGTACAAATTATTGACGAAGGTAAACAAACACCGTATAAAATCTATATGAACCACGTTCTTAATCATAAAGGTTACAGATTTTTCCAAGCGAGTTTTGACCCAGATAGAAAAGGGACTATTTTGTCTGTTAACCACGATTATTGGGGGACGTTAATCTCTTATATCGGTTACGGATTTTTGTTCGTAGGGATGTTTGTAACAATGTTCTGGAAAGGTTCTAGATTCTGGAATCTTAACAAAATGCTGAAAGATGTCAGCAAGAAAAAAGCTAAAGTAGCCGGTGCTTTATTATTGTTTTTAAGTTTAGGACTTAATGCACAAAAAATTGAAACCCATTCGACATCGGATGGTAGCAAAGATAATGTGTCAGCGCCTAAAACTAATAATCCTGCGCCAACGTCTAAAATGAATACCATTTCTGCAGATGATTTGGTGAAGAATATTCAGATTGATAAGGAACATGCGGAGAAGTTTGGGCATATGTTGGTGCAAAGTTATGAAGGTCGTATACAACCGGCTAACACACAGGCGATCGACATTTTGCATAAATTGACTAGTCGCGATCACTTCCAACATTTGGATGCTAACCAATGGTTTTTGGCAGCGACAATCGATCCAATGTTTTGGGCTCAGGTTAATATTATTAAAATCGAAACTCGAGGAAAAGTTGGTAGAGATTTAGCAAAAATTACTAAAGCTAATGATGATAGTTTTACAAGTTTAGTAAAATTATTCCCAGCTGATAAGAACGGAAATCTTCGTTTCGTTTTGGAAGACGAATATAATGCAGCATTCCGTAAAAAGCCAGTTGAAAAGACAAAATTCGATGAAGCGGTTATTAAACTAAACGATAAAGTTCAGGTTCTTAATGCCTTAATGTCTTATCAATATTTCCGTGCAGTTCCTGTTCAGAATGACGCTAACCACACTTGGAATTCGGTGATGACAGCGGACTTCGAAATGGATAAAAACGCACAAGATGTTCTTGGTCCATATCTGTCCAGTGTTCTTCTTGCAACACAAAACGGAAATTGGAAAAAAGCAGATGAAGAGTTAGCAAAAGTTGAAGCTTATCAACACAAATGGGGAAAACAAGTGATTCCGCCAGATGCGAAAATTGAATTAGAAGTTCTTTTAAATAAATTAGATATCAACTTTAAGTTGTTGATTTTCTATACAATTTTAGGTAGTGTATTGTTGATTTTTGCTTTTATTGAATTATTCAGACCAAGCAAGGTTTTAAACAAAATCGTTAAAGGATTAATTTACCTAGGAGCAGTTGGTTATTTATTCCACTTTTTAGGATTAATTGCAAGATGGTATATCTCGGGTCACGCCCCTTGGAGTAATGGTTACGAAGCGATTATCTTCATCTCGTGGGTTGGTATCTCGGCTGGTTTCGCATTGTACCGAAATTCGAATGCATTAATTCCTGCAGCAGGATTCTTGGTTGCGGTTGTTATGATGGGATTTGCGCACGGTGGTGCAGCTTTGGATCCTCAGATTACACCACTTGTACCAGTTCTTAAATCTTATTGGTTAATTGTTCACGTTGCGATTATTGCATCGAGTTATGGTTTCTTCTCATTATCGATGTTGATTGCCGTAATCTCTTTGATTTTCTACATTATTGCATCGCCAACAGTTTTCAAAAAACATAATGATACAACTTTAAAAGAATTAGCTATCGTTAGCGAAATGTCTTTAAGTATTGGTCTTGTTGCTCTTACAGTTGGTAATTTTATGGGTGGTATTTGGGCTAACGAAAGTTGGGGACGTTATTGGAGCTGGGATCCGAAAGAAACTTGGGCTTTCATCTCGATTATGGTTTATGCCTTTGTATTGCACATGAGATTGGTACCTGGACTTCGTGGAAGACACATTTTCCATGTAATGACAATGATTGCATTCTGTTCTATGGTAATGACTTATTTCGGTGTTAATTACTATCTGACAGGACTTCACTCTTATGCTAAAGGAGATCCAATTCCGGTTCCGCTTTGGGTATATTTAGGATTGTTATTTATGGCGACCTTGTCAATTGTTTCTTACTTCAGATATAAAAGTTTACACAAAAGTCTTTTAATTAAAAAAGAGGAACGTACGCAAGATCAACCTTAATTTTAATTAATAAAATAATAAAGGCATATCGTTAATGATGTGCCTTTTTTTGTTTTAAAATTTCAGGATAAGCTCATTAAACAAAGCTTTATTAAACAATAAAAATTTAAAACGCTTTTTTAAGCGTTTTTTTTATGTTTTGTATTTTAAAAATATATATCTTTATGATATCAAATTAATATCAAAATTTCAAACACATGGAAAAAGTTTTAAAACCAATGTCTGGTTACCTTGCTTTATTAATAAGCATAATCCTGTTTTTTGCAGGCGTAGGATTGTTTATATATTCTATCGATTATAGCGTAGGATTGGCAGTTGTAGCGATTTTGATGGTGTTATTGTCATTCTTTTTTATGAAAGGATTAATGATCATCCAACCCAATCACTCGCGTGTTCTTAACTTCTTCGGAAAATATGTAGGTTCTGTTAAAGAGAATGGTTTATTTTTTATCAATCCTTTTTATTCATCACAAAGAATGAGTTTACGTTCAGAAAACCTACAAGGTCAAACCCTTAAAGTAAACGATAAAATGGGAAATCCCATCGAAATCGGAGCAGTTATCGTTTGGAAAGTTGGCGATACTTACAAAGCAGCTTTCGATGTAGAGCGTTATTTGGAATATGTTAGAACCCAAAGTGAAGCGGCTGTTCGTCACCTAGCAGTTAGTTTTCCTTATGATAATTTGGAGGACGAAAATGCACCAATCACGTTGAGAGGTGGTGGGGAAGATGTTAATCATATTTTGGAAAGAGAATTGACAGAGCGTCTTGCTCCTGCAGGAATTATCGTCCAAGAAGCGAGAATTTCGCACTTGGCTTACGCTTCCGAAATTGCTGGTGCGATGCTACAAAGACAACAAGCGACGGCAATAGTTGCGGCAAGAACCAAAATTGTAGAAGGTGCAGTCGGGATGGTAGATTTAGCATTGAAAAAGCTATCCGAAGAAAATATCGTTGAGTTGGATGACGAGCGCAAAGCAGCGATGGTAAGCAATCTGATGGTAGTGTTATGTGGTGAAAAAGCCGCGCAACCAATCCTGAATACAGGAACTCTTTATAATTAATGTAAACGAAGCTTTTGGGCTTTTAAATGAAACGAAATGAGCAAGAAAAGTTTTGTTTTAAGGATTGATGAAGAAACCTATAAATTGATTGAAAAATGGGCAATTGATGAGTTCCGTAGTGTCAATGGGCAAATCGAATTTCTCATTCATCAAAGTCTTACCAATGCTGGACGAAAGAAAAAGGAAACAAAAGAAAGGGAAACAGATAAATCTTAATAAAAAAGCTCAGAATTTTCTGAGCTTTTTGTTTTTAATATTATCGATGTTGATCGATTAAGACCATATTACCGTCTGGATCTTGTAAAGTTAAACTTCCTGGGCCAGATTCGTTATCGATTTGTATATTGGCTTTAATGCCTTTTTCTTCAAGATGTTTAGCAATTTCGCGGACATCGTTCCAATCTTCCAATGCTTGTGCATTTTGGTCCCAACCAGGATTGAAGGTCAAGAGATTCCCTTCGAACATCGCTTCAAAAAGACCAATAAGACTGTCGCCATTTTTCATGATTAAATATTTTTGAGCCAATGCGCCAGCAAAAACCTCGAATCCAAGTGTTTCATAAAAGTTTTTAGAAACTTCTAAATTTTTGACACTCAAGCTTATAGAAAATGCACCTAATTTCATTTGATAAAATTTAATTTAAAAAAAAGCTCCAAAAATCTGGAGCCTTATATTTAGTTAGCTTGACGAACAGTTCTTTGTTCGATTCTTTTTTCGTATTTCTCACCTTGGAAGATGCGTTGCACGTAGATTCCTGGCGTGTGGATTTCGTCAGGATTTAGTTCACCAACTTCTACCAATTCTTCAACTTCAGCAATTGTTATTTTACCAGCCATCGCCATCAAAGGATTAAAGTTACGTGACGTCGAACGGAAAATCAAATTGCCCGCTGTATCACCTTTCCAAGCTTTTACAATCGCAAAATCTGCATCAAAAGCATATTCTAGCAAATAATTTTTCCCGTTGAAATTTCGCGTTTCTTTGCCTTCCGCAACTTCGGTCCCAACACCTGCAGGTGTGTAGATTGCTGGCATACCGTAACCAGCAGCCATACAACGTGTCGCCAAAGTCCCTTGTGGGATTAGGTCAACTTCCAACTCGCCACTTAACAATTGACGTTCAAATTCAGCATTTTCGCCAACATAAGACGAAATCATTTTTTTGATTTGTTTTTGGTGAAGTAATAATCCAAGTCCAAAGTCGTCAACACCAGCATTATTAGAAATACAAGTTAAATTTTTGACGTTCTTTTTTACCAATTCGGCAATACTATTTTCTGGAATTCCGCAAAGACCAAAACCGCCTAGCATAATTTTAGCGCCATCTTGGATGTCATGGCAAGCTTCTTCAACGTTTTTTACCGTTTTATTAATCATAATGAGATTCTGTTTCTGAGGTTTAAAAATACTAAAAATTACAGAATTCTACGACCTAATATTGATAAACAAATAAAAAAAAGTGATTGTCGAGTGGGAAGACGTATAGGAGTTTTTTAGATTTTAGATTAAGACTATTATATGTAAATGTAGAATCTTCTCTCGGCACGAATCGATCTGGCTCGCTAGAAACAACACTTATGATATTCATTTTGCGACTTTCAACATAGTTTTTGTAGGTGGCATTGTCATTGTGTTTTCTTGCTAAAAGCATTGTTGCGTCATTTAACCCAAGACCATCGTAGACCATCGCATTTGTGAAATAAGCAACGTGGCCAGCGTCCATTATTAGGACTTTATCAGTTGGTTTTATATGTTTTGCCATTTCGCCATAGCTTGTCATGAAGCCGTCGTTGTCGATAATGACATTTTTTCGGTCGGTATTAAAATTGAAGCCTAAATCCAACATTCTCAGCATGGATAGTGTACAAATTAATGTAAAAAACCATTGATTGATCTTAAGTTTAAAATCAATAAAAAAGAAATATGCCAACAAAGGAAAAAAGTAACGGATATAGATATTACCCGAGTAACTATTAATCCCGAATGTGTAATATAAAATAAAGAAAACTAACGGAGCTAAAAATAGATAACGTTTTTGCTTAAAAAGACTAACAATAATTGGCATATAAAGGACTAAATACCCGATAGCCACTTTGATACTCACTAAACTAAACTCGCTACTTTGTGATTTTAAAACTAAGGGAAGCGGAATGTAATAATCGAAAAAAACTAGGTAAAAAATTACAATTAAAATAAACGTACTGGAAGCCAAGATTACTTTTCTGAAAAAAGTTTTAATCTCTTTAAAATCTGAATCTAGGACCCAAAATACTAAATACAAAGCAAATTCTGGACGAACCAAAAGCATTAATAAGCTCCAGTAATTGTTTGGTTTTTTCCAATTTTTTAAAAACATTAAAAGTATTACCGTCGATAATAATGTTTCTAAACCATGGGTTGCATTTAGTCCCATCCAAAACGAGAAAAATACTAAAAACGCTATTTTGTATATAACCTCAAAAAGACTTAATTTATCTTTAAATAAAAAATTAACAAATTGATAGATTAAAAAATACCCTAGAAATAAATTAATAATGTAAAAAATGTGCTCAGATGCAACTCCAAAAAGATTAAACAGCGACAACAATAACATCCAAAGGATACTCGTTTGTCCATTTCCCTGATAAAAAGGATCTAGATTATACCAAGGTTTGAAATGTTCAGCAAAATTACGTGCATATTGAAATGTAATAAATGCATCATCAATAATTAAATCTCGATAAAGAATGACAATAATACTAAAGAAAATACTTAGTAAAATCCCAAGTGTTAGCTTATGACTATTTTGAAAAAGATATCGTGATTCTAGCATAGATAATTTACAATAATCTGCCTGTTAAGAATAATCCCGCTACAGTAAAATAAATAATTAATCCTGTAACATCCACTAAAGTTGCCACAAAAGGCGCGGATGATGTTGCGGGGTCAAGGTTTAATCTCTTTAAAACAAACGGTATCATCGATCCAGAAAGCGTTCCCCAAAGTACAATGGCAATTAAGGATACAGAAACACTTAATCCTACGTAAACCCAATATTCGCCATAGTTAAAAAGTCCCAACTCTTGCCACATCATAATTCTTAAAAATCCAATCGCACCGAGGATTAAGCCGAGAATTATACCCGAGATAATTTCCTTTTTCATGACGTACCACCAATCTTTAAGACTAAGCTCTTGTAGCGCCATTGCACGGATAATTAGTGTTGCTGCCTGAGAACCTGAATTACCGCCACTCGAAATAATTAACGGAACAAATAATGCTAATACAACAGCTTTTTCTATTTCTTTATCAAAATAACCCATTGCACTGGCAGTCAACATTTCGGACACGAAAAGAATAATAAGCCAAGTCGCTCTTTTCTTAATCATTTCTGTCCAAGGCGTTTGTGTATACGGCAAATCTAAAGCTTCCAAACCACCAAATTTCTGAATGTCCTCGGTGTTTTGTTGTTCAATTTGGTCAAGGATATCATCAATCGTTACAATCCCAACCAAAACACCTGCTTCGGTGATAATCGGCATTGCACTACGGTCATATTTTTCAAAATAAGGGACCGCATCTTCTTTGGAAGTTGTCGTTGTAATCGCTACAAAATGATTGTCACAAAGTTCAGAAACCAATTGATCTTCGTCTGCTAACAATAAAGTACCAATTGTAATATCATCGATTAATCGATTTTTTTCGTCCACCACAAATAGATAATTCATGGTTTCTACTTTGGCACCAACTTTTTTAATCTGTTGGAAACAACGTTTAACAGTCCATTCCTTGCGAATTTGGATATAATAAGGCGTCATCAATCTCGCAATAGAGTCCGAGTGATAACCCAAAAGTTTTAGGGCAACACGACGTTCTTGCGGATTAAGTAGATTGATGGAATATTTAATAAGCTCATCTGGAAAATCCTCAAACAACTGTGTACGATCATCAGGCGTCATTTCGTTAAGGATATACGCCACTTCGTTGCTACCAATACTTCGTATCGTTTCTTCTTGAAAATCGGGATCGAGATGGGCAAAAACTTCCGCTTTATCGGATTTTGGAACTTTCAAAAACGCTAAAAGCCTATCCTTAGCGGGAAGTCCACTTAGAGATTCGGCAATATCAGCAGGGTTTTTTATAAGTTCCGTGTTTTCCAAAGCTTTTTTGTTTAAAGTGCAAAAGTATTAAAAAGTCTATGAATAAAGAAATCTAACGGAGTTCTTATAAAAATGTTAAGTAGATTTAATAAAGAAAATTTGATTGTTTTGTAATTCTTTATTCATGTTTTGAAGTGCGCCTTTTGTACCGATTTTTACAGAGTTGGCAGCGGAACCTAGCATACGACCACCAGCTTTAAAGGTGTCATAACTTGTTTCTAACATCAGGTTACCTTCTGCGTCGAAAAGTTTAAGACTAACTTCGACTTGGTTAGAAAATACATATTTTCCTAATCCAACTTTAAAGTATTTAACACGAGGTACAACAGCAACGTCCGCATCATTGTTTTTACAAAACTCGCGAAGCATATCAACATTAACGCTATCATATTCTACAGGAATATCAATTCTTAGATAATCGCGAGTACCAAGAGACATCATTTTGTCGCTAGCAGCTGTAAAAAATACGTCGTAGGTTGGTTGTTTTATTTCCTCAATATCAGGAATTACTTCAGGAATAAAATAAAGAATCCTTTTGATATCATTTTTCTTTGCCAATTGTGCAACAGCCATTTGGCTTTTTCCAGCAGTGGAACAGCTTATTACAAGTAAAGAAACGGCAAAAATGCCAATACCAAAAAGTAGTTTTTTATTCATCGCGATTACAATGCAAAAATACTACCAAATTTTTTCTCAAATGACTTTTTTTTAAGAAAATTTAACAAATATTTGTTTTTTTATAATATTACTGGTTGTCGAATAATTATTTTTTGAATTTGTTTTAATTTTATTACTGAACATTCACTTAGAATCATCTTGCAATTTTCCTTACTTTTGTTGCTATGACAACAGACAAAAGACTTTTCTTAATCGATGCTTATGCGATGATTTTTCGTGGTTATTATGCATTTATAAAGAATCCTAGGCTCTCTACAAAAGGGCTAGATACTTCGGCTATTTTCGGATTTACCAACTCTTTGATAGAACTTATTAAAAGAGAACGTCCTAGCCATCTTGCGGTGGTTTTTGACGTTGGTAGGACTAATGTTCGACACGAAGATTACAGCGATTACAAAGCCAACAGAGCCGAAACACCAGAAGCGATTATTCTTGCAAAACCTTATATTCATCAGATTCTTGAAGCGATGCACATTCCGATTTTGGGAGTGGAAGGTTATGAAGCGGATGATGTTATCGGGACTTTGTCTTGTAAAGCTTCGGACAAAGGTTACAATGTCTTTATGGTAACGCCAGACAAGGATTTTGCTCAGTTGGTGACCGATAAGGTTAAAATTTATAAACCTGGATTAAAAGGTGGCGATGTTGAGATTTTAGGGGTTGAAGAAGTTAAAACTAAATATGAAGTCGACGATCCCAAACAGATTATTGATTATCTTGGGATGATGGGCGATGCCGTAGATAACATTCCAGGTTTGGAAGGTGTTGGCGAAAAAACGGCTAAGAAATTCATTAAAGAATATGGTTCTATGGAGAATCTTTTGGCGCACACTAACGAGTTAAAAGGTAAATTAAAAGAAAAAGTTGAAGCAAGTGCCGAGCGTGGTTTGTTGTCAAAAAAGCTTGCGACGATTCTTCTTGATGCGCCGATTGATTTTAAAGAGGAAGATTACGATCTCGAAACACCTGATTTTGATAAAGTTAAAGAAATTTTTGAAGAGCTGGAATTCCGTCGTTTATACGAGAATCTTTACAGAACTTTCTCAACCGAAACTCTTGCTCCAGCGGAAGTTTCTGATGTTAAAACATCAACTTCAGCAAAACCTCAAGTGACGCAACTTGATCTTTTCGCCAATTTTGAAGAATTAAATGAAGCCACTTCTTCCAAATCGAATATTAAAGAAAACGATCATCTTTATCAATTCGTAGATCAGCCGAAAGCGATGCGAATGTTGCTTAACAATTTGTTAGCGCAGCCTGCGGTTTGTTTTGATACAGAAACAACGTCCCTTAACGAGTTAGAGGCGCAACTTATTGGGATAAGTTTTTCTTATAAAGCTGGTTTGGCGTATTATATTCCGATTCCTGAAGATCAAGAAAAAGCACAAGAAATTGTTGAAATTTTCCGACCATTTTTTGAAGATGAAAAGGTTTTAAAAATCGCTCATAATCTTAAATATGATTTTAAAGTTTTAAAAAATTACAATATCGAAGTCAAAGGTCCAATGTACGACACGATGATTGCGCATTATTTGCTGAATCCTGATGGTCGTCATGGGATGGATTATTTGTCCGAAATGTACCTTAATTATACACCAATTCCGATCGAAAGTTTAATTGGTAAAAAAGGTAAAAATCAGTTGACTTTGCGTGGTGTTAGTTTGGAAGAGCAAACAGCTTATGCCGCAGAAGATGCCGATATTACTTTCCAATTGTATCAACTTTTTGCACCTCAATTAATTAAAGAAAACTTAGAAGAGGTTTTCAAAACTATCGAAATGCCTTTGATGTTGGTTCTTGCAAAAATGGAATTAATTGGTGTTAAACTCGATTCTGAATGGCTTAAAAAAGAAAGTGGCGATCTAGAAAACGATCTTCGAAATTTAGAAACCAAAATCTTTGAATTGTCAGAGGAAGAATTTAATATGAATTCTCCTAAACAATTGGGAGAGATTTTATTTGAAAAATTAAAACTTGATCCAAAAGCTAAAAAAACCAAAACTGGACAATACGCAACATCCGAAGATGTGTTGCAAAAATTGGCTTCAAAACACGAAATTATTGCTTTAATCCTCGATTATCGTCAGCTTCAAAAACTGAAATCAACTTATGTAGACGCACTTCCTAACCAGATTGATCCAATTGACAACCGCGTGCATACAACGTATGCACAAACGGTTGCGGCGACTGGACGTTTGGCGAGTGTTAATCCTAACTTGCAGAATATCCCGATTCGTACGCTTCGTGGACAGCAGATTCGTGGTGCTTTTGTGGCGGACAAAGGTTACAAAATTATTTCTGCCGATTATTCACAAATCGAATTACGTCTTATTGCAGAGATTTCGGATGAGCTTAATATGATTGAAGCTTTCCAAAATGGTGAAGATATTCACGCTGCAACAGCTGCAAAATTGTTTAAAATTCCGATTGAAGAAGTTAGTAAAACACAACGTTCTCAAGCGAAAAGTGTTAATTTCGGAATTATCTATGGACAAGGTGCATTTGGTCTTGCGGATCAAACAGGAATGTCGAGATCAGAAGCTAAAGCGATGATTGATGCGTATTTCCAAACTTATCCAAGACTTAAAGAATATATGTCCGAACAAGTCGAAAATGCAAGAAAAAACGGTTACGTTGTAACAATGTTGGGAAGAAAGCGACATCTTAAAGACATCAATTCTAGTAATTTTGTAGTGAAAGGTCATGCGGAACGTAATGCTGTCAACGCACCAATCCAAGGAAGTGCAGCTGATATTATCAAATTAGCGATGATTAAAATTGATAACATTTTGACCGAAAAACAATTGAAAACCAAAATGTTGCTTCAAGTTCATGATGAACTAATTTTTGAAGCGCCATTGGATGAGGTTGATGAGGTTTCAACAATTATAAAAGATGCGATGGAGTCGGCTTATTCAACAAAAGTACCGTTGACAGTGGAGGTTGGTGTTGGTGACAATTGGCTAGAAGCGCATTAATAAATTTTAAAAAAGCAAAAAATAAATTATATGAAGAATTTAAAGTATTTAGGACTTGTTGCAGTTGCAGCTTTTATGCAAAGTTGTGGCACGAGTTCTAATGTCGCTGGTGGCAAGAATTACGCGGTGAATGGTGATGGATTCAAAAAAGCCTATAACAGCATCACGGTTGAGGATCTTAAAAAGAATCTTTACATCATCGCATCGGACGAGATGGAAGGCCGTGACACGGGGACTAAAGGTCAAAAGAAAGCCGGTGAATACATGATTAGCCAATACAAAAGTTATGGCGTTTCGTTTCCAAAAGCTTTAGGTTCTTATTATCAAACAGTGCCGTCGGAGTTTATGAAAACTCGTAATGGTCAACTTCCTGAGTCAGAAAATATTCTTGCTTATATTGAAGGTAGCGAAAAACCAGATGAGCTTATCGTGATCTCTGCACATTACGATCATATCGGTACTAAAAACGGTGTTGTTTACAATGGTGCGGATGATGACGGCAGCGGAACGGTAGCGGTTATGGAAATTGCAGAGGCTTTTCAAAAAGCTAAAAAAGCGGGCTACGGTCCAAAACGTTCTATTTTGTTTTTACACGTCACAGGTGAGGAGCACGGACTTTGGGGTTCTGATTATTATTCTAAAAACCCAGTTTTTCCATTAGAAAATACTGTTGCTGACCTTAATATTGATATGATTGGTCGCGATGATGCAGAAAATAGAGGTAAACAATATGTGTACGTTATCGGTTCTGAAATGTTAAGTACAGAATTAAAAAAGATTAACGAACAAGCTAACAAAGACACACATAACTTAATCCTAAATTATAAATACGACGATCCTAACGATCCAGATAGATTGTATTACAGATCCGACCATTATAATTTTGCGAAACACAATGTGCCGATTGCATTTTTCTTTGATGGCATCCACGAGGATTATCACAAACCAACAGATACGCCTGACAGAATCGACTATCCGTTGTTACATAAGAGAACACAATTGGTTTTCACAACGGCTTGGGAGTTGGCGAATCGTCCAGAACGAATCAAAGTTGACGGAAAAAATACAAGATAAATTATTAAAACAGTTTCAGATTTGGAACTGTTTTTTTTTTGTTTAAATATTTTAAAAATGATTAATTTTAAAAACACCTAAAATTTTGAATATGAAAAAGATAATTGCAATTTTAAGTTTAGCTATGATGACAAATATTTCTGCACAAACACTCAAGAATGTTGCTTATAAAGATGGCTCACAAAAGTTAAATGCTTTGGTTACGGATAACACCAATCAAAAACGTCCAGCGGTTCTTATTTTACCCGCTTGGAAAGGTATTGATAACGAAGCAAAACAAGCGGCACTTGATCTTCAAAAAGAAGGTTACATTGCTTTAATTGCTGATATTTATGGAGAAGGGAATATTCCAAAAACCAACGAAGAAGCTTCCAAAATCGCAACGTCGTATAAGACTGATTACAAAGCTTACCAACATCGGATCAATTTGGCGTTAGAAGCCTTAATCAAACAAAATGCTGATCCCAAAAAGATTGCAGTTATTGGCTATTGTTTTGGCGGAACTGGCGCTTTGGAAGTGGCGAGAGCAGGCTTTCCTGTTGAAGGTGTTGTTAGTATTCATGGTGGTTTGGCGAAAGATAAATCGCGTCCAAATTCTATGATTAAAACAAAAGTTTTGGTTGAAAATCCTGCCGATGATAAAAGTGTGACTAAAGACGATTATGATAATTTAATTAAAGAAATGAACGAAGGAAAAGCGGATTGGCAAATTATTACTTATGCAAATTCTGGTCATACATTTACAAATCCTGAATCGCCCGACTACAACGAAATTATGGCAAAACGTGCTTGGAAACATACTTTGATGTTTTTAGCGGAAATTCTTAAATAACAAAAAAGCCTTGAAAATCTCAAGGCTTTTTTTATTTCGCAATATTGAATTCTTTTAAAATAGTTTTGAACTTCGGATTCCGAATATAAACATCAAAATTATGTGATTTTTGACCGCTAAAATCCGTTTTCTCTAAGAAATCATAATGTTCCTTCAAAGCATCAAAAGCATCAGATTTATAGCCCAAATCAGTCGGTTTTAGTTTGTCCGATAAAAAGCCTAAAAACTTCTTCAAAGTCGGATCGGTATTATTAATTGTAATATGCACTTTTTTCAGTTGCGGACTGAATTCGCGGTAGCTGTCATCGCCCGATTTTAGATCTTCCGATTTGAAATCTTTCGTCCCAATCGCTGGCGCCAACATGATACAGTAGATACTATTATTTTTCTCTTGCAATATTTTAGAATCGTTGTCAATGTCAACATTGTGGTCGTCTTTTCGATCCTCGATTTCGCGTTTGCTAAATGGCGGATTGCTTAAAGAACTAAGGACAACCGATGCACCACGACTGTGCGAAATAATATAAATGTCTTTGTTTTGATAAGAATTAAGAAGTCGTCTAAGTCCAAATTCTCCAGCCATTTGACTGTTATTAGTGGCGTTAAACCAAATTTTACCTGCTCCAAACATCGACTGTGCCACCAATCCGTCCCAGTAGAAATTGATAATTTGATCTTTGTTTGTTGTATTAAGTTGCGATTTTATCGCCTTATAACTTTTCGTAACTTCATCCGAACTTGCATTAAAACCATGGACAAAAACGAAAATTCGATTCTTGTTTTTTCCACTATTGGCGACTTGTGCGATTTTGGTTTTTTCAGAAGCCGAAAGTTCTATTTCTTTACCTTTTTCACTAGCTAATTTTTTTAAAGAAAACTCCTTGCTTTTCGCATTTTTAGGAGGTTTTCCATATTGCGAACTCCAATTATCTGGATAGAAATTTCCGTTTTGATCCACGAAAGAATAAGCCATGCTAGAGCTTTCGATTTTATTGGGCGTTTGCGATTTTGGAGTATTATGTATAGCGCCGCACGAGTTTAATGCGAAGAGGATGATGAGAAAATAAAATGAGTTTTTCATGACATTCTCTTTTTCAAAATTTATGCCTAACAAAAATTAATTTTCAAAAGCTTCAAAAGTTCCGTCTTCAAAAAAAAGAATAACGCGCTTTACTTTTTTTGTCGTTTTTCCTTGCGGAATTGGAAAATTCTCTAATGGCTGAGAATCGATTATTTTTTTTTCTTCTTTAATAGGAGCAGAAACAATCGGTTCTGGACGATTAGTCTTTTCGGGCAATTTGTTTTCAGAATTTTCTTGACCAAAACTTTCGTCTTCTATAATAGAGAAGAGGTCGGGTAGGGGAAGCTTCTTGGCTTCGGGTTTTTCCTCAACAATTTCGATTTTTGGTTTTATCATAGGTCCATTACTATTGATCAACCAGTCCCATTCTATGTCTGGGAAGGCGTTTTTGACTTTAGTGATAAATTCCAATGATGGTTTGTTACGTCCCGAAGTGATGTGCGAAATACTTGAACGTTGCACATCAACTTTCTCTGCAAATTCTGAAGGCGTTATATTAAAATGCTCCATAATGATGGAGATTCTCTCATTTATTTCCATGTTACAAATGTAATAAATGTTTTAGAAATGTAAAAGCAATCAAATTAACAGAAGTAAATAAAGTATATATACAAATGTAAACCAAAGTAAATATAGCTGGTAATCAACTATTTATAATGTTAGTAAGTTCTTTTATGTGAATTGTAGGTTATGATAATTACTGTTTACATTATTAAATAATGACATTAGATAATATCTAGAAATGATTATATATTAATTTAAATGATTCATTTTCATTAAGTTAGGACAGTTTTAAAGTCGACTTAAGACATTTTCAATTAGATTTCAATAATTTACAATTGTACATAGTTTTAATTAACAATACATTATACACATTGTCTTTGTTTGGTAAATTCGTCCTTAATTGGGGATAAATCTTAATTTAAACACTTAAAGTAAGTTTATAAATTAACTTTATGTAAATTTAATTAAATGCTGACTTTCATGTAATTACATTTTTGTATTATATTAAGTGTAATAGACATTAAAATCAACAGACAAAATGACATGTGTAAATGTTTAATGAAATTACATTTGTAAACCGTTAAGTTTTCATTTGAAATCATTACTTTTGACAAACTTAAATTGTTAATAAATGGCTGGAGTCTTTCAATACGTTAAAAACCAAAATTTCTCAGAACGCTATGTTTCCCCTGAAAAATTATTTTCTTACCTACAGGACAATCTCAGCGATTACATTTCTGAAATCGGAAAATCATCTTTAGGGAAACCTATTTATAAACTGAGTTTAGGAAATGGGCCTGTAAAGGTTGCAGCTTGGTCGCAAATGCATGGTAACGAATCAACGGCGACATTGGCGATGTTAGATCTTTTAGAATTCTTTAAAGAGAATGATGAGGTTAAGCAAAAGTTGTTTTCGGCTTTAACTTTAGATTTTATCTTCATGCTAAATCCTGATGGTTCTGAAGTTTGGACGCGTCGCAATGCATTTGATATCGATATCAATCGTGATTTTTTGAAAGAATCGAGTATAGAGCTTCGTCTTCTTAAAGACTTTATCAAGGCTAAGAATTATGATTACGCACTTAATCTTCATGATCAACGCACCATATTTTCGGCAAGTGATGATATGCCTGCCACCTTATCTTTTTTGGCGCCATCAGAAGACATTGATAGAAGTTTGACAGAAAATCGTAAAAAAAGTATGGCAATTATTGCAGGAATATTTATCCAAATGCAAAACTTTTTGCCGAAACAAATAGCACGTTATAATGATGAGTTTTATCCAACATCGGCTGGTGATAATCTTATGAAATCAGGCATTCCGACTATTTTATTTGAAGGTGGATTTTATCCAGACGATTATGGTCGCGAAAAAACAAGAAAATTCTATACTTATGCTTTGTTCTATGCTCTAAAATCGATGGCTGTTTTACGAGGCGATTCTATTGGTTACGAAACTTATTTTAGCATCCCAGAGAATAAAGAAAGTCATTTTGACATTATCTATCGCAATGTAAAGCTTAATACCAATTTTGACTGCGTGTTAGATGTTGCGGTACAATATAAAGAAATTTTCGACGAAGAAATCAAAAATATAAAGCTTGTTCCTTATGTTGTTGAAGTCGGAGATTTGGGTCGTAAAAAAGGTTGGAAAGAAATAGATTGCACTGGGAAAAACTTTGTTTCGGACTATAAATTTCCAAAGCTAGATGCAGAAATTAATTTTAAGATGGAATAAATTTTAGATAATACAAAATGCTTTTAAATCAATTAAGAGCATTTTTATTTGATATAAAAACTTATTTATTAAAAAAGATTTTACTCCAATTTCCAATGATAAAGCGATTTTGCCAAGTAAAAACGGCATCCAAATCGGTATCGAATTAGTAAATTTAGATTTTTAAAATGATTCTGAATTCTGTTATTAAATTTTTCATATTTATTCTCGGATTTATTCTGTCTGTGGTGATGATTTCAGCGCAGACGGAGATTTCTGGTCAAGTTTTTAGCGTTGATAAAAAAGCTTTGGCTTACGTCAATATCGGTGTTAAATCTTCGGAATCTGCAACTGTGACTGATAAAAATGGTTTATTTAAATTAAATTTTGAAAAAGATCCAAAAACCAATGATTCTATTGTTTTTTCTACAGCTGGATTTGTGGATAAGCAAATAAGTTTTCAGGATTTAAAGATGAATCCGAATGTTATTTTAGACCAAAAACAAACAGATCTTAATGAAATTGTTGTAAAATCTATAAAATTAAATGATAAATTAATTGGTGAGAAAAAGCGTCCAATGTTGACGTTTACGAAGTTTTTTAATCAAAATACGCCAACAGCGGAGCAGGGAAGTGTTTTCCAAGTTTATAGCACAACCAAGATTAAAGCCTACAATTTCTATATTATGCCAAGTTCACGTTTTGAAGAATTAACTTTAAAACTAAATATTTACAATCTCAAAAATGGCTTTCCACATCAAAATTTATTAACGGAAAATATTATTTATAAAACTAAAACAACGGGTTGGCAACGTATTGATTTGTCCAATTATCGTCTTCTTTTTAAAAATGAAAAAGAAATTGCAATAACACTTCAACTGGTTGATTATAAGAAGTTAGCGAATGAAGATTTCGTGTTTGGGGTTTCCGCAAAAAAAAGTTTGGGACAGAATCTTTGGTACCGTTATCAAAGTCAAGGAAATTGGGAACGTGCGACTGGACAATATATCGCGAACATCGAAGTCTCTTATAACAAAACTCCTCAAGAAAAAGACATTGCAACTTCTACAGAAACAGCAGACGACTTCGATGATGAAAAAGCGAAAGAGAGTCTTGCGATCATGAAATATAAACTTGAAGCTCAGAATTCTATTTTTGGACGCAACAAATCGGGAGAATTTTCAGACGTCAAAGATGCTAAAATCTATTACGAAACTTATGGTGAAGGACCAGTTTTGGTTTTACTTCATGGGAATGGTGGCAGTATTTCGGATTTTTATAAGCAAATTCCATTTTTTGAAAAACATTTTAAAGTTGTTGCGATTGATACGCGCGGACAGGGTAGAAGCACGAATCTTTCGAAGCAAAATTATTCTTACCAAGGTTTTGCTGATGACTTGTTTGAGGTGGTAAAACAACTTAATCTTTCGAAAATCAATATACTTGGTTGGAGTGATGGCGGCAATACAGGTTTGATCTTTGCTAAAAATCATCCGGAATTGGTTGATAAATTAGTGACTATTGGTGCCAATCTTTATCCCGAAGGTGTTGACGAATCATTGTTAAATGACATTAAAAATGATTTTGAAAACGAAGAAAATACCGATGATAAAAGACTTCTGAAGCTAATGTTAACGCAACCAAAATTAAAACCTGAAGATCTTAATTTGATAAAAGTACCAACCTTGGTCGTGGCTGGAGAAACTGATATTATAAAAAAAGAACATACCGAACTTATTCAAAAATCCTTATCAACATCAGAACTTTTGATAGTTAAAAAGTCAGGGCACTATGTTCCGTTCGAGCAGCCTAAAATTTTAAATACGGAAATTTTAAAGTTTTTAAAAGAGGGCAAAAAATAGAAATTTTTAAATTAGCATCAGTTCGGGATAAAGTATTTTTCTTTAAACGGGACGTTACTTAGAGTAGCAAAGCATATCGAGAAGCTTTAATGCAAAAAAAATCACTTATTTTCGATAAAGTTTTCTACGAAAACCACTCAAACTGACGTTAATTTTCTTACCGCGAACTCAGGTTAAATTATATAATCTACTTCTAGTCAGTTCGGTTTTTCTAACATCATATTAATGGGGATCCGAACTATTTATTTCGTTTTATTTTCTCTGGATATTGTCTCGCATCAAAAACGTCAACGATTTCTATTCGTTGTTTTGGTTCATTAAACCAATAAATAATTTTATAGCTTTTATAAACTAAATATCGAAATTCTTGTTTTCGATTCAGTAGAAGTTCTTCTTGTTGTCCAATTTTTGTTTGAAAATCCAAAGTATTTCCCTTTTTAATAATTCCCTCAACTAAATTTTTTGCAACATTAAGATTTGCGATGTCTTTGTAGTGTTTGAAAATCTTTCGTAGTTCTTTTTTGGAAAAATCAGTCCAAAATATTTTTATTGCCATTCTTTAATTTCAGAAAGTAGTTCATTAGATTCTGTAATTCTATTATGTTTGGAATCATCCAATGACTCATTAATTCTTGAGTTAAATTCTTCAATCGAGAATGACTTAATGTCTTCTTCGTCATTATTTTTCAAAATCTTTTCAAGACGAGAAATTACTTCTTCGCTTTGGATTTTCAAGAATTCTTGAATAAATTCTAATTTTCTAGTTTGAATATCCATTTTAAAATCATTTATATCAAAGTTACAAATTAAATTTATAGCATTAAACCTTTACAAAATATTTTAACTATTGCTTACGATTTATTATTGATTGGTTGTCGAAAAATATAAATGTTTTTAACCAAATAACTTCCATATATAAAACTGAAAGACATTCAATATTAAAAACACACTTTTATAGATGTGTTTTTTTTCGTATTTTGGCGAAGCATTTTACAAAATGAGAAATATACAATTAATAGGCGTTATCTTAGTTATTGTGGGAAGTTTTCTCCCATTATTACGCATTCCGTTAGTTGGCAACTGGAATTATTGGAAGATTGATCCTTATCTATCTGGTATTATCTGGACTCTGTCGGCTTTAGGATTATATTTTATTCAAAAAGAAAAACTAAAAGCGACAAGAATAATTGCAGGAAGTCTTATCTTTTTGTTCATTTTTACAATTGTTGCCATTAAGCTAAAGTCACTTGATTTTTTTGCTTTTCTGCCGTTTAAGTCTTGGCAAAGCGCTTTTGCAGGGATCGTAAAATTATCTTGGGGATGGTTTTTCGAATTTGTAGGTGCAGCATTAATGTTTTTCGGAATTAATAAAAATAAAAATTTAAATAATTAATATTAAAAATAATGAAAGAAGTATTTATCGTTTCAGCGGTGCGTACACCAATGGGAAGTTTTATGGGAAGTTTGTCAACAGTACCAGCAACTAAATTGGGAGCAACTGCGGTTAAAGGTGCTTTAGATAAAATCGGGATGGATCCTAACGCGGTTCAGGAAATCTATATGGGTAACGTTTTGCAAGCTGGCGAAGGACAAGCGCCTGCACGTCAAGTAGCTTTGGGAGCTGGTTTGTCAAATCATACACCTTCTACAACTATTAATAAAGTTTGTGCTTCTGGGATGAAGGCGGTTATGATGGCTGCACAATCTATCAAAGCTGGCGATATGGATGTTATTGTTGCTGGTGGTATGGAAAATATGTCGATGGTTCCGCATTATTACAATGCTAGAGTTGCTACTAAACTTGGTGATGTTAAAATGCTTGATGGGATGGTATTAGACGGTCTTACAGACGTTTATAACAAAGTACACATGGGCGTTTGCGCAGAAAAATGTGCAACAGATTACAACATCACAAGGGAAGAACAAGATGCTTTCGCAATTGAATCTTACAAAAGATCGGCAGCAGCGTGGGAAGCAGGAAAATTCAATGATGAAGTTGTTCCTGTAGAAATTCCGCAAAGAAAAGGAGAGCCAGTTATTTTTGCTCAAGATGAAGAATATAAGTCTGTAAACTTCGATAGATTACCGACGCTTCCTACAGTTTTCAAAAAAGAAAACGGAACGGTTACAGCAGCTAATGCGTCAACACTTAATGACGGAGCTTCTGCGTTAATCTTGGTTTCAAAAGAGAAAATGGAAGAACTTGGTCTTAAACCTTTGGCTAAAATCGTTTCTTACGCAGATGCTGCACACGAGCCAGAAAACTTTACAACTGCGCCTGCTAAAGCTTTACCAATCGCTCTTAAGAAAGCAGGTTTAGAAGTTTCAGACATCGACTTTTTCGAGTTTAACGAAGCCTTCTCAGTTGTAGGTTTAGCAAACAACAAAATTTTAGGATTAGATGCTTCTAAAGTTAATGTTAACGGTGGTGCAGTAGCGCTTGGACATCCACTAGGAAGTTCTGGTTCTAGAATCATCGTAACACTTATCAACGTATTAAAACAAAATGGTGCAAAATATGGTGCTGCTGCAATCTGTAACGGAGGCGGTGGAGCGTCAGCTATTGTTATCGAAAATATCTAAGTATTATTTATTTTAATAATGTTAAATCGGATTCTTTGGAGTCCGATTTTTTTTGGTTTAAAAATGAAAAATCAAGCTCTATTTTGCGAGTTTGCACTTACTGAGTTTCTATCCAAGTTTTTGGCAGTATACGTCTCATGAAATGCAATAAGACCAATAATTTCTTTTTCGACAAATAACAAAACAAAAAACCTGAATTAGCATTTTTACTAATATTTTCTTTTAAAATGAAATTATTTCTCCTTCCTCTCTATCAATTTCCCTTTCTCGTCATAGTATTCCCAAATGCCGACTTCGACACCTTCAAAAAAGCTTCCTGTCCGCTCCAATTTTCCGTTAAGATGATATTCTTCAAAATAGACAGTTAGTTTTCCGTCTGTGCTGTAATCATTTTTTTCCTTCTTCCAAGGTGTGCCATCATCACGATACCAATCTGTACTCAAGTTTTTATCGTTATCGTATGTTGCAACTATTGATCGTTTTCCGTTTTCATGAAAATATTCCCATTTTCCGACACGCATTCCCTTTTTGTAAAAACCAATATATTCTAGTTTTCCGTTACTGTAAAAGCTTTTCTGCATTCCATCAAAACTTCCATTTACAAAATTTTTAATACTCCAAGGTTGCCCATTCTCGTAATAAGAGAGGCTGGTTCCTAAAAAATATCCGTTTTGTGAAGTTGAGATTTGATGTTTTTTTCCATTTTTCCAAAAGGATTGCGCAAAAACTTTGTCTCCATCATAAGTTTCAATACGTTCAATATTTCCTTCTTCATAATAATATTTCCATTCTCCAACAGCTTTTTCATTGGCATCAAATTGTCCACTTTCTTCAAGTTTTCCGTTGCTGTAATATCTTTTATGTTCCTTTTGTGCGAATGCTAAAGATTTAAAACTAAGTATTAAAAAAATGAAAATAAGTCTCTTCATGATACTGAAATTAATCAAAATTTTCCCATTCGCTATTTTGAAAATCATATTTCGCAAACTCGCCTGTATCTGTAAATTCGGAGGCCGTCATGCCTACTTCAAAAATCGAATTGTCACTCCAACTAGCTGTGAAAAATAAAGCTTCTTTTGTCAAAAGTGCAGTTCCGAAATCCTCATCTGGATGACTGAATGTTATTTGGTTGTTCGTTTGGTCGACCACATTATATTCATAATTTTCGAGTCTATTTTTTAAATCTTGAAATTGTTTTTCTGTAAAGGAAACCAAATTCGCTTCGTTCTCAAAAAAGTTCTCATCTTGTGATTTTTCTTCTTGTAATTTGGTTTCGATGCGGTATAATGCAATGTCGTAACTCATTATTTTGTGTTTTAAAAAGAAATTTCCTTCGTTGCAATTTCATTGATTAAGGTTATCAAGGCTGGGACTAGATCGTTGTTATGTGAAGGCACTATATGGATTTTATTTCCTGCCAAGATTTCAAAATTTTTATTCCCATTTCGAGCCGCATCAGTTTTTATTTCGTCCCAAGTGCTTGTTTGACTATCTTCCATAAGATCGCGACTGGTAATACCTTTTTCGGTGATTGCTAAACCATAAACGCCACCAAATAATGGTTTGTCTACCATGCCGTATTTTATATTTTCGATTTTAAATTTTTCAGCAAAAGCTTTCAATTTTTTCTCGTTTTCAGCATAAGTTTTCAGCTCTTTTTGTAAACCTAATTCTGGAATTCGCGTCGTGACGCTTGTTGATTTTTTTATGTCTTCAGGAAGATGACCAGATTGGTGTAGTGCGGGCAAAATGATCTTTGTAAGATCCACCAAAGCATCGTGCATTGCGGCTAGTTGTTCATTTGGGATGCTTAATTTATTGAGTGTTAAAAATTCGTTCCAAACTTTAGAAGAAACTTCCTCGGCTGTAGTTTTTGAAGTGAAATAAGTGGCTTTTGCAGGCTGAGGCGTTAATAAAACCGAAAAATCATATTGTGTTAAAATCCTGAAATTTGTGATTAAAAAACCAATGCTGTCACGTTTTCCTGTAATTGCTGTTTTTGCGTGTACGCCGATGTAGGCTAAAACATGTTCGTTAGTGAGTACGCCAACTGGTTGCAATATTTGTTGCGTCGCAAGTTGCATAATTTCTCGATTATCCTCCCAAACTGGATGTTGATCTAAGTTGCTAAAAAGGATTTCTTGCGAAGTCTTTGGCGCTTGTTGCAGATAGTCGTTAATGAGGTTTTCTATTTCTGCCATTTTTGTTTTATTTAAATATTGATTAAAATACTAAAAATTTTCAATATTAAAATTAATTTATCAATAAAAATATTCGTTTAATTGTTAATAAGGCGTGCGTTTTAATTAGATTTAATTAAATTTTGCAGAGAAATAAGAATAATTTTTAATTTCTTTGCCAGCGTCATCATTTTCTGATTTGTAAGCTTTTATCACAAAATTATGGTCGTCTTTCCATCTTATTTCTTCAATCGAAAAGTCATTATCTACAAAACAACTCGCATATTCTTTTAAAAATGATTTAGGATTATTTTGATTATTAATTGTTAGAATCGCGATACTTAAAGTTGGAGATTCATATTCAGGATTTTGAAAATAAACCAAAAATTGATTGTTGGGGGAGGCTAACGGAATCGAACCGCTCCAATCGCCAAGCGAAACGATTTTGTATTTAAAAGCATTTGTTTTGTTGATTAAATCTATATCAGCAAATCCTAAATTATCTGCAACCGAATTATTTTGTACTGCAAACAAATCCAAATTCGGGCTATAACCTAAATATTCACTGCCATTGTGATCTTCGGTAGAATCTTCATCATATTTTTTGAATTTCACTTTTTTGTTCGCAATCTCTAAGTAGAAATTCTTTTTGTCGGTTTCAATTTTCGTTTGTAGAAAAGTTGTATTTGATTTTAATTGATCAAAACCATCTTTAGTTGCCGTTTTTAATTCGAATTTTTGAAGCTTTTCAAAGTTGTCATAAAAGCCAATTTCGATACTGTCATTGGTTTTTTGAGAAGCTTGGTTTGTAATCGTTTCTGTTTCAGTTTTTGTAGAAGACTTGTTGTTGCAAGAATTCATTAAAAAAATTAAAAGAGGAATAGTCAGGAGTTTCATTGTGTTTTTTATTTAATAATAGTCATAAAACTTAAAAGAGACCGCTAATAATTTTGTTGCGTTTTTGTCATCATAAAAATATATTAGACTAGGATTTCCGTTTTTGTCGTATTGTTTTATAATTTCAACTTGAAAAGATTCGCTTTGCTTTTCATCCACAAAATCAAAATTTTTATGAGTACGTTTTACTAATTTTCCGTCTTTATATTCATTGATAAATTCGGATTCATAAATTGCTTTTCCATCATTTTTAAAAATTTCTTTTTTAAGTGTTAAGTTTTGGTTTAGACTAACTTGATCAGTAACAGAATTAGTATCAGTATTTATAATATCGTAGTTATAATCGTCTTTCCAAACATATTTTAAGATTTGAAGGATGTCTTTTTGTGTTCTAAAAACACTTTTCTGCGTGTAACTTATATCATTGTCATTATAATTAAAAGTTATGATGTCTTTTATAATATCAATTTTTTTATTTGGCATAAAATAACGCGCGTTTTGTAGCATATTTCCCTTGGAATCGAAAGTCATAATTGTTTTCCGATCATGGCCTAAAGTGTCTTTTGGGATAAGATTATTTTCAATGTTTTTAATATAAGTTGTAACTTTTTTAACCTTAGAATTTAAGCCATATTCTTTCAGATGAGTGTAGTTTTTTTGAGCAGTAATTTGGATCGAAATTAAGCTAAAGATGGTCATCAAAACTGTTGAAAATTTATTAATCATTTGCTTTTTAATTTTTAAAAATTCTTTTAATAAAGAACGAAAATTTACTTTTCATATTTCTAATGTATGAATTTTTGGAACAATAGAAAGTCTAATTTCAATACTTAATTCTGGATAATATGTTTCAAAAAATCTCTGTTTTATCTTATTTTGAATTCCTTTTCAATGAAATTTTCTCCAATAAAGAAAGTCAATTATCCAACATTTATCAATAAAAAACCTATCTTAGAAGCTTCAACTATCTAATAAAAGCTATGGACGAATTCTTAAAAGTCATCAATGGAATTGTATGGAGTAACACTTTAATATTTTTATGTTTGTTTTCGGGCATCTTTTTTTCGATCCGAATGCGTTTTCCACAAATTCGTTATATCCGCGAAATGTGGAAATTATTATTTAAAGGTAATGCTTCTGAGAAAGGGATTTCGTCGTTTCAAGCTTTTGCTTTAGCTATTTCTGGACGTGTAGGCACAGGAAATATTGCGGGTGTGGCAACAGCAATCGGCATGGGCGGACCTGGCGCAGTATTTTGGATGTGGGTTATAGCGTTTCTTGGGAGTGCGTCTGCGATTGTTGAAGCCTCACTTGGACAATATTATAAAGTTGTTAAAGATGGACAATATCGTGGTGGACCAGCTTTCTACATCGAAAAAGGTCTAAAACTAAAATGGTACGCGATTGCCTTTGCGGTGGTAACGGTCTTTAGCTGTGGTTTGTTTTTGCCTGGTGTACAAAGTAATAGTATTGCGGTTGCGGTCAAAAATGCTTTTGATATCCCCATGTATATAACAGGTATTGTTGTTGCAATTATTTTAGGTATTATTATAATAGGTGGTGTTAAACGAATTAGTACGGTTGCAGAATTTGTTGTTCCATTTATGGCAGGAGGTTACATTCTGATGTCTTTGGTGATAATTGGTCTTAATTTTCACCAAGTCCCAGCTGTTTTTAAGTTAATTTTTGAATCCGCTTTGGGTATAGATTCTGCCTTTGGAGGTATTATCGGGATGGCAATTGCTTGGGGTGTAAAACGTGGAATCTACAGTAACGAAGCAGGACAGGGGACTGCACCACATGCAGCGGCAGCAGCAGAAGTATCGCACCCGATGAAGCAAGGTTTAGTACAAGGTTTTTCGGTTTATGTTGATACGATTTTTGTTTGTACGGCAACTGCTTTGATGATTTTGTTCACTGGGATGTATAATGTCGAAAATCCTGCAGGTGGTTTTGTTGTTGAAAATATCCCGAATGTTAAAATGGGAGCGGATTTTACGCAGTTTGCAGTAGCGCAGCATTTTCCGTCGATTGGGAAAGCTTTTGTCGCTATTTCGTTGTTCTTCTTTGCATTCACGACTATAATGGCGTATTACTATATCGCAGAAACCAATATTAGTTATCTTCAAAAACATTCTAACAAAAAAATCTATATCAGAATCTTCCAAGTTGTGATTATGTTTTCTGCATTTTACGGTACAATCAAAACTGCAGAAAGTGCATGGATGCTTGGTGATATCGGTGTTGGATTAATGGCTTGGCTCAATATTATTGCGATTTTGTTGATGCAGAAGAAGGCGATGTTCCTTTTCAAAGATTATGAAAAACAGAGAAAAGAAGGCAAGGACCCAACACTTGCGCCAGAAATGACAGAAAATTAATTCTCGTCGAAGTTTAATTTCTCAACATTAATTTTATATTTGTTCTAATATTTGAAATCTTAAAACGTGAGTATCAAAAATAATCCAAAAATCATGAAGGCTTGGGCGTTATACGACTGGGCCAACTCTGTATATTCTTTAGTAATTACATCCACGATTTTTCCTATTTATTATTCGATTTTAACAACCGCTAGCGAAAGAAGTGAGTATGTCGAAGAGACTGGAAAAACAATCCAAGTGCCCGTTAGACACATGATCAATATTTTCGGGAGAGATTATCAGCCAGACGCAGTTTATGGTTATTCTTTAACCTTGTCTTTTGTAATTGTTGTTTTGTTGTCACCAATTTTGTCATCGTTGGCAGATACAATCGGTAACAAGAAATCATTCTTGCAATTTTTCTGTTATCTAGGCGCAACTTCTTGCATGGGATTAGCGATGTTTACAGGGATGAATACCGTTTGGTTAGGACTTTTATTTAGTGTCACAGCCAGTGTCGGGTTCTGGGGAAGTTTGGTGTTTTATAATTCGTTTTTACCAGATATCGCAACGCCGGATAAGCAGGATGCTTTGTCCGCAAAAGGTTATGTTTACGGATACATCGGGTCTGTAATCTTGGTTATTATTTGTTTAGTTTTAATCCAAGTTTTAGCAAAAGATGCCGAACAAGCTAAGCTTTATACACGTATAAGTTTCTTATTAACAGGAGCTTGGTGGTTTGGTTTTTCGCAATATACTTTTAAACATTTACCACAATTTGGGAATGTTAAAGATCAACTTCCTAAAGATTTGGTATTATTAAATCATAAAAACTTTTTTAAAAGTCATAAAAATAATGGCGGTTTTTTCTTTGTATTAAAAAAGAATATTACTTTCTATATTGATATTGTTAAAGAAAGCTTTAGAGAGTTGTTTAAGGTTGGTAATCATTTATTTAGAGATTCTAACTTAAAGTATTTCTTGTCGAGTTTCTTTTTCTTCAGTGTTGGTATGCAGACGATTTTCTTGATGGCAACCTTGTTTGGTAAATCAGAAATTAATTTAGCTCAAGACAAATTGATTATGACGCTTTTGGTTATTCAGATTGAAGCAATTATCGGTGCGATTGCATTCTCACGTTTATCAAGAAAAATAGGTAATAAGAATGTCATTTCGATTTGTATTGTTTTGTGGATTGTAGCTTGTCTTTCAGCCTATTATCTTAATAAAGAAAATCCAAATGTAGAATATCAATTCTATGGTGTTGCTGCAATTGTTGGTCTAGTAATGGGCGGTCTACAAGCAATGTCGAGATCAACATATTCTAAATTGTTACCACAAGACGGCATGGAAAATACAACCTATTTCAGTTTTTATGATGTTTTAGAAAAATTGGCGATTATTTTAGGAACTTTCATTTTTGCAACTTTGATCGAGCATTTTAACAATATGCGTTATGCGGCATTGTCCATGACGGTTTTCTTTGCAATTGGTTTAGTTTTAATTCGTTTTTTAAAAGTAAATGCTAACAATAATAAAGCTAATTTGTAATATTAATAATATTTAAAATTTCGGCATTTAATTTGCAGATAACGCAATAGAAAATATTTTGTAAATTTGCATTACAAAACACAAAAAAATAAACAATGACCAACCCTTTATTTTATGCTAAAATTATTCTTTTCGGAGAATATGGAATGATCGAAAACTCGCAAGGGCTTGTCGTTCCGTACAGCTTTTATAAAGGAACTTTGAAGTTCTCGGAATTGGCTTCGGAGTTCGAAAAGAAATCGAATCACCATTTACAAAAGTATGCCGACTTTTTGGCAACACTTAACTTACCAGGTAATTTTAAGTTAAATATCGACGCTTTCAAAAAAGATATTGAAGAAGGATTATTCTTCGATTCTAACATTCCGCAAGGTTACGGCGTTGGAAGTTCTGGAGCTTTGGTTGCTGCAATTTTTGAAAAATATTCGTCAGAAAAACTTAGTCCAGATACCATTTCTAAAGATAATCTTAAAAAGCTAAAAGCCATTTTTGGTGAAATGGAAAGCTATTTCCATGGTAAAAGTTCTGGGATGGATCCTTTGATTTGTTACATGAATCTTCCGATTCTTATCGAAAATAAAGAAAATCTTGACAAAGTTGCCATTCCTGATCATGCATCAGAAGGTAAAGGCGCTGTATTTTTGATCGACTCGGGGATAACTGGCGAAACTGGACCGATGATTCAGATTTTCTTTGAAAAAATGAAAACTGAAGGTTTCAGAAAAACGATGAAGGAAGAGTTTATCCGTTATAACAACGCTTGTATTGAGGCTTTCCTTAAAAAAGATATGAATCCGTTTTTCAAGAATTTGAAAAAACTATCAGTTTGGGCGTATGACCACTTCAAACCGATGATTCCGGAAAGTATCTATAACATTTGGAAAAAAGGAATTGATAGCAATGCTTATTACCTTAAACTTTGTGGAAGTGGTGGCGGAGGCTACATTTTAGGATTTACAAAAGATTACGAAAAAGCTGAAAAAATGCTTTCTGGATTTCAGAAAGAGGTGATTTACAGATTTTAATAAAGTATGAGTCAAAACATACAAAAACGACATAAAAATCTTGCCTATCGATTGAATCAATTGATGGGCTTTATTTTGGGTGCACGGTTTTTTTTCGTGGCTTTGTTGACGTTTGCGCTGTATGTTTCGACGTTTTTCTTATTTAACAGAGAAGAAAGTTTTCGTGCTTTTGTCTTCGATTATCACGCACATTTAATTATTCTGTGTTCGGTTTTAAGTATTTTGGCTGGTGGAATTATTAATCAGTTTTATGATCGAGAAAAAGATCAAGTAACCAAACCTTTTCGCAGCAGAATACAATCTTTTTTAAAACAAAAATATTTTCTTTACGCCTATATTTTTCTCAATGCCTTAGGTTTAACAATTGCATTTACACAGTCTTGGCGCGTGTTTGTATTCTTTTTGGTATATCAATTTTTGATGTGGTTTTACAGTCATAAGATTAGTAAAGTTTTATTTTTAAATAATCTCACATTTGTTGGCTTGACGATGTATCCGTTTTTCGGGATGTTAGTCTATTACAGAACCTTCACTTTGAAAGTCTTTTTCATGGCAATTTTTCTTTTTTTAATGTTGATGATTATCGACATGACTAAAGATCTTTTAACGAAAAATGCTGATAAAGTTTTTGGTTACAAAACGATTGCAAATCAATTTAGTTCTAAAATTGCAAGGCAAATTATTATCGTATTTTGTTTGATGGCTTTTGTTGTATCGCTTATCATTATTAAAGGTATTGGACTACAAAGTATCATGGCTTGGTATTTTGCAATAGGTCTTTTCGTATTAATATTAAGTATCTTTTGGTTATTCAGAAATCATAAAAATGACAAAGTGACAACATTAAGTGTTCTTAAATTATGGATATTTTTTGGAATCTTAGCGATGTTGTTCGATGGTATATATTCTAGATTTAGTTGGGCAATATAATAGGAGTGCGAAAAGCCTTTTCTATATTGACTTAAAAAAGTCTATCTTTGCAAAAATTTTAAAACATGAGCAGAAACGATAGAAATTCTTCAGACAGAAATAAAAAGACCGGAAATTTTGGAGGGAGAAAGTCTTCTGAAAATTCGCGTGGCTCAAGAGGGGATTCAAAAAATACATCTAGAGAAGGAGGTTCTTTCGAAAGAGGTGGCAAATTTGGAAAGCCAAAAACGACACGTGGTCGTGACTTCGATTCTAGAGATAAATACGAAGGCGGCGAGAGAAAATTCGGACCAAGAAGACCTTTTAATAAAACAGAAGAAGAAGGCGAACGTGTAAAATCTTATATCCAAAGAAGAAAATTGGATAAGTTAGCGAAAGCGCCAAAAGAAACGATACGACTTAATAAATATATTGCAAATTCAGGGATTTGTAGTAGAAGAGAGGCGGATGATCTTATCACACAAGGACTTGTAGAAGTTAACGGAAAAGTGGTGACAGAGATGGGGTACCAAGTTCAGAAGACAGATCGAGTGGTGTTTGACGGACAAAGCATCACGCCAGAAAAACCTGTCTATGTTGTGCTTAACAAGCCAAAGGGTTATATCTCAACGACTAAAGATGACAAAGCTAGAAAAACAGTTATGGATCTTGTAGCCAACGCTTCACCGTACAGATTATTCCCAGTTGGTCGTCTAGATCGTCAAACGACGGGTGTTATCTTGTTGACAAATGATGGTCACATGACAAAAAAATTGACGCATCCATCATTTAACATGAAGAAAATCTATCATGTGACTTTGGATAGAAAATTGTCAATTGAAGATCTAAGATCGATTGCTGACGGAATTCGTCTAGAAGAAGGTGTTGCGGAAGTTGACAGTATTTCTTTCATCGAAGGAAAACCTAAAAATGAAATCGGTATCGAAATCCATATCGGATGGAATCGTGTTGTGAGACGTATTTTCCAAAAGTTAGGTTATGAAGTAGAATCACTTGACCGTGTTATGTTTGCTGGACTTACCAAGAAAAACATCAAACGTGGACATTGGAGAATCCTTACCGAACTAGAAGTTAACAATTTGAAAATGTTATAAAACAAAAGAGAGCTAAAATTTAGCTCTCTTTTTATTTTGTTAAAATTTAATTTAAAAAATATAATTAAGACCGCCTTGTACAAAACCTCTTGTGCCAATACTAGGCTCTATAAAAACGCCGAAATTTCCGCCATATCTTACGCCAATCGGCATAATGTTAAAAGCTAAAAAAGTATCATTTGTCTTTTGAACATTCTTCGAAGGATCCACATAATCCAAATCTCGGAATAAAACCCCAACCGAAACTCCTGAGTAAAAACGCCATTTATTATCGGCATCTGACCAGAAATAATCAACTTTTGGAAGAATAGAGAAATAAGATTGCTTTCTGTAGCTTGATTTAGTTTCGTTAAAAGATTCAAGATTGGCTTCTAGACCATAACGCCACTTCATGTTTTCGTTATAAGTAGTAAGCGCAACTGTTAGAACGCCATTACTGTTTGGCATTTCGGGTTCGCCGTTGAAAATCGTTGTACCAACAGCTTTTAGAATAGAATCTGCACCTCCGAATAAAGATCCTGTTCCATATCCAGCAGAAACTTCAAATTTTTGAGCATTAAAAAATGATACGCTACACAATGTAGCCATATACACTAATTTTTTCATGGTTTTATAGTTTTAAATGTTTTCGTTACAAAAATAAAAAAAAACTGCTTAGAATAAAGCAGTTTTGATAATTTATTATGTTCTAGAACTTCTTAACCAACAATGGTTACGTGATGTTGTAATAAGTCATAGATTGTATTTTTTGCACTATCAGGCTTTACGTTAACAGCTCTTGTCCCTTGGAAGTGTAACATTGGGACAAATCCTGCTTCCATCGCATCTAGACAAGTATATTTAACACAATAATCTAATGCTAAACCAACGATTTCCACAATTTGTATATCGTGATATTTAAGATAATCTTCTAGACCTGTTTTCAAAAAATGATTGTTATCTTGGAAACCACTGTAACTGTCAATGTCAGGATGTGTACCTTTCTGGAAAATTTTTGTAGCTTTTGAGACATCAAGATCTTTATGGAATTCTGCACCAAAAGTCCCTTGTACACAGTGATCTGGCCACATAAACTGCGGGATGCCATTTAAAATAATAGTTTCACCAACTTGGCGGTCGTTGTTACTTGCAAACGATTTGTGTTCTGCGGGATGCCAATCTTGGGTAAAAACAATTTCGTCATAGTTTCCTTTCTCCATCAACCTATTAATGAAAGGAATAATTTCGCTAGCGCCTGGCACCGCAAGACTTCCTCCTTCGCAAAAATCATTTTGTACATCAACAACTATAAGGGCTTTTTTCATAAGATAATATTTAATACAAATTTACACTAAACAAATTTAGTTGTAAAGCTTATTACATCAATTATACCAATTATTCCTATGGTACAAATTGTCATGTTTTTGATTTTAAAATCATGCATTGAATTTAAATAAGAATTAGTATTTTTAAAAAATAAAACAGATTGACAGAAATGGTAAATAATTTTCATAAACATCTTTCGCAGATTCTTGAAATTCCTGAGGATAGCATAACGCAATGTTCGACGCATTATGATGTCAAATTCTTTAAAAAAGGAAGTGTGTTGGTGCGAGAAGGTGAGGTGAATAATGATCGTTATTTTGTCGAGAAAGGTCTTTTGAGAATGTATTCTATCGATAAGTTGGGGAAAGAGCATGTGATCCAATTTGCGCCCGAAGGTTGGATTATTTCGGACTCAACTAGTCAAATGTTAAGTGAGAAATCTCGTTTTTATATAGAAGCTATTGAAGATTCTGAAGTTGTTGTTATGGCAGATGATTTTTTGTTTAAGTTAGCAGAATTGCATCCACAAGTTGCAGAAAGAAATCAAGTGTTGATGTTTAACCACATCAAAAACTTGCAAAACAGAGTTAATGCTTTGATAAGCACCACAGCTGAAGAACGTTACTTAGATTTTCTTAAAAAGTATCCGAACATCATGCTACGTGTTCCGCAATGGATGGTGGCTTCGTATCTCGGGATTACACCAGAAAGTCTTAGCCGTGTGCGAAAAGAGCTTGCAAAGAAGAATTTCGAGGTTTAAAACACTTTGAAACAAATAAAAAATCCTGAGCATTGACTCAGGATTTTGTTTGTTGGTAATGTGGTCAAAAATAGTTGGTGTTTTTTCACAAAATATTTTGTAATATACTGAGATTGATTGGAAGAGGAAATGAGCTCTGCTGAGGAGCAACTTATTAGCAATACAATCAATGCTGTAAACAATAGTTTAGAAGGGTGGCTTTTGCCATCCTTCTTTGTAAATTATTGGAACAGCTTTATGGCTAAAAAAAACCTTAACTACCTAATGTATTATTGTTTTTGATTTTTGTAAAAAAGATACCATTGGATAAATTGCTTTCTTCTACTTTTGGTAAGACCTCTATGAATATTGAGATTGCCTTTTAAGTGACCAAAAAAAGATTGTTCATTAAATATTTATTATTTTTATGGTATTCACGAATGCTTTGCATTTCTATACCATTTGTTGTTTTTGGTATTTTAGAATTCTGAAGAAATACAAACATATTAGGCAAAGCCTTTCTGATTACGGAAAAACATCGTCGTACCATTTTATGCGTATACCAATATCTTCCTGTTTCGTGGTTGTATGATTTCTCATTTACAAAATTTTCGTGTTTTGTATACCAGTCAAGTACTTCTTTTATCCAGTATTGCTTTTTCAATTCATTATCAATGAAATGAAGTTTACAAGCAATTTCGCGAAGTTCAAATCCCGCATTTGATTTCGGATGAGCAGAAAGCCATATTTTACACATTCTCTGGATATGAACTAGACACCTCTGTACAGGAACTTTTGGGCAGACTTTTCGTATAGCTTTGAGCAAAGATTTATCACCATCACAAGTTATTCCTCCAATTTGTATTCCTAAGCTCAAGATATTTTCCAAGTCTTCATTTAGTTCTTCATAATGCTCTCCATCAGTAATTCTATAAAGCTGAGTTTGCTTAAATACATCATCCCTAAAAACTACTAAGCAAATTTCATTAGAAAAATAAGTAGCATCAATTAGTAAATAAACCTCTTTGTTCTGACTATAACTAAGCTTGGGTGTATTCCCAAGCATTATATTGAAATATCGTTGCAGAGTACTAACTGAGTATCCTGAGTCTCGTGAAATTTCTTCATAAGTCTGTTTTCCAACAATCCATTTTTTGAACCAAACTTCCTTATTTTTTAAGCCAACAGACTTGTTCTCGGAGGTAAAATAAATACCACAATTTTTACATTTAAAACGTCTCTTATTATTTTGTTTTCCCCACGAAATTACATTCAGACTTTTACAGCTCCAACAACGATTTTTTTTGATTTTTCAGGCATAAAAAAAGTTTATTGAAACAAAGTTCAATAAACTTCTCGTATCATCAATAATAATAGGCGATAGAAAGAATTCTACCAACTATTTTTGACTATTAAACCAAAAATACTTGTTTTAATACGAACTTTATTTTTTGACGTAGATCATTCTATCGTTGTCTGAGAGGTCTTTTATCAATTTTGAAACTTCAAATTCTCTGTATAATTCCAAAGTTTCGGGACCGTATTTTTGATTAATTTCTAGGAAGATTAATCCTTTTTCTTTGAGGTGGGATTTCCCGAGTTCCGCGATTCTTTTATAAAATATCAACACATCTTCTGTTGGCGAAAATAAAGCCAAATTGGGTTCAAACGACTTTACCGAATCTTCGATATTGATATTCTCGTCAATGCCGATGTAAGGCGGATTACTGATGGTGATGTCATACATATCACTTGGGCTTTCGTTAAGAATATCTTTTTTATAAAACTGAATGTCAACTTCATGTAAAGCCGCGTTTTGCTTAGCTATTTCTAAAGCTTCTTCGGAAACGTCTAATGCGTGAACTTCCGCATTTGGGAAATTTAGTTTTAAAATTATAGGAATAACGCCACTTCCGGTGCCGATGTCAAGGATTTTTAAATTCTCAATTTTATTTTCTTTTTGAAACTCTTTGATGTAATGGGAAGCCAATTCCAAAAGTTCTTCCGTCTCTGGTCGTGGTATTAAAACATGTTCGTTAACCTTAAATAATTTACCATAGAACTCCGCTTCGCCCGTTATTTGTTGGTAAGGTTTTCCTGATTTTAAATCATTAAGAATGTTTTCAAAAGTATCTTCATCATCTTTTAAGATTTCTTGGTTTTCGAATTTTCGAAGTTGATGTCTTGTAAATCCAAAGATTTTATCCGCAAAAATATAAAATAGCGTGATGCTTTCGGAGGTTGAATATTGCTCTGAAAGTTCATTTTGAAAACGTTTTTTAAGATCTGAAATGGTCAATTGGATATTTTTGATTTACGAATTACGAATTACGAATTACGAATTATGAATTATGAATTATGAATTTTTTGATTTAATTAAAACTATCTTGTGAAAACTAGATTGGTGTCGGTTGATAGTTTCTCATCGATTAAGTAATTTTCATAATTGAATGCTTTAACATCGTTAAGTGTTTTAGCATTGGTTTCTGCACAAAAACGAATCATCAATCCTCTTGCATGTTTGGTGTATACAACAATCGTTTTTAGTTTTCCGTCGGGTTGTATTTGTCGGAATTCGAAATCGATGATTGTCGCTTTTATCTTTTTGCGATCGATAACTTTTACGTACTCATTGCTGGCTAAGTTTAGAATTAAATCTTTGGCTTTCAACTCGGAGTTAAGTTGCTCTGTCACACGCTCTGTCCAGAAATCGTAAAGGTTTTTGTTTTTGTCAAACGCAAAAGGACGTCCCATTTCTAGTCGATACAACATAATGCGGTCAGACGGCTTTAGTAAACCATAAAGTCCCGACAACATTCTATAATTTTTTTGTAAATAATCGATGGCTGATTTGTCCAAAGTTTTGGCATCCAAACCTCTGTAAACTTCGCCCACAAAGGCAAACATTGCTGGTGCAGATTCTTTAGGTTTTGGATTGGCTTTCCAGTTTTGGTTACGCTCCCAGTTTTCGTCCGCTAATTTGGTAGAAATCTCCATGAGTTCGGACAAATATTTTGGGTCTTTATGTTTGAGGTAAGATTGTATTTCTTCGGCTTCTTTGATGAATTTTGGCGTTGTCGAACGCAGTAAATCGGTGTGATTTTCGATGTTCATCAATTTGGCTGGTGAGCTTAGTATTTTCATAATTTTTTTAAGTTGTCAATAAACTAACTTTTAGCTTGGCTTTTAAATAAATTGGCCACAAAAGTCACAAAAGAAATTCTAAATTCAGATTTTACAAAAGTACAAATAAGGATTAAATGCAA
>NZ_FUYZ01000011.1 GCF_900167905.1 Soonwooa buanensis | reverse complement strand
CAAAAACAACAAATGGTATAGAGTCCTTTTTTGGTCACTTAAAAGGCAATCTCAATATTCATAGAGGTCTTACCAAAAGTAGAAGAAAGCAATTTATCCAATGGTATCTTTTTTACAAAAATCAAAAACAATAATACATTAGGTAGTTAAGGTTTTTTTTAGCCATAAAGCTGTTCCAATAATTTACAAAGAAGGATGGCAAAAGCCACCCTTCTAAACTATTGTTTACAGCATTGATTGTATTGCTAATAAGTTGCTCCTCAGCAGAGCTCATTTCCTCTTCCAATCAATCTCAGTATATTACAAAATATTTTGTGAAAAAACACCAACTATTTTTGACCACATTGCCTTTTTTCAAAATCTACTCGAACCGACGTTGACTTTATGTTCTTAATTTAACGGCACAATTCCGAACGCATTTTCACCAAAATAGAATTTACTTTTTCCTTGTTTGGGAAATCTGGCAATCTTGAACTATCCAAAGCCGAATTTAATTTGTTCATCAAAGTTTCGGCGTAATTCAAAAGCTCGTCATATTCCTTGTCACCGTTTTTTATTGATAATAATTCTTCGCGATTTTCTACCCGAATATTGATTTTTCCAGTTTCCAAAATTTGCAAAGCGGACTGCAAAAGCCGAATCGTGTGCATCATGTTTTTGCTATCGTAATTCTTGCCGTGCTTTTGGTTGGTGTCGTAACGATCTTCATTTCGCTCGTTCACCCATTTCCAATATTCCTTATACTCTTTGCAGTAAATTGAATATGCATCTTGATTGAAAAATAAATAGGCTTCCACTTTCTCATTTTTCGGAATCGAAGACAAGCTAAGTTCGTTAGAATCTTCGTTTTTAAAAATTCCACGGTAGTTTTTATCGCCCTCAAAATCATAAAACAGCGCAAACATTCCTTTAGAACTTGGCAATTTGGTTAAACCGCAATTCTCTTGAATAAATGATTTTTCATTCAGCCAATCTTTTAAAGAAACAGAATCTGCATTTTCGAAAACGGTACAAAAATCCAAAACATCTTTTCGTTTTTCGTCCATTGGATTGACTATTTTCTTTTTCAAGCCTCGTGCTTTCTGGATTTGAGTCATTGCATAACCTCCAAAAGTTTCCTTGCAGAGTTTTGACAGAAAATCTTCGATTTTCAAATTATCAAAAATTGGATGTTTGTGCAAAATGCAATCTTCGGGCGTTGCCAAAACTTCCAAAATATTGGGATTATTCTTCAACAACAATTCTACAAATCTTCCCAATTCATAATAAACTTCATCGTTGGTTTCGTTTGCAACCTGCGGCATATAATCCAGTCCAAAGAAATCTTCCTTCGGCAAATAATAAACTCCTCGAATATCCGTATCCGACTTCTCCGTCGCCAATCCGAAAGCTTTGCTTCCAGATATGGCTTCGAAAAGAAGGAGGTTTTTATGTTTTAAGTCGTGGATGGTCATGGTATTAAGCCTAATTGTTTTGCAATATCTTTTTTATACTTTTCAAAAGGTTTATTCATATTTTCTTTTTCAAAAATAGCAGAACCAAAAATGTGCTTTTTGAAAGTGTCTTTGTCAATAAATATTCGCTCTTTAAGAAAAATTTTTTCAAGTTCATCAAGTTGAGAATCGGAGTATTTTTCTCTTTTTTTTATTAAATCGAATGATATATTTTTGTGGAATTCATACCTTGATTTGATTTTAAAAATTTCAATAAACTCATCAACTCCTTCTAAAGACTGCATATTTTTAATCTTAACTTCGACATCATCAATTTGCTTAATTTTTTTTATTTTACTTTCGAAGTCAGGATCATTAACATCAAAATTCAATTTGAATTCTATCAAATTTTCTGAGAGAAACTCTTCAGAAGTTGGACAGATTTTTGAAAGATCTTTATTGACTGTAAATTCTTTCATATGCTTGAATTTAGAATTACAAGAAGAGCACGAGGGAACTAAGTTGTATAAACTCAATGAAAAGAATGAAAATTCATTTTTTGGCAGCACATGATCTAAAGTATAATGGTTTTTCTTGACAACAATATTTTTCAAATCAACTTTTGAAGAATTACTCATTGCTGACGAGTTCCACCAATTAAATAATTTGGTGTAAACTTGTACTCCTAATATTGGTTTCAATTCATTAATTATGTTATTCGAAGTTCTTTTTTTTATAATTTCGTTCGCGGTTTTTTCTGAAATCACATCAATCATAGTGAGTATCTCTTTTGGCGCTTTTGAAATGAATTCTTTTTTAGAGTTAAATTGATAATGTTCTTCAAATGTATTAATGAAATCAATATTACAGTAATGACAAGAGTTTAAATCAATTTTTTCTGCCATGAAAAAATTCGAAATAAATGGTTGAAATTTATCATACAGGTATATTGTTTCTTTCTTTTTTTTAAATTTAAAAAAAACTTCTAAGTTCTTTAAATGAGCAGATTGTTTAATTTTTTCTTGAATTTCAAGTAATTCGGAAAAATTACTGACAATAAGCTTTTCTAAGTTGTAACTGTTGTTTATTTTCTTTAAAATAACATTTATTCCAGATTCATCAATTCTATCTTTAATGAGATTGTAATAGAGTGTATTAAAGGTATCCTTTTCGCTTTGATTATTGTATGGATATTTTACTTTTCTCATTATTAAGAATTTTCATTTAGTTGCTCGTTAATTTGATCTATTTGTTTTTTTAATTCTTCGCGCTTCTCAATTAAATATTTTGAATTAAATTTTTCGTCTAATTCATCAAACTGATTTTGTAAAATATTTCTGATATAATCTTCACCAATTAATTTTATAATATTTTTAAAATATTCTCTGCGAGTTAAAAACTTGCTTGCAGTTAACTCGTTTTTCTTTTTATAAAATTCCAGAAACTCATTAATCTTTGATATTGCGACTTTACCTTTAGTACTTTCTAAAAAAAATCCCTTTGTTAACATTTCATGAATATTTGCCCCGAAGGTATTATCTTCTTCATAGATTTGAGGTGCTGATTTTTTGGTTTCTCTATCAATGTCTAAGAATAAAATATTTTGTTTTGGAATATCTGATAAAATAAAAGGCGAATGAGTAATGAACATAATGTTGATGTTTGGGATACAATCAAAATATCTATTTTCAAAGTCAATTTTCCGAATATAATCTAGCAAGTCTTTAATGAATGTACGTTGCAATTCTGGATGATAGTATAGTTCTATTTCATCCAATATAATGTTGAAGTTTTTATAGACAATAAGTTCATTTTTTTTAGGATTCTTATTTACCGACAATAAATTTCTTAAATGATATACAATAGAGTTCAAACTATAGACTTTCTGCTTTTCTCCTGAACTAAGATTAGAAAAATTATCTTCATCATTTTTCTCATCAAAATACAATTCCGTCTTGAAAAAAGACGGCGGAATAAACTCAATTAAATCTTCAAAAAAAGCTTCATTATGATATGAATTAATTTTTTCATCTAAAAAAGAGATTGGAAAGTCTTTTTCAACATCTATTATTTCATCAGTAACATAAGTTTGATGCTCATAAAAATTTAAAGCTTGTTTGATTATTGCTATTAGTTTAAAACTCATGTTTTTTATTTTTATTAAAGATATTATTTATTACATAAAACAGACTACGGAAACCCGTAATCTGCTTATTTATTTCACCAACTCCAAAAACACCTTTTCCGCTTTCGACTTATCAAAATTTCCTGAAGGAAGTTCTTTTATTTTATCGTTTAGAAAAGCAATTTCAGAAGTTAAGTAGTTTGTTAATTCTTCATCTTTTGGGTGGAAATACTTTTCACCATTTTTAGATTTTATGGTTAACGAATATTCCACTTTTTCGCGTTCTGAAGTTGGCAACAAATCCAACATTTCGTAAAAGATTACTGGCGGAAAACTTCCTTTTTCAACCACCCATTTTGTGGCTAAAGTCGTTCTTAAACAGTAGAAATAATCTTTTAGTTTCACTTCATCTGTTTTGCAAATTTCCAAATACTTTTTGGCGATTCCTAAATAATGAAATGATACCGCAATTGGAGAGAAAGCATCTTTTGCCAAGTCGCACATTTTTTCGAGGAAATCATAATTTTTCACATAAAAAATATGCGAGTACAAATGCTCCAAAAGCGGAACATTTGATTTTGCTAAAAGCAACATAGTCTTCCTCAAATCCCATCCAGAACCGTCCAAATCATCTTTGGTCATGAATTCTATCGTATCTTTTTTCTCCCACGGCGACAGATACCAATCCTTCGGATGCTTGTATATAAAGCGGATGTCGTAATCGCTGTCGGGCGAAGCAAATCCCCAAGACCGACTTCCAGACTCTATTGCCAAAAGGATTTTTATATTTTTCTCTATTTCAAGAGTTCTTAATTTCTCTTTTATTTTTGTTTCCATTTTTGTAATGTTTAAAGTTTTACGTCTAAAGTTTAGCGTTAAGATTAAGCGTTCGAATCTCAAATTTCAAACATCAAATTTCAAATCTAAAGTCCTACTTCCTAAACTTCTTCTTTTTCTTCCAAGGCGCGTTTTTCTGCACGTCACCAGCCATAATACAACCGTAAGGAAGCACTTCGTCGATGATTTCGCACAAATTATATTCTTCAATCTGAGCGCGCACATTTTGAGCATTTTTATATGCACTCGGCAACTCAGAAATATCGATATCATTCGTGAAAAATCTCACATCCAAACCAGCGGTTTCTTCAGCGAAAATCTCTTCAGTCGTTTTGTGAGCCAAGCTTCTTTTATGCTGACCTCTGCTGAAATTTCTTCCCGCGCCATGAGGAGCAAAACCTAAATTTCTGTCGTTTGTAGCACCACTTACAATCAATACAGGTTCCGCCATATTCAGAGGAATCAATCGTGGACCTGTAATATCCGGCAAAAATTTGTCGTCCAGCGGCGTTGCTCCTTTCGCATGGTAGAATAAATCTCCGTCTCTGAATACGAAATTATGTTCATTCCAATATCTATCTAATTTTTCGATGTTCAACTTCTCCAAAGTCGCATTATGAATGGCTTCGTGATTTTCCTTCGTCCATTTTCTAATCAATTGTAAGGCTTCCCAATAAGCTTCCCCTTCCTCGGTTTCAAAAGGAATCCACGCGTTTTCCTTCAACGTATCTGGCGAAATATCTTCACGGAAGCGGTTCGCAACCTTCATTCCTTTATCATACAAAGCAGCTCCAGGCGCACGAGAACCGTGATGCGTCACCATCATTGTGTTTCCTGTATTTTTAGAAATCCCAACAAACAAGAAGTGATTTCCATCGCCCTGAATTCCCATATGCGAACGTGCAATGCTGATTAATCGTTCGTCATTTAAGAACATATTTTCTCTAAAAGCGTCCATCAATTCAATGCTCATCGGCATTTGTTCACCGCGAGCACGTCCTCCGTAACCAAAATGCGTAGTAGAATGCGCCGCGTCCAAAACCACTTTTGGATCCACTTTCCCGAAATCCGTCAACATCACCGAACAACAAATATCCGCCGAGTGAAATCCTGGATGAATCGCATTTTTCGCAACCACCACGCCTCCCACAGGGATTTGTCCTTCAGGACCAGTCGGACAAGCATCCGGCATCAACGCTCCCGAAACCAAAGTCGGCGTCTTCATCAAAACTTCCATGGTTTTGATCACTTTTTGCACATTATCTTCCTCAGCTTCGTTTTCCGCTTTAATGTTGATGACAAAATCCTCCGCATTTTCCTTTAACGGAATTGGGTCTGGCGCACGGAATTGCTCCAAATAAGCTTCCATTTCCGCTTGTGACAAGTCATTTTCGTTGATATATTCCAAAGCTTCGGCGAACCATTTTTTTGGTTGATATCCTAAAGCAATTAATTCGTTTCCTGTTATTTTCATCTTTTCTAATTTTTTTTTTGGGGCAACTTGAACTTCGTTCGTAAACTTCGATAAAAGCCTTCGCTTTTTTTCTCATTTATGCCTTCCGCTCCCAATCTTTTTTGCCTTGGCTAATCCATCCCAAAAAAAGGATTTCCGCTCAAGTCGGGCTGCAGTAATTCGACATTTATAACTTTCCTGTTAATTTGATGATGCAAAGTAAAAATCTAATTGCGCAATCTTTTTGCGTAGTAAAAAATATTTTAATTTTTTTTTGAAAAAAGTTTTCAATGAAAATATAATCTGCACAGAATTAAGAAACTATCGTTATTAATTTCTTTTATCGTATCTTTGTAACGCATTAGTAAAGAAAGCACTTGTTTTTCGTAAACTTAGAAGAGTTTATTATATTCATTACTTTCAGTTTTTCGCTGCTTTTACCAGCAACTTAAATACAAACTACGACAAACAGAAGAGAAATCTCTCGGGATTCTCGAACAATGAAGAGGTCAATTAAAGTAGGTTTTAACCGAAAATTGAACTCAAAATAACGTGTAATTTAGTAACATTAAAATAAAATTTTAAAATATTTATGGCAGATTCTTTCTCAAAAAAAGAAAACTTTAAAAAGAAACAACAGAAACAAAAAGAAAAAGCGGCACGCCGCGAAGAGCGCAAATCTGATAACAACAAAGGTAAAGCGCTTGACGAAATGTTTATGTACGTGGACGAGTTTGGTCAATTGACAAGCACGCCACCAGACCAACGTGAAAAAATTGAAATCGACCTAGACGATATTCAATTGGGCGCAGCTCCTATTGAGGTGGACGATACTGAAATCACAGGAATTATTACATTCTTGAGTGATAAAGGTTATGGTTTCATCACTGAAAACGGATCGAAAGAAAATATCTTTTTCCACATCAACAACTCGGAAGAAGAATTGAAAAAAGGTCACAAAGTAACTTACGAGAAAGAGAAATCTCCAAAAGGTTTTTCAGCAGTTAATATTAAAATTGTGAAGTAATCTTTACTTCAACTTAATATCTAAGCTTGTTTCGAAAAGAGACAAGCTTTTTTTGTACTCGAAAATTTATTGCGCATTGGAGTTGCGTAGATTGTTTAGGTTGATTATTTTTATCAGATAATTACAATTTAAAATGATTTTAGACCAGCTTAAAAACGAACCAGAAACTATTCAATTCAATGATGTTATTGAGCATATTGATGCGAATTATAATTTCACACCAACAAAATTCACAAATGGTGAAGCGCTAAACGAAGTCAATCAAAACAACGGTTCATGCAAGATTTTTAGTTTTGCTAAACTTAATAACCTTTCAAAAGATGAAACATTAAATCTGTTCGGAGATTTCTATCGCAAAGATGTTTTAGAACATCCGGAAACCGATGACCATCAAAATATCCGAAACTTTATGAAGTTCGGTTGGGACGGAATTTCCTTTGAAGGAAATGCCTTAGGACTTAAATCTTAGGTTTTAGAAATCAGAATTTCAAATCTCAAATAATAATTTTAAATCTATATGCCGTGTCTTCTAACAAAAACGCTTTAATTCGGTACAAAACCCTCGACAAATGCTTGAAAAACAAGTATAAAAAATATACGCTTGACGATTTAATCGATGAGTGTTCGGAAGCCTTGTTCGAATTTGAAGGTAAAGAATCCTTTGTTAGTAAACGTACCGTGCAATTGGATTTGCAGAATATGCGAAGCGAAAAATTTGGTTATGAAGCGCCTATTGAGGTTTACGAACGAAAATACTATCGTTACAGCGATCCCGATTACAGTATTCATAATATTTCAGTCACTGAAAGTGATTTGAAAGCGATGACCGACGCTGTGCAGATTTTGAAGCAGTTTAAGGATTTTTCGATGTTTAAGGAAATGAATGGAGTTATCCAAAAATTGGAAGATTCAATCCAAGCAACTCAACAAAAATCAATTATTCATCTCGACAAAAACGAACGTTTAAAAGGTTTAGAATACATTGATGTTTTGTATCAAGCGATTCTCAATAAGCAGGTTTTACGAATTTTGTATCAAAGTTTTACCGCTCGTGAAGCGCAAAATATGACTGTTCATCCACAATTATTGAAAGAATATAATAATCGTTGGTTTTTGATTTGCCTTCACAAAGGAAAACTTTATAATTTGGCTTTGGACAGAATGCAGGAAATTGATGTCGATGAAAATTCAACTTACATTGATTATAATTTGGATGCTGATCGCTATTTTGGAGAAGTCATTGGTGCAACAGTTTCAGAAACGCAGCGTCCACGAAATGTAGATTTTTTTGTTTCCAAAAAACATGCGCCTTATGTCAAAACAAAGCCTTTCCATCACAGTCAACAGATTTTAAATGAAGACAAAAACGGAACAATTTTTAGAATATGTGTTCAGTTGAATTTTGAGCTAGAGAGAGTGATCCTAGGAATGGGGGAGTTCTTAACTGTTCTAAAACCTTTGAAATTACGTGAAAGAATGGAAAAAACTTTAAAATTAGCTGTAAGAAATTACGATAATTAGTCTATCTTAGTAAAAATTTTCAACTTATAGAAAGCAAAAATAAATAAAAGATCATAGGTTTATCTTTTATTTTTGTAAGTATTACAATTGGCTGCTATATGCTTTTCACAGGTACAAACTATTTGAATTCGAGTATAATGATTATTGTATTGACGATTACTGTTGCAGTTTTTGTTGGTGTATTATTCGTTATAATTTCTCGTAATAACAAATCTAATCTTTCACGTTACAATTACAGAAATCAATCGGTTGTTGAAATTAAAATTCAACCTGTGCGCATCATTTTATTTGGTTCTGTCTTGGTTTTCATCGGTTGTTTTTTCAGTTTTTTATTTGTTGATTCAGTGACAAGTATGTTAGAAAACCACACTTTTTTTGATGACATTACTTTTCTAATTTTAAGTTTAATAATCACTGCAACATCACTTTATGGGCTTTATCTTGGTGTAAAACTCTTGTTACGAGCTAACAAAATCATCCAAGTTCGGTTTGATAATCAAGTTTTGTCTTATATGCCTGTTAACTATGATTTGACAGGAAAAGCTAGTGGTTGGGAAGTTTTGCGAATGTATTTCGAAGAACCTAGTAAGCAATTGAAGTTTAGTGATATTCGGACTTTAAAACTTGAGAAACCCAAATGGCGTAAGCATGTCATCCGAATATTTTTAAAAAATGGATCCAATTTTTCTTTACCTTTTCTGTATTACGATGAAAGTCAATTGGATGAACTTTACACGGCTTTAGTCTTTCGAGTGGGTAAAGTTTCTTAGATTTTCTCCGAGATTAAAGTTTTCTTTAATCCTTCCATAATACCTTTCCACAGCATGTTGAAGAACGAACGATCGGCATCTCTTTCTTTTTCGATTTGTACATTTTTGCCGCCATCTTTTGCATCGCTTTTCACTAAAACATTAACAGCTTTGCTCAAGAATTTGCGTTTTTCTCCTTTTTTGTTGAGGAAGTTAACTTTAATATTGTGATGATTTAGGAAGAAATCACCTTTAATGACATTTTTATTTCCGAAATAATCGAATTTCAAATAATTGATCTCACCGTCCAAAGTTAGGTTAAGATAAGGTCTAACAAAAAGATTGACCTCGTTGGCAGAAAGACCTTCAATTTTTCCATTGATCTTAAAATTGTCCATTTTATTTAACACATCAAAAGTCCAATTAACCTTCGTAGGAGCTGTCCCAAAAAACTTAAAACCTGCATTAACAGCCACCACGCTGGATGTTCCTTTTACTTTTCCGTTCCCGACATTTTTGATCGTTGCATTAAAAGCATCCATAAATAATTTGCCAGGTTTGTTGTTGTTAACCGCATCTTCTTCGTAAGAAACATAAGAGTTGCGAAGTTCAACAGTGTTAACAAACAAAGGAATCTTTATATTTCTCAGTTTTTCATTAAACATTGTTCTGGCACTTTTGTCTTCGGGTGGCGCTAGATCATGAAAAATGCTACATTTAACACCATCTAATACAACTTTATTTAAAAGAATTTGGTCATGATTTTCGAATAATGACACGCGATCAAAAATCTGAATACTATTCGCAGTAACATCGTATAAATCTTCTTGTTTCGAAATAACCCGAGAAAACTCTTTGCGATTATATTTCGATTTAAATGCTAAATTTTTGATGTTACTAATTTTATCATTATTTTCAAAGTTTTTAATGCGCAAAGTATAGTATTTATCAGCATCGACAAAGATTTCTCCTGTTTTAATATCATGATTAGCAATCGTAAATGCTGTCTTGGATTTTAAAGTCGTTTCATTGATTTTAAAATTGTTGAAAACCGCATTAATACTAGCAACTGAAGCTTTTTGTTGTCCTGTATTTGTTAGTTGTTTAAAGTTGGTATTATTCAGTTTTATAGCGCCAATATTTAAATTTAAATCCGAATTCTTATTTTCTGATTTTTTTGCAGATTTATTGGTTTTAGAAATCATCGCGATTTTTGCATCATCAACCGTAATTGAATTGAGATTTAAATTAATTTTTTGACCATCAAATTTTGGTTTAATATTCTGAATATTGACTTTTTTAATAAAACCTGACCAAAGATTTTGATTTGGGTTTGCACCTAGTTTCGCTAGCTGAATACTGTCTATCGCAAGGTTAGCATCTTTTGTGAAAATATGGCCAACACGCACTTCTTGGTTATTGTTTGCACGGAAATAAACTTTAGAAATATCAACATTATGCTGATCAAATTTGAAAGGAATTTTTTCTTTAACCGTGTTTTTATCAAATACAATTTTTGTAATATTAATATTGAATTTGTCAGCAGAAGCGCTCTTCGTTTTATCCGATTTTTGCACCAATAATTTCCCGTTTTTGAGATTGATATCCTTTAACGCAATTTTGAGATTCAGTTCTTTAGGATTGTCCTTTACGATCTTTTTGTTGGTTGAAGTTATCGTCAAATTTGGCTCGTCAATTAAAGTGCTTTCCGCAATTAGCGAATCACGGTTAATGTTGAGATTAGACGCCGTAAAATTTTTAGCTTTAAAATCGAAAACACTTTTCGCATTATATTCCGATGGCGATTGTGTCGGGTTAAGATGCAGATTTTGGATGGCTATTTCTTTATCAACCGTATTAACTTTATCCGCCAGAATTTGATAATAATCGTTAACCGTAACAACAAGATTTTCTGCATGAATGCTCAATTTTTTAAAACCAATCGGCAGACGCGTATTGTCATCATTATTGAGATCAATATCTTGAAGATCAACATTGATTTTGTTACCATTAAAAACCGATTTACCTTCATGATTGACAGCTTTTAGCTCACCATTTTCGATCAGTAATTCGCTGAGGAAAATGTCTGGTTTTTTGTTATTTTTTGCGGCATCTTTTTTCTTTTTTGCAAACCGAATATCCAAGTTTGGGTTTTTAATTTTAACAAGTTTCGCTTTGTAAGTTTTAGAAAACAGCGCTTTGAAAACGCCAAAATCAGCAACCTCTAATTCGCCAATAGTTCCAGATAATTGTGTAACAGCCGTATCTTTAGGATTTTTAGTTTTTATTTTAACATCGTTGATATGAAGATTTCCCGAGATTAAATCAAAATTAAATTGAGCCATATCCACATGATAAGGTGTTTTTTCGTTGACTAAATCAGGGAGCTTACTTTTTAGATAAATGTTGAGCAGAAAAGGAAAAGTTACCAAAAGTAACAATAGAACAGAAATACTTGTCAAAATTATTTTCTTTCTTTTTGATGTCTTTTTAGTTTCCATCTGCTGCGTTTTTGTTAAAGATAATTAAAATTCAAAAGCTTCAAATCGATATTGCCCATCCAGATATTTTGCAAAAATGTGATGTAAGCCGTTGGACAAGATAATTTCTGGCGCTTGGATAACAGAATTGTACCGTGCAATTTGTTCGAATTGCTTTTCGGTCAAGTTGATATTTGGCGCTTTCAATTCCACTAAAATTTGGGCTTTTGTACGATGCGTAACCAGCATATCTAGACGCTTGGTTGTAGAATTGAGTTCCAATTTTTGTTCCAAAATAAGAGATGACGCATTTTTCTTCTTAATTTTCAGAAAATAAGCAACCCAATGTTGTCGCACCCATTCTTCTGGCGTCAACACCAACCACATCTTGCGCACCGAATCATAAATAAAAAATGTATCTTTGTCTTGCTTGATTTTCAAGTCAAATTCGGTATTGAAGTTTAGTTTAGGTAGTTGCATAAAGTCTGATGAAAGATATAGAAATTGTCCTCAAAAGTATTAAAAATAAAGAGTTTTTACCAATATATTTCTTACATGGCGAAGAGCCTTATTATATTGATGTAGCGACCAAACATTTCGAAAACGATGTTTTGGAAGAAGACGAAAAAGCTTTTAACCAAACCGTTGTATACGGAAAAGACACCAATTATGGCGAGATTTTGTCCTTGGCGAGACAATATCCGATGATGGGCGACAAGCAGTTAATCATTGTTAAAGAAGCACAAGATCTCAAATTAGAAGAGTCAGAATCCGACGCTTTTTTGGCTTATCTCAATGCACCAGTTGAATCGACAATTCTCGTTTTTGCCCACAAACACAAAAAACTGGACTCTCGCAAAAAAGTTAGTAAAGAACTGACAACCAAGAAATTTTTATTCTTAAGTGATAAAATAAAAGACTCACAATTAGCCACTTGGATACAATCTGAAATTGAAAAATTCGGTTACAAAGCTGCGCCTAATGTTAGTTTCCTTTTAGCGGAATATCTTGGTAGCGACCTTTCTCGTATTGCGAACGAACTTAACAAACTGAAACTAGTTTTAAAAGAAGGCGATGTTCTCGATAACAAAATTGTTGAAGAACATATCGGCATAAGCAAAGACTACAACATCTTCGAACTTCAAAAAGCTTTAGCAACAAAAAATAAAGAACGTGCTTTTAAAATTGCTTATTATATGGGCAAAAATAAAAAGTCAAACCCAATCCAAATGTCGATTGGCGCTTTGTATAAATTCTTCTCGGATTTGGTAATGTACCATACTTTAATTGGGCAATCGCCTTCGGTTATCGCAAAAGAAATTGGCGTAAATCCTTATGCTATTCAGAATTTTGCAGAGGCAGCTCGTTTTTATCCTTTAAAATTGGCGACCAGAATTATTTCTGTTATTCGCGAAATGGATTTAAAATCAAAAGGTCTTGGCGTACGTCAAATGGAAGATGATGAAATCTATGTCGAAATGACTTTTAAGATTTTAAACATCGACCAAATCAAAATAAATTAGTTTAATAACTTGATTTTAAAGGTTTTAAATTATTTAATACTATCAAAAACTGGTTTAAAACAAAAAAGCTTCATAAATAGATAAGATTATATAAACATCAAAATCGAAAAAATTAATTAGTCAAAATTAGCTTGAACTAAAATTAATTACGATTTTTGAAACTTTAATTTTAAAAAAAAAGAGAAAAAAGATATGGAAAACATTTTAGATTGTGTTATCGTTGGGTCAGGACCTGCAGGTTACACAGCGGCAATTTACGCTGCAAGAGCTAACCTAAAACCAGAATTATTCACAGGACTTGAGCCAGGCGGACAGTTGACAACGACGACAGAAGTCGAAAACTTCCCAGGTTATCCTGATGGCGTTACTGGTCCAGAAATGATGATGCAATTGCAAAAGCAAGCAGAAAGATTTGAAACCAAAGTACATTACGAAATGATTTCGAAAGTCGACTTTGCTAAAGAAAGAGGTGGCGTACACAAGATTTCTACTGGAAGTCGCGATATCTTAGCAAAAACGGTAATCATCTCAACTGGTGCTGCTGCTAAATATCTTGGGCTTGATGATGAGAAAAAATATGCTGGTGGCGGGGTTTCGGCTTGTGCAACTTGCGACGGATTTTTCTATAGAGGAAAAGACGTTATTGTAGTAGGCGCAGGAGATACGGCTGCGGAAGAAGCAACTTACTTGTCTAAAATCTGTAATAAAGTGACGATGTTGGTTCGTAAAGATCATTTCCGTGCGTCAAAAGTAATGGTGGATCGTGTGATGTCAACACCAAATATTGAAGTTAAATTCAATCATGAATTAATTGCTATCGAAGGTGAAAACTCAATGGTAGAAAGAGCTGTAGCAATTAATAACCAAACGCAAGAACAATCAAAAATTGAAGTTCATGGTATTTTTATCGCGATTGGACACAAACCAAATACGGATGTTTTTAAAGGACAAATTAATTTGGATGAGCATGGTTACATCATCACAGAAGGTAAATCTTCTGTAACCAATTTGCCAGGCGTTTTTGCTGCAGGCGATGTACAAGATTCGCATTACAGACAAGCAATTACAGCGGCTGGTAGCGGTTGTATGGCGGCAATGGATGCAGAAAAATACATCGGCGAACTAAGTGGCGAAAATCATACTTGGGTAGAACAAGACTAATGTTAAAAAACTTAGTTTTAATATTCATAGGAGGTGGGATAGGCAGTATTTTGCGTTATCTCATCTCTTTTTTTTCTTTGAAGTTTTTCAAAACTTCTGGCTTTCCCATTGCAACTTTAGTCATTAATTTGGTTGGTTGCTTTTTGATAGGCTTATTTTCAGCTTATTTTATTAAACAAGATTCAGGACTAAAATTCTTGTTTATCACTGGGTTTTGTGGTGGTTTTACAACCTTTTCAACCTTTTCTGCGGAGAATGTCACGCTTTATCAAAACGGAAACTACATTTCCCTTATTTCTTATATTTTACTAAGTGTCATTTTAGGATTTTTTGCAGTATTAATGGGATTATCCATTGCGAAAAACTAATTTTGAAACTACAGAAAATTTATTTTTTTTAAATTATATTTTAAGCTTAAAATTTACAAAGCATTAATTTTCAATAAAGTATAACTAATTCCAAAATATTTTGTTAATCGTGGATTTTAATTTCATCAAAAAACTTAAAAAATAATTTGGTCAATATATAAAAGCTTTATATATTTGCACCACTCAAAACAACGATACCATAGCTGTTTTGGAGAGATGGCAGAGTGGTCGATTGCGGTAGTCTTGAAAACTATTGACTGTAACAGGTCCGGGGGTTCGAATCCCTCTCTCTCCGCTTACTAAAAGTCCCGAACGAAAGTTTGGGACTTTTTTTATGTCTTTTATTCAGATTTATAAATTGACAATAGTTTGTTTTCAATATAGTAATCAACATTTTATTTTGGACGCCATTTCCAGCTGTCACTAGTCGCTGCGTTGCGCCAAAGCTTTTGCCAAAACATGCAACGCGAGCTCCAACAGGCCGTTCCATCTGGGGCGCAACATTCGACTGCATTAATAATTTGAATACTTAATAAAAAACTTAAAAATAATTTGGTCAGTAAGTAAAAGCTTTATATATTTGCACCACTCAAAACAACGATACCATCGCTGTTTTGGAGAGATGGCAGAGTGGTCGATTGCGGTAGTCTTGAAAACTATTGACTGTAACAGGTCCGGGGGTTCGAATCCCTCTCTCTCCGCTTTATAACGCAAAAAACCTTGAACTGTCGTTCAAGGTTTTTTTATTTAATTCCTTTCGTTAATATTTCAATGTTTGGGGATTAATATAGTAACACTCTCCTACCCGATTTGATTTCAAAACAACAACTCAACATTATTTGTCAAAATACACTGCAATATTCCTTCTATAAACAACCAATATTGATCCGATTATAATATTAACAATCGACGTTATAAGTTCTTGTTTTGACCAAACATCTTTAAAATATGGATTTTGCAACACTGACGAATCACCAGAAAGTAAATACAAATTGGAAATCAACGAACCTAAACTAGTTATAATGAAATAAACTCCAACTGTAAAAAGTCCAAGATTCAGCAACTTCGCTGAGCTAAAATCTCCAATAACTATTTTATCATCATCAAAATTTTTATCTAACTTAAAAAAGTTAATGATGAAATCCGGCTTAGTCACTACAAATCTTAAGAAAAATAATAGAACAATAATTACCAAAACATTGATGATTACACTGTATAAGAAAGTATCCGCAGATGTAATACCAGAAGACAAGACATTTAGTATATTTTTAACAACATTAAAAAAAGTTTGGATACAAGCTGAAAATACAAAAAGTTTGATAACAATTCTAAAAAAGTCCTTCTTAGTCATTTTTTATTTTTGCGCTAAAATATGAAATTTAAAAACGAAAATTTACAAACATAGCCGTGGAGCCAATACGCTTATCTAGCCTATCGATAGCTTTCCCTTTTTTTAATTTGAATATATTACAAAAAAAAACCGAAGAACAATCTTCGGTTTCATTTATTTAAAAACTAAAAATATTATTTAGCTTTTGCGCTTTCTAAAGTTTTGTTATAAGCATCTTTAACATCACCTGCTGCTTTTTTAGTAGCATCTTTAGTGTCTTGTGCCGCTTTGTTAACATCAGCTTTAACATCTTGAGCTGCTGTTTTAAGATCAGCTTTAGCATCTTTTGCTGCTTCATTAGTTTTGTCAACAGCGTTGTTTACACCATCTTTAACATCTTGTGCTGCAGAGTTAACCGCTGCTTTTGTTTGATCCCAAGCTGTGTTAGCGTCTGCTAAAGCTTTTCTAGCAGTTTCTTCTGCTGCTTTATCACCTTTTTTGATAGCCGCATCTAGATCTGCTTGCGCTTTATCAACTTTAGCTTTAGCCTCAGTTTCGCTAAGTACAGTCGTTTCTTCAGTATGTACAACTGCTACTGTATCTGTACCACCATCTGTTGTTACTACAGTGCTATTTTCTTTTTTACATGACACAACTACAGTTAATAATACAGCTGATGCTGCGAATAAAATCTTTTTCATAGGTTTAAAATTTGATATTGTTTTTAAAGTTTAATTGTTATTTAACTGCAACTTATTAGAAAATATTGTACCAAACATAAAATTTTTAAAACTATTTTCCTAAAACTTCAACAATTGGTTGTCCAATGTTACCGCTGGGGTTTTCAATTTTTAAAAATTGAGCCAAAGTCGGTGCAATATCTGTCATATAATAAGGACGATTGCTTTCGCCGTTTTTCACTTTCCAACCCATAAACATTAACGGAATATGCGCATCGTAAGAATTCCAAACCGAGTGCGTTGTTCCTTTTTTTGCATAATAAGCCAAATAACCATCTTTGGTCACCATTTGGATATCGCCGCTTCGCTTCCAGTTATAACCATTAATAGTTCTTGTCTTGATTGGTTCTGGGATTGGCGACTCTCCTATCTCTGTCATGTCAACCGCATATAATATTTCTGGTAGCTTCTTCAAACTCGAAATAATGTATTTTTTGATGTCTTCAGAATCTAGATTTTTTTCAGAAATCAATTTATCATTGGTATAAACTTGATAATTATCTACCGCCAAAACTAAATTAGCAACACCAAATTTTTTCTCCAAATCTGCATTTAAAGATTTTTCTAAACCTTCTCCAAAGAAGCCAGTTGGCATTTTGTTCTCTTCAAGAAAACCAACAGAATGCGCGCCACCATGATCCGCAGACAAGAAAACTAAATAATTATCCTTCCCTACTTTTTTGTCCAACATTTTGAAAAAGTTTCCTAAATCCTTATCTAATCTTAAATAAGTATCTTCAACCTCGATAGAATTTGGTCCAAAAGCATGTCCAACATAATCTGTAGAGGCGATATTAATGGCTAAAAAATCGGTGATATCGTCTGCACCCAATTGATAACCGTCAACAGTTGCTTCAGCAAATTTTAATGTATAAGTATTTCCGAAAGGTGTCGTTCTCAAAACGCCTTTCTTTTTTTCGTAGTCTGTCGCTAAATTATTGTACGGAAAAACTGGTTTGGTCGCAGAGCCAAGAAGACTTTCCCAAGGTACATCATCTCTCGTACTTTCGGAGTATTGATTAATAGGCAACAAGGTATTCCAACCTTTAGAAACTAATTCGGATGCATAATTTTTAGAATTAAAATCCTTCACCCAACTTGGCAAATCTTGCATGTAATACGTACTTGTAATAAAATTACCAGTCGTCTCATCAAACCAAAAAGCACCAGTCGGATTATGTCCAGCTGGCAAAATAGATGCTCTATCTTTTAAAGAAACGCCAACAACTTTCGATTGAAAATTGGTTGCAATTCCCAATTGATCTGTAATTGTTGTGCTCCATAAATTTCTTGGAGAATGTGCTCCAATTTTGTCAGAAGTTGTACCAACACCTTTGTAATCAGCATCTGTTGTACAATAAACACTTTTCCCAGTTTCTTTATCGGTCCAATCGTTACCCGCAATACCATGAATTGACGGCACCGAACCCGTGTAGATACTTGTATGACCAATCGCAGTAACAGTCGGCAAATACGGAATCAGCACATTGTTAAAAGAATAACCTTGTTTCAACATTCTTTTGAAACCATCTTCACCAAATTTGTCGTGATAACGGTAAAGATAATCCCAACGCATTTGGTCAATTACCAGTCCTACAACCAATTTTGGACGCTCCAACTTTGTTTGAGCAGAAGATTGAAAAATTCCTAAAAATGCAATTGCAGCAGCAATTCCTACACGTTTTAACATATCATTTACTTTTAAGTGATACAAAGCTAAGTTAGATTTTTAAAACATGAAAATTAATTTATCTTAAATAAAAAAACCTTCCAAAATCATTGAAAGGTTTTCTATTATTATTTTCCGCCGCCTTGGTTTTTCTCAACATCGGTTTTGGTATTTTCTTTAACTTTTTGATTTCCGAAACGTTTGGTAATCGTTAACGAAGCGCCGTACCAATCGGAAGTATTTATGTTTCTAAATGTTCCCGCTTGACTGTAAGTCGTCCTGTCAAATACTGGTCGCAAAAAAATGTTATTTAATTGTAAACTCGTTTCTAAACCAATTTTATCAAAGATTTTGGTAACAGATAAATTATGGAATACGTTGGTTGTATTCCCAATCGAGTTCCCGTTATTGTTTCTGTAGACGCCAGCCCATCCAGAAATATTGATATTTTTATCAAACAAATTGGTGTAGGTGAAGTTAGCAGAACCAGAGAAATTGGTGATGTAATCTTTCGTATTAAGACTATTTCTGTGGTTGAAATCACTATTATCTTGGTAGTTGATACCAACTGTGACATTAACATTAAATTTATTTTTAAAGAAAGTTTGGTTAGTATTCAAGTTAACCGAATAACGCTCGGATTTTCCAAGAAAATTATTTGGAAATGATACCAACTTATTACCTTCTGGGATATAATCTGTCCAATAATCTTGATTCGTAAAACTGTAACCTAACGACAAGAAATACTTTTTGTAAACCCCGAATTTCATTGTAAAACGATGATTCGGATTCGGCACTAGATCCATATTTCCGCGATAGAAATTACCATCACTCGTTGGTAATTCAAAAGGATTAAACTCCGAATACCAAGGTCTCCAAATACTGTAATTATACGATGTTGACACATTAAAATTAGGACTTACCGTATATTTTATCAATGCATTTGGCATGAGTTTTCCGTAAGATTCATCCCTTTTGATGTCGTCATTTTCTTGATGCAACTTATAGGTCATATACTCGTAACGAAGCCCAAAACGTACATCCAATTTTTCAAAAAATTTCGTACTATAATTGACATAGACCGCATTGAGATTATCTTTGTAACTAAATCTGTTTCGCAAAATATCCGACGAATAACCGAAATAATCTATCGGCATATAATTGTTATTAAAATCGAATTTAACACCAGTTTCTAAAGTGTTATTTGTTGATCCTAAATTCTGTGTGTAATCTAATTTTACGTAATAATTTCGCATCTGCGTATCTTCAAAAACGCGCGTGTATTCTGGCGTTGCAAGATCAGATTGATTTCGCAAATAATGTCTATCGCCACGATCACCGTTGTAATTAAAACCTACATTGACATCAAAAATCCTGTTTTTTTCTTTATCATAATATTTATAAAACAAATTAGAATTCAGCACCAAATATTTCGCAGCTTCATTTTGATTAATTGAATACGTGTTAAAAGGATTTCCGTTTTTGAAAACACTTCCGACACTATTATTTTCGGAATCACTTTTATGCTGAAAATACTCGAAAATAACACCGATGTTATTTTTATCGTTTAATTCTAACTCCGAAGTCGAAGATACCGACGGCATTTTTCCATGATAGACAGATTGCATGTCGATTAATCTTTGTTCGTTATCTTGAAAAAGATTGTTCTCAGTTTTTAATGACGAAACATTAGTATTATCGTTATAACTACCTGTTATAGTTTGCGTAAAATTCTTTTTGTGATAGTTAAGATTAAGATTAGAATATTGACTATTCTTTGTATTTTGAGTATTAGTAAAAGCTACACTTCCTTTGATGCCTTCGTCTTCCCGCTTTTTAAGAACGATATTAATAACTTGTCCTGTCGTTTCGTATCTTGAAGACGGATTGGTGATCACCTCGATTTTCATCAAATTATCTGCAGGAAGTGATTTAAGATATTCTTTAAGTTCTTTTCCTGTAAAAACAGACTTTCTATCGTTGATATAGACTGTTACATTTTCACCTTCAGATTTTACAACATCATTGTTATCGATGCTCACCAAAGGCGTCATTCGAAGGACATCCCAAGTCGTATTACCTGCTAGAATAGAACTGTCCGCCACATTGAAAACCGTTCTGTCAACCTTAGTCTCAACAGTTGGTTTTTTCGCAACAATTGTTACAGCTTCTATGTTTTCTGATTTGATGGTATCTTGCTTTACTTGAGCTATGAAAAAGTTGGAACAAAGTAAAACAGCGCTGGTAATAATTAACCTCATGATTTGTTTTTTCAATAAGACAACCAGAACCACCAACTTGTTACACCGAAATTAAAAAACAGTACTAAAATATAGCTTAATGCTGAAAATCAAACTAATAAATTTATTTATGAACAAATTTTTGCAAGCAAATTCTATTTTTTAAAAGCTTAAACTCCATTAAATACCAAACACCAAATACTACAAAGTAAAACCAATCAACTTCCGCCCAAATTCCGTATCTTTGCCCACGAAAATTTAAAGAGTTTAAATAATTTAACGTACTCAATACGGAGTACAAAAGACATTTTTTATGAGTGCACCACAAGCAATCACTGAGCTGATTACTCTTGCAGACGGAAGAGAAATTACGCTTGAAACAGGAAAATTGGCGAAACAAGCCGATGGTTCTGTTGTTGTAAAATTGGGCGGAACAATGCTTCTTGCAACCGTTGTAGCCAATAAAGAAGCCAACCCTGGCGTTGACTTTTTGCCTTTAACAGTAGATTACAGAGAAAAATTCTACGCAGGTGGAAAAATCCCTGGAAACTTCTTCCGTAGAGAAGCAAGACCATCGGATCAAGAAATCTTGACGATGCGTTTGGTTGACAGAGTTTTGAGACCTTTATTCCCTGAAGATTTCCACGCAGAAGTTCAGGTAATGATTTCCCTAATTTCTTATGATGGACAAACAATTCCTGACGATTTAGCAGGTTTAGCGGCTTCTGCAGCGATCGCGATTACAGATATTCCTTTCAACGGACCAATGTCTGAAGTTAGAGTTGTAAAATTGGACGGAAAATTAGCAATCAACCCGAAATATGAAGATTTAGCAAACGCTGAATTGGATATTATGGTTGGAGCAACAAAGTCTTCTATCGTAATGGTAGAAGGAGAAATGAAAGAAATTTCTGAGCAAGAAATGTTGGAAGCTATCCAATTTGCGCACAAAGAAATCATCAATCAAATTGAAGCTCAAGAAAGATTGGCTGCAAAAGTAGCTGGTTCTTCTCCAAAAAGAGAATATTCTCACGAAACTCACGACGAAGAAATTCGTGAAAAAGTGTGGAAAGAAACTTACGATAAAGTTTATGAAGTTGCTAAAACGCCTTCTGCTAAAGAAGAAAGAGGTGAAAACTTCAAAGCAGTTCTTAACGATTTCTTGGCTCAATATACAGACGAAGAGGAATTGGCGAGAGTTACGCCTTTCGTAAAAGTTTATTACCACGATGTGGAAAAAGAAGCGATGCGTCAAATGATTTTGAACGAAAAAGTTCGTCTTGATGGTCGTGACCCACAAACGATTCGTCCAATCTGGTCAGAAATCGATTATTTGCCAGGAGCGCACGGTTCTGCAATTTTCACAAGAGGTGAAACTCAGTCTTTAACGGCGGTAACTTTAGGTTCGGTTAAAGATGCAAACATGGTAGACAGCGTTGTTACCAACCACGACGAAAAATTCTTCTTACATTATAATTTCCCACCATTCTCAACAGGTGAAGCTCGTCCATTAAGAGGAACTTCAAGAAGAGAAGTTGGTCACGGAAACTTGGCTCAAAGAGCTTTAGCAAACATGATTCCTGAAGAAAATCCTTACACAATCCGTGTGGTTTCTGATATTTTAGAATCTAATGGTTCATCATCAATGGCAACAGTTTGTGCTGGTACATTGGCTTTGATGGATGCTGGGGTTCAAATCAAAAAACCAGTTTCTGGTATTGCAATGGGATTGATTACTGATGAAAAATCAGGGAAATTCACAGTTCTTTCTGACATCTTAGGAGACGAAGATCACTTGGGTGATATGGACTTTAAAGTGACTGGAACTGCGGACGGAATCACAGCTTGTCAAATGGATATTAAAATCCAAGGTCTTTCTATGGACATCATGGAGCAGGCCTTAATGCAAGCAAAAGAAGGTAGATTACACATCTTAGGAAAAATTAAAGAAACAATCGCAGTTCCTAATGCAGACGTGAAACCTCACGCTCCGAAAATGGTGATGATGGAGATTCCTAAAGACTTCATTGGTGCGGTAATCGGACCTGGAGGAAAAATCATTCAGCAAATGCAAAAAGATACGGATACGGTTATCGCAATTGAAGAAATTGGCGAAATCGGTCGTATCGAAATTTCTGGTGTTGACAGAGAGAAAATCAACGCGGCTGTTGCGAAAATCAACGAAATCACTTTCGTTCCAGTTGTAGGTGAAGTTTACAAAGGAAAAGTGGTGAAAGTAATGGATTTCGGAGCTTTCGTAGCTATTGCAAAAGGAACAGAAGGTCTTCTTCATATTTCAGAAATCGAATGGAAGCGTTTGGATAAAGTTCCTTATGCTGAAGGCGACGAAGTTGAAGTGAAATTCATGGGTTACGATGATCGTAAGAAAATGAAACTTTCAAGAAAAGTTCTTCTTCCAAGACCTCCAAAGCCAGAACAAAAGCCAAGAACTGAAGGCGATGCTCCAAAACCAGAAGGAGACAAACCAGCAGAACAAGCTTAATCGAGCTTAACATAAATACAAAACCACCGAGATTTCGGTGGTTTTTTGGTTTAAAAAAGTTTCAAAAAAAAAGCTGAGTTTACGGAAAACCGTAAGGTAATTAAATATTGTGGAAGTAAATTTCGTGCTTGTAAACTTACAAAACAATATCTCTATGGAAAAACATCAATTAAAGCAACATTTTATAAACCTATATCTTATTGCACTGAGCGACGGTGTTTTTGATAAGGAAGAACTCGATGTAATTCTAAAAATCGCCTCGGAGAAAGGAATTACTGAAGAAGAATTTAAAAGTTTCATTACGAATCCAATAAATGTTGAAACACATGTTCCTGAAGATTTTTTATCGAAAATTAAATTATTGTACGACTTCACACGGGTAATTTTAGCTGACGGAAAAATTGATGACGATGAAAGAAAAATCTTTTTAAAACTTTGTAGTAGTTATAGTTTTAAAACAGATGAAAGCACAGAACTATTTGAATGGCTAGTTAGCTTGGCAGCGAAAAATCTTCCAACCGAAAGCATAGAAGATGAATTAGAATCTTTAATAAACTAAATCTATGACACTTACAAAACTAAAAGAATTAGTAAATACTAATTTAAGATCTAGCTCCAACAATTTCAACGATGCAACAGCAGAGATAAACAAACAGACCGAATTTAATATTGAACCGAGTAAAATTACTTATCAAGATTGGGGGTTTGAATCAGCAGGTAATCACAAAGGAAGGGAAATTCCATTTATAGGAATGCTAAATTTAGTAAGACAGCATTTTCGTAAACAGGCTTTAGAAAATGAAAATGAAACTAAAAAAGCAATTAATGATGCCCAAAATGAGCTTTCAAAGAGAGAAATGCAAATTTCCTCAAAAGAAAATGAAATTCTACAAATAAAGGATAACAAAATTTCTCTTTTTAAAGAGAAAATTGAGAACTTAAAAAAAGAGATTATCAGAATTAAAGAAAATCCTGAAGAATTACTCAAAGACAAATTGGGAAAAGTAGGGTTGATAATTGGTATTTTAATACTTTTTGCGTTAACCATTTACCTTTTTATTTTTTATAGTTCCGCAAGTTATTCTGCATTTTTCAAACAATTTACAATTGATACTAATTTAGGTACGGCAAGTTCAATATTTGATCCAAAAGCAATTGAAGTAGCTTTTCAGGAAGGTATTACTGAATTAATATTGATACTTACAATCCCATTTGTTTTCTTAGGATTAGGTTACTTGATTCATAAATTTCAAGAGAAGAAAAATTTTAAAAATTATTTCAAAATATTTGGACTCATCGTAGTCACATTTATTTTCGACTTCATACTTGCGTATGAGATTACAGAAAAAATCTATAACATCAAAAAAGAAGGTTCATTTCATGATATGCCAGATTATTCCGTTTCATTAGCGTTTCAATCTGTTAGTTTTTGGTTAATCATTTTTGCGGGTTTTGTGGTATATCTTATTTGGGGATTTGTATTTGATTTTGTAATGGAATCTTATGATAAACTAGATGTTGTAAAGCAAGCTATAAAAGCAAGAGAGACCGAAATAAAGTTATATGAAGATGATATTTTAAAAAATCAGAATACAATAGATTCAATTACAAAAGAAATTGATTCTTTAAAAATAGAATCCAAAAATTTTGAAAACATTATCAACGGAAATACCATAATTATTAATTGGGAAGGATATGAAAAAAGTATTTTTGAGTTTGTTTCTGGTTGGGGGCATTGGATGTCCGCCAATCTAATAGCTCAAAATCACATAGATTCAATTCATATCGTTGCTAAAGACTTTGTAAACAACGAAAAAATAAATACCGAACCTCAAATCGCTTAATAATGAAAAATATAATTACAGTTTTTAGTCTCCTTATATGTGCATTGCTTTTAATACAATGTGGCAAAAAAGAGGAAACAGCCACTCAAAAAAATGATGATAAAAATGTCAATAATACTGAAAAGCAATTGAATATCACCTTTCTTCTCGACCTTTCTGACCGTATCGAACCCACAAAATATCCCGAAGCACCTGAGCATTTTGAACGTGATCAAGCCATTGTTAAGGATTTTGTAGATTATTTTAAAAACGATATGGAAAAAAGAGGAGGCTATAAAGCAAAAGGAAAAATGAAAGTAATTTTTAGTCCGCAACCCAGCGATCAAAATATTAATAAAATCGCTTCAGAAATAAACATTGATTTGTCTAAAATGAAGCCACAAGAAAAAAAGAACGTCTTTACGACAATTGATCAAAAATTCTCTGGAAACCTTGCAGAGATTTATAAATTAACGCTATCTCAAAAAAATTATATTGGTTCAGACGTTTGGCGTTTTTTCAAAAACGATGTTATAGATTACGCAATTTCTGATAACCCTGATTATAGAAATATTCTGGTTATTATAACAGACGGATACTTATATCACAAAGATTCCAAATCAAATGATAAAAATAGAACCACCTATTTAACACCAGAGAGTATTACACAAAACGGGTTTAGAACAAATAACTGGAAACAGAAATTTGATGCTGGCGATTATGGTTTCATCACATCAACAAAAGATTTACAAAATTTGGAAATATTGGTTTTAGAGGTTAATCCAGAGAAAAACAGTCTAAAAGACGAAGATATTGTTAAAGCTTATTTATCCAAATGGTTTGACGAAATGGGAGTGAAAAAATATGAAATTTACAATTCGGATTTACCAGTCAATACAAAATCTAGAATTGAAAAATTCTTAAATAATTAAACCATGAAAACTCAAAAACTAATAATATCACTATCGGCACTCTCTCTATTTGTATCTTGTGCGAAGAGTGAAAGCACCAACACGTATTCAATTGCAGATTCCACAGCTATTGCGGCAACAGATTATTCAGCTATTAATTTAGCTAAAACTCCGCAAACACAAGAATTTGCAACTTACGAAGAACCCATAGTTGAAGAAAATCCCTATTTTAATAATTCTTTGCCAACAGGTGCGACACCATATTCAGAATACTATGGTAAAAATTCTAGCTGCAATAGCAATGGATGCTCACAAATTAAAGTGAAAACACCGAATAATTCAGATGTGTTGGTTACAATTAAGCAAAATGAGAAAGTAGTCCGACATGCATATATCCAAAAAGGAGATTCCTACACTTTTTCTTTTCCTAATGGGAATTATCAAGCATTTTTCTATTATGGAAAAGGTTGGGATCCTGAAAAAGAAATGAAAAATGGAGAAATTAAAGGTGGTTTTTTAGCCGATGAAAGTTTTGGTAAAGATGATGAACAATCACTTTATAATAATGTTTTAGAATATGAGCTTATTTTGCAACAAAATGGCAATTTTAGCACTAGACCAAGTAATCCAGATGAAGCATTATAATGGAAAAAATTATTAAAATTGTATTATCTATCCTTTTCATATTATGTTTAGCGAAAATGCCTTATGGATATTATGAATTGGTAAGATTTCTCGCTTTAACGGGATTTGCATTTCTAGCTTATGATGCGAAGAATAATAAGAACGAAACATTAATGATTGTTTATATTTTACTAGCAATATTGTTTCAGCCATTTTTTAAAATTGCTTTAGGTAGAACCATTTGGAATTTCGTAGATTTTATTGTTGCAGTATTTTTAGTGCTCACTTTATTTGGAAATCATAAAAACAAAAATGCCTAAAATAAAAATCCTTATTCCATTTTTTTTTTATTTTTCAGTTGCACACATCCTGAAAGCAAAGATTTTGGAAAACAAAAATTACAGCTTGAAAATGAAAAATTAATTTCATCTGAAGATGCAACTTATAAAGTAATAGGAGTAAAAGATGGTGATACTATCATTCTACTAATGGATGGAACAGAGCAAACTGTAAGATTGGAGCTTATCGATTGTCCCGAAAAAAAGCAAGCATTCGGGAGCAAGGTAAAACAATTTGCGTCTGATTTATGTTTCGGTACTAATGTTTCACTTATTTTTAACGGAAAGAAAAAATATGACGGAAAGAAAAAATATGACAGAAACAAAAGATTAATTGCCGAAGTGCTTCTTCCAAATGGAAAAATTTTGAATAAAGAATTGGTGAAAAATGGTTTGGGTTGGCATTTTAAAAAATACTCTAATGACGAAAATTATGCACAATTAGAAGTTGAAGCTCAAAACAATAAAATTGGAATTTGGAGTGAACCAAACCCAATTGCACCTTGGGATTGGAGAAAATCTAAAAAGAAATAAATATCCCAACAACTTAAAATACAAAACCACCTCAATTTGGGGTGGTTTTTTGGTTTTCCGTATCTTCGGAATAATTTAGTTTTTAAAACAGAGTCTATGAAAACCTTACTTTTCCTTCTCTCTTTCGCAAGTGTTAATGCTTGCTCATCAAATTTTAAAAATTCTCAAATAGAAAATGTTATGCAACAATCCGATATCGTTAATTTAGTTCAAAATAATAAAATTGAAGCCGTAAAATTTGCATTAGAAAAAGGTGCAAATGTCAATACCCAAAACAAAAACGGACAATCATTGTTGCTAATTGCGACGCTCAATCAACAAACCGAAATGGCGAAATTATTGGTTTCTCACAAAGCAGATGTCAATCTACAAGCCGAAAATTTAGATAGCGCTTTTCTATATGCAGGCGCGAGCGGACAAACCGAATTGGTGAAATTATTCCTCGAAAATGGTGCAAAATTCGATGTTTTTAATCGATACAACGGAACGGCTTTAATTCCAGCTTGTGAACGCGGTCATGTGGAAACCGTAAAGGTTTTGGCGACGACAAAAGGTTTTCCCATAAATCATGTGAATCGATTGGGTTGGACAGCATTAATGGAAGCGGTTGTTCTCGGAAATGGAAGCAAGAAATATCAAGAAATTATTCAGATTTTAAAAGACAATAAAGCAGATTTATCGATTCCTGATAAAGATGGAATTACCGCTCTACAACATGCGAAACAAAAGGGTTTCAAAGAGATTGTTGCCATTTTGGAATCGTAGACTACTTTAATGAAAATCCTATGCCATACAATATTGAGCTTGCAGATCGCGTTCGTGAATATCTAGCGAAAATCCCAAATCTAAACATTACAGAAAAGAAAATGTTTGGAGGTTTGGCTTTTCTGGTTGATGATAAAATGTGTGTCAATGTAAGTGGAGGAAATTTAATGCTGCGTTACAATCCGAATTTGGAGGACGAAGTTTCCGCTAAAGTTGGCTTTTTACCAATGATTATGAAGGGGAAAAAAATGGACGGATTTTGTTATGTTGAACCAGAAGGTTTTCGAAAAGTTGGCGACTTTGACTATTGGATGAAGATTAGTTTGGAATATAATAAAATAGCCAAGAAAGCAAAGAAGAAATAAAAAAATCCACCTCAAATTGAGATGGATTTCATTATAATACTAGAATTTATTATTAATCCAAACCCTTTTCCAACGCACGAATGTATTGAAAAACTTTATCACTCCAGCCGTTGATTTCCGCGGTCCAATGATTGGTTTTTATTCCATGGGTGTGCGACGAAATATCAATGATATACGACGATTGATACGGTTTTGTGTCAGGAATTTTTGCCGAACCATAATGTGCGTCGATATCTTGGCTATCAGAAATAACCACCAATCGATCCGCATCTTTTGCGTAACCTTCGTTTTTCAACCATTCGCAAAGTTGGTAGGTGAAAATTCCACCGCCGCCTAATTTCCCGAAAATATCATTGAAATGATCGAAAAGTCCAAGTCCATAACCGTTTTTCCAAACGAGATGTGCACCTTTACGTTCTGCATCGCTCCCTGCGGTGAAAACCAAGATTAAGTCTTCAAAAACATAAGTTCCTACGGCTGCCATCGCAAAAGCCAAATCCATTCTCGAAAATTTAGAATTAGAACTTGTAATTCCGCCCATACTTCCCGAAACATCAATAGCAAGAATGGTTGTTCCCGAGATTTTCTCCTGAGAAAAACAGTTTTTCATCGCTTTATCAATATCTGAAGTAAATTCTGGTGCATTTCTTTGCGCAGCCAAAAAGTTTAACGGCGTCAACCAGCCACTGTTCACTTGAGAAATCGCATTTTGAATATCTTTTCGAGAAAGATCAGCTTCAATCATATTTCTAAGATTTCGTAAAATAGCCAAAGAACCCAAACTTTTTTCAGAAATCATTCTTTCGAAGGTTTCTTTTTTGCCTGAACCTTGTGACAAAGCAACTTCCCACGTGTTTGCAGGTTTTAATTCATCATTAACTAAAGCTTTTAAAGCCGCTTCATTTTTTGCCGTCGGTTTTGGGTGAACCAAATTCACAACATCAACTAAAGATAAGTCTAAATTGCTTTTTTTATATTTTGAAATTTGATATTCATCATAGTTGTCAAACGCTTTAGCCAAGCCTTTTTTCACGGATTTCGACATTTTGTAAGAACCATTTCTCACCTTCAACATTTGCAAAAGATCCATGGTCATATCTGGTCGATTCGAAATTTTCGCAATCGCGTCTTTCACAGGCGTATCGTGAATTTCATTCGCTAAAATCAATAACCAAAGCGGTGTATGTCGCAATTTTTGCTCAAAACGACATTCCAAAGCCAATTCTACAATTTGCTCACCCGAAACTTTTGAACACAAATTTTCAATCTGCGTCATAATTTCGTCGGCAGGTTGATAGTAATTAGATTCAAATAAAAGATTGGCAAGCGTTACACGTCTTAATAACTCGTAATCTGTATATTTTCCAGCTTTTGCAGTGGTTTCGCCTGCAATTTTTCCTGTTCCGAAAATTGATTTTTTTAAGTTGAATTTTGACATTTTTTTCTTTTTTAAAATTAAAAATAAGAAGTGGTTAAATCTGAATATGGTGTTTTTTCCATTGAACGAAGTAACCAGTATCCTCACACCGCTTCCATTTTGGGAGATTGGCTGGGCTCGAACCAGCGACACACGGATTAATAATCGAAGTAACTTTACTATCACACCTCTTTGAGAAGGTTCAAACTTAATAAAGTGTTTTACGTTGCTCTACCAACTGAGCTACAATCTCCTTGTTTGATGATGCAAAGTAATTGCCTTAGTGCGCAATATATTTGCGTAGTAAATATTAATTTTAAATTTATTGAAAAAACTTTCAATTTCTCGAAAATCGTCAAAGTCTATTTTAAAATTGAATTAATCTAAAGTTTGAACGCCGCCGCCATTTACGAAAATCGTTTGCCCGCTCACCCAACTAGAAATAGGCGCTGCAAAATAAAGAACCGCGCCAGCAATATCTTCTGGCTCGCCGAGACGCTCTAAAGGGGTATGGGCTAACATTTTCTTTTCAATTTCTGGCGTAAGAACGGTAGATAAAGCATGCGTTTTTATCGCTCCAGGTCCAACGGCGTTAATTCTAATTTCTGGTCCAAAATCGAAAGCCAAATTAGCCGTCATGTGATTAATAGCGGCTTTGGAAGAGGCATAAGCGCTAATTGCAGGACTTTTATTGATACTCGCCATGGAAGTGATGTTTACGATGCTACCATATTGCGCTTTTTTCATATGCGGCGCCACCAATTGACACAAACGCCACATGGAAAAGACATTCATTTCAAACACTTTTTTGAAGTGAGACACATCAATGTCAAACGGACTTTCTTTACCAGCGCCACCGCCGCCAACATTATTTACGAGAATGTTGATGTTTCCGTACTTTTCTAAGGTTTTATCAACCAAATTCACCAAAGCTTCATCTTTCGTCACATCACAATTTAATGCAATTGAGTTACCTCCGTTATTATTGATTTCTGTTGAAACCGCTTCTGCATCTTCAGTTTTGTAATCCGAAACAACGACATTAGCACCAAAAGCTGCTAAAATAATCGCACTTGCTTTTCCAATGCCGTTTCCACCACCAGTGATAATGGCTGTTTTGCCACGAAGATCAAATAATTTTTTAGTGTCCATATTTTTAAAATTTGAAAAGATAGCGACATAAACTATGCCACCGAAGACTTATCAATCCTTAAATTTCAGTTAAATAAAATAGCAAAAATCGACCTAAATTAATAAGTCGATTTGGATAATTTGGAAAGCATTCTTATTTATAAGTACAAAAGTTACTTTATTAATTATAATTTCATACTACTAATTTGAAAATATAATAGGTAGCACCTTGTGTTTCGCTTATTGTTTTGTTGAATGTAATAACTATCAGATTTTTTATTAGCTAAAAAATACATCTACTATCTTATGTAATTCTTTTAAGAAAGATTTAAAATTTAAAAATTTTGATCAAATCATGAACAATTTTAGGCTCGTATCATTTGTAATATCACTACATATTTTCTGTTAATTTAATCAACTTTTTATATGGGAATTATAAAACTTTTCAGAAATTTGCATGATGCATCCACGAGAACTGAAAATCGAAAATTTTACTTACGATTTACCCAACGAAAATATCGCTTACAATCCTGCAAACCCTAGAGATTCATCCAAGCTTTTAGTTTACAAAAAAAACGACATCTCAACAGATATTTATCAACATATCTCGGACTATTTACCAAGTGATGCAGTTTTGGTTTTTAACGATACCAAAGTTATCAAGTCTCGATTGTTTTTCACGAACGAAACTGGCGCAACCATCGAGGTTTTTTGCCTAGAACCCTATGGCGAAAACATCAATTACGAAGATTATTTTCAGAAACAAGGAAGCGTGCTTTGGACTTGCCTTATCGGGAAAGTTGCAAAATGGAGAACACCAAAGCTTTCTAAAATTTTAGAAATTGATAATCAAAATGTAGAATTAACTGCCGAAATTATCGAAAAACTTCCCGATTCTTATGTGGTAAAATTATCGTGGTCTCCTGAAGAAATTCCGTTTGCTGATGTGGTTAATGCTGCAGGTGTTACGCCACTTCCACCCTATATCAAACGAGTTGCGGACAAAACCGATGAAGAAACTTATCAAACAGTTTACTCCGAACATGATGGATCAGTTGCCGCACCAACAGCTGGCTTACATTTCACTAAAAGGATTTTGGATGATCTTCATAGTAAAGGCATCGAAACACTTTTCACAACTTTACATGTCGGCGCAGGAACCTTCAAACCCGTGAAATCTGAAACAATGGACGAACACATCATGCATTCTGAATGTATGAATATCACTGTCGATTTTTTAGAACATCTTTTAGAAAATATTAATCGTCCCATTATTCCTGTTGGGACAACATCCATGCGAACTGTCGAAAGTATTTTTTGGATGGGAAATAAAGTGACAAACAATCCCAACATTCTCTTTGAAAACCTAAAAGTTACGCAATGGGAACCTTACGAAACCGAAATTATTAATTCTGCTGAGGTTGCTATTTCAGCATTAATTAATTGGATTAAAAAACATGAGCAAAGCCACATTTCTGTCGAGACAGAAATCATTATTGCACCAAGCTATACTTTCCGAATTGCAAAAGGTCTTATCACCAATTTTCATCAACCGCAATCTACGTTGTTACTGCTAGTTTCGGCATTAATTGGGGAGAAATGGCATGAGCTTTATGATTATGCGTTGAAGAATGATTTTAGATTTTTAAGTTACGGTGACGGTAGTCTATTGTTGCCATAATTTATTTGAAAACCGAAACTTATTTAATCCCATAAAAAAATCCTCGCAAGCTAACTTACGAGGATTTTTATTTAATAATATTTTTAAAGAGGACTCACCAAATCTAAGAACCAAGCTTTAATATCACCATCCAAATGCGGACCGATTTTTTCTTCACATTGTTTGTGATAAGCATTTAACCAATCGATTTCATCCTGCGAAAGCATATCTTTCACAATAATATCTTTAAAGAATGGGCAGAAAGTCAAAGTTTCAAAATCATAGAAAGTTCCGAAATCTGTCGCTTCAACTTCTTTAACAACAACAAGATTTTCGTGACGAATTCCGTATTTGTTTTCCAAATAGAAACCAGGCTCGTTAGAAACCACCATTCCTGGAAGCAATTCTTGCGGATTTAGATCTTTACGAATATTTTGAGGACCTTCGTGTACATTCATAAAACTACCAACACCGTGTCCAGTGCCGTGCGCATAATCTTTGCCGGCCATCCACAACGGAAGTCTCGCAATAGCATCCAATTGTACACCACGAGTACCTTTCGGGAATTTAACCATCGATAATCGGATCATGCCTTGTAACACCAAAGTCGAATCTATTTTGAACTCTTCCGACACTTCGCCAATCGCCAAAGTTCTTGTAATATCGGTTGTTCCTTCCAGATATTGACCTCCCGAATCCACCAAGATAATTCCTTTATTAGTAACGTCAAAACTTCCCTCTTTTTTCGCAGAATAATGTGGTAAAGCGGCGTTGCCTTCGTATCCGACGATACTTCCAAAACTTTCGCCGACAAAATTATCAAGACTCGCACGGAATTCTCTTAGTTTAAGTCCAATCGAATATTCTGTCATCGGTTCTTTACCAACATTGTGTGTCAACCAATATAGGAATTTCACCATCCCAACACCATCGCGTTCCATCACCGTTCTGAAACCCGCCAACTCAGCTTCGTTCTTTTGCGCTTTCATAAGATTACCCGGAACCGCAGCTTTTAATAAGCTATTATCGCTAACCAAAGTATGAATAATGGCTTGATTCGTATTTGGAGAAACCAAAACTTTTTGATTTTTTATCGATTTTAAAAATGAATAAAAATCTGCATAAGGCATCATTTTAACATTAGATGCATCCATTAGATTTTTGGCTTCATTATTAAGTTTATCTAGATCTACAAACAAAATTGCTTCATCAAGAGATAAATAAATGTAACCTAAAAATACGGGGTTAGATTGCACGTCGCTTCCTCGTAGATTAAGCGTCCATGCGACATCGTCCAAGCTAGAAATGATATGAGCAGTAGCTCCCATTTCGTCCATTTTTTGACGAATATCCGAAAGCTTGTCGGTCACAGATTTGCCAGCACGTTCCACTGGATGTACAAAAACTTCATTTTTAGAAGGCGTTCCCCTATCTGTCCAGATACTATTTAATAAAGCTAAATCTACTAAACTAATATCGGCTTTCTTTAATTGATTTTCGACCAATTCCCAGTTAGCATTAGACGTTGCAATTGCGTTAACGGCTACTTTTCCAGCTTTTGGAATTTCAGAAATAATCCAATCTACAAATTGCGGCGTACCTTCTACACCTTCCTTCATCAAATCGATTGTTGAATCTTTTAGTTCTGCATTAGCTTGTACGAAATATCGTCCATCTGTCCAAACGCCCGCTTTGTCTTTAGTAACGACTGCAAAGCCCGCCGAACCAGTAAAGCCAGTTAACCAGCTTCTCTCCTTCCATTCGTTAGGAAGATATTCGCTCATGTGAGGATCTGCGGAAAAAATAATGTACGCATCAATATTTTGCGCTTGCATTGCTTCGCGAAGCTTTGCTAATTTATCTTGTGTTGTCATAATAAGTTTTGAAAATTTCAAGAGATAAAATTAGTCAATATAAAGGACTAGACCAATTTTGAAATCTTATAAAAATGCTAAATTTTAGCACAAACTTCTTAAATCTTATAAACCAGTAAACGTCAAATAAAGTAAGTATAAATTTAATATAAGGATAATTCCGCTGATGATAATTACTAAAATTTTTAACCAAGGTTTGTTAGCAAAACGACCCATTTTTAATTTAGAATTTGTAAACATCACTAAAGGAATAACAGCAAAACTTAATTGCATTGACAAAATAATTTGGCTGAAAACCAACAATTGCGACGTTCCTCTTTCACCATAAAGAATGGCTACAATTAATGCTGGAATTACAGCAATAAGTCGCGTTATTAAACGACGAACCCAAGGTTTTAATCTGATATTAAGAAAGCCTTCCATAACGATTTGACCAGCTAAAGTCCCTGTTAATGTTGAGTTTTGTCCAGAAGCCAATAAGGCAACACCAAAGAAAATACTTGCGAAAGTTGTTCCTAAAAGCGGTGTCAAAAGTTGATACGCATCATGAATATCTGCGACACCATGATGTCCACTTGTGTGAAAAGTTGCGGCTGACAAAATCAAAATGGAAGCATTTATAAAAAACGCCAACATCAGAGAAAAGCTACTATCAATGGTCGCAAATTTAATCGCTTCTTTTTTGCCTTCTGTGGTTCTTGGATAATTTCTAGTTTGGACAATACTACTGTGTAGATAAAGGTTGTGCGGCATAACAGTCGCACCAAGAATTCCGATCGCGATATACAACATGTGAGGATTGGTTACCACTTCTTTTTGTGGAACTAAACCATGAAGAATTGGAAAAATCTCAGGTTTACTAACGATTAATTCATAAATAAAACAACCTAAAATAATAAAGATTAAACCACCGACAATACTTTCTATAATCCGAAAACCTTTGGCTTGTAAAAATAAAATGATGAAAACATCAACAACGGTGATGACGACGCCCCAAGTCAACGGAATACCAAAAAGCAAATTAAGCGCAATCGCCGTACCGATAACTTCGGCTAGATCACAAGCAGCAATTGCAATTTCGCAGAGAATCCAAAGTACAAAATTAACTGGCGGACTAAAATGATCGCGACAAGCTTGGGCTAAATCTCTTTCGGCAACGATGCCGAGCTTTAGAGATAGATGTTGCAAAACAATCGCAAAAAGGTTTGAAATCAAAATAACAGACAACAATGTATAACCGAAACTGGCGCCACCTTCGATGTCAGTAGCCCAATTTCCGGGATCCATATAACCAACAGCAATCATTAATCCTGGTCCTGTAAAAGCCAAAAGCTTCTTCCAAAAACCAGCATCCTGCGGAACTTTTATTGATGAATAGACTTCTTGAAGAGAATGTTGGTGCTTCTCTCTTCGCCAAGCTTCTTTAGATTTTTTGAACATTAAAAATATTTTGTTAGAATAATCTAACAAAATTACATAATTAATTCATTTCCACAAAAAAAGTGAAGCCAAACTCCACTTTTAAAATTATTGTTAAAACAATTATTTCAGATATTTTGTGATTTTATCACTGTTTGGTTTTGTTGTACTTACAAAACTATCGATGATATGACCATCTTCATCCAGAAGAAATTTCGTAAAATTCCACAAGATCGAAGTATTTTTAACACCATTTTCTTCCTTCTTTGTCAAGAATTTATAAATTGGCGCCATGTCATCTCCCTTCACCGAAACTTTCGCAGCCATAGGAAAAGTCACGCCATAATTCTTCTCACAAAAACTTGCGATCTCTTGATTACTTCCTGGTTCTTGACCTCCAAAATTATTAGCAGGAAAACCAACTATCACCAATTTGTCTTTATAAGTTTTATACAAAGCCTCAAGCTCTTTATATTGTGGCGTAAAACCGCATTCTGACGCCGTATTCACTATTAAAATCTTCTTCCCTTTAAAAGCCGAAAAATCAATTTTTCCACCATCCAAAGCCTCAACACTAAAGCTATATATCGACTTCGCTTGCGAATTTCCCTTCGTACAACTAAACAACCCAAATAACATAATCAATAGATATTTCATAATTTATAAAATTTTGGGCGTGCCCACTTGCCGCCATTAGGCTCGCTTCGCTCGCCCCACGCTACAAGCGGTCGGTCTCCGCGCAGTCGCTGTTTTTTGCCATTTCTAATTCCATTCAAAAAAACGAGCTCCAACAATGCGCTTCGCCCTCACGCAAATCCAGTGATAAAGATAGCTATTTCAGCAGAATATTCTACTTTGCTTTAATAATTTTGTCGAAAAGCCTCAAAAAAAACTGATCATTTATCATAACGTTAAAAACTGAAACTGACAAAAAGCTTATATAATCTAAACACGTAGTTAATGCTTGTTCCTATTGCAGGCTATTCAAAAACTGCAGTTTCTAACATAACAATTACCATTTGATCAAGTTTACCGAATTACAACTTTAAACATTTCCATAGTCCATTGCCGCAATCAGACTCACAAAACATAATTATTACTGATAATTACACTAAAAAAACGAATGTTAAAAATTTATATCATTCACTTTTTTTATATCTTAGTCACATTTAAAAAAAAGCATCATATTACATGTTGCTCGAACAAAAATTCGAATGTAAGGCTTTGCTTCATTAGTAAATCCTCCAAAATATTATTTTAATAAAATCCATTTAATAAATGAAGAAAATATCATTTCTTGTTATTCTTTTTAATTCTATTTTTATTTTTTCACAAACAACAGCAGTTATAGAATCTTATAATTCTAGTTTAAAACACGCTCATCTAAAAGGCTTTATCAACATGAAGTTAAATTACGTGGAAGATTTAAATTATGATATTAAACCTTACATCGATTCTTTATTTATAGAAAAATCAATTCCATATAAAAAGTTAACGAACATAGATTTCAATATTTTCGAAAACTTTTCACCTAAATACGGTAATGGGAAAATTGAAAAATATCTGTCACAGCTATGCGATGAAGGTAATTTTGATTCAGTTATTATAATTAAAGCATTTGGAGACAAAAATAACAAGTATAATATTCTTGCTTCTGATCTAAGTCCAGATCTTGACTTCGGAATCGTTTCTTTCGAAAATCCCAAGAATAAAATTATGTACTATAACAACATAATATTTTTGTATTATTCAAAAAAAGAAGGAAAACTTAAATATCCTATTTCTGGAAAAAAAGAGAATTTATTTTATGATTTAAATCCTATTAAGTTTGAAGATGTAGTTTTTGATGCAAGTACAAAAAATTTAATCGATGCAAATACAAAGAAAAATAGCTTTCTAATTGACCTAAAAAATAGATTAAAACTAAACTTTAATAAAATGATTGAAAGTCTAAAAGATTAGTCAACATTACTGCAATGCATTTTACAGAAAAAATTAACGAAGTCTAGAATTTGACATTTTCTCATAATTTAGAAGCTACAAAAAGAAACATAAACGCATTTGATCCAAGCCTTAAAAACCAACACCGAACTACAAAAAGCCATCTTCATCGTTTGGCAAATTTCAGGGCTTATTTCAATTCTGGTTTTATCACTTGTATTTTTCACAAATCAGGATTTCTTGCTAAGCAAAATACCGACTTGTCCATCGCAATTAGAAGGGAAAACATGTGTACTTTGTGGCTCGTCACGCGCCTTTTTCGAAATTAAAAATCTTAACTTTCAGAAGGCTTTTCAACTAAATAAAGCTAGTATTTTTATATTCTTCGGACTGTTAATTAATGCAGGACTTTTAATAACCTATCACACTAAAAATTTAAGAAAATAAATATTTATGAGAACAATTGCATTAATTCTTGGTATCCTCTCCATCTTCGGTATGTTGCTTGGTTTTATCCCATGTTTAGGCGCTTTTAACTGGATCAACATTCCGTTTGCGTTAATCGGATTAGTTGTAAGTATCGTTGCACATGGTAAAGAAGACGGCACATCAAAATCCAACGCAATGGCAGGTATTATTATGTGTTCTATTGCAATGGTTTTAGGATTTGCAAGACTTATCGTTGGCGGCGGAATATTCTAATAGTCAACCAACTAACAATAAAAAAGCAGTTTTTAATTATTTTAAAAACTGCTTTTTTATGTATGATAAATTTTTTAAGGATTTGATTTCACAATATTATATAAAATCGAATCTCTTTTGGCTTGTGGTAAATCATTTTTATAGTCAAACACCGCAGATTCCCAATCGCCATAACCAACATTTGGAAGAACAATAAACTTCTTTCCAAATTCATTTTTAAGTGTTTGTACAGCTTGAGCACGCTTTTCCTCACTTGGATGATTATCAAACAAAGACGAAAAATCTGTCAAACTATCACCTAACAACATCACGATGTCATAATTTTTTGCAACATCTTGACGACGGTTTTCCTTACTACTTTCTTTGCTTCGCAAAATCACATTTTTAGGACTTTGGATAGGAAACTTATAACGTTCTAAATTGGCAACCGTCCCAGCACGCTCGTCTTCGTTTCGGTTGGTGATATAGAAAATCTGAACACCTTTTGATGCCGCATAATTAAAGAAATCTAAAGACCCAGAAAGTGGCTTTGCAATCCCTTTTGACGTCCAATTTTTCCAACTTTGTAAGTCATAGATTTTTCCCTCTTTAGCCATTTCCACAGCATAATAAGAATTGTCCATAAAGGTTTCGTCAATGTCGGTTACAATCGCTAAAGGTTTAGCTGATTTTTTTGCTAAGGCCTCATCCAATCGGAATTGTGCAACATTATAAGCTTGTTGGCACAAGGCTTGGTATTCGGCGGCTCTCTGCTGAAAAAATGCTGCATAAAGCTTTCCATCAACTTGTAAATTTTGATAAGCTGGTTTTGTTTGTTGTGTGTATTCTACAGTCTTGTGTGTTGTTTGACAAGCACTTACTCCCAACAACATTGCGCCACCAACAATCCAATTAAAATATTTCATTTAAAAATTATTTTCCACAAAATTAAAAAGAAGAATTTGGTTCTTCTTCAAAAACTCAAAAAAATGCAAAATTTATTTCTGAAGATATTTCACCAAATACTTTGGAACATCCAGATAGCCTTCTCGGAAATAAAATCGGTGCGCCGCCTCACGCGTAAAATTACTATGCAATTCTATCCTATCACAATTTTTTTCCACCGCTAGTTTTTCACAATAATCAAGTAGTTTTTTGCCAATATTTTTACCACGTGTATTTTCGTCAACCACCAAATAACTGATTCTCGCAAAATCACCTTCCACCGCAATTTGAGGAATAAAATGCATGGAAATAAATCCCAAAACTTTTTCATTTTCTTCATAAACCAAACTATTTTCATTCTCATCTTTAAGGAATTTTGAAATTTTAGAAGACATAAAAGATTCTGTATTTGGATATCCCATTTGTGCTAAAAGTTCAGAAATTCGACTGGCGTCATTTGCTTGTACTGGTCTTATCATTTTTAAAATTTAAAGAACAATACAATTTAGCTTTTTTTGTCTTAAATAAAAAAAACATCGCCCAAGTCAAAAACTCGGGCGATGCAACAAACTATTACTTAATCTATTAATTTTTTTAATGGAAAAAATGTCTCATTCCTGTGAACATCATTGGGATTTTGTGCTCATTAGCAGCATCAATACTTTCTTGATCCTTCATACTTCCGCCAGGTTGAATAATTGCTGTAATACCTTCCTGAGCGCAGAAATCAACAACATCTCTGAAAGGGAAAAACGCGTCAGAAGCCAAAACCAAATCACCAGAGAATTTCTTTTTTGCTCTTTCAATGGCTTGTTGTGTTGCCCAAATTCTGTTAACTTGACCACCGCCAATTCCGAACGCTTGGATGCCATTTGACACAACAATTGCGTTTGACTTTACATATTTAACAACACGTTGCGAGAACAATAAAGCTTTTCTTAGTGCTTCAGTTGGTTGCGTTTCTGTAACAACTTTAATATCGTTAGAAAACTGATTATCATTGTCTTGAACCAATATTCCGCCATCAACCTTAACCCAAGTTTGCTTGTCAGAAACAGCATTTTTGATTTTGATAACGCGAAGATTTTTTTTCTTATTTAAAATTTCTAAAGCTTCTGCTGTAAAATCTGGCGCCATAACAATCTCTAAAAAAGTCTTGTTAAGCTCTTCAGCAGTTGGCGCGTCAACAGTATAATTCATCGCTACGATTCCTCCAAAAATTGAAACTGGATCGCACTCAAAAGTCTTTTGATAAGTTTCTAAAGCCGAAGTACCAATCGCAACACCACAAGGCGTCGAGTGCTTAACCGCACAACAAGCCATCTCTTCTTTAAATTCTGTAACAACCTTCCAACAAAGATCCATATCTCTCAAATTATTGAAAGACAACTCTTTACCTCCAAGTTGTTCAAAATCTTTCATCGCGCCATTTTCGATAGTCGAAACATAATAAGCAGCCGATTGGTGTGGATTTTCTCCATAACGAAGGTCAGCAACCTTTTTGTAAGAAGCATTTAGATATTGTGGATATTCTTCATCCAACAACATCTTTGCAATCGCCGCATCATAAGCAGATGTCAAGTTGAATACTTTACCAGCAAGCGTTTTTCTAGTTTCTAAAGTTGTATCACCAGAAGTTTCCATTTCTTGCTTTACCAAATCATAATCTTCAACATTGGTGATAACTGTAACGGATTTAAAGTTCTTAGCAGCAGAACGAAGCATAGAAGGTCCACCAATATCGATAAATTCAACTTTTTCGTCTAATGAAATATCTTTGTTAGCGTTTTCGAAAAATGGATAAAGATTAACAATAACCATATCGATAAGTCCGATTTCATGATCTTTAACGGTGTTCATGTGTTCTTCATTATCACGAACCGCAAGAAGTCCACCATGTACTTTTGGATGTAATGTCTTTACACGACCGTCCAACATCTCAGGAAAATCGGTCACTTCATCAATCTGAATTGGATTAAGACCTGCGTCTTTTAGATGTTTAAAAGTTCCTCCTGTAGAAATTAATTCCCAGTTGTTTTGCTCTAGAAACTTTGCAAAATCTTGCAATCCACTTTTGTCTGAAACACTAATTAATGCTCTTTTTTTCATTTCAATATTACTTTTTACAGCTATTTCAAAACTGCAGTTTACCGGTTCTTTCACCTCCGGATTTATAAATTTATTACTTTCTTCTATTTTTAATTTTACTTAAAGCTTTAATTTAATTAAAATACACTTTAACAACTAATAAACATATTGTTATACATTTTAAAATAAATTTACTTTAAATAAAATACTTACGGATTTAAGACTTTATTGATTGCTTTAGGAAAAATTTCATATTCAACAAGGTGAATCTTTTGAGCTAAACTTTCGGCAGTTTCCTTTTCATCTAATGCAACTTTTCCTTGCAAAATAATATCGCCTTCGTCAACACCAGAAGTCACATAATGAACAGTTGCACCACTCTCCTTTTCTTTAGCTTCAATAACCGCTTCGTGAACATGATGTCCCCACATTCCTTTTCCTCCAAATTTCGGCAACAACGATGGATGAATATTAATCATCTTTTTATCCCACTTCTGACAGAAATCTGATTTAAGAATTGACAGAAAACCCGCCAAAATAATCAAATCTGTATCTTTCGGAATTATCTTATCCAACTCATCAGAAAAAGCTTTTCCTCTAGGGATTAAAACATTGTCAATCTGATGTTTAGCCGCTCTTTCTAATCCAAAACATTCGCGATCAGCAACAACAAGGTTGATTTTCGCATTTTGTATCTCGTTTGCCTCAATACAATCAATAATTCTTTGCAAATTGGTACCAGAACCAGAAACTAAAATTGTAATCTTTTTCATACTTGTACAATGTATAATGTACAGTGTAAAATGTATATTAGCTCCATCTTACGTTGTACATTATACTTTTTACATGTTACAACAAAACGATTTTCTCGTTTCCTTCTGTGATTTCTCCAATTTCGTAAGCGTCATCAAGAAGTTCAAGAACTTTGTGTGCGTGATCTGCATCAACAACAACGATCATCCCAACGCCCATATTGAAAGTCCCGAACATCTCTTCTCTTGCGATGCCTCCACGTTTTTCTAATTCCAACATTATACTTGGAATTTTGATTTTTGAAGCATTAATAGTTGCACAAAGTCCATCACCAATAATCCTAGGAATATTCTCGTACAATCCGCCACCAGTAATGTGTGCGATACCATGCAAAGGCACTTCATTTAACAATTTATGAATATCTTGATAATATAATCTTGTCGGTACCAAAAGCGTTTCGTACAAAGGTTTTCCTTCAAATTCTTCTTCAAAATTTGGGAATACTTTTCTCACCAAAGAAAAACCATTAGAATGGAAACCAGAACTCGGCAAAGCGATAATTTTGTCTCCAGTTTTGATTTTTGAACCATCAATAATTTGATCTTTTTCTACGATACCCACGCAAAATCCTGCAACATCGTAATCGCCTGGTTGATACATTCCTGGCATTTCTGCAGTTTCGCCACCGATTAAGGCACATTCGTTGTCTTTACAAGCTTTCACCATTCCTAGAACAATCTCGGCAGCAATGTCAGAATCTAACTTACCACAAGCCAAATAATCTAGGAAAAATAAAGGTTTTGCACCATGACAAAGGATGTCGTTAGCACACATTGCAAAACAGTCAACACCGATAGAATCGTATTGTTTGGTATCCAAAGCCACTTTTAACTTTGTACCAACGCCATCTGTACCCGATACCAAAACTGGATTTTTATAGTTTCCAATTTCATAGAAAGCACCAAAACTTCCTAAATTATTAAGTACGTTTTTGTTATGCGTTTCTGCCACAGCAGATTTTATCTTGTCTACGGTTTTGTAACCTTCTTCTTTGTCAACGCCAGCTGACTTGTAAGTGTTGCTCATGATTCTTTTTACTTTTTAGATTGTTTTGGAAAACCAAAGACGCAAAATAGATTAAGTCTTACGCCTTTAGCTCCAGGTCGAAATCCGACAATGCCGTATTTCATTTTCACTTTTCATTTTGCCTGCAACAATTTGCTAGGACTTTCAGATTTATTTCAAACTATATTGTTTGCTAGCCAATTATCATCCAAAAAAGGACAATAAAAAAGCCGACAATCTTTCAGATTATCGGCCAGTATTTTAGTTCAGGATTTCAGAGCCCACAACTTTCCCTTTATTGGAATAATAGCTCGGCTTCAAGAAATTGGTCTGAATATTCACTTTCGTTCTTTTTGACAAAATTAAAACTTTTTGAATAAATATCCTAAACAAATTTTAATTCTACTTTTCTAAAATTGTTTCAAGTTCTTTAATTTTCACAATTTTTTCTTTTAACTCATTGATTTTATCGGCGTTAACAAGACCTTCATTTTTGTCAATATTATCTTGATAAAAAGGCACCGAAAATGTTTCAACAACATTACCACCATGGAAAGGGAATCTTTTGCTAGCCGCTTCTAACACACCTGCACCACCTCTCGCACCAGGAGAAGTTGACATTAATAACATTGGCACTTCGCTCCATACGGTTCTGTCCTTAATTCTAGAAACCCAGTCAAATACGTTTTTGAAAGCGGTTGTATAAGTCCCGTTATGTTCTGGCAACGATAACAAAATAACGTCTGAAGCATCGATTTTGTCAGCTAACTTTTGAGCTTCTGCAGGAACACCAGATTTAACTTCGATTTCATGTTTGTAGATTGGCATTTCGAAATCGTTCATATCAAAGAATTCTACTTCGTTATTTTCTCCGAATTGTTTTGCTGCATATTTAACCAAAATGCTGTTCATCGAATTTTCTGCGTTACTTCCAGAAAGTGCTAATATTTTCATTTTTTATTGTTTTAATAATTTTACTCTGCAAAGATAGAAGACTTTTGAAGCGATTACATTGATGTATCGTAAGATTTTTAGTTTTGATGCTAAAAATATCATTTAGAAAAAGTATTTTCGAACTTTAAAAAAATAAATCTCAATGAAAATTTTAGAAAGCGCTTCGCTTCCAGCTCCAGCAGGGCATTTTTCGCCTGCTATCGAACATAATGGTGTATTATACCTATCTGGTCAACTTCCGAAACATCCAGTAACGAAAGAAGTTCCTGAAGGGATTGAAGCACAAACAAAACTGTCTCTAGAAAATGTTGAAAACGTCCTAAAAGCTTTCGGACAAGATAAAACCTCGGTTATCAGAATGGTGGTTTATATTACAGATATTGCTTATTGGGCGGACGTTAATAGAGTCTACACCGAGTTTTTCGGTGATCATAAGCCAGTACGTTGTATCATCCCAATTGGTCCACTAAATGGTGGTTGCCTTATCGAAGTTGAATGTACAGCTGAGAGAGTTTAAGTTAAAGTAATAATATAGAAGCCTCAAGTAGTTAAATTATTTGAGGCTTTTATATGTATTTTTTTAAACTCGATTTATAAGATTGGAAGCATTTAAGAAGTCTATTATTGATTACTAATAAATCTTAAAAACTAAGATATCGACATTAAGTTTTAATCTATTAACATTACAATTAAGTTTAAAATAAAAACAAATGAAGTTTTTAACAATTCTTATTTTATGCCTATTACTTCTACAATGTGGCGTAAAAACCAAAGCTGTTGATAATACACCCTACGCTACTAAAATCGATACCATTACTTATTTTGACAACGTCAGAAGTCGTCCAATTCCTGTTGCAATTTATCAACCTAATAATCCAAAATTGGCTAACGGAGTTCCCATTATTTTTAGTCATGGTTATGGCGAAAATCGTGGCACAGACTATATTGACGCTTACAATTATCTTGTGGAATTTTTAGCTTCGAAAGGTTACTTTGTTGTTAGTGTTCAACATGAGTTAAAAACCGACGAACTTTTAGCAATGACCGGAAAGCTAAACGAAACCAGAATGCCAAACTGGGAAAGAGGTGTGCAAAATATACTTTTTGCTCTTAACAAAATAAAAGAAAATCATCCGCAACTTAATTATAAAAAATTGGTATTAATAGGCCATTCTAACGGTGGTGACATGACTGTATTATTTGGGCACAAATATCCTCATTTAGTTGACAAAATGATTGCAATGGACAACCGTCGAATGAAATTACCACTCACCTCGCAACCCAAAATATACACTTTACGATCAAACGATTATCCAGCAGACGAAGGCGTACTACCAACTGATGTCGAAAAGTCAAAATATAAAATGACTGTTGATTTTACTAACATCAATCACAGTAGTATGGACAATGATGCTACTGCAGAAGAGCGAGAATATTTAACACAAAAAATCCTCCAATATTTGAAGGATTAATATCTTATTCGAAATCATAACATTTACTTTTTATCCCAAAATTTAACAATCAGAAAGTTACTATTTGTATCATTTTTAACTATATTTGTTGGTATAAATAATAACAATGTCAATTTTATCAGATAACATTCGCTTTTTAAGAGCCCGACAAGAATACTCGCAGCAGAAGTTAGCAGACTCCCTGTTTATCACGCGCGTTCGATATGCAAAATACGAAGATGGAACCTCAGAGCCACCTATAGAATTGCTACTTCGGATTTCTAAATATTTCCAAATTAGTATCGATCTTTTGGTATCTGTTGATATTAGAAAATATCCTTTGGAGAAAATGCTCAACTTGCCAGACAATCGTATTTTGATCCCAATTGCAGTTGATATTGCAGGAAATAACCAAATCGAAATTATCCCTCAAAAAGCATCAATGGGTTACCTCAACGGTTATAGCGATCCAGAATATATCGAGGGTCTCCAGACCATATCTCTACCCTTTCTTAGAAACGGAAAATACCGCGCTTTCCCGGCAAGTGGCGACTCGATGCCTCCATATAAAGACGGTACCTACATCGTTGGCAAATATGTCGAAAACCTTTCCGATCTCAAAATTGATAAAACCTATGTCTTTATAACCACTAATGATGGTATACTTTATAAGCGTTTTCAGTTTAATGAGGCCAATTTCATTTGTGTTAAATCAGACAATAACTTCTACGAGCCACTACAAATCCCGCTAACGGATGTTAGAGAGATTTGGGAGTTTGCCTGTTCTATCTCTACACAAGAGTTTGATGCAGACGAGTTTTCTGGACAAAATGTTAAAGATCTCTTTTTAGAATTAAAACAAGATATTAAAGACATGAAAACGAAGTTGCCATCAAAAAAAACTGCTAAATAATAGATTGATAGTTTTTTCTTTATCTTGTAACTCAACATTCTACAACAACAATAAGCAATCCTCATGTCAAGACTCATACTACTCTTACTTTTTCTTAAAACTTCAATTGTATTGGCTTGCAGTTGTGTACCAACTTCTTTTGACCAAAACTACATAGATGCAAAATCTGTTGCAGTGGTCAAAGTTTTAGAAACCAAAAATATTGAAAGTACTGATAGTTTTCGCCGTTACATTGCTAAAGTTGAAACAATTAAAACCTATAAAGGTCTTCCAACTTCCGAAATAAGAATATCAGGTACGGTAGAATATGCTTATTCTGGGGCTTGTGAAGTTAGTGTAAAACCTGGCGAAGTGTTACTAATAATGAGTAATTCTTTAGATTATAAAGTTGGCGCATTCAGTTCTTGTAGTAGTATGTTTAGTATTGATCCTGATCTAAAATCCAAAACTAATTACAGTCTAACCTACTACACCAATTACTTTTCTGTGCTGGATAAAGTTAAAGCAATGAATCTCCCTTATGAATTCAGTCTTTGGCGTAATGGGATAATTCTAGATAAAGAAGCTAAAACAATTACCAACTATTTTAATGCTTTCAAGCTTCCCAAAAACAAAAACAGATTTGGAGTTTTCCTATTTGACTTAGATAAAAATGGTGTTACAAAAACGATTGATGTCGTTTATATGAAACAAAAAAAGCTTGATCCAAAAATAATTGAGCAAATGAAAAAAAGTATCTTGATTTACGATGAAAACGAAACTCCAGCTAATAAGAAGTATCTTGTTTTTATTGATTTTAATAAAGATTTAACCGCAGAGATTAATGGTTTCCGACAACTCCCCTAACCTGCAAAATCGTTAAGCATATCAATACTTGGCACAAAATACAAAGTCCCCGTTTTTGCCGTGCTAAAGTCTAAAATTCTGTCATAATTGCCCTTCGGCTCTCCTACAAACATCCTAGTCAACATTTCTTTAACGGTGCTAAAACTACTGGCATAAGCGATAAAGTAAGTCCCCATTTCGTTATTGGCAACATTCCCGAACGGCATATTATCGCGCACAATTTTCTTATCATCACCAACATTAGCCAAGGCCGAATGCGAGTTGCTAGGTTTAACATCGTCGGTCATTTCGATGTCTTGTTGCTTAGATCTACCAATAACTTTCTCTTGTTCTGTCACTGGCAAGGCACGCCAAGCAGACATATCGTGGATATATTTCTGTACAAAAAGATAGCTACACCCTTCATAGGCTTTATCCTCTTTACCGATAAGTCCAAAGTGTGCACGTTTCTCACCTTGCGGATTTTCGGTACCATCTACAAACCCCAAAATACTACGCCCATCCCAATATCGGAAACCATGCACTTCCTCAATACAATCTGCAACAGGTGTTAAGAAATCTGACAGAATAGTCGCCATATCAATACAATAGCTGTACATCTCACTTCGGATATGGAAATGCAGGTCGCCATCCGTCGCCACCGCCGTATGCTTCTCTCCCACTATGGCTTCAAAATCCGCTAACTCTTTGGGAGGTGGCGTTGTTAGACCAAGTCGATCCCATGCTTTTCGGCTAATCCCCATCACGATATTAGATTTAGCATTTGGGAATCTAGTAGCTGCCGAGTTGTCAAGATTAACAATCAATGCACAAATTCTTTGGAAAACCTCATCAACTTTATCACTTGTTGAGAATTTCCATACCATAAATATTGTATTCTTATTTGGTGTATCTAGGACATCTTGGGTCTGTGCACTCATGCTTTTATATTTGTAACCAAATATACTAAAACAATCGTTTTTAAACTAAATTTTCACACAATTAATTGGGACTAAATAAACTGAGTTCGGGATAAGAAAATTAACGTCAGTTCGAGTAGATTTCGCAGAAATCGTATCGAGAACTTTTTAAATATTAATGAAGACTAAACTTCTCAATACAAAATTTTTAAGATTTTTACTCTAAGTGACGACTCATATATAGAAAAGTGTTTTATCTAGAGCTGACGTTAGATAGTATTAAAACTAAGATATTAGAAGCTTGACAGATTATTTTGTCATTAAAATAAGTGTGATGTAAGGATTTTAATTAACTTCGTTCAAAGCTTAATAATTGATGCTAGAATGAACGATAAAAATAACGAACGCGTTTTCAAAATGTCATTTGCAAGTGTATATCCACACTATGTTACCAAGATTGAAAAGAAAAATCGTAGCGTCGAAGAGCTTCATCAAGTTATTTTTTGGTTAACGGGTTACAACGATGACCAACTTAAAAGCATTATAGAAGACAACATCAACTTCCGTGACTTTTTTGATAAGGCACCTCAACTTAATCTCAATGTCGGTTTGATAAAAGGTGTTATCTGCGGTTATCGTGTCGAAGATATCGAAGACCCGCTTATGCAGAAGATACGTTACCTTGACAAATTGGTGGACGAGCTGGCTAAAGGAAAAAACATGGACAAAATATTGAGAAGTTAATTACATTTAAAATCTCGAGTTTAAGGTTAAACATTAAACTTTAGACTCGAAACATAATAAAAATAATTATATGAAAAGAGTTACAGGCATTGGAGGATTGTTCTTCAAATGCAAAGATCCAGAAGCGGTGAAAGCTTGGTATCAAAAACATCTAGGTTTCCCAGTTAACCAATGGGGATGCACTTTCGAGTACGACCCCAAAGCCGAAGATGCAAAAGCAAGTGCGATACAGTGGAGTCCCTTCAAGGAAGATACACAGTACTTCTCCCCTTCGGACAAGCCCTATATGTTCAACTATACCGTGGACGATTTGGTGGCTTTGGTGGAAGAACTAAAAAAAGAAGGTGTAACCATCCTAGACGACATCGCCGAATATGAGTATGGCAAATTTGTACACATCCTCGATTGCGAAAACAACAAAATAGAACTTTGGGAACCTGCCTAGCTAGACCTTACAAAATACGTTATTAGACTATCGATTAGTCTATACAATACAAAAGAGACAAATACTTTGCTACTAGCAATAGATTTTGTCTCTTTTCTGTTTTAAATAACCTGAATTCGGGATAAGAAAATTAACGTCAGTTCGAGTGTTTTTTCGCAATGAAATGGAGAAAAAATGTATCGAGAACTTCTTGCAAATCTTCTCTACACAAGATCCTACAGATTTTTATTTTAAATAACGGTTTATTTAAAGAAAAATGTCATAATCCAAACTGACGTTAAATATGATTATTATAACAATCCTCTTTGGGCATAGTTCGAATATACTTCGCTAAAGACCCTATTTTTCCGAAGTACATACGAAGCATTACCGAAGCAGAATAACAGCATAACAGAACAATACGCCTACCTCATGCGACAGTCTTGCGACATATACGCGGCATAAAGGCGACATAGATGCGGTAAAGATTTAGGAATAAATAAGAGATTTTTAATAAAATAAGCCAACTTATTCTAGAAAAAGAATTATCTTTAGTTAACTGAAGTTTAACAAGTTAAAGATAAGTATTATGGCACAATCTGACAACTTTTTTAACCTAAAAGGTAAGCTTGGCAACCTCATCTTTTGCGTTCGTAATGGTAAGACTTATGTTAAGCCCTATTCTGGCGGATTTGTGAATGGCAACTCGCAGGCGCATCCCAATGTAAAGGCTTCTCAGTCCAAGTTCTCCGAAGTTGCACACTTTATCGGGAATTTTAAGAAAGCCATACTGCCACTACTTTGGCGACAAAAAGATGGCAGCTTCCACAATCAGTTGGTGTCGTTATTCTACAATATCAAACGTCACTTTCCCGATGATAGCTTGTATAACAGTCTCAAACGCCCTGAGACTCTTAAGTTCTTAAAACAAGAATCTTTTAATAAACATCACAAACTTCCTGCCCATGCAGTCTATTTTGATGCCGAACACAATCGTTTAGAGATTAAAACCTTTCTCCTCAAAAGCTTTGAAAAAAAATATCCCCACACCCTGCTAGAAGTTGCTTTTTGCTGGCTCGAGATAAAGCCCGATACTGGTGTTATCCCACATAACATCCAAACGCAGATGCTGGAGGTTAACTATCAAGATCCGTCTGATATCGAAAAAATAGAGCTTGCACCTCAGCCATCCGATCCAGATGTTATCTATTGGCCATTTGTATGTCTTAGCCTGCTAGACCAAAACGATGCTTTGCTTCGCATCCATCATCCGCAACAAAGTATGTGGGCTGGCGTGGTATAGCTAAAGGCTATTTTTGTATTTTTGCTCGTATGAAAGGGACATTATACCTACTTATCGCCATCGCTTTCGAAATTATTGCGACAACCTACCTCAAAAAATCTGAGGAGTTTACCAAGCTCGCGCCTTCCATTGTAACAGTTGTTGGTTATGGGGTGGCATTTTACTTCTTAAGTCTTTCTCTGCGGACTATTCCTGTTGGTATAGCCTATGCGATTTGGTCAGGTGTTGGTATTGTGCTTATTACTTTGGTGGGGATATTGGTGTTTAAACAAACGCCCGATTTACCAGCTATTATAGGTCTTTTATTTATCATTATCGGTGTTGCGATTATCAATATTTTCTCGAAGATGAATGCGCACTAGGACCTCTTTTGTACTCTAGGTATTAAAGTCAATTTAATATTTTTAATCATGTATTAGATTCATCAACTATAATAAAGCGTATGGATACTAATAGTAACAATCATCAACGGATGTAATGTGTTGTTTTTTAAGCATTTATTTAAGCTTGTTTTTTATAAAACTTTATGTATTTAGAATTAAAAAATAATCTACTAATTATAGATTCTTTTTAATATTAAAACTTGTTAAGTATTCTAAAGACTTTATCTTTTTCTCTATTTTTAGACATATAAAAAAGACTGTATTTCACCGTTTGTAATAACAGTAACACATCTCTAAAAATAAAAAATGAACAAGTTTATAAAAAGCATCGTCTTATCAGGATTCGCTCTTATTAGTATTGGTTGTAGCACTCAAAAAATAGAAACATTCACTCCGAAAGTTCTTTATAAATCAGATGATTTAGTTATTACTGAAGTTTCTCCAAATGCTTTTCAACACACCTCTTATTTGCAAACCGAGACTTGGGGGAAAGTACCTTGTAACGGACTATTAGTGAAAGATAAAGACGAAGCAATCGTGTATGATACGCCAACCACCAACCCAACTTCTGAAGAACTTATCCAATGGATAACGGACAATCTACACACCAAAATAAAAGCGGTCGTTCCTACGCATTTTCATGACGATTGCCTTGGCGGTCTCAAAGCTTTTCACAATCATCAAATAGCATCTTATGCCAGTACAAAGACCATAGAGCTAGCAAAAGAGAATCACTATGAAGTGCCACAAAATGCCATTATAGATTCAATTAGTCTTAAAGTGGGTAACAAAACAAGTACTGCAAAATACTTTGGAGAAGGTCACACCAAAGATAATATTGTAGGCTACTTCCCTAGCGAAAATGTCATGTTTGGCGGTTGTCTCATTAAAGAACTAGATGCTAACAAAGGTTATCTAGGCGATGCTAATGTTGATACATGGTCCAACACTGTCGAAAAAGTACGTGCACAATACCCTGATGTAAAGGTCGTGATACCTGGTCATGGCGATTTCGGAGACAAAAAACTACTTGACTACACGATTAATCTATTTAAAGTGAAATAAAATAAAACCTTTGATTATAAGGCTTATCATGACATCATGAGAATTTTATAAAACCAAATAAGGCTACGCAATAAGTCTATATTACCATAAAATACAAAACTAATGACAGATACTAACTATCAACTAAAATTTCCTATTGGAGAATTCGTAAAACCTGATGCAATAGACGAGCATCAAATTAAAATTTGGATCAACACGATTAAAAACTTTCCATCGAAGATACAAGCAGAAACCTCTAACTTATCCGACAACGAGCTAGAAAAAACCTATAGACCTAATGGCTGGACAATAAGACAAGTTGTTAACCACTGCGCTGATAGCCACATGAATAGCCTAATAAGATTTAAACTCGCTTTAACCGAAAATACACCAACAATAAAAGCCTATCGAGAAGATGCTTGGGCAGAATTATCCGATTCTAAGCACTTCCCAATAAACAGTTCTATCAAAATCCTAGAAGGTATCCACGATAGATGGACCAATCTACTAGAAAACTTAACCGAAGAAGAATTACAAAAAGATTTTCAACATCCCGAATCAGGAGAGATTATCTCTCTAAAAACTAATATCGGCATTTACGCTTGGCATTGTGACCATCATTTGCAACATATCATTAATGCAAAAAAGAAGGTTTAATTTTAAAACTTATTAAAAAGCGAAAAATGCGAAATCCTCTAGTCATATTTTTTGATATTACCTTCTTAATTATTTTACTGTTTTCATATTCTCCCATTCTTTATTTAGTATTTGATCACAGAATTGATTCCGAAAAAATAAAAAAGATTAAACTAGGCATGTCGGCTAAAGAAGTCACTTCAATATTGGGACAACCACTTGATATTAAAGATACATATCTCAAAGATGGTAAAACATATACCTACACCCAACCTATTGACTATGCAATGACCTATCCTATGCTTTGGGTTCATTTTGACTTAGAAAACAAAGTCAATTGTGTGTTTGCGAAAGAGTATATATTTTGGGGTACGGATGACGAAGTCATTTACGCTATTGATGAAAATCACAACTATAAAAATCCAGATACAACTCGATTAGACTCTGTTTTTAGATAAAACCTTTACAGGTAAAAATCTATAAAACTAAAGCATCTAGAACTTCTAGATGCTTTTTTATATGATTAAGGATGACTTTTAGTATCAGTAGTTTTCTTGATTCCAAACTTTACTTTTTGAAATCTCTGATAGCTAAATACTTTTTCCTGTTCATTTACAAGACTCGAATCTGAACTGTTCTTCCAAGAATTGCTGATAATTGGGATGGTGTCGTTTTTAGAAATATGAAGTTGAACAGCCATTTTGGGAGCTAAATTATCTAGAGCCAAATTTTGATTGGAGTCGAACATCAAGAAGACTTTCTTTTCCTTACTATCATACTTATAAGAACCTTGATAATGACGTGTCCAATAGGCGCCGCCAGAATACCACTCGGTATATTCAAAACGATTTTTTGGGAAAAACTTCCAAATCTTTCCACTACCAATGCTTGGTGCTATTTCGCGACCATAAGCCCATTCTTGCCCTTCCAACGAGCTAGAATCCTCAGGCTTAACTGGTGAAACACAAGAATTACCCATGACTAGGATTATTAATATGCTTAAGCTATTCCTAAGATGCATCATCAGATTTTACTTTATTATTACAATTATCGCTTTAGATTTCTATATTACCAATCAATACAAATTGCTTGCTTAACAGATTTAAAAATAAAGATTAAAATGTTCTATTTATACATTTTGAATTAAAATATATTGTTATCGTGGGTTGCTTGTAAAGAAATGTTTACTTTAGAGAAAAACAAAATGAGACTTTTAACGCTATTCATATTATCGTTTTCCGTATTTGCTTGCACCGATACCAAAAAGTCCTTTATTGAAGCAATTAGCGACAAAAATCCTGTCGATCCTTCTTGTGACTGCCAATATTTCAAAGAACAAAATATGCCACTTTATGCAACAAATATTGCAGCGAATCAAAAAAACATCAACTTTAATTGTGCACAAATAGAAGTTGCTATCGCTGAAAAAGCAGATGTTAACGGCGTGCCACAAGGTTGCGAATATCTATACACTTTACAATGTGTCTCATCGAAATCTCAACAATTGATTTTAGCTGATCAGTTTAGGTATAGCAAAAATGTAAATACATCTTCTACACAATCTGATTTTTATAAAGATTTAAAAGAAAACCCAAAAGCTATTTTTGAATTTAGCCTCAATGCACAAAATCAAATTATCGAAATTGAAAAATTAGAATTATGAAAATCATCCTTTGCTTAATATTAATTTCAGGAATGACGAGTGCGCAACAATCTTCCAAAGGCCAAAATAAGGACAGCCTTTTTAAACTAAATATTATTAAAGGAAAAAACAATGTCGTCATTACACCTCCTAGAAGTTCTGATTTCACATTCCCTGAAGATGCTTCAAAGGCAGATTTGATAAAACATCTGGACTTCAATGCGGACGGGAAAAAAGATGTTTTGATAAACTTTGGCGCCTGCGGAACTGGCGGTTGTATGCTAGGATTATTCCTGAATAAAAGTAACAAGCTCTACAGTTTAGCTTTCTTTGATTACCTTAAAAACCCTGAATTTATCAAGTCTAAAAGCGGACAAATTACCATAAAATCTAGTCAAGAAGTTGAAGCTTACAATCCTTCAAAACTTGAAGTCTCCATTTATAAATACGATTCGAAAACATCTATTTATAAATTAGTTTCCAAAAAGATTGAAGTCGATAATTAAAGTATTTTTGATGCCTTTAGAAGTTTCCATAATGCTTGGTTCATTAAAATCTTAACTAAAAATAGGCTTTTAAACTCAATAAAACTTTCTGTTATTAGATCTTAATTCATAAAAAGTGAACCTATCCTTTTTTGATTTAATTATAAAAAAAAATCCAAAAATGTTCGTACTAAACCTGTGAAGCTTTATAGTCTTAATGAAAATGATAGTATTTTTGTTTACAATTACGAAGATAAAATGTAATTTATAATTCTCTAAAATAATTTAATCCATAATTTTATAAACATTATTAAAACTCCAACTTCCTTGAAAAAACTTTCATTCCTTTTTAGCGTGCTAATTGCAACAACGCTTTTTGCACAAAAGACTTATGTGTTTTTTGGTTCCTTCAATTGGGATAAAACCAAACCCGGAATCTACGTTTATGAACTTACTTTAAAAACTGGAAAACTTAAAAAAGTAACCACTGCTACAGGCATTAAAAATCCATCTTACCTCACATTATCTCCCGATGGTAAATTTGTTTTTGCTTGTACGGACACCAAAACTGAAAATGGCGGCTCCGTAAGTAGTTTCGAATTTAATCCGGAAAATAAATCTTTAAGCTTTATCAATGCACAAAAAAGTGGCGGCGAAAATCCCGTTTATTTAACAGTTCACAAAAACGGAAAGTGGCTTATCAATGCTAATTATACAGAAGGAAGTGCATCAGTTTACCCTATTTCAGACGCTGGAATCATTGGCCCGTATGCTCAAAATTTTCAGTTCTCAGAAGGAAGTGTTAATCCAAAACGTCAAGATCGCGCGCATATTCATTCAACGGTTTTTTCACCGAATTTTGATTATGTTTTTATGCCTGATTTAGGAGCGGATAAAATTAGAATTTTCAAATTTGATAGTGATAAAAAAGAGCCGTTATTAGAAGCTGAACCCAATTTTAATCAATCTGTTTTGGGAAGTGGTCCAAGACATTTCACGTTTCATCCCAATGGAAAATTTGCGTATTGTATCGAAGAAATGGGCGGTGCTGTAAGCGTTTACGATTATGAAAACGGCAAGTTGAACACCATTCAACGAATCTTCACCCATCCCGAAAATCAATCCGGTGATTTCGAAAGCTCAGATATTCATATTTCACCTGATGGAAAATTTCTATACGCCACCAATCGCGGCACCGAAAACAATATTGCTATTTTTTCAATTAACGAAGACGGAAAATTAAAAAATGTCGGCTATCAATCAACTTTTGGGAAGCATCCAAGAATTTTCGCACTCGATGAAACAGGGGATTTTCTAATAGCAACAAATGTCCAAACTAGTAATGCAACTGGTTTTAAAAGAAATAAAGAAACTGGTTTATTACAGAAAATATCAAAAGTAAAAGGACTGAAAAATGTGTCTTGTGTTCAGATTAAAAATTATTATTAAAAATTATCCTTTTTTGATTAACTTTAGAAAAACACTGATATGAAAAAAGCTTTACAAATACTATTTTTCCTTGTATCTCTTTTTAGTTTTAGTCAAAAAACTTACAATTTTGATAAAGAGCTTGTTTACTTACTTTATAAAGGTGATGAGAAAAAAAATCTCTTTGAGGAATCTGTTTTTATAAATTCAGAAGACAATTCTTATTTTATGAAGATTTTTGGTAGTGAAGGTCAAAAATTTGCACTCCTTTATGATATCACCTACAATGTAAGACATGATTTTGATCTAATTAAAAATAAAGAAAAAGGAGAAATCTATTTTGATTTTAAATTTGATAGAAGTATAAATCTTAACTTGAAACAAAAAGCTAAAAACCCGAATTTTGAATTTAGTTCCTTTGCTAATAAGCGTCAGTTAATTATTTATAAAAATGATAAAAGAAAAAGTCTACGAGAAATAATTACTTATTCTACAAAGCCCACAGATAAAAACTTATTTTTTGCTTTTAGAGCAATAGCTTTACATCCGTTTGAGTTAAATCAAGATTTTGATTCTAATGAAAATATTTTAGTTGAAAATGCAAAAATTGTAAAAGAAAAACAAACTTTAAATTATGAATTAAAATTTACTAAAGATGTGGATTTAACGTTAGAAATACCAGCGAAAAATTAACTCAATACCTTCTCAAAAGCCTTTCTAACACCACCTCCAACAAAAACTTCGCCACAATATTGGTAACCAAGTTTATCCATAATACGCAACATCGCAAGATTATCGAAATTGGTATCGACCTTCACACTGAAAATATTCTTAGACTTCGCAAGCGCTTCAACCTCATTAAAGAATCGAGTTGCAATGCCCATTCCTTTCGAACGTTCAGCCGCCGCAACGCGGTGTATCACGACATAATCGCCGTTGGTCAACCATTCTCCTTTTTGAATGTCATTATAGGCCGGCTCTACATCAAAAATTGCAGCACCGTAAGCTAAAATTCCGTGTTCGTCTTCAATCACATAAGCGGAGCCGGTTTCTAAATCTTCAGTAATAGAAGCCTGATTTGGGTAGCCATTTTGCCATTGTTCGCTACCATCATTTTTTCGACTTTGAATGGCGAATTGTAAGATTTCCCAAATCTCATCAACGTCTTGGTATGTTGCTTTTCTAAAATTCATCAAGTAAAATTATTTACAATATTTCTCAACCTTTTCCTCCAAATCCTCTAGATTAAATGGCTTCGCGATGAAATCATCTGCTTGTGCTTCTTTGGCTAGAGCAGAAATATCGTTGTTGGCGGTTACATAAATAACGGGAATCGATTTAAATTCGTCGTGAGCTTTCAAAAGTTTAGTTGCTTCGACACCACCGATATTCGGAATCCAGTTGTCCATAAGGATGACGTTGGGCTGAAACTCCGCTACTTTTTCGATAATATCGTGCGAGGTTTCGGAGATTTTCACCTCGTAACCTGCATCTTCAAAAATGATGCTCACCACCTCCAAAATAATGGCATCATCGTCAAAAATTAGTATTTTTTTCTTACTCATTTTCTTTATTTTCAAAAATATTTCTTGTTGTACAATCCGTCAATTCGAGTAAAATTCTGAACAGAATTTGGATCGAGAATTTATTTTTCAAATCAAATTTCTCGATACATTTTTCTTCGCTTCGCTTCGAAAAACACTCGAAATGACGTTCGTTCTTTTTAATTATTCAACTTATTAATTTCCCTTAATTCATTAACAATATCTGTCATTCCGACGTAGGAGGAATCTCTATAAACAAAAAGATTCTTCATTCCGCTACGCTTCATTCTGAATGACAAAACATAGTGACTTAAATCTTTAACTTATTAATTTTCCCAGCCAAGTCTTTCGGATCAAAAACACAATCGTAATCCACTTGTGCCATCGCATGTTTCGGCATATAATCCACTTCTGCGGTTTCAGGATTCTGAATCCAAACTTTACCACCGTTTCGCTTAATATATTCTAAACCTTCTACGCCATCGGCATTTGCGCCAGAAAGTAAAATCGCGACTGCATTTTTTCCAAATAGTTCAGCAACCGATTTAAAGGTTACATCAATCGACGGACGCGAATAATTCACCTTTTCTGAGGCATCCAAAGATACTCTATTTTTAGATTCAAAAAGCATGTGATAATCGCCTGGCACAACGTACATTTTATTGATTTCGATTTCCGTTTTGTCTTCAATTTCGAGGACTTCCATCTCTAAAAACTGTTGCAACAGATACGGCAAAACGTTGGTTGCTTGCGCTTTTCGGTGAACAACAATGATAATCGGAAATCCAAGATCAGAATCCAAAGATTTAATCATGTCGAGAATGACCTGCAAACTTCCTGCAGAGCCACCTATAACTACGATTTCCGTCTTTTTGTTGTTCATTTTTTATTTTCGTATTATCATTTCGACGAAGGCGAAATCTCACAATAAGAGATTTTTCATTTCATTTCGTTTCATTCAAAATGACAGACTTTTATATAAATTTAAAACTTTAATGATGCTCCACTTTTTTCCAAATCTTTTGATCGTCAACTTGGTTGTAGTTTTTATCCAAATTTGAAAACCTTAACGTTTCTTTGGAACCCAACGCCAAATAGCCCAAATTCTCCAAACTTTCATCAAATAATTTGAAAACGCGCTCTTGCAAAGTTTTATCAAAATAGATCAGAACATTGCGACAAATAATCAACTGAAAGCTGTTAAAAGATGAATCTGAAACCAAATTATGCGTTGATAAAATCAGTTTTTCTTTTAAACTTGAATCAAATCTTACGCTGTCATAATTCGCTGTATAATAATCTGAAAACTCTTTTTTTCCGCCCGAAAGAATGTAATTTTCGGTGTATAATTTCATTTGTTGGATGGGGAAAACGCCTGCTCTGGCTTTCTCCAAAACCGACGGATTGATGTCGGTTCCGTAAATCAAACATTTATGATACAAACCTGCTTCTTTCAACAAAATAGCGATGGAATAAGCTTCTTCGCCTGTTGAACAACCCGCAACCCAAATCCGAATCAGCGGATAAGTTCCCAATTGCGGCAAAATATCTTCGCGCAACGCCTTAAAAAAACTTGGATCACGAAACATTTCGGTGACGTTTACAGTGATTTCTTCCACAAAACGCTTCAAATATTCGGGATCGTTCATCACCGTGTAACGCAATTCGGCGTAACTCGTGAAGCGATCGATCAAACAAATGCGATTAATACGACGTTTGAACGAGGCGCGACTGTACTGCGAAAAGTCGTAACCATACAATTCGTGGACATCTTTAATCAGATATTCAACCTCTTCATCTTTTACAATACTCGGTTCTAGCATCAAAATAGTTTTTCCATGGCGTTCATCAAAACATCAACATTTATCGGCTTCGAGACGTAATCTTGCGCTCCCGCATCCAAACATTTTTGCTTATCTTCAGGCATCGCTTGCGCCGTCACTGCAATAATCGGAATTTGCTTTATATCCTCCGATTTTCTGATGATTTTCGTGGCTTCATAACCGTCCATTTCGGGCATCATCATGTCCATCAATACGACATCAAAATCGTTTTGAGACTTCAACATTTGGATGGCTTCTTGCGCAGAAGTTGAACTTTCCAATTGAAAACCTCGTGATTTTAAGGTGAGTTTTAGGGCAAATATGTTGCGTGGATCGTCGTCCACGATGAGCACTTTCTTATTCATAATTCTAAAAGCAAATTAACTTTCGTACATCCAAACGCGGAGTAACGATAACAATTGGTCGGTATCCACGGGCTTAGAAATGTAGTCGGAAGCGCCGGCTTCAATACATTTTTCGCGTTCGCCAATCATGGATTTTGCCGTGATGGCAATCACCGGAAGTCGCATGTATTTTGGTTGTTTTCGGATTTCGCGGATGGTTTCGTAGCCGTCCATTTCAGGCATCATCATATCCATTAAAACCACGTCGATATCAGGGTTTGCAGCCATTTGTTCTAAGGCTTGCTTGCCGTCCATCGCCAAAACAACTTCCACTTTATATTTTTCTAAAACCTTGGTGAGTGAGAAAATGTTGCGAACATCATCATCGGTAATTAAGATTTTTTTACCACTCAAAACCTCTGTCAATGAGCCAAGCGTCGAGTTTTTTCTGTTTTCTTCGGTGCTATTTTTTTCTTCCACCAAATGTAAAAACAAACCAACTTCATCCAAAATTCTTTGATACGAATGCGCCGTTTTCACAACGATAGAATCGGCGTATTGCTTGATTTTTAACTCCTCAGATTTCGACAAACTACGATCAATAAAGATAATAATCGGTAGATTTTCTAAACCTTCATGACTTTTTATCGTTTCAATAATTGAATATTCTTCACCACGCGAATTTTCAACATTCAAAATCACGCAATCTACGTTCTGATCGATGAAAGCCGACACACAATCCTCCGCTTTATCTTCCACAGAAGCCGAAATATTAAAGTTGCTCAAGAAGTACGAAAGCGCTGTAGCATGCTTTGCATTTTCCTCTACAATAAGCACTTTTTGAAGGGTTTTACTTAAAGCTTCTTCAATTTTTTTGAAAACATCCGCCATTTGTTCCAACGCCATTGGTTTGTTGATGAAATCGATGGCGCCTTTCATCAAACTTTCCTTTTTCACGTGAAGTGAGGACATCATGTGCACCGGAATATGCTTGGTTTGAAGGTTTCCTTTCAATTCGTCCATGACTTGCCAACCGTCTTTTACAGGAAGTTGAACATCCAATAAAATCGCTGACGGACGGTATTTCAACGCGGCAGGAAGCGCATAATCGCCGCGAACCATCGCTATTGCTTTGTAATTTTGAGTGTGCGCGTATTTCACCAAAGCTTTTGCAAAATTAACGTCATCTTCAACAATCAAAATCACCTTATCGTCTTTTGTGATGGAATCTCGATCGTCGGGAACGTCTTCTGGAATACCCAAAATTTCGATTGGTGCAGGCAACTCGTCGTCAAACGCAATAATTTCTTTGATTTCTTGAACGTCTTCTTGAATCGTTTCAATTAAATCTTGTTCCTTATTCACATATTCCACCTTCAGTTTTGAAGTCATCGGAATCACCAAATTAAACTCCGAACCTTCATCCACTTTCGAAGTCAATTGAAGTTCGCCGCCCAATAATTTTGCAATTTCACGGCTGATGGAAAGTCCAAGTCCAGTCCCGCCAAACTTACGTCTGGTAGAGCCATCCGCTTGTTGAAACGCCTCGAAAATAATGCGTTGTTTGTCTTCTGGAATCCCGATTCCCGTATCTTTTACAGAGAAAATAACGAATCCTTTTTGAATAGGATCTTTCTTAATATTTAAACTAATGCTGCCTTTAGACGTGAATTTCAGGGCGTTTGACATTAAATTTCTCAATACTTGATCGACGCGAAGTCTATCCGTTTCGATGGTTTGACTTAAATCTGAATCGATATTAATATTGAAATCCAAACCTTTTTCTTGCATCATTGGATTGAACAAATTGCGCAAATCCTTCACCACATCGTCGATTGGAACGTGTTGATATTCCAAATTCATTTTACCAGACTCGATTTTTGCTAAATCTAAAATCTCGTCAATTAAGGTCAATAAACTGCTTCCCGAGCTTTGAATCACTTTTGCAGATTCAATTTGATCTTCGGTTAAATTATCGTCTGGATCTTCCGCCATTAAACGAGAAAGCAACAAAATTGAATTTAACGGTGTGCGCAATTCGTGCGACATATTCGCCAAAAATTCCGACTTATATTTCGTACTTAAAGCTAATTCTTCAGCCTTTTTCTGAATTTCGATGTTACGTTCTGCAATCAAATGATTTTTCTCTTCTAATAACTTCGAACGCTCTTCCAATTCGGCATTGGTTTGCATTAATTCTTCCTGCTGAACACGTAATTCCTCTTCCGAAGCTTGTAATTTTTGTGTTTGCGCTTCCAATTCGGTGTTCAAATTCTCTAATTCCGAATGTTGAACTTGCAATTCCTCCGACTGCGCCTGAGTTTCTTCCAATAATTTTTGCTCTTTTTCACGACCTCTTGCTGCGCTTAACGCAATCCCGAGAATTCGACAACTTTCTGCAAAGAAATCCACATCATCTTCTTGGAAATTGTTACCAGAATTTAATTCGACAATTCCGATCGCTTGTCGACCAACCATAATCGGAACCAACAAAATTCCGTTAATATGCAATTTGCTGCTCGCAAAACTTGCCACCACATCTTTTTCTAAAATATCATTGTAAACACGAGGTTTTTTCTGCACAAAAACTTGCCCAACCATGCCTTCACCTTGATTAAAGTGGTTTTTCATGGAGCTTTCTAAACCATAAGAACTTTCAAGTTTTAGCACTTCATCATTCAATAAATAAAGTGCACCACTGATGCAATTTCCGTACTCCACCAAATGCGTCAAAGCCTTTGCAGTAATCTCTTTGATGGATTTATTCCCAACCAAAGATTCGTTGAGAACCGCCAAACCTTTTTGTCGCCAATCGCTTTTATTAATGGTATCAAAAGAGGTTTTCAAGGAATCGGTCATGTGATTCAAAGAACCGACTAATTCTCCCAAATTATCAGATTCAGAATCGTCAATTCGTAAACTGTAATCGCCTTTGGCAACGCCGTTTGCAATCTTTTGAATCGCCGAAACACGCGCCGTCATTTGTTCATCTTTAGAAACCAAGGCTTTTTCTAATTTGTCACGACGGAGAATGTCACTTCGAAGTTTAAAATAAAGAAAAGCCGTAATCCCAATCGCGCCAAGCGACGAAAATAGAAGGAAAATCTTGGTGATCAACGCAGATTCTTTGAGATCGACATTTTTAAGTTCTAAAACATCTTCTTCATGCTTCACAAAATCGGCCACCAATTTGCGACTTTTGTCCATGTAAGTCTTGCTACGAAGCATATCGGATTGCGAAACATCCTGATTTTGACGTTTTTTATCAATCATACTTTGCAAAACCCCAATCCGGCTCTGCACCGAACTTTGAAGACTGTCAACTCGATCTTTTTGAATTTTATCGTCGTTACCCAAATCTTTTAAACGTGCAATCGCCTTCGGAAATTCTTCCAAACCACGATTATACGGCTCCAAAAACTCTTCTTTGCCCGTTATTTGAAAGCCTCGATTTCCTGTTTCAGCGTCTAAAAGCGCCACCAAAACATCTTTTATCGCGGTTATAGATCGTCTGGAATTGGATAAACTTTCACGGTTTTCCATTTGTTTTTGAATGCTTAAATACGACGCAATTGAGGTCGCAATAAGCAACAAAAGCGACATTCCGACGCCAAATTGTAGATTTCTGATTGTTTTTCCTGCCATAAATTTACTTTATTGGTAAGGTGAAATAAAAAGTTGATCCTTCATCAATTATGCTGGAAAGACCGATGCTCCCGCCATGTTGCTTGATGATTTCTGCACAAATATAAAGCCCAATTCCCATACCTTGAAATTGCAGGGAAGATTCTTCAACACGATAAAATTTATTAAAAACCGCATCTTGCTTGTACTCGGGAATCCCGATTCCGAAGTCGGTTACACTGATCTTAACATCGTTTTCGTCCACAGAAGTGGTTACGATAACTCTATTATTTTTTGGTGAATATTTTATGGCGTTGGTTAAGAAATTGATTAAAACTTGCTCCACACGAATTGCGTCAAACGGCATTAAGAAATCTGGCTTTTGGCCGTGTCTTTCAATGCTTACGCTGTTTTCGTCATGGGTTTGAATAATCGTTTCAATCGCGTTATGAATTACATTTTCCAAATTGGTTGGTTGTAAATTCATCTTCAATTTTCCATTTTCAATTTTGGAAACATCGAGCAAATCGGTGATCAAATTATTCAGTTTATCAATTTGATCCTGAACTTTTGCCACGTAATTGGCTTCAGGACTTTCTTTGTCTAATTTTAACTTACGATCTAAAAGTTGAACGTATGCTTTAATGCTTGTTAACGGCGTTTTCAGTTCGTGACTTGCGATACTCAAGAATTCGTCTTTTTCTTTCTCAACCCTTTTCTGATCATTGATATCCGTAAAAGTTCCGACCCAATTTTTCGCTTCCGAATTTTCTAAAATCGGAGACATTCTCAACAAATGATACCGGTATTCGCCCGTTTCGATATTTTTAATTCGAGCCTCAAGTGCGATGGCTTCTAGATTTTCTCGTTGACGACCAAATTCATCCACCAATGCTTTATCGTCGGGATGAACTTCTGGAAAGGTTTTATCCGACTTCGAATATTGGAACCATCTCCGGTTAACAAACTCAATTTCGCCCGTATTGCTCAACGTAAAAGCAATCTGAGGTAGCGCTTCCAACATTTGCTGGAAATGATCGAGCTGCGATTTCATTACAACTTGTGTTTCACGACGGCCTTTTACTTCAAGTTCAAGGCTTTGTTTCGTTTTCTTCAACTCCGCATTTTGTCCTTGAATATTATAGTAGGTTTTCACCTTCAACATCAAGATATCTGGATCAATAGGTTTGGTCACATAATCGATTCCACCAGAAGCGTAACCCTTTGTAATAAAGCGTTTGTCGGTGTTCACCGCAGAAAGAAAAATAATCGGAATTTCTTTGGTTTTGCTATAACCAGCAAAAGTTTCGGCCACCTCAAAACCATCCATATCGGGCATTTGAACGTCCAAAATTATCAATTGATAATCGTTGCGAAGCCCTTTTGCAAGAGCTTCTTCACCCGAACTTGCGGTATCCACAGGGAAATCCTGAGATTCCAAAAGCCTTTTCAGCGAAAATATATTGGATTGATTGTCGTCTACAATTAAAATCATAAATCAAATTAAACTATTATTTTGTTAGTTTACATTTGTGTTTTGCAAATCAAATTTAATTAGAAAATAATGAAAATTAGCGATTTGCTATACTTTTTTAAAATAAAATATAAATATTTTAGGAGTATATAATTTACTTAGGATGCATAAATAATTGCTCATTTATATAAGGTATTCAAAATACAAAAGCTAAAAATGAATATTTATTAAAAATAAAACCAATTTAACATAATTTTTTAAAAAATATAACAAAAATAAAGTTAATTTTGTAAAAAAACTATGACATGACCGAAAACAATCCTATCCTTCAAACTGAAAGACTCATTATAAGACCTGTAGAAGATTCTGATATTGATTTTGTTTACAAGGCTTTTTCTAACCCCAAGGTTACAAAATTTTTAACTGTTAGTTATCCCGATTTGGAAGCCACTAAAGAACAAATGGAATGGTACAAACATTTAAAAAACAAGAAGCTTGGCTATTGGTGGGTTATCTGCGATAAAAATTCAGAAAAAAAATTGGGTGCTTGTGGCTTTAGTAATCACCAAAAAAATCATCAGAAAACAGAGGCTGGCTATTGGTTATTGCCTGAAAATTGGGGCAAAGGATATATTGCTGAGGCATTTGGCGAAATTTGTAAATATGCTTTTGAAAACCTAAGCCTCAATCGTATCGAATGCATTATTGAACCAGAAAATAGCAACTCTAAAAAGATAATGGATAAGTTGAATTTCCAGCTTGAAGGTCGATTGCGTCAAGCCGAAAAAGTTGACGACGACTTTGTTGATATAGAATATTATTCTCTATTAAAACAAGATTTTCACTAATAAAGGCAATTTAAATAGATGACCTTAGCGTTCTGAAATGTTGACAAATCATTTTTAAAGTATTTTAAACTTATAAAAAAGGAATGAATCAAAAAAAAGGCGTATCAAAAATGATACGCCTTAATATTTTGAAGACAGAAATTCTTAGAATTTCAAATCACCATTAACTTCTCTTACAGCTTGTGCAGCTTCAGCGAATTTTGCTTTTTCAGCATCCGTTAATGTAATATCAACGATTTTTTCAACACCATTAGCACCGATAATCGCAGGAACACCAAGACAAATATCTGACTGTCCGTACTCACCGTCCAACATTAACGAACAAGGGATCATTTTCTTTTGGTCGCAAAGGATAGATTGTACCAATACAGATACAGCCGCACCTGGCGCATACCAAGCAGAAGTTCCTAATAATTTAGTTAATGTCGCACCACCAACTTTAGTTTCTTCTGTAACGTAAGCAACTTGCTCATCGTTAAGGAATTCAGTTACAGGCACACCATTTCTTGTCGCCTTGCTAACCAATGGAAGCATTCCTGTGTCTGAATGTGCTGCGATAACCATACCGTCAACGTCAGAAATTGGACATTCTAAAGCCTCTGCCAATCTGTATTTGAAACGTGCAGAATCTAACGCACCTCCCATACCGATGATTCTTTCTTTAGGAAGACCAGACGTTTTATGTACCAAATAAGCCATTGTATCCATTGGGTTAGATACCACAATAATGATAACGTCAGGAGAATGTTTTACCAAATTAGCAGTAACTTCTTTAACGATACCAGCGTTAATACCAATAAGTTCTTCTCTTGTCATCCCTGGTTTTCTTGGGATACCAGACGTGATAACCGCTACTTTTGACCCAGCAGTTTTGCTATAATCACCAGTTGTACCAGTAATTTTTGTATCAAAAGCGTTAAGAGATGCACATTGCATTAAGTCCATAGCTTTACCTTCCGCAAAACCTTCTTTAATGTCAACTAATACTACTTCTGATGCGAAGTTTTTCATCGCGATGTACTCTGCACAACTTGCACCTACGGCACCTGCGCCAACAACAGTTACTTTCATTTATTTTTCTATTTAATAATTGTTAAAATTAATGCTTGTAAATATAATAAAGATTAGGCACATAGAAAAAATTTGAAAACCTAAAAATTATCATTTCTTTATTTTTTTAAACGTGATTAAAATCAAATTTTAATAATTGTTTATTATTCAAAGAAATACCTATTTTTTTGTAAATTTGCGTACTAATTTTGAGACAATGTCAAATCAAAACATAAAAACAGTCGCTGTTTTAACTTCGGGAGGTGATGCACCTGGGATGAATGCTGCTATCCGTGCGGTTGTAAGAACTGCTAATAGCCTTGGTCTAGAGTGTTATGGTGTCCGCGAAGGTTACAACGGTCTTATCCATGGTGATTTTACCAAAATGGGACCGCGATCTGTTAAGAACATTATTAATGAAGGTGGTACCATTCTAAAGTCGGCCCGTTCATCAGAATTTAAAACACCTGAAGGTCGTGATAAAGCTTTTGAAAATTGTAAAAAACACAATATTGATGCATTGGTTTGTATCGGTGGAGACGGAAGTTTTACAGGAGCTAAAGTTTTTAATGAAGAATATGGACTTCCTGTAATTGGTGTTCCGGGGACGATTGATAATGATATTTTTGGTACAGACAACACTATAGGTTACGATACCGCACTTAACACTGCGATGGAAGCTATTGACAAAATTAGAGATACGGCAACTTCTCATAACAGAGTATTTTTTGTAGAAGTTATGGGACGTGATGCTGGTTTTATAGCGCTTAATAGTGGTATCGCAACGGGTGCACTAGATATTTTGATCCCTGAACAAAAAGATAGTATGGAAGAGCTTTTCGGCACATTTAGAAAAGCTGAAAAAGTTGGAAAATCTTCTAGTATTGTCGTTGTTGCAGAAGGTGAAAAACTGGGTAATATTTATGATTTAGCAAAAGCAACTAAAGACGAGTTCCCGAATTTTGATATTCGTGTAGCGGTTTTGGGACACATCCAACGCGGTGGTTCTCCAAGTTGTGCAGATCGTGTATTGGCTAGTAAAATGGGTTATGGTGCCGTAATGGGACTTGTGGAAGGTAAAAGCAAAGTGATGGTTGGGGTTAAGTCTAATCGATTGATATACACGCCTATTGAAGAAGCGATTAAAAAGCATAACGAAATAGACAAAGACTTGCTAAAGATTTCGGAGATATTAGCAATGTAGTTCATTAAAAATTTTGTAATTTTAGAAACAATATATTATCAAATTTAAAAAGTAAAATATGTCAACAATTAAAGTAGGAATTAACGGATTCGGTAGAATCGGACGTTTAGTTTTCAGAGCAATGGCTGAAAGAAGCAACATCGAAGTAGTAGGTATTAACGACCTTATCGATGCAGAATACATGGCTTATATGCTAAAGTACGATTCAGTTCACGGTGCTTTCAACGGTGAAGTATCTGTACAAGGTAACAACCTTGTTGTAAACGGTAAAACTATCCGTATTACTGCTGAAAGAGATCCTAACAACCTAAAATGGAACGAAATTGGCGCTGAGTACATCGTAGAATCTACAGGTCTATTCTTATCTGCAGATACTGCTAACGCACACATCAACGCTGGTGCTAAGAAAGTTGTTCTTTCTGCTCCTTCTAAAGATGATACGCCAATGTTTGTAATGGGTGTTAACCACAAAGAACTTACTGACGATATCAAAATCTTCTCTAACGCTTCTTGTACAACTAACTGTCTTGCGCCATTAGCAAAAGTAATCCACGATAACTTCGGAATCGTTGAAGGTCTTATGACAACTGTACACGCTACAACTGCAACTCAAAAAACAGTTGATGGACCATCAGCTAAAGACTGGAGAGGTGGTAGATCTGCACTTAACAACATTATCCCTTCTTCTACTGGTGCTGCAAAAGCTGTAGGAAAAGTTATTCCTTCTCTTAATGGTAAATTGACTGGTATGTCTTTCCGTGTACCAACGGCTGACGTTTCTGTAGTAGATTTAACAGTAAGATTAGAAAAAGCTACTTCTTATGATGAGATTTCTGCTGCTATCAAAGCTGCTTCTGAAGGTGAACTAAAAGGTATTTTAGGTTACACTGAAGATCTAGTAGTTTCTCAAGATTTCGTTGGAGATAAGAGAACTTCAATCTTTGATAAAGATGCTGGTATTATGTTATCTCCTAACTTTGTAAAGTTAGTATCTTGGTATGATAACGAAATGGGTTACTCTAACAAGTTAACAGATTTATTAGTTCATTCAGCTTCTTTGTAAGTCAAGAATTAATATCAACAATAGAAACTCTCCTACTTTGGAGAGTTTTTCTTGTTTTAAATTTTAATTATTTGCTACTAATACTAATTGTTCAACCATTTTTTTTAAAAATTTTAATTTAAAAATAAAACTCCTTCGACTTGGCCAAAGGAGTTCATGAAAGAATAAAAAATACTGAAACATTCCAGTAAAAAAACTATGAAAAACTAACCTATAAAGGTATTATGATTTAAAAACGATAACCGAAAGAAAGCCCAGATCGTAAACCAGCCCAAGGTCCATCCAACTTAACGGTTCCGCCGTTGGCATTAATTTCTGTTTTGTGCTTTACAAGCGGGATTTCTAGATCATTAAGTTCATCTTGCAATTCTTTTTGTTGGTCAGGCGTTAAGGTATATTGGGTTTTGCCAACTAGATCTCCTGAAGCTGAGCCATAATGTCCTCCAACAATCCAAAAGTCTAACACCCAATTATCTTGGCTCCCTAACAACCATTGTACACCAAGCATTAGTCCAAAACTATTAGCAGAAAATTTACCGTTGAGGTCAATAGGATTATCTACATCTGTATTGGTAATGTCGTCGTGCATGACGTAGTTGTAACGTAATTGATCAACTTTAACATTAGTGTAACGATAATATGGCGCAAGGTAAAATCCACTGTTGTACTTTTCGCCAAAATAAAAACGAGGTTCTATAGTAATTGCAGTTGTACCTAATTTTACATCGCCAATTTCTTTACGATCATCCCCTTTTATGAAGGTATCCATAAACGGAACACCACCAGTTGGCATCGTCGCAAAACCAATATTCAAAGCAATGGTTTTAGAAAATGATCTTTCGTATGAGAGATTAATGTTTCGGAAAGCGTAAGCTGTGACATTAGTTTTAATCGTATTTTTTTTTTCGGAACTACCACCAAAATTTTGTGCTGATAACAAACTTGAAGCCAGTAATCCGATAAGAAGTAAATGAGTTTTCATGGTTATTTTAATTTAGTTTTTAATGATTTTTTCGGTATAGATATTTTCACCAATATATAATTTAATAATGTAAGTTCCTGAGTTTAATTTTTTAATAGAAATAGTACTAGAAGGATCTTTTTGTTCTTCAATTATTTGGCCTGACAAATTATAAAGCTGATACTTACTAATACTTTCGTTTGGTTCAAGTTTAATATTAATAAAATGACTTGACGGATTTGGATAAATACTAACAGATTTTGATTTAATATCTGCAACAGCTAAAGAACCTCCCATTTTGTAAAGTCCATATTTTGCACCTACGTTGTCAGAATTATCATACTTTTTTGTTAACATCAATAAGTTATTGTCGGTCGTTTTAATTACATCAATAAAAGCAACAAGACCATTAAAAATCTCATTTTTATAAGAATGCTCCCAAACAGTATTGCCTGCGTTGTCTATTTTTTTCAAATAACCAACTCTTGTGCTACTGTCATCTCCAATCGACTCAAAGGCTAACGTATATTCGTTTGGAGAGAATTCTATCAACTTTAGAGCGGTGATATCCATTAATCCTAGACTATAAATTTTTCGCCAGACTTCAGTCCCACCACTGCTTATTTTTGAAACAAAATAATTTTCGTTACCATTATTTAGTTCATAAACTCCCGCTATCATCAAATCACCATTAGTATTTACGATTGCATCATAAAAGTAAGTGTCATTCACGGTATTAATGTCAATTTCTTTTTCCCAAAGTTGATTACGTTGTGCATCAAATTTTGCAATGTAGCCCACTTCGTCACCATCGACTTGCGCCGTTGATCCAACGATGAAAAAACCACCATCCTTAGCAGAAATAGCTGCACCATAACTATTTGGAATATTCTGATACTTTTTAGTTTTTATCCATTGCTGATTACCATTGGTATCATATTTTGCAAATGAAAATCCTGACTCGTCACCACTACCATCTTCGCTTTCAAAATCTAAGCTCATTAAAATACTATTATCCGAAAGCGCTTCTAATCTAGAAATATAGGTGTCGTAATTTTCTATTATGACATTTTTTTTCCAGATAAAATCCCCTGACGAATTTAGTTTAACGTACGACGCTTCGGATGAGCTTGCACCTTCTAAAACCGCAAAAATATTTCCGTTATTATCAACAATTCCAGAAAATATGTAATAGTTAGACAAGTCAGGATACGTCTTTTGCCAAATTTTTTCTCCCGTGGAAGATACTTTCGTTATTTCTGGGATAATACTACTATCGCCAAATATGTTACCTATAATTAGTATACTCCCATCGCTTAACTTGACAATACTATCAGGATTAAAAGAAGAGCTTACACTTGCAGCAATATCCTTATTCCAAATAATACCAGGAGGTTCAGATTGTGCATTCGCATTAATTGTACATACCAATGCAATAGTTAGTAAAAGTGTTTTCATGATTATTAGTTTTATTTTTCAAATATATTATCATCTTTAATAAAAAATATACCTAATTCTAGGTATTTTTAAAGTATTTTATTTTTGATACAATTTGTATCAAAATATAGATTCATATACTAAAGATTTTCCGTAATTTTGAAATTATTAAAATTTACGATGAGCAATATTGACGATAAAAAGAAAGCACTCCAATTAGTGCTTGACAAACTAGATAAAACTTACGGAAAAGGTACTGTAATGACTCTTGGAGAGGATTCTGTTGACCATACAATTGAAGTTATCCCGTCAGGATCTTTAGGTCTTGACCTTGCTTTGGGTGTTGGTGGTTATCCTCGTGGTAGAATTATTGAAATCTATGGACCAGAATCTTCGGGTAAAACAACCTTGACACTTCATGCCATTGCTGAAGCTCAAAAACAAGGCGGTATTGCTGCATTTATTGATGCAGAACATGCGTTTGACAGAACTTATGCTGGAAAGCTAGGTATTGACCTTGACAATTTAATCATTTCTCAACCGGATAACGGAGAACAAGCTTTAGAAATTGCTGATAACCTAATCCGCTCGGGAGCGATTGATATTGTAGTTATCGACTCGGTTGCTGCCTTAACACCAAAAGCCGAAATCGAAGGCGAAATGGGTGATTCTAAAATGGGATTACACGCTAGATTGATGTCTCAAGCTTTGAGAAAGTTAACAGCGACAATTAATAAAACTAAATGTACTGTAATTTTCATCAACCAGTTGAGAGAAAAAATCGGTGTCATGTTTGGAAACCCAGAAACAACAACTGGTGGTAATGCTCTTAAATTCTATGCTTCTGTAAGAGTTGACATCAGAAAAGCGAGTGCACCAATCAAAAATGGTGACGAAGCTGTTGGTAGCCGTGTTAAAGTGAAAATTGTTAAAAACAAAGTGGCACCACCTTTCAAGATGGCCGAATTTGACATCATGTACGGCGAAGGTGTTTCTAAAGTTGGTGAAATCCTAGATCAAGGTGTTGAGCTTGGTGTTATCCAAAAAAGTGGATCTTGGTTCAGTTACGAAGGTACAAAACTTGGTCAAGGTCGTGACGCTGTTAAAGATGTCATCAAAGATAATCCTGAATTAGCAGAAGAACTTGAAACAAAAATTAAAGAAAAAATAAAAGGAGAATAATTTTATTTGAATTTTAAAATATAAACCGTTACAAAATCTTGTAGCGGTTTTTTGTTTTTAATTGTACTTGTAAATTATTTTATTTATTATCAAAAACCATATCAAGACTTCGTAAGTCAATCCATTGCTTATACATTGGAGAATTCTTGTCCAGCGCAATAATGTTAAGACCAGATCCAGAATGAATTAAAAAATATACTGCATGTGATTTTGCGTCATTCCATTGATAAAGATTTTGAAAAGCATCTTTCTTCGCTTCACCGTTTTCATCTAAGAAAATTGTTCCAGTCTTGCTAGATTCTTGCTTTGAGAAAACGGGTTTCCCATATTGTTCTTCAAATTTTTTAATGACAGATTTTGAAGTTTCTTGGTCAGTAATTGACAATTCGTAACAAAATATTTTCTGATCTTTTTTCGGATAGAATATCGAAAATTCTTTAAACTTCTTACTTAAATCAACACCAAAATACGCTACTTCTTGCGCATCTGGAACAACAAATTCTTCATAATCCATATTAAGATTTGTCGTTTGATTTTGATCCTGATAAAGACTTAAACCTGATGAATCAAAAAACTGTTTCAAAGTTTCATCAAAATTGATATTAGCAACATCAAAACCTTTGTAAGTCACCATTTTTTTTGATGTCACAGTCTCGGATTTAAGTTCTTCTTTTGGTTTTTCTGCTTTTCCATTGCAAGATATAATGCTTGTCAATAGAAGTACGTTTAATAATAATTTCATCTTTATGTTTAGTAGTTAATTTTGAAAAAAAATAAAAAAAAGGAAATATTACAACTCAATCAACGGATCCCAAAATAGGTTTTTAAAATCTTTGATCCTTTGATTATTAAATTCTAAACCTTCCTTTTCAAGTTTAACTTTAAATTCGGGGACTGATAAAATACCACAACTTCCTACGACACGATGCGCAGGGACATCCGCTGGACAACCGCCCATCGCACGACCAACATGACGCGAATGATTGGGATAACCAACTGCTTTTGCAATCGAACCATAAGTCGTTACACGACCTTTCGGAATAAGTCTTGTGATTTCGTAAACCTGATTTTTAAAAAGCTCGTCCACTTATTTTTTGTTTAAATTTAAATAAAAAAGACCTAATCGCTTAGGTCTTTCAATATATTTTTTAATTCCAAATATTAGTAAATCGCTGGATATTTTGTAGGATTAACTTCATGGAACATTGCGTAGATTTTTTCTACCATATCATCTGCAGATGGCTTAGAGAAATAATCTCCATCCGTCGCATAAGCTGGACGATGATCCTCCGCCGAAATACAAATTGGTGCAGAATCTAAATATCTAAACGCATTTTGTTTTTCAATAATTTGTTGAAGAATAAATGCCGAAGTTCCGCCTTCTACGTCTTCGTCGATGACAACAAGACGATTGGTTTTCTTAACGCTTTCTGCAATCTCACTTGACAAGTCAAACGGAATTAAAGATTGAATATCGATAACTTCTGCGTTGATACCTAGCTTTTCAAGCTCTTTAGCCGCTTCCATCACAATTCTCCAAGTCGATCCGTAAGTAACCAAAGTCACATCACTACCCTCTTTTGTCACTTCAATTTTACCAACAGGAACCGTGAATTCGCCTAAGTTATCAGGTTGTTTTTCCTTCAAACGATATCCGTTAAGACATTCCACGATAAGAGCAGGCTCGTCCGCTTGTAACATCGTATTATAGAATCCAGCTGCTTTTGTCAAATCTCTCGGCACCAAAACATTGATACCTTTCACCAAGTTGATAATACCTGCCATTGGCGAACCAGAATGCCAAATACCTTCTAATCTGTGACCACGAGTTCTGATGATAACTGGCGCTTTTTGACCACCTTTTGTACGATATTGCACTGTCGCCAAATCGTCGCTCATACCTTGTAAACAATACAAAATATAATCTAAATATTGGATCTCAGCGATTGGACGAAGCCCACGCATCGCAAGACCGATACCTTGACCTAGAATTGTCGCCTCACGAATACCAGTGTCAGCAATTCTCAATGCACCATATTTTTCTTGAAGACCTTCTAGACCTTGGTTAACGTCACCAATGTTACCAGTATCTTCACCAAAAATCATGGCTTGAGGATATTTTTCAAAAATTTTATCAAAGTTATTTCTAACCACCATTCTGCCATCAACCGTTTCGGAAGCGTCAGAATAAACTGGCTTTACTTCTGCAATATTGGTGGCTTTCCACTCACTTTGAGAATAAAGATGAGAAGAATAATTATCTTTTTCAACAGCGAAAAGGCTTTCGTAGGCTTGCTTTAAAGCTTGTCTTTCTGCAGAGCTTGTTCCTCTTGTTGCAAGTAAAGTTTGACGAATTAAATGGAAAATATCTTTTTTACCAACAGAAATTAAAGCTTTGAATTTACTTACAAAATCAACAATTTCTGAATTTTGAGAAGTCATCGCTTCAACCAAAGGCAAAGCTTTGTTTTTTAATTCTGTAATCGTTGTTTGATAGTTTTCCCAAGCTTGTTTTTGACCATCTTTTACAATTTTCTTAGCCTCAGCTTCAATTTGGTCAAGCTCTTCTTTGGTCGCAATAATTTGTACATCACCACCTTCCTCGAATTGGAACGAATAAGTCTCGATCCACTCACGGAATTTATTTAAACAATCAAATTCTGTTTCGAATGCAAGACGCTCTTCATTTTTGTAACGCTCATGCGAACCTGAAGTTGAGTGACCTTGCGGTTGCGTTACTTCGATAACGTGAACAACAACTGGCACACTTTCTTCTCTTGCAAAATGTTCAGCTTTCGCATAAGCATCCATCAAAGCTGGATAATCCCAAGCTTTAACTTGGATAATTTCGCAACCTTGATTTTCGCCTTCTTGTCTTTGGAAACCAGAAAGCATTTCCGTGATATTCGCTTTAGCTCTTTGGTTTTTAGTTGGTACAGAAATCCCGTAGCCATCATCCCAAATCGAAACAATCATCGGAACTTGCAATGCACAAGCTGCGTTAAGTGTTTCCCAGAAATGACCTTCAGCCGTTGACGCATCACCAATGGTTCCGAAAGCTACTTCCTTCCCAGAATCTGAGAATTTTTCAGCGCCATCGAATTTTATTTCTTTATAAAAATTAGAAGCTTGAGCCAAACCTAACAATCTTGGCATTTGTCCTGCAGTAGGCGAAATGTCCGAAGAAATGTTTTTAATCTTTGTTAAATCTTTCCAACTTCCGTCTTCATTAATAGTTCTTGTTGCATAGTGCCCATTCATCTGACGACCGCCTGAAGCTGGTTCTCTATCAACATTGGTATCTGCATAAAGTTGTGCAAAAAAGCTTTCTACAGTTAGCGCATTAATCGCCAAAGCAAAAGTCTGATCTCTGTAATATCCTGAACGGAAATCGCCATCACGGAAAACTTGAGCCATTGCTAATTGTGGCAACTCCTTCCCGTCTCCGAAAATACCAAATTTGGCTTTTCCGGTTAATACTTCTCTTCTACCCAAATAACTCATCTCACGAGAAATCCTCGCTAGCTTGTAATTTGCTAAAATATCACTCTTAAAATCTTGGAAAGAAAGTTCCTCTGTATCTATGAAAGTCTCTTGCATTTTTATACATTTTCTACAAATATAACATTTTAAATTAAATGCGAAAACAATATTTTTATTAACTTAATTTTTCTTGAATCAGAATATTTTAATTCAAAAACAATAATATTTAATAATAAATCATAAACAAAATTATTAAATTCTCAAATTAATTAAAACATAACTGAATCTTAATAAGATTTAATAAAACAAAAAATCCTAAGTCAAGACCTAGGATTTTTATATTTTGCATTTAATTATAAATTAAGCTTCGAAATTTTCTACGCTAAGAATTTCGATTTTTCTGTCACCCGTTGGGAAAGGATATTCGATAACATCCCCCACTTTGTAACCAACAGTTGCTAGTGCCATTTCTGATAAAATTGAATATTTATTTTTCTTTGGTTTAGCCTTAGTTGATGGTACAAAAATATATTCTGCTTCCGTATTATCGTTATGTTCTTTAATTTTCACGATTCTGTTAACCGTTACAATATCTTCTGGAAGCTCTCTTCTAAGAACTTGCTTTGCATTTTTAAGTTGATCTAACAACAAAACTTCTTCTTGTATTGTTGTTCTTTTTCTTCTTAAATGATCTTTGATTGCGTCATATATTCCGGTTGTAACTACGATAGGTTCTAACATTTTTTTTAAAGTTTTAAATTGAAATTCTCAATGTATACATAACAAAATCGGGTATGCAAAATTCTTATGAGAACCTGCATACGTACAATACATTGAAATGAATAGTTGATTAAAAACGGTCATCAAATACCCCTGTCCCGATTAACGACAGGGCTTAATCGATAAACTCTTTAGAACTTTGTAGAAAGACGTCATCACGAAGATAGGACAAAGAAGCAATAAGTCTTTGGCAATGGATAACTTCATATTGAAATCTATAACTCGTCATATCTTATTCGTGAGAACTTTACGAAGTTACGACTATATTATGGCAAAAGCAAATATCTGTCTCTTTGTAATAAAAAAGGGCCCCAGAAACTATTGCTTCGTGGGACCTTGGTAAAAACACAAACGTTGTTTTTTTATTTAATTGAACTTAAAATTTTTCGCAAACCATGGAGTAATTGACATTTCCACCGCCAGCATTTCTGGCCAAAAACGTAACACGGTACATATTAGTATCTCCTGGATATGTTATATAATATTCATCAAATGTATTATTGGTAAAATTTCCAGTACTATCACTGGATGCCCCAATATTTTGCCAAGTATTCGCTCTAGGAATCGTTACATATTGATTTGAATTAAAGCTGCGTCCAGTTTCTGTGGTAAATCCATTTGCTGAACTGTCTCTTTTCCGTATTCTGTTATAATAAATTCTTGTTGAACCTGTTCCTGCAGTGGCAAGTCTTATCTGTGGCATTACAGGCGAATTGTATCTAAACTCAAATTTTCCACAAGCGACAATTGTTGCAGGATCTGGTCCCGTTTTAGAAGCTGTGAATTTTTTATTAACCACATAAAGAGCTTCAATTTTATTAAGCACTTCTTGTTTTGTCCAATAGTCGACCTTACCATCTACATCTTTTACAAGAACACGATTGTATGCAGGGTCTGTTGCTTTATCTACTGTTGATCTTAAGCGTAAATCACCATTAACATCCAAAGTCCTAGTAGGTGTCGTTGTATTGATCCCCACTTGAGCATTTAGTACCCCAATTGTTAGTAAGAGTACAAAACTTTTTAATTTTTTATAAAGCATCTTGTAGATAAAATTTTTCACAAATTAAACTATAGGTTCTTGTAGTCGAAGAATTGCTAAAACGTCCCATCGTTATCCTATAGAGATTATCCTGTTTTGGCAAGACCAAAGTATAAATCCCAATCATACTGTCAGTAAAATCTATATCATCTAGATTTCTATATTTATTATAATAGTCTAAGGCTTGATTGTTAACATTTTGGAATGCGACATTAGTTTTATTAACATACGAATAACTAGATCCACTAAAGCGCTTTATACCATAAGATAAGTTAAAATTTGTTTCTCCATTACTCGTAAAAACATCAGTAGTTTTTAATTTAAATTCAGCTTTGTTACCGTTAAAACGTACAATAATATCACCGCAGCTACACTCTTTAGCTGTATCTGCCGTCGTTGCATTATATATAGAACGCCCGACTTCCATATTGTTTTTACCAGATTGTTGCAAAGATTTAATATCAATATAGTCGACATTCCCATTTTGACGATTAACTGCTATTAGATGATCTGTTCCGGCAACTGCAGATTTATCAACGATATTGGTAACTCTTAGATTCCCATTAACATCCAAAGTCCTTTGAGGATCCGTATTATTAATACCTACTCTTTGTCCTTTGTATAAAAGTGCTAAAAAGCACATATTAAAAAAGATAAAACTTTTCTTCATTTTTTAAAATTTTTCGCAAGCTGATACAAAATCATAACTAGTACCTGTATGTTGTACTTTATAAATTGTTAATCTATAAATATCTGCATCACCAGGATACTGGAAAGTCATAACATTCTGCTCGTAAGAGTCGAGTCTTGCACTTTTAAACTCTTGTGCAACATCATAATTAGAAGTTGTAAAAGTAAAAGGCGCATCAACACCATTAGTAGCATTAGTCCCTTGATAAAACTGAAAACCATTATTCCAATTCTGCTCCATATTCATATAGATATTAACACTCGCAGCCGGCTTCTCATTAAGACCAAGTTTAACATTAGAATCTGTACCAGTGTCAAAAATGAAAAAGAATTTTCCACACTTCAGACGTCGATCTGGCAAACCATTTGCGCTCGTATTATTATAGATTTCACTATAACTTTCTTTGTCTACAGCCCCAACACCAGTATTTGGTAGAAAGCTACTACGCGATGCGTAATCGACATTACCATTGGTATCTGACACAAGAATTCGATCAAATGCCGCATCCTCAGATACGTTTTGCAAATTCGCTACTCTAAGATTACCTTGTACATGTAAAGTCCTTGTTGGACTGGTTGTATTAATACCAACTTGTGCATCAATATAGGTTAGTGATAGGATACTTGTCACTACAAGTAATTTTTTCATGATTTGAATTCTTAACTTATTATTGTTTTGAAAATAAATCAGTCTTCATCATATAATTGTGTTGAGGCAAAATTACACAACATATAAAGCAAGCCTCTTTTTCACTTTTAAAGGAAAACGGAATTCTAATACAAAAAAAATTAAAAAAACTAAAGACTACAAAACGACTACATAAATATCATATTGATTTTCAATGTTTTAAACATAATTCAAAACTCAAACATAAGTTTTCTTCACAGCTTTACAATTTCCTGAAATTAACAAATGTTAAATTTTCCTCTAAAAAGAAAGCTTATTCAAAATGTATTTTTTAACTTTGCAGAGTAAATAATCAATTATAAATATCAATTTTTCTTATATTTATTGTTATTTATGAATTTAATTCAGATTTAGATTATAAAATTTATTATTCTTTCAAAAAAGGCTATATATTTCATTAAAACTAAGCTTAATCGCATTTTATTTACACATATAATTATGCATACAACTTTATTCTTCACGTGCCTTATACTTGCAATTTTAGTAGGAATTCTTACTGGGATTATTGCAACTTATTATTATCTAGTGAAGAAAAAAAAGGATCAAAATCCACTAATTTTTACTACATTCAATGACGAAACGCCTCCTAATGTTAAATTAGAGGAAAAAACGAGTGCTAATATTAGCCCAGAAATACTGTCTGAAGAGCGTAACGAAGATCAAGAATTAATGACGGTAGAAACTCGTGTCAAAATCATTCAAAAGCTTGAAAAATTCGAGAAAAGCGGACTTTTTACGAACCGAAATTTATCTCTACCATATCTTGCGGCTTATCTAGAAACCAACACAAAGTATCTTTCTAAGATTATAAAAAATTATAAACACAGCGATTTTAACGCGTATATTAACAAACTTCGTATCGACTATATTTTGAAGCAACTCAATGAAAATAAAGAATATAGACACTACAAAATCAGCTCCTTAGCCGAAGAAGCAGGCTATTCGTCACATAGTAAATTCGCGACAATTTTTAAGCAAGTGGTTGGCATCCCGCCTTCCCTATATATTCAGCATTTAGAAATTGGGAAAATCCCGAGAGATATTCCCAACATGAACATTGATAATAATATTGCTGTTTCCTCGTAATACTATTCAAAAACCTTCAACAATTCGGTTTGTTGCATGACATCAAATTTACTGTTAATAAGATTGTAATTCGCTTGTAACCAATTATTTCGAACTACGAAAAAGTTATACGCATCGATTAAACCTTCACGATATTTTTCTTCAGAACGTTCGAAAGAGAGTTTTTGATTTTCAAAATTTTCGTTGAGAAGTCGATTTTTTTCGGTGGCATTTGAATATTGTTCCGCAATGATATTCAATGTTTTATAAAGTTCGGTTATCTTTTTCTGATTGTCGTATTCGGTGTTGAGTTTATCCAATTTTGAAATTTCAACATTGTTTTTTACGTGAAATTGTTGAAAAATCGGAATATTCAAACCTAAATAGACTTGTTGATTTTTATTTTGCGAAAATTGATCGGAAAAATTGGGAGCAATATTTCCTGAATTCAAAACTTTAGAATAAAATGTTGACCATTGATATTGTCCTGAAATAGATGGTAAATAACCAGATTTGGCGATTTTTAAACGTTGATTAGCGATTTCAATATTCTTTTGTGTTTCGGCATACACAGGATTTTTCTTCACCAATTCTTCAATTAAATTCTCTTTTGAAATAAAAGGAAAGGCTTCAGCTTCGCTTCCATTCATCACAAAATTGATGGAATCCTGATTGATATTTAACGCCGAAAGCAGATTTATTTTTGAAATATTGACATCATTTTGAGCCGAAATCCATTGCTCTTGAATGGTTCCAAAATTGGCTTTAATATCGTAAACATCGCTTTTTGCACGATTTCCGATTTCCACTTCTTTTTCCGTTCTTGCGATTTGTTCTTTCATCCCCGAAACTTGCGGTTCTAGAACTTCCAACCAAGATTTGTTTTTTTGATACTGAAAAAACAGATTGATGATATTCAGTTTCACATCGTTCAAAATGCTTTGCGAACGGTATTCGGAGCTTTCTTTATTAAGTTTTGACAAACCGATATTCAAGTAATTTTTCCAATTGAATAAATCAACATTTGCTTGCGCCGAAAATTGATCGTATTGAACATTCAGCGCTTCCCTTGCGTTGTTGCTGGGATTAATGGTCGAACCAAAACTGTAGCTATGACCAACATTTGCGTTAACCGAAGGCAATAATTTCCCAGTCGCCATGTTTTTCTCACGGATGTTTTTGTTGACTTCCAAAAGCCCTTGTCGCACGTCTGGATTCGTTTTTTGGGCGTAATCCAGACATTGCTGCAAAGTCCAATTTTCTTGTGCAGAAAAAAGGTTAACAATTAAAATTAGTAGGAATGAATATTTTTTCATTTTAGATTTTTGTTTTGGATTATGCTTTTTGCGAAATTAATTTTAGCTCGCAATTCATAATATTTTTTACAATTTATTTCGTCCCTTCGAGTAAAAATTTAAAAAATTTTGTATCGAGAAGTTTCGTCCTTATTAGTAATTAAAAAGTTCTCCATACGATTTCTGCGAAATCTACTCGAACTGACGATTTATTTTAATTTATTAGATTTCTCCTTCCTTAAAATGATAATTCATAATTCATAATTATCAATTAACAATTCTATTTATTCGTATTTCAAGAATTTAACAAGGTTAAGTTTTGTGGCTTTAATGGCTTTGATACTCACAACCGCAAAGGTTAATAAGAGTAAAAGAATCAAACTCAAAACGTACGGAAACCAAGGCATATCGATTCGATATGCGAAATCTTTCAACCATTCGTTCATGGCGTAATATCCCAAAGGAAAACTCAAAATAACTGCTACAACCGTGATGATCAAGAACTTTTTCGTTAAATCCCAAACGATTGTTTTTTCATCAGCGCCAAGTGTTTTCTTAATAGCGACATCTTTTAGTTTTTGCTCGATTAACAATGATGATAAAGAGAATAATCCCAATAAAGCAACCGCTAAAACAACGATATTTAGGACTGAAAACAATATTTTTTGGTTTTCAAATTTTTGGAAGGTCTTTTGGAAATTTTTGTCAACAAAAGAATAATCAAACGGATAACCTTCATCAACTTCTTTCATCCAAAAATCACGAATTCTAGTGATCGTTCCATCAATATCATTTTTAGAAAGCTTTATTTGAACACCATCCATTTGATTTTTTGCCCAATTTCTATTGTAATTAAAGAAAACTGCTGGTGTAACTGGCTGACTAACGCCATTAATGTAAAAATCCTTGACAACGCCTATAATTTTATAATTTTTATTTTCTTCCCAACCCGTTTTCAGTTCTTTTCCTAAAGCTTGTTGATCATTCCAACCCATTTTTTTAGCGAAAATTTCGTTCACAACCGCTCCATTAATGGTATCAGAAGCTTTTTTCCAATCTAAATCGCGACCAGAAGCCATTTTTATTTTATAGAAATTAAAATAATTTTCATCAATTCCGCCAACCATCACATTTTCTAACATTTTTGTTGTATCAGCCGCATATTTTGTAATCGACGTATTTCTCATACCAATCCCAATTTCCGACATCGATCCTGTAACATCCACAACGCCAGCAATTCTTTTAAGCTCGTCTTTCGTTCGCAGATATTTTTTGAGATTAAAATCTTTTTCTTGACGATTTTGCTTTTTAAATTGCACCGAAAGCACTTGATCACCTTTAAAGCCTAACTCTTTATTCATCATGTGTTTCACTTGAGAATGAATGATAACCGAACAAATGATAAAGAAAGACGAAATAATTAATTGAATGGTCAAAATAGAATTTCGCAACCAAACACCGCTTTTGCTTCTCGCAAAATTTCCTTTAAGCGTATTAATCGGTTTAAAATTGGACAAATACAAGGCTGGCAAAACCCCAGCAAACAAGGAAAAAACGAATAAAAACAATCCAGACAGCAGAAAAATTCTGAAATCGTCTAACTTAATTTCTTTGTTTAAAAATGTATTGAACTTCGGCAACAGCAACTCGATCATGCAAAAAGCAACAAAATAAGCCACCAAACAAATGACGAAGGTTTCTAACCAAAATTGAAAAACCAATTTTCCTTTTGAAGTTCCTAAAGCCTTTCTAACACCTACTTCTTTCGCTCTTTGAGCAGCTTGTGCCGTTTTTAAATTAACCAGATTAATCGCTGACAAAACCAAAATAAGAACAGAAAGACCCAACATAATTAGGATCGATTTTTTATCGCCTTTTTCTATTCCAAATCCAGCTGCGTCCAATCTCATTTTATCAATTCGTGTCAAAATAACTTTCAAACTATTATCGGCTTCATAACCCCATTTTTTGGCTGTTATTGCATCTTCACGCAGCATATCTTTGGTTATTTTATCCTCTACTATCTTAGGATCTGTCCCAGGTTTAAGCCTAAAAAAACCTGTGTAACTATAATTCGTCCACTGATTGGCTTCCTTCAAACCTGGCATTCTAATCATAAATTCAGGTTTAAAAACCGTTTTCTCCGCAGGCATTTTATAAATTGCACTTACGGTAAAAACTTTACCGTCATCATCTTTTTTAATGGATTTTCCTAAAGATTTCAGATATTCGTCACCAAAAAGTTGCTTTGCAGTTTGTTCAGAAAGAGCGATTTGGTTTTCGTTGTCCAATGCATGACTTAAATCGCCTGCAATTTTTTCAATAGCCAAAAAGGAAAAAATAGAACTTACACTCATTCCTGAGCTTACATACACCGATTTTCCTTCGGAAGAAATTTTCATTTTTCCCCAATTATTTAAAAGGGTGTAATCTTCAATTTCGTCGTATTTCTGTGTGGTTACAGACAATTCGGGAAAACTAGAAACGGACATTGTACCAAACACCTTCCCCGAATTTTCCACCAAATAGATGTTTTCTTTATTCGGAACCCATTGTTCATAGGATTTTTCGTCTTGCCAATTGATGAATACCAACAAGAAAATACACAAACCAAGGCTCAACCCAAATACATTGATTATCGTGGAAAGCCAATTCTTTTTATAGTTGATGAATGCTATTTTAAGCCAATTTTTAAACATAACTTTTCTTTTTTAGATACTAGAACCGAGATTCTAGACATGAGACTTTTCTTGATTCTTGATTCTTGGTTCTTGACTCTAGAATCTTTACTACTCGTATTTCAGGTATTTTACAAGGTTTACTTTAGTTGCTTGATAGGCTTTGATGCTTACCACAACGAAGGTCAAAATCAGTAATAAAACCAAACTCAACACGTATGGGAACCATGGCATATCGATTCGGAAAGCGAAATCTTTCAACCATTCATTCATGAAATAGTACGAAATCGGAATGCTCACCAAAACCGCTACTAAAGTGATGATTAAAAACTGTTTTGTTAATCCAACAATCAACTGTGAATCACTTGCTCCAAGTGTTTTTCGAATGACCACAGTTTTTAATTTTTGTTCGATCATTAACGATGACAAAGCGAATAATCCCAATAAGGCAACCGTTAAAACCATCGCATTGAGAACGGTAAACAAGGTTTTTTGCTTTTGATATTTTTCATAGGATTCAGCAAATTTTTTATCCAAGAAAAACGATTCTACTGGATATCCCGGTTCAACATTGGTTTCCCAATATTTTTTAAGTCGAGAAACAGTTCCATCAATATCATTTGGATCAACTTTCACTTGAATATTAAAGACTTGAAAACGTTTCCATTGCGTTTCTTTATAATGAAAAAACACAACTGGATCTATTTTTTCTTGTAAGCCTCGAACATTAAAATCCTTAACAATTCCAACAATATGATATTTTTGATAATCGAAACCAGGTTTTATATACTCTTTCATCGCTTCATCATCCGTCCAACCCATTTTTTTAACAAAAGCCTCATTCACCAAAACATTTGTCATCGTATCCGAAGCTAAATTGGGATCAAGCCATCTTCCCTTCTTCAATTTGGCACCAATAAATTGCAGATAATTGAAATCCATAGAACCATGCTGACCTTGGATACTTTTGTCCATATAATCCATGTTGGAAGTGGACGAACTATTAAGCCCTGGAACCGCCTCGCCATAGGAAATCTCATCAACGCCTTGTATTTTTTTCATCTCTGTTTTTAGACGTTCGTATTTCAGCCAAGGTTTAGGTGAGTTTTCGTTGAAAAAAAGTAGAAATATTTGCTTTCCATTGTAACCTAAGTCTTTATTCATCATGTATTTCACTTGAGAATTGACGATAAGTCCACCGATGATAAAAAAGGATGAAATGATTAATTGTAAAGTCAAAATTCCGTTACGCAACCAAGAACCGTGTTTGCTTCTTGCGAAGTTTCCTTTTAAAGTTTCTATCGCTTTAAAGTTCGATAAATATAGCGCTGGAATAATCCCCGCGATTAAACTTACCAACGCCATCATCCCAAAAGAATAGATGAAAATCATTGGATCGGTCATTTTCAATTCTTTTCCCAGATATTTATTAAATGAAGGTAAAACAAGTTCTGTAAGCCCTAAAGCCAAAATAAAAGCCGCCAAACAGATTAAAAAAGTTTCTAATAAAAACTGAAAAATCAAACTCGCTTTTGTACTTCCAATCGCTTTTCTAACGCCCACTTCTTTCGCACGTTGAGACGCTTGAGCGGTTTTAAGGTTGATAAAATTAATAGCGGATAAAACCACGATAAGTACCGAGAATATAAACAAAATCAAAATTGTTTTAAAATCTGGAGCACCAAACCACGACGCTTTTGCATGCAATTTCATTTTATCCAAAGGCGTTAATAAAACATCGTTCGGACCGTATTTATCTTGGTACTCTTTTACTGAAATCCCAGCTTCTTTAGCGCCAAGTTGCGCTCGTAGTTTCAGAACTTCATTTTTAAATTTTTCTTCTACCAATCGAGGGTCCGCACCTTTTTTCAACATGAAAAAACAACCGTAATTGAAATTTCCCCATTGATCTTTATCATTTTTAATTTGATCATACGCCAAAGCAACATAGTCAGGATTAATCTGTGTATTTTCTTTTGGAAGCTGATAAACCGCCGTTACCACATAGTTTTTACTATTAATAGTTAAAGATTCGCCCGCAACATTGGTTCGTCCAAAAAGATTTTTTGCCGCTTTGTCAGACAACGCAATTGAGGATTCATTTTTCAACGCGTTTGTATAGCTTCCCGAAATTAACTTGAATGGGAAAAAAGTAAAAAACTCTTCCGAAACTTGAAATCCACCATCCTGAAAAACAGATTTTCCATTGGCGATCATTTTTGTTGAATACCCAGCACCATTTTGTAATGCGAAATGACTGATTTCTGGAATTCGCTTTAAAGCTTCTTCCGCCATCGGATACGAAATCGTGCTTCCATAGCCTTTCTGCGCATCGAAATATGCCTGAAATGAATAAATATCATCCTTCTTAGGATTCCATTTTTCGTAGGATTCTTCGTCATTCCAATGCATTAAGATTAAAATAAATCCCGTTAAACCAATGGTTAGACCGAACAAATTAATGCAGGTGGAAAGCCAATTCTTTTTATAATTGATGAATGCTATTTTAAGCCAATTTTTAAACATAACTTTTCTTTTTTAGATACTAGAACCGAGATACTAGATTCTAGATTTTTAACTTTTCATGATTCTTGATTCTTGGTTCTAGAATCTTTATTACTCGTATTTCAGGTATTTAACAAGGTTTACTTTGGTTGCTTGATAGGCTTTGATGCTGACCACAACGAAGGTCAAAATCAGTAATAAAATCAAACTCGCGATGTACGGAAACCAAGGCATATCGATTCGGAAAGCGAAGTCTTTTAGCCATTCGTTCATAAAGAAATACGAAATCGGAACGCTTATTAAAACCGCCACCAAGGTGATGACTAAAAACTGTTTCGTTAAGACCATTATCAACTGCGAATCGCTTGCACCAAGGGTTTTTCGGATGACGACGGTTTTTAATTTCTGCTCAATCATTAAGGATGACAACGCGAATAATCCCAATAAAGCAACCGTTAAAACCATGATATTTAAAACTGAAAATAAGGTTTGCTGCTTTTTATATTTATCAAAAGTTTTTGCAAAAGTTTTATTAATAAATTCGCCTTGTAATGGATAGCCAGCTTCAACTTCGGTTTCCCAATATTTTTTGATTCTCGCTAAATTTTCGTCCATATTTTCCGGTGTCAATTTTATCTGAAGATTCATCAATGCATTTTTTGTCCAAAATCGATCGTAATTGAAAAACATCACCGGACTTACTTCTCGCTGCACATCTCCAAAATTGAAATCTTTCACCACACCGATAATTTCCAAGTCTTTCGCTTTAGCATCGGTTCCGCTGCTCATTTGCTTTCCAACCGCTTCTTGATTGGTCCAACCAATGTCTTTCACAAAGGCTTCGTTGACGATAATTCCGCGAGTCGTATCACTGGTTAATTTTGGATTAAAATCTCGTCCCGCCGCAAATTTTATCTTGTAGAATTTTATAAAGTTTAAATCAATCGCGCCAACACCAGCATCCACATATTTCGTTGAATCTCGTTTGTATTTAATAGCAGTTGATCCTTGCACGCCATTACCAATAGTTTGAAAAGAACCCGTAACATCTATTACTCCAGGAAAATGTTTGATTTTTTCTTTATATAAATTGTATTTTCGATAGTTAAAATCATTCGCCCAAGAATCTTTCATAAAATCCAACTGATACACTTGTTCACCATTAAATCCTAAATCTTTTTCCATCATGTGATTCACCTGTTTGTTGATGACCAATGACGAAATAATGAAAAATGAGGAAATGATAATTTGTATTGTGAGTACTGAATTCCGTAGCCAAATACCGTGTTTGCTTCTTGAGAAATTCCCTTTTAAAGTTTCTATTGGTTTAAAATTGGACAAATAAACCGACGGAATAATCCCTGAAATAAATGCGAATACAACGACAATTAGAAACGTATATAAATACAAAATTGGACTTCCTATTTTGATGGTTTTACCCAAAAACTTTCCGTAGAATGGCAGCAAATATTCCAACAAAACGATGGAAATGATGAACGCTAAAAAGTACAATATAAAAGTCTCGACAAGGAATTGGAAAACCAAGGATTTTTTTGAACCGCCTAATGATTTTCTAACGCCAACTTCTTTCGCTCTTTGCGAGGCTTGAGCTGTATTTAAATTGATGAAATTAATTCCTGAAAGCAACAAAATCAGTCCAGCCAAGGATAATAAAATAACAATTGCTTTTTTGTCAACACCTTGCAAACCACCAGTTTTTGACTCCAAGCGCATTTCTTTTACATTCACCAACCGAATCTGAATTGGTCGCTGCAACAATGGCCAACCTTCTTTTTTCAGCGCAATATTCAGTTCTTTATTTTGTAATGCCGATAATTTATTTTCTAATTCTGCTATATTGGTGTTTGGTTTCAATCGATAAAATCCGAAAAAACCGTGATTACTCCAAGTATTTTTATCATATTTAATACCTTCATGACGCATCGCATAACCTGGTCTGAAAATCGTATTTTCCGACTCAGAAGGCAATTTATAAATCGCTTGTACCACTACTTTTTTACCCGTATCATCCTTGGTAATTGTTTTTCCAATACTTTGTTTATAATCTTCTCCAAATAATTGTTTTGCAACATCTTCGGACAACGCAATAGAGCTTTCATCCACAAAAAGATTATCATAACTCCCTGCAACTAACGGAAAAGGTAAAACTTTAAAAAAGTCTTCCGAAACATCCGCATACGTAGCATAACTAGAACGTCCATCCGCCAACAATCTCGATTTACTAGAGTCCCAATAATTGATCACCGAAAAATTCTGAATTTCAGGAAACAACTTTTTAGACGTATCTAAAAACGGATAACTGCTAACCGAATTATAGTTTTTTGGACCTAAAATCCTTTCAATATAAAAAACATTATCACCTTCTGGAATCCACTTTTCATAAGATTTTTCGTCTTGCCAATTCAGAAAAACCAACAAGAAAGCCGTTAATCCCAAGGACAAACCCAAAAGATTAATGCAGGTCGAAAGCCAATTCTTTCTATAATTGATGAATGCTATTTTAAGCCAATTTTTAAACATAACTTTTTTTAGATATTAGAACCGAGATTCTAGATATTAGACTTTTCTTGATTCTTGATTCTTGATTCTCCGTCCTAGCCTTCTACTACCGCTGATTTTTCAAAAACATCTTTTCGTTGCGTTGCGTGTTCTTCGCTGAAAATTTCGCCATCTTTCATGTTCACAATTCTTGAAGCAAATCCTGCATCATACGACGAGTGTGTTACCATCACAATGGTTGATCCCTCTCTGTGAAGCTCTGCCAAAAGGTTCATCACTTCGTTACCGTTGGATGAATCCAAGTTTCCTGTCGGTTCATCGGCAAGAATTAATTTTGGTTTCGTTACCAAAGCTCGCGCAACGGCTGCTCTTTGTTGTTGACCACCCGAAAGTTGTTGTGGATAATGCTTTGCACGATGAATGATGTTAATTTTCTCCATAATTTCTTCTACTCTTTTCTTACGATCCGCAGAAGAAACACCATTATAAATTAAAGGAAGTTCGATGTTTTCGTATACCGTTAATTCATCAATCAAGTTGAAGTTTTGGAAGATAAATCCAATGTTTTTCTTACGAAGTTGTGCTCTACCACGCTCGTTGGTTCCAACAATTTCGTGGTCTAAAAACTTGTACGAACCTTGTGACGCATCGTCCAAAAGTCCAAGAATATTCAACAATGTTGATTTTCCGCAACCTGAAGGCCCCATAATAGCGACAAATTCGCCTTCTACGATTTTCAAATCGACTTTGTTAAGCGCCGTAGTCTGCACTTCCTCCGTCTTGTATATTTTCGATAATTGAGTTGTTGTGATCATATTTTTATTTTTTTGTTGTATTATATTTTTTGTTTCAAGTTTGAAGTTTAAGGTTTAATGAAAAACAATTGATAATTGATAATTGATAATTGATAATTGATAATTCATAATTCATAATTCATAATTACTTTGTTTTAAACCTTACCACATAATCTTGCAACGGATAACCGTCAAAAGATTCGAACTTTTTACCAACAAGGATAAATTCATATTCGGTGTTAGGTTTCATTCCTAATTCAATTTTTAAAGCATTATTATTGTCGATATAAACTGGTCTATTTTTTATCGGAACGCCTTCTCGTCCTAAACTTCCGATATTAATGGACATTTGATTTCCGATTAAGGTTTTGTCGAAATAAATAATCATTTCTTTTAAATTTGGGTCAACATCATTTTTACCATTAATATTGGGCAAAACAGAATTCACTTTTGGAAGTTTTACTTCATAATTGCTAACCATTTTGTTGACATTCATCGCAACCAATTGAAAAAACGCGACGATGTTTGGATAAAAAGATTCCAAACTTGGATATTCCTTTCTGTTAGCTTGATATTGCTCTAGAAGTTCGACCAATTCAGGAGTCCAAACAAATCTACGTTTGAACTGTTCTTTCATTTCGGCTTTAATTTCCTTTTCCGAAAAATGATTTTCCTTCATGTAAACAATCACCGCAGCACGAACAATCGATTCGTTAATAAGCGTTTTCCAGTCTCCATAAGCTTGGTCTTTCATTGGCTGTCGAACCGCTTCCAAAATTTGATTAGCAGGCTTCTCCAATTTCTTCTGATATTCTAGATTTTCCAGCAAATAATTAACAAAAGAATGGTTGAATTCATGAATCAAAGTTGGTGCGTAACTGCTTGTATAAATCAAAGTTCTTCCATCAAAATTCCCACCGCTTACAATCGCATAGACTTGATCTTTTTCGTTATCTTGGCTCACTCGTGGACCATAATTTCCGCCGCCATTTCCGTAACCAATCACCACTTTAAAGTCTTCATTAGGCTGTTTTCCGTAAAATTTCGGATACCATTCTTGATTTAATTTTACCAAAACCGAATCACTAAAAGCTTTCCCAGCTTGTAGATAATCCGCTTGATGATCTTTATAAAACTGATTAAACTTCGACGCCTTATAAAATTGGTTCAAATCTTTTAAAAACGAAGGTAACTTCTCTGTTTTCCAACGTTTGTCTAGACTTTTACGTTTTGGATCTCGTAAACTTAAAGTTCCTTTTTTGATATTTAAATTCACCGCCATCGACATTACTGCATCATAACCCAAACCATCTTCATTACGTTCTTTTTTAAGCTTCGTTAGAAATTCCGAATTCTTAAAAGATCCAAAGTGCTTTTCGATATCTTCCGCATACAACGCATTGTTCTTATCGCTGTATTCATCGGCTTCTATCAGCCTAAAAATCGAACTCAACAACTCCACTCGTTCATCCACATAAGGTTCAATTTTGCTTTGCGCTTGCCCCAAATTTCCAAGAGCGATCAAGCTAAAAGCGGCATATAGTTTTGTAATTTTCATTTAGTTTTTCAGGTCTAAAATTTCATATTTTTTGTAATCGCTGTAATCGGATACAATCACTTTCTCTCCTTTTTTCAAGCCCGAAGTCACTTCGTAATACATCGGATTTTCACGTCCTAGACTAATGTTTCGCTTCTCTCCTTTATTTCCATTAACCACAAAAATCCATTTTCCGTTGGTGTCTTTGTAGAAACTTCCTTTCGGAATCATCACACTTTGCGTGTCTGCCGACAATTTCAATTTCACACCGAACGTCATCCCAATTTTTAAATTCTCAGGTTTTTCATTGTCCGAGAAATTCAACTCAACAGAAAACTGTCCGTCTTTCACTTCTGGAAGGACTTTTGTGACGATTACATTGTAGTTTTTTCCGTTGTTATCCAAAGTTCCTTTAATTCCGATTTGCAATTTGTTGATGTAATATTCATCCACTTTTGCAATGAGTTTATAGCCGTCCATCAAATCTATATTTCCGATGCTTTCACCCGACGTTAGATTCTGTCCCAAAGATAAAATGAAAGACGACAATCTCCCAGAAACAGGCGCCATAATGAGGAAATTATTTTTGTTGGATTTCAAAACCAACAAGCTTTTTTCCATTTGATTGATTGATGTATTAATCGCCGAAATTTGCTGATTTCGAGAGCGATTTTCATTCACAATGCCTTGTTCAGTAATTTGCTTGCGTTTGGTTTGATAATTCAAATTTTGTTGAGCCAATTCAAACTCCGATTTTTTCCCAATTTCAGCGTCATACAAACGTTTTTGAAGATTAAAAGCTTGTTGCGCTGTATTGTAATCGTTCTGACTTTGCAATAATTCTTTGTTTTGATTGAATTCTTGATTTTTCAATTCTAAAAGTGAACTTCGCATATGGCTAATTTGCTGCATAATTCCCGTTTCCTGATTCAGATAATTGAATTCCGTATTCGGGTTATACACGCGCGCCAAAGGTTGTCCTTTCGTCACCATTTGTCCATCTTCTGTGTAAATTTCTTTCACCATTCCGCCTTCCAAAACATTCACCAAAGATGAGTTTAGAGATTGCGTTTGTGCGGTAATCATGAGCATATCTTCGAATTTCCCTTCCGTTACATCCCCAAATTGAAGGTCTTCCGTTTTTACATTATAGGTTTTCTTTTGCTGCAAAAAGTACGTCGCAAAAGCCCCAACTCCGATTACCGCCAAAAGTGCAATAAGTATAATTTTGATTTTTGATTGTTTTTTTTCTACTTTCGTATCCATGATATCAGATTGATTCACAGTTTATTACACGAAGATAATGCCACGAAGTTTATAAACCTGTAAAATACTGATAATGAGAATCCAATTGAAAATATGTACTTTTAAAACTGTTCGAAATTGAACACTTGTTGTCCGAAAACGAACATTAAAAAACGTAGAAAGAAGCTATGAGAAAAAAAGAAGCCGGAATTTTGATTGTTGATGATGACGAAGATATTTTGTTTTCGGCTCGTGTGTGGCTTAAAAAATTCTTCACCAATGTGATTGGAATTAGTGCTCCGCAAAAGATTTTATCAACATTAAATGAAAACGAAATCGACGCCATTTTGCTCGATATGAATTTCCGTCGTGGTTTCGAAGATGGCAAAGAAGGCTTGTATTGGCTTTCCGAAATTAAAGAAGTCAATCCCAATATTCCCGTGATTTTGATGACGGCTTATGGCGAAGTAGAATTGGCTGTGGAAGCTTTAAAGAAAGGCGCTACCGATTTTATTTTAAAACCTTGGAACAACGAAAAACTCTACGCTTCGGTGAATCTTGCAGTTGATATTTCGCGAAAAAATAAGAAGTTATCGCAATGGGAAAACCTGCAAGAAAGTACGCAGAATTATCGTCTAGAAAGTCAATCGCCAACTATGATTTTGGTGATGAATACGTTGCTAAAAGTTGCTAAAACAGACGCTAACGTTCTACTTTTGGGAGAAAATGGAACTGGAAAATATGTGATGGCAGATTATATTCATCAGCATTCGCAAAGGAAAAACGAACCTTTTGTACACATTGATTTGGGTTCGATTTCTGAGAATTTGTTCGAAGCCGAATTATTTGGTTACGCTAAAGGTGCTTTTACTGATGCAAAAACTGATAAAGCTGGGAAGATTGAAAACGCCGATGGTGGAACGGTTTTCTTGGACGAAATCGGAAATTTGTCTTTGCCACTGCAACAAAAATTGTTGACTTTAATTCAAACCAAAAAATTATCGAGAATTGGCGAAACCAAAGAACGTTTCCCAAATGTTCGATTCTTGTTTGCAACCAATGCCGAATTAAGAAAACTCGTTGCTGAAGGGAAGTTTAGAGAAGATTTGTATTTCCGAATTAATACCGTGGAAGTTAATTTACCGCCACTTCGTGATCGAAAAGAAGATATTCCAGCTTTGACCGAGTTTTTCTTGACTAAATTTGAAAAGAAATATAACAAAGAAAATCTTGAAATCGAAAACATGGAAGAGCTGGTCAATTACGGATTTCCAGGAAATATTCGCGAATTGGAACACAGCATTGAACGTGAAATAATTTTGTCGGATTCTTCGAAAATTCAACTTAAATTTGATTCTTCAAAACCAGAAAACGAAACCGTATCGTCTTTAAATTTGGAAGAAATGGAAGAAAAACTCATCAAAAACGCGCTCAAAAAATACCAAGGAAATATTTCGGCAGCAGCTGATGCTTTGGGACTTTCTCGCGCTGCTTTGTACCGTCGAATGGAAAAATTTGGCTTATAATGATGTTTAAAAATTTCAATTTTCTGTGGCTGATTTTTAGCATTCTGAGTTTGGTGGCTTGTTTCGTCGCTTTCGATGCTTATTTTCATCAAAAATATTTCACCTCCGTTATCTTTTTTTCGGTTGCTGTTGCTTTGCAAATCGCTTGCTGGATGAAGTTTTCGACCAAAATGAATGACGCTGAAAAAATCATTAGTTCTATCAGAAATAAAGATTTTTCTCTTTTCCCAGAAATGGATGCGAAAAATGACTTAAAAGCCAACGTGGTTAAGTTGTACTATCAGGCCAAAGAAGAGCACAAAGATCTTTATTCCTACAAAAATCTGTACGAATCGATTTTAAATAAAATGGAAATCGGTTTTTTGATTTTGAATAAAAATCAGCAAGAAGAAAATTGGAAAGTTTTCTATTCCAATCCGAGTTTTTCGAATATTTTGAAAGTTCCAAAATACAACGAATGGAGTTTTTACAAAGATAAATCGCCCGATTTTTTTCAATTGATTGAAAGTTCTGAATTTCAGGATTCACAAGAGTTTATCGACATATCAATTCAAGAAAGTACGGCGCAATCCTACTCGATTCGTACGTCCAGAATCGCCACATACGGCAATGAATTTTGCGTCATTTCTTTAGAATCCATCCAACGAATTATCGACAAAAAGGAAAAACAAGCGTGGAATAATTTGATGAAAGTGATTTCGCACGAGCTTCTCAACACGCTAACGCCCGTGAATAGCTTGATTTATAATTTAGAATATTTGACGGCTCAAGAAGAATTGACGCAAGAAGATCAGGAAGAAATCAAAGATTCTTTGAAAATTATCAATTCTAAATCGCAGCAATTGCTCCATTTCATTGATAGTTATCGACAAATTGCAGAACTTCCAAAACCTAAAAAAGAGAAAATAAATCTTAAAACTACAATCGAAAAAGCCACAAAAATTTTCGAAACAGAATTTAAAACAAACACTATTCAGTTGGAAATTTTGGCTCAAGATTATTTTATTCAAGCTGATGAAAGCATGATTGAACGCGTTTTGGTCAATCTTCTAACCAACGCCCAATTGGCTTTACAAAAACAAGATTCTAAGAAAATAAACATTCAAATTTCAGAAGTCAACAATCGGATTTTACTTTCCGTAGAAGACAACGGCTCGGGAATCGATCCACAAATTGAATCTAAAATATTTCTTCCTTTTTTCACCACACGTCAAAACGGCTCTGGAATTGGCTTAACGCTTTCCAAAGGCATTATGGAAGCGCATAACGGCTATCTCATCTATCGTCGATTGGAAAAAGGTTCCGCGTTTGAGATGTGGTTTGTTTAGATAAAACATTCATAACAAAAAGTTATAGACTATAAATTTTTACAATTGGTTTTGTAATATCATATTTTAGAAATTTGTCAAAAAAAAGAACATGCAAGTTTTTAAAATAAAGCATTCGTACCAAATCATCATTTTCGTCATTCTTGCAACGCTAAGTGTCAGTGGATTAATAAGTTCGCCAATTGCATTGTTATTAGGTTTAATAATGGCAATTTTTCTCGGAAATCCTTTTGAAAGCAAAGTTTCTAGTTATATTCACAAGCTTTTGCAAATTTCGATTGTTGGTTTAGGATTTGGTTTGCACCTTGATGAAGCGCTAAAAGTCGGTCAATCTGGTTTTCTATTGACGATTGCTAGTATTTCAATTATTTTTATTCTAGGATATTTTTTAGGAAAACTTTTAAAAATAGAACGACCTCTCGCCTATCTCATTTCTGCAGGAACAGCGATTTGTGGCGGTAGCGCCATTGCAGCAGTTTCTCCGATTATTAAAGCCGACACCAAACAAATTTCTCTAGCTTTAGCCATTGTTTTTTCATTAAATTCGATTGCATTGTTTATCTATCCAAGTGTTGGACATTGGTTGATGATGACGCAACATGACTTTGGATTGTGGTGCGCGATCGGGATTCATGACACGAGTTCGGTGGTTGGGGCTGCGAGCAAATTTGGTGATGAAGCCTTGAAAACTGCGACAACAGTTAAGCTGGCAAGAGCATTATGGATTATTCCTGTTTCGATTTTAACAATGTTTTTGTTTAAAACAAAAGGTACAAAAATTAAAATTCCGTGGTTTATAGGTTATTTTATTCTTGCAATTTTATTGAGCACTTATTTTCCGATTTTTGATTCGATAAGTCCAACTATTACTAAAATTTCGAAACTTGGATTAAATTTAACCTTGTTTTTAATAGGTTCAACCTTATCATTAGAAGCTCTAAAATCAATTAGTTTCAAACCATTATTACTTGCAATTATCTTGTGGATTGTTATTAGTATCGGAAGTTTAATGATAATTTTAAACTAAGAACCTGTTTAAAAATTTTAGCAATAAAATCTAAATATGCTCTAAAAATATCTAAATTTATCTTTCAAAAATTAAAAAAAATGTCAAAGCCAGAAAGAAATCCAAAAGTTGATGCTTACCTTGATAAAAAATCTAAATGGAGTCAAGAAATCTCGGCTTTGCGAGAATTGGTTTTGGAATTTGATGTTCAGGAGGATTTTAAATGGTATCAGCCATGCTATAAAGTTAATGGCAAGAATATCATTATCCTTGGACCTTTCAAAGATTTTTGTGTTTTGAGTTTTTTCAAAGGCGTTTTGCTGGAAGATCCTAAAAATCTGTTGGAACAAATGGGTGAAAACTCGCAGTCTAGTCGTGTGGTGAAAATTACAAGTCTTGACCAAATTGCTTCGCACAAAAACGACTATCGAGATCTTATAAAACAAGCAATTAACAACGAAAAAGAAGGTAAAAAAGTGGCAATGAAAACGACTTCGGAATATGAAGTTCCAGAAGAGTTAAAACTCATGTTTAACGAGAATCCTGATTTGAAAACTGCTTTTGAAAAATTGACACCTGGACGCCAACGCGGTTATCTACTCCACATTTCGGCTGCAAAACAATCTAAGACACGATTTGCAAGAATTGAGAAGTTTATTCCGAACATTATGCAAGGTAAAGGTTTTCAAGAATAAAATGATTTTTGTGCATTTTCAATAAAATTTACTAACTTTAAAGAAAAAAATATGGAAACGATAAAAATTGACATCACTATTTTGGCTCCGGCTTCCAAGGTTTGGGAATTGTATACACAATCTGCGCACATTGCAAAATGGAATGTCGTCGATAACCGATGGAAATGTGGTGCGTCGAATGTCGATTTCCGTGAAGGTGGCGAATTTAAAAATACAATGAGCCTAAAAGATGGTAGTTATTCTTTTGACTACGCTGGCACTTTTGAAAGTATCGTCCCTGGCCAAAAGATTATCTATCGTACAAAAGATGGTCGAACTGTGGTTGTCGACTTCGAAACGATTGATCCGACGACGACGAGAATTTCTCAAGACATAGAACCTGATAAACTTAACTCTTTTGAGAGTCAACGTCAAGAATATTATAACATTCTCAATAATTTTCATAAATATGTTGAGAATCATTAAAATAAAAAACGCTTCGAAATTTCGAAGCGTTTTTTTTATGCCTTTCTATTTAATCATTCTTTGCACGACTAAATTATAATCTAATAAATCGAGATTTTTTTCATCATAAAAAAGTTCCCATTTGAAATTAGGAATCAAAATTTTTGTGGTTGGAGATTGGTTCCATATTGTTTCAAATCCATGTTTATTAAGAATCTCAACAAGCTTTCGTCCAACAGAAATTGTGACCTCATCATCTTCATTATCAACTTTTTGGAAAGCTATATATAAACTTGAATCCTCTTTCGAAATTGCCCTTGACAAATCTTGTTCATGATAAAAACAATATCCATCCGATATGATATTGTGTTTTCTCAATTCTCGCTCCACTTCTACCACTTCATATTCCCCATCGCTTGTGGTATACCCAGCATTATGAAGCGCAATGATATTATGATCGCAAAGGTCATTAAAAGCAGCGACCAGACGCTCGGTATCAGTTGGATTTTTCCAAGTTTTACTTTCTTCTAATCGTTCTTGCCATTCGGTTTCGATGTGTTTGTTTGCCCAATCTTCCGAGATTTCATTTTCGAATTCGTTGTCTTCAATCTCATCTAAAATATTGTCTTTAATTTCGTCAATTGATAAAAATCCCATTCGAACTTGGTTTTCTATCGATTCAAAAATAAATGCTTCGTTCTCTGTCATTTTTCAAAATTTGTAACTCATTAAAAATATGAATTTTGATTAAATCTAAAAGAGTTTATAAACAGTTTTAAAACAAATTTAACATTGATAAAAATAAAAAAACATCCTATTTCTAAGATGTTTTCTCAATTCTCATTCCATATCTATCACTTAATAAGCTAGCTCTCTTTTTATCAATAAAATCATTCTACAGTAAGGTTTTTAGTATAGATATCAAACTCATGATAATGACCAAAGTACCTACAACTACAAACATTTTCTTTGTCGGCAGTTTGGAAGTGAGCATCGCTGAAAAAGGAGCCGTGAAAACCCCTCCAAGCAGAAGCCCTAATACAATATTCCAGTGATGAATACCAATGGTAAAAATAAATGTAGTCGCGCTTGTTATCGTCAGCAAAAATTTGGCTACAGTTGAACTTCCGACCACATATCTTGGTGTTCTTCCTTCTTTAATGAGTGTCCCAGTAACCAATGGTCCCCATCCACCTCCAGCAAAAGAATCAATAAAACCTCCAACAAAGCCTAATACTCTAAGATTCGTTTTCTTTTTAGTTTTGAAAGAATTTTCCTTTTCGCCTTTAAAAGCATTTCTCAGAATATTAAGCCCCAAGTATAAAGTATAACAGGCGATAATAGGTTTTACAATATGTGCATAATATTCGCCATAATGCGATAAAGTTAAAGCTCCAACAATAGAACCTATAATTGCCAAAGGAAATAATATCCAGACCATTTTTCTATTGACATTTCCTAATTTGTAATGACTAAAACTTCCAGCTGCTGTGGTAAAAGATTCAGCAGAATGAATACTCGCACTAATTACTGGAGGAGGTACATTTAATAGTAACAAAATGGTTGTACAAATTACACCGTATCCCATTCCCATTGATCCGGCCACGATTTCTGCAAGAAAACCTACCAAAAGCATCCAATAAAAAATATGACCATCCTTATTAAGAAAAACCTGAATATCCTCAGAAAGATTGAAATTATAAATAATAATACCCAATACTCCAAAAAGGATCATAACGCCAATTACCGCTAAGTAAATATTAGCTCTTTTCTGAACTTTTTTTGTAACCTTAATCAATTTCTCTATTTCAAGGTCGGATGGTTTCGCTTTTTCTTTATTATCGTCCAAATATTGAGTCGTTAATCTGTTGAGTTCTTTTACTTTATAATTAAAATCTCCTTTTAACTGATTTCGGATATCCTGCATATTATCCAATACCTCATCCATTTCGTCAGGAATACTGTCCATTAGAATTTCTCGAACTCTTTTGGCAATTGTCGGGGATTTTCCATTGGTGGATATCGCTATTTTAAGATTTCCTTTTTTAACAATTGATCCTAGATAAAAATCACATAATTCGGGTTTATCTGCAATATTGACAAGTAAGTTACAATCATGAGCATCTTTTTGAATTTGTTCTGCTAAAGCAATATTATTAACCGCCGCAATCACAAGATCAACACCATCAAAGTCATTTTTTTCATAAGATCTTTCGTACAATATCAAGTCAGGAAATGTTGTTTTTAATGCTTTAACTTCTGGAAGAATTTCTTTAGCTACAAGCTTTATCGAGACTTTAGGAGAATTTGTAAGAACAGATTCTAATTTTTCAAAGGCAATATTTCCACCTCCAATGATTAACAATGAGAGTTTTTCAAGTTTTAAAAATACTGGGTATAAGGTATTGCTCATTTTAGTTATTGTTTTTAAATCATAAGTGAATGCCACATAATACAAACCCCCAATTTCTGGACCTGCCGCATATTGAAAGTAAGGTCGGTTAAGAAGATTGGTTGCTCCTACTTTTATTTGAATTTTATTTTCTGGTATGCTTCGTTTAGCCTAGGCATCAAATAGTAACTTCTATTACATCACTCAGTTGTTGCTGAGCATAAAATTGAGCAAATAATAATGTAGTTATTTCGGGCAAAAGAACATCCTGTCTTTTAGGTTTCATTGACAATTGTTTTAGGTTAATATAGATGTGAAAGTGATGTTTAAAAAACAACGCATACACATTCGGAATCCTAAAAGCTGAGAATCAAATTTCTTGAATTTTGTCCGTCGATATAGAATAAGATCCATGTAATTTCGATTTATGTTATAGTTTGTAAATATCTATAAGAAAAGTCGCCAAAGCTTTCTTCACCATGTCTGTCTTTTACATATTTTTCGAAGAGTTTATCCAATGTTTCTAGGATTTCTTCTTCACCAATATTTTCTTTAAATTTTGTATTGAGACGCATTCCTAGACGGTCTCCTCCAATGTGAAGGTTATATTTTCCATAGGCTGTACCTACAAATCCTATTTCAGCATTAGGAGATCTACCGCAGCCATTTGGACATCCTGTCATTCTAATTGTGATATCTTCTTCGAGCAAAGCATATTTCTCAAGGATGGGTTCAATTTTAGTTACCAAAGAAGGCAAATAGCGCTGAGCCTCGGCCAAAGCTAAAGAACAGGTATTCAAAGCAACACATGCTACAGAGTTTTTGCGTAAGGCACTAGCTCCGTTTGTATAGTCTGAAATTCCGAATTCTGTTAAAATATTTTCAATGTCAGATTTATCTTTTTCATCAATATCAGCAAGAATCAGGTTTTGATTACATGTAAAGCGGAAATTGACCTTACCTGTTTGTGCAATTTTTAATAACCCTGATTTTAAAGGATATTCTGAAGTATTAAGAATTCTTCCATGCTCTACGAATATTGTATAGAAGTATTTTCCTTCATGATTCTGAGTCCAACCATAGCGGTCTTTTCTTTGCTCAAACTTGAATTCTCTTGCAGGTTCAAAACTGAAACCTGTTCTTTTCTCTACTTCGGTTCTGTATTGCTCAATACCGAGTTTATCAATTGTATATTTTAGTCTTGATAATTTTCGGTCGCTTCTGTTTCCGAAATCTCTTTGAACCGTAATAATTTCGTAGACTGCTTTTAATACTTTTTCTTCTGTATCCACAAATCCAAGAATTGAAGCAAGACGTGCGTATGTTGTTTCGTTTCCGTGTGTTGCTCCTAGTCCTCCTCCTGCAGCAATATTATAACCAACTATTTTATCATTTTCGATAATAGCAATCAAGGCAATATCATTGATGAAAACATCCACATCATTATTAGGAGGAACTGCGATTCCTATTTTAAGCTTTCTTGGAAGATACCTGTCCTGATATAGAGGATCTTCTTCTGCTTTTCTATCTATTAGAAGTTCATCATCTATCCAAATGTCATAATAAGATTGGGTTTTGGGCAGACACATTTCACTGATTTTCCCAGCGAGTTCGTAAGCTTCCTTGTGCAAAGGTGATTCCGATGGATTGGCTGTACAAGTCACATTTCTGTTGACATCTCCACAAGCGGCTATAGAATCTAGATGTTGCAGATTAAAAGCCTGAATAGTTGGTTTTAAATGAGATTTTAAAATACCATGCAACTGAATCGTTTGTCTTGTTGTTACTTTAATGGTTCCCGTAGAATGATCTTCTGCTATTTCATTAAGTCCTACCCATTGTTCAGGAGTTAAAAATCCACCTGGAAGTCTTAATCTGATCATATAAGAATACAGCCATTCCAGTTTTTTAGAGACACGTTCTTCTCTTCTGTCCCTGTCATCTTGTTGATACATTCCATGAAATTTGATCAAAGTCTGATCATCTTCTCTTATCGCTCCAGTAAAGTTATCAGCAAGGCTTTCTTTCAAAGATCCCCTAAGCCCGTTACTACTTGTCTTTATCCTTTCTACTGATGAAAGGTTTACTTTATCATTGTTCATTATAATTTTCTTTGATTTTTATAAATATCTCTTCGTCACATTTAATAAACATCTTTGGCGTATCTGCCACTCAGCTCCATTTCTTCCAAATAAAGGGCCGCCTCTTCTTTACTTCTTTTTCCTTCATTCTGAATAATTGTAAGAAGTGTTTGCTCTACATCATAAGCCATCGGTTCCTTGGCTCCGCATACATATACAGATGCTCCACCTTCCAGCCAGTAAAATACTTCCTGTGCTTTTTGTTGCAATATGTGCTGAACATATACTTTTTTAGCCGTATCCCTTGAAAAAGCAAGATCTAAATGAGTCAGACTGCCAGTTTTAAGAAAATCCTGAAGTTCTGCTTGATAAAGAAAGTCTGATACGAAGGTTCTATCTCCGAAAAACAGCCAGTTTCTTCCTTCTCCACCTGTTGCATCTCGCTCCCAAAGGAATGATCTAAAGGGCGCTATTCCGGTGCCAGGACCTATCATAATCATATCTTTGTCCGGTTGAGGAAGCTTGAAGTGTCCACTATCCTGAATGTAAAACTCAATATCTTCTCCTTCCTTGAATTCACTTAGAAAACCACTACATAATCCGGTATGTTTCTCATCATCGATAAAGAACTCTGATTTAGCAACAGTAATATGAACTTCGGTATCACCATGCGTTTCTGGAGAAGATGAAATCGAATACAGACGAGGTGCCTGAGCTGTCAATACCTGAATAATTTCTTCAAACTCATCTGCATTTTTAACTGGATAAATCCTAAGCAGATCAAGAAGACTTAATCTGACTTCTGGAATAGTATGTCCCGTTATTTTTGCATATTGGGCAACCACAGATTTGAGCAGATAACTGATGTTAAGATGTTTGTATAACAGTTCTTCAGCGGTCGCTGTAACTTTTGCAGTTTCTATCTGCTTTTGTGGATCAATCCCGGTTAGCGCAATAATTTCATCTACCATAGATTTTGAATTAATAGGAATAATTCCTAAAGCTGCACCAGGTTGATAGACGATTGATTCCTCGGTTTCAATTTCGATGTGATAGGTTTCTTTTTCGGAGGTAATATCATTCAGATTAATTGTTGTTGAAACTTTTCCTTGATATTTTTTTCTTCCAATAGAAACCTTTGGAGCTGAAATACTCTTTGTAGTCTGATCGATATTTTTATTAACGGTTTCAAATACATGTTCTATCCAATGTTTAGCTTCCTGTTCATAATCAATATCACATTTTTTTAATGGAATAACACGTTGGGCTCCCAATATTTCAAAACGTGAATCTACATCTTCTCCAGCTTGGCAAAACAAAGGATAGCTACTGTCTCCCAGTGCTAGAACTCCGAATTTTAGTCCGTTAAGATTTATTTCATTTTCATAAATATAATCATAGAATTTTTTGGCAAGAGCTGGTGGTTCGCCTTCTCCTTGCGTACTTATAACAACAAAGAAAAATTCTTCTTTAGCCAAATCTTTGGGCTTGTATTGGGAAAGATCTGCCAGCTTTACCTGAAGTCCTTTTTTCTTGACAATACCCGCTAAATTTGTAGCTAATTTTTTACTATTTCCGGTTTCTGTTCCGTAAGCCAGCGTTATTTTTTTAACGGCATTCTCAACAAAAGTGTTCGTTTCCTGTGTTGGCACAACGGCTGTGACTGATGATCCTCCCGCAATACCAGCCAAATATCCGCTTGCCCAGACGGCTTCATCTCGGGACAGTTCTCCTGATATTTGTTTTAATACATTTAATTTAGTTTCAGACAGCATAATCAAAGAAATTTTGAGTTGTAGGAATTAGGCTTCCATTTTCCACTGATTTAAAATAAAGACCTTCTTTTTGTGCATTTTCAAGCCAAGAAAACTCTTCGTGGAGATTAACAATCTTTCCAACAACAACTAACGAAGGTGAAGCGAAGTTTTTGTCTCCGATTTTTTCATTAAAATCATCAAATGATGATGTGTACACCTTTTGAAAAGGCGTTGTAGCCTGTTCAATAATTGCAATTTTTTTATCGGCAGAAATATCTAACTGTTTCAGTTTTTCAACAAGAGGCGAAAGATTTCCTTTGGACATATAGAAAACAAGTGTATCATTTGTAAGAGCAAGTTCTTTCCAGTATTCTTCAGTTACGATCTCCGATTTATAATAGGTTAGAAAACGTACAGATGTAGAATATCCTCTTGCAGTTAAAGGCATCCCAGCAAATGCGGCTGCACCTAAAGCGGCTGTAATTCCTGGAATAATTTTGTAAGGAATTTTATTCTGTTTTAAAATTTGCAATTCATCCAAAATATTAGAAAATATGGAAACATCTCCTCCTTTGAGCCTTACAATAGTTTTATTTTGCTTTGCATGCTCCACCATCAAAGTATTGATATGAGACTGAGGTATAGAAGCATTTTTGCTACACTCTTTTCCTACGTAAATGATTTCGGTATTTTCATTAACGTAAGTTTCCAAAATTTCAGGACTTACAAGACGATCACATAGAATAATGTCAGCCGTTGCAATAGCCTTTACTGCTTTTACAGTGATAAGTTCGGGGTTGCCAGGTCCTGCACCGATAAGGTAGACCTTTGGTGATTTTATATTTGTTTTCATTAAAGTAGTTGTTAGTTAATAGTTTAGAAGAGACCTTCTACAGACAGATATCTTTCTCCAGTATCATAATTAATGGTAAGAATTTTAGAATTAGGTTGTATTTCGGGTAAATATTTTTGAATAGCGGCTAATGCTGCTCCTGTCGAAACGCCCACAAAAAGTCCTTCTTTTTTTGAGGCATCGATGGCATATTCATAAGCTTCTTCCTTAGTTACTGTAATCACGCCATCCAAAAGAGAAACATCCAAAATACTAGGAACAAAACCGGCTCCCAGTCCTTGTAATGGATGTGGAGCTGGACTTCCTCCGCTTAATACAGGCGATAACTCGGGTTCTACAGCAATTACTTTTATGTTTGGAAATTTTTCTTTCACCGTTTTTGCGATTCCTGTAATGTGTCCTCCAGTTCCTACTCCTGTAATGATGTAATCTAAACCGTCTGGGAAATCTTTTAAAATTTCTTGGGAGGTGGTTTCCACATGTGCTTTTACATTAGCAGGATTATCAAATTGCTTCGGAATCCATGAATTGGGTATTTCTTCAGCCAATTCATTGGCTTTCTCAATAGCACCTTTCATACCTTTTTCTCTTGGTGTAAGCACGAATTCTGCGCCGTAAGCCTCCATAATTTTACGTCGTTCTATACTCATACTTTCGGGCATTACAAGGATAAGTTTGTATCCCTTTACCGCCGCAACCAATGCAAGTCCGATACCTGTGTTTCCGCTAGTAGGCTCTATGATCGTACTGTCTTTATTTAACAATCCTTTTGTTTCTGCATCTTCAATCATTGCTAGTGCAATTCTGTCTTTGATGCTTCCGCCAGGATTGCTTTTTTCAAGTTTAATCCAGATTTCATAGTCGGAATTAAAAAGTTTATTAATTCTTACGACGGGCGTATTCCCAATTGTTTCTAATGCATTTTGAAATTTCATATTTTATAATTTTTATTTATCCTGTTTTATTAAATCACAAAGCTTAGCGATTCTGGTAATGACGTATTATCTTTTATTTTTATTTCACTTTTATGATAGACCAAGGAATTGGCGGGTACACTTTGCGTAATCCATACATTTCCTCCAATAATGCTATCTCTTCCAATAGTAGTTGCTCCTCCCAAAATAGTTGCTCCCGAATAGATAATTACGTCATCTTCGATATTAGGATGTCTTTTCTGATGTGCTTTTTCTTTAGAAACATTTAATGCTCCCAAGGTGACTCCTTGATAAATTTTGACATTGTTCCCAATAACAGATGTTTCGCCTATCACAATCCCAGTTCCGTGATCAATAAAAAAAGACTTTCCGATGCTTGCACCAGGATGAATATCAATTCCGGTTTTACTGTGTGCATATTCTGAAATGACACGTGGTAGAATTTTCACTTCCTGAAGCCATAACTGATGCGAGATACGGTAAACATAGGTGGCAAAAATTCCGGGATATGCCAAATACACTTCTTCTAGCGAATCAGCTGCAGGATCGAATTCTAAAATAGATTTTGCATCCAGCACCAGCTGATTATAAAGTTCTGGTAAAGCATCAAAAAATTGATTAACCTGTGATTCTGCAATATCCTTATTGACTGCTAAAGAGAGGATCAACACAAAAAGCGTTTCCTGAATTTCTTCAAAACTTCTTTTAAGCTGATCTTCAGTATTGCTTTTTTGAGGTAAGAAAAGTGTTTCATACAAATCTTTAACCCATTTTTTTGTCATTCTTTTATCAAAGAATCCGTGAATACTGTTTTGTTTCGTGTGATGAATTCTTTCAATCAATTGGTCCAAAATTGCCATTGTACTATTGAATTATGCAGGCTGCTACCGTTGAATTAGACGTCTCATCCACCAAGATGGCAGAGCCTGTTGTTTTATTATGGGTAAAGCTATCATAAACCAAAGGTTGCGCTGTACGAAGCCTAACTTTTACAATTTCATTTAGTTTAATTTCATCATCAGCTTGTTCTCTGATAAGGTTATTGACATTAATCTTGTAATCGATCTCTTTGACAACCGCTTTTACAAGTCTATTGTTTTGTTGCAAAAGATATTTGTTCCCTAGTTGTAAAGGCTTCTGATCTAGCCAGCATAAAAGAATTTCAAGGTCTTTTTCAACAGTCGGAAGATGTTCTTCAGTCGCAAAAATATCTCCTCTGCTAATATCTAAATCATGAGCAAGATGTATCACTACTGGCTGACCTTCAAAAGCTACTTCTTTTTCAAGACCATTGATTTCAATTTTAGCGATTTCAGTAGTAAGATCTGCTGGAAGAATGCGGATTTTATCTCCTTTTGTCAATTTTCCACTAAGTATTTGTCCGGCATAACCTCTGTAATCATGTAGTTCTTCCGTCTGAGGTCGAATCACATATTGCACCTGAAAACGACTTCCTTTATTTTTATCATCATCTAATGCTACTTGTTCAAGATAGTCTAAAAGAGAATCGCCTTCATACCAATCTGTTTTGGAAGATTTTGAAACAATATTATCGCCTTTTAATGCAGATATTGGAAAATAACTTACGTCATTTAGTTCCAAATTTTCAGCAATTTTTGCATATTCTGATTTAATATTTTCAAAAACTTCTTCAGCATAATCTACCATATCCATTTTGTTGATCGCTACCGCAACTTTCTTCAATTGTAATAAAGAAGCGATGATAGAGTGTCTTCTTGTTTGCTCGATTACACCTTTTCTGGCATCGATAAGAATTATCATGAGATCAGAGTTGGATGCTCCAGTAATCATATTACGTGTATATTGTACATGACCGGGCGCATCAGCAATGATAAATTTTCTTTTTGTTGTTGAAAAATAGCGGTAAGCAACATCGATGGTAATCCCCTGTTCTCTTTCAGCACGCAATCCGTCTGTTAAAAGAGCTAGATCTACCCCGTCTTCATTTTTGTTTTTGGAGTGTTTTTCAAGAACTTCCAATTGATCCTGTAAAATACTTTTGCTATCGTAAAGCAGTCTGCCGATAAGGGTACTTTTACCGTCATCTACACTACCTGCGGTAATAAATCTTAATATATCCATTTGATTTTAGTAATAAGTGATAAATTATTATTGATGAAAATAAACTGTGAGGTCGCGCATCAATTATTTTTTATGATTAATTAAAAATAACCTCCTTTTTTTCTGTCCTCCATTGCAGCTTCGGTGACTCTGTCGTCAATTCTGGTTTCTCCCCTTTCTGAAATTCTGGTGGCCATTATTTCGTCAATTACAGCATCAATGCTTACAGCATTAGATTCTACAGCCGCAGTGCATGTCATATCTCCTACGGTACGATAGCGTATTTTTTTTGTGGTGATAATATCCTCTGGCTCCAACAAAATATGTGGGGAGTTAGCAAGCCACTGTCCATCAAAGTCGATCACTTCTCTTTCATGCGAAAAATAAATGGAAGGAAGTGCAATTTTCTCTCTGCGGATATAATTCCAAATATCAAGCTCAGTCCAGTTACTGATAGGAAAGACTCTCACATTTTCTCCTTTGTGAATTTTTCCATTGAAGATATTCCACAATTCTGGACGTTGAAGTTTAGGATCCCATTGTCCAAACTCATCACGGACAGAAAATATTCTTTCCTTTGCACGGGCTTTTTCCTCATCTCTTCTAGCTCCTCCGATACAGGCATCGAATTCAAACTCTTCAATTGTATCAAGAAGTGTATAAGTCTGTAGCCAATTTCTACTAGGAAATTTACCTTTAGCCTCGGTTAATTTTCTACTTTTTATTGTGTCTTCGACTTTCCTAACAGCTAGATTTACATCTAATTGTTTTACCAATTGATCACGAAAATCTAAAACTTCCGGAAAATTATGTCCTGTATCTACATGAACAAAGCTAAACGGGATCTTCCCGTGGAAGAATGCTTTGTTAGCCAGATGAGCCAGTACAATACTATCTTTTCCTCCACTGAATAATAAGGCAGGGCGCTCAAATTGACCTGCAACTTCTCTTAATATATATATAGATTCGGCTTCTAACTGATCTAAATAATTAAACTTATGTATTGACATTTTTTTCTATTTTTTATTGATGAATATGTAGACCGCATTCTTTTTTGTTGGCTTCTTCCCACCACCAACGTCCAGCTCTGAAATCTTCTCCTTCTTTGATCGCTCTGGTACATGGTTCGCAGCCAATGCTTACAAATCCCATTTTATGAAGATGATTGTATGGCAAATGATGTTTCTTTACATACGCTATCACCTGCTCCGAAGTCCAATGAAGTATTGGATGAAATTTTATAATCTTATTGTCTGGATCCCACTCCAATTGAGGCACATTTTGTCTGTTGGCAGAATGTTCTGATCTAAGGCCTGTTACCCATACTTTATTCCCTTGCAATGCTTTTCTTAAAGGATGTAACTTTCGTATGTTGCAACAAGTCATTCTTTTTTCTACAGATTGATAAAAAGAATCAGGACCATTTTCTGTTACAAATTCTTTTAGTTCATCTGTATCAGGATAATATGCCTTAATGTTTTTTTGAAAGAAAGCCTTTGTGGATGTCCAGGTTTGGTAGGTTTGTCCAAAAAGCCTTCCTGTATCCAGTGTGAATATTTCTATATTTAAATCTTTTATCAAATGTGTAATCACCTGATCCTCGTAGCTAAAGCTAGTAGAGAAAACAACTTCATTTGGAAATTTTTCTATCAAGCTTTGTAAAAAATCGGTTGGAGAAGACTCTCCTACAAGCACTTTATTAAGTTTTTCGAATTCAATTTTCAGACTATCTTCCATTGATTTATGAATTAATTGCTGCAAATATATATATTAATTCTATAACTCCCATCAAAATAGTAGAATTTAAATAAAAAAAATATAATTTTAATTAATAAACTTAGTTAGAGTAGCCTCCATCATGCTTTTTCTAGTCTTTTCACGAACGATCATTAATTCTTTTCTCAAATAACAAACGGCTTCATCTACACAATCATCACATGCCTCATAAAAATTTAACGAAGCGCACGAGGTGAGCGCAATAGGACCGTCGAAAATACGGTAAATATCAGCTAGAGATACATCATCAGGAGATTTTAGCAGGTAATAGCCGCCTGCTTTACCTTGTTTACTATTGACAAGTTTAACCCTTTTAAGTTCGAGAAGGATTTGCTCTAAAAATTTCTTTGGAATGTTCTCATCTTGTGCAATAACAGAAGTAGACAGAAAGCCTTGATTGTAATTTCTAGCTAACCTGACCATTGCTTTTAAAGCATATTTGCAACGTTTTGACATCATAATAAATGCAAGGTAAGATAATTTATTTAAATAAAAAATATTCGATAGTAACTCCTGTATTACATATTTTTTTCTAGTCTAAATTATTATTAAACACAAGATTTAAAAGCATATTGATTCTCTTTAAGTCAACAGCTAAATAATAAAAACTAAAGCAGGTCTCATCTTGAAAACTTAATATTCGCTAGCATTTAAAAAAACTCGTTAATAACAAAAAAACATCCTATTTCTAAGATGTTTTCTTGTGACCGCGGAGGGATTCGAACCCCCAACCCTCAGAGCCGAAATCTGATATTCTATCCAGTTGAACTACGCAGCCGATATTTTTAAAATTTTTTAAAAGCGTTTTATTTAAAAAGAAATTTTAACACCTCCCATAACTTGAGCGCCTAAAACTTTGTATCCATAGAATGTCTGATACTTCGTGTTTAGAAGGTTATTTCCGAGCACGAAAATACTGAAATTTTTGTGGACTTTATATTCCGCAGACAAGTTTAGATCAACATAACCGCCAACTTTCTGATTTTCATTTTCTTTAATATCATAAGTCGTTGGATACGTCGCCATATTTTCTGTCAATTCGTAGCTGTTAGCCGTTCTATCCGTTACAAAAATCCCTTTAAAACCAAGATTTAACTTCTTCCCTAGCATAGAATATTTCGCACCGAAAGTTGTTTGTACCAAAGGTTTGTAATAGGTTTCTTTAAGATTATCCAGTTTATATTTCACGAACTGAAATTCGCCATCCAAAACTAAATTCTCTAAAGGAAAAAACTGTACGCTTGCTTTAACTTCGCTGGTTGTTCCATTGTCATAGATGGCTCCAAAAGTATTTGCAAAATCATAAGCTTTGCGCGTGTCTGCCATCGTTGGATCGATCAAACTATTGTTATTGAAGAACAAAATGTCATTCTGTTTGCTAAATCCAGCGCTAATGTTATACTTCAAAGTTTGGTCTACATCGCCCTTTATTCCAACATAAATTCGGTATTTTGTTTCGGTTGGTTTTAAGTATAAATCCGAAATCATGTAAGGATTTTCCTCTAATAATTGATTGTAAGAATTTAGTTTTAAACCACCTTCAACACCTCCAAAAAACTTGAATTGATCGGTTGCAGAGATTTGTAATTCAGCTTTTGGAAACCAATAAAATTTGCTATTTTTTTCTTGTTCTAAAACTAAACTTTCATGTTTTTGATTAAAAAATGAGAAATCGGAACCAATCGTTAAATAAGAATTCCCTTTATAAAACGTCAACTTTGGACCTAAATTAAAATTAAACAAATTGCTTTCATTCTTATCCAAAATTCCGAATTTAGAATTCACCAAATCTAAACCAACGCCCAAATCAGCATTCATTTTTGTATCTGTATACACGTCAACATCGTGCATAGAAAGATTTGCTAAAACTTCGGCTTGTGTTTCTTTAGAATCGAAATGATCGCTAAGAATTGACGATTTTACACGAACATTATTAAGATATTCATTAGAATAATGATCATAAAACGCATTGATTTTGAAACGATTAACTTTCTGTTCCAAATCAACATCAGCGTTCGGCGTTAACGCATAAATTCCATAATAATTATACTTATCCATTCCGAAATTAGCATCAATATTGAATTTTCCAGTTTCGGTGTAAGCATTAAGGAACAAACCAGCGCCCAATTGACTTTGTTTAGAAGACCAATCATATTCTTTCTTCAAGCCGCTTGTCGACAAATAATGAACATCGGCACCAACTTCCACATTATCATTAACTTTTCCCGAAATATTAGCATCAGCCAAGAATTTCCCATAATTGCCATAACCAATCTGGAAATAGTTATTTTGCTTTTCGAAATCGAATTTTGGAGAAATATCTTCCGCTTGGATTTCCGAAGTTTTAAAATCCGAAACTGGCGGAACGTCCGTTACATCGTACTTTACAACTTCATTAGCTTTGGCTTCTGGTGGATAATTTTTCTCTTGTTGCACCGAAGTTTTCTTTTTTTCGATACGTTTAACTTCTGGCTCACGCTTTCTATCCAAAACCAATTTTTCTTCCTTAAGCTGTGCAAAAGAATTTTGGCTTCCGAATCCGCTCAAAAATGCAATAACTGCTATGTATTTTAGTTTGTTCATTTTTTATTTTAAATGATTAAAAAATCGAATAATCGTCTTTAGTAAATGTATTTTCTAATAATTTATTTTCGGTTTTTTAATTAATTTTGAGTTTTATTTCTAAATTTTATTTCGAGTAATAATCGAAACTCGCCTTTGCAATATCAGCGATAATTTTCTCATTAGTAGCTTCCTTCTCGTAAGAATCGCTCACAAAAACACTGACAATAACATGTTCTTTATTAGGCAAAGTAATAACGCCAACGTCGTTAGTAGCCGCAGTTTTTCCAGTTGCATCGGTGTAGGAAGTTCCTGTTTTGTGCGCCACCAAAGTCCCTTGTGGTAATTCACCTTTTAGACGCTTAACGCCAGTATTGGTTTCTTCAAGAATCTTAATCATTTCTTTTTTTGAAGCTTCTTTTAAAATAGGTTTTGTATAAAGCTTTTCTAAAAGATCATTCGCAGAATTGGCGTTCCAATAGTTTTGATATTGAAGTTCTGTTACGACATGCATTTCTTGCTCATTGGTAGCAATCTGGAAGTCTTTAATTCCGATTCTGTTCATGTATTTTTGAACAACATCTACGCCTCCAATTCTGTCTAATAAAATATCACAACCATTATTATCGCTGTTTGCTACGGTGTATTTTATCATTTCAAGAAGTGTCAATTCGCCACCATTTGGGTTAGCATCACGCAGCGGACTATGTGTATTTGGTAGCAATTCTTCTTTAGTAAATTTAATTTTTTGATCGATTTTAAATTTTCCTTTATCCACCAAATCTAAAATTGCTAAACCAATCGGAAGTTTGAAAACACTTTGCATAGGAACATGTCGATGTCCATTAACACTCAAAGTATCTTGTTTTTCGAGATGCCAAACTGCAACACCAATATTCGCTTTTTTGTTTTTAACAATCTCTTGAATTGAGGTTCTCAAATCTTTTTGTGCAAATAAAAACGGCGATGATACAACAACTGCTGCTGATAATATTTTTGTGATGTGATTCATTTTTTCTTTGAATATAATAGGACTTCGTCCTATTCTTTGTTAAATTATCTCTTCTTTCCCCTAGGATTCCATCCTAGGCTATGGTTATTCGTCCCTTCGGGACGTTCTTCTTTGTTTTAATATAATAGGACTACGTCCTATTCTTTGTTAAGTCGTCCCTTCGGGACTTCTCGTATTACTTTTTAATTTGAGCTTTCACCTCTTTTGCTTCAGCCACAACATCTGGGAAATCACCATAGTTATTGATAATTTGGTCACAAGTATAAGATGCTTGATAATTGTCTTTCAAGGCTAAATAATTTTTCGCCATGATCACCAAAGCTTTTGCACCCCAATATTCTTCGGAAGCGTAATTGTTTGCGAGTTTGAAAATCGTTTCGTTACTACTTTTGAAAGCTTTTCCTTTATTTTGATAAAATGCTTTAGCATAAAGTGCTTCCGCAGCAACAGCCGGATTCGAAGATTTCTCTAACGCTGCAAATGCCGTCTGAGCCTCTTTATCTTTTCCATTTTGCATCGCGCCTCTCGCTTTTACAATTTTGGCTTGTTCCAAAACTGCCGCAGAGTTTTTAGTATTTTTAAGAACGATATCTGCATATTGTTCCGCTTTCGAAAACTCTTTTTTATCAGCATAAATTTTCATCAATTCTAAAGACGCAAAGTTTTTAATATTCGCATCGTTAGAAGTTGCAACCGCTTCTAGATATTTTTGTGCATCCGCAGATTTACCCTGGTTGATGTAGATTTGCGCCAATCTAACTTGCGCATCTTGCTGATAATCATTTTGGAAATCAGCAACATTTTGCAGAATTAACAAAGCTTTGCTCAAGTTTTTAGTTTGATAATAACTTTCGCCCAACTCGTATTGCGCTTGATAAAAACTAGAACCTGTCGGATCGTTTGCTAGATATTTCTCGTAATAAGTAATAGCTTTTGTAAAGTCTTTTTTAGCATAACTATCTTGCGCCAAGGTCAAATTAAGTTGATCTTTTTCGGTGCTCGAAATATTAACGCCAAGACTTTTTGCAAAATTTTCGTAACCTGCAACGTCTCCATTTTTAACAAAAGCTGGACGCGAAGCCGCAACAATTTTATCAGCATAAGCCGAATTTTTGTATTGCGTACCAAGTTGTTTTAATTCTGTTAAAGCTTTGTCAATTTGATTTTGTTCAATGTAATTTTGGGCACGATAGATCTGCGCATTTCCTACTAAATCTTTGTCCGAACTCGATTTAATAACTTGATCAAAATAAGAATTTGAATTTGCAAAATCGTCATTTGCAGTATAAGCAGTTCCTATTTCGTATTGCGCATCGTCTTTGTAATCGCTGTTTGGATAAGACGAAATCAACTTTTTAAGCTCCACAATTTTAGCAACAGTATCACCTTTGAAACCTAAAGCCATCGACTTTTGGAACAACACATAATCTGCTGCACCTTCGGCTTTATTATAAATATCAATCGCTTCGTTTAACTTGTTATCAGCGTAGTAAGTGTCCGCCAAACGCAATTCTGCATCCGCCTTAAATTCGGGTCTCGGGAATCTCAAATATTCTTTAAAATGCTCCTGAGCTGACTCGAAGTTTTTATTTTTAAAATAGGCATAACCCAAATCGTAATCCAATTGTTCGCGCTCTGGGAAGTTTTCGGCAGTTTCGTTTTCAAGTTTTAAATATTCAATAATTGCGGAACGATAATCTGATTTTTGATAGTAAGTTTGACCTAACCAATATCTTGCTTTTTTAGCGAAATCTTTATTTAAATTATATTGAAGACTTTGTTTAAAATATTGCTCTGCTGCGTCATAATTACCTTTATTAAACTCTTCTGTACCTAAAAGATAAGCAACTTCTTGCTCTATTTTGTTAGTTTCTGGCGTTTTGGAATCCATCTTTTTTAAGACATTTAAAGTCTCTTGATAGTTGCCAGAATACAGATAAGATTTCACCAAAAGATTCTTCATTTCTGAAGATTTTGGAGAATTTGGATATTTATCAATATAACGCTGAATAACTTTAGGCGCCGTCTCAAAAGGATTTCCAATATCGTAACTCAATTTTGCATATTGCTCTAAAGCCAGTTGTTGAAGCTTAGCATCGTACTTCATTTCAGCTGCATTTTTGTATGCAGAAAGTGCTTCTTGCTTTTTGTTGGTTTGCAAATAAGCGTTCCCTAATTGATAGTAAGCATTCTGCGCCAATGGCGATTGACTATTAATCAATTGGTTATAATAACTAACTGCTTCTTCGGACTTTCCAGCTTTAGCTGCAACAAATCCCATTTCATAAAGATCACTTTCCGTGGCGTTACTCGATTGGTCAATATATTTTTTAAGATAAGGATAAGCGGACTGATAGTCGCCTTTCATAAAGTAGCTCTCTCCTATTATCTTTTGGATTTCGTTTTCGTAAGCCGACGAAGTTCCTGATGCTAAAAGATCTTTGGCTTCAGAAATCGCTTTATCATAATCTTTGTTATTAAAATACATCTGAACGTAATATGGACGCACCATAGCCGCATATTGTTCATTGAATTTCACTTGGTCAAAATACGTGAAAGCCTTATCACTCTCATGATTCGCATAATACAAATGCCCCAACATATACGCCATTCCCGCTTTATCATTTTCGTTAGAAGCATTTTTGTGCGCCTCTTCCAAAGCCTCAATTGCGCCAGCAGAATCACCAGTCATAAATTTGGCATAACCCAACTTCATGATATATTGCGTGTTTTCTTCCTGACTCAATTGGTATTGATTAATCTTTTGCAAAGTTTCCAAAGCTTTCGGGAAATCTTTCTTCGCTAGATAATAATCCGCCAAAGGTCCATTAGCTTGCGCAAAAAATGAAGAATTGGGATATTCTTTCATAAACGCTTCAAAACCTTCTTCCGAATGATTTTGTTGAAGAATCATCGAAATAACTTGGTTAAAAAACAAAGCTGCTTCCTTTTTGGACTCCGACAAAGTTTGGTTATAAAAATACTGTCGAGCATACTCGTACTGAGATGCGCCGTAGATTTTTGATTGATAAAGGTTTTCGGCTAGATTGTAGCGATAAGCCTCTTTGTCGTTAAAGTATTTTGATTGTTGCGCTTGGGAGATTCCGTAGAAAGAAATCAACGACGCAAGAATTATTTTTTTTGAATTCATCTAAGTCTTAAACTTTTTTGCTGAAACTGATGTTATTAGTTAGGTAACGAAAATAAGGAAAACTTATTATCTAAGCAACTTACAAAAGCTTTTTATATGATTAAAATTTAATAAAAAATCACTTTTTTCTGTGTTAAACATTTCCAAAAATCTAAAAATAAAAAATCCTCAAAAACCAACTAAAAAATCTTCATCCAAATTATTTTTAAAAACAAGACAAATTCTCTGTTTAACAATGTTTAAAAGATTTTATAATTAAAAAAGAAAAACTTAATAGTTAATTCTTGAAATATCTGAACAAATCGAACTTTAACAAAGTTTAAGTTTATTAACATAAAGCTAACAGCCTATCAAAATTTTGTTACATTTGTTTTTATTTTCAAAAATAAACGACTATTAATGAATTCACTTTTTAGAAGAAAACAATATTCATCCGATCCTAATCAAGGTCAACTGAATCGTGTTTTGGGCACTTGGGACATCGTATTTTTCGGGATTGCAGCCATCATCGGTGCTGGGAGTTTTAGCAGTTTGGGCGAAGCGATTTTCCGTGGCGGTCCTGGTGTTATTATATTATATCTAATCTGTGGATTTGCTTGTGCTTTTACAGCCATTTGTTACGCAGAATTTGCGAGTAGAATACCAACAGCTGGTAGTGCTTACACCTATGCCTACGCCAGTTTTGGAGAATTAATCGCTTGGGTTATTGGCTGGGCGTTGATCATGGAATATAGTTTTGGAAATATTTATGTCGCGTTTTCGTGGTCCGATTATTTCACAAGTTTCATGAGTCGAATTGGCATCCATATTCCTGATTATTTGACCTGTAGCTACACCGAAGCCAAAAAAGCTGTTGCTGGTGGATCTCTCAATAAAGAACTTATCAATGCATGGAATACTGCTCCAGTTATAGGAAACCTTAAAGTTATTTTCGATTTACCAGCTTTGATGATCAACGGCATTATCACTTGGCTTTGTTATCAAGGGATAAAAGAAAGTAAGAATTTCAATAACTTTTTTGTATTATTAAAACTATTCGTAATCCTTTTGGTAATCGCAGTTGGTGTCGCCTATGTTAATACAGGCAATTGGTTCCCAACCAATAACGAAGGTGTCAAAAGCATGATGCCTAATGGTTTTTCTGGTGTTATGAGTGCTGTTAGTGGTGTATTTTTCGCATATATCGGATTCGATGCGTTGAGTGTTTTATCAGAAGAAACTAAAAATCCGCAACGTGACTTACCGCGAGGAATGATGATTTCGTTAGGACTTTGTACTGCTATTTATATTGTTTTAACCTTAACATTAACAGGATTAGTGGATTATAGAAAATTTGATGGTGTTGGCGATCCGTTGGCATTTGTATTTCAAAAAGAAAATCTTAACATCCCATGGATGGAATTTGTCGTGGCTTTAATTGCGATTGTTGCGATCACAACGGTGCTTTTGGTATTCCAAATGGGACAACCAAGAATCTGGATGGCAATGAGTCGCGATGGTTTGATTCCGAAAAAATTCCAAGAAGTACACAGCAAAAATAAAGTACCCTCTTTTGCAACAATTGTAACGGGTATCGTGGTTGGAATTCCGATTTTTTTCACCGACAAAACCTTCATTCTTGACTTCACAAGTATTGGGACGATTTTCGCATTTGTACTGGTTTGTGCTGGTGTTTTAACGCTTCCACCGAAAGAAAAAATCAAAGGAAGATTCCACATGCCGTACATTAATTCGAAGTATATTTTCCCAATTGTTTTCCTTGGTGGATTGATATTCTTCTACTTTTGGCAGCCCGATTTTTTCCATACTTTGCTCAATTGGGGCGATCCGATTGAAGGCGAATTCCGACTGTCAATGACCATTTATATTATATTAAATTTTGTGCTTTGCTATTTAGCTTTTAGCAAAAATCTATCTTTAATTCCGCTTGTAGGCTTAAGTTCTTGTCTTTATTTACTAACAGGAATGACACATAACAACTGGTTTTGGTTCGGACTTTGGTTCGCAATCGGTTTAGTAATTTATTTTACTTATGGTAGAAAACATAGCAAACTGAATAAAGCTTAACACGTCTCATAAGCAATCCATAGAGATATTTGATTATCTATAGCAATTACCTAACAAACCACTCTAAATGCAATCGGTTTGTTAGGTAATTTTTTTGGCTATAAAATACTCGTTTGTATTAATTTTGAGTAGCGAGTCTTTTAATACAAACCTTCCTTATTAAACAAAAAAAGAAGACCTACTCGCCTTCTTCTTTTTCCTTTTCTTTAATTCTGTCGATGAGACTTTCAAGTTCCGAAATTTTATCTCTCAATTGTTTTATTTCGTAACGATTAGATGAGACTTTACTTTTTAACATGACTGTTCTAGCACGTTCGCCGTGATCTTCGTCTTCTTCATCTTCATTAATTTCCTCAATATCTTCTTGGATTTCGTCGATATCTTCATTAATCTCCTCGATGTCTTCACTGATATCTTCTATATCTTCGCTAATCTCCTCGATATCTTCACTAATCTCTTCAATATCTTCTTGGATTTCGTCGATATCTTCCTGAATTTCTTCTACATCTTCCCTCAGAACCTCAATGTGTTCACTACTTTTATTAACTGACATCTGAATAAAAATCGCTAAATAAATCGCTTCTAACGACAATAAAGTTGTTAATACCAACAACATGTGATCCCAATCTACAAGACCAATTATCGGTAATGCGAAACATAAAATAAAGAAAATAGTATGCACAACCAAAGACGGTATAGACCCAATCCACCACATAATGCCGTTAGCAATATTCTCTAAAGCGCTTAGTTTTTCTTGATTTTCATCCGTTAATTTCATGCTTCTTATTTTTCTATTTGCAAATTTAAAGATTCTTATTAAAACTAAATATCAACAAAAAAGCAACTCTTTAGGAGTTGCTTTATGTTTTTTCTTAGCAAGAAATTATTTTCTAATTCCAAGTTCAGCGATAATCGCTCTATATCTTGCGATCTCAACTTTCTTAAGATAATCTAATAATCTTTTTCTCTTACCTACCAACATCACTAGAGAACGCTCTGTGTTGTAATCTTTGTGATTAGCTTTAAGGTGTTGAGATAAATGATTAATTCTGTAAGTGAACAATGCAATTTGTCCTTCTGCGCTACCAGTATCTGTAGCTGACTTACCATGCTTTGCGAAAATTTCCGCTTTCTTTTCTGCTGTTAAATACATTCCAATATTGTTTAATGATTATTATGTAATTCGGGTGCAAATATACAACTTATTTTAGTTCTAGCGACATTAGTTTTAATTTATTTACCAAATTAGATTCTATTCCTTAACTTTATCATCTCAATTTTCTACTAAAACTATGCAAATCTTCATCAAAAATATGGTCTGCAATCGTTGTATATCAGCGGTTGAAGGAGTTTTTAATCAATTAGAAATTCCAATCGATGATATTAAATTAGGTGAAGTAAATACGAAAAATTCTATTTCGAATGATGAGTTATCACTTTTGGAAACCAATTTAAAAGGTCTTGGGTTTGAAAGAATTAAAGATTCCGCACATCAATTGAATGATAGAATAAAAACATTTATCATTCAAAAAATATCGGATTTGGATATTAGCGAAAACTTTGTTCTTTCTGAGTTTTTAAGCAATAATTTGCATAAAGATTATTCTGCGCTTTCTAAGAATTTTTCTCAAAATGAAAATTTTACTTTAGAACAATATTTTATACTTCAAAAAATTGAAAAAGTAAAAGAACTCCTCCTCTACAACGAATTCACATTAACCGAAATTGCAGGAAAACTCGGATACAAAAGTGTTCAACATCTTTCGACACAGTTCAAAAACAATACAGGATTTACACCTACAGAATTTAAAAAAGCCAAAGATCATAATCGTAAAGCGCTGGATCAGTTATAAGTTATAAGTGATGAATGATAAGTGATGAGTTGTTTAACACGGATAATTCATAATTCATAATTCATAATTCATAATTCATAATTCATAATTCATAATTCATAATTCATAATTCATAATTCATAATTCATAATTCATAA
>NZ_FUYZ01000022.1 GCF_900167905.1 Soonwooa buanensis | reverse complement strand
TAACCTATAACGCCTCTTATGAAGATATTATGATCTATCGAAATAACGATTAAAAGATGTTTAAATCAAATTTAAAAAGCGACCTACATGGTCGCTTTTTTTGGACATTTCGTTGAAGTATTTTGGACATTTGGATTTGGCGATTCTATTACATATTAAGCCAAATGAACAACACAGAATTTTTAATAAATCAAATTTTGATTTAGAATTCATTGTTATTTCTGAACCAAAATCTCATGGTGATAGAACAAATTTATAAAAATGAAAATTGAAAAAGCACATATTGATGACCATGAAATATTAAGTGAAATAGCATTCAAAGGAAAAAGCTATTGGAATTATGGAGAAGAACAGCTTGAAGCTTGGCGTGATAATTTAACAATTTCGAAAGATTATATCAAAGAAAATAAAGTCTATAAATTAGTTGAGCTTGACAAAACTATCGGTTTTTATTCATTAATATTGATTGATAAGTCGACAATAAAAATTGATTTTTTATTTATGTTTCCAGAATTTATCGGAAAAGGTATTGGTAAATTTTTATTGGAAAGTTCCATTGAAACTGCTAAAAAAATGAAAATAAAAAGAATAGTTTTAGATGCAGATCCTAATGCTGAAGCTTTTTACAAACATTTTGGTTTTGTTACCTATGAAAAAATGGAATCATCCATTAAGAATCGATTTCTACCAAAAATGGAGCTAATAATTCCTTAAAAAAACACTTCTGCTAACATTGTATTGGCAAAATGCGGGGTTAAATGTATAATTGAAAAATTTGAAATATTTAGCCGCCAATATTTTTCAATTCCACATTTTTGCTTAATTTAGTTCCATTGAAAAAATATTGGCTCCGTTTGGTCTGAACTTGAACATTCGTTCAACTTAAGCCCGCACTTCGCCAATACTTTTTCCGTTAACTGCAATAAGATTCCAAAATTCCGCATAGTTTGTAATTTAGAAAATTTGTACATATATTTGTACATATAAAAATACAAAATTATGCTAATTGCAAGTGTTTCTGATTTTAGAAAAGACATAAAATCATATTTAGATAGAGTTGCAAAAAATTTTGAAACTCTAATTATCAATCGCGGAAAAGATTCGGGAATTGTTGTCATGTCTTTAGAGGAATATAATTCTTTGATGGCAACTAATTATGAATTATCATCGAGAAAAAACGAAATGCGTTTGGATTCAGCAATTGAAAAATTGAAAAGCGGAAAATCATTTTCAAAGGATTTAATTGAAGAGTAATATGAAATATACTTTTGTAGACGAATCGTGGGAAGATTATTTGTATTGGCAGAAAACGGATAAAAAGAAATTGAAACGAATCAATGATCTGCTGAAAGATATTTCAAGAAATCCTTTTGAAGGAATTGGAAAACCAGAACCTTTAAAACATAAATATTCAGGATTTTGGTCTCGCCGAATTGACGATGAACACAGATTAATTTATAAATATCAAGAAAATGAAATCTTAATTGCAAAATGTAGATTTCATTACGATTAGAAAAAATTCTTACTGCAGTTAACATTGTATTGGCAAAATGCGGGGTTAAATGTATAATAGAAAGATTTGTAATATTTATCCGCCGCTGCTTTTCATATTGTTTTTTTTCTTAATTTAGACAATCTGAAAAAGCATCGGCTCCGTTTGGTCTGAACTTGAACATTCGTTCAAATTATGCCCGCACTTCGCCAATACTTTTTCCGTTAGCTGCAAGTTTGTCAAAAAAACACCATTTATCCATAGTAAACGATGAAATATTTATTGATTTTAGTTTTATTAATCACTGTTAATTGTGAGGGGCAAAAAAGTAATAAAATGAATAACAAAGATTTTGTTCAAATAGTTAAATCTGATTTAAAAGAATCTGATTTAGAAACTTTTGAATTAGTAGAATTTGGTAAAATAAGAAATGAATCTGCTCCAATGGGAGATTTCTTATCAAGAATGTGGACAAATTTTGGAAAACCTGAAAGTGTTATGTTTGAAGGATTTAATTATTTTATTAAAGACACTAAAACAAATGTAATCTTTTCGGTTTATTTCGGTGCTTCAGGTCCAGGTTATGCTGCGAAAAAAAACGATATTGAAAAAGTTAAACCAAGAATTTATGAATTAGAAAAAATATTAGATAATTCAAAAAATTCAGATTGTGAAGAGGAAATTGAAACAGATTTTGGAACTTATTTATGTGGTGCAAAAAATGGGATTCCTTATGATAAAGAAAAATAAAAAACCTGCAGCTAACATTGTATTGGCAAAATGCGGGATTAAATGTATAATAGAAAGATTTGTAATATTTATCCGCCGCTGCTTTTCATATTGTTTTTTTCTTAATTTAGACAATCTGAAAAAGCATCGGCTTCGTTTGGTCTGAACTTGAACAGTCGTTCAAATTAAGCCCGCACTTCGCCAATACTTTTTCCGTTTGGCGACATTATTTATGGAAGATATATTATCCAAAGAAGAAATTTTATTTATCATTTCAGATTCGAAAAATCCTGATTATAAAAACGATAAATTATTTCATCCAGCTTTTTTAAAAACAGATATTGTTAAAGTTTCCAAAGCAAAGGAGTTAATTTTATTCTATGGAAATAGCGATACTGGTTTCGTGCATATAGAAGAAAGGCATTCAAATTCAATCCAAAAAGCATTTTGGGGAAAAGATAATAAATTAACGAATACTTCAAAATTCCACAAAAGTATCGTACCCTATTATCATTATCTAGAAATTGCGGAAAATATTTTTCAACATAAAAACCTGAATATAGATGATAATAAAAATCCAGAACTGGTAGATTTATATATTGGAGAATTTGAATTTAGTAATGTAAAAGAAACTTATAAATTGGTTCTATATAAAAACACCAAAATTATTCATACATTATATCCCATATCAAGAAATAACAATGTTAAAATAAATACGAATTCTTTTGCGCGAGGAAGTATATCATTGTCGTATAATTTCAAAAATGGAGTAAAAGTATTAAAAGTCCCTTATAAAGATGTGAATAATGAAATCAAATATGAAATTGTAATTAGTTTTTATGAATCTAAAATAGAAAAATTAGTTAGAGTAAATAAATATGACAACGAAGTAGTCGTAAATTTTATTGAGTTTCCAAAATCTAAAGTTACGCATTCCTTACATGACATGTATTTACTTTCGCTACAATATGGAGACTTCACAGAATACGAAAATAAATTCAGAAAATTATAACGTCGCCCAACATTGTATTGGCAAAATGCGGGGTTAAATGTATAATTGAAAAATTTGAAATATTTAGCCGCCAATATTTTTCAATTCCACATTTTTGTTTAATTTAGTTCCATTGAAAAAATATTGGCTCCGTTTGGTCGTTCTTGAATTTTTAGTTCTTCGGAAGCCCGCACTTCGCCAATACTTTTTCCGTTGTACGCAATTATATGACAGTACGTCACATGACAATTTGTCTTAAAATATTCAAATTGGCAGAAAAAATCATAAAATCTTACAGAAAACACGATCGGTATAGTATTTGCATAACAAAACTTTAGTGCTAGTTTCGCACCAAAGTTAGTTTTTCAGCTTTTAAATTCACTGAACTTGACCGTTTGAGAGTGCAAAGGTAAAAATATAAAAAACAAAAACAAATTTTGGTGTAATTTTAACATAATTTTAACAATTTAAAAATTGCATGCATGAAAAAAAATGTACATGTTACGCCAAAAGGAAATAATTGGCAAGTAAAAACTGCAAACAGCAGTAAAGCGTATAAAGTCGTAAGTACGCAAAAGGAAGCAATTAGTATTGGAAGAAATATTGCTACTAATAACCAATCGGAATTATTAATCCATGGAAAAAATGGACAAATAAGGGCTAAAGATTCTTATGGTAATGACAAATTCCCACCAAAAGGTTAATGAGTATGAAGTGTATTATTTCAATTAATCAGTACGCAGATTTCATTAAATCTACTGATGCTAAAAAGCAAAGAATTATTAGGGACCAAAAAAAACCTAATAAATTTAGAATCGCCTACTACCAACTTGCAAAAGCAAGAATTAGGAAAACTCTAACCAATAATGGACAACTAAAGCATATTAATGATGCTTTATCCAATCTTTCTTCAAGAGTTCCCAAAAACAAAAGGCAGATAAGCGATAGACATGTTTCAATCGAAGCTCTAGAAAAATTCTTAAGGTTAAAAATACCAAAAGTTCTCGAGCAAGAAAACATTGAGTTTTTAAATTCAAAACTTTACAAGAATGACATTGACATCCATGGTGTTTCTATAATTGTTGCTCCTGAAATTATTTTTAAAGTAATAATTGATGGTAAAGAGGTATTAGGAGGACTTAAATTACATGTTTCTAAATCAAATTCTTTTGATAAGGAACAACAGCAAGTTATTGCATCAGGAATTTGTCATTATTTAGAAAAAAATGTCGCACAGGATAAACAAATTGTTTTACCTGAATTTTGCATTTCATTAGATATCTTTGGCAACGGTTTTATCACAAATTCTAGTGCAAAAAAAGATATCATTGAATCTTATAAAAAGGAGTGTCTAGAAATCATTAAAATCTGGGACGCCGCGTAAAACAAAACAACTAGCACTACTAACTGAATTTCATTTTTTTTGAGATTCAGTTTTTTTTTATAACTGCGTACAACATTGTATTGGCAAAATGCGGGGTTAAATGTATAATAGAAAGATTTGTAATATTTACACGCCGCTGCTTTTCATATTGTTTTTTTCCTTAATT
>NZ_FUYZ01000007.1 GCF_900167905.1 Soonwooa buanensis | reverse complement strand
GTGCCCATCCTTATCCGATAAATCTTTCAATATTTACTGATGCCAGTCAATATATTATAGAGTATTAATCTTCCTTTCGAAAGGCTATCCTCTTGATAAGGGCAGGTTGCACACGTGTTACGCACCCGTACGCCGCTCTCAATCTTCCGAAGAAAATCTACCGCTCAGCTTGCATGTGTTAGGCCTCCCGCTAGCGTTCATCCTGAGCCAGGATCAAACTCTCCATTGTAATGTTTGTTTAATCCTTAAACTCTTGCTCAATTTAAAATTGACGCTTTGGTTTTTTTTCCTTACTTGGTTGTTATATTATTTATGTCAATGATCTCTTTTCTGTTCGCGTCCTCGGCTTCTCTAAATTCTGTCATCTGTCTGCCGATTTGCGAGTGCAAAAGTAATTAAAAATTTTAATACCCACAAATGTTTTTAATGTTTTTTTTTTCAAACCCTCCAAAACACCCTTCCGAATATTAAATCCTTATTTCTAAATATCTCCTGCGCTGCTTGTCATTTCTGATTTGCGAGTGCAAAACTAAAAACTTTTTCCGAATCTCACAAATGTTTTTTCAAGTTTTTTTTCGTAACCCGAATTCACATTGTAGTGTATTCCTTTTATTTGTTTATAGTAACTTCTGCGCTGCTCACCACTTCTGATTTGCGAGTGCAAAAGTAGTTTCTTTACTCCTACCAATCCAAACTTTTTGTAAACTATTTCTTAATTTAATCTTAACTCGCTTGGTGTCAGGATCGTTTATTTTGGTTTGATGTTTCTTTTGTTTTAAGTTTAGTTAAAAAAGGAAACGGGAATTTCGCATGTGGCTTTATACTTAATAATCAAAAGAGAATTTATCGCAAGGCTAAACAAAGGCTTTTAATTATCTTTCCTACTTTAAGGAAAACTAAGGCGCAAGCTTACTTTGGTAAAACTAAGTTGTTTTGCTTTTTAAATTTTAGACTAACCACAAAAGCAAACAAAAGGTTCAACTGGGATTTCTTATTTGAAGAAAGTTGAGGCACGAGATTGACTTCGTCGAACCACTTCGTTAGGTTTCTTCGCTTCGCTTGAATGACAAACTAAATAAAAATATCAATTTAATCGCAAGGCTAAACAAAGGCTTTTAATTATCTCTCCTATTTTAAGGAAAACCAAGACGCAAGCTTACTTAGGGAAAACAAAATTTATTTGAAGAGATGAGTTAACCACAAAAGGGAACAAAAGATTTAATTGAAATTAGTTTCATATAATGCAAAACATAATTCATAATTCATAATTCATAATTCATAATTCATAATTCATAATTCATAATTCTTAATTCTTAATTCTTAATTCTTAATTCTTAATTAAAAATCATAAATCGGATAACTATCCACCATTCGCAATAGGGATGGAAGCGGCATCCTTGGAGCGGAGCGAGGCGACGGTGTTACGGCGCGACGAAGGAGCAACGTAACATAGACGACCGAGCGAAGCTTCCAAGATACAGCGGACAGCCCGACCGAGCTAGCAAAGACTCAGAAAGGTGCGAGGATTGCCAAAATAATTTTTATGCTTAGATTCGTATGTAGAATTAATAGACATGGAACTCAATAATATTATTAATAATATATGTCCTCTGTCGGCAGACATCAATAAATTGATGTGCCAACACTTTGAGCATTTAGACTTACAAAAAGGCACTATTATATTATCTGCTGATAAAACCGAAAAGCATCTCTACTTTGTGAAAAATGGTTTGGTGAGGGCTTTTACAGATTTCGAGGGTCAGGAAGTTACTTTTTGGTTTGGTACAGAAGGTCAACCTATAATTCCGATGAATAGCTACGTCTATAACAAGAAAAACTACGAAAACATTGAGCTGCTAGAAGATTGTTCGTTATATAAAATCGAAATTATTAAACTTCAAAAGCTTTATAAAGAATATAAAGAAATTGCAAACTGGGGTCGTATACTTGCTGAAAAAGAGCTTGTAGCTACGGAACGTCGACTGATAACGAGAATTTCGATGCAAGCTAAAGATCGGTATTTGGAATTGCTGGCTCAACATCCCAACTTGCTGCAACGCGCTGCACTTCGGCATATTGCTTCATATCTTGGCATTACACAAGTTAGCTTAAGCAGAATTAGGGCTCAAATAAAATAAGTTTTTATCATTTGTAAAATGTTTATCGTATATTTTTTAAGAAATTTGCGCAAATTTTTTTTAAAATGAACTGGATCATATTAATTATTGCTGGATTATTCGAGGTTGGCTTCGCATCTTGTCTCGGCAAAGCTAAGGAAACATCAGGAACAGAATCTTATCTTTGGTACGCTGGATTTTTAATTTGTTTAACTATAAGTATGTTAGGACTTATAAAAGCGACACAAAGTCTGCCAATAGGAACCGCCTATGCAGTCTGGACGGGCATTGGTGCTGTTGGAACTGTATTGGTTGGGATTTTTGTTTTTAAAGAGCCTGCAACTTTTTGGCGTTTATTCTTCATCAGCACATTAATTGGATCGATTGTAGGCCTAAAATCAGTGAGTCATTAATTAATATATAGAAGGGATTTTTTTTCTTAGATTTGATTAAAACTAAATCTTATGAAAACTATCATCTATCTATGTGCACTTTGTTGTACTTTGTTTGTCAATGCACAAGAAAAAGAAATTGAAATCAACAAAACACCCAAAACCATTACCAACTTTGTTAAAAAACATTTTCCTAACACGCCCATAGCCAAAGTAATACAGGAAGAAACAAAATTCGGGACAGAATATAATGTAACTCTCGGCAATAAGATGGAGTTAGATTTTGATCATCAAAATATCCTTGAAGATATTGAGAGTAATACTAAACAAGAAATCCCAATGTCGATTGTCCCTAAAAATGTTTGGGATTATACCAAAGCAAATTACCTAAAACAACAAATTATAGGTTGGGAAAAGGAAAATAATAAACAACGAATTGATCTAAGCAACGGCACAGTATTAGAATTTAATGACAAGGGAGTTTTCCTAAATTCATCAAAATAACAAGCACTGCTAACATAAAAACAAAACCTTTTCTTAAAAGAAAAGGTTTCTTGACATTCTTGATTTGGTAAATTTTAAATATGTGTGTGTATATTTTGAATGCTTTCCAAATGTATATATTAATTTAACACCTTCCAAAACATTTTTACATTTTTTTTAATTAAATTCAATCTAAACATTAATATCATTAAAAAAAACTAACAATTATGAACAATTATTAGTTTTTATCAATTTACAATAGCATCAAATAAAACAAAAGTATTTATATCTTCGTATTCTAATTTTAAAAGCATGAAAAAACTATTTGTATCAATTTTAATAGGAAGCTCATCAATTGTATTTTCTCAAAACATTTCTGATTACGAATATATCTATGTGCCTTCTTCGTTCGAAAAGAAAATGGATAAATTCAATCTTCGAAATACTCTTATTCAGCAATTAACTTCAAAAAAATATAAAGTCATCCAAGAAGATAATAATTCTTGTGCAGTTCTTAAAGCTGACCTCCTTGATGATAGTTCTTTTTTAAAAAATAAAGTAAAAATTACTTTCAAAGATTGTAATAATAAGATTATACAGGAGCTAAAAGGCAGTACTGACGATAAAGACTTTGAAACTGGTTATCCTGATGCATTAAAAAACGCTACAAAAGCACTAACAATTTCGAACCCTAAAACCACAACAAGTTTAGAAATTAATAAAGAAACTACTCCAGTTGCAACGATCAGTGAGAATGTTAACACAACTCCGATTGCAACTTCGCAAGAAAAAGCTTTAAATTTCACGAATGGACAACTCAACTATCAACTTATAAAGTTGGGACAAAATCAATTGATATTAGTCTCGTCACAAAGTTCAACACCTTTTGCGAAATTAACAGAAAGTAGCAAACCTGGGATCTTCCATGTCGTTTTAGACAACAATCAAAAAACTTTAGCCTACACAGAAAACGGTAATATTGTTATTGAATTTCCACAGTCCGACGGAAGTTTTTCTAAACAAGTTTTTCTAAAAAAATAGCTGTCAAAATTTAACATTTTTTTAATATTTATTTGTATAAATTATTATTTTTGCCAATAAATATTAAAAAAATGTTAAAAAAAATTATTTATTTTTTTGCTGTTTCCATTTTTGGGCTTTTAATAAAAGGACAAGAAAGACTAGATGTACAACTTCAAGTTAATGATTACGCCACGGGCTCTATTATAAGGACGCCTGTCAATTATAAAGGGGATTTATATTTCGAACTATATCGATTTACTAATAACTCTAAATATAACTTTGCTAAATATGATGTAAACCAAAATATTGCAAAATTTCTGGCAAAGGACATCGTAATTAAATCAAAAATTATTGAACATAAGGGGTTCTTATATTTTGTTGGTTCCAATTTAGAACAAATAAAAAATCAGTTATGGCGATCTGATGGCACAGAAGAGGGCACCAAAATAGTACGTCAAATTTACAATAGTTCGTCAAATAATGACAATGTCACTCTATTCGCAGTAGGGGATATGATGTATATAGATATTATATCTTCTTTATGGGTATCAGACGGAACATTTGACAATACAAAACTTCTTAAAAACTTGTCGTATTATCAAGAATATAACCACAGCAATAATAAAGTTTTATCGATTGAGAATACTTATGACGGTGATTTCGTAAATGTCACAGATGGCACTGTGGCAGGAACAAAAACTATTGCAGAGTTTGATAAATTTGGTGTGACTCTTCCACGAGGTAAGACTGAGTTCTTAAAGTTTAATAATGAATTATTTTTTACTGCTAAAAAAAATGGAGTCGTCTCAATATGGAAAACAGATGGCAACACTGTAACCAAAATTGTAGATAATGAAAATTTTGGAAACCTACAAGGGACATCTTTTGAAGATGATTTCTTCTTTGTTGATAGTAAAAACAATTTATGGCGATCGAAGGGCACAGATAATTCTACAAATATTTTTGCGCACTTAGCTACAGATGAAAAAATACAATCCTTCACGGTATTCGATAACAACTTATATATTGATACCAACCTAGATATATATAAAATACAAAAAGAAAGTACCAATCTAGAAAAAGCTAATCTCACAGACAAAGACTCATCCGTAGATATTGCAAATGTTACTAGTAACAAGACATACTTGATTTTGACATTGACAGAAGGCTATACAAAAACATCATATATTTCTGATGGTAAAAAAGCCAACAATAGATTAATAAAGTTTGCAGTCAACTATGACGAGTCACAAAATACTTATATAGAAATAAATAACAAACTATATTATTCTGGTTCAAATGCAGTTAATGGAGCTGAACTTTTCAACTATGACCTTCAACAAAACAAAGAAGACCTTGCAATTGATTTAAGCTTCGGTTATCGTGAGAATTATGTCAACAGTATTAAAATTGGTGAAAAATTCTTTTACAACACTGGAAATATACTATCCGTCAGAGATATTAACTCAGGACAGACAACCCAATTACTTAATACTGGTTATTCCAATATTAACTTATATACTTATATGGATGCAATAGCATCAGGAAGTTTTTACTATTCATATAACCAAGAGATAAATGGTAAAATTGTTAGATCGAATGGCACGATAGAAAACTCTAATATAATATCTCAATCATTTGGAAAAATAACGGACTTTTTTAACTTCAATGATACAGCCATAATCTTTATAGCCCTAGATAGCCAAGGCACACAAAGAGTCGTAAAATTAGATAATAACTCTTCTGTTTTTGAAATTTTATTAGAAAAACAAATCACTGGAGTAACTGGCGAGGACAAGATGAGTAACCACATCGTCAAAGATGGAATATTATATTTTGTCTTTAGAGATGACGATGGCTTGTGGAAACTGTGGAAAACAGATGGAACTACTCAAAATACAACAAAAGTAAATGCAGAAAATTCTTTTGTATTCAACGAATTAAGAATCCTTGGCTTAATAAACAATAAAATTATCTACACAGGATATAATTCAGAATACCCTGGTAAGTCAACATTACTAACATTAAGCCTAGACACGAATACTGTGGAAAACTTAAGTATTTATAACTTTAAAATTTACAACAAAACATACATTGAGAATAATACCATGTTTTTTCTAGGAGCAGGCATTTCCGAAGGTTATTTATACAAAACTGATGGAACAAAAACTGGGACGACTATGGTAAAATATTTAGGAGTCAACAATTATTCTTATCCGAAAACTGACAGAATATTTAAATGTGGCAATGAACTGTATTTGAATTTTGGCACCTCATTATGGAAGTCAAATGCTACCAATGCAGGCACCATAAAAATTGCTGATAAGATCATCCAAAACACGCCAGTATGTTTGCAGAACAATGTATTTGCATTAAGAGGAGATGATATTACTCCTGGGTTAATTCGTTACAAAGAAAATATTATTACAAAATACAATTTTAATGTAACATCGAGAAATACCCAACTTATTGAGGAATATCAGATATATGACAACGCATATCTCGTAAATTTACATACAGATGGTAGAACTCTCTACTTTTTTGCACCAAACAATATATTAGATTACAAGCAATATATTGTTACTGATCAAAAAATCCTTAATCTTAACATCCTAGATTTCCAAAACAATACTAATAAGCTAAACACAATACAAGCATTCCCAAATCCTACATCTAATTATATAAATCTAAGATCCCTAAATAGTGATATTCCACTATCTCGAATTGAAATTTATAGTATGACGGGAGCTAAACTAATTAACACAAAAGCATCTAATGATATCTTTGTTGGAAATCTGCCATTAGGCACCTATCTTATTAAAGCATATTACGACGATGGGAATTTCCAAACGACTAAATTCATAAAAAAATAAACATAAATATGAAATCAAAACTACTATTAAGTATAGGAGTAGCAATAAGCATTAATTCTTTTGCTCAACAGGTACAAGAGTTACAGCAACATGTACTCAATCCTTTCCCAGGGAGTAATCCTACGGGGTTATTTTTACAAAACGATAATATTTTTTTAGCAGAAACCCCAGAATATTATGAAAAAACTGCTTCTGTTTATAATACTTCAACGCAGGTTTATACAAAAATTTTAGACACAAATCAAAAGCCAGTTTTACATACTAGTGCGACCAAGTATTATGAAATGAACGGAAAAATATATTTCCTTTCATCAATTGATTCTTCCCTTGCGCTATATGAAATTAATCCACAAAATAGTACTATAGCCAGGCTTGTAAAAAAATTTAATATCAACTATTACAACTCCGACAATATTAGCGTTAAAGCTTCGACTACTAAATTATTTATTGTTTTAAAAAGCAAGCTTTTTGTATCAGACGGAACAGCAACTGGATCTATTGAAGTACCAGTAGTTGCATCTAATATTGGGGCATCAGTAGAAGTACTTGATAATAATTTATATTTTTTTGCAAATACTAGTAACCAAGGCAGAGAACTTTGGAAAAGCGACGGAACACAAAGTGGAACGACAATAGTTAAAGATATATTTTCTGGTTACGAAAGTGGAATCAATCAGACATATGAAAAACTGGTATTAAATAATGGAAAATTAATTTTCATTGCTAGAGAAAGTTACTCCATGTCCAATATTTGGACAACAGATGGTACGTCTCAAGGAACTTTTAAACTTAAAGATATAAACATGCCATACTTCCCTGTAACAATCCAATCCGATCAAAATAAATTTTTATTTGGAAATTCTGTTCAGTTATGGCAAACAGACGGCACTACATCAGGAACTAGGCAACTCACTTCATTTTCAGATTTAATGAGTAAAAGCATAACTTTCAAAAACGAGTTCTACTTTGAAGCATTAACAGGAGGCGTTTACAAAATAACAAATGATATAGTAGAAGAGTTAAAAACCGAGGACGGTAAAAAGCTTAATTTTCTAGCTAAACTAAACGGATCAAATACTCTTGTTTTTAAAGATAGCAGTACGGATTTTTCTTTTTTATACTTTTATGACGGTACAACGCTTACAAAAACCGACATCTATTATAACAACGACAATAACTTCGTAGAGAAAGATGGTAATATTTATTTCTCGGGTTACAAAGATTATTACCGTGAAAATTATACAACTTTTGTTAAAAACACTGAAATTTTCAAATATAATCTTCTGCAGAAAAAAGCAACTTTAGAAAAAGATTTATACAAAACCTTTTCTAGCCAACCAGAAAATTTTGTATCTGTTGGAGAAAATATTTTTTTTACAGCAAATGATGGAGACTACTTACAACTTTTCGCTTATAACAAGCAACAAAAATCGATCAAAAAATTAACAAATAATTCGGATCTAAGATTTGGAAATGGTTCTCAAGGTGAGAGAAAATTTTACACTGCTTCTGCTTCAAACATCCTATACTATGGTCGCAGCAACATCATATTCGCAACAAATAAAGAGAATCAGCTGGTTGATAAAATTACTCTTGATCTTAATGATGATGTAAGATCAATATATCCACTCGATGAAAATCAAGTATTAGCTGTTATTCTTAACCCACAACAGGGGTTTGTAAAACTATATACTATTACAAATAACTTATTAACAGCTAAGTTAATTGTAGAAACGCCTTATACCAACGAATATTTACTAGATTTAGACAACGCCATCGTTAGAGCAAGAAATGAAATTTTCCTAAAACTGCCTTACAATAACAAGGCAGCAATCTGGAAAACGGATGGTACAATAGAGAATACAAAAAAAATAACAGATTTATTAGTATCTACACCAACCGAGTATTTTAGTAAATTAATTACATACATTGATAACAAGCTAATATTCGCAGAAGTATTAACACCTTCTTACAACAGTGTGGCTTTTAAAGCCTATGATGAAACAACTGGCAATATCACTACTAGCGAAAGCAGATTTAACAAAAGTGACTTTAAACATTTTGAAAAAAATAATAAGATTTACTTCGTAAGTTCTGAGGTTATTGGTACTCAAAAATTCTTTTTTACTGAACTTGACCCGAAGACTTTGATTAGTAAAAAAATAGTAGAACTTAACTTTTTAAATTATGCCATCCCAAATCAAAAAGTAAAATGTGGTGATGACACATATCTATATAGTACTGAAGCTCACTCTTCGAACTATTTAATAAAATCTGATGGGACAGCAGCGGGGACTAGTAATATCTATCCAACTAATATGAATCAATTTCCACAATACACATGTATCAACAATAACCTACACTTCTTTGAATTTTTTAATTTCACAGAGTTCAAAAACTTCAGCGATACAGCAAAGCCATCGATCAAACTATCAATTAATGGAAAAACAATTACGTCTTCTGATAATTTTAGAATCAATTCCGTTTTCTTTGATGGTAATTATCTCTATTTATCTGGTGCATTCTTATCTGGGCCATTTTTAAACACCCGAATTTATGAGCTCTATATTTCAGATAAAATTACAGGAGATATGGGTACAATTAACTTATCAAAAGTCTCAGATAGCCCAATACAAATAGTTCCCAATCCTGCAATATCAGAAATTCAATTATCACTAAAGACCGATGAAAAAATAGAACTGGTAGAAATTTATGATGTATCTGGTAGATTAAAACTAAGTGCAACAACTAAAACATTAGATATATCACAGCTAGAACAAGGTTTGTATTTTGTCAAAGCAAGTACAAAAAACAAATCTTACTCTGGAAAACTCATCAAAAAATAAAATCTCAAAAAGCAGCGAATCTCTCGCTGCTTTTTTTGTTTTAAAACATTTTACTTAAATTTTGACATTAATATTAAAAATATTTTTTAATTTCAGAACTTATAAATGCTTTGTTAGCTCATCAAAATGGAAAACAAAATACAAAACACAAATCTTAACAAACCAATTTCTGTCGCATTGGTGGTAATGATCTGTATTTTGACAACCATTTTTATTTTACAAGGTCCCACAGAAGAATCGGATTTTTTTACAGTTTTAACATGTTGGACTTTCACAATCACTATTTTTCAAATTTTTTATGTGATTTCTTATAAAACCTCAAAAAAAACTTTAGCATTTTGGTTGATGATCATATTAATAGTTATATCGCTATTATTTTTTGGAGTTTTATGGTATGCGAGTCAATTAGCTAAAGGCTTTAATCATTAACTTATGTTGAAAAAACTAAATACTTTTAATAAATGCCTTTCAGCGATTGTTGTCTTGATGATTATCGCTAATATTTATTACTTGTTTTTCTACAAAAGTTGGGATCGTTACAATTTTGACTCAAGTGTTACTGTGCCACCCTCCTACCCGATGTATATTGAAGAAGTAAGTTTTAATTATCCTCACGATGAACTTGGTATCAGTTTTTATAAAAGTCAAGACGAAGTCAATCGTTTTGGAAATACTTGGGGGCAAGCCTATTACTTCCCAGAAGCACGAGAACCAATGCGATTACCCATTGAGCTGGTTTTATCATATTTTGATTACCGTGCTAACAAATTTTATAAAACAAAAATCCAGTTACCAACCAAAGACATGAAGCAATGTTTTGAAGAGGCGCAAGAACAAAAGCGTTTTACTAAATTATATAACGTCCATGGTGATGTTCATGGTTTGGTATTTTTGCTAGGTGTGGCTAATAATGGCAATATTATGCTTTGGCTAAAAGGTGATAATTATGCAAAACTTCTATTCAAAAAACATCTGGAGCCTGTTTCAATTTCTAAATCTCTGAATTATGACCATTTTAAAACCGAAGAACAATACAAAGCAAAATTTTTTGAGTATTTACCCGATTCGACAAAACAGAAAATCAATTCTGGTTGGGAAGTAAAAGCTAATTATATTGACAGCACCAAACAATTTATAAAATCCTCACTTTAGTATGTCCGAGTTTATAGCATCATTAACCAGCGAAGAAGTTCCTCTTCCAATGCTTATTTTTTTGCTGGCATTTTCTGTAGGCATCGCATTATTTCATTATATCATTTCTAGTGCGCTATTGAGAGTGAACAATAAATTAGCACTTGCTTTTTTTGTGGTAGATCCTGCTATTATATACATTGTTTGGTTAATTAATTCGCATTACGCCTTTTTATCTTTAATAATATTGTCATTATCGGTTTTCTTACTTGGAATAATCGGGATTATAGTTTCTTCTCTTAGAAAAGATGAAAGCACTGACTATGTTAGCAATCGCAGTTTTAATGAAAAGTATAATATCAAACCAAAATCTAATAGTAGAAAAGCCAAAGAACTCCTTTTTACAATTGTCTTTTTTCTGTTTGGAGGTTTGTCATTATATTTCTTTGGACAAGGCGGAATAATCCTTGTATTCATCGCAATATTTGTTGCAGCCATCATGGCATCGACTAACAACAAACGATTTCTAAAAACCCAAGCGAGTCTACCAACTTCCAAAATACGTTCTGTCGCTATGGGATTAGCAGAATTACAAGGCAAATGTCATCAAATAAAACCCAGCATTTCACCAATTGGAAGCAAAAACTGTATCGGTTTTCGATATACCATAGAGGACGAAAGCACAGATAAAGATGGCAAAACTTCATACACAACACGACTTGACAGAACGGTTTGCGAAGATTTTACATTAACCGATGATACTGGCTCAATCTTGGTTAAAGGTGCAAACATTTCGTTTCTTTGGTTAGAAGAAGATCAACAATATTACGACAACAACCAGCGTTTTACCCAATATCTATTAAAAGATAAAAAAGAAGTACTTTTAGTTGGAAACGTCAGCTTAGAAGACAACAAACCCATTGTCGCTTACGATGATTACAACAAAACCTTTGGAGTTGGTGATATTGACAAAATTAATTTGTATAATGATTCTGTACCTTTATTGAATCAAGCAAAAGCTTATGCCGCAGTATTTGCAATTTTAATGGCTATTATCATAGTGACACCAATGTCCATGGATGGTCGTAAATTGGTCATTACAAAACCTAATTTTTCATTTTTTAAAACTAAAAAACCAAAAGAAGAAAAATTTAAAATAGAAGTCATCAACCATTCTTCTGATGACGATGAGCATGTAGACGAAGCAACACCCGTCGAGTCTGGCGAATAATTTTTAAAAAACATGAACGAACAAATATTATTTTATTTCATCATTGGCGGTGTCATCCTTTTGACAATTGGCTTTATTATTAGCGTTTTTAATAAAATTATTTTCTTAAAAAACAATGTTGAAAAATCATTTGCAAATATTGATGTTGTCCTAAAACAACGAGCCGACGAAATCCCAAACCTCATCGCCGTCGTAAAAGAATCAAAAGATTATGAAGCCAAAACGCTTGAGCAACTTACAAAACTGCGTGCACAATATTACAATGCATCATCTACTGATGAAAAAGTAAATGTTACCAATCAACTTGATAAAAGCCTAAAATCTTTCATGCTAGTTGCCGAAAACTATCCTATTTTGCGCGCAAACAATAACTTTATAGCGTTTCAACAAAGGATCACACAACTTGAGGATATCATTGCTGACCGACGAGAGTTTTTTAATGATAGTGTTAATTTGTACAATATCGGAATACAAGAATTCCCGAATCTTATTATGGCGAAATTGTTTTCTTTTAAACAAAAACAAATGTTACAAGTAACCGACAACGAAAAAAAATACGATGGAGTTAAATTCTAGTTTTGCAAGACTACTTCGTTCTATTGAGGACGCACCACAAATAATGGTGTTTTTTGCGGCATTTGGCGTATTTTTCTATATGATTTTGTTGGGTTTAGCACTTTGGCCTTTTCAAGATTATATAAAAAATAAAATCTACAACACGATTATTAAAACCTATTTTTATGCGTTAGGAATCACTTGGATTGTAGGTTTTATCACGCAAATTCTTCTATTATTTTTAGGCATTTCAGGATTACATTTGCTTGCAATCTGGTTGACATTACACCTTATTAGCATCCTTTTTTGCGCTTTTAATTTTCATAGCATTGACGGCAGTATCACGAGATTAGGTGAAGAAAAAAAGAAACAAAAATCTACCAAGAAATAATTTTAAGCATTCAAAAAACTATTCTCCAGAATTAAAATATTCCCAAACCACTTTTGCTTTGGACTTTCCGAGGATTTCTTCTAAAGTCTCGAGGCTCGATTCTTTTATTCTTTTAACAGATTTTAGTTTAGACAAAAGTAACTCGATTGATTTTGGACCGACACCAGGTATTTCTTCCAACTCCGATTTTATTGTTGAGTTTTTACGTCGTGTTCTATGATGTCTTACACCAAATCTGTGCGCTTCATCTCGAACTCTTTGTAGAATTTTTAAAGTTTCGGATTTTTTATCCAAATACAACGGAATAGGATCATTCGGGAAGAAGATTTCTTCTAAACGTTTTGCAATACCAATAATTGTAATTTTACCGTAAAGACCGAGTAGTTTAAGACTCTTCACCGAAGAAGATAGTTGACCTTTTCCACCATCTATCAAAATTAATTGAGGCAATTCTTCGCCTTCGTCCAGCATTCTTTTGTAACGACGATAGATAACTTCTTCCATGGTCGCAAAGTCGTTTGCCCCTTCCACCGTTTTGGGATGAAAAATTCTGTAATCTGCTTTGCTTGGTTTTCCATCTTTGAAAACGACACAAGCCGAAACAGGATTAGTTCCCTGAATATTCGAGTTATCAAAACCTTCGATATGTCGTGGTTCCACAGGCATTCTGAGTAAAGCTTTCATTTCTGCCATTATTCGATTGGTGTGGCGATCGGGATCAACAATTTGCACCGCTTTCAATTTTTCTAAACGATATTCGCGGGCATTTTTCTCCGACAATTCTACGATACGTTTTTTATCACCGACTTTTGGAACAATCAATTTAACATTCGGAATCTCAACACTCAAATGAAACGGAATTAAAATCTCTTTTGAATCCGAACCAAATTTCTGTCGAATTTCGATTAAAGATTCTTCCAAAATATCTTCATCGGTTTCATCCAAAATCTTTTTAATCTCTGTGGTAAAACTTTGGATAATATTTCCGTTTCTAATTTTAAAGAAATTAACGTACGCCGCTGTTTCATCGCTCGTCATCCCGAAAACATCCACATCATCAATATTAGGATTGACAATGGTATTTCTGGTTTGATAATCTTCCAAAGCATCGATTCTTTCCTTAATCATTTGTGCATTTTCAAATTTTAAATCGACTGCATAACGCATCATTTGAGTCGTCAAATAATCTTTAGCTTTCCGGAAATCACCTTTAATAATACCTCGTATCGCATCAATTTTTTCGTTGTATTCTTCTTCAGACTCCAAGCCTTCGCAAGGTCCTTCACAATTTTTAATATGATATTCTAGACAAACTTTATATTTTCCTGCTTCTATTTTGTCCGCCGAAAGATTTAGGTTACAAGTCCGAAGTTTATAAATATGTTTAATCGTATCCAAAAGAATCTTCGCAGGACGAATTTTGGCATAAGGACCAAAATATTCCGAACCATCTTTAATAACATTTCGAGTCATAAAAATCCGTGGAAAAGGCTCATTTTTAATACAAATCCAAGGATAAGTTTTGTCATCCTTTAACATCACATTATAAAACGGCTGATGTTCTTTTATCAAATTATTTTCTAATAAAAGCGCCTCATATTCACTATTGACAATAGTTGTCTCTAATCGAAAAATTTTCCCAACCATAATTTTGGTTCGGTAACTCGATAGATTTTTATTAAAATAGGATAAAACTCTTTTTTTCAGATTTTTAGCCTTACCAACATATAACAACTGATTGTTCTTGTCATAGTATCTGTAAACGCCTGGATCCGAGGCCAAGGTTTTTAGTTGAAGTTCTAAATCGGAATTCATACAACAAAAATACTAAATAACTCACTTTGAAAAGCTCAGTAAATTTCATTATTTTTAACCAAAATTTACGATAATGATATACGGTATTGACCAATTCTCTTATAAAGATGTTTTAGAAATTTGTAAAGACACTTCTAAAGCAAAACTTAACAAAACGGCAAAAGATCAAATTCTTAAGTCTCAAAAAAATGTTGCAAAAATTGTTGCTTCGGATGATACAGTATATGGCATCAACACTGGTTTTGGACCACTTTGCGATGTGAAAATTTCTGAGGAAGAAACAGCACAACTTCAACACAACCTCATCATTTCTCATGCTGTCGGTGTTGGAAAACCGATTGATAAAGAACTTTCTAAAATTATGATTATTTCTAAAGTTCATGCGTTGTCAAAAGGATTTTCGGGTGTTTCTTTAGACGTTATCGAACGTTTGATTTTAATGCTGGAAAAAGACATTATCCCAGTTGTGCCAGAGCAAGGTTCTGTTGGTGCGTCGGGAGATTTGGCGCCTTTGTCGCATTTGGTGCTTCCATTGCTTGGTCTTGGTCAAGTTTGGGACGGTGATAAAATTGTAGACACAGAAGTTGCTCTCAAAAAAAATAAATTAAAAGCCTTAAAACTTGGACCAAAAGAAGGTTTAGGTTTGATTAACGGAACACAATTTATTCTAGCACACGCCATCAAAGGTTTAGAAAAAATGGAATATCTTCTTGACCTTGCTGATATGACTGCCGCGATGAGTCTTGAAGCTTATAGAGGTTCGGCAAGTCCTTTTAAGAAAGAGTTGCACGAGATTCGTCCATTTGCTGGAAGTAAAAAAGTGGCGGCTAGAATGTTGAAATTCTTAAAAGGTTCTGACAACCTAAAATCGCACGAATTCTGTGATCGTGTACAAGATCCATATTCTATGCGTTGCGTTCCACAAGTGCACGGTGCAAGTCGTAATGCTTTTGAACATCTTAAAATGATGGCAGAAACAGAACTAAATTCTGTAACAGACAATCCGATTGTGTTAAGCGCAGAAGAATCAATCTCTGGTGGAAACTTCCATGGACAATTGATGGCTTTACCGCTTGACTACGCAACTTTAGCCGCTGCAGAATTGGGAAATATTTCCGATAGAAGAAGTTATCTTTTATTAGAAGGAAAATTTGGACTTCCAAGATTATTGACAGAAAGTTCTGGACTTAACTCTGGGTTTATGATTCCGCAATATACCTCAGCAGCTTTAGTAACAGAAAACAAAACCCTTTGTTTCCCAGCTTCAGCTGATTCTATACCGACAAGTTTAGGTCAAGAAGATCATGTGTCAATGGGAAGTATTTCGGGAAGAAAATTCAATCAAGTTTTGGATAATTTGGCGAATATTCTTTCAGTAGAATTGATGTTTGCAGCGCAAGGATTAGAATTCCGTAGACCAGCAAAATGTTCAAAAATAATTGAGGAAAACTTTAGCATCATAAGAAGTGTTGTTCCAAAATTAGAAGAAGACAGACTTATCGGAAAAGATATGTTGGCAATTGCAGATTTAATTAGAAATAGAAAACTAAACGTAACCGTTTAACATGAAAAAGATATTTTTAGTATCGGCATTTTTGGTTTCAGCTTTATCTTTCGCACAAACAAAAGAGCAAAAGGTTGAAAAACTAATGGAAGTTATGGGTATGACAAAAAATGTAGAATTAATGTTTACCCAGATGATGGATCGCTACGCGGAAACGAATCCAACTGTCCCAACTATTTTTTGGACAAAAATCCGAGAAAAAATAAATTATAATGATTTGCTTGAAAAAATGGTTGGTATTTATTCAAAATATTATACCTCCGAAGACATTGATCAGCTAATCAATTTTTATAAAACACCAGTTGGTCAAAAAAGCATGAATATCCTCCCACAAATAATGCAAGAAAGTATGACAGCTGGAGAAGAATGGGGATTAAAAACCGCAGAAAAAGTTATTGCAGACCTTGAAAAAGAAGGCTACTTCCAAGATCCTCCAATGGAATCTGAAGAATAAAATAAAAATCCCGAGTATTTCGGGATTTTTATTTTTTGCGAGTCGTCATACAAAAAAAAAGGTTTTGCTCTTTTGGAACAAAACCTAAAAAAAATAAAACTATGAAAACTAAATTAATGAACCAGAACGCTGGTCATACTAAGACTTCCGCCGATTAATGCATCGTTAAAAAGCGAAAGATTTTCTGATTTGTCCTTTAATCCCAAAGTGTAGATTAATGGTAAAAAATGATCTGGCGACGGAACTGCATATTGCAAACTCGTGCCTTGTTTTTGATAATCGATTAACTTTTGGAAGTCACCATCCATCAACCAATGATTTGTTTTTTCGCGGGCTTCAATTGCCCAATCCCAGCCAGAACCAACTGTGTTGATATTCTGCCAGTCGATCATTCTCAAGTTATGGACAATGTTACCACTACCAATTATTAAAATTCCTTTTTCGCGCAATTTGTTAAGACGTTGCGCCAATTCAAAATGATATTGCGGCGACTTCGTATAGTCGATGCTTAGCTGTATCACAGGAATATTAGCCTCTGGATACATGTGTCGAACCACCGACCAAGCGCCGTGATCCAATCCCCAATTGTGATCTTCTTCCACCAAAGTCGGCGATAGAAGTTCAACAGTCTTGTGCGCCAATTCGGGACTGCCTGGCGCAGGATATTCAACTTCGAATAATTCTTTTGGAAAACCATAAAAATCATGAATGGTCTTCGGATGTTGCATCGCTGTTACAAAAGTCCCCTCTGTAAACCAGTGTGCAGAAACACACAAAATTGCGTTAGGCGTTGGGATTTCTTTCGAAATATTTCTAAAGCCTTGTACAAAAACATTATCCTCAATCGCATTCATCGGAGAGCCATGTCCCAAAAAAAGAACGGGCATTTTTGGTGTCTTCTGAAAGCCTTCGGATATTTGATTTAGATCGTTTAAGTTCATATTTAAAAACGAAAAATTTAAGAAGCGAATGAACACTTCTTAAATCTTTCTGTGATATATAGATTGATAAGTTTAAGCTTGTTTTACAAACTGTAGGTCACCTGAGATTTTAACATCATCGCCAACCATAACACCACCAGCTTCTAGTGCTGCATTCCAGTTAAGACCGAAATCTTTTCTGCTAATTTTACCTTCGAAAGTGAAACCTGCTTTTGTATTTCCCCAAGGGTCAACATTAATACCACCGAATTCTACTTCCAATTTCACGGGTTTTGTAACACCGTTAATTGTTAAGTTCCCAGTAATATCTTGGTTAAGTGAGTCTGACTCGAAAGTGATTTTTGGGTTAAGTTCTGCGTTAAAGAAGTCAGCAGATTTAAGATGATTATCACGATCTGTGTTGTTTGTGTAAATCGAATCTACATCAATAAAAGCAGTTGTTTTTGCATTTTGGAATGTGTCATCGTTAGCTTCGATTTCTGCATTAAAGTTTCTGAATTCTCCTTTAACATTAGAGATCATCATGTGTCTAACTTTAAAATTTACTTCGCTGTGTGTTGGGTCTAATAACCATTTAGTTGCCATAATATTTGTTTTATTTGTTTGTTTAAATTTCTATTGCAAATCTAGCACCGCAACAGCTTAGTAAACATTGATTTATGATAACTTTATAGCTTGATCTATGTTAAGAAAAACACACTTTTTGGAGCCTTAAAACTCGAAAAGCTTTATTAATGAAGAACTTAGGAAAATTTAATTCTAAAATTTAAAAATGGAGAAAAGTCTGACTTAACAAAAATTTATGATTTTTTGAAGTAAGAACTCACAAACATCATCACGACCATTGCCAGTCCAAACATCGAAAATAAAGTGAACGACCAACGCAAACTTGACAACTCTGCGATGTAGCCAATTAATGGTGGTCCCATCAAAAATCCTAAGAAACTGATACTCGACACCAAAGCAATCGCCATACTTGGCGGAATACTCGGATGCGTCCCTGCCAAACTATAGACTGTCGGCACGCAACAAGCAACGCCCAAACCAACCAGCATAAAGCCAATGGTTGAAGTCACCACAAACGGAAACAACACAGACATCATCATTCCGATAAACATGAGCAAACCACTAATCATTAAAACTTTTCTGTTTCCTAGTTTTGTAATGAGAAATCCGCCAAGAAAACGTCCCGTCGCCATCATAATCATAAATGATGTATAGCCTAAAATAACTAAAGACGCTGGCGATTTAATAACATCTTTAAAGTAAACGCCCGTCCAGTCGAACATCGCACCTTCCGTTGCCATGCTAAAGAAACCAACAATTCCGAGTTGTATTAAAATAGAATCTGGTCGGAATTTCACTTTTTTACCAGCAGAACTCGCATGTTCAATTTTGGGAACAAGATATTTAACATTCCAAATCGTATTAATAATGATTAAACCAAATATGATTAAAAAATGATAAGTCGTATTAATATGAAGATTGATTGTCAAAAGTCCAATTAATGCGCCGAAAAATCCTGCCAAACTCCATCCACCATGGAAAACCGTCATAATCGATTTGCCATACATTTTCTCCACAGCGACGGCTTGCGTGTTAACCGCGACGCTCGCCATATTACCTGCAACGCCGAAAAGCAATAATGAAGCCGCCAACATATAAACATTGGTTGCGAAAGAAATACTTACCAAAATCAAAGCATATAATATAGATACGATCGTGATAACTTTTGCGCTTCCGTATTTTGTGTTGATTTTGCCCGAAAGTGCCATCGTGAAAAGTTGTCCCATCGGCAACATCAAAAGCATTGTTCCTAATTGTCCTTCGCTAAGGTGTAGATTTTCTTTAATCGTCGGAATGCGGCTTGCCCACGATGCAAAGCAAATTCCTTGACAAAAGAAATAGCCAAAAACTGCTCTACGATATTCTGATAATTTGATGGGTTGCGACGACATTTTAGAAACTTCCGACATGATATTCTGCTTAAAAAAGAGTGCAAAAATACGGCTATTTATTAAAAAAGTTTTTGTTCTTTAATTAAATTTAAAATTGATTTCTATTGAGAAAAACAATTATTGAGCTTATTATTTTCTGTTTTAAAACAAATTCTGACGGAAGATTTAAGATTCAAAATCAATATTCGAAAAATGTAAAAAAAATGACAATTTTCAGACTTTCAAAAGCTTATTCCTAGATTTTAGCTGAAACGAATTCCTTATCTTTGAAACTTAAAGTCGTATTAAATGAATCATCAACCGGTAGAAGGATTTTCAAAATTATCCAAGCAAAGAAAGATAGATTGGCTTATCAGCGAGTATCTATCGAATGACAGAAGTTACGAACAAATTTTACAACAATATTGGAATAACGATCCCGATTTACAAAAACTACACGAAGAGTTTTCGGAAAACACAATTTCCAACTTTTATATGCCTTACGGGATTGCTCCGAATTTTTTAATCGATGGTAAACTTTTGGCGCTACCAATGGCGGTTGAAGAAAGCTCTGTTGTTGCAGCAGCATCCAAAGCAGCAAAATTTTGGTTGGACAAAGGCGGTTTCAAAACCACCATTATCAACACCAAAAAATTGGGGCACACGCATTTTATTTTAAACATTGAACCTCATAAACTTCAACATTTTTTCAATTTTAAATTAAAGAAAAAATTATTCGAAGCAACCGAAGATATTACTGCCAACATGAGAAAACGTGGCGGCGGAATTCTTAACATTCGTTTGATTGATAAGACGGAGGAAATGCCAAATTACTTCCAACTGAAAGCTAGTTTTGACACTGTAGATTCGATGGGCGCTAACTTCATCAACTCTTGTCTAGAGCAATTCGGAAAAACGTTGAAAGAAGAAGTAGCAAACGAAGCGGACTTTACACAAGCAGAAAAAGATTCGCTACAAGTTGTGATGAATATCTTGTCCAACTTTACACCAGATTGTATTGTTCGTGCAGAGGTTTCTTGCCCGATTGATGAGCTGAAAGACGACAGCGGCATTTCTAACGAAGAATTTGCTTGGAAATTTAAACAAGCTGTTAACATCGCCGAAATCGAACCTTATCGTGCAACTACGCACAACAAAGGCATTATGAACGGCGTCGACGCGGTGGTTATCGCAACTGGAAACGACTTCCGTGCAACTGAAGCTTGCGCACACGCGTACGCATCACGCAACGGAAAATATTCGTCGCTGACACATTGTACGACAGACAATGGTATTTTTAGATTTTGGATTGACTTGCCAATTTCGGTTGGTGTTGTTGGTGGTTTGACCAATCTTCATCCTTTGGTTAAATTCTCTTTGGCGCTTTTAGGAAAACCATCTGCTCAAGAATTGATGAGTATTTTGGCGGTTTCGGGGTTGGCGCAAAACTTTGGCGCTTTACGTTCTTTGGTAACAACAGGCATCCAAAAAGGTCACATGAAGATGCACTTGTTTAACATCCTTAATCAGTTTGGAGCAACCGAGGAAGAGAAACAACATTTTGTTACCTACTTTAAAGATAAAACGGTGAGTCATCACGAAGTTATCGCTGAGTTAGAAAATTTAAGATCAAAAAAATAAGAATATGTTCGGACTCGGATTATCCATTTTTATTTTAGGATTCGGCATCTTTTTAAAAGTGACAAAACATCCTGGATTTGCACCTAGCAAAAGATTTGCATGGCTTTTTATAATTCTTGGCATTTTAACAACAGCGGGGAAAATATTTTTATTAATGACTCAAAAATAAATTTAAAATGAAAACATTTACATTAATATTTGGTGCATTTTACGGAATGCTTTCAGTGATATTAGGCGCATTTGGCGCACACGCTTTTAAAAAAATACTTTCTGTAGAACGTCTAGAAAGTTTCGAAACTGGTGTTAGATACCAAATGTACGCTGCATTTTTTCTTTTAATTGTTGGATATATTTTAAAATTCGATACTGGAAGTCACAAATGGATTTCGTTAGCGATGATTATCGGGACGTTTTTGTTTTCGTTCAGTATTTATTTTTTGAGTTTCCAAGATTATTGGGGCGTTAACTTAAAATTCTTAGGACCAATTACACCACTTGGCGGACTATTTATGATTATCAGTTGGGCAATGTTGATTTGGTATTTTGCAAAGAATAAAATTTAATTAAAAAACTTGATATATAAACCAACAAAATGAAATCAAATTTACTCTCTTTATTATTCCTTTTCTCAATAGTTATTTCGCAGGCTCAAACAAGTTGGAATCAATTAAATCCCACTAATTATTTTGAAAAAGCAAACTCATTTTCCGATAACAATAATCAGCTTTTTTTATTAACGGAGAATAAACTGCTCAAGTCAAATGACCAAGCCAAAACGTGGACTAACCTTAAAGACGTGATTAATGCTTCGGTTGTAAAATCATGGGATACGAATATAATAGTCGGAGGACAACAAGGTTTATTGATTCTTAGTAGAGATAATGGACTAACATGGCAAAACATCAACCTTGACTCAAGTGAGAATATCAATAGTATTTTTTATGTTAATAATACTATTATTGTTGTTGGTGATAAGACTTTGTTCAAATCAAATACCAATGCTATTACTTGGGAAAAACAAAAATTGGGGCTATTGCCAGATGAGATTATCCAGCGAAGTTGGTTTGTGAATAACCAAGAAGGATATATAGTAACCAATTATGGAAAGCTTTATAAAACCGTTGATTTTGGAAAGAATATCAACTTAAAAATTACTAATGGAGCTCTATGTACGAGTATCTATTTTTATGATCAAAAAGATGGATATGTTAGCTTTGGCGAGACCTTTTATTTAACAAAAAACAATGGAGAAAGTTGGATAAAGAGGACTAATTTTAATCCTTCGCAACCTGCTATATCACTTTTTTCTTTTTATTTTTTATCAACTGATCTAGGCTTTGCAACGTCTAAATATGGAATAATCTATAAGACCACAAATGGTGGATATCTTTGGAATAAAGTATATGATTCCAAAAATTGGATAAGTGATAGTTATGATATTAAACATTTACACTTCAATAACAATAACGCGATAGCAATCGGCAATTATGGACAGTTTTATAAAAGTACTGACAATGGGGGAAGTTGGACAACACAAGATTTTACATACAATTCAATTAGCAAAGTCAAAAAAAATGCAAATCTTTATTCTGTAGTTACAAGTAAAGAACTATATCTATCTACAGACAAAACTAATTGGGAGTCTGTTAATGTTCCTATTAATGATACTAATTTGTTTAACCTATATGACAGCTATTTTATCAACCGAAATATTGGATATGTTTTACTAGGAAATCCTGTCACAGTAAAAATTGCTAAAACAACAAATGGCGGTCAAACATGGAGTATTAACGAAAACTTTACAACCAACGCTAGCTCTATTTACTTTTTTGATGAAAATAAAGGAATAATAAATAGCGCGTATTCTGCATATACAACAGATAATGGTGGCGCTAGCTGGGAAATTATTCCAAATTTCCGTGCCTCAAAAATACAATGGTTTGACGAGGGCGTCGGCATTGCAATATCAGAAAAAAAGCTTTCCAAAACAACAGATTATGGCAAAACTTGGAGCACTATAAAAGAAGGACAACACCTTTATTCATTTCATTTTCCTTCCCAACGAATTGGTTATTATAACGATGGACTTACCTATTACAAAACGAATGACTATGGCAATACATGGAAACCAATAACTACATTATCTTACACGCCAGAAATCGTTTTCAAAAACCCCAATGAAGGTATTTTATTCAACGGAAGTGATTCAGGCTTGCAAACATTCAATGGTGGAAGAACGTTTCAACAAATAGATATTCCCAAAAATACCTATTATATTAATTCGTTTGATAACAATTTTTTAGTATCTGGAAGTATTGGTAATCTTTTTGAATCAAATGGTTATACACAAGCATACTCACTAATTACGACTTTTGCAACCGACATCAAAGCTGATGCAGCAATGTTAAACGCTTATGGAAGTACCAATACAGAAAACATGGAAAATATAACATTCCATTATTCCGACGATACTACTGCAAAAGAGACATCTGCGATGCCAAACAACATCCAGAAATATGAGAATGATGATCTTTCAAAGGCTGTAGACAATCTACTTCCAGACACAACATACAATGTGATGGTTAAAGCAAAATTTGGCACCGAAATTATAAGTAGTAATAGTATTAGTTTTAAAACTTTACCGCTTAATGAAATTGATTTTTTTGTTAAAGAAGTTTCTTCAACAAAAGTACAACTGTTATCAAGCATTAAAAATAATGCAAAATCAAAAATTGAAAACATCAAGTTTATCTATGGTATCGATCAAGAAAACTTGAATCAAACTTTCAATGCGAGCAATATCATCGATTCATATTTATCTGAGGATATAACAATTAATCTTGAAAACTTACTTCCTAATCAAAAATATTACGGAAAAATTGTGGTAACGCAGAACGGAAAAGAATATTCATCCGTTACTAAATCTTTTACAACAGATGCATTACATACGGCTGATGTATCAATAGACAACTTAAAAATTTATCCAAATCCTGCACACAATGAAGTTTTACTTACCTCAAAAAATACAATAAAAAACATTCATATAATTAATATGTTAGGTCAAACTGTTAAAACAATTGAAAACATTAACAAAAAAGAAATAAAATTTAATGTAGTTAACCTACCAAGTGCCAATTATAAGATTGTAATTATTACAGAAAATGACAAAATAACAAAGGCTTTAATCAAAAATTAAATATTTTTACATTAACCAAAAGAGATTACTTGTAGTCTATTAAATTAAAAATTTGGGTTTAAATTATTTTATTCCCTCAATTTTATTAAATTTGTAAATCTTAAAAAATAGTAAATAAAACAATAAAAATATTATGAATCTTCACGAATACCAATCTAAAGAGATTTTATCAAAATACGGTGTTGCGATCCAACGCGGTATTGTTGCGAATAATGTTGATGAAGCTGTAGCTGCTGCTGAAAAATTAACTGCTGACACAGGCGCACAAGCTTGGGTAGTTAAAGCTCAAATCCACGCAGGTGGTCGTGGTAAAGGTGGCGGTGTTAAGTTCTCTCCTAATATGGATAAGCTTAAAGAAAACGCTAACAACATCCTTGGTATGCAATTGGTAACGCCTCAGACGTCTGCAGAAGGTAAAAAAGTACACTCTGTATTAATCGCTGAAGATGTATATTATCCAGGTGAGTCAGAAACTAAAGAATTTTATGTTTCTGTATTGCTAGACAGAGCGCAAGGGAAAAACATGATCGTATATTCTACTGAAGGTGGTATGGATATCGAGCACGTTGCTGAAGTTACACCACACTTAATCCACAACGAAGTTGTAGATCCAGCTGTAGGTCTTCAAGGTTTCCAAGCGAGAAAAATTGCTTTCAACTTAGGATTAGAAGGTACTGCTTTCAAAGAGTTTGTTAAATTTATCACGTCGCTTTATAACGCTTATGTTGGTATCGATGCATCTCTTTTCGAAATCAACCCTGTTCTTAAGACTTCAGATAACAAAATTATCGCAGTTGATGCGAAAGTATCTTTGGATGACAACGCCTTGTTCCGTCATAAAGATTTAGCAGAACTTAGAGATAAGAGAGAAGAAGATCCAACAGATGTAGAAGCTGGTGACGCTGGTCTTAACTTCGTGAAGTTAGATGGTAACGTTGCGTGTATGGTAAACGGTGCTGGTCTTGCAATGGCAACTATGGACATCATCAAATTATCAGGTGGTAACCCTGCTAACTTCCTAGATGTTGGTGGTACTGCTGATGCACAAAGAGTTGAAACGGCTTTCAATATCATCTTGAAAGATCCAAACGTAAAAGCTATCCTTATCAATATCTTCGGTGGTATCGTAAGATGTGACAGAGTTGCACAAGGTGTTATCGACGCTTACAACAGCATCGGAAACATCCCAGTTCCATTAATCGTGAGATTACAAGGTACTAACGCTGAAATCGCTAAGAAGATGATTGACGATTCTGGACTTAACGTTCACTCTGCAATTACTCTAGAAGAAGCAGCTAACAAAGTAAAAGAAGTTCTAGGCGCTTAGTCTTAGCATTTTTAAAATAAATGAAAGCCATTCCGTTTTTGGGATGGCTTTTTGTTGTTTTAAGATGCTATTTTAAAAAATATTAAAGTTTTAAATTTATTCATTAAAAAAAATTACATTTGTAAAAACTAATATTTAAATCCAAATACCATGAAAGTAAAAATTACACTTTTTGCGTGTACATTAATTGCTACACAAGTTTTTTCTCAGCAAAACCATTGGACAAAAATTAATAATGCGGATGCTCGACAAGAAAACCTAAACCTAAGATGGGTTACTCCTAACAAATTTGATTTGTACCAAGTAGATTTAGAAAAAATAAAATCTGAGCTACAAACTGCACCTCAACGCTTCTCTAAAAATGAAAGCTTAGTTATTAAATTCCCTGATTCTGATGGAAAAATAAGAGATTATGTTGTTCAGGAAGCATCTGTTATGGAACCTGAGTTACAAGCAAAATTCCCTGAAATTCGTTCTTACGTTGGTTGGCAAAAAGGTCATCCTGAAAATTCGATTCGTTTCAGCATGACGCCTTCAACAGGACTTAACGTCATGTATTTTGATAATTGGGAAGTAAGCTATCTTGATAGTTATACTAAAGATAATTCTTCTTTCATTTTATATAAAAGAAAAGACTTACCCGCTAACGATCGCCTTTTTGAATGTAATATAGAAAAGGAACTAGACAACCACGCCAACGAAAACACCAGCAATAAAGCACCTTTGGTATCAGATGGACAATTCAGAAAATACAGACTAGCTGTAGCTGCGACTGGTGAATACACAACGTTCCATGGAGGGACTCAAGCTAATGCCATGTCTGCTATTGCAACGACAATGACAAGAGTTAATGGTATCTACGAAAAAAGTATTTCGACAACTATGTTATTGGTTGCCAATAATAATCTTATTGTGTACACCAATTCTTCCACAGACCCTTACACCAATGGGAATCCTGGGACAATGATTAATGAAAATCAATCTAATATAAATAGTGTTATTGGTAGCGCCAACTACGATATTGGTCATGTTTTCGGCACCAATAGTGGTGGATTAGCAGGATTAGGCGTAGTATGCAACTCAACCAGCAAAGCGCGAGGCGTAACTGGATCTGGCGCACCAGTTGGTGATCCTTTCGATATTGATTATGTAGCACATGAGATGGGACACCAGTTTGGAGCTAACCATACCTTTAGAGCGAGTACAAGTTCATGCTCGGGTAATGCAAACAATGCAACAGCCTACGAACCAGGAAGTGGAAGTACGATTATGGCTTATGCTGGAATTTGCGGAACAAGTAATAATGTACAAGTTAATAGTGATGCTTATTTTCATGCAGCAAGTCTTTTAGAAATGTATGCCGTTTTGCAAAGATCAAGTGACTGCTCTGTTAAAACCTCTAACAACAATGCAGCGCCAACAGCTGATGCAGGTGCAGATTATGTTATACCTAAAGGAACTGCTTTTGCATTAACAGGTGTAGGTACAGATCCAGATGGCGATAGCTTAACATACCTTTGGGAGCAGTATGACAATAATAACAATACGCAACCTCCAGTTAAAACAGCGACGGTTGGACCTGTTTACCGATCATTAATGCCAACAAATTCTCCAACTAGATATCTTCCTAAACTAAGTGACGTCGTTGCTAATAATCTATTTCCGAAATGGGAAGTTACACCAGACGTTGCGAGAACACTTAATTTTTCATTAGTTGTAAATGATAATAAACCAACAGGTAACCAATCTGCGAGAGATGCGATGTTTGTTACAGTAACCAGCGATGGTCCTTTCGTTGTTACATCTCAAAATACAGCAGGTACAACTCTTAACGGAAATACGACAATACCTGTAACTTGGAATGTTGCTGGGACTAATGCAGGAACAATTAACACGCAAAATGTACAAATCGTGTTATCAAAAGATGGTGGTTTGACATTTGATACAGTTTTAGCTCAAAGTGTTCCAAATAATGGAAGTGCGAATATTGTACTACCAAACGAAAACATTGCATCTGCAAGAATAATGGTAAAAGCCGTTAACAACATCTACTACGCGCTTAACTCTAGTGCTTTTGCAATTAAGTACAACACTTTAGCAACCAACGAAGCAACTTCTAAAAACATTAAGCTTTATCCTAATCCATCACAAGATGTAATCAACATTAGTCTGAAAACGTCATCATCAAAGGTAGATTACACAATCCATGATTTATCTGGACGTATCGTAAAATCAGGAAGTTTCTCAGGCAACGAAAGTAAAATAAAACTGAACAATCTTTCTAACGGTAATTACATCATCCAATTACAATTAGAAAATGGAGAAAAACTTTCCGAAAAATTAATTATTAAAAAATAATATCTTCACACATTATTTTTATCAATAAAAAAAGTAGGCTAAATATTTTAGTCTACTTTTTTGTAAATAAAAACATGCAAATTTGCAACTTATTGTTGTGGCGCATGGTTTTCGAGGCTAATGCTTGTAGGACTAGTAAATCTAATACCACGTTTTGTCATTTCATTTTTAATAGAAACAATGGCATTGCTTTTAAGAACATTTGGACTAGAACCAAGCTCCACCAAAAACTTTGCTTGCACCGTTATAAGACCGCCATTCAGATTTGTAAATAAAACTTCTGGATGAATTTCCTTTGCTTTATCAAGATTAGAAATTACAGTTTCTATACCTTCTTTAACTTGGCCTAAATCTTCCTCCATTGGGATTTCAAAATTAAGAATAACCTTACGTTGAGGCGAAGCTGTAATATTATAAAATGGCGCATTAAAAATTACCTGATTCGGAACATAGACTTTTTTACCTTCGTCAGTTATTAATTTAGTCGTTAAAAAACCAATCTCTTGCACGGTCCCAGAATGATTACCGATAGTAATATAATCTCCAACTACAAAAGCTTTATCGATACCAACCAACATCCCAGAAAATATACTCGACACCAAATCTTTTAGCGCAACCCCTGCAATAACCCCAGCAACACCCAAACTTCCTAAAAACTTAACAAAGAAACCGCTAAAGCCCATAATCTCAAGGGAAATAAAAGTCCCCATGATCATAATCAAAAAGCGAAACACACCGACTAAAGTCGTGACAGATTCTACTTTACTTTTCGGAAAAGCTTTATGGAACAGTCTTACTGCAACTTTGCTTAAGTATTTACTAGTACTAAAAAAGAAAAAGAATACGAGCAGACCAACAATCAAATTGGGTGTAATCTCTGCAAGACGTACATACCAACCTTTTAGCACACCATAGACCAACTCTATATACGAAACAGTTTGTTCTCCCATAAAATAATTTTGAATTTCGGTAACAAATAAAATACCATTTTTTGATCAAATAAGATTTAACAATTATATCTTAGCAAACCAGCACAAAATAAACCTAAAAACTATTATCTTTATCAAAAATAATTCAAAAAATATCGCTTTCTAAAAATTGGACTCAAAACAGAAAGAATTTTCTCAACTTATCAAAGGCAACCAAGGTCTTATCATAAAGGTATCGAGGTTGTACACCAATTCTTTAGAAGACGAACAAGATCTCTTCCAAGAGATTGTTTTGCAATTATGGCGTTCTTACGACAGCTTCAAAGGAAATTCTAAAATATCAACCTGGATGTATCGTGTAGCGCTTAACACAGCCATTACTTTATTCAGAAAAAAAACGAAATCACCATTAACCAGCGAGCTAGATGAAGTCCACTTCGAGTATGAGCAAGAACAAGATGACGAAAAGCAAGCGCAAATTTCGTTACTCTATAAAGTCATAAAACTTCTCCCAAATGTAGAACGCGCCATTGTTATGATGTATCTGGACGACGTATCTTACAAAGAAATCGCCGAGACATTAGGGATTACAGAAGTTAATGCCCGTGTAAAAATGAATAGATTAAAAAAGACGCTAAAAGAATTAATGACGCAACATGCCTAACAACGACTTTGACATAGATGACCTAAAATCGGTTTGGCAGAACCAAAAAGTAGAAGACGCCTATCAGCAATCTGACATCGAAGCCATGCTTAACACAAAATCTAGAAATTATGTGAAGTATCTTCTTTGGATAAGTTTGTTAGAGTTTTTTATATTTATCACTTTGCTTATATATTCTTTAGTCTCTAAAGACGACCATGTTAACTTCCGCGAAATATTATCAAGATTACACCTACAGAATCAAAACGAGATTCTTCATACGATGGACAAAATCTATTTAGTAATCAAAATTTTAAGCCTTAGTTTAACTGGTATTTTTGTCTATCTATTTTATAAAAGTTATAGAAGAATCAGCGTTGAGGATAATCTCAAACAATTCATCTTACGCATTATCAGTTTTAAAAGAAAAGTTAACGCATTCATTATCATCAATGTAATACTATTGGTGGTCTACATTGTTTCGTTCAGTATTTATCTAAGTATTGTTATGGGAGAACAAAGCGTACAACTCAGCGAAACAACCAAACTAGGCTTCATCATTGGGATTATCGTTGCATTACTACTAAGTATCTTGTTAATAATACTTTACTACAAAATTTTCTACGGAATATTATTAAAACGTCTTAGCAAAAATCTAGAACAATTACGACTTATCGAAACTGAAAAAGAAAACCAATAATCAGCTTCTATAAACTACAAAAGTCAGCTTTTTAGAAAAATTAAAATGCTTATCTTTGTAGCCAAATAAAGTTCTTTGAAATGCTTGGAAGACGACAAATCCGTGAAAAAGTAATAGAAAATCTCTATTCTTACTACCAAAACCCAATAAGACAGGAGACTGTAGAAAAAAATCTCATCAACGAAATGAGCAAAATCTACAACCTGTACATCTATCAACTTAATTTTTTAGTAGCATTAAAACATGTTGCCGAAAATCAAATTGAAATTGGTAAAAACAAATTTATTAAAAACGATAGCGACATCAATCCGAATCAAAAATTTGTTAGAAACCAAGTTTTAGAAAGTTTAGAAAACAATGAAGAACGTAGAAGCTTCACGGACAAACACAAAGAACTAATCTGGGACTTTAACGACGAAGTCCTTGTTAAAACTTTCCAAAGAATAAAAGCCGGAAAACGTTACCATGAGTACATGACCAGCGAAGAAATTTCTTTTGAAGATGATCAAAAATTCATTGGAAAATTATTTCTAAGATATGTTGCCGAAAACAACGACCTACACGATAGATTCGAAGAAATGGAAATGAGCTGGGCAGATGATTATCACATCTCTAACTCGATGATCCAGAAGACTATCGGTTTCCTAAAAGAAGACACACCTAGCCATACTTTAGTAAAAGCAATTAAGGATGATGAAGATGAAGAATTTGCAAAAAAACTTCTTCGCCAAAGTCTTAACAATTGGGAAGATTCTGAAAAGAAACTAGAAGAAAGATTGGTTAATTGGGAGTTAGACAGAGTTTCTTTAATGGACAAAATCATTTTGGTAGCAGCCATTACAGAGATGGATTATTTCCCACAAACGCCTTCCAAAGTTATCATTAACGAATATATTGACATTGCAAAAGTCTATGCAACCGAGAAGTCGAACATCTTTATTAATGGTATCTTGGACAAGTATAGCAAAGACAAAAACAGAGCATAATTCTTAATACGAATATATTATGAAAAGATCATTTAAGTATCTAACCATCGCAGCAATGGCAATCAGCATTGTTGCTTGTAAAAAAAAGGACGAAACTACAGTTGTAGAAGACAATAGTTCGGCGGTTGTAGAAAACCAAACAACACCAGTTGGCGTTGATGACCACGCTGGACACGAGCATGCAACACAAGAAGATGCAATGTTGGAAGAAGCTCAAAAAAATCCTTTAACAACAGTAGCTCTTAAAGAATCTGATTTTTCTTTTGGTAAAATTAAAAAAGGAGATGTAGTTAGCCACGTTTACGAAATCACAAATACTGGGACAAAACCTTTAATTATTTCTTCTGTTAAACCAGGTTGCGGATGTACGGCTCCAGACTTTACAAAAGAACCAATTCTTCCAGGGAAATCAGGAAAAATTACACTTAAGTTTGACTCTGGAGATTTTGATGGCAATGTTGCAAAAGCAGCTGACGTCTATGCTAACGTAGAAAAAGCGCCTATCAGAATCGGCTTCACAGCAGAAATTACTAACTAAAATTAAGAACAGATGAACATGATGACAATATTTTTGCAAGCTCCAGCAGGACAATCGATGACACCAACATTAATTATGATGGGTCTTATGTTCGTAGGATTTTATTTCCTAATGATTCGTCCGCAAATGCGTAAGCAAAAGCAAGAAAAAACTTTCCAAGAAGCTCTAAAACCAGGCGCAAAAGTTGTAACAACTTCTGGTATGCATGGGACAATCTTCAGCATCAATGATGATGGCGTTGTATTGGAAACACTATCTGGAAAACTAAAATTCGAGAAGGCTGCAATCTCTAGAGACTTTACAGCTGCACGTTTCCCAGAAACTCTTGGTATTACTAAAAAGTAAGATTTAACTTATTTAAAATACAAAAAAGCCTTTCAAAATTGAAAGGCTTTTTTGTTATCAACAATTAGCATCAAAAATCGTGCAAACTTTATTGCATTCAAGAAAAAAATTGTAAATTCGTAACGCTGATGTATGCCATTAGCAAAAAAAAGATATGCTGAAACAAAATTTACAACTTAAACTAGGTCAAAAATTAGCCCCGCAACAGATTCAATTGATGAAGTTGATTCAGCTTCATACCTTAGAGTTTGAAGAAGAGTTAGAGCGCGAATTGGAAGAAAATCCTGCTTTAGAAAAAGTTTCGGATAGCGATAGCGAAGACGACTATCAAGATTCTGGAGAAAGTGATTTTGATGACGAAGGCAACGAAAGCATCGAAACAGATTTTGATGTTGACGAATATCTTTATGATGACGAACCAAGTTACAAAACAGCGTCTAGCAACTATTCTGCTGACGATGAAGAGTTCGACAATCAATCTTTATTAACAGAAGGACAAAGTCTTTATGACTATCTTTTAGAACAAATTAGATTAGCTAAGATAGATGGAGAAGATCTACAAATTGCGGAATATCTTATCGGAAATCTTGACAACGACGGTTATCTTCGTCGAGAAATCAAATCAATTGTTGATGATTTAGCGTTCTCGCAAGGCATTTATACTACAGCTGAAAATGTCACCGAAATCCTTGAAAATTATGTTCAAAAGCTAGATCCAGCTGGTGTTGGCGCACGCGATCTTCGCGAATGTCTTTTACTTCAAATTGAGAAAAAAGTAAGTGCGGATCCTGCGGTTAGTTTGGCTGCTAATATTTTAAGAAATCAGTTTGATGCGTTAAGTAACAAGCATTACAACAAGATTATTCAGAAATATGACATCGAAGAAGAAGATCTTAAGGATGCTTTAGAAGTTATTTCAAAATTATCACCAAGAATCGGCGGCAACTTTGACACGCAAACGATTACGATTAACCAAGAGATTATTCCGGACTTTGTTATACAGATTAAGGACAACCAAGTTATCCCAATGCTGAATAGCAAAAATGCCCCTACACTGCGCGTTTCGGAAGAATACAAAGAAATTTTAACAACCTATTCTCACGATAAAAAATCTGCAGAGCACAAACAAGCAGCTTTGTTTATCAAGCAAAAATTGGATGCTGCAAAATGGTATATCGACGCGATTAATCAACGTCAAAATACACTTTTGCAAACGATAACAGCCATTGTTAAACTTCAGAAAGAATACTTCCTAACTGGCGACGAAAAGAACATCAAACCAATGATTTTGAAGGATGTTGCGGACATTACAGGTTTTGACATTTCGACGATTTCTCGTGTTGTTAAAAGTAAATATGCAGACACGCCTAACGGAATTGTCTATCTTAAAAATCTATTCTCTGATAGTTTGACAAACGACGATGGTGAAGAAGTTTCGACTAAAGAAATTAAAAATCACTTGCAGGAAGTTGTCGACAACGAAGACAAGAGAAAACCTTTGACAGATGACGCTTTGGTTGGCATCTTAAAAGAAAAAGGTTACAACATTGCACGTCGTACGATTGCGAAATATCGTGAACAACTCAATATCCCAGTTGCTAGACTTAGAAAAGAATTATAAAATAGAGCGCTTCATTTTTGGAGCGCTTTTTTTGTGATATTACATTTATTTAAAACTTAAGCATTTAAGAAAAAGTTTACAAAAACTTAAAAGCATTCTCCAAAAAAGCTTTCATTTCTGTATTTTTTTTACTATTTTTAAACAATACTAAATAAAACTATGTTAGACTTTTTACAAGGAATGGACTCTTTGCAGCAAGCCTTTTGGTGGATTGCGATTGCAGCGAGTTTAATTTTTCTAGTTCAAACTATTTTAACGCTAATCGGTAGTGATGCCTCAGACGGAATCAATGCAGATTTTGACGGAAATCTTGACCATGCCGATGCGCCTTTCCAATTATTCTCGTTCAGAAACTTGGTTAATTTTTTACTTGGTTTTGGTTGGGCTGGTGTCGCATTTTATCAAACAATTGCAAACAAAACATTTTTGGTTATTGTCGCGGCTTTGGTTGGTTTGGTTTTCATTGCGTTATATTTTGTCATTATCAAACAAATCCTAAAACTGTCCGAAGACAACACTTTTGACATCAGCAAATTGATTGGCAAAAGTGGTGAAGTGTATTTAACAATACCGTCTGAAAAATCAGGTCAAGGAAAAGTTTTAATTTCACTTAACGGCACCAACCACGAGTTGACCGCAGTTTCGGAAACCGAAGCGATCCAATCTGGAAAACTTGTAAAAGTTATTCGCATTGAAGACAAAATTCTTATTGTTGAAAAAATTTAAATAAAACTATAAAATGATTGATGGAATTAATGGGACTTTTATCCTAATTGTAGTACTCGTCTTTGTACTATTCGTAACCTTTATGGCGCTTATCTCGCGGTACAAACGTTGTCCGTCGGATAAGATTTTGGTAATCTATGGTAAGACTGGCGGCAGTTCTGCAAAATGTATCCACGGTGGTGGTGCTTTTGTTTGGCCTGTCATTCAGGATTTTGCTTATTTGGATTTAAAACCAATTTCTATTGAAGCCAATTTGACCAATGCCCTTTCTCGACAAAATATTCGTGTCGATGTACCTTGTCGTTTCACCATTGCGATTTCTACAGAGCCAGATAGCATGGGAAATGCAGCGGAAAGATTGCTAGGTCTTTCTCCGGAGCAAATTCAGGAACTTTCTAAAGATATCCTATTTGGTCAGTTGCGTTTGGTTATTGCAACCATGACGATTGAGGAAATTAACTCTGACAGAGATAAATTCTTAGATAACATTTCTAAAAACGTCGATACCGAATTAAAGAAAATCGGTCTTAAACTTATCAACGTTAACGTTACCGATATCCGTGATGAGTCAGGCTACATCGAGGCTCTTGGTAAAGAAGCTGCTGCTAAAGCGATTAACGAAGCGATTATCTCAGTTGCAGAACAAACCAAAATCGGGGAAACTGGTAAAGCAGTTGCTGACAGAGAAAAAGATACACAAATTGCTGAAACACAAAGAGATCGTGATGTTAAAATTGCGATTACTCAAAAAGATAGAGAAATTAGCATTGCATCGGCTGGCAAAGATGAAGCCATCGGTAAAGCAGAAGCTGAAAGAGATGCGCGTATTGCGACTTCGGAAGCTAACTCATTAGCGATTAAAGGGGAAAACGAAGCGAAAATTACGATTGCAAATTCTGATGCTGAAAGAAGACAACGTGAAGCAGAAGCTTTGAAAGTTGCAATCGCAGCGGAAAAAGTACAATCTGCGAAAGCTTTGGAAGAATCTTACTTAGCAGAACAAAAAGCGGAAACTGCGAGAGCAGAAAGAGAGCGTTCTACACAACAAGCCAACATCGTTGTACCTGCGGAGATTTCGAAACAGAAAGCGATCATCGATGCAGAAGCAGAAGCAGAAAAAATTAGACTTCAAGCGAAAGGTGAAGCAGACGCGATCTTCGCAAAAATGGAAGCTGAAGCGAAAGGTCTTTACGAAATCCTTACTAAGCAAGCTGAAGGTTACGACCAAGTTGTGAAAGCAGCTGGTGGCGATACGAACAGTGCATTCCAATTGTTGTTGATTGAAAAACTTCCTGAGTTGGTTAGAACGCAAGTTGAAGCGGTTAAAAATATCAAAATTGATAAAGTTACTGTTTGGGATGGCGGCAATAATCCTGAAGGTACAACCTCAACAGCGAACTTCGTCTCTGGTATGATGAAAACTGTTCCACCTTTGAATGATTTATTCAACATGGCTGGACTTAATCTTCCATCTTATCTAAAAGGTGAAGACGAAAAAACAAAAACTATCGAAACAAAATCGGTTAAAGTGGTTAAAAAAGAAGAACCGCCAAAACCAGATGATTCTACAGACGAAAATAAAGCATAACAAAATCGCCTTTCAAATAATTTTGAAAGGCGATTTTAATTTTAACGAACTTGGTCAGAAACTTTAGTTCCGAAAAGCTCAATAGATTTCATCATAATATCATGCGACGGATCACCAATATCCATATGTCCAATAAACCTTGTTAAACCAAAAGCTTCTTTTACACGGTTAATTTTCTCTGCAACCTCATCAGCATTTCCGATAAATAAAGCACCATCGGCACTTCGTCCGCCATCATATTGCATTTTGGTGTAAGGCGCCCAACCACGACTCGCTCCTACCCTATCCATTTGCGCTTTATAGTTTTCAAAATAATCCTCGATCACTTTCGGATCTTCACTAACAAAAGTATGCGAATGTATGGCGATTTGCATTTCACTTTCTAGATGACCAGCTTTCAGATATTCCTGTTTGTAAAAATCAATCAGCGGTTTGAACTGCATTGGCATTCCTCCGATAATTGCAACAATTAAAGGTAAGCCCAAAGTCGCTGCTCTCAACACAGATTCTGGTGTTCCGCCAACTGCAACCCAAATTGGCAATTTACCATCGTTAGTTGCTCTTGGATAAACGGTTTGGTTGTTCATTGGTGCTCTTAATCGACCTTTCCAACTTACATTTTCTCCAGAATTTATTTTTAAAAGTAAACTTAATTTCTCTTCAAAGAGTTCATTATAATCGGACAAATCATAACCATAAAGCGGAAAAGATTCAATGAAGCTTCCACGCCCAACCACAATCTCGGCGCGACCATCCGAAATTTGGTCAATCGTTGCAAAATCTTCGTAAACTTTAACAGGCTCCGAAGAGCTCAAAACGGTTACACCACTTGCTAATTTTATATTTTTAGTAATACTAGACGCCGCAGCCAAAAGGATTTCTGGTGAAGAAACCGCATAATCTTCACGATGATGTTCGCCCATTGCAAAAACATCGATTCCGACTTCGTCCATTAATTTTACTTCGTCCAAAATTTCACGCATTTTGACACCAGCATTTCTATATTTCCCTGTTGTTGGATCTAAAGCTAAATCCCCAAACATTCCTATTCCTAATTCCATTTGTAATAATTTTTATCAAAATTACGATGCTTTATTAAGATTAATATTGACGTAGGTTAAGAACGAACAAAGCAGAAATTGACGAAAATTTTATATATTTAAAAATAATAAAAACCCAACATGAAAAAACTCTTTTGCTCAGCATTCGTAAGTGTTTCTCTACTTTTTTCAGCGCAGAAAAATGAGCAACCAACTTCCAAAATGGAATGGTTTCAGGATGCTAAACTTGGGATTTTTATACATTGGGGCATTTATTCAGTAAATGGAATATCCGAGTCGTGGGCGTTTTTTAACAACTACATCAACCATGACAACTACATGAAGCAATTGGATGGTTTTACAGCTTCCAATTACCAACCTGAAACTTGGGCTGAATTGATTAAAAATTCAGGCGCGAAATATTCAGTCATTACTACGAGACATCACGATGGCGTTTCGTTGTGGGATTCTAAAGCGGACAAAGCTATTACAACACTTAGAGATTCAAAAGCTAAAAAAGATGTTTTGAAACCTTTTGTTTCGGCATTGAAAAAGACAGGTCTTAAAACTGGCTTGTATTACTCGCTTCCCGATTGGAGTCACGACAATTACGATGTTGCGACACGAACTAAAAAGCGTTACGACATCACCAAAGAACCTCAGCGTTGGAATAATTTTGTTAAATATTATCAAGATCAACTTAACGAATTATCACAACAATATCAACCCGATTTAATTTGGTTTGACGGCGATTGGGAACATACTTTCGAAGATTGGAAAGCGCCGCAAACCTTGACCAATCTTAGAAAGTTTAACAAAGATATTATCATTAATTCTAGGCTCAACCAACATGGCGATTATGCGACACCTGAACAAGGCGTTCCTGTTGTTGCACCAGACGACGAATACTGGGAACTCTGTTACACGATGAATGATTCTTGGGGTTACCAACCTTTTGATACGCATTACAAAACACCGAATATGATTGTCAGAACTCTTGCAGATGTCATTAGTATGGGCGGAAATCTTCTGATTGACATTGGTCCAAAAGCCGATGGAACGATTGTGAAAGAACAACTCGATGTTTTGGAAAATCTTGGTCGTTGGACAAAAAAATATCCTGAAGCAGTCTACGGAACGCGACGAGGTTTAGATTCTAAAAACTATTTAGGGAAATCGGCATTTTCAAAAGATGGAAAAAAACTATTTCTTTATCTCGATCGCAACAAAGAACATCTTAGTCTTCATGGTTTGCAAACTGAAGTTTTAAGTTTAAAAATGTTAAATGATAATACTGCGAAACTAAATTTTAAAACCGATAAAAAAGGAAATCTCGACATCGATATTACGAATGCAAATTATGATCAAGATGTTAGCGTTATTGAGTTAAGTTTTAAGGAAAAACCAAAATTCGTGGAACCGACTTTGGAAAGCAATTTTGATTTTAACCAAATTATCAATTCTAAAAATACAAAACAAGGAGTTTATCGACTTGCAGAAGAAGTTAGTAAAACTAAAAATATTGGCTTATTTCAAAAATATGGATTTACGGAAGATGGTCAGGATATGAATATTAAAACTCAGAATTCTGAAATTAAAAAATGGCTCAGCAAGCATGCCGAAGCTTTTTACAATACTGGCGATAGTCTTCCGAGTGGGCATTATGATGGTTTGACAACACTTAGCAAAGATCGACAAACCTTATATCTTTTTGTCGATGGAAAACCGAATGGACCGATCGCTATCAAAGGTTTGAAAAATCAAATTTCGCGTGTCAGAATTGTTGGTGAAGGTTCGGTGATTAATCATCAGGTTTTCAACAAATTGTATTGGAGCAAAATCCCTGGCATCGTGTACATCGATATTCCCGAAGATCGACTGGACAACAACCTCACCGTTATTGCGGTTTTACTAGATAAACCTGTGGAACTTTTCCGAGAAAACATCAGTGTCGTTGACAGTAATTTATAAATGAAAAACCTCCGAAATTGGAGGTTTTTGTATTTTAATTTAATCATAAAAGATTAAAACACTAGGTTTTACAAGGTCAAAAAAGCAGTAATTGCAAAGTAATTATTTCTTTTTTACTTTAGAATAAATGCTTTTAATTAAACCATCTGCAACGGAAATTTTCGGAACAAAAATATGGTTAATATCCGCCCAATTCATCACATTATTAAAAATCTGAAGTGCTGGCACCAAAACATCCGCGCGATCCTCACGAATCTGATAAAAAGACATACGTTCGACAACGCTCATTTCTTTCATCGTTTTATAATATTTTTTGAGCGTGGCTGCAGACATCGCTTTCCCGTCTTTAGTCTTACTTAAAGAGAAAATCTTGTTGATGTTACCGCCCGAACCAATCGCCACAACATTATTTTTAGAAAGAATATTTTTCTTTATTTCGGACTTCATTTCGAACCACATATCATCGGTCACCAAACCTTGCAACAATCGGATTGTCCCAATATTAAACGACTTTTCGTAAAGCATTTTTCCGTTTTCGTAGAAAGTCAATTCGGTGGAACCACCGCCAACATCTATATAAAGATAGGCTGATTTTTTATCAAGGTTTTCCTCAACATGATTTTCATAAATCAAAGTGGCTTCTTCGTCACCTGTAATAATTTCGATGTTGATTTGTGCTTCATTTTTGGCTAGTTCGATAAGTTCTGCGCCATTTTTAGCATCGCGCATCGCACTAGTTGCACAGGCTCTGTAATGTTCGACATTGTAAACCTCCATCAACTGATGAAAAATCTTCATAGAATTGATGAACATCTTCTGACGTTCTGCCCCGATTTCGCCCAAATTAAAAACATCCATCCCCAAACGAAGCGGAATTCTCAATAAATTAAGTTTTGTAAACTCTGGCTTGCCGTTAACTTCTTGTACGTCATTTATCAACAGTCGAGCCGCGTTACTTCCTATATCTATAGCTGCAATTTTCATAGTATAAATCTACAGATTTTTTAGATAATGATAAATTTCTATTTGCGAACGAATTGGTTTTCCATCTTCATTTTTAACATATTCGTTACGGATATTTTTGTCCAAAATTCTAGCTTTTACATTGTCACTCAATTGGATATCCAACATATCTTTAAGTTGTTTTTTAAGATCTTTTTGCAAAATTGGCGTTGCTGCTTCTATACGAAAATCGAGGTTACGAGCCATCCAATCGGCCGAAGACAGATAAAAATCTTCTTTTCCTTTGTTATAAAAAAACATAATCCTCGCATGTTCTAGATATTCATCAACAATGCTAATGGCACGAATTTTCTTTTTAAAATGTTTTTGATTAACAGCACAATAGATGCCACGAACAATCATTTTGATATCGACTCCTGCGTTGGCTGCATCGTACATTTTGTTTATTAAAATCTTATCACTCAAAGAGTTAACTTTAATAATCATCTCCGCTTTGCGACCAGCTTTAGCTTCTTCAATTTCTTTATCGATATGCCAAATAATTTTATCTCTCATAAACTGTGGGCAAACCAACAAAGATTTACAAGTTTTAAGCACTGGCATTGGATCTTCTTTTGGCTTTCGTAAAACATTGAACACTTTATTAATATCCGCCATTATCGAACGATTGGCCGTCATCAACAAGCTATCACCGTAGATTCTTGCTGTTTTTTCATTAAAATTTCCTGTGCTAATAAAACCGTACTGAATCGTCTTATTATTCACTCGTTTTTTAATAACACAAAGCTTCGCATGGACTTTTTTATTAGGAATTCCTACCAAAACTTTAACACCTTCGAGTTCTAACTTTTCTTTCCATTCAAGATTAGCTTCTTCATCGAATCTGGCGCGCAATTCTAGCATCACTGTCACTTCTTTACCATTACGCACGGCATTAACTAAAGCATTGACGATTTTGGAACTGCTCGATAAACGATAAGCCGTTATCTGGATCGATTTAACATGCGGATCCATAGCCGCCTCACGCAACAAATCGATAACAGGAACATAGGTATGATACGGAAACGTCAACAAGACATCGTTCTGCACAATAACATCGGTGACTCTCTCCTTTTGCGCAAATGCTGGATGGGTGAATTGTGTCCGTTCAACAGGTTTTTCATAAGCTTTAAAAACATCTGGAAAATCCATAAAATGTCTAAAGTTGTGAATCTTCTGCCCTGGAATAATGCTATCTTTTTTGGAAAGGTTTAATTTTTTAATTAAAAATTCTAAAAGCGCTTTGTCCATTTCTTTATCAAAAACGAAACGCGTCGGCTTGCCTTTTCTACGGCTTTTGATACCTTTTTCGATTTTGTCAGCAAGAGTGGTTTTGATATCGTTATCCAAATCAAACTCTGCATCTTTTGTTACTTTAAAACAATTGGCTTCGAACTCATCATATCCAAAATATGAGAAAATATGCGGCAAATTGTAGATAATGACATCCTCCAAAAGCATGACATTCTTCTCCGATTTGTCTTCGGTTGGTAGAATTACAAAACGGCTATTAGTCCTTGTTGGGACTTCGATCATCGCAAATTTACTTTCGTATTTCCATTCTTTACGGCGCATCGCAATCCCAATGTACAAACTTTTGTCTCGCATATAAGGCATCGGAACGTTATCATGCAACAGAATCGGAATAACATTACTTTCTACCTCTTCATCAAAATATCTAACAACAAAATCCTTCTGTGCGGCAGTCAAGTTTTTAGAATCTTTAATAAAAACATTCTGCTTGCCCATTTCTTTTTGAATCTCGCGCCAAGTTTTGTCAAAATCTTCTTGTTGCGTAATCACAATTTTGTTGATTTTTTCTAAAATTTTGGAAGGCGCTTCATAGAAAGATTCTTGGATAATTTTTGTTTTAAAATCCATAGCACGTTTTAGCCCTGCAACTCTCACTCGAAAAAACTCATCGAGATTATTAGAAAAAATTCCTAAAAAGCGAATTCGTAATGGTAGCGGAACAGATGCGTCTTTTGCTTCCTGCAAAACTCTTGCATTAAAACCTAACCACGTAATATCCCTCGGATTGTATTGTTGCGCCATAATTGGATTTGATATGTCTCAAATTTACGCCTAAATAAGGCAAAATTTATCATTTCTAATATTAATTCTTGGTCACTTAATATAAAAAGTTACAAAATGATTAATTAAAACAATAAGGAAGCTCAATTATCGAAATTTATTTTTTGTTATGACATAAAATTAATGTGGCCTGATAGTTACTTTAAGAGCTCAATAAAATTTATAAAACAAAACATCTTCTACTAAGTCATCGTCCTGGTAAACATTGAGTACATAGATATGTTTTTCGCAAGCATAGCCTTTTATTATTAACAATAAAAAAATCACATAAACTATGTCAAGAATAACAGTTGTAGATAAATATCTACAGCAGTAACTTAAACCTACGCAACCCGCGATAAACACTAGCTTTAAAACGAATTTTATTCTACCTAAATATTGTATTAAGTTTATTTTAATAATATCTAAATATATATACCAAAAATATATTTTATATATTTGCACGAAATTATAAGAATTCCCAATATTTTACTCCAAGTATTCCCAGGTAGGGATGTGGACAAATAAAGAGTATAACATAATTTAACAAACACAATAAACCTTTGGATGAAACAAAAAAACTTACCCCCTCTAAAGCTTAGGAGCTAATCTTTTCCTAAGATCGTAATAAAACGTCAGCACGTTAAAAAGTTTAATAAGAATATTTGCAATTATCATTATGCAAATAGAATTTTTAGGCTTCTATAATTATAACCTATTGTTTGTTATTTGGAAACATATTACACTAACAAACAATCTGTTAATAGATCGTTCTACTACAATACAACACAAATAATATTTAAATGAAACGAAAAATTTTTCTACTTTTTTTTACAGTTTCTTTTTTACTCTCGTATATGCCTTTACAAGGGCAAGCGAAAGGAACTTTGTATATTTCAAATGCGCAAGATGGTAGCGTCTATAACATTAGCGCCTTGTCTGGCGTACTACCAGTAGCTATTGCAAACTATACACCATCATCTAGTGCTAGTAACTTGGCGGTAGGACCAAATCCCAATAATACATCGCAGTATGTCTTTACACACTCGGATACACCAAGTGGCTCGACTGTATATCAAGGCACAACTAATGTTGGTAATCTACCTGCAACATCGGGAGGTCTTACTGCAAACCCCACTACTGGTCATGTTTTTGGTGTAACCTCAACCCGTCAGCTAATACGTGCATATCCTAATCCTATAAATTTAGGAACTATAACTGGCGATGCAACCTTTAATAACGGAACTGTAGCAAGTGATTCTTTTTTTGACAACTATAACAACATGTATACTGCTGTAAGTAACGGCGGTACAAAATACATCTATCGTATTAATACAAGTACATTAATTGCCACGCGATTTTTGACATTATCAGGTTCACTTCCGACTAACTTTCAAGGTCTTGCATTTTACAATGGTAAAATATATGCCGCCGAAGGTTATAGTTCAACAATATTTTTCCTTTCATGGAATAACGCGAGAATCTATGAAATAAATCCTTCGACAGGAGTTGGATCAATTTATACTTATTATGGTCTTAACACTTATTTTGGACCTTTTAGTGCCTCTGACAACATTGACTTAGCATCAAGCGATGTCTTCACACCGCCGACCTCAAATCTAAGTGTTACAAAAACGACTAGCAACGCAACACCTGCTGCTGGATCTACGATTACCTACACCATCACCGCTAATAATATTGGCCCAGACACAGAACCTGCCGCTGTGGTTACTGACCTGCTACCTCCAGGATTGACTTATGTAAGTTCTACGACAGTTAATGGCAGTTACGATCCCTCAACAGGAATCTGGACAATAGGGTCAATGCCTGTTAATACCCCTAGAACTTTAAGTATTACTGTAAGAGTTGATAATGTGGGTAATATTGTCAACACAGCAACTATCAAAGGTAATAACGTTGATCCGATAACAACTAATAATTCGGCAACGGTGACAATTAACCCAACCAAACCAAGTGGTGATCTATCTATCACAAAAACATCAAATACGACAAGTACAACGATTGGTACAGGTTTTACCTATACCATAATCGCAACTAACAATAGTACAGTCGGAGTCTCAGGTATTACCGTAAATGATATCTTGGATAGTAGACTTACATTCTTAGGAAAAGGGGCTTCGCAAGGAAGCTATAACGAAACTTCAGGACTATGGACTGTTGGATATTTAGCACCTAATGCAAGTGCAACACTTACTATTACCGTTTCTGGAAAAGCACAGGTATTAACTCCTGGTATCCCAAATACCGCCAACATTAATGGATTGGTTACCGAAACTGTCACGACCAACAACACCTCATCTACTTCTGTTATTGTTACTGGAGTTGGAACTGATTTGAGTGTCACTAAAACTAACAATACCAATGGATTGGTTGCACCAGGAAGCAATATTACATTTACAGTTACTGCAAAGAACCAAGGTACGATAGATGATACTAATGTCTATGTGGTTGATAAACTACCAACAGGTTACACCTTCGTAAGTAGCACAGCCACATCAGGAACCTATACATCTGCCAATGGCCTATGGAAAATTGGAAATCTTAATAAAGCAACGACTGCTACATTAACTATAACAGCAACAGCTAATGCGGTAAATGCGACCAACCAAGGTTATCTAACTAATAATGTGATTATCTATGGAACCCAAAATGATATTGATCTAAGTAATAACTCAGCAACGTCCGTGGTTAACTTCAATACTGATACTGATGGCGATGGTGTACTAGATTATCTAGATTGGGACGCAGATAATGACGGTATACTTGACAGTGTAGAAATGTCCGCATGTACGTGGGCGAATCCAATACCTAGCACCGTAAAACGTTACGAAAAATACAGACAAGATTTTGGAGTTATTGATACACCTGCTACTGGGACACCTGCTCTCGATACTACCAATGGTATTAGACCTGTTGGACTTTCTGGGCAAGAAGGAACTTCTCAAAATCTGTATAAAAATACTAATGCGACTGGCGCCGGCTTTTATAGCCTGACACCAAATGCCAATTTTGTTGATGATTTTGGAAATGGATATGATAACCAATGGATACATGTTAATGATCATACTTCAATAGCGGGTGGAGCGGCCAACGGATTAATGATGGTAAATAATCCATCTGATGTTACAAAATACATTTGGCAATCACCAAACATTAATGTTAGTCCAGGCGCTACGTTAGAGGTTGGTTTATGGCTATTAAATTTAAAAGATCCAACAACTAAAGGCTTCTCAGACCCTAATTTAACAATTTCGGTATATGATACAGCAACAGATACACTATTAGGTTCAGGAACAACTGGGGTATTTGTAAAAAATCTAAACTGGCAAAATAATGCGCAAGTTATTAAGCCTTCTATCTTAACATCTAAAATCTATATAAGAATTACCAATGCACAAACTGAATCCAATGGTAACGACTTTGCCATAGATGATATTGTTGTTAACGAAGTATACTGTGACAATGATGGTGATGGCATCCCTAACCATCTTGATACAGATTCTGACAACGATGGTTGTCCAGATGCTATAGAAGGTGATGGCAATGTTTTACCAAGTCAAGTAACTAATGGAAAAATTACAACAGGAGGTGTGGACATCAACGGTGTTCCTAACATTGTTAACCCTGGAGGCTCTGCAGATACAGATTCAAAAATAGGACAAGCTCCTGGATTAGCTTATAATGCAGCAATTAAAGAGACTCTTACACTATCATCTACCTCACCAACATCGCAAACAGTATGTGTTAATGCGCCAGTTACATCATTAGAAGTTATCTCTACTGTGGCTAATGGCACAACCCCAACAACTTACCAATGGTATTCTAATACAACCAACTCAACAACTGGCGGTACATTATTAGCTGGAGAGACTAACAATACATTAGTTCTGTCATCAAGTGTCGCAGGTACATACTATTATTATCTTGTTGCAACTGGTGGATGTAATACTGCTACTTCTGGACCTTACCGTTTAATTGTAAATGCATTACCAACAATTCTCGGAACTGATAAAGTATGTGTAAACTCAAGCATTCAGTTGACAGGCAATGGTGGTACACCTGCATCCTCTAATCCTTGGACATCCTCTAATACAGCCATCGCAACAGTAAGTAGTACAGGATCCGTAACAGGTATTACGGCTGGTACTGTGATGATTACCTACACTAACTCTGCTGGTTGCTCTGTTAACAAAGACATAACAGTCAATCCTAAGGCAGAAATAACAGGTAACTCTATTGTTTGTGTAGGATCGACATTACAGCTATCAAATAGTGCAACACCAACTGCAAATAGTCCGTGGACATCATCTAATATTAATATTGCGACAGTAGATGCCAATGGTCTAGTGACAGGAGTTGCGGCAGGCTCAACAACAATATTTTTCACCAATTCTAGTGGATGTATTTCTCAGAAGCTTGTAACCGTTAATCCGTCAACTAGCATTAGTGGTCCAAACACAGTATGTACAGGTTTAACAATTACGTTAACCGCAACTGGTACGCCTGCAGTTGGAGTCCCATGGAGCTCAAGCAATCCTACTGCTGCAACTGTAAATTCTGTAGGTGTTGTTACCGGTGTTTCAGTTGGCACAACAATTATCACATTTACATCAGCTAATGGCTGTCAAGCTGCGGTAACAATTACCGTAACACAATGTGCATGCTATAATCCAAATAACAATTTTGGTACGGCTACTCCTACTCAACATGGCATTACCTTGTTAAAAAGAGCGGGTGTTAACGAAGATAACTGGCCAATGCTGAGAGGCTCTGCGCATACGGTATTAGAATCTAACACAAAAGGATTTGTGGTGACAAGGATGACATCGGATCCATCACAGCCTAACGCATTGAACAACCTATCAAAAATTACTACACCACAAGAAGGTATGATGGTATATGATACTTACGCTAAATGTTTCAAAATATATAGCGATAATGCTTGGAGTTGTTTTTCAAAACCGTCATGTCCTTAATTGTTAACTTTTTAATATTTAAAAAATGAAAAAAACCATAATATTAACAATTGCCCTATTATCTATAAAAACCTCTGCCCAGGTTATTATTGGCGATGCGAAAGGTACTGCAGTTAACAAAACATCGGTCCTGCTCGAGTTTGAAGTTGGTAAAAATAAAGGTCTCATTCTACCTTACGTAAGAACAAAACCTACTAATCCCGCCCCAGGCACATTAATCCTAAATGCGACGACACCAACTGCTGCCAATGTAGAGTATTGGGATGGCACTGCATGGATTAGCTTAGGAAGCAACAAAGCTTCTGACAAAGGTGATGTAACAACAGCATTAGCTAAGCAACCTTTGACTTCAGAGGATATCAAAGGAAGAGCTATTATAGGCGCAACCGATTCTGCTGCAGATGGTGTTTTAGTTTTGGAATCTAATACCAAAGCAATGGTGTTACCAACGGTTGACGATGTTACCAAGATCCCAAGTCCTGCACCTGGTATGATGGTGTACATCAACAAGACTGGTGCTAAAAGATTAGCCTTCTATAATGGTAATACATGGTCTTTCTTCGCACCACAATAACCAAAAGATAGATTTATAAAAAATAGCCACTTAAAAATTTAAGTGGCTATTTTATTTAAAAAAGCTTAAAAGCATATTGACAAGCGCATAACACTCGATATCAAACGCTTAGACTTGGCGAGACTAACTATTTTTTCTCATCTTGTTTAATCCATTTATAAAAAGTCGTTCTAGGAATGTTGTACCTTTTCAAGATTTCCGAATTTGTCATTTTTTTGTTCTCCACTAGGTCTTGAATAAATCCAATAACTTCTTTTGTGTATAATTTCTTTTTAAAAATAGGAAGCTTAGTCTCAACATTATATTTAGATTCGTGAGAATATAAGATCAAATGCTGCGAGTACAATACAAAGAAATCATATTCTAGAAGCTTGCTCCATTTCATTAACACGGTTATGTTTAGACTTTTGGACGCATACATGCCAGCTACTTCTGCTTCTGTACATTTAAAAAATTTGGAAATTCGAGCCATCGAGATATCACGTTCGTCAACAATATTCTTAATAAAGGATCCAATATGAATATCCTTATAAATCATAATTATTTTTTTCTGTTTTAAAGCAAATCAAACCCTATTTGTTCACATGTAACAATTACCCATAAGCTCTTTATAGATATAATAAAGCTTAGTTTGAAGATCAAGATTCGAGTTTGATAAAGATTACTAGAGATTTAACAATACAGCCTTTTCCATTTGGTAATAGTATTGCGGCTAAGATTATAATGTTTGGCAAGATCGGTTACCGTCAAACAATTTTTCTTTTGAAACTCTAAAATTTTTACAATATCGTCTTTAAAATAAGAATGAAGCTTGGAGTTATCTCTGTGCGTTTTTTTACCAAAGATTTTTTCGTTAAGGCATAATATATCCAGCGACGAAAGTTCAGTTTTGGAAAGAATAGCTTTACAATCTTCCAACTTCTCGGGATACTTTTGTTCCAAAATGTCTGTATAGATTTTTCTATAATTAACGTTAGATTTTTTCATGATATTTGTGTGTTGGTTTTGGTGTCAAATTAATATGCATTGACCGCATCTCTTCTTTTTTTTACTTTTTATTTTTATTAATCCATTTGTTGAGCGTTGTTTTTGGGATATTGTAGGCATTAACAACCTCACTAATGCTCATCTCATTATTTTCGATTTTTTCTAAAATGAAATTGATAATTTCGAAGGTATAGATATTTTTGCGAAACTGTAAGCCTTCTGACTTTTGGACATTTGAGCTTGGCGTCTCTCGTGCTATAGCAGGTGCATACAAAATAAGATGTTGCGAATAGAGCCTAAAAAAATCATAGTCTAGTATTTTACTAAGTTTTAGTAATACATCAACATCCATATCTTGGGCAGTATAATAACCAATCAATTCATCTTGATTCGTTTCTAGACTTCTAGCAACTTCGGCTTCGGTAATACCAATTTCTTGAATTCTCGTTTTGATGCATTCTCCTATCAATATGTCTTTAAAGTTACTTTTCATCATAAAATTTACTTCTCAAAAACATGTATCGAATTAAAAAAGGGGCATCTCAGTTGAGACACCCCAAGAATAACTAATTATTTATCCATTTTTCTATTGTGGTGCTAAGAACGACCAAGTCTGACCGTTGTAAAAAGCCAACCTTTCCAAGCCAACTTTATTAACATACACCATCATACCAGGTGCAGGACTTGGGATCTTGTTAACATCGTCAACCGTTGGTAATACCAAAGCCTTGGTATCCGACTCTAAAACCAGAACACCATCTGCTGGAGAATCGCTCGCACCAATTATGGCTCTTGCGGTACTATCCTCCGATGTTAAGGGTTGCTTGGCTAAAGCTGCTGTTACATCACCTTTGTCGGATGCCTTTTTGCTTCCCAAGCTAATCCATGCAGTGCCATCCCAATACTCTACATTAGCAGCTGTAGGTACAGTAGCATCTAGGATCAAAGTACCAGGTGCCGGATTAGTAGGTTTTGTTCTTACATAAGGTAGAACAAGACCTTTGTTTTTACCAACTTCAAACTCTAGCAGGACCGATGTTTTGCTAACTGCAGTACCTTTCGCATCACCAATAATAACTTGTGACGAAACTTTTGCAGAAAACAAGACAATTCCTAATATTATTAATTTTTTCATTTTGTTAAATTTAAAAGATTATCTATCTGGGCATCCTGGTTTCGAGAAACACTTCCATGCACCTCCACTAAATATTTTGAAACATTTAGCATAAGTGTCATACACCATCATACCTTCTTGCGGAGTAGTTATTTTTGATAACTTGGGATCTGCAGATGTTGCTGCAGGATCTGATGTCATTCTTGTTACCACAAATCCTTTAGTATTAGATTCTAATACCGTATGTGCAGAGCCTCTCAGCATTGGCCAGTTATCTTCGTTAACACCCGCTCTTTTTAACAAGGTAATACCATGTTGAGTAGGATTAGCCGCATCAAAATTGCTATTAGGATTATAACAGTATGGAGCCGTCGTAAGATCTATCGTCACACTTGTTGTTTGACAAGATAATGGCTCCGTCGCATTAACACATACAGTGTAATACACAACGTAGTGGCTTAGTGTAACGGTATCGTCAACACGTACTTCGCCTGTGGTAGTATCAAGATGAATACCCGCTGGCCATGTGCCGGCCTCTGAGATAGTTACCTGTCCAGGATTAGTACCAATTACTGGGACAACGTTGCTTACATTATCATTAGCTAATACATTATCTACCGCCGTAAAGGCCTCACCGAAGTATCCACTACCTGAATCCGGTTTTACTTCTAGATTACTTATGATAATGGTCACGGTCGTAAAGTCCATACCAGAACATGTCCCGTTAACGTAATAATTAAACGTATAAGTTCCTTCTGTAATCGTCTGTCCATGCCAGATATTGCCTATTAGCAATCCACTTTCTGGGAAGCTTGTCTCCACCCAATAACCATTAGTATCATAAGGTCCTGTAAGGTAGTTAAACAAGTTAAGAGGTCCAGTTAGCGTATTGGTATCTATATACACGGTACGTCCAGTACCAGCTTCGGGAGCAGTATCGTTAGTATCACTCAATATATAAGACACGACGATTGGTGCACAACCAGTAGCATTTTTAAGGCTTAGTGTTGCAGTATAAGTTCCTTTTTGAGTTGCTTTAAGCTGCATTAGCTGCAACATTAAATGTCCCATCAGGATTCATAGTGATCCCTTGTGGTAGTGGAGTCGGATCCAATACTATATTAACATTAGCTGTAGTTGCTGGTTGACCATCATAGGTATCGTTAGCCAATATAGAAGATGTTACACCTGCAACACCACTATTAAAGTCTCCTAAATTGTCCGTTGTAGCAACAAGAACCGGCGCTTCAACTTTAACTTGTGCATTACCAATTGCGCAGTTGTTCGCTTTTCCTTTTTCACAAATCTGGTATTGAACTGTATAGTCTCCAGCTGGTGTATTAGGTGCAACAGTAATTGTACCATCAGCATTTAATGTAAAGCCAGCAGGCAAAGTTGTATTAGGAGCTAAAGAAAGATCAACATTAGAAGTTGTTGCAGAAACACCGTTAACAGTATCATTTGCTAATACCGATGGAGTTACACCACCTGTAGAACCTTTAACGCTAAATTTATCTCCATTAGCAATAATCGGTTTTACACAACTTAAAGATTCTCCATTAGACTTACGAGTATCGATGAAAATACCGTAAACATCTATAATGTTTTCTAAACTTGATATTGATCCTGTTACAATCTGTACTTCATCAAAAGGTTTTGTTGTATAGAAACCAATATTTTTAGTACCTGTTCCCCATATTGGGATTAACAAGGTTAAGTCGATCAAATCAACAGATGTTTTACTTTCTTGTAATACACCATCGTTATAAGTTTTAATAGTGATATACTCTAACAAGTCACCTTGCACGAAGAAATATCTATCCTTAACTGTAAATCCTGCAAAAGTTCCTACTGGGTAAGTAGCACTAGCATCTACTACACTAATTGACGCTTGGTTACCAACACCAGCGGTTAATTTAATTCTAGAATAATCGTTAGGATTACTATTGATTATATTACCAGGACTATTAACTGAACATGCAGTACATGCCAAAGATTTAACACCTGTTCTTTGCGCATTAACAACTACAGGGAAGTCTGGCTGAGTCCAATAATAACTGCTATTACAGTTAATAGGTTTTGGACAAGACTTCATAACAACCATTTTATAAATTTTTGTTGATCCTAAGTCTAGACCTACCAAGTTAGTAACAGTAATTCTTACTTCACTAAAAGCTTTTGTAGTAACAAATCCTAATACATATCTACCAGAACTAGCTAAAAGATCTGTACCAATTCCTAAAATCAAACCATTACCATTAGCAGATTCTAACTTATTACCAGCAGCATCATAAGTACTAACAGTCATTTGTTGTAAAAACTGTGCGTTAAATATTGAACTACTTTGAATTTCGAAACCTGCATAAGTTCCTGCAGCATAAGGAGCAAGCGCTTTTTTGACAGCAAGTGTACCACTAGAAGCACCAGAAGCTGCAAGATTAATACTAGCATAATTGTCAGTATTACTATCTACAACATTTTCTGGATTAATAACTGTAGCTAATCCTGCAAGACCTGTCACACCAGTACCCGATGTATTGATGAATACTGGATAGTTTGGCTTAGCCATTGTTGTTTGCGTATTACATACCAAATCCGCACCTTCGCAAGGCTTGTTAAGTACAAGATTATAAACTTGCGTTGCCTTAAGACTTGTAGCAACCAACTGTTCAGCAATAATCTGAACCTCATCAAAACTACGTGACGTTACGAAACCTACAATTTGCGCATTGTTAACATCAAGAATCTGTGCACCAAGCAATAATGCCGGTCCAGATTTTGATTCTTGTTCAACACCTTTTAAATAGGTTTTAATAGTAATTCTATCAAGCATTGCCAAATTAACAAGTGTTTCATTTTTAATTCTGAAACCAGCGTAAGTTCCTGCATCATAAGGCTTCGCTCCAACTAAAACTGATAAAAATGCTTTGTTCAAAACACCAATTGGCGTTGTAAGCGTAGCATAATTTGAGTTATCATTATCAACAACATTATCAGGATTAAGAACCGCTCCCACAGTTAATCCACTTACATCAGTTCTTAACGGGTTAATAACTGCTGGATATGTAGGCGCCGTAATATTAGTATCAGCATTACAATTCAATGCTGGTCCATCACAAGCTCTAAAAACCTCGGCATAATAAACACTTGCCGTAAACCATGCTTGTGTACCTGGGTCGATAGTTATTCTAACTTTATTGAATTTTTGTGACGTAAAGAATCCTATTCTATTCGTATTATTATTAAATAAAGTTGTAATAAACTTTTTCTTATCTACAGATTCAACCTTATTTCCATTCAAAAAAGTTTCAATCTTTGTACCACTACCTAAAGATAGGATATCCAATCTATCGAAATAAAATGCAGCGAATGATCCTGCTTCAAAAGTAGTACTACTTTCAACTTCTATCCACGCACTCATTCCAATGAGGGTCGTATAGGTCGCTGCGTTAGTCAAGTTATTGTCTACAACGTTACTTACGCCAGACCACTTGTTACCAATCAAACCACGTTCTCCAGTTGCGCTAACGCTAGCATCAAACTGTTTAATCAATTTTTGAGACGTATTACATGGTATCGTCTGCGCACTTAAGGATCCCCAACCAAATAGACAGAGAAGCAGTAGTGCATACAATTTGTTAAAATGTTTCATTTATCATTATTTTTGTGTTATATAAAATTATTCGGCACATACAATGTGCGAACAGCAACTATCGATCGTAAGTGATAATAGTTGACATACATATATTGTTAATATGTTATTAGCTTAAGAAATTGGAGGAGGTCTTGCCCAACCTGTTTTTAAATAAACCGATTGACAAACTATGTTACGGTAATGTGTATTAACAGCATTATCATAAAGTAGAATATATGTAGTCCCAAATGATTTATCATCAGGTTTTACAGTAGATTTGTGATAAGTATTACCAGAGAAAATGGCATAAGAAGCTTCCTTAGATCCGCCAGAAATCATCTTGGCAGGATCAGCAGCCAGTACAAAAACATTAGCTTGTTTTGTAACTTTGGGTATCTTGCTAGTTTTTGTGCTTGTTATTACTTTACTAGGTTTTTTTTCAACACTTCTAGAAGGAAGTTTGTTTTTGTAAGAATCAATTTTCGTCTCTACAATATTTTCAACATTGCTGACCGCTTCAGGATGATTAATAATTGCGACCTCACCAACTAGCGTGATATCATTACCAGTCCCTATTTGTGCAAAACACAACGAGCTAAGACTCATCAACGTCAAAAATCCGAGACAGAATATATACATTCCTATCCCGAAAAAATAGCACGAAAAACTATAGGTAAAAAATAGTTTTTTTTTCAATCGATTTGTGTTTTGTGTGTGTGTTTTTATGAAATCAAGTTAAAATAACTTTAACCAAATCATCCGATGCAAATATACATTATTTTCTATAAAAACCACATTTAACGAAAAATCAATACAAAAATTAAGAAAAAACTACTTAAAATATTTAACTATTTAACAATATAATTAAAAATTTCATTTTTTATAAATATTTACATTTTAAACCTAAATAATACATTATGTTTCATTTTTATTAAAACATAAACAATTAAAGTTTTAAATAGAAAAAATATAATAACAAAAGAAAACAGTAAAGACAAAGCATTGCCAGCGTTAGATAAATAATAAATTTCAACGCATAACATAATATCATTAATTAAAAAAAAATTCCATTAGCATTAAAAAAACAAGGATCAAACCTCCCGATCAACGATTATAAAACCTGCATTGTCCTAAAATAGGTTGACCAAATATTAAGCACTTTTATTAAACAATGGACTTAACAAATGGACAAACCCGCCGAAAAAGAAACGACAAAAAACTCTTTTGAATTCAAAATTTTCGTCGTCTCACAAATCAACAATTGGCAAATTTAAATTAACTATTCTTTAAAAAAGCACGATATTTCCAGAAGTACAATCGATTATTGGCGAAATTATTAAACATTTAATAATCAATCGGTTAATATTATTGTCTATACGATGTCTATAAAAAATACAAATGAAATTCATTTTTTTTGCTAAAATTTGAAAACCAAAATTAAACAATATGAAAAAACTTTCTTTTTTACTTTTGATGTTTTGCATACAGATTAGCTATGCACAATATCTTTTCGAAGATTTTTCGGGTGGCGCAATCCCTTCTACCTGGACAATAGTAAAAACCAATCCAACCAATAATTGGAAAATTTCTGCAGAGCAACCAGACGGTCATTATGAAGCAGTTTGTAGCGCAATACAAAATTCTGGTGATATAGATGAATGGCTAATTACCAAGTCGTTTAGCTTAGAAAACAGTACAAAACCTTACATGGAAATGTTTACTAATTTCAGCTCAGTTGATGCAGAGTTAGAACTAATGAGCTTTGAAGTGCTATCATCGATTGACAATGGCACAACATGGCAAACAGTATGGACAACCAATGATTTTTCTTATTGGTATGACTATTCGACAATTTTAGTTAATTCGAAGTTAGATAATCTTAAAGGAAAACCAAATGTGAAACTCGCATTAAGATTTAGAGGTTTGGATCCTTCATTACAATCAACAGTTTGGCTATCAAAACTTAGTGTTAAAGAAGACACTAGAATACAACCAACTAGTGTCGACTTATCAGTTAATGGAGGTGGTGCTCCAGAAGTTATTGTAGGATCTAGTATTAAACTAAACGCAGTTGTTAACCCAAGTACAGCTAACCAAAAAGTTGTTTGGACTGTAGAAGAAGGTTATGAGAATGCCAGCATCTGGGAAGGCGAAGTTTTCGCATATCTTCCAGGTAAAGCAGTTATCCGTGCAACAAGTGTTGATGATCCAACAATTTATAAAGATATTGAAATTACTATTTTAAAAGAAAATGACCCTTGTCAACAAAAATTTGATGGTGTTGTAAGTTATGTTTCCGGCATCAATGGATCTATGAATCAGTTAGTTGCTAATGACATCATAATCCAACCTAATACTAAATTTAGTTTTACGGGAATTAAAATGCTTGTCAACTTTGACATTAAAAATGCTGAGCATTATCCACCTTTCACAATAAATATTCATGAAGATAACGCTGGTAAACCAGGCACAATCATCAAAACATTATCTAATCTTGAGGTTAAACCTCCATTTGGGACTGGCTTGTATCAAGATATACAAATTGACTTCCCAACACTTTATGACTTCCCAACTGATGTTTTAGCTAAAAAATATTGGTTAAGTGTTACAACAAATGACGACGGTTACCCTATCCGTTGGGTTGGATATAACATCGATGATGATAGTTTGCCATCTATGGGATCAACTAATAATGGCGCAACATGGACTCCAAAAATTAATGACAATGGTAAAGGTGTAGATAATATATTTCAAATTTTAGGTGCATGTACACCAGCTCTTGCTACAGCAGAAGTATATAAAAAAACAATAAAAGTGTATCCTAATCCTGTTAAAAATACTCTTTATATCAGTTCGAAAGAAAAAATCGTAGAGGCGCAAATCTATGATATGCAAGGTAAGAGTTTGAAAACAAGCTTTAACCAATCAAGCATTTCATTCGCAAATCTGCCTAAAGGCGTATACATTGTAAAAATGAAAGATGTAAACTCCAATGTTACGACGGAAAAAGTTGTTAAAGAATAATCTTTAAGTTTTTCTAAATTTTGAAAAGCTGTCTTCATCGGAGACAGCTTTTTCTTATTTAATATTTTAATACATTTGTTTGTTTAAGATAAAAACAAATAACTTTTCTAGGCATATGTTCAACAAGCTAAATAAATATCTACTAAGCTTTATTCTTATATTAGCCAACTTTAGCTTAATACCTGCCCAACTTTCAGAAAGTGATAGTTTGAGAAAAGTCATTACGACGCTTTATCAAGAAAATGCCATCCTCGAAGTCAATAGAATTGTTAATAAAAATGATTTTACAGATACCAATTATCCGCTATCATTACTTAACAAGAATCTAGAAATTTCGCTAAAACAAAATAATAAAGAATGGTTAGCAGACACTTATCTTAGTCTTGGTGTTTTTTGGGGACAAAAGGGAAACCTCAAAAAAGCTTATCAATATTTTCTAGATGCTGAAGTTGCAGCAAAACAAGCCAAGAATATTAAAAAACAAGGTCAAGCCATACTTAACCAAGCCAATGTAGAAACCAGCCTTGATCGAAAAATCAGAAAATTTCATCAATCTATTCCATTTTTAGAAAGCCAAAAAGATACACTCAATCTTATAAAACTTTATCAAAATGTCGGCTATGTCTACTACGAAAAATATAGAAGTGCTAAAATAAAAGATTCACTGTCCTATTACAAAAGCCAATCTAAAGCACAATATGACATTGCAAGAAATCTAAATACCAACTTCAAAAATGAAGAAATGCAAGCGCTTACTTATAATCGTGAAGCATTATGGTACAAAGAAGAAAAGCAATACGACAAGGCTTTAGAAAGTTTTTTAAAATCAAAAAACTTATTAGAATCTAGCAAACAAATGCGTTTGAAAATTTTCTCAGACATTAACATTGCAGAAATCTATTGGGAGAAAAAAGACTTTCAAAACTTCGAAAAGACAATGGCTATCGCCGAAAATGAAGCAAAAAAATACAACATCGATGATTATCTTGTGACCATCTATGGCGATTACAAAGAGTATTATGCAGAAATTGGAAACCCGAACAAAGCTTTAGAATACACAAAAAAATACTACGACCTCACTATTTCGCAAGCCGAAAAAAGTAGCACCGATAAAATTAAACTGGTTGAGCTAGAGAACGATGTCAAAACCAAAGAGCTTTCTTTATCACAATTAAAGTCTAAACAACGTAATTATTATATCATATTTATAATTTCGGCACTATTGCTTGTCATTGCGGCTTTCAGTATTTATTTATTACGCAAAAACAACAAGCGCAAACTTATAAGTATCGAAAAAGACAAAAAAATTATCGAGATTGAACTTGAAAACAAACGTCTTAAAGAAATAATTCTCCAAGAAAAAGACACGCTTAATCAACAATATTTATCATCTTTTGTAAAACAGTCAGAAAGCCTGAACAACTTTTTGGAAGATCTTTCTATAAGGTTAAAAAAGACAGAAACTCTTACTCAAAGCGATGTTAATCAAATTAAATTAGAGTTTGCAAATCTCACCAATCAAAGCTCGGAAATTAAGAATATTTCTAATATTTCTAAATCTAATCTTCAAGAACTTATTGTTAAATTAAAACAGCAATTTCCAGAAATAACTACAGCTGATATTAATTTGATTTCGTTATTGTATGAAGGTTTTAACTCAAAAGAAATCGCTTCGGCACTCAACATCTCCGCAAATAGTGTCAATACCAAACGTTATCGTCTTCGTAAAAAATTAAAACTTGAAAATGATGACTCTTTTGACGTCTTTTTTAAACAAACCATTTCCCAAAACTGACAATATGTCATTGTTCATAACAAATTATGTCAGCATTTCTCAATGGCACAAAGATTGAGAAATGCATAACAACAATTTAAAATTAAAAAAATAAAAATATGAGCAAAATAATCGGAATTGACTTAGGGACAACCAACTCTTGCGTTGCAGTAATGGAAGGTAAAGATCCTGTAGTTATCCCTAACGCAGAAGGGAAAAGAACAACTCCATCTATCGTAGCATTTACAGAAGATGGTGAAAGAAAAGTAGGTGATCCTGCAAAAAGACAAGCGGTAACTAACCCTACAAAAACAGTTTACTCAATCAAAAGATTTATCGGAACGCACTTCAAAGATGACGCTTCAGAAATCACAAGAGTACCTTACAAAGTAGTTGCTGGACCAAACGATACGGTTAAAGTAAAAATTGACGACAGAGAATATACACCTCAAGAAATCTCTGCTATGATTCTTCAAAAAATGAAGAAAACGGCTGAAGATTATTTAGGTCAAGAAGTTACTAGAGCGGTAATTACGGTTCCTGCATACTTTAACGATGCACAAAGACAAGCTACTAAAGAAGCTGGAGAAATCGCAGGTCTTAAAGTAGAAAGAATTATCAACGAGCCAACAGCTGCAGCGTTAGCTTACGGTCTTGATAAAGCACATAAAGATCAAAAAATCGCAGTTTATGACCTTGGTGGTGGTACTTTCGATATCTCAATCCTTGATTTAGGTGATGGTGTATTCGAAGTATTATCAACAAACGGAGATACGCACCTTGGTGGTGATGATTTTGATGATGTAATTATCAACTGGTTGGCTGACGAATTTAAAGCTGAGGAAGGTGTTGATCTTAAAGCAGATCCAATCGCATTACAAAGATTAAAAGAAGCTGCTGAAAAAGCAAAAGTAGAATTATCTTCTTCAACTCAAACAGAAATTAACTTACCATACATTACAGCAACTGCTTCTGGACCAAAACACTTAGTTAAAACTTTAACAAGAGCAAAGTTCGAGCAATTATCTGCTGATTTGGTAAGAAGATCAATGGAGCCTTGTAAAAAAGCTTTATCTGATGCTGGTTTATCAACATCTGATATCGATGAGGTTATCTTGGTAGGTGGTTCTACAAGAATCCCAATTATCCAAGAAGAAGTTGAAAAATTCTTCGGTAAAAAGCCTTCAAAAGGAGTTAACCCAGACGAAGTTGTAGCAATTGGTGCTGCAATCCAAGGTGGAGTTTTAACTGGTGATGTTAAAGACGTTCTTTTATTAGACGTTACGCCACTTTCTTTAGGTATCGAAACTATGGGTTCAGTGTTCACTAAATTAATTGACGCGAATACAACCATCCCAACTAAAAAATCTGAAGTTTTCTCTACAGCGTCTGACAATCAGCCTGCAGTAAGCATCAGAGTTGGACAAGGTGAAAGACCAATGTTCAACGATAACAAAGAAATCGGGAAATTCGATTTACAAGATATTCCACCAGCGCCAAGAGGAGTTCCTCAAATCGAAGTAACTTTCGATATCGACGCGAACGGTATCTTAAGTGTTTCGGCAAAAGATAAAGGAACTGGTAAAGAGCAATCTATCAAAATCCAAGCTTCTTCAGGTCTTTCTGATGCAGAAATCGAAAGAATGAAGCGTGAAGCTGAAGAAAATGCTTCTGCTGATGCTAAGAAAAAAGAAGAAGTTGAAGTTTACAACAAAGCAGACGGATTAATCTTCCAAACTGAAAAACAATTGAAAGAGTTTGGTGACAAACTTTCAGCTGACAAAAAAGCTGCAGTAGAAACTGCCGCAGCAGAATTGAAAGTAGCTTTCGATGCTAAAGATTTTGATGCTACAAAAGCAAAAACTGAAGCTTTAGATGCTGCATGGATGGCTGCTTCAGAAGAAATGTATGCTCAAGGTCAACAAGCAGGACCAGATGCTGGACAACAACAAGGAGGTGCTGCTAACGGCGGTGCAGACGATGTTCAGGATGCTGACTTCGAAGAAGTAAAATAAACTCAGCGAGTTAGGCAATAATTAATCCCTTCACGAAAGTGAGGGGATTATTTTTTTGATTAATATTAATAGATTAAAAATTACAAATATTTCGTCAATTCCGAATGGCTATTGGTGATGAAGGTAACGAGGTAACGGTTTCCGAGGTTTTCAAAAAAGATATACCAAGTCGTATTTGTATTTGCTTTGTAGAAAATATATTTAGATCCTAATTCTAATAAATTTTCGGGTGTGTTTTTAAATGGAAAAATGGGTAAATTGTATTCAATGAAATCATATATTCTTTGTACATATTTTTGCGCATCTTCCTCAAATCCAAAATATTCTTTTTGAAACAAGGTCAACACCAATTCTTCCAAATAGTCTATAACATTGCTTTGAAGAATAATATTTATTTCTTCCAAGGTAAAGTTTTTATGTAATCAGAAGTTCTTTTGCGAGCTTCCGCAACCGAAATCCCTCTTTCCCATTCTTTTTCGAAATCCAAAGATTTTCTTTTTCGGATTTTGTTGATTTCTTCAATCAATGCTGGATTTTCTAATGATTGAATCCATTTGATGATTTCAATTTTTTCGGCAGATAGATTCATTTTGTATGTAATATTATTAACAAAGATAAGCAATTAACTCAAAAAATGATTAAATGCCAATTATCACATTATCAATTTTTTAACATTAAAATTCAAAATATAATTTGTACTTTTGCACTCCGAAATTCAGAGTGTATATATTTCTGAATTCATTTAAAATTTAGAAAAATGAAAAGAATTGGCGAGCACAGAAAACTTCTTGGAGTAGATAAAGATGTAACTTTAAGCGAGTTAAAAACCATTTACAGAAACACGATGAAGGATTCACATCCTGATAAATTCGTCAATGATGAAGCAGGGAAATTAGAAGCCGAAGAAAAGAGTAAAACGGTTATTGAAGCCTATCATTTCTTAGTGAGCATCAACAAAGAAACTCAAGAAAAATACAAAGAAGAATACACCGAAACTATTTCTAAAAGTAATATTGAAGATTTCGATTACGAAAAATCAATCTTGAAAATTCAGCATTTGAATGGTAAAATGTACGAATACATCGGTGTTCCAAGAAATACATTTATCAAAATGGTGAACGCAGATTCGCCAAGTCGTTTTGCAAGAAGACACATCTACGGAAATTTCATTTACAGAAAATCCGGTGAAGCCATGGTTGATTAATCAGCAGCTATACTTTTTAGACATAAAAAAAGAGGCTGTCTCATTTTTGAGACAGCCTCTTTCCATTTATATTTAATTCAATTATTTATCCAAAGCTTCTTTCAGCTTAATGGCATCAGCATTAGTTGCGTCATACTCAAGAGATTTTGAGATATTCTTTTTCGCTTCCTCTTTGTTAGTTTCAAACTGAGAATAAGCTACAAAAAAGTGAGCATAAGCCAAATTTGCTTTACTAGCCTCTAATTCCTCAGGCTTAACTAGACTAATATATTTTTGATACGAAGATGTTGCATTCGGCACATCTTTCAAAGATTGATACACATAACCTTCGCTATAATATGCTGGCGCCCAATCCGGAAGCGCAGTTGTTACTTTTTTCCAAGTTTCCAACGCATTCGTCCAATCCTTCCCTTCTTGATAAGCAACGGCAAGATTCACAAGCGCATTATTATCTTTTGGATTAGCTTCCACTTGTTTTTTCAAAGCCTCAATAGCTGGATTCACTTGTTCTTGTGCCACTTGCATATCTGGCGACTTTTTCACTGAAGTCTGAGCCGTTACAAAACTTGCTGACCCGAATAATAAAATTCCTAAAACCGCATTTTTAATTATTACCTTATTCATCTTAATTCTAATTTTTAATTAATATTCGTTTTTACAAAAATTTACCAACAATATTAATTCCATGACAAACATCATATTTAGAAAACTTTAATATTTTTCTGACATATTAACTATTTTATTAAAAACTTTAATACAATTTATAATTTTAAAGAAGCATATTTCTATTTGGGCGTGCCGCTTTTCCTAGCTTAGTCCAACCAAAGCGTCGGTCTACGCGCAGTCGCTGTTAGTTGAGGCGGCGGCTTTCGCTTCGCTCAGCCGCCGCCTCAACTCACGAGCTCCAACAATGCGCTTCGCCCTCACGCGTCCATTGACAGATTTCTCAAAAAAAGAAAGACTTCATGAAATTGATATCGAATCTTAACTTCGGATTCCTATCTTTGCAATCCTAAAAAGATTATAACATGTTTTCTAAAATCGTTGTACATAAAGTTGGTAACAAAATCAATGGTGATCCGTTAATCCTTTCTCAGGAAGAGCTAGAGCTGCACGAAGATATGAAGGAGTTATTAGGAAATTATTTCCTTAACGCTTTCAAGTCCGAAGAGCAATTTCAGTTTTACAGCGACACCTATTTGGTTAACAATCCGGTATACAGTTCGGTTGCTGAGATTTTTGAAGACAAAAACAAATTTCTTTGGGAGTCCGAAAACATCGCAAAACATCTTTACGAAGCAGCCGAAAATCCACGCGTTCAAAATGGCGAAGTTTTCATCGTGTTCTTTGATTCCGAAGAAGATCCAGAAGGTGGCAAAATCGACAAAATCGGAATTTTCAAAACCGAAAAAAGAGAAGCTTTCCTTAAAATATATCCTCAAAACGAATCTTTCGAAGTTGAAAGAGATTTCGGAATCGGACTTTCAAAAATTGACAAAGCAGCATTAATTTATAATAATGACAAAGAATCGGGTTACATTTTATCCGTTGTTGATAACAACAAAAACGGTGACATGTATTATTGGTTCGAGGATTTCTTAAAAGTGAAACAACGCGACAACGACTTCTTCCACACGCAAGAGACTTTGGCGGTTTACAAAGATTATATCACGACACAACTTCCTCAAGAATTTGAAGTATCAAGAGCCGATCAAGCGGACTTTCTTAACAAGTCCATTAACTTCTTCAAAGAAAAAGAAGAATTCAAATATGATGATTTCGTTAACGAAATTTTGGTAGACGAGCACGTTATCGAAAGTTTTTCAAACTTTAAAACCGATTACGAAAACGACATGCAAGTCAGCATATCGGAAGATTTTCCGATTAATCAATCAGCGGTTAAAAAGCAACAACGCCACTTCAAATCAGTCATTAAGCTTGACAAAAACTTCCATATCTACGTTCATGGCGATCGCGACAAACTAGAAACTGGACAAGATGAAAAAGGTAAATATTACCGTCTTTACTTCGATTCCGAAAAATAATCGTAACAAATTTTAGTTTTTAAAGACATATAACAACACATAATTGTTTTTGAATTAAATATATCAAAACATAAAACACTAACTTTGTAAAGATGTTTAGAAAAAATCAACAACATAAATCGATAATCTCCAGTTTTATAGCTGGACTTTATTTGTTGTTGCTTGTCTTTTCACCCTACTTACATCAACATCATTCCGAGTTTCAACTCAACTTTTCGACTTCGAAGGACGTAAAATTTGAGAAAAATTCGTTAGAAAAATTCTCGAGTGCTAATGACTGTTTGGCTTGTCATTTTTTGACGACCAACCACAGCATCGAGCCACTCGACTTTGATTTTTCATCACTAAAAATCTTTTCGAAAAAGCAAGAGTTTGCAGTTTTGCGGTCAAGCTTTTTCAATTACAATATTACCAGCCTCTATTTGCGAGGTCCTCCCGTTTTCCAGTTATAATAGAAATAAATTCACTCCATTTGGGCTTTCCCTTTTGGATATGTTATACTGAAATTCAATTTAATGAAAACAATATTCAAACTAATGTTTCTCCTTTTGGGGACAACATTGGTAATGGCGCAATCTACGTACAAAGTGGAAGGCGTGGTGAAGGATTTTCATGACAAATCTGCATTGCGTGATGCAACTGTTGTCGTGGGAAGTCTTTCTACAAAAACGGATGCAAAAGGTAATTTTACACTTTCAAACATCAAAGCTGGGACTTACAACATTATCGTAACACACCCAAAATGTGACGCTTACAAATCCAAATTAGAACTTAACAAAAATCTACATTTGGAAATTCTGTTGGAGCATCACACCGAAGAAATTGCGACGATTACGATACATGCGCCACACAAGTCCAAAGGTGCCATTATCATCAAAACGCTTGACAAAGACGAGATTAACAGAAATTCTACAGAAAATCTTGGAAATCTTTTGACCAAAATCTCTGGCGTTGGAACTTTGAGAACCGGGAATAGCATTGCAAAACCTATTATCCATGGTATGTACGGCAGTCGTATCTCAATTATCAACAACGGTGTTAAATTGGCGGAACAAGAATGGGGCGTAGAACACGCACCTAATGTTGACATCAACAATTTTGAACACATCGATGTGATAAAAGGCGCTTCCGCTCTCAAATACGGAACAGACGCTGTTGGTGGCGTTGTCGTTTTGGAACCTGAGATTTACAAAAAGAAAGACAGCATCAGTGGATCGGCTAATCTTTCGGGGATGTCGAACGGTCGCGGACTTGGCGTTGACCTTAAAGTTTTAAAAACGTGGGAAAACGGCTGGGCAATCAAAACCAATGGCAGCTACAAAAAGCTGGGTGATTTATCTGCTCCGAATTATGATTTGATGAACACAGGAAGCGAATTTTCGTCTTTTAACTTTACGGTTCAAAAGAATGAATTCAAGCAAGGGATTTCGTTTGATTATTATGTCACGAATCAAAACTTAGGGATTTTCCGAGGTTCGCATGTTGGTAATGACAAAGATTTTTATCTAGCGATGACAGCACCAGAACCTTTGTATATGAGAGATTTTGGATATTCGATTGATAATCCAAGACAAGAAATCGAACATCATATTGCGAAAGTTTCGGGTTTTAAACGTTTTGAAAATTTAGGCAAGATTTCAGCGACTTATAGTTTCCAGTATAATCATCGAAAAGAATATGATCTTCGTCGTGGTGACTTGAATAGTATCCCAAGTTTGGATTTGGAATTAATCACCAATCAGTTCAACATTAATGATCTTTTGGAACGTGAAAAATGGTCTTTGGAAACAGGCATTGATTTGATGTATCAAAACAACTATTCGAATCCGAAAACCCAAGCCAGACGTTTGGTTCCGAATTATGATAAGTATTCGGGAGGTTTGTATTCTATTTTTAAATACAAGCTTTTATCAAACCTAAATGTTGAAGCTGGCGCGCGTTACGATGCAACCAAATACAATGTTGTAAAGTGGTATGACTACAAAGATTGGACGAATAATTATGCGCAAGATTTTTCGCAGTTTTATGTACGAACGTATCAAAATCGTGTCTTGACTAATCCCATTCTTAATTTTAAAAACTTTTCTTACAACGTTGGAATTGACTGGAAAACGAATCCAAATTTTGGAGTGAAATTTAATTACGCAAAAGTAGAAAGAACGCCAAATGTTGCAGAGCTTTTTGCTGAAGGTCTGCACCACTCTGCCGCTATTATCGAAAAAGGAAATATGCGTTTGCAGAACGAGTCTGGACATCAATTCAATTTGTTGATTGACGGAAAAGCCGATGTGTTGAAAGGTTTTGATTTTAGTATCAATCCGTATTATTTCATCACCAACAATTTCATCAATCAGATTCCGACGGGCATTCAGCAAGCGACGCAAGTTGGCCCTTTCCCAGTTTGGGAATATCGTCAAATCAATGCAAAAATGTTGGGCGTTGATGTCGATGTTAATCTTCATTTGACAGACAACCTCACCTATCGTGGTCGCGGCGCTTATCTTTATGGACAAGACACCACCAACGATGAGCCTTTGATCTTGATGATGCCAACCAACTTTAGCAACAATTTGGAATATCAACGTAAAGATTGGAAAAATTTCTACGTTAATTTAGAAAACAGAACAGTTTTAAAACAAGATCGTTTCCCGATTCACAATTCAGAAATTACATTTTATGAAAACGGTATCGAGGTCACAAAAACGGTAGATTTTAGCACGCCGCCTCCAGCTTACAGTCTTTGGAATATCCAAGCAGGATTTAATTTAACAAAGAATCTTTCGGCTGGCGTAACTGTTCAAAATTTATTTAACAAAGCTTATCGCGATTATCTCAACCGTCTTAGATATTTTTCTGACGATATGGGACGCAATATTATTATCAATTTCAGATATAATTTTTAGTATCATTATTTAAAATTTTAATTAAACTTTTTTAACAAATCCGTTGAACATTTTGAAACTATTATCAAAAAATAAAATTCTATTCTCGATGCAATTTTTCAAAAACACAATTTGAAAAACCACTCGAACTGACAAATTTTACTTCAAAATGAAAAACGACTTAAAACAAATCAAAATGAAAAACATATTATCAGTCAGAACATTAAGCACATTATTTTTATTAGCATTTATTAGTCTTAGCATCGTATCTTGTAGCCGAGACAACGACTTCGAAGCAGATGATCTTCCACAAGAAGAATTGACGAATATCGTACTACATGTTAAGAATTTAACAACCAATAATGTTCAAGATTATAATTACAGCGTTGGATCTGGCGCTGCGCCAGCAATAAAATTAGAAGACGGAAAAAGCTATGAAGTTACTGCTCAATTTATGAATGGTAGCGAAGATGTAACCAGCGAAATCGAAATGGCGAAAGATGAGCATTTCATGATTTTCAATTTTCCAAAATCAGACATCCAATTAGAGCGTCTTGACGCACCAAACAAAAAAGGCGTGCGTGTCGGTCTTAAAACAAAATGGACTGTTGTTAAAGCGGCAAAAGATTCTTCTCCAAAATTAATAATGACATTGATCCACGAGCCAGCTTCGGCAAACGAAAACCTTAACGGAACTGCTTGGGGAAGTGTAACTGGTGGCGAGACAGATGCAGAAGCAAGTTTCGGTATCACGAACTAAGATCTTAAGAATCAATTTTGTTGAAGAAAAATAAACAAAATCTTCGATAAAATTAAAATTAACATATTTTATGAGCGATTTGCTATGATTAGTCTAAGGATTAATTTTGCAAATCGCTCTTTTTTGACTATTTTTGCCAACTAAAATTTCAATTAATTAATAATGAACGTTACAGCAAAAAACCATGACGAAGTAAGTGCATTACTTACTGTAACTTTGGATAAATCAGATTACAAAGAAAAAGTAGACAAAACTTTAATTAACTACGCTAAAAATGCGCAAGTACCTGGATTCAGAAAAGGAAAAGTGCCATTAAGCATGGTTAAAAAACAATATGAAGCTGGTATCGCTTTTGAAGAAATCAATAAGCAAATCTCTGAGGCACTTAACGCTTATGTTAATGATAACAAATTGAGATTGGTAGGTCAACCAGTTCCACTTCCAGTTAACGAGTTAGACTACAATGCTGACCAAGTATCTGTAGCTTTCGAAGTTGGTTACGAGCCAGAATTGACAATCGATCTTGCAAAATACGAAGCGCCACACTACAAAGTTGAAGCGTCTGATAAAGAAATCACTACAAGTGTTGAAAACATGCAAAAGCGTTTTGCTGAGCGTGTAGAGCAAGACAAAATCGGAAAAGATTCTTACATCGCTCTAGAAGTTAAGCAAGTTGTAGAAGAAGGTGCAGAAGGTGAGCACAACCACGCGCCAAAGCACGTTACAGCTAACAAAGAAACTAAAGCAGTATACGATCTTGTTAAGTCTCTTAAAAAAGATGGATCTGTAAAAGTTTCTAAAGAAGATTTAGTAGCTAAAGAAGATCTTGCTAAAGAATTAGGCATCAACAAAGATGAAGCTGAAAACATGCACCACAACGAAGTTGAGGTAACTGTTAAAGATATCTACGGTCTAGACTTGGCAGAACTTAACCAAGAATTGTTCGATAAAGTATATGGTAAAGACGAAATTAAGTCTGAGGAAGAACTTAGAGAGCGTGTTAAAAAAGAGTTAGACGAGTATTTCCAACAAAATGCTGATGTACATTTCGTTAACAAAATTTTAGAACAAGTTTCTGAAAAAGAAGAAGTTAAACTTCCTGAAGCTTTCTTAACAAAATGGTTGTTGTTCTCTAACCAGAACATCCAATCTGAAGAGCAAGCAAAAGAAATTCTTGAAAACGAGAAAAACCAAATCAAATACCAAATCCTAGAAGGTAAGTTGATGACGCAAAACGAAATTTCTTTAGACTACAACGACGTATTGGCACAAGCTGAGCAGTTGGTAAGAAATCAGTTAGCAATCTACGGTATCCACCACTTATCTGACGAAGAAGTACAAAAATATGCGGTTGAAATGTTGAAAGACGAAAACCAAGTACGTCAAATCTCTTCAGAAGTTGGTATGGCAAAACTAAAAGACGCTATCCTAGAAAAAGCAAGCAAAAAAGAAACAGCAATCTCTCACGATGAGTTTCTTGAAGAGCTTAAGAAATAATTAAAGTTATAACTTCACAAAAATCCCGATACTTAATAAGTTTCGGGATTTTTTTATTTTGGGCGTGTCCCTCGTTTTTCCAAAGCAAAATCCGAGGCACAACTTCGGGTCGCTACGTCCGCTACAATCTTTAGCTTGACGCTCGGACGGCTCCGCTACGCTCCGCCGCCTCGCGTCAACCCAAAGGATTTCCGCTAGCATCGCTCACGTAAAGCCATGACAAAATAGATTTTAAAAAAAATTTAGAAAACTACGAAAGCTTACGGTGCGAAAACTTCTCGTTAATCTCCGAAGACAAAGATCGATTAAGTTTCAGTTGTTTATAAAGGAAAAACGAAACAAAACCAATTATTAGAAGACTAACGACAACAACAATAAGATTAAGAATTTTATAAGATTTTAGCACCTCATCCAAAGCTAACTGATTGGTCTCACGCACATCATCAATAGATTTACTGATAATCCCAAACTCGTTTTGTTGTTTTTTAGCGACAATATTTTGATACTTTTTATAGTAATTGCGGTAGAGATCTGTCTCGCGCAAAGCCAAATAATTATTCGATTTTAAAAGATAAATCCCTTGATCAAGAATAATATCTCCAATATTATTAGCTTTCTCTTCCGCTTTATCTAGATACACCAACGACTTTTTGTAATCTTTATCATAGAAGTAAAGCTCGCCCAAAGCTTTATAAGCAAAAGCCTCGAGGCTAGTCGCTTTGTTGTCACGCGCTAACTGCAAAGACTTATCAAAAGAGATTTCGGCTTTAGCATAATTTTTCATTTCGAGATAACAATAGCCAATATTATAATAGATTATACTAAGATTAGCTTCTGTAGAATAGCTTTTTTTAAGCTTATTAAAATAATCAATCCCCGTCTGGAACTTCTGCAACGCCAACTCTGGACTAGATTGTATGCGATAGATTGTCCCTCTAACGGTGTAGATAATCCCCAACATTGAATATTTTGCCATGGCAGTATCCGACAATTTTACACTCAATTTCTCGGCGTTTTCTAGATTTTCGAAACTATTGCTGTACAATTCCATCTGTTGATATTGGATGGCAACATTTATTAAGACGCTAGCTTTTGTTTTATTATCATCAATTTCATTAGACAACTCTTGGGCGCTTTTCATTGCTTTAAAAGATTGGTCTAGATCTCTTTTAGAAATATATGCCGACGACATAAGAAGATAATATTTAATCTTCTTTTTAGAATCCTTTTCGGTACTAAGAAGCTTTTTAAAAGATTCAATTGCTTTGTCTGGTTCATTATGAATCTGCGAATTGGCCTTCTCAATAAGCGCATCCTTAGATTGGGCATGCAGCAGTAACACGCCAAAAAACAATAATAAAAATTGGAATAACTTCATAATTTTAAGCTTTTAACTGCTTGATAAAAGCATTGGGTGAGACGCCTGTAACAGATTTAAAAACCGCTGCAAAAAGACTATGCGTCGAAAAACCAGCTTTCTCAGCAAGATAACTTACTTTATAGTTAAGATAACTTGGATCATTTTCGAGCAAGGATACGATATGATTGATTCTCAATTCATTAACATACGCATTGTAATTTTTTCCTTTATAACTGTTGATAATATCAGATACATATTTGGTATTGGTTTCGAGATGACTGGCTAAAGTCGCAAGCGATAAATCATTATTCAAAAACAAATCAGATTTCTCAAATTGATTCAATTTTTCTAATATTTCTTTTTGCGTTTCAATTGGTATCACCAACTGTCTTACATTTTTATTGGTTTTAGAAACAATTTCGTCATCAACTTTAGAAATATCCAAATTGTTAATTGGCTTTATTTCAATATTTTCAGAAGTTTTGTTAGAGGAAATATGACGTTGATTCAAAAATACAATTTGCTTTTTCAGACCTTTTGTTCTTTGCGTTTCAACCACGAAATAAACCACCAAAAAACCAATTAAAACCAAAGAAATACCAAGTACTAAAAACGTGTTAAATCTTACTTTCTTCTGGATTTCATCCGCGTTATTCTCTTCAAGATCTTTTGTAATTTTAATTAAATAACTAATGCCTTCTTTCTGGTTACTTGTTATTTTTTGGTTAAGATCCAAATAACGTTTGTTATAAAACTCAAATTTGTCGGTGTCATTAATTGCTAAATAATTTTTTGACAAGTCGTCATAAATTTTATTTTTTAACAGTAAATAAGGCAACTCGCCTAAGACTTCCAAAGACTTCGTTAACTCCTCAATTGCTGACTGATAATCATTTTCTAAAAAATAACAATTGGCCAAACGCTCCGAAATTAATGCTTGTAAAAATTTGATATTCTCGCCAGAATCAAGCGTATTGCGAAGCTTAGTCAGTATATTTTTAGCTTTAGTATAATCTTTATTAGCCACCAAAATATTGGTTTGATAAATCGTATTCTCTGCTTTTACGTAAGTCACCGCTTGCGAATTTTTATGTAAATACGAATTACTTTTATCCAAGAAAATTTGTGATTTTTGATAGTCTTTAAGAAATAGAAAATTAACGGCTTGCAGCTGATATATTTTTGCAATAAGAATCGGCTGTTCGATATTTTTGTTGTCTTCTATTGCCGTTTTTATCAAAGTATCTAACAATTGTTTGCTTTGGTCAAACAGCATTAAGTTATGAAACTGCTCGGCTACGATGTAGTCAAAATTAATCGGGCGTTTATTAGAAGAAATTATATTTTTTTGAGATTCTGGACTTAAAGAGAGAGTCTAATGGATTGCACAAACTCACCTTTCATCATATAAGCTTGCCCCATAATCTGCTGCAGACTGAGAAAGTTATCTGTATTCTGAACATTAAGAAGGTTGCTTTGTGTTAAGACAATACATTCGTCAGGATTTTGATACAGCTTGTTATAGCTTTGATTGTATAAAGCATCGAAATCAGTCTTACTTTGACAAACGAAAAGTTGCGTCAAACATAAAAAAATAAAAAAAAGACTTCTGTAGATTATCATTTTTAAGTAAAAAAAGACACTTTATGCATTTATATTAAAGAAAACCAAAATTATAATAAATATACAAGCACAAATACAAGCTATTGATATTCAATTAAATAAAATTCAATTATACGAGAATTCATGCATTCTGCTATACTTAGGTTTCCAAATATATCATTTTCTGATTAAAATTGTGATATCAAACTTTAAACCTATATTAAAATGAAAAAAAGAATTTTACTTCCTTTAGCAGCAATAGCATTTTTATCTACCAATAACTTTGATGCGCAAATACGTTTCACAACAACACCAGCGGTAGCTAACTGCATACCTCTAGATATTAACAACTCAGGGACATTAGTTGGCGCAATAGATACAACGATCCACTTTCTTTGGCCAAAAGATGGAAATTTCACTACTATTGGTAGCACACTAAGTGGAGATAACCATTTGAACACAAGAATTGGAGAAGACAATACAAAAGTAATAGGCTTTATGCGTAACCCCACGACCAACCTTAACGAATTTAGTATCTATGATACAATTACCCAAACATGGTCGTATCTCGGAGGTATGGGTAGCATGGATAATACAAGCTCGTCACCTTATGCTGTAACATCTGACAACACTACCATTGTTGGTCTTGGTTGGTTGCCTGGTGGAGGTGCACACGCCATCAAATGGACACAAGGCGAAGGTTTCCAAGATTTAGGAGCTGCATTCCCATCTAGTTATTCTAGAGCGGATGCTATTAGTGATGACAAAACGCTTATCGGAGGTTACCAAGATCAACCAAACGGAGCACGTACCGGAGCTTATTGGAAAGATGGTGTCCAAACAATTATCAAAGATGCTAATAATAATTTCGTTGGTTCAGTTAGAGCTATTTCTTACGATGGTAGCAAACTTGTAGGAAATCCTTTGTACGGAAAATACCCTTACATTTTGGACGTAACAACGGGTGTTGTTAAATACATCGCCAACCTACAACTTCTGGGTGACCCAATGTACAAAGGATCTGCAAATGGCATAACAAATGACGGTAAAACTGTTATCGGTTATTATAATTCTACTAGACCACTAACTAACATTAATGAAAGTTTTATCTGGAGCGAAGAGATGGGTTACAAAGACTTCACAGCATATATTAAAAGTCTAGGTATCGATGTACAAGACGAATATCTGTACGCGACAGCAATCTCACCAGACGGATTAAAAATAGGAGGTTATACAAAAACGAAAAAAGTATTTGTTGTAGATATTAGTAGTTATTTAGCAACTAATAATAGTACCAAAACTAATGTTAAAGTATATCCTAACCCAGCAACTAATGTTCTTAACATTTCTGGATTAAAAGCTGAAACAAAAATCAATATTTATAACGTAGCAGGTCAACTTGTAAAAACATCGACAAGCGCACAAATTGACATTAACAACCTTCCTAAAGGCAATTATGTCGTTAGTTATGAAGTTGATGGCAAAACAACAAGTCAAAAATTCATAAAACAATAGATTATTTAAGTTATCACTCGAAGAGCCCGAATATATATTCGGGCTTTTCTTTTTTATAAATTTAATAACAAAAAAATCCTCAGCTATACAACTGAGGATTCTTTTTTATAACATGTAATTTTTTATTCTTTAATAACTTTAATAGACTTCAATTCTCCCGAAGCATATTTAATATTAACAATGTAAATCCCTTTTTTTAATTGAGATAAATTAAGATCGTTAGTGGGTTTTGCTTCTATAAGTTTTCTACCAGAAACATCCGAAACCATAATACTAGAAACACCTTTAATATCAGAAATTTTCAAAACATCCTTAAAAGGATTTGGATATACTGACACATTAGACTTGTTGACATTATCTACCGCCATAGACCCTTTAGGAACCACTTCGATTGTATAATCTTCCGCTTGTCCAATAGCTGGTGCGGCGTTATTACAAGGACTTGTCATATTACTAAGGTCACCAGATAACGGTCCATTAACAGGCGCTTCTACAGCTTTTATTCTCATGCGAGTCTTACCCAACAATGCAGCTTCTGGCACCGCCAAAACTGAAGTTACAATTTTTGAAGCATCAACGCCATCACTTCCCAAATTAGAAAAATATGGAGTCGTCGTAAAGTAACTTTCTCCTGCATCATTAAAATTTCCATTTTGATTCCAATCTACAAAAACAGTATAGTAATGTTTTTTACCAGTTCCGGTATTAGAGTTAACGCTTATCGTAGTCTCAGCACCTTTTTCGACCTTAAAAATATGGTCTTTAAAATTCTCATGTGGCGTGTCAGCAGTCACACTAGATGTTTTCTCTACATTAGCTTTAAAATTCACAAACGTGATTGCTTGCATTGGACTAATACTAAAACTAGCAATAGGTCCACAATACGGATCTAATGTTGACATCGTTGTAAAGGACCAAGTTTCGCAATCAACAGCGTCGCCACTTGGGCTTTTTGCAATTGCTTTCCAATAATAAGTTGTATCTGGCGTCGTACCTCCCACATTAGCACCAGTTGTGTTAGAAGTACCAAGTTTTAGCAACGCATCAGGATGCAAACCAATATATAGGTCGTAACCCGTAATGGTACCAGATGGTTTCGTCCAGCGCAAAAGTACAGGGTTGTATATCGATCCTACCGACGCATTAGCTGGGCTAACCAAAGTTGCGCAATCTGGCGCCAATATTCTTGAAGCATTAGATGTATCACCAGCATTTTTTACACCGTTCTCAATTTCGGAAGTTGATACTTTCCCGTTCAATTTTCCTCCAATTTCCATGAAAGGAAATTCCGAAATAGCATTTTTTTGTTCATTTGCAGAACCAACTGACGACTGTGCTTGGATGGCCGCACTAAAACCAAATGCCAAAAAACTTGACAATAAAACTTTCTTCATATTATTTAATTATTACGATTATTAATCAATTTTAAAACTAAAATCGAAATTAAAAGAAAAGCAGTTTAACTACCAATTTTAAAAATCTAAACAATACGAAAATGCATGAATTCCGCTATACAATTAATGCAAAATTCATAAAACATATACTTGTAGTGGAGTTTAGTTATAGAATATTTGGGCGTGTCCCTCGTTTTTCCAAAGCAAAATCCGAGGCACAACTTCGGGTCGCTACGTCCGCTACAATCTTTAGCTTGACGCTCGGACGGCTCCGCTACGCTCCGCCGCCTCGCGTCAACCCAAAGGATTTCCGCTACCATCGCTCACGCAAAATTCGTGAACAATTTAATATTTGCAGATATTAGAAAAAGAAAAAAGCACCTTAAAAAAGATGCTTTTAATATTTTATAAATTCATGAACAACTTCGGATTAACTGGTGTGTTATTTTTATGAACTTCGTAGTGAAGATGTGGACCAGTAGAACGTCCAGAATTTCCTGATTTTGCAATCACCTCTCCCACTTTCACGTCTTGGTTATTAGCAACCGAAATACTAGATAAATGTCCGTACAATGTTGCCAATCCGTTACCATGCGAAATAATGACACAATTACCATAACCACCTTTCTGTCCAGCAAATAAAACCTTACCAGCTGCCGCCGCAACAACATCAGAACCGAAAGCTACAGCAACATCAATCCCTTTATGGAACTGCATTTGATCTTTCTCAGCTGGAGCATTTTGACTTGCTTTTGAATCTTCCTTTAATGTGGCAACTGTGCCAGTACTATCAGTTGCTGCAGGCTTCAATGGTTTAACAGAAGCAAACACTGTTTTGAATGGAATAGGATTTTTACGAATCCCAAAATTAGAAGAAATATAGCCGGAAGTCGGAACACCTAACGGAACTTGTTGTAATTTCTTTTCCAAATCCACTAAATATTGGCTATAACGATTGCTTTGTTTTGATAGATAAACTTCGTTTGCCAAGCTATCTTTTGCAAGATTTTCAATTCTTAAATCCGATACATTTTTAGAAGCTAAAAATGAATTAAGATTACGCACCACTTGATCAACACTCAAAAGATTTTCCTTTAGTTCGCGGTGATCAATACTATCTTTTACCGTGTTAATTTTCACTAAATTAACTTGATAATTTTTGTCATCTTTCTCAGAATAAAGTTTTCCGATTAACATGGCTTGAGCAAAAACAACAACTAATAAACATCCCAAAACGATATTAATCTTTTTATTACTTCTCAAAAATCTCTTCATATATATCTGCTTGATTATACATTAAAAATTAAGACTGCAAAAATAATCATTTTTTATAAAACGATTATTTCTTTAGTTTTATTTAACAAATTTTAAATAAATTTTAATTATTCATAAAATATTTCACAGCTTTTGCTCACAATGCTTAGTCGAAAGATTTTCATTTTAATTATATAATTGTAGCTTTGCATTAGGTTAAAATAAGTGAACAAAATGGCAAAAACAAAATCTCCTCAACTACCCAAAATAGGTGTTGTAGGAAGTGGAAGTTTCGCAACAGCAATTGTAAAAATGCTGACAGAAAACTGTAAAACCGTGCATTGGCATGTTCGTAACGAGTTCGTAAAAGGAGCAATCCAATTGCGTGGACACAACCCAACTTATCTTCCAATGGTTAGCTTTAATATGAAGCAACTAAAACTTACTACTGATATTAACGAACTGGTTGAAGCTTGCGACATTGTTGTCTTAGCAACGCCATCTATCTATCTTGCTGGTACTTTAGAAAATCTAAGTTGTAATTATCAAGACAAATTATTTTGTTCTGCGATTAAAGGTATTGTGCCAGAATACAATGATATTGTTGCAAATTACCTTCGTGACAAGTTCCAGATTGGTTATAAAAACCAAGCCGTTATTGCTGGCCCTTGTCATGCAGAAGAAGTTGCGATGGAGCGTCTTTCTTACTTAACTATTGCCGCAGCAGAGCAAAAAGACTCCGAAATTCTTTCAAAAATATTCTCTTCTTTCTACATCAAAGTGAACGAAAGTCAAGATATTCTTGGTAACGAATACAGCGCAATTTTGAAAAACATCTACGCCATCGGTGCTGGTATTGCTAGTGGATTGGGTTATGGTGATAACTTTATTGCGGTTTATGTTTCTAACGCAATCCGTGAGATGGAAACCTTCCTAGAAGCTGTATATCCAGAACCGCGCGACGTTAATGAAAGCGCTTATCTTGGAGATCTTTTGGTAACAGCTTACTCATTATTCTCGCGTAACCGAAATCTCGGAAACCTAATTGGTAAAGGCTATACTGTTAAATCTGCGATCCAATCGATGAACATGGTTGCTGAAGGTTATTACGCAACTAACGGTATCTATAGCATTTGTAAGGAGAAAAAATTAAAACTTCCGATTATCAACACGATTTTCGCAATTCTATATGAAGAGAAAAATGCTGAAAAGCAATTTGCGAAGTTGACAGATAAATTAAATTAGAATTTCATTTAAAATAAAGGGTTTTGAATGCGCTTTGCTTGTCTCTGGATGGGCAAAGCTTTTTTATTCAAGATGGTAAAATCTTTCATCTTTCAATCCAAAGTTTTTGCTCAAAATATAAATCAAAAAGTTACTACAAAAGCCTTTAAGGGTTTTGAACCCTGAAAGGCTTATTTGTGTTGAGAATCCCTAGCCCCGATGGAGGCGGCATCCTTTGGGGTTGGAGTGAGGCGGCGGAGCGCAAGCGGAGCCGTCCGAGCGACAAGCCTAAAGATATAGCCGAGAGCGGGAATTGCTCCTAAAGGCAATCGACGTAGTCAAAAAGCTTCCAAAAAAAAATATAAAGCCTTTTCGATGAAATCAATTGCTCCTAAAAAATAAAACCGCCTTTCAAAAAATTTTGAAAGGCGGTTTTTATGATTTGTACTTTTAAAAAAGTCTAAAATTCTGCACTTTTTGGCGTTCTTGGGAAAGGAATTACGTCACGGATATTGGTCATACCTGTCACGAAAAGCACCAATCTTTCTAGTCCTAAACCAAATCCTGCGTGTGGCACAGACCCGAATTTACGCGTATCTAGGTACCACCAAAGCTCGTGCTCGTCAACGTGCATTTCTTCCATTTTTTGTTTAAGAACATCTAGACGCGCTTCTCTTTCGGATCCACCGATAATTTCGCCAATCCCTGGGAACAATACGTCCATCGCAGCAACGGTTTTGTTATCTTCGTTCAGCTTCATATAGAATGCCTTGATATCTTTCGGATAATCGAACAATACAACTGGACTTTCGAAATGCTTCTCTACTAAGAAACGCTCGTGCTCCGATTGCAAATCTGCTCCCCAAGCTTCGATTGGATAAGCAAATTTTCCTTTTTTATTCTCTTTTGAATTTAACAAAATATCGATTGCTTCGGTATAAGAAACTCTTTTGAAACGCTTAGCAACAACGTTTTGAAGCTTCTCGATAAGACCTTCTTTTGCTCTTTCTTTTTCTGGTTTTGTTTTTTGCTCTTCCTCAAAACGCTTATCCAAAAATTCTAAATCGTCTTTACAATTTTCTAAACAATAGTTGATCACATATTTTAGGAAATCCTCAGCCAAGTCGATGTTGTCCTCCAAATTGTTGAAAGCAACTTCGGGCTCGATCATCCAGAACTCCGCCAAGTGACGCGTTGTGTTAGAATTTTCTGCACGGAAAGTAGGACCAAATGTATAAATACGTCCCAATCCCATCGCCGCAGTTTCGCCTTCCAACTGTCCAGAAACTGTTAAATTGGTTTTTCTACCAAAGAAATCTTGCGTGTAATCGATTTCGCCCTCTTCGTTACGCGGAATGTTGTTTAAATCAAAATTAGTCACGCCAAACATTTCGCCAGCGCCTTCTGCATCGGCACCTGTAACAATTGGCGTGTTGATGTAGAAGAATTGATTTTGATTAAAATATTGGTGAATTGCAAAACTCACTGCACTTCTAACTCTGAAAACCGCTCCAAAAAGATTGGTTCTGAATCTAAGATGTGCTTGCTCACGCAATTTTTCTAAACTATGTTTTTTAGGTTGAAGAATCGTCGACTGCAATTCTTCGGTAAAGTTATCACCAAGAATTGTAATTTTTTTCGCAATTAATTCTACTGTTTGACCAGCACCTTGACTTTCTACAACTTCACCAGTTACTTTAAGAGAGGCTGCCGTATTGATATTTTTGATAATGTTTTCATCAAAATTTTCGAAGTCTACGACCACTTGTAAATTATTGATCGTTGATCCGTCGTTAAGTGCTATAAAACGATTAGAACGGAATGCTCTAACCCAACCGTAAACTGTAATGTCGTGATGTAAAACTTTCTTGTAATCTGTTAAAAGATCTTTAATTGTTTGCTTTTTCATTATCAAAAATTAATGTCTGCAAAGTTATGAAATTTAAACAGTTTTAGCCTATTAACTATTGAAGTAAATATTCTTTTTAATGGATTTTCCATGACGAATTCGCCATGCGTGATAGCAACTTGGGATATCATGTTGCCATTTTGGAAGTATCAGAATAATTAAAATCACATCCAAATGTGAGATCAAGCCCAAAACAACGCTTGTTCTGAAAGCCCAACCAGCATACTCAAAACCTAACAAACTGGTAAAGGCAAGCAGCAGACTCAGTCCCCACATTTTGGACAGAAAAGCGTGCGTACAAGTTTCCTTACCGAATTTTGCAAAACTTATGATGTAACATAAAGCTTCCATTACAAAGATTAAGATAATCGGAACTTTGTTTTGTTTAATTAATTCTGGAAAGAGTAAATACGTGGCAACACCGATCGACAACCAAAACACCAAATCGGTCTGACTGTCCAATCGTCTTAATTTCTCTGAAGCAACACCAGCTTTTCTCGCAATAATCCCGTCAAATATATCGGAAAACAATCCTAAATACATTAAAATCAAAATCGGAATTCGTGCTTCTATTTTTAAATAAAATGCTAAAACTAATATAATTGGTGCGCACAAAAATCGAAACGCAATCAATAAGTATGGTATATTTTTCATGATTCCTGTTTTAAAAATTTATAAATGGCATTGTACGTTTTCCGTTTCGGTTCCAAAAACCTAATTGTAAACCCGAAGTTGATTTAGAAATATTAACCAAGCCAATCTGGATTCCGAAACCTGTATTCATATGATTATAAACACCAATTTGCATCCCTTTGAAATCATCAGCGGAGTTATAACCGCCAACAAAAAGCCCTCTTCCGTTGCTTGCGTGATTTCCGAAAATCGAAACACCAAATCCATTTAATTCTTCAACATCATTAGCAAAAAAACTCACGAAAGCGCCATTCATATCCATACCGTAATTGTACATCGAGATGCCAACACCATTATTGCTCACATCTCTTAGATTACCAGCCAGCGAGAGACTTAGTCCATTAATTTGTGCTTTTGTCATCGTATTTTGAGCCTTTGATGAATCGTAAAAACAAAAAATCAAAAACCCAAGCGGATTAACATCGAGATTTAATCCATTAATCGTTTGAAATTTCTTTGATTTCGGATTAAAATCACCGTCGATGCCGATGCCGACCGCAAGTCCATTGACTTCACTAATGTTAGAAGACAATGGTGTGAATGCAATTATTTTTGAAGTTCCACTTTCCGAAGTTGTTTGCTCTTGACCAAAAACTGTCAAGCTTGTAAACATTGCGATTAGTATAAAAAAATAGGTTTTCATAATTCTAATTTTTAAAATTCTATTTCAAAATTAGAGGCAGAATAGAAGATTGTCTATGCGTAAAACATTTAAGATTTTTATTAAATTTGTGAAAATCACAAAAAGATGTATCAGGAAGCTTTACTTCGAGAAATCCGAAAAAAAATCGGTGATAAATCCCTTAACGATGAACTTGCAAACATCCTTAATATTAGTTATGATGCTGCACATCGAAGAAGTTCGTTAAAGTCAAAATTCAGTTTGGAAGAAGCGGTAGAATTGGCAAGATATTATCAAATTTCTTTAGATCAATTTGTCGGAACGCCCAATCAGTTGGTTGTACAACGCACACAACCTGTCAAGTCATCGGAGGATTTGCTTAATTATTTTGATAATTCTTTAAAGATTTTATCAAGTTTTAAAAACAAAAATCAGCAAGCTAAAGTCTATTATTCGGCGAAAGACATTCCATTTTTTTATACGATTTCGGATTCCGTTTTGTCGAAATTTAAGTTTTATGTTTGGATGAATCTTCTTAATCAAGACAAGTTTTTAACCAAGTTTAAAAATTTTGATTTTAAATATTATTCTGAAAGTAACAAAGCTTTAGAAGAACTTTATGAACAACAGGAAGTTACCGAAATCTGGAACGAAAGCAGCATTTCGAGTATTCTCCAACAGATAAAGTTCTATTTTGAAATTGGAATGATCTCATCGAAAGAGGGAGAATTAATCTTGGAAGATTTAGAATTGTTATTTGAACGTTTAGAATCAAAAATCGCCGACAACAAAAATTTTGAAATCTACATCAACGAACTTGTCATCCTTAACAATAGCATATTATTCACCAACGAAGCGGAGAACGCTTACTTTGTTCCGTTTAGTATGTTTGGTTACATTATGACCAACGACAAAGTGACTTCTGACGATGCCAAAAGTTATTTTGAACACCAAATAAAAAATTCAAAATCCTTGAATAATGCTGGAAATCGCGATCGTGCGCTGTTTTTTAATAAAATGAAACGAAAAATTAATGCTTTGAAAGACGAACTTTGCTAACAAGAACTACTCATCCTTTTTGTGCTCGCCAAGGAAAACATCCATAAGACCTTCTGGCAACTGCATTTTGATAAATTTTTCGTCGCGATTAACTTCCAAAATCCAATCTTTAATAATCGGAATAACAACATCTTTGTCCGCTAATCTTAACATAAAATAATGTTGCGCTGTTTGGTCGTTAACAGACTGAATGATACCACAGGTTTTTCCGTCCTCTTCATGGATTTCGAAACCGACAATTTCGTGGTAATAGAATTGCTTGCCCGAAAGTGGCGGCAAAGTAGAAAGTGGAAGATAGACATCTTTCCCAAGAACTTGATCAGCAAGCGATTCGGTAATATTTTTAAGTAAAATATTAAGCGCGTCGGACTTGCTCCAAGATGTTTTTTCAATAAAAAAAGGAACCAATAATCCGTTGATTTCAACGAATATTGATTCCAATTTATTGTAAAGTTCAGGTTGATCGGTGTCCAATTTTAGGATCACGTGACCAGCCAATCCGTGCTTACGCGTAATTCTTCCTAATAAATAACAGTCTTCTTTACGCATAATTTGGGATTCTTAAGCTTCAGTGTTTTCTTCAGCAGCAGCTTCTCCTTCAGCAGGAGCTTCTGTAGTTTCTTCAGCAGGAGCATTAGCAGCTTCTTCAGCAGCTTTAGCATCAGCCTCAGCTTGTACAGCAGCAGCTACTCTAGCTTCGTTTACTTTAACCTCAGCTTCCAAAGCAGCTTTTTTAGCATCAGCTTTAGCAGTTGCTAAACCATCAACCTTACCTTGTACTTTAGCTTCTTTTGCATCAACCCAAGCAGCGAATCTCTTCTCAGCTTCAGCTTCGTCAAAAGCACCTTTAGCAACACCACCTTGTAAGTGTTTTTTGTACATAGCACCTTTGTAAGAAAGGATAGCTCTTGCAGTGTCAGTAGGCTGAGCACCGTTGTTTAACCACTTAACAGCAGCATCAACGTTTAATTCGATAGTTGCAGGGTTAGTAACTGGGTTGTAGATTCCGATTTTTTCGATGAATTTACCATCTCTTTTCGCTCTTGAATCTGCAATTACGATGTGGAAGAAAGGTTTCCCTTTTTTACCGTGTCTTTGTAATCTAATTTTTACTGACATATTGTTTTAATTTTTGGGATCACGTCCCGGTTAAATTTTAATAGTGTGCAAAGATAGTAATTTCTTTTTATTTGAAAATTAAATATCGAAACTATTTTAAAATTAAGTCAAACTTCCCATATAGAAAAGTCCCAAACATTTTTGGTTTTCTTCGATTTTTAAAGAATTTTCAAGATGATTAACCAACGCTGGCGAACTCCAATAACAACCAACTCTATTAGCTGTACAGGTTAAATACATATTTTGAACTGCCATCGCTGTTGCAGCAATCTCTTCCCAATCAGGAACAAGTCCACTGAACTCACAAACGATTGAGATTACAATATTGGCTTTACTAATTTTGAAACCAATATCTTGATATTTCTTTTCAAGGAAAGTTTGCGGTGGCGTTATCGTTTTATAGATAGATTGCAACTCTTCGCCAAGTTGTTGTTTGTCCTCATTTCTAAAAACTTTGAAGCGCCAAGGTTTTGTCTTTTTATGATTAGGTGCCAAAACCGAAGCATTAAGAACTTCTTCTAAAATATGCTCTGGGATTGGCGTATCGGTATAATCTTTCGGAAAAACACTGCGTCTTTCTTCGATAATATGTTTTAAAATCTTTGCATTTTCCATGCGGTAAAAATACGAATAGATTTATGGATTCAAGAATTAAGTTTTAGAAATAGAATACTGAACAGCTTTTTGCCCATCTAATAAAATATTCTTCGAAAACTGCATTCCACATTTTTCTAAAACGGAAATCGATGCCTTATTTTCTGACATCGCACGACCTATAATATTTTGAAGTTTTAAAACAGAAAATCCATAATCAAGACAAGCTTTAGCAGTTTCGGTAGCGATACCTTGATTCCAAAATTCTTCAAAAATCCTAAATCCAAGATCAACTTCATCAGTTTCGGGATGAAATTTCAGTCCGCACCAACCTACAAACTCTTGATTAGATTTAGAAATAATTGCCCATCTTCCAAAACCGTATTTTTCGTATTCTTTATAGTTTTGCAGAAAATCTCGTGCGTCATCAATATGATTAAAAGCTTTATCACCAGTATACTTCAGGACATTTGGATTAGCATTTAAAGCAAAAAAAGATTCGGCATCATTGGTATTTAATTCACGAAGAAAAAAGCGAGAAGTTTCTAGAATTGTCTTCATTTAATTAAATAATCTCTACTATTTTTTGATGGATTTTATTAAGTGTAAACTCGCTACCAACAGTCAAACCTAACATTTTTTGCGCCAAAGGACTCTCCTCCGAAATGGCATAAAATCGGTCACCGTCATAGAAAAATTCGCCCAACGATATCGAAATATAAAAACGTGCTTTATTCGTAATCACCAAAGCGCCCAGTCTCACTTTTTCGGACTCAGAATTAACAACTTTCGCCATAGATTTTTGCATATCATAAAAACCCGCTAATTGCTTTTGCAATTGATAAATCTCTTCTTGAGCTTCCTCACGAATACTGTCATACTTTGGCGTTTTCTTGATATCGCGACTTGCTTCTATGGTAAAATCTATGAAGTTTTCTAGCTTTTTAATTTTGTCAGACAAAAGTTGCATCACAAAACTCCTTAGTTCACTTTTTTCATATCCAATCTTCTGCATCAACTTAATATTTAGATAAATATAATATTTTTCAAATAATCATATTTAAAAAAGTACACTTCAAAAATTAGTGACATTTTATTTTTTAAAAGGAAATTCCACCATACCGAATAAAACTCCCTACCAACAAAAAACCAATGCCCAATAATGTCACCGAAATCACATGGAAAGCCATCAATGGAAGTGTTTTCGCAGAAAGTTTGGGTAAAACGAGGAAGTTAGCACTCAGTGCAAACAAAATGGTTACGAGAAGAAAACCCAATTTTATGGAAATCGCCGTTTCCAAAGGATTGGAAAAATGAAACCAATTATCCCACTTAATCCCGAATTGATACGACATCCAAACGCCCGTAATCACCATAACAAGCAAAGCAGGAATTCCTATTTTCTCATATTTTCGTTCAAAATTGAGGAGAATTTCGGGATCTTTTTTCTTCAAAACTTCAGGCAAAATTCCGAAGGACAAAATCAAATGTCCACCAACCCAAATGCATGCGCCTAACAAGTGAAATATTAAAAGTAAATGATGCGACATTCTTGATATTTTAATCAAATTTAGCATTCTTTTATGTTACAATTTAGGGAACTGATAATTTTCATGGCATCTTTTCCGGCTGTCACTAATCATCTTGTTAAACTTGATTAAGTTCAACCAATTTTGCTTTCTACGATGTTTTAAATTTGAAATTTGGAAATCGTAAATCTTATTATTATCCACCATCCGCAATAGGGATGGAAGCGGCATCCTTGGAGCGGAGCGAGGCGACGGTGTTGCGGCGCGACGAAGGAGCAACGTAACATAGACGACCGAGCGAAGCGTCCAAGATACAGCGGACAGCCCGACCGAGCTAGTAAAGATTCAGCATGGTGCGAGGATTGCCCGAAATAGGAAAAATAGAAATTAAGGAAGTCGTTTAGAAATTTGGTTGTAAACGAAAATAGCTAAGCTGAAACCTGCCATGTCTGCAAATAAGTCTAAAATCTCTAGCGATCGACCGAAGCCCATAACTTCTTGTAAAATTTCGGTGAGTAATGCGTAACTTAAACCTATTAGTATGTAAGTGGATTTTTTGATATTCGGAAAGGAAACCAAAATGCAAAAGCCTAAAAATCCAAAAATGCTAAAATGTAAAACCTTATCGATGCCAGGAAACATGAATGAATACTCTTTGTTTTCGATGCCTGGTCGAAGTAGCATATACGTAAGAAATGCCCAATAAATGGGCATTATATATTTTCTAAATATGTTGCGATATTTATCCAACGATTGCTTGATAATCTTCTGCTGATAATAATGTAGAAAGATCTGCTCCGTCTTTTAGTTGTAACTTGATGATCCAACCATCTCCGTATGGATCTGAGTTAAGCAATTCTGGTTCGTCTTCTAATTTTTCGTTGAACTCGATAACTGTACCATCAACTGGTAAGAAAAGGTCAGAAACAGTTTTTACAGCTTCTACGCTTCCGAATACGTCACCTGCAGCTAAGTCATCATCTACAGTGTCGACATCTACAAATACGATGTCTCCTAATTCGCTTTGTGCAAAATCTGTAATCCCGATTGTTGCTACGTTATCTTCAAATTTTACCCACTCGTGGTCTTTCGTGTACTTTAGTTCTGCTGGTGTATTCATTACGATTTATTGTTTGATACAAATTTAATTAGATTTTCGATATGCCACAACTTAATTTTAAAAATATAAGTAATCTAAATAATAGTTACCTCATCTTTAATATTCATAAAAAAACGCATTAGAAATACTAATGCGTTTTTTTATTTTAATTTATCATTAGAAGCCTCCTCCTGCTCCACCAAATGTGAATGTTGCGGTAAGACCTGCTCTAACTGTTGACAGCGGGAAGGCTGTTGAAATCTTATACTTTGTAACCATTTGGTCGTAGAAGAATTTCAGGTTAAAGTTTTGTGACATATTATAATCTGCTGATAATTTTAATGTCAATAACTTTTGTCCTCCCGTTACTTGCGAATCGTCAATTAAAATATTTGTGATTCTTGTTTTATTATCTCTTAAAGCTAAATCTGCTCTTATGTTAAGATCACTCTTGATATCTCGAGGTCTTCCTTTAAAGTTGATTTTCAGTTTTAAATCTTTAAGAATATAACCGTAACCGATAACATACTCAGTTCCCATGTCTTCTGTTAAAGTATGATTTATCAAACCTAACATATAAGCTCTGTCTCTGTTATACGATGCACGGAACTGCATGTTGTTACGCATCGTCACATCAATACCAATAAGCGGAGAGAAAGCCTCAACATATCCTACTTGTGAGAAAGTATATGGATTAATATAGTTGCCATTAACATCTCTTTCGCCAGCTGATTTTCTGTTAAAGTAATCGATATTTGATTGTACACCTGCCATCGTATAAGTCGATGAATAACTGTGTAACACATCAAACTTCGAGAACTGACTATTAACAATCGGAAGGTTCTTAAGTCCGCTATAAGTTAATTTCCAGTTTGGAAGTGGGAAGCCAGATTTTCTAACGCTACCTAATTGTTTCGGTGACTTACCTTCTACCGCCGCTTTGAAAGCAGGAATTAAAACATAAGCGTTTGAAATGTCATAACCGTCCGCATAACCTGTAGCAGTTGCTGCGCCTCCTAATTCTTGAGAAATAAGTCTTGCATTTTCTTTAATCTTATCATAAAGTGCAGCACCGTCTGTAAAGGCTGTACCAAATGTCCAAGCCGTACTCGAGTGTGTTATCATCTCTGAACCGAATGAGAAAGCAGGATCTGGATTGACATTGAAACCAGTCTGCATAAAGTTACGCGAGTAGTTTTGCAACACATTGAAATCGATTCTGAAATCATTAACTGGCATCACTTGTAGATTCGCAGTCAAGTTACGCGTCGTCATCTCTGTATAAGCATCCGTCATATAGTCTGATCTCGAAATCCAAGATCTTTCGATTGCAAGACGACGAATATCAGCCTGAGATCCTAACAAGAATCCAATAGTTGGTCCACCAAGCGTTTGTCCAACACCATAGAAGTTAGGGGCCGACAATAGACCTGGTAACACAATACCATTGTTCTCATTATAATTAACATCCAACTGCTTGATCGATGTTAATGCATAAGCAACCGCTTGGAAAGGCGACAACTTATTTTTAAACTTATAAGCTTTGAATTCTTTCTTTTTACCTTTCTTCAAGAAGTTTTGAGAATAGACATTGTTAAGTGAGTCAATCTCTTGTCTTCTCTTAGACATAGTTTCCGTTATCTTTTGGAAGTATTTAAACTTACCTAAAAACTTCGGTACATCAACTGTCGATGTCGCCAAAATCGTGTTGGTATTTTGACCAACATTACCAAGACTTTCGATAACGCCTGTTTCAGGATTTTGGAAGTTACGAAGTGCTGATGATCTTGCATTCCAGTTATATTGGAAGCTGTAACCCAATTCTGCATTAATGAAATCCAAATATGGTAAATACTCAAACGGCAAACGATAATTAAGTTGTACTCTATGATTGTATTGTACCGGACGTCCCGCTCTGAAAGGATTTCCGAAAATACTACTTGTATTCATATCGTAAACTGATAGATTATCATTCAAGGTTCTGGTTTCAGAGTTAATTTCCATCTTTAAAGATTTAGTGAAATTAAATCCTAAACTATACTGCCATCCGAAGTAGAATGTACGGTTACGAATCGTATTAGAATTATCAATATTTCCATTTATTAATGCATCAATATTTCTAAACTCTAACTCGTTATAATTTCTGTCCAACATTGTTCTGAAAGACAATCTCGTCGGCACCGGATTGAAGTTAACTTCTTTTATCCATCTCAAATATTTGTAAGACTTCGCAGTATCGCTAATCATTTTGTTAAATGGACGTAATACAAATGGTTTGAAGTTATAATTATACTCAATCGATCCTTTTAAGTATTGTCTGTAATTACGTTTTGTGTAGATGTCGCGGAAGTAATCATCGTTATAAATCGTTGTTAAAGACAAGTTTTCTACATCATAGAATTTTGGTTTTTTGTTAGGATTCATACGTTCTTTACGCATGTTAACCACACCAATACTACGTTGTTGACTGTATGTTCTAACCACTTTTTTAAGATCAGCTTCGTTAGGCGATTTTGTCAACTCCACATCATTATCAAGCGGATTATATTTAGGATCTTCGATCGTTTGTGTATACGAGTAATTAAGCGGAATCTTCATACCAACTTTTTCAGGAAGGAATTTGTCTACATTAACCGTTGTATTAATACTAAATGTCGAATTAGATGACTGCGCTCTTTCTGAAGGTTTTTGGTCAATTGCTCCAAATCCAACTGATGAATAAGCTGCATTGGCATTAACTAAAGCAAAGTCTCCTAAGTTAAAGTTAAGGGAAGCGTTACCTGCATAACCACCTTTATTTTCGATTTCGGAAAGGCGAATCTCGTTAACCCAAAGGATTAAGTCTTTTTGTTGCCCAGCCATCATTCCTCTGTTAGAACCAGCACCATTGTTATTTCTAACACCTATCAAAATATTAGTTACGTTCCCTAAACTCGGACGACCTTTGACAAAGATTTTTTTATTATCACCATCTGGTTTGTAATCTAGATATTGATAACGTACATCTGGTTTGAAATCAGGATTTTCTTTCATGTATTCGTCACGCTTCATTTTCGCATTAACAAATTCTTCAATCGCTAGATTAACTTGGTTTTCTGTTGGCCAAATATCTAATGGCGACGTTGCATTTTGCGCTGTATATTTTAATGAAGCTTCGTACTCGTAATAGTTATCCGTAGCATCTGATCCAAAACGAATGAAGAATTTAGCATCTGGATCAACACTTGTATTCATTACATTTTTAAGATCTTCCGCGTGTACAAACAATTCTAGTTTTTTGTAACGACGCATATCAAGATTTGTATTTTTGAATACACCTCTTGCTTCTCTTCCCAAATTATTAACCTTCATGTAAAGCGAAGATTCATTTTGTCTTTGTGCACCAGCGTTACCACTTAACACTTGTCTATCGATACCTGGAGGCAATACATAAGGCGGTTTTCCTAAAGCATTTTCTTCAAGATTAACACTTCCTACATCAAAGGTACTAACATTGGTAATTGTCTGCCCTTCGTTAGGATCATCATCTTTATCGTTATATGCTAATCTATTTGTATATTTTCTCCAATCTGATCTTACTAAATCAAACGTACCGAATCTTAAAGTAGAAGTTTGTTCAAAACCTTTAAGGATCATTCTGGCAAATCTCACGTTATTAAGAATTGCTGCATCAGCATTTCCTCCTAAAGATTTATCATCAAATTGAGAAACTGGAATTCTGAACAAATACCATTTAACTTTTGAGTTTTGACCGTTTTCAAACTTAACATTCACTTCTTTGATGTCAACAATTTTGTTTGTCCCATCAAGAACTAATTTATCTTTTGCTAAGTCAATTGTATATTGATTATAATCTTCACTTTGGTCTAAGTTATAGTCTCTATTAACATCTTCCGCATCTGGTAACTGCGTAGCAACTTCTAAAGTATTAGCCTGCGAGTTACCTTGTGGATTACGGAAATAACGATAACGATCAATAAGAGAAGAAGCCAATGTCCCTTGGAATTTATCCGACATATAGAATACAAAGTTATCCGATGCTGGATCCAACTCATTGGTCACTGGGTTATTAAATGACACGCCAAACTTCGAAGATTCAGCTTCGTCATTAAGACCGTCGTAACCTAAATCTTGTTGCGTTCTCTCATCACCTTCTGTCGAGAAAGCATATAGAATAGGGAATTGTGTTGGCTGATTTCCCCATTTAGAGCTTGTTGTTTGTGTAGGGTTAGAAGCAGTTGGCATTCCGTTTTCGTAAAGAAGTTTACCATCTTTAAGAACATCTTCTGATACGTTACCCAATTGTAATAATAATTTTGGATCATTTCCTAGATTATTACCATCCGCATAAGGATCCATCATCCAAAACTCAACATATTCGATATTCGAATTAACAAAGTTAGATACACCGATTGATCTCATCAAACCTCCCCAACGTTGGTTAGCTGCTTCATCTAACAGATTCACATTATAAGGACCTCTTTGCGCTGGGTAAAAACTCACGTCAAAAGTTGTCAACATGGTTTGTTCTCCAGCTACAAAATCTCTTTCGTTGTACAATTCGGACATCATAACACGACGCGAACGGTGATTTGATAACACTTGTGCATTAATACCGTTTGGTGCTTTACCACCAACGCCGTAGAATCTCGGGTCAATGTTATACCAAGATGTCAAACCTCTACCGTAACCATTTTCAGTATCATCATTCAATCCTGCATTTGCAAAAATTGGATCTGTTTTATTAAGTTCAGGTTTAGAAGCAATACTCCATAAACTCGGCTCTTTTAATGAAATTTTTGAAGTTGTTTGTTCAAAATCATCAATATAAGATTGGTCGTTAGTTCCTTTATTTTGACCTGGAATTAAATAAGCAGCTTCTGCTTTAAAGTTTAAATTAGAAGGCGCTTCTGTATTGATAAACGGAATTTTATCCGTTAATCTTGTTAGGAATGGAAGTTCGTTATTATACAAAATATTGAAACCTGCCATCGTATTATTAACCGCTTCTTGACCGAAGTTCACTTTTTGAGTTAAAGGTCTTTCTGCATAGTTAACAACGGTTGCACCAACAGTCAAATGATCATTAAAACGACGTTCTAAATTTAATCCTAAGAAACGTTTTCTTTGGGTATTAAACGTCATTTGGTTTTCCATAGAAATGTTAATGGCTTGTCCAGATTGCTTAACTTGTTCGTTAATAATCGTTACCGTACCCAACATATAATCTACAGTATAATCGACACCTTCCGTCAATTGTACACCATTAGCTGTAACACGTACTGATCCTTGCGGTACGTTAATAGCACCCATCGAGATCCCTTGACCTTGTGCGCCTTTGTAACGACCTTCAATTGTGTATCGTTGCGCTAGGTTACTTTGCTTGGCTGTTTCTTTTAATTTGGTATATAGGTCGGTATAAACATATTGTTTAGCATCAATACTATTACTATTAGGAAGACTTTCTATAAGATCCGACATTGTTTTACCAAAAGGTTGAACTTTAGTAAAAATCACTTTTCCTTGCTCAGGCTCAATCGTAAGACCTGGCACAAAGTCAAAAATACCATCACCAAAAACACCATTCTCTGCTTGGACGTCATTGTTTAGATTTAATCGATCCCAGTTAACGGTTTTCAATAAGTTGTTATCTGGCGTTGTGATACCTGGCAAATAGTTAACCTTACCTCCAGAAGAATTATCGCGGTAGTAGACATTCAATAAGAAATTCTCTTGCTGAATTTGGTTAGCATTCATCGGATAAATGTTCTTCATCATCAAATCCCACATTGGCGACGTTGTTTTCACCATGGTATTTGACTTCAACATTTTAGTTACAAGAACAGAACTTTCTTCTGAAAATTCTCCGACTTTATAAACTTGATCCGAACCTGCAATTGTATACGAGTATGAAACCGCTAAGAATTGGTTGTCATTTAATCTTTGGTTTAATGAGATATAACCTAATTGTGGATTGAATTTGTACTCACCTGGATTTAATCGTTTTGCTTTTCTATTAAAAATAAATTGCTCACCATCAATATAAGGCTCTGTACCGCCTTGCGCATTAGGTAAGTTTTGTCCATTAATAGTATTATAAGCTGTCCCAACATCACGCAAGCCTGCTCCTAAACCTGTAACCGCATTATATAATCCATTCTGCGAATTGTTTGGATAAGCACCTGCACCATCTCCCAAATCTCGGATACCTACAATACTTTTTTGATCCTGAAGATTAGCAGAACCTTGATCCAAAACCCAAACTTCGAGTCTTGTTACATTAATTCTTGTGCTAAGTGTTGGATATGTTAATAGCGTTTTGTCATAATTATCATAAAAATAATGTCCTAAAAAGTAATGTTGATTATCTTCATAATCATAAGCGTTAACTTTAAATGTGCTAATTGCTCCACCACCTTGTACAACGATATTACGAGCTTCACCTTGTTGTTGCGAAAACACAAAAGTACCAGTCGTCTTACCCAACTGGAAATCTGTCTTAAGACCGAAAAGCGATTGCGCGCCACGAATCAAACTGGTAGAAAGCGGCATACTAACGTTACCAAACTCTACTTTTTTGATGACTTTATCTTCACCACCAGTCGTTTTATCATCAAGACCTTTAGATTGCAAATCCTTCCAAGATCCTTTTGCTTGCCACATCAAGTTCATTCTGTTCTCGAATGCAAAACCACTTTGGGTATCGTAATTGGCTTTTAACTGCAAATTCTCACCAACTTTCCCCGTCAATCCCAACTGCATTCTTTGCTGAATGTTAATTGTGAAATTGTTTCGGTTTTGTGGTAAGATTAGTGGATTGTCAATTTTTTGCAAAAGAACACCCAAGTCAAAAGACGCATAACCTTGAGGAATTAACTCAATTTTGTTACTTCCGAAAATGTTTTCAAAAATTTTATTTCGGATTGTGATGCTTGGCAAAAGACCTTTCTTCTTAGCATCAGCTTGATCTTTTCGGTTTGCTAAATTGTTGTTATCCGATTTTTCTTGGAAATAAGACTTCAATTGATTTTGCAACATATAGTTACGATATTGATCAAATGTCATCACCAACGGATTACCAACCGTCGTATTTCCAATCTTTGGATACAAATAATAAATCCCTTCTTTGACATCATAGAATGCCTCGTATCGAATAGGACTTGCTAAATTGAAATGATTTTTGATATTGACACTGTCATTTGGTTTTTCTTGTGCAATAGCTTGTATGCACCCAACTAAAACCAACAACAATGCAAAAATCTTTTTAAAGTAAAACTCTCTCCTCACTATCTTCTCTTTTTACATCTGTATTATCTAAAACACAAAAAATGTTAAATGTTTTTTAAAATTTCTTTTACCAGTTCTTCCACCGAAACTTCTGGATTTTTCTTCTGAATGCGATCTGCAATCTTCTCCGACATTTTTTTAGAAATACCTAAAACCTCTAAAGCAGTTAACGCCTCATCTTTAACTTTATTATCTACGAATTGAGAAATATTTTCTGACGAAAGCCCAAATTTGGCTACCTTATCTTTAAGATCGACGATAATACGTTCGGCAGTTTTGGTACCGATGCCTTTCACTTTTTGTAAAACAACACTTTGTCCATTTTGGATTGCAGAAGCGGTCTCTTCTAAGGTCAACGATGACAAAAGGATAAGTGCCGAAATTGCACCTACACCATTAACACTAATTAAGAGATTGAACATTTCTTTTTCCAAAAGTGTGTTAAAGCCGAACAGCAAATGGGCATCTTCTCGAATAATCTGTTGTATATAAAGTTTGTGGTGTATACCAAGCTTCAACATTTGCGAAGTTTGTAAGCTAATACCAACATAATAACCAACGCCATTGACGTCTATTACGGCATAAGTCGGCGTTAACTCCTCCACTATTCCTTTTAATGAATAAATCATAATCTAATTAACAATTTGCTAATATATTAATTCGAAACGAGAATTAAAAAATCTTGTTAAAATTGATAAAAATTCTTAATAAAAAAAGCGAAACCGAAGTCCCGCTTTATCTATTTTTTGAAAATAATTAATTCTTATTTCACTTGTCTTCTTTGTGCATCCAAAACTGCAATTGTCGCCAAATTCACAATTTCGTCAACGCTAGAGCGCATTTGTAGTACATGCACTGGCTGTTTTAGTCCCATTAAAATTGGACCTACAACTTGCGCCATCTTCATCCCACGAATAATTTTATATGATAAATTCGCGCTTTCTAAGTTTGGAAATACAAAAACATTTGCTGGTTCTGTACCCAATTTTGAGAACGGATAATCGCTTAAATGATCACTATTCATAGCAAAATCTGGTTGTATCTCGCCATCAACAATCATTTTCGGGAATTTCTCATGCAGAATAGAAACCGCTTTTGCCACTTTTTTCGAAGTTTCAGAAATTGCTGCAAAATTCTCAAACGACAACATTGCAATTCTTGGTTCAATAGCAAAAGTTTTAACCGTCATTTCTGACATTTTAGCAATATTCACCAAATCTTCAGCAGTCGGATTTTGATTAATCGACGTATCAGCAAAGAAAATTGGTTTTTTCTCTGTTAAAATCATCATCATCGCAGCCACTTTGTCAACGCCTTTTTCTTTTTCAACAACTTCTAAAATTGGTTTTAAAACCGAAGAATAATTTTTAGAAAAACCAACAATCAACGCATCTGTATCGCCATGTTTCAACATCAAAGGTCCAAAATAATCTCTTTGACGCACAAAAAGTTTCGCTTTGTACTCATTCATCCCTTTACGTTGACGAAGTTTCCAAAGTGTCTCGCGATATTTAACACGATTTTCTTCCTGATCATCATCCATTGGATCAACAATCGGTACATCGATATTAATGTTATATTTTTCCATTTGTTGTTTGATGAATTTCTTCTCACCCAACAAAATTGGTTTTGCAATACCTTCTTCCAAAAGAATTTGAGCAGCTTTCAAAACATTATATTCTTCAGCATTCCCCAAAGTTACACGCATCGGATTAGACTTTGCGCGACTCTGCATCATACGGATTAGACGCTCGTCACGTCCCATACGATCTAGCAAATTATTTTCGTATTCTTCAAAATCCGTAATTGGACTTTTCGCAATACCGCTTTCCATCGCAGCTTTTGCAACTGCCATAGAAACTCGTGTTAAAAGTCGACTATCAAAAGGTTTTGGAATAAAATAATCTCTTCCAAAATGCAATTGCTTAATATTATAAGCCAACTTCACAACTTCCGGAACTTGCTCCTTCGCTAAAGCTGCTAATGCACGAACCGCCGCCAACTTCATCGCTTCGTTAATGCCTGTTGCTTGTACATCCAAAGCGCCACGGAAAATATATGGGAAGCCCAAAACGTTGTTCACCTGATTAGGAAAATCGCTTCGTCCTGTAGCCAGAATAACATCTTTTCTGGTCTCAACCGCTAAGTTGTAATCGATTTCTGGATCTGGATTTGCCAATGCAAAAACAATTGGATTGTCTGCCATGCTTAACAACATCTCTGGCGACATCACATTTCCTTTTGATAAACCAACAAAAACATCAGCACCTTTTAGTGCATCTTCTAAGGTTTCAATATCAGTTTCGGCAATGAAATCGATTTTTTCAGGCGTTAAATTTGTTCTTTTATGATTGATAACACCTTTTGAGTCACACATCAAGACATTTTCTTTAGAAAGTCCCAATGCGATATATAATTTAGTACAAGCGATTGCCGCGGCACCTGCGCCATTAACAACAACTTTAACTTCATCAATTTTTTTATCTGCAATTTCTAAAGCGTTGATTAAGGCCGCCGCAGAAATAATCGCCGTACCATGTTGGTCGTCGTGCATCAAAGGAATATTAAGCTCTTCCTTTAATCTTTGTTCGATATAGAAAGCTTCTGGCGCTTTAATATCTTCGAGGTTAATTCCACCGAAAGTTGGCGCAATTCCTTTTACAATTTCAATGAATTTATCTGGATCTTTTTCGTCAATCTCAATATCAAAAACATTGATGTCTGCAAATATTTTGAAAAGAAGACCTTTACCTTCCATAACTGGTTTTGATGCTTCCGCACCAATGTCTCCAAGCCCAAGAACTGCAGTTCCGTTAGAAATAACTGCCACCAAATTTCCTTTTGCTGTGTAGTCGTACACTGTTTGCGGATTGTTGTAAATTTCCATACAAGGCACAGCAACACCCGGCGAATATGCCAAGCTCAAATCTCTTTGAGACGAGTGTGGTTTAGATGGTACAACTTCAATTTTTCCTTTTGGTTCGGCTTTATGATAATCTAAAGCAGCTTTGTTAAAAGCATTTAAATCTTTTTGATTTTGTTTCGGCATACTAATTTTTTTAATTAATTAAAAAATTCCCTTCTACAATAATTGATAAACGCAAAACTTAGGGTAAAAGTTTTGGTAAAATATAGTCGCGGTGGTAGTTAACAAGACTTTCTATTGGTCGTTGTACAATATCACCCACCGTGAAATGAAATTCTGCTGCGGCAGCTCTCAAAATATCTTCGAAAAAATAAGCGATCGATCCGATGAAGTTGAGTTCGCTACTGCGACATTCTTTATAAGGAAGAACCTGAAATTCTAAAAAGTTTCTAAGTTCTTTATATACAAATTGTTGAAAATATGGATGCGTTTTGCGATCAACAATAAATCTTGTGAAATCGGCAAAATAGGCATTAACGCGAGGATTGTGATACATATTTTGTAACAAATCTTCGATGTTAAGCTGATAGATTTCCGCAAACTGATTGTGTAAATCTGGTGGTAATTTTTTCATAAAGAAATGACGCACGAGTTGCTTTCCAAGTGAGCTGCCGCTACCTTCGTCTCCTATTAAGAAACCCAAAGACGGCAATTCTGTCCTTAGTTTTTCTCCATCAAAATAACAAGAATTAGAACCTGTCCCCAGAATACATACAATCTCAGGATGACCTCGATAAGCTGCGTAAGCTGCTGCTACAAGATCTTCCTTTGCTGTTACGTAAGCATTTTTGAAAACTTTATTAAGTTCTCTTTGGACAATTTCTCTATTTTTTTGCACGCCACAACCAGAGCCATAAAAAAACACATGTTTGATATCGTTAGCAACAGACATCAAAGCTTTGTTATTTTCGACTTCGGGCGCAATAAGTTCTGGTGAGATAATATTGGGATTAAAACCGATGGTTTCTGTCTTAAAGACCTCTTTACCATCATGTTCTAGGATAACCCAATCGCATTTAGTAGAACCTCCATCTACAATTGCAATCATATTTTTTATAAATAAATTAGGCCTGTAAAAGTAGGAAATTATTCTGTAAATAATATATTAGGCATCATTATCTCTTGGCGTGATATTCGTCAGCCAATTATTAATCTCTTCTTCGAGATATTCGGTTTGCAATTGTATAGCATTAATAAAATCATCCGGCACCGAATTTTTCTCGTCATTTTCTATTTCCCACAGTTCGTCGGACATTAGTTCGTACTCAGAATAGATTCTTTTAAAAGTCGAATTATTCTTTTCAAGCTCCTCAATTTTTTTCAACTGAGGCTGAAATTTTCGATAACTTGGACGCTTTTTCATAATATATTTGTATTGTATTGTGTTAAAAATATCGAAGAACAACATACAAATAAGTGAAAAACAGCACACACACTTCAAATGCGTTATTCTTAGAATAAAGATACATTTTTAGAATTAATACCAAAATAAAATAACATTTTTTAATATTATTTTAAATATTTTAATGTTTTTCTAAATAATAAATCATTCAATATTTCTAGATTTCATCGTTATTTTCGTTTATTTTACCGCAATTCTATTAGGTTTAAGCTTATAAGATTTTATAAAAGCCTGATAAATACATAATTTTTGGTTCTCATAATCTTAAAAAAACTGTTTTAATATTTTAACATTAAAAGTTTAAATTTGCACCAAATGAAAGATTTACTTTTAAAACAAAAACAGGTTTTGTTTTTTATCATCGCTGGAGGTTTAAGCGCCATTGTAGAAATCGGCAGCTTCAAACTATTTAGCGTTAACATCCCCAAAATTGCAACTTGGGAATATAATCTTTACGGCATAAAATATCCTTTGAGTAACATCTTATCAACTTGTTGTGGTATTATTACTAATTATTTCTTGAGTATTTGGTTTGTTTTTGAAAGAGGAAAACACTCCAAACGTCGTGAGTTTATGTATTTTATGATTGTATCTTTTATATCAACTATATTAAGTTTAACCTTATTCCAAATATTTTTCCATTACGTCTTTACGAGTTATTTTAGCATCAAGATTTTCACTTTCTCTCCAGAAATGATTAGTAAAATTGCTGCAATTGTAACAGTTTCTGTACTTAACTACAGCATCAAAAAGAAAGTGATCTTTAATGGATAATTAAAATGACAGCAATTCTTAATATACTTTGGCGTGTTTGGATGGTAATCATCGGACTTATATTCACCATACTTTGGGGAATCCCAGTCTATATCCTTTCTTTTAGAAAAAGTCATTACAGATATTGTTATTTCTTTATCCGTATGTGGGCATATTGCATGTATTATGGCATGGGTATGAGTTATAAACGCATTAATCTTTCTAAGCAAAATCTCAACAGAAATCAACAATATGTATTTGTATCCAACCACACCTCGATTATGGATATTATGTTGATGCTGATTTTGTTACCAAATCATCCGCTTTGTTTCGTTGGTAAAAAAGAGTTGGTAAAGATTCCGATTTTCGGAACCATTTATAAAAGAATTTGTGTGATGGTTGATCGAAGCAGCGCCAGAAGTCGTGCTGATGTTTATCGTCGTTGTGCCGAAAAAATGCAAGAAGGTTGCAGTATTGTCATCTTCCCCGAAGGTGGTGTGCCAGATGACACGTCTATTATTTTGGATAATTTTAAAGATGGCGCTTTTATTTTAGCTACAAAACATAAGTTTTCTATCGCGGCTTTCACATTTGTTGGTCTCAAAGAAATGTTTCCTTTTAACAATAAAAAAGGTTATCCTGGATGCGCGAAAGCCTATTTTAATGGTATCTACGAACCCAACTTATCAATGACGGAATTAAAATCCGTTGTGTATGAGGAAATTAAAAATGTTTTAAACAAGTATTATCTTATTAATAAATAATTATATTTGTTTAACATATTTTTATTAAATGAGTCAACATAACGAACAAACCAAGTGGTCACAGTTTTTGTCCTTGGTTATTGTATTCTTCTTCTGGGGATTTGTAGCAGCGAGTAATGACATCCTGATTCCCGTTTTCAAAAAATGGTTTGTATTATCACAATTACAGTCGCAACTGGTCGCTTGGGCCTTCTACGCCGCCTATTTTGTTGGATCCGTAATATTTTTCATCATTTCCCTTAAAAGTGATATTTTACAAAAATTTGGTTACAAAAAAACACTTGCCGTTGGATTGAGCATTTCCGCAATTGGTGCATTTTTGTTTTTCCCAGCTGCAGCCACAGCCAATTTCTGGTTTTTCTTAATGGCTTTGTTTGTTGTTGGATTAGGATTTTCGGTACAGCAAATTGTTGCCAACCCTTTAGCGATTAAAATGGGAAGCGCAAGCACTGGCGCGCACCGTTTGACTTTAGCTGGCGGAATTAACTCTCTCGGAACGACAATAGGACCAATTATCGTTGGTATTGCATTGTTTGGAACTGGTAATAAAAGCGAACCTCTTCCTGCAAATCTTAGCAAAACCGAAACTTTAGTGTACGAATACAAAACTCTAAAAACTGAGTTAGAGACTAATATACTTGATCTCGGAAAAGACTCACACGTTGACAGCGCCGAAAAAACTGCGACTGAAACCAAAGTCAATAATCAAATCAGTAAATTAAATGCTGGACTTGCGACTCTAGAAGTTAACAAAAATCTATCAGACGAACTTGTTAATCAATATTCTAAACAACTTGATGACACCAAAAAAGAAGCAGCTAACACGCTTTATCCAAAAGAATTCGTAAAAGGGAAACTTAGTACGGTTAAAATGCCTTTTGTAATTTTAGGAATCGCATTTATTTTGGTAGCGATTTTCATGTTATTTTCAAAAATTGAAGATCCTGCAAAAGAAGAAGAAAAGTTAATTGACGAAGGTTCGGAGAAGTTTAGAATTACAAAATACCCTCAACTTGTTTTGGGTATGATTGCCATCTTTTTGTACGTTGGTGTGGAAGTTAGTATCATTAGTAATCTACCTGCCCTACTGCATACTCGCGAATTCGGAAGTGTTTTAGAAAACAATATTGCGCCGTTTGTCTCTCTATATTGGGGAAGTCTTATGATTGGACGTTGGAATGGCGGAATCAACGTTTTTAACACTTCAAAAGCTCTTAATTTACTTTTAAAAATCGTTGTTCCGTTCATAGCATTTGGGATTATTATTTTCGCAAATAATATGAGTGGTAAAGATGTAACTTCATTCTACATCTATCCTATTTGGATTGCAATATTTATTTTTATCAGTTTTATTGGTGGAAAAAACGCTGGAAAAACACTTATGATTTTTGGTGTTGCAGGTATTATTATGATGATATGTGGACTTTTCTATCCAGACAAAAATATTGCAAAATATTTCTTGATCTCTGGAGGACTTTTCTGTTCAATTATGTGGCCAGCAATTTTCGATTTAGCAATTGCAGGACTTGGCAAAAACACTGGTAAAGCATCATCTTTCCTTATTATGATGATTTTGGGTGGCGGTATTATCCCATTAGTACAAGGTGCAATTTGCGATATTGACAATGGTCCTTCTGGACATGGCGGTATCATGGGAATGACTTACACACATTTCTCTTACATTATCCCTGCGCTTTGCTTTTTATATCTAGCAATTTTTGGTTATATTACACCTAAAATTCTAAAGAAACAAGGCGTTGAACTTACAGAATCAAATGAAAGTAGCGGACACTAAATTGTCTCAAAAAAAGAAAATATTAATTTGGGCAGGCCTTTGGTTTGCCCAAATTTTTGTTTTTTACCTACTATCAAAATCGACAATAGCAATCGATTTTTTTGCAAAATTTTATGAATGGCAAAAAACAGCACATCAAAAAATATTTAGTAGCCTCAATTTTTCAGTTGGTGATATTTTGTATGTGGTTTTAGGATTATGGATTGCAACTATTATTTATTTCATTTTTAAAAAAGGAATAAAATCTCAGCTAGTAAAAGTTTTAATATTCTTAAATATAATCTACTTCGTTTATCAAATGTTTTGGGGAATGATGTATTTTCAAAAACCGATTATTAAAGTTAATCCAGACGATAAAATCTCAATCGAAAAACTAAAAACCTTATCTATAAAATATCTAGAATTTTGTATTAAAAACAGAGAACATCTTAATGAAGACAAAAACGGTATTTATCAAATCGAAAACCTTGATAAGATTAAATCTGAACTCATTTTAACACAAGCCAAAATACCAACAAAATTCAACACCAAAACACCAACAAATATTATTTCTATAAAGCCAAGTTTATTTGGTGAAATAATGAGCTTAACGGGCATTTTAGGCTATTACAATCCTTTTACAGCAGAAGCACAATATGATGCCAATTTGCCCGATAGCAACAAGGCTTTTACATTATCGCATGAAGCAGCGCATCAGCTGGGTTATGCTAGAGAACAGGAAGCTAGTTTTATTGGATTTCTAAATTGCATTTATTCTGAAAAACCAGAATTAGAATATTCTGCAAACCTTTTTGCCTTGAAAAACATTCTGTCAAACATTCTGGCTTCTGACCCAAAGTGGGTGGAATTTATTTTAAAAAGATATTCTAAAAAAATGAAGAGAGACAGAGCCAACGAAATCGTTTTTAGGAAAAAAAATAAAAGTGTACTAGGTGATGCTTTCGGCTGGACTAATGATCTATTTTTAAAGACAAATCGACAAGATGGAAGCGTTACATATAGTTACTTCATCTACCTTCTACTCTACTATGAGGCATAAAAAAAGAATCGTATCAGAGATACGATTCTAAAAACACAAATGATGAAAAAAAATTTATTGCCTTTGTTTAGCACTACTGCTTTTCTAAGGCGTGGTAAATGTATAACTTAATATTTAATTAAGCAAAACTTTAAACAAATATTTTTACAATTTATTAGATTGATAATCATAACGCATTATAAACGAGATATTTTAAATACAATTTATATTTCTGCGAAAATCAAAACAATAAAGTATCGAGATTATTTTAGAGTCCTTCGTTCTATAATCAAGAAAACATTACAAACAACAAAATTAGTTAAACACACATTTAAAATCAATAAATAAGCACATCCTATTACACTTTTATATAATTTGAATGCTAAAAATATCAATACACTAAAATTAAAGAAAATTAATATTGTCAAGTTTTACCATAATCAACTTAAGATTGAATCCGAAAAAGCCAGTTGAGAATAACATCTCGTCTAACTACTAAAAATTATGAAAAAATATAGAAATAAAACATAGGAACTGACGTCATCAAAACTCAAATATATTTACAACTGAAAAAAGTTCAACAATAATAAAAGTAGATAGTCAAAAAAACTCTTAATCGACAAAATAAAAAAAAGCATCCTAAAATTAGAATGCTTTTTTAAATTTGGGTGAATGATGGGTCTCGAACCCACGACCTTCGGAACCACAATCCGACGCTCTAACCAACTGAGCTACAATCACCGTTTTTGCGTGTGCAAATATAGCACAATAATTCTAACTATCAAATAAAATTATCAAAATTTTTCAAAGCAATTAATTTTTCAGATGTAAAACCCTCAGCATAAGCAACTCCCGATAAACGCCCAAGATCTTGCGCGCGGTAGGTTAAACTCTCCAAAAAGTCTTTTGTTGCGATTGGCGTCATAGGTTCGTTAGAAGTTGGATCATAAAACTGCGTTTTATAAGCCATGCAAGATGCTATTTTAATATCTAAAAATTCAGAAATATCAATAACAAATTCTGGTTGAATATGCTTCCATTGGATATAATGCAAAACCAATTTAGGTCGCCAAACCTCTTGTGGTCGATTGTCTAATTCGGTTTCGATTTTTCTAAGCCCCGAAAGAAAACAAGCATCAGAAGCCAACTTTGCGCCTTTTGCATGATCAGGATGACGGTCATCAATCGCATTAGCCAAAACAATATCTGGTTGGTATTTTCTAATCATTTTAACGATTCGCATTTGATAGTCTTTAGAATTCTCTAAAAAGCCATCTTCCATCTTCAAGTTTTCTCTCGCTGAAACTCTCAAAATCTTTGCGGCTTCAGCAGCTTCCACGGCGCGCGTTTCGTTAGTACCACGAGTTCCTAATTCACCTTGTGTCAAATCGATTATAGCTACTGTTTTTCCTTCCGAAATCAGTTTTGCTAGTGTTCCTCCACAACCCAACTCAACATCATCAGGATGCGCTCCAATTGCTAAGATGTCAACTTTCATTATCTTAATTTTTTACAAATTTATGAAAACAAAAAAATCCCGCAGTTTTCACCACGGGATTTTTTTATGATTAGTATCTTATTTACTTAAATATTTAACAAGATTAACTGCATCTTGATATGTTGGATTAAGCGCAACCGCCTTATCAGCATATTCTTTAGCTTTTGCCTTGTCTCCATCTTTATTAGCATAAGCTATTGCAAAATATGCGTAAGAAAGAGATTCTTTATTAGCTTCAACTTCAGCAGGATTTTTTGTAATCAAATCGATGTATTTTTGATATGATCCATTCGCTAAATCTGTATTACCGCTTTGTTGATAAGCATAAGCCAAAGAGTTGTAAGCTGGCGCCCAATCAGGAAGCAAACTTGTTAATTTTTGCCATGTTAACACTGCGCCATTCCAGTTTTTAGCTTCTTGGTAAGCTTGTGCTAAATAAGCCATAGATGTAGTATCTTCTGGGTTAGCAGCCACTTTTTTCTTAAGTCCTTCAATCTGTGGATTAGTTGGTCCTTGATCAGCAGAAGCAGCATTAAATCCACCTTTGATTTTAGCTAACTCTTCGTCCCACTTCATTGTTTCATCTTTTGCAGCTTTTGCAATTGCAATTTTAGACTGAACTTGAGCTTCTAATTCCGCTTTTTTAGCAGGATCTTTTTCATCTTTAGCCAAACCAGCAGCAATCAAACCTGCAAGACCTTGATCCGCAGCCTGAACTCTAGCTTTATCTACAGAGCTAACAAATTTATCAAGATTCTCTTTTGCACCTGTATAATCTCCAGAACCGTATTGTACATAAGCACGAAGTTTATATTTAATCGGATCTTCAACTTTATCAAAAATCTTATCTAAAGTCGTTTTAGCATTCGCATAATCATCATTGATGAAATATAATTTAGCAATCTCTAACTGAGTTGAAGGATCTTCATCCGCATACTGAGAATATTTAACCAAATCTTGCGTCGCTTCAGCATTACGTTGATATTTCATATTGAAACCAGCCAAAGCTTTGTATGCAGGCGCATAAGAAGGATCAACTGCAACCGCTTTATCTAGATTTTCTTTTGCTTTTTGCCATTGTTGAGCTGCCATCCATAATGTTGCAATTCTTGTATAGACAGATGCCTTACTTTTAGCAACAGGAAGTGCATTTTCATAAGCAGAAAGAGCACTACCAGCTAACTTAGGATCGTTCGTAGACTTAAGTCTATAAGCATCTCCTAACGCATAGTAATAATTAGCAGGTACACCCGCTTTTTGAGATCTTTCGATAGCTTTGTTAAGGAACTCAATTGCTAAATCAGGATTCGTAGTTTTCTCATAAATCGTTAAAGCTTCAGCAGCACGATAAAGTACTTCTGCATCTTTCTCTTTAGTATCTTTAACAATTTGACGAAGATCATTTTCTCCAGACTTATCGCCTTTCCCAATTTTAATAGAAGCTAAACCTACTTTGTTAAGAGCACTTTTAGGATCTTTTGCTAAACCTTGATCAAAATATTCTTTAGCCTTGTCAAAATTCGGCTCGAACTGAGTTAAATATGTATTCCCCAGATAAAAATAATTATTAGCTGAAGGATCTTTTGTAATTAAATCATTAAAATTTTGTCTTGCTTTTGCATATTTGTGACTGTCAACATAGATGATACCTTCTTGCACAGATTGAGCAAATGCAAACTGAGAGAAGAACCCAACAGCCGCAGTCAAAACAATTTTCTTGGAATAATTCATTATAATTTTATTTTAGTTTATTTAAATATTGAATATGGATTGAAACACAAGATTCATTCCAAATTTTATTTTAAAATCGTAAATTTTGTTAACATTTTATCGCATCTGAACTTCACGGCGATATAGATTGTAAGGTTGAAGCCCCTCTTTCTCCACAACGATCTGTCCAAGTTGTGTACATGCAAATCTAATAAAACCATTACCAAGGCCATAATACGCCTCATTGGTTAGGAAATACAAGACTCTTGTAAAAGGATATTGCATATCTTGTAGATTATCAACTGTTGGTGTATACGATTTGCCTTTATCAACAATTGGTAAGACATTGATTTTATCTCTTAGCATAATAGCTTCATCACCATAAGGACGCGAAATTGTATTAAGACTAATCACACCAATTTTGTTCGGATATTTCTCTAGTTCTTTGACAATATTCTCATTACCTTTAATAATTGAATATTTAAGCGCTGAAGCTTTTACATTAAACTGCTGAGCAATAAAATTAATATTACTCGAGTTAGCACCATCAAAAATCAAGCTTTTTTCATCAGAAGAAATTCTCTTCTTAATTTCATCGACACTTAATTCTTTAATTGTAGAATTTTCTTTAGAAACAACAAAAACTAAAGCATCAGCAGCAAATTTTGCAGGTTGCCAAGGCAAATTTATTTTTTTATCGTAAGCATCCTTTTCCGACTTTGTCAAGTTACGAGACATTACAATGACGCGTGTTTTTCTATCTAAAAGATCTAGCAAGCCAATATCTTCTTTGGTATATACTACGTTAATTTTCGTACTGGGATTGAGAGCCATGTAACGCTCTGTTAAAGCTTCTGTAACACTTTTAAAAGATTCATCTGCTTCCAATGTAATTGTGCCTTGGTTAGGTGTATCCAAAGCCTCAGTTTTGGACTTATTACATGAAATTAAAAAGAAAAAAGCGAATACTACTAAAATACTATTCTTCATAACGACTATCTCTTATTTTTTTAATAGCACGAAAAACACGGAAAATTCCATAACCAATTAAAATAGCACCTAATGGATAAGCAATATTTGGCTCAAGCTGAACTACAAAAAATTTATAAATAATAACCACGATACCTAGAACGGCATAAAAAAAACCTGTGATTACTGATAACCAATTAAACATCATAGTAACAAAGATACAAAAAAAGAGAAGCCGAAGCTTCTCTTTCTTATGTTAATAAATGCTAATTATTGAAATTGCATTGTAATTGGAATTGAGAAATATGATCTCACGCTTTCACCGTTAAGCTTAGCAGGCTTCCATTTCTTTTGTCTCTTAACAACACTAACTGCTTCAGAGTCAAAATCAGAATTTCCTGACTTTTGCATAACCTTAACATCAGAAACCGAACCATCTCTTTCCACGATGAATCTTAACTTAACTGTTAATTGTCCTTCACCTTCCATGTTAGAAGAATCAATATTCTCACCAACATATTTACGGAAACTTCCAAGACCACCAGGATACTCAGCAGACTGGTCTACTTCAGCATATACCTCGTTAGTATTAACAGGAGCTTTAACTTCAGCAGTCGTCACTTTACCAGGCCCTGGTGGCGGTGGCGGTGGCGTAAAGTCTGGTTTCTTAACACCTTCTTGATTAACAAGACCAGTAGTTGTTTCTAACTGTTTTGTAATCGGTGGTGGAGGTGTTTCTACCTTTGGCTCTCTTTTAGGTTCAGGAACAACATTTTGAATTACTTCAATTTTCTCAGGCTCCTGCTTTGGTGGAGGTGGTGGAGGTGGTTCCTCTTCTTTAGGCTGTTCTAAAACTGGCTGCTCTGGTAAAATCTCAATAAGATTTGCATCAACTTCAGTTTTATCAGCAGCGTTCATTTGCTTAATCTTCAGATATACAAATGGAGATATAACTGCAACTAGGAAGAAAATTGTACCAAAAATAAATGACTTAGTCAATAACTTAGGATACTCCGTTCTTAGATCGTATGCGCCATACTCTTTATTTCTATTCTGAAATACAATCTCATCTAATGATAGATTTTCTGGATTGTAATTTGAATTCTCTGACATTTTCTTAATATTTAAGAATTAATTGTAGCTTGGAGATTATTCTCCAACTTTCTTTTTATAAACAGCCAATTCCCAAGGTTTGATATCGGTAACCCCATATCTTTCATTCTTAGTAATAGCCATTTCGTCAAGAATATCTACAAAATTTTTGTACACTGCATCATCAGTCGGCTTAATAATCACAGTAAACATGTTCTGATCTGCCGCTCTCGCTTTTGCTTGCTCGATTACTTTTGTAATCCCTTCTCTATCATACTTTGTCTCCATCAAGGTTTGATCTGTAAGACCTGCTTGATCTTGTTGGTGATAGAAAACTCTATTATCTTTCCCAATAATAATTGAGATTGAGTTGCTCAATTTAATTTCAGTATCTGGCGGTTTCTGAGTCTCATCTTTCGGTTTTGCCGGAAGACCAAGATCCATCACGTTCGGTTTACTGAAAGTAGTGGTAAACATGAAGAAGGTAATCAATAGAAACCCTAAGTCCACCATCGGCGTCATATCGACTCTGGTATTCTGCTTTTTCGAGCGTACCTTGCCGCCTTTGGCGCCACTGTCTTTTACTTGTACTTCTGCCATTTCTATTTATTATTTCCCTTCTTGAGATGTTATTAACCAAAACTTAAGAAAATCTATATCTCTCAAGCCTTCAAATAAGTCTTTTACTTTTGGATACTTTGTTGACACGTCACCTTTAATAGCTAACTTGTAGCTAGGGTTAACTGACAAACTTTGTTGTACCCAATCAATAACTTGCTTATTAACGCTATCCAAAGGCACTCCTTCTTTAGCTTTAAAGGTTTTTAATTGATCTTCTGAAAGACCTAGATAACCTTTTAGCTGATTCATCGGAACACCGATTGTTTGCACTTTCGCAAATGCCACCTTTTCTTTATCGTTGAAAGTCATTCCGTATTTAGCACCCATTTTTTCTAATAACTGTACTCTTTCTGCACCGTTATCAACTGGAGTAAAATAGAATTTACCTTCTGGTGTTACGTTGATGGTCATAAGACTCGCATCAGGTAACAATTTTTCTGATATTGATGATGGCGGTTTGATTTGCTCCACATCTGGTTTCTTAAACTGTGTGGTCAAGATAAAGAATGTAAGTAGTAAGAACGCAACATCACACATTGCTGTCATGTCGGTTACTACTCCATGTCTTTTTGGTTTAATTTTCGCCATTTTATTATTATTTCTTTAACTAACTTCTTGAATTACAAATTGCGTGCTAGCAATTTTATCTAACTGAGTGTGTTCTTAGTTGAACTCAGCGAAAGATTGTTGGATACTCATAGAGATTTCGTCAATCTTATAAGTTAAACCATCAATTTTAGAAGTAAAGAAGTTGTAGAAAATAATCGCGATAGCTGATGTACCAATACCTAAAGCCGTGTTAATAAGTGCCTCAGAAATACCGATTGATAATGCAGCAGCATCAGGAGTACCACCTCCAGATCCTAAAGCGTGGAACGCTTTAATCATCCCGATTACCGTACCTAGAAGTGCAATAAGGGTTGCAACTGTACCTAATGTAGAAAGAATGTTCATGTTTTTCTCTAACATTGGCATCTCAAGAGTTGTAGCTTCTTCGATTGACTTGTTAAGAGCGATCATTTTTTGCTCTTTGTTAAGTGTGTTGTCTTTAGCTAAAGCTTTGTAAGTCGTAAGACCTTCTTTAACTACATTACCAACAGATCCTTTTTGTCTGTCACACTCTTCCATTGCTTCATCAATCTTGTTTTGGTTAAGTAAGCTTCTAACTTTCATTACGAAGTTATCTAAGTTACCGTTACCTGCAGCTTTCCCTAATACTAAGAAACGCTCAATCGAGAACACAACTACTGTAAGCATGAAAAGGATAAGGATGTGTACTACTGGACCTCCCATGTAGATAATACCCATAAATCCTTCTGGGTGTAATTCTTTAGATTCTACATCTGCTAAAGCTACTGATGCTCCCGTTACTTTTGGGTTAGCAGCAAAGTTAGACGGATTACCTAGTACAAATAGATAGATTGCTACTGCAACTAAGTAAAGAATTGGTAAAATTATAGCCGGATTAAGGCCTCCCTTTTTTCTAGCAACTACTTGCTCGTCTGTGTTCGAAACATTCATTTCCATATTAAACTAAATTATAATTGTTAAATTTTCTAGGTTGTAAAATAAAGGCAAATAAATTAAAAATGCAACACTTAGTATACATTTAACTTCTAATTTATATTAGCGCTTTAGATAAATAATTATTATATTGATATTTATTTCAAAAAATATTGCATCATTTTTACTTCTATACTTTTATTCGTTTTAATAAAGTCTAAAATAAGCCTGTATTTTTTTGAAATTTTAAATAGTATTTCGTTTTAAACACTCGCTTAATTTATACTAAAAAACGCCACTAAAGTACGATATTTATGATTTTCTTAGGCACAATTATCAATTTTTTTGGAGTTTGATCTCCCAAAAAGTTAAGCACGCGCTCATCTTTTAATATTATTGCTTCAATTTCGTCAGCTGTCAAAGTGGCAGAAAGTGGCAATTTGAATTTCATTTTCCCATTAAAACTAACTGGATATTCAATTTCATCTTCAACTAAATATGTTTCATTTAATTCAGGGAATTTAACATACTCCACACTTTCGTTATGACCAAGTAAACTCCATAATTCTTCACAAATATGCGGCGCATAAGGTGAAATAATGACAGCTAAAGGTTCAAGAATCGCTCTTTTGTTACATTTTAATTTTTGCAATTCGTTAACTGCAATCATAAATGATGATACCGATGTATTAAACGAGAAATTCTCAACATCGTAAACAACTTTCTTTATTAATGTATGCAACACTTTATATTCCGCTTTTGTTGGCTCCTCATCGTTCACCACGAAAGTATCACCATCGAAATACAAGTTCCAGAACTTTTTCAAGAATCCATAAACACCACTAAGTCCTTGCGTGTTCCAAGGTTTTGATTGCTCCAACGGGCCTAAAAACATTTCGTAAAGACGAAGACAATCTGCTCCGAATTCTTCACTAATATCATCAGGATTCACCACATTGAACTTCGATTTTGACATTTTCTCAACCTCGCGTTCTGTAATGTATTTGCCGTCTTCTAAGATAAATTCAGCATCAGCAAATTCTGGTCTCCATTTCTTAAATGCTTCAGTATCTAATTCGTCGCTTCCTCCTTTTAATAAAGAAACATCAACGTGGATTTTCTGTGTTTTATAATCACCTGTCAAAGCTTTAGAAACAAACTGATTAGTTCCATCAACTCTAAACACAAAAGCACTCATTCCCAAAATCATACCTTGGTTAATCAACTTTTGGAAAGGTTCATTTTGCTCAATGTAACCTCTGTCTTTTAAGAACATATTCCAAAAACGAGAATACAACAAATGTCCAGTTGCGTGCTCGCTTCCACCAATATACAAATCGACTTGTCCCCAATAATCCGACAATTCTTTTTTACAAAAAACCTCATCATCGTGCGGATCCATATATCTTAAGAAATACCAAGAACTACCTGCCCAACCTGGCATTGTTGACAATTCTAAAGGAAATACTGTCACATTATCGATTAAATCTGTAGCAACCACTTTTTGATTCGCTTCGTCCCAAGCAAAATCTTTAGCATTTCCTAAAGGTGGATCACCATCTTCTGTTGGTAAATATTTTTCAACTTCTGGCAAAGCTAATGGCAAAGCCGAAACTGGCAATGTATAAGGCAAATCGTTTTTAAAATAAACAGGAACCGGCTCGCCCCAATAACGCTGACGAGAAAAAATCGCATCACGTTGTCTATAATTAATTGTGCCTTCCCCGATATTTCGTTTTACAATTTCTTCAATGATTTTAGATTTCGCTTCTTCGTAATTTAAACCATTTAAGAAATCAGAGTTGATGCATTCTCCATCTTTTGATGAAAAAGCTTCTTCCTGAACATTTTCGCCACCTGCAACAACTTCGATAATTTCTAAACCGAATTTCTTTGCAAATCTGTGGTCACGCTCATCGTGCGCCGGAACTGCCATAACAGCACCTGTTCCGTAACCCATCAACACGTAATCCGAAATATAAATCGGCATTTTCTTTCCTGTAAAAGGATTGATAGCATAACTTCCTGTGAAAGCACCCGAAACCGACTTAACATCAGCCATACGATCGCGCTCTGTTTTCTTAGAAGTTTCAGCAATATAATTTTCAACTTCTGCTTTTTGAGCTTCTGTTGTAATATTTTCTACCAAAGGATTTTCTGGCGCCAACACCATAAATGTCGATCCAAAAATAGTATCAGGACGCGTTGTGAAAACTTCGATTTGATTTTCAGAACCATCAACCAAAAACTTAACTTTCGCACCTTGAGATTTCCCGATCCAATATTCTTGAGAATCTTTAAGCGGTTGTGGCCAATCCAAAGTCGCAAGACCTTGCAATAATCTTTCAGAATATGCAGAAATACGCATACTCCATTGCATCATTTTCTTTTGATACACAGGAAAACCACCACGCTCCGACTTACCTCCAATAACTTCATCGTTCGCTAAAACCGTTCCTAAAGCTGGACACCAGTTAACAGTCGTCTCAGCACGGAATGCCAAACGATAATTTAATAAAATATCTTGCTTATCTTCTTCCGAAGCCGCTTTCCATTCTTCTGCAGTAAAGTTTAATTCATCATTTTGATTGGCATTAAGTCCTTCTGTACCTTTTGCTTCAAAATGTTTAATCAACGTATCAATAGATTCTGCTTTGTCTGTATCCTTATTATACCAAGAATGAAACAACTGAATAAAAATCCATTGCGTCCATTTATAATAAGAAGCGTCCGATGTACGAATCTCTCGACTCCAATCGAAAGAAAAACCAATCTTTTTAAGCTGTTCCTCATAACGATTGATATTTTGCTCTGTCGTCACCGCAGGATGCTGTCCCGTTTGGATGGCATATTGCTCCGCTGGCAAACCAAAACTATCGTAACCAACAGGATGTAGAACATTGTAGCCTTGATGTCTTTTGTATCTCGCATAGATATCCGACGCAATATATCCGAGCGGATGTCCCACGTGGAGCCCTGCTCCCGATGGATAAGGGAACATATCTAATACATAAAATTTCGGCTTAGAAGTAGCGTCCGATGTTTTGTAAGTTTGGTTTTCTTCCCAATACTTCTGCCACTTCTTTTCAATCTGTTGGTGATCGTAAAACACTGTTAAAATATTATTTTGTAGTTAATAATTCTATCAACCTTGGAAAATCCAAATATTAACATCTTTAAAAACGACATTGCAAAGATATAAAATTTTAAACAATAGAAGTTTTAAAAATAATTTTTCTGGTAAAATCAAAAATTGTAGATAAGATTTTGGAAAACACTTTCATTTTGGCTTCCAAAAAGACTTCCAAAGATAAGCATTTTAACACATATTTAACTGCAAATAAAGTATTAAGAAAACTTAAAAACTTTGTTTCGGTATTTTAAAAGGCTATTTTTGCCCACATGAGAGTGTTTTTACAAATAATTTTTGTGATCGGAATTTTGTTTTCGCCATGCAGCGTGAAGGCAAGCCTTTTCCAAATGACGTCACAAAAGGAATTTAGTTTTGACAAAACCTCTCCCAACAAAAGTAATTTTTCGGATAAGTCAACTTGTGACACCCAAAATTTCAAAACCAAAACAAAAGTCAAATTTGTTCTTGACCAAGCTTTAGCAAATGATTTTTTCAATTTTAAAAACGTTGAAGATTTCATTTTTAAAACTAAAGAAAAAACAGCTTTTGTTATTCACGAGCGCGTCCAAGAGCGCCTTTTTCTACTCTATTCTCAACTCAAAATTGCAATTATTTAGATAGACTTTTAGACCAAAAATTTATTTAAAAAACAAACATTGCAATAATGAACAAAACAATTATCAATGCTTTTCCTAATGCAGGATTAGCGCTCCGCCTTGTTATTGGCTGGACATATTTTTCCGCTTTTTGGAGGCGATTAATTTTAGAAAACAAACTCGATCCCGAAGTTCCTGGCTACATCGGTGAAAAATTCAATCATTTTCTTCCGAATGCACTTTTTATAAAACCTTTAATAGAATACCTTGTAAGCAATCCCGAAATTCTACTGACGAAAATGTGGATTTTCACGATCGTTGAAGGATTTGTAGGTTTATTTTTAATGATCGGTTACAAAACCAGAATCAACAGTCTTATCGTCATGTCATTAGCTTTAGGAATTCTGCTTGGTTCTGGCTGGATTGGAACAACTTGCCTCGACGAGTGGCAAATTGGCGTTTTGGGAATTGCAGGAGGATTTACGCTTTTCCAATTAGGCGGCGGCAAAATTTCGATTGATGGACTTTCGAAGAATTTTGTTTTAAACGAAACTAAATTTAATGATAAACTAAACCTAAAATTCTACACGCCATTTTTAGTAATCAGTTTTTTAATATTTGGATTAACGCTTACACCAATCAAGTTTTCCACGGTGGTGTTTATGGCGATCTTCACAACAAATCGGTCAAGCCAAAATTGGAACTCTCGAATCTTAAACAAGATAAAAATCAAGTCAGTTTTGATGTGATGAGAATTGAAGGTGCCGATGTATACGGTTCATTTTTAATAGGAATTGATTTTTTGGATCAAAATGGAAACAACGTCAAAAGTCTAAGCATGGAAGATTTGAGCAAGTTTAACAAACAACAAATTAAAAATTATTATGTTGCGAAAATCAAACCTCATAAACACAGCTTACTTCTTCCTTTGGGAGCAAAAGCAAATTTAAGTTTTGAAATCGATCAAAACATTCACGAAATCGTCTTAACCGACATCAGCGGAATAACTTGGAATGCCAAAATGCAAGAATAAATTAAGAGCCGAAAGGCTCTTTTTGTTTTAGTATTATTAAATTTGCAAAAAACACAAAATGCCAGAAGTTTCGATTATCACGCCGAGTTACAATACTGAAAAATACATCCAGGAAACAATTAACTCGGTTTTATCACAGACTTTAACGGATTGGGAATGGATTATCACAGACGATAAATCTTCGGATAAAACCACCGAAATCATCGAACAACACAAAGATCCGCGCATCATTTTAATAAAAGCTGAGAAAAATGGCGGCGCTGGCCATGCCCGTAATTTATCTCTCGAAAAAGCTTCTGGACGTTTTATCACATTTCTTGATGCCGACGACTTTTGGGAACCAAATTTCCTCGAAGAAATGATCAACTTCATGAAAAAAGAAAAAGCCGAAATCGCCTATTCTAACTACGCGCGATGTAACGAAGATTTAATTCCTCAGATTGAAGATTTTAAGGCAGATAAAGTGGTGACGTTTAACAATCTTTTGAAGACATGTCGATTGTCACTTTTATCGTCAATGTATGATTCTGCGCGTGTTGGTAAAGAATATTTCCCAGAAGGTAGCAAGCGTGAAGATCATGTGATGTGGCTCAATCTTTTAAAGAAAATCCCTGAAGGAAAGCCACTTCCGAAAACCATGGCAAAATATAGAATGCATCAAAGTAGCGTTTCTCGAAACAAAAAAAACATCATCAAAGACCAATATTTGGTTTACAAAGATCACATGAATTATTCCACGATTAAATCTTTGTATTACACTGCTAACTGGGCGTTAAATGGCTTTATGAAATACTCGAAGTTATTTAATTAAAACTAAACAACTGTCTTTTCGGGAAAGAAACTTAAAATCTTAGCAAGAATTTTCTTCGTTGCATCTGGTTGAGATTCTACAAAGAATTTTGCATTTTCAGACATTTCTTTTAAAGTTGACACTTCATCAATTGGTGTACGATTTGCGCTTTTAATCAATTCTTCGATATAACCAGCCATCGCAAATTCGTCGGAAAAGCTTTTACCGCCATTCATTTTTATTAAAGCATCAGCTTCTGGATTCTTTTTGTATTGATCTCCAAAAAACACAGGAATCCCAAATGCAGCAGCTTCCAAAATATTATGAAGTCCCGCACTATGATAGCCGCCACCAACAACCGCTAAAGTCGCATAAGAATATAATTTTGACAACAAACCAATACTATCTATAATAAGAACATTAGTCTCTAGATCAGTCTTTTCATTAATTTCGCTATACAATAAAGCTTCAGGAAATAGCAACTTCAGATGCGGAACTCGCTTCAAATCATGCGGCGCAATAATCAATTTTGTTTTAGGAAGTTTTTTATGGAGAACTTGCGCAGCTTTTTCCTCAGCTTCCCAAGAACTTCCAAGCACAATACTTCTTCTATTAAAAACATATTCTGAAATAAAAGGAACGTGATTATCTCGATTTTTAAGTTGCTTAACACGATCAAATCGCGTATCGCCAGTTACAGAAGATTGATTTATCCCGACACTTTTAGCCAAAGCAGAACTTCCGACAGTCTGATGAAATGCCCAATCTAGACAAGTCTTCAACTGTTTTGAAAACCAACCACCATACATTTTGAAAAAAATTTGTCCTTCATAAAACAAAGCCGAAACCACAAATACTTTAGCATTTTTTGATTTTAAAACACGAAGTAAATGGTACCAATAATCATATTTAACAGTAAAGAAGATCTTAACATCCATCGCATTAACCAACTTTTGCATCGTCGATTTTCTATCAAAAGGCAGATAAATAATAAGATCTGCGATATTCTCTTTTTTAATTACATTTTCATAACCAGAAGGAGAGAAAAAACTGATAAGAATTTTAGAATCTGGAAACCCTGTTTTTAATTGTTCTAAAACAGGCAAACCTTGCTCATATTCACCTAAACTTGCTGCATGCATCCAAATGACCGACTCGCCATTTAATTGACTTTGTACAGAGTCAATTGCGGTATTTCGACCAAGCAAACCTTTTCTAGCTTTTGCATTAAACATTGCAAACAACTTAAAAACAATAATAAAAACTTCTATGAATATGGAATACAGAACTGCCATTTTTATAATAATACTTACAGTTTTCAAAAATAAACAATTTAGAAAAAGCGTCTAGAACTTCGTTAAAGAAATTATGACAATAAATTTTTAAAATAATTTTCAAAAATGATTTGCGACAACAAATAAAAGTCTTATATTTGCAATCTGAAAATCAAAAGATAATTACGAACTAAATATATTAGTGATGAGTAAAAGAACATTCCAACCATCGGAGAGAAAGAGAAGAAACAAACACGGTTTCAGAGAAAGAATGTCTACACCTAACGGTAGAAGAGTATTAGCAGCTAGAAGAGCAAAAGGCAGAAAGAGTTTAACTGTAAGTGCTGCACGCGCTAAGAGATAATTCTTGAATTATTACATACAAATCATGCTTGAGAGTAAGGTCTTTCAAGCATTTTTTGTTGTTAAAAAATGATAAAAATTAAGTCTATCCTAAAAGTTTTCCTTATTTTTGAGATAATATTCGACTGCTGTCGAAAACTTAATCCACAAGATTTTTAACTATGCCACATAGACACGAAAGCGGAGAAAACATTATCAATCTTGACAATGCTAAAATTGTACAAAAGAACTTTACGGTTCTTAACAACGTTAATCTCCATATCCAAAAAGGAAAATTCTGTTACCTTATCGGAAAAACTGGTGCCGGAAAAAGCTCTTTATTAAAAGTACTTTACGGACACCTTCCGTTACAAGGCGGAAAAGGAGAAGTTGCAGGATTTGACTTAGCAAAACTTCGTCAATCTGACATCCCTAACCTTAGAAGAAAACTAGGAATCGTCTTTCAAGATTTTCAACTTTTGACAGATAGAAATATTGAAAAAAACCTTTTGTTTGTGTTACAAGCGACAGGTTGGTCAGACAAAATAAGAATGGAAGATCGCATCAACGAAGTCCTTGCGAGTGTTGGCATGAAAACCAAAAAGCACAAAATGCCACACCAACTTTCTGGTGGCGAGCAACAACGTGTGGCAATTGCTAGAGCTTTGCTAAATCATCCAGAATTAATCCTTGCGGATGAGCCAACAGGTAATCTAGACCCTGAAACCTCGAACGACATTATGACTTTGCTAAAAAATGTGGCAACAGAAAATAATTGCGCCGTGGTGATGGCAACGCATGATTATCACATGATTCAGAATTTTCCGGGAGAAGCAATCCGTTGCGAAAATGGACAAGTTAGCGTACTTGACACCGCAGAATTGTTTGAGTAAAATATCAAATATTATAAAACTAAAAAAGCACCAAACGGTGCTTTTTTTTTATGACTTGAAAAGATGAAAATCTTTCGTAAATTCTAGATATTGGTCAGAATATTGACGAGGTGATTTTTCAACAACAAATTCTTCTGCAATACAACGATCGACCTCCGATTTAGAAAAGGATAAAATCACACGTCGCACTTCCCCACCCTCAATTCCTCTTATCGAAACTTTTCGTTTAAGATGTAAATTTTCCTTCTCGCAGAGGGCAATGAAGTCATTTTCATCTTGAGCAGGAATAATCACCGCCAAAACGCCAGATTCGGATAAAATAATATTTGATATTTTAATTAAATCTTCAAAACCCAACTCAATTTTTTGTCGAGCTAAGACATCTTTGGAAGAATCATTAGCTTCAAAATAAGGTGGATTCGAAAATACAAAATCAACTTTTTCAGCAACATCAAAACTTTTAAAATCCGCTTGTTGCGACTTTAATCGATTTGAAAAAGGCGAAGCATTAAAATTAGACTGCGCAATTTCTACTGCTTTTTCGTTAATATCTAAAGCCAAAATATGAAGTTCTGGAAATCGTTGCGCCAACATCAAAGAGATAACGCCAGTCCCCGTCCCAACTTCCAAGGCTGTTTTAGCATCTTTTGGATTCGCTAAAGCGCCCAACAACACTGCATCTGTACCAACTCTAAAAACCACCTCATCCTGAATGATATCAAATTGTTGGAATCTAAAAACCTTCATCATACATTACATATTTGTTGGCAACATAATAGTAAAAACCGTGCCTTTTCCGACTTCGGACTTTACAGAAATCTCACCACCGTAATCTTCAATCATCTTTCTGACCATTGTTAAACCAAGTCCCATTCCTGAGCTTTTGGTTGTGAAATTTGGTTCAAAAATCTTCATTAATTTTTCATTTGGGATTCCGAAACCATTATCTTCAACGCTTATTCTTAGTTTTTTATGAATGTTTTCGATATCAACATTTATCAACATTGGACGACTCGAATCTTGCGCTTGAATGGAATTAGAAATTAAATTAGTTAAAATTCTTGTCAAATAGATTTTATCCATGTTGACATTAATAACATCCTTGTTAGAGTGAATGTAAATATTGTTGGCTCCAAATACATTCGCGACACTTTTCGTCTCTTCAACAACATCAAAAATAACATCATTACGCTGTGGTAATTTTGCAAATTCGGAGAAAGCTGATGCCACTTCAGAAATAAGATCGATTTGCTCAACGATAACTTTAGACATTTTTTTAACCTTATTCTTCACTTCTGGATCTTCTGGGTCAAAACGTCTTTCGAAATTCTGAATCGTCAACTTCATAGGCGTTAATGGGTTTTTAACCTCGTGCGCTACTTGCTTTGCCATTTCGCGCCAAGCTTCTTCCGAAGCTTTATATCTGAGTTTTTCTCGTTGATCTTGGATTTCCGAAATCAATTTATTATAAGCTTTAACCAAACCGTTAAGCTCATCATTCTGATAATATCGAATCGGCCGAATATTATCATCAAACAAATTAATTGAATTAATAATACTTGAAAAACGCGTAATTTTTTTCGTTAAATTATTGGAAGTCACCCAACTAATCCAAACTCCAACCAAAAGAATAAGAATATTAATAAGAATAATTAATCCCAGATAACGGTTAAAAACTTGTAAATAAACATCTTCGTTATGATACAATGGAAAATAAACGTAACCAATATTTGATAACATATTGTTTTTAAGAACCATGTACGAAGAAGTTACATCTGCTTTTAATTTTGGATCATATTCCGTTTTGTCATACTGCAAGCCGTCTTTTCTTAGTTTATCTAAAATATCAGTCGGCATATGTTTTTGGGTTATGAGCTTCGGATCTTTATTAGACAGAAGATAATCACCTTTCAGATTATAAACAATAATATCATGCTTGTTGATATCGGCGATTTCATAAATTTTATTCCCTAAAACTTCAGGTAAATCTTTTTCGAAAACCTCGGTGTGACTGAGCGCGTAATCTAAAGACGACATCAACGCCTCGGATTTACTCTGCTTATCGACCTTACTTTGCGTCATCGCATTATCGCGAAGCACGACATAAGACAACACCGCAGAGCCGATTGTACTCAAAAGACAGACAATTAAAAATCCGACAAAAATCCTGTTACGTAGACTATAACCTTTATAATTACTTAATGACATTCTGTTTTTGCATCAATTTCGAAATATATTTCCCAATGATATCAAATTCTAAATTGACAACATCACCGACATTAATATGTTTCATATTTGTAAACTCCCAAGTATAAGGGATTATTGCCACCGAAAACTGATTCGGTTGACTATCCGCCACCGTCAAGCTAATACCGTTAACAGTAATAGATCCTTGTGGTACCGTTGTGTAATTAATCTCCTCATCATAAGAAATCGTCACATAAAAACTACCGTCCATATCTTCGATTTTCGCAACTTTTCCAGTTTTATCAACATGACCTTGCACCAAATGTCCGTCTAGTCGACCTTCAAATTTCAGACAACGCTCAAGGTTAACCTCTGTACCAACAGACCAATTTCCGAGATTTGTCTTTTCTAAAGTCTCATCAATTGCAGTTACTTTATATTGCGGTGCATTAATCTCAACAACAGTAAGACAACAGCCGTTATGCGCTAGACTTTGATCGATTTTTAACTCGTTTGCAAAATTACACTCGAGCGTGAAATCAACATTCGTTCCATTTTTTTCGACATTTTGCACTTTTCCTGTTGCCTCAACGATACCTGTAAACATTTTATTTTCTCTTTAAGGATTTTAAACTTAGAATAAATCTTCAATAATAACTACAAAGCTTAATTTCAAAAATTGTAAATTTGTAGTTTCAATTAATATTCAAAGATAATAAAATGAGTGCGAAGCATCATAAAGTAAGAGTAGGCATTTCGATAGGTGATTTCAATGGCATTGGTCCAGAAATCATTATGAAGTCTTTAAAAGATAAAGCGATTACTGATTTCTTCACGCCAATTATTTTTGGTTCTGGTAAATTATTTAGTTACCAGAAGAATTTTTTCAAGCTTCAGCATCTCAATTTCAATTACATACAAAATGTGAGAGAAGCAGCGCATGGTAAAATCAACATGTTAAATCTTTCTAAAGACAACTCGAATGTAGAATTCGGTGTTCCAACGGAAGAATCGACACGTTTTGCAATTTCGTCTTTAGAAGCTGCAACAGAAGCTTTGCTAAATAGAGAAATCGACGTTTTGGTTACGGCACCAATCAACAAAGACGAAATGCTGAAATATGGTTTCCAACATGCTGGTCACACAGGCTATTTTGAGGAAAAAGCTGGTCGTAAAGGCGTTATGTTTTTAATTACAAACGATTTGAAAGTCGCTGTATCAACACATCATATTCCTTTAAAAGATGTTGCTGAAAACATTTCTAAAGAAAAAATCGTTAAACAAGTACAACAACTTAATAAAACTTTAATTGAAGATTTCTGTATTGAGAAACCAAAAATTGCAGTTTTAGGATTAAATCCTCATGCTGGCGACGGCGGCGTGATCGGTAAAGAAGAAATCGAAATTATCCAACCAGCGATTGAAGAACTTTTTAATAGAGGTACTTTAGCTTTTGGACCTTATCCAGCAGACAGTTTCTTTCAACCTGAGAAATATAGAAAATTTGATGCGGTTTTAGCAATGTATCACGACCAAGGTTTAGCACCCTTCAAAACGATTGCTTACGAAGAAGGTGTTAATTATACTGCTGGCTTACCAATTATCAGAACGTCACCAGATCACGGGGTTGCTTATGATATTGCGGGAAAAAATCTTGCTGACGAACAAAGTTTTAGTGAAGCGATTTTTGCAGCGATTGACATTTATCGCAACAGAATGGAATATATAGAACTTCAAAAAGGTAAGTTGCGACCACGTGTTCTTAACGCTAAAGACAACATTGACGAAGATCTACCAGAAGAAGTTAATTAACAACAAAATAGATTCTTAAAACTTTGATTTAAAATTATTTTGTTATTTCAAAAAATAAAGTTATTTTTGCAAACCGAATTTTATGGACAAATTCAAAAATTATAACATTGCATTTACAGGTCTTAAGACAGGTAAGCATGAGTTTAGATTTGAAATCGATCAGGCGTTCTTTGATTTGTTCGGGATAGAACAAGAATTTACAAAACCAAGAATACAAGTGGATGTTTTGCTTGACAAACACACTACTTTTCTAGAGTTTTGGTTTGACATAAGTGGAAAAATTGAATTGGTTTGCGACATTAGCAACGAAGAATTTGATCATCCAATTAAACATGACATGAAGATTCTTGTAAAACAAGGAGAAGAATATGATGACAGTAACGAGGAAGTTATCACAATACCACATAGCGACAGCGATTTTAATATTGCACAGCTAGTTTACGAAGGTGTTATGTTAAGCGTCCCAATGAAGAAACTTTCTCCCAATCTAAAAGATGAAGATGATTATCATCAACTTTTAGAAAAATACAGTCCCAAAATAAAGGAAGAAGAGCAAGAAGACGAGATTGATCCTCGCTGGGCAGCTCTCAAAAAATTGAAAGATAATAATTAAGTATAACAATAATTCATAATAGAATTTTAAAAAAAATCACTAGTAATGGCACATCCTAAGAGAAGACAATCGTCTACAAGAAGAGATAAAAGAAGAACACATTACAAAGCTGTTGCTCCTCAATTAGCTAAAGACGCTACAACTGGAGAATTACACCTTTTCCACAGAGCGCATTGGCATGAAGGAAAACTATACTACAGAGGAAAAGTAGTATTGGAAAAAACAGTAGAAACTACTGAAGAAAACTAAGATATTTAGTATAAAATATCTTATTCACGACATAAAAAACCACTCAATTTGCTCTAAATCGAGTGGTTTTTTATTATCTTTGACTTTCTAAAATAATTTACCTATAATATGGATATTAAAGACATTCAAAATCTTATTAGATTTGTTGCTAAAGCAGGTGTATCTGAAGTAAAATATAAAAACAAGGACTTCGAAATTTTAATCAAAACGCCACTAGGTGGAGAACCAGTTAGTTATGTATCTCAACCAGTTGCTTACCAAGCACCAGTTGCGGCACCTCAAGCTGTAGCTTCTGCTCCAGCGGCAAGTTCTGCTCCAGAAGCTGCATCAGCTGACGATAGCAAATTTATCACTATTAAGTCACCAATGATTGGTACTTTCTACAGAAAACCATCACCAGACAAAGACGTATTCGTTAACGTTGGTGATAGCATTACTTCTGACAAAGTTGTTTGTGTTATCGAAGCAATGAAGTTATTCAACCAAATCGAAGCTGAAGTTAGCGGAAAAATCGTTAAGATTTTAGTTGATGACGCGACTCCAGTTGAGTACGACCAACCATTATTCTTGGTAGATCCATCGTAAATTATGAGTAATGAGTGATGAGTGATGAGTAATTTCTCTCAACATTGTTAATTCATAATTCATAATTCATAATTTATAATTTTAATAAAGATGTTCAAAAAAATATTAATTGCAAACCGTGGCGAAATCGCAATGCGAATTCTACGTACCGCAAAAGAAATGGGTATCAAAACGGTTGCAGTATATAGTACAGCAGACAAAGATAGTTTACATGTAAGATTTGCGGACGAAGCAGTATGCATCGGCCCTGCGATGAGTAAAGACTCTTACCTAAAGATTCCTAACATTATTGCAGCTGCAGAAATTACTAACGCTGACGCGATCCATCCAGGTTACGGATTCTTATCAGAGAATGCAAACTTCTCAAGAATTTGTGCTAATAACAATATCAAATTTATTGGAGCAACGCCAGAGCAGATTGAAAAAATGGGTGATAAAGCTACGGCTAAAGCAACCATGAAAGAAGCTGGAATACCTTGCGTACCTGGCTCTGATGGGCTAATCGATTCTTATGAAGATGCTGTGCGTATCGCTAAAGAAACCGGTTATCCAGTAATGATCAAAGCTACTGCTGGTGGTGGTGGTAAAGGTATGCGTGCTGTTTGGAAAGAAGAAGACCTAAAAGAACATTGGGAATCTGCTATTCAAGAAGCTGTTGCTGCTTTTGGAAACGGTGGTATGTACATGGAAAAACTTATTGAAGAACCACGTCATATCGAAATCCAAATTGCTGGTGACCAATACGGAAAAGCTTGTCACTTATCAGAAAGAGATTGCTCTATCCAAAGAAGAAATCAAAAATTAATCGAAGAAACGCCTTCTCCGTTTATGACGGATGAACTTCGTGAAAAAATGGGTGAAGCTGCTGTTAAAGCTGCTGAATTTATTGGTTACGAAGGTGTTGGTACTATCGAGTTTTTGGTAGACAAACATCGTAATTTCTACTTTATGGAGATGAATACTCGTATCCAAGTAGAACATCCAATTACAGAACAAGTTATCGACTACGATCTAATCCGTGAGCAAATCTTATTAGCAGCGGGGACTCCAATTTCGGGTATCAATTATTATCCAAAATTACATGCGATCGAATGTCGTATCAACGCGGAAGATCCTTATGCGGATTTCCGTCCTTCACCAGGAAAAATCACTGGATTAAATATTCCTGGAGGTCATGGTGTAAGAGTTGACACACACGTATATTCGGGTTATGCAATTCCGCCTAACTACGACTCTATGATTGCTAAGTTGATTACAACGGCACAAACTAGAGAAGAAGCAATTGCTAAAATGAAACGTGCTTTGGAAGAATTCTATATTGAAGGTGTAAAAACCACAATCCCCTTCCATAGACAGTTATTAGACAACGAAGACTTCTTATCTGGAAATTACACAACTAAATTTATGGAATCTTTTGTGATGGAGCGTAAATACGAATACAGCATTTAAGATTTAAAAATAAAAATGAATTGCCCAGCTTAGGTTGGGCATTTTTTTTAACTTGCAAACGCAAAATATGTATAAATATGGAAAATAATAAAGATTCAAACTACTATATAGAACTAGAAGAAAAGCACGGCGCTCACAATTACCATCCGCTTCCAGTGGTTTTAGAGAAAGGTGAAGGCGTCTATGTTTGGGATGTTGAAGGTAAAAAATACTATGATTTTCTTTCTGCTTATTCAGCGGTTAACCAAGGACATTCTCACCCGAAAATTGTAAAAGCATTGACGGATCAAGCGCAAACTTTGGCTTTAACGTCAAGAGCTTTCTACAATAACAAATTAGGAGAATACGAAAAGAAAATTACTTCGCTTTTCGGTTTCGATAAGGTTTTACCTATGAATTCTGGCGCAGAAGCTGTAGAAACTGCCGTTAAATTAGCTCGTAAATGGAGTTATGAAGTAAAAGGTATCGCAGAAAATGCTGCAAAAATCATCGTTTGCGAAAACAACTTCCACGGAAGAACAACTACGATTGTTTCTTTTTCAAATGATCCAGATGCGAACCAAAATTACGGTCCATTCACGCCAGGTTTTATTAAAATTCCTTACAATGATTTAGATGCTTTAGAGGAAACTTTAAAAGCTGACGCTCAAAATATCGCTGCATTTTTAGCGGAGCCAATTCAAGGTGAAGCTGGAGTTTATGTTCCAGATGAAGGTTTCTTGAAAGGCGCTTCTGAACTTTGTAAAAAATACAATGTTCTTTTTATAGCAGACGAAGTTCAAACGGGAATTGCAAGAACAGGTAAATTAATTGCTTGTCATCACGAAAATGTACAACCCGATATTTTGATTCTTGGAAAAGCACTTTCTGGCGGGATGTATCCAGTCTCAGCGGTTTTAGCGAATGATAATATTATGAATGTTATTAAACCTGGACAACATGGTTCTACATTTGGTGGAAATCCTTTAGCTTGTGCGGTTGCCGTTGCAGCTTTGGATGTTGTTGAAGAAGAAAAATTATCGGAACGTTCACAAGAATTGGGAGAACTTTTCCGTTCTGAAATAGAAAAATTAATTCATAAAACAGATTTAATAACCGCTGTTCGTGGAAAAGGTTTGTTAAACGCTATTTTAATTAATGACACACCAGAAAGCTCAACAGCTTGGAATCTTTGTGTAGCTTTAAAAGAAAACGGACTTCTAGCAAAACCAACCCACGGAAACATCATTCGTCTTGCACCACCTTTGGTTATTACAAAAGATGAATTATTAGATTGCGTAAATATTATCGAGAAAACAGTTCTAGAATTTAATAAATAATTATTGAAAACGTCCCTTTTAATATCCACTTATAATTGGCCAGAAGCTTTAGATGTTTGTCTGAAAAGCGTAATGGCACAGAAAATACTTCCTGATGAAATCTTGATTGCAGATGATGGATCTAAGTCAACTACAAAAGAGATTGTTGAGAAATATCAAAAAATATCAAAAGTGCCTATTGTTCATATTTGGCATGAAGACAATGGTTTCGAACTGGCTAAAATTAGGAATAAAGCCATCGCAAAAGCATCGGGAGATTATATTGTGCAGATTGACGGGGATTTGGTTCTTCATCCTTATTTTATTGCAGATCACAAGGCATTTGCGAAGAAAAATTCTTTTGTTCGCGCTAGTCGAATTTATATTAATGACGAACTTTCTTCTGAAAAACTGAGGACGCAAAACATTAAAATAAATCCTTTTGCAAAAGGGATTACCAATTTTTTTAGTTCGTTTCGAATTCCTCTTTTATGGAAAAAATTTGAAACTAATTATAAAAACACGGGCGACGAACGTTGGGAAATTCATGGTTGTAATATGGCTTTTTGGCGTGATGATGCGATTGAAGTTAATGGTTACAACGAAGATTTTAAAGGTTGGGGACCAGAAGATAAAGAATTTGTTGCAAGGCTTCTAAATGCTGGAAAAGAAAAACGTTTTCTGAAAATGGGAGGTTTGGTTTTTCACATTCATCATCCAATTAATGCAAAAGAAAATTTGAAAAAGAATGAACAAATTTTCGAAGATGCCAAGAAAAACGGCGTTAAGTTCTGCGAAAACGGAATCAATCAGTATCTTTAAATCATGAAATTCGCTTTATTAATATCAACTTACAATTGGCCTTCTGCATTGGATAAGGTTTTACAATCCGTTCAAAATCAAACGTTGAAGCCGAATGAAATTTTGATTGCGGATGACGGATCAAAAGAAGAAACCAAAACTTTAATCGAAGATTGGAAGCAAAAAAGCAAAATTCCTATTAAGCATTTTTGGCAAGAAGATGATGGTTTTCGCAAAACAATTATCATGAACAAAGCTGTTGCAGGAACGGATGCCGATTATATTGTTCAGATAGATGGTGATATTATTTTAGATAAAAACTTTATTAAAGATCATATTTCTGAGAAGCAAAAAGGTTTCTTTTTAAATGGCTCTCGGTCTTTAATTTCAGAAGAAAATACCCATAAAATTTTAGCAGAAAAAGAACTTCGCATGGATTGGGTTTCCAAAAATGTGAAAAATAAAATCAATGCGACTCGATTTCCTTTGATGGCAAACTTTTTTAGAAAAGACCATTTTAAATCCAATAATGTAAAAGGTTGTAACTTTTCATTTTGGCGTAAAGATTTCATTTCGGTTAACGGTTACAACAACGATATGTCTGGTTGGGGACATGAAGATATCGAATTGGCTGCACGTCTCAATAACCTTGGTGTAAAGCAAAGACGAATAAAAATGCGTGCAATTTGCTATCATCTTCATCATGATTATTTTGATCGTAAAAACGAACAAACGAACTTCTCAACCTACGAAAAAGTAGTTGAAGAAAAAATTGTTACTTGTAAAAATGGCTATCAACAAAGTATTTGAAAATAAAACCATTTTTTTTGGAATGCCAAAAAGATATGGTATTTACAAACTAGTTATCAAAAATCTAGAATTAATGGGTTTCAAAGTTATTGATATCAGCTTTGATGATGAACATTTTTCTTATAAAAACTTTGGTGAAAAGCTTCAAAATTTAATTCAAAAAACATTTTTAGGAAATAAAAATTATAAACAAGAACTCAAGTTTCAACATCAAAAAAATACAATCTCTAATAGAATTAATGTTGTAAACAATGTTGATTTTGCACTTCTCATTCGTCCAGATCTTTACCCAGAAAGTGTTATAAAATCGATAAAATCTAAATCTAAACTATTGGTTGGGTACCAGTGGGATGGGCTAAATGTTTTTCCAAAAGTAAAAAATTTAATTCCATTGTTCGATCGGTTTTTTGTGTTTGATCCTCAAGATGTTGGTGTTGAAAAAAGTTTAGGGATTACAAATTTTTATTTTAATCAAGATATTTTTAGTTCTAAAAAGCAGGACGAAAATTTGGATCTGTATTTTATTGGTGTTTATACCGATTCTCGAATGGATTTTATACTTGATTTTCTAAGAAAAATTAATGATTGTCATCTTAAAATTCGTTTTGAAATATTCGTTGATAATTTAGAAGAAGTCAAGAAAATACATCGCAATATTCCAAATCTACATTACATTACGGAAAAAATTAGTTTTGAAGACGCTTATCGACGTGGGCAGAGTGCGAAAACTTTTGTTGACTTTTACAATCCAAGACATAAAGGTTTGTCACTTCGAGTTTTTGAAGCTTTGGGAATGCACAAGAAACTAATTACGACGAACGCTGAAATCACAAAATATGACTTGTATAAACCAGAAAATATTTTGGTTTACGATTCTTCGATCACGTCTGAAGTGTTACGCGATTTCCTTTCCAGCTCAATCGTTAATTCTGATTCTGAACTAATTGAAAAATACTCGTTCGAAAATTGGATAAAAAATGTGTTAGATTACAAACCTCGAATAGATATAAATTTACCCCAATAGTTTCATAAATCCGCTTAAGAAAGGATACTTAACTACAGTTTTCATTTGAAATTCTGAAAGTTTATTAAATTCTTTAATTTGATATCCTTTAATTCTTGAAACACTTTGCCATTCATTTGGTGTAAGTGGATGAAAGTTTTTCCAGTTTTTGTAATTAGTTTTATCTAGAACTCGCCAGTTTTCATAAAACTGATTAACATCAAAGTCCTTCATGTGTCCCCAATTTCTAATTTTTTGGCTAATTTCTGCCTCACTTCTTGCCCAAGATTGATGGACAACTAAAGTATCGGTTTTTACTAATTCTTGCTCTAGATTAGCTCTTGCATATTGATAGGCAGGTGCATTAGTTGCTAGCCAAATTAATTCTTTAATAGGATTTACAACATACAACTCATCTCCGTTTTCTTTAAAAAGCATCACAATTTTACCAGCTACAGAAAGTTCTTTTCCTGGCATTTCTTTGGAAATCTGTTTAAGCTTATTAACGAAATTTTGGATATCAATAATATATTCATCAGAATCTATTTGAATATACCAATCGCATTTTCCCATACGTTCGGAAAGCATTCGTCTTTCTCTGGTATCGCAATCTATTGTTGAAAGTTCTGACACATAAAAGTTATCTCTATAAATGGTAATTTTCTTTTTGGAATCAAAATCTTTTATCCACTGAAAAAAAGAATCTGGAATTGTAAAGTCTTCACCATTCCACGTTTTAAAATTTTGATCTATTGCAAGGTAAATTTCACTAATGTCATCACAAGAATATATTAATGGAAGTGCAATTTTCAAATATTCATAATCATAAGAGATTAGAAATCCAGCTTTTATAATCATTGTTTATTTAATTAAATATTCAAAAATTTCTTTGATGTTTTCGTCTTGTTTTTTAATGGAAAAATAGCTTAAACCGTCTTCGCTATTTTTATGAAGATTATTCCATTTTTCTTCATTAGTGTAAATTTCTAAAATATTTTTTGCAAAGGCTTCTGGATCTGATATTTCAACAACTAAAGCATTTACGTTGGGTTTTAATTTCATACCTTCAACTCCAATTGTGGTCGAAATTACAGGAATCTGATACTCCAAAGCTTGTCCTATTTTCCCTTTCACACCTGCGCCGTATCGTAAAGGTGCGACAAAGGCTTTTGCTGTCGTAAAATAGTCATCAATTTCTTGTTGGTAGCCCAAAATTTGAAACTGCGGAGAATGTAAAGCTTTTATTTCATCTGGAACACTTCCACCAATAATGTAAACTTTGATATCTTTATTTTCTTTCCAAACGAGCGGCATTATGTCATGATGGAGATAAATAACCGAATCAATATTAGGTTTATGGTTGAAACCGCCAATAAAAACCAATCCATCACGTTCCGAGAAAGGCTTTTGAGTAATATTAGTTTTAACACTATGTATATTACTTACGATAAAAATATTATCTTTTTTGAAACCTTCATTTATTAAAATTTCTTTTTCTTGTTCGCTAATTGCAACAATTACATCGGCATTTTGAAGCGCTTTTTGCTCTAGTTCACGAACTTCTTTTTCTCTCTTTTGTCTTCTCCTTGTTTTGGTGAAAAAGTCTTTTTCTCGGTCAAATCGCAAATAGTGCAGATCTACCATATCATAGATTATTTTGGCATCAAAACCAATTTTCTGAATAACATCTAAATAATATTCATAACCTTCTGGACGGAAAATCCATATGAAATCTACTGCTTTTCTTATTTGTTTAAGCTGCTTTTCCGCACGGATAATCATTTTTTTTGGAGTTAAATAATCTCTTATAACTTCAACACCAAGTTTTTGAAACATATCTAGATAAACAAAATCCCCTTCCGAAACTCCATTTTTAATGAGTAAATAAACTTTATGATTATTGGCTATTAATATTTTTACAATTTCAGTGAAACGATTGGATCCAGAATCTTGATCAAATTTTGGCATATATTCTTCAACAATAAGAATGCTTTTATCATAACCTTTATTATCATTGATTCGGTAGTTTTCAGGCCCTTCTTTCCAATTCGTTTTTAGATAGTTAGTCCATTTTTCATAGAAGATTTTTGAGTTACGATTTAAAAGATTTTTCTTATCCAAACTTATGTTTTGATAACTAACATTTTCGAAATGTAATATTTCTGATTTCGGCTGATAATAAATTTCTAAGCCTTGCTTATGCTTTAGAGTCATGCACAAGTCATTTTCCTCATAATAAGCGGGTGCAAAAACTTCATCAAAAAGATTTAGGTTTCCTTCAGCATCTTTTCTTTTAAAAAGTAAACTGCAACCAGAAGCGTAATCTACTTTTCTTATAAAACTGAATTGAGGTGCGTCAATAGATTGCGTTGCACCGCGATTTACAATGATTTCATTTTTGAAAACCAAACAACCAGCTTCTTGTAAAGTACTATTGCTGAAAATTAATTTAGAGCCAACTGCTCCAACATTTTTTTGTTCAGAAAAAACTTCTAAAAGTACTGAAAGATAATTTTTTTGAACTTTTGTGTCATTATTTAGAAGGTAGACGAATTCTCCTTCAGCGTATTGAATTGCTTTATTTACACTTTTAAGAAAACCTAAATTTTCTTGATTGTTAATTAGTTTTACACCTTTAATTTTAGAGATTATTGCAGCGGTATCATCTGTACTGCAATCGTTAACTACAATTATTTCTTTTGGAATATGATCTTCATTTTGAAAAATCGAGTATAAACAATTTAAAGTGTAATGTATTTGATTGTAAACTGGAATAATAATACTTACTTTCGGATCGGAGCTTTCCTCAAAACTAAACGAATTATTTTCAAAAAAAGAAATTTCTTTTAAGCTAGCATCAATTGATTTAAAAGTTTTTTTAAACTTAATATCTTTTTTAAGTTTTTTAAACTGTTTTTTTATATTCCAAAACTTCATAAATTCTACCTTCTAATTTCTTATACTAAATTAAAATACTTCTTCAAAACCAAAAGTGCAATTAAATCTTCTAAATTTTGGTTGCTAAATTTCGCTCTAAATTCTTTTGCATTTTCAATAATTAATTTAGCTTCATTTGGATGATCTATATAATATTGTAGTCTTTCTTCGAGGTCCGAGTAGTTATCTGCAATTTGCACATAGTGCTCATTCGGGATCAAAGTTCCTTCCATATACCAAGTTTCCATTTTTAACTTTGGCGTTACTGCTAAGGAGTTAGAGCACATTATCCATTTAAGATTGGTTGCTACATCGTTACCTTCAAGACTCAGAACAAATTTATTTTTTAAATGTTCGTCAATCGATATTTTAGGTTTCAACCATTTTTGGTCGCCTCCACTTTTGTTAACTTGTCCAAGATCACAAAGTGGATTTTCAAAATATTGATTAAAAAAATCAATGCGATGTTGCTGATGAACCGCTGCTCTACCAATTAATTTATTGGTTTTAGAATCAAAACTTTTAGAATCATTGACCGACACAAAATGTCTCGCTTTATCGAGGTTTAAAAGAATATTATTCTCGTTATTTCCTGCAATCGGGCGACTTTTTGTAATCATTGGGATTGGCAAAATCGTGTTAACATCACCAAAGGCGTAATCAATCAAAAGATTCTCATCGAAATAGCGTGCGTATTCGTAAGTATCAAAATAGTACGACTTGGGTGTTTTAGGATGTTTTAGATCTTTAATCTGTGTCCCAGAATGTGTAACTTTTTGTTTTTCTGACAATTTATTATAGTAGTCAACGCGATATTCAGCAACCTCCAAATCTCTATTACTCAAAGTTTTACGAAGAGCATTAATTTTTTTTTCAAGATTTTGTTTTGGAAGAAACTGCGTTGAGTAGCCTTTTATATAAAATAAAATTTTATTGTGCTTTTCTACTTTTGTCATCATACAAACTTAGCTAAAATTAACATAATCTCTTCATTTTTCGTAAATTTGCACTCTAAATTTTTCAAACAATGGAAAGAGTAAGAGTCCGTTTTGCGCCAAGTCCTACAGGTGCTTTGCATTTGGGTGGTGTAAGAACTGCATTATATGATTATCTTTTCGCTAAACATAACGGAGGCGATTTTGTATTAAGAATTGAAGATACCGATACGGCGAGATACGTGGAAGGTGCTGAAGATTACATTATGAAATCTCTGGAATGGTGCGGATTAATCCCTGATGAAAGTCCAATCCATGGTGGACCTTACGGACCTTATCGCCAGTCAGAAAGACGCGATATTTACGATAAATATACAGAGCAAATTTTAAAGACAGATTACGCTTACATTGCTTTTGATACGCCAGAAGAATTGGATGCGATTCGTTCTGAATTTGAAGCGAAAGGTGAAGTTTTTGCTTACAACAATTTCACGAGAAATCGTATGAAAAATAGTTTGACACTTTCTAATGAAGAAGTGGAAAAACTAAAATCAGACGGCGTTCCGTATGTTGTGCGTTTCAAAATGCCAGTTGGTCGTCAACTGAATATGGAAGACATCATTCGTGGAAATTTCAGTGTAAATACTGATACTTTAGATGATAAAGTTTTGGTGAAAAATGACGGAATGCCAACTTACCATTTTGCCAACATTATCGACGATCACGAAATGAAAATTTCTCACGTTATTCGTGGTGAAGAATGGTTACCGTCTATGGGACTTCACGTTTTATTGTATGAAGCAATGGGTTGGGAAGCTCCGCAATTTGCACATTTATCATTGATTTTAAAGCCTGAAGGTAAAGGAAAATTGAGCAAAAGAGATGGCGCTAAATTTGGTTTCCCTGTGTTCCCGATGGATTTCAAAGATCCCGAAAGTGGTGATGTTTGGAAAGGATACAAAGAATCAGGCTATTTCCCAGATGCGTTCATCAATATGGTTGCTTTGTTGGGTTGGAGTCCTGCCAATGATAGAGAAATCTTAACAATGGATGAAATGATTTCTGAATTTGATCTTCACAAAGTTCACAAAGCAGGTGCTAGATTTAATCCTGAAAAAGCAGTTTGGTTCAATCACGAATATTTATTAAAAAAATCAGATGCTGAAGTTTTAGAATTGTTCAAAGAATTGGATGAAGTTAAAAATTCAAGTTTAAATGATGATACTTTGTTGAAAATTGTTTCTTTGATGAAGGAAAGAGCAAGTTTCATTAAAGATATTTACAACGATAGCAAATTTTTCTTCGAAGCGCCAACGTCTTACGACGAAAAAGCAAGCAAAAAAGCATGGAACGAAGAAACAGGGAAGTTAATGCAAGAATTAGCTGATCAACTTCAAACTTTAAACTTTGAACCAGAAACCTTAAAACAAGGCATTCACGATTTTGCAGAAGCAAAAAGCCTCGGAATGGGCAAAGTGATGATGCCACTTCGTTTATCATTAGTTGGAGAATTAAAAGGACCAGATGTACCAGATATTCTTTCAATTCTTGGAAAAGAAGAAAGTATTTTGAGACTTAAAAATGCTATTTCTAACATAAAATAATACATTTCGTTTTCGAAAAAATTTAGATGTTATAAAAAAACGCTATTTTTGAAGATTGAATTCTTATACAAACAATGGAATATTTAGATTTTGAACAACCGGTAAAAGACCTTATGGAGCAATATGACAAATGTGCTCTAGTAGGTGAAGAAAGCGGTGTAGATGTTAAAGAATCTTGCAAAAAGATTGAAGATAAAATTCTTGCTACCAAGAAAAAAATATACGGAAACCTAACGCCTTGGCAACGTGTGCAACTATCTCGTCACCCAGACAGACCATACACTTTGGACTATATCAAAGGGATTGCTGACGAAGATAGCTTTGTGGAGTTACACGGCGACCGCAACTTTGGTGATGATCCTGCCATGATTGGCGGACTTATCAAAATAAACGGTGAAAGTGTGATGATTATCGGGACTCAAAAAGGTAGAACAACCAAAGAAAGACAACATCGTCGTTTTGGAATGTCTAACCCTGAAGGTTACCGTAAAGCTTTGCGTCTTATGAAGTTGGCGGAGAAGTTTAACATTCCGATTGTGACATTAGTAGATACGCCGGGCGCTTATCCTGGTCTAGAAGCTGAAGAGCGTGGACAAGGTGAAGCAATTGCAAGAAATATTTTGGAAATGTGCCAAATGAAAACGCCAATTATCACCATTATTATTGGAGAAGGCGCTTCGGGAGGTGCATTAGGCATTGGTGTTGGTAACCGTGTCTATATGTTAGAAAACACTTGGTATTCTGTTATTTCGCCAGAAAACTGTTCAGCAATTCTTTGGAGAAGTTGGGAATATAAAGAAACTGCAGCCGCTACAATGAAGTTGACAGCGCCTGACATGTTAAAAGAAAAATTGATCGATGCTATTATCCCCGAACCACTTGGAGGAGCGCATTATGATCCAAAACAAACTTTTGAAAATGTTAAAGAAGTGATTCTTAAAGACATCAAAACTTTATCAAAACAATCGGGAGATCGACTAATGAAAGATCGTCAAGAGAAGTTTATCGATATGGGAGAATTCAAAGGATAAAAAAATAAAAACGCTTCAAAAATTTGAAGCGTTTTTTTATTGATTTTTAAAATTAATTTTAATTATTTATTACCAAGTGTAATAATTGTACTTGCGGTAATACTTTTATTAGAAGTATACGAAGCGCCACAAATAGAAGTTGTTAAGTTATAATTTCCTTTTTCGATAAGGATATAATTTTGATTTTTAGACGGTACATTCAGATTGTAATATTTCTTTTTCCCTGCAACTTTTACCACTAACTCACAAGAAGATCTGTTTACGATTTGTAAAACTGCTTCTTTAGAATATTTATTATCATTAAATAAGTTCGTCAAAATAGCTGCTGTTTTCTCCGCACTTTCTGATGTTTTCGACTTGCTAATATTTTTTTCAAGTTTATTAGTTGTCAGTTTAGAAACTTTAGGTTTTGCTTCTGTATCGTTACCAGAGCCCGAACTACTTACAACTGTATATCGCATACCTTGAAGTTTCTTTTTTAATTCCGGAACTTTTGGATGCTTGGGATTCGCCGTTATAAAAGATTGCACCACATTAGGGTCATTAGAATTCATCGCTGCAAATACACTTACCTGCGCATAATACATTCCTGAAACCGCAATCATAACAAGTAAAACTATTTTCTTCATGGATCACAAAATTACATTTACAATTATTTAACGTAGATTCTATCTTTTTAGTTTGTGGATATTTTAGTATATTTGCCACGCAAAAAAAATCGATTAAATATATCACTTTTTTTTAAAATTTAAAAAATCATTACAAATATGTATACACCAGTAGCAGCAGACGTAGCAAAGCTAAGAAACACAACAGGAGCAGGTATGATGGACTGCAAAAAAGCATTAGTAGAAGCAGAAGGTGACTTCGAAAAAGCTATCGAAATCTTAAGAAAAAAAGGACAAAAAGTTGCCGCTAATAGAGCTGACAGAGAGTCAACAGAAGGTGCTGTAATCGCTAGAGTTAACGAAGATAACACGTTAGGTGCTATTATCTCTCTTAACTGTGAGACTGACTTCGTTGCTAAAAACGAAGCTTTCGTAGAGTTAGCTTACGAATTGGCTGAAATGGCTATCACAGCTGCTTCTAAAGAAGAATTATTGGCTACAGATTTCCACGGTATTACTGTTGCTGATAAATTAATCGAGCAAACTGGTGTTATCGGAGAAAAAATCGAAATCGGTGCTTTCGAAAGAATCGAAGGTCCTTTCGTAGGTGCTTATATCCACGCTGGTAACAAAATCGCTGCTATCACTGCGCTTTCTGCAAACGTAGATGGCGCTGAAGAAGCTGCAAAAGCTGTATCTATGCAAGTTGCTGCGATGAATCCTATCGCACTTGACGAGACTCAAGTTTCTCAAGAAACTATCGACAAAGAATTAGAAATCGAAAGAGATATCTTAACTAAAGAAGGTAAACCTGCTAACATTATCGATAACATCCTTAAAGGTAAAATGCAGAAATTCTACAAAGACAACACTTTGGTACACCAAGCATTCATCAAAGATGGTGGTATGTCAGTAGCTGATTATGTAAAGTCAGTTAACAGTGATCTTAAAGTTGTAGGATTCGTAAGAGTTAGCCTATAATCTTAGATTAAATCTTTAAAAACATAAAAACCAGTCAATTAATTGACTGGTTTTTTTTATATCTTGCACCAAAAAAAATATTTCATGGCAAAACGGTTTGCTACATTATTACTATTTTTATTTTCTTTGTTCTGTTTTTCACAAATGGATTCAGAACATTGGTTTGCGCCAATGGCTAGCAATACACCAGCAAATGGAAAAGGTTCTCAGTTAATCTACTTATCTACTAATAGTATAATACCTGTAAATATTAAGATCTATGGAGGGAATAAATTACTCGGAACTATAACTATTAAGAAAGGAGACCCTCAATTCTTTTACGATTGGGATAAAAGCCAAATCATCGTTGAAAACAATGATGAGAAAATGAAAGTTCTAAACAAAGGTGTACATCTCGTTGGTGATGGCAATTTCTACGCAAACTTGCGGTTTTCAATTCCTGAAGAAGCAGAAATGGTTACATCCAAAGGACGTTCAGCCCTTGGAAAGACATTTTTTTTAGGTATGCAAAAGGGTAAAGTCAGATATAGTAATAATATCGCATCAATTCTCGCTACAGAAGACAATACTACTGTCACACTTTCAAATTATGAGCCAAGTTTAGTTTTCACAAACGATAAAACACCAAATACTGCGCAAAAAACTATATTATTAAATAAAGGAGAATCTTACATTTACGAAGTTGATAATATCAATGCTAATAATGCCAGCTTTGATGGGCTAATCGGCGCAAAAGTACAAAGTGACAAACCAATTAGTGTCACATGTGGAAATTTCTTAGCAGGTCTAAACCAAGGAAGAGATTATTATAATGACATTTTCATGGATCAAACCATTCCCGTTGAAAAAATCGGAACGGAGTATATCCTTATGAGTGGATATGGCAGTATTGCAGACGCATCTGTCATGGAAAAAACTTTAATCGTTGCATCGGAGGATAATACCGAAGTTTTTCTAAATGACAACAAAACAGGAACACCTGATTTCATTTTACCAAAAGCAGGTTCTTTTCAATTTGTAAAAAGTCTTAATTACAAACCTTCTGACCCTGTCAATAACGTATATTCTTTATATGTAAAAACATCAAAACCAGCCTATGTATATCAAATTTTAGCGGGAAGCCCTATTTCTGATATCAGTTCTGGCGCAATGAGCATCATCCCTCCCCTATCATGTCTATTACCCAGTAAAATTGACGAAATAGCTAGCATTAACGAAAACCTAACTATGGATAGCAATGGAAACTATGTTGACAATGATGTAAAACTAAATATCATCACACAGAAGGGCGCCAATGTTTTCTTAAACGATTCTAAAGCAAATATCAATGGTCCTTTCCCAATATCTGGAAATAATGATTGGGAAGCTTATACTTCTTATCACGTAACTGGTACAATTACCGTCTCTACTGATAATAAAAAAGCAGTTACATTTGGTATTGCGGCTGGTAATGGATCAATCGGTTATGGTGGCTATTTCGCTGGTTTCAACGTCGAGCCATACATTACTGGTGTGGGAGATTGCGATGATTTTAAATATTTAGAAGTTCAAGATAATTATGACGAATATGAATGGTACTACTCTCCAGATCAAATAAATTGGACAAAATTAGCAGAGACTAGTAATCGCTTAGATCCATTAGGCGTCTATGGCTACTATAAATGTAAAGTCATAAAGCAAGCTTGCTCGACATTTCTATTTTCAGATGTTTTTCTATATAAAAGCTGTACAGTAGTTGGACCACCACAATCTTACACACTAAGTTTTTGCGAAAGTCTGTCCCCACCAATTACCCCAAAATTTTCAAAAAAAATAGGAGCTCCTATCGACATTATTAAAACTAAAATAACCAAGGATCCTGAAGAAGGTAAAGCTTACATTGATAATCTAGGAAATATACATTTCGAAGCAGAGAATAGCACATTAGAAAAGGTTACTTTCACATATTATTTTGAGGGATATGGAAGTTTTCCAGATTCGGAAGAAGTGACAGTTACAATTAATTTAACCCAAATTAAAGTTGAGAATAAAGAGATTTTTTCTTGTGTTGACAGCTCTGGACTTGCAACTTATAATTTAAAAGATTTTGAAACAACAAGTACAGACCCTACTATAACAAAATTTGAATATTTTACAGACAAAAATCTAAGCAACGAAATTCCATCATCAGAATTAAACAATTATAAATCTTCACCCAATACAATTATTTATGTCAAAGTCTCAAATGCGGCAGGTTGCTATCGTATTGGAGAATTATCACTAAAAACCTATACACCTCCTGTGATTTCGATTCAGATTAATGGAAGATCTGCGACTATAAATGCGACAGGCGGCCTACCTCCGTATCAATATGCGATCGAAAACTCGAAAGAATTTATTGATTTCCAAGATAATAATGTATTCAACAATTTACCAATCGGACTTAACACAGTATATGTTCTATCTTCTGATAAATGTACTAAAGCAAGCCAAGACTTTATGATTACGCAACTTCTTAATGTTATTACACCAAATGCAGATGGTTACAATGATATTTTGGATTATAGTGAGATGAAATACAAAAACAACTTCTCTATTCAGATTTTTAATCGATATGGTTTGGAAGTATACAAATCTAACGGGCAAAAATACACTTGGGATGGCAAACTAAATGGCAAATCTTTACCTACAGACACCTATTGGTACATTATCCAGTGGGAAGAGCCAAAAACACAACAAACATTTCAGTTTACAAATTATTTATTATTGAAAAATAGTAATTAAAATTTATAATGTAAAAAAATCAATTAATTTACTAGAACATAAAAACCAGTCAATTAATTGACTGGTTTTTTTTATATGATAGAAACCGCTGTTGTTGATTTGACTTCGCCAATAACAAAAGCACTGTGAGAACTTCCGATATGTTTGACAACGGTCAACTTGTTAACTATAAAACTTCGATATTCTTTAATATTAGCAACGCCGATTTTTAGAATGTAATCAAAATCTCCACTCACATGGAAACAATCCATCACTTCTTGTAATTCCAAAATTTCTTTTTCAAACTCTTGCAAATACTCTTTTTTGTGCTGCGTCAATTTGATGTGACACAAAACGACAAAATCTCGATTAACCAATTCTTTATCAATTAATGCAACATATTTTTTGATAACTTTGTTCTTCTCAAGCTTCCTAATTCTTTCGTACACTGCAGTTGCAGAAAGATTAAGTTGATTAGCAACTTCTTTAGTTGTCATTTTTGAATCTTCTTGTAGAAGCATCAAAAGTTTTTTGTCAGTATCGTCGAGATTCATAAAATTTTCTATTAAGTAGATAGTTTCAAATCAAATTTACGCAATAAAATCTAACAAACAATACAAAGATTGTAATATTATCCAAATATTAATCAACAGCTTGTAATAATTAATACTTTCTGCAATATTTGTATAAAATAATCAACGTGAACACATTCGATCCAGCTAACAACATTCAAGATTTACAATACTTTGGGGAATTTGGAGGCGTTAATCCTTCCATTTCTGATAGTTCGACGTATACATTTTTATCAGCCAAAACGATGTTTGACACCTTCGAAGGCAATACAGATGGATGTTATCTATATTCTCGCCACTCCTCTCCTAGCAATTTGTACTTGGGAGAAGCTCTTGCGCAAATGGAAGCAACAGAAGCTGCTAATGTAACCGCGTCGGGAATGGGTGCGATAACGTCGGTATTAATGCAACTTTGCAAATCAAACGATCATATTGTATCGAGTAGAACAATCTACGGCGGGACTTATGCATTCATGAAGAATTTTCTTCCAGATTATAATATTAATACAAGTTTTGTTGATATTACAAAATTGGATTTGTTGGAGGCAGCCATTACTCAAAACACAAAAGTATTGTATTGCGAATCTGTTAGCAATCCGCTTTTGGAAGTTGCTGACATCGCAGCTTTATCGCAAATTGCAAAAAAACACAATCTAAAACTAGTTGTTGACAATACCTTTTCTCCGTTATGTATTTCTCCTAAAGAATTAGGCGCTGATGTGGTTATCCATAGTTTAACAAAATTCATTAACGGAAGTAGCGATACAGTTGGCGGTGTTATTTGTGGAACGCAAGATTTTATCAACGATCTTAAAAATGTCAATACTGGTGCTTGTATGCTTCTTGGTCCGACCATGGACAGTTTGCGTGCTGCCAATATTCTTAAAAACCTAAGAACACTTCATATCCGAATGAAGCAACATAGCCACAATGCACTTTATCTTGCCGAAATGTTCGAAAAAGATGGCTTGGTTGTTAAATATCCAGGTCTTAAATCTCATAAAGATCATCAGCTTTACAAATCGATGATGCGCGAAGAATATGGCTATGGCGGACTGTTGACGCTCGATGTTGGCACAACCCAAAAAGCCAACGAAGTCATGGAAATGATGCAATACGAAAACCTTGGTTATCTTGCTGTAAGTCTTGGATTTTATAAAACATTATTTTCTGCATCTGGAAGTTCGACCTCATCAGAAATACCAGAAGAGGAAAGAAAAAGCATGAGGCTGTCGGACGGACTTATCCGCTTTTCTATTGGACTGGACAACGACATCAAACGTACTTACGAAAAAATGCGCGCTTGCCTAGTTTCGACACAAATTTTACGCTAAATCATTTTCATATTTTTATTTAGAATCCCAAGTTTTTACGAGCTTGGGATTTTTATTTTGTTTTAAAATTATTTTATTAGCATTAAAGAATTTAACAATATTAAATATTGTAATTTTGTTGCCCCGAATTCTCAACAAGAAAATCGGAAAGCAAAAAATGTGTAAAAATCTACTCCATAAACTTTTATTTTTTAATCTAATAATATTTGGATATTTTTCATCAAATGCCCAAAGTATTAGTATTAATACAACTTCATATACGCCAGACCAACTCGTTAAAGATATTTTTGTGGGGAACAATCAAAGTTGTATTGCTGTTGACAATATTCGCGTATCTGGAAAAGAATTTAGCAATGGAGATAAAAGTTGGGGATATTTTAACAAAGCTACTTCTGACTTTCCTATTAAAGATGGTATTATCTTATCAACGGGAAGAGCTAGAGCTGCGGCAGGTCCCAACTCCTACATACAAAGCGAAGGAGACTCCAGTTGGTTATCAGATCCCGATCTTTTCGAAATGTTGACCAATGCAGGTTTACCTACTGATCATCTATTAAATGCAACTGTTCTAGAATTTGATTTTACATCTTATAATAAAAACAGTATTGCTTTTGATTATATGTTCTTGTCAGAAGAATATCGACCAGATAATTGTGATTATTCTGATGCTTTTGCTTTTTTAATAAAAAAAGCGGACAACTCTGAGCATTACAAAAATATAGCTGTCGTACCAGGAACAAATATCCCTGTTACTTCTAAAACAATAAACGGTGCTGAAAAATGCCCCAGCAATGTTCAATATTTTGGTTCTTTTAATGCCTACGACAAACCCTACTATCCTACGCATAATTTCAATGGAGAAACAAAAATCTTAAAAGCAATTGCAAATGTTGAAGTTGGTGTAAAATACAGCATAAAACTTGTTATTGCTGATCATGGTGATACAACGGGCAAATACGATTCAGCGGTTTTTTTAAAAGGTAGAAGTTTTGGAAATAAAGATTTAGGGCCTGACTGGACAGAAAATAATGGCAATGCACTTTGCGAAGGCACCAGTAGAACAATTGACGCAACCGAAGTTGGAGCAACCAATTATACATGGTACAAAGATGGAGTTCAGATTTTGTCAGGTAACTTCCCCACCTATCTTGTTAACTATGAAGATGCTGGACATTACGAGGTGGAAATTGAACTTAATGGCACTTGCAGTATTAAAGGGCAAATTAACATTGAAGGGCAAACGATGCCTAATTTCAAGAATACAACTTTTAAAGTTTGTGATGAAGATTTTGACAACATCTATAATGTGAATTTGGATGATGATAACACGAAACAGATTCTTGACAGCCATCCTAATTTTCAAATTAGGTATTATGAAAATGAGCCAATAAATACGAACAATCCGACCGAAGTTCCAATTAATAAAATAAGTTTTACTACGGATTCCAAAAGTGTCTGGATTTGGGTGAAACCTGGAAATTGTGATCCAGTTACGAAAGAGATAACATTCTCTAAAAATTTGAACAGCACACCGAAGCCTCATTCGGATATTCCAATTTGTGATGATAAACTTGAAGGTTCTAAAGAAATTGACCTTTTGGATTATTATAAAGACATCGCTGATAACATAGAAGGAATACCTCAATTTTATAAAACCGAAGACGACGCAAAAAAGCAAAATAATGTACTTAATAATACTAAAGTCCTTCTAACATCAACCTCACAAAACAAGTATTACATTCGCTATAACCAAATAGGATTTTGTCCTGATGTTGAAGAAATAAAATTTATTCTAAAGCAACCCGCAAAATCTGATATGCCAAAAGAAGTTACAATCTGTAAAAATACAACGACAACTTTAGATGCTGGCGAAGGTCCTAGCCCAAGCACTTTCTTTACATCGTACGAATGGAGTTTTAAAGACCCCATAACACAAACCAATGCTACCACTCAAAAAATTGAAAATATACCAGTTGGCGTATACACCGTAAAACTTGGTTACAATGCTTGCTTTTATACACAAACTGTCGAAGTCAAGGAAGCGCCAACTGCTATTATCGATGCTATCGATATTAATGGATCAACCGTGACTGTTAAAGCTATAGGTGGCACAGCGCCTTACAAATATTCATTGGATGACAACACATTTCCTGGCAACTTCCAAGATTCGCCAACATTCACAAATGTGTCGCTTGGTAACCATACGATCTACGTCAAATCAAATGATGATTGTGGGCTTGTATCTAGAGATTTTTCGGTAGTCAATATTGCCAATGTCATCAGCCCAAATGCCGATGGTAAAAACGATGTTATCAATCTTTCTGAATTATTAAATAAAACCGAAGCACATTTTAAAGTTTATAATCGAAACGGTGTTTTAGTGTTTGAAGGTAATTCTGCCAACCAATTTATTTGGGATGGTAAACAAAACGGTCGTGTTTTACCGACTGGTACCTATTGGTATGTTGCAGATTGGATAGAGCCAACCTCTGGAAAATCACAACAATTAAAAAGTTGGATTCTATTGAAAAATTATTAATAAAACTCGAATAAGTTTTAGTTAAAAAGCCTTTTATCCATAATACTTTTGCCATTTTATCGTTACATTTGTTAGCATAAGTATTATTTTAATGAAAAGGTTTTTATCGGCGTTTATACTTCTATTTTTTTTCACACAGTTTTCCGCACAATTTGATAGAGAACATTGGTTTGCGCCGATGTTCGATGATCAAGGTAACACAAGTCCGCTAACTCAGTTTTTACATTTATCAACAAATTCTGGAACAGAGTTTACGGTATATGTCTACAACAATAATAAGTTAATCTATCAAGCCAATATCAAAAAAGGTAGTCCAGCTACTATTGGCATCGATCGTCAATATATGATCACGAAAGATAATGCAGCTTTAGGAAAAGCTAACACCATGGGACTTTATGTTAGAGCTGACTTTCCTTTTTTTGCAAACTTCAGATTTGGTGTTGATGCACATGCGGAGATTTTAACCTCTAAAGGTGCAGCGGCTTTAGGTCAAGATTTTTACACTGTTGTTTCACCCAATAACTATAGTGATACTAATCTCAATTTTATGACGAGTGTTATTGCAACGCAAGACAATACAGTTGTAAAAATAGATGGATTCAAAAAACCTTTAGTTTTTAATAATGTTCCTACACAGGCTTCATACACGGTAACGCTTAACAGAGGACAATCTTATATCTTGCAAGGAAAAAGTCTTAGTAATCCTAGTAACCTAGATGCTTTTACAGGTGCACATGTAACATCGGACAAACCTATTTCGGTGACCAATGGTAACTTCAATGGGCAACAGTCAAAAATTGCATTTAGTGGAGATGGATCTGACATTCTGATGGATCAATCAGTACCAACTGATAAACTAGGCGACGAATTTATTATCGTTAAAGGTTATGGTAAAATTGGCAACGATATGGAAGGCGCTATTCTAGTCGCTACCCAGCCAAATACCGAAATCTACGTTAATAATGAAACATCACCAATTGCAACACTTGCTAATCCAGGAGACCATTTCAGAATAGACGATACGAAATACAAACCTCAAGGTAGCGATCATTACAATCTATACATCAAAGCAAAGGACAAAAAGAAAATATATGTCTACCAATTAATGGCTGGTGTAGAAAACGACACTCCTGGAGTAAAAGCCGTCTCCACTGGTGGGATGAATTTTATTCCACCGATTAGTTGCTATCTTCCAAAAGTTATTGATGAAATTTCTGATATTGACAAGATTGGTCCAAAATCTTATACTACCAAACTAAACATCATTACGCAACAAGGTGCTACGGTTATAGTAAAAAATGGCGCTACTATTATTCAAACTATTAATCCTTCAGATTTAAAACCTGTTTCTGGTGCAAATGACTGGGGCACTTATTCGATACTAAATGTTACAGGCAATATCTCAGTTGAGTCTACCAAAGCGGTAACTGCTGGTATTTCGGCAGGAGATTCTAATGTTGGTTACGGTGGATTTTTTGCAGGTTTCACTAGAATACCGTTAATTGTCAATGTTGATGAGAAAGCATGCATTCCATACGCTATTTTAGAACTTCCACAAGGCTATAGAAGCTATGAATGGTTCAATGTTGATGATCCTGCGACTGACCTAACAGATCCTGCAAGTCCTCACATTTTTAATCCAAAAAAACCTGGAACATACAAATGTCGTATAACAGAAGGTTCTTGTGATCCTGAAGAAACTTTGCCTTATAAATTTGAAAATTGCAAAAAAGAAGTCACAGACAGTATCTGTGGCGTGCAAACCTTCACCCCAAGTTTTAAATACAATACAGGCGAAGATGTTAAAAGCATTAACATTACAAAACAACCTAGTAAAGGAGAAGTAGAAGTGGCTCTTAACGGCGAAAGTTTCATCTATAAGCCAAAAGCAGATGTTACAGGTGAATCGGACGAAATAGAATACAATATTTCCAACGCTTCCGGAACAGTGACAGAAAAGGTTAAACATACAATTATTATTAACCAAATTATTGCAACAGACACGACCGTTGGAGAATGCTCGACTACAAATTCTGCTAATTTCGATTTAACAGAAACCAATTACACATCTGAGCCAAATTTCAAAAGTGTAAGATACTATATATCGCCAACTGGAGCAGAAAACCAAATTGCATTAGAAGAAATTTCAAGTCCATATCCTGCTTTAGATGGCACAATCGTCTATGCAAGAATTGAAAATACTTTAGGTTGTCATGTTGTCAGAAAAGTGACTTTAAAAATTATGTCAGAACCAGATGTTAAACCTGAAAACTACGCAAAGCAACATTGTGACGAAGAGGATAACAAACTAGATGGCAATTACCAAGCAGACCTTGAAGAGGTCACCAATAGTATTTTGGCTGATAAAGCTGGTTTTACATATAATTATTTTAGAACACAACCGGACGCAAACTTACCAACAACGAGTAACACATTACCAAAAAACACACCTTATGTTTTCACTGCTGGCAATAATAAAATTTGGGTTCGTGTAGAATCTGACTGCGATCTTGTCATCAAAGAAGTTGAATTAAAAATTGGCAACCAAATTCCAGATGCAACTGGCGGAACCGAGACCTATTAAGAAAATGTTTGTAATGATGTTAACGCTTACGATTATCTAAGTAAATTCACTAACGAAACAGGATTAAGTGGAACTTATTACAAATCCCTTTCTGATGCTCAAAATAATGTAGATGGCATAACAGTTAATAATCCAACAATGCTTAGTATTGCAGATGGCGTTAACACTTTCTACTTTAGAGTTTGGAAGGCACCAGCATTCTGTGCAAGAATCTTCAAATTAGAGTTAACGCGTCAAAGTCCTCCTAAGCCAACTTTCGCAGGTGCGCCTTACAGCATTTGTAACGATGGGACTTCGACTTATACTCTAGATGCAGGAGCAGGCTACACTTCATGGGAATGGTATAATGACAATGATCCTAGCACGATGATTATTAACAGTAGAACAATCCCTGTTAAACCTGGTAAATATTTTGTCATTGTTAAATCTACAACTGCACCTTGTCCAATAAAATCTGATATTGTGGAAGTTATCGGCGAACCAGTGCCAGACTTGGATCCAGCTAAATTAACAAGAACTTTTTGTGACCTTAATCTTGATGGCAAAGCAGATGTAACATTCTCAACAGATGTGACACCCTATATCCTTACAAACAGTTCGCATTTTGATGATATTAAATATTATACAAATGCAGCAATGACGACTTCATATCAAATTACAACTGACAATTGGTCTTTTGCAAATGAGACTGTTGATGTTTGGATAAAAGTAAAACCAAAGTATTGCGCAGAAGTTTCAGCACAAATCACCTTAAAAGTCGGCCCTAAAATTTCGTTATTAAAAGATAAAGAAACGATTCCAGAATGTGGTGATCTGGACGGAAAATACACTGTTGCTAATCTTGATAATTACAGAATTAACTTTACAACTGATCAAAGTTTAAATTTTACTTATCACAACTCAAAATCTGGTGCTCAAAATAACAACGATATTGTAACAAGTTCAGATTTAACATTTACAAATTCTAAAACTTATTATCTGCGTATTTCGTCATCAACTGGCTTATGCCCTGTTTTAGCAGAATTAACGATAAACATCAATCGTCCTGAAGCTTCAACAGAACTTAAAGACGAATCGATTTGTAGCGGTACAACGGTTGAATTAAAAGTTGGTTCGGGTTTCAGAAGTCATGTTTGGTACAAAGCGGAAGATCTTAATACACCAATTTGGGATCAGGAAACTTACAATGCTTCAATAGGAAATTATGTTGTGGTTCTTGAAGCTCAAAACGGCTGTAAATATTCTCAACCAGTTAAAGTAACTCAAGCTGAATCGGCAAAAATTACAGCTATAATTATTGATGGTACAACGGTTACAGTAAAAGCAGAAGGTGGTGTTCCTCCATACGAATATGCACTCGAAGGGCCGTCATATTACAGCCCGTTTAGTATCAAAAATGTTTTTCCGGATGTTAGCACACCTGGCCTCTATACGGTATCGGTAAAAACGTCTAGTAATTGTGCCCCAACAACGGCAAACTTTAGTATTCTCAAAATACAGAATACCATTACGCCAAATGGCGACGGTCGAAATGATTATGTTGATTATTCTGAATTAAAATCAAAAACGGATGCTAAGTTTATCATTATCGATAGATACGGCAAAAAAGTATACGATTCTGCAGAGAAAAAAGATTACATCTGGGACGGAAAGCTTAATGGTAAACCGCTACCAAATGACACTTACTGGTACATTTTGGAATGGACAGATCTTGGTGCACCTTCGCCAACTCAGCAAAAAGGTTGGATTTTACTTAAAAACAATTAAAAAATCTATCACTAAAAATTTAATTATAACAAATTAACAATTCTGGGTTAAAGTTTAATATAACTTTAACCCTTTTTACTTATCATAAACACAACAAATAGGGAAAATTCTCAATACTTTTGCTTCTCGAAATGAAACAACTTTTACTACTTTTTATCACGATATTTAGCTTTTCTCTAAAAGCTCAAACTTACAATGGAGAAATCTATTTGAGAGATCATTCCAATCTTTTTCTTAATCAGTTTTATGTAACCAATCTTAATACACAGAACACGGTTTTGGCAGATTATAACGGAAATTTTAGTATTCCTGCAAAAAGTGGCGACGTCATTAGATTCACCTCAATTATCACCGATCGAAAAGACATCACTTTAACCAACGAATTATTAGCATTAAATAAAAACTTCGTTGAGTTGAGCATCGCCTACTACGAAATACAAGAAGTTGTTGTATCGGCCTTTAAAGCCAGCGGAAATTTGAGAAAAGATGTGACAAGTCTCAAAAGTACGGACAAGTCTTACGAACTTCGAAAAGTTATTGGACTACCTGCGCCGAAGGGTGATGGCACCTCGCCTCAAGAGTCGTTGCTAGGCTTCCGCGATGGCGGATACAGCCTTAGCATAAGCAGTCTTTACGATATGTTATCTGGAGAAGCGAAAAAGAAAAAGCGCCTTTATGAATACGAAAAGATGGAAAAAAGCATAAGTGGTATCCAGAAGTATTTTGGCGACGACTATTTTACACGTTTAAAAATTCCTAAAGAATTCATCCCAAATTTCTTGCAATTCATCTATAGTTCAGACAATATTTCTTATTTGACAGAAGCTGGTAATTACGAAGCGGTGAAGCCTTATATCGAACGTTATCTTCCAGTTTATCAAAGACGTCTGCGAAATTCTCATATGGCGGATGCAAATCCTTAATTTCACCTAATTTTTAATCAATAATTAATAATTAAATCATTATTTTTGCACCCTAATTTTAAGAATGGGCAAGAATAAAATCGCAAGATTCGAAGAGAATAAAGTATTACCTAACGTCTTTCAACCAACCCGCGAGGAAGCACTTAACAATTATCCACTAAAAGGAAATTGGAGAAAGGACGTTTTTAAAAATGATAATCCTATTGTCCTAGAACTCGGCTGCGGAAAAGGTGAATACAGTGTTGGATTAGCCAAAGCTTTTCCCGAAAAAAACTTTATTGGTATTGACATAAAAGGCGCTCGTTTTTGGTTTGGGGCAAAAGAAGCTCATACATCAGGAATGAATAATGTTGCTTTTTTAAGAACCCAAATCGAATTGATTGAACACTTCTTTGCAGAAAATGAAGTTGACGAAATTTGGATTACTTTCCCAGATCCACAAATAAAATACAGACGTACAAAACATCGTCTTACCCATCCTGACTTCCTTGATCGTTATAAAAAAATCATGAAGAAAGAAGGTGTTGTTCATCTAAAAACAGATTCAGAATTTTTACATGGATATACATTAGGTTATTTGCAAGGCGCAGGACACGATATTATCACAGCTCATCACGATATCTATGGTGCACCAGAGTACGAACCAGGAACACCACTTCTAAGAGAAATACAGACTTATTACGAGCAATTATTCTCAGCAAAAGGAAAAACTATAACCTATATCAGATTTCGAATTAAGTAACCTATGAATAAAATCATCTGTGCTATAGGGCTTGCCTTATTAGCATCATGTAGTTCTGCCACCACCTCATCCTCTGGCAAGAAGTACCACATCACGCAAAGTACAGACATCAAAGAAATTGAGAATTACTTGCAAACAGCTCATAAAGACGATCAATACCGACTTTTTTTGAAGAGAAAATTGGTGGCATTAAAAAATGCAGCGTGGATGAAGAGTGGACAAGGTGTACCGATGGCTGCTAGACCAATAGTGACAGATCTTCCATCTAATCCTAAAACCAACACGCTTGATCGTGCGCTTTTTAATAAACTAATGGAAGAGGCAAAAGCGAATGAAAAGCAAAATACTGTACAAGTGCTAAATGAGCTCTTTAAAGATCCCAATCCCAACGAGAGCACATCTGTTGTTTTAATCCAAAATAAAAGCATTTGTGACATGATATTAACCCTTGACGGCCCTAAAGCATATAACCTTGCTATTCCAGCTAATTCTGACAAAAGCATCGTTGTTGAAAAAGGTGATTACAAATTGAAATCTAATGTCTGCGATGCACCATACGAATCTTCAAAAAGCATTTCTAAAGGCATTATCATTACATTAAATAGAAGCACCAACAAAAGCTAGTTTTATTTAAAAATATAAAAAACAAAAAAGGTTCAGAATAAATTCTGAACCTTTTTTTATTTCGATTAATCTGTTGATTAAGCTTCGAAGTCAGCATCTTTTTCTGCTGTAGCCTTCTCCCCTTCTTCTTTAGATTTTTCTTTCTCAGCTTTTCTTTGAGATTGTCCTTCTTTGATAGATTCTGATACTACAGAAAGTACCATATCGATAGCTTTAGAAGCATCATCGTTTCCTGGGATAACGAAGTCAACTTTTCTAGGATCAGAGTTAGTATCAACGATACCGAAAACTGGAATACCTAATTTTTTAGCTTCTGTAACAGCGATGTGTTCTCTCATAATATCTACTACGAAGATAGCAGACGGAAGACGCACCATGTCAGAGATAGAACCTAAGTTCTTCTCAAGGTTAGCTCTTTGACGATCAACTTGCAATCTTTCTTTTTTAGATAAAGTTTCGAAAGTACCATCTTTCTTCATTTTATCGATAGCGTTCATTTTCTTAACCGCTTTTCTGATAGTTACGAAGTTCGTCAACATACCACCTGGCCATCTTTCTGTGATGTAAGGCATGTTAAGTTCTGCTGCATGTTTAGCAACAACTTCTTTCGCTTGCTTTTTAGTCGCTACGAAAAGAACTTTTTTACCTGCAGAAGTTATTTTTTCTAAAGCGTTACAAGCTTCGTCCAATTTAACTGCTGTTTTATGTAAATCTACGATGTGAATACCGTTTTTCTCCATGAAAATGTATGGAGCCATATTTGGGTTCCACTTTCTAGTCATGTGACCGAAGTGTACGCCAGCCTCTAGAAGGTCTTTTACATTTGCTTTTGCCATGTTTTCTTTTTTTGTTAGTTTACTTTCCGTTTCTTAAACAATCAACAACTTCTATAGATGGGAGAAGCGTTTGGATGCTAAACGTAACGGGCAATTTTTAAAATTAGATTAATAGATTTTAGATATGAGACAGCAGACAAAAAATCTGAAATCTGACATCTCCAATCTGATGTCTGAAAAAAATTAACGTTTTGAGAATTGGAATCTCTTTCTTGCTTTTTTCTGACCTGGTTTCTTTCTTTCAACCATTCTAGAATCTCTAGTAAGAACACCGTGAGGTTTTAACATCCCTCTGAATTCTTCGTTGATTTCGCAAAGAGCTCTTGAAACGCCTAATCTGATAGCTTCAGCTTGACCTGTGATACCACCACCGAAAACATTAACTGTTACGTCATACTGACCTACAGTTTCTGTTAATAAAAATGGTTGGTTGGTTTTATATACTAAAACATCTGTACCGAAGTATTCTTTAACGTCTTTACCATTAATAGTGATGTTACCAGCACCTGGTTTTACGTATACTCTAGCTACAGAAGTTTTTCTTCTTCCGATTTTGTGTACTGTAGACATACTTATTATTTAAATTCGTTAAGGTTGATTACTTTTGGCTGTTGAGCTTCGTGCTTATGCTCAGTCCCTACATATACATGAAGGTTTTTAAGGATAGCGCTACCCAATCTGTTTTTTGGAAGCATCCCTTTAACTGCTTTTTGAACAACTTTTAGGTTGTCTTTTTTCATAAGTTCAGCAGCAGTCATAGACTTTTGTCCACCTGGATATCCTGTATGCCAGATATAAGTCTTATCATCCCACTTGTTTCCTGAAAGTTCTACTTTCTCTGCATTCAAAACGATTACGTTATCTCCACAATCTGCATGTGGTGTGTAATTCGTTTTGTGCTTACCTCTCAAAATCTTTGCAACTTTAGAAGCCATACGTCCTAATGGTTGCCCAGCAGCGTCTACTACAACCCATTCTTTATTTGCAGTAGCTTTGTTTGCCGATACGGTTTTGTAACTTAATGTATTCACAATTTATCGTTTACGATTAAACATAATTTTTCCCTATAAAAGGTGTGCAAAGGTAAGTAATATTTTTGGAATAAAAAATCCTTTTCAAAATTTCTAAAAATTATTATCTCGTTCAACGCCTTAAATAATGAATTGTCTGCATTTTTTGAAGGTTAAAATTTAATATTAGAAATACTTTAAAAACAAAATAGGATTTAAAAGAAACAAAATTTCATAAAAAACAGACAAATTCATTTACCGTTCATCATTTTTTCTAAATATCATTTGAACAGAAAAATTATATTTGCGTCTGAAAACATCATCACATTATGAGCCACGGAAAAATCAGGCATGAGAAAGATTGTCTTAATTGCGGACATTACGTAGAAGAAAGATTTTGTCCACATTGCGGTCAAGAAAATACAGAAACAAGACAACCATTTCATTTTTTATTCACCCATTTCATAGAGGATTTAACACACTATGACGGACAATTCTGGGGAACAATTAAAAATCTTCTTTTCAAACCAGGAAAGCTTACCAACACCTATTTAGAAGGCAAACGTCAAATATTCGTCCCACCAGTTAAGTTATACATTTTTGTCAGTTTCATCACATTTTTCGTATTTACGTTTTTCCCAACTATTCATTTTGATAATACCCATAATCCGTACAAAACACAAAGTGAAGCCACCGCTGCAAAGAAAGAATCACAAGCAAAACGCGAAATCTTAATGGAAGCGTTAGAAAGTCTCAAAAATAACGATGATAAGCAACTTTCCAACTCTATTGTTAATAACAAAATTGATTCTCTAAGAGCAACCTTTAATAAAAATAGTACAGATGAAGATGTTAGTTTTGACTTGAAAGACTTAATTGATGCTGATAATGGCATTGGCGAAGATGGTAGTTTTCTTGGTTACAAAACACAAGAGGATTATGACAAAGGCACAAAAAATAAAATCGCAGGTTTGACATGGCTACAAGATGCATTCGCTCACAAATATTTTGAACTAAAAGAACAAGGTGTCAAAAAAGGTGAAATCTACACCAAAATTTTACAAACCTCTTTCCACAATCTACCGAAGGCATTGTTCATCTATCTTCCGATTTTTGCATTCTTTTTATGGATTTTCCACAACAAGAAAAAATGGTGGTATTTCGATCATGGTATTTTTACACTGCATTATTTTTCGTTTTTATTACTAACAATTTTAATTGCTGGATTAGGTATAAAACTTAGCAGCGCTATGGGAACTAACGAATTTTTAGCACAGATCGTTAATTTCTTTCTAGTCCTATTAATGATCTATAGCGGTATCTATTTCTTTATCGCACATCATCGCGTTTACAAATCGCATGGCATTATTAGCATATTGATAGGATGGTTTATATTTTTACTAAATGCTTTTGCATTCTCCTTTTTAGTGGTGGCAGTTGGCCTCATTAGTTTTATTATGATGCATTAATTCAATATTTAATAAACAAAAAAGCGCTTCAAAATAAATTGAGGCGCTTTCTTTTTTTAAATATGATTAAAATTAAATCCTATTGTCGCAATGACTTGCTGTCTCGGAAACTTGCTATTAAGTAATAAGCGACAAAAACCGTCGAGAATCTGATAATAGAAGGAATCGCAATTTCAAAATTGAAAAACGCAAAACCAATCGCTACCAATAACACGACGCCTATTAACGAAAATCCCATTTTTTTAGGAAGTTCCCAGTCTGGGCGGTCAACATAATACGCCATTCCCCAACCTAATCCAAAAGCAAATGCATAATACAAATCTACTTTTGGCAAGCCTGTTCCCGATAAAAAATACTGAAATAAGAAACTCAACAATGTTCCTACTACTAAATATATAAGTGCTCGCTTCATCTAATTTCGACCTAACAAAAATTCTTCGTAAATATAAGAAGTTGGTTGGTAATATTCGTCATCTTCGATTTTTAAAAGCTCTTTTGACTCCGAAAACATCAAGCCTTTCTCGGTATATTTTCTAGTATACAACCACTTATCCTTTATCTCTTGTTCGATTTCTCCATAATAGTCTTTATATCTCAATTTGCCGTGTACTAGCAATCCTTCATTAACAGTGGCTTTAGAAATCTGTTTACCATTTTTGTATTGCGTAACTTCTCCACTAAAATTATACGACCCTTCAAAACGCTTATAACTATAGGTTAAATTTTTGTTTTCGTCATAAACATTAGTATTAAATGTTTTCAAAACAGGATCATATTTAGACTCGTAAGCTGTATTTCCCGTTTCTGGATAAGTCGCTTTAGAATACACCATAATCCCTTTTTCGTACTTGGATGTCACATTATTATCATACATTTCGCCATCGCTAGGACTTCCATCAACATAGATTAATTTTGACTTAACACTTTGGTCAGGATTATAATAAATAACTTCTTTGATCATGTCCTCATCATATACCGTTTCATCTTTTAATTTTCCTGCTTCATCAAAATTTTTAAGATTTTTGGTTTTAAAATTGTCATAAACGCTAATCGTCATAACAGCATCATTATCATAACCAAACGTATAATCTTCTCCCGAATACTCCATCAAATAGCTTAAGTCAGGATTAGTTTTATAATTAACTTTTGCGATTTGTTTTCCTTCTTTATTAAAAGTAATCTTACTGGCTTCTTTATTCTTTTTTGAATATTCTTGCGCTTTTTCGCCAGTTATATAAAAGAGTTCGTAAGATTTTATCTCGCCATTTTTATCATATTGATCAACACGGTTAATTCTGAAAGGATTGTAGGCAAACGAGACATCAATACCTTTTATTTTATAATCGGCATCCATTTTTCGACTACCAATAAGCTTACCTTTCGGACCATAAAACTTTGTTTCGGTCTCACTACCATCTTTATAAAAAGACTCGTAACCCATTGGATTTTCTTCGCTCAAGAAAACACGAGAATACACAACATCACCATTTTTAAATTCTGTCACACTATTATATTCGGTCTCGAGTTCTTTATCACTGTAGCTATAATGCTTACCAGTCATGGTGCCTTCTCCACTAAAGACAATATCTTCTATCAAGCGACCTTTGGTGTCATAACCTTTGGACATACCCGATATTTCTCCATTTTTAAATTCGGTGATGCTTTGCGGCTTTCCGTCTGGGTAATACCAAGTCACTTTCCCGTTATAGACTTCTGATCCAGGCGTTGGATCAATAGCCGTACCTTCCATTTGTAAGGTTCCGTTTTTGTAAAAATCTTTAATTAAAGTTTCTTGACCTTGTTTATAAGCTTCTCGATAATAGCTCATATTTTCTTTCTTAGTTGGCTGCCAATCTTCATCGAAGTAGGTAATCTCTTGCCCAAATACAGAAATACTGAAACTAACGGCAAAAAAAGCCGAGAGTAATAACTTTTTCATAATTTATTTTTTTGCGTGATAAAAATAATGAATAAACATCGATTCTTAAAAGAAAGCTTACAACTTTAACAATATCTTCACGCTTTTTTATGCTTTGAATAAATCAGTCGAATTCATTATATTTGAAGGTTACTAAATTGAATATGGAAAACCAAAAATACACCCCTAACAATAAGGTTAGAATTGTAACTGCGGCGGCGCTTTTCGACGGGCACGATGCAGCGATTAATATTATGCGTCGTGTGATCCAAGGTTCGGGATGCGAAGTGATCCACCTCGGACACGATAAATCTGCGGAAGAAGTGGTAAACACTGCGATTCAGGAAGACGCCAATGCCATTGCGTTGACGTCGTATCAAGGTGGTCACAACGAGTATTTCAAATACATTTATGATCTTTTGAGAGAGAAAAACTCACCACAAATCAAGATTTTTGGTGGCGGTGGCGGTGTTATTCTTCCCGAAGAAATCAAAGATTTGATGGATTATGGTGTGGACAGAATTTATTCTCCAGACGATGGTCGCGAGCTTGGTCTTCAAGGGATGATTGATGATTTGGTGAAAAGATCAGACTTCGCAACAGGTGAAAAAATTACAGCTGCTGATGTTAATGATTTGAAGTTTGAAGATTCAGCGAAGTTGGCGCAAATCATCTCTGCGGTTGAAAATTTCTCTGAGGAAAAACCAGAATTGGTCACAGCAATCAATGAAAAAGCTAAAGATTTAAATATTCCTATTGTCGGGATTACAGGAACTGGTGGTGCGGGTAAATCTTCATTAACAGACGAATTGGTGAGACGTTTCTTACGCTCGAATCCAGATAAAAAAATCGCAATTATCTCAATCGACCCATCTAAAAAGAAGACAGGTGGAGCACTTTTAGGGGACAGAATTCGTATGAATTCCATCAACGATCCGCGCGTATTTATGCGTTCGATGGCGACGCGTGAGAACAACGTTTCGGTTTCGCCTTTCGTTCATACCGCTTTGAATGTTTTAAAATTGGCTCATCCTGATGTTATTATTTTGGAAACTTCGGGTATCGGTCAATCAGGTTCTGAAGTTTCGGATATTGCTGATGTTTCAATGTACGTGATGACGCCTGAATACGGTGCTTCAACGCAATTGGAGAAAATCGACATGTTGGATTACGCCGATTTAATTGCTTTAAATAAATCCGATAAGCGTGGTGCTTTGGATGCCTTGCAAGCGGTAAGAAAGCAGTTCCAAAGAAATCATTTGCTTTGGGAAAATCAATTGGACGAAATGCCGGTTTTCGCTACAAAAGCGTCTCAGTTCAATGATCACGGAACAACAGAATTATTCAATACTTTGGTTAAAAAAGTAAACGAAAAATTTAGTTCAACAGGTCTTCAAGAGTTTTTAGAACAAGAAATTACGAGTGATACGACGATTATTCCTGGGAAAAGAGTTCGTTATCTTTCCGAAATCGTTGAGAACAACACACAATACGACCAAAAAGTTTTGAAGCAAGCAGATTTGGCTCGTAAAATGTACCATATTGATGGTGTTAAAAATTTAATTCAAAATGAAGTTTTAGATGCTGAATTCCAAAAAGCAGAAAAAGAACTTCAGCAAGAAAATATCGATTTCCTAAAAACTTGGGATGATACCAAAAAGGCTTTCCACGAGGAGTTTTATTCTTATTTCGTAAGAGGAAAAGAAATTAAAGTTGAAACGTCAACAGAATCTTTATCACATCTTAAAATCCCGAAAATTGCACTTCCAAAATACCATGATTGGGGCGATTTAATTGCATGGAAGGGTCAAGAAAATCTTCCAGGAAGTTTCCCTTACACGGCGGGAATTTATCCTTTTAAAAGAACAGGGGAAGATCCAACGAGAATGTTCGCAGGTGAAGGTGGTCCCGAAAGAACTAACAGACGTTTCCATTATGTTTCTGCGGAAATGCCTGCAAAACGTTTGTCAACGGCATTTGACTCGGTGACGCTTTATGGTCAAGATCCCGCTTTACCGCCAGATATTTATGGAAAAATTGGTAACGCTGGAGTTTCGATTGCAACTTTGGATGATGCCAAAAAATTATATTCAGGATTTGATTTAATTAATGCATTGACGTCGGTTTCAATGACGATTAATGGTCCTGCTCCAATGTTGTTGGCATTTTTCATGAATGCTGCAATCGACCAAAATGTGGAGAAATATTTGGAACAAAACGGACTTGAAGGCAAAATTGAAGAAGCTTTAAAAGCAAAATTCGATGCTAAAGGTCTGAAACGTCCAGAATACAACGGCGAATTGCCACCATCTAACAACGGGCTTGGACTGAAATTATTAGGTTTAACAGGCGACGAAGTAGTTCCTGCAGATGTTTATGCTAAAATTAAAGCCGAAACAATCGCAACAGTTCGTGGAACGGTTCAAGCCGATATTTTGAAGGAAGATCAAGCTCAAAATACTTGTATTTTCTCAACAGAATTTGCATTGCGATTGATGGGAGACGTTCAGGAATATTTCATTAAAAATAAAGTAAGAAACTTCTACTCGGTTTCAATTTCTGGTTATCACATTGCAGAAGCCGGCGCGAATCCTATTTCGCAGTTGGCATTTACGTTGGCAAATGGTTTCACGTATGTTGAATATTATTTGTCTCGTGGAATGGACATTAATGATTTTGCACCAAACCTATCATTCTTCTTTTCCAATGGTATCGATCCCGAATATTCGGTGATTGGTCGTGTGGCAAGAAGACTTTGGGCTAAAGCGATGAAGTTTAAATACGGTGCTGACGAGCGTTCTCAGATGTTGAAATATCATATCCAAACGTCGGGTCGTTCTCTTCACGCGCAAGAAATTGATTTTAACGATATCAGAACGACGCTTCAAGCTTTGTATGCGATTTATGATAACTGTAACTCGCTTCACACCAATGCGTATGACGAGGCGATTACCACGCCGACAGAAGAATCTGTAAGACGTGCGATGGCAATTCAGTTGATTATCAACAAAGAATTAGGTTTGGCGAAAAACGAAAATCCACTGCAAGGTTCATTCATTATTGAAGAGCTGACGGATTTGGTTGAAGAAGCTGTTTATGCAGAATTCGACAGAATTACAGAAAGAGGTGGCGTTCTTGGTGCGATGGAAACCATGTATCAACGTTCTAAAATCCAAGAAGAATCCATGCATTACGAATGGCTAAAACACACTGGTGAATATCCAATTATCGGTGTGAATACGTTCCTTGGGAAAGATGGTTCACCAACGGTTCGTCCTGGTGAAGTTATCCGTTCGACTGAGGAGGAAAAGCAAGCGCAAATTGAGAATTTGCACAACTTCCAAAATGCTAACGACGACAAATCTGCAGAAGCACTTAAAACACTTCAGCACGCTGCTATCAACCAGCAAAACTTATTCGAAGTGATGATGGATGCCGTGAAATTCTGTTCTCTTGGTCAAATTACCAACGCTCTTTTCGAAGTGGGTGGGAAATACAGAAGAAATATGTAGACGACAGCGTCGTCGGGCAATTATTACTACTAACTGTTGTTAATAATTACTTTAAAACAATTATAAAAACCTCATCGAAATCGGTGAGGTTTTTTTGTTATACAAGCCACTCAATTTCATCTATTTAATTTAAGTTATATTTGTAATTAACCAAAATTCGGAATATGAATATTACATTAGAAAATGCTGAAAAAATGATTTCGGCAGCGAAAGAAAAAGCGGTGGCTATCAACACGAAAATGAATATCGCAATTGTAGATGCAGGAGCAAATTTGGTTGCATTTGTGAGAATGGATGGCGCTTGGCTTGGTTCTTTGGATATCTCCATTAAAAAAGCAAAAACAGCTCGTTTCTTCGATATGAATACAGGCTCTATTGGTGAGTTATCTCAACCTGGAGGTTCTTTGTACAATATTGAACATTCAAATGGTGGTTTAATTACTTTCCCAGGTGGAATTCCGATTAAAAACAGCAATGGCGAAATTATTGGCGCGATTGGCGTAAGCGGAAGTACTGTAGAAAATGACCATGCTGTAGCTGAAGCAGGAATATCTGCTTTGTAAAATATTTTTCAAAAAGCAAAGAAAACCTCATAAGAAACAAAATCTTATGAGGTTTTTTTATTATCTATAATTATAAGAAAAACGCAAACAGACAAACAAAAAATGCTGTAATAGCGGTATAAAACAAACCGAAAATTACGAAGTAACCTAATTTTTTATGAGTGTTGCTAAAATTTCCTGGTAAATTGGTTTTCTTTTGTTGTCCCATTGATTTAAAAATCTGGAACCCCCAAATAATATAAGTAAGAACTGCCCCAATAATATGAGCGACAAGAAGCGTTTTAAACCAAGTTGTACTCGAATATTCGCTGTTTGCAACCAAACTTCCTGAACCGCCAGAAACTCTAATTAATCCTTCTAATGCCAAAACGCCAACAACGCAAGTAAAGAACAATCTTTTCTGAATTTTTGCGTGTAAGTCATAATTTCCCTTTCTAACTTGTGCAACGGCATAAAGCGTAACAAAAGGGGCAATAAAAGATAGAATTAACATTCCAAGAACGATTAAGAAACCTGCAGTCATAATTATTTTTTTTTGAAGTATTCAAATGTAGAGGTTTTATTATAGAAGCAATAATATTTGAATGGTAAAAAAAATAAGTAGTTCTATTTTTAAATAAAATTGTTGTTCATTTTAAAACAAGAAATAGAATATTTATTATAATATATAGAGTAAGGTTTAACAGAAACTTAACTTTCTTTTAAAAATAAAAATAGTTTTTCATCGTAATATTATAATACTAAAATTAATAAAAGATGAAAAAAATTATTTTACTAGCTTCAATTCTTGGAGCATTCAGCGTGACATTTGCGCAGTCAGTGGTCGGTTCTTACACACAATCGGCTTTAATTGCACCAGATCAAATACGAGATGCAGCGCAAACGGATGTCAAAATTACCCCAGACAAAACTCAGAAAAATAAAATTTGGATTTCTAATCTTATTGGTGGTTCAACATTTTATGCCATTGCAAATGCAAGTGACGAAGATAAAGCAGTATACAACGTTCCGGCACAGACTGTTGGTGGTTATGCTGTAAAATTGGGTTGCGTCATTTTTGACAAAGAAGAAAATGAAATTGCCATTGCTCTTAACAACAAGTCTCAATGTTTCGGTATTTCGCAATCGGATTATGATAATGTTTCGGTTAGTAAAAAAGGCGTAAATGCTGGCGGCGTAAAAGTTAGCAGTAACGGAGAGATTTCAGCGGGTGGCACCAAAGTCAGCAAAAAAGGTGTCGAAGTTGATGTTAAGGGAGCTCTTGCTGGTCTACAATATGTTGGAAAGAAGAATTGATTCTTTTAAATAATTTATATTAAAAAACAAAAAACCTCGCGATTGCGAGGTTTTCCCATTGATTAATGTTTCACCTAACTTAATAAATATATGAAAAAGATCTATTTCTTGATGACTTTATGGCTTTGCGATCCTTTATCCGTCGTTACATTAACATTGTAAACACCAGTTGTTAAGCTAGCAACATTTACTTTTTTGTCAGCATCTACTTTTGATTGATTAACCAATTGCCCAGATGCATTGTAGATTTTAACTGATTCTACTTTGTCCTTAGTTTCGATATTCAAAACGTCAGTTACAGGATTGGGATATAGTTTAACATCACTTTTAACTGCAATGTTTTGCGTTGCTAAATAACTATCAGGCAATTGAATGCGGAAACTTCTTAATTGCTCACTAAGATTAGATGGAAACGCCCAACCAGAAATGTATTTTCCATTTGGGGAAATCATTAAAGGAACATAGATTTTATCACCTCCCATATCGTAACCAAGCGTATTTTGTACAAAATCATTTAGGTCTTTAATACCGTCTTTTTGAGTCCAAATGAATGGATAATAAATCGCTGGTGAGTCAACATCCTTTTTCTCGATATAATAACCCATAACAATACTTGCATCGTTATTAAAAGCTGTCACCCAACCTGTTCGACCTGCTTCGTTAGTCAAAGTACCCAAATCCTTAACACCAGTAGCTTCGCTCCAAATCCACGCATTTGGAAACGCAAAATCACTTTTACCGCCAATCCATTTTCCATCTGGTGAGATAGCACGAACTTCTCCCAATTGATTATAATTATCAGTCGCACTGCCATTTGGATTGATTAACAGCATTTTATTAGTTTCATAAGTTCCATCTGCTTTTCTTTTCCAAACAGAAGATTTCCAAGGACCACCAATATCCTGATAACCAGCGACAATAGAACCATCGCCACTTATCGCATTAATCCTCGCATTTTTAGTAGGATTAGAAGATGTTAGTTCGATTGGTCCTTTATCTTCGTTCCAGACAAAACCTACTGATTTTTTGTTTCCATTAGAGTTGTAAGACAAACCGCCAACGGTTTTACCATCAGCAGAGATGTAATAACCAGAACTCATCGAGTTAGGATCTGATCCCATTCCTGTAAAACCTAATACTTTCCAAGTTTTAGTTTCGCTATCGTATCTAGACATTTGTGCTTTGAGACCAGTTCCGTTCGGATTTTCGTCGGATGCTGTCCCTGATAGATATCTTCCATCAGCAGAAAAAACAGCAACACCACCATAACCATTACCAGGAGCAATACCACCAATATTTTCGATGTCTTGCGTATCTGGATTCCAAATGTAGTAGGAACCTGGCGAGTTGTAAAGAGAAACTAAACCTTGGTTAGAAACACCAATCGCATTAGGCGAAAATTGAGTTCTGATGTATTGTGCTGAAATTTGATTAACCGATAATGCAAATAATACACTTGTAAATAGTAATTTACTTTTCATAATAATTAAAAATATTTGATGTGATAATTGTTTTGGTATTCGAAAATTTTCTTGAACAAAGATTATTATTCACAAATTAATTTCACAAAATATTGCTCGTACAATACTAATACAAGCACAAAAAACTATATTACATTTTTAATACATTATTTTACAAAACACTAAATATCAACACGTTAAATATATTACATTACAATTGCATCAAAAAATTGGTAAGATTGGTATCCTCTCCTTGGATGTTGAGTTTTTTTCGAAGTCGTGTCCTCGAAACCATAATCGAATTGACAGATTGATAGGTAATCGCAGAAATCTCTTTAGTTGATAAATTGAGCTTAAGAAAAGCGCACAATTTTTTTTCGTTAGGCGTCAAATCTGGAAACATTTTTTGAAGTTTAGAATAAAACTCAGGATTAACTTTTGTAAAATGTGTTTCAAATTCTGTCCAGACATCATTATCTTTTTTCTGGCGCATTTCCATAATCATCTCTTGGATCCGATTTTGGTTTTGCGCTGCAGCAGACTTTTTAAGTTCTATTAATTGATCGGAAATTGAATTAATGAGTTCATTCTTCTTAAGTAAAAACATCACCTTGCTAGTCATCTCCCGATCCTGATAAGCGATATCTTCTTTGAGTTTGTTACGTTCTAAAGACAAATTCTTTCGCTCCAACTCGAGCTTTTCGTTTTCAAGATTTATATTTTTAATTTTTGACTTTTGTAAGTAAATCCACAATATCAAAATCCCCAAAACCCCGATTAACAAAGCAGCAATAAGATATGCACGAAAACGTTGTTTGGTATTTTGAGCTTCTTTAAGTGCCAAATCTGATTCGAAATTTTCCTTTTGCTTGTCGAGTGCATATTTCATTTCAACTTGTGCAACATTTCTCAAACTCTGTTCATTAAAGAGACTATCTTTAATTTTCACCATTTTTGAAAAATTTAGATAAGCTTCCTTATACTTTCCTGTTTCATCATAAAGCGCCGTTAGCGACTCTAGGCTATTAACCATAGATTCGGGATTGCCAATATCTTTTCCTAATGCCAAAGCATCAGCAAAATATGTTTCGGCACGAGGATAATCTTTGCTTAGGGCGTAACATTTTCCAAGATTATTGTAACATTGGGCAATGCCACGTTTGTCATTTAAGTCTTGTCGAATTTTCAGAGCTTGTTCATAATAGTAAATCGCCAATGCATATTCTTTCTCCTCCATGTGACAGATACCAATATTGTTGTATAGCGAGCCGTTAAGCGTTTTGTCATTGTAGGTTTCGTTTATCTTTAAAGCCTTTTCGAAAAGCACAATTCCCTTTTTGAAATTCTTTTGCTTAATGTAGACACTTGCTGTATTATTAAGGATTTTCAGTTGGAGAAAACTTACATCTTTAGCAGCAATTACATTTTGTTCCTTCAAAAGTTTGTCTGCTTCCGCATAATGTTGTAGTGCTTTTTGGAAATCGCCTTGTTGCTGATCAAGATTTCCATAAAGGGAAATAAGCTCGATTTTGTTTTTATTTAATAATGGATCTTTAGGCGATTTTTGCAAAAGTTTATCATTAATAGAAGTTGCCTTCATGTAATATTCTAGTGATGCTGGATAGTTTCCCTTTGCAAGATAGATACTTCCCAATGTTTTATAAACATCAATTTTTTCAATTCCTTCTGGTAATTTGCCAATCAAAATATCAGCACGTTTACTATAATAAAGTGCGGAGTCTAAATTGGACTTTATAAAATTGTCCGATTTTTTAAGGTACTTATTGATTTCTATGACGTTAGGATCCGTTGATTCCTGCTTTCCCGTTAGCGAAAACAACAGATTGCTAAAGAAAATTAATATAACTAACAAATACCTCAACATTAACTTAGATTTTATACGGAAAGTTACAACTTATTGCGATTCGCATAAAAAAGTATTTTTGGAAATTTACATAAAAAAGGTCGCTCCCTTTCGGAAACAACCTCGAAAAAAATAACTTAAAAAATTAATTTACGATGAACTTCTTAGTGCTAAGAAAATTCTTTGTTTTTAATTTAATAATATAGACGCCATTTAGCATATCCGCAGTAGAAATTTTGTTGGTATTTTTACCACTCTTCAACAAAGCACCACTCATACTATAGACTTCGTATATCTCAGCATTTTCTGTCCAGTTAAGTGTTTTGTTAAGACGATCTATATAGATGCTAATATCTTTTTTAAGAATATTGCTTGTCGAAAGATTATTGGTAAACGGAACATCATAAAACTCAGTAGAAATAATCGTTGCTCCTGGTATTTTGTAATACACACCTAATTTATTAATTCTAGAATTGGTATGATCCCTTAAAAATCCTGTCCCATTGACATCACCTAGCGTCCCTAAACCATCTTTACTGAAAAGTACTTCGCCATCCCCTGTACCAATACTCATGGTATTATAATACTTGGTAGAATTAGGAACTTTTGCAAAATAAGCATAAGTAAATTCGCGTTTTGCATCTTCATTATACACGTAAGGACTTAATAATCCGTCTGATAAATTTACAGAAAAGCCTTGAGGATCGATACCGATGTAGATTCTATTTTCTTTTTGGAATTCACCAGTTACTGAATATTCGTTAACCAGTCCATAAGAAATATTTGAACCTTCTTCTCTCACACCATTGTTGGTAGCAAAAATATAGCTGGTCGTATTTTCTGGATTTTTGAATCTGTTAAATGTTGGTTTCAACATCTGATTATTTATGATAGACGAAAATGACACTTTTGTTGACCAATCCGCCACATCAAACATATCATAACGTTGAATAACATTACCATCTCCTACTACAAAACCTACCTGCTCTTTTTCTCCTTCTATAGACGCTAAAGCAAATTCTCCAATAACATTATCTTCATAACTTTTAAGTATGTTACCAGCTTCATCTGCTACATAGTAATTTGACCACATTTTGTCTTGTAACACGTCCTGATAAGTAATAGCGTACAAAAATTCTAATTGATCATCATTATTAAAAGTATGATTGGAAATCGAAAATTGGCTAGTTAATGGGAAAGTCGCAAAATTGGCACGAGCAAAAGTTTTTGGTTTATCTGGATATTTAGATTGAATATTTAACTTAACTTCCTTCTCGAAATTAAAGTCCAAATCTGCAATTTTCACTACTAGATGGTTATCAGGTGTTACCTCTTGAGAAGGCGTCATAAATAGCTTTTCGTATTGTGAGAGCACCAACTTTTCTTGCCCATTAACATTAATAAAAGACAATGGAGATCCCGCATAACCATTCGTGAATGACTTATCTACGAAGTATTCTTTTTTCAAATTGAATGATTGATCATACAACTTATAAAACGTTCCTGTCGTAGGGTAATCAAGATTTCTAGTTATCAATCTAATCTCTTGATTTGCCTTTCTTCGCACAAACGCCCCAATACCAGGAATCTCGCCAATCTTTTCACCATCCTCATTAAAAATGTAATTGACATTCTTTTGGTAATTCGGACCAGTTCCACCCTCGAAATAATGCACGAATACAATAAATTTCAACTTACCGTCATTTGGACCAATATCTTTACTAGCTTGTGAAAGAACCTGAACATCATTAGCTGTGCTAGGAAGATTAAAATTAATCGTCTTAGTAGTTTCAAGATCATCATTTAATAACTTGATGGTTGCATTTGCATTACTTCCAAAAGTATAGTTAAGCTCAAATGTTCTTAAGCTATTATCATCGATATTCGAAATCTGTCCCCAAGCTCTACTACTAAATAGCGGTGTCTCATTTTTGTTGGAATTATTAAGAGTTGACGGCTTTGATGATATAAGTTCCGCGAAATTATTATTGATCGTAATCTTTTCGCCAGAAGCGTTATAAGATTTTTGAATACTGTAAAAATCATCAGATTGATTGAAACGGATTTTCTCCTGTCCTTTTCCGAAAACAGACATCAAAAGTAAAGATGCCAAAATTGTAGATTTCTTCATAATATTTATTTAGTTGATAAAGTTGTTTGTCAAAACTATCTTATCCGATTTGACTATGACAAATATCATCTAACTAAAAAATAAGCAAGAATTTCGCACCCTACAAAATCAGTACATTAACTAAAAAACACATTACATTAACAGTACAAATAATCACAAATAACTAATAACTAAAAACTTACAAACTTAAAACAAATAATAACGAAATGCTAAAATTACATTATAACTGCATCAAAAAATTATTTAGATTAGTATCTTCTCCTTGTATATTTAGCTTTTTCCGAAGGCGCGATCTTGAAACTGTGATGGTATTAAGTGACTGATAAGTGATGGTCGATATATCTTTTGTCGACATATTAAGACGCAAAAAAGCGCAGAGCTTTTTCTCATTTGGCGTTAAATCGGGATACAATTTTTGAAGATTGGAATAAAAATCAGGATGAACTTTGGTAAAATATGTTTCAAACTCTGTCCAAACATCGTTGTCTTTTTTCTGCCGAACTTCTGTAATAATATCCTGAATATGTTTTTGATTAGCTTGCGATGCATTCTTTTTAAGATCAATCAACTGGTTTCCGATATTGGTTATCAATTCATTTTTTTTCAAAAGAAACATCATCTTGCTGGTGATTTCTCGATTCTGAAATGCAACTTCTTCTTTTAATTTATCTTTTTCAAGACTAATATTCTTATGCTCCAGTTCCAGTTTATCTTTGGAAAGCTCGATGTTCTTAATTTTCAATTTCTGCATATAAATCCACAAACCTGCTAAACATAACAACAACAAAAGGCCAACAGAAACGGAAATATAGATGATTGTCAATTTAATTCTTTGCGCTTCCTTTTGTTTAAGTTCAAAATCATACGCTTCTTTTTGGCGCTCGAGACGATAATTCATTTCCAATTGAGACGTATGTTTTACGGTTTCGTTGTTGTACAAACTATCTTTTAATTTTGTAAAAGCTTTATAGTTAATAAAAGCTTCAGATGTTTTGTTGGTCTTTTCATACAATGCACTTAAAGATTCCAAAGACTTTAAAACAGAATCTGTAAAACTACTTTTCTGTCCAATTTCTAATGCATTTTTGAAGTAGGATTCTGCCTTTGCATAGTTTTTATTTTTGGAATAAGCTTCTCCCAAGTTATTGTAGCTCTGTGCAATACCACGTTGATCGTTTAGACTTTTTCTAATTTGTAAAGATTGCTCGAGATAGTAAATTGCCAAAGGAAAATCGCCTAATTCTATATGAGCTATTCCCAAATTATTGAGAAGGTGAGAATCTAGATTTTTGTCTTTAACGCCTTTATTGTTAATATCTCTTGCTAATTCTATAAAGTTCAAAGATTTTCTAAAATCACTTTTTTTAGAATAAACTCCCGCTAGATTATTAAGAATTTTAAGTTTCAGCATATTACTTTGCGTTAGATTTTTTAGCTTTACTTCATCCAATAATAGCATCGCTTTATTATAATATTCGGAAGCTTTATTGAGATTATTTTGCTGCATTTCGACATTCCCGAAACGTATTAAGAAATGTATTTTGTTAGCTAGAAGTTCATCATTCTTAGGATTTTTTAGCAGCTCTGATTCTACGATTTTGGCGCCTTTTAGATAATTTTCTAACGACGCAACATAATTACTGCGATTAAGATAAATGTTGCCTAGGCTTACAAAAATATCAACTTTATTGTTGGTCGTCGAAAGTTTATCAATGATCTCATTCGCCTTTTTGCTATAATAAAGCGCCGAATCTAAATTCACGTTAATAAAATCATCTGATTTTTTAAGATACTTATTGATTTCGATGACTTTAGGATCTTTCGAGTTCTGATTTCCACTTTGCGAAAACAACAAATTGCTAAAGAAAATTAATATAACTAACAAATACCTCAACATTAATTTAGATTTAATACCGAAAGTTACAACTTATTGCGATTCGCATAAAAAAGTATTTTTGGAAATTTTTAAGATTAGAAAGCATCCAAATCCTAAGTCTGAAATCTGATAAAAACCAAATTGCTTTTCAGAATTCTATATTTTCCTTATTTTTAAAACAAAAACACATTTTGAAGAATCATTTTCCTTTTTATTTTTTGTTCGTTTTTCTAATTTGTTTTCAATCTTGCAAAAAAGCTAAAGAAGTCGAAGCTCAAAAAATTATTGATCAGAAAAGAATTGAAGACAGTATTTCGCTCGCCAAAAAAACAGCGGAAATCGCACCGCTTTTAGATTCAATAATTTTAAAAAATAAGTTTAATGCCATCGTTTCTGTAGATTGGGACAACAAAAAAATCTATGAGCGCGCCAATGGTTTTTCTAATTTTAAAACTGAAACAAAAATCGACAACCAAACTCTTTTTCCCATTGCGTCGAACAGTAAGCAGTTTGCTGGTGTTTTAATCCTACAACTTCATGAGCAACAAAAACTTAATCTCGATGATAAAGTGTCAAAATATCTACAAGATTATAAGACAAAAACTTATCAAGATATCACCGTTGCTCAATTACTACATCACACTTCTGGCGTTAATTTTATTGGAGAGCGACTTCTTTTCAAACCAGGAACAGCGATGCATTATTCTAATGATGGCTACAAAAGTCTAGGCGATATTGTCGAAAATCTTACTGGAAAATCTTATGATGATAATGTTATGGCTTTGTTCCAAAAGTTAGGAATGACACATTCTTCAACAGGAAATCTCTTTAACGGAAACAATTTTGCAAGCGCACATCTTGGAAGTTTAAAACAAAATGAAGAAGTCCCAAACATGCCAAAACGTTTGGATAAAAATAATATTTCGATTGCAGCTGGTGGGATTTTGTCAACAGTTGATGACCTTCATCTTTGGAATAGATCTTTGTATAACGGAAAAATATTGAGCGATTCGGCATTTCAAATTTTTGTAAAGCCTGCCAAAACTTTTGATCATTATATTTTAGGAAAGGTAAAATACGGTTGCGGAATTATGATTCATGACGAAAATCCAAAAACCTATCTCCACACTGGCTATGTTAAAGGCGCTCCGTCTTTGGTGATGTATTATCCAAAAACTAAAACTTCTGTTGTTATCCTTTCCAATATCGCTAACGAAAAGCTAGGTAAAAAAGCCATCTACAAAAGTCATCGCGAGATAAGAGCAAAAATAGATTCTTTACAAATGCTCTGGACAAAAGCAGAAACAAAAAGCACCGCTGGTTAACGGTGCTTGTAGTCTATTCTTTAATAACTTGTTTGGTAAATAAGAGCGAAGCATCTTTATAAACGCTTACAACATAAGTTGCTCTCGCTAGATACTTCATGTCAACTTTATAATTGTCCGACTCTTTTAATTTAAGTTTAGAAATCACACGACCAGACATATCAGTAATCACCGCTGATAATTCGCCTAGATTCTTCTGTTTAGAACCAATTTGCAAATAATCATTTGTTGGATTAGGATAAACAACGAAATCATAGATTTGACTTCCAACATTTGACACACCCAAATTACTACGATTAATCGTCCATGTAATACTCGTTAAATGCGTCGCCGAATGGTTGTCAACTCTAACATCTGTAGTATTATCAACTACGTTAAAAGTTAATTGATTATTCCCGATTTGCAACTGATTTTTATTAATAGTCAAAGTTCCAGAATTAGTACCAACGGCTGTTCCGTTTAACTTCCAACTAGCAGCCAAAGTATTTGGAATTGGTAAAATGAGATTAACATTAAAATTCATTTGTTCTTCTGCTCCTATTGTTCCTGTATTTGTCGGCGTATAAGATTCTACTGGATTTTGAGTTGCGTGGATTTTCTCTATTAAAGTCTCTTTACAAACGTTACAAAATTGCTGATTAAGATAGCGCATTTCACAACTTTGATGTGGTCGGAACCAAGTTGGACTTTCGGTATACGGATAGATCCCAACATTATTAGTACCAACCCAATTTTTCCATTTTATAGTTGCCGGATCATTATTTTTCGTTTTATTGGGAGATTCTCCACTGCCCGAGAACCAATATTCATCCGCTAACTTTCCGAAAGAATGGCCTAGCTCGTGCACCGCGACATCTGGCGCTTGGTTGTGTCTTGACAAAAAAGCAAATGCACCACCACAACCACCATATTCGGTATCATTACCAACAATTAGCGCCATATCATAATCGGGAAAATTATTAGCTAAAGTTTGTGATGTTTTATTTACATTTCCGTAAACACAACGGTGTGTCCCACCAACATCATAAGAGGTCCCTAAATAATTATTAGGATTAGAAATCGGTATAACAGGTTCTGCTACGTCTGATGCAGTCCCTGGATGTTTAACACCAGATTCCGCCGAGATTACTTTAATCGCATAAACATTGAAATAATTCTTGTAGTTGGTATAAGGCGCTTTACTAAACAGATAGTTTGCAATATTAGCAACATCTTGTGTAAAAGTCGCTTGCTGGCTGCTTGTATAACCATCGCCCATAATAACAAGGTTGATGCGTTTATCGCGTGGACCATTTTCTAAAACTGGTACAACTTCGAATGTCTGCGCGCACATAAGTCCGCCTAACATCCCAAATAATAAGGAGAGTTTTTTCATAATTTATAAGTTTTGATTGTGTATTAACCTAGTATTTTGTCCATTAATTTCATAAATATTAATTTGAGTAATCTTCACGTCGGAATCTTGATTGTATCTAATCGAAAATTCAGCTTTATCAAAATTGGCTTGCTCTTTTTCCATTCCTGTAGGTGTATAGCTTTCCATGACAGGCGCAAGCGGATCATCTAGCAAGAAGGTTTTTACAATTTTTTGATCAGCTGTTAACAAATCAATCTTAAGATAATTTGGCATTTGTTCTCTCCTATTGTCCAAAACCTCCAATTTAATAAAGCCATCTGTTATTTTTTTATCTTGTAACTTAACAATCGGCGAAGATTTGCCTTTTTCAATTTCGAAAAAGAGATACATTATTTTTGGAGAAGCAGCCTGTTCAGCAGATTTCGGCGTACTATTAATACCCGACTTTGCATTGTAGCCAACATCGCAAGCGTAAAGAAAAAATAATAAAAAAGGAGAAATCCATTTCATAGTAAAAGTTTTGATGAAGGTAAATATTTTCTATTATAAAATTAATAATTTATTGTATTTTTTATTGTGACAAATTAAAACTATAAAATCCCTATTTTTACAAAAATTTTTCTGTGAAAAAAATCTATGCTTTTTTATTGTTAAGCTGTTCATTTGTTGCTACAAAAGCGCAATATTATGGCGACTTTGACAATAACTTCCGAATCGGAATTAATGGTGGAATCGATGTACCTTCTTTGGACAACAAAACGCCTTTTATCAATTACAAACCTGGTTTTAATGTCGGCGCAAATGTTGACTATTTTTGGACTTGGTTCGGATTGGGAGCAGATTTTAATTATTTAAGTAATTCAGCAAAAAGCACCTACCCTACTGATAATTTATTTTTAAACAATGTTAAATTAAATAACATTCAGCTTTCAGAAAATTCTCTTAACCGAATGTTTGTCGGCATTGGCCCTAATTTCAAACATGATTTTTCTGATGAGCTTTCGATGATTTTCAAACTTCGTGGTGGTATTAGCACTTTGAAGAATGGCGATATCCAATTGGCAGGAATCGCTAATAATCAAAACATTGCACTCAACGAACATAATAGTTACGATGTATCAAGTGTTGCGAGTGCAAAAGCACAGTTGGAGTTTAATTATTTCTTCACTGAAAATCTTGGGTTAAATTTTGGGGCATATTATCTTCAGCATTTCCAAATTAAAGAAAACGGAACAGGTACAATTGCAGGCTATTATCCATATTCGGAAGTCAATGGACAAAATAACCTCAACACACAACAAGGCTTCCAAGGTCGTAGCACGCTGGAGCACGAGGCGCATTCTATTGGGGCTTTTGCTGGTTTGGTGTACCGTTTCGGGAATACTTACAAAAATAAAAAGTCTAAAGTTGCGACAAACACTTACAAAATGGAAGTTTTAGTGAAAGACAAATATTCTGGCGAAGTGCTTCCAAATTCGGAGGTTGTATTATTTAACAGTCAAGGTCAGCGCGCATACTACGGAACTTCTAATAAAGACGGAAAGGTAACATTTAATAATGTAAAACCTGATGATTACGAGCTTAAAGGAAAATATCGCGACATTAATTTAGTCACAAAAAAGATTGAAAAAACGACTATTTTCACATTAACACCTTTGTATTTCGAATTAGAAAATGAGGACGAAAGATTCTTTATCGAAGGAAAAGTGACCGATTGCAAAACACAAAAAGCTTTACCTTACGCCAGTGTTAGTCTTAAAAATGAAAAAACTTCTGAAGTTAAAAACCTAAAAACTTCGGCGAACGGAACTTTCAGTTTTATGGCTTCAAAAGATGAATTGTACAGCATCTATGGCAAAAAAGGAAACTACTTCTCACAAACCGAAAATCTTGATGGCAAAAAGAATGATCGAACTAAAAAAATGTTTATCAATCTTCAAGTTTGTATGGAGGAAGCGACTTGTGACAAAGCGATTAACTTGCAAAACATTAATTACGATTTTGATAAAACCGCAATTCGTGAGGATGCAAAGCCAGAACTTGACAAGCTTTATCAATTCTTAGCCGAAAACTCAACAATAAAGTTGGAGTTATCATCACATACAGACTCTCGAGGTTCTGATGATTACAACCTAAAGCTATCGCAAGGTCGCGCAGATTCGGCGGTTAATTATTTAGTATCAAAAGGACTTAGCCGAAGTCGAGTTATCGCAAAAGGTTATGGCGAAACGAAATTATTAAATGAATGTAAAAACGACGTTAACTGCTCCGAAGAGCAACATCAACACAATAGAAGAACGGAATTCAAAGTTATTTGTGCGAAATAAACAACCTGAGTTTAAGACAAGAAAACTAATGTCAGCTTGAGTGGTTTTCGAAGAAAATTGAATCGAAAACAAGTTAATTTTATTATCATTAAAAAGACTTCTCGATACAAAATATTTCAAATTTTCACTCCTTTAGATTTGTAACAAGAAAAGAGATAACTTTAAGATAAAGAGAAAAGTGTTTAAGTAAACTAATATTTACTCAGAGTTGTGGCTCATACTTCGATTTAGACTTAAACACTTCTTATCATAAACTCAGATAGAAATTCGGGTTTAAAACCCATTATAAAGGAGTTGAGCTCTAGATAAGTTTCTCTTTAAAATCTTAAAATCAAAGTTATGGAAAAAGTTTTTATTGGAGTAGATGTTAGCAAATTAACCTTGGATTTATTTGTA
>NZ_FUYZ01000003.1 GCF_900167905.1 Soonwooa buanensis | reverse complement strand
GATTTTCAGATATACAATCTGCCCGAAAAATGGCTTGTTACGCAGGAGTTGCACCATTTGAATACAGTTCGGGTAGTTCTATTTATCGAAAACCGAGGGTTTCTACAATGGCGGATAAAGAGCTGAAAAAAGTATTGCATTTAGCGGCGCTCAGCTCGATAAGATTAAAAAATGACCTTGCAATTTACTTCCAAAGAAAGGTTGCGGAAGGAAAAAACAAGATGTCTATACTCAACGCAATTAGAAATAAAATTATACACAGAATATATGCTTTAATAAAAAACGAATCTGTGTATAATTTTAATTTGCATATGTCATAGAAATCGAAGTGACGTGAGATTATAAGTTTATCCAAAAGCTCTTTTCAAAAGGCTTTCTACTTTTGGTTCGCTGCCACGGAAGTTTTTGTACAATTCCATTGGGTCTTTCGTTCCGCCAGATGATAGCAAAATTTTATATTTTGCGGCCGTTTCTGGATTGAAAATTCCAGTTTCTTTAAAGTAAGCAAAAGCATCAGCATCCAAAACTTCCGCCCATTTGTATGAATAATATCCAGCCGAATATCCACCTTGGAAAATATGCGAAAAAGTCGGACTCATCGCCGTTTCTGGATTTACTGGATATAATGAGGTTTTCGAAGTTTGAGCGTCTTCAAAAGCTTTTATGTCATTTACATCTTCGGGATGCGTGTGATACGCCATATCTAACAAGCCAAAACCTAATTGACGCAACGTTTGATAACCTTCCATAAAGTTTTTGGATTGCTCTATTTTTTCAATTTTTTCGTTGGGTAAAACTTCACCTGTTTTATAGTGTTTTGCAAATGTTTTTAGGAATTCTGGTTCGTAGCAGAAGTTTTCCAAAAACTGAGATGGTAATTCTACAAAATCCCACTTCACAGAAGTTCCCGAAAGATTTGGATATTGCGTATTCGCTAACATTCCGTGGATTGCGTGTCCAAATTCGTGAAAAAGCGTGGTCACTTCTTGGAAAGTCAACAAACTTGGCGTGTCTTTCGTCGGTTTGCTGAAGTTACAAACAATAGAAATGTGTGGACGAGAATTCTCGCCATCTTTTGTGAATTGATTTTTATAACTCGTCATCCAAGCGCCAGCACGTTTTCCTTTTCGAGGGAAATAATCGGTGTAAAGGATAGCTTTAAGTTGTCGGTTGTTGGTTGTTGATTGTTGGTTGTGAGTGTGAGCGGAGTCGAAGACTTGATTCTCGGCTTTTGGTTCTTGAATCTCATAAACTTCGTAGGTTTGAACATCCGCATGATATTTTTGAATGGTATTAACTTCTTTAAATTCCAATCCGAAAAGTTGATTTGCTAGTCCGAAAACTGCATCTTGAACTTGACTTAAAGGGAAATACGGTTTTAATTCTTCATCGTTGAAATCATATTTTGCTTTGCGTAATTTTTCAGCGTAAAAAGAATGATCATAACCTTGCATATCTTCGATTCCGTCGGCTTTTGCTAAAGCTTTTAGTTCTTCAATTTCTTTTTCGGCGTAAGGTTTTGCTTTCACTAAAAGTTCATTTAAGAAATCTAAAACTTTAGTTGGAGATTTCGCCATTCGCTCTTCTAGAACGTAATCTGCGTAATTTTTATAACCTAAAAGTTCGGCTTTTTGCTGTTTTAATGAAATAATTTCTTTGATAAGATTTTGATTATCAAATTCGCCACGATCAAAAGATTTTTTACCATTTGCTAACGCTAATTCTTTTCTTAATTCGCGATTTTCAGCATAGGTCATAAGCGGAACATAGCTTGGATACTGCAATGTCACAACATAACCATCCAAATAGCGTTCTTTGGCTTCTTCGGCATATTGCTCCAAAATTGCATCAGGAATTCCCGCCAAATCTTCTTTGTTGGTGATATGTTTAAAGTACGCATTGGTTGCCGCAAGCGCATTTTGTCCGAATTGAAGTGATTTCACCGATAAATCCATATTGATTTGCTTCAATTTTTCTTTATCCGAATCGTTGAGTAATGCGCCGCTTCTCACAAAACCTTTATAAGTTTCATCTAAAAGCATTTGTTGCTCTTCGTTGAGATTGTATTTTGACTTTTCATCATACACTTTTTTAATTCTATTGAAAAGTGCTTCGTTTTGTGAAATTTTAGACGAATACTCCGTTAAAAGTGGAGAAACTTCTTGTGCGATTTGTTGAAGTTCGTCGCTGGTTTCTGCAGAATTTAGGTTGAAGAAAATATTAGAAACAATATCCAATTTCTCTCCTGAATAAGCCAAAGCTTCGATTGTATTTTCGAAAGTTGGCTCTTCTGAATTGTTGACAATTTCATCAATTTCTTTCTCCGATTCTGAAATTAATTCTTTGAAAGCAGGAAGATAATCTTCGTTTTTAATGTTTTCAAAAGGTGGCGTATGATAAGCTGTGTTGAAGTTTTGGGTAAGTATGTTCATAATTGTTGTATTTATGTATGATGTACAAAGTACAATGTATTTATTTAAGTTTTGAGTTTAACGTTTCAAGTTTTAAATAAGATATCTTGAATCTCGGTTCTTATATCTCTTTCTCAAAGATAAAGCCAAATCTTGAAATTGTGACAAAATTGCGTCCCTGATGGAACGGTATGTTGGAGCTCTTTTGAAAAAAGTTCGAGAAGATTTGAAATGGTGACTATCAAGCGTGATGTAAAAAAGCAATTGGCTCTTTCTAAAAAACTAAATGCTTGCTAAACCCCATCAAAATTATAAAATTTCGACTCCGTTCAGCAAGCATTGATAATTACGTTATATGTTTAACCCGTTGTTACAAATGCATTCTATTGTCAATAGTGGATTTTCTTCTTTACAACTATTTCGCTTTAAACTTATTAATAGCGTTAACCGTAAACTCCGACAACACCAATTGTCCACTAACTGCAGCACGCTCTGTTAAAAGAGAATCCCAGTTTTCTGTACCTTTCCAAAATATTTCTTTCAGTTGGAACATCGCTTCAGGATTTGATTTCGCAAGTTTCTCGGCAAGAATTTCGATTTCAGCGTCCATTTCTTCTGTTGTCTCGTATACATCTTGGAACATATTTTTCTCACGTGCCCACTCCGCCGAATAAAATTCAGTAGCATTGATAGCCAGCTGTGCAAAAGCTGCTGTTCCGATTTTCTTTTCTACCACTGGACCGATAACAAAAGGACCAATACCAACCGCCAATTCGCTCAACTTAACCGCAGCATTTTCTGTCGCAAAAGTATAATCTGCCGCGCAAGCGATACCAACACCACCACCAACAGCTTTACCATGAATTCTTGCAATAATCAACTTTGGTGATTTGCGCATCGCGTTGATAACATTGGCGAAACCAGAGAAAAATACTTTCCCAGTTTCGAAATCTTTAATCGAGATTAACTCATCGAAAGAAGCGCCAGCACAAAAGGCTTTTTCACCTGCACTTTTTAGGACGATAACTTTTACGTCGTTATTTTTTCCAAGTTCATCGATTTCGTTAGCCAAGTTCTTTAATTGGCTTCCTGGCATCGAGTTACTTTGCGGATGGAAAAACTCAATTGTTCCAATGCCGTTTTCTATATTTGATTTTACGTATGCTTCCATTATTTTTTTAAATTGAATTTTTATTAAATTCGGTTTTTGTCTTGTTCTAATTATCCGCAATCCGCAGCCCGACTTGAACGGAGCTCTTTTTGCCGAAACAAAGTGTAGGCAAAAAAGCGGGAGTGGAAGGCGGAAATAGCTGCCCAAAAAATTTTAGTCCTGATTTAACATTTTCACCATCGTCAAAATCGTCGCAATGGCAACCGTCTCGCCAGTTTCGTCATAGACATCCACCAACCAACGCACGATACCTTTTGCCACATCATCGGCATCTTTCTTCTCCTGCGAAATTTTTTCTTTACAAGTAAAGCGAACGCCCATCGTCGAGCCTGGATAAACTGGCTTCACAAAACGACACTCGTCCAAACCGTAGTTCAGTAAAACTGGACCTTTTTTGGCTTGAACAAAAAGCCCTGCCGCCTTCGACAACAAGTAATAACCGTGCACCACATTGCGTTCGAAAATTGTTCCTTCCAACGATGTCGCATCCACGTGTGCGTAGAAATTATCGCCCGACAAAGCTGCAAACGCGTTGATGTCCGACTGTTGAATGGTATGCTTTGCCGTGATTAGGGTATCACCGACTTTTATCTCTTCAAAATATTTCGCAAATGGATGTTTGTCATCTTCGATATAATCTGCGCCGTATTGATATTGCTGCGTAATCGACGTCAACTTGTTAGGCGAACCTTGCACCGCTGTACGTTGCATGTAATGAAGAACGCCACGTTTTCCGCCCATTTCTTCACCACCACCAGCACGACCTGGACCACCGTGAACCAACAATGGCAACGGCGAACCGTGACCTGTAGATTCTTTGATACAATCGGCATCCAACACAACGATACGACCATGAAGCGAACCTGCATTAAGAACAAATTCGGTTGCGATATCGTTATCAGCAGTCACAATAGAACAAACCAACGAGCCTTTCCCCATACGCACTAACTCGATTGCTTCGGCGGTATTGTTGTAAGGAATAATCGTCGATACAGGTCCAAAAGCTTCGATATTGTGAACATCCGTTTTGTTGAACGGATCATTATTCAAAAACAAAATTGGTGAAATAAATGAGCCTTTATTTTTGTCTGCGCCAGTTACTTCGAAATTGTCTAAATCTCCGAAAACGATTTCTTGAGATTTGGCAAGTTCTTCAACTTTTTCGCGAACTTCTTTAACTTGAGCTGCACCAGCCAAAGCGCCCATTCTGACACCTTCAACATTAGGGTCACCGATTTTTGTCGTTGACAAACGTTGACCTAGAGCAATCTGAACATCTTCAACTAAATTAGCCGGTACAATCGCACGACGAACAGCTGTACACTTCTGTCCAGCTTTGGTTGTCATCTCGCGCGTTACTTCTTTAATGAAAATATCAAATTCTACAGAACCGGGCTTAACATCTTCTCCAAGAACACAAGCGTTAAGCGAATCTGCTTCTAAGTTAAACGGAACACCTTCCGCAGTAATTCTTGGATGCGCTTTCAACATTTGTCCTGTTGATGCCGAACCTGTAAATGTCACAACATCTTCTGACTCTACGAAATCTAAAATTCCGTTAGCTGAACCTGTAATTAATTGCAATGCGCCTTCTGGAAGAATATTAGATTCGATGATGGCACGAACAACTGCTTCTGTTAAAAATGAAGTGATGGTTGCTGGTTTTACAATCGCTGGAACGCCAGCTAAAAGGTTAACAGCAATCTTCTCCAACATTCCCCAAACTGGAAAGTTGAATGCATTGATATGAATTGCAACACCACGTTTTGGTGTCATAATATGCGTCCCAATGAAAGTTCCGTTTTTTGATAATTTGTGCGTATCACCTTCTACATAAAAAGGCTGATCCCCAAACTGACGACGCAATGACGCGTTGGCAAATAAGTTACCGATACCACCTTCTATGTCGACCCAAGAGTCAGCTCTTGTAGCACCCGTCGCCCAAGAAACTGTATAGAATTCTTCTTTGCGTTCCATAAGGTACAAGGCTAATTTCTTTAGCATCAAACCTCTTTCTTGGAAAGTCATTTTGCGAAGTTTTGGACCACCAACTGTACGGGCATAATCCATCATCGCACCAAAGTCTAAACCTGCAGACGATGCCGTTGCAATTTCGGCACCTGTAATTGCGTTATATAACATTTGGCCTTCGGTAGAACCTTTGGTCCATTTTCCTAAAGCGAAATTTTCTAATTGATTCATTTGTAATAGGTATTATGTAAAATGTACAAAGTCTTTAAAATATGTAAAGAACATCTAAAATTTTAGTGCGAACAAATAATTAAACTTTTTCAATAATTACAGCGAAGCCTTGTCCAAGGCCAACACACATTGTTGCTAAAGCGTATCTTTTGTTTTGATTTTGTAGTTCGTACATCGCCGAATTAAGGATTCTTGCGCCGCTCATTCCTAGTGGATGACCTAATGCGATTGCACCTCCGTTTGGATTGATTCTCGAATCGTCATCCGCCAAGCCCCAAGCTCTGATACACGCTAAACTTTGCGCTGCAAAAGCTTCATTTAATTCAATAATATCGATGTCTTTAAAAGTAAGACCCGCTTTTTGCAAAGCTAATTCTGCAGCTTTAACAGGACCGATTCCCATGATTCTTGGCTCTACACCAACAACAGCACTAGAGACGATTCTCGCTTTTGGTGTTAATCCAAATTCTTTAATCGCTTGTTCTGACGCGAGAAGATTAGCTGCCGCACCATCATTTAATCCTGAAGCGTTACCAGCAGTTACAGTTCCATCTTTTTTGAAAGCCGTTCTCAGTTTCCCTAAACCTTCTAAAGTTGTATCGTTTTTAGCAAATTCGTCACGGTCAAAGATAATATCATCGCCTTTTCTTTGCGGAATATTGACCGCTACAATTTCTTGTGCCAATCTGCCGTTTTCTTGTGCCGCTTTTGTTTTCATCTGAGAATTAAAAGCAAATTGATCTTGGTCGTCACGCGAAATATTATCACGCTCAGCAAGATTCTCTGCCGTTTCGCCCATCGCATCAACGCCGTACATTTCTTTCATTTTTGGGTTGATAAAACGCCATCCGAAAGTTGTATCGTAGATTTTTGAATCGCCACCAAAAGGCGTTTCCGATTTTGAAATCACCAATGGACCACGCGTCATATTTTCGACACCTCCAGAAATCATCAAATCGGCATCACCAACCTGAATAGCTCTTGCTGCATTAATCGCCGCAGATAATCCCGAAGCACAAAGTCTGTTAACTGTCTCGCCAGGAACATGATAGTCCAAACCTGAAAGCAAACCCGCCATACGAGCGACATTTCGGTTGTCTTCACCTGCTTGGTTGGCACAACCTAACACGACATCATAAATTCTTTTTTGGTCGATATTTGTGTTACGCTCCAAAAGTTTTTTAATAACAAAAGCTGCCATATCATCTGGACGCATGCCAGATAAGCTTCCTTTTAGTTTTCCGATTGGTGTACGAACACCGTCTACTATATATACTTGGTTCATTTTTTTTGATATTAGATTTTACACTTAATATGTTTTTCTATCGTTAATAAAAAGTTTTGTTTTCTTTGGCTAAACGACGGATAATTGGACTACAACGGTAACGATCTTCATGATAGAAGTTATAAAGTTCATCCAATTCTTTTTCTAAATTTTGAAGTCCAAATTCGTCTGCCCAAGCTAAAAGTCCTTTTGGATAATTAACGCCTTTAGTCATTGCAACATCGATATCTTCAACTGAGCCGATGTTTAAGAAATAAGCATCTGCTGCTTCATTCATCAACATTATTAAAACTCTTTTAAAGATTTTTTCTAAAAGCTCTGGATTTGTATTTGGTTCTGGCTGAATTGCGTTTTCGGAATAGTCATAAAAACCTCTACCCGATTTTCTTCCATAAAATCCAGCTTCGAATAATCGTTTCTGAGTAAACGAGGGTTTAAATTTTGGATCGTAAAAAAACTCTTTAAACACACTTTCAGTAACTCGATAGTTAACGTCATGACCGATAAAATCCATTAATTGGAAAGGTCCCATTCTGAAGCCTCCCAAACTTGTCATCGCATAATCAATCGTCGCACAATCTGCAACGCCTTCTTCTAAAATTCGGATTGCTTCTCCATAGAAAGGTCTGGCTACACGATTCACGATAAATCCGGGCGTATCTTTCGCAATAGCAGGAAGTTTTTTCCAGCTTTCAACTAAAGATTTCGTTTGTGAAACTAAAGCAGGATCAGTTTGTACAGCAGGAATAATTTCAACCAAAGCCATCAAAGGTGCTGGATTAAAAAAGTGAATTCCGATAACACGATTTGGCTTTTGACAAGACGCTGCAATAGAAGCCATTGACAACGAAGATGTATTACTTGCCAGAATACAATCTTCAGAAACCAAATTTTCTAATTTTTGAAACAAATCTTTTTTGATATCTAAATCTTCGATAATTGCTTCTATAATTAATTCCGAATGCGAAAGTTCATCCAATTTGTTAACCAATCGGATTTTATTAAAATAAAGTTCAGAATCTTCCAAAGAAATTTTTCCTTTGTCAGCCAGTTTTTGAAAGGTCGCTTCTAGATTAGCGCCAGCTTTCTCTAACGCAATCGGATTGCTATCGTACAGACAAACATCATTGCCCGCCATTGCGACAACTTGAGCAATTCCGCTTCCCATTGCGCCACTTCCTACAATTCCTATTTTCATTTACTTTTTAATATTAGATTTTCATTTTTATTAATGACATTTAAAATAGTCAAAAGGTTCTCGACAGTCTTCGCATTGATATAATGCTTTGCAAGCCGTTGATCCAAATTGACTTACCAATTTTGTATGACCTGATCCGCAATGTGGACAAGGCACCTCATCGGGTTTTGCAAACAAATCGTCTTGATTGGTTTTAGAATAAACTGGTGGCGCAATGCCATAAGCTTTTAGTTTTTCTTTTGCCCCCGCTGTCATCCAATCAGTCGTCCAAGCTGGACTTAAGCGATTGGTTAATTTTACATTCTTAATGCCTTTTTCGATAAGTTTTAATCGAATCGACATATTGATCATTGATGTTGCTGGACAACCTGAATACGTCGGCGTCACAACAACTTCTACTTCATCATTTTTGATAAGAACTTCTCTGACAATGCCAAGCTCCAAAATATTAAGCACAGGAACTTCAGGATCCTGTACTTCACTTAAAAACTGCCAAATTTGTTCTTCTGTAAACTGCATTTCTTATTGCTGCTGACGGGTTGCACCCGCCGTTATTAATTTTACCCATCGGGTTGAAACCCGATGCTATGATAATTCGCCTCCTCTTTTTCATTGGGTTAAAACCCAACCAAACGTAAAATCTCTCCCTTTTTCATCTGGTTAAAACCCGATGCTAGGCTAATTCATCTCCTCTTTTTCGTTGGGTTAAAACCCAACGCTATGATAATTCGTCCCTTCGGGACTCTACAAGTTGAAGCATATTTTCAAATGTAGAGATTAGTATGAGGAGAACTACGAAGTGGATCAACTAATTTACCATTCCATATTAGGGTAAGTGCGTTGCATATATTGCATTTCTGCAAGAATGTATCCTAAAGCCTCGGTATGTTTACCGTCTTTACCACCAATTAATTTTCTTGATTTTGAAAAATCAACTGTCAACGTCGCTTCTTCTAAAACCTGATTAACACGAGTTGTCCATTTATCTTTCAAAGTTGTGATGTCTGGCATTTCACCTGAAGCGATTAAAGCTTTTTCCCAATTAGTTGGAATAAACATTTCGTCGGTATAATCAACAAAATCAAGAATTGATTTTTGAATTTTATCATGACTTTCTTCGGTACCATCACCTAAACGGATTACCCATTCTGAGCTCCATTTTGCATGGTAAGTTGCTTCTTTTAGAGATTTTTCCGCGATTGCTGCAGTCTCAGAATTTGAAGATTTCTTTAGTTCGTTTAACAACAAAACATGATAGATATCGAAGTAAAACTGTCTTGCAATGGTATCTCCGAAATGTCCGTTTGGACGTTCGGTGATTAAAAGATTTTTAAAATCTCTTTCGTTGCGTAAAAATGCTAAATCGTCCTCAGTTTTGCCTTCGCCTTGTAGGTTAGCCGCCAACTCATAATAATGAGATGCTTCTCCTAAAAGATCTAAAGCGATATTAGACAGTGCAATATCTTGTTCTAGAACAGGTCCTTTCCCACACCATTCTGACAAACGTTGTCCGAGAATCATGCTGGTATCTGCCAAATGAAGAAGATAGTTAAGCTGGTTGTTTTCTGTATTTTCCATTTTTATCAAATAGACTTTCGTCCCATTCTATTTTAAGTTGTCCAAATGGACTGGCTTCTGTTGATTAATAAAGGATTACATCCTATTATTTATTTAATGTTAATAGGACTTCGTCCTATTCTAGATTATGTCATCCCTTCGGGACTTTAATTATTATCTAATGTAAATAGAACATTATTCTGTTCTAGGTTAAATTCTCCCTTTGGGGTTTTTAAATGCTGCTCAATATTAATAGGACTTTGTCCTATTCTAGATTATGTCATCCCTTCGGGACTCTTAAACATTGCTCAATATTAAAAGGATTCTGTCCTATTCTAGTTTAAATCGTCCCTTCGGGACTAACCTAATGTTTTAGCTCATTTTTAGTAAAATACCCCAAAATAACTAATTTTTTTACGCTAGCATGTCGCAGCCCGGCCTGAGTGGAGCTCTTTTTGTGTAGCGTAGCGAAACAAAAAAGCGGGAACGGAGGACGGAAAAGCTGCCCAAATTGTTTTACATATTTTTGATTTCTTCAGGAACGTGGTAGAAGGTCGGATGTCTGTATACCTTGTCCTCTGAAGGCTCGTAAAATGCACCTGCATCGTCGGGACTAGAAGCGGTGATGAATTTGGACTCAACAACCCAAATACTAACGCCCTCCAAACGTCTGGTGTAAACATCTCTGGCATTTTGAATTGCCATTTCTGCATCGGCAGCGTGAAGGCTTCCAACGTGTTTGTGATCTAGTCCTTGGCGGCTTCTGATGAAGACTTCCCAAAGTGGCCATTCGTTATTTTGCATCTTAACTTATTTTTTTCTGTTGTTCTTTTTGTTTTCTTTTTTCGTGGTAAGCTGTTGCAGCGTCTCGTACCCAAGCGCCTTCATCGAAAGCTGTGCGACGTACGTCGATTCTTTCTTTGTTGCACATTCCGTTGCCTTTAACGACATTCCAGAATTCTTCCCAATCGATTTCTCCGAATTCGTAATGTCCAGTTTCTTCGTTGAATTTTAGTTCTGGATCTGGAATTGTCAATCCTAAATATTCGGCTTGTGGCACCGTCATATCTACAAAACGTTGTCTTAACTCATCGTTTGAGAAACGTTTGATTCTCCAATTCATAGAAGCTTCGGTGTTTCCTGATTCTGCATCACGAGGTCCAAACATCATCAAAGTTGGCCACCACCAACGGTTGAATGCGTCTTGTGCCATTTCTTTTTGTTCCGGTGAGCCTTGTGCTAACTTCATCATCAACTCGTAACCTTGACGTTGGTGGAAACTTTCTTCTTTACAAATCCTAACCATCGCTCTTGCATAAGGTCCATAAGATGCTCTACACAACGGCACCTGGTTAAGAATTGCCGCACCGTCTACCAACCAACCAACTGCGCCCATATCTGCCCAAGTTAATGTTGGATAATTGAAGATACTTGAATATTTTGCTTTCCCTGAATGTAGGTCACGAAGTGTTTCGTCGCGGGTTACGCCTAAAGTTTCAGCTGCACAATAAAGGTATAAACCATGTCCGCCTTCATCTTGAACTTTTGCTAAAAGGATTTTTTTACGTTTCAGGCTTGGTGCTCTCGTAATCCAATTGGCTTCTGGCAACATCCCAACAATCTCGGAATGTGCGTGTTGAGAAATCTGACGAATAAGTGTCTTTCTATAAGCTTCCGGCATCCAATCTTTTGGTTCGATGCGGATTTCGTTATCGATTTTGTTTTGGAAGTGTTGTTCCAAGTTGATTTCTGTTGTTTCCATAATTTTTATTTTTTAATGGAATTAAATTTTTTAAAATCATTTATAAAATAGGTTTTGTCCTATTTTATATTGATTAATAATCTTTCTTTAATAGGCTTTCAGCCTATTCTATTTTAAGTCGCCCCGTTGGGGCTTAACATTCTTCCTCTATCTTGATAGGATTGCATCCTATCCTTGGTTAAATCGCTCCGTTGGGGGTTTTTGTTTTCCCTCAATTTTGATAGGATTGCATCCTATCCTTGATTAAATCGCCCCGTTGGGGCTCATTATTTTTATTTTCTTAGTTTGCCCCGAAGGGGCAAAACATTTCTGCGTTATGTTGTCGCAGCCCGACTTGAGCGGAGCTCATTTTTTTTTGCGTCGGATTAAGCCTTGGCAAAAAATAGCGGGAGCGGAAGGCGGAAATGCTGCCCAAATAATTAATCTATAATTACTTAATGTCAAAGTTAACAATAACTTCCTCAGAACGCGGATGCGCCTGACAAGACAGGATAAATCCTGCATCCAACTCATCTTGCTCCAAAGAGTAATTGATGTCCATTTCGACTTCGCCTTTCTCCAATTTACACTTACAAGTCGCACAAACACCGCCTTTACAAGCGTATGGCAAATCTGCGCCATTCTGCAAAGCGGCATCCAAAATGGTCTGCCCATGATAAGCCAAATCCATATTAAGCGCCGATGCGTCCAACTTAACAGTTACTTTACTGTATTTATCGTCTGCTCTGTTAACCGCTTGCGCATGTTCTTTTTTCTTCTCCTCAGCTGTCGCGCTGTAAAACAATTCAAAATGAATCTTTTTTGGCTCTAAACCTGCGTCTTGCAAGGTATCGCGAACGCCAAGAATCATATCTTCTGGACCGCAAAGGAAAACCTCATCAATCGTGTCAACAGGGACAATGTGCTCTAAAAACAACTTGGCTTTTTCTCCTGTGATACGTCCTGCCAACAAATCGGCGTCAGCAATCTCGCGGCTCAAAATATGATAAACACTAAGTCTATCCATAAAGATATTCTTAAGTGCTTCGATGTCTTCTTTAAAGATAATGTGCGCTTTGTTTCGGTTACCGTAGATTAAAATAAAGTTGCTGTTAGGTTCGTTTTTTAAGACAGATTTTACAATCGACATCACTGGCGTAATACCGCTTCCTGCGGCAAATGCAACGTAAGTCTTTTTGTTGTCTGGTTTTAGTTCTGTAAAGAAAGTTCCTTGTGGCGTCATCACTTCTACCACGTCGCCTTCTTTTGCAACATCGTTGATATAGCTCGAAAATACGCCATCCGTGATCTTCTTCACCGCAACTTTTAGTTCATCTTCGCATGGACTTGCACAAATTGAGTACGAACGTCTAATCTCTTCGCCGTCGTTAATTTGTTTGAATGTTAAATATTGTCCTTGCGTAAATTTGAATTGCTCTTTTAAGTCCTCTGGCACGTCAAAACTTACCGAAACACATTCTGGCGTTTCGCGTTTGATTTGTTTTATTTTGAGAGGATGAAAAGTTGTTGACATTATTTATTAAATATTTATTCCGTTAAGTAAAATTGTTGAAAGCTCTTCTTCTAATTCTTCCGCCGAAATATCTCGGCTTGGCTTATACCAAAGTTCGATCCAGCGCAAAGATGACAAGATTGTGAACAAAGCTACTGAGACATTCATGGTTTTGAATTCTCCAGATTTCATACCTTCTTCAAGAACAAAAGCAAAACTTCTTTCGTAAGATTTTCTGATGCTTTTGTATTCTTCCTTCTTCTCGTCACGAAGATACTTCCAATCGTTATTTGCAACCGAAACCGCGGCTGCGTCGTGAATCATCAAGTCGATGTGGACTTTGATAATTTGTTTTAATTTATCTTGAAAACTAGCTTCTGTATTTGCAATTTCTGAAAGTTGTGTTGTGTAAGCGTCCGCAATTTTAAAACATATCAATTCTAAAATTTCGTCTTTAGATTTGATATGATTGTACATCGACGCAGCTTCCATACCGACTTTCTCAGCAATGTCGCGCATGCCTGTTCCTCCAAATCCACGATCTTTAAAAAGCTTCGAAGCTTCGGTAAGGATAAGTTCTCTTTTATTTACTTTAGTTCTTAATGGCACCATTTTAATATTTTAAAAGCTGGTCGATTTGTATTTTTAATTTCTCAGCATTTGGAAGCATCGTTTCTTCTAAAACTGAGTTAAGTGGAATGGCTGGCATATTCTCAGCGCCAACCACTTTAACTGGTGCATCCAAATCACGGAAACATGTATCCGAAATTCTCGCTGCAATGCTTTGCGCAAAGCTATTCTGTACAGGTTCTTCCGTTAAAACGATACAACGATTATGTTTTCTTACACTTTCAAAAATACGGTTTTCGTCAAGTGGTGCCAAAGTTCTTAAATCGATAATTTCTACACGACCTTCAAAATCTTTAGCAGCATTACTCGCCCAATAAACGCCCATTCCGTAAGTGATAATCGTCAATGTTGATTGCTCTTTTTGAGAATCCACCAGCAAAACTTCTCTAGCTTTCCCAAATGGAATGATGTAATCTTCGTCTGGCTCAATTGTTTTTGCTTCTTCAGTTCCTGCAATTTTTGACCAATAAAGTCCTTTATGTTCCAACATCACTACTGGATTTGGATCGTAATAAGCCGACTTCATCAAACCTTTAAGATCTGCTCCTGTCGATGGATAAGCGATTTTAATTCCTTTAATATTCGTTAAAACACTTTCCACAGAACTTGAATGGTAAGGGCCACCACTACCATAAGCGCCAATCGGAACTCTCAAAATCATGGATACTGGCCATTTTCCGTTTGATAAATAACAACTTCTTGCGACTTCGGTAAATAACTGGTTAAGACCCGGCCAAATATAGTCAGCAAACTGAACCTCAACAATTGGTTTTAGCCCAACGGCACTCATACCAACAGTTGATCCAATAATAAATGCTTCTTGGATTGGTGTATTGAAAACTCTCTTGTCTCCAAATTGTCCCGCCAAAGTTATCGCTTCACGGAAAACGCCGCCCAAACGCGCACCAACATCTTGTCCGTACAACAAAGATTCTGGATGTTTGTCCATAATTTCGCGAATGGCGAACAAAGCGCAATCCACCATTACGGTTGGCACTTTGCCTTCTGGCACACGAATTCCTTTTTCTTCGGTAATTGGTGTTGGCACAAAATCGTGGGTGAACAAATCTTCTGGTCGAGGATCTTCCGCTTGCAAAGCTCTTTGATAATCGGCTTTAACAAGGTTTAAAACCTCATTTTCTATTGTTGAAACTTCAGAATCTTCGATTCCGAATTCTGATAATTTTTCTCTAAGTTTTGGAAGCGGATCTCTTGTAGCTGCTTCTTCCAAATCGTCGCGGTACCACTCTTTTCTAACACCAGACGTGTGGTGATTTAACAATGGAACTTTTGCATGAATCATCATAGGACGACGTTCTTCACGAATAATGCGGATGCATTCTTTAACTGTTTCGTAAGATTTAATAAAATCTGTTCCGTCAATTGTTCTCGCCTCTATACCTTCAAAACCTTGAATGTATTTTGACATATCTTGCGCTCGAATTTCTGAAGCATGCGCAGAAATATCCCACTCGTTATCTTGAACCAAATATAAAATCGGAAGTTGCTTCAGAGCTGCCATTTGGAAAGCTTCTGCTACTTCGCCTTCAGTACAACTTGCGTCTCCAAGAGAACAAACTGCAATTGGTTTATCATCGAAATCTTCTGCAAGACCTAATTCTTCTTTATATTTTAAACCCATTGCAACACCAGTTGTCGGGATCGCTTGCATACCTGTCGCACTACTCTGATGCGGAATTTTTGGCATGTCATTGCGTCTCAAACTCGGATGCGAATAATAAGTTCGGCCACCAGAAAAAGGATCATCTCGTTTAGCTAAAAGTTGAAGCATCAACTCGTAAGGCGTAATTCCGATGCCTAAAAGGATGCTGTCATCACGATAATAAGCACTCAAAAAATCTTGTGGTAAAAGTTGTAAGCCTACTGCTAATTGTATCGCTTCGTGACCACGAGACGTCGCATGCACATATTTAGAAGCCACACGTTTTTCTTCCTCATACAATTCGGTAAGACTTTTAGCAGTAAACATCAATCGATAAGCATTCTTCAGAAAATCTTCCAAATTGCTTTCGTTAATATTTTTTTTAGGTTGGGTTAATTCCATTTTTACTTTTTACTAAACTTATTAAATTAGATATTTCGGTTGTCGATAATTCGGTTAAGTTTTCCTCCTTCGCTTCTTGGCAAATCACCAATATTGCAAAGACAAACTTCCATTGACAATCCGATGCAATCTTTAATTTTCTTCTCAAGCGTTTTTCTAACTTGTAAAAGTTGTTCGCTTGAAGATTTATTTTCATCTGAAATTTTAGAAATATCGCAACTTTTCAAAAAAGCATCTTCAATTTCTACAGAGACTTTCACGATATCCATTGCTGATTTTCGCGTTAATTCGATTTGATAATTAGCAGAAGCAAAATCATAAGCTTCCAAAACATCAGCAATCTGAGTATGGAAAAAATTAACACCTCTAATAATCATCATATCATCGGCACGACCAACGATTGGCCCCATTTTCACTAAAGTTCGAGACTTAGAATGTTCATAAGTGAGATTCGTAATGTCGCCCGTCCAATATCTGATAATCGGCATCGCCTCTTTGGTTAAAGTTGTTAAAACCAAAACACCATATTCGCCTTCAGCAACTGGTTCTCCAGTTTTTTCATCAACAATTTCTGGATAGAAAAGATCTTCCCAGATATAACTTCCTGTTCCGCGTTCGTCCACGGATTCTTGCGCCACACCAGGACCAATAATTTCGCTTAAACCGTAAATGTTGGTAGCTTTAACATTAAGACCCGTTTCGATTCTTTTTCTTAAACTTTCCGACCAAGGCTCAGAACCTAGAATAGCATATTTAAGATTAAGCGTGTTGATGTCGATATTTCGTCTTTCGATTTCTTCAATAATACTTAGAAGATAAGACGGCGTTGCAGCAATGGCTTCTGGTTGAAAGTCTTGCAACAACATAATTTGACGTTCGGTTCCGCCACCAGAAATCGGAATAACATTCATTCCTAATTTTTCGGCACCGTAATGAAGACCAAGACCTCCTGTGAAAAGTCCATAACCGTAAGCGTTTTGCAACTTCATACCAGCTTTGCAACCTGCAGCCGCCAAAGATCTTGCGACAACTTCAGAAAACAATTCGATGTCATTTTTGGTATAACCAACAACGGTAGGTTTCCCGGTCGTTCCGCTAGAACAATGCAATCTTGCTACTTTTTCTTGAGGCACGGCAAACAATCCGAATGGATAATTGTCGCGTAAATCGTGTTTTTTGGTGAAAGGAAGTTTTTGTAAATCTTCCAAAGATTTAATCCCCGAAATGTCAATCCCTAATGCGTCATACTTACTTTTATAAAACTCAACATTGCTATAAACATATTGAATAATATTTTGCAAAGATTCCGTCTGAAGTGCTCTCAGCTTATCTTTTGCTAAAGTTTCTGCATTGGGATTAAAAATCATTTTCGAGATTAATATTTTGTGATTGGTCGTTTACAAATATAAAAAAATAATCGACACTAACAAACGTTAGTTAGTGATTTTAATCAATATTTAGGATTAAGTTCAATTTAGATTGATTGAAAAAAAAAATTATTGTAGTTTTGAAACACTTTAAAAAAAATTGATGAAACTACGAGTACTTTTAGGATTAGCTTTTTGGTGTGCTTTATTTTTATTCTCTTGTAAAAATGACGATATCGTTTTTGATACGCCAGCACAATCGTTGAAATTTTCGACAGACACAGTGTTTTGCGACACCGTTTACAACCAAATGCGTTCCGAAACTTATGCTGTAAAAGTCTATAATAACGACAACAAAGATGTGCAAATCCCGAGAATTTCTCTAGAAGGAGGCAATGCTTCCCTTTACCGTATTAATGTTGATGGCAAAGCTGGAACAGACTTTAGAAATGTTCCTTTAAGAAAAAATGACAGCCTTTTTGTTTTTGTAGAAATTGCGCCGACAGCTAATGCTCCAGAAGCGATTGCAGAGGACAAGGTGGTTTTTGAAACTTCTGCTGGACAACAAAAAGTAACGCTTTTCTCGGTGGTACAAGATGCTGAGTATTTTATTCAATCGGATAAAAATCCAAACATCTTAACAGAAGATACAACTTGGAAAAACGATAAAGCGAAAATTATTTTTGGTGATTTAACACTTGCTGAAGGCAAAAGACTTACGGTTGAAAAAGGAACTAAAGTCTATTTCCATAAAAAAAGTGGACTTAACATTTCTAAAAACGCCATGCTTGATGTACAAGGTGAATATCAAAACGAAGTGACCTTCCGTGGTGATAGAAACGATACACGATACGACACGCTGCCTGCTAACTGGAACGGAATACGTATGGAAGCTGCCTCTACACTTAATATGAACTACGCCAAAGTCTACGGCGGAACGGTTGGTCTGCAACTAAAAGATAATATTGCAACAATTAACAATAGCATTATCCACACTTTCCAAAGTTTCGGAATCTATGCGATTGGCGCAAATTTAAAAACCAACAATTTGGTGATGAATAACTGCGGCGAAGCAGATTTAGCAATCTTTAAAGGTGGCTCTTACAATTTGACATACAGCACTTTTGCAAATTATTGGGACTTAAACGGAAGTCTTTCCGGCTTGAGCATCTACGCAACCAATTCTTGGAAAGACGGCGATAACGAGTATAAAGAACCTCTTGTTTTCAACATGACTAACTCGATTGCTTATAACAATTTGTCAAATGCAGTTCTTTTTGCACCAACAACTGGACAAGTCTTTAATTATAACATTAAAAACTCTTTGTTAAAATATGATGATAAAGCAGGTTTCGCTTTTGAAAACAATAACAATATCCAAAATTCTATTAAAAACGTGGAACCAAAATTCGCTAACTATTATATTCACAAAATGAATTTAAGAGTTAAAGAAGGTTCTGGCGCTATCGGAAAAGGCATACGACTTGTGGCTGGTGAAAAAGATATTACCGGCACAGAAAGAAAGAATCCATCAACAATTGGAGCTTACGAATTTTAATAGATTCTTTTTTAAAAATGGAAATCACAAAACTTCAACAAGAAGTCGATGCTTGGATAAAAACGGTTGGCGTTAGATATTTTAACGAGTTGACCAATATGGCGATGTTGACCGAAGAAGTTGGCGAAGTGGCGAGAATTATCGCGCGTCGTTATGGTGAACAAAGTGAAAAAGAATCTGACAAATCCAAAGATTTGGGTGAAGAATTGGCCGATGTTCTTTTCGTAACTTTATGTCTTGCCAACCAAACTGGCGTGGACTTGCAATCTGCTTTCGATAAAAAAATGAAACTAAAAACCGAACGTGACGCAGAAAGGCATGCTCAAAATGAAAAACTAAAATAAAGCTTTTATGCTATTAAAAAAGTCCCAACTGATAGACGGACAACAGATACAAATTACCGGTTCGAAAAGTATTTCGAACCGTCTTTTGATTTTGGCCGGACTGTATAATCATATCGACATTCTCAATTTATCAAATTCGCAGGACACGCAACTTCTAGAGGCTGCGCTTAACCAAACTGGTGATATTATCGACATCCATCATGCGGGAACAGCGATGCGATTTTTAACGTCTTATCTGGCGATACAAGAAGGTAGAACGGTGACTTTGACTGGTTCGGACAGAATGAAGCAACGCCCGATTAAAGATTTGGTTTCGGCTTTAAAATCTTTAGGTGCTGATATTGAATATTTGGAAAATGATGGTTTTCCGCCTTTAAAAATTGTTGGTAAAAAACTTTCTAAAAACGAAGTTGAAATTCCTGCTAATATTTCGAGTCAGTTTATTACCTCTTTAATGTTGATCGGTGCTAAACTAGAAAATGGTCTTAACATCAATCTGGTTGGCGAAATCACCTCTCGTCCTTATCTGGAAATGACTTTACATATTCTGCATAATCTTGGTATCGACGCTAAGCTTGATGGTCAACAAATAAAAATCGAAGCACACACGGGAAGTCTGAGAACGCAATATTACGAAGTGGAAAGCGATTGGTCATCTGCGTCTTATTATTATTCTTTGGCGGCGATTGGTCGCAAAGTTATTAATCTGAAAAGTTTTAAAACTTTGTCTTTGCAAGGCGACAGCGTTATAAAAGAATTGTATTGGAAATTTTTCGGGATTGATACTTTATCGGATTTTGCAGAAAATAGCATTGCATTAATGCCCGATCCGCATCATGAGCTTATCGAATTTATTAGTTTGGATATGAATGATTGTCCTGACATTGCTCAAACTTTGTGTGTGACAGCGACGCTTCTTAAAATTCCGTTTTCGATAACTGGTTTGCAAACTTTGAAGGTTAAAGAAACGGACCGATTGGTTGCACTTCAAAACGAATTAAAAAAACTGGGTGCCACAACCATCATCACCAACGATAGGATTGAGTCTGTCAACTTTGGTGAAGCTGACGAACACATCCAAATTGAAACTTACAACGATCATCGTATGGCAATGGCTTTTGCACCTGTGGCTTTGCTTTACGATCTTGAAATATTGGACGATCAAGTGGTTGAAAAATCCTACCCTGAATTTTGGACAGATTTTGAAAAAGTGACCGAACAATTATAATCAAACAAAAGTAAAATAGTTATCGCTAGCCCCGATGGAAGCGGCATCCTTTTGTGTGGGAGTGAGGCGGCGGAGCGCAGCGGAGCCGACCGAGCGACCAACAAAAGATATAGCGAACAGCGGGACCAAATTGTCATAGAACGACAAAATGTTCTTGCTCCTAAGAACTTGTTTAAAATTTAAAAAAATGTCAAAAGTATACATCATCACGGGAAGTTCGACTGGAATTGGTTTTGCACTTGCTGAATATTTTGGTAAAAAAGGGAATAAAGTCTACGGTCTTAGCCGAAAAATGACCGACAGTCCGCATTTTACGTGTCTGCCGACCGATGTTACCAATAATGATGACGTTAAAAATGCGGTGGCGACAATTCTTGAAAAAGAAAGCAAAATTGATGTTCTTATCAACAATGCCGGAATGGGAATGGTGGGCGCAGTGGAAGATTCTAGCCAAGATGAGATTCTAAAACTTTTTAATCTGAACCTTGTTGGAACGGTGCAAATGATTGGCGCCGTGATGCCAACAATGCGCGCTCAGAAATCGGGTCAAATTATTAATATTTCCAGCATTGGTAGCGAAATGGGCTTGCCTTTCCGAGGATTTTATTCGGCGTCCAAAGCGGCGGTCGACAAAGTTACGGAAGCGATGCGCTACGAAGTGGAACAATGGAACGTGAATGTCTGCTCGCTTCACCTTGGTGACATTAAAACCAATATCGCTGACAACCGCATCAAAACCAATGTTTCGGCACCTTATCAAGGGATTTTTGAAAAAGTCTACACGTTGATGAACGCACATGTCGACAAAGGAAATGAACCATTGGAAGTTGCCACCTACATCGATCAACTTCTACAAAAATCAAGTTGGAAAGCGCATTATTATTTTGGTGCTTTTGGACAAAAAATCGGTGTTCCGTTGAAATGGATTTTGCCACAAAATCTCTACGAACATCTGATGAAGAAATACAATAATCTAAAGTAATTTCTGTTAAACTAATGTTGGTCCTTGTTAATGCCGAAATCTCTACTCTATATCATTGCGATTTTTTGGACTGTGTTTTTGCAAGCACAGCAACGGGATTTTTGGTTAATTGACAAAGACACGCAAACGAAAAACATCGTCAAAGATTCGGCGGCGGCGGTCAAATTTCTGGATAGTCTCGCACAAACGTCTTACTTTTTTGCGAAATTACATTCGGTAGAAAACAAAGACCAACACACCGAAATCTATTACGACAAAGGTCCCAACTTTAACCAAGCGCAAGTTAAATTTTCGGATAGTTTGCAAAAAGAATTCAATTATCCAAAAGAGATTTATGTGAAAAATTTGGATTCTTTAAAGCTAAAAATTAATCAAAAATATAGAGACAAAGGTTTTGCGTTTAATCGTGTTAAGACAAAATTTGTTGAGATTAAAAACGATAAACCAACGATAGAAATTTCGGTGGTACCTGCGCAACAGCGACGCATCAATTCTTTTGTTGTTCGCGGTTACGAGCGCGTCCCAAAACGTTTTGTTAAAAATCTAGAAAAAGCCTATCTCGGGAAAGTCTACGATGACAAAAACCTTGTCGCCATTAACAAAGATCTGCAAGGTCACACTTTTGTAAGTTTGGAAAAGCCACCACAAACTTTGTTCACGAAAGATTCTACGCAAATTTATCTTTTTCTTCAAAAAAAACGTGTCAACAATTTTGACGGAATGTTAGGTTTTGGAAACGATAAAACTGAGAAATTCACTTTTAACGGAACGATTAATATTGCGCTTCGTAATATGTTCAACGGTTTTGAAAGCATTAGTCTTTACTGGCAACGCAATCCTGACAAAGGTCAAACTTTTGATTTGCAAACCGATATTCCGTACACTTTTAAATCGAATGTCGGCGTTAATGTTGGCGTTAATATCTATCGACAAGATTCGACTTTTGCAACGGTGAAATTCCGTCCTGCATTGTATTTACATTTATCACAGAATCAAAAAATTGGACTTCGAGGGACTTTTGAATCGTCAGCCGTTCTAGATTCGTTGTACACACAGGCGCAAGATTTCACGAAAAAAGGTGTTGGTATTTGGTATCAATATCAATCTGGAAGCGAGATTCCGTTGTTTATTTACAATACAAATATCCGAGCAGAAGTTGATTTTATTAAAAGTAATTACGATAAAACCAATCTCTCGGTTAACCAATTGCGTTACTTTGTTTCAGGCGAACATAATTTTCATCTAAAAGGAAATCATTATCTGAATCTTCGCGGTGAATCGGCTTTGTTATCGGCAAAAAACGATTTGTCCGTCAACGAACTTTTTAGATTCGGTGGTTGGAATTCGATGCGAGGTTTTAACGAATTAAGTTTGGTCAGCGACTTCTATGCCTTTGGTGGCGCCGAATATCGTTATCTCGTCAACGATCAAGCTTTCTTTGATGTTTTCGCACAATATGGTACAATGTCCAACAAAAGTCTGAATGCCAGTCCAAGTCTTTACAGTTTGGGATTGGGTTTTAATTTCTTTCTGCCCGTTGGTTTGATGAGTTTCCAAATCTCAAATGGAAATCAATTCGGGAATCCTTTTAAATTTTCTGAAACCAAAATCCATTGGGGAATTGTGAGTCGATTTTAGAATTTAATTATAATAAAAAAGCCAATCCTTACAATGAAGGACTGGCTTAATGGTTATTAGTTTTTGTTTTTTAGTTTTTAATAATCTTACTTTTCTGGATGACTTTTCCGTTGTTATCTAATAACATGATGTAGTAAACTCCACTATTAAGATTGGACACATCTACTGATGACGTGTTTTTCTCAGACTTCACCAACTGTCCAACAGTATTGTAGATAAGAACTGTCGCTGCTTTAGAAATATTTAAAACACTTGAAACAGGATTCGGGTAAAGCATAATTTTTTCTTTATTAACTGCATTGGTAGCCAAAGTTGCAAAACAAGTTGTGCTAAAAAGATCTTCAGGATTATCTATTGATTCAAAATACCAATCTTCTTGCTCTACTTTCTGTTTAGCATCCTCTACGTTATCTACTTGTATACACTTTAATTTAGGATTCGCGGACATCCATAAGTAGGTTGTTTCACCTTTACTTGCAAAATTCCCCAAATTAACATATTCCAAATTAGGATTTGTTTCAATAGCAATTTCAAATAACTTAGTATTCTTGCTAAGATCGATTTGCTCTATTTTATCATTTCTAAAAAGGGAAAAATAACTAATTTCTAGGTTACCCGAGAGGTTGATGTCTTTAATATTGACTTCTCCAAAAGATATGCCCCTAACATTCTTAAAAGCTGGAAGCCAACTTGTCTCGGTCATTATATCTTGTGCAGAAAAATATAAACCATAATCATAAGCTTCTGCTTCGCTTATCTGGATTTCATTGTCTTTATTTAAGTTTATTTCGTCGTTTTGCAAAAAACTTTTCTTAAGCGGTTTATCTATGAAATTAACAACATCTTCTGACGGCGGTATATTTGCACAATCTGTTGTATATACATTCCAATCCTCCTTGTACCAATAGTTCATATTATTGGCTAGATCAACATCGTCAACCAAAATACAAGTCAAAAAGTAATTTTTTACTAGATTAACATAAGGAATCTTGTTATAATCCAAAGCTTTAAGATTAATTGTTTTAATATCTGAGTCAATAATATCAATAAACTGAGCACCATTAGGTAAATTCGACAAATTGAGATGTTCACCGTTCAATTGATTTAGATATAGGCTTTCCAACACATTCAGGTTTGAAAAATCCAAAGCATCTGCAGAAGCTTGCCATAATGCTAAAGATTGTATGACATTATCACTAGTAACCTGGAAGGGCGCATGGATATTAACCGTCGACAGTTTTGTATTGGTCCTAAAATCAAAATTCTCTATGTTCGTCAAATTAACTTCAATTTCTTCTAATTCGGTATTTTTAGAGAGATCGATGCTAGGTAATTTTATATCCTCAACAATTAAATGTTTCAAGTTGGTTAGCGCAGAAATATCAAGATTTTTAAGCTGTAAACTTACTAATCCAAGGAAATTAAGATCTGGATTTGGATTGAATATTATAGATTCTATTGGGCTTTTAGAAATATCGATATGTTTTAACTTTCCAATGTGTTGCCCCGCTGGTCCAAAATCAATATTCTTTAAATTGAAATTACTATAAAATGATAAACTTTCTAATTTTTTTTGCTGGGACAAATCTAAATTTTCAACCAATGTCTGATTAATCGTCAGATTAATAAGCTTGGAGTCTGTCGGTAATATAATCTCTTCAAAACTGTTAGCATCAGCTATAGTAAGACGCTCGCCTATTGTTACTTGCGAAAGGTCTAATACATTTTGGTGTCGTAGTCCTGTTCTCAAATATTTTACTTTTTTAAAAATGATTGATCCAGCTCAAATCATTGTTGGCGACTTTACCAAAGTCATAAAAATCACGCAGATACAATTCTTCATTATTATAGTTTTCGGCTTCGCTCACTTGTATTTCAGCATCGCCATTTGTATTAAGTTGCGTATTGGTTAACATCAAATGTTTTGTACCAAGATTCGGAATATCAAGCACCGCTCCAACATCTGGCATTTGACTGCAGTCCAAAGAAAACTTTGTATAAATTTCTTTTTTTGAAGCCAGAGGATAAGCACTAGCAATATCATCAACTTGGATACAATACAAATTAGGGTTTAACATAAACCACGCACTATATATTTTTGAAATATCTATACCTTTTAGGTTAATTGTTTTTAGACGAGCATTGTTATCTACCATAATTGATCTTAATGATGCAAAACCACTAAGGTCAAGATTCTCAATTTCAGTTTTGTGAAGAGTAATCCTTTCAAAGTAATCATTGTTTGGTAACTTGATAGAGGATAGGTTAGACTCTTGGATCGACACAGACATCAAATAACGAAAATTGCTAAAGTCCAAATGCGGATTTGTCAATTGCAAGCTTCCTGAAACAACCAAGAATGTAAAGTTTTCAAAAGCTTCCAATCCCGTAAGATCTTTTATTACAGGGGCATCATAAATGCTTATACTTCCCTTATAAGCAAGCGCTTCTTCCAATTGAATTTCGGAATCGTTATTGGTATTAATTGAATAATTATTTAGTAAATAATTTTTAAATACTGGATCCGGAATATGGACATTTTGTGCCGAGACAACACTCGACAGCATTAAACATAATAAAAATATCCCTCGGGATAAAAAACATAATCTTTTCTTCATGTAAGTTATTTTTTAATTCAGAATTTCTTTGTCGCCATTATTACAATCGCAACATTTTTGCAAAGATTAAGATTTTAGAAAGTTATCGGAAGTTTTGATAGAGTAGTTCTAGAGTAGTTCTAGAAAAGCAATTAAAAAATAAATAAAGAACTGATAATCAAATATCATAATTTGTAAAACTACCCACTAGCCTACCCATAAGAATAGTCTCGAATAGCAACATTATTGGAATTTTGGGACAGGAACTAAAAAAATAAAAATATCTTTTCTTTATTCAAAACTGTTGTTAATAATAACAAAAATCCTACAAATTAACCCGAACGCTACAAAGGTAATATTCAATTAAAACCATTAATAAAAATAACACAAAGAATCAACCGAATGTTTAAAAATTTAATTACTATCAAAACAAATTGCATCTTTTTCTGAAATCATATAACATCAACAATAATATCATTACACTTTAGTGCCATTTTCTTTCATCAATTCAGTTGATGAGTTTCCAAATCTCGAACGGAAATCAATTCGGGAATCCTTTTAAATTTTCTAAAACCAAAATCCATTGGGGAATTGTGAGTCGATTTTAGAATTCATAATTCATTAATTCGGATTATTACAGTTTTAAAAATATTTTATTATTTTAGCGAATAATTTCATAATTCTGAAATTATCCCTGTGTTCAAAAACTAAACTAATCCGAGAACTTACTAAATGAATAAATTTCTATTCGTTTTAATATTTTTTTGTCTCTATATAAACATGAAAGCGCAACAGATAAATTCTGAAGCGCTTAATACGGAGATTTCACAACTTAACGACGCCTACAAATACGAGGAATCCATCATTAAACTCGAAGAAATCCTTCACAATAAAAAATCTCAAAATTACGATCGTTACAATGCTTACCTTCAAAAAGCTTTAACTTTTAAAAGACTTTACAATTATCCTGAAGTTTTAGAAAACCTAGATTTAGCTTTTGAGGAAGCGAAAGATACAGACTTTGTGGAAGAAGCAGAAGTTCGTGTTTTAACAGAAAAGATGTTTGTTGAGTTCGACTTACGAAATTTCGATAAAGCCGAAAAACTCATCAAAGATTTATCCAAAAAAAATATTGATTTGCTAGATGCCGAGACGCAAGCCTTCTACCTAAGTGCCGTCGCTGTCCTACAAATCATCAATAAAAATTACAATGCCGCACAGTTGACTTTGGAGGATGCAATTGGCATTTTGGAGCGGAAAAGCCCAAAACATCTTCCGCTTATTTACACCAAAATCATTGGACTTTCAGAACATCTTAAAGACAAAAACCTAGCGCAAAACGCCTTTGATAAAGGAATCCATTATGCTGAAAAATACAATATGGATATCTACAAAATATCTTTGTATTACACGATGAGCCATTTTTTTCTGACTTTCGAGGATTATAAAAATGCCTATCTCTACGAGAATCAGGGTGTCGAAATCTCAGCGAGATACAACGCTGCATTTCAAAATGGAAAATTATCTGTTCTCGAAAGAAACCTTTTGAACAAAAGAAAAAATGTAGAACTCGATTACCAGAAAAAAATTAAATACATCCTCGCTTTTGCATCCGCTATTTTGCTAGCTTTTTTAGTGGTTGTTGTTAAGTTATATCAATCTAACAGAGAGAAAAACAAGCTTATCCTTCGCGAAAATAACCGTATGCGCGCCGAGCTCGAAAAACTTACAAGTGAAGTGAATGAGCAAGGAGAAGACAAAATAAATCTTGCCAATTACAACCTTACAGATCGACAAATAGACATTGTGAACCTTGTAAAACTAGGAAAAACCAATAAAGAAATTGGCGAAAAACTTTACATTTCTGAAAATACAGTTAAATATCACCTCAAAATTATATACAGCAATCTCGGTATCGAAAACCGCTGGAATCTACGTGAAAGTTTACAAGAGAGCCTTTCATAATTTTTTTTAATTAAATGAAAACTTTATATATCCTTATTCTATTAGTCTTTAGTTGTTTTATTTCTGCCCAAAATGGGAATCTGAAAAAATTCAATGACGAAATATATGTCCTTAATAGTAAGCATCAGTACGAACAAAGCATTATCAAAATCTATGAAGTTCTTTACAATCCAAAGTCTTCACATTACGAAAAATACAATGCTTATCTGCAAAAATCTTTGACATATAAAAGGATATACAACTTTAACGAAGCTTATGGCAACCTCAACTACGCGTTAGAAGAAGGCTTAAAAACCGATAAAGTAAAAGAAGTAAATTCTAAGATCGCTATTGAAAAATTCTTTATCATTTTCGACTTACAACGATTTGAGAAAATTCGGGAAATGATAAACGATAACAAAAATATCGACTTATCATTAATCGATGAAGAAACAAAAGGTCTTTATCTTTCTGCCTTGGCTATTATTGAAATTATCGATGGTAACTACGATGATGCCAATGACAAAATTAATAATGCAATTAGTATTTACGAAAAAGTAAGTCCTAAAGATTTACCCAATATTTATGGTAAGAAAATGTTTCTGTACCAAAAACTCAATCAACCAGAAAAAGTTGAAGAAGCCTTCCGAAAAGCTATGTATTATGCAGAAAAATATAAAACAGACTTATATATAAAGAATCTAGCTATTAATATGTGGGAATTTTATACCCATCAAAACAACCTCGAAAAAGCAAAATATTATCGCGAAATTGCGGATAATCTCAAAGAAGACGACAATACTTTAATCAATATTAATAGCCTAAAACTTATCGAACTCGAAAAGAAACTAACTTCCGACTACCTAAGAAAAGAATACGAAGCACAACAAAAGAAACAACTATTAATAATTGTTGGATTTGTAATTGTTCTCGGCATTTTAGGCTATTTAGGATTTACTTTATTTAAAAATAGAAAGAAACGTCTTGCAGTTGAATCTGAGAATTTAGAAATCAGAAAAAAACTAGATGAGATTTTATTTAATTCAAAAAATGAAACCGAAGATTCTGACTTTAAAAACACGAATCTCACCGATAGACAACTTGAAATTATCGAACTCGTAAAAGTCGGCAAAACCAATAAAGAAATCGGTGCTGAGCTCTACATTTCGGAAAATACGGTTAAATATCACCTCAAGATAATCTACAATACTTTGGGCATCGAGAACCGTTGGGATTTGCGTTAAAAGAATTAACACATTGATTTTCAAGCAATAGAAAAGACAAAAATTAAATTTAGTTAATATCAATTTCCTGATTTTCAGAATTCATTAAAAAGCTTTAATTTTGCAAGAAAGTAAAAATGTCTATTCATAACAAAATTGTTGAACAAGCCATCACTTTTGATGATGTTCTTCTCATCCCTTCTTACTCAGAAGTTTTACCGAATCAGGTATCTTTAAAATCTAGACTTACAGACAAAATCACGCTTAATGCGCCAATCGTTTCTGCAGCGATGGATACAGTTACAGAAGCAGATTTAGCAATTGCTTTGGCAAGAGTTGGTGGTTTAGGATTTATTCACAAAAACATGACAATTGCTGAACAAGCTGCACAAGTTAATCGTGTAAAACGTTCAGAAAACGGCATGATTTCCGATCCTGTAACTTTGTCAAAAGACCATACTTTGGGACAAGCCAAAGACTTGATGTCTAAATACAAAATCTCTGGACTTCCAGTTGTTGACGCAGACGGAATCTTGGTTGGTATTATCACAAACCGCGATGTTAAATATCAGGAAAACCTTGATATGAAAGTCGCTGAGATTATGACAAGCGAAAATCTTATCACCTCTGACAAAGACACTAACTTAGAAAAAGCGAAAGAGATTCTTCTTAAAAATCGTGTTGAAAAACTACCGATTGTTGACAAGAAAAATAAATTGGTTGGATTGATTACTATTAAAGATATCGACAACCAAATGGAATATCCTAATGCTAACAAAGACGAAAACGGGCGCCTTATTGTTGGTGCTGGCGTTGGCGTTGGCGAAGACACGATGGATCGCGTTAAAGCACTTGTTGCTGCGGGCGTTGACATTGTTGCGATTGACTCTGCACATGGACATTCTAAAGGTGTTCTTGATAAAATATCAGAAATTAAAAAAGCTTATCCTAACCTAGACATCGTTGGTGGAAACATCGTAACTGCCGAAGCTGCAAAAGATTTAATAAAAGCTGGCGCTAACGTTCTTAAAGTTGGTGTTGGTCCAGGATCGATTTGTACAACACGTGTTGTAGCAGGTGTTGGCGTACCTCAACTTTCTGCAATCTACAACGTGTACGAATATGCTAAAAAGAAAAATGTTGCGGTTATCGCTGATGGCGGTATCAAACTTTCTGGTGACATCGTAAAAGCGATTGCTAGTGGTGCAAGCGCTGTAATGTTGGGTTCACTTTTGGCTGGTACCGAAGAAGCACCAGGCGAAGAAATCATCTTCCAAGGTAGAACTTTCAAATCTTATCAAGGTATGGGAAGTCTTTCTGCGATGAAGCGTGGTGGTAAAGAACGTTACTTCCAAAGTGAAGCTAAAAAATTCGTACCAGAAGGCATCGAAGGACGTGTACCTTACAAAGGAAAATTGGAGGATGTTATTTTCCAATTGACTGGTGGTCTACGTGCTGGTATGGGTTATTGCGGTGCTAAAGATATTGAAACACTTCAAAAAGATTCTAAAATGGTGATGATTACAGGAAGCGGTCTTAAAGAATCGCATCCACACGATGTTATCATCACACAAGAAGCACCTAACTATTCTTTGTAAAACTAAAGATTTAGATAAAACAATTAAGCTGTCCTTTGTGGCAGCTTTTTTTTAGGATTAAACTTTTTTAAATGAAATTTGATTTAAAATAAAACTTATTTCTGTAATTTTAAGTTTCATAACATTTTTAGAGAATTTACTTTTAAAAACTCTAGAAATTAATATTATTTTTAAAATTCATGTTTAAAATAAAAAACTATTTTCTTGTAGTATTACTGCTGTCATTAGTCGGATGTGACGTGATTCCGTCAGGTTCTGTCTATCGTCCAAATTCGGGTACAACTTCCTCAACCAACGAAAGTCGCGAGTTTGCTGATCTTATCGCGAAAGATCAAATCAATAAAAATGACGAAACTGCGAAAGTCCTCACCTACCTACTCAACGACGCCGATCCAAAAGAAAAGCAAACTGCCGCTGTCATTACCAACACTTCGAATTGCAATATTATTGTCCGCCTAACTCAATCTGGAGGAAACAAAATTTACAATCTTCCAGTTTCTAAAAACAGTAAAAACCAATTTATCATCGATAAAGGAAATTACACTTTGAGATCAAATGTTTGTTCAGCTAAATATTATTCGCAGAAAAGTGTAACAGACGCACTTATTTTGACTTTAGGCACCAACTAAATTTTTACTTTTTTTGGAATTAAATATTAACTTTCGAGATAAAATATTCAGATATAGGATGTATATTCATAGCGTCAATTTGGGTGAAAATCAGGAAGATTTTGTATCGAGAATTTAGAAAACTTAGGAAAACAAAAATCCGACTCAGCTAACTAAGTCGGATTTACTTTTTTAAAAATAGAAGTTTCTATTCTTTAATAAATTTAATTTCGTGATTTTTAGAATCTTTTGTTTCAATTTTTATGATGTACAAACCTTTTGAAAGTTTTGAAACATTAATGTTTAATTTAGACTTTTCCGAAACGACTAATCTTCCAGCATTATCATAAATCGATATTGAATTTAATTGTTCATCAGCAATAATATTCAAGACGTCTTTAACTGGATTTGGGTAAATCTTAAATTTATTCTTATTAAAATCTGATAAAGCCAATGTTGAAGTATGGACATCTCCGGTCATTGTAGAATTAGCGCCAGACATGCTTCCGCCACATTCACCTTGGGTTATCGCAGTATTCTCTAACCATTCTCCCGTAGTATTGCTTGGTGGATTAACAGCTGAAGAGCTTCCGGTAGCGTTATAAAAAACAACATAAGGATCAACAAAATCACCATCACCTTGGTCAGCCAGAAATTCCCATCTTGTATTGGTATTATTCCATTGGATTTTGAATTCGCAAATCCCAAGTCCTCCACAAGGTTGATCGCCTGTAACAGGCGTTGTAATATAGATGCCTTTACCGTAAGTATCCGTGCCGGTTTTAGTCAAAACAAAATCTTGGTTATTAAATAGATTGTAACAACCTTTATAATTAATTGTTTGTGCCTTAGATAATCCAAATCCCAAGCACAAAGACAGTAGTATTTTAGTTTTCATAATCATAGTGTTTTTAGTTTTGTGATGGATAAATACCTTGTAGTGCGATAATACACTTAAAAGTAATATAGGGCTGGATGTTATCATGTGGTTGACTACCTCCCGCAGTTTTAACAGAAAGATTATTCATTGGTGCTAAGGTCCCGCTTGTCGCATACTTTTTATCCAAAACTTGACTATCAGACGGCAAAGCATTAGTAGGAAGATTTTGACTACCTACACCACTAACAGCAGTAATTTGATGATTATGCATAGGCATTTGATTTATTGTTAAAGTTTCCTTTTCTGTGCCAGCAGATTGTCCTAATACATAATTACCACCACTGGTAGTTGAAGTACCATCACCAACCAACACGCGACTTTGTACATTAGGCAATGCAAAGGTCGTCACACCATCGCCACCATAAGTTGTTCCTATCAAACTATATAAAGCAGAGTTTTCATTTATAGACATTAGTTGACCGTTACAGTCTGCCCAACCTTGCGGTGCAAAAGTAAATGCGACATATAGCATTTGTCCCAGATAAGCATCACCTCCGCCTTGTGCTTTTAGTTTAGTATTACCTGCTATAAAAGCAAGCAAAATACCTAGTATTAAAAATTTATTTTTCATGGTTTAGTTATTTGAAATTAATTACGTGACGGATAAATACCTTGTAGTGCGATAATACATTTTAATGTCGTATAAGGCTGCATATTGTTATGTGGTTGAGAAGCTCCTGAACCTGACAACATATTATTTGACATTGTAGTATCTGCAGCCGCATCCGAGTATTCTGGATCGCCTGCTAAAGTATCTGCCATACGATTTCCTACAGGAGTAGAAGAGTCACCTTTTACTTTGACAGCAGTAAGATTATGGTTATGCGTTGGTAATTCATTGGGAGTTAAGGTCACCCAAGGAACCCCAACTTGTGTACCAACTACATAGTTAGGACCATCTCCCATTATAGTACGTCCTCTCATATCGGGTAAAGCAAAATTTGTCGTACCATTGCCACCAAATTGTGTACCTAGCAAACTAAATAAAGCAGTATTTTGGCTAATGTTCAACAATCTTCCATCACAAGGCGCCCAGTTTTTTGGAACAACATTATATGGCACCCACATGATTTGGCCAATCAGGGGCACGTTTTGCGAAAAGCCTTTGACACCTATCATTAACAACGCAATGATAGTTAGTTTTTTAAATTTATTCATGGTAAAAGTTTTTATGGTCTTGCTGGAAAAACACCTTGCATAGCAATAATGCATTTTAAAGCCAAAGAAGGCATACGATTCTCGTGTGCTTGATTGCCTCCAACGGCACTAACAGCAGTAGATTTCATAATAACCTCATCTGCAGCAAGTGTAGATGTTGAATATTCTTTGTCAAGCGTCTTTGTCTTTGCAGGATAAGCAGCATTTGGTTTATTCTGATTAGCCACTTCTGCCGTACCCATCAGTTGATGTGTATGTGTTGGCATTTCTGCGATGGAAAGTGTGACACTTTCTGTGCCACCTGTTTGTCCTATATAATAATCACTAAGACCTGCGCCTTGTCCATCATCAATAATCACGCGACCTTGTGCATTAGGCAATGCAAAATTAGTCATACCATTTCCTCCATAAGTTGTCCCTAGTAAAGAAAACAATGCGGTATTCTGAGAAATTTGTAAAAGAGAGCCATCGCAATCATGCCAACCTTGAGGTGCAAAATTGTAAGGTACAAACATAATCTGACCGATAAATTGATTTTGCGCAGAAAGCTTCGCACTTAGACTCCCCACAAGAACGAGGAGAGTACTGGTAATAAGTTTCATAGAAATTAGTTTTCGCAAAAATATAGAAATAATCAAATACGAAAAAAGATTTTTCTCATATTTAACATTAAGATAAAACTAAAGCACAAAAAAATAGATTTCTATTAATGAAATCTATTTTAAAACACGTAAAATTTAAGTTTATTCTTCTTTATCTAAATCCTGTTCGAAAACCTTCAGGCGATGTTTAGTACTCATATCGCCTTTTGCAATTTTTTCTTTAGCATAGACTTTAAAAGAATGTTCGGTCTTTTCTAAAAGATAATCATAAGGACCAACATTGGAAATTAGCTTAATCAACACTGGCGAAATCTCCAGACAGATAAACATTCCCATGATAAAACTCGCTGCTAGAGCAATGATTGCAGAGTTTTTGCCCAACTCATCCAAAGCTTGTAATCGCGCAGCAAATCCATTGAATTTATCTTCAAAAGTTTCGGTGCTTTTTCTTTCAGTTTCTAGGTTGGTATAGACTTTTGACACTTCTTTGTCGAGATATTCCAAACGTGGTGCGACTTGTTTTTGATAATTTTCTAAATCTTGTCGACGTTGCTCTTTCAGTTCGGCTTTACGTTTAGCATTTGGTCCATAACCTTCTTTACCGCTGGTAAGTCCAGTTTTAGTACCGAGAATCTCTTTTTCCAATTCTACCGCAGCAGAATCATACGAAATCCTATAAGCTGCAATTTTATCATTAATTTCTTTTTTCTCAGTATCAAAAGGTCCAGATTGTTGAAGAATACGACCATTCATCTCGGCTTGTAATTGTTTTTTATTCCGTTGAATAATCGTGTTAAGTTGCTTGTTGACTTCCTTTTCAAAAATCTTAAGTTCCAAAGGTTTTGCAATGATAATTCCGAGAAAAGTAGCCAAAGCTAAACGCGGCAAAGTCATCAACAACTGATGCCACCAACCGACTGTTTTCTTAATCGACGATACAATATATCGGTCGAGATTAAAAATCATCAAACCCCACAAAAGTCCAAATCCTGCAGCAACCCAATAGTCATCAAAAACTGTAAAAATGGCGTAACCAGCAGACAAAGTTGCAAAGATCGCGGTAAACAAAACGATACCACCAATACCTGCAAATTTATTCCATTCCGAGGGCGTTTTTTTCAAAATATGAACATTCGCACCCGAACAAAGTATTAGAAAATGTTGTAATCCATTCATTATAAAAAGTTGTTATTTAGTTTGACTATTTGTCACATCTAATTCCATTTTGTTACAAATAGTAATAGGCTTAACCAAGTAGCGAAAAATATGCCAAGGTTTTTAATCCTATTTTAAATTTTAAAATGAATTTCAACAAAGATTCGCAAAGCTTATTTAATAAAGAAAAAAATAAATTTGAAAAGAAGAATATTAAGATTTAGATTCTTCTGTTGGAACAATAATGCTGTTTTCCTGGTCTCGCAATCGCTTTTCGGCATTCCATTTTGCGAATTTTGAAGGTTTTATATAATGTCCTTTTTTGTATGCATAGACTTTGGTAAACTCAGCGCCAAAAAAGATAATTTGACAACTATAATTAACCCACATCATAATAAGAATAACCGTACCAGCAGCGCCAAAAACAGAAGTTGGCTTAGACAAATCAAAATACAAACTCAGCAACATTTTCCCGATATTGAATAACAAAGCAGTTACTACAGCGCCCATCCAGACGGACTTCCAAGAGATTTCGACGTCGGGCAAAACTTTAAACATAAAAGCGAATAACAAAGTTACCACCAAAAACCCCAACACAAAATTGGAAATTTGCATCAGAATGTAAGTTTCAATCCCGAAATAACCAGTTATCAGATTATTGGCAAGTCCCAAAAGCGAGGACAAAACCATACTTATCAAAAGCAAAAACGTGATAACGAGAATCATTCCCAGAGAATTGGCGCGATCTAACAAGAATTTTTGCCAAGCACGTTTTGGTGCAGATTCGATGTCCCAAAGTTGATTAAGCGACGTCTGCATTTGGAAAAACAAAGTTGTAGCACCAAAAATTAAAGTACCGACACCTAAAGTTTTCATCCAGATATTTTGTTTATCAATGACAGCGCTGGTAACAATACTTTCGATACTAGAAGCAACATCTTTCCCCATGATTCCTCGGAACTGAGCGGTAATTTCACCACGAATCGCTTCTTCACCATAAAAATTTCCCGCTACCCAAATCACAATAATCAGCAATCCGGGAAGCGAGAAAATCGCGTAATAAGCAATACTCGCACTGTCTTTGCTCGCAGACGACTTCATCCACTCGCTAAAGCTTTCTTTAAGAACACTCCAGAAGTCCGAGATTATTTTCAGCATATTTTATTCTTTATACCAACCTGAATATTTCATATAGTTGTTGGCAATCCTGTTAATTTCGCCTTCTATTAATTGTTGCGAAACATCTTTCACTTTTTTTGCAGGGACGCCAGCCCAGATTTCGCCTTCGCCAATATGTGTATTTGCCGTAACAACTGCACCTGCAGCCACAATCGAATTACTTTCTACCACACAATCGTCCATCACAATTGCGCCCATGCCAATTAGGACATTATCCTTCAAAGTACAACCGTGCACAATCGCGTTATGACCTATGGACACGTTGTTTCCAATTTCAGTCGCACTTTTTTGATACGTGCAATGCACCATTGCATTGTCCTGAATATTAACTTTGTTACCGATTTTTATGGAATTAACATCTCCACGAATCACCGCGTTGTACCAGACGCTACAATCGCTTCCCATTTCTACATCACCTATTACCGTTGCTGTTTCAGCCAACCATGTGTTCTCCCCCATTTTGGGCGTTTTTCCTAGAAGTTCTCTAACTATTGCCATTATTTAAGTTTAATTTTTTAGAAGCTATTCCCGCTTTCCGTTGTATCTTTTGTTGTGGCGACCTCGCTACGCTCGGCCGCCACCACAAAAGGATGCCGCTGCAATCGGGGCTAGAATTTTGTGCTTCGATAAGCCATAAGTCTGATAGAAAATTCAAATAACCTCTAAACTCCTATTCCTCAAGCCAACACAGAATTCTTAAGCATTCTTACATTTTTTTCTTCCACCAAATTACGATATTTTTGCATAAGAAAAATCCAGTCTATGAGACAAATTTTAATAGAACCAACAGAAAATCCTAAAGTCCTAAAGTTTGTAGCAGATTACAACCTCATCCCAGGCTCTTTAGAACTCGATAGAGATTCCGACATTTCGGAAATCCCATTAGCGCAAGAATTGTTCAACTATCCTTTTGTTAACCGTATTTTTATCACGGCTAACTTTATCGCAGTTGCCAAAGAAGACAGCGTAGAATGGGAGCATGTAGCCGAAAATCTTAAAAACGTTATCGAAGACGAACTTCTTGCAAACCCAAGAATTTACCTTCAAAAGAAAAAAGAATTGTACCAGATCTATTCTGAAATGACGCCTAACCCAAATGTTATGAAATTCGTTTCTAACAAAATGCTTATGGATGGCTTTTTAGAATGCAAAAATGTACAGGACGCAGAGTTTGTTCCTTTAGCAAAAGCGCTTTTCGACGAATTTGATTTTGTAAAAGAAGTTTTCATTAGTGACAACTTTGTTGCCGTGACAAAAGATAACCAATACGAGTGGCATCAGATTATGACGCAAGTGCGTTCTAAAGTTGCAGATTATCTACAAGGTGGCGGCGAAATTTCTAATGTAGAACCGCATCCACACGAAAATCCTGTTCAGAAAATTCTTAATAGAGATTACACAGACAATGAGCAAAAAATTAGCGATATTCTTATGGAATATGTGGCACCAGCGGTTGAAAATGATGGTGGAAAAATCTCACTTATGGAATATGATGAAGATAGCAAAACAGCAAAAATGCTTCTACAAGGCGCTTGTAGCGGATGTCCTTCTTCAACAGCAACGCTTAAAAACGGTATCGAAAATATTTTAAAACAATTTGTTCCCGATCTAGTGGAAAAAGTTGAAGCGGTTAACGGCTAAAATTTAAAATAAATTCAAAAACCTTTTAATACAAAAAATTGAATACCAACAATATACCTCCAAAAAACACAAACAAAAAAGGGATTTTACTTGTTAATCTAGGTTCTCCAAAATCAACTTCTGTTGCAGATGTCAAAGACTATCTCGACGAATTCTTGATGGACGAACGTGTTATCGATTATCGCTGGATTGGCCGTGCGCTTTTGGTACAAGGTATTATCCTGAAAACGCGTCCAGCAAAGTCTGCCGAAGCTTACAAAACGGTTTGGACAGACCAAGGTTCTCCACTTATTGTTATTACAGAACAGATAAAAACCAAACTTCAAAAGCTGGTTGATGTTCCTGTAGAAATCGGAATGCGTTACGCAGAACCAAGCATCGAAACTGGCATTCAAAAATTGGTTGATCAAGGCATTTCGGAGATTGTTTTGTTTCCGTTGTATCCGCAATATGCGATGAGCACAACAGAAACGGTTATCGAAAAAGCAGAAAGCGTTCGCAAGAAAAAATTTCCTGATGTTAAGATTAATTACATTCAGCCGTTTTATAATCGTGAAGATTACGTCAATTGTTTAGCGGAAAGTATTCGTGAAAAATTGCCGACACATTTTGATGCGTTGCAGTTTTCTTACCACGGCGTTCCAGAAAGACATCTTTACAAAACCGATCCTTCTAACACTTGCAAAATCGATGATGCCAATTGTATCAACAGCCAAGTGGAAACGCATAATGCCTATTGTTATCGCCACCAATGTTACAAAACGACAGAATTGGTGATTGAGAAATTGGGTATTCCGAAAGAAAAGGTTATCGTGAGTTTCCAATCTCGTTTGGGGAAAGACAAATGGGTTGAACCTTATACAGACGAGACTTTCGAAAGCATTCCTAAAAAGGGAATTAAAAATATTGCTGTGGTTTGTCCAGCTTTTGTGTCCGATTGTTTAGAGACTTTAGAAGAAATTTCGGTGGAAGGTAAAGAAGAATTTTTGCATGCTGGTGGCGAAAGTTTCCATTACATCCCTTGTCTTAACGACGAAGACCAATGGATTAATGTTGTCAAAACTTTGTGCGAAGAAAAACTTAACCAATTTTATTTAGTTTAAAAAAATGATATTTCGCGTCGCTAGACATACATCAAATATTGAAAAACTAAGCCACTTCTACACTAGCATTTTATGTTTTGAAGTTTTGGGAAGTTTTAAAAATCATGATAATTACGATGGTGTATTTTTAGGAAAGCGAAATGAAAACTGGCATCTAGAATTTACGCAAAGCAACGAAGCTTCAAAAGCTGTTTTTGATGACGATGACATTTTGGTTTTTTATCCGAATTCACAATCGGAATATGATCAAATTTTGGAAAATCTAAAAAAACATCAAGTTCCGATTCTTGAGCCAAAAAATCCGTATTGGAAAGCCAACGGGATATGTTTTGAAGATTGTGACCGCCACAAAATCATAGTCTCTCATTTAAAAATATAATAACAAAAACCTCAGAAATTCTGAGGTTTTTTGTATAATTAAATATCATTAACTACAAAAATATTATCTTCGAAAAGCTAAAAACATTTTTATGAGAAAATTTCTGTTACTGATATTATTAAGTGTTTTCACTTTTGGGTTCTCACAAAATCGATATTCCGCTTTTGGTCATAACGGCATTTTCGGGATCGTTGACAAGACAAATCTTGCAGAATTTTTAGAGCCAACTTATCAACGTGTAGATTTCTTTTTCACTGATTATTTAGCAATGAAAAAAGACAATCAAGTTGATTTTTATTCGAAATCTAACACCGAAAAATTTAGTTTAACAGACCAAGAACAGGATGAAATAAAACTTAATAACCGAAATTATTATCATTATCAAGATGCAAATGCTTCTTATTTAATTCCAGATTTAGTTGCTGAAAAAATCAAACTTCCAAAAAAGTACAAAGCGATTGTAGAACATAAAGCTTCTTTATTTGGTAGTTTAGAAAATAGTTTTGATATTATCGATTTTAAAAACCATAAAGTCAGCAAATCCATCAAGTCAATTTATTATCACGCTGGGACTTTCAATAACAAATTAAATTCTAAAACCGAAGACCTTATTGTGTTTTATGGTAATGCGACAATCGAAGTTTATGATGGTCAACAAAAGCTTTTAAAAGTTTATAAATCCAACGAAAAATCTAAGGAAACTGTTTTTAAAATCATCTGTAAAGATTTTGAATATGTACCTACGCCAGAAATGGTTTATAGAGCTGATGTTGCCGATCCTGATTGGGCTTCTGAAAGTTTACAAAATCGCACCAAAATCTGGTTAAGCAAAGACAAACGAAAATATTTTAGCATAGCAGGACGTTGTGAAATCCATTACGCTGACGGAAAAAACTGGATTTCGATACAGTCATATTCACAACAACAGACTTTCCAATTTGAGGTGGATTTTGAAAATAAAAAATTCATTATTCCTCAAAAATATATTGATAAACTGGATTTGAAATTTGATTGAAATTTTTCTAAACACAATTTAAAGGTTAATAATAGAAAAAATTTAAAGCAATAAAAAAGTCCAAGCAATTAACTCGAACTTTCATCTAATAATTAAAATAAATTGATCTTTCTAATCGCCACTCCAAGTTCTTGTTACAAGCTCGTCCTTAGTAGTATAGAAAACCATATACTCTGATATTGGAAAAACTGGATAGTAAACTAATCGTACTTCATCCTTTGAAAAGTCGTAGATTTTATCAGGCTTACCTAAAACACGTGTGACTTCCGACAAATGCATTCCTTTTCTAATTTTATTAAAATTGTCATCCTTCATTTTAAAATCAATATACAAATATGCAGTAGCACATACAATAATCACGAGAAAAGCCATGACAATAAGCGTTGCGTTTTTCATATTTAAAAGAAACAAAGTCCAAGTAAATAACTCGGACTTTGTTTAAATATTATTTGGTTTAAAACTATTTCTTGTTAAAATCTCCAACAAAAATTGACGTCAATTTATCTTCAGAAATATACTTTCTAAGAACAGCATTAACTTGATCTAATTTGAGTGCAGAAACTTGTGCTTCCAACTTGTCATAATCGTCTAATGGCACACCAAATTGCAATTGTGTGTTCACTAAATTCATCAAAGTTCCGTCATTGCCCAAACCTGTTTTACGAGAATTAAGCCAAGATGTTAAATTAGATTTCATCTCTTCTTGCGTGAAACCTCCTTTAAGAGCTGTTGCAATTTCTTCTTTCAAAGCCTTGTTAACCGCATCTTTTTTAGTCGGATTGTAGAAGGCATACCACGACCAAGATGCCACATCGTTGTTAGCTGGGACGTTCATAAAAGAACCCGCACCATAACTGATACCTTCTTTCTCACGAAGACGCATTGGGATACGCGCAGACAAGAAGCCACCACTACCAAGAATCTCGTTAGCCATCACCATCGCTGGATAATCTGGGCTATTACGATCCATTGTAAAGTTGATACGTCCAACTGCTGCACCATTCTCCTTATCAGGTGTAATGATTTCTTTATCTAATTTTTTAGTTGAAAATAATTCAGGTTTTATGTATTCATATTTTGATTTAGAATTCCATTTTCCAAAAGTATTTTCTAGCAATGAACCTGTCGTTTTTGCATCCAAATCTCCAACAACAGAGCCAACGCCATTATTGCTACCAAGCATCGAATTGTAGAAATCTACCAATTGTTGACGTGTTACTTTTTTGTTGTTTTCAATTTGTTCTTTAATAGATGGCGTGTAATAAATACTTTCTTTAGAATATGGCGAAGCAACACGCTCGATCTCGTTAAAAGCAATAGCTTGCGGATCGTTAAGCGAACCTTCTAGATACGTATTATATTCGTTAACCGTTTTTACCAATTCAGCTTCTGGGAAGGTTGATTCAGTTAAAATCTCTTTAACCAAATTCATCACTTTCGGCAAATTTTCTTTGTAAGTGCTGACATTTACAACCAAATTTTGACCTCCAAATCCGAAATAAAGATTGGTCTTCCACTCGTCCAACATATCTTGTATTTGCTCTTTGGTATGCGATTTAGTCCCAGTTTTAAGAACTTCAGCCATTAAAGAAGCCACATCAGATTTTCCTGTTAAATCTTTAGCATTCCCGATTGGAAAACGGAAATTGGCAACCACTTTCCCGCCTTTTATTTCTTTTTTAATCAAAGCATACTTCATCCCATTGCTCAACTTAGACTCTGTAAGATTTGCTTTTAGATTTTTGATAGATGCCTCAAAAGGTGCTGCTTCTTTCTCGATAGCACGACCTTTATAATCTTTAGTCAAAGTTGCAATCTGCGCATCCGAAAACTCTATATTTTTAACACGAACTTCATCTTTAGTTGGAATAAAGGCTCCAACTGTTCTATTGTTACTTTTAAAGTATTTTTCGGCAACACGTTGAATATCCCCTTTCGTTAACTTTTCGATATTGTCACGATAAAGCATTTCAAGTTTGTAGTTACCAGCACCAATAATTTCCGTTAAATTAATAGCATAATTAATCGTGTTGTTTTTGGTATTTTCCAACTGTTTCAGAAGTTTCGCTTTTGCACGCTTAACGTCATCATCTGTAAATTTAATTGTTGAAACTTTATCTAATTCTTTTCTAAAATCTTCCTGCGTTGCTTTAACATCTTTATCATTCGGAACTTCTAACCCGAAATACATATAACTAGCATCGCGAACTGTTGGTTGCCAAGCGTACACAGAAGCCGCTTTGTGCGTATCAATAAAAGCTTTGTACAAATATCCTGATGGATCCGACGTCAAAATTTCGCTTAGCGCATCCAAAGCTGCATAATCTTTATCAGCAAATGGCGCAGTGTGATAAAGCGCACCAATAACTTTGCTATCACCAGAACGCTTCAATTCTATAAAACGCTCACCATCTTGCGCAGGTTCAACTGTGTAAGTCAAGTCAATCACTCGCGAAGGTTTTGGGATGGGCGCAAAATATTGAGAAACATAATCTAATGCTTTTTTCTCATCAAACTTACCAGCAACAATTAAGGTTGCATTGTCTGGCTGATAGAATTTTTCATAAAACTTTCTAAGTGTTGGCGCTTTTACACGTTCGATATCTTCTTTGCTTCCAATTGTCGAATTTCCGTAATTATGCCATAAATATGCAGTTGAGACAATTCTTTCTTGCAGCACCCTTCCAGGATTATTCTCGCCGATTTCGAATTCATTTCTAACAACAGAAAACTCTTTATCAAGATCCGATTGCAAAATCGTCGCATTTATCATTCTGTCTGCTTCCATCTCCAAAGCCCAACGAAGATTATCATCACTCGAAGGAAAAACTTCGTAATAATTGGTTCTGTCGTACCAAGTTGTTCCATTAGCTGTGCCACCTTTATCAGATAATTGCTTTTTGATATCACCTAATTTTTTGGTACTTTTAAAAAGCATGTGTTCTAGCAAATGCGCCATACCTTTTTCACCGTAACCCTCGTGGCGCGAGCCAACATTATAGACGATGTTAACCACCATATTACTTTGTGAAGCATCTGGAACCAAAAGAACTTTGAGTCCATTTTTTAAAGTGTATTCTTTGATTCCTTCGGTATTGCTAACAAAAACTGGAGCTTCTGTCATGTTTTTTTGCGCATAGATAGCGATCGGCGCAACACCAAAACTCAGCGAAAATGCTGAGGCAAGTAAAAGTTTTTTCATAGATATTTTGTTAATTTTTTGTGATTCTAAATGTACTATTTTATTTAATGCAAAATTTTTAATATTCAAATTTTTAAAAAATCTTGACGTAACTTTGTGAGGATGCAAACGGAAAAAATCATTTTAGGAATTGACCCAGGAACAGCCGTGATGGGATTTGGACTTATCACTATTAAAGGTGGCAAAATGTCTCTTCTCGCAATCCATGAATTAATTCTTAAAAAATACGATACCCACGAAATAAAACTAAAACACATCTTTGACCGAACACTTTCGTTAATAGACGAATATCATCCTGACGAAGTCGCTTTGGAAGCGCCTTTCTTTGGTAAAAATGTGCAAAGTATGTTAAAACTTGGTCGCGCACAAGGTGTTGCAATGGCTGCTAGTCTGCATCGCGATGTCCCGATTGTGGAATATTCTCCCAAAAAGGTTAAAATGGCAATTACTGGAAACGGAAACGCCAGCAAAGAACAAGTTGCAGGAATGTTGCAAAAACTTTTAAACTTAAAAGAATTCCCGACCAAATATCTCGATGCTTCGGATGGTTTGGCGGTTGCCGTTTGTCATCATTTTAATTCTGGAAGTATTTCTACCGAAAAATCTTATACTGGTTGGGATAGTTTTCTTAAACAAAATCCTAATCGAATTAAATAATCCTAAAAACTTATGGAACAAAACGAGGCTTTATTTGATTTGATTGAGCATACCAATCGTAGTATTTTTTTGACAGGAAAAGCAGGAACTGGTAAGACCACTTTCCTCAATAATTTTGTTAAAAAAACTCAGAAAAAACACATCATCATCGCGCCAACGGGCATCGCTGCAATTAATGCTGGTGGTGTTACGATACACTCGATGTTTGGGTTACCCTTGAGGACTTTTATCCCAACAACCGAACGTATCGATCAAAATATAGCGAATAATATTGCGGATCTTATGCCGCACTTTAAATACCGAAAAGATAAACTAAAACTTCTTCGTGAGATCGAAGTTATCATTATTGACGAAGTGTCAATGTTGCGGGCTGATGTTTTGGACATGATGGATTTTGCGCTGCGACATATCCGCAGAAATCCTTTGAAATTCGGAGGTGTACAGATGTTATTTATTGGTGATCTTTACCAGTTGCCACCAGTTGTTAGAGACGAATATCTGTTAAATCAATATTACAAATCGCCTTTTTTCTTTCATGCAAAAGCTTTAGAAGATTATCCAATTATTACGATAGAACTTCGAAAAGTCTATCGACAAACGGATGAAAAATTCTTAGAAATATTAAATGCCATCAGAAATGGTGATGTCGAAAACATTGATTTTAATGAATTAAATTCTCGTTACGATCCAGACTTTGAAGCCGATGAAGAAGCTTACGTTTATCTTTGCTCACACAATCGACAAGCGGATGAAATTAATCAACGAAAATTAAAAGAACTCGGCAATTCTTCACATTATTTTGATGCCGAAATTGTTGGCGATTTCAAAGAAAGTCAATATCCGAATGAAGAAACTTTAGAACTAAAAGTTGGTTCGCAAATTATGTTTATCCGAAATGACACATCGCCCGACAAACGTTATTACAACGGAAAACTGGCCGAAATCACCTACATCAACGGTGATGAAATAAGCGTTGTCATGGAAGGCAGCGAAGAAGAATTCGTCATTAAACCTGAAATTTGGGAACAAAAAAGATATGGACTCGACGCCGAAAAAAATATTACAGAAGAAGTTTTGGGAAGCTTCAAACAATATCCGATTCGTTTGGCTTGGGCGGTTACCATCCACAAAAGCCAAGGTTTGACATTTGACCGATTGATTATCGACGCAGGAAAAAGTTTTGCTTCTGGGCAAGTCTATGTTGCTTTGTCTCGTTGTCGAACTTTGGAAGGTATTGTTTTGAAATCTAGAATTACACCTGAAGTTATTTTTAAAGATCATCGCGTTGCCGAATTCCAATCGACGACCAATGCGAATGACAAAATGGAAGCTATTTTGGAAGCTGAAAAATACGATTACAGCATCGAAAAAGTTATCCGAAGATTGGACTGTACATGGTTTGCGCAGACTTTAGAAATCTGGTATAACAGCGGAAAAGATAGTCGTTATCTCGATCGTGAGCAGAAGAAAAATCTATATTTAACTTTAAAACCAGAAATCAATAATCTGCAGCAAATTTTTGTTAAGTTCGAAAAGATTTTAAAACAATTAACTTATAAATTTATCAATCAGGAAAGCGATTGGCAACAAGTTGAAGAAAAAGCAAAAGGCGCTGTTAATTTCTTTTTCACGAATGTTAATGATAAAATTTTTGTCCCATTAAAAGATTTTTATGCAACTACAAAAGGTGTCAAAGGACTTAAAGCTTACAATGAAGATTTTAAAATTTGGATTGATGATTTACAAGACTATTTAAAAGACATCAAAGACGCGAAGCTTCTTAACGTTGAATTATTCGACAAAAAAAATGATGTTGAAATCTCAGCAACGATCAAAAAAATCCCGACGCATATTATAAGTTTCCAAATGTTTCAAGATGGAAAAACCTTGGGCGAAATCGCTAAAGAACGAGGTTTGGTTGTATCGACGGTCTATGGACATTTAGCCAAATTTGCTGAACAAGGCGTTTTGGATAAGAAAGATCTTTTGAGAATTTATCCAAAAGAAAAAATCGAAAGTTTCGAAAAAGCATTTAAAGAAAATCCACAAGAAACGCTTAACGATTGGAAAAGTGTTTTGCCATCAGATTTTGAATTCAATGAAATAAGGTTATTATGGAATTATTTTCTTAATTTGAAGCCATAAATAAAATTATGGAGCAACTCGACATTTTTGATTCTTTTGACAACGAAAACCTTAGACGCCGCGCACTTCTTCCAATTTGGATGAAAGTCTTTACGTGGATTTTTCTAATTGCTGGGATTGTCGCATTATTCATTCCGATTTTTGGGATTTTCAGTTCAAAAATAGATTTGTCGATTTATGGCATTACGACCGACCAAGTTTGGACTTTTGATGGTGTTGCAATTTTAATTATTTTCCTATTTAAAGCTTTAGTCGCTTTTGGACTTTGGTTTGAGAAAGATTGGGCGATTAATTTAGGAATTGTGGATGCCATTTTTGGAATTGCATTTTGTCTTTTCGCCATGTTTATTCAGCATTCGACTTGGGACAATATTGACATTAATGTGCGATTAGAAATTTTGGTTTTAGTCCCGTATTTAATAAAACTTTGGAAACTGAAATCCATTTGGTAACATAAAAAAATTCTCGATACAAAATCTTCCTGATTTTAACTCGAATTGACAATATTAGAAGAAAATATATTTGCGAGGACTTATCAATACTCATAAAAAAAACATCTCGGTTGAGATGTTTTTTGTTTTATTTCTGTTCTGTATAGATCGTGGTTAAAAAATCACCGTAAGAACGTTCTAGTCCAATAATATCGCTGGTTTTAATATTAATTCCACCGTAGATACTTTTATTTTCTTTTACTTTAAAATTCGAGATTTGGAAATATTGTGCCGGATGTTCTTCTTTGCCCGTAACTTTTATTCCACTTCCCAAAAACTGTCGCGTCGACACAGTAATTTCTTCACCAACATTAAAACTTTTTTTGATAAAATGTCTTTCTTTAAGCTCTAATTTATCTTTATTAATACTGATTTTTTGATCCTTATTAGACGACGCCACCAAATAAATTGTATTAAATTCTTTCGGGATATCGTTGGCTGCAACGTAGTACAAACTCAACATATAATGGTTGGGGTTGAAAGCTTCGTCCTCCAAACCATCGGGTTTTCTCCACGAAAAAGTATTGGCTCCGATTTGTTTTGCTTTTTTGTAAATCGCATCAAAAACAGCAACATCGTCATTAGAAAAACCATTCACTAAAATTTCTCCAAGATATTCGCCTTTGGTTATTTCCGGATTTATTTTGTAAAGAAACTTATCGGTGTTCTCATGAGTTTTTGCAACGTTGCTCAGGATTACATTTTGTGCAAAAGCCATCACACCAAACAAAAAAACGCCGAAAGAAATTATTTTTTTAATATTCATTATTGATTTTTAAACTTGAAAAACCAAGTTTTATTTTAAACTTTTTAAAACTTCGATACATTCTTCCAAACTATGTTCCCAACGACGAGGCTCGATACCATAAGTTTTTTCGATTTTGTCAAGATTCATCGTAGAACGCATTGGACGTTTTGCAGGCGTCGGAAATTGCTCTGTCGTAATTGGGTTAAGCTTAACACTAGAACCTGAATATTCTTTAATCTTTTCAGCAAAGTTAAACCAAGTCGTCTCAGGATAATTTGAAAAGTGGAAAATCCCAAAATGCTTCGCATCTTTTTTAATGATTTCCATAATCGCGTCCGCTAAATCGTTTGCATTAGTCGGTTGTCCGTATTGGTCATTTACGATTCCTAGTTCATCTTTTGTTGCAAACAAGTTAAGCATGGTTTTAACAAAGTTCTTGTTAAACTCCGAATATAACCACGACGTTCTCAAAATAATCGTTTTTGGGTTGTTATCTAAAGCTAACTCCTCGCCTTTTCTTTTACTTGCGCCATAAACGCCTTGTGGATTTGTAAAATTGTCTTCAGAATAATCGATGTTGGTATTACCTTCGAAAACGTAATCTGTCGAAACGTGGATTAATGTACACTCGTGGCTTTCGCAAACATCTGCCAAATCTGCAACAGCATAAGTATTAACTGCAAAGGCTTTATCTTCCTCAGTTTCTGCCAAATCTACAGCCGTGTAAGCTGAAGCGTTGATGCAGTAGTCAGGTTGATAATCCTGAAACTCACGAGAAATATCTTCGTGTTTCGTAATGTCTAAAACGCTAGAACTTGTAAAATTAAAATCGAAAACATCATGATAACGATGCGCCAATTTTTGTAAACAATGTCCCAACTGGCCGTTTGCTCCGATTACCAATATTCTTTTCATAGTACTAATTTTTAGCTTTATTAAATTGTCTTAAGACTTTCGCACGCTCACTGAATTCTTTTTCGGGAAGATCAACAATAGTCGGTGTAAACAAATCCAAAGTCTCTTGCGGATGCGGAACGCTAGTTCTGGCTTTCATACTAAAATGAATAACCGTCATCCAAAGAACTGCGTGGATTGTTTTTTCGTCCTCGCTTTTCATTAAGATTTCGACTTTCGAAACGCGATCTTGCAAATCGATTAACTTGCTGGAAATTACAACTTTTTTATTATATCTAACTTCTTTGAAATAGGCTATCTCATTCTGAATACTTACCCATGTAAAACCAGTTTTGGTAGCATATTCTTCATAAGTAAATCCAAAATGTTGTTCAACATGATCTTCTCTCGCATTAAGCATATATACCAAATAGTTGATATTGTTAAGATGCCCGATTGGATCGCAATCTCCGAAACGTATTTTGGCTAAACTCTTGAATTCTTTTTCCATAGCGCAAAAATAAAAAAACCACTCCAGAAAGAGTGGTTAATATTTGTTAATTAAAACGAATTATTTAATACCTAATTGCGTTTTAACATCTTGAGTTGCATCTGGACCTCCTTTGTATACGAAAACTGTATCGTCAACGATGAAATCGTATCCTTTAGCTTTAGCTACTTTAGAGATAGCATCTTTAATTTTAGCTTCGATTGGAGCAAGACCAGCGTCATATTTGTCTCTGATATCTTTCTCACCAGCCATAGCTTCTTGTTGAAGGTTAGATTGAAGTTTTTCCATCTCAGCACTTCTTTGCTCATTGATCTGTTGAGTTTGAGTAGAAGCTTCTTTTTGATATTTTTCAAATGTTTGTTGAGCTGCAGTTCTTTTCTTTTCTAATTCTGCTTTTTTAGTATCAGACAAAGTTTTCATTTGTTGATCTAACTTAATTTTCTCTGGCATAACGCTAAGTACAGAAGCAACATCTAATGAAGCCATTTTTTGAGCCTTTGCAACGCCTACTGCAACAAACATCATAACTGCTGCAAATAATACACTTAGTTTTTTCATAATAGAATTTATATAATTTTAATTGTTACTTAGCAACTTCCATTTGCAAACTCTCAGTCTTTAACTGTTGAGATGCTTTTGGATTGTTGGTTTTAGTTGGGGCGGTTCTACTTCTAGTTCCACGATCGTTATTAAGAACTGGCGCTCCAACTTTGTTATTGTTTTTTGTATCCGTATTAGATTTTGGAAGTGTTTTTACCAATAAATCTAACACAGCATCTGTATAATCATACTTTTTGTCTAAAAACAATACACTTGTGTTATTGCTTTTATCAAAGACTATGCCCAAGCTATTTTTCTTAGACATTGTTTCGATGCTATTCCAGATTTGATCTTGATAAGGTTTAACAAGACTTGCTCGTAATTGATCGATCTCGCCACCTGTACCAAAACGTCCGTTGATAGAATTACGAATATTATTTTCTAAATCTGAGATTTCTTTTTCTCTCAATTTTAATTGATCACCAACTAATAAAACCTTTTCGCTTTCGAAAGCAGCTTTTTTGGTTTCATATTCATTTTGTAATCTTTGTAAATCACCTTGCCATTGCGCAACTTGTGTATTAAGTCTAGTTTCGGCTTCTTTATATTGTGGTAATTTGCTCAATATATAATTAGTGTCTACAACACCCATTTTTTGTGCGAAAGCTGTGCTAGAAAAAACACATACTGCAAAAGCTAAAACTAATTTCTTCATATTACAAATGTATAAAAATTATAATGGTTGGTTCATTAGGAAGTGAGTCTGCCATCCTGAAGGTTCTGATTGTCCAATACCTTTGTCGAATCCATATGCAAAGTCAAATCCGATTAATCCAAATGCAGACATCGATACTCTAATACCAACACCTACGGATCTTTTTAATTGGAATGGGTTATAACTTCCCCAAGAGTTCCAAGCGTTACCACCTTCAGCAAATGTTAATGCGAAGATTTTGGCAGTTTGGTTCATTGAGATTGGATATCTTAACTCCATCGCAAATCTATTGTAAATAGTTGCTCCACCGTAAGGTGTAATATCATAAGGTGTCGAACTTGTAAAACCTGTAGAAGAGGCGTTTTCATAACCTCTTAACGGCACAATCTCTCTACCATCGAATCTACCATTGAAAAGCCCTACACCTCCGACATAGAATCTCTCAAAAGGTGGTGCTCCCAAATCTTTGTTATATCCACTAAGGTAACCCATCTCGGCAGTTGTTCTAAGAACAAGCTTACCAACAACTTCGTTATAGAAATCTGCTTTAAATTTAACTTTAAAGAATTCCATCCACTTATATTTATCCAAGGCAGGCATATTTGCATAGTCCTTCTTTTCAAATAACGAATAAGGTGGCGTGAATTTAACAGACAAATCTAAGTTAGATCCATAAGTTGGGAATACAGGATCTAGACCCGCAGAGTTACGAGAAAGTCCCAAATTCATCGTTAATGACTTCGTAGAACCATTCATCTCTTGTTTGTCACCAAATTGGAAAGGATAATTCTGGAAGTTATAACTCTGGAATTGTAACCCAGTGTAGAATGAGAAATAGTCATCTGGCCATCTCAATCTTTTCGTTAGACCTACGTTAGCAGAGAAAATATTTAATTTCTGGTTCTCACCAGTATAATAATCATAATTAACACGAGAGTAGTTGAAACCAACACTCAAAGCAGTTGGACGTGTACCATATAACCAAGGTTCAACAAAAGAGATTGAGTAGTTTGTAAAGTATTGTCCAGCCTGTGCTTGTAAAGATAAAACCTGACCATCTCCTTGAGGAACTGGTTTAAAATCTTTAAACTTCAAGAAGTTTCTAAGAGAGAAGTTATTAAACGTTAATCCCAAAGTACCGATAAAAGAGTTACCACCGTAACCAGCTTGTAACTGAACTTGCGAAGATCCTTTCTCCACCAACGTCCAATGCATGTTAACCGTGTTATCTTGAGGATTTGGCTTTACATCTGTCCCAATCTGTTGAGGATCGAAAAACTGCATACCTGCCAACTCGAAATAAGTTCTTTTGATATCAGATTTTGCAAACAAAGCACCAGGTCTCGTTTGTAAAGATCTAAGGATAACGTGGTCATGCGTTGTTGTATTACCAGACCAAGTTACACGGTTCCAAGTTGCTTTTTCACCTTCATTGATACGGATTTCTAAATCGATAGAATCACCTTTAACAGCTTTCTCAATTGGTGTTACCGTTGAGAACAAGAAACCATTGTTCATGTAGATTGACTTAAGGTCAGAGTCATCCTCTTTACCACCGTCTTCACCAACTTTTTTGTTAAATCCTACCGCATCGTAAATATCTCCAGTTTTATAACCTAAAATCTTTTGTAAAAACTCTGTAGTAAAAGTTGTGTTACCGATGAAGTTAATATCACCGATATAATATTTTTTCCCTTCGCTAAGGTCAACATTGATGTGGAATCCTTTTTGATCACGTGTTACGCTATCCGAAACAATTGCCGCATCTCTAAAACCTAACGAGTTATAGTAGCTAATAAGATGTTTTTTGTCTTCCTCATATTTTTCTTCAATAAATTTCGAAGGCTTAATAAGTCCGATTAAAAATCGTTTTTGTTTAGTGTCTTTGAAACCTTTTTTTCTTAACTTGCTAGAAGATACATTTTGGTTTCCTTTAAAAACGATTTCATCAATTTTTACCTTTTTACCTTTATCAACCTCAATAGTCCAATCTACCATGTTAGGATCGGTAGCACTTGGCTTATCCGTGATTTTGATATTAGCGTCAGCAAAACCTTTTTTAATATATTCTTGAGGAATCTTGTTTTGTAAACTTGAAACTAAATTGTTATTAATTTTTGTTCCTGGCTTTAGGTTATTATCTTTAATGAATTTTTCATTCTTAGACTTACCGATACCTTTTCCTGTAAATTTAACTTCACCAAGTTCTTTAAGATCTTGTAAAGAAAACTTAAGAACCGCTTGATCGCCCTCAACATTTTCTACAAGAACTTCAACTTTAGAAAAAGATTGTGAGTCCCATAATTTTTTAATTGCAGAGCTAATACGTTGTCCTGGTATTTCGATTTTTTCGCCTTTTACCAAGCCTGCCATTCTAAGGATCTGTGCCGAAGAATATTTTTTAACACCGTCTACAACGATATCTTTAAGATAATATTCGCTAGTGTTTGTATCTTGCTGTACTTCTGCAGTTTGGTTACCAGTTTGTGGGTTAATTTGTGCATTAACCACGCTAAAAGTGGTTGCAAAAAATATTATAGGTAAAATAATTTTTTTCATTTCTCTTCCTGAGTTCTTCAATCGCTAAATCCCAAATTGTTACTTGACTTGCTCACTAGTCATCCCGTAACGTCTTTCTTTATTTTGATAATCCAATATACATTGGAAAAATATGTCTTTACTAAAATCTGGCCACAATACATCCAAGAATTGTAGCTCAGCATAAGCTATTTGCCATAGCATAAAATTACTAATACGAATCTCTCCACTGGTACGAATCATAAGATCTACTGGTGGGAAATCTTTTGTATATAGATGATTTTCAAATAGTTTATCATCTATGTCATTAATGGCTACTTTACCATCTTTAACATCAGAAGCTATTTCTTTAACCGCTTTCAAAATCTCATGTTGCGCTCCGTAATTGAGCGCCAATATAAGATTCCCACCTTTATTGTTTTTTGTAAGATCTACAAGGTTAAGCAACTGCTCTCTCACAAGATCAGGAAGCTTTGCAATGTCTCCAATAAAATGAAGTCTAAGTCCTTTGGTGTAGATTTCTTCAGCTTCGTTAAGCAAAGATTCTGACAACAAAGACATCAATGTATCAACCTCGTCTGTTGGACGCTTCCAATTTTCTGTTGAAAAAGTATATAATGTAAGATAAGGAATCTCGATTTCGTTACACGCATTAATCGCATTACGAACAGCTTCGATAGCATTACGATGACCAAAAGTTCTTTGTTCTCCTCTTGTTTTTGCCCAACGACCATTGCCATCCATAATGATAGCAACATGTTGTGGCAAATTCGCCTTATCTATTTTTTCTTTTAAATCTGACATGTGATTATTTACAATAACAAGGCGGTCGTCCAAATGAATATGATAAAATGATTGTTGCAGAATTAATCCAATCGTTAGAATTTGGATTTCCTATTTGTCGGAAAGTATCTGGTACACCTTCCACATTAGAAACAATCGTGCTATAATCAATTGCATCTGAGAAAGTCTGTCTAAAAGTCGCCTCTGCAGATAATGCCCAGTTATAATTGAATTTATACTTAAGACCTACACCAAAAGGCAAGTCCATAGATATTTTTTTAGCAGATTCGTAAGTTGGTTGTGGTACACCATTTTGCTCTTGCAAATCTGTTAATTTAACAACATTAAACATCATACCTCCTATCCCAGCAAAAACATAAGGACTTACTTTGCTTTTATGCTCATCATTAATATCGAAAAAATAATATTCGAATGTTAAATCGGCATGATAAATAGAGTTATTACCATAAAGCTTTCTCATCCTTCTATAATTTTCGGCAGCGTGCAAATCACTAAACTGCACATTACTATATCCTGCACTAAGTCTAATAGACTGTTGAGGATTAACATTGAGACGGTAAATTGCACCTATGTATAAAGGAACTCCTAGGGTAAGTTTTTTATCAAGAATTGGTTTTTGCAATATAAAACCTGTACGGCCAATATCGCCCACAAGGTTACTCATCCCTGCTTGTACACCAACTTCATGTCTTTGTGCCTTGATAGTATTGGTACTAAAAAGGGCTACAACTGCAAGGAAAAAAGTATAAAAAAATCTTAGTCTCATATTCTTTGGGGATAATTTCTCCCTAAAAATTGGTGCAAATATAACACATTTTTAGGTTAGGAAACTTCTTAAAATTTCGTTAAAAAACAATTGATCTCATTAAAATAAGTTAATTAAATAACGCAATTTTTTAAAAATATTATTAAATCATTTAAAAATACAGTTTGTAATTGCAATCTCGGAGCATTTAGTTCCTCTTAAAAAGCTTACGTATTTTGTTTCTTAACTTAATAATTCCAGGCTCTTTGTAATCTGCATCTTCTTCAAAATAACCATAGCCGTAACCATAGCCGTAGCCATAACCATAGCCGTAACCATAACCGTAGCCATAACCTTGTTTAGCTTCGTAGTCGTTATAGATAAGTCCAATATGAGAGACCTCTTTTTTAGCTAATTTATCTTTAATTAGATTGAGCATATATTTTTCTGTGTATTCATGTCGTACGATATACACAGTTGCATCGACATATTTCATGATTTCGAATGCATCTGCAACTAACCCCACCGGAGGTGAATCTATAATAATATACTCATATTGTTGTCTAAGAGCCTCTAACAATTTTTCATTACGTTCTCCCAATAACAATTCCGAAGGATTTGGTGGAATAGGTCCCGAAGTAATAATATCCAAACTTGGGACTTGTGTTGAGTTAATAATTTGTTCTAAGCCAACCTCGCCAGTCAAATAATTGGATATACCATTTTTATTAGTGAATTTAAAATCTCCAAAAATCTTTGGTTTTCGCAAATCCATCCCCAATAAAACCGTCTTCTTTCCACTGATGGCTAATACTGTTGCCAGATTCATAGAATTATAAGTTTTTCCTTCTCCACTAATAGATGATGTTATCAAAATAACCTTGCTAGTTTTTGACTCATCAACCAAAAATTTGAGATTGGATCTAACACCACGAAAAGCTTCTGCAATAGAAGATTTTGGTCGATCTAATACACTAAGATTACTGTCTTCTGCATTCTTACCAATAACACCTAATAACGGAATTTTAGTAACATTAACAACTTCTTTAATATTACGAATACGATTATCCAAGATTTCGGACAACGCAATTAACAAAAGAGGAATTACTAACAATCCGCCAATAATACCACTTTGAATTGCCTTGACATTAGGCGCAATAGGACCTTGTCCAAGATTTTTTGCCTTATCGATAATTGTCAAATTACTTTTGTTAGAAACAATTCGCATTTGTGCTTTTGCTTGTTCACTTAACAAAGTGTTATAGGTAGCTTCGATAATATTATATCCTCTTTGAGCATCTAAAAATTGTCGCTCCTTCTCTGGCAAAGTATAGAGTTGTTTGTCAATATTCTCAACTTGGCTATTGATATCAGCTAACTGCTCATCAAACTTTAGATAATATTGTCTTAGTCCGCTGGTAGAATTATTTCTGGCCTCGTTAATTAGTCTATTAATTTCGCGCATTGGCTCCGAATCGGGAGTATAAATTGTCGCCATTTCTCTACGCTTAGCATAGAGCGCTTTCAACTCTGATACCGAAGCTGTAAATGCACCATCCTCAATCCCAGCAGAACTGATATTGATTATTTTTTCGATGTTATTAGAGCTTACTACATTTCTAACCTGATCAAGATTTTTCATTTTAGAAATGAGTGCTGCACGATCAGTTTCTAATTTTTTAAGTTCTTCGTAAGTTTTTGCATCAAGATTACTCATATCGTAAAGCTTATTATCAATCTTAATCTGATTAAACTTTGTCGAACTTGAGTCTAATTTTGCACGAACTTCACCTATATTTTTGCTTAGATATTCTAATGTGTTTTTATCTACAGTATTAGCATCCTCTAGTCGTTTTTTAATCAACTCTTCGATAGCAATATTTAGAAAACGTACAGTACCATTAAGATTGTAACCACTTTTGCTAATTATCATAATGGATGGAAGTTCTGGATCAAATTTAACACCCAAAGATGAAATTATCCCATTAACCGCAGCATTTACAGTAACTAATGTAACATTAATATTATCAAATTTTACAGCACTAGGAATAGGATTTCGTTCTAACTTAAATCTAAGATTGGGCGACGTATACCATTCATCAATCCCGATAATCTTATTAGCTGGCCTTTTATATGGAGATACACTTTGATAAGATTCGGTTTGATAATTATACAACGATGTAGATTCTCCTTCCTCTGGCAGGATAACTTCATATTTATCTCCTCCTTTTGCTTTTAATGTAATTTGATAATTAACTTGCTGCGCATGTGCTTTATCAATTTTAAGAATTACTGGCGAATCATCTTGATCCAGATAAGTCTGTTTAATAAGTCCTTTTGTTGTATAGTTGGTATACAAATCCAGTTTATTAACCAAAAACTCGTTAAGGCTTCTTGACATCAAAATCTTTTTGATGTATACTCCATCTTGATTTCCTGTCTGCCCCCAAATAAAGTTAATTGACTGATTGGGAGTAAAATAACTAGCGGTATTATTAGAAATACTTAAAGATAAATTTGACTCATATACTCGTTGTGCATAATACTTACTATAAAAATATGAAATGGCATAACCAAGCATGCCGAGGATAACAAACCAATACCAATTTTTTAATAACCTATGTACAAAATGCATAGGATCAAACAAGCTAAATGATTTTGATTTAACTTCTTCCTCAACCTCTACTTGTTTTTTATTATTATCTGGGATCATATTATAACTTCGTAAAAATCAAATAAATAGACAAAACTGTTGTCAACAAAGTAACACCTGTTGATAAACTCTGCAGAGGTTCTTTTCCAAAACCAGAAATTGCTTTCTTATTTGTACTTAACATAATCATATCACCATTTTGCAACCAAAAGTAAGGCGAATTCATCACATCCTCTCTCGTTAAGTCCAACTTAATACGTTTGATACCTTCTGGATATTTACGAAGAAGAGTAATATTTTTTCTGTCTATAGTTCTGTTAAGACCATTATTAGCAGATATAGCCTCTAATATATTAAGCTGTTGTACGTGCGCTTTTTTTGCACCAGTCAAGTCAGTGCCTTCCATGTCACCAAGAATATAATAGTTAATACCATCGATAGTAACTCGAACTTCAGATTTTCCTTCTAAAAAATTCTCATTAACTTTTGTCTGAATTTCTTGACTTATATCTTCTAAAGTTCTACCCTCTGCTTTTATAAAACCTATACCGAAAACATAAATATCGCCTTTAGAATCAACCTTTATCCCATTAAAATAAAACCTAGAATTACCTACATTAGATCCTACTCCGGAGCCACTTGTAGAACCAGCACCCGTGGCAGGATTCAATCCTCCACCTCCAGACTCGCCAGCTGACACATTATAACTAGAATAAAATTGTGCAGCATCCCCTTTCGGCGTTGTGATAATGTTAAGACCTAAAATATCATTCTTCGTTATACGATATTCTTGAATGTTATAAGGGATAAGACCATCCTCATTTATTGTTAAACTTGCGCTTGGCTGAATATAAGTAATATCCTTTCTAGAAACACAAGAACTCACAAACATTAGCAACAAAACGAGATATAAATATAATTTCCGCATCATAATAAAATATAATCAAATATAATTATTTATCAAAAAGTTTTTTTAATAAAAAAGGTAAAAAGGATAAAAACATCCCAATCGAAAACACAATCAAAAATAACAAATTAACATTCATTTGTCTTAAAAAATATACAATAGCAATTACCAACAGATAAATTACACATATTGCTAAAGTCGCACGACGGTGTGTTAAATGCAAATCTAGCAGCCTATGATGTAGATGATTTTTATCTGGCTTTAACAAAGATTTGCGTTTTATAAGTCTAATAAGGATAACTGAAAATGTATCAGCAATCGGTAGTATTAAAATCGAAAGAGCAATCACAGGAGCTGAAAGCAAATGATAATGCGGTATGGAGAAATCTCCCTTATCTATAAACACATCTATAAAATTAATTGCTGTAAAAGCTAATAAAAAGCCTAAAATCATAGAGCCAGTATCCCCCATAAATATTTTGTGATTACGCACATTTGACAGGTTATACCTTAAAAAGCCCAATACCGAGCCAATAATAATTACACAAAAAACCACTAAAGGAAAATTATATTCTCCCAATCTATAAAAACTAAAGGCAAAAAGACCGCTAGATAAAATACTATATCCTCCTGCAAGTCCATCTATACCGTCAATTAAATTAAAAGCATTTATTAAAATAATAAAAGTTAAAACACTAAAAAAAATACTGAAGTAGTAATTCAACTCAAAAATACCGAAAAGTCCAAAAAAACTTCTTATTCGTACATCAGATCCTACTACAACCAATACCGAAACTATTATCTGCGCAATTAATTTTTTATACGCCCTCATAACAACGATATCGTCAGTTACACCAATAAAAAATAAAATAACTAGTGATGCAAACAAAAACTTGTATTGATCAAACAATTCGTAGGCGAAAATTGGCGCACAAACACCAAGCGCAAAAAAAATCGCAATTCCACCAAGATTCGGAATTTTTCTTTGATGAGAACTTCTCATAGTAGGCTCATCCATCAAATTTTTTCGGCGCGAAATCTTTATAATAGAAGGTATCGTAAAATAGGTTAGTAAAAAAGAAATAATGAACCCTAGCACCATCTTTAATACAAAGACAGATTCAAAATCCATATTTTGTACAAAATCTATCTTGTCCATCGTTTGTAATCGTAAATTTTCATCATGTGTTGTGTGTTAGATTTTTAGCCTAAGCTCTCATCTTCTGGCAAAAATACTAATAAATACCTAATAAGCTGACATTGATTTAAAAAAAACACAAGATAGCTTTACTGAAATTAAAAAAACTGTATTAAAATTTCAAATTACGACTTAATCTAAATAGTAAAAGCAACTTCTAATAGCTATTTAGATAATTTCGAAATAATAATTTTATGCAAACCTACTGGTACAAAAAATTGAATTAAATAATAAATTCGCTTCGTTATTGGTAAGCTAGAAAAGTAGTTTTCTCCAAATCTTTTGTAAGCAAAAACATCATTTCTTGATATTTGACGTTCCTTCATAAAAATTGAAAGTGCATTTCGCATTTGCAGATATGTAGACTTATCTTTAACAAAAGCCAAATAAGCTAAAAAAGTATAAACACCTTCTAGAATCTGGAAATTCTTAAGCTCAATTGTTCGGTTAGAAAAACTAGAATTTTTAAACACAACTTCAACATCTTTAACAGCGTTAAGAATATCAAGGCCTTTCAAAGTATGTGTTTTGGTTATAGAATCGGTGCGTTCTAGATATTGATAATGGAATTTCTGAGTTTGTGCAATTGTTTTGCAATTCAACAAAAGCTGTGGAATTAACTGTATATCCTCGAAATGAATTCCTTTTTTAAACGTTTTTTCCGAAAACAAATCAGCTCTAAAAATTTTATTACAAGCAAAATAGCTCAAATCAGAAAACACAAAAAAATGCTCACTCAAGTCAATTTTCTCTGGCATATTTGGGATTTGCGTCAACTTTTGAGTAACATTTCCGAATTGATCAACTTTCTGCAAATTACAAATAACCATTTCGGCATTGTGTTTTTGTGCCAAATTGTACATTTCTGCAAACATATCTTCCGTGACATAGTCATCACTGTCCACAAAACCAATATAATTGCCGGTACAATGTTTTAATCCAAAATTACGAGCGTCGCTAAGACCGCCATTTTCTTTAGTAAAAGCTTTGATTTTTTCAGGAAAACGATTTGCAAAATCATCAATAATCTGTTGCGAATTATCTTTGCTACCGTCATTAACAACAATAATTTCAATATCAGAAAGTTGTTGATTAATTAACGAATTAAGACATTTTTCAAGGTAAATTTCAACATTATAAACGGGAACAATTACCGAAACTTTTGGTCGCATATTTTTTATTTTCTAGTAAAACGTTCGCCCAAATAACCTCTTTTTGCCTCTTCAAAATCTGAGCGCGAACACGGAATTAAATTATTAGAATCCTCATCTTCCCCAAAATACCAAAGATTCCTAAAAGTATCACGTTGGAAAGCATGACTTTCTTCGCCAACCATCACCCAATAAGTTTCGAATTTTCGTTCTTTAGGATGTGATCGTTGAATATTGATCCCTTCTATCAAATACCAAATCATTTGCGCCAAAAGCTGATGATTCATTCGATCGTCAGAATAAATATTAAAATTAAAAATGCCGACAGATTTTAGATTTTCACTAAGACCGATTTCCTTCATATAAGCACAAATTTCGCGCTTGTTAAGTCCGTTAACTTGAGGATTTATCGAGAAAGGATCCATACCGCTTTCGATGGCATCACAATTAATCGTCACTAAATCTGTTTTTCTAAAATAAGGTTCGGTCCGCTCTGTAGAATTCATCATTTCTGCCAAACGAATGACATCAAACTGAACTTCTTTTATCAATTTAACAGAGTCTAATTCGTTAAGATGTTTTTGATAACCAAGATGGTGATAATTTTGAATCTCGAAGTTTTTGGAACCCAAAATTTTACTTAAAAAATTACGCTCATTAATTTCGTCACCTTGCGCCAAAGACACAACATTGTTGATTTGCGTATAATTTATCTTTTTATAATGAAAATCTAAAGCGGCATAAAGTGAATACGCAAAATCCGTAGAACCGCCAACCACAACTGGAATCGCACGTTTGTAATGACAAGCAGAAAGTACTTCTTGCAAAATATAATGCGTGTCTTCTAGACTTTTACCAGATACCAAATCGCCCAAATCCACCATCGGAATTTCGAAATCCAATTTTGACAATCTGTAAAACTCGCGACGAACATTCATAAAATCCTGAACCTCAGCATCGCCACGCGCACCACGATTATCGGAAACAAACAACAACACAATGCTGTCTTCTAAAATTTCATTTGCGATATGAGCGCCCAATTGCCATTCTTCAGTTTTTATGGGTTTTGGAGCAATGATAAAATCTTCAAAATTCATGTTTAGTTTTATTTACGATTGGTGATTTGATAGTAAAAATTTATTTTTCTTTTAAATCTTTAAGAACTTCACGGAAAAAATTTGCCATCAATTCTCGATCTGCCTTACTAAGATTAGCTTCGGGATGTTTTGAGATATACGCAGGCAACGGCATCGTATAATTTTCCACTGTTGCACTACTTTTCTCCATCATCCCTTCTTTTTGAAAATTATTATAAGTCCCCCATTTGGAAAAATTAAGACGCTCGCGACCTTCCGACACATGATCTTTCACCATCCAAGAAATTGGCGCTACATAAGCATAATCTGGATATTTAACCTCGTTAGAATGACAATCGTAACAAGCCGCAATTATTAAGTTCTTGACACGCGGACTAACTTTATAACTATCTACAAAATTCTCCTCTTTTTTGATAGGTTCATTAACTCTATCAATCGGAATTAATTGTATCAATCCAAATATTACAATTACAACAATTAAAATTCTTAAAATCTTTTTCAATTCCCTTGTGTTTCAGCGTTAAGATCCCACTTTTCGTTAATTTCCCACATCGGTCGAATATTAACTTTGGTCATCGGATTTTGATCTTTTCCTTTTTTAAACAAATAAGCATCCTCCGCATATCGATTCTCAGCAAAGGAGGCCGTTTCCCAATAAGCATCATCATTATTATCCACCAAAATACGAAGAAAATAATCACCAGGTTTTAAGTTTTTAAAATAGACAACATTCTCCTTAGTATATTGTTGATATTGGACATCGCCTTTTTCATTCAGCATTTGTACCCAAAAGTGTGACGTCGGCGCATTGGAAATCTCAAGTTTAAAAGTTCCAAAATCTGTAGGTTTTCCGATTTCGAAATCGAGACGATAAGATTTAGAGATAGATTTATAAAAAGACTTCACGCTTTCTTTTGGAATGGAAAGTTGATAAGATTTCCCAGCTTTAAAATCAGAATTAATAACAATATCGTCGCTATTCGTCTTAGAAATACTTGCCGTAAAACTTTGCGAAATACTATCCGAAGTCAATCTCCATTTGTCCGATTGAATTTCTGACACAGGAAAATTAGCTTTAATTTTAAATAATGTATTTGGCGCTAAAACTTTGTCCGATCCACTTGCTAAAATCATTTCCGCTTTTGGATCATTTTTATAATAAACCGAAACAGAATCTGTTTTAACAACCGTTTTTGAAGCTAATTTTAAGTTATCACTTTTATCAACACCAATGTTTTGCGCAATTGCATCAAACCAAACAAACACCGAATCCGACTTTGGACGATGCGTGACTTTGTAATCTTTGAGATTGGCCGACGCAGAAGTCACCTCAACATTCTCAGGTTTTCCTTCGTACAGCAACATTATGCCGCCATTTGTCTGTTTGTATTCTTTATATTTAATCGGCGGAACACTTGGATAAAGTTTCAGTTTTGTCCCAGAAATATTTTTCTTGTCCTCGATGACAACATCATCTTTAGAAAAGGCAAATTTTTCTTTTCCATTATCAAAAATCGAATTTCCGTTTTGATCTTCAAAAGCTAGAATTTTATATTTTCCTGGCGATAAATAATTAAGTTCAAAATAACCATCTGGATCAACATTCGTAATATAGTAAGGCTTTTGACGATAGTCCATCGAGTCTTTAACCTGATAAAGTCCTACAACATAATTAACATCTTTACCTTCGGATTTTTTCTCACCGAGTGCATCTACCAAAGTTCCGCTCAGATAATTATCTTCAATCTCGGGACCAGTAGAAAATGCGTAATTAAAATATGGTAAAACGTTAGCTTCGTTAAGGTCATTAATTGCATTCCCGAAGTTGAAATTATAAGTCGTATTTTCTTTAAGCGTATCGCTCCATTGGATCATCAAAAATTTCGTCCCAAGATTAGCGGGCAAAATCTTTTTGATATTCTTGATCGGTGGCGAGATAATCAGGTTTTTGTTAATATCTTTTAGCTTGATATATTCATCAAACTCAATGCGCAATTCTTTAGTTGTCACAGGCACATTAACACGCGTTGTATCGATATTGCTAAACAACATTTTTGGCGGAATTGTATCTTTGGCACCGCCGTTGGGAGAACCAACACGTGCGCAAGACAGCATCAACAAACTGATGAGGAAAAGAAAAAAAATCTTCTTCATTATGGTATTTATACTGCAAAAATAAAAAAACTAAAACGGAAAATACGAATAAGAGCTTGTTTAAAAATTTTAACGAAATTACATCATCTCATTTCAAAATAATCTTTGCTAAATTTAATGCTCTTTTAAGCCAATTTTTCACTTCTCATTTTTGATTTAGCCCGCTAAATCTTCAAATATGAAATAAAAAACCCATCTCAAAATAGTTATTAAAATTTTAGCAATAAAATTTCACACAAGCTCTTAGTTCTTTATATGTTTTTTATTCTGAATAATTCGTGTTACTCACATTGACAGAATCCGCATTTTCATTAGTAGGTTTGTCGCCGTTCATAACTTTATTAAGTTTTTCAATCTCAAACGGAAACGGCTCGAACAAGCCCGACAACGCCATTGCCGAATAAACTCGCTGTGAATATTTGTTACCGATAGCGATTATCGTCACCTTAGATTTTAAAAGATGAACAAAAACTGCATTACTACCATGCCACCAACCATTATGATAAGTCAGTTTATTATTTTCGTCAAAGATTTTCATTCGGAAACCTAAACCATAATTATTAACACCAGCTTTTTCATTACTGTAAGGTTCAAAGATTTTAGCTTTTAATTCTGGTTTTAAAAAGTCTTTAGAAAACATTGCAGTTGAGAATTTCAACAAATCTCTGGGCGTTGTGTAGACATTTTTATCACCGTAGATTAGGTCAAAATGATCAAGCGGGTATAATCTATTTTGTCCATTATAAAAGGATTGCGAAGCTGTCGGAATATCTTTTTCCTGAAAAATATAAGTGTGATCCATGTGCAATGGTTTGAACAAAATCTCTTGCATCGCTTCAGGAAATTTGGTCGCTGTCACTTTTTCAACAATTAAAGCCAACATCGCAAAGTTCGTGTTGCAATACATAAAACCCGTATTGCTCGGCCTTGCCAATTCTGGTTTGTCACGTTCCAAAATATTAAGAACATCTTGGTTGGTGATAAATTTCTTTTGAAGTTCTGCTGGCGCTGGTTTTACAGATTGATCAAAATGCTCATATTTCGGAAGTCCGCTACGTTGCGACAACAAGCTAAAAACCGTAATATTAGGATACGGAAATTTTGGAAAAAACTTGGTTAAATCATCTTCGAGACTCAACTTACCAGCTTCGATTAATTTGAGAACCGCCATTGCTGTCATCGTCTTACTAACCGACGCAACATGAAGTGGCGTATCTTTATCAATCGGCATTTGCTCGTTTTCTCTACCGAAACCACGGTATTTTTCAACCAAAATTTCGTCGCCTTTTGCCACTAAAAAACTTCCGCTAAGATTTCCGTTTTCCCAGACTGTTTTATAGTAATTATCGATTTGCGAAACGATTTGATCTTTGTTGTCAAGCTCGCGATCTTCATCAGTGAAAACTTTATCGAGTTTGACGTTAGAATAATTGGGTAATTTGCTTTGATAAGCTTCTTTTTCCGTAGGTGAATTGTCTTTTTTACAACTAAAAAATAACAACAACATCACTAATAAAAACACACCTTTGGATTTCTTCATTGTTCCTTACATTTTTTCAATTAACAGAATCGCTAAATTATGGATTTGTAAAAAGAAATGAGCCACCCGAAAATGTTATTTTATGTTAAATTAATTACAAAAAAAGAAGCCTAAAATAATTTAAGCTTCTTATGATTTTCTTTGAAAGAAATACTTTATTCCGTTAAATATTATAAAGTTTCAAAATTTTATCTACGATAAATTGCGCTAATTTTTCTTTGCTTTGATGCGTCCAACCAGCGATATGTGGCGTTACGATGACATTGTCAGAATTTAATAAATATTTTAAATCATCATTTTCAACATCTAATTTTTCGAAAGAAGATTTTTCGTATTCTAAAACATCAAGTGCGGCAGCTTTTACTTTTTTAGATTTAAGAGCTTCAACCAAAGATGAAGTTTTCAGGTTTTTACCACGCGCTGTGTTCACTAAATAAAAATCTTTTTCCATTTTATTAATGAAATTTTCATCAATCATATAATGCGTCAAATTTGTCAACGGAATATGAAGACTCAAAATATCAGCGCGTTTTTGCAATTCTTCCAAGCTAACTTGTGTTGCAAATTCATCCGATAGATTGGGTAAAATATCATAAAAAATAACTTCAACACCAAAACCCGACAATCGTTTAGCAACCGCTTTACCCATATTTCCGTAGCCGATAATTCCGAAAGTCTTGCCTAAAAGTTCGTCGCCACGATTTTCTTCGCGAAGCCAAATTCCGTTTTTAACTTCATTGGAAGCGATAAACAAACGATTCATTAAAATCAATAACATTCCCAAAACATGTTCCGCAACAGAATCGCGATTGCCTTCGGGAGAATTTATTAATTCAATATTTAAAGCTTTGGCGGTTTCACAATCGATATTTTCCATACCAGCGCCAACGCGCGCTATGAATTTTAAATTTTTAGCTTGATTCAGAAAATTAGCATCAATCGGAATTCTACTTCTAATAATAATGCCGTCGTAATCGTTTATTTTTTTTAAAACCTCATCGTAACTCGAACTAAAATCTTCGTCCAAAACAAATCCTTGCGCCAACAATTGCTGGTCAATTAATGGATGATTTTTATCTAATAATAAAATCTTTGCTTTCATATCTACTTCATTTTTAATGATAAAAAAACGGAAGATAAATCTTCCGTCGTATTATATTTCTCCAGCGAATAGCTTTTTTAACTCGACAGAATCTGTCGCTTTCATTCTTCCAGAAAGGATTAATGACAATTCTTTTCTGCGAAGTGCCGCGTCGAATCTTTTTTTCTCCTCTTCCGTTTCTGGCTCTAATGCAGGAATCGGAACTGGTTTGTTAAACTCATCAACCGCCACGAAAGTGTAAATACCTTCGTTAGTGTGAATTTTTCTTTGGTTAATGGGATCATCCAACCAAACATCAACATAAATCTCCATCGATGTTGAAAAAGCACGCGTCACTTTTGATTCCAAAACAACAATCCCCGCTTCAGGAATCGGATGGTTAAACGAAACGTGATTAACAGAGGCCGTTACCACACGTCTTTCGCAATGACGAGCCGCCGAAATAGAAGCACAACGATCCATTTTGGAAAGCAATTCTCCACCGAAAAGATTACGCAACGAGTTGGTTTCGTTAGGCAAAACGATGTTCGTCATAACCGTAAGCGACTCCGCTGCTTTTTTTGATTTTTGCATATATTATTTGATTGTATTGTTAATTGGTTGCGATAAAGAATCGCTTTTAATCGAGTCGCTCGGCTTTACATTCAACGAGTCGACAACGGCAGGTTTTGTAGGTTGTTTTTCAATTTTTGAAAGTTCAACGCTTTTAAAAGAAGATTTCCCAAAGAGTTTATCTTTTTGGGTAAATGCGACGTACAAAATCCCCGCAATCGGGATAACCACTAAAAATGTCCAAAGAATAGACTTGTTAAATTTGTAATCTTCATCAAGGCTTGGCATCAACTGCGGCGCATCAGCACCAACTCTTGGCACTTCAATTTCTTCGAAACCGTAAAAGTCATTCCCTGCAATTTGAGAATCTGCAACAAAGTTGATTTTCCCTGCAAAGTTTGTCCATTTACCAATACCCGCAAGATCGTAATTTCCATTTTCTAAAAGATCTTTTAAGATTTGTGACGACAAACCATTAAATTGATTATCAGCTTTTTGACCACGATCAAGATTAAAAATTAATTCTTTTTTTGGAGGCAGAATTTTATCATTCTGAACATCCAATTCAGCATGTTTAGTGATAAGAGAAAGCATCCCCAATCCTGCTAGCTCAAGCTGACCTTGAGCATTAAGAACCTGTAAAATTTGCTGTGCAATGTCCATAATATGCAAATTTATAATTTTATAACAGGATGGCAAATTAATTATTAATTTATAAAAACAAAAACACCCCAAAATTTTGAGATGCTTTTGCAGAGATATTTAATTAGTGTTCAATTATTTAAACTTTAAAGAAACGCCAAACATAAAGTTAACACCAGCTTGTGCGTAATAATAAGGCGTATCGCCATACACAAAACCATTGTTAATATATTTTTGATCAAAAACATTATTCACCAAAAGCTTGAATTCTGCTGTTGTTCTTGGCAATTGCAATGTAAATTTTGCATTAAAATCTGTCAAGAAATAATCTTTAATTCGATAGTTTTCGTTTTGAGTATTGTCCAAATATTGCTTCCCAACATATTGATTGGTTAAACCAATTGTAAAAGCGTCACCAAAATCATACTGCAATCCCAAATTCCCGATAACAGAAGGAGAAAAAGAGGTTTCTGCATCTTTAATAATGATAACAGCATCATCTTTTGAAGCATTAACTTCTTTAATTTTGTTTTTGCTTAAACTTAAGTTTGCATTAACTCGGAAGTCTTTCGAAACATTAGCCAAAGCACCCAACTCGATACCAGCGCGGTAACTTTTGTCAACATTTTGACGGATAAAATTCCCGACATCATTAATAACGCCCGACAATACCAATTGATCTTTGTACTGCATATAATAAAGATTCGCTGAAAAAGATAACACTGATCCAAATTGTTTTTCTAAACCAAGTTCCCAATCTTGTAGAAATTCGTTTTTAGTATTTGGGTTTTCTTGTAAGTCGTCACGATTCGGTTCTCGGTTTGCGATAGCGTAAGACAAAAATAACTTGCCGCCGTTTATCCTATAATTAACGCCAGCTTTAGGATTAAAGAACGTCCATTTTTTGTTTAAATCAAAACTTTCTCCGTCACCTTGTTGAATATTTTTTGCATCATAAGTCACATTTCGCATTTGCAAATCTCCGAACAACTCAAAGTCACTAATTCTGTAAAGTCCTTTAACAAAGCCAGAAATTTCATTCTTCACCGTTCTATTTCGGTAATACTCATGTTCATTAATCTCTGGAAAGAAAACACCCGATACATTCCCGAAATGTCTTCCGTAATATTGGTTAGCAACAACGCCAATATTGATGTCTGCATTTTCATATTTACCATATAAAGTTGACACTGCTCCATAGAAATCGTTATCTAGCCATTTCTTTCTAATGAAGTCTGAGCGCTTAATCTCTGAGCCTTCAACTAAAATATTCGGTAAGTTATATTTTGAAAATTTAGCATCTTGTTTGTAATTTTCATAATAACCTTTTCCTTTGGTGTAATGTAAAGTCGTTTCGAGATTCCAATGGTCATTAAAAGTTTGTTCCCAAAGTAATTGATAATGATTTTGTCTGTAATTATCTGTTTCGTTATCGTAGAAACCAACTATACTTTCCCAACTTGCATCATAAATCGCCCCAGAATAATTATAACGTCTATCCTTCTCATACATCGCTTTGTCAATACCATTCCATGCTTGATAAGTTTTCTCTTTTCCGCCAAAAGCCATCAAGCGAATTCTAGTTTTATCTTCTTCAAATAGTGCCGCAAAACTATAGGAATTAAGATCAGAAAATGCACGATCGATATAACCATCCGAGTGGATCTTGGTGTAACGTCCCATCAATGACAATCGGTCTTTCCAGAACTTTCCAGAACCTATTTCGGCAGAATATTTATAAGTATTAAACGAGCCATAACTGTCATCGGTTTTTACATAAAATTCTTTTTCGGGATCTTTAGAAACGATGTTAACACTCGCTCCAAAAGCTGCAGCTCCGTTTGTTGATGTCCCAACACCACGCTGAATAACGATTTGTGATGCCGAACTTGTCAAGTCCGGAACATTGACAAAGAAAGTCCCTTGACTTTCGGAATCGTTGTACGGAATACCATTCATCATTACATTAATACTCGTCCCCGCAACACCACGAATCCTAAAACCTGTGTAGCCAACGCCATTACCAGCATCTGAAGTTGATATAACTGAAGTTTGATTTTTCAATAAAATGGGTAAATCTTGTCCAAGATTTTTGGCATCAAGATCTCTCTGAACATTGATAATTTCTTTAGAAACTGGTAGTTTTTTGAAAACACGAACTTGCTCTATCTCCTTGATTGTATCTTGCTTGGATTGAGCAAAACTGAAAGCTCCGATACTAAGAGCCGATAAAAAAATAAATCCTTTCATTCTAACACAATATTTGTTGGAATAAAAGGATGCACCAAACAGCCAAGCCGTTTATTTTTCCCTTGGCAGCATTACCCGCCCAGGTTCTTAGGGTATAATCTCAGCCTTTCTAGGGCACCCCTTTTTCCGTGTTGCAAACTTATGAAAAATAAATTTGATTTTTTGAAGATCTGTTAATGAAATTTTAAAAATAAGTTGATTTCAAAAACTAAATTGAATTAATAAATACGGTATAAAATCCTGTGTTTCGGACAACAAAAAATATTAAAACAATAATTAAATAAATAAGAATACTTTTAAACCCAAACAACAAATTGTAAAATTTCGAATACTTTGTTTTTAAATCACCAACCTGAAAAACAAGAAAAATCAAAAAAAATGGAACCGCAACCACAAAAAGCGGATTCAAAACAAAAGCACTTCTAAAATGCCCGTGCAACAATTCGTGGAAAGCCCGCTGACTGCCACAACCAGGACAATCGTAGTTAGTTATAGCTTTAAAGGGACATTTAATCGCCCAATCAGAATTTGCTGGATTTATAAAAAAATAAACCAACAAAACACCAATTAACAATACGCTCAAAAACCATTTAATTTTCATTCCCTAAATCATAAATTAGCGAATATTCGCTAAATATTTTTTACAATTTCCAAACTCAAACCAATTACTAAGATATTAAATATCAACTAATTACAAACAGAAACAAGAAAATATAGATAAAAACTAATTGTACTTATTTCAAAACTGAATGAATTAAATTTATAAAAAGTATAAAAAATCGTATTTTTGGCTGCAATTTATAGAATAATTTAATAATCAACTGAATTCACTTTTAGTTTTAAATAAAATTACAAGCAAAAGCTTCTACATATTATGAGCGTTTATACAGATTATATTCAAGAGATTGAAGAAAGAAAAGGTCAAGGTTTGCATCCAAAACCAATTGACGGAGCAGAACTTACAAGCGAAATCATCGCACAAATCAAAGATTCTAACAACCCGAACAGAGCAGATTCTATTCAGTTTTTAATTTACAACACGCTTCCGGGGACGACGCCTGCAGCTGGTGTAAAGGCTAAATTTTTGAAAGAAATCATTCTTGGTGAAACTGCAGTTGCGGAAATTACACCAAGTTTCGCTTTCGAATTGTTGTCGCACATGAAAGGTGGGCCTTCTATTGAAGTTCTTTTGGATTTGGCTTTAGGAAATGATGAAGCGATTGCAAAACAAGCTGCTGAAGTTCTTAAAACTCAGGTTTTCTTGTATGATGCAGATACAGCGCGTTTAGCAGATGCTTACAAATCTGGAAACGCGATTGCAAAAGACATACTTGAAAGCTATGCAAAAGCAGAATTCTTCACAAAACTTCCAGAAGTTGCAGAAGAAATTAAAATCGTAACATTCATCGCTGGTGAAGGGGATATTTCTACAGATTTATTGTCGCCAGGGAACCAAGCGCACTCGCGTTCTGATAGAGAATTGCACGGTAAATGTATGATTACGCCAGAAGCTCAGGAGCAAATTCGTGCGTTACAAGCGCAACATCCTGACGCAAGCGTGATGCTAATCGCAGAAAAAGGAACAATGGGCGTTGGTTCTTCTCGTATGTCGGGGGTTAACAACGTTGCACTTTGGACAGGGAAACAAGCGAGTCCTTACGTACCTTTCGTGAATATTGCACCGATTGTTGGTGGAACGAATGGTATTTCGCCGATTTTCTTAACAACCGTTGATGTAACAGGAGGTATCGGAATTGACCTTAAAAACTGGACTAAAAAAGTAGACGAAAACGGAAATGTTGTTCGTAACGAAAACGATGAACCAATTTTAGAAGAGGTTTATTCTGTTGCGACAGGTACGGTTTTAACAATTAATACGAAAACTCAAAAATTATACAACGGCGACCAAGAATTAATCGACATCGCTCGTTCTTTAACTCCGCAAAAAATGGAATTCATCAAAGCTGGTGGTTCTTATGCGATTGTTTTCGGAAAGAAAATTCAAACTTTCGCAGCTCAAACTTTAGGTGTTGAAGCGCCAACTGTTTTTGCTCCAGCAAAAGAAATTTCAAAAGACGGTCAAGGTTTAACAGCTGTTGAAAAGATTTTCAACAAAAATGCTGTTGGGGTGACTCCAGGAAAAACATTGCACGCAGGTTCTGACGTTCGTGTTAAAGTAAACATCGTTGGTTCTCAAGATACAACTGGTTTGATGACGGCTCAAGAGCTTGAATCTATGGCAGCGACTGTTATTTCGCCAATCGTTGATGGCGCTTACCAATCGGGATGTCACACGGCTTCGGTTTGGGACAAAAAAGCGCAAACCAACATTCCTAAATTGATGAAATTTATGAATGATTTTGGAGTGATTACAGCAAGAGATCCAAAAGGTGAATATCATGCAATGACAGACGTTATTCATAAAGTTTTGAATGACATTACGATTGACGAATGGGCAATTATCATCGGTGGAGATTCGCACACGAGAATGTCTAAAGGCGTTGCTTTTGGAGCGGATTCAGGGACTGTGGCTTTGGCTTTAGCGACTGGTGAAGCGTCTATGCCAATTCCAGAATCTGTGAAAGTAACTTTTAAAGGTGAAATGAAACCTTACATGGATTTCCGTGATGTGGTTCATGCAACTCAAGCGCAAATGTTGAAGCAATTTGATGGCGAAAACGTTTTCCAAGGAAGAATTATCGAGGTTCATATCGGTACTTTGTTGGCAGACCAAGCCTTTACATTTACTGACTGGACGGCGGAAATGAAAGCGAAAGCGTCAATCTGTATTTCACAAGACGATACATTAATTCAATCTTTAGAAATCGCAAAATCTAGAATTCAGATTATGATTGATAAAGGAATGGATAATCATAATAAAGTTCTTCAAGGTCTTATCGATAAAGCAAATCATCGTATTGAAGAAATTAAATCTAGTTCTAAACCAGCGCTTCAACCTGATGCAAATGCAAAATATTATGCTGAAGTTGTGATTGATTTGGATATCATCAACGAACCAATGATTGCCGATCCAGACGTAAACAACGACGATGTTTCTAAACGTTATACGCACGACACAATTCGTGATTTGACGTATTACGGAGGGACAAAAGCGGTAGATTTAGGTTTCGTAGGTTCTTGTATGGTTCATAAAGATGACCTTAAAATCGTTTCTCAAATGTTGAGAAATGTTGAGAAAAAAGAAGGTGAAGTTAAATTCAATGCACCTTTAGTGGTTGCGGCGCCGACTTACAACATTATCGACGAATTAAAAGCAGAAGGCGATTGGGAAATGCTTCAAAAATATTCTGGCTTCGAATTTAATGACGATGCACCGAAAAATGCAGCGCGTACAGAATACGAAAACATCATGTATCTGGAGCGTCCGGGATGTAACCTTTGTATGGGTAACCAAGAAAAAGCGGAAAAAGGAGACACCGTAATGGCGACTTCTACGCGTCTTTTCCAAGGTCGTGTGGTTGAAGACAGAGATGGCAAAAAAGGGGAATCTTTATTGGCTTCTACTCCAGTGGTTGTTCTTTCGGCTATTTTGGGTAGAATTCCGAATATCGAAGAATACCAAGATGCTGTTGAGGGTATCAATTTAACGAAATTCACACCGATTTCTTGTCACTAAGAAATCTTTGAATACATACAAAAGACTGCTCGATTTGGGCAGTCTTTTTTTATCAATGAAAATTTCAAAAATTGCTACGATAGGTATTTTCAACTAAAATTTTGGATTTATGGCATAAAATTCTCATCTTAATTTACACTTTTAAAATCAATTTCAATTCAAAATAAAGAAATCAAATTATCAATTTTGATTCTTATTTAAAATCAATCTTAATAACAAACTGAAACCGAATAAGTTCTAAATTATCACTAATTTTAGAAGTCGATTTTAAAACATTTCAAAGTATAATATTAAAAAATTAAAGTATGATTTTTGACCTTGATATGATCAAAAAAGTGTATGAACGTTACCCAGAAAGAATCGCTGCTGCGAGAAAAGTTGTGGGAAAACCTTTGACACTTGCTGAGAAAATTCTTTATGCACACCTTTGGGAAGGTAACGCAACACAAGCTTATGAAAGAGGAAACTCGTATGTAGATTTCGCACCAGACAGAGTTGCGATGCAGGATGCGACGGCGCAAATGGCGTTATTGCAGTTTATGCAAGCTGGAAAAGCGAAAGTTGCGGTTCCATCTACAGCGCACGCCGATCACTTGATTCAAGCGAGAGTTGGTGCTGAAGCAGATTTACAAGAAGGAATTAATAAGAACTCGGAGGTTTTCAACTTCTTAAGTTCTGTCTGTGATAAATACGGAATCGGTTTCTGGAAGCCAGGAGCGGGGATTATTCACCAAGTGGTTTTAGAAAACTACGCTTTCCCGGGCGGAATGATGATTGGTACCGACTCGCACACTGTTAATGCAGGTGGTTTAGGAATGGTAGCCATCGGAGTTGGTGGTGCTGATGCTGTTGACGTAATGGCTGGAATGGCTTGGGAACTGAAAATGCCAAAACTTATCGGTGTTAAATTAACGGGTAAAATGAGCGGATGGACTTCTGCAAAAGACGTTATCCTAAAAGTTGCTGGTATTTTAACCGTAAAAGGTGGGACTGGTTGTATCGTTGAATATTTCGGTGAAGGTGCAGAATCTCTTTCTGGAACTGGAAAAGGAACGATTTGTAACATGGGAGCGGAAATCGGAGCTACGACTTCTACTTTCGGTTACGATGATTCCATGAGAAGATATTTGGCTGCCACAGGAAGACAAGAAGTTGTTGACGCTGCTGATAAAGTAGCTGAGCACTTAACTGGTGATGCTGAAGTTTATGCAAATCCAGAACAATATTTTGATCAAGTTATTGAAATCAACCTTTCTGAATTGACTCCACACCTTAACGGACCTTTCACGCCAGATTTAGCGACTCCAGTTGCTGAATTCAGAGCCAAAGCGGAAGCTAACGGATGGCCTTTGGAAGTTGAATGGGCATTAATCGGTTCTTGTACCAACTCGTCTTACGAGGATTTATCAAGAGCAGCTTCTATCGTTGAAGACGCGGTTGCTAAAGGTGTGAAGCCAAAAGCGATTTTAGGAATCAACCCAGGTTCTGAACAAGTGAAATTCACGGCGGAAAGAGATGGTTTCTTAGATTCATTTAGAAAATTTGAGAATGCAAGAATCTTCACCAACGCTTGTGGACCTTGTATCGGGCAATGGGACAGAGAAGGCGCTGAAAAAGCGGAGAAAAACTCAATTATCCACTCATTCAACAGAAACTTTGCGAAAAGAGCGGATGGAAACCCGAACACACACGCTTTCGTAGCTTCTCCAGAAATGGTTGCGGCGGTTGCAATTTCGGGTCGATTAGATTTTAACCCAATTACAGATACTTTAACGAACGAAGCTGGTGAGCAAGTGAAATTAGACGAGCCAAAAGGTTCTGAACTTCCTGCAAAAGGTTTCGCAGTGGACGATAACGGTTATCAAGCGCCGTCTGAAGATGGTTCTAATGTACAAGTTGTTGTTAGTCCAACTTCGGATAGACTTCAATTGTTAGAAGAATTCCCAGCTTGGGACGGATTGAATATTACAGGAGCTTTTGTTTTAATTAAAGCTTTCGGAAAATGTACAACCGACCATATTTCTATGGCTGGACCTTGGTTGAAATACAGAGGTCACTTGGATAATATTTCGAACAATATGTTGATTGGAGCAGTAAACGCTTACAACATGGAAACTAATAATGTGAAGAACGAATTAACTGGCGCTTATGGTGAAGTTCCTGCAGTTGCAAGAGCATACAAAGCGGCTCACGTTCCTTCGATTGTTATTGGTGACGAAAATTACGGTGAAGGTTCTTCAAGAGAGCACGCTGCAATGGAGCCGAGACATCTTGGCGTGAAAGCAGTTTTGGTAAAATCTTTCGCTCGTATCCACGAAACCAACCTTAAAAAACAAGGTATGTTGGGTCTTACATTCGCTGACAAAGCCGATTACGACAAAGTAAGAGAAGATGATGTTGTTAACTTCCTTGATTTGGACAAATTTGCGCCAGGAAAACAATTGACTTTAGAATTCGTTCACAACGATGGAACTAAAGATATCGTTATGGCAAATCACACGTACAACGACCAACAAATTGATTGGTTCAAAGCAGGTTCTGCATTGAATTTAATTAAAAGAATGGAAGCGAATTAACTTTGCTTTCAATATAAAATTAAAACCACTCCAAGACGGGGTGGTTTTTTAAATTAGTTCAAAACAAAAAACTCCAACAAAAGCTGGAGTTTAAGATATATAATTTTAAATTTAGTTTTACAGAAATCGACGTCTTAGTGAATGTCAATTTTTTGCGCAGGCAAATTATGTTCTGGATCTTTTGGTAAAATAATCGTTAAGATTCCATCTTCATAAGATGCTGAAACAACTTCGGATTTCACTTTACTTGTTAATTGAAAAGAACGCTCGAAGCTTGTTGGATAATATTCTTGATAAACGATATTTTGAGGTTCCGAAGTTTGCGTTTCGTTGTAAGCGATTTTCAAAACATTGTTTTTAATGGAAACATTAAAAGCTTCTTTTTTCAATCCTGCTGCGAAAAGTTGTAAAGCAAAATAATCTTCGTTCTCCGAAATATTAACAGGTTTATGCGCACTCAATTTTTCAGCTACAGCTTCTTTAAAAGGATGATTCGAGCTAAAAAATTTGTCGCGACATCTGTCGAATTTTTGGTTAAAATTATCTCTGCAATGGTCTTTTTTACTTCTTGTATTTTGATTTGTTGAAAACATATTGTTTAATTTTTAATATTGATAAATTATTGAATTGGGATAATGGCAAGATTTTCAGATCTTGAAGCTTTAAAATTTGGTTGAACCGCGTAGTTTTGCTCAGAATTTCTCTCGAAACTTATTGGCGAATTATCGTAATAATTGATATACTCGCGCTGTCTTCTTTTGGCAAATTTACGAGCGACTAAAGTTCCGATGCCTGCTGCGACAGTTCCTAACAAAAGCAGTTTGAAAATCGTCCCGATTATTAATGTTGCGATACCAGCGATAATCGTAACTCCGACTAATCTTGGTAATAAAAAACGCATTTTATTTTTCATTTTTTTGATTTTAAAGTTTGTAATTCTAAAGGCCTTTTTATGGAAGACGCAGCAAAATTTGTTTTACTTTAAAATTTTTAAAATTTTTCTTTAAACACATCTAAGCGCCTAATTAACAATACATTGCCATTCCAACGAAGGAGGAATCTATATTAAAACACCCTTGATATTCAATCGTCAGTTCGAGTAAAAATATAAGAGATTTTGTATCGAGAACTTTTAGTAAAGAAATATATTGAGTTCTCGATACGATTTTTGTAAAATCTACTCGAACTGACGGACATTTTTACAATTCAAGAACTTACTTTAAAGAAAAAAAACTCCCAAAACCTGTCGATTTTGGGAGTTTATATTTATCTACCAAACTTGCAACGATCGCCGAAGCGCTTACGCCATTCTTCTCGGAAACGTTCTTTATCGTCATCCGTCATTTGAGGCATTTCTCGGTTAAATTTATTTCCAAAATGTCTTTTCCCTCCGCCACAACGAAAACCTCCAAACAAAATTTTGGACAAAATCAATATTCCGAAAGCTTGCCAATAGGATATACTTTTAACACCCAAAATATCGGGCAAAAGCATATTCCAAAGCCATTGCACAAACCAAACCAACAAAAACGCCAAGCCAATACCAATCGGAAAGGCAAGCCAAAATTTTTTTCTGCTTCTATGTCTAAATCTCGGATTCATTTTAATATTTAAGTTCGTTGTACAAATGTCTTAACTTTACGCGAAGATGCTTCACAGCATAACCTTTTCGGCTGATAATTGTCTTGAGGTTTTCATTTTCCTCGTCCGCAATTTCCTGCAAAGTACGGTCTTCTATTTCATTCTGAATAAAAACGCGACGCTGATTTTCGGGAAGTTCTTCCAAAGCTTTCATCAATTCGTCCCAAAAAATATCTTTAAACATCTTTAACTCGGGATTATTGGAGTCATCCGCCAAAAGAATTTCTTTGATGCTAAAACTTCCGTCTTCGTCCTCGTATACGTAATCTTCCAGTGAGTCGCTTTTCTTTTTTCGGTAATTGTCGGTGATTTTGTTACGTGTGACCGAATACAGCCAAGCACTCACATTTTCCAAATCGTCGATGTTGGTCAAACGGCTGGTCTGATACCATACTTCCTGCAAAATATCTTCCGCATCCTCAACTTTGCTCACTTTACCCTTGATAAAGCGCAGCAATTGCGAGCCGTAATTTTTGACGACTTCGGTAAGTGAAGCAGATTGTTTTTCAGCCATTTTATCCAAATATAGCGAGTCCATATTGAAGTAGACGAAGCTGAAACGAATTTACTTTAACTTTTTTAAAAAATTTACTTTAAAACTTTCTCCAACTGGAATTTCGGTGTCTGAAATTAGCAAAACAGACTTGCTATCGACCGATTTTATCTGATTAAGATTGAGAATATAGGATTTATGAACGCGACAAAATACAGAATCTGGAAGTTTTTCTTCCATGGATTTTAAAGTGTCGAGGACGATATATTCGTGATTTTTGGTTTTGACATTGACGTAATCTTTGATGCTTTCGATGTACAAAATATCATCAAATAAAATCTTATATTGTTGTCCGGAAGATTTGATGAAAAAGTAATTTTTCTCAGATTCCTGCACGCTTGCAAAACGTTCTTTTGCTTTTTCAATTCCTTTTTGGAAGCGTGATATCGTAATTGGCTTTAGCAAATAATCAATCACATTATGTTCATAACCCTCCATTGCGAACTCGGAATATGCGGTGGTTAAGATATACTTTACTTTATCACCAACGATTTTCATAAAGTTGATTCCGGATAATTCGGGCATTTGAATGTCCAGAAAAACCAAATCTACATCGTTGTTTTGGATAAACTCGATTGCTTCAATGGGATTCAGAAAAGTTGACAACAACTCAAAGTTTGGCGTTTCGAAAACGTATTTTTCCAACAGTGAAACAGCCAAAGGTTCGTCGTCGATGATGATGGTTTTTATGTTCATTTTCTTGTACAATGTATTACGTAAAATGTACGATGTATTTTAAAGTTCGTCAATTGGAGTAGCGCAGCCCTTCGACAAACTCAGGATAAACCAAGTCGAGAATCTAATTAAGTTCTCGATACGATTTTTGCAAAATCTACTCGAACGGACGGGAATCTTTTAACTTACTTTCTTCTTGGTTCTTGATTCTTTAAAGCTCAATCTTTAACTCAACTACAAAAAAAATTTCTTTATCCGAAATATTTAATTCGTGCTTTTTGGGATAAATCAATTCCAAACGTTTTTTAACATTGGTAATTCCGATTCCTGAGGCGTGGTCTTTGGAACCTTGTCGCTTTTGATTTTCAATTCGGAAATTTAGAATATTATTTTCTTCCTTTAAATCAATTTTCATTTCGTGCTCGTTGAAATCTCCGTGTTTAAAAGCATTTTCTACAAATGGAACCAATAACATTGGCGAGATTTGCAAATTTTCGTTTTGAATATTCTTTTCAAAAATAATCTTTTCCGGATTCCTAATGCGCAATTTTTCTAAAGCAATTAAACTTTCAATATAACCAACTTCCCGTTTTAATGGAATAAAATCTTGTTGTAAATCTTTGGTTGAATAACGCAACAACTCACTAAGTTCTTCAATCGCAGGAAGCGCTTTATCCGACTTTTGATAGACCAAAGAGTAAATATTATTTAGAGAGTTAAAAATAAAATGCGGATTGATTTGAGTTTTTAAAGCTTGAATTTCCGCATGCTTTTTTTCGGAAACAAGTTGTAATCGTTCTTCTTCTACTTTCATAAATTTATTAATTAAACTGAAAACACTAGAAATAAAAATAGTTGTCGAACTGTAATAAATATTGTCAAAAAAGTAAAAACCTAAGCCTGTTCCAGGAGCATAATTACCACTTCCCGTTATCCAAATCAACAATATTTCTTCAATAAAATAACGAATTAGAACAAAGCAAATTACACTTACAAAAAAACCTATCAGACTTTTGTAAAGTTTATGAATATCAAAAAACTTAGGAACAACGAAGAAATAATTAATGTAAAAACAAATAAATGTGGTCACAAAAAAAGTAATATCCAAAAGTACATGATCCGCATTGAATACAAACTTGGGAATGAGGACAGTGCCAATAAAATTAATAATCCAAAATATGCTCTGTAGCAAAAAAAGTTGATTTTTTCTCATGCCCAAATTTAATTCTGTATTCTGATATATTACTATTAAAATCGACAAAAGCCACTTTTTTTCCGACGAAAAATTTTTAACCCGAAATTCTTAGAGTTTGGTCTAAACGCTATTTCCAACGAGCTTCAGCGAGAATACCTTTGTGAAAAATCATAACAACAATGAACGCAAAATATTTTTTAGTATTCAGTTTAGTATCAACAAGCCTTTTTTCACAAACCAAAAAAAATGATTCTATAAAATCTATTGACGAAGTAAAAATAACTTCAACTAAAAAACTAATTGAACGTAAAGCCGACCGCTTGGTTTTCAACGTTGATGCTTCGATGGCATCACAAGGAATGGACGCGATGGAAACTTTGGGAAATGTTCCGATGTTGAAAATTGATGAAGACAAAGCTTCGATATCGATTGTGGGGAAAAGCAATGTTTCGGTGATGGTGAATGGCAGAATGTTGAATATTTCGGGCGATGCTTTGGTGAGTTATCTTAAAACGATTCGCTCTGAAAACATCGCCAAAGTTGAAGTGATTACAACGCCACCCGCAAAATACGAAGCCGCAGGAAATAGCGGAATTTTGAATATCGTATTAAAGAAAAATCCGAATATGGGTTTCAGCGGAAATATCGGAACTGGACTTCAACAAAGAACTTATTTTGGTGGAAATGCGAACGGAACTCTGAATTATCAAACCGAAAAATTAAGTTTAAGTTTTAAAACCAACTATTTAAACTCTGCAAAACGTTCTATCGAAAACTACAGCATTCTTGGAAGTACAGAGAGCTACAGTCAATCTCGTAGAAAAGATATGTGGAAAAGTATTGCGCCAAGTTTGAATATGTCTTATAAACTGAACAAAAACTCAGAAATTGGATTTAATTATTTGTTCACGCACCAAACGCCAGATATGGATATTTTGAACACGACGAATTATTTTCAGAATTCTCAAAACATCGAAAACCTGTTTACCAATACACAACATCGCGAAAAAAACACGATGAATACTTTGGGTGTTTATTATGATTTGAAACTGGATTCCATCGGAAAAAAACTGAGTTTCACAGGAAATTATTATGGAAATAATGCTACGACAAATGTGAATTTTAACACCTTGAAATCTTCGGATGAAAGTTTGGCTTTTGTAAAAACTATTTCGATCGTAAAACCAGAAATCTTCTCTGGTCAAGCCGATTTGGAACTTCCCTACTCTTTCGGAACGATTGAAACGGGTGCAAAATTTAATCAATTCAAAAATTCAACAGATATTGGTTATTATAACCTCCAAAACCAAGATTGGGAAATTGATGCAACACGTTCTAATCTTTTTCAGTACACCGAACAGAATTATGCAGGATATTTTAGTTTCGCAAAAATTTTTAACGAAAAATGGTCAACAAAAGCTGGACTTCGTTACGAGCTTACGAATGTTAATGCCTACACACCGCAAACCGATGAACGCACCAAATACAGCTATGGAGAATGGTTTCCATCGGCTTACATCAATTATAAAAACGAAAAAAACTCCTATACGATTTCGTATTCACGAAGAATTAATCGTCCTGACATGGAGAGTCTAAATCCATTTCGTTGGTACGAAAACACCTATTCTTATTCTACGGGAAACCCTTTATTGAAGCCTTCTTACATGAGTAATTTCGAATTGGGTTATACGCACAACAATAAATTTAATGCGAGTTTGTACTATTTGCATCAAACCAATGGTTTTGGGCAAGTCTCTTTCCAAGATGGTTTGCTTCATTACGGAACCTATCTTAACACCTATGATAGCGATTTTTTTGGAGCAACAGTTTCGTACACGAATAAAATCAAAACTTGGTGGGAAATTTCAACTTATGTGAATGCTTCCTTGACCGATTCCAAAGTTTATAACATTGAAGCAACGACTCGAAAAGGGAAAACTTTTGATTACAGCATCCGAAATACATTTACTTTAAACAAAGCGAAAACAATTAATTTCTTTCTGAATTTTAGTCAGGCTTTGCCTTATCACAACGTGAATTCCTATTTCCACAGTTTTACGAATTTAGATTCTGGAATAAAAATAGCCTTGATGGAAAAGCAGCTTCAAATCAACGCTTCGGTTTCTAATATTTTTGCGCAATATTGGAAAGGCGATATTTATTACTCGGACAACAGCCAACATTTCAACAATTATTGGGATGGACGAGGTTTTAGACTTAGTGTGAATTACACTTTTGGAAATAAAAAAGTAAAAGAAAGTCGTAGCATCGATTTTGAGGAAAAAAGTAGAGCGAAGTAAACCTATACCTTTTCTTCTTGTTTCAATATTGAAATAAATTGCGATGGCGAAATCTGTGTTTTGGCTTTGAAAATACTTGCAAACTGGCTGTGCGAACTGTAACCGCATTTTCCTGCAAGCGCAGAGATTTTATAATTCCGCAACTTTGGATTGTCATGCAATTCTTTGGTGATAAAATTAATTCGAGCTGAATTAATATAGTTATTGAAGTCTGTATTGCGGTATTTTTTTAGAATATAATTAAGATATTTCGTGTTTGTGTTAAGCAGAACAGCCATTTGAGCCAAAGAAATTCCATTCTTGGTAAAAAGATTTTTTTCTTCAAATTTCTCTAAGTATTCTAAAAGACTATGCTCGGTTTCGGTTGTAATTTTAATATCTGAAACAAAATTTTCAACTGGCTTTTCCGTTTGTGGAGTAACCGATTTGTCTTGTAATTCGTCAATAATCTTCTTATAATTAACTTTAATTTTTCTAAGATTTCGGAAATATAAATAAGCGCCAATCCCAATCGATAAAATAACAACACCCGTAATAATCATCAACCACATTTGTTTTTGCTCACGATCTTTAATGATTTCAAAAGCTTTTTTACTCTCTCTCGAAATCAGTGCTTTTGTAACACGTGTCTCAGAGTCGGTTATATCTTTAATTTGATGTGCGTATTTTAGTTGTTGATCGGCGTTATCAATATTAGCTTCCAAACGTTCCGACAAAATAACTTTAAGGACAAGATTATTCTTATTAAGTTCGCTTTCCGCAATGGCCGAATCAAAATATTTCCGCGATAAGTCATCATTTTTTTCATCATGAGCTAGCAAAGCTTTATTCATAAAATAAAAATCTTTGAGCAACAAATTTTCTTTTGGATCAACTTTAGATTTATATTTTTCAGAATTGATGACAGTTTTTTGAGCATCGGCAATTCGGCCACATTTATACTCAGCAAAAGCTAACTGCGATAAAACCCCAAACAAATATTTTGTTTTAAAAGACTCATCAAGAGGATAATTTAACATTAAATCATAAAACTTCTTTCTAACATCTGCGGCTTTGCAATCTTCTCCATCAATCTCAAAAATTTTGGCTTGAGCAATTAAAAGAACATAATCTCGCTCATGAGGCTTTAACTGAGACACCATCTTCTTTAATTCTAACAATTCTTGATCAGAATTTTCAACAAGTCCTGCTCTTCTGTAAGAAATCAACAATTGATTTACAATCCTAAATTTAGCATTAAGACTATCATTTTTACCTACCGATTTTTCGGCTTGTTCTAAAAAGTCAACAGATTTAACATAATCGCCAGCTTTATAATTAGCTTCTCCCAAAATCATGTAGGACAAAGCTTTTTCATAATTGGTCTGCGAAAGTGTCAAAAGCTTCTGCCCGTTATCCAAAGAATAATTAACACTATTTTGCTGCTCTTTAAAAAGTTTAAAAAACTGAGCTCTTTTTTCAACATCATATTTATTTTGACCTTGAAAAAAAACTGAAGTGAACACAAAAACGAAAACTAAAAACTGTAAAAATTTCAAATCAAATAATTAAAGAATTAATAATACAAAAATACCGAATTTAATGCTAAATCTTACAAATTCTCAATCCCAATCTAAGCAAAACATAAAGATAAACGTTTATTAAATTTATATTTATAGAATAAGTATTTTACAAATTTTAACACCTAAAAATCAATCAATTAAACAATAAAAACGCTGTCAAAATTCTTGATTCACGACAGGTAATTGTTAGTGTATATATTTATAAAAATATACATTTGTTAAGGATTTACAAGCACTAAGACAATAAAAGGAGGATAGTTTCTAAAATCACAAATGATGAAAAAGAATCTTTAAAAATTGTCTTGGTGTTTTTTTATTTTAAATGTTAAATAATATTGTTTGTAACAAATGCAAAAATTGTTTGTCTAATTGCGTAGACAAGCATTTATGAACAAAAGAATTATTTTAGCAGCGAGTTTATTTTTGAGCGTTCAAGTTGCGTTTGCGCAAGAATCTAAAAAAGAGAACTCAAAGGAAAAACAAATTGAAGAGGTTACAATAACCAAAACTAAAAAAGCTGTCGAGCAAAAGGCTGACAGAACAATTTTCGATTTTTCCGAACAAGCAAGCCTTAACTCAGGATCATCTTTAGAAGGCATTAAAAAACTTCCAGGAATGGTGGTTACCGACATCGCAGGAATGATGTATCAAGGAAAACCGCTTGATGTCTACATGGACGGACGACCGTTGAATATTTCCACCAACGACTTAACAGCTTTCCTAGAAGGCATGCCCGCTTCAGCGATTGAACGTGTGGAAGTTGTGACGCAACCTGGCGCAGAATTTCCTGCAACTTCTGGTGGCGCAATTTTAAATATCATTACTTCAAAATCTGCGAAAAATTATTTAACAGCAACTTATTCTGGAGGTTATAGATTTTCGGATTATGATAAGTTCAGAAATAGATTTAATAATAGTATTGTTTTAAATTCTAGAAATAAAATTTTTGGATGGCAATTAAGCGCGGGACAAACCTACGGAGAATCTTTTTCTAGCAACCAAATGGACGATTTATCGAGAGGTTTTGGCGACAAATATTCTCGCGGATATTTTGCAAAAGCCGCTTTGACTTTCGATTTAGGAAAAGATAGATTATTGTTAAACTACGATTACTACAATGCAAACAACGATTCTTACAACAATTCGGATGGAACATCTATGATCGAATCACCGATCGGATCAGGAAATAATGTTGTTGCTAATTATCTAAACATCGGAAAAAGCAAAACCAAAAGCGACCGAAACGAAATAACAGCAACTTATCAGAAAAGATTTGATGATAAAAACCAAAAATTAGACATCAAAGCTAATTATTCGAGTTTCAAATCAACTTTTGACCAAACTGGACAAAATTCATTTTTCACACCAAGTGGCACGCAGATTTTTGGAGCTGATATGGACAATGCATCCGATCAAAACTACTACAATCTTCGCGTCGACTATTCGCAACCGATAAAATTATTGGATGAAAGTAAAATTAGTTTTGGAGGTTTGTATGAGAAAACGGATTTCACGACAGATTTCCTTGGCATTAAAAATTTAGATTATCAAAGACAAACAGCTGCAACTTACGCCGAATTGAATACGAAGATTAAAAAATTTAGTTTTATCGCTGGTCTTAGAGCTGAAGATTACGACATTTCTGGTAAATCTTTGAATTTAAGAAAAAACCAATGGGATGATTTAACGCCTTTCAAAAAATTTGAATTGTTCCCAAATGCTAGCATGCAATATGATTTTGCAAAAAGCTTGTATTTTAATTTAAACTACAACCGAAAAATAAGTTTGCCATCAACTGGTCAATTGAACCCGAACAACACGACTTTCCAAAATCCGAACGTTAGTATTTCTGGTAACCCAAATGTGCAACCGACGATTTACAACAACTTCGAAGCTAAAATTAGCGCTTTCGATTATGCCTTTATCAGCTATAACGTGAGCAGCGTGAAAGACCAAGTGATGATGTATGTGGAACGCGATGGCTACAGTATTTCGCAGACCAATGTCAACATCCACAGTTTGACACAACACAGCTTTAATGTGGGACTTCCCGTTCCGTTTATGATTTTCTCGAAACCGTTTAGCGAGATTATGAAGTTTAATTTTAATCCTGATAAAATTAATTTCTTGTACTTGTACGCAGGTTATCAATTCCAAGATATCAAAGAAATTACGGATAAAAAAGGCATGTGGTTCTTCAACGTGGCAGGACAATTTATCCTTCCTTATAACATTAAATTCGCACCAAATTTCTCTTATTCAACAAAAGGAAATTACTATTTCTTCCAATCGACACAACCAATTATGAATCGTGTTGACCTTAATTTCAGCAAGAAATTTAATAAAGATAGAATTACTGTAAGCTTGTTTGCGAATGATATTTTCAACAGCTCGAGAATGAATTTCAAAACGGTTAATACTGCAACGCCGATTTATTTGCAAAACCGTTGGGACAGCCGAAACTTTGGTTTCTCGATCAACTATAAAATACCGACTAAAAATAAGTTAGCTAAAGTTGATCAAAATCTCTTAAATCAAGATACGCCAAAAGAAGATAATGGCGGATTGATGAACCAAAAATAGACACTCAATCACACACATTTATATTACTAAAAAAGGCACCTGAAAATTTCGGATGCCTTTTTGGTTGGGGTATTTTCGTTGAAGAATATTAGTGGAAATATTTAAGTTTCGCTATTGGTTATCTTTTTTTAAACATCATGAAAATAATTTGTAAAGTTTTATGAAAATAATTTTAACTGGAAATATCAATTAATATCATCATATTTTTCTAACACAGAAATAATCTTTTCTTCATCAAGCTTTTCAACACTATCAATGTAAGAGTTTAGTTCAGGGATGTTTTCTGTTATAGTCTTTAAAGCATCCTTACTTTTTTTATATACTTTAATTTTGACAGAATTTCCTTTAAAATTTGTTATTATTTCTTGATTACTCAATGCGCCACTATAAATATTATTTGATGTCATTCTATACCAACTAGTTTTTTTTCCTTTAAAAACAATTCGTCTAAAAATTCCGTCTTCAGATGTATCAAAATTGATTTTTTTACCGTCAAAGATGTACGATAATGAATTTATTAAATTCCTATCTATTACTTCTCTTTTATTTTTATTATTTAGTATAATAAAATGACTATCTCCAGGATTAAATGGGATAATTAATTTAGTGTTTAGTGTATCTTTATTTTTTAAGACGATTTGTGTATCAACCGTTTTTTGCGAAAAAGCTATAATGGAGTAAAGGAATAAAAATATTGACAAATAAAATTTCATAGGAGTCTTTTTTAATATATCAAACAACTTACAAACACTGACTTACAAATTCGCACAAGCCTGCCAAACCTTATCATTTTTCGGCAAAGGCGCGATGATTTCGATGTCTTCTTTTGTTACGGGATGTACAAAATTCAGTTGTCGTGCGTGAAGATTAATGCCGCCGTCGGGATTAGAACGTGGCGAACCATATTTGAGATCTCCTTTTATTGGCGTTCCGTTTTTTGATAGTTGTGCTCGGATTTGGTGATGACGACCAGTTTCTAAATCGATTTCTAACAACAAATAATTGTCCAAAGTTTGAAGCAAATGATAAGTAAGAATCGCTTCTTTTGCACCATCAGTCGGTTTGGAGAAAACAATTGCTTTGTTATTTTTTTCATTCTTTTTAAGATAATTCACCAAACGCTGTGACGTGGGAATCATTTCTTTTGCCACCAAAGCCCAATAAGTTTTTTTTATTTCTCGATTTGCTACCATTTGTGTTAAACGAGAAAGCGCTTTAGAGGTTTTAGCATAAATCACCAAACCCGAAGTTGGTCGATCGATACGATGCACCAAACCTAAAAAAACGTTTCCAGGCTTGTCATCTCTTTTTTTAATAAAATCTTTAATCAATTCTAACAACGACGAATCGCCAGTTTTGTCACCTTGCACAAGCTGACCAACTTTTTTATTAATCACCATCATGTGATTATCCTCGTAGACGATTTGCGATGCAGAAAATACTTGTTCCGACATTATTGTTGTGCGTTTCTATTTCGTCCAAACAATGACATGATAACACCAGCAATTAATCCGATGGTTTTAATACCTGAAAGTCTTGTCTCAACTGGTAAAAACGCACCGACGATACAAAGTCCAGCTGCGATGTACATTGGGATTTTGAATTTTGGATTCGCTAAAGTTGGCGCTTGTAATACAAAACTTGCACCTACCAAAATGTAAAATAATTTATTATAAATAATATTGTTAAGCTCTGGAGAAAATGGCTGAATCCAACCAACTAATAAACAAGCTAAAGCCGCGAAAGATACGCCAGCTTGTATTGCCATAAGGTTTTTCATGTATAAATTTTAATAACTTTCTGACTCATTCGGAAAATCTACAGATTTTACATCTTTTACATATTGCGCCACAGCACCAGTAATTTCGGTATATAAATCTAAATATCTTCTTAAGAACTTAGGCGAAAAACCTTTGTTCATCCCAACCATATCGTGATACACCAAAACTTGTCCGTCGCAATTTGCGCCAGCTCCAATTCCGATTGTTGGAATTGTAATCGCTTCGGTAACTTTTTTAGCCAAATCTGCAGGAATTTTTTCTAAAACCACTGCAAAACATCCTAGTTCTTCCAAAAGTTTAGCATCAGAAATTAATTTTTCTGCTTCTGCATCTTCCTTAGCTCTTACTTTATAAGTTCCGAATTGATAAATCGATTGCGGCGTTAATCCCAAATGTCCCATCACAGGAATTCCTGCATTTACAATTTTACGGATAGATTCTTCGATTTCTTTTCCGCCTTCAATTTTCACTGCGTGTGCGCCACCTTCCTTCATCATCCTTACCGCCGATTCCAAAGCTTTCTCTGGATTACTTTGGTAAGTTCCGAAAGGCAAATCTGCCACCACCAAAGCTCTGTCAATCCCACGAACAACGCATTGCGTGTGGTAAATCATTTGGTCCAAAGTAATCGGAAGCGTCGTTTCGAATCCTGCCATAACATTAGCCGCAGAATCACCAACCAACACCGCATCTATACCGCCAGCATCAACCATCTTTGCAGTTGTGAAATCATAAGCAGTAATCATCGAGATTTTATCATTATCGAACTTCATCTTACGAAGTGTCTCCGTTGTAATCTTTTTTATTTCTGAATGTACCGACATGGGCTTAATTTTTAGGATGTATTAAAGAAACAAATGGTTATCTAAAATTAGATAACCACATGACCAAGTTTTATAAGTTTTTCGTGATTGATGATTTTGATGTTCCGTCCCTCGACAAGGATCAATTCATCTTGTTTGAATTCTGATATTAATCGGATTGCACTTTCTGTTGCAGTCCCAATAAGGTTAGCGATTTCTTCTCTTGTTAAAGAAATATTGATAAATCCTTCTGGATCTGTGCCAAGTTTTTGTTCAAGCAAAATTAAGATCTCAGCCAATCTTTCTCTTACTGTTTTCTGTGCTAAAAAGGTCACTGTGTTAGACGATTCGCCCAATTCGTAAGCAATTTTTTGCAACATTGCGTAAGACAATTTAGCATCAACTTCTAATAAATGAATGAAGAAATCAGCTGGTAAAAAAACGACTTTTAGTGGCGTCATCGCTTCAGCTTTTGCTTGAAAATTTTCTCCACACAATAAAGAGCGATAACCGATAAGATCACCTTCTTTACAAAATCTAAGAATTTGATCTTTACCGTAAACACCAGATTTTGAAAGCTTTGCAGTTCCTTCTTTTATGAAATAAACACCTTGCGGAGATTCTCCATCTTCGAAAACAGTTTCGCCTTTTGCGAACTCCATATCCTGCAGTTCTGCTACTAATTTATCATAATCTTCAGGTGATAAACTTTTCTTAAAAGACTCTCTATTAAAGGCTTGAATAAAATTCTGTTCGATAACTTGCTGTAGTTCAAGTGACATATGTAATGACATTTATCAGCAAAAATAAGACTTTCTACTCCTAAAAGCAAAGTTTTTTGGCGTAATTTTGTAAGCTAAACCCAACAAACCACATGTCAGAAAATTGTTTCCATTGCGGTCAGCCTATTGAAAATGAGCGCATTGAATTTGATGAAAAAGTCTTCTGTTGCAATGGTTGTCAGTCCGTTTACGAAATCCTAAACCTACATAATCTTGGTAACTTTTATGAATTTAATAAGAGTTCAGGGATACGACCAAATAGCGACGACACAACGCAGTTCGACTATTTAGATGCTGAGGATGTCTTCAACAAAGTGGTAGATTTCCATGAAGGTGGGACGACATTGGTTACTTTCAAAATACCTGTAATCCATTGTTCGTCATGCATTTGGCTTTTGGAAAGCTTGAACACAATTAATCCTAAAATAAAATATTCGCAAGTTAACTTCACGAGAAAAACGGTACAAATCGCTTATAAGAGCGACGAACTGAAACTCAGCGAACTAGCTAAATTTTTAACAAATTTTGGTTACAAACCTGTTATTAACCTCGAAACTGCGGACAAAAAGAAAGAAACACTTGACAAAAGCCTTTTAATAAAATTGGCTATTGCAGGCTTTGCATTCGGAAATAGTATGTTTTTAAGTTTCCCTGAATATGTTGGTGGCAATGACGTTTGGATGGAAAATTACAAGCATCTTTTCAGAATCACCTTGTTGATTTTGGCAACGCCAGTTGTTTTCTATTCTGCTTTAGATTATTACAAATCGGCTTGGTACGGCCTTAAAAATAAAATCATCAACATCGACGTTCCCATTGTTATCGGGATTATCATGTTGTACGGACGTTCGATTTACGAAATTGCGACAGACTACGGCGGCGGATATTTCGACACACTTTGTGGACTTTTGTTCTTCATGCTTTTAGGAAAAACCTTCCAGAAAAGAACCTACAACAGCTTATCTTACGACCGCGATTACAAATCATTCTACCCGATTGCAGTTACCAAAATTGATTTTAATGGTAAGCAAGACAACATTCTACTTTCTGACCTAAAAGTCGGCGACAGAATCATGGTTAGAAATCAAGAAATTATTCCTGTTGATTCGATTTTAATAAAAGGTGAAGCCAATATTGACAATAGTTTCATCACTGGAGAAGCGGCATTGGTACCGAAAAAAGCTGGTGACAAAATCTTTGCAGGCGGTAAACAAAGTGGACCAATCTTGGAGTTGGAAGTTATTAAAAACGTGGATCAAAGTTATTTGACACAACTTTGGAACAAGGAAGCTTTCAAAAAAACTGAAACTGGACTCGACACGATTACCAATAAAATCAGTAAATATTTCACGATTGTTATTTTGACGATTACTGCGATTGCTGCAATATATTGGTCACAAGAGAATTTTGAAAAAATGTTCCAAGTGGTTGCTGCGATTTTAATTATTGCATGTCCTTGTGCCTTAGCACTTTCGGCGCCGTTTACATTTGGGCACATTATGCGAATTTTAGGCAGAAACAAATTCTATGTTAAAGATACTTTGACGATCGAAAGACTTTCAAAAATTGACAGTTTAGTTTTTGATAAAACAGGAACTATCACCGAAAGTAAAAAATCAAATATCAATTACTTAGGTCAAAATATTTCGGAATTTGATTTAAAAAACATTAAATCTTTACTTAAAAACTCCAATCATCCGCTTTCGAAATCTTTGTATGATTATATCGATGCTGAAGACGAATATCTGCCCATCGAAAATTTTGTAGAAATCTCAGGGAAAGGTTATTCAGCGAGCGTTAGAGGGAAACTTTACAAAATTGGTTCAGCTAGTTTTACTGGTCAAAAATCCGAGAACTTAGAAACCGCTGTTTTTGTACAAGTTGGTGACGAATTTTTAGGAAAATATATTTTCAAAAACGAGTACAGAAAAGATTTAATAACACTTTTCAAACATCTTAAATCTTACCAAGTCAACATCTTAAGTGGCGACAACGCATCGGAAGAGCAACAACTTAAAACGATGATTCCGAATGTTTCGCAGATGCGTTTTAATCAAAGCCCAGAAGACAAACTAGAATTTATCCAAGAGCTTCAAAACCAAAACCATAAAGTAGCGATGCTTGGCGACGGTCTTAACGATGCTGGTGCTCTAAAGCAAAGTGATGTTGGGATTGCAATTGCAGACGACACGAATGCCTTTACGCCATCATCCGACGTTATTATGGATGGTAGCAAAATCCCAGAATTGGATAAATATCTAAAATTCTCAAAAGATGCGATTAGCATAGTAAAATTAACATTTGCAATCAGTTTATTTTACAATGTTATTGGGGTTACGTTTGCGGTTATGGGCAAGGTTTCGCCATTGTTTGCGGCTATAATAATGCCGATAAGCTCGATAAGTGTTGTTGCTTTTACGACTTTATCAACGTGGTACCGTAGTACAAAGTATTTCAAGCTGTTAAAATAGAATCACCTATTTAGATAAATTATAAATTAATTAATTTAAATTCATTCTGACTAAAGTCATTAATTTTAACTAAATTTGGGAACTTTAATTAGTGTAAATTTGTCTCAGTTATGGAGATTCTCTATTTAATGATCATATGCAGCGTGTCTTTAGCTGTGGTTTTCTTAATAATTTTTATTATTGGAGCTAAAAAAGGACACTTCGAGGACGACGAAAGTCCAGCTGTACGTATCCTAATGGATGATGAAATAAGGGAAGAGAAACCCGACGATAACAAACAAGAAGAAAAAGATAATAGTGATTTGTAGATATGGAAACACAGAAATTTAGTTATGATAATGGCATAGTTAAAGCCTTTTTGATTGCTACAGTAATCTTCGGATTGCTTGGCTTCTTGGCGGGTTTGACTGCTGCGTTATTACTTTTTTATCCTGAATTACCAGAATTATTTTTAGGAACTGATGATACAACTATCATGAGTCTTAAGAGTGGTGATATGCAGGGACTAATCAACTCGCATGGTGCTTTCGGTTTTGGTAGAATCAGGATGATTCATACCAACACGGTAATTTTTGCGTTTGTTGGTAATAGTTTCTTTGCTGGAGCGTATTACTCTATGCAGAGATTATTGAAAACAAGAATGTGGAGCGACACTTTGTCTTGGGTTCATTTCTGGGGATGGCAATTGATGATTGTTACGTCAATTATCACATTCTTCATGGGTCTTAACTCATCAAAAGAATATGCTGAGCATGAGTGGCCAATAGACATTTTAACAACAGTAATCTGGGTGATTTTCGGGATTAATATGTTCGGAACAATCGCTAAGAGAAGAGTTAGACACTTGTATGTTGCAATTTGGTTCTATCTAGGAACGTGGGTTGCAGTAGCAATGTTACATATCTTCAATAACTTAGAAGTTCCATTAACAATGTGGAAATCTTACTCTATCTATGCTGGGGTTAAAGATGCATTAGTACAATGGTGGTATGGTCACAACGCCGTAGCATTCTTCTTAACAACGCCAGTATTAGGTTTGATGTATTACTTCTTACCAAAAGCTGCTGACAGACCAGTATTCTCATACAAACTTTCGATTATCCACTTCTGGTCATTAATCTTCGTATATATCTGGGCTGGTCCACACCACTTACAATATACTGCACTACCAGCTTGGGCTCAGGCTGTAGGTACTGGTTTCTCAATTATGCTAATTGCGCCATCTTGGGGTGGTATGCTTAATGGTCTATTGACATTAAGAGGATCTTGGGATAAAGTAAGAGAGAATCCTGTTCTTAAATTCTTCGTTGTAGCTGTAACTTGTTATGGTATGGCAACTTTTGAAGGTCCACTTTTGGCAACAAAAACTTTAAATAAAATTGGTCACTTTACAGACTGGGTTATTGGTCACGTACACTTAGGAGCTCTTGGATGGAATGGTTTCATGGCATTCGGGGTTATCTATTACTTGGTACCAGTTATGTGGAGAACAAAATTATGGTCTACTAAAATGGCTAACTGGCATTTCTGGTTAGGTACATTTGGTATCATTTTCTACGCTGTGCCATTATACATTTCAGGATTCACACAAGGTTTGATGTGGAAACAATTCAACCCAGATGGTACGCTAGTTTATAAAAACTGGTTAGATACTGTTACAGCAATTCTTCCTTATTATAAGATGAGATTTGTAGGAGGTCTATTCTATATCGCTGGTGCAATCTTGATGGTTATTAACTTAGTTAAAACTGCAAAACAAGGTTCATTCCTTAAAGAAGTACCTGCTGAAGCACCTGCATTAGCAAAAACTATTAAAGGAAGAAAACAAGGTGAATCTTTCCACTTATGGTTAGAAAGAACACCATTATATTTAACAGTTGGTGCATTTATCGCTGTTGCAATTGGTGGTGCTATTGAGATTCTACCTACAATATTTGTTAAGAATAACGTACCTACAATTTCAGCGGTTAAGCCTTATAGCCCGTTAGAATTAGAAGGTAGAGATATCTATATTAGAGAAGGATGTAATGCATGTCACTCTCAAATGATTAGACCTTTCCGTGATGAAGTTGTAAGATTCAACGGTAAAAATGGTCAATACTCAAAAGCTGGAGAATTTGTATATGATCACCCATTCTTATGGGGATCTAAGAGAACAGGTCCAGACTTACAGAGAGAAGGTGGTGTAAGACCAGATTCTTGGCACTTTAAGCACATGTACAACCCGAGATCGACGTCTGCAGGATCTATCATGCCTCGTTACCCTTGGTTAATTACAAGTACGCTAGACAGATCATTAACTAAAGCTAAATTAGAATTGATGAAAAATGCTCTAGATGTACCTTACACTAAAGCACAAATCGATTCAGCAGATTCTTGGATGAACAACCAAGCAGCAGCTATCGTTAAGAATATCTATTCTGAAGCAGCTGACGTTAAAGATCAATTTGCGAAGCAACAACAAGCACAAGGCGCAAACTTTGTACCGCTTGAGAAGAGAGAGATTACAGCACTTATTTCTTACCTACAAAGATTAGGTACAGACATTAAGACAACTGAAGTTAAAACCGCGAGCAACTAATAATAATTACGAATGATTCCGCAAAGTTTTAAAGATATTATTTCTAATGTACAGTATGCAGGATTACTGAATACCCTTTCGCTAATCCTGTTCATCATAGTTTTTGTAGGTATAACATTGTATGTGTTTAATAGACCTAAAAAATATTACGAGGAAGAAGAAAATGCTCCTCTTAATGATGACCTAGACATGGATGATGATGACAATAAAACTTCGCACTAAAACATTTTTAAAATCATGAAAAGAAGAACACCCGTATATATTAATATCCTTATTGTTTTAGGATTATTGCTTGTCGTATTTTACATGTTTGCACAATCTTCAGATTTCTTTAAAACAAAGTATTTCTGGGCTGCAGCATTAGTAAGTATCATCGTTGTATTTATCCAAGCAGCGATTGGTGACTTAATTGAAAATGAAAAATTCAAAAAGTTAACAGACGAAGAGAAAAAGCTATACTTAGCAGAAACGAAAGTTCCTTATTTCCAATATTTATGGAACTCAGCTTCTAAAAAGCAAACAGCTAAAGAAGAAGAAGACATCCTTATTGACCACGGTTTCGACGGTATTATGGAGCTAGACAATCAACTTCCAAAGTGGTGGTTAGGTCTTTTCTACTTTGGTGTTGCATATTGTATCCTTTACATTGCTTCATATAGCTTTACAGACTTTGCACATCCATATGTTGAATATGAAAATGAGCATAAAGCGCAAATTGCTGCTATCGACGAGTACAACAAGAGTGTACCTCCAGTAACTATCGAGACGGCAGTATTCTCAGAAGATAATGTAGCAGAAGGACAACAGATCTTTAATACTAACTGTACAGCTTGTCACATGGACGCTGGTAAAGGTGGTATTGGTCCTAACTTAACTGACAATTTCTGGATCAATCAACCAGAAAAAACATTGTTCAAAAATATATTCCACGTGGTTTACAACGGTAGTCCACACAACCCAACGATGCAGGCTTGGGGTAAAAATGGTGTATTAACAGGGAAAGATATCGAAAAAGTTGCGGCTTACGTATATCACATTAACCAAGAACAAGCACCTATTACACCAGCACAAGGCGGAGCAGCACCTCAAGGTACTGAAGCGCATTGGGAGAAATAGATTTTTAACAAAACATACTAAAAGAGATTGTCAAGATGTATCGGTTCAATTATTGCAAATGAGCTGATATGCGAAAAGAAACTTCGTTTTTTTTCAGGGCAATCTCTTTTTCTATTTATAAATGAATGATATGAGCAACTCTAACAAACCTGACATTGGAGGCCAAGGCCAAATAATAGAGGCAGAAACATTTAGAGATTCTGTCGGGACAATGGACAATACAGGGAAGCGTAAATGGGTCTTCCCGCGCAAACCAAAAGGAAAATACACCAACTATAGAAATATTGTTAGCGTTATCCTTTTAATTATTCTTTTTGCTATTCCTTTTATTAAAATTAATGGCAACCCATTTTTGATGATTAATATTATAGATCGTCAATTCTTTATCATTGGGCAACCTTTTTATCCACAAGATTTTTTCATACTTGCATTAGGAGCCATCGCTTCTTTAGTATTCATTATTCTTTTTACAGTTGTTTTTGGTAGAATATTTTGTGGATGGATTTGTCCCCAAACTATTTTTCTTGAAATGATTTTTAGAAAAATTGAATACGCTATCGAAGGCGATAGAAACAAGCAAATACGACTAGACCAGCAACCTTGGAATTCCGAAAAAATATGGAAAAGAGGTCTTAAATGGAGCATTTTCCTTTTAATATCGCTTATCATAACACACTTTATGTTCATGTATATTGTAGGTTATGAAGAGGTTTTCAGAATCATGAAAGAGGGTCCATTTGCACGACCAACCAACTTCTTAGTAATGATAATGTTCACGGCGGCATTCTACTTTGTATTTGCGTGGTTTAGAGAACAAGTTTGTACGCTAGTATGTCCTTACGGTCGTCTACAAGGCGTACTTATCGACAAAGAAACCATTAATGTTTTCTACGATTATCAACGTGGTGAAAACCGATCTAAATGGAGAAAAGGAGAAGATCGATCTGCAGCTGGCAAAGGAGATTGTATCGATTGTCATCAATGTGTTGTTGTGTGTCCAACAGGTATCGACATCCGTAATGGTCAACAATTAGAATGTATTAACTGTACCGCATGTATCGACGCTTGTGACGAAGTAATGGAGAAAGTTGGTTTACCAAAAGGCCTTATCCGTTATGCGTCTATCAACCAAATCGAGAAGAAGGAAAGTTTCAAATTTACCAACAGAATGAAAGCTTCGACTGTAATTTTAGCTTTATTAATGGTATTTTTAGGCTTTTTATTAAATAATCGAGGAACAATGGAAGCTAAATTCCTAAAACCTCCAGGATCAACTTTCTTTGTTAGAGATGGTCAAATTACAAACACTTACAATTACACCTTCCTTAATAAGTCCAACAAGACAATGACAGTTACTATTAAGGTGCTAGAACCTAAAAATGGTGCGGTTAGTATAAGTGGTGGTAACAAAATTGTTCTTAAGAGAGATGCAATGCAGAAAGGGACAATTAATGTTAGCTTCCCAGAAAAGCAAATTACACACTCGAAAGAAAATGTTACAATTGGCGTTTATGATATGAATGGAGAGCTTCTAGATTCTTTCCAAACCTATTTTGAAGGGCCGTTTAAGTTTCAATTTTAAAAATTAAATATGTTCAAGAAATTATCGTGGGGACATGCAGTGGTTATAGCTTTAGGTAGTTTTATTGCATTTATTTTATACTTAATTCTCATCTTCCCAATGGGAAAACAAAATGCAGAAATGATATCTAGTAACTATTACGAAGAAGAATTAGTCTATCAAGATGTTATCGATGCTAAAAAGAGAGCGATGGAACTCGAAGTGCATCCAGTCTATTCTCAAGACAAAAACGGGATCAAACTTCATTTCCCAACGGACAGAAAAGTTGACAAAAAAGAGATTGACTTTGTACTTTTCCGTACAGATGATTCGACTTTGGATTTAAAAAAAGTAGAATTTTTGGATGGAACTAACTCGATGCTAATTCCTGCTAGAGTTTTGGTTCCTGGTTCTTATACATTAAAAACTAAATGGAAAGAAAATAATCAATTGTACCAAATTGATTATGATGTATTATGGAAATAGCCTTGCTTTTTTCAGCATTATTTCTAGGATTTGCGTCGGGCTTTCACTGCATTGGTATGTGTGGCCCGATTGCCCTTTCCATGGGATTAACGCGCGAACAAAAGATTAATTTCTATCTTCAGAATTTAACCTACAATTTTGGCCGAATTATCACCTACTCTATCCTTGGCGCTATTATCGGTATTGTTGGCGAAAGTTTTCAATTTGCAGGATTACAAACAACTTTAAGTATTGTTGTTGGGATTTTATTAATCTTAATGGCGTTATTTTCATTTGGAGGAAAAGACTTCGCAACCAAAATCCCATTCATTAATAAAGCTTTATTACAAGTTAAATTAAAACTGTCAAAACTCCTTACCAAAGCTGATCTCAGCTCACGTTTTACGACTGGATTACTGAATGGTCTTTTACCATGCGGAATGGTCTATATGGCGTTAACAGCATCCATCGCTGCTGGCGGAATCTGGCAAAGTGCGCTGTATATGCTATTTTTCGGATTGGGGACTTTTCCTTTTATGTTCGCTATCGTACTAATTGGTAATTTTCTTAATCAAAATATGCGTCTTAAAATTGTAAAAATCGTCCCAATTGTTATGATACTCCTTGGTGGACTTTTTATACTTAGAGGTTTAGAATTGGGCATTCCTTATTTATCACCGAAAAAAGAAGCTTTACAGATTAAACATCACAATCATAGTGCTGATCCTAACGATCATACAATGTGTCATTAAATAAAAAAACCTTCCGAAAAAATCGAGAGGTTTTATTTTTATTATTCAATTTAATTAAAAATCGACATCTGCAGTTTCTTTTCCTTTTTGGAAGTTAACTGTTTTTAGATTTCCTTTATAAGAAACATTTACAATATTAACTTGTTTAGGATAAACATTGGTCAAAATTGAATTCTTAATTCTAAGACTTGATACATCACTAACGCCAGTTGCTTCATAATACACGAAAACCGACTCTCCATTAACCTGACTCCCTGTAAAAGTTAAAGTCTTGTTAGCTCCATTAACAGCTACCGCAACGTTGGCATTAACATACTTTTTAACCTCAGCATCAAAACCTGCTGTATTTGGGTCAATACCTACTGCTTTAGAAATATGAGATGTGTTAAGTTTGGTTGTAAATTTTAAGGTTTTACTACCTTCCACAAACTCAACCTTCGTCATCGAAGAAAACATCTCCAATCCAGTAAAACTCATTGCAATAAGCAAGAATAAAACCCCAAAAATGTTGAAATACTTTTTCATAACAATTGATTTTTATATTTAGCTCAAATAACATGCCATGCGGCAGTATTTAAAAATTCACGTTTACAGAATATTTATCATAGAAGGCTTTAATGTGAGCAACCGCTTCATCTGCCGTATCTACAACTCGGAACAATAATAGATCTTCTTCATTTATTAATTTATTCTCAAGAAGTGTATTTTTGAACCAATCCAAAAGTCCACTCCAAAAATCTGATCCTACCAAAACAATCGGAAAACGTCCAATTTTTTTAGTCTGAATTAAAGTTAATGCTTCCATCAACTCGTCCAAAGTCCCAAAACCGCCAGGCATCACAATAAAACCTTGAGAATACTTTACAAACATCACTTTTCGAACAAAGAAATAATCGAAGTCCAAATTGTAACCTTTGTCAATATACGGATTAAAATGTTGTTCAAAAGGCAATTCGATATTTAAACCAATCGAACTACCGTGTCCGAAAGCGCCTCTGTTACCAGCTTCCATAATACCAGGACCACCGCCAGTTATCACACCAAATCCTATTTCGGTGATTTTCTTAGCAATCTCGCTAGCCATTTTGTAAAAATAGTCATCTTCCTTTAGACGAGCAGATCCAAAAATAGACACACAAGGTCCTATTCTGCCCATTTTTTCGTAACCATCTACGAATTCTGACATGACTTTAAAAACCATCCAGCTGTCTTTGGTAATGGTTTCGTCCCAAGTTTTTCTACGAAAACTGTCGTGTAACTTTTTATCTAAGTCTTGATTATCGTCAATCATAAAAATATTTTTTCTGCTTCTGTAATAGATTCTGGTCTTCCAACATCAATAAGATTCGCGTGATGCTCGTAACCAACAATCCGTTCTATCATCATCATATCGAGATATTCCTCCATGATGGAGAATTTGCCAGTTCTTTTAATTTTATTAAAAATCGCTGAATTAATGCAATGGATTCCGCTAAAAGCCAATTCTTTAAAACCTACATTTGTGCTTGCCATTCTGGTTTCGCCAGTCCCAACATTCTTCCATCCTTTCAAAATCATTTGATCGTCGAAAAATAATTTTCGAGAACTTTTTCTATCCGAAACCGCTAAAGTAACAAAATTTTGAGATTCGAGATGTGACTTAACAAAATCCGAAATATTAAGATCGGTAAGGATGTCCGCATTCATAATGAGGAAATCTTCTTCTGATGATAAAAATTCTTTTGCAAAAATCAAACCACCACCAGTTTCCAAGAGTTCATTTCGCTCGTCAGAAATTTCAATATTGGCTCCGAAATTATTTTTAAGTTTTAAAAAATCAACAATTTGTTCTCCAAAATGATGAATATTAATAACAAAATCGTTGATACCGTAAGATTGTAAATACTTGATGTTACGTTCTAACAACGGGATTCCGTTAACTTCGGCTAAAGCTTTCGGATGCGAATTGGTGAAAGGTTGCAAACGTGTCCCCTTTCCTGCCGCAAAAATTAGAGCTTTCATTAATCAATTTATTTATTAAGTTGTGGTTGCTCATCATGATTAATCACCACTTCGACTTCAGGATATTTTTCTTTAATAAATTCTGCAATTTTTATCGCCGAATATACCGAACGATGTTGTCCACCTGTACAACCAAAATTGATTTGTAAATTCTCGAAACCTCGTGCTAAATAATCTTCAATGTTAATGGAAACAATAGATTTAATCGCCTTTAAAAAATCTGGCATTTGCGTTTTCTCTTCCAAATAATCTTGTACTGCAACATCATTACCTGTTTGGATTTTGTATTCTTCTATACGTCCCGGATTAAGAATTCCACGACAATCAAAGACAAATCCGCCACCATTCCCAGAATTATCTTTTGGGATTCCTCCTTTTTTATAAGAGAAACTATGTATTTCAACTTTCAAAGTATTGGACATCATTTTTTAATTTTTGTAAAAATAGTTTTTTTAATATGCTTAACGCAAAAAGAAATGATGTAATTTTGCAGCATCAAAGCTTCTATACTATGCAAAACATTGCAATATAGTAGATTAACAACAATTTTTGTATATTAGATTTCTAACTAAAAAAACATAGATATGAAATTCTTCCGTTACCTTTTATTTGCAAGTTTAGTCCTTGTGATGTCTTGTAAAAAAACAAGTGTAGATGGTGCCAACAGAAAGGCTTTCCAAGAAAGTATCAACGATATGACCTCATCGTTACCAACGCTTAAGCAAATAAAATTCAATGAAGCTTTATATATTCTCAAAACTTTTGGTGTAGAAGCCGATGGCGACATTGCAGAAATTGAAGCTTTAGGAAAACTTCTTAACGGAAAAAAAGTTCCTGACATTTTGAAAATGGCGGACGAAGTGGCTCAAAAAAATAATATTACTTGGTCTAGTACTGCTCCACCCTCATTAGGAACCATGAATATCTTTGGTGATGAAAAAGCATCAGAAGTTGACCCGAACGACGTAACAGCTAGCGGACTTAACATTGTTGTTCGTCCTGCGATGTCAGATAGCATCACTGGCCCAAAAGCGATTGTTGTTATTCCACAATTGGTTGATCAGAACGGTGAAAAAATAAGTTTTACAGGCGCTGGTCTAGAAACGACACTTGAAGTTTTCAGTAACGGAAACAAATTGCAAACTGCTAAAAACATGATGCAGGACAACAACTTCAAAGGTTTTACTATTAAATTTTCTTCTCTTCCTGTTGCAAGTATTGTTGACAATAAATTAGAAGTTAAGGTCAGTGTAAAAACTGCTAAGAAAGTCTATCAAATGATTAAATCTGGAATTGAATTTAATCCTCGTGCAATTGTACAAGCAGCGCCTTCTACAAATATCCCTGAACCAACAGATCCAACTTTAGCAGATCCAAACAATCCAGAAAACCCAACAACTGGAACAGAAAACCCAACAACAGGAACAACACCAACCTCGCCTACAACGCCAACTAAACCAGCGGGAGATCCAAAGACAACGGTTTCAAAATTCTTGAGTAGTCTTAATTCTCAAAACTATAAAGCCGCTTTTGACAACGCAGACAACCCAGCTTGGGGAAGTTATGATAAGTTTTCAAATCCAAATTCTGGCTTTGGTTCTGTTAAAAGTGTGAAGGTTAATTCGGTTTCTGCGCCAGTTACAAAAGATAATACATCAACCATCAACGCAAATTACGATGTGACCGACAAAGATGGTAACGTGACTTCGCTTAATGTAACTTATGGTCTTAAGTCAACTTCTAACGGTTGGAAAATCACAAGCTACAAAATCAATTCATCTAAAAAACAATAATTAAATGGCATCTTCGGAGCTTATCCACGATTTAGAAAAAACAATAACCAATATCCCTGACTTTCCTATTGAAGGGATTCAGTTTAAGGATATTTCACCAATATTTTTACAACCAAAACTTTACGAAGCGGTTATTAAAGACTTTGTAGAATTTAGCAAAGGAAAAATCGATGTCGTTTGTGGTATCGAAAGTCGCGGTTATCTTTTTGGGATTGCGATTGCGGTTGCGTTAGAAGTTCCATTTATTTTAATTCGTAAAAAAGGAAAACTTCCACCACCATTTATTGGGCAAGTTTATGACCTAGAATATGGCACCTCGGAAATTGAGATGAAAACCGACCAACTACAAAAAGGACAACGCGTATTAATTCACGATGATCTTTTAGCAACTGGAGGCACAACAGAAGCCGCAGCCAAATTGGTAGAAAAACAAGGTGGCGTCCCAGCACAATTCAGTTTTTTAATTTCTTTGGAAGAGCTTAACGGCTCCAAAAAACTTGAAAAATTCAACGCAGATATATATTCAATTTTAAAATATTAATCTATAAAACGCAGTTTTTTTGCATATCACACAGAAAGCATTAAATTTGCATTTCGATTATATAAAAAATATGGCAGACTTAAATAAAAAACAAATCGAGGAAGGTAAAGAAACCGTAGAGTTTTTTAAAGACTTAGACCAAAAAGCTTTCAATGTAGAACAAGGCTTAGAGAAGCATTCTAAAACAATTGGTATTGTTTTCGGAGTTCTTATCCTTGCAGTTTTAGGATTCTTTGGTTACAAACAATTTATCGTTGGACCTCAAAACGAAGAAGCGACTAAATCATTCTTAACAGCACAAGCTAACCTTTCCAAAGGTGATAACGACTTAGCCTTAGGAGGAAAAAGCGCTGCTAATCCTGGTTTTGTTGGGACTTACAACGAGTATTCTGCTACCGATGCTGGTAAGTTAGCGGCTTATAACGCAGGACTTATCGAATTCAAAAAAGGAAATTTCCAAAAAGCTTATGACATGTTGGACAAATTCAGCAGTGACAATAAGACTTTAATGGCGATGAAGTACGGCGCAATGGCAGATTGCTCTGCCAACCTTAACCGTAGCGACGATGCATTGGCTAATATGGACAAAGCAGCAACGGCGTCAAAGGATGCTTATACAACTTATTATTTTACTAAAAAAGCAGGTATGTTAGCATTGTCTCTTAACAAAAAGGCAGAAGCTAAAAAATACTTTGCAACAATCGATGAGAAGTATCAAGACTACGACAATGGTCAGTCAGATGCTTATATTGAAATGACTAAATATTACTAAAACATGGCAACGGTTAATCTTTCCGATTACAAGCCACTCAGCCTATCAAATGCCGATGAATATTCTATCGGCATTGTTGTTTCTGAGTGGAATGATTTTGTAACATTCAACATGCGCGATGGCGCGATAGAAGTACTTCACAAAGAAGGCATTCGTAAAGAAAACATCAAAATATTCTACGTTCCTGGCGCTTTCGAACTTAGTTTTGCTGCAATGCAAATGTGCAAATCCAACCGTTTTGCAGCCGTTATCGCTATTGGATGCGTTATTCGTGGCGAGACACCACATTTTGACTTCGTTTGTTCGGCGGTGGCGCACGGCATCAAAGACTGTAACGTCCTTACCAAAACGCCGACTATTTTCTGCGTTTTAACAGACGACACCAAAGAGCAATCTATTGCAAGAAGCGGTGGCGAATTGGGCAACAAAGGTATCGAAGCAGCCGTTACAGCTATCAAAATGATACAGTTTAACAACAAAGTATAATTTTAGGAGCTGGACGATTAGCCTTGCTTTTGACTATTGATCCCGCTGTCCGCACTCGCTGTTGTAGCCAAAGCAAATCCAAGCTTTACAACGAGCTCAAACAATCGCTCCCATCGGGGCTATTTTAGACGATTTTCCACATTCTTAGAATAAAATTAAATGTAGGTTTCTCACCTACATTTTTTTTGTATTTTTATCACATAAATTTTCAAACTATGAAATGGACTAACGATAGAAGTGACAACGTTGACGACAGACGCGGCTCTGGCGGAGGTGGCGGAATGCTTGTTGGCGGTGGATTGGGTACTTTAATTATTGCTGCCATTGTTTTCTTTTTAGGAGGCGATCCATCAGCAATTTTAGGAACTGCAGTTAATTCTGGCGGACAACAGACCGAACAACGACAACTTAACCAACAAGAACTTCAAGTTCGTGAGTTTGTACAGATGGTAACTGCCGAGACCGAAAAAACGTGGACACAGATCTTCCAACAAAACGGAATGACTTATAGAAAACCGCATGTTGTACTTTTCGAAGACGTAACGCGCTCTGGTTGCGGTACAGCGCAAGCAGCGATGGGACCTTTCTATTGTCCAGCTGACGAAACCGTCTATATGGACATGAGCTTCTTCAACGAGTTACAACAACGCTTTGGCGCAAAAGTAACCGAATTTTCTATCGCTTATGTTATGGCACATGAAGTTGGTCACCACGTACAGACTTTGCTAGGGACGACACAAAAAGTAGATCAACTTAGACAAAGTGGACGTTACTCCGAAGCTGAAATGAATCGTGTATCGGTTGCAACCGAACTACAAGCGGATTTCTATGCTGGTGTCTGGGCAAGACAAACCGACAATCGTGAAAAGATATTAGAACCTGGCGACATTGAGTCTGCAATTAGTGCAGCAGAAGCTGTTGGTGATGACAATATCCAGAAAAGATCAAGCGGCTATGTTAATCAAGAAGCTTTTACACATGGTTCTTCCGCTCAACGTAAAGAATGGTTTATGAAAGGTTATAACACAGGCGACATTCGGCAAGGTGATACTTTTAACGCTCTTTTGAAATAGAAAAGTCTACAAAAAATAATGTAACAAAAACAAGCCGCGCGGAACTTCGTTCCGCGCGGCTTTCTTTACTAATATGAAAAAATAAACTAATTTGGGATTTGCAATTGATAATGAGTCCCTATTTTTGAATGCACGTAGTAGACGGAAGCCTCTATCTGTTTACTAAGCTCCATCGCCAATTTCAATCCCAAAGAAGGAGAATTTTTAAAATCAATCTCCGAAAAATTTTTAAGTCCATTATCTTTAACATCAATAGCTAACTTACCTGCCTCTTGCTTTACATTAACATTAACTTTTAAGCGCTCCTCTCCGACTGGCTGATGCGCAAAAGCACTTGACATCAACTCATGAACAATAAGCCCAATAAAGGCAAGTTTTTCAACCTCCAGTTTTGGATTATGATTGATACTAAATCTTAGATCAGCATGATTTGACTTCTCATTAATAAAACCTTCGAATATCGACATATAATCTCTCATGTGAAGTTGACTTTGGTTAGATCGTCTTGTTAACTCATTATGAATCTTTCCTAAACTTGAAACCCTATTTTTAATAGCTAGTAAGGCAGTATTAACCTCTGGAGAACAACCAACGCCTTCTGCGTCAAATAGTGATTGTATTAGCGAATGTTGATAACTAAATCGTAAATCTACATTCTTATTTAAAAATTCATTTTCAGTTTTTAATTTAATAATCTCAGCAGTTGCACTTTTTCTATGACGTCTGTGTTTTTTAAAAAAGAATAAAAACATAAAAGCACCTAGCAGAAAAATACCAAAAAACACATCAATATGCTGATTTCTATACGAAATATCACGAAAAAAAACAGCAATCGAATTTGTGATGCTTGTATTTTGTGGTAGCGCCACTAAGAATTTGACACTCGACAAAAAAGAAAAGTCTTTATAGAAAAGCTGAGGCGATGAAAACACATACTCAGCAAAAGCGAAGCATCTCATGTTAGTTATAGTTTATTAGTATCTCATCTAATATCGTAATAAATATTTAACAATACATCAGTTTTATTAAATATTTTACAAACTTTTAACAACATCTACATCAAATATAATATAAGCACACTATTCATGAAGATTTCAAAAAACAATAAATAAAACGTATGAAATATGAAATCAAAAGTTAAAACACAAAATAAAAAGAGGTTTTTTATTAGAAAATCCCATAAATAAAGCGTTAAAGCATCATTTTTATTGAAAAAAAATTGGGTGCAATCAAACAAAATTCTATATTTGACGCTCAAATTAAAATAATTTACAATGAAAGAACTTATTGAAAAGATCAATGCTGAAATCGAAGCTTTCAAAACTGATGCTAGCTTACAAGAAGAAAAAGGAAACAAAGCTGCTGGAGCAAGAGCTAGAAAATCAGCTTTAGAATTAACAAAATTATTCAAAGAATTCAGAAAAGTTTCTGTAGAAGAATCTAAAAAGTAATTTTTGAATCGTTCAAGTTATAAAAGTCCTCTTTTGAGGGCTTTTTTTTGTTTTAAAATATAAGGTAATAGCTAGTTAATCATTCCTCAAAATCGTGAATTTTAATAACTGAAAGAGCCAATAGGTTTACAAAATATAAGCTTTAAAAAAAACATCTTATCCTAAAACAAAAAAGACCGATAATCAATGATTATCAGTCTTCTTATGTACCCCAGACGGGACTTGAACCCGTACGCCAAAAGAGGCACAGGATTTTAAGTCCTGCGTGTCTACCAGTTCCACCACCAGGGCATGGTGTGGAGCGAAAAACGGGATTCGAACCCGCGACCCCAACCTTGGCAAGGTTGTGCTCTACCAGCTGAGCTATTTTCGCATAGTGCGGATGAAGGGACTCGAACCCCCACGCCGTGAAGCACCAGATCCTAAGTCTGGCGTGGCTACCAATTACACCACATCCGCTTTATTTAAAGAACTTCTTACCTGTTGTTTTGTGGTTGCAAATATAGAGACTTTTTATTTTACCAACCAAATATTTTTTAAAACTTTTTAATATTTTTTTTCTTCACCTTTTTTAGACCCAAAAATTTTTAATCTATTTTCGTTTTTATTACCTTTACCCACATAAATTTATTTTAACATGGAGTTACAAGGCACTATTAAAAAACTTTCTGATTTACAGACATTTGCAAGTGGTTTTCAAAAAAAAGAAATGGTATTATTAACTGAGGAACAGTATCCACAGCCGATTAACATCGAATTTCTTTCAGAAAAAGTTGACTTACTTAATGCCTACAACGAAGGAGATAAAGTGAAAGTTTCTATCAACATAAGAGGACGCGAATGGACTTCGCCACAAGGAGAAGTTAAATATTTCAACTCTATTAACGGTTGGAGAATCGAAAAACTAGACGGTGGTAGCTCTAATGAGCCTACATCTGCGGCTGGCGCTCCTGCAAGCTCTAGCCAAAACACAAATGTTTTCGCAGACGAAGAAGACGACCTTCCTTTCTAAACAAAAGAAAACAACTAAAATAAAATCCTGCTAACAAGTAGGATTTTTTTATCCCAATGATTAGACTAGACGCCGACGATATTTCGTTTCCTGATCCGATGTTGTATAATCCTGACCAAGGCGTTATTGCTATTGGCGGAGATCTACGTCCAGAACGGCTGTATTTTGCATATCAACTAGGGATTTTTCCTTGGTACAACGACGATTCGGAAATATTGTGGTGGTGCCCAGATCCGAGATTTATTTTAGTTCCGAATGAGTTAAAAATCTCAAAGTCGATGTCAAAAATCCTAAATCGAAATGTTTTTAGTTTTACTGAAAACAAAAACTTCGAAGCAGTGATAAAGGCTTGTCAAACAACTTATCGACCAGACCAGGACGGAACTTGGCTTAATGATGATTTAATAAAATCTTTTATTGAGCTCCATAAACATGGTATTGCCCACAGCATTGAGGTTTGGCAAAACGAAGAGTTGGTTGGCGGATTTTACGGTATTAAAATCGGGCGTGTTTTTTGTGGCGAAAGTATGTTTTCTAAAGTTAGCAATGCGTCCAAAGCTGGTTTTATTAATTTTTGTAAAACACATGTTGACGAATTTGATTTAATCGATTGTCAAGTCCATAGCGAGCATTTGGAAAGTTTGGGTGCCAAAATGATTTCGAAAAAAGAGTATTTAACAATTCTATACCAATCATCAAATGTCGAATGATAAACTAAAATGGATTCTACTCATCGTACTTTCCTTAATCTGGGGTTCTTCATTTATTTTAATAAAAAAATCTCTTATCTACTTTAATCCTTATCAAGTTGGAGGTTTAAGAGTTCTGATTTCGGGTTTGGTTTTGTTACCTTTTGCAATTAAAGAGATCAAAAAATTCCCGAAAGACAGAGTAAAATGGTTAATTATCGCTGCATTGTGTGGTAACTTTTTCCCGATGTTCTTATTCCCGATGGCCGAAGAACATATTAGCAGCAGTATTGCGGGGATTATCAACTCTATGATGCCGATTTTTGTGATTATTGTTGGAAGTTTGGCTTGGGGAATTGCGACCACGAAATCGCAGCTTTACGGGATTCTTATAAGTTTTACAGGCGCTTGTATTTTAGCATTCGGAAATTTAAACTTTGGAGAATTCAAACTCTATCCAATTTTACTGCTTCTTTTAGCAACTTTAATGTACGCAGTCAGCACAACAACAGTCAAAGCAAAATTACATAATGTCGAACCCAAAATATTATCAGCGTTTGTATTTTCGATTGTGCTGCTAATTCCGTCATTTTTGTCCTTAATTTTCTCTGGATTTTTTACTAAATTAAATTCTGGCGTAGAAATTCCGTGGCACGGCTTTATGTACGTTGGGACATTATCGATTGTTGGAACTGGACTTGCAATGATGCTCAACTACAAATTATTACATATTTCGACACCGTTATTCGCCTCTACAACAACACTGGTTATGCCGATAGTTGCAGTTATTTGGGGATTATTAGATGGCGAACATTTAACATGGATACAATATTTCGGGGCAGCTTTAATATTAGGCGGATTAATATTTTTGAGAAGTGCACCGACAAAAAAAATCATCTCAGATTGAGATGATTTTTAATTCTATTTCTTTTTAGTTTTAACTTTTTTGACTGCTTCTTTTATAAACGGATACTTTTGTCCCATATCTTCGGAGATTTCGGGATCCATTTCTAAAGCTTGTTTCAAGGCTTCATTTCCTTCTTTATTTAAATTAAGATGGAAATAACAGTTACTCTTTTGATAATGCAATTCTGCGCGGTTATGCAACTGAATTGCCTTTGCTAAAAGCGCTAAAGCATCTTCGTATTCGCCAATCAGCATCAAAACTTCCGAATAAGCGTACCAATTATAAAATCTTGAAGGCTCAACAGCAATCAATTTTTTAAAACAAGCTAAACTTTCTTCAAACTTACCAGATTCGATATAAAGAAATGCTAAACGTTTTTGATATTCAATATTGTTTTCGTTTAACAAAACACTTTCTTTAGCAAAATGCAGTGCTTCTTTTAATTTGCCCATATCTTCGTAGATATAAGATTGCTCCATCATCGACAAATAAAACTGAGGATCTTCTATTAACGACTTTTGAAAATAAGCCAACGCCTGAATCGGCATTTTGTTTTCTTTATAACAAAGTCCTATTTTGTAATAAGTGAAAGCCTTGGTGTATTCCAAATCCAACATCTCTTCATAGACTTCGATAGCGCGTGCCCAATCTCCCAAAGCCTCATAACAAGCTGCTTTGTTAGCGTAAACTCCCACCGAATTTGGATTAATCGCCAAAAGATAATCGAAACCTTTGATAGCTTCTAGATAATTCTTTTTGTTAAAATGCAATTGTCCATACTCAAACCAAGCCATTTCCGAGAACGGATACTTATCCAAATATTGGTTAATAAAGCCTAAAGCCTCTTGGAAACGATTAAGCTTCGTATAACAAGCCATCGCATTTTCCAAAGAATATTCGTCTTGCGGATCAAATTGCAAAGCTTTAGAATAATGTTTCAAAGCATTGAATGGATCGTCAAGATTCACATATTCATCCGCGATAAAATTGTGTAAGAAGTTCTCTTCTTCTTCCAACTCCAAAGCCTTTTCGCAATATTCAATAGAGCGTTTTGGATTCCCAAGGTTAGAATAATATTTAGCACAACACACTAAAAAGTCTGTCATTTCCATACAAGATGGCTTTAACTCATCGATAAGTTCTTTAGCCTTTGTATAGCGCTCTAACTCAAGGAAAACCTCTAGTTGTTTTGTTTTTAATTCGATTGAAGTTGGATGGAGTTTCAGCGCATATTTTGTTGCCAATTCTGCGTAAGAAATGTCGCCAAGTTCCAAATAATAAATAATGATATCCTCGTATTCTTCGGTATCGAAGTAGAGTTCTTCATTATTTTCAATCATGTCTTCGAACTTTTTAGCAAGTTCGTTTTCAAAAAATTCTTCCAATATATTTATAAACGTACTATCGAACTGAGAAAAAGTTTTACAAACTTCGATAGACTTTAATTAATAAAACACATAGTCTGTCTAAAACCGACTATTAAATTTAATAAAAAAAAATTAAATCAAACTTTTAATTTTAGCGATGATATCATCACCCAATTTATCAGCTTCCTCCTGAGATTTAGCTTCTGTATAAATTCTGATAATCGGCTCTGTATTTGACTTTCTAAGGTGAACCCAATTTTCAGCAAAATCTATTTTAACACCGTCAACAGTAGAAACCTCTTCGTTTTGATATTCTTTTTCCATTTTAGTTAAAAGAGCATCAACATTAATTTCTGGCGTTAATTCGATTTTCTTTTTCCCCATGAAGTAAGCTGGATAAGTGGCTCTAAGTTCAGAAACTGTTTTGTTTTCCTTCGCTAAATGTGTTAAAAACAACGCAACACCAACTAAAGAATCTCTTCCGTAATGCAAATCTGGATAGATAATTCCGCCATTACCTTCACCACCAATTACAGCATCTTTTTCCTTCATCAAGTTAACCACATTAACCTCTCCTACTGCACTTGCAAAATAGTCTGAACCGTGACTTTGCGCCACATCACGAAGCGCTCTACTCGATGACAAGTTAGAAATCGCTGCACCTTTTTTATGTTTCAAAAGATAATCTGCAACCGCAACCAAAGTATATTCTTCACCAAACATTTCGCCTTTCTCATCAATTAAAGCTAATCTGTCAACATCCGGATCTACCACGACGCCAACATCGGCTTTTTCTTTAATCATCAATTCGCAAATATCACCAAGATGCTCCTTCAAAGGTTCTGGATTGTGCGGAAAATGGCCGTTTGGCTCACAATAAAGTTTAACAACGTCACAACCCAGTTTTTCTAATAACATCGGAATTGCTAAACCTCCAGTCGAATTAACAGCGTCCAAAACAACTTTGAATTTTTTAGCTTTAATAGCTTCTGCGTCAACCATTGGCAAAGCCAAAATCTTTTGAATATGAATATCGAAAGCATCTGTGTTAACTTCGTAATTTCCTAAATCATCAACTTCAGCATAGTTAAAATCCTCTTTCTCCGCCAATTCTAAAACTTTAGCACCTTCCTCAGCATTGATGAATTCGCCTTTGTCATTAAGAAGTTTTAGCGCATTCCATTGTTTAGGATTGTGAGAAGCCGTTAAGATAATTCCGCCATCAGCATTTAATTCTGGCACCATCACCTCAACCGTTGGCGTTGTTGACAAGCCTAAATCGACAACATCGATACCCAAACCTTGCAAAGTTGCCGTCACCAAAGACGAACACATTTGCCCAGAAATACGAGCATCGCGACCGATTACGAGTTTTAGATTTTTTTTGTTTTTAGTATTTTGAAGCCAAGTTCCGAATGCGGAAGCGAATTTTACGATGTCTAAAGGTGTTAAATTATCATTGACTTGTCCACCTATCGTTCCGCGAATACCAGAGATACTTTTTATTAATGACATTAAATAAATTTTTATGCAAAATTACATAAAAAATAACTGCCAAATGTTAATCAAAAATGATATTACGAACAACCACAGTTGGTATCGCAGCCACCGCCTTTTTTTGATTTTCTAAAAGCGTTTCGTAAATTTCTGAAAAGTGCATAACCAATAGCAAAAATCAAAACACCAATCAATACATATTGAAATACAAGAGAATCCATTTTGTTTAAATTTTTAGAAGTTATTTTAAAATCTGATATGTAAGTAACGACACAAAGTATGCCAATACACACATGACAACAGTTTGTGTTACTGTTAACTTCCAACTTCCTGTCTCACGATATACAACCGCAATAGTTGTGAAACATTGCATCGCAAATGCGTAAAACATAAGTAGTGAAATACCTGTTGCTAAGGTGAAAACCTTCTCACCATTAGGATAAGTATCGTGATGCATTTTGTCGAGCAACTTCCCTTCTGGCGCTTCGTCATCTAGACTATATAAAGTTGACATCGTACCAACAAAAACCTCCCTTGCTGCAAAACTTGATAACAAGCCGATTCCCATTTTCCAATCGTAACCCAAAGGTCGAATAGCTGGCTCTATAAAATGTCCAACTTTACCAAGATATGAATCCTGAAGACTCACTTCACTTGCTACAAATTGATTTGGTTGCTGTTTTGGTCCAAAATAACTCAGAACCCACAAGATAACACTAACTGCAAAAATAACTTTACCAGCACCAGTCACAAATCCCCAAACTTTCTCCAACATCAACTTAACATTGTAACCCCAAAGCGGCATTTTGTATGTTGGCAAATCCATAACCAAAAAACTTTTAGTTTTAGATTTAATAAAAAATTTCGAAACTAAAGCCGCTAAAAGCGCCAAAACAAAACCTAATAAATACATAGCCATCAAAGCCAATGCGTGATATCCGAAACCTAAAAATGTCTTATCTGGAATAACCAAGGTTATCAAAATGCTATATACAGGTATTCTAGCAGCACAAGTCATAAAAGGTGTCGCCAAAATAGTAATTAATCTTTCTTTTGTATTTTCGATGTTTCTTGTAGACATAATTGCGGGAATCGCACAAGCAACTCCAGAAACCAAAGGCACAATACTTTTTCCGTTCAAGCCAAAAGGTCGCAAAAATTTATCCATTAAAAATACAACGCGCGCCATATAACCCGAATCCTCTAACAAATAAAGGAAATATAGCATAATACCAATTTGAGGTGCGAAAACCAAAATCCCGCCAACACCAGGAATAATTCCCGTGGTTATAAGACTATTAATTGGTCCAGGAGGAATAGTTGTCGCAGCCCAATCTGTCAACCACGTAAATCCATCTTCGATCCACGCCATTGGGAATTCTGCTAGGAAAAATACGCTTTCGAAAACCAACATCAAAATCAAGAAAAAGAAAATATAACCCCAAACTTTATGCACTAAAACTTTATCTAATTTCTCTGTTAAAAGCTCTTTAAACGCAGGTTTTTTCTGTACAATTTGAGATAACACTTCATCAATAACTTGATAGCGTCTAATGGTCTCTTGGACTTGCAAACGCTTCGGAACATGGCAACTTACATCTTCTTTTTTAAGAATCTCGTTGATGTTATTAAGTTTCCCGATATAATTGTTAGCCGCCAAAAGCGTCCATACTCGATATTGATTTGCCTCATGCGTTTGGTCAGAAATTCGAGTTACAATCTCTTTTTGCTCGATTGGGATTTCAAAACTAATTTTTTCGGTGGTTGTAAACGCAGAATTTTTAACCGCTTTTTTAATTTCTTCGAGACCAATATTTTTTTTAGCATTCGATTTAAAAACAGGAACATTGAGAAGTTCTGACAGTTTTTTTACATCGATATTTATTTCTCTTTTTTCGGCTTCGTCAATTTGGTTAACCACCATAATTGCAGGAATACCGTAATCGCGAATCTGTTGAAAAAGCAGCAAACTTCGTCGCAAATTAATCGCATCAGCAACGTATATAACACCTTCGTAAGTATCGCGCTCTTCTACCAAATATTTTGAAAAAATAGCTTCATCCTCAGAAGTTGGATAAATACTGTAAGAACCAGGAAGATCGACAATCTCGACGTTTTCGCCTTCGTATTCGTATTGTCCAGAGTGACTAGCAACTGTTACACCAGCGTAATTACCCGTTTTTTGCTTTTTCTTAGAAAGACCATTAAAAATAGTTGATTTTCCAACATTTGGATTTCCGACTAAAAGGACTTTTTTGCTCGGATTTTTTTGATTTTCCATAACTACATCATCTCTACCTCAATAAATCTTGCTTCTTCAATTCTTAACGCAAGTCTAGATCGCTCCTCTCCATATTCGATGTACAAAGGCCCATCAAAAGGCGCTTGATACAAAATCTTAAAACTCGTTTTTGGCAACAATCCCATTTCCAAAATTTTGGTTGGCATTTTCAATTCATCATTAAACCCACGAATTTTCCCTAATGTATTTTTAGGGAAACAACATAATGTTCCAGATATTTTTTTTATCAAAACGAGTAATTTAGAATTGCAAAGATAGCTTATTTTAATTAAATCTAAATAACAAACTAAAACAGAAAAGCCGAGCTACCACCCGACTTTTATCATGTTATCAATAATATAAGACTATTTTTTCTTCTCCGCTGCGGTTTCTGTAATCTCTATAGGATTGTCGTTAGCAGCTAAAAAATCCTTGATTAGTTTTTCTTGATTTTTAATAAACTCTCCCATCGTCATTTGCGTCCCTGGCATTGTCATTTTCATAGCCTCTGGCGTCATATATTGACGAAATTCGCCAAAAGGATCTTGTCTAAATACTTTTGCAGTAGCATCAAATTTATCTTTAGAAATAATTGTCACTTTAGGATTATATCCCATTGTACGACGCATTTCTTCACCATAAGACAACTCTTTCCAATCCTTGATTTGCTTATTCCCTTTTAATTCCCAAGAATAATTTTTAGCATCATCTTCTATTTTAACAATTAAACCAGGAAGTCCGTAAAATTTATATGGTCCATCTTGGAAAGGCAAATCTGTACTAAACCAAGCCGTCCACTTTCTTCCTCCGAATTCTGTGGTTGCTTTTTGAGTATTGTATTTCCCAATCATTTGCTTGTCATTAGAAATTTTCCAATCGAATTTCACAGGTTCTTCGTAACCAAAAGCATTTCTGTTACTAATCATATCCGACACTGTAATTTTCATATCAGGATAAGCTTTTTGGATTTTATAAGAAAACTTTGGCATCTTCATACTTTTAGAAATATCTTCAAAAATTCCAGATTTTTGCATGCCTTCGACTTTCACTTTTAAAATTGAATCTTGTGCAGGACCAGTAAAATCTTCGTATTGAGACTTTGTACTTGTAATATCCAAAATCGTCATGACTTTGTCAATTTTTGCAGAATCTTTTTTAGGTTTAAAACTTAATTCGTAGAAAAAACGATTCGCATTTTCTTGCGCCGAAAGTAATCCTACAAACAAGATAAAACTAAGACTGATTAATTTTTTAATATTCATTTTGCATTGTTTTTAAATGTAATATCTAATTAGTATCGAGTCTCGAATTTTGTTACAAAATATTTTAATCCAAATTGTACATTTTTTGGATCGAGGCATTCATAACTTTATAAATCGCCAATTGCTCGGGGTTTTTGATAAGTTCTTTATGTGCTTCCAAAATCCTTTTATCATTTCTAACCGCAGGTCCAGTTTGCGCGCCTTTTGGATTTACAGATTTAATTTTATCAAAAGTTTCTTCTATTAAAGGCATAAAATAATCAAACGAAATCTGTTGCGAATCAGAAATTTCTTTAGCTCGAGCAAAAAGATGATTCACAAAATTACATGCAAAAACCGCCGTTAGATGGATGTATTTTCTCTTTTCAAAATTTGCAATTTCAACATGTTTGGAAATTTTTGAAGCAACATCAATTAAAACATTTTCCACTTCTTTCTCTTCCGCCTCAATAAAAAACGGAATATCTGCATAATCTAAATCTTTTGACTTCGAAAAAGTTTGCAGTGGATAAAAACTTGCTTTTTTATAATCACCTTTTAATATTTTTTTTGGTAAAGAACCCGACGTGTGAGCAACAATTGCATTAGGATTTTTAATGATTTTTGAAACGTCCTCAACCGAAGAATCGCTCACCGAAATAATGTACAAATCTGCCTCCGCCAACTCGTTAATCGACACAGGAATATCTAATTCTTTAGAAATAGAATTTAAAACTTCTTGGTTTCTTCCGAAAATTTGGACTAAATTTTGTTCAGTTTGTTTTAAGGCTTTTGCGAGATGATAAGCCACATTTCCGGAGCCGATGATAGCGATTTTCACGATATTGGATTTAATATTTGTTGCAATTTAGTAGAATTTAAAGACAATTTCGAGACACAGAATCAAAAATTTGAAAAACAATTTTAACTTTGGCTTATTAAAATTATCCAACTAACGAAACATCTCAATGAAGCTCAACGACGACGACATTATCAAGCTAATGTTACAGCCAAAAACTGTAGAAAAGGGGCTTCGCGCATTGATGGATGCACACCAAAGTCGATTGTATTGGCATATCCGACGACTTATTGTGGATCATGATCTAGCGCAAGATGTATTGCAGGAAACGTTTATTAAAGCTTACCAGAATTTTCATCAATTCAAACAAGATAGTAAGTTGTACACTTGGCTTTATAGGATTGCAACCAACGAAGCGCTTCAACAACTTAATAAAATGAAAAAGATGAAAAAAGCGGATGAAGATGCAGATTACTACATGCAGAATTTGGTAGCTGATAACGCAGAAAAAGACGCAGACGAGATTCAACTTTTGTTACAGAAAGCCATACAAAGTCTTCCTGAGAAACAAAAATTGGTTTTCACGATGCGATATTATGATGATTTGCCATACGAAGAGATTTCAAAAATTGTTGATATGTCTGTTGGCACGCTAAAAACTAACTATCACTACGCGAAAGAAAAAATTGAAACTTTTATTAAAGACAACTATTCTAGCGAATTTTAGTAAAATAAATAGATGATGAAAAATTTTGATATAGAAAATCTTGAACGTAAGAACAGTTTTGCAACACCGCCAGATTTCTTTGCGGAAATGCAGAATAATGTTTTGAACAAGACCATTCCTCAAAAGAAAGAAGCTAAAATAATTCCACTTAATTTTAAATGGGCAGCCGCAGCGGCAATAGCAGCTATCGGAGGTCTTGGCATCTGGAGCATTAGCAATCAAAACACTGATCAACAGACAACTATTGCAAAAAACAAAGACATTGTTGACAGCAGTTATACAATAAAAAATGATGAAGCTTTGGCTGTATATAATGTGCCACAAGCTAAATCTGCTCCACAAGAAAACCTTAAAACAGAAAGCAAACATCCTACTGCAACTGAACACAACAATAGGATTACAAATAAACCAATTGAACGTCAAGATCTAGCTTACACTAAAGTTAATGCGACAACGCCAAAAGCTACTTTTGCAAAAGCTAATAAATCGGATGCGAAAATTACACAAGTTCTTGCGGTTATGACGCCTGACCAAGTCAGCGACCTTGATAAAACTGTTGATCAAGATGTTTATCTTGACCTTTACAATTAGTTGAAAAAAGAGAGTTATGAAAAAATTATTTTTTAGTTTAATATTAATTTCTTCGATGGCGCAAATTAATGCGCAAACCGAGCGCCGTGGAGGAAGTACAGATAGAAATCGTACGTCATCAGAAAACCTTGGCAACACCTCGCAAAGAGGAAGTCTTGGCACAACAAGCCTTTCGCCAATACAAAATGACAGAGTCCGAAGTGCACCAAACCAAACGCAAAATATGTCCAACTGGCAAGGGATGAATAAAGAAGAACGTCACGAAATGATGAAAAACATGACTCCTCGTGAGCGGTCACAATTTATGCAAACGGTAAAACAAGATATTTTCCTTGACGAATTAGATGTTCCGAAAGAATCTCAAGCCGAGTTTAAAGAAATTTTTGAACAATACACTAATAGTCAAAAACAGATTAAAGATAAATTTAAAGGATCGGTCAACATCGAAAAACTTAGCAATGATGAGGCTAAGCAAAAACTTGATGAAAGTTTTGAAGTTGGAAAACAACTTTTAGATAACAGAAAATTATATGCCGATAAGTTTTTAAAAATATTGACACCACAACAAGTCCTTAAACTCTTCCAAACAGAAGGAAAAGTGCGCGACAAGATTATGGACAAAAAATATGGCGGTCAATAAGCATTAAAATTGAAAATATATCAGCCATCGAAAATTATTTTTTCGGTGGCTTTTTCATAAAAGACTTTTAAGAATGATAAAAGTTTAAAACAAATTTTTCATTTTAGTTCAAAAATATGTATTTTCGCGGATTGATTATAAACACATAACAAAAAATGGCAGTTTTAGGAGAGATTAGAAAACGACCTTGGTTATTGATGGGTGTTATTGCCTTAGCTTTATTAGCTTTCTTGGTAAATCCAGATTCTATCGATAAAATTTTTGGTAAAAACCCTAGTATTCTAGGAAAAGTTAATGGTGAAGAAATTAGCCGTGACGAGTTCAACGACCAATTATTTGTACTTCAGCAGCAAGCGCAACAACAAGGACAACCTCAAAATGGACTTGAAGAGCAAGCTTGGCAAGTTTTGGTACAGTCAAAATTGATTAAACAAGAATTTGAAAAATTAGGTCTTGAGTTAACGGACGATATGTTCTGGAGTCAACTTCAGTACGATCCAATGTTTGCACAAAACCCGTCTAACTTTGACGAAAAAGGAAACTTCAAACTTCAAGACATCAAGAAACAAATCGAAGGTCTACAAGAAGCTGGTCAAGCAGAAATGTACAACGCTTGGATTAGAAACAAAAAATCTATCGAGTACAGAATGATGGCAAGAATCCTTTTCGGAAACTTAGGAAACGGTATTACTGCTAGCAAAAAAGAAGCTGACCTTGTTATCAAACAACGTGACGAAATCGCAAACGTTGACTATGTAAAAGTAGATTATACAAGTTTTGAAAAAACAAATCCTACAAAAGTAACAACACAAGATCTTACAGATTACATCAAGTTGCACCCAACGAGATTCAAAGTTGATGCTAACCGTAACATTGGTTATGTATACTTCCCAGCGACACCAAGCGCACAGGATGATGCAGCGTCTCTTAACGAGCTTAACAAGTTATTCTTAAAAGGATCTGATGCTTCTAACGGAACTGAGAACTTCCAAAATACAAAGAACGACTCAATGTTTGTGGAATTGAACTCTGACGTTCCTTACATGCCTCAATATCTAAAGCCTGAGCAATTACCTACAGCTTTAAAAGACAAAATTGCTGGCGCTACAGTTGGACAAACTTTTGGACCATACAAAGAGCAAAATTATTATATCGTTTCAAAATTACTAGACAAGAAGCCGACGGATTCTACAATGTCTAGCCATATCTTAATCGGCTATAAAGGCGCCGAAAGATCAACTGCGACAAGAACTAAAGAGCAAGCAAAAAAATTAGCTGATAGCATCTTAGCTGATGTTAAATCTAATGCTGCTAATTTTGATAAAGATCTTAAATTCTCTGACGAGCCGAACGCTGTAGAAAGAAAAGGTAGTGTGGGTTGGACGACACCAGAATCGCAATTTGCACCAGGATATCTTAATTTCTTAGCCAACAACAGCAAAGGATCAATCGGTCTTGCTGAGACGCAATTCGGTTACCACATCATCAAAGTTGATGATAAAAAATCTGGTGCTATGGCTTACAAAGTAGCGCATTTAGCAAAAGCGATCAAAGCTTCTGACAAAACTGAAAGCGACGTACATAACAAAGCAACTAGATTCATCCAACAAGTACAAGGTAAGAGCTTTAACGAGTTTAGTAACATTGCTAAAAAAGGAGGTTTCAACATGCAAAATCCTAAAGCAGTTACAAGATTCCAAGGACAATTACCAGGTTTAGGAACTGATAAAGATGGCGAAATCTTAACTTGGGCATTTGACAAGAAAAGAGAAATTGGCGATAGCGACATCTTCACGGTTGATGGCACAGGTGATCGTATTGTTGCTTACCTAGTTGGCAAACAAGATGCTGGTCTTGCTAATCCAGAAAGCGTAAGAGAGCAAATCGAACCGATTGTTAAAAATAAATTACTAGCTAAAAAGATCATTGATAAAATAAATGCTGCTAAAGCAGGAAGCCTAGATCAAATTGCGAAATTGTTTAACACAACAAAAGCAAATTCTGACATTAACTTCTTCAATGCCAATATTGGTGGATCTATGGAAGCTAAAGTTGCAGGTGCTGCATTCGGTGTTGCAAACAACAAAATCTCTCAACCTATCGAAGGTATGGCAGGTGTATTTGTTGTACAACGCAAGTCGATCAAGAGCAACAAAATGCCTGGCGATGCTAAGCAAGTTGTAGATGCAATCCAACAACAAAACAGTAACATGTTCGGACAAGGTTATCTTAAATCTCTCCAAGATAACGCCGACATCAAAGATTACAGAATTGAAGTTTGGGATAAAACAGGACATCAACAGTAAGAAATTACTTAAAATTATAACGAAAGCGGCTTGCAATTTGCAGGTCGCTTTCTTGTTTTTATTTAGAAAGAATATTAACTGCAATATTCTTATATTTGTAACCTAAAAAATATTATTTACGTGAAGTTTAGTAAAGAATTAAAAGCTGGTCTTATTGCAATTTTTGCAATTATTTCCTTTACGATATTATTTCAATTCATGAAAGGGAAAAATATCTTTTCTACAGACAATCAATATTACATCAAATATGACAATGTAGAAGGATTAGCAAAGTCAAACCCAGTTTCTATAAATGGTTTACGTGTTGGACAAGTTTCTGAGATTAAGCCAGTACCAACCGCCAGTGGCGATATACATTTTGTCGTTCAGATTACTGTTGATGACAAATTCGAATTTACAAAAAATTCTAATGTTGAAATTTTTGAACCAGGCCTTATGTCTGGAAAAGAGCTTAGAATAAATCTTGCAAAAGGAAATGTTTTAGCAAAAGATGGCGATACGCTTAAAGGCAACTTCCAATTGTCAATGCTTAACTCTTTGGCATCACAAGTTGGTCCTGTTAAAGATCAAGTATCAAGTGTTTTGTCAAAATTAGATTCGACAATGGTAAGTGCTAATAAATTGGTAGATGAGCAAAATCGTCAACAAATAAAAGTGCTTTTAGCAAACCTTAACCAGACTGTTTCTGCCTTCAAAGTTACCGCTGACCAAACCAATAGAATGCTAGCAAATAACGAAGCTGGAGTGAAGTCTGTGGTTGATAATGCCAACAAAACTTTGGTTTCAACAAAAGCTACAGTTGATAAATTCGGAAATGTTGCAGACAATGTAGACGTTAAAAAACTTAACTCTGCGATCGAAAACCTTAGTACGACTGCTGACAAACTGAATTCTGTTATTGCAGGCATACAAAATGGCGAAGGTTCTCTTGGAAAACTTACCAAAGATGAAGACCTTTACAACAACCTCAACAAAACATCTAGTAACCTTAATGCTTTAATAGAAGACCTTAAAGCAAATCCTAAGCGTTATATCAACATTTCCGTATTTGGTAAAAAATAATTTTTGATTGATATGCAGTATATTGACAACATCATTTTTGTAATTCTTCTTATCGTTGGCTTTGGCATGTTTGCGAAAAGCTTACAAAAGATTTACAGAAATATCAACCTTGGTAGAGACATTAACAGATCCGACAGAAGATCCGAACGTTGGGCAACCATGACACGTGTTGCACTTGGACAAAGCAAAATGGGACAACGTCCTGTTGCTGGGATTCTTCACCTATTTGTCTATGTTGGTTTTGTCATCATTAATATCGAACTTTTAGAAATTATCGTTGATGGTATTTTCGGAACACACCGTTTTTTACATTCAATTTTAGGAGACACGATTTATGATTTCTTCACGGCGACATTAGAAGTTTTGGCGTTATTGGTAGTTATTGGCGTGGTTGTTTTCTTTATTAGAAGAAATTTTTACGGTGTTAAACGTCTTAACATGAAAGAACTTTTCGGTTGGCCAAAAGATGACGCTAACTGGATTTTGATTATCGAATTTGCGCTAATGATGGCTTTCTTCAAGTTGAATGCATCAGAATCTATTCTACAAGCTAGAGGTGTTTATCATACGGTGGGATCTTTCCCAATTAGTAACGCATTCATTGTTCCAGTTTTGGAATGGTTTAGTTTTGATGACGGTTTCTTAATCTTTGTTGAAAAATTTGCTTGGTGGTTCCATTTTGTGGGGATTTTATTCTTCATGAACTATCTTTATTATTCTAAGCATTTACATATTATTTTAGCATTCCCAAGTACTTGGTATGCTAATTTAAACCCGAAAGGAGAATTCAATAATTTGGAATCTGTAACTAAAGAAATCAAATTGATGATGGATCCAAATGCCGATCCTTACGCAGCGCCAGCTGAAGGTGCAGAAGAAGCGCCTGCTAAATTCGGTGCAGAAGATATTTTTGATTTAAATAAAGTTCAGCTTCTTAATGCCTATTCGTGTACCGAATGTGGTCGTTGTACAGCGAGCTGCCCTGCAAATATTACAGGTAAAGAACTTTCGCCACGTCTTATCATGATGAAAACGCGTGACCGTCTAGAAGAAGTGAGCAAAAACATGGATGCAAACGGTGGCAAATTTGTAGATGATGGCAAAAAGTTGTTAAACGATTATATTACTAAAGAAGAACTTTGGGCGTGTACAACTTGTAACGCTTGTACAGAAGCATGTCCTATCCTACTCGATCCGTTATCTATCATTTTTGAAATGAGAAGATTCTTGGTGATGGAGCAATCTGCTGCGCCGACAGAACTTAACTTAATGATGACCAATATCGAAAACAATGCTGCACCATGGCAATACAACCAAGGCGACAGATTGAATTGGGCAACAGAATAATGTAATAATTAAATAATTTAACGATCTACCAATCATGATTTTGGTTTTTAAGATTTTGGTAAATTGTTACTCTGATACATTGATAAATTAAAAAAATGGATTTCACTATAAAAACAATGGCAGAATATGCTGCCGAAGGAAAATCTCCAGAAGTTTTGTTTTGGGTTGGTTGCGCAGGAAGTTTTGACGATCGTGCAAAAAAAATCACCAAAGCTTTTTGTAAAATCTTACATAAAATAGGTGTAGAATTTGCTGTTCTAGGCCAAGAAGAATCTTGTACTGGTGATCCTGCAAAACGTGCTGGTAACGAGTTTATCTTCCAAATGATGGCATTAACCAACATCGAAATTCTTAACGCTTACGATGTTAAGAAAATTGTGACGGCTTGTCCGCATTGTTTCAATACTTTAAAAAACGAATATCCAAGTTTAGGTGGAAAATTCGAAGTGCTTCACCATACGCAATTCCTTAAGCAATTGATGGAAGAAGGACGTCTAAAAATTGAAGGAGGACAATTCAAAGGGAAAAGAATTACCTTCCACGATCCATGTTATCTAGGTCGCGGAAATGATGAATACGAAGCACCAAGAATGCTTTTGGAAAAACTTGATGCCGAATTGGTTGAGATGAAGCGTTGCAAAACCAACGGACTTTGTTGTGGTGCTGGTGGTGCACAGATGTTCAAAGAGCCAGAAAAAGGTAATAAAGACATCAATGTCGAAAGAACGGAAGAAGCGCTTAAAGAAGAACCAAAAGTGATTGCAACAGGTTGTCCTTTCTGCAACACGATGATGACCGATGGTGTTAAACATTTTAATAAAAATGAAGAAGTACAAGTTAAAGACATTGTCGAACTTCTTGCCGAAGCTGACGATTTGTAGACTTTAATAAGTTTCAAAATATTATTAAAACTCAAGCTTTGCTTGGGTTTTATTTTTGTAAATATTAAAACTAAATAATAATTCGTAATTTTATACTTTAATTTTAAAACCATTCTGATATGAAAATTGAAGAATCTAGCATTGTAGAAACCAACGACTACAGAGTCATTATATATCCTGCATCTCGTCCTTTCTCACCAAAAGAAGCAAAAGACATTGCAGAACGTTTGTACGAATTTTTATCAACTTGGGCTGCGCATGGCAAACCGCTGGAAGCGTCTTTCAAGATTGAAAAAAATCAATTTATTGTTGTATGTGTTGATGAAGAAAAAGAAATGGCTTCTGGCTGCAGTATTGATGCACTTGGAGGACTTATGCGAGAATTTGATAAAGAATATGAGCTTGGATTTTTCGACAGAATGAAAGCTAGCTATGTTGAAAACGGCGAAGTAAAAACTTTGAAACTTCTTGATTTTAAAAACAAAATAAGATCTGGTGAGCTTTCTCGTGACATCGAAGTTTTTGATTTTTCTAAAAATACCTATTTAGATTTTCTAAGTCATTTTTTACAACCACTTAGCAGAAGTTGGGCGCATAATATTTAGTAGCATTTGAAAGTTCTTTTTATTTCTTCTTGGTATCCTAATAAATTGGAACCGACCAACGGAAATTTCGTACAACGCCACGCAGAAGCCGTGGCTTTGCAACATCATGTAGAAGTGCTTCATGCGATTGGTGATCCTAACCAAAAGGAAAAATTTCTATTCGACGAAAAAGTAATTAACGGTCTTAAAACTTTGATCGTTTATTATCGAAATACGAAGAATCCGCTTATCAATTTTAGCAGAAGAATGAAAGCTTACAAATTAGGCTTTCAAAATATGCAAAAACCCGACATTGTCCACGCGAATGTTTTGCATAACAATTTGTTCTTCCCTGTTTATCTAAAGAAAAAACACAAAATCCCCTTTGTTATTACAGAACATTGGACGGCTTATCAAGAAAATGCCTCTGATGCACATGGTTCTGTTTGGAGATTTTTCGCCAAATACATTGGAAATCAATCTTCCACAATGATGCCAGTAAGTAAAAATCTAAAAAGAGGCCTTGAGGTTTTAGGGATTAAAGTTCCTATCCACGTGATTTCTAATGTCGTTAACACAGATATTTTTAAAATTAATGAACAAAAAAAGAAGCACGATGTTTTCAGCTTTGTTCATATTTCCAATTTGGTGGAACGAAAAAATCCAGATAAAATAATTGAGGTTGCACATCGACTACATCAACAACATCAAAATTTCCAATTATTAATCGGAGGTGACGGAGATTTACGACCGATCCAAGATTTAATAAAAAAACTAAAAGCAGAATCTTACATCAAGACTTTTGGAAAATTAAAGCTAGATGAAGTTGCCGAAAAAATGCAAGAGTCACATGCTTTTATTTTGTTTAGTGAAAACGAAACCCAAGGTTGTGTCATTGTTGAGGCCAATGCTTGCGGTATTCCAGTTATATCTTCTGCGGTTGGAGGTACGCCAGAATTTGTATCGCCACAAACTGGCATTTTGGTAGAACGTGATAATCTCGAGCAATTATATGATGCCATGAAGGCGATGCTGTTGCACGAAAAAACCTTCGCAAATCCGCAAGATTTACATATAGGCATTGAAGAAAAATATAGTCCAAAAAATATTGCTAAGCAGTACAGCAATGTTTATGAATCTGTTTTAAAATCATGAAAAGCTTCATCCAAAATTTCGTCGCAAAAAAAGGAATTTGGGTTGGCGCATCCTTATTTGTGTCAAGAATTTCGTCGTTTCTTATAAGTCTTTTTGGAGCGCGAATGTTGACAATGGACGAGTTTGGGATGGCCACTTTTGCATTAAATTTTTTAGGAATATTTTTAGCAATCTCAGGATTTGGAGCAGCACAAGGCGTTTTAAAATACGGTCCAACCATACATGATCAAAAAGAAAAAGAGCGTTTTTTTTCTTATGCTTTTTCCTATGGGTTGATTTACAATTTCGTACTTACCGCAATTATGTTTCTCGTTGCAGGATTTCTCTATTGGAACGAACATTCAAAAATATATCTTATTGCTTTATTTCTCATTCGCTTTCTTGGCTTCTATTTATCTGAACAGAAAAAAGCAGAATATCGCGCCAATCTCGATAACGAATCTTATGCTAAACTAGATATTTTTATTTCTGTTTTAAGTTTGATTTTAAGTTTGGTGCTTACTTATTTTTGGCATTTCGAAGGCTTTATTATTAGTTTGGTTATTGCACCTTTCTCGTATCTTTTGTTTGATCGAAAGTTTAATTTAAGTTTTAAAAGCAATCACTTACAGAATTTTAATAAAAAAGAATTTTGGAATTTTTCGTCGACAACGGCATTAACAACGCAAGTTGGCGAATTGGTTTTTATCCTTGATATTTTTTTTATTGGCTGGCTGATGACAGATGCCGATGTTGCGCATTATAAAGTTAGCGCGATGATCCCAATGAATATTTTAGTTTTAGGTTTTATCTTTATGCAAACTGAATATCCAAAACTTTGTCAACATCACAGAGACAAAAAGTACCAATATCACTTTGTATTTAATTACCTGAAATTATTTACCATTGTTGGTGTTGCTATATATTTAGTCGGCTATTTTTTCAGTAAACAAGTTCTAGGAATTTTCGGAAAGCAATATGCAGATACAACAATTTACAACATTTTACTATTGGCAGCAGTTATGTCCTTAATTTTCCGAGTTTTGTTTGTGTACATGCTAGCTTCTATCGGAAAATCGATGTGGAACTTAAAAATCTCCGTATTAATGCTCCTTTTGACTTCAGTTTCATTATACTTAATAATTCCAAAATTTGGGTTAATTGGTGTCGCATATATTACATTTGGCTGTCTTACATTATCCGGAATTCTACCAGCAATTGCTTATTTTTACGAATCAAAAAAACTTTCCTAATGTGCGGTATCACTGGTTATTTTTCAATTAACAAAAAGCTTTCTTCCAAAAATATTTTGGAAATGAATAAAGCTATTACGCACCGTGGTCCCGATGACGAAGGTTTTTGGCTTGGCGATCTCAACAATGGAAATTTCTTTTCGGGAACTGATAGCATTTCAGAAATTAAATCAAAACAACCTCTTCTTACTGCAGTCGAAAACTCCAATATCGCGGTTGGATTCCGAAGACTTTCAATTTTGGATTTATCCGAAAAAGGACATCAACCAATGTCAACATCGGATGGTAAATGTATTATTAACTTTAATGGCGAGATTTATAATTTTAAAAAAATCCGTGTCGAACTAGAAAATTTAGGTTATCAATTTTTAAGTCAAACCGACACCGAAGTTATCCTCAACGGCTATCTACATTGGAAAGAAGCTATTTTTGAAAAATTAGATGGTATGTTCGCCATCAGCATCATTGATTTAGAAAGTAAAAAATTATTACTTGCAAGGGATAGAATGGGATTAAAACCACTTTTCTATTCACTAAAAAAAGATGAAAATATTATTTGGGCTTCCGAGATAAAAGCAATATTAAAAGCTGATTGGATAAAACCAGAAATCAACTGGCGTGGGATTTATACTAATTTTCTTTTCCAAACAACCTTGGCGCCGGACACTTGTTTTGAAGGAATTTATTCTTTAAAACCAGCGCATTGGCTATCGATAAACTTAGAGAATTTTGAAACAAAAATCCAATCTTTTTGGAAACTTCCAAATATAAAAAGCACAAATATTAGCTTAGAAGAAGCGCAAAAACAAGTTGACCAATTATTAGCAGAAAGCGTTGACGAACAGCTTTTTGCAGATGTTCCTGTAGCAAGTATGATGAGCGGTGGCATCGATTCTACTTTAATAACTGCGAAGTCGAAAGCATTTCACAATGATATTACGGCGTTCACTATTTCGTATAAATTCTCCGATCAAGAAGTTGAAAATGCAAGTTTGGTTGCAAAAACTTTAGACATACCTCATCTTATAAAAAAAGTTGATGACGAGGAAGTTCTCAACAATTTGAAAGAAAATATTCAACATTTTGAAGAGCCTTATTGCAGCCTCGAAGTATTAATAAATGCTACTCAATTTGCAAATAAAAAAGGCTACAAAGTGGTATTAAGTGGCAATGGCGCGGACGAACTTTTTGGCGGTTACGAGCATTCTTTAAAACTAGGAAAATGGCAAAAGCTTAAAAAATTCAACTTTGTTAAGAATTTTATTTTTACAAATGATAAATTTTCGCGAAAAGTAAAAAACTATTTTTCTCAAGATTCAATGTTTGATTTCTTCCGTCAAAGTCAATCCGGAATGCGTCCAGCTGAAGCGATGTCTCTATTTTCAAACGAGATTAAATCCAAAAATAATTTTAATTTAAACGAATTTCATTTAACCGATAAAGAAAATTACGAAGGTCTATTCGAATACGATATCGCCTATTCTTTATCGTCACATCACGTTTTTAGAGACGATCTTAGCGCCATGAAATACGGCATCGAATTTCGCTATCCATATCTAAGTAACAAACTGATAGATTATGTTTCGCAATTGCCTACCAATATTCGTTATAACGGCATTATCAATAAACCTTTATTAAGAAAAGTAGCACAAAATTTTCTTCCAAAAGAAGTTTTAGAAATGCCAAAAAAAGGTTTTAGTTTTCCACTTGCCTATTTTATTCAATCCAATGATAAAGCTAAAAATTTTGTTTCGGACAATTTAAAAAACCTAAAAAAACGTGGTTTCTTTAAATCTGAAATTATTGATAAATGGCAACAAGAAGCGCAAGAACCAATGGATTATGTAAGACTTTGGCAACTTGTCACTTTCGAATTATGGTATCAAAAATATTTTGAAAACTAAGTTATTCGTTGATATCTTTTTATCTTTGTCGTGATGAAACAAAAAATTTCAATTTTTCTTATCGCCGTTTTTAGTCTTTTGGCTTGTCGTCAAGATGAAGAATCTATCCAACAGATTGACCAAGTCCTTAATATCTATGTTAAGAATGCAGACGGTAAAGACTTGTTAAAACCAAAAATTGCAGGCAACTACACGAGTGTTGCTTTACTAGATTTATTGGCTGATACGGATCAAAAACCTGTCACTTCTTCGATTTTAATAAACAGCGATTCCATCCGCTATGTCGAATATGTGGCTGGTGCAACGCGCTTGATAAAAGATTCGATCAATCCAGATTCCAAAAGTTATTATTCGAGTATGATTATGCGTTTCACAAAAAAAATAACTGAAACACAAAATTCTGTCGATGACGACACCATCAGAATCGAATACAATTGGACGCCACAAAAATTTGAAGTTTCCAAAATGTGGCATTCTAACAAATTAGTCTTCACAAAAACTGACACTCAACCGAATATTGTCAACATCGTGAAATAAAAATCACTAATTTTGCAATCTTAACTGATGTTTTAGGTTTTTTAAAATCATTTTTAAAACAGAAAACATCAACAACATCAATATACTAACAACAAAATTATGTTACAAGTTAATTTTTTACGCGATGAAAAGGAGCGCGTTATTGAAGGTTTAAAGAAACGTCATTTCAAAAATCTAGAATTGGTAGATGCTGCCATTTCCGCAGACGACAACAGAAAAAAACTTCAGTTCGACCTTGACTCCCAACTTGCTGAAATGAACAAAATTTCGAAAGAAATTGGTATCATGATGAAAGAAGGACGAAAAGACGACGCCGAAGCTGCTAAATCTCAAACAGCGCAATACAAAGAATCGAGTAAAGAATTACAACAACAACTTAACGATGCCGAAAAGGCTTTGTTAGATATTCTGTATCAAATCCCGAACATCCCTTACGAAAAGGTTGTTGCTGGTATTTCTGCTGACGACAACGAAAATATCTTCCAATCAACGCCAGTTGAAGGGCTTGGAGAAGGTGCGATTCCACATTGGGAATTGGCGAAGAAATATAATCTTATCGACTTTGAATTAGGTGTTAAAATCGCTGGCGCTGGCTTCCCTGTTTATCTTGGAAAAGGTGCGAGACTACAACGTGCTTTGGTACAATATTTCTTGGACAAAAACACTGATGCTGGTTATCTAGAAGTTAATCCGCCACATGTTGTTAACGAAGCTTCTGGTTACGGAACGGGACAATTGCCAGATAAAGAAGGTCAAATGTATTATATCGGTGCGGACGATTTGTACCTTATCCCAACAGCTGAAGTTCCTGTGACAAATATCTACCGTGATGTTATCTTGGATGAAAAAGAGCTTCCTATTAAAAATACGGCTTTCTCACAATGTTACAGAAGAGAAGCTGGAAGTTATGGCGCGCACGTGAGAGGTCTTAACCGTCTTCACCAATTTGAAAAAGTTGAAATCGTTAGAATTGAAAAGCCAGAAAACTCTTATGCTGTTCTTGAAGAAATGGTAGAACACATCAAATCAATTCTTGAAGATCTTGAATTGCCTTACAGAATTTTGAGACTTTGTGGTGGCGATACAGGTTTTGCTGCAGCAATGACTTATGATTTTGAAGTTTGGAGTGCAGCTCAAGAAAAATGGTTAGAAGTATCTTCTGTTTCGAATTTTGAAACTTTCCAAGCGAACAGACTTAAATGTCGTTATAAAGCGGATGGAAAAACACAATTGGTACATACGCTAAACGGTTCTGCAATGGCTCTTCCAAGAATTATGGCAGCGCTTTTGGAAAACAACCAAACTGTGGAAGGCATCAAACTTCCAAAGAAAATTGCTGAATATGCAAGATTTGAATTGATTAACTAATTTTCAAATTTTTCTAAATAAAACAAAAGCGGACATTTCTACGAAATGTCCGCCTTTGTTTTATGTTTTAATTTAAATCATTACCTCGTTTTCATAGGACTTCATCCTATGCTAAATTAAATCGTTCCTTCGGAACTTTCTCGGAGGAAAAACTAATATTCCATTTTTCGAAGTTTTGGCGATGTAGAACCAATGAATATTGCGGTACCAAGCGTCAACGCACCACCGATAACTACCGATCTGGCAACACCAAAAATCTTAGCCATAACGCCACTTTCGAATTGTCCCAACTCATTGCTCGACATAATAAAAATTGAATTAACGCTCATCACACGACCGCGCAATTCGTCAGGCGTTTTGAGTTGTACAATGGTTCCGCGGATGACAACGCTGATACCATCAAGCATTCCGCTCAGCATTAAGAATCCGAAACTTAACCAATAGAGTTTTGATAAACCAAATCCGATGATACAAAGTCCAAATCCTGCGGCAACGCATAACAATATTTTGCCTTGATTTTTCTTTAATGGAACTAAAGACAAAAAGATAATAATGCACATCGAACCGATATCAGAAGCTGCGTTTAACAATCCAAAACCTTCGGAACCGACTTTGAGAATGTCACTTGCAAAAACGGGAATCATTGCAACTGCGCCACCAAACAGCACTGCAAACATATCGAGCATTTGTGCGCCAAGAATCTCTTTAGTTCGGACAATAAAAGAAAGTCCTTCTTTGATACTCTTCCAAACTTCTGGTTTTTCGTCGTGCTTAACAACAGGAAATTGTTTGTTCAAACTCCAAAAGAAAAACGACGCGATAATCATACTACAGATTATAACAACCAAAGTATATTTGATGGTGATTAAAGCAATTAAAAATCCTCCAATAGCATGTCCCGAGACCGAAGCCGTTAAAAACGTTGCCTGATTCATGGTGACTGCATAAGGAAGATTTTCCATTTTCACGATTTTGGGAATCATCGATGGAACAAGTGGTCCTAAAAACGCGCGACAAATCCCTGTGAAAAATATAATTCCGTAAATAAAATAGGTGATTTCATGTCCTGAAAAATGTAGTCGATGTCCTAAAAATGCTGGAATTAAAAGAAAGCTTATCAGAAAAACATATGCATAATTACACATCAAAAGCATTTTCTTTTTTTCATTATTGTCGATAACATGTCCCGCGTATAATGCGCTGCCGACCGCCGGAATAACTTCCGAAAGCCCGATAAGTCCAATAGACAAAGGATCTTTCGTCAATTGATAAACCCACCAACCTAGCAAAGTTGCCAACATACGAAAGGCTATAATCAAAAAGAATCTTCCCGAAAGAAGATTTCTGTATTCTTGGTTTTTTAAAACCTTTAATGGTTCAAATGAAATCATTTAACAAAGAAAAATATTTAAGTTAAATCTCGAATTGATTTAGATTAAGAAATTGAAAAAATTAATCTTCATATTCGTGTCCAAAACCATGTCCAAAATTAGTTGTTGCTTTTGCTAACAAATAGATTAGTGTTCCCGATCCAGCAATACCTACCAGCAAAGCGGCTGTACCAACAGGACTATCTTTTTTGATAATTCTAATATCCTTTTTTGCAATTCCAACATTTTCTTTGTGGCGAATCCCGAAAATACTGTCTTTCTCAACACTTGTCACAGCCATTTTAAACTCGCCATTCGAAAAAGTTTTAAAATGATATTTGGATCCAGCTTTGACTTCCAAAAAATTATTCCCCCACTCCTGCTTATACTTCGTCGTTCTACAAGCGCTTAACAACAAACAAACCATAACTAAAATCGGAAATATTTTTTTCATAAGCTTAGAGTTTTTCTAGAAAGTCAGCAATTTTTCTATCATTCGCTAATCTAGGAATTTTATTCTGACCGCCAAGCTTACCTTCGGATTTTGCATAATCTTGGAACGCATTCTTTTTTAAACTTTTAATTTTTAAAACTTGAAGAATATTTCCAGAAATTAAATCATCATAATACGTATTTCGTTGTCGTAATTGTTGATCCAACTCTACTCGAAATTTCTCTAAATCATTTGGTTCTTTAGCAAACTCGATAAACCATTCGTGGTAAGGCAAGCCTTCTTCAGGATTAACTTGTGGCGCCAAATGAAATTCTGTAATCTGACAAGGAAATTTCTCAACCGTTGCTTTCATCGCTTCTTCAACTTCGAAAGCGATAACGTGTTCACCAAATGCAGACGTAAAATGTTTGGTCCTTCCACTCACCAAAACACGATGCGGATTTTTGTCAATAAATCTCACAACATCGCCAATCGAATATGCCCAAAGTCCTGAATTGGTCGTCAAAATCATGGCATAATCTTTATTGAGTTCGATATCTTTTATGGTTAAACGATGTGCATCCGGTTTTCCAAATTCTTCCAAAGGAACAAATTCGTAGAAAATACCGTGATTGGTCAATAGCAAAAGACCTTCCTTTTGATAATCATCTTGAAATGCAAAAAAACCTTCGGAAGCTGGAAAAGTTTGCACAATGTCAACTGGCTTTCCTAACAAATCATTCATCTTTTCGCGATAAGGCTCGTAGTTAACGCCGCCAGTAATAATCAATTGAAGGTTTGGGAAAATTTGGGTAATTTTCTTATTATGCTTTTCTGTTAGTTTTTCAAAATACATAATCAACCAAGGCGGAATCCCAGAAATTAAGGTCATGTTTTGAGATTCGGTTTCTTCTACAATTTTATCAACTTTGGTTTCCCAATCTTCGATGCAATTGGTTTCCCAACTTGGCAAACGATTTTTTTGTAAATAATTAGGAATATGATGTGCAACAATCCCTGAAAGACGTCCGGTTTTAACGCCATTAACTTCTTCTAACTCGGGTGAACCTTGTAGGAAAATCATTTTTCCGTTGACGAAATCGGCATTTCCCTTTTGGGCGATGTAATGAAATATTGCACTTTGCGCCGCAGCAACTTGATAAGGCATTCCTTCTTTGGAAATCGGAATATATTTGGCGCCAGACGTTGTGCCAGAAGTTTTTGCAAAATATTCAGGAAGATCTGGCCAAAGAATTTTGGCTTGACCACGCTTTACTTTTTCGATGTAAGGTTTCAGATCTTCGTAATCTGCGATGGGAACAAGTTTTTGAAAATCATCGATGGACTTAATATTTTCGAACTGATGCTCGCGTCCGAATAATGTTTTTTCGGCTGTTTTGACCAAATCTAAAAGTAGCGCTTCTTGATCTTTTGCAGCGTTATTTTTAAAACCTTGGGTTGTGGCAACATGTTTTTTTGCCCAAACTTTGGCAATATTTTTCTTGATGAAATTTAGCATTGATAAAATTTTCAATGCTCAAATTTATTGAGATTAATTAAGATTATCAGATTAAATATAAAATTGTTTTGTGAAAGAGATTTTGCAACTATTTGAAATTCGAAATTCGAAATTTGAAATTTGAAATTCTAATTGGTGATAAGGCTTCGAGAGTTTTGAAACTCTGAAAGCCTTGTATTTTTTCCACGAGACTGTCGCAGCCCGACCTGAGTGGAGCTCATTTTTTTGGTTTGGCTAAGGCTTGGAAAAAAATAGCGGGAACGGAGGGCGGAAATGCTGCCCCTAATAAAAATAAAAAGTACTGAGCGTCAAATATTTGAAAAAAGTGAAATAAATATTGTGCTTGTTAAATAAATTGTCTACTTTTGCACCTCGAATAATTATATAAAAATCATAAACAATGTTTGCAATTGTAGAAATAGCAGGGCTTCAATATAAAGTTGAGCAAGACCAAAAGTTGTTTGTAAACCGTCTAGCAGGAGATAAAGGATCAAAAGTATCTTTTGATAAAGTTCTTATGACTGTTAACGGAGCAGTAACTGTTGGCGCCCCAGCTGTAAGCGGTATCGCTGTAGAAGTAGAAATCCTTGACCACGTTCAGGCTGACAAAGTAATCGTTTTCAAAAAGAAAAGAAGAAAAGGTTATGCTAAGAAAAACGGTCATAGACAACAATTAACTCAAATCCAAGTTGTTTCTATTACAGGTTTTGATGCTAGCGCTAAGCCAGCTAAAAAAGAAGTTGTAAAGAAAGAAGCTAAAACTGAAACTTCAGGAGCGCTTTCTGACAACAAAACTGTAAACTTTGGTGAAGATCACGAGTTGAACTATCACTTAAAGAAAAACAATCTTTCTCAGTCTAAAGAAAATAGAGAAACTCTTATCACTTTAGGTAAAGCTTTGAAAGTTGAGTTGGAGAAAAAAATCTTAACTCACGAGGAAGTTGATGCGTTAATCGAAAAGCACATCGCAGATTTTAAAGAACTTAAAAAATAACAGCACAAAGAAATGGCACACAAGAAAGGGGTTGGTAGCTCCAAAAACGGTAGAGAATCTCACTCTAAGAGATTAGGTGTTAAAATCTTCGGTGGTCAAGAAGCTATCGCTGGTAACATCATTGTAAGACAAAGAGGTACGCAACACCACCCAGGTGAAAACGTAGGTATCGGTAAAGATCACACTTTGTTCGCACTAGTTGACGGTAAAGTTGTTTTTAGAAAAAAAGCAAATAATAGATCTTTCGTATCTATCGAAGTTAATGCTTAATTTTTAGCATTTGAACAATATAAAAACCCAATCTGAAGATTGGGTTTTTTGTTTTTTAGCATTCATGAAATATTAATTAAATTTTAAGCTATTTCTCAATAAAGCGGTCATTAAACTTTCTACTTTTACAGCCCTTAATTTCGAAATAATGAAAACTAAATTCAGTCTTTTAATAGTTTGTGGAATTTTCCTTAATCTACAAGCACAAAAGAAAGTATTGTTTGATGCTACAAAAGCAGAAATGGCAGGCAATGCCGATTGGGTTATTGACGCAGATCTACACAACTTAAAGACAGGAACCACAGTAACAACTGGTGGCACGCAGTCTAACCCGCAACGCGTCCCAACACCAGCTCAATCCAATATTACAGCAACCACCTCCGAAACCTACTGGAATGGTGCACTTAGCTATTGGGCAATTGACTTGGCACGACAAGGCATGACCATTGAAAGTCTACCATACAATGCGAAAATTACCTACCAAGATGCTAGCAATCCTCAAGATCTTTCTAACTATGACGTATACATTGTCGATGAGCCCAATATGCCATTTAGTATGACTGAAAAACAAGCCATTATAAACTTTGTAAAAAACGGTGGCGGATTATACATTATCGCAGATCATGACATTAGTGATAGAAACAACGACGGTTGGGACTCCCCAATGGTCTGGAACGATCTTTTCACCAACAACGGTGTTGTAAGTAATCCTTTTGGATTCAGTTTTAGTAAAACCAACGTTAGCCAAACAAGTACAAATTTTGTTGCGACTAGCACCAATCCACTTATCCTAAATGGGCCAATGGGAAAACCAACGGCAATGCAATTTTCCAATGGTTCGACGATGCAAATTAATAAAACCGCAAATCCATCGGTGCAACCACTTATCTTCACAAATAATACATCACAGACTAGCACAACAAATGTTATGCTTCTTACTTCTACTTATGGTACTGGGAAAATCGTCGCTTTAGGAGATAGTTCGGTGCCTGATGATGGCACAGGTGATTCCGGCGATTCTTTATACAATGGTTACACAGACGATGCCAATGGCAACCATCGTCCTTTATTAGTAAATTCAGTATTGTGGTTAGCACAAAAAGGTGATTTGGGAACACTGGACAACAATATTAATAGTGTTAAAATCTATCCTAACCCAACTAAAGATTACATTACTATTTCTAAAAAAGACTACAATCGATTTGAAGTCATTGACCAAACAGGAGGATTAGTTTCTAATGGCGACATCATCGAATTTAGAATTGATGTTCAAAAACTTAATTCTGGTATTTATTATCTTGTTCTAAAATCAGATACAAAATCTGAAACGATACGCTTTATCAAAAACTAAAAAAAAAACCTCATAGCAGAGGTCTTTTATCTTTTTAAAAAACAGACGATGCGATTCTCTTCGTAATCTCGCTTTTCCCCATCGTGTAATAGTGCAAAACAGGAGCACCCCTTTCCAGAAGTTCCTTACTTTGTTGGATGCACCATTCGATGCCGATTTCTTTTACAGCTTTATTGTCTTTACTTTTCGCGACTTCAATCACTAAATCATTCGGAATATCCACCTTAAAACGGTGCGGAATCATACTCAACTGGCTTTTCGTTACCAAAGGTTTTAATCCTGGAATTATCGGAACATTTATCCCTTCCTCACGACATTTATCAACGAATTCAAAATACTTTTCGTTATCAAAAAACATTTGCGTCACAATGTAATCCGCACCAGCTTCCACTTTCTTTTTCAAATATTGCAAATCCTGCGAAAGACTCGCCGCTTCCATGTGTTTTTCGGGATAGCCAGCGACGCCGATGCAAAAAGTGGTCGGACAAGAATTCTCCAAAGATTCATCCAGATAATCCCCAGAATTCAAACCTTGAATCTGCTTCACCAAGTCGCTCGCATTGGCATGACCATTTTTCTCAGGCTTAAAATAAATCTCTGATTTCACGGCATCGCCACGAAGTGCCACTACATTTTCGATACCCAAAAAATCCAAGTCAATTAAGAAATTTTCGGTGTCTTCACGACTAAAACCACCACATAAAATATGTGGCACAGCATCCACTTTGTATTTATTTTGAATTGCCGCACAAATCCCCACCGTTCCGGGGCGTTTTCTTACCACACGCTTTTCCAAAAGTCCGTCTTGGCGCTCGATGTACTCATATTCTTCACGGTGATAAGTCACGTCGATAAATGAAGGATTAAACTCCATCAACGGATCAATTCCATCAAAAATCGACTTTATGTTTTGCCCTTTCAAAGGCGGCAATATCTCAAAGGAAAACAATGTTTTTCCGTTTGCTTTTTCAATATGTTCTGTTACTTTCATTTTGTTTTTTTTTTATTTGGGCGTATCCCTCGCCAAGCTTTTCCAGCCGCTCGGGTCGCTACGTTCGCTACTATCTTTTTTTGGTGACTTCGGCTTCGCTCAGTCACCAAAAAAAGGATATCCGCTACCATCGCTTACGCGGTTTGAGGTGTGAGATGCGCGTTTTCAAGTTTCGAGTTTTAAGTTTCTTGCTATAAGTTAAATCTTCGTTCTTCCCAAGATCAACCAGAAAACTTTCAACATTAAACTTCAAACCTAAATTTTAAACTCATTACACCTCCGAAAGATTCGGAGCTAACCATTTTCTCGCAAATTCTATATCTACATTTTTTCGTCCAGCGTAATCTTTTAATTGGTCTTCCGAAATTTTCCCAACCCCGAAATATTTTGATTTTGGATTTCCAAAATAATATCCCGAAACAGCTGCTGTTGGCCACATTGCCAAACTTTCGGTCAAGCTAACGCCGATATTTTCTTCTACTTTTAATAAATCCCAAATCGTCAATTTTTCCAAATGGTCTGGACAAGCTGGATAACCAGGAGCTGGACGAATTCCTAAATATTTTTCTTTAATCAAATCTTCATTGTCCAAAGTTTCGTCTTCCGAATAACCCCAATATTCTGTTCTCACTTTTTTGTGCAGATATTCGGCAAAAGCTTCTGCAAAACGGTCTGCCAACGCTTTTACCATAATTGCGTTGTAATCGTCATTTTGGTCTTCGTATTCTTTCGCTAATTCATCTGCACCAAAACCAGTGCAAACACAGAAAACCCCGAAATAATCTTGCTTACCGATGCTTTCTGGTGCCACAAAATCCGATAATGCGAAGTATTCTTTACCAGCCGATTTTTTATGCTGTTGTCTCAATGTTCGGAATGTTGAAATCACATTTTGATTCTCGTCATACACCAAAATATCGTCTTGTTCATTAGCGTTTGCGGGGAAAATTCCGAAAATACCTTTTGCTTTAAAACTCTTTTCTTCAAGAATTTTTTTGAGCATTAATTTCGCTTCATCAAAAAGAATTGTTGCTTGTTCACCAACTATTTCGTCCGTCAAAATATCTGGAAATTTCCCAAACAGCTGCCAACTTCTGAAAAATGGTGACCAGTCGATAAAGTCAATCAAATCATCCAATTTTTGGTCTTCAATAATCGTAATTCCCAACTTTTTTGGAACCGAAATACTTTCGTTTTCCCAATCAATTTTAAACTTCTGTTCCCGCGCTTCCTCAATCGAAACATATTCTTTATCGACTTGACGATTCAAGAATTTTTCACGGAAATCTTCGTATTCTTTTTTCAAATCCAAACCATAAACATTGGATTTTTCCTTGTTTAATAAAGAACTCACCACGTTAACCGCTCTAGAAGCATCATTAACATGGATAACGGTGTTTTTATATTTTGGGTCAATTTTTACCGCAGTGTGCGCTTTAGAAGTCGTTGCACCACCAATCATCAAAGGGAAATCAAGATTTTGTCTTTCCAATTCTGCGGCGATATGCACCATTTCGTCCAAGCTTGGCGTAATCAAACCACTCAAACCAATAACATCAACATTCTCATCAATCGCAGTCTGAATAATCTTTTCGGCAGGAACCATCACACCCAAATCCACGATTTCGTAATTGTTACAACCCAAAACCACACTCACAATATTTTTTCCAATATCGTGAACATCACCTTTTACGGTTGCCATCAAAACTTTTCCGTTAGTTGGTTTGCTACCATCTTTTGCAGCTTCGATAAATGGTTGCAAATACGCAACTGCACGCTTCATTACACGAGCAGATTTTACCACTTGTGGCAAAAACATTTTTCCACTTCCGAAAAGGTCACCAACAACGCCCATTCCTGTCATCAAATTGACTTCGATAACGTGAAGTGGTTTTTCTGCTTGTTGACGGGCAATTTCTACATCTTCCTCGATAAATCGGTCGATTCCTTTGACCAAAGCATGTGTAATTCGGTCTTGCAAAGGAAGTTCTCGCCAAGATAAATCTTCGACTTTTTCTTTCTTTGTAGATTTATGCGTTTCGGAATAATCGAGAAGTCTTTCAGTGGCATCATCGCGACGGTCGAGCATTACGTCTTCTACCAATTCCAAGAGTTCTTTCGGAATTTCGTCGTAAACTTCCAACATTGTTGGATTTACAATTCCCATATTCATCCCATTTTTGATCGCGTGATACAAGAAAACCGAGTGCATCGCCTCTCTCACACCATCATTCCCACGAAACGAAAACGAAACATTGGAAACGCCGCCACTCACCGAAACATGTGGAAGATTTTCGCGAACCCATTTTGTTGCTTCAATGAAATCAATCGCATTGCGACGATGTTCTTCCATTCCAGTTGCTACAGGGAAAATATTCAAATCGAAAATAATATCCTCGGCAGGAAAACCAACTTTATTCACCAAAATATCATAAGAACGCTTCGAAATTTCTATTCTTCGTTCATAATTATCAGCTTGTCCAACTTCGTCAAACGCCATGATAATCGCTGCGGCGCCATAACGTTTTATCGCTTTCGCATGCTTGATGAATTCTTCTTCGCCTTCTTTCAACGAAATAGAATTCACGACAGGTTTCCCTTGAACCACTTGAAGTCCAGCCTCCAAAATTTCCCATTTTGAAGAGTCTATCATAATTGGAATTCTCGCAATATCCGGTTCGGAAGCAATCAAATTAAGGAATTTTACCATCGAGGCTTTTCCGTCCAATAATCCATCATCGAAATTGACATCCAAAATCTGGGCGCCACCTTCAACTTGATTTCTAGCAATATCCAAAGCTTCCGCAAATTTTTCTTCCTTTATTAAACGAAGAAACTTCTTGGAACCCGCAACATTGGTTCTTTCACCAACGTTGATAAAGTTGCTTTCTGGTGTTATGATGAGAGGCTCTAAGCCGCTGAGTTTTAAATATTTCATATTTTAAATTGAGATAATAAGGTAATTTGAAAATTAGATAATGTTGTGAAAAATTATCGCATTAACTCATTATCAAATTATCACATTGATTTTTCTCGGTTTATAATCTTTTACCAAATCGGCGATGGCTTTTATGTGCGGTGGCGTTGTTCCACAGCAACCTCCAATAATATTGATGAGATTTTTATCTACATATTCTTTAACCTGAGCCGCCATTTGTTCGGGTGTTTCGTCATATTGACCAAAAGCGTTGGGCAAACCAGCATTCGGATATGCCGAAATAAAGAATTCTGAGTTGCTGGAAATGGTTTCTAAATAAGGCGTCAACTGTTTCGCGCCTAAGGCGCAGTTAAATCCTACACTCAACAAATCTAAATGCGACACCGAAATTAGAAATGCTTCCGCTGTTTGTCCACTCAATGTTCGACCTGATGCATCTGTAATTGTCCCTGAAACCATGATTGGAATTCGGATGTTACGTTCTTCTGCAATTTCATCTAATGCGAAAAGTGCAGCTTTTGCATTTAGCGTGTCAAAGATGGTTTCCACTAAAAGAATATCTGAACCGCCGTCCAACAAAGCTTCTGCTTGTTGTTTGTAAGCTATTCTTAATTCATCAAATGTAATCGCACGAAATCCAGGGTCATTAACATCTGGACTTAAACTTGCTGTTTTATTTGTTGGACCTATTGAACCCGCTACAAATCTTGGTTTGTCGGGATTTTGTTCTGTAAATTCGTCGCAAACTTTGCGTGCAATTTTTGCTGATTCGTAGTTTAATTCGTAAACCAGTTCTTCCATGTGGTAATCCGCCATCGCAATGGTTGTCCCTGAAAAAGTATTGGTTTCTAAAATGTCCGCACCAGCTTCTAAATATTGTCTGTGAACCTCTTCAATAGCTTGTGGTTGCGTTAAGGACAGTAAATCGTTGTTTCCTTTTACAGGAGATTTCCAATCTTTGAAACGTTCGCCGCGATAGTCTTCTTCCTCGAAACCATAGCGCTGAAGCATAGTTCCCATCGCGCCATCTAAAACGAGAATTCGTTCGGAAAGGGCTTTGTACAAAGCTTGGTTTCTTGTTTCTTGAAGTTGGTTTTTATCTTGAGTATCCATTTTTTTGTTTTGTTATTATGAGGGAAACTTCCTATTTAGCCCCGATTGAAGCGGCATTCTTTTTTGCTTTTTATTACTCTTTCTTTTTATGTTTTCGTTTTCTAAAGCAAAAAAGATACAGCGGAAAGCGGGTGGGATTTTTCTTTCGAAGCTGAAAATTTTGTTGCTCCTAAAAATACTAATCTAATGCCTGTTTTAAATCCGCAATGATGTCATCCACATTTTCTAAACCAACCGAGCAGCGCACCAAACCTGCTGTAATTCCGACCTCGTTGCGCTCGTCGTCTGAAAGTTTGGAATGCGTTGTGGAAGCGGGATGCGTGACAATCGTTCTCGTATCACCAAGGTTCGCGGAAAGCGAGCACATCTTGATTTTGTTGAGGAAATTGCGACCACCTTCGATGCCTCCTTTGATTTCGAAAGCGACGATATTTCCGCCTAATTTCATTTGTTTTTTTGCGATTTCGTAGCTTGGATGGGATTTTAAAAACGGATATTTCACCAAATCTACATTTGGATGCGACTCTAAAAACTCGGCAACTTTGAGGGCATTTTCGCAGTGTTTTTCAACGCGAATTGCCAAAGTTTCCAAACTTTTGCTCAAAACCCAAGCGTTGAATGGCGACATCGCAGGTCCCGTGTTTCTCGCGAAAAGATAAATTTCACGAATCAAGTCCGCCTTACCAACTGCTACGCCGCCTAAAACTCGACCTTGACCGTCGATTAACTTCGTCGCCGAATGCACCACGATGTCTGCTCCAAACTTAATTGGCTGCTGCAAATAGGGCGTCGCAAAACAGTTATCAACAATGAAAATGAGGTTATGCTTCTTCGCAATTTGACCGAAAAATTCTAAATCTAAAACTTCAATCGCAGGATTGGTAGGCGTTTCTAAATATAAAATTTTGGTGTTGGGTTGGATATATTTTTCGACATTTTCTGCGCCTTCGGCTTTGAAATAGGTCGTTTCGATATTCCATTTTGGGAAATATTTTGTGAACAAAGTATGCGTGGAACCAAACACCGACTGACAGCTTACAATATGGTCGCCAGCGCTCAACAAAGCTGCGAAAGTGGAATAAATAGCGGCTATTCCCGTTGCAAAAGCATAACCTGATTCCGCGCCTTCCATTAATGCAATTTTGTCGATGAACTCGGTAACATTTGGGTTTGAAAATCGGCTGTATAAGTTTTTATCTTTTTCCTCAGCGAAGCTTGCGCGCATATCTTCGGCATCTTCAAAAACGAAGCTCGAAGTTAAATATAACGGCGTTGAATGCTCATCGAACTGCGTTCTTTCGGTTTGAGTTCTGATGGCGAGGGTTTCAAAGTTGGTTGTTGGCTTCTGGTTGTCGGTTGTTGGTATCTTTTCTGACATTTTTCGTTTTTTGATTTAACCACAGGGTTGCACCCTGTGCTATGAATATTAGGCCCCTTTGGGGCTTTTCAAAGTTAAAATCTAGAATCTAGGCTCTAGAATCTATTAATCTTATTTAGTTTCACTTACTCTTAAAATATCACCGAAAACGCCTCGAGCAGTTACTTTTGCTCCAGCTCCGGCTCCCATAATGACGATTGGATTTTCGCCGTAACTTTCGGTGTAGATTTCAAAAATAGAATCGGACCCTTTTAATTGTCCTAATGCGGAATTGGCAGGAACGGAAATTAATTTTACATCCAATTCGCCTTTGTCTTGACTTAAATCCCCATGCAAATCACCAACATAACGCAAAACATGATCTGGTTCTTGTTCGTCTTTAATCTTTTGGAAAGTTTCGTCTAACTCATCAATTCTTGTAAGGAACTCGTCTTTTGAAATTGGAAGAAGCGGTTCTGTCACTAAGTTCTTGATGTTGATGTCTTCGAATTCGTTGATTAAATCTAATTCGCGAGCGAGAATTAAAAGTTTTCTTGCAACATCGTTTCCAGAAAGGTCTTCTCGAGGATCTGGCTCCGTAAAACCTTTGTCCATTGCTTCTTTTACAATGGTTGAAAATTTCTCATTACGAACAGAAAACTGGTTAAAAACATAACTTAATGTTCCTGAGAAAACGCCTTTAATTCTTGTAATATCTTCGCCTGATAAATGCAATAATTTAAGCGTGTCAATTAATGGTAAACCTGCACCAACATTGGTTTCGTATAAATATTTTTTATTGTTTTTTGCAAGTTGCGTTCTGAAATTTCGATAATCCGAAATTGGCAACGTGTTAAAAATTTTATTTGAGGAAACCACGTCAAAACCGTTTTCGACAAATTCGGTATAGTTTTTTACAAAAGCTGGACTTGCGGTATTGTCCACAACAATAAGATTTTCTAAGTTGTGCTCTTTCGTGTAATTGATGAGGTCTGAAATATTACTTTCAGTGTTCGAATAATTTATTTTTTGTCTCCAATCGCTTCCAAAACCAGATTTGTTTAAAGCCATTTTTTTGGAATTGGAAATCGCAACGACTTTAAGGTCAATTCTTTTTCGGTTCAAAATATCATAAGCCGAATCTAAAATCTGTTCGATAAGTGTTGAACCAACGTTTCCGTGACCAATTAAAGCTAAGTGAACAACTTTAGGCTTTCCAAAAAGTTCGGTTTCAATAATATTTTGGGTTATTTCGGTTTGATTGTCAGTTACAACAATGTTAACTCTTCCAGTAGATGATACTTGGTTAAGCAGCAAAGGATAAATCTTGTTGCGTTGAAGTTCTGAAAGAATTTTTGCATTTTGTTCCGAAACAAATCCAAGAACGCAAAGATTGTCAATACTGTAAATATTACTTACAATACCAGATGCTTTTTCATTTTGAAATTCTTTCTTCAATAATGCCACGGCGTCCTCGGCATCTTTCTCATCAACCAAAACTGAAACTCCATTTTCGATGGCTTGTTGAGAGATAACCCCAACACTGATGCCGCCTTTGTTAAGTGTTGTAAAGATTCGAGAGTCGATGCCGATTTGTCCAAGAAAGTCTTTGCCTTCAAAGTTGACTAAAGCTTTCTTTCTATATATACTGATTGGATTTTGGTCTGTCATTTTGTTCTAATAAATAGGTTTTAATAATTCTTGTAATTGTTCATACTCCATTAAAAATGCGTCGTGTCCGTGGATAGAAACAATTTCGTCGTAGAAAATATCTTTCTTATGTGTTTTAATTTTTTCGTAACATTTTTTGATTTCCGAAGCTGGAAAAAATAAATCTGTGTTAATGGCGATAAGGTTAATGTTTGCTTTTATTTTTGATAAAGCTTTTTCGTTAGTGTCAACTGTCATCAGAAGATGGTTCATCAGTTGGTAAGCTTTTAAACTAAATCTTTCGTTGAGACTTTCTCCGTGGTAGATTAACCAATCTTCGGACTCGCGCCTAGTATTCTCTTTTGTTAATTTACCATCAAATCTTTCATTAAGCGATTCTGGCGTTCTGTAGCAAAGCATGGCGTGTGCTCTTGCTTTTTCTAGTGGTTTTTCGGGGGAGTCTAAAAGATATTTTTGAACCAAACATTGCGCGTGTAACCAATCGTGGGTTTTGTAATCCGAAGCAATTGGGATAAAGTTTTCGCTGATTTTAGGGTTGATGGCTAGCATTTCCCAACCGATAGATCCTCCTAACGAGCCACCAATAATGCTGTGTAAAGTTTTTATTTCTAAATTTTCTAAACCTTGCAAAAAAATCGCCGCAATATCTTTGGTTGTGAGATCTTCATAATTATCGATAAAGAAATCATTATAACCGTTACCAGGGATGTTAAAACTAATAATACTATACTTTTTGGTAGAAATTATTTTTTGTGGACCAATAATGTTTTTCCACCAACCTTTGCTGCCAGACACTGTAGAGTTGCCAGTCAAAGCGTGGTTAACCAATACGATAGGTGCGGTGCCAAGGGCTTTTCCGAATACTTCGTAGCTTAAAGGGATGTCAAAATTCTGTCCTGAAAAGGATTTGTACTTAATGTCTGTAGTTAAAAGTTCTTTTTTCAATGCTTTAATATTTTTTTCATTGAAAATGCCTCTAAGAATGGCTGAGTAAAGAACTTCAGTTGTTATCTGTCCAAATATCTTGGTAGAACGTAGCACCTTCTTGGCTTTTGCAAAGGGTTGCTAAGGTTTCATAGGGTCTAATCCCTCAACCTTTCTGGATAACATTTTCAATATGTGAATGAACGGTAGTGCAAATATATGAAAATTTTGATAATTCAATAAAATAATCTAAAATATTTCCATTTTTAGAAAAAATTATTGTTATTAAATGATATTTCACAATAATAATTTAAAATAATCAGCTAACAATTGTTAGTATTTATCGGGGTTTTGAGATTTTTCCTTTTAAAATTAAATTATTTTAATCTTGCTTAATTTTTTTTGAAATTTATTTTTCTCGTATGATTTTTGATAAAAAAGAATTCTAAAAAACATAAAATGGAAATAAAATTAAATGGACAAGTTGCAATCGTTACTGGTTCTAGCAGTGGAATAGGAGAAGGAATTGTAAAATCTTTAGCGGCTTCTGGCGCCATTGTCATTGTTAATCATTCTTCGGAGCACTCGAAAGAAGCTGCACAAATCATTCTTGATGATATTATTGCTAAAGGCGGACAAGGCATGCTAGTTCAATGTGACGTTAGTAAAGAAGATGAAGTCCAAGCGATGTTTCAAAAGACGATCGATACATACGGAACAGTTGATATTCTTGTAAACAATGCTGGACTACAACAAGACGCAAAATTTATTGATATGACTTTAGCACAATGGCAAAAGGTAATTGATGTTAATCTTACTGGTCAGTTTCTTTGTGCGCGTGAAGCGATTCGAGAGTTTTTGAAAAGAGGGATGAATGATAAATCTATTTCGTTAGGGAAAATCATAAACATCAGTAGCGTCCACGAAAGTATCCCTTGGGCGGGACATGCTAATTACGCTTCTAGTAAAGGTGCTTTGAGAATGTTGATGCAAACTTTGGCTCAGGAATATGGAAAAGATAAAATCCGAATTAACAATATCTGTCCAGGTGCCATCCAAACGCCAATTAACAAATCGGCTTGGGATAACGAAGCTTCTTTTAATGCATTAATGACTTTGATACCTTATAATAGAATCGGAAAAGCAGAAGATATTGGAAATTTAGCAGTATTTTTAGCAAGCGACTTTTCAGATTATATTACAGGAGCAAGTATCTACATCGATGGCGGAATGTCGAGTTTAGAAAGTTTTGCTGATAACGGTTAAGAGAAAACAGTATTTTGGATTGGTTCTTTTGGATAGTCAAAAGAATGAAAAATCTTCAAATATAGCCCCGATGGAACGGCATGTTTGAGCTCATTATATTTTTTTTAAAAATATAATAGCGAGTAGTGACAGCGGGATTTGATGTCTAAGAATTCAACAATCTCGATGCTCCTAAAAATGAATCTGAAAAGCTTCAGAAATAAAATTATATGACAGAACAAGATAAACTCAATAATCCGAATTGGAAAAAATGGGGACCGTATGTGAGCCACCGCCAATGGGGAAATGTGCGAGAAGATTATAGTAGCAATGGCGATGCATGGGGTTATACAACGCATGATCGCGCCGAAAGTTGGACTTATCGTTGGGCGGAAGAAGGAATTGCAGGGGTTTCTGACGATAAGCAAATGTTGTGTTTTGCGCTTTCGTTTTGGAATAAAAATGACAAAATGATTAAGGAGCGCTTCTTTGGGCTAAGCAATTACCAAGGTAACCACGGCGAAGATATTAAAGAGATTTTCTACTATATTGATAATACGCCATCGCACAGCTATATGAAAATGGTGTATAAATATCCGATAAATGCCTTTCCGTACGATGATTTGGTGGCGACCAATGCCCAACGATCTAACAAGGAAATGGAGTATGAGATTTTTGATACTGGCGTTTTTGACAACGATGCGTATTTTGATATTTTTATTGAATATGCGAAAGTTGGAGAAGATGATTTTTTGGTCAGAGTTGATGTCCATAACCGAAGCGACAAGGATGCGCCTTTGGTGGTGTTGCCAACGCTTTGGTATCGTAATAATTGGTCTTGGGGTTATAATACTTACAAACCAAATCTAGGTTTTTCGAAAGATGCTGAAATCGATGTGCATCACGATAGTCTATCAATAAAGAAACTGTACTCTCGAAATCGCAATGTAGAACCTCTTTTTTGTGACAATGAAACCAATAGACCTAAACTTTTCGGTGAAGCAACTTCTGGTAAGTTTTACAAAGACGGTATTAACGATTATGTTTTACGTGGCGGAACTTCTGTTAATCCAAATCGAGTTGGGACAAAAGCGGCTTTCCGATGTGAGGAGATGATTCCTGCGAAAGGCAATAAAACTTTTGAATTCCGATTGTCGCCACATATTATGGATGATGCGTTTTGGGATTTTGAAGATCAGTTCAACCATCGAATTCAAGAAGCGAATGATTTCTACGCTGGCATTCAGCAAGACATAAAAGACGAGGACGAAAAAAATGTGCAACGACAGGCATTTGCAGGACTTCTTTGGAATAAACAATTCTATCATTACAATGTTGGAAAATGGCTAAAAGGCGATCCTAACCATCCTGTAGAACGACAAGGTTTTGTAAGAAATGTTGATTGGCAGCATCTTCATAATAAAGATATTATTTCGATGCCAGATAAGTGGGAGTACCCGTGGTATGCGACTTGGGATTTGGCATTCCATTGTGTAAGTTTTAGTGTTATTGATGCGGCTTTTGCGAAAAATCAATTGATGTTGTTGACTAAAGAATGGTATCTACATCCGAACGGACAACAGCCAGCCTACGAATGGAATTTTAGCGATGTTAATCCGCCCGTGCATGCTTGGGCGACTTTCAGAGTTTTTAAAATTGATGAAAAACATAATGGTAAAGCGGATTTGTTTTTCTTAGAAAATGTGTTCCAGAAGTTGCTACTCAATTTTACTTGGTGGGTTAACCGAAAAGACGTCAATGGCAATAATATTTTTGGTGGCGGTTTCTTAGGTCTTGATAATATTGGAGCTTTTGACCGCAATATGGAATTGGACGCTGGCCAAACTTTGGAGCAAGCCGACGGAACGAGTTGGATGGCGATGTATGCGCTTAACATGATGCGCATCGCGATGGAGTTGGCGACTTATAATCCTGTCTACGAAGATATGGCGATTAAGTTTTTTGAACACTTCTTATACATTGCGGAAGCGATGGAGAATTTGGGAGAAAATAATATTGGACTTTGGAATGAGGAAGATGGTTTCTTCTATGATTTGCTAAAGTTGTCAGACGGAAATAGCGTTAACCTAAAATTAAGAAGTATCATAGGGCTTATCCCAATGTTCGCGGTTGAGGTTATCGAACATAGTCTTTTGGAGAAGCTACCGAGTTTTAAAAAACGTATGGATTGGGTGTTGCGCAACAAAACTGATTTGACGAAACTTGTTTCGCAATGGTATGTTGAAGGTGAAGGTAACAAACATCTGATGAGCATTATGCGTAAAACTCGTTTGACAAAAGTCTTAAACAGAATGGTCGATGAAGCTGAGTTTTTGAGTGATTATGGCATTCGTGCTTTGTCGAAGGTTTATGAGAATACACCATTTAGTTTCAATGTGGATGGACAGGATTATGTCGTGTATTATACGCCTGCCGAAAGCGATAGCCGAATGTTTGGAGGAAATAGCAACTGGCGAGGACCGATTTGGTTTCCGATTAATTTTTTGATTGTGGAAAGCTTGCAACGTTTTCACTTTTTCTATGGTGATAGTTTGAAAATCGAATATCCGAAAGGAAGCGGAATCGAACGTAATCTCGATGAAATCTCTAAAGATCTGTCGCGCCGACTTTGCAGTATTTTCTTAAAAGACGAAAACGGAAATCGTGCTTTTAACGGTGGAAACGAAAAGATGAATCAGGATCCTAATTTTAAAGATTATATTTTGTTTTATGAATATTTCCACGGAGATAATGGTCGTGGCGTCGGTGCCTCGCATCAAACTGGATGGACAGCAACTGTCGCAAAACTTATTCAGCCAAGATTAACAACGTAATGAAATAAAAATGTTCTAGGTTTTAAAATAAATTCATCAATTCGTATGATTTTTCGAAATGAACTAAAGAAAAATTGTATCGAGAATAAAACTTAATTAAATGTTTAAAAGCTATCATTTTTGATGGCTTTTTTTTACGCTTTCGATATAGATTTAAATGAATTTTTGCAGTTAAAATCTTGCTTCGCTTTTTGTGTATTAAAGCTTTTATTGCGAACTTAGGCATTCAAACTAAATTGAAAAAATAGCATGAAAAATTTTGCGGCAACAGAGATTTCGACTTACGAAATGCAAGATATTATGAAGTACGTGATTGCGCCTCGTCCAATTGCGTTGGCGTCGACGATTGATGCGGAAGGAAATATCAACTTGTCACCGTTTAGCTTTTTTAATATGTTTAGCGCAAAACCACCGATTCTTGTTTTTTCGCCTTTGCGTCAAGGAAAAGACAATCCGAATAAAGATACACTTCACAACATTTTGGAAACGCAGGAAGTGGTCGTTGGTGTTGTAAATTTTGACATCGTTCAGCAGATTTCGTTGGCGTCGGCGCCTTTTGGTCGTCACGTTAATGAGTTTGAAAAAGTAAATTTAACGACTTTGGAAGCAGATTTAGTGAAGCCGAAATTGATTGCAGAATGTCCTGTTAATTTTGAATGTGAAGTTTTGGAGGTTAAACCTCTTGGTGAAAATGGCGGTGCAGGTAATCTTGTTATTTGTGAGGTTCTGAAAGTTCATGTTAAAGATGAATGCTTTGGCGAGAATGGAAAAATTGACCAACTAAAATTAGATTTGGTGGCGCGTCTTGGCGGCGATTGGTATTCTCGAAGTAACGAACAAAGTCTTTTTAAAGTTCCGCGACCGAATAATCAAAACATCGGAATTGACTTACTTCCCATCGAAATAAGAAGTAGTAAAGTCTTTACAGGAAATGATTTAGGAATGTTAGCAAATATTGACGTTCTTCCAGAAGCTGAATTTTCCTGCGATTCCGAAATCCATAAAAAAGCCCAATCTTATTTGCTTCAAAATAATATCGAAGAAGCTTGGGAGGTTTTGAAGGGGAAGTAATATTGCTAATGGGTTTACACAATTCCTTATTAGTAAACTTGTATCTTGTTAGTCTTCATTCCATTAAGTTTAGCTTCCATTTTTCCAAGAATAGAGAAGTTGTATGGATTAGACTGTCCCTTGATGATTTCTAACGATGGTAATTTTTCATTAATTAATTGATCCGCTTGTGGGTTGAATATTATGCCAATTCCTCCAGAGGAAAGATCCATTAATTGTTTTGATATTGTTTCTGTAGATTCAAATAGTGAGGTTAAGTGGGAGCAAAAACCTTTATCTTTGTTTTCCTTAACTGGGAGAACTAAATTAAATATTTTATTTTCTTGAATAATTTTTTTATTATCTAAATGCGTTGAACTGTATAAAATGCCATCTAATGATTTCGAATTCCTAATCCACTGTAATAAAATTTGAGGCATTATATATTCAGGCTTAAAAATATTTGAATAATCAGCAACTCGTAGCGAGCATGCAATTATTAACGGCCAAGTCATTAAGTATTTATAAAAAAAATTATCAATCTTCCCTTCTTGTACATTACTCGAGGTTAAATCTAATACTTTAAATTTTTTCTTATTTTGTAAACGTATTGCTTGAAAGTTTTCAAGGTTTGGTCTATTTAGTTCTTCCCATGCAAGATAAAGATTGTTTGCTAAATAAAGAGATGGGAATCCTGGTATGCTATATCTTTGGGTTGTTACCTTGCCTCTGTATTCAAATGGGATGTGAAACATTTCAAAAGGTTTTAATGGATAGTTTTCAGATTTTATTCTTATCCTATAATAGTTTTCTTCAGCATTTATTTCCTGTTCATTTAGAAATTTTCCATACTTTTTAATTCTTTCAGAAAGAATTTCATCAAATTTTTGGTATGAATTGGCGGGTTGTCCATCAAAATATAAATCTATTGTTTCTTTAATACCATTAACAAATTGTTTTTGAATTGAATATATTGTCCTAAAATTAATTTTGTTTTTCATCCCTACAATAGCTACTTCGTGAGGATGTATATCTTTTATCAAATTTAAATACTCTTCAAGTTGATTGTTTAGGAACTCTCTGAAATTTTGATTATTTGGGATTGTTTTTGGTAGTATCAAAAAATTATGATTAGATACTTCTTCTAAAGTCATTTATGTTTATTGATTTTATGGATAATAGATAGGGAATTGAAATCAATTATTCTGCTCCAAAACCTTGTAGCCTCTTTTTTGCGAAATTTCGAAAGCGGCTTGTTTTAGCATTTTGGCGGCGCTTCCGTTGATGCGATCATCCAATCCACCAATTTTTCCCATAATCGTTAAACCTGCAATCATATTATTAGAAAAATCAAAAATAGGAACCGAAATCGCCGTCAGATCAGACAACATTTCTGCACGCCCTTGGCTGATGCCATCTTTTTTGATGGTTGCTAACATTTCTTCAACATTGCGTAGGTTTTCATCAAGATTTAGTTCGCCTTTGTTGCTTTTTAATTCTTCGATTAGTGATGGCATAACGCGGTTTTCGGGAAGATGCGCCGCAAAGTTTTTACCAACCGCCGAAGTCAAAATTGGTAAAACGCTTCCGATTCTTAAATCGAATAAAGTTTCGCTATAAGTTCCATCCAATCTGTAAATGATTGTTGGACCGCGATTTCCCCAAACGCCTAAGAAAATAGTGTGTCCAAGGTCGTTGGCTAATTGGCGCATGTGAGGTTTGCACAATTCGGTAAGATCGAATTGATCAAGATAAGCGAGTCCTAATTTAAGACAAGATGTTCCCAAACTATAAAAGCCAGTTTCGGGGTTTTGCTGCACCATTTCTTCTTCCTGAAAACTTACAAGATACGAGTGGATTTTACTTGGTGACAAACCAATTTGTTCCGAAATTTCTTTTAATGGTAATGGATATTGAGATTGCATTAATGCTTTTAGGATAGAGAATCCTACATTAATAGACTGTATACCGCGTTTCTTTTTGCCTTCCTCCATGTGTGTTTCTAAATTCCTACAAAAGTAAGAAATTCGTTTTCAATAATGTTATGATTAAAATAAGGCTCTACATTTTGAGTAAAGCCTTATTTTATTTTAATATTTCCCTGAAAGTAAAGTTCCTGCATTTGGTACTTTCGCTTCGAGTCCGAGTTCTTTAAGCATTCTGTAAGTGGTACAGATTGCGGCTGTCACAACCGGTATTCCTGCTTCGTCTTCAACAAACTGAACTGCAGGTAACGATGGCATTTGTACACATGCTGAAAGTACAATCGCTTCAACGCCTTCTAAGTTTAACTTTTTATAAATTGTTTTAAGATTTTCTGGATCTAAAGCAGCAACTTCCAAATTGTCCGAAACTTCCAAAGCAATCCAATCTTTAACCGTAAAACCTTGATCTTCGATATACTCGACAACCATTTGCGTAAGCGGTTTCATATAAGGTGCCACAACTGCAATGTTTTTAACACCTAAAGTTTGCAAACCTTCTATTAATGCGCCAGCACTTGTTACAATTGGCGTTGGATAATCATTTTCAACTGTTTTTTTGTAAAGACGTTCTTGCGAAACACAATGATAGCCTTTCCCCATCGACATAATCGCAACAAGACAAGCATAACCCATCACATCAACATGAGCATCCGATAATTCTAATGCACATTGGTCAGAATTGCCATCCATCTTCGCAAGTTCTTCTTTAGTAACATGCTTCATACGCATTCTAGCAGAATGAAATGTAAAGCGTTCTGGAAAAATGCTTTCGCGTCCACGGAACATTGCGGGGATTTCGGTTTCCATGGTTACATTGGAGCTTGGCACAATCTGTCCAATGCGGTAATTCAATTTTTTAGACATAATTAATTAAGCTTTTACAATGTAATTTTTAAGAGTTCCAAGTTTGTCAATTGTAATTTCTACAACATCGCCAGGCCACATGAATTCTTGAGGTTCACGACCTGCGCCAACGCCTGCTGGAGTTCCTGTTGCGATAATGTCACCAGCTTCCAAACTGATTACTTCGCTGATGTCTTCGATAATATCATTAACATTAAAAAGCATGAATTTTGTGTTACCGTTTTGTTTTTCAACGCCGTTAACTTTGGTGATAATTTGTAAATTATGTGGATCTGTTAATTCGTCAGTCGTGATAACATAAGGTCCCATCGGTGCAAAAGTATCTTGACCTTTGGAAACGATCCATTGTCCCGAACGACGGCAATCTCTTGCACTGATGTCGTTAATAATGGTGTAACCGAACACATAATCCAAAGCATTTTCTTTAGAAACATGCGTTGCTTTTTTTCCCATAATAACGGCAAGTTCCCCTTCCCAATCCATTTGTTTGGTAACTTGGTCATTATGTTTTATAGAATCGCCAGGTCCAATTACGGTAGTTGGAGGTTTTGAGAAAATAACACATTGTTGTGGAAGTTCTTTCGAAGTGTCCAATGTTCTTGCAGACTCAGCAACGTGTTCGGTATAATTAAGTCCAATTCCGAAAATATTTTTACGAGGAGCTGGGATTGGTGCAGTAATAATCGCTGATGACAAAGGAATACTCGTTGCAACAAGGCTTCTTGCATCGATATTTTTTAAAGTTTCGGAAACTGCTTTGACAGCGGCTGGTCCTAAATCGATAAATTCTAACATGGTCGATGGTAAATCTAAGTCGTGCTCGATACCCCAAGATTCCATGTCGATAATGACGTCGTCAACGATGATTCCTAATCTTATTTCTGATTCTATACTACTTCTAAAACTTGCTAACTTCATAATTTAATATTTTATTTTAATTGCTGGTGTCCTTCTGGATGTGCTTTTTCTTGATAAAAACCTAATTTTTCCACAGTTGGAAAATCGTTAAATGAGAATAAATACAATTCTTCCGTTTCGGAAGTATTCGCGAATTCGTGGTACAACCAAGATGGAATACAGAATGTATCTTTTTCTTTAAAATCATATTTAACACCGTCGATAATCACGTAACCTTCGCCTTGTGCCACTTGGAAAACTGAAGATCCAGTGTGTTTGTGCGCTTTGGTTTTTTGTCCAGGTTTTAACATTTGCATTGTTGCGCCCATCGTTAACATTGGATGTCCGCCCGTTAATGGATTGGCATAACGCATAATGTAACCGTCGTAAGGCGTTCCGTCGCTCACTTTTGCTAAATTCTGAATCGCATTTCTCGTATTCTCCCAAGAATATTTAAACAACGGTGAATATGGTTTGTTCCATTCTCTATCAATCGGGATAACGCCAGCGCCAGAATAACTCATTGGTGAATAATTCTCTGCAACGACTAAATCTTGACCGCCTTTTTCTTCTTCTAAAACCGCATAATCATTAGCTTCAAAAGCGTTGATCATTGGGATATCAAGACCATCTAACCAAATACAAGTTTGACCATCTTTTTCAACACCGTGCTCGTGCCAAGCGCTATTTGGCGTAATCACAAAATCACGAACGCCAAGTTCTATCTTGTTACCATCAACAATCGTGTAGCCTTTTGCGCCTTCCATAATAAAGCGAAGCGCAGAAGCTGCATGTCGATGTGCTGGCGTGAACTCACCTGGCTGTGTAATTTGGATGCCTGCGTATAGTAGGCCTACCGCGGCTTTTTCTTTAATTCTGTTTTTGTTTTGAAGATAGACAACGCGTCTTCCTGCTTCGCCTGGTGTTACCAAACGAGCGGCTTCTAAAACGAATGGTCTTAGCTTTTCGTAACTCCAAAACATCGGTGCCGAAATAGTGTGCGGCTCCCAAGGTTCAATGTCGTTGGCAACGGTCCAAAGTGCGCCCGTGTCCATGTCTTTTAGCTCGTCGTAATATTTTTCGAGTTCTTCGGAGCCTTTTACTTTCGCTCTTCCGTAGATGTCGTCGCTGTAATTAGTTTCCATAAGTTTGATTTTTAATATTGTCTTGTTCTTCGGTTGTTTCGTAAAAATGGGCAGGCATCTGTGGTGTCGTATTCACCTTAAAATCAAAGATATCAAATCTATTGTAGTGCCCCAAGATGTCGTGCATCTGTTTTGGTTGAATACATGCAGAAAGGTCGATTTCAGCATAAGCTATACCTTCTTTATCAATTAGTGGTTCGCCAATAACCTGACCGTTAGGATCGATAAAACCGGAAAATGCTGAATTTTCTCTTTTAAATAAATTTCTGCATTCTGGATTTTCTTCCTCAAAAAGTTTGATAATATCTTCGTTAATCGTGCTGCAAGAAATAATCGTGTAAAGTTTACCTTCGAACGAATGCGCAGCCGCACGGATTTTGATAGCTTCCGCCATATTGTAATCCACTGGCGCAACAGGAAGACTGATGTAATTTGCAATGTGTATTAATTCACCTTGAGAAATTAAAGCAAAACGCGCCAAAGTATTGGTGTTTTCGCCACAAGCTAATGTCCCCAAAGGACCAACAGACGTGTCGTAAACCTTTAATGATGAGCCATCGCCACCTGTCCAAGTTAGCTTTTCTGCCCAAGTCGGAACCAGTTTTCTGTGTCTACCCAAAAGTTGACCTTCATTCGAAATAATCAAATTGGTATTGTAGATGGTTCCGGTTTTACGCTTGTCTTTTTCGTTGATACCAATAACAACATTAATGTTATGAAGTCTTGCTGCATCAAAAAGCTTTTGCAAACGTGGATCATCAACAGAAATTGAATTTTCATATAGTTTTTTGAACCATTTACTGCCTTGCACGGGATTCATAATCCAGTTCCAATAAGGATAGGCACAAATGAAAACTTCGGGAAACGCTACTAGTTCGGCGCCATTGCTTGCGGCTTCTGCAATCAGTTTGCAAGCTTTATCAATGGTTGCTTCGATGTCAAAATATACTGCGCTAGTTTGGACTGTTGCAGCCTTAAATTTTCCTAACATGATTTGGTGGTGATTTTTACTTTGATTCAAAAATATAAAATTGATTTCAATAATGATGAATAAAAATCTAAAAAAGTGAAAATAAATTTTGTTTTAAATATTATTTACTTGTAAATCAGTCAATTGATAAAATTTGATAAAAAAAATATTGAATTGTTGAATTTATTTTACCAATGTTGAATTTTTTTTATACTTTAGCAAAACACAAACATTACAAAATATTAATTTGAAAATTCATTATTATGATTCAATTAAAAGATAAAGTGTTTATAGTAACTGGTGGTGTTGCTTCCATCGGTTTTGAAATCGCAAAAAAAATGGTTGACCTCGGTGCGAAAGTTGTCATCGCAGATATTGCTGACGATTTAGGAAAGAAAGCACAAGATAGCCTTGGCGAAAACTCACTTTTTGTTCATACTGATATTACTAAAGATGAAGATTGCGAAAACCTCATCAAAATAACTATAGATAAATTCGGGAAGTTAGATGTCCTTGTTAACAATGCGGCATCTTACGGCGACGAAGGTGCAAAAACTTCTCGCGAAACTTGGCTGCACACACTTAATGTAAATGCCGTTGCAGCTGCGATTCTTGGAGAAATGGCGCGTCCATATCTTAAGGCTTCTAAAGGTTGTATCGTGAACACAGGTTCTATTTCGGGTGTTTTCCCACACATCGAGCGTTGGGCTTATCCAGTGTCAAAAGCGACTTTGCTTCATCTTAACAAAACCCAAGCAGTGGAATATGCGCCAGACGGAATCCGTGTTAACATGGTGCGTCTTGGGCATGTTTGGTCTGCACCTTTCGAAGGTTTAACTCAAAATGATCGTGCGCATGCCGATAAGGTGACAGAAGGTTATAATCTTCTCGGTCGTGTAGCAAATGGCGAAGAAGTGGCTAACGCTGTTGCCTTTGTAGCTTCGGATGATGCAAGTTATATGACTGGATCAGAGATTGTTGTGGACGGTGGTTATAGCGCTATGGGACCAGAACAGCACTATCCTTTGATGTCAAAATTAATGAAAAACCAATAAGCAAAATATTATATATGTCAAGAAAAGTTTCTATTGTAGGTGCAGGTCAATCCGGACTACAATTAGGTTTGGGATTGGTAAAAAAAGGTTACGACGTAACAATCTATAGTAACCGCACGCCAGAGCAAATCAAATATGGTAAAGTAATGTCAAGCCAATGTATGTTTGATATGGCTTTAGAAAACGAAAGAGAATTAGACATTAATTACTGGGAAGATACTTGTCCGCCAGTTGAAGGTCTTGGTGTAACAGTTCCTCATCCTGAAAAACCAGGTGAAAAATTGTTTACGTTTGCGGGTAAGCTAGAAAAAAATGCTTACGCGGTTGACCAACGTATCAAGATGCCTTTCTGGATGGAAAAATTTGAAGAATTAGGTGGCAAAATCATCATTAAAGATGTTGATGAAAACGACCTTGAAGATATTACAGCACAAAGTGATTTAACAATTCTTGCGGCAGGAAAAGGAAGTATTGTGCAAATGTTCGAAAGAGATGCGGACAAAAGTATGTATGACAAACCGATGCGTGCTTTGGCTTTGACTTATGTTAAAGGAATGACGCCTAACAAGCCTTTCTCCAAAGTTGCGTTTAACTTAATTCCAGGTGTTGGCGAATATTTCGTTTTCCCAAGTGAAACGATTAACGGACCTTGTGAGATTATGGTATTGGAAGGTATTGTTGGTGGTCCAATGGATTGCTGGCAAGATGTTAAAACGCCAGAAGAACATTTAGCAAAGAGTTTAGAAATTTTAAAAACATATTTACCTTGGGAATATGAGCGTTGTCAAAATGTAGAGTTGACAGACGATAACGGAATTTTGTCAGGTCGTTTTGCACCAACCGTTAGAAAGCCTGTTGCGACTTTGCCGTCTGGTAGAAAGGTTTTCGGGATTGCGGATGTTGTGGTTGTTAACGATCCTATTACAGGACAAGGTTCTAATAACGCTTCCAAGTGTACAAAAATTTATTATGATTCAATTTTAGAAAGAGGTGATCAGCCTTTTGATGAAGCTTGGATGAATGATACTTTCAATGAATATTGGGAAAATGTAAAAGATGTTGCGCTTTGGACAAATACATTGCTTGGTCCACCGCCGCCACACATTCTTAAATTCTTGGGTGCTGCTGCAGGTTCGCAGAAGTTGGCGGATTTGTTTGCTAACAATTTTAACGATCCAAGACAATTCTTCCCTTGGTGGTTAGATCCTGCAAAAACAGATGAATTAATCGCTGAAAACGCATAAAACAACTATTATGGAAATTAAAGAGTTTGACAGCAGAGCTTTCCGTAATGCCTGTGGAACCTTTACAACGGGTGTTACGGTTATCACAAGTAAAAATGAAGACGGAACAGTACACGGCATGACCGCGAATGGATTTATTTCTGTGTCTTTGGATCCTCCTTTGATCGCAGTTTCTATCGGGAATAATCAAAAAATGTTCGAGACGATTAAAAACTCTGGGATCTATGGTGTTAGCATCTTGAAAGATGACCATCATGACCATTGCAATCATTTTGCAGGAAAGCATAATCCAGAACTAAATGTCGACTTTATAGAATATGACGGCGTTCCGGTGCTTAAAAATGCTTTGGCACATTTCGTTACTAAAGTTCATTCTTCGCATTTAGCAGGAGATCATACACTTTATATTGGCGAAGTGTTAGACTTTTCGGCAGAAGAAGATGGTAATCCGATTCTTTTCCATAGAGGTCAATTTAGAGAATTAAAATAAATTAATTCTAAACCAAATTTCAATTTATTAAAAATGAGTTCACATCCTTTTACAGAAAAAAATAAATTCATACTCGGGACTTTCTCCACTAACTGCAGTGGAGGAATGACCGTTTCTAAACTTGAAGATCGTTGGAAAGCCAATTGGGAAAACAATGAAAAATTGGCGCATTTGTTAGATGAAGCAGGTATAGATTTTATGTTGCCAATCGCACGTTGGGTTGGCTATGGCGGCGAAACAGATTTCCATGGTGAGGTTTTAGAAACTGTTACTTGGGCATCAGCTTTATTAGCGAAAACTAAAAATATTCAAATCTTTGCAACCGTTCATACGGTGGCGAATCATCCTCTTGTTATAGCAAAGCAAATTGCGACAATGGCACAAATGAGCGGTGACAGAATTGGATTAAATATCGTTGCTGGTTGGAACAAGCCAGAATATGATGCTTTAGGATTAGACCTACCAAACGATCACGAGACGCGTTACGCTTACGCACAAGAATGGATTGATTTTGTAAAAAAACTGTGGACAACGAAAGAAAGATTCGATTGGAACGGAACTTATTTTAAAACTAAAGGAAGCTACGGAATTCCTACTTTGGATAAAATGCCACCAATTCTTAATGCAGCAGGTTCTCCACAAGGACGCGCGTTTGCAATTAATAATGTGAACTATCTTTTCACACCGGCTATCGATCTAGAACGTTCTAAAACAGAAATTGCAGATCTTAAAAAACAAGCAGAATCTGAAGGAAAAAACATTGGCGTGCTAACTTTTTCACACGTTATCTGTCGACCAACCGAAGAAGAAGCTTTAGCTGAAAAGAAAAGAGTTCTCGATAATATTGATGAAGCTGCGGTAGATAATTTGGTTAATTTACAATTTGCGCACGCACACAGCTTTCCTCATGATTTGTTAGCTCAGATTAGAGAAAGTATGGCGCTTGGTCATGGTGGTTTCCAATTGATTGGTACGCCACAACAGGTTGCAGATAAAATTTGTGCATTGCACGATGCAGGTTTTGGAGGGACGACTTTATCATTTTTTGATTATGTAAAAGAGTTCCCATATTTTAGAGATAATGTTTTGCCTATCTTAGCTGAAAGAGGCATTAGATAGTAATTTCTAGCTATCTAGATTTAAAATTATTTTTCATGAAAATAACGGTAATTGGAGGAGGTCCAGGAGGAATGTACTTTTCGATTTTAACAAAGAAAAGAATTCCAAATGCACAAATTGATATATACGAACAAAATAAAGCTGATGATGCTTTCGGATTTGGTGTGGTCTTTTCGGACGAAACCCTTAGTGAGTTTTTGTCTTACGATCCACGTTCTTACGAATTGATCCGAAACAGTTTCGCTTATTGGGATAACTTGGATGTTGCTCGTGATGGCGAAATTGTAAGAATAGAAGGTAATGGTTTCTGCGGTTGTTCTCGCAAAACTTTGTTAGAACTTTTACAACAGCGTTGTCGCGAAGAAGGTGTTAATCTTCATTTCGAAGCTAAAGTTGATGATGTATCGCAATTCGAGGATAGCGATTTGGTATTATTTGCGGACGGCATTGGTTCGCAGATGCGTGGTCAATTCGAGAAAGAATTTGGCACCGAAACCGAAATGCGCAAAAATCGTTTTATCTGGTGCGGTTCGACAAGACCTTTGGATTCCTTTACTTACTTTTTTAGAAATACACCTTATGGTGCTTTTTGTGCGCACTCTTATCAATATGAAGAAGGCAAAAGTACTTTTATTTTCGAGTGCTCTCAGGAGACTTATGATAAAGCAGGTTTTGATGAAAGAGACGAAGCGGGCTCTTTGGCAAAATTAGAAGAACTTTTCAAAGAAGAATTACAAGGCCACAAGCTGATTGGTAATCGTTCTTGGTGGCGAACTTTCCCAAGAATTTACAATGCCAATTGGTATTTTAATAACAAAGCTTTAATTGGTGATGCCAAAACTTCTGCTCACTTTTCTATCGGTTCCGGAACCAAATTGGCGATGGATTGCGCGATAGGATTGTCCGACGCAGTTGTTGCGAACCAAGATAACATGGAAAAAGCTTTGGCAGATTATACAGAACGTCGTCGCACGCCAGTTGATATGATTCAGCATGCTGCTGACGTTTCCTTACAATGGTTTGAAGATATTGACCGTCACATGAAGTTGGATTTTGACACATTCAGTTTTGCTGTAATGTCTCGAAGTAAAAAAATTACCATCGAAAATCAAGCACGTCGTGACAAAAAATATGCACAGCGCATTATTCAGAATTTTAATAAAAGAAATCATTCCGAAGACCTCAATACGCCACCAGCATTTACAACCTATCAATTAGGAAATTTAAAACTAAATAACCGAATTGCGATGAGTGCGATGGGACAATACAAATCGGTAGACGGTGTTCCTGGAGAATGGGATTTTGTACATCTTAGTTCTCGTGCAGTTGGCGGAACAGGGCTTATAACAACTGGTTTGGCAGCAATTTCTCCGACAGGTCGAATCACGCCAGGTTGTTATGGTTTATACAACGATGATCAGGTAAAAGCTTGGAAACGAATCACGGATTTCATTCATGAAAATACAGATTCCAAAATTGCTGTACAATTAGGACATTCTGGTAGAAAAGGTTCTTGTCAATCGACAAATCTTGGAAAGCAACTTACAGAAGGTGCTTGGCCATTAATTTCTGCTGATGCAATTGCTTTTAGACCAGAGTTTCCAACGCCGAAAGCAATGGATACTGAGGATTTAAATGTCGTAAAGCAACAATTTGTAGATGCTACCAAACGTGCGATAGAAGCCGGTTTTGATGCGGTTGAATTGCAGATGCACAACGGATTTTTGTTAGCAAGTTTCCTTTCGCCTTTAACCAACAAAAGGCAAGATGAGTTTGGAGGAAGTATCGAAAACCGTGCAAAATATCCTCTAGAAATTGTAAACGCAATGAAGCAAGTCCTTGGCGACAAGCCTTTAATTGTTAAATTAAATGTAACCGACTGGCATCCAGAAGGCATTACAAAAGACGAGGTTGAATACGTTGCTAAACAATTAAAAAACCTTGGCGTTGACATGATCAACGTAAGCACAGGAAATACTGTGATTGATCAAAAGCCATTTATGGGAAGAATGTGGCAAACGCCATTTTCGGAATGGATCAGAAACACCATCGAAATCCCAACAATGACTTCTGGACGTATTGAAACCATTGACCAAGTCAACACTTTGTTACTAAATGCTAGAGCAGATCTTGTGGCTTTGGGTAGACCTTTGTTGACAGATCCTTATTTTGTTCAAACGGCAAAAGCTTACGAGCAGTATAAAGCCGACGATCCAATGTCAATCGGTATTCCACAACCTTATTTGGGCGGCGCAGCTGTACAGTATATGAAGGCTAAAAAGGATCGCGAAGAATTCGAGCAAATGAAAAAAGAATTAAAACCCGTAAGTCACCAACTTAAAAAATAAAATCACACCAATGAGCAATTTATTAGATATTTTAAAAACTAAAAAAGTCGTAGATCTTACGCATACGCTTAACGAAAGTTTTCCAGGACTGGTACTTCCTCCAGAAATGGGGCAAGTCGCAACTTTTAAGAAAGAGCAAATTTGTCGTTATGACGAGAAAGGACCAGGCTGGTATTGGAATAACTTTACCGTGGGCGAGCATTTCGGAACACACTTCGATGCGCCATCGCATTGGGTTACGGGTAAAGATCAACTAAATAATACGGTAGACCAAATTCCAGTTGAGAATATGATAGCAGGAGCTTGTGTTATCGATGCAAGTGCAGAAGTTGCAAAGAATCCTGATTTTGTTTTAACCCCGGAATTTATTCAAGAATGGGAAAAACAACATGGCGATTTGGAGAAAGGTTCTTGGGTGCTGTTCCGTACAGATTGGAGCAAAAAAACTTTGGATGCGGCGTTCACCAATACTGACGAAAATGGACTAAACCACACACCTGGACCAAACAAAGAAGCAGTAGAATATATGATTTCTAAAGATGTTTTAGGTTTCGGCGTTGAGACGGTTAATACCGATGCAGGAATGTCTTTCACATGGGAATTCCAATTGCCGTGTCATACGTTAATGCATGGCGCAGGTAAATACGGTTTGCAGTGTTTGAAAAATTTAGACCAATTGCCACCAAAAGGCGCTGTCATTGTCGCGGCACCATTAAAAATCGAAGATGGCTCTGGAAGCCCTTTACGAGTTTTAGCAATTGTGTAAAATAATACTTTCCTTAGGTTTAGAAAAGAAAATCGACGTCAGTTCGAGTAGATTTTGTAAAAATCGTATCGAGAACTTAGTGAATTCTAAATCTAATTTTAATCTTAAATATTGGAGTTATGGCTGAACGTTCGTTCAAACACGAAGTTGAAAAATTACGATTAGGAGAAGGCGAAATTTTCCATGGCGAAGGAATTTTAGCCGTGACCAAAGCTTTGCTACAATGTGGCGTTGGCTATGTTGGTGGTTACCAAGGTTCGCCGATTTCGCATTTGATGGATGTATTTGCAGATGCAGATCCATTGTTAAAGGAGCTTGGCGTTTATTTTGAAAATTCAGCATCAGAAGCTGGAGCGGCGGCAATGTTGTCGGCATCGGTAATGTATCCCGTTCGTGGTGCAGTTACATGGAAGTCCACAGTTGGTACCAATGTCGCTTCGGATGCGCTTTCTAATTTGGCGTCGTCTGGCGTTACAGGCGGAACGGTCGTTATCATCGGTGAAGATTATGGTGAAGGTTCGAGTATTATGCAAGAGCGTACACATGCTTTCGCGATGAAATCTCAAATGTGGCTAATTGATCCGCGACCAAACTTACCGAGTATTGTTCATTTTACTGAAAAGGCTTTTCAGCTTTCGGAAGCGAGCAACACGCCAGTTTTCTTGGAACTGAGAGTTAGATCTTGCCATTTGTATGGACAATTTGTAGCTAAAGAAAATCAAAAACCAAAATATACTTTAGGCGAAGCGCTTAACAATCCTGTTCGCGATGTTAACAGAATTGTACTTCCGCCAGCTTCATTTCTTCAAGAAGAAGATAAGATAAAACGTCGACTTCCAGCAGCTATTCAGTTTATCAAAGACAATAAGATGAACGAATTTTTGTCTGGCGAGCGCGACGATATCGGAATCATCGTTCAGGGTGCGTTATTTAATAATTTGAATAGAGCGCTTGTTCAGTTTGATTTGTCGGATCATTTGGGTAATGTCAAAATTCCAGTTTATGTGATGAATGTTACTTATCCTGTGATTGACGATGAGGTTTTAGAATTTTGCAAAGGCAAAAGAGCTGTACTTCTTGTTGAGGAAGGTCAGCCTAATTATATAGAGCAAAGTATAGGTTTAACAATGTTTCATAACGAGGTTAAAACTAAACTTCACGGTAAAGATTTGTTACCAATGGGCGGCGATTATACCATTGGTAGATTAGAAACGGCTCTTGGCGAATTTTTTAATCTTTATCAAAAAGAAATCGAAATTACCGAAAAAGAAGGTGCTATTACTATCTTGCCCGAAGATGCCAAAACTTTGTCGGAAGCGGTTCCTGCAAGACCTGCAGGTTTTTGTACAGGCTGTCCCGAGCGTCCAATTTTTGCTGCTTTAAAGTTGGTGCAACAGAATATGGGCGATTATCACGTTTCGGCGGATATTGGCTGTCACCTGTTTTCGATTTTGCCACCGTTTAATATTGGTGCAACAACCATGGGTTATGGTTTAGGTGGCGCTTCGGCTTCTGCTTTTAACATGGATTTTGTTCGAAAAGATAATGGTCAAAAACGTGTCATTTCCATCATGGGAGATGGCGGTTTTTGGCACAATGGTTTGACAACAGGGATTACCAACGCTGTTTTTAACAATAATGATGGATTGACGATTATTATTGACAACAATTATGCGGCAGCGACGGGCGGTCAAGATGTGCCATCGTCCAGATTTAACAACAAAATTAGGACGATTAATAACCCAATCGAAAAAGCGGTTCATGGTGTTGGGGTTAAACATGTTGATTTTATTGACAATACTTATGATGTTGATAAAATGGTTAAAGTGATTACGAAAGCTTTAACCTCCAACGAGAAAGGTCCAAAGGTAATTATCGCACAATCCGAATGTATGCTGAATAAGCAACGACGTGATAATAAAGTAAAAAAGAAAAAACTCGAAGAAAAGAAACGCGTTGTCAACGAAAAATTCGGGGTCGATTCCAAGGTTTGTACTGGCGACCACGAGTGTATGCGACTTTCGGGATGTCCATCTTTAACATTGACGTATAGCGACAATCCACTTCGTGAAGATCCCATTGCAACAATAGATTCGTCTTGTGTGGCTTGCGGAAATTGTGGCGAAGTTGCAGAAGCTGCGGTATTGTGTCCGTCGTTCTACAAAGCACAAGTTGTGAAAAATCCGACATCTTGGGAGAAATTCAAGCACAATGTGAAGCAAAATATTTTTAGTTATTTACAAAAAAGAAGAGAGAAAAAAAGACAGTTGGCATGAGAACTTTAGAACCTATTAAAATAGCATTATTAGCAGTTGGCGGTGATGGTGGCGGCGTTCTGACAGGTTGGATTGCACAACTTGCCGAGAACAATGGCTATTTTGTTCAGTACACTTATATCGCTGGTGTGGCTCAGAGAACGGGCGCAACAGTTTATTATATCGAATTATTTCCTACTAAAAATCTGCAAGATAATGTTGCCGAAAAAACACCTGTGCTTTCACAAATGCCAGGTCCGCACGATGTGGATATTTTGATGGCGACGGAGTTGATGGAAGCTGGACGCTCTATTCAACGTGGTTTTGTGTCAAAGAAAACGACGATGATTTTTTCTACCAATCGTAATTTGGCGATTCGTGAAAAAGAAAGTGCTGGTGACGGCATTGCCGATGGCGCGCGTATTTTTGAAATGACGGAAAAATATTCTAAAAAATCTCTGTTTGGAAATCTTAAATTAATTGCTACCAAAAACGGAAGTATTATTTCGTCGAGTATGTTTGGAGCTTTGGCAGCGAGCGGAACGCTTCCTTTTTCTAAAGAAGAGTTTATCAAAGTTATCGAAACTTCAGGTGGAAAAGGAATTAAGCAAAGTGTGAACTCTTTTAATGAAGCTTTTCAATACATTAAAGATTTTACGTCGCAACCTAAACCTTATCTTCCAGATATGCGTCCTGCGGTTTTCCAAGCGCTTCCAACGTCGGTTTCATCTAAAAAATTAAGTGAAGTTTTAGAAGAGATAAAATCAAAATTTCCAAAAGAAACGCATGATGTCATTTGGCACGGACTCAATCATGTTGTTGAGTTTCAGGATTTAAAATACGGGAAAGTTTATTTAGATAAAGTTGCGCAAATTCTGCAATTGGATTCTGCTGAGAAAGCTTATCAATTAACAAGACAAACGGCGAAAAATTTAGCTGTCGGAATGGCTTATGACGATTTGATTTTTGTATCTGATGAAAAGACCAAAAAGTACCGTCAAAAGGAAGTTTATCAACAAGTCGGTGCCAAAGAAAACGAAATTGTCAACACACTCGATTATCTGCATCCAGGTTACGAAGAAGTTATAGGATTTTTGCCAGCTAAAATGGGTTTAAAATATATTGACAATGCTAAAATGCGCGATTTCTACAAACGTAAATTTGACAAAGATAGAAGAATGCATTCCACAGGATTGTTTAACTTTTTGATGTTGTACGTGATGGGTGGAATGCGCGGTTGGAGAATGAAAACCTTCCGTCATTTTGAGGAAATGGAAAATGTCGATCAGTGGCTGAAAAGGATTAAAACAATCGCTAAAGTTAACTACAATTTGGCGGTTGAAGTTGCCAATTCATACCGATTGAAAAAAGGTTATGGCGATACTTATAAGAAAGGACATTCCAAATTTGCGATGCTCAACAAATATGCGGCTGACAATATGAATGTCCCCGAAATTGAAGAAAAAGTTCGACACATTTTATCGGTGGCGATTCAGAATCATGATAAAAAAGAAACCGAAAAACTTATTGCGAGTTTGTAGGTTTTTAGTAATTTAATAAAAAGCAATTTTATGCCGAATTATCATACTATTCTTGTAGGTGGCGGAATTAATAACTTGGTCTGTGCAAGTCTTTTGGCGAAAGCAGGCAAGTCGGTTTTACTTTTAGAAAGAACCGAATTTTTGGGTGGCTGCATTCGTAGTGAAGAGTTGGCGGGATGTATTATCGATACACTTTCCACGGCTTATCCATTATTTGTGACCTCGCCAGGTTACGCTGCTCTAAAAGATGATTTAGCAAAAGAAGGTGTTGAATTTGTTTCTACGGCAACACCGACTGGGACGGTGATGTCCGACAAATCTTATGCTTTGATAACAACCGATAAAACAAAAAATGACCAAACCTACAATCAACTTTATGAAGGTGATGGAACGCGTTATCGTGATCAAATTGGTTTTATCGAACAGAATGCCGATTTGTTATTTTCTTTTTTAGGAAAGGAATTGATGACAACATCGATGGCGACTTATTTGGCTAAATATGTTTGGAAAAATAAAGTTAAAAATACAACGGAGAAAGTCGGTTCATTTGTAGCGAATGTCCGAAATGATTTCCCAAGATATTACAAAGGCAAGCAATTGCAGGCGAGTTTGGCGCCATGGATTTTACACACAGGATTAGCGCCAGAAAGTCCTTTCTCATCTACGATGGCGAAGATTATTGCTTTTACCGTTGAGTTGGTGAGTTTACCATTAGTGAAAGGTGGAAGTTATAAAATCGTTGAAGCTTTCAAAAATATTATTGAAAAGAATGGCGGAACGATTATGCTAAATCAAGAGGTTGACGAAATCCTTGTTGATCCAAATGCTGTTGTTAAAGGCGTTAGAACAAAAGATGGGACAACTTACGAAGCTAAAAATGTTGTTGCAAGTGTGACGCCAAAACAGCTTTATGGCAATCTTCTAAAATCATCTTCTAAAATTCCGAATGATGTTAAAAACGATGCCGAAAATTATCGTTTCGGAATGGGAAATATGCAAATCCATGTTGTGATGGACGAAGAACCAAAATGGTACGACGAGGCACTTTCCAAAGTTACTTATTGTCATTTGTCGGATGGTATTAATGATATTTCGAAAGCCTGTATTCAAGCGAAATGTCAGGAGTTGCCCGAGATGCCAACTGTTGCCATTGGACAACCAACTGCGACTGATCCAACGCGCGGAAAAGATGGGAAACATGTTCTGTGGATTCAGCTTCCAGAATGTCCAAATTTTCCAATTAAAGATGCTGCAGGAACCTTGTCGCATCTTTGTAACGGCGAATGGACTGATGAGTTGAAGGAAGCTTATGCTGACAGAATTATCGACAGAATTAGCCAATATATTAGCAATGTGAAATCTGCTTGTGTTGCAAGAAAAGTTATTTCACCGAAAGATTTAAGTGAACTAAACGTCAACCTCGTTGGTGGTGATCCTTATGCTGGCCTTTGTGAGATTGAACAGTATTTAGTTTTCCGACCTTTGAAATCGACCAAGAATCATACAACACCTATTAAGAATCTTTATCAAAGTGGTGCTTCAACACATCCTGGACCTGGCCTTGGTGGTGGTTCTGGCTTTTTGATCGCGCAAGCTTTAAAATAGTTTTAAAAGATGAAATTTATAAAAGAACAACGCATCCGCTTCGAGCATTGCGATCCTGCGGGAATCGTTTTTTACCCAAGATATTTTGAAATGTTAAATGGCTTGATGGAAGATTTTTTCCGTGAAGTTCTAGATTATCCTTTCGAGAATATGCATCAAGATTCTGGGATTCCAACGGTTGATATTAAGACACAATTTAAGTCACCTGCAAAATTAGGTGATACCATCAGCAAGTCTATGTACATCAGCAAACTTGGCAAAACCTCATGCACTTATCAATACGTTTTTAGCCTTGGTGACAAAACGGTTTTAGAAGGCGAAGGGACTATCGTTTTCGTCAGTTTCGAAAATGGCGGCATCCAACCAAAAGATTGGGACAAACTCCGCAGTAAAATGGAAGATTATCTAGCTGGATAAATTTTTATATTGAATTAAGCAAAAAGACCTCACAAATTGTGAGGTCTTTTCAATTATTTAAGAAGTTTACAATTTTCATCAAATCTTGTTCGTCGTCAATTTTAAACTTATTGTCTTTAGTATACATTTCTAGCAAACTAGTCTTCTCAAAATATACTGGATAGAAATCTTTGTCTTTCCAAAACGGGGAACAACTAATTCGATTACAAAAATTAAAACTTATTCCAACAATACTTTTAAGTAACTGCTTCAATTTTCAACATAATGATTATCTATTTTTTTTGACTAAATTTGTAACTATGAGTCAAAAATGGATTTATAAACCAGAACCCGATGAAGACATAGTAGATGGTCTCATTTCCTCAATTGGATTTGGAACTTTAGAATCCAAACTTCTCGTTTTGCGTGGCATCGACAATTATCAAAGTGCCCGCGAATTCTTTAAACCAAACGGAAACGATTTCCACAGTCCTTTTTTGATGGCGGACATGCAAAAAGCGGTTGAACGCATTGCAACAGCTATCGAAAATGGCGAAAAAATATTAGTATACGGCGACTACGACGTGGACGGAACGACGTCTGTGGCGCTAATGTACCTCTACCTCAGCAAAATCGTTGACAAAAAATATCTTGATTTTTATATTCCAGATCGTAATGTGGAAGGCTACGGTATTTCGACGGAAGGCATTGACTTTGCGAAAGAAAATGGGTTTAGCTTGATTATTGCGCTTGACTGTGGGATAAAATCTATCGATAAAATTGAATATGCTAACAAGCTAAAAGTCGATTTTATCATTTGTGATCACCACTTGCCAGGCGACGAAATCCCAAAGGCGGTGGCTGTTCTTGATCCAAAACGTAAAGATTGTCGCTACCCTTACAAAGAACTAAGTGGTTGTGGTGTCGGTTTCAAACTTTGTCAAGGACTTAATACAATATATAAAATTCCTGAAAACGAACTTTTCGAATTAACGGATTTATTAGCAATAAGTATCGCTTCGGACATTGTTGCGATGACTGGAGAAAATCGAGTTTTGGCTAAACAAGGGCTTAAATTCTTGCGTAAAACTAGAAAATTCGGTTTGCGATTGTTGATTCCGGAAGAGAAATTAGCGCATTTCGAAATCTCTAATATTGTCTTTGACATTGCTCCAAAAATAAACGCTGCAGGAAGAATTTCGCACGCGAAAGCTTCTGTTGAGTTGATGATCTCTGACAATCTAAAACAAGCACAACAGATTGTAGATGAGATAATTAACCTAAATGATGAACGTCGAGAAATGGATCACACGATTACACAATCGGCGATGAATCAGGTTGAATCTTCAACTGAAAGCTCCTACTCTACTATTGTCTACGATCCGTCTTGGAACAAAGGCGTTATCGGCATCGTGGCTTCGCGATTAATCGAAAGTCACTTTAAGCCAACTTTAGTTTTCACGGACGGCAACAATGGCGAAATGGTTGCTTCGGCAAGATCGGTTTCAGATTTTGATATTCATGAAGCTTTGGATTATTGTTCGGATCTTTTCCAAAAATTTGGAGGACATCAAGCAGCAGCAGGATTGTCGATGGATAAAGAGAATTTTGAAGTTTTCAAAATTATGTTCGAAGGTTACGTTCGCGACAACATCCAAGAACATCAGAAAGAACCATCTATCTACATCGACAGCGTTATCAACATCGATGATCTCAACCGCGAGTTTTATAATTTCCATAGAAAGTTGGCGCCATTTGGACCAAAAAATATGAAACCTGTTTTGGTTTTAAAAGATATAAAAGTCGCAGGCTACGTCCGACTCATGGGTAAAGATGGCAATCATCTCAAATTTTTTGTACATCAACCAAGTACCAATCGCAACATCGAATGTATTGGTTTTAAACTGGGAGTTTATGCAGAAGATTTCCGTACAAAGTCTTTTGATTTGGCGTTTACGGTTGAAGAAAACCATTGGAAAGGCAACGTTTCTTATTTTTTAAACATTAGAGATGTTAAGTTTCATTCTTAAAATTTAAAAATGAAAAAAATCGGTTTGTTTTTCGGTTCGTTTAATCCCATTCATATTGGACATTTGATTTTGGCCAACTATATTTTGGAAAAATCAGACATGGAAGAATTGTGGTTTGTGGTAAGTCCGCAAAATCCTTTTAAAGATAAAAAATCTCTTCTCGCTGATCATAATCGATTGGATATGGTGAATTTATCTATTAAACATTATCCAAAAATGCGCGCTTCGGATGTTGAATTTTCGCTTCCAAAGCCAAGTTACACCATTGACACGCTAACTTATCTCCACGAAAAATATCCGAATACTCAATTTAGTTTGATCATGGGCGAAGATAATTTGGCTGGACTTCACAAGTGGAAAAACGCCGATGTTTTAATAAAAAACCATCAAATAATTGTCTATCCAAGGCTGTTTGAAGGCGAAAAGAAAAATAACGACTACACTTCCGAAAGCGAAAATATTATTCTGATTAACGCACCTATTATCGAATTGTCTGCAACCGACATTAGAAACATGATTAAAGAAGGCAAAAACGTCCGTCCAATGCTTCCTCCCGAAGTTTTTGAATATCTTGACGGAAGTAATTTTTATAAATAAGTTTTCGATTATTTGATAATTTGCATTAAATGAAACTTATTTTCAGCATCCTATTTTCTTTTGTTTGCTTTGGTATTTCGGAGGCACAAAATCTTTATTCTAAAGCTTACGGCGAAAAGAAAAACCCAGCGATTATTTTTATCCATGGTGGACCAAGCGGAAATTCGAATTTGTTCGAAGCTACAACTGCGCAAAAGTTAGCAGACAAAGGTTTTTATGTTATTGTCTATGACAGACGCGGCGAAGGTCGTTCCAAAGATGAGAATGCGACGATGACTTTCCAAGAAAGTTTTGACGACCTCAACCAAATCTACAAGTTGTATCATCTTGAGATAGCCAACATTTTGGCGCATAGTTTTGGCGGAATTGTTGGGACACTTTACACGAATCAATATCCTGAAAAAGTAAAATCTCTAATACTTGCAGGCGCTTTGGTCTCGCAACAAGAGACTTATAATCATATTTTGGAGACTGCGAAATTAGCTTTTAAAAATGATAAAAATAAACTTCGAGAAATCTCTACGATTGAAAGTCTGAACAAAAACACAGCGGAGTACAGAAAGAAAACTTATGATATCGCTAGTGATTTGGGGTATTTTTCGATGCCAAATCCGACAACAGAAAGTCAAAATTTGAGACAAGAATTTGAAAATTCGGAGTTTTATAAAACTAATTTTAGAAACCATAATTCGCCTTTGTTATTTTATAAAAATGAAACTCAAAATAATATTGATAACAAAGCTGTTCTTTTAGAAATCAAGAAAAAGAAAATCCCTCTTTTTGCCATTTATGGACAAAATGACGGCATCTTTTCAGTGAAACAGTTAACGGATTTGCGTAATATTGTAGGAGCAAACAATTTTAGAATTCTTGATAATTGTTCGCATTATTTGTTTGTAGATCAGCAAAATAAATTTTTAGATTTTATTAAACTTAAAGTAAAAAAATAGTTTCAAAACTTGAGTTATGTATGCTCAAAATTAAACTGAATTATGAATTTCATCGAAAAATACTTTTCAAAATATCCAGAAGAAAAAGTCCTAAAATGGTTTAAGCAAGTTTGCGTTGCAGAAGCGATTTCATGTTTGTTACTGTATGGCTTCGCGATGATTTGGAAACGTTATGATCAAGAAGGACTTTTGCCAACCATTTTCATTATCATTGTTGGAAATATCCACGGTTTATTTTTTACACTTTATCTTCTATTATGTGTGCCAGCACGCAAAATTTACAATTGGGATGATGAAGATTCTGTCATTGCGCTAATGGCAGCTTTCTTCCCTTTCGCAACGATTTGGGTGGAAAAAAAGTTAGCTCGAAAAGATCGCGAGTAGTATTTAATTTTAACATTGAAATTCAAAATAAGCAACACCGAATTTTTTTTTCGGTGTTTTTTTGTGCATTAATTTTTTAACCTGAATTCGAATTAAAAAATCTCTTTTAAATGCGTTGTCATTTTAATAAAAATCTGTAAAGTTTTGTATCAAGAATTTTTAATGATAAGAAGATCATCATGTTTTCGATACTATTTTTTTCAAAATTCACGCAAAATAATGTTCGTTTTATTTTCTATAATTCAAGTTATTTATAAAACACAAATTACTCCTTCATAATTAATTCAAATTTTCATACCTGAAAGTCAACATATTACAGTTCAATCAAAAACATTTTTAGTACTTTGTATTGCATAATACTAATTTTAATATATATCTTTGCTTTGTTCAATATTAAGACATACACACTTCTAAAAAAATTACTATTATGAAAACGCCTATATTAATCGCCGCATTATTCTTCAGTGGATTTGCAACTGCTCAACAAAAAACAAATGACACGATCAAATCTCAAAATACAAAAGAGATTGAAGCTGTTACGATTACAAAACAAGTTTTCAAAAAACAAAGTGATCGTTTCGTTTACGACGTTGCTGCTTCGCCTGTAGCCAAAGGAAATACAACTTTTGACTTGTTGAAGCAAACGCCACTTCTTTCTACAACCGACGATAAAACATTGAAAATCGCTGGGAAAAATAACGCGATTGTGTACATCAATGGAAGAAAATCCAATATGGATGCGGAGTCTTTGACTTCGTTTCTAAAAAATACACCTGCAGAAAACATTCAGAAAATTGAAGTTATTACACTTCCTGGAAGCGAATATCAAGTGGAGGCTTCGGATGGCATCATCAATATTGTTTTGAAGAAAAAAATGACGGACGGACTTAACGGAAATTTCAGAATGTCGAACACGCAAAACAAATATAATTCTACATCGAGTAGTGCATCGCTTAACTATAGAAAAGGAAAATTCGGTCTTAACGCCAATATCACGGGAAGTCAAGAAATCGAACCTCAAGAATACATCATCAGAAACGGAAATAAAAATACAATAACAGAATCGGTTGGTCCAATCGATAGTCCAGAGAAAAACTTGGGAGGTTATATTAACATGGATTATCAGTTAACCGACAAAAGTAATCTTGCGTTGTCATGGAACACTTGGGCGAGTAATAGTAAAGGCGCGACAATTTTACTTAACAACACGTACAGCAATTACGACGATAACGGAAATCTGACGAATCGTTTTTATAATTTGAGCCGAAATGTGCTCAACAACAGATCTTATAACAACAACTTCAATTTAAATTATGAATTAAAAACAGATGAAGAAGGAAGTAAATTAAATTTGAATGCGGCTTATCTTACCTACAAACGAATTCAAGATTCGGATAACAGAACTTATGCTTCAGACGCCAATTGGAATCAAGGTGCTTTAGCAAATCAAATTATTCAAGATACACCACAAAACATCAACAATATTTCTGCAATGGCAGACTACATCAAGAAGTTTAAAAATGATTTTACGGTTTCGATTGGTGGAAACTACAATAAAACAAAAACAGAAAACGACACGAAATACGAAAGCACGAATTTCGCTGCAAACGAAGCAACTAAATACAAACCAAACTTATTTGAATATGATGAAAATATCTATGGTTTTTATTTAACATTGGAAAAGAAATTTTCTGATAAATTTTCTGGAAAAATTGGAACACGTTACGAAATCACCAACAGCATCGGAACTTCGGATAATCCACCAGCAGAACGACCAGACATGGCACGTGTTGAAAAAAACTACAACAATATTTTACCTTATTTAAGTTTGAACTATGCGATTAATGATAAGAATAATATTTCGTATGCGTTCTCTAGTCGAATGAGAAGACCAAGTTTTTGGGAATTGAATCCGGTACGAAACATCATTACACAAGACAATTACACGCAAAATAATCCATTTGTAAAATCCTCTTCAATATACAATCAGGAGTTGACGTATATGTTTAAAAATTCATATTTCTTGATCCTTAATCACTCGTATTTTAAAGATGTAATTACAATGGTTCCGTTACAAAGAGATGTCGTTCGCGATGGAAATACCTACAGACAATTGGCTTACATCCGCAGTAATTATGGCGACAAACAAGAAATGTCGGCGATGTTGGGAATGCAGAAAAGCTTCTTTAACCAATATTTAACAACCAATTTTAATATCGGTTTGCAACATAATATCAATAACGGAACTTTGAACTCGGATCCAACAACAGGCGAAATTTTTGACACGTACACGAATACAAAAAAGTCGACAAGTTTAATAATTCAAACCAACAATACGATTCGTTTAGACAAAGCAAAAACTTGGTTTGCAGGCGTTAATTTCTTTTATGTAGATAAACAACAAATCGATTTTGGACAGTTGCAAAGCCTTGCAGGATTGGATTTAAGCATCAAAAAACTTTGGAATAATTGGACATTCGCGGTTAATGTCAACGATGTTTTAAGAACCAATATTGTAAAAATCAAAGACGAACAAGCTGACGGAAATTTCAATTATCTGTCTAATGACACCTTCCGAAGAGGCCTAACAGCGAGTGTTACCTACAATTTCGGAAATCAAAAAGTACAAAAAGCGAGAAAAGTTGATGGCGCAGCCGATGATATCAAATCAAGAACTCGTTAATCTGTATTAAATTTTCAACCAAAACGAAAGGCTTTTGTCATTGGATCAAGCCTTTCGTTTAGTCGAACTTCATTTAAAAAAAGATAAAAATTAATGTAACAAAATCAAAGTTTGATTTGTTTACAAAATAGAACTTCAGAGATATTTTTTACAAGTGATTGTCAAAGACTTAAATCTAAATTAAAAATATCTTGTAACTAGTTGGCATAACCAACAACATATCAATCAAAATTACACAACATCTCATACGGAGAAAAACTAAAATTTAAAATTATGAAAACGCCCATCCTAATCGCCGCATTATTCTTCAGTGGATTTGCACTTGCCCAACAAAAACCAAGTGACACTATCAAATCTCAAAAAGCGAAAGAGATAGATGGCGTTACGATTACAAAACAAGTTTTCAAAAAGCAAAGTGACCGTTTTGTTTACGATGTAGCAGCATCTCCAGTTGCGAAAGGTAACACGACTTTTGACCTTTTAAAACAAACGCCATTGGTGTCGACAACCGATGATAAGACGTTAACGATTGCAGGAAAAAGCAACGCCATCATATATCTTAATGGTCGCAAAACCAATATGGATGCAGAATCTTTAACACAGTTTCTGAAAAATACACCTGCGGAAAATATTCAGAAAATTGAAGTCATCACAATGCCTGGAAGCGAATATCAAGTTGAAGCTTCGGACGGAATCATCAATATTGTTTTAAAGAAAAAAACATCGGACGGTCTTAATGGTAATTTCAGAATGTCTAACGCGCAAGCGAAATATAACGAGACGTCTTCCAGTGTTACACTTAACTACAGAAAAGACAAATTGGGTGTTAGCGCCAATCTTTCTGGCGGTGAAAATATCCAAGGTCAAGATTATGTTTTAAAAAACGGAAACGACACCAGCGAAACGACAACTGTTGGAGGCATCGCAGATCCTAACAAAAATCTTGGTGGTTATTTAAATATTGATTATCAACTGACTGACAAAAGCAATCTTGCCTTAACATGGAATACTTGGGCCAACAAAAGTTATGGATCAACTGTTGACTTTTTTAATACTTCAAAAATTAAAGGAGAAGATCCTGTCTACACAAGATCTTATAACATAGAAGATACGCGCTCTTACAACAATTCATTAAACCTTAACTACGAATTAAAAACCGATTCGTTGGGTAGTAAACTGAATCTTAATGCCGCTTATCTTACCTACAAACGTATCCAAAGTACCACAAATAATACGTTGATGTCTGACGTTAATGGAAGTTATGGCGATAATATGAAATATGTGCTCCAAAGTATTCCACAGAAGATTAATAACTTTTCGGGAATGGTGGATTACATTAAGAAATTTAAAAATGATTTTACAGTATCCATCGGTGGTAATTACAATAAAACAAAAACCGATAACGACACACAATACGAAACTTTTTTCTTAATTCCTCAAAAGCCGAATAAATCTGAGCCGAACTACTTTATCTACGACGAAAATATCTACGGCGTTTATTTAACTTTAGAAAAGAAATTCTCTGATAAATTTTCGGGTAAAATTGGTTCGCGCTATGAGATCACTAATAGCGTTGGTACATCTGACCATGCACCAGAAAGTCGTCCTGACATGGCGAGAGTGGAACAGAATTATAAAAACTTCTTGCCTTATCTAAGTGCTAACTACGCGATTAATGATAAGAACAACATCTCATATGCCTTTTCGAGCAGAATGCGTCGACCAAGTTTTTGGGAACTAAATCCTGTGAAAAATCTTTTAACTGAAACTAATTATACGCAAAATAACCCTTTTGTAAAAGCAGCTTCATCTTATAACAATGAGCTAACCTACATGTACAAAAGTTCATACTTTTTAATTTTGAGTCACTCTTATTACAAAGATGTTATTACCCAAGTGCCATTGCAAGGGATTCCGTTACATCCAGATGGAAGCGTCGGCCTTAACAATGAATTGCGCTACATAAGAACCAACTTCGGAGACAAACAAGAAATGTCGGCGATGATTGGGATGCAGAAATCTTTTTTCAAACAATGACATATTCTTTATAAGTTGCTGGTTTGAAGCTTACTTTTTCATCAAAAAAACCTTCCATGTACGAAATTCCACTTGGTGTCGTTTCATAATGACGATAAACTCGACCTTTAAAATTGCAGTAACCGCGATGCTCAGAGAATTCTTCATCTTGCGGCAACATAAACACCCAATGTCCATCACTCTCACTTAAGAATGCATCGTTCCCCTCCTTATCACGAAGGTAGTACTCTCGCCAATCCGCAACATTGGCGTAATTGCGTACTACGACGGCAACAACAAAATATTCTACACCGTCTATGACACCTTTTTTCGAAGTATCTAAAGTAATATTTGAGGCTAGTCTAGGAAGTTGTTTTCTAGATTTATTAGATCGGACATCTATTAAGTTATAGCAAGATCTACAAACATATTCCTCGATCTTAAAATCGAGTTGATGTTCATTTTTAGCTTGACAAAGTGGACAAACAAATTCCATAACTTAACGATAGATTTTATCTTGTTGCAAAATTTCACCTTCAAAATATTTACAAATTTCCGATGCAATCGCTTCCACTTTTTGCGTATTATCCTGCAAATAATTGCAAAGAAACAAATCGAATTGTAACTGCTGATATTCTGGCCAAGTATGAATACAAAGATGAGATTCCTTCAAAATAATCGACGCTGTAAAACTCTCATTTTCAAAAATATGAAAACTTTCTCCGACGACTTCGGTCTCGTATTTTTTTAGAATTTCTTTAGCAAAACTCACAAAAGAAGAACAATCCACAAGCAGATTTTTCCTTTGTGTTTTCAAACTAATTAAAATATGTAAACCTTTATCATTCATTTATTTGTGTTTATTAGGAGCTAATCCTGCTGGGAGTTTATGTTGAGCGAAGTCGAAATGCTATATCTTTCACATTGTCGCTCGGACGGCTCCGCTACGCTCCGCCGCCTCACTCCAACGCCAAAGGATGCCGCTTCCATCAGGGCTAGGAGTTTGTCATCCAAAGAAATTAAGCCTTTGGTAAGAAAACCTCAGCCAACATACAACGAGCACTTCCACCGCCATTGGTTTCAATGGTTTCAAGGTCTGAATAAATAATTTCAGAATACTTTTCAATTTGATTTATTTGACTATTATTCAAAGACTTATAAGCCGATTGACTCATCACAAGATAGGTTTTTCCTTCATCATTTCTAACTTGTAGCATATTACCAGCAAACTGCTGCATTTGCGCTTCGGTAATTTCAACAATTTCTTTTCCAGAATCTGCAAGGCTGCTGACAACATTTTGTCTTTCGTCCTCATCATCAATACATTCTAGACAAATCACAGCAAAACGGTCCGCAACGCACATCATCACGTTGGTATGATAGATAGGAAGTCGCTCATTCTCATAACTTTGGAACGAATGAAAAACAACTGGCGTATAATTATATTTAGCACAAAATTCACGGAACAACTTTTCATCCAATCTTAGAGAAACAGAACCATAAGCTATTTTGTTATCATGATCGAAAATCATACTTCCCGTGCCTTCCAAGAATTTTTCATCTTGTTCGCTTCCGCTAAGATCATCTATTTCACTGATATTAAAACCCTTAGCTTTAACTTGATCTAAAATATCTTGGCGACGTTCCACACGTCTATTAGGTGCAAACATTGGATAAAGTACAACTGTTCCGTCTTCTGCAAAACTCACCCAATTATTCGGAAAAATAGAATCTGGCGTGTGGGGCTCCAAAGTATCTTTTATCGTAATAACATTAATGCCTTTACTTCTAAGTTTTTCAACAAAAACATTAAACTCCGCCAAAGCTTTTTCCTGAACTTCAGCGCCTTTTTGCTCTACCTGAAAATAATTATTCTCCGCCGTTTGGGCATTATAGCCGAAAGCTATTGGCTCAATCATCAAAACAGTATTCGTTGTCTGCATAATTTTTAGTTAAGCCACAAAAATAGCAAAGTTCCGCAGAATAACTACGGAACTTTTAAAATTATCATTGTGTTTTCAGAATCGTTAAAATGCTTGTTCAAAATCCGCAATAATATCATCGATATGTTCGATACCAACACTTACTCGGATTTGTCCTGGAGTGATCCCAGCAGCTTTTTGTTCCGCATCACTCAACTGCTCATGCGTTGTCGATGACGGATTGATAACCAATGTTTTAGCATCACCAACATTTGCAAGATGACTCGCCAGTTTTAATGAATTAATAAATTGAACTGCAGCGTCTTTTCCGCCTTTTATTTCAAAATTAAGAACACCTCCAAAACCGCGTTTCAGATACTTTTTCGCGTTTTCCTTATCTGTGAAACTTTCTAAACCTGGATAAATAACCTTTTCGACATTAGGGTGATTTTCTAAAAACTCCGCTAATTTTTGCGCGTTAGAAACTGTTCTTTCCAAACGAAGCGACAAAGTTTCTAAACCTAACAACAATTGATGAGAATTAAAAGGTGAAATCGCAGGGCCAAAATCACGCAGCCCTTCTACTCGAGCTTTAATGATAAATGCAATATTTCCGAAATCTGAATTAACACCGAAAACATCTGTAAACACCAAATCGTGATAACCAGCCGATGGCTGAGACAACAACGGGAATTTCCCATTTGCCCAGTCAAACTTTCCTGAATCTACAATAACGCCGCCAACACTTGTCCCATGACCACCGATCCATTTGGTCGCCGATTCAACAATAATGCTTGCTCCATGCTCAAATGGGTTAAACAAATATCCACCAGCTCCAAAAGTATTATCAACAATCAACGGAATTTTATGTTTTCCAGCGACAGCAGCAATGGCTTCGAAATCGGCAACATTCAACGTCGGATTTCCGATGGTTTCGACATACAAAGCTTTGGTATTTTCATCAATTAAAGCTTCAAAATCGTCAGGATTGTCGTCTTTAGCAAAACGTGCTTCAATCCCAAATTTTGCAAAACTCACTTTAAATTGATTATGACTCCCTCCATACAAATATGGTGACGTCACAAAATTATCGCCATTTTGCAAAATATTAGTAATCGCGATAAACTGTGCTGCGTGTCCAGAAGACACAGCCAAAGCGCCAACGCCTCCATACAAAGCAGCAATTCTCTTTTCGAAAACGTCGGTTGTAGGATTCATTAATCGTGTGTAGATATTTCCGAAAGCTTTGAGACCGAAAAGATCCGCAGCATGTTGTGCATCGTTAAAAGTATAAGAAGTTGTTTGGTAAAGTGGAACTGCGCGGCTGTTAGTATCTCTGTCAACGGTCTGTCCTGCGTGTACTTGTAAAGTTTCGAATTTTAAATTGCTCATTTTGTATAAATTTTAAATTGTTAATCAACTAAATACTTATCCAAGATGTCGAGCAATTGCCGGAAAAAGAAAAACTCTTCCGACAAGTCGAAAGAGTTTTTTGAATATTTTTAATAATACTTTTCAAAAAGTGTCTCTGACTTATCTTTCCTCAAATCTTGAGGTTGAATGCGGCACCTTACATTTGCAGGTTGCCAAGATTTCATCGGGTCAATTCCCTCCATCTTTCTGGATAAGCGTAATTCTTATTTCAGAATTACAAAACAAAAGTATTAACTAATTTTTTAATATGCAAAAAAAATTTTTACTCTCTCACCAAAGGCATAGTAGAACAACGCAACAAACCGCCCATTTTAGAGATTTCTCTGTACGGGATTTCTTCCACCGTAATTCCCCAAACATCGCGAAGATGATTATTCATTCTAGTAAAAGTTTTATCCGAAACAACCACTTCTGGCGAAATTGAAAATACATTCGGAACCATCTCAAACATCTCCTGATCATCAACATGGAAGCAGTTTTCTTCCCCAAAAATATCAACAATTAATTGATAATCGCTTTCGTCTACAAAACCATCTTTGTAAATAATACATTTATCCTTCCCAATCGGATTAAAGGTACAATCCAAATGTAAAATCCCTTTGTAAGGTTCGGTATCATTTTTCTTTAATTCAAAATCGAGGATACGTTTTTTTGGAAAATATTCTTTTAGGATTTCGATGGCGTATTCATTAGTTCTAGCGGTTTTAAAACTTCTATAATCTTGACTATAACAAGTCCCGATAAAAATAAAATCGTCCCAAACAATTACGTCTCCGCCTTCGATATGAGCGGTTTCTGGTAAATTAATGATATTGCGCCAAGCCACTTTTTCGAAAATTTTGCGATAAGCTTCCTGCTCGTCAGCACGATCTTCGATAATGTTAGAAATAATCATTTTATCATCGATAACAAAAGCTACGTCACGTGCAAAAACTTGATTGTAATCTTCAATAACTTCTGGACGATAAACTTTGACATTGTGTTTTAGAAGCACCTCTTCGAAAGCCGTCATCTCCGAAACAATATCAACTTCTTTAGGGTAAATATTCTTCTGAATAGAATTGTAGGACTTTGCATCATAACTTTCCTCCAATCTTGGGATGCCACCAATAGAATTTGGTTGTCCCAAAACAACAGATTTTAGCCTTCCTGTTTCATTTTTAATATTAAGCTTCATAAAATTACTCGTCTGACACAAATATAATGATTGCATAACATTTTCATAGTCGTCTACATGAGCAATATCATCTATATAAAGCTTAAATAAAAAGAAAATATTTCAGTAATAAACAATTTATAGAAAATTTTATCCAAAACCCCCGCAATCACTGGTGAAAACAAATCGTTTAACAAAAATATTTAATAACCATAAAAAGCTGTGCAATAGACTAAATGTAGACAGTTAGTCGTAGCTTTGCAGCGTTTTAACAACAAAAATGAAGACTCAAGGATATATTTTAGCTGCAATTTCTGCGATTTCGTACGGATTAATTCCCATTTTTATACTTCCGATGAAGCAAATCAACTTTTCGATGGACGTGACATTGTTTTATCGATTTTTGTTTTCAGCAATTATGGTTGGCGTCTATTTAATTTTTAAAAAAGTGAATTTGAAAATTAATAAATGGGAGTTCTTAGTTTTATTAATTCTAGGATTGTTTTACGCCTTATCTTCGGAGTTTTTATTCCTCGGTTACGATTATTTATCAGCTGGCATTGCATCAACCGTTTTGTTTGTATATCCAGTTTTGGTAGCCTTGGTGATGTTTCTATTCTATGGTGAAAAACTTTCCAAAATGGGAATAGTTTCACTATTGTTGACATTTGTTGGTGTAATTGTACTTTGTCTAAAAGGCAACAGTCTCGAAATTAATTTTGTTGGATTAGGCATCGTATTGTTAAGTGCCTTATTTTATGGACTGTATATCATCATCGTTAATAAAGCCAAAATTAATGTATCAGGAATTAAATTATCTTTTTATTCAATGCTGTTTACATCAATATATTTCTTGATGAAATCTTTAGTTTTAAAAGAGAGTTTAGCAATTCCGAGTTATTCTATATTTTTCAATTTTGTGACATTTGCATTTGTAACAACTTTAATATCGAGCGTTGCTTTGGTTTTAGCGATTCAAAAAATTGGCTCGACACCAACCGCAATTATGGGTGCTTTAGAACCAGTTATCGCTGTAGCAGTCAGTGTTTTATTCTTTAATGAAGACTTTACAAGAAATCTATTAATCGGAATTATTTTAATATTGACAGGTGTTTCTCTCAACATGTTATCTTCTCGAAAAACCGTTGAATAAAAATGAAAAAGCTTTCTCGATTTAAACCTGAAAGTCTTACTTAAATGAAAAACTTAATCATAAAAAAAACTCCCAAATTACTTTGGGAGTTTTATATTGAAGTTTAAAACTTCTTATCTGTTAGTCATTGCAACGTAATCTCTTACACCTGCACCTTGATATACTTGTCTTGGACGACCGATTGGGTCACCGTGAAGTCTCATTTCTTTCCATTGAGAAATCCATCCTGGAAGTCTTCCTAATGCAAACATTACTGTAAACATTTCTGTAGGAATTCCTAATGCTCTGTAGATAATTCCTGAATAGAAATCTACGTTTGGATATAATTTTTTAGATACGAAGTAATCGTCTTCTAACGCTACTTTCTCTAATTGCATCGCAATATCTAAAGCTTTATCTTGGATTCCTAATGCGTTAAGGATATCATCAGCCGCTTTTTTGATGATTTTTGCTCTTGGATCGAAGTTTTTGTAAACTCTGTGTCCGAAGCCCATCAAACGGAAATTATCTTCTTTGTTTTTCGCTTTTTCTACCCATTTGTTAACATCTCCACCATCAGCTTCGATCATTTCTAGCATTTCGATTACTGCTTGGTTTGCACCACCGTGAAGTGGACCCCAAAGTGCAGAAACACCTGCAGAAATAGAAGCGAATAATCCTGTGTGTGCAGAACCTACCATTCTTACAGTAGATGTAGAACAGTTTTGCTCGTGGTCAGCGTGAAGAATTAACAATTTATCTAAAGCGTTAACAACAACTGGATCCATTACAAACTCTTCATTTGGTAATCTGAAAGCCATTCTGTAGAAATTCTCTACATAGCTTAAGCTGTTATCGCCGTGGTTGATTGGCAAACCTTGTGTTTTTCTATAAGTCCAAGCACAAAGGTGAGAGAATTTAGCAAGCATTAATTCTGCTGCGTGATCCATTTCTTCTTTAGAGTTTACATTTACAGCTTTCGGGTTGAATGCCGTTAACGCTGAAGTAAGAGAAGAAAGAACTCCCATCGGGTGAGCAGAACGAGGGAAAACGTCTAGAATTTTCTTCATTTCGTCTGCTACGAAGTTGTATTTTTTGATATTATTATCGAAAGAAGTGAACTGATTTTCAGTTGGCAATTCACCGTGAAGTAATAAATACATTACTTCTGTAAAGTTCGATTTTTCTGCGATTTGCTCAATAGGATAACCTCTATAGTACAATTCACCTTTATCACCGTCTAGGTAAGTGATGTCACTAAGCGTAGCTCCTGTATTTTTGTATCCTAAATCTAAAGTGATAAGACCTGTTTGATCTCTTAGTTTTGAAATATCAATCCCTCTATCACCTAAAGTGCTGTCAACGATTGGATATTCATAAGAATTACCATCGTAATTCAGTATAACTTTATTATCTGACATTATTATATAATTTTGGTTTAAATATACATAAAATAGAGCGAACAGCGAAAGTTCGCTCATTTAAAATTTTGTTAAAATTTATTATCTTTTTACTTTGAAAGCGTCCATTCCTGGGAAAATAGCTGTTTCGCCCAAAGCTTCTTCAATTCTAATTAATTGATTGTATTTCGCCATTCTATCTGAACGAGAAGCAGAACCTGTTTTAATTTGACCGCAATTCATAGCAACTGCAAGATCAGCAATTGTTGCATCTTCAGTTTCACCAGATCTGTGAGACATTACTGAAGTATATTTGTTGTTCTGAGCCATTTGTACCGCCGCCATAGTTTCAGAAAGAGAACCAATTTGGTTAACTTTTACTAAGATTGAATTAGCTGTATCTTCTTTAATACCTCTTGCTAAACGCTCAACATTAGTTACGAATAAATCATCACCCACTAATTGAACTCTATCACCGATTTTGTCAGTTAACATTTTCCAACCAGTCCAGTCATCCTCATGCATACCATCTTCAATAGAAATAATTGGATATTTCGCACAAAGCTCAGCCAAATAAGAAACTTGCTCTTCTCTGCTTCTGTGAGCTCCTTTATCCCCTTCAAATTTTCTGTAATCGTAAGTTCCATCTACATAAAACTCAGAAGAAGCACAATCTAAAGCCAACATCACATCGTCTCCTGGCTTGTAACCAGCTTTTTCAATTGCTTGTAATAAAGTATCTAAAGCATCTTCTGTTCCGTTGAACGTTGGCGCAAAACCACCTTCGTCACCAACAGCTGTAGAAAGATTTCTTCCTTTTAAAATTGATTTTAATGAATGGAAAATTTCTGTTCCTTTTCTTAATGAATCAGAGAAAGACTCAGCTTTCACTGGCATAATCATAAACTCTTGGAATGCAATAGGCGCATCTGAGTGAGAACCTCCATTAATTACATTCATCATAGGAACTGGAAGTGTGTTAGCATTTACACCGCCAATATATTTGTAAAGTGGCATTTTTAATTCGTTGGCTGCTGCTTTAGCTGCTGCCAAAGACACACCAAGAATCGCGTTAGCGCCTAGATTTCCTTTATTGTTAGTACCATCAAGATCAATCATTATTTGATCCAATAGATTTTGCTCAAAAACTGGAAGACCAATTAATTCTGGAGCAATAATTTCTTTTACATTTTCTACGGCTTTAAGAACACCTTTTCCTAAATATAGGCTACCACCGTCTCTTAACTCAACAGCTTCGTGCTCACCAGTCGAAGCACCAGAAGGTACTGCAGCACGTCCCATAGCACCGTTTTCTGTAAATACATCAACCTCCACTGTCGGATTACCTCTAGAGTCTAAAATTTGTCTAGCATCGATAAAAGAAATGTAACTCATTTTTAAATTTTAATTTGATTTAATATTCATTCTTAAATGTTTACAAAAATAATCAATTGAATTGATATTTAATAGAAACCTGTTTAATATTTGATAGAATTATTAAAAGCTTTTAATAGTAAAAATAAAAAACCTTAAACACATGATTAAGAAAAAGAAAAAAAACTCAAAATAAAATGTATAATGCCTAAAAATATCCATATATTTATTCATATTTTTGTCCAAATAAGAAAGATACTTATTTAATAAGTAAGTTTAATTTAGTATTTTGCATTCAAAAGAGAATGAAGATGAATTTTGAAAATATCATTTTAGAGAAAAAAGAAAAAATTGCGGTTATCACAATTAACAGACCACAAAGTCTAAACGCCCTAAACAAACCTGTATTTACAGAGCTTTCAACGGCTTTGGATAGTATTGCAAATGACAAAGAAGTTAGAGCTGTCATCTTAACAGGTTCTGGAGAAAAGGCTTTTGTTGCTGGCGCTGACATTAAGGAATTTATGGATTTTGATGTTGTACAAGCAGAGGCTTTGGCAAGAGATAACCAAGAAATGATTTTTAACAAAATTGAAAACTTTAACAAACCTGTTATTGCAGCTGTTAACGGTTTTGCCTTGGGTGGTGGTCTAGAGTTAGCAATGGCGTGTCATATTCGTTATGCATCCGACAATGCAAAACTTGGGCTACCAGAAGTAACTTTAGGATTAATCCCTGGTTATGGAGGAACACAACGCCTTCCAAAATTGGTAGGAAAAGGAATAGCTAATGAAATGATTTTCACAGCGAAAATGGTATCTGCGCAACGCGCGAAAGAAATTGGTTTGGTTAACGAGGTCTATTCTCAAGAAGAACTTTTAGCCAAAACAACTGAGCTTGCAGAGACTATTGCTAAAAACTCGCCAATGGCTATTGAGAAAGCGATACAAGCTGTTAATAAGTCAGATGATGCACAAGTAGGCTTTGAGCAAGAAATAAAAAGCTTTGGAGAATTGTTTGGTTTAGAAGATAAAAAAGAAGGTGTTGATGCATTTTTAGAAAAGAGAAAACCAAATTTCTAAAATGACGGACTTTAATAAATTCGATGTTGCTTATCTGAAAATGGCTCTTGAATGGAGTAGCCTTTCTTACTGCAAAAGAAAACAGGTCGGTGCGTTGATAGTAAAAGATAGAATGATTATATCCGATGGTTACAATGGAACGCCATCGGGTTTTGAAAATAATTGCGAAGACGAATCAGGAAAAACGCATTGGTATGTGCTACATGCAGAAGCCAACGCCATCCTAAAATTATCGTCTAGCACACAGTCTGCAAAAGGAGCAACATTATATTTAACAATGTCGCCTTGTAAAGAATGCAGCAAATTGATATTACAATCTGGTATTACCAAAGTGGTGTATACTAGTGATTATTCAGATAACTCTGGATTAGATTTTTTAATTAGCGCTGGAATAGAAACTTTAAAAATAAGTGAACAAAAACTCTATGAGAATTAACAAAAACAATAACTAAAACACAACACAAAAACACAAACGATGAACTGGTCCGAAAAAATAAGTGACTTTTCAAATTATTTAAAATTTGAAAAGAACTTTTCCGATAATACACTTGATGCTTATGTACGAGATATTAAAAAGCTTCAAGAGTACGCTATGACAGAATTAGAAGGCATTTCTCCATTAGAAATAAGCTTCGAAAATCTACAAGAATTCATTTATCAACTTTCTAAAAAGAAAATTAGCGAGCGATCGCAAGCGCGTTGGATATCTTCTATAAAAGCATTTTTTAAATATTTGGTTGAAGACGAAATCCGTGAGGACAATCCAGCCACATTGCTAGAAGGTCCAAAGTTGGGATTATGTCTTCCTGATACTTTAAGTATTGAAGATATCGAGCGTATCATAAAGTGTATTGACCTAAGTAACGATCTTGGTCAACGCAACCGTTGTATTCTCGAGGTTCTTTACGCTTGCGGATTACGAGTTTCGGAATTGATTGATCTTAAAATATCAAACATCAATTTTAAAGAACATTATCTAAAAGTAGAAGGTAAAGGTGGAAAAGTGAGATTAGTTCCTTTAGCAGAATACACCTCGGAGATTATTTTATCCTACATTAGCGACACGCGTGCTAAAGGTAAAATAAACAAAAAATATGAAGATATATTATTTTTAAATTCTCGAGGTGCAAATATGTCTCGCGTGATTGTATTCTTAATAATTAAAGAATTAACAGATCGTGCAGGTGTCAACAAGAACATTTCGCCGCACACTTTTAGACATTCTTTTGCGACACATTTGTTACAGAATGGTGCAGATCTCCGCTACATCCAAGAAATGCTTGGGCACAGCAGTATTACAACTACCGAAATCTACACGCATCTAAAAACCGAAGAATTGCGAGATGTTATTCTCAATTATCACCCAAGAAATCAAGCTTAAAAAAATATGAATCAACTACAATATTGTCCAAAATGTGGAAATAAATCTCTTAATTGGGATGGCGAAAAAAAATGGAGTTGTGGACAATGCGACTATACAATGTATCATAATTGTGCTGGTGCAGTCGCAGTTGTTATCCGTTGCGGAGAAGAAATCTTTTTAACCAAGAGAAATCAAAATCCTGCAATTGGAAAAATGGATCTTAGCGGTGGTTTTGTTGATCCAAAAGAATCTGCTGAAGAAACTTGTCGTCGAGAATTAAAAGAAGAATTAAATATTGACATCGATATTTCTAAACTTAAATATCTTACAAGTGCACCAAATGTCTATCATTACAAAGACATTGATTACAACACTTTGGATCTATTTTATGAATATGAAGTTTCGGAAAAATTTGTTCCAGAATTGGAAGAGCATGAAGTTTCGGATTTCGTTTGGATTAAAAAAGAAGACATCAACTTGGACGACATCGCATTTGATTCCCAAAGAAATTTCTTCAAAACATATTAACTACAAAAAACAAGAAAGCCTCGCAAATTGCAAGGCTTTCTTTATTTAAAATAACATCAATATTAGATTTGAGGGCCGCTAGCAACTAATGCTTTAGCTTCGTCGTTATCTGTATATTGTTCAAAATTCTTAATGTATTTAGCAGCCAATTCTTTAGCTTTTGCTTCCCATTCTGCTGCATCAGCATAAGTGTCACGTGGATCAAGGATTCCTTCTGATACGTTTGGTAACGCCGTTGGGAATTCAAGATTCATTACAGGAACAGTGTTAGTTTCTGCTTTATCTATAGAACCATCGATGATTGCATCGATAATTGCTCTCGTATCTTTAAGAGAAATTCTCTTACCAGTACCATTCCATCCAGTGTTAACTAAGTAAGCTTTAGCACCGTGCTCTTTCATTTTACCAATTAATGTATGAGAATACATTGTTGGGTGTAATGATAAGAACGCCTCACCAAATGCTGGAGAGAAAGATGGCGTAGGCTCTGTAATACCTCTTTCTGTACCTGCAAGTTTTGATGTATAACCGCAAAGGAAGTGGTATTGTGCTTGATCATCTGTTAAGATAGATACTGGAGGCAACACACCGAAAGCATCAGCAGAAAGATAAATGATCTTTTTAGCATGACCAGCTTTTGAAGGTAAAACGATTTTGTTGATATGATAGATTGGGTAAGAAACTCTCGTATTCTCAGTAACAGATCCGTCAGCAAAGTCAACTTCTCCATTATCTTTAACCACAACGTTTTCTAACAAAGCATCTCTTCTGATAGCACCATAGATGTCTGGTTCTTTCTCAGCAGAAAGGTCGATAACTTTCGCATAACAACCACCTTCGTAGTTGAATACACCATTGTTATCCCATCCGTGCTCGTCATCACCAATTAGGTAACGCTTAGGATCTGCAGAAAGTGTAGTTTTACCAGTACCTGATAATCCGAAGAATACAGCAACATCACCAGCTTCGCCAACGTTAGCAGAACAGTGCATAGAAGCCATACCTTTTAGAGGTAAATAGTAGTTCATCATTGCGAACATACCTTTCTTCATTTCACCACCATACCAAGTACCACCGATGATTTGCATTTTCTTAGTTAAATCGAACATTACGAAAACCTCAGAGTTAAGTCCGTGGTCTTTCCAGTTCGGGTTAACAGTCTCAGCTGAATTGATAACTAAGAAATCTGGCTCTCCGTATTGATCTAGCTCATAATGAGAAGGACGGATAAACATATTAGTTACAAAATGCGCTTGCCACGCTACTTTAGTTACGAATCTAACTTTAAGACGAGTGTCTGGGTTAGTACCGCAGAATGTATCAACAACATACAATTTGCTCCCCGACATATCTTTTTGTACAAGACCTAGTAATTCGTCAAAAATTGCCGTCGTTGTTGGTCTGTTGATGTTACCATCCCACCAGATTGTATTTTCTGAAGCAGCATCTTTTACAATGTAACGATCTTTTGGCGATCTTCCCGTAAAAATACCTGTTTGCACAGATACTGCACCAGTTGTAGTTAAAGTTCCTTTAGCAAATCCTTCGTTATTAGGATTCATTTCTTCTTGAAAAATTGTTTCGTAAGAAGGATTGTAAAGTATCTCTGCGTCAGTTGTGATACCATTACGCTCTAGGTAGCGTTTGATGTGTTCCATAATTTTTACTATATTATTTTGACCTTTTGCAAATTTAAAACGTTAAAGTAAGATTTTTAAAATAAATAAAATGACAATAGTCAGTTTTCAAAAAAATTAATTAAAAATTACGAATATACCATTTCATTCCATGGTATTATTGTTTCAAAACCTTTTTTGGAAAAGTATTTTTCGTAATCCTCAAATCGTGAAGTTAACACAAAATCGCCTCCCCAAGCCCCCAAAGACTTAATAAAACTAGGACAATCATCAAAAAAACGCTTTTTCGTAGTTTCTAATTCTAAAAACTCCGAAAGCAGATTTTCGTGCTCAATCATCAAATCAGAAAACTCTGAAAGTAGATTTGAGTTTAAAACTTGTTGTGTAATGTTATTAAACTTCGCGATTAAATGTACGGATTTTTCTTTAGAACGATAAAGTCTAATGCCTTCCCTACTATCTTGTTTTTTGTTAAGATGAACAAATATTAAATCCTCCAAAAAATTGGGTTTGAAATCGACTTCTTCATAAGTAGGCAAATTATTTTCAATTTTAAATAAAATCGAATGATTGGCTTTTGCAACGGCAACATCGTAACCACTTCCGCCCAAAGATTTTTCATTTAAAACAAAAGCATCAACGCCAGCCCATTTCGCCAAAGAAGCCATCAAAGTAGAGCTACTTCCCAAACCATAATTGCTAGGAAATTGCAAATCGGATGTGATTTCAATATTTTGATTAGTATCAAATTTTGTCGAGCCAAGCAACTGACAGTTTTTTAAAGTTTTTAAAACAAATTCTGCAGCTTCAGGATTATTAGACTCGAGAACTTGCCAAGATTTGTAATCAATCTTAGTCGTTAACCAAATTTGTCCTTGATGTTTTCCTGTCCAAATAACTAGATGATTGGACTCTTGTTGCTCTCTAAAAAAAAACTCTTGCCCCCAATTGGTTGGTACAGCAAGAGCTTTGGCGCCGTCTAACACGACGTATTCTGAAGTGAGCAATAATTTCCCGCGAGAAAAAATTTGACTCATATTTTTAAATTATAATGCAGAAGAAACAAAAACTTCTGGGTTAATTTTTTTGATAAGACCTTGTAAAGTCTTTCCTGGTCCAACTTCGATAAACATCTCAGCTCCATCTTTAATCATATTTTGTACACTTTGTGTCCATTTAACTGGACCTGTCAATTGTGCAATAAGATTTTTTTGAATTTCCAACGGATCTGAAACTGCAGTCGTCGTAATGTTTTGATAAACCGGAATCGTCGCTTTTCTAAACTTTGTGTTTTCAATAGCTGCCGCCAATCTTTCTTGTGCTGGTTGCATCAAAGGAGAATGGAACGCACCATTAACTGGCAACAACAAAGCTCTTTTAGCTCCAGCTTCTTTCAGTGCAACACAAGCTGCCTCAACCGCCGAAGTTTCACCAGAAATTACCAATTGTCCAGGACAGTTATAATTTGCGGGAACAACGATACCATCAATCGATTGACAAATATCTTCTACAACTTTATCTTCTAAACCTAGAATAGCCGCCATAGAACTTGGATTGATGTCGCAAGCTTCTTGCATAGCTTCTGCTCTTGCAGCCACCAATTTTAGTCCATCCTCAAAAGATAGAACGCCGTTTGCTACCAAAGCCGAAAACTCACCAAGCGAATGTCCTGCCACCATCTGCGCACCAAGAGCATCTGCAGCTTTAACACCAGCAACAGAATGAATAAAAATTGCAGGTTGTGTTACTTTAGTTTTTTTAAGATCTTCATCCGTTCCTGCGAACATGATGTTAAGAATATCGAAACCAAGAATCTCATTTGCAGAATCCATCAAATCTTTGATGTCTCTACGGGCGTCATACAGCTCCTTACCCATCCCAACATATTGAGACCCTTGTCCAGGGAATACAAGTGCTTTCATATATATTAACTCTTTCCTATATTAATTATTAAGGCACCAATCTTACCACTCTGTAACCTGTGTTAATGTAAGCACCGTTTGGTTTTGCTCGAGTAAATTCGAACTTTGTTGCTAATTGCGTTTGCGATTTATTAATTTGTTTAAAAATCTCGCCTTTTTTATTTTCACGAGACAACATATCATTAACCACGTCAAATCCTACAACAGCGTAGCGACTTGGCGTTTTGCAATATTTAGTTTTATAATCTTTAAGAACTTCCTTCTCGAAAGAACCTTCTGTATTAATTTTTTTATCCATCAAATACACCAAACTCGATTGTGATAAGTCATCCATCTTTTTCTCAAAGATTGAATTATAAAACATGCTAAATGCTTTGTTGCCTGTAACTTCTTTTGACAAGGCAATCAATCGATTTGCGAAAGCCGTCCCAACATTATCGTCATCATTTGCCAATACCGCAATAACTGGCGCAGATTGGCCTGTCATCATATTTTGGTCTGCTTTTATATCGTTAGCAGAATTTACAATAATAACTTCTGGCTTCTTTAGAGATTTTTCTAAACCTACTTTCAATGCATTGGCATTTGCTTTAGAATCATCAGCTACAATGTATATTTTTTGATCGGAGTAAACTTGCCCAACTTCTTTTACAATCTTTTCAATGTAAGCATCTTGGTTAGTTTCTGCAATTATTAAATTACTGTAATCATATAAGTCTTCCGAATTAGCAAAAGGCGCTACAACAGGGATTTTTTTATTTTTTACAAATTCTAAAACCTCTAAAACACTGGTTTTAAAAAAAGGACCAATTATCAAATCTGTATTATCTTGATTAATCTGTGAAACGCTATTTTTAAACGTATTCTCATTACCAGCATCGATAACTTTGATGTCAAGATTCATCCCACTAGCAACGTTACGCTCGATCGCCAACTTAGCACCAGTCATAAAGTCTAACGCCATCGATCTGTACTTACTATCATTAGCATCAAAACCAAATGGCAACATCATAACAACGTTAAGAGCATCACCATTTTTCTTGCTGTACATAGGATCTAGTTTTTTAATTTTTAAAACCATTCCTGCACGAAGACCATTAATTAAATCTGGATTAAGCGCCAACAATTCGCTTAGATCAACATTAAAACGATTCGTAATTCCGAAAACCGTATCACCACTTTTTACTGTGTAAGTAATAAAATCATCCGAATTGCTCGTTGAATAATTTGTAGAATTAACAGTTGTATTATTGTTGTTTGATGTTGATGTAGTTGTCGTTGTTTTAGTTGGCTTTACATCTTCAATTTCTGTGGTGGTTGTTACGGCATCACCAGCAATTAGAATTTGCTCACCCACTTTCAGACCTTTATCTTCAAGACCAGGATTTAAAGCAAACAATTGTTTTTGAGTGATGTTAAATTCTCTCGAAATTTTATAGTAATTGTCTTTTTCTTTTACAGTATATAAATTTTTTGACTCAACAGTTGCTATCTTAGTAGGCTGTGTTGTAGTAGTGGTTGTCGTTGTTGTACTTGCCACAACTTCTGTACTTTCAGCATATTTTTTTATACTTTCCAAAGGAAGAATAACCTGATCACCTATTTTCATGTGAGAATCTAAATCAGGATTTAGCTTTCTAAGATCAGCCTCCGAGATATGATATTGTTTTGTAATACCATAAATCGTTTGTTTCGGTTGCAGAATAATCGCTCCCGTTTTCGCAGTCGAAGTCGTTGTTGTAACTTTTGGTGTCGTCGTAGTTGTCACAACTTTTCCAGATTTTGAAACCTTTAACACATCACCAATACCAAGTGCACCATCTTTAACTTGAGGGTTAAGTTGGTACAATTCGGCTACAGTTAGCCCGTACTTTTTGGCAATACCATAAGGCGTTTCTTTAGGTTCAACCTTGTGAGTTGCCTGTGCACTTGCTGTTAAAACTGTTGCTAACGCTGATAAAACAAAGAATTTCTTAATCATCTGGAAATTTATATTTACAAAAATAAGGCTTTCAAATTAAATGTGAAATGATCAATTCTGATTTTTCGACATTCATCATATCGTAACAAGATTTTAGCCAATCTCGGCCAGCATCGGCATAAAAAACAGAAAAATTAAACTGTCGTTCTTGCCAAATTCCGCCAGGATGGACTTTTAAAAACAAATCTTCATATTGTTTTAGCTTTTCGCCTTGTTTGATCCGCTCTGCACGCAACAATCTTTTTTGCATTCTTTTAAAGGATTTTAGTTGTCGCGTTTCTTCGGCGTCAACAAGGTTTTTAAAACTAATATCTGTCAAACCAGCTTCGTCTTTTAACACAGAAAAACGTTTCTTTAAATTTTCTTCTTGTTGAATTAAAAGTTCATGAAGCGGATGATTTTCCACCAAATGTTTTTTAATAATAACCGAAAAGTCATCAAAAAATTCTGCAATTGTCAAATTTAATTTTTCAATTTTCTTAAATGTTTTTTCATTTAAAAATAAAAGAGAATTTCGAGGAATTAAAATAGGAAACGGCAGTTCTACAGAATTAAAAAAATCTGGAAGCTCCAACCAATACATGATTTCGGCGTTACCACCAACATAAGCCAAATTCGGCAAAATGCTTTCCTGATAAGCTGGGCGAAGCACCGCATTTGGACTAAATTTTTCGGGGAAATTATTTAATTCTTCTAAAATCTCTTCTTCAGAAAAACTAATGTCTGTGTCCAAAACCTTGTAAATACCATCGATTTTTTCAATACGATTACGTGTTTCCGACAAATAGAAAAGATTTATTTCGCGTGGATTAACTTGGACTTTATGGTATTTTTGTTCGAGAAGTTGACGTTTTTCTGCTGTGGTTTTAAAAAGTTGTTCGTTTAATAATTCCTTTTTAAAAGTAGGAATCATCAACGTTTTAAGATCTTTATCATCACCATCCAACATTAATAAGCCATAATCTGCAAAAAGATTTTGCCCAATAATTCGGATTGCTTCGGCAAAAGTATTTCCGACTTTATAAGCTTCTTTCATCATCAGAATAAGCTCTGTCCCGAAAACATAATCTTTAAACTCCTTCTCAAACTCAGAAATAAAAAATTGATCTTCAACTTTTATACGACCAACTGCACCACCTTGTTTGGCTTTAGTTTGATAAAAATGATTTTCGGTCTTGAAATGGTCAATCTCATCAAAATCATGATCTTCAGTAGCCATCCAAAAAATCGGAACGAAATTTTTAGTTGGAAATTTTTCTTTTAAAAAATTCGCAGTTTTTATCGTTTGCAAAATTTTATAAATGAAAAAAACAGGTCCCGTAAAAAGGTTAAGTTGATGTCCTGTCGTTATCGTAAATGTCTCTTCATCCTTCAAAAGATCCAGATTCTGTTTTTGCAAATCTGTCAATTTAGAAGATTGCAACTGCTTCGATAGACTTGTATATAAAACCTCGCGATTAGCTTTTGGAAAAGACTTTTGCTTTAATTCTATTTGTTTTGAAATATTATCAAGACTAAAAATCTTGTCACCAGCAAAGCCCAAATCATCATTAAGAAAATCCTTGATGAGTTGAGGTATATTTTTGATATGATTAAAAGCTATATTCATCACACCAAAATTAACTAAATAAGTACCAAACAATCCCTAAGTTAAGACGAAAATCATAAATCGGAAAATATGGCGCTGTATAAGATTTGTTCTGTAAAAATGTCGTGTTAAAATGTTGCGCTTCGATGTAGAAGAACATTCTTTTAACTTTTAGATTGAAGTAAGCATCAGCAATTGGTTGTCCTCCGATAGAATAAGCTTTGTCATTCGGCAACATAAATTCGTTAAGAATCGGCGAGTAATCTCGCGATGCAAACTTTGTAAAATAATACATTTTGATACCCGCTTGGATTTCCGCTGCATCTTTGAAAGCTTTGGTTTGATAAAACAAATTTGCTCGTCCAATAAAGCTTGGCATCGGATAATAATCTTTTCCCGAAATGGCATTTTGAAAATGTAGACGACCATTAAGGTTAAACTTCCCATAACGCAAAGTCGCTTCACCGCCAACTTGTGTGATGTTGAGTGCATCGCTGGCTTGTAAAGACTGTCCTTGATTATTAAAATAAGCGTAATTATCAACACGTACCAAATTGAGATAAACATTAGCATCAAACCACTTTAGTCGTAGTTTTGCACCAAGCTCTGTCACACTTTGATTTTTTGGATCACTCAGATAATAGTTGTAGCTCGCGTAGTTGGAACTATTAAGGATGTTATTAAAACTCGGTGTCGCGCTTTGAAAATTAAAATGCGCATCGACAAAGTAATCTTTAAAAGGTTCGAACTCAACTAAATTTGTCGTTTTAAGAAAGGTTCCGAATGTATTACCATTAGAAAATTCAAGATAAGATTTGAGTTGAAAGCGATTCCAAAGTTTAATTTGAAGATTCCCTAAAGCTCCGAATCTATTTTCTTTTAATTTACCAGGAATTCCTAAAGAATCTGATGGGTAAAGGTTTCCGAAAGTTATATTCTGATGACGAACGCCTGCATCTAGCTTAAAATTCTCTTTGTCCCAAACCAAACTAAATGTATTACTAAGATTATCCGAATATTTTTTAGAATTTAAACTGTATCCTTTAATGACATTTTTACTAAAAAAATCATCTGCAACCGTTTGATTAAAATAATACTTGTTGCCTTGATGCGAAATGGTGTGACGCAATTTGAATGGATACTTTTCTGAATCCAAAGGCGCAAACTCATGGCTAAAATAATAGCGACGATAGTAAAGTCTCGATGTAACACCCTCTAAATTTGTTTCTAAATTTTGTCGGTTTTTAAAACGAGAATCACCACTCAAAAAGACACTTAGATCAGCAATACCGCCATTCTCTTCGTTGTTTACATTTTGATGGATGTAATGTGCAAAAGCTTCGTACTTTTTATTTTTAGAAATATAATGTCCCGAAAAAATTGTATTGTTAGAAGCCGCCAAACTGTTTCTGTACAAGCCTTGCGAACGAAGTCCCATGTACTCTATCGCAAAATTGAAATTCTTACCAACATTTTGCGTGTAAGTAGATTGCAAAGCCGCACCGTTCTTCATCGAATTATGATAAATAAACGTCGCAGTAGGCGTTTTGACATCATAATACTTGATATCGTCCGCACCGAGAATAAAAAAGGATTTATTGGTTGGTAAAACGGACAAATTTTGCTCTTTATTGGTTTCAAAAATTAAAGGTTGAAATCCTGAGCCAATATTGGAAAACTGAATTTTACCAAAATTATCACGGTTGTTAAATTGCGTGAATTCGTAAGAACGCGAAATAGAAAAACTTGTATCAAACAGCTTCTTTTGCGAGAATTGGGTTTGATACAAGTAATCGTTAATTGTAGGTTTAAAAATTTCGAGAGAATCGGACTTCCCCGAAACCACAACCAAAGTATCTTCACTTTTTCTAGTTTCGTCCTTTGTCGTAACAATCTGCGCTGACAAAAGCTGAACGCCGAAAAGTAATATTAAAAGAATGTATTTCATTCGTAAATTTTGAAATACAAAAATAAAGGTTTTTTATGAATTAGTTTTGATTAATAAACTCAACTAATTTTATTAAGTCAGCTTCCTTTGAAAGATTGATCTTATTAGACTTGACGAAGTCAGAGATTTTCTCTTTATTGTCTAAAGGAAGACTGACAAAGTCTTTCATATTTTTAGGAATTTTATAATAAGAATTATTTGAATAGATTAAATAAACATCTTTCTCTTTTGCGTAATAGTCATTAGCATCTTTACCATAAGCATTTGGACTTTTTTCTCCTTTTAGCAACTCAACTTTTTCACGTTTATATAATTTAGTTTTTGTGCCATCTTGTAAAAGTACTAAGTATCCCAACTTACTTTTATCGTCAATACGATAATTAAGACAGACATAAGTCTTTTTGAGATCAGGAAAATTAATTTTCAATCCTTCCTCTTTATTTGCGAAAAACGTCTCGTTATTTTGAGAGAACTCCATTTCATCTTCATATGCATTATAACGCAAGGGTTGAACATCTTTACTATAATTAGCAATTATAACTTTAGCAAAATCTTTACTTGATGTGTAAGGAGATCCGTCAATGACATAGTCTTTTGATGATGGTCGGTTAGCTCTAGTAAAAAAATTACCTGTCGAAAATGAAACATTCTCGTTACCCGCTTGTGCAAATGTCATTTGTGAAGCAATCATTACAACTGCAAAAAAAATCTTTTTCATAAAAGTAATTTGATTTACAAATATAATCTAAAAAAAATAGCCACCTCAATTGAGATGGCTAAAGTATTTAATATTTCAAAAAAAATTATTTTGAATTATCGTATCCTGGGTTAGGTAATACAGGTGTATTAGCTATATCCGTTTCAGTTCTTGGAATTGGGAACGCAGCATGGTTCGGATCTTTTCCAATAGCAGCTCCTTCCGGTCTTGGAACAGCATCTCCCCATCTTCTTAAGTCCCACTGACGAAGACCTTCCCCTAGAAGTTCTTTCATTCTTTCTTTCTTAAGCATAGATATATCAACAGAAGTAATAGCGTTTGCTTGTTCTTCTCCACTTACCATTACAGGATTTCCAGCAGCATCTAAAACAGGATTTCCATCAGCATCCTTTTTTGCAATAGGTAAAAGTCGATTAGCAATTAGGTTTTTGTAATATTCTAAAGCTTTTGTTGCATCACCACCTTTTAATTCAGCTTCTACAGCATTTAACAAAATCTCTTCATAACGAATCATTTTGATATTATCTGCACCTTGAGGTTGTGTATACTTACCGAAACTACCAGCTGCAGTATTACCAAAAGATAAATATCTTTGACCACCATTAGCTGTAATTAATGTTTTTCTTGCATCATTATCAGCATACAAGTTTGCAGTACTAGCATTAACTACAATATTACCATATCCGTAAGGATTAAGTCTATGTCTATAAGATGATGTAGACAATGATGCATTAAGTCCTACTGCTAATTCGAAGATCGAGTTAGGAGCAGCACCATTCATTACGAATCTGAAAGATGTTTGTAAAGTATTTGATGCAACAACTGTATATTTTCCAAGTAAATCATTTGATAATGATCTAACTTTCGCATAATCTCCTTTATATAGATAAAATCTAGACATCATAGCTTTAAGCGCATTAGTAGACAATTCTGTAACACCAGTTTGTCCACCATCCATCAACTCGATTGCTTTAGCAAAATCAGCTTCAATTTGAGCTTCAGTTTGAGCAATTGTTGCTCTTGGTTGTAAAGCTTTAGGATCATATTTAAGAGGTAATACAACTCCTAATCCTGTTCCGTCTGGAATATATTTTTGTCCATAAAGTCTTAATGCATCAAAAAATGCAATTGCTCTTAGACCATAAGCTTGTCCTTGGTAGAATAATGCATCCTCTCTATCCAAATCTGAACCAGATAAAGTCTTTACATCTGTGTTAATAACGATATTTGCCTTAGCAACTAACTCATAAATTTTGTTATATGTATTTGTAGCATAAGGATCGTTTGACAACATCGTATAGTTAAATACATTAGTATAGTAACCACCAGCTAGGTTACTAATCATTTCGTCAGATCTAACTTCACCATAAGCTAGGAAGTCAGCACCATAGTAATATGGACTACGCATTGAAGCATATCCTCCCATTACGAAAGCTTGCATTTCGTTAACAGTTTTAAGAGGTCCTTGCTCTACTTGTTGATGGAATTCTCTTTCTACAAAGTCGTCAGAACAAGATACTGCTCCTAAACCTACAATTAGAGATAAAATTCCTATTTTTATTGTTTTATTCATTTTTTTAATTTTAGAAACTTAGGTTAACACCAAATAAGAAAGATTTTAATACCGGTAAACTTAGGTTAGTATAACCTGATACGTTTACCTCTGGGTCGAACTTCAATCTGTCGTCAAATCTATGTGTCCACGCATTGTTTGCCATAACATAAACTTGAACAGAGTTTAACCCTGATCCATTCAAGAAATCATTATTGAATGTATATGCAAATCTTGCATTTGACAATCTGATAAAATCTGAATCATACAAGAATCTTGTTGATGCAGCATTTGATCTCTTATTACCTCCAATCATTGGTTTTGGATTAGAAGCAGTGGTGTTAGTAGGTGTCCAATAATCTCCGATTACATCACCATAACCTGGGTAGTTTAAGCTATATTGACCATCACTCCATGTATAGGAAGCCCAATCATCATAAATTTTCCCTCCAAATCCGTAAGTAAACTGTAGGTCTAATGAGAAACCTTTGTATGCAATACTTGTATTAGCTCCACCAAATACATTGCTCAAGAAAGAACCTTGTACAGCTTGCTGTGCCTTTGTATAGTCATTTGTTGTTGCTCCATCTACACCATTAACAAACCATAATGGATCGCCATTAGCAGCGTCTACACCAGCCCATTTTCTTAAATAGAATGTACGCACACCTTCTCCTACTCTTAATGTTGTTGTACCTGTATTTACAGTTGCACCGTAAAGTTCTGTAACTTCATTTTTAAGTGTAGAAAGGTTTGCACCGATTGACCAGTTGAATTGATCTCTTGCTCCTCTGAAAATATCAGCATTAACTGAGAATTCAAAACCTTTATTAACCAAGGTACCAACATTGTCAACCATAAAACCTGGTCTTAAAGTTCCGTTATCATTAAGGATAGCACCTTGTGATGGTGATAATGGTACATTATAGATTAAGTCATTTGTTTTCTTGTTATAATATTCAGCTGAGATTTTAATTCTATCTCTTAGTAATCCAATATCTAAACCAACGTTAAATGGGTTAACAGTTTCCCATGATAGGTTTGGATTCAATACATTATAATACTGAGCAGCTGCATAATCATCATAATTGATATCGTAAGCATAAAGCGCATATGGATTTGCTGTAACTTGGTTACCTAATTTACCATAAGAAGCTCTAAACTTAAACATAGAAATTGCTTCCAAATCTTTTACAAAATTGATTCTAGCTAAATCAACTCCTAAACCTGCAGACCAGAAATTACCAGCTTTTTTTCCAGGTAAGAATTGAGAAAGAATATCTCTTCTATACGACGCATCAATTAAAACCATTTTATCATAGTCATAATGCCCCGTTACAGCATAACCATTTCTAGAAGATACAGTTTTAGAACCATCATAACCGTAAGGTACTACAAAGTTATGTAGTGTCTCTAATGTTGGAGTACCTACTGTAATACCTGTAGCAGTTAAGAATTTTCTATCAGACTTATATGCTTCTTGAATCAATGAAGCCCCAACATTATGCACACCAAATTTCTTAGAGAAGTCTAAGATATTTTGCACGTTAAAGTTAAAGAATCTATTAACCGATGTTCTTTGATAACCTCCATAGTTGTATCCATCACCATGTAGTGGATTCCAATATGTATCCTCTTCAACGTTAACATATTCTGGAGAGAAAACCAATCTGTATGTTAAGTAAGGTAATATTTTATATTCTAGATTAACGTTTGCGAATGCTCTAAGAGCACCAGCCTGATTGTAGTTTTTCTCAAGTAGATAACCTGGATTAAATTGGTTATTACTTAATCTTCCTGTTGAAGGATTCCAATACCAAGAACCATCAGCATTTCTAGAAGGATCTGTTGGTCTGTTAAAATATTGTGCTAAAATTGGGTTAGCGAAACCTCCTCCATCAGGTAAAGTTCTCGTTTTTGAATGAGAAATTTGGAAATCAGTACTAATTTTGAATTTATCTGTCGCTTGGTACGTTAACTTTGTAGTATAAGATAATCTTTTGAAGAAAGAGTTCTTAATAATACTGTTTTGATCAAACATGTTAGCAGATGCATAGTAAGTAAACTTATCATTACCACCACTCATGCTAAAATCAGCATTAGACTGAAAACCATCTTTTTTAACGATACTTTCCCAATCTGTACTATAAGGCGATCTAAAAACAGAAGTATATGTAGCATTAATAGCACCATTAGCAATATCCTCAATAGAAAGGTTTTTACCACTAGCATTATTATAGGCATCTCTCACATACTCCTTGTATTCTTGACCTGTCATACCTCTATGACCACTAACAGCTTGTTGATTAAAACCAGTGTTAAATCCTAAATTAAATCTAGGTTTTCCTTTCTTACCAGACTTAGTAGTAATAACAATTACCCCAGCACCAGCATCAGCACCATATACCGCAGTAGAAACAGCATCTTTCAACACTGTAATTGACTCAACATCATCTGGGTTAAGGTTAGCTAAGATGTTAGCTGTAGTATTTGAAGTTGTTAAATCACCATTAGCAACTCTCACACCATCTACGATGTAAATAGGAGACGTCACACCGTTAATAGATGATACACCTCTTACACGTACATTTGCCATACCTCCTGGCTGCCCAGAAGAACTACCAGCTTGTACCCCAGTTACACGACCTTGTAACATTTTATCAACAGAAGCTACTGGCACATCTTCTATAGATTTAGCAGACATTACACTAGCAGAACCTGTCAATTCTTGAACGGTCTTCTTTTGACCAAAACCAACAATTACAACTTCTTCAATCTCTTTTGTAGAAGCTGTATCTTTAGCTTTTTGTTGCGCAAAAACTGCCTGCCCTGTAAAAAACAACACACCAGCAGTTAATACTTTTAATTTTACATTCATATTAACACTATTTAATATTTACCACGGCAAATATGTTAATAATATTTAACATGACCAAATTTTTAACAACTCACACATAAAATGAAAAGCCACCAAATGTGCTATTTGGTGGCTTATTCTATTATTAAAATACTAATTATTTCTTAATCATTTTAGTATTTTCGAAACTTCCATCTGTATATTTAACTTGGATAATATAAGTACCTTTTGTTAAGTTAGACACATTGAAAGTTGCAGCATTTTCTCTCTTAATAGCCTTACCAGCCATGTCAATAACTGTAGCAGTTGCAATTTCTTTAGTAGATTTTAATTCAACTTTATCCCCAACTGGGTTGTTAGCAATAGTCAACTTAGCCTTAGAAGCGTTAACATCATTAACAGCTAAGAACTGTCCCTTGAATTTGTAAATTGCACTTACTGGTCCTGCTGTAAGTTGTGCTTGACTCATCCCCCCCATGTAACCCACAGTCGAGTTGATAAATTGAATTGTACCACCATAAGGAGCTTCTCCTGCCGGGAACTCCATATCTACCCATGTTTGACCTCCATCAACAGAATATGATGCCCCTTCTTGACTAGAACTTACATATACTCCAGTACCTGGAACTGCTCCTACATTTTCACCGTAAAAATTACCAGTAGGGAATATTTCCGTCCAATTAGCTCCACTATCTGTCGTTTTCCACAAGCCCACAACTTCATTATCATTCGTCTGAAGCAATCCGTGAGTTGCATCTGTGAAAGCTAAATTTGCAAAACTACCAGCTGTTGTAACACCTCCAAAGTCAATTGCAGGACTTTGAAATGCTTGCCAAGTTTGACCTTTGTTAGGCGAATACAAAATACGACCAGTGTCTGTACCCATCCAAATATTATTTCCACTTAGGAATCTAATGTGCGTGTAACCAAAGTCACCAGCTGCAGCAGGTGCTGTCGCTACTTTTGCCCAGTTCGTACCTCCATTTGTGGTTTTGTACATTTCGAAAACGCCATTAACAGGGTCACCTACAGCAATACCTTCGTTTGCATCCCAAAAATAAACGATATTGGCAAAAGACTGACCAGTTGTGTTATTAGTATTAAAAGCAGCAGTCGTCTGCTTAGTCCAATTTGCACCACCATTTGTCGTCTTCCACACACCATTTTGCGCCACAGTACCTGATGAAATTAACCATGCTGTATTAGCATCTACAGCAGTAAAATCACCAACAGTACCTGTTCCGATACCTGCTATTTGAATACTTGACCATGTAGCTCCTCCATCAGTAGTTTTAGTAACATAATTTTTCGAATCTGTAGCAGAAGTCAATGCATGATCCGCAAACAACACAGTATTTGCATCAACAACAGACATTGCATAAGGGTAATGTAAAGCTGGTGCTTGTGTTTGCATACCAATCCAACCTGGATTATTTTGAGCAAAAGACATACTAGCCATTGCTAAAGCGCCTAAAGAAAGTAATAATTTTTTCATAATATTAAAATTTATAATTTGTTCTAAAATCAAATATATTGATTATTTGTTAATAATTATTTTAAAAAAAAGTTAAAATATGGGGATTGCTAATTACTAATCCCCTCGAGTTCTATAACTAATATCCTGGATATTGCTTCATATTAGGATTAACATTCATTTCGCGAAGTGGCATCGGAATAACAAACAGCCTACTATCAGGTGTAACACTACAAACAATACTATAGCAATTTGTAGCATTAGAAAAACCAAGGTTGTTTCTCTTCAAATCGAAGTACCTTTGACCTTCTCCAAAAAACTCTTTTCTTCGTTCAGTCAATACATTCTCTAAGTTTGCTGTCGTATATGCTACCGCACCTCTAGAAGTTGCAAAATCATTAAGAACAATTAACGCCTCTGGGTTTCTTCCCAATTTCACAAGTGCCTCCATTTTATTGAGATATGCTTCAGACATACGTAAAACTTTCACATTTTGTGTAAAATTTCCTTTTGACGTTTTAACGATGTACTTTTTTGTCCAAACTCCCTTTGGATTAGTACCTTCGCTTGGTGCTCCTGCTGGCTGAAATAATTTACTTCGGATATCACTAGCAGCAAACGTTTTATAGAAAGTATCTCTAAACAAAAATCTTCGCTTTCCTCCATTATTTGCATAGAAAACAGCTAAAGCAGAATTAACACCTGGATTCTCACTAGGCATCGCATTCATGTTAATTTCCCATACTGTTTCTGGTTGATTCTCACTAATAGCAACATCTTGATTAGTAAAATAATCAACATAATTCTCCTTCTGTACAAAATCAAAACTAGATGAACCGGCGGAGTTAATAACTTCATTAGAATATTGTAATGCTTTTTCGTAATCGCCTGCTTTCCCTCGCGTTAAGTAAACTCTTGACAAAAGCATTCTAGCTGCTGTTGGACTAAGATAGCCTTTGTCTTTAGGCATCTCATTGGTCATTAAGCTAATACCATTTGTTAGATCTTTTATAATTTGATCATAAACTTCCGAAACTGAAGCACGAGGTATCTTCAAATCCGGATTATACCCTCCCAAATTGAGAGGAACTCCCAAATCCTGATTAAGATTTGAAGTTGGATTTGCAGAATAAAAGCTAACTGCATAATAGTAGCCTAAGCCTCTTGCAATCATAGCTTCTCCTTTTAGATTATCTACGTTATCACTAGCTTCTACTGATGTATTGTTGATAACCGCATTCGCTAATGTAATTCCACTATAAAGGACACTTAACATATTAAAATCACCTGAGTCAGCGGACCAGTTCAAAAAGCCTACATTTCTATATGATGCATCATTATTAGTACTAGAAATAAAAACATTATCGGAAATTAAATCGCCAAAAGCTAAAATATCAGCTCCAAATCCACTAACTCCTGAATATTCATCATAAACCCCATTAAGTACTTGTCTCATATCCTGCTCATCTGAAATAGCATTTTCAATAGGAAATTGATCCAAAGGTTTTTCATTAAGGCGATCCTCTGAACATGAGACTGCCAAAAACATCGCTACGGATGCGCTAATTATAAATTTATTAATTTTCATTGTACTTTAATTTTTTAGAAATCAACTGATATTCCGAATGACATACTTTTCATTAATGGTGATGTATAATCATACAAACCTTTACCAACCCAACCGCTACCTCCGGCATTAGAGTTAGATTCTGGATCAAATGTTAGATTTTTATCGAATGTATAAAGCCATAAATTAACTCCTCTTACATAAACGGTAAGATTGTCAATGCCAACAGCTTCTTTAAACATCTTTCCGAAACTATAACTTAATCTTGCCTCTTTTAATCTAATGTGATCTCCATCTCGCATCCATCTAGATGATGGTCCCGAAGCATTTGCGGGGTTATTAAGAAGTTGCTTTGGATTAGATGCATTAGGATTATCAGGAGTCCAGCTATCATATAATGCATCAGTAGTCTGGTTGTTAACAGCAGAACCATCACTTAATACATAACCTTGCCATCTATTATGAACAGAATATTCGAATTGACCAGTAAAGAATGCGCTCAATGACCAATTTTTGTATCTAAACTCCGACTTAATACCACCAGTGTATTTAGGAAATGGTGATTTGCCTTGCCACACTCTTTTTGCTTCTAATCTATTAGTGGTAGTTGCAGTTCTTGTTTCATCTGTATAAAACAAACCTGCACCTGTCGTTTTGTCAACACCAGCCCAAACATATGTGTAATATTCACCTAATAAATGTCCTTGTGCTACAGCTCTCATATTATTACCTGTACCACCATCTAGTCCAATATATGTAGGATCGATCAAATCTTCTACAGTATTCCTATTATATGCAAAATTTGCATCAATTATCCACTTAAATTCTTTATTAAATGGCTTAAATGTCATAGTTGCTTCAACCCCTTTATTCAATATTGTTCCAATATTTTTGAAATATGACCCTGGACCACCAGAAGTAGCTGCCGTTACCATTGAATAAATAGCATCTGTAGTTTTACGTTGATATACATCAACCGATCCACTGATATTATTATTTAAAAGTCCAAAATCCAATCCGACATTATATTGCTTTGATACTTCCCATTTTAATAACTCATTACCTGGCGTTGCGATTGTGGTAGCTGCATCATTAGCATATAATCCTGTTGGTGAAACCAAAGCATATGCGTTATATTGCGGGCCCCATTGGTCAGCATATGGTATATTCCCTAGCTCTCCATAGTTGGCTCTCAAGGTTAATTCATTAATAGACTCTGGAATAAATGACTCTTTTGCAACACTCCATGAACCCGCTACAGACCAGAAATTACCAAATTTTGTATTACCTAAAGTCGAGTTACCATCTCTTCTAATCTGCCCCGCCAAATTATACTTCCCATCGAAAGTATAGTTTAATCTTGAATAGTATGAAATTTGAGTCCACTTTAGCCGTTCCTCCCACGGCTGTAGGTAATTGGTTGCAAATGCAACATAAGGAATTGGCTTTGACAAATGATCTACTTGTGTACCCATAGCATAATATTTATGCTCTTGATACTCAGTTCCTACATAAACTTGAAAATCATGCTTGTCACCGAAAATTTTTCTATAGCTGATTGAACTATTCCAGTTCCAGTCAAAAGTACTTGTTCTACTCTGTAAGATATATCCCCCATAATTCAACCCATCACCAATTCTAGGATCCCAATATTTCTTCTCATCTAGAGCTTGATATTGAACTCCGTATAAAGAATTTAAATACAAGCCTTTAGCCATTTGCCATTCTGCACCCAAAGAGGAAACAAAGGTCTTAATTGACCCAGTCATAAAGTCCATATTCTGAATCGCAACTGGATTGAAGTTTGCGTTTTCATTACCCTTACCTAGGTTGGACTGATTATAATTACCATTCTTATCATAAACAGGGTAAATTGGTGCAATGTACCAGTTTGTCAACCATGGATTTCGATAAGCTCCACCATCATCATAAGTATTTCTTTCAACATTAGTAAAGTTTCCAATATAATTAATATTCAATTTATCTGTAATTCTATGATCGATCGCAGTACTAACACTAACACGATTAAATTTCGAATTAAGAACTAAAGGTTCATTCTCATAATACGATCCTCCTATTCTAAAAGAAGTATTCTCCCCTCCTCCAGTTGCAGAGAAGTTGTAAGTATTTACCGTCGAATTATTTCGTTGTACAGCTTTTTGCCAATTTTCATTAGTATGCCCATCGTAATCCTGATTGTATGAAAACTGTGCAATACCATCTTGTAAATCTGTTGCTACACCAGAATTGACATACATCATACCTCCCCATTGTAGATATTCGGAAGCATTCATATACTTTTGCTTATCATAAGCAATATTCTGTACTGACAAATCACTAGAGAAGTTAAAACGAGTTTTTTGATTAAACTTTCCCCTTTTAGTTGTAATTACAATCACACCATTTGCACCTCTAGCACCGTATAATGCCGTAGCAGAAGCATCTTTTAAAACAGCAACCTTTTCAATAGTATTAGGATCAATACTTGCTAACGGATTCCAAGATTCCATAACCTGGGAGCTATCTGAACCTTTACCAACAATAACACCATCTATTACATAAAGTGGATTAGGAGTACCAATTAAAGACCCAACTCCTCTGATGGTAATCATTGATGTTGATCCAGGATCTCCTCCATTAGTAGAAAAGGTCAGACCAGCAACGCGACCATTCAAAACCTCATCTACAGAAGCCACTGGTGTCGATTCAAAATTGGCTTTAGATACCACACTATAAGATCCTAACTTTACAGCTGGATCTAACTTAACCCCACCCACCAAAACAACTTCTTGTATCTTTGTTTCAGTTGTATCAGATTTCTTTTTTTGTGCAAACATTGAGGCTCCCATAAAGAAAATTGCCCCAGCGCTTAAAACTCGTAGTTTTACGTTCATATTAACACTAATTTGATATTATAGTTTACAAATATGTTAATTTTTTCCTAATACACCAAATTAAATTTAAAAATCCCTTAAAACTTTAACATTTAAGTATAAAAATAATAGATTATAAGTTAAAGTTTTGATACATTACTCTTAAATCAAACAGTTGTTTATTAAAATAAGAAAAATGCCACTGAGAGTCCTCAGTGGCATATTATCCAATACATAATATTAATTATTTCAGTTTCTTCTTAACTGCTACTTCTTCGTAGACTTCTAAGATGTCACCAACTTCAATATCATTATAACCTTTTAAGTTAAGACCACATTCGTAGCCTTTAGTTACTTCTTTAACATCGTCTTTGAAACGTTTTAAGCTTTCTAGCTCTCCGTCAAATTTCACGATACCATCACGAAGTAATCTAATTTTCGAATTTCTAGTTACTTTACCAGTTAATACCATACAACCTGCAATAGTACCAACTTTAGAAATTTTGAACACCTCACGGATTTCTACATTACCGATAACTTGTTCTTTAATTTCTGGTGAAAGCATACCTTCCATCGCTTCTTTAACCTCATCAATAGCAGCATAGATAATCGAATAAGTTCTGATTTCAACTTCTTCTTTATCCGCAATATCTTTAGCATTAACACTTGCTCTAACGTTGAATCCGATAACAATAGCATCAGATGCCGCCGCTAGTAGAATATCACTTTCTGTGATTTGACCAACACCAGAGTGTAAGATATTAACCTGAATTTCCTCAGTTGATAATTGTTGTAACTGATCAGATAATGCCTCTACCGAACCATCCACGTCACCTTTAAGGATAATGTTAAGTTCTTTAAATTCACCAAGTGCAATACGTCTTCCGATTTCATCCAAAGTAAGATGTTTTTTCGTACGTAAAGTTTGCTCTCTTTGCAACTGCTCTCTCTTCGTAGCAATAGTTTTCGCTTCTTTTTCGTCAGCGTAAATTCTAAATTTATCACCTGCAGTTGGCGCACCATCTAAACCTAAAATAGTTACAGGAATTGACGGACCAGCAGCTTGCATAGGTTTTCCTCTTTCATCAAGCATCGCTTTAACCTTACCGTGATTTTTACCAGCAAGAATATAGTCACCAACTTTAAGAGTACCATTCTGAACTAATATCGTAGAAACATAACCTCTACCTTTATCTAATGCTGCTTCGATAACAACACCATTAGCTGCACGATCTGGATTAGCTTTTAATTCAAGCATTTCTGCCTGCAATAACACTTTCTCCAATAACGCATCTACGTTGTTACCAAACTTAGCCGAAATCTCTTGAGACTGGATGTTACCACCCCATTCTTCCACCAAGATATTCATACCTGATAATTGTTGACGAATGTTATCTGGGTTAGCATTTGGTTTATCAACTTTGTTAAGTGCGATAATCATTGGTACTCCAGCCGCTTGTGCGTGCGCAATAGCTTCTTTAGTTTGTGGCATCACATCGTCGTCTGCTGCAATTACGATAATTACAATATCGGTAACCTGCGCACCACGTGCTCTCATCGCTGTAAAGGCCTCGTGACCTGGTGTATCTAAGAATGTGATACGTTGTCCACCTTCTAGCTTAACATTGTAAGCACCGATATGCTGTGTAATACCTCCAGATTCTCCTGCAATAACATTGGCTTTACGGATGTAATCCAATAATGACGTTTTACCGTGGTCAACGTGTCCCATTACAGTTACAATTGGTGCTCTAGCAATAAGATCTTCTTCTGCATCTGGCGTTTCCTCATCTAAGTTTTCTTCCAAGTCAGCATCAGAGAATTCAATTTTATAACCGAATTCATCAGCAACTAATGTTAAAGTATCCGCTTCTAGACGTTGGTTCATCGTTACCATAACACCTAGTGAGAAACAAGCAGAGATAACCTCAGTCGGGCTAACATTCATTAAACTTGCTAACTCATTAACAGTAATAAATTCTGTTACTTTAAGTGTTGTATCTTGAGCATCACGTTCTTGTTGAAGTTCGTCTTGCTCTCTTCTCCAGTTACGTTTATCTTTTCTGTGTTTAGCGCCTTTATTTTTACCACCTTTATTGGTCAGCTTTTCTAAAGTCTCTTTAATTTGATTTTTAACTTGCTCATCCGTTAACTCAACTGGCATAACTCTTTGCCCGCCGCCTCGGTTGTTACCTCCACGATTGTTACCTCCACGATTACCACCTTGGTTATTACCGCCAGGACGATTTCCGCCTTGGTTGTTACCACCTTGACCACCGCGATTGTTGTTATTACCGAAACGGTTACCACCTTGACCTTGGTTATTATTACCTCCGCCTTGGTTGTTATTATTGTTACCGCCTTGTTGGTTATTGCTAGCTCCTGGTTGTCCAGGTTTTTCTATACGTTTTCTTTTCTTCTTAGCAGCATTAGGACCACCAGCATTTGAAGATTTTGGTTTTGGAGCAAATTGAGATAAGTCAACCGTTTGCTTAAGGATTTTAGGTCCATCAAGTTTTTGATAAACTGTTTCAATTTTTTGAGGCTCGCTATCTTCTGTTGTTTCAGTTGGTTTGTTATCTACAACCTCTTCTTTAGGAGCAACCGGTTTTTCTTCAACTTTAGGCGTTTCGGCAACTACTTTTGGTGTTTCCACTTTTTTAGGTGCTTCTGGCTTTTCAGTTTTAGGTTCTGGTTTTTCCTTTTTTGCAGGTCGATTTCTGTTTTCTAACTGAGACAGATCAATCTTATCTAAGACTTTGAATTCTTGTTTAGAATCTTCCTTCTTAACTTCTTCAGCTTTTGGTTGTTCTACCACAGGCTCAGCTTTAACCTCGCTAGCAGGCTCTTCCACAACTGGTTTGTTAGAATCAAGATCAATCTTACCTAAAATTTTAGTTTCAGGTTTTAGGTTTGCTTTGGCTCTTATAACCTCAGGCGCTTTTTCTTCGATTTCCAGTTTTTCTTCTGGAACTTTAGAAATCACAACCTCATGAGAAGCTTTACGTTGTTCTCCATCTTTTTTGAACTCAGCTTCTAATGCAGAATATGCCGCTTCTTCTAGTTGAGCGTTAGGGTTACTCTCTACTTCGAAGCCTTTAGATTGTAGAAATTCTACCATCCTTCCCATCGAAATATTAAATTCCTTAACTGCTTTATTTAATCTAATTTTTGGCATTTATAAATGTTCTGTTTTTAATTTTTAAAATTAAAGTATTTTCTTTTTACTGTTTATTAGAGATTGTCACAACTCGATTAGTCTTCTAATTCTTCTCTAAGAATATTTTTAACTTCTTCGATTGTTTCTTCTTCTAAGTCAACCAAGTTAAGCAATGCTTCTGTATCTTTATCTAATACACTTCTAGCAGTTTCTAGGCCAACTTTTTTGAACTCTTCAATAATCCAAGATTCGATTTCGTCGCTAAATTCTTTTAGTTCAACATCGTCGTCTTCTTGTTTCTCTCTATAAACATCAATTTCGTATTCTGTTAACCAAGATGCCAACTTAATATTTTGACCTTGTTTACCAATAACTTTCGAAATCTCCTCAATAGGCGTGTAGACCATTGCATAGTTATGCTCTTCGTCTACTTCCACCTTATTAATAATGATATTACCTAATGCTCTTTTCACCAAAATTTCCGGATTCTTAGACCATTGGATAACGTCAATATTTTCATTTCTCAACTCTCTTACAACACCGTGAATTCTTGATCCTTTAACACCCACACACGCACCAACTGGATCAATTCTGTCATCGTAAGCATCTACAGCGATTTTCGCTTTCTCCCCTGGTATTCTTACAACCTTTTTAAGGATAATAGTACCATCTTGAATTTCAGGAATCTCCAACTCTAGCAATTGCTCTAAAAACTTCGGTGAAGTTCTCGAAATCATAATCTGAGGCTTAGATCCACGGAAGTCAACACTTTCTACAATCGCTCTTACATTATCTCCTTTTTTGAAGAAATCTGAAGGAATCTGATTTTCTTTAGGCAAGATAAATTCGTTACCCTCATCATCTAACATAATAACATGCTTATGACGAATATGGTGAACTTCTCCTACAACCAACTGTCCAATTCTATCACGGAATTGCTCATACAAAGCCGCATTAAAGTGCTCTTGTATTTTAGTTGCAAGAATTTGCTTAAGTGTAAGAATGTTTCTACGTCCCAATTTAGCAACTGGAATTTCTTGTGTATATTCTTCACCAACTTCAAACGTAGAGTCGATTTTTCTAACTTCAGAGATTTCGATTTCTAAATCATCATCTTCCGACATTTCGTCTTCAACAATAACCTTGTTTAAGAAAATCTGAAAATCCCCTTTGTCAGGGTTAACAATAACATCAAAATGATCATCAGAATCATATCTTTTTCTCAAAAGCGTCTTAAGAGAATCTTCAATGATCGCCATTAGGTCAATTTTGCTTATATTCTTTACTTCTTTAAAATCGCCAAAAGCTTCAATTAAAGCTAAATTATCCATTGATTATATTTTTCTTATTAAAATTTAATTACCACCAACGCCTTTTTGATTTCATCAAGACGTATTACTTTTTCTTCTTCGACATCTTCCTTACCTTTTCCGATAAGTTTTGGACGACGATATCTCAACAAAAGAGTGATCGACTCTTCATCCACAGACACCAACTCGCCTTCAATCTTTTCACCAGAAGTCAAAACAACATCTAGTTCTCTGCCAATATTTTTTTGATATTGACGATTAAGAGCTAAAGGCTCTGACAAACCATAAGACATAACCTGCAACGCAAAATCATGTTCTTCTCGATCCATATTAAACTCTATAGCACGACTTGCATCTAGACAATCTTGTAAAGTTACGCCATTATCCCCATCCAAAGTCACTGTAATCTGGTCATCTGCAGAAATCTTAAGATCAACCAAAAACAAATCTTTTCTTTCTTCTAAAAAAGAAGCCAACAAAGCTTCAACTTGCTCTTTAAAACTCATACTTTTCCCTGAATTACGTTTACGAAAAAAGGCATTCTCTCGAAGGCCTTTTCATTCTGTTCCGTAAATCTTTTGCAAATATAGCTACTTTTTTCAAAAAATCCAAATTATATTGAATTTTAAGACTTTACGCTCTCCATTTTGGAAATTTAAATTTAATATTATTTATAAAAAAAAGCATCATTTCTTCCAACATTAATAAAAAGCAAAATCTACATTATACTATAATATGTTAAAATAATTTATCTTTGTATAAAATTTAAAAACTCAAATCTTGAATATTACTATTGTAGGAACTGGTTATGTAGGTCTCGTAACTGGTACAACACTAGCAGAATTAGGCAATTCTGTATATTGTGTGGACATAGATGAAAAAAAAGTTGAAGGCATGAAGAAAGGCATCGTACCAATCTACGAGCCTAATCTTGAAGAAATGTTCCTTCGAAACATCCATGCTAACAGATTACATTTTACAACCAATTTAAAAGAAGCTTTAGACAAAAGCGAAGTTATTTATCTTGCATTACCAACGCCTCCAGGTGAAGATGGTTCTGCAGATTTATCTTACGTACTGAAAGTTGCGAATGACATTGGCGAAATGATGACTGAATATAAAGTTGTTGTTAATAAATCGACTGTTCCGGTTGGCACTGCTGACAAAGTAACTGCTGTTATTACTTCTAAAACTGATTTACCTTTTGATGTTGTATCGAATCCCGAATTCTTGAGAGAAGGTTTTGCTGTAGAAGATTCTATGAATCCGGCAAGAGTTGTTGTTGGTTGTAGCTCTGACAAAGCAAAAAACATTATGGCTCAAATCTATCAGCCATTCACCAATACGGGCGTCCCAATTATTTTCATGGACGAAAAATCTTCGGAATTAACAAAATATGCTGCCAACTCCTTCCTTGCTGTTAAAATCACCTTCATGAACGAAATCGCAAACTATTGCGAATTGGTTGGTGCTGATGTTGACAAAGTAAGATTGGGTATGGGAAGTGATGATCGTATTGGACATAGATTTTTATTCCCTGGTATCGGATATGGTGGATCTTGCTTTCCGAAAGATGTTAAAGCTTTGATTAAATCTGGACAAGATGAAAATTTCAAATTCCAAATTTTGGAATCAACAGAAGCAGTTAACAATGCGCAAAAAGTAATCTTAACAAAAGATATTGAAAAGTATTTCAATGATTTAAAAGGTAAAAAAATTGCACTTTGGGGCTTAGCTTTTAAAGCGAATACGGATGATATTCGTGAAGCTTCATCGCTTGACAACATTAAATTATTGTTAGAAAAAGGAGCAAAAGTAACAGCTTACGACAAAATTGCTGAAGCTAATGTTCGCAATGTTATTGGTGACCAAATCGAATATGCAGAAGATATGTATGCTGCGCTAGAAGAGGCGGACTGCTTATTAATCGCAACCGAATGGCCGGAGTTTAAAAACCCTAATTTTGACTTAATGGCATCAAAAATGAAAAATAAAATTATTTTTGATGGACGTAATATGTTCCCGTTAGAAGTTCCTGAACAGCATGGCTTCTTCTATAAGTCTATAGGTCGTAAAACAATTAATAACTAATTTTTAGAATGAAAAACATCATCATTACTGGTGGCGCTGGTTTTATCGGTTCTCACGTTGTTAGAGAGTTTGTTAAAAACTTACCAAATACCAACATTATAAATCTAGACGCCTTGACTTATGCAGGCAATCTAGAAAACCTAAAAGATATCGAAAATGAACCAAATTACATTTTCGAAAAAGCGGACATTACAAAGCCAGAGGAATTAAGAAAAGTTTTTGAAAAACATAATCCTGATGCTGTTATACATCTAGCTGCAGAATCTCATGTTGATAGAAGTATTACAGATCCTAATGCATTTATCAATACTAATGTTAATGGTACAGCTAACTTATTGAATTTAGCTAAAGAGTTTTGGACACTTAATCCTGATCATCAACATGGCAACTTTCCTGATGGACCAAGAACTAATTTGTTTTATCATGTTTCAACAGACGAAGTGTATGGTGCATTAGGAGAAACAGGCTTCTTCACAGAAGAAACTTCTTATGATCCAAAATCACCTTACTCAGCGAGCAAAGCTGCGTCTGACCATTTGGTAAGAGCTTACGGAAACACTTACGGGATGCCATTTATAGTTTCTAATTGTTCTAATAATTATGGTCCAAACCACTTTCCTGAAAAATTGATTCCGCTTTGTCTTTTCAATATTTTAAATGAAAAACCGCTTCCAATCTATGGCGACGGAAAATATACAAGAGACTGGTTGTATGTAATTGACCATGCAAAAGCTATTTTCCAAATTTTCCACGAAGCTAAAACTGGAGAAACTTACAATATTGGTGGTTGGAACGAATGGCAAAACATCGATTTGGTTAAGGAATTAATTAAACAAGTTGATGAAAAAACGGGAAAAGAAGCAGGTTACTCAGAGAAGTTAATTACTTTCGTTAAAGATAGACCTGGTCATGACAAGCGTTATGCAATTGATGCAACAAAGCTTAACAAAGATCTTGGATGGAAACCTTCTGTAACTTTTGAAGAAGGACTTTCTAAAACAATCGATTGGTTTTTATCCAACAAAGAATGGTTAGAGAATGTAACTTCAGGAAATTATCAAAAATATTACGACAAGCAATATAATTAATATCATGAAAAAATCTGCTCTTTTTTGTTGCTTTATAGTTAGCGCATTTTGTTTTTCACAAGCTACTCCGAAAACCTTAGCTAATACAACTAAGAAAAAAATAATAGATGAGTACATCGTTGTTTCTAACTACGAAAACGCTTTAAAGTTATACATTGCCAACTATTTAGAGTCAATAAGAACAGATTATAATGTTACACCTCCAAAAGAAATACTTAGCCAAACACAGGTTGATAAGATTATAAAAGAATTTGATTTTAACAATTATAAATTTTCAATCTATAATTCTTTTTCCTTCATTTCTGAAGAAAATTTAAAAAAGTTAGTTACTTTTTATAAAAGCTTAAATGGTGATCTTGCACAACATAATACAATGTTTTTAATAGACTCACTCATTGATCTAAACTTGAAAAACAAAATCAATTACGAAATTGAAACTCTAAAAACAAAATGAAAGGAATTATTTTAGCTGGAGGTTCCGGCACAAGATTATATCCGTTAACAATTGCCGTAAGCAAGCAGTTGATGCCCGTTTATGATAAGCCGATGATCTATTTTCCCATTTCGACATTATTGCTTGCTGGGATTAAAGAAATTTTAATTATCACAACACCACATGATCAAGAGGCTTTCCAACGACTTTTAGGTGATGGATCTCAAATTGGTTGTCGTTTTGAATATAAAGTTCAGCCATCGCCAGATGGGCTAGCGCAAGCATTTATCCTTGGCGAGGAGTTTATTGGAGACGATTCTGTTGCTTTAGTTTTAGGTGACAACATTTTTTATGGCACTGGCTTACCTCAACTCCTAGAAAGTAAAACTAGCGTTAAAGGAGGTTGTGTTTTCGCCTATCAAGTTTCTGATCCAGAGCGTTATGGTGTGGTAGAATTTGATGAAAATTACAATGCTCTTTCTATTGAAGAAAAACCAACTGAACCAAAATCAAACTTTGCAGTTCCTGGATTGTATTTTTATGATAACTCGGTTGTCGAATATGCAAAAAATTTGAAACCATCTCCTCGTGGCGAATTAGAGATTACAGATATCAATAAAATTTATCTTGAAAATGGCGAATTAGAAGTTGGTGTGATGAGTCGTGGAACAGCATGGCTAGACACTGGGACTTTTGACTCACTTCACGAAGCTTCAGAATTTGTTCGAGTTCTTGAAAAAAGACAAGGTTTTAAAATTTCTTGTATTGAAGAAATCGCTTACCGCAAAGGTTTTATCAATGAAGAGCAACTTCTAAAATCAGCAGAAAAATATGGTAAAAGCGGATACGGAACTTATCTAAAAAAACTAATTAAATAAATGAACAACACATCTGATGAAAATAAAAAATGGACTCAAGTCATTGAGTCTGGGCATTCTCTTTTTTCATTAAACTTGAAAGAAGTTTGGAATTATCGTGACTTAGTCTATATGCTCGTAAAGCGTGACTTTGTTACATCTTTTAAACAAACTATTTTAGGCCCTTTATGGTTTTTTATTAATCCAATTTTCACAACAGTAATGTATGTTATTGTTTTCGGAAATATTGCAAATCTATCTACTGATGGAGCGCCGAAACTAGCCTTTTATCTTGCGGGGGTAACGTTATGGAATTATTTTTCATCTTGTCTTAACAACACTTCTAATGTTTTCCGTGGAAACGCATCAATATTTGGAAAAGTATATTTTCCTAGGCTTGTTATGCCATTAGCAATTGTAAGCTCTAACCTTATGCAATTTGGCGTACAGTTTTTGTTATTTATATGTGTGACAGCATACTATTATTTTTTTGAAGGCAACATACATCCTAATATTTGGATATTGGCAACACCTTTTCTAATCGTCCTAATGGCAGCATTTGCAATGGGGATGGGGATGATATTTTCCTCAATGACAACCAAGTATAAAGATTTATCAATGTTGCTTAGCTTTGGGGTCTCTTTATATATGTATGTAACACCAGTAGTATATCCTGTTTCTTCAATGCCCGAAAAATATAGATGGATTGCTGACATTAACCCTTTAACGGGAATTTTCGAATGTTTCAAATATGCATTTTTAGGAGTTGGGGATTTCAACTTAAATATGTTGCTATATTCTACTATTGTAATTTTTATAATTCTTCTTGTAGGGACAATTATTTTTAACAAAGTAGAAAAATCCTTTATGGATACAGTTTAATCCAAACAAAATGATGATTAAATGAATAAAAATATAATTCTTGACATTGAAAATGTTTCAAAACAATATCGTCTTGGAGAGGTTGGTACAGGAACATTACAACATGATGTAAAACGTTGGTGGGCCAATCTACTAGGAAAAGAAGATCCTTATCTTAAAATCGGAGAAACAAACGACAGAACATCAAAAGGGGACTCCGATTACGTCTGGGCGCTTAAAGATATCAATTTCCAAGTAGAGCAAGGACAAGCAGTAGGGATAATTGGACGAAATGGAGCTGGTAAGTCAACATTATTAAAACTCCTTTCTCGTGTTACAAAACCAACAACCGGGTCAATAAAATACAAAGGACGTATCGCGTCACTGCTTGAAGTCGGTACTGGCTTCCATCCAGAGATGACAGGTCGTGAAAACATCTATCTAAATGGTGCGATTCTTGGGATGACGAGAAAAGAAATTGCAAGAAAATTTGATGAAATAGTAGCTTTCGCAGGCGTTGAACGTTATATTGACACCCCTGTCAAACGTTATTCATCAGGGATGTATGTACGTTTAGCCTTTGCCGTTGCAGCACATCTAGAATCTGAAATTTTAATTGTAGATGAAGTACTTGCCGTTGGTGATGCAGAATTTCAAAAGAAATGTCTTGGAAAAATGGGCGATGTCACAAAAGGTGAAGGTCGCACAATCCTTTTTGTGAGTCATAATATGCTAGCTGTCCGAAAATTATGCGACAGAGGCATATTGCTGAAGAATGGAGGTCTTATAATGGATGATAAAACTGATAAAGTTTTGGACAGATATGATCTAGAATTTAATGCTGCTGATAAAAATTTCAGAATTGATTATCCGATTAATAACTCACCAATGCAAATATTAAGTGTCGAGTTAAAGAAACCTTACACTGATTCGACTATAATTTTTATTGAAGATCAACTATTATTTACTTTTGAAATTGATGTAAGAGAAAATATACCTAATGCCTATATAACCATTGATATAAAAGATAGTAATGAAGAACTAATCTATTGGACATCTGACTATACAAGTCCTAGGTATAATAGTGATCTGAAAGGGAAAATGAAAATAACTTGCTCTTGTCCAATTAAATTATTAACAGCGGGAAATTATATGGCTCAATTTGCAATTTTCTCTTTAACAGAAGGAGTTGTAGATTATAATCCGAAGTACATGATTAACTTTGAAATTGAAGAAAATGAAAATACTTTTTTACAAAAATTCAATGTTAAACATCCTGGAAAGGTTGCCCTGGATAGTAATTGGCTGGTTGTGGATAGTAACAGGTAAGTATATTGTAATTGAAAATGATTAAGAATTTAAAAGATATTAAAGTATCTAACTATTTCACATTTTTATTAGTTGTTATCTTATTTGGTCAGTTAATAAGAAATTTATTATTCGGTTACGAAAAAAAAACTTGGAATATTTCAGAGTTTTTAATTAATTACGAAGGAGGGTATGTTAGAAGAGGATTACTAGGGCAATTATTATTATGGTTATTTAATTATTTAGGTGTAGTCCCTTATTATTTAATAATTTGTATTTGTTTTTTATCATTGTTTTTTTTAATTATTTATTTTTTTCTAAACTTCCAAAAGAATAATTTTCCAATTATATATTTAGCTTCAATTTTATTTTTTTCTAATGTCATTGTCAATGATTTTTGGGTAAGAAAAGATATTATTATACTTAATGTCTTTATTTTAATAGTATTCTTAGATAAAAAAAGAAATGTAATACTTCAACTATTTAAATATTTATTAATAATTATAGGAGCATTGATACATGAGTCAATAATTTTTTTATTAATTCCTTACTTGTTTGTGAAAACAACTTCATTAATCAAATTAAAAAATAGGGCACTATTATTTGATTCTGGAATAAATCTATCGTTAGCTATATTTTTACTTCTCTTTAATACCCTTAATAAAGGAAACGAATTAATTGTAAGTAAAATTAAGAACTCTTGGAATGGAGTGTATTTTCCATATGATACGAGAGTAGATGAAAGCATTGATGCTGTAGATGCTATAGGATGGGATTTGATGACAGGATTAAGATATACTTTTAAGACTTTATTGAATTTTGACAATGGAATATATGCACCTTTAGTGATATTAATAACCATTTTGGTAGTATTTTTATTGTTGTATAGTATTCCGTTAAGGAATAATAAATCAGAAAGAAAGAGACAGGCTATTATGGTTTATTCTATCGTTCAGTTTTTAGCTGTTTTGCCTTTGTTTCTATTGGGCTGGGATTATGCACGTTGGTTTTTTTTATGGACAGCTTCTACTATGATATTAGTTTTTAATAGCGACATTCAAATAGTTGAGTACATTGTAGATAAACATAAAATAAGTATGGGAAAGATTAAGTTTATTTGTGACAAATTTATTTTTTCTAATAATAATTATTTGTTATTATTTATTTTAGGAATTCCAGCATATTCTTGGAATTTATTGCAATACGTAAAAACAACAAGTGCTTTTTTAATAATCAATAAGATATCTTTAGTAATATTAATGATTAGAAATTCTTTTTAGATATGATTTCCATAGTAACAGCCTATTATAATCGGCGAGAATTATTTTTAAGAACTCTTGAAAGTATCGCAAAAACAAAATACGATGGTGACTTTGAGGTTATAGCTGTAGATGATGGTAGTAGAAATGAGGAGAGATTAGAAGACTTAAAAAAAGACTTTCCCTTCCTAAAAATAATCTATCTGGATCCTACTAAAAAATGGTATAATAATTCTTGTATTCCATTTAACATTGGTATTAGAGCCGCCAAAGGAGATAAAATAATTTTACAAAATCCAGAATGTTACCATTATGGAGATATTCTTCTAAAAACAGAAGAAGAATTAACAGATAAAGACTATTTAAGTTTCGCTTGTTTTTCGTTAGATAAATACACAACCGATAATTTTGGAGAAGTATTTAATTCTGAATATTTTAAAAATCTAATTATTCAACATAACAATGCTCCTACCACAGATGGAGATGCTGGATGGTATAACCATTCAAAACTCCGTCCTCATGCTTATCACTTTTGCACAGCAATCACAAAGAAAAACATAAATAAATTAGGAGGTTTTGACGAGAGATTTGCACTAGGAATAGCCTATGACGATGACGAGCTAATCCAACGAGTGAAAAAAATTGTTAAAATAAAGTTTTTAGATGATGTCATAGTTTTACATCAAAATCATTATAATCCGCAATCAACATCCTTTCAAAACAAAGCGAATAAACAGTATCTCTACGGACTTAACAAGTTCTTATTATATAATAAAGTTCCGATTCTTAATTTTAATAAATTTGTATCTTTCATACCAATTAACAAACGAAAAACAGCAATAAAATTAGCTTTAAAAATGGAAAGCTTTTTGAGGTATACAGGTCTATATAAACCAGCAAAAAATGACTCCTAATCAATTGATATCAATTATCGTTCCTTGTTATAATCAAAGCCAATATTTAGACGAATGCTTACAATCAGTCTTAGATCAAACTTATCAAAATTGGGAGTGTATTATTGTTAATGATGGCTCAAAAGATGATACGGAAGAAATTGCATTAAAATGGATAGTAAAAGATAATCGCTTTAAATATATTTCAAAAGAAAATGGAGGTGTTGCTTCTGCGCGGAACTATGGTATTAGTAAGTGTAAAGGAGAATGGATACTTCCCTTGGATGGTGATGATAAAATTAATATAGAATATTTGAGTAAAGCACAAACATTTTTTACTAAAGATATAGATTTGATCTATTCTAATTCCGAATTTTTTGGAGAGGTAACTGGAGTGTGGAACTTAGAAAACTATAATTACTTCAATTTACTACAATCAAATATGATTTTTTGCTCAGCATTTTTTAGAAAGACGAGTTGGCAAAAAGCTAGTGGATATGATCCTAAACTAATATATGGATATGAAGATTGGGAGTTTTGGATATCAATCTTAAATGAAAATTCTAAAGTAATAAAGTTAGATTATCTAGGGTTTTATTATAGAAGAAAACTAGAGTCAAGAGATATACTTATTAATAAAGATGTTACTAAAAAGGACAAATCGTACAATTACATTTATACAAAGCATCTTGACAAATATTTACAATTTAGTAAAAATGCAATTATAAATTTTAAAATAATAAATCAAAAACTAAAGAACCATGATGAAATTAACTCAAAACTAAAGAAAAATATTATCACCAAAGTTTTGTTTCGTGTAATCCAAGCATTTAGCAAGTCTACTTAGTGTTATATTATTTTTCGAAAGATATAATATTATTCAACCAATTAGTGAAAGAATATTTCTCTTTTATTGCAGGTAATATACTTTGATATGGGCTGTTAATAAACCTCTCAATCTCATTGCAATTATGAGTATTTAAAATCAATATATTACTCTCATTATACAGATCATAATTTATTATTTCAGAATTAGTTGTTATTAATTTTTTATCAAATTGCATTGCTTCGAAAATACGAAAAGACAAACCAGAATGCTCATCAGCCTTTATATCTAGAATAGCTTTTGACTGATTATGAATTTCTAATAGAGTTGAATAGTCATAGACATCATCGAGATATTTAACATATTTGGAGGCTTTAATTTTAAGAATATTCTTATAATTTGCAGTATTGAGTTTAAAATTAAGTTTTAGATGCGGTAAGCTTTTAGCGATTTTTTCAAGTAGATCAAATCTTTCGTCTGTATAATGTCCAATGTAGGTTATGTCCCATAATATTTCGGACGATAATGCACTCGGTAATTTATCAAAGTAAAAATTTGTGATAAAGTCAATTTGCTCATTGCTATCATTAGGATCAAAACAAAAAAAACGATCAAAAAAACTAAGTTTTGAAAAAACATTAGGATATCGATTCATCCCATCCCATTGATAACCTATTAGTTTTTTTGATTTACTTCGAAGTTTCGAAAGCAATTGATCCTCAAGACTATCTGCTCGAAAAACAATACAGTAATCAAAAAAATTTTCCGAATAATTTTCTAGATTGTTTTTTTGTTGAAAATTGTACTTTTGCTCTCTTTTTTGTTTTCGATAGTCGAAAAAACTAAAATTGGGGTAAATTTTTTTTAAAGCAAAATTTATTATTTTATCAACTATATTAGGTTGATATTTTGGAAGTTGAGAACTAGGATAAAAATAAGGAGCAAAAGAATTTTTTTCTAAATTATATTTAAAATTTTTCACAATATTATTATGAGTTTGCAATACAATTAGTATATTTTTATCCATTGAGTTATCTATTATTATAAAGCAAAGTTAAAGAAAACATTTCTGCTCCAAAACAAAGATCTAAAATGTACAGAGTTTTTAAAAAAAGATTTTACAAATTAATCTATGAGTCCAAAAAAAATATTAGCTGTTACTTTAGGAGGCACAGAATATCCTTCTTCAAATTTTAGATTAAGACAATACTATCCTTTGCTAGAACAAAATGGCTACGAGGTAACAGAATTTAATTCAAAGCGGGTATCAATTCCTAACTACCCTAATATTATAGGAGTAAGAGGATTGCTAAGAAGAGTTGGATATAAAAATATCAACAAAAAATATTATCTAAATAAATTTAAGAAGCAGGTAGAACAGGCCGACATTATATGGGTAAATAAATTATTAAGAGATACAGAACTTATCAATATAGTAAAAGCTTCAGGTAAAGTATTGGTCGTAGATTTTGACGATGCCGAATGGTTGTCATCAACGTACTTGTTTAATAAAACTTTAGAAATAGCAACCCAGGCTATCGCAGGTAATAATTATTTGGCGAACTATGCCAGAACACAATATAAATTAGAAACCGAAATCATTCCTACAACGATTGATGTAAAATCTTATCCAAAACAAAAAAAACACATTAACGATGATAAATTTATTATAGGTTGGTTAGGTTCGCATTTTACAAATGAGTATTTATTATTAATTCAAAAACCGTTAAATGAATTTTTAGAAAATACTAAGTCTGAATTTCATATTATCTCATCAAAACACGATTTTCTAAAAGAACATTTCCCTAAGAATACCAAAATTATCAACTGGGACGAATCGACCTTTATAGATGAAGTAGCAAATTTCAATATCGGTCTTATGCCTTTACCTAACGAAGAATGGGTAAAAGGTAAATGTAGCTTCAAAATGCTACAATACATGGCTGCCCATGTCCCTGTTGTTGTATCTCCACTAGGGATGAATAATGAAATATTAGAACAGACAAATTGTGGTTTTGGGGCTAATTCTGCCAAAGAATGGTCAGATAGTTTTTATAAATTTTATGAAAATAAAAACTTGCAACTAGAAGCAGGAAATGCGGGCAGAAAACTAATAGAAAAAGAATTTGATTTAATTTCAAATTTTCAAAAACTAAAAAATATATTTGATAAATTTAACGTATGATAATAGGCAAAGGTCTTATCGCAAATCTATTTACAGAAAATGATTCTGACGAGATCGTTTTCTTTGCATCTGGCGTCTCTAACTCTTCCGAGACAAGATGGGAAGAATTCATACGAGAAGAAGATCTTGTGGAGAAAACATTAGCTCAATTTCCAGAAAAATTGTTTATTTATTTCAGTACGTGTTCTATATATGATTCTTCAAAATACAACAGTCAGTATGTTTTGCACAAGCTACATATTGAAGAGCTAATCAAACGTCAAGCAACACATTTTCTAATTCTCCGCGTAAGTAATGCTGTTGGAAGAGGAGGAAATCCTAATCTTTTGATGAACTATTTGTCCCACCAAATAACAACAGACCAACAACTTACAATACATCAACATGCCACTAGAAATTTGATAGACGTTGAAGATGTTAAAAACATAACTTTGCAATATATTCAATCTAAAAATTGGAATAAAATTGTAAATGTTGCATACTTAGAAAATTTTTTAATCCCCGAAATTATCGAAGCATTCGAAAAAAAACTTAAAATACAAGCTCAAAAAAGAATTGAGCAAAAAGGAGAGCATTACTCAATAGATATAGATGAGCTAGACTACCATTTTAATATTACTAATAAGATGGATTATTTAGATAACCTAATTAAGAAATATTATGAATGATCTGATATCCATAATTATTCCTATTTATAAAGTGGAAACTTATCTACGAGACTGTTTAGTTAGTATTCAGAGACAACGCTTTAGTAACTTCGAAGTGTTGCTAATTAATGATGGATCCCCAGATAACAGCGAAGAAATTTGTTTAGATTTTGTAAAAAATGATTATCGTTACAAATATTTTTATAAAGAAAATGAAGGTGTCTCTAGTGCAAGAAATTTTGGTATAGAAAAAGCAACTGGTAAATGGGTCGTTTTTATAGATTCTGACGATACAGTAGAAGAAAGCTATTTAAAAGACTTTGTTGATAATTTTAAAGCGAGCAACTATTTGTTAGTTCAAGATATTAATAGAATAACTAGCAGTGGTGCTATTTCAAATTTTTTAAATTATAATGATGAAGAAATTAACTTAAATGATTTTTCTAAAATATTATCAAATGAAAAGTATCTAGATGGTCATCCGGTAAATAAATTTTTTGATCTGAGTATTATAAAAAAAAATTCCCTTTCTTTTGATGAAAAATTAACAATAAGAGAAGATCGTGTATTTTTTTATAAATACTTAGAAAAAATAAATACAATTAAATTTTTAAAGACTTCAAACTATAATTATTTTTATAGAGAAGGATCCGCGGTATCAAAAAAACATTCTTTTGTTTCTTATAAGACGTATTTAGAATATTATAAAAAATTTTTAACGACATTCTTTATCTCACAAAACATTAATTTAGAAAATAGTTTTATAAATAAAGATTATAACCATATTTTAGTAACTTCAATATATCGATTGTATAAAGAGAACTACTCCTACTCAAAACGTTTGCACTACTTAAAACAAATAATTGTCTTAAAGATATTTCCAGTGAAGAGTATACAATCAAAAAAGATAAATAGTATTTTTATTTTTTTTAATAAAAGAACCTATTTAACTTTCGACATTCTTTTTAAAAATATTATTAAATAGAAATGAGTAATCAAAAAAAACTTGCAATCGTAATTCCTTATTATAAAATTGACTATTTTAAAGATACTTTAGACTCTTTAGCTAATCAAACCAACAAAGACTTTAACGTTTACATTGGCAATGATAATGGTCCTAACTCACCACAAGACTTATTGCTTACTTATCAAAACAAATTCGATTATGAATATACGAAATTTAAAGAAAATTTAGGAGGAAAAGGAGAATTAGTTCAACAATGGGATAGATGTATTGCACTATCGACAGAAGAAGAATGGATCATGATTTTAGCAGATGATGATTATATAAGTCATAATTTTGTTGAACAATTTTATAAAAGTATACTTATTGCAAACGAAAAATCCATCAATCTATTAAGATTCAAAATGAGAAGAATAACTCATGATAATAATTTTTTGGTTGATCATGAGCAACCCCTAATACATAAAGGAGCCAACTACCTATGGGAAGATGAAACTCATGAAAGGTTTATTTCCATATCCGAAAACGTTTTCCGACGTTCTGTTTATAACAAAGTCGGATTTCGAAATTATCCACTTGCATGGAGAGTCCCATATATGATGTATTTAGATTTTACAACTGATGGCGATGTTCTAGGAGTTAATGGAGCTTTTGTAGCCATAAGAAGAAGTGAAAATCAGTTAACAAGACGTAATGACGTTAATCAATACAAAAGACATGCAATGAAACAATGTTATTTCGACTTATTGAATGAATATGAAAAATCATTTAATAAAAATCAAAATTTGCATTTCTTAAAAATATATCACTATTACAACAAAGAGAACAATCTATTAAAACAAAACTTTAGCACCTTATTTTTTAAATTCGGTGGCATTATAGGACTTTCAAAATACTTATTGAAAAAAAACTTTCAAAAAAAATCATCATAAAATTCATACATTAAATACAGAATTACTAATGAATTTCAAAAATCAACTCCAAAATAAAAATATCCTAGTAACTGGTGGCGCAGGTTTTATTGGCTCTAACCTTTGCGAAGTTTTACTAGAAAACAATGTTAATGTAACTTGTCTTGACAATTTTTCTACTGGGCGTCGTGAGAACCTTGAAGCTATCAAAAATCATCCTAATTTCACATTAATAGAAGGCGATATCCGCGATCTAGAAACTTGTAAAAAAGCTTGCGAAAACAAAGACTTTGTTCTTCACCAAGCAGCTTTAGGCTCGGTACCAAGATCCATCAACGATCCGATAACAAGTAACGATGTTAATGTCGGAGGATTTCTAAATATGCTTGTTGCTGCACGAGATGCTAGTGTTAAGCGTATGGTTTATGCGGCGAGCTCTTCAACTTATGGAGATTCGGAAGCGCTTCCCAAAGTTGAAGATCGTATCGGGAAACCTCTTTCTCCTTACGCCATTACAAAATATGTTAATGAACTTTATGCTGATGTTTTCAAAAAAACTTATGATTTCGATACTATTGGCCTAAGATATTTCAACGTATTTGGAAGAAAACAAAACCCTGGCGGTGCATACGCAGCTGTTATTCCAAAATTTGTGATGCAATTTATGAATCATGAGTCTCCAACCATCAATGGCGGTGGCGAATATTCTCGTGACTTCACATATATTGACAACGTTATCCAAATGAATCTTTTGGCAATAACTTCTGATAACAAAGATGCTTACAATCAAGTCTATAACACAGCTTTTGGTGAAAGAACAACGCTTAATGATTTGGTTAAATATTTGAAGGAATACCTGTCAGAGTTTGATTCAAAAATTTCGGACGTAGACATCATTTACGGAGATTACCGAAAAGGCGATGTTCCGCATTCATTAGCTAGTATTGATAAAGCAAAAAATTTATTAAATTACCAACCTCAATTTTCTATGAAAGATGGCCTAAAAGAAGCTGTTAAATGGTATTGGGAAAATCTAAAATAACACAATGACTCACAAAATATCTATTATTGGACTTGGTTATGTAGGTCTGCCTTTAGCAAGACTTTTTGCAACCAAATATCCTGTGGTTGGTTTTGATATTAATCAAGCAAGAATCTCAGAACTTCGTCAAGGTATCGATTCAACCTTGGAAGTCGAAAATGATGTTCTAAAAAGTGCGATTGTTGACCACAATCCAACCTCAGCAGACAAAGGTCTTTATTGTTCTAACGAGCTTAATGACATTGCGGATTCTAATATCTATATTGTTACGGTACCAACGCCTGTTGACAAGAATAATCGTCCAGATTTAACACCGCTTTACAAAGCAAGCGAAACGGTTGCTAAAGTTCTAAAGAAAGGCGATATCGTAATTTACGAATCCACAGTTTATCCAGGTGTTACTGAGGAAGAATGTATTCCTGTTTTAGAAAAAAATTCAGGATTGAAATTTAATGAAGATTTCTTCGCTGGTTATTCGCCAGAGCGTATCAATCCTGGAGATAAAGAACATACTGTTGAAAAAATCTTAAAAGTAACTTCTGGCTCTAACCCCGAAATCGGAAAAATCGTCGATGACATTTACAAATCGGTAATTACCGCAGGGACACATCTTGCGCCAACTATTAAAGTTGCTGAAGCGGCTAAAGTTATCGAAAACTCGCAACGTGACATTAATATAGCTTTCGTTAATGAATTAGCAAAAATATTTAATCTAATGGACATCGATACGCATGATGTTCTTGCTGCAGCTGGCACAAAATGGAACTTCCTGCCCTTCAAACCTGGATTGGTTGGAGGGCACTGTATAGGCGTAGATCCTTATTACCTTGCCCAAAAAGCGCAAGAATATGGTTATCATCCAGAAATCATCTTGGCTGGTCGCCGCATGAACGATTCTATGGGACATTACGTGGCAAGTGAAGTTGTTAAACAAATGTTGAAAAATGATATTAAAGTCAATCAGTCAAATGTTTTAGTATTAGGTTTCACATTTAAAGAAAACTGTCCAGATGTTAGAAACACGAAGGTTGTCGATGTTATCAAAAACCTAGAAGATTACAATATCAAAGTTAATGTTTATGATCCTTGGGCTAACCCAAGTGATGTTAAACATGAGTATAATCTCAACACTTCTAACCAACTTCCCCAAGAAAAATTTGACGCAATCGTCGTAGCCGTTTCTCATAACGAATTTGAAAATCTAGATTTAAATAATCTTCTTAAAGAAAATGGTGTCATCTACGACGTCAAAGGAAAGCTTGCTCTCGAGCAAAATATAAAAAGATTGTAAGAAAAAAGGCATCAAATGAATTTGATGCCTTTTCTTATTTTAGTCTCCAAAACGTTTTCGGAATAATTTATATCCAAGGTTTGTTGGAAGAGAAATGTAAAAATTTTCTTTTTTTAGCTTTGTGGAATATTTCGAAGAAAAGTAATCGAAAATACTGAGACCTTTTAGTCTTGAATAGGCATCATAACTACGTTTCCAAAGAGCTTTATTTTTTTGAGCCTTCCAATTCATTTGTAAAGTCATTACTTTAAAATCAACTAAGTAACGCAAAATTAACTGTTTTCGATCTTCATTATTCTCATTAAGATAAGCTTGATTCATATAATTCGCAATTGTTATCCAGTTACCAAAATGCTTTTCACCTCGATTATGAATAATTGACGCTGAATGAAAATAATACAAATACGTATCTTCTCTCAAAAATGCCACACTTTCCAACTTTAATGCAGATTGGAAACTCCATAATACATCTTGCGAAAAAAGATCTTGTACAAAATACAATTGATTCTTTAACACAAAATCTCTCCTAACCAGCTTATCACAAGCCATAACAGGATACTCACCATTGATAAACTCATTAAGAATTTCGGTGTTCCCTTTTAAAAAATCTTTTTGTGACTTAATTGGAAAATAATCTCTAGTCCAGTTTTCTGCTTCGTTAATACAAAGACAATGTCCAAGCGTTAATTCTGCATTTGTTTTTTCAGCAAGGTCAACAAGCTGCTTAATTGCATTAGGCGTAATTTCATCATCGCTATCAAGGAAGTACATATACTTTCCTTTTGCAACATCAATCCCTGCATTTCTCGCCATCGACAGTCCCATATTTTGGGGTTGTGTAATAATTTTAATTTCAAAATCCGAGAATTCTGAAATAATGTCTTTGACAATATTTATCGAGTTATCTGGCGATTGATCATCAACGACAAGACATTCTATATTTTGATAAGTCTGGTTAATAACCGACAAAATACACCGTCTTATAAATTCTTCAACTTTAAAAACGGGAATAATAATGCTAACTAAAGGATTCATGTATTTCATTTGCGTTTACAAAATTATCATTTTATTTTGGAAAGCTGTATCTTTGAACAACACAAACAAAAGATGATGAGTTTTCTAGGAAAATTAATTCTCAAAATTTTAAAAAACGCTAACCTTAAAGAACTTTCGAAACACCAAAATACCAACATAAAGATTGGAAATTTTTGTGATTTCAAATTCTACAATGGTTACAAAAGAATTAGCTTTGGTAAGGACATTAATGTTAGGGATAATTGTCATTTTTTGGTCGGAAAAAATGCTAGTTTAAAAATTGAAAACAATGTATTTTTCAATAATAATTGTTCAGTAAACTGTCTTGACAGTATCGAGATTGGGGAAAACACATTATTCGGAGAATCGGTCAAACTCTACGATCATAATCACGAATATACCTCATCACCCAACTTTAAAGTTGAACACCAAAAATTCACAACTGCTCCTGTCAAAATCGGCAAAAACTGCTGGCTTGGCAGCAATGTTGTTGTACTAAAAGGCGTAACAATAGGCGATAATACCATTATTGGTGCTGGTTGTATTATCCACAAAGATGTGCCAGCTAATTCAGTTCTTATTAACAAGCAGGAGCAAATTGTAAAATCAATCTAATTATGCTATTCTCTATATTAGTTGCTCATTATAACAACTGGGATTACTTTCAAGATTGTTATAATTCTATAAAAAATCAGACTTATCAAAATTTAGAAATTATCATTGTTGATGATTGTTCTACAGATGGTTCGTACGAAAAATTACAAGAATTGGCGAAAGCCGATTCTCGCATTCAACTTTTTAGAAACAATGTCAATTCTAAAGTTGGATTTACTAAAAGGAGATGTATCGAAGAAGCGAATGGAGAAATATGCGGTTTCCTAGATCCAGACGATTTTTTAACGAATACCGCAGTCGAAGAATCGGCCTTAGCATATAAAGGCGAAAACTGTATTGCAACTTATTCAAAAATTAAATTGGTCAATGACAAAGGGAAAGCTGTAGGCGATTTCAAATATTCTCGAGAAATACCTCAACATAAAAATTTGTTCTTTAACATTAATTTTGAAGTTGCTCACTTTTTTACTTTTAAAAAATCTACATACAGCCAGACAGAAGGGATAGACCCAGCATTAACATCGGCTGTCGACCAAGATTTGTATTTAAAACTATACGAAAAAGGTAATTTCAAGTTTATTAATTCTTTCCAGTATCTTTATAGACTGCATGACAAAGGGGTATCACAAGACAAATCGAAAAAAGCAAAACTAAATGAAAATTGGCATAAAGTCATCCTTGCAACTTGCCACAGAAGAAAAATCAACAAACTTTATGGCAAGAATGTGGCAGAAATAACTGACTTGCCAAAATATATTTTTGAAAAAGAAAACAGCTTTTTTAAAAAACTTTTACGAAAACTAAGCTAATGGATATCATCATAAAATCTTTTAATAGGCCTTTTTATCTCGATCGTTGCATTGCTTCTATTTTGGAAAATACTAAAGGAGATTTCAAAATTTTTGTTTTGGATGATGGTACGCCCACACAATATTTAGAAAAGATTCAACAAAAATATCCTTCGATTTCTATTTTAAAATCAAAACAATATCCTAAAAAGATTAAAGCTATTGAGCAGAATATTACATCAGGAAAAAAAATTGATGGCTTTACGATTCCCACAGACCTTTGGTATAATCAAGTTAAAAAGGCTTCGGATTATGTTCTGGTAACCGAAGACGATGTCTGGATGACAAAGCCGATTAACTTTGACACACTGACTTCCGAAATGCAAAAAAGCAAAATTCCTTTGTTAAAGCTAGGTTGGCTTGGGAATTATTCGGATGATAAAAATTGTGAGGTTAATAATTTTGGCATTTTTGACTCAGTAATTCCTAAAAAAATGTTTACGTCGAGTCAATTTGTTATGGATCTTTTCATGTACAACAAGTACAAATTTTTTACGATTTTGTACAAATTAGGTATCGCAGACAACACAACAAAAAGAAAATATTGGGCACTTAATTCTATCCTGATGGGACTGTATCAGAAAGATTATTGGTTACAAATCTGGAAAGATGCCAGAGGCAAAGTTGACGAAAAACAACAATTGCGAAACGCCGCAGCTTGGTATCACAACAATAAAAAAGCCATCTTTGCACGAACGAAACAAGAGGTTTTAAAAACGACTTTCAAATCTTCGGCAACAGGATCTTATCACGAATATGGAAACAATTTTGATGTTAACCGAATGAATTTTATCATTAATGAAGCTTGGTACACAGATAAGTTTAACGCCATGGAAAATTATCCAAAAGATTTTTCTGACGATTATATCAAAACATTTTTAGACCAAGCCAATCATCCCGACGCCCAATATTCGGAATGGAAAAAATGGTCAGAAAAATTTAAAACACAATATCGAAATCTAGGGGCTGAAGTCGATAACTGAGAACATAAAACACAACATGAAAAAAATAAAAATACTCTTTAGGCTAAGATCGCTTGAGATGGGAGGTGTCCCACGTGTGGTTTTAGACTTGCTTAGAAACCTTCCTAATGATAAATTTGATTTTACTTTGATGCTTAATTTGTATCAAGGCGAATTGGTGAAAGATATTCCCAAAAATATCAAACTTATCGTTGTGGAAAAAGGGAAAGAACAAATGAGTTCCAATCCCTTTATCCAAAAATTGCAATTGGCTTTCCGTCGTTTGAAGTTGGAGATTTATGATAAATTTCCTGCTTTTTTATATAAAGTAAAAGGTCTAGAGAACTACGATATCGAAGTTGCACCAGGTTACACAGAATTTGACATGGTATTAAATTCGCCTAACAAAAAATCTAGAAAAATAGGCTGGTTCCACACCGACGTTGGCTATGACAAAGACCAACAACGCGTTATGAGCAGAATCGAAAAAATGAAAAAATTTGATTTCATGATTTTCGGCTCCAAACAAACCAGACAAGTTATCGATGATCTTTATCAAGTTAAATATTCAAAAAGCACTGTTATTTATAACGTGATAAAAGTGGATGAAGTTCTTAAAAAAGCGACTTTATTTAATCATTCTTTTAACACAGATTATCCTGTGTTTTCATCAATGGGAAGGCTACACCATCGCAAAGGTTATCATGCTTTGATGAAAGTGCACAAACAATTATTAGAAGACGGCTTTCCACATGTTATCGCTGTCATTGGTGGTGGCAACGAAATGGAAAATCTCATCAGTCAGCGTAAAGAACTCGGTGTTGACAACACATTTTTGTTGCTTGACTCGCAGACTAATCCATACCCATATATCAAAGCTTCGGACTTCTTCATTCTTCCCTCACAATCAGAATCTTACCCACTTGTGATTGGCGAAGTAATGGCTATGAGAAAACCAATAATATCAACCAATGTTGGTGGTATTTCAGAAATGATAGATGACGGCATAGATGGCATTTTGATCAACTATGATGAAAAGGATATGTACAATGCTATGAAAGATTTTATGACAAATCCTGATTTAGTTGACAAAATCTATGATGCTACTGAAAAAGCATATGAAAAATTCGATGAAAAAGAAATCTATCGACAAGTAAGCGAAGTTTTTGAACAGCAATACCAATTGAAACTACAAAATGAACAGTCCTAAAATTACGGTTGTTACGCCAACATACAATCGTGCGCACACCATTACTAGAACTTATGAATCTTTAAAACAACAAAGCTTTAAGGACTTCAAATGGATTATTATGGATGATGGATCAACTGATGGAACTAAAGAATTGGTAGAACTGTTTAAAAACGAAAACATCATCGATATCGACTATTTTTGGAATGAAAATCAGCACAAATTCATAACTGTTTTTGAGGGTATTAAAAAAGTAACAAGTCCTTATTTTATGATATTAGATTCGGACGACACTTATCCAAAGAACTCTATGGAAATTCTTGTTGAAGAATCAGATAAAATACAAAATCAAGAGGACTATATTGGTATTATTGGACATTCTGCAGATGAAAATGGGCAAATTGTGGGGGATAAGTTTCCTATAGAGTTTGACGGTTCTATCTTCGATATGCGTTATAAATACAAGGTGAGAGGTGACAAGAATGGTATCTTTTTTACCAAAACATATCACCGTTATTTAGATAAATTCGATTACGAAAAATACAAAGGCAAGGGTTATATCCCGCAGACCGTATTTTTCAATATCTACGATTCTGAGGGTATCAAAACGCGCTTTATCAATAAAATTGTCCGTAATTATCACTTTGATGAAGACGATCAACAATCTGTTTCTAATACAAGATGGACAGGTAAAAATACTTATGGATTAATGGAAGGATACCGTTCTTTCCTAAATTGTTACCACAAGCAACTTAAAAACTATCCAAGTACTTTAATAAGGAATCTTGTAGGTTATCAAACTTATTCATTAATAAATAATAAAAATCTCAGTGAAATTAACAACGGAATCACTAATTTTAAAGTTCTGTCAACATTAATCTTTCCATTAACGTTGATTTACAAAAAGCGAAAAAATGTCTAAGAAAATACTTTTCATCTATTACAAACTCTTTAAACCAGGAGGCGTTGCGAGAGTATTAGTATCTCTTGCGAACCAGCTAGTAGAACAAGGTTATGATGTTAGTATATTATTAATGATGTCCAACACAGATTGCTTTTACCCTCTTGATTCCCGTGTAAAAATTGTGCATATAGACTCTTTTTCACACTGGGGATTTACAAAAATAAATGTTGGCATCGACAAATATTTTCGTAAACTTCCCGCTAGACAAAATATCAAAAATTATGTATACGACTTTGGACAATGGGAAATGCTATCAAAATGGTTAAAGCAAAATCATCTAAATTATGACTTAGTTATTTCGTCTTGGTACAAACTATCCGCTCAAATCGCTCAAAACAAAGCTATTGCTGCCAAAACAATAGCATGGGAACACGCTAATTTTGAAGTAGGTGGTAAACTTTGGAAGGACTTACTAAGAAAAAACTATAAAAACTTCAAAGCTGTTGTTTGTCTTAATTCTCCTTCCCTTGCACATTACAAACAAATTAATAATCAGTCTTTTCTAATTGCAAACTTAATAGGTTTTCCTTTCGAAAATTTTGTCTCAGAAAAAATTGAGAATAAGAAAAATGACCTAATATTTGTTGGGCGATTGGACAGTGATAAAAATGTCCAAGAAAGTTTGGAAATACTAAAGAATGTTAATCTAAAAAATTTTAAATTCAAAATTATTGGTGATGGTCCCACAAAATCCAAATTAGAAAAATATTTAGAAGACAATACTGATCTAAAAAATAAAGTAGAACTTCTTGGCGCAAAAAATCTAGATGAAATATATGAAGCTTTAAGCAACAGCAAAGCATTCTTGTTTACAAGTAAAACTGAATGCTTACCAACTGTATTGATTGAAGCAAACCTCACTGCAAACGCACTAATTTCCTATGATTGCAAATATGGACCGTCTGATATTGTTAACCAGCAAAACGGATACCTCATCCCAATGCACGACAAAGAAATGTTTGCAGAAAAACTTCAATATCTAATCGATAATCCTTATGTCTTAGAAGAGCTTAACAAGTCAAGTTATCGAGAGTCTGCAAAATGGAGAAAAGATAAAATCATCCAACAATGGAAAAACTTAATCGATAATTAATTTAACTTCGTAAAAAATACATTTTGAAAAAGAAAATCCTTATTCGTATTGGTTCGTTAAGACATGGTGGTGCAGAGAAAGTTTTGGTGACTTTTCTCAAAAATTTGCCGTCTGACAAATACGAAGTGGACCTTTTGCTTAACCTATATTCGGGGAAATATCTTACCGAAGTTCCGAATTGGGTTAATGTGATGTACCTCAACAAAGGCGAAATGATTACGACCAATCGCCCGCAAGACATTCCTAAAAAAGCCTATCGCGTTGTCTATCAACGTTTATTGAAAAAATATCCGAAAATTCTTTATAAGCGAAAACTCAAAAACAAAAAGTATGACATCGAGTTTGCTGCAATCCATGGTTTTATGGACGAAGTGCTTAATAGTCCTTTGACATCCTCAAAAAAACTGATGTGGATCCATAATGATTTAACGCAAGTTGAAGGTTATACCAAAGAAAAAATCAGACGCTTTTTTAAATACGATAAAGTGATGGTCATTTCAGAAAAGATTAAAAAGACTTTTGAAGACCTTGCTATTTCCGAAACTGAAAAATCTAAAATTGTTAGAATTTTCAACCCTTTGGATACAGAAGAGATTTTAGCAAAAGCGGAAAAAACTGTCGAAAATTATAAATTTAATGACAAACTTCCGACTTTCATTTCGGTTGGGACCGTTTTCCCACAAAAAGGATTTGACCGACTTCTTAAAGCTCATAAAAAATTAATAAATGAAGGATTAGATCACCGACTTCTAATTGTTGGTGATGGTTACGATTTTGAAAATATCAAAAAACTAAAAACCGAACTTGGCGTTGACAACACAGCGACAATGTTGGGTTTTACAGATAATCCTTATCCTTATTTTAAGAAAGCAGATTTTTATATTTTAAGTTCTCGTTATGAAGGTTTCCCGACCGTTCTATTCGAAGCTATGACGCTTAACAAAAACATTATTGCAACCGATGTTTCTGGCGTTCGTGAAATGTTAAATGATGGCGACTTGGGTTTAATAATAGAAAATTCTGAAGAAGGTATTTATGAAGGTATGAAGAAAGCTTTACTACATCCTCAAACTTTTGAAAATTATCAGACTAAACTTCAAGCTTACGAAATGCCATTTAACCTAAAAAATTCGGTGAAGGGTATTACTAATATTATCGATAAGCTGTAGAAATTTAATTTTTTTATTATAAATTGTTGTCTCAAAATGACAAGCATGCAATCCAGAGGAAGCTTTACTTTAGATGACACCAACTACTTCAAAGGCATTGCCATTTTGTTAATTGTTCTTCACAATTATTTGCATTGGCAAGTTGGATTTAGTATTGAAAACGAATCGGATTTTACTGCTAATAATGCGCAGATTTTTTTGGAGAATCTTTATCCTGTGCAATGGCCTAATTTTTTTGTTTCAATTTTTTCGTTTCTAGGTCATTATGGTGTCCAACTCTTTGTATTCTTTAGCGCCTATGGACTTAGTATTCAGTTTATTAAAAACGAAAATAGCAGATTAAATTATTTTAAATATTTAAAAACGCGACTCAAGAAATTATACGTTCTATTGATCTTTGGCTTTATTGTTTATCACATCTTTTTCTACATCGGCTTTGGAGAAGTTTATTCATTGAAAAAAACAGCTGTCAAAAGTATTTTGCTGAGTTCTTCAATTTCCAATTTTTACAAGCCATGGACTTACAATATGTTGAGTGGTCCATTTTGGTTTTTTGGATTAATGGTTCAACTATATGTTGCTTTTCCTTTTTTATTTAAAATTTTAAAAAAATACAAGCTAGCATTAATTCTTGCAACAACTTATGTATTGATAACTGTTCTATACTATACGGTTGACAAACAAACGAATTTTAATATTCTCCCAAGCTTAATTGGTCATTTACCAGAAGTATTCTTAGGAATATATTTTGCTCAAAATAAATTAAAAAAACCGTCAGCAATAGTATTTATTTCAAGTTTGGTCGTGTTTTCGCTTTCACAAGTTTACGAGTTTTTGTTTCCGTTCAGTTTTCTAGCTTTTACACTTGTTCTGTTATATATATTTGAAAACTTATACATCGTTCTAGGTTCATCTTGGAAAAAAATCTTCGTTAGCATTGGCAAAATCTCAATGATCATTTTTGTAACTAATGGTATTTTTAGAATATTGCCACTTTTTGATATAGAAAATATGGATATTAGAGCAGAAAGAATTTTTTTATACCTAATTTTGCTACTGCCAACTTGTTACCTTTTATACTTCATTTATAACAAGATTTTTGAAAAAATAAAATGAGTTACACGACCATTCAAAAAGATTTTTACAGAGAAAGTGGACAATATTTGTCACATTTTCAGATACTAAAAAAATGTTTTAGTCCAAATCTGCATTATATCTATTGGTTCCGAAATGCGCAAAAACATCCAAAATCTTCTTTAACAGGGAAAATCTACAGATTAATTCTTCGTCATTATCAGATTAAATATGGTTTCCAAATCTATGCGGAAACTCAAATAGGAGACGGATTGTATCTTGGGCATTGGGGACAATTGGTGATTAATCCAAAAGCAATTATCGGTCGCAATTGCAATATTGCACAAGGTGTAACCATTGCACAAGCCAATCGTGGAAGGCGAGAAGGTGTGCCTGTAATTGGTGACGAAGTCTGGATTGGTCCCAACGCTGTTATTGTTGGAGGCATCACAATTGGGAATAATGTTCTTATCGCACCAAATGCTTATGTAAGTACGGACGTGCCAGAAAACTCTATAGTCATCGGCAATCCAGCGCAGATTACACCCAATAATATGGCCACAGAAGGCTATATTAATAATAAAGTAAAATATTAAACTTTGTTAATATTTTTAATTTTTTAGTCAAAATAAATTACTTTTGCATCATTATTGATTCAATCTATCAAAACAGCGTATTTAATAGTTAAAGTAATTTTAACCTTAAATATATATTTTTATGCAAGATTCGTACAACAAAGTTTTTGAAAACAACCGTCAATGGGTAGAAGAAATGAAATCTACCAATGCAGACTTTTTTAAAAACTTAGCAGAAGGTCAAACCCCAGAATTTTTATACATCGGATGTTCCGACAGTAGAGTTCCGGCAGAAGACTTGATGGGATTGAAACCTGGTGAAATTTTCGTTCACAGAAATATTGCTAACATGGTTAACAATATCGACATGAATGTTAATTCGGTTATTGAGTATGCGGTGAGCCACCTAAAAGTAAAACACATCGTTGTATGTGGACATTACGGATGCGGCGGTATTAACGCAGCGATGCAATCTACAGACCTTGGTCTACTTAACCCTTGGTTAAGAAGTATTCGCGACGTCTATCGTATGCACCAAGAGGAGTTAGACGCAATCACAGACCAACACCAAAAGTTCGACAGATTGGTAGAACTTAACGTACAAGAGCAATGTATCAACGTAGTGAAAGCTGCAGCAGTACAGAAAGGCTTTGTCCAAAATGGTTATCCCGTTGTGCACGGATGGGTTTTCGATTTGAAAACCGGAACATTAAAGGATTTGAATATTGATTTTGAAGGCATTCTTCATCATATTCAGAAAATTTATGATTTGACAGAATCTACTTGGTCTGTTCCAAAAATGGAAAAATAACCTTGTAAAAACTGTTATTAAAGCAATCTTATGAAGTATTTGAGCATTTTAGTTTTAGCAATCTTTATGAATTTCACAGCCTTACCTAGTGTGGCTGCGGTTTTCGGATGGGATTTGCCTACGACTAATGTCTCAATTGCAGAAGAAGAAGTAAAAACTAGCACGTCATCTTTTAATGAAAAGGTAACGCCTAATCCACTTTCGATACACGACTTTATTAAGTTTTTCGAATCTGATCTTGGCAAAAAATCTTTCACACTTATTGATGACAATGCGAGTATCTCGCCGTATATCCCTATTTTTTCGCCACCTCCGAATCAGATTTAATTTTAATCAAGCTTCCCTTTATCAACTATCGGGAAACTCCTATTATTCAATTAATTAAAATTAAATTTTCAACGTAGAAAACTTCAGTTACGTCAGTAATGAGGTTATATACTTATACTTTTTCGGATATGAAAAAAGCAAAAAACTTCATGGGCTTATTCAAGGAGAATTTCCCATCAGGACTTGTCGTCTTTTTAGTTGCCTTACCACTTTGTCTTGGTATCGCATTAGCATCTGGCGCACCACCATTAGCAGGAATTATCTCAGGTATTATCGGGGGCTTGGTTGTCGGATTTATTAGTAACTCGCACATTTCGGTATCGGGGCCAGCAGCGGGACTTACAGCCATTATTATCGCTGCCATCACAGATCTAGGCTCTTTTGAATTGTTTTTAGCAGCTGGTATTATCGCTGGTGTTATACAGTTAATATTAGGTTTTATTCGTGCTGGGAGTATTTCCAACTATTTCCCAAACAATGTTATCGAAGGTATGTTGGCAGGTATTGGTATTATTATCATTATTAAACAAATTCCGTTGGCATTAGGCTATAACAGCAATATTGCAAGCGAATCAATTTTTGATAACGGAATTAATCCAGCCTTTTTTACTAATTTACTTTCAGCGATACATCCAGGAGCGATTGTGGTAACTTTAGTTTCGATAACAATTCTACTCATGTGGGATAAAGTTAAAGCTTTAAAGAAACTAAAACTTCTGCCAGGCGCTTTGGTAGCTGTTATTGCAGGTATTGTTTTAAATCAAATCTTTTTAGCGAGTGGAAGTTCTTTAGCGATTTCAAAAGAGCATTTGGTAAATCTTCCTGTTCCAAAAACGGCAGATGATTTTAAAGCAATGATTACTTTCCCAGCTTTCGAAGGTTTTTTAAACTATAAAGTTTGGATTGTTGGCGCAACGATTGCGATTGTAGCCTCTATTGAAACGCTTTTGTGTATCGAAGCTTCGGACAGACTCGATTCCAAAAGAAGAATTACGGACACCAATCTAGAGTTGCGTGCGCAAGGTATTGGTAACATTTTGAGTTCTTTCATTGGTGGACTTCCGATGACTTCGGTTGTCGTGCGAAGTTCTGCAAATGCTAACGCAGGTGCAACCAATAAAATCTCAACGATGATACATGGTGTTTTGCTACTTGTCTGTGCGCTGAGTATTCCATTTTTGTTGAATATGATTCCACTAGCGACTTTGGCTGCCGTTTTAATCTTAATTGGTTACAAACTAGCAAGTCCTAAAAACATCATGCATTTTTGGCACAAAGGAAAATACCAGTTTATCCCTTTTATAGCAACGATTATCGCAATTGTAGCAACAGATTTATTAAAAGGTGTGGCGATTGGTTTGGCGATTTCGATTATCTATGTTCTTCAGGGTAATATGAAACGTGCTTATTATTTAAGTCGAGAAAAACTTAACGCTGCCGATGAAATTAACATTAAACTTGCGGAAGAAGTTTCGTTTTTAAATAAAGCTGCGATTAAGAAAACGCTGAAAAACATCAAAGCAAATTCTATCGTAACCATAGATGCTAGAGGAACATCTTACATTGCGACCGATGTTTTGGAAATGATACAAGATTTCGCGAATGTAAGAGCTGGAGAAGAAGATATCGAAGTACGATTAATTGGTTTTAAAACCTCTTATAAAGATTATGCAATCGACGAAGATTCTCATGTAATTATTGAGCATCGACGCGCGATTTAATAATAAAACTCTTTTTTCACTTATATTCTATCAAAGAAAAGCGAACCAAAATTTGGTTCGCTTTTCGATTTTATTTACCATTAAAAGCTGTCATCGTATTACCAACACCAGCGAACACAAAAGATAAACTAGCATTCGCAAACCTATCCAATCGTTCTGGTAGTTTTTCATTTTCTTCGTCGGACCATTTTCCGAGCACATAATCGACTTGTTGTCCATCTTTAAACTCAGCAGAAATCCCAAAGCGAAGTCTCGTATAATTTCCCGTATTAAGAACTTCTTCAATATTTCTAAGTCCGTTATGACCACCTGCGCCGCCTTTCATTTTCATTCTTAAAGTTCCGAAAGGTAAGGCCAAATCATCGGTAATCACTAAAACATTTTCCAACGGAATATTCTCTTTTTGCATCCAAAATCTAACTGCATTTCCGCTAAGATTCATGTAAGTATCAGGTTTAAGAACAAAAACTCTTCGGCCTTTGTGCTTTCCTTCTGCCAACAATCCAAAATTACTAGATTTGAACGGTGCATCAATTTTTTCAGCGATTTTTTCAGCAACTTTAAACCCGACATTATGCCGGGTCTCAGTATATTCGTCACCTTTGTTGCCTAAGCCAACAATAAGATATTTCATAGTTTAATAATATTCGAAAGTAATTTTTCCACCATTATCACTTCTTGTACCAGCAACTGGATAATTATCAGTGTTGTAGGTGTATGTCATATCATAAGAAACACTATCACCAACCACTTTAATAGTTTTATAGTTGTTTTGAGAAAACATAGCGACAGGCGAAGATGAACCTAACATAAAATTCATAGAAAAAGCTTTAAAAGCTTCAGGAAAATTTGCAAACGGATTCTTTTTATCATCAAAATTAGACATCAACATTTCCACTTCTGGGAAAAACGGAACAGTAGAAGTCAACTTAAACGAAGTAAGATTTGGTCCTGTAAAACCTAATGCGCTATCCAAACTGCCCATCTCGGTCGTGCCCATTACGAAGGTAGATTTAGCACCAGAAATATTACTTGGCGAATATCTAAACTGAGTATCAATTTTATAAACCTCAACATCACTAGATTTCGCGACAGCTTTCATAGAAGTCACCTTTCCTCCAGTGTATACCAAATCATAAGTTGTATCCACTTGCGACTCGCCCTCTTCTTTTTGAGTTTGCTTTATTTGCGATATCTCTGTTCCATTATAAACAAGAACATACGTATACTCATCTCCAAGACTAGATTTCGAATAGACTTTGGTAAGCTTATCTGCGTCGTATGTATAAGTTGTTGTTAAAACATCCCCGTCTCCATTCGTATCTTCAATTTTTTTAAGCTTTTTGACCGAAGTATTTGTATCGCCATCGCCGTCTGGCATATCTATATCGCCATAATCAATCCCAACTAATGAGTCGCCATTTGCATCTCTCGTAGAGTCACACGCATTAAATGCGAAAATGGCACCTGCCAAAAATAGAGCTTTGAAACTTAATTTCATCTTTTAAATTTTTACAAAAATACTATATTTCAATTAATCCTAACTTGCTAAAATCTTCTGCAATAAAATATTAACGGCATCCACGTCATTAATATTGTCGATACGCATCATCAGCTGACTTCCCTCCTTACCAGCTTTCTCCTTTAGTTGTGCTTCTGCTGGATTAAGTTGAAGATAGGATATGATCTTTCTAAACTTTTCTGTTTGATAAAACTTATCTTGTGGATTGCTTGGGAAATAACCTAAAAAGACACGATTTTTCATAACAATTTTATCAAAACCGATATCAGCCGCAAGCCATTTAAGACTAACACTTTTTAATAAATTAATAGCTTCTTTTGGTAACGCACCAAATCTATCAACCAATTCATTTTCAAATTTTTGCAAATCTTTTTCGTTATCGATATCCGCTAATTTTTGATACAACAAAAGTCGCTCTTCGGTACTCGATACATAATCGTCTGGCAACATCAAATCCAAATCGGTTTCAACATTAACTTCTTTGGTAGATTTAATTAATTTTTGACGCTCTTCTTCATTATCAAACAATTTCTCAAATTCTTCATCATCTTTTAATTCTTCTAAAGCTTCTTGCATAATTTTTTGATAAGCCTCAAAACCCATTTCGTTAATGAAACCACTTTGCTCTCCACCCAACAAATCTCCAGCACCACGAATTTCTAAATCCTTCATCGCAATCTGAAAACCACTTCCCAAATCCGAAAACTGTTCGATGGCTTCAAGACGTTTTCTAGCATCCGATGTCATCATATCCATCGGCGGCGTTAGAAGATAACAAAAAGCTTTTCTGTTACTACGACCAACACGACCACGCATCTGGTGCAAATCTGCCATCCCAAATCGGTGCGCATCGTTAATGAAAATAGTATTCGCATTGGGCACGTCTACTCCACTTTCCACAATGGTTGTCGACACCAAAACGTCATATTTACCTTCCATAAAGTCGAGGACATTTTCTTCAAGCTTTTTGCCATCCATTTGTCCATGTCCAGTAATTACTCGAGCATCTGGAACCAATCTTTGGATTAGCCCCGCAATGTCTTTAAGATTTTCAATTCTATTATTAATGAAATAAACTTGGCCATCACGTTGCAATTCGTAAGAAACCGCATCTCGAATCAATTCTTCATCAAACCCGATTAACTGTGTATCAACAGGTTGACGATTGGGCGGTGGTGTTTTAATAACCGATAAATCTCGAGCGGCCATTAACGAAAACTGTAATGTTCTCGGAATTGGCGTCGCAGTTAAGGTCAACGTATCGATATCGTTTTTCAATGTTTTAAGTTTATCTTTTACAGAAACCCCGAACTTGTGCTCTTCATCAATAATTAAAAGTCCCAGATCTTTGAATTTAACATTTTTGCTAACCAATTGATGCGTACCGATGACAATATCAACTTTTCCTTCTTCAAGTCCTTGTATGGTTTCAGATTTTTGTTTTGCAGTACGGAACCTATTGAGGTACGACACGTTAACTGGAAAGTCTTTAAGTCTTTCTTTAAAGCTTCGATAATGCTGAAATGCCAAAATTGTAGTCGGCACTAAAATCGCAACTTGCTTCCCATCTGTTGCCGCTTTAAAAGCAGCACGAATTGCAACCTCCGTTTTACCGAATCCAACGTCACCACAAATCAAACGATCCATCACGGTTTCGGCTTCCATATCATGTTTAACATCAATAGTTGCTTTCTCTTGATCTGGTGTATCCTCGTACAAGAAACTCGCTTCCAATTCATTTTGTAAATAAGAATCTGGTGAAAAAGCAAATCCTCGCGCCATTTTTCGTTGGGCATAAAGCTTAATCAGATCAAATGCAATCTGTTTAACTTTAGCTTTAGTTTTCTGTTTTAAAGTCTTCCAAGCTGGAGATCCTAACTTGCTTAAAACAATCTCGCGACCATCTGGTCCATTGTATTTTGAAATTTTATGAAGCGAATGAATACTCACATAAAGTAAGTCGCCATTCTTATAACTTAGCTTAAAACATTCCTGAACTTTGCCATCATTGGTAACTTTTACAAGTCCCATAAACTTTCCAATTCCGTGGTCAATATGGGTAATGTAATCACCAATTTTTAAAGATGTTAAATCCTTGAGTGTCAACTGCTCACTCTTTGCGAACGAATTCTTTGCTTTAAAGCGTTGGTAACGATCAAAAATCTGATGATCTGTGTAAACTGAAATTTTATTTTTACTATCTACAAAACCTTCATGAAGCTCTGAAAGAAAACCTTTGTAAGGCACTTCTTTTTCCAGTTCTTCAAAAATAGATTCGAGTCTTTCTTTTTGCTTTTCTGTTGAAAATGAAATCCAAGTATCATAACCTTCCGCTTGTTTCTCCATTAAATCTTCAATCAGAAGTTCAAAGTTTTTATGGAAAGATGGTTGCTGTGTTTGGAACGCATCAACTTGATGAAATTTAATATCATGTAATTTGAGTGTGTCCAGAGTAAAATCAACTAAAACTTTATCTTTCAGAGAATTAACAAAATCATCTTCTGAAACAAAGAGCTCTTTTGGACTTTGATGTTTAATATCTTTATTAAGACTTTCAAATTTCGTTTCTGCTTTTTCGTAAAAATTCTTAACCTGAATTAATGACATAAAAGCGTTCTTCGCTAAGACAAAACAATCCTTTGGCAACAATTCGAACAACGAAACCTTATTTCCAGTAACGCTATAATTCATGTTCGAAACCAATTGAAAATCTGCTACTTTACCAACAGAAAGTTGCGTTTCGATATCAAAAGTTTTTATGCTTTCAACTTCATTTCCAAAAAAGGTTATTCTGAAAGGTTTTTCGTTGGCAAATGAAAACACATCGACAATTCCACCACGCACAGAAAATTCGCCAGGCTCGGACACAAAATCGGTTTGATTAAATTGATAATGGTTTAATAATTCATCAACAAAATCAAAATCCAATTGATCACCAACTTTGATGTGATGTGAAATAGCTTTGAAATCTTCCTTTTTTAAAACCTTCTCCGAAAGCGCGCCAGCATAAGCTACAATTATTTTAGCTTTTTTACTGGAATTCAATTTGTTAAGAACCTCTGTCCGAAGTACAAGATTGGCATTTTGCGTCTTTTCGATTTGATACGGATCAAGATGCGTCGCCGGAAAATACAGAACATTTTCTTTCCCGACAAGATCTTCGATTTCCGCATTTGCGTATAAAGCCTCTTCTTTATCATTAAAAACAAAAAGAACGCTTTTCTTCTGAGTAACAAATAGTTCCGCTGCAAAAATAGAAGCAGACGATCCCGCCGAACCTTTAACAGAAATATGTTGATATTGCTCCAAAGCCTCGAAAATGGATTTTCCAAATTCGTTTTTCAAAAGGTCTGGAAGAAGATATTGTTGAATGGTTTTTAGTGACATAAATTCTAAAGTCTATAAACGACATAACGATTCCGAAAGTTTTCCGGAATCGTATTTATTATGCAAATATAAGAATTTCTAAAATTTTTCTAAACCACACCTTGCGCTAACATCGCTTCGGCAACTTTAACGAAACCTGCAATGTTTGCACCTTTTACATAGTTAACATAACCATCTTCTTCTTTACCATAATCGCGACAAGCTTTGTGGATGCCAATCATAATTTCTTTAAGACGAGCATCAACTTCTTCGGATGTCCAGTTAAGACGAATAGAATTTTGCGTCATTTCTAGACCAGAAGTTGCTACACCACCAGCATTAGATGCTTTTCCTGGAGAGAATAAAACTTTATTTTCTAAGAAATAATTGATCGCCTCCAAAGTTGAAGGCATATTAGCCGCTTCTGTCACACAGATACAACCATTAGCAACCAACTTTTTAGCATCATCTAGATCTAATTCATTTTGAGTAGCAGACGGAATTGCAATGTCACATTTCACTTCCCAAGGGCGTTTCCCAGCAAAGAATTTTGCGTTTGGATATTTTTTAACATAATCTTCAGCGCGGTTATTTCCAGTTGCTCTTAACTCTAGTAAATAGTCAATTTTTTCACCAGAAATCCCTTCTTCATCATAGATATAGCCGTCAGGACCAGAGATTGTAACTGTCTTGCCTCCAAGTTGTTCAATCTTTTTGATAACACCCCAAGACACATTTCCGAAACCAGAAACTGTGACAATTTTTCCTTTAATATCTTGATTAATCGTTTTTAGCATTTGCTCTGTGAAATACACAACACCGAATCCTGTTGCCTCTGGACGAATCAAAGATCCACCATAAGCCAAACCTTTACCAGTCAATACACCCGTGAACTCGTTACGGATACGTTTATACTGTCCGAAAAGATATCCAATTTCTCGAGCACCAACACCAATGTCACCAGCTGGGACGTCAGTTTCTGGACCGATATGCTTGCACAATTCTGTCATGAAGGATTGGCAGAAACGCATCACTTCCATATCGGACTTGCCTTGTGGATCGAAATCTGAACCGCCTTTACCACCACCCATCGGAAGCGTTGTCAAAGAGTTTTTGAAAACTTGTTCGAAAGCCAAAAACTTAAGAACACTTAGGTTAACAGTCGGGTGAAATCTGATACCGCCTTTGTACGGGCCAATTGCAGAGTTCATCTGGATACGGAATCCGCGATTAACTTGGATTTCGCCTTTGTCATCTACCCATGGCACACGGAAGATAATTGCACGTTCTGGCTCAGCCATTCTTTCTAGCAACTTCATGCCATCGTACTCTGGCCTTGTTGCAATAAAAGGGATAACCGTCACAGCAACTTCTTTCACCGCTTGGATAAATTCTGGTTCGTTTGGATTTTTCGCTTCGATATTGGCGATAAAATCTTTAATCTTTTGATCGATTTCGTGTTGCTCCATAAAGCTTTAATGTTATGTGACAAATTTAATTTTATTTTCAAAAAAGCAAAACAATTATTGAGTTTTTTTAATGCTTTTTAGCTTAAACAAAGATTTTTCTTAATGTTTTCATAAAATGCTTTTCTTTTTGAAAATTTAGAACTAAAAATAAAATTTTCTTATCAAGTTAACAATATATTAATAATTAGAACAAGTGTAATTCTTGCCAGATTGCGATTTTATGCATCCCAAAAGTTCCATTTCTAATAAAATATTAAGAAGTTCTTGTGGATTTTTATCGATTTTGTTTAATAATTCGTCAAAAGAAATGCTAATCTTTTCTTGTATTAAACGATAGATTTCCGATTGTATTGGATTGTCAATAGTTGGAATTTCAAACTCTGAAAAAAGATTTCCAACTTCTGCTTGATTGGTGAAGCAAGTTTGCACCAAATCTGATACAGAGTGGATAATCTGCGCTTTGTTCTGCGAAATGAGTAGATTACAACCTTGGCTGTATTTGTCCGATAACTTTCCAGGAAGTGCAAAAACATCGCGGTTGTAGTCGTTGGCGAAATTGGCGGTGTTCATCGATCCGCCTCCAAATGCCGATTCTACGATGATGCATTGTTGAGAAAACCCTGCAATAATGCGATTGCGTTGGAGAAAATGTTCGCGGTCAGGTTTTGATTTCGAAGTATATTCTGAAATAAGTGCGCCACCGTTGTCAATAATTTGATGTGATAAACGATGATGTTTTGAAGGATAAATCATGTGTAAACCATGCGCCAAAACTGCAACAGTAGGGATGTTGAGTTGTAAAGATTTTTCATGAACTTGGGCATCAACACCATAAGCCAAACCACTGATGGTTGACACTTTTTTAGATTTTAATTCAGATAAAAAATCATCGATAAATTGCTTTCCATAGCTTGTAATGTTTCTGGTGCCAACAATACTGACATTATGCGTATCATCAGGAATTTGCCCTTTTACAAACAATAAAACTGGCGCATCTGGACATTCTCGGAGAAGTTGCGGATAATCTTTGTCTTGGAAAGAAATGATTTTAATATCGTTTTTTTCACAAAACTGTAACTCCGAAGTCGCAAAATCCAAATGTTTTTCGGAACCGATTTCCTCCGAGCGTTTATCACCAATACCAAAAATCTGTTTGAGAGAAGATTTTGGAAGATTCCAAACTTGCTCGGCAGATCCAAATTCGTCAATCAGTTTTTTATAATTGAGATTCCCAAGTTGATGGCAACTTCGTAATGCAATAGCGTATAGATGCTCAGTGTTCATCAGTTTGGGGTTTAGAATGGTTAGTTAGATTCGCGACGTCTTATCTCGTCAAGATGATCCCAAATATTATCTTTTGGTTTGTGAGGAAGCTCCAAAAAGTCATCTGGAAATTTCTCTTTATATTCTTGCCACATTTTGTCATCTTTCTCGCTGTAATAATTCGGGAATTCCCAAATAAATTTTTTTTTCTTCTCGCCGATTTTTCTGAACAAAAATGCGAGAATTATCCCAACCAATCCGCCAGCAAGGTGTGACTGCCAAGAGATCCTGCTTGGCTCTTGTAAGTTACTAAATAATTCTTCTGGTAACATACCCCAAACCAAACTTCCGTAATATAAAGCGACTAACAAAGAGATTGTTAACAACTTCATGTCCCAACGAAAAAGTCCGCTAAAGAACAAGAAAAATGCTAAAACATAGACTAGGCCGCTGGCGCCGATGATGCAAGCGTAGTTCCATTGTCCTGTAAAAATATCGATAGGCGGAAGTAACCATACCAAAAGTCCTGTGCTAATCCAACCTGTTATTAAAACTTTGTCGGCAATTGTTGGATAAAACGTATACAACAAAAATAAAAGTACAGCAATCGGAACGCTATTTCCGAAAATATGTTCGAGGCTTCCATGTAAAAATGGAGACGTGATAATCCCTAGTAGTCCGTCCGGCATCAACGGAATAATGGCACCTGTACAATTGCTGAAAAAACCTAAGTTTTGTAATGCATAGCCAATCCACATTAATGCAAGCATTATGATAGGAGCAACAAGTGCTTTGCGGTTGATACTTTTTATAAACATGCTTTTGGATTGTCAAATTGGTTGCCAAAAATAGAATTAGGAAATTCTGTCCAGATTTTTGTGTTGCAGGTTTTTAACTTTTAAAAAAAGTGAAATTATTTATTTTGTCTTAATTTTGCAGATTGTAAGATTGAATTAAACGATGAAGAAATTATTTTCGGTAGTATTTATAGGATTAAATTTAATATTATTTTCTCAGAAAAGACCTGATCTTAGCAAAATCATTGACTCGATAGCGCAAGCTAATTGGAAGACTGCTAATACGGTTTTGGATAGTATTGATACAGAAACGCTATCCAATATAAAGGTTATTAAAAAAGGTGATACAATTATCTTCAAAGATCGACCACAATTGTCATTACAAGATATGCCAATAACGCCTTATAGTATGTTTAACACTGTTGAAGCACAACGTTGGTTTATTTTTGGACAAAATAGCCTCGTATTTAACCAATCATCGTTTTCGAATTGGTATGCTGGGGGTAACGATAACATCGGCGTTATCGGAAAAGTGAACTATAATTTTAATTACAAAACTGGAAAACATTTTCTTGAAAATAATGTGCAGCTAGGTTATGGTTTTGTGTCATCAACAGGACAATCGACCAGAAAAACCGAAGATTATATCAACCTTTCTTCTAATTATGGTTATGAGTTAGGCTCTAATTATTATTTGTCAACAGGTTTCCAATTTGCATCGCAGTTTGGGGCTGGATATAATTATTCTTTAACACCTGATCCGACCTATGATGATCGCGTTTCCAAATTTATGGCGCCAGGTTATCTTAACTTAGGTCTTGGTATTTCGTACAATCCTAATGATAATTTCCAATTGGTGATGCGTCCTATCAATGGTAAATTTACATTCGTTCTGGATCCACATCTACAACAAGCTGGCAAATTCGGTCTCGAAAGAGATGGACAAAGTATGAGAACAGAGCTTGGGGCGATGGTTAATGCGACCTATCGTATTAATATTATGAAAGATATGACGCTCCTCAACAAACTGAATCTCTTTTCCAATTATTTAGAACATTTTGAACGTGTTGATGTAGCTTATTCAGCAGCTTTAAATATGAAGTTCAATAGATTTATAACGACTGTTGTTACATTTGACATGGTGTACGATCATGACCAAATTGCGGGTTTACAAACTAAACAGACTTTGGGTGTTGGTTTAACCTATAATTTTGGATTCAAACTTGAACGCGATAAAAACAATAAAATAATTAATCCTTTTATTAAATAATACAAACATGAAAAAACTTTTATTCGCCTCTTTGTTTTTGACAGTTCTTGCAAAGGCGCAAGATAACAAAGAAGTTGCGGTTGCAGACTCTACAAAAGCATGGTCTATCGTTGGTCAAAATACGTTAATGCTAAACCAAGCGGCTTTCTCCAACTGGGTTGGTGGTGGAGCTAACAACGTTGGCTGGATCGCGGGTGTTAACTACAATATGACTTACGAAAAAGATAAAGACCTTTGGGAAAACATCGTGATTTTAGGTTACGGGATGAACAATACAAAAGGTCTAGGAAATCGTAAAACACAAGATATCATCAACCTTTCTACTAACTATGGTAGACAGATTTCGGGACATTGGTACGCGTCAGTTGGTGCAAGCTTGTTAACGCAATTTTCTGCAGGTTATGAGGATGGTAATAATCCAGATGCTAAAAAGATTTCAAACTTTATGGCGCCAGGTTATGTTAATGTTGGTGCGGGTTTCACATACAAGCCGAATGATAATTTTACAATGTCACTACGTCCAGCCAATGCAAGATGGACTTTTGTTGGTGATAAAGATTTACAATTGGCAGGAAATTACGGACTTAAACATGATGGCGATTCGTCATTGTTCCAGTTCGGTTTCTTGGGAACTGCACAATACAAATTGCAAATTATGGAGAACATCAGCTTGATGAACTCGGCTTCGGTATTTTCGAACTATCTAGATCATCCTGAGCGTTTGGTGCTTTCTTACGGCGGTGTGCTTAACATGAAAATTAATAAATATATTTCTTCGTTAATCACTCTAGATCTTATCTACGACCATAATCAAATTAAGAAAACTCAGCTTAAACAAACTTTGGGAATCGGTCTTGCGTATAACATCGATAACGGTGTTAAACGTTCTGATAGAAAAGATAACCAAACTTGGAAATAGTTTTTATTGTTAAATAAAATCTTACTTGGTTAAGGTGACTTCGAGCAAAAATCTGCAAGATTTTGTATCGAGAAGTTTTTAATAATAAGAAAATTAGCTTGTTTTCGATACAGTTTTCTTCGAAAACCACTCAAACTGATGTTAATTTTCTTATCACGAGCTTAGGTTAATAAATCCAGAGGCGGCGAAGCTAAAGCTTCGCCGCCTCTGGATTTTTATCAGTACAATGATGTCTAATAGTGCAATGACGCTGTAAAAAAGCATCTCGATGAATTGATTAATACATCTGATGCATCAAAAAACATCTTCATTAACGTTCTACAATATTCCGTTGACCTTACAGAACATCAAAAGTGTCGTTCAAGACCTAGTAATTGGGTTTAACAATATCAAAATTGACCTAAATGAAGATAAAATTTGACGTCAAGAATCTCAAAACAGATGTAAACAAGGCCGTGACTTTATTTCGGAACCCCAACGGAATACATCAGAACCGCAAAATACTTTATTCAGACTTCAACATGTCTAACGCACCAAAGTGTTTTTTAAACTTCTGAATTTTTGGACCAACCACCGCGCTACAATAAGGTTGCGTCGGATTGGCGTTGTAATAACCTTGATGATAAGTTTCAGCAGCCCAAAATTTTTCGAAAGGAACAATTTCTGTCACATATTTCCCTTCCCATTCTTGCTTCGCTTCCGAGTTTTTAAGAGAAATTTCAGCGTCTTGTTTTTGTTGTTCAGAATGATAAAAAATCACCGAACGATATTGTGTTCCAATATCATTGCCCTGTCGGTTAAGCGTTGTTGGATTGTGCAAAAACCAAAAAACTTCCAAGAGTTTTGAAAACGAAATGATGCTTGGATCAAATTTAATTTGCACGACTTCTGCATGCCCAGTTTCTCCCGTACAAACTTCTTCGTAAGTGGGATTGTCTTTATGTCCACCAGAATATCCCGAGGTTACACTTTCGACACCTTTTAACATATTGAAACAGCTTTCGACACACCAAAAACAGCCTCCTCCTATTGTTGCTAATTCCATTTTACGATTATTTTTAGGTTTAATATTTATTGATTTAGGTTTAGAATCTTGTCCATTACAACCGACAAATACTAACAAAGTCAATATAAATAATGCAAGATTTTTCATTTTTAAAAAAGTTTAAATAAAATTATTTTTCCCAGACCAAAGCACTTGCACCAAGAATGGCAGCATCGGCTTCATCCAATTCGCTGGTGACTAATTTCACTTTATTACGGAAAATCGGTAACAAATTTTTCTCCATGTGGAGTTTGGTTGGTTTCAAAATATAATCGCCCGCTTTGATAACACCTCCAAATAACAAAATCGCTTCAGGCGACGAGAACATCACAAAATTGGCTAAAGCTTCACCCAAAATTTGACCTGTATATCGGAAAACTTCTTTCGCAATATCATCGCCTTTTTCCGCGCACTCAAATACGGTTTGCGAATTGATTTCATCTTCTGGGAAATCATTTAATATCGAACTCGGAAATTCTGCGCGCAATTTTTTTGCTGTAATGCTAATGCCAGACGCCGATGCATAAGCTTCTAATGAACCTTCGGAATCTGTGCTCCAATGTCTTCTTCCACCAGGTTTCACAATTGTGTGACCAAGTTCACCAGCAAAACCGTCGTGACCGTAGATTAATTGACCATTAGAAATAATACCGCTACCAACGCCAGTTCCCAAAGTTATCATGATAAAATCTCGCATACCGCGCGCCGCACCGTACATCATTTCGCCCAAAGCTGCCGCATTAGCATCATTGGTGATGGAGCAAGGTTTTTCAAATTTTTCTGTGATTAATTTTGCGAACGGAACAACGCCTTTCCAGCTAAGATTGGGAGCGTGCTCTATCGTTCCTTTATAATAATTCGCGTTGGGAGCGCCAACGCCAACGCCACGCACCGATACTTCGGGATGCATGTCAACCAAGGTTTTTATTTTGTTGTAAAGCTCATCTATAAAGTCTTCGACTTTGTCGTAACCCGTTGTTTTTAGGCTTCCTTTTTGGAGGATTTCGCCACGGTGATTAACGAGTCCGAATTTAGTATTAGTGCCGCCAATATCGATGCCGATTGCGACTTCGTTGGATAAATCTAGTAATGCCATCTTGTATTTTATCGAAAGATAAATTTAGTGAAAATCTTAGAGCTTAAACATGATAAGCGCAAAAGTTTCAAAAGATAATAAAAGTTTTATTTTAAAGTTTTTATCAATCTACAGCTCGTTAGTATTCTAATTTTAAAAACAAAAAAACCGAAGATTGTAGAAAAATCTTCGGTTTTATAATATTTAATATTCTTATGCAGGAATTTCGCCTTTGTATAAGAATGAAATGATTTCTTTATTAACCTTGTCAACCATCTCGCTGAATAGGAAGAAAGATTCTTGCTTGTAGATTACTAGCGGATCCTTTTGCTCGTAAACAGCACCTTGCGATGATCTTCTCAAGTCGTCCATCTCACGAAGGTGAGTTTTCCAGTTTTCATCGATGATTGCAAGACATATATTCTTTTCAAAATCTGTGATAAGACTCTCACACTTAGTTTCGTAAGCTTGTTGAAGATCTGTTACAATAGTTGTTGTTTTAACACCGTCAGAGAAAGGAACTTGGATCATTTTGAACATGCTACCTTGGTTAAGGAATACATTCTCGATGATTGGGTTTGCTTTTTCTTTAAGAAGTTGCAACTTCATTTTGTAATCTTCTTGTGCGCTTGCAAAAACTTTGTCCACCAATTGTTTCTCTTGTAAGTTGCTGAATTCTTGCTCAGTAACTGGAGATTCCATTGTGAAATATTTAATTAAATCAAATTCGAAATCTTTGAAGTTTCCGTTAGCTTTTGCCGCCGCAACAATAGACGCAGACGTGTCATAGATCATGTTAACGATGTCATACTTAAGGTGATCACCGAACAATGCATTCTTTCTTCTTTTGTAGATTACGTCACGTTGCTTGTTCATTACGTCATCGTATTCTAGAAGTTTTTTACGGATACCAAAGTTATTTTCTTCAACTTTTTTCTGCGCTCTTTCAATAGATTTAGAAATCATTGAGTGTTGAATAACTTCACCATCTTTATGGCCCATTCTGTCCATCATTTTCGCAATTCTTTCTGAACCGAAAAGACGCATCAAGTTATCTTCCAAAGACACATAGAATTGAGATGATCCTGGATCTCCTTGACGACCAGCACGACCTCTCAACTGTCTGTCAACACGTCTTGAGTCATGTCTTTCTGTACCAATAATTGCTAAACCTCCAGCATCTTTAACTTCTGATAAAAGCTTGATATCCGTACCACGACCTGCCATGTTAGTTGCAATCGTTACAACACCTGGCTGACCAGCTCCAGCAACGATTTCTGCTTCTTTCTTGTGAAGTTTCGCGTTAAGAACTTGGTGATTAATTTTTCTAAGTTGTAATGCTCTCGATAACAATTGAGAAATCTCTACCGAAGTTGTCCCTACAAGAACTGGTCTTCCAGCAGCTGTTAATTTTTCAATTTCTTCGATTACAGCATTATATTTTTCACGATTCGTTTTGTATACCAAATCGTGTCTGTCATGTCTTTGGATTGGTCTGTTGGTTGGGATAACTACAACATCCAATTTGTAAATCTGCCAGAATTCTCCAGCTTCAGTTTCCGCTGTACCAGTCATACCTGCTAACTTGTTGTACATACGGAAATAGTTCTGTAAAGTTACCGTTGCGAAAGTCTGAGTCGCCGCTTCGATTTTTACATTTTCTTTAGCTTCAATCGCTTGGTGAAGACCGTCAGAATAACGACGACCGTCCATAATACGACCAGTTTGCTCATCAACGATTTTTACTTCGCCATCGATAACAACGTACTCGTCATCTTTTTCGAAAAGCGTGTAAGCTTTAAGAAGTTGGTTAAGGGTATGGATACGCTCAGATTTAACAGCGAAATCTCTGAACAATTCATCTTTTCTAGCGAATTCTTCTTCTTTTGTTAAACCTTGTTTTTCTAATTCTGCTACTTCTGTCCCGATATCTTGTAATACGAAGAAGTTAGGATCTTCGTTACCAGCAGACATATATTCTACACCTTTGTCAGTAAGATCGATTTGATTGTTTTTTTCATCAATCACAAAATAAAGATCTTTATCTACAATTGGCATATCGCGGTTGTTGTCTTGCATATATTGCGCTTCAACTTTTTGAAGTAATGCACGATTTCCGCTTTCTGATAAGAATTTAATTAAAGGACGAGATTTTGGAAGTCCTCTGTAAGCTTGTAATAATTTGAAACCACCTTCTTTAGTATTTCCGTTAGCAATTAATTTTTTTGCTTCATTAAAAATACCTGTGATGGTTCTTTTTTGGATATCAACGATACGGTCGATAGATGGTTTTAAAACATCAAACTCTTGTCTATCACCTTGAGGAACTGGACCTGAAATAATTAATGGCGTTCTTGCATCATCAATTAAAACCGAGTCAACTTCATCGACAATTGCAAAGTTAAGTTCGCCTTGTACCAATTCGGTTGGTGAAGACACCATGTTATCTCTTAAGTAATCGAAACCGAATTCGTTGTTTGTTCCGTATGTAATGCTCGATTGGTAAGCTTTTCTTCTAGCATCCGAGTTAGGTTGGTGATTATCGATACAATCGATGCTCATCCCGTGGAACATATAAAGTGGTCCCATCCAAGCCGAGTCACGTTTTGCAAGATAGTCGTTAACCGTTACAACGTGTACACCACGTCCTGGAAGTGCGTTTAAGAAAATTGGAAGTGTCCCTACTAAAGTTTTACCTTCACCAGTTGCCATCTCCGCAATCTTACCAGAGTGTAGTACAATACCACCAATAAACTGAGTGTCATAATGTACCATATCCCAAGTTACAGCTGTACCAGCGGCATCCCATTGGTTTTTCCAAACGGCAGTATCGCCTTCTAACTCTACAAAGTCTCTAGTTACAGCCAACTCTCTGTCCCAATCTGATGCTTTCACACGGATTGATCCATTCTGAGCTAGACGTCTAGAAGTTTCTTTTACTAATGCGAAAGCTTCTGGAAGTATTTCTCCAAGAACTTTCTCTTCGATTTGGTAAGAATCTTTTTTAAGAGCTTCTATTTTACCGAAAAGAGCTTCCTTCTCATCAACATTTTCTGTAGTTTTTAATTGCTCTTGTACAGAGTTAATCTGCTCTGTAATAGAAGCTGTAGCTGTTTTGATCTTTGATCTAAACTCTTCTGTCTTCTCTCTCAGTCCATCATCTGTTAGTTGCTGAATGTTAGGCTCTACAGCTTTGATCTTGTTAACAACTTTTTTTACTTCTTTTAAGTCCTTTGCGTTTTTATCACCCAAAAAACTTTTAAGAACACTATTTAAAAAACTCATTATCTATTGATTTTTTCGTCAGGAATCATCCTTAGTTTTGAAGAAAACCATATGTCTTCTTCGTTAATAATTCAGTGAAGCCTTTGGAGGTTGTCCAAAGGCATTATTATAATGTTAATATTCGTCTTCGTTCCACAAGAAGTCTTCGTCAGACGGGTAGTCAGACCATACTTCTTCGATGCTTTCGTAGACTTCACCTTCGTCTTCGATGGCTTGTAAGTTTTCTACAACTTCCATTGGCGCACCAGTTCTGATGGCATAGTCGATAAGTTCTGCCTTAGTCATTGGCCAAGGTGCGTCGCTCAGATATGAAGCTAATTCTAAAGTCCAGTACATAATTTAATTTTTTGCAAAAGTAAAAAAATAGGTTATATAATATAAATTTTATTCTCAATTTTCAAATAAATTTAAAAACTTTTTAAATTTATTTTTAAGTTTAATTTAATAAAAAGCTTGCGAAGTGCTGTATTTAACATTGTTTCGCGAGACTTGCTAAGCTTTTCTCAAAAACCATTCCACAAATTTTTTTATGCCATTTTGGAAGTTGGTCGTTGGTTTATAGTCAATTATTGTCATAGCTTTTGTAATATCAGCGTTCGTTTTTGTCACATCGCCAGGTTGCATTGGCAGTTTTTTGAGATGTGCTTTTTGTGACATTTCTGTTTCTATGGTTGACAACATTTCGTTGAGGTTGATGACTTCGCTTTCGCCAAGATTCAAGATTTCGTAGACGTTATCATTCTTTTCAAGATAATTAATCGATTTCAGGATGCCATCAATAATATCATCAATAAAGGTATAATCTCTTGCCGTGCTGCCATCACCATAGAAAGGAAGTTCTTTTTCTTCAGAAATTAATTTCGTAAATTTATGAATTGCCAAGTCTGGACGCTGTTTCGGACCATAAACCGTGAAGAAACGCAACTGTATCATATCTATATTATAAAGATGATGATAAACGTGTCCCATTATTTCACCACATTTTTTAGTTGCTGCGTAAGGCGAAATCGGTCTGTCAACATTGTCAGTTTCAGAAAACGGAATTTTCTCATTATTGCCATAAACACTTGAAGAAGATGCACAAACAAATTTTTTAATATTGTGTTTTTTGCAAAGTTCCCAAAGATTCATCGTGCCACGGATGTTGACAGATTCGTAGTCCAAAGGTCTTTCGATAGAAGGTCTAACACCTGCCAAAGCCGCCAAGTGAATCACTAAATCAATTTTGTGTTTGTCAAAGATTCTTTCTAAACCGTCGAGATCACGAATGTCTTGATAGTAAAGCTGATACTTATCGCTTTTAGTCAAACTTTCAAGCTTTGCAATGTCTTCTTCTTTTGTTTTAAAACTAAAATCAGGAGAAAGTCCAATACTGTCTAAAGTGTTTTCAATTTTGATTTTATAATCGTAAAAATCATCAAAATTATCGATGTTAATGACAGAATGTCCATTTTTGAGAAGATGTTCGACAAGGTGAGAGCCGATAAAGCCCGAACCACCTGTAACCAGATATTGCATACTTGTGTTTTCTTGATTCGCAAATGTAATAAAATAAAGAGATTTTTGACAAAAAGCTTTTGTAACAAGTTGCAGTTTTTCGCACATATTTTAATAATGATACAATAGAAAAGACTAATTTTATAGTCTTAAATTTTTGAGATGATATTTTCTGGACAAATTCTAAAGATGAGTTCGCAATTGGCAGAACCTATTCAATATTTTTTAAATCTAAATGATGATTTGATTTCGATGAATCAAATTTTCGGGAAAGAACTTCGCATCAAACATATTGGTTATCAATGTGTGAATTGTGGTAGTGATGAAAAAATCTACAGAATGGGATTTTGCAAAAAATGCTTTTTCGAAAGTCCATATGCGAGCGATACTATCATTCGTCCAGAGTTGTCAACGGCACATCTTGGTATTGCAGAGCGCGATTTAGAGGTTGAAAAATCTATCCAGTTAGTTCCTCATGTTGTGTATCTTTCGTACACGGGCGACGTTAAAGTAGGTGTGACGCGCGAGACGCAAGTGCCAACACGTTGGATCGACCAAGGTGCAACATTCGCTTTACCAATTGCGAGAACCGAAAATCGTTATGAAGCGGGAATGATCGAGGTCGAACTAAAACAACATATTGCGGACAAAACCAACTATAAAAAAATGTTGATGTCGGAATTTGAGTCTGATTTGGATTTAAAAGAATTTCGTGATAAAATTTCGGAGTATTTTCCGAAGGATTTCAAGCAATTTGCAAGCGATGAAGAAGATATTGTAAAACTAGATTATCCATACACAGCGCCAGGAAAAGTCAATGTTTTCACTTTGGATAAGCAACCAGAATTCACTGGAATACTTAAAGGTATTAAAGGACAATATCTACAATTCGAAGGTGACTATTTCATCAATGTTCGTGGACATGAAGGTTACGTGATAGAGCTTGAGATAAAGTAAAAAAGGCGCTCAATAATCTGAGCGCCTTTTTTTATTTTGATAGTTTAAACTGTGAATCTTCATCAAACGGAATTGCCTTTAGAAAATCGTCGAATTCTGGTCCGTCATAATTACTTTCGGCACCATAAGCTTCGATAAGGTAAGCGATTTCACCATCTTTATCTTTCATAACATACAAAGCAGCGCTGTCTGAAGGATTGCTTTCTCCTTCGAATCTGTAAGCACGAATAATTAATAATTCGTCAGGTTTTTGGTAAATTTTCCCTGCACCTTGCAATTCAAAAACTTTATCATCGTTCATGCGGACTTCTTTGTTAATGCCGTTTTGGGCAAGTTGTGTCATAAGTTCGCTCAGTGTTGTCATTGGATAGTCGAATGTCATAATATTGTGATTTTGTAAAGTCTAGCAAATATTATGCAATAAAAAACCTCGCTTCAGAAAAATCTTAAAGCATTAAAATCATTCAAGGTTTATAAAACAAAATAATAATAATGTGATAAAAGTTAGTATGAAGATTTGAGTTGTTTCAAAATTCATCCATTTTAAAAATCAAACCTTAGGACTATAGACTAATCGAGTATATTTTTGCATTACTAATTTAATCCAAAAATAATATGAAGAAGATCTATAAACTTAGTTTAGCTTTGGCAACTCTTACAATAACGAATTTAAGTTTTGCTCAAACAGAATTCAGAACCTTTTCGCAATTGGCTTCTGGTATAGTATCGATTAACAACAATGGTAATGCTGTTACCAATACGAGAACGTATAACTACGCTAATAACAGCTTTACACCAAAGGAAACGACTACAGTTAATTACAATAGCATCAACAACAAAGGTGATATTGCTGGTGCTATCTACATGGAAAATTCTACAACTCTGAAGCAGCCAGGTGTAAAATTAGCTTCTACTAACAGATGGGACAGAATCCCGTGGTTTAGTACTTCCAACCCTGCTAACTCAACTTTCGAAACTTACAAAATATCACCTTCTGGACAATACGTTGTGGGAAACATGTCGGAAGCATCAACTATTTTTGGGGCATTTCTTTATGATACAACAACGCAAGAATTTACTCCGATAATTCTTGATGCTAACTCGCCATATCGCTACATTCGTATTATGGGCGTTAATGACAATGGAATAATGAGTGGATGGGTTGATTATAAAGAAAATAATTCTACAGGTGTTAGAACGCCTATCTATATGGATAAAGCTGACATGGTTATCCATGAAATAAGCATCAATGGAAGCCAAAACATTAATAATATCGCCTACGCAATTAACAATAATAATATAATTGCTGGATACAAAGAGGGATTTGCTTTCACTTATAACATTAACACTAAGGAAGAAGTTATGACGGCACTTCCAGATGGTTTAATAATGTCCTTCTTTTTAGGTGTTGCAGAAAATGGTACCGCAGTCGGTTACGGCGTTGTAAGTCCAGGAACTTATGATGCTATCATCTACAGACCAGGATGGGAAAAACCAAAGCGAATAAAAGATGTACTTGCTGCTCATAACATTCAAGTTACAGAAAGTTTGATGGGAACAGCTAGTTCTATTTCTGATGATGGAAAATACATTGGAGGATTTTACAATGGTGGCGCTACTGCAAAAGGCTGGACAGTACAATTAGATGAAAACACCTTACCAACCAACGACATAAAAACAACTGAATTACAATTATTCCCGAACCCAACAAGTGAATTTTTCTCTATAAAAGGTTTAAAATCAAAAATCGATGCCGTAGAAATATATAGTATTGATGGGCGTTTGGTTCAAAATTTTAACACTTCTTTAGAAAAATACGATATTTCTAATCTACCAGCAGGAGCTTATTTAATTAAAATTAGTAGCAACCACAAAACAACTGTAAATCAGTTAATTAAAAAATAAAGAATAACATAAACTTATTGTTTGGCCTCGAATCTATCGAGGCTTTTTTATTTATCATAATATTAAAAAATCTTAAAAACAAGATTTTTTATCTTCAAAACTAAACAAAGGAATCGTTTTTGCGTTCAAATTAACACGCAAACAAATAAAAAATCTACCCGAGAATTTAAAGTCGATATAAAGACTGCAAAAAAGAGAGATTATGAAGAGATATTATGGCCCTTTGCTTGGTTTTTATACCGTATTTTTATTGTATATGATGTTTTATGGATGTGGACGCTTACCGGGGCCAATTGGCTACCTACAATTACATCCTTTCCGAACGATAAATATGTTTTTTTCGTCTAACGTTGCTGCCCAACATTTTGCAGTAAATATCATAGGAAACATTGTGGTTTTCATGCCATTTGGGTGGTTAGGTCTACTATCACAAAAATATTTTTCGTTTCCAAAACTTCTAATTGGTTTTCCTATTGCTATTGCAATAATCGAATTAACACAATACTGGTCACATCGAGGAACAGCCGACATTGATGATCTTTTCCTGAATACTGTTGGGATGATTCTTGGTTACTTATTTTACAGCTTGGTAAAATATTTTTACGAAGATTGGATGTTCGAAAGAGAATCTACGATGGAATACGCTTAGTTCTTAGACATTGTGCGTGATAAAACACCCAATTTGTAAAAATCTAAAATACGTAGGTGAGCATTTCCCATATTTAATCGTGTTTTTAAAAATGGTTCTAAAAGATAAAAGCTTAGATTAAAAACTCCTTGTAATCTATAATCTCGGAGCTTTTTATAAGCTTTTGTTACTTTAAGATCAGAAACTTTATCTTTCGTTTTGACATCTTTTAAAATTAAAGCTAGACTTTCTGCAGCTTCTGCAGCTTTTCCTGTAAAAACCTGATTAGTTTCGATGTCATTATTAAAAATAGGATTATCGATATGTTGAATTTTGACACCAGCGGCTTTTAATTCCATTGCAAAAAGCAAATCTTCGTAACCATAATTTTTTAGTTTTTCATCAAATCTAAAATCTTGAAAAACTGATTTTTTAATAACAAAATTATTGGTTTGGAATCCTAGATAGGGCTTCTGACGTCGTTTTTTTAAACTTAAATTTTCTCTTTTTTGGGCGTAATTCCAACGAAGTTGATATTTTTTTTCAGGAATATGAGAATCTACCACTCGCCCACCGTAAATAACATCAGAATGATTTACATTTATATCATCAAGATAATCACTGATAAAATTTGGGGAAATTATTTTACCATCGCAATCTAAGAACAGAAGATAATCGCCTTTCGCCAAATCTAAAAACGAATTTCTAATGGCAGATCGTCCAATATTTTGTTTTAAAATCTCAAAAGTATCAACCTTAACTTTTGAATTTATCTTTTGAAACTCAATATCGGAAGCATCGTCCAAAAGTAAAATTTCTGCATCAAGATTTTTGGTTTCAATCTCATTTTTAAGTGACGAAACTAAAGCATTAACATCAAAATTATAGATCGGTATACAAATCGAAAGCTTCATATTTTATCTAGAATCTGTTGAACATGAAGCTCTTCCAAACAAGCGTAATCACCTCGATAACATTCTTTATCTCCAAAAACAGAGCATGGTCGACAGGTCAAATCTTTTACCTGAACAACATCATCTAGAGATTGTCCGTAACCTAAAAAACCAGCATAAGGATGCGTTGCCCCCCAAATAGAAACACAGCGCGTGCCCATAAGACTCGCCAAATGCATATTGGCAGAATCCATACAAATCATTAGTTTCAGCCTAGCAATGACGTCCAATTCTTCTTTTAAAGATAACTTACCCGCAAGACTTTGCGTGTTCGGGATTTCTGTTTCCCAGCGTAGAAGAATTTCGGATTCCTCTTTTCCTCCTCCAAAAAAATACACTTTATCTTGTTTTGCAAGATGCTTGACAAGTTCGTAAGATTTTTCAATTGGCAACATTTTCCCTTTGTGTTGAGCAAAAGGCGCAAATCCAATGCCTTGTCTTTCCGTCACGCGACTGCGCAATTCCTGCGAAAGAATCAGTTGATAACCCATACTTCTGAGAATATCAGCGTAGCGCTCAACGGTTCTTTTAAGTTGGGATTTATCAAGATTCCAAACATCGGTTAGATGTTCCTTTTCTTCTTTTCCTTTATTGATTCTAAAAACGTTATAACCATGACGTTTTGCGATTGAATCAATTAATTTAGTCCTAATAACATCATGAAAATCTGCGACGTAATCGGGCTTGTAAAGATTTAAAATTTCGCGTCCCAACCTGCGAATCCCGATAAGTCCTTTATATTGGTCAAAATCAACCCCATGAAATTTAAGATTCGGGACATCATCAAATAAATCTGCAAAGTTTTTACGGCTAACGAAAATAACTTCCACATCTTTATTCTGCTCTAGAAATTCTCTAAAAACAGGAACAGTCATCGCCACATCACCGAATGCCGAGAATCGATATGCTAGGATTCTTTTCACTTTTTGAGTTGATAAGCGACTGCGTAAAATTTAATTTGTTTGGTCATCGCCATCAAGCCATTAGCTCTAGATGGTGACAAAAATTCTTGAAGACCGATTTCAGAAATAAAATCAAAGTCAGAATCCATTATTTCTTGTGTTGAATGTCCGCTGTAGATACTCACTAACATCGACATAATTCCTTTGGGAAGAATCCCGTCAGAATCTGCATCGAAGAATAGTTTTCCATCTTCAAAACGTGCATCAATCCACACTTTTGACTGACAACCTTTGATAAGGTTTTCATCAGTTTTTTTATCATCAGAAATTGGTTTCAAAGATTTTCCAAGGTCGATAATATACTCATACTTATCTTCCCAGTCGCCCAAAAAAGCGAACTCATCCACCAATTCTTGTTGTTTTTCTTTAATAGTCATATTCAAAAAAATTATTTGATAGACTGCGCAATATTAACAATCACTTTAACAGCAGCTTCCATATTTTCTATCGGAACAAATTCGTAAGGTCCATGGAAGTAATGCCCACCTGCAAAAATGTTAGGACAAGGCAATCCCATGTACGACAATTGTGCACCATCTGTACCACCACGAATAGCTTTTATTTTAGGTTCAACACCAGCATCTTTCATCGCTTGTTCTGCAATATCGATGATGTGCATTTTGCCCTCGAATTGCTTTTTCATGTTAAGGTACTGAGGCTTAATTTCTAAAACCGCTGTATTCGCACCGTATTTAGCATTAATAGCTTCCACTTTTTCAGCCATTAATTGTTTACGCGCTTCAAATTTAGCATCATCATGATCACGAATAATATATTGCAATTTAGCTTCTGCAACGTCACCAGTAAAATCTGTTAAATGGAAAAAACCATCAAAACCTTTAGTTGTTGCCGGCGTTTCGTTAGCTGGAAGTGATTGAATAAATTCCGAAGCCACCAAACCTGCATTAAGCATTTTTCCGAAAGAATAACCTGGATGTACAGAAACACCTGTGAATTTAATAACAGCTCCCGCAGCGTTAAAGTTCTCGTACTCCAACTCGCCAATTTCACCACCGTCCATTGTATAAGCCCATTCTGCCCCAAATTTTTCTACATTAAATTTGTGAGCGCCACGACCAATCTCTTCATCTGGATTAAATCCTACCGAAATGCGACCATGTTTAACTTCTGGATGTGCGATAAGATATTCAGCAGCAGTAACAATTTCTGCAATACCAGCTTTATCATCAGCACTTAATAAAGTCGTACCGTCTGTTGTAATAATTGTTTGACCAATATATTTTTTAAGATCTGTAAACTTATCTGGTGATAAAACAAAACCTGTTTCTTTATTTAATAACAAATCTTTTCCGTCATAGTTTTCCCAAATTTGAGGTTTAACGTCAACGCCATTAAAGTCAGGTGTACTGTCGTAATGCGCGATGAAACCAACTTGTGGAACTGTCACGTCAATATTTGAAGGAATAAATCCGAAAACATAACCATGCTCATCCATGCTTACGTCCTCCAAACCTAGCTCTTGCAACTCATTGAAAAGATATTTCGCCATGTCCCATTGTTGTGGTGTTGACGGCGTCGTATCGCTTTCTGGATCACTTGTTGAAAATATTTTAACGTATGTAATAAATCGATCGACCAATTTTTTGCGCCAATCTGATGTAAAATCTATTGCTATCATCCTTTTTGGGTATATTAAAGCAAAGTTATATATTTATGCATGGAATGGCAAATGCAAACAGGCTTTTCTAAATAGAGATTTTCTATAGAATTTCTAATTTAAAAAGTCAAAAAACGCATTGCCATCTAAGAATTTGGTTGATTAAAAATCCTTATTGTGAAAAAACTGTTTTTAACAGAATGTCCAAGAGACGCTATGCAAGGCTGGGGCGAGTTTATCCCTACCGAAAAAAAAATAAATTACATTAATTCTTTAATGGAAGTTGGCTTCGACGTGTTAGATTGTGCCAGCTTTGTTAATCCTCGTACGATGCCGCAAATGGCAGATTCTGGGACGATGGTTGACGAAATTGACAAATCGCTTTCAAATACAAAACTTTCGGTTATTGTTGCTAATCTTCGTGGTGCGGAAAAAGCATTAGAACACGATAAAGTTGATATTCTGGGATTTCCGTTTTCTATCTCGGAGACCTTCCAACATCGTAATACCAATAAAAGTCGAGAAGATGCTTTCGAAGAGATTCTTCAAATTTTTGAATTGACTAAGAAAGAAGGTCGCCAACTTAATCTATATTTTTCGATGGCTTTTGGAAATCCGTATGGTGAAAACTGGTCTTGGGAAGATGTTGATTTTTGGGCAAAACGTTTTGATGAAGTTGGGATTAAAGAGATTCTTTTGTCTGATACCACAGGTGTTGGCGATGTTGACAGAATAAGTTTATTATTTAACAAAATCCCATCAAAATATCCAAATATTAACTTTGGAGCGCATCTACATAATCGTTATGAAGATTCTTATAAGAAACTAAAAGCCGCTTACGACCAAGGTTGTACTCGATTTGATAGTGCTATTAAAGGCATTGGCGGTTGCCCAATGGCGAAAGATGATTTGGTAGGAAACATGCCTACAGAACAGGTTTTCAACTTTATGGCAGTAGAAAAAATCGACATTCATCAAAACATGTTGAATTTCGAAAGTGCTTACAATAAAGCAAAAGATATATTTCATTTTTAATAAATCTGAAAAATATCAGACACTATTGTTATTTAATTTGTAGATATTTTATTAAATTTATATAGAATAAAAATCGAAAACTATGACTTCAAAAACTACTTATTTAGGTGACAATGCTATGGAATCTTTACACAACGATTCTGGCAATATGATGCATATTGCAATCCCACAAGATGCTTTTAATAAAAGAGAAAACTTCTCGCCTACTGATCTATTTGCAACGTCTTTAGCACAAAGTATTTTTGCTGCAATTAGCGTTTTAGGAAAAGATAGAAACATCGATATTTCGGGAGCAACTTGCGAATTGAAAAAGACAATGTACTTCCAACCAAGAAGAATTGGAGAAATCTTCTGTGTATTCAAATTTCCACACGCTTATACAGCGGACGAAAAGAAATTTATAGAAGATACGGCGCATAATTCCCCAGTATATCTGAGCCTAAACCCAGATATTAAAGTGATTATGTTGTTTGAATTTAAAGATTAATTACAACATTCCGAGCTCGAAGCGTGCTTCTTCGCTCATCATATCCTTTGTCCATGTAGGTTCGAAAGTAAGGTTAATTTTGGCAGAATTAACGCCTTCTACAGACTTAACTTTCTCTTCAACTTCCATGGGCAAAGATTCTGCAACAGGACAATTGGGCGACGTTAATGTCATTACCACAACAACATCTCCATCATCCGAAATCTGCACATCATACACCAATCCTAACTCATAAATATCAACCGGAATTTCGGGATCGAAAATAGTTTTTAATTCTCTGATGATATTATCGCCAATGTCTGCAATTTGCTCGTCTGTATATTTCATTTTAGTCTAAACGTTTAACAATATCTTCCTGACGCATACGTCTAAAAATATTGCACAAAGTTAAGACATCTTTTTCACAATATTTAACTATTCTTAATAAGTCTTTGTCTTGGTAATAAACTTGAGCAACTTGAGAACCATCGATATCGTCTTTTGGTGTAGGAACCTTGAAAATATGCGCTAACAATTCTAAAGAAACATAAGACTTCCAATCGCCGAATTTCCACAACTCCATCGTGTCAAGATGCGGAATTTCCCAAGGTTTTTTACCAAACATTTGGAAAACATTAGGCGGATTAATTCCGTTTATTAAAAGACGTCGTGCAATGTATGGAAAGTCAAATTCCTTCCCGTTATGAGCACAAAGAATTACGTCACGTAATCTTGGGCTATTGAAAATTTCACAAAATTCTAAAAGTAAAGCCTTTTCATCATCACCATAGAAAGATTTAATTTTAAGTTGATCATGACCGTCAATCATCCCAATTGAAATACAAATTATCTTCCCAAATTCTGCCATAATACCAGCTCTTTCTTCAAAAAAAACATCAGCACTAATATCTTCTTTCCGCTGAGATTTGGTTTTCTTATCCCAAAGATATTGCGTTTGCTCATCTAGTTGTGACCAAGCTTCAGATTGAGGAACTGTCTCAATATCAAGAAACATAATTTTTTCAATCGGTATATTTTTAATCATGATTGTGAATTTAATTCTAATTTAAATAAAAAAAGAAACCCGACAAAATAGCCGGGTTTCAAATTCTAAATAACAATATCTCTTAGAAAGGATATTCGTAAATCTCTGATTCGTGGAAGAATGGGTTACCAGTTGGCATTAGTTTTAATTTAGTTAATGCAGTAAATACTACGAAAACAAATAAACCTACAACTGCCGCAAACGATCCAACTGTTAATAATAATGTCGGAAGGTTATTCCAATAAGGACCAACTGTTCCTGGCATTACCATGTTGAAATAGTCTAACCAGTGACCGAAAATTACAATAACTGCCATCGTAGTAACTACTTTATAGTTACGTTTGATGCTACTACTTACTAAGATTAACAAAGGAAGTAGGAAGTTAACGATCAACATTGGTAAGAATGTTGGTGCGTAATATTCGAATCTACCAAAGAAGTAATTAACCTCTTCAGGTACGTTCGCATACCAATAAAGCATGAATTGACAGAACCATAAGTACGTCCAAAGCATACTTGTTGCGAATAAAAACTTACCTAAATCGTGTAAGTGGTTATCGTTAAATTGAGGATAGAATCCTTTTTTCTTTAAATAAACTGCTACCAAGATAATTGATGCTACAGCAGTTGATAAACAACTCACCATAGAATACCAAATATACAATGTAGAATACCAGTGCGGGTCAATTGACATTAACCAATCCCAAGCCCATGCTGCTGAAGCAAAACCGAAGAATGCGATATAACCAACACTCCAGTTATATAGGCTAGCATATACTTTTCTGTCGCCATTGGTATCGTCAACTTTCTTAGAAACTTGCTTAAGCTTCCAAGCGAAGAAACTAGCACCAATAACATAGATAAATGTTCTAACAACATAGAAAGGTACATTCAAGAATTTACTTTTTTCGTAAATAATTACGTCAAAGTTAGGGTCTTTAGGATCTGTAAGAGATGGATCCATCCAGTGGAACAAATGTCCCATGTGGAAAGCATTTAATAATACAATGATTAAAAGAATTGCTCCTCCATAAGGAATGAAAGAAGCAACAGCTTCCATAACTCTTGTTACAATAATTGACCAACCTGCGTGTGCAGCATGCTGAATACTATAGAAGAATAAAGCAGCACAACTAACACCAAATAAAAACACTGCAGCAACGTGTAAAGCAGCCAAAGGTTGGTTACCAACTTGCATTTTTGCATGTTCTAAATGTGCAGCGTGATCTTGAGGACCTACCAACTCGCTAGAGTGTGATGGGTTATCGTGACCTCCTGAATGAACAGCTTCCATCCAGTGGGTAATAGTAGTATCGTCAATTCCTTTATTCAAAGCAAAACCTGCAGCAAATAACACTAATCCTACAACAATCAGTATAATGGAATATAATCTTAACTTAGGTGAAAAACTATACATTTCTTACTTCTATTTTTTAGTGTTAGTATTATTCTCTTCAGTAGCTGGTTTGTCATCAGCTTTCGGAGCAGCATCCGTTGCAGGAGCTGCCGCTGGTACTGCACCAGCTTTAAAAGCGTTCATAACATACATTGCTACTCTCCAACGGTCACCAGGATTAAGCTGTCCTGCATAAGATCCCATCGCATTTCTACCATGTGATAGAACATAATGTACAGATCCTACAGTAATTTCTCTATCTTTATAGTTTGGTACACCAGAGTAAGCGCCACTTTGTACAATTGGTCCTTGACCATCACCACCTGTACCATGACAAGCAGCACAAGTATGATCAAATAAAATTTTACCTCTTTCTAAATCTTTTTCAAGATTTTTTGGGTTAAGTGGAGATGCTGTCAAAGTCTTAGACTTATCATAAGCAGCATTGTATTCGTCAACGTTTTTAGGATTTCCCTCTTCGTCGATAACGCCATCTTTGTTTTGAGAAACTGTACCATCTACTGGAGATAATCCTGTTGCTCCTGCATTAGCAGCAAACAATGGAATTTCGTTTTCATGTTTAGAATAAGCATCTTCAGCTTTCATCAAAGGATCGTAAGCTACTGGAAAATACATATCTGGGAAATAAACCAATGGTGGATTCTCTTTACTACAAGAAGTTAAAAGAACACTTGCAAAGCCTAAAACAGCTGTAATTTTAATAATATTCTTGTTCATCTTAAGCATCTTTAACAGTTATTTCTTCAACACCAGTATCTACAAGAATCTGTTTGATAGTTTCAACATCATCAGATACAAACTCCATAAGGAATTTATCATCCGTAGTTCTTGGATCTGGATTCTGAGGTTTTGCCCCTGGATACATTTTATTTCTAACTAAGTAAGTTAATGACATTAAGTGCGCTGCACAGAATACCATTAATTCGAACATAGGTACCACAAAAGCTGGCATGTTATGTCCCCAATCGAATGATGGTTTACCACCAATATTTTGAGGCCAATCGTGTATCATCGTGTAATATGTTACCAAAGCTCCAATTGAAACACCATAAACACCATAGAAGAAAGCAGCATCCGAAATTCTAGTTTTCTTAAGACCCAAAGCTTTGTCTAGTCCGTGTACAGGAAAAGGTGTGTAAACTTCGTTAATCTTGATACCTTTATCGTTGAAGGCTTTAACGCCGTGCATTAAATCATCGTCGTCGCCGTAAAGTCCGTAAATAATTTTAGTGGTGCTCATCTCCTTCTTTTGCTTTATAAGTTTCACCTGAAATTTTCAAAATACTCTTCAATTCAGCCTGTGCAATTACAGGGAATGTTCTAGCATATAATAAGAACAATACTGAGAAGAATCCTATTGTACCAAGGTATACACCCACGTCAATAATTGTTGGCATAAACATCGTCCAAGATGATGGTAAGTAGTCTCTTGACAAGTTGATAACAATAATGTCAAAACGCTCAAACCACATACCGATGTTAATGATTAATGCAATGATAAATGTTGCAAAAATGTTAGTTCTAACTTTCTTGAACCAGAATGCTGCAGGAACTACCAAGTTACAGATAATCAATGCCCAGAATGCCCACCAGTAAGGACCAGTTGCAGCACCAGGAGATAGATATACGAAATCTTCGAATCTTGATCCTGAATACCAAGCGATAAAATATTCACAAGCGTAAGCTACAGTTACCATACCACCAGTCAAGATGATTACGATGTTCATAATCTCAATGTGGTACATTGTAATATAGTCTTCTAAGTGACAAACTTTTCTTGCTACTAACAATAACGTCTGTACCATCGCAAATCCTGAGAAGATCGCCCCAGCAACGAAGTACGGAGGATAGATTGTCGAGTGCCAACCTTTGATAACCGAAGTTGCGAAGTCAAATGATACCGTCGTGTGTACCGAGAATACAAGCGGCGTTGCTAAACCTGCAAGAACCAAAGAAAGTTCTTCGAATCTTTGCCAGTGTTTTGCTTTACCACCCCATCCGAAAGCAAGAATAGTATACATCTTCTTGTTGAATGGTGTTTTAGCTCTATCTCTAATCATTGCAAAGTCAGGAATAAGTCCCATGAACCAGAATACTACTGATACCGAGAAATATGTTGAGATTGCAAATACGTCCCAAAGTAGAGGCGAGTTAAAGTTAGTCCAAAGAGATCCGAATTGGTTTGGTAAAGGGAAAACCCAATAACCTACCCAAACACGACCCATGTGGATAACTGGGAAAATCGCTGCCTGACATACCGCGAAAATTGTCATCGCTTCAGCAGAACGGTTAACCGACATTCTCCATCTTTGTCTAAATAATAATAGTACGGCAGAGATTAGTGTACCGGCGTGACCAATACCAACCCACCATACGAAGTTGGTAATATCCCAACCCCAGTTAATAGTTCTATTCAATCCCCATGCACCAATACCAGTCCCAATTGTATACGCGATACAACCGAATCCGTAGATGAAAAGTACTAATGCTGCGTATAGTGATGCCCACCATAATTTACCTGCACGTTCCTCGATAGGTCTTGCGATATCTTCTGTAATATCGTGATAAGTCTTATGACCAATAATTAAAGGTTCCCTTATCGGAGCTTCGTAATGTCCTGACATTTTTTACCTATTTATTATTTAAACGTTGTTTTCTTTTCTATTTCTAATTTTTGCATGGTAGAATACGTTTGGTTTAGTACCAATCTCTTCAAGCAAAGTATATTTTCTCTTGTCGCCGAATAATGCTCTAACCTCAGAGTTAACATCGTTCATATCACCGAACTTCATTGCTCCTGTAGAACAAGCTTTAGAACAAGCTGTTTGGAATTCTCCGTCAACAACTCTTCTGCCTTCTTTTTTAGCTTCAAGAATAACATTCTGTGTCATTTGGATACACATAGAACATTTTTCCATAACCCCTCTTGTTCTTACAACAACGTCTGGGTTAAGAACCATTCTACCTAAATCATTATTTTGATTAAAATCAAATTTATCATTAAGGTTATATGTAAACCAGTTGAAACGTCTTACTTTATAAGGACAGTTGTTAGCACAATATCTAGTACCAATACATCTGTTGTAAGCCATTTGGTTTTGACCTTGCTTACCGTGTGACGTTGCCGCAACTGGACAAACAGTTTCACAAGGTGCATGGTTACAATGTTGACACATTACCGGTTGGAAGATCACGTCTGGATTTTCGCTAGGCTCGATCAACATGCTATACATTCCTGGTACATCTAGTCCACCATCAACAGCTTCTTGTTGAGATAATTTACCATCTTGTTTAACAGTATCGAATTCTTTAGGAAGTTTCGAAGTATAGTAACGGTCAATTCTTAACCAATACATATCACGAGACATTCTAACTTCTTCTTTACCAACAACTGGTACGTTGTTTTCTGCTTGACAAGCAATAACACATGCACCACAACCAGTACAAGAGTTAAGGTCTACAGAAAGGTTAAAGTGTGGTCCATCAGTATCATCGAAAGAATCCCAAAGGTCAATTTTACCAATTGGTAAAGCACCTCCGATTGTATGCATTTCTAATGGTTTGTTCCATTCGTTAACATCACCTAAGAATTCTGTAATTGTAGCTTCTTTAGCGATTTCGTAACGTCCCATTAAGGTATTTTGAAGCTGCATTCCTGCAAACTCATGCTCGTCGCCTGTAATCTTAATGCTTACATTAGAAAGAACCGTGTTAGATCCATCGAATAGAGGATAAGCATTAACACCCGTTTCTGCTACTTTACCAGAATCTTTTTTACCATAACCTAAAGCTAAACCTAAAGATCCTTCAGCTTGACCTGGCTGGATGAACACTGGTACGTTTTTAAGTTCTTTACCATTAACTGTTAAGTCAACAACAGAACCGTCTAGCTGCATTCTTCCGTTAAGTTCGTTTTCAATTTTTAAACGCTCAGCATCTTTTGGAGAAATCGTTAAGTAGTTATCCCAAGATAATCTCGTAATTGGATCTGGTAACTCTTGCAACCATGGGTTGTTAGCTTGTGTACCATCACCGATAGCCGTGTTAAGGTATAATTGAAGTTCTAAATCTGAAGCTTTGAAAGCATTTAATTCAGAAATAGCTTGTGCAGCATTACCACCAGCGTAAGACAAAGAAGATCCTACAGCAGCAGCAGTAAAGCCGTTATATAAAGCTTTGTTAAATGAAGTTCCACCTAGAAGTGAAGCTGCACTTGCTTTAAGATAAGTATAAAAATCATTAGCTGGGCTTCCTTTTCCGTTGATCCAAACCAATAGAGATTCTTCAATCTGTCTTGACTTGTAGATCTTTTGGATTGTTGGTTGCATTAATGAGTAAGAACCAGTTTCAGGAGCGATATCACCCCAAGATTCTAACCAATGTGCAACAGGAATAATAGCTTTTGAAGCTTTGAAAACTTCATTCTTCTTGTCAACTACAGCTACAGTGCAAGTTACTTTTGACATTGCAGTTTTGAAAGCTTCCCCGTTAGCGCTTGTAGAAATTGGGTTAACGTTGTTTGTAATTAATACACCAACTTGATTTGCGTTCATCGAAGCTACTAACTCATTGAATTTAGCACCATCAAAATCTTTAAGCATGTTAGCTTTACCTGTGAAAGCAACAGAACCTAATTTTTGGTTGATTAAATGTGCTAAAACATAAGCTGCTTTAGAACCATCAGCAAATACAACTGCTTTTGATCCTTTAGCTTGAAGTTCTTTAACGATTTCTTGTGCAACTTTATCATTAGTTCCACCGTTAAGACCGTTATATACTTCAACCAAAGTTTTGTTAACAGCACTTGGTTTTAATCTAATTCTTGAATCCGCATTAGCTCCAGTTAAAGACATGTTAGACTCAACCTGGATGTGTCTTAACATGTTTGCTCCTGGCTTGCGAGCTTCAGCATAAGAAGTTTCTAAACTTCCTGCGTTGTAATCTGCTAAGAAATCTGCACGGAAAGAAACTACTAATTCTGATTTTGATAAATCATAAACTGGTAAAGCTCTTTGTCCGAACACTTCTACAGCAGCATCCAAAGCAGCTGCGTGAGGATAAGCCTCATAAGTTACTAATTCCGCAGATGGATATTTTGCTTTAAACTCTCCAAACAACTTTTTGAAAGTTGGACTTGGCAAAGTGTGTGATAATAAAACGATTTTTTTACCAGCCGCTTGCGCATCATTAAGACCTTTGATAACGTAGTCATCTACTTTATCGAAAGACTCATCAGCACCATTTAGTTTAGGTTGCTTTAGTTTGTCATTATCGTATAAAGACAAAACGCTCGCTTGTGCTCTTGCATTTGTTTTACCTAAACTTCCAGCAGTTGGGTTTGGTTCAATCTTGATAGGACGACCTTCTCTAGTTTTTACTAAAACGCTAGCGAAATCGAATCCATCAAAATATGACGATGCATAATAATTAGGAATACCAGGAATGATGTCATGCGGCTTAACCACATAAGGAATCGTCTTAATAACTGGTGCTTCGCAAGCTGCAAGTGTTACCGCAGCAGTCGAGAAACCTAAAAGCTTTAGGAAGTCTCTTCTGGAAGTCCCAGAATTATTCATTTTTTCCGCATCTCCTAAGAATTCATCTACTGGAATTTCATTCTGAAACTCCTTTTGAGCCAACTTCGCGTTAAGCGATTGGTCTTTTAGTTCGTGAATACTTCTGAATTGTATTTTATTTGAAGCCATTGATACTTCTAATTTTTGTTATTAATAATGACATTTACCACACTCTAGACCACCGATAGCATCTACAGTAATTTTAGCACCTTCGCCGTATTGTTTTTTCAACTTGTCGTGAAGATTCTTGAAATACTCTTGGTTGTAACCGTTAGTCATGTCAACTTCTGTTGTTCTGTGACATTCTATACACCATCCCATTGTAAAGTCGTTAGCCATTTGTACTACATTCATAGTATCAACTTTACCGTGACAAGCTTTACAAACTACATCAATTTGATTGTTAGGATTTTTCTTGTTGAATGACGAGATAATCGCTTTCTCACCAGCTACAACGTGTTGTGAGTGGTTGAAGTAAACGAAATCTGGCATATTGTGGATTCTTGTCCATTCGATTGGAGAAGTTTTTCCTGTATATTGTTGTTTAGCAGGATCCCAACCAGCAGCAGCATAAATCTTTTGGATTTCTCCATCGTAGAATGCTTTATCTTTTCCTGGCTCCATGTATTTACCGTTGTATTCAGAAATAGATCTGTGACAGTTCATACATACATTAACTGAAGGGATTTCTGAAACCTTACCATACTTAGCACCAGAGTGACAAAGCTGACAGTCGATTTTATTTTCTCCAGCGTGGATCTTGTGAGAGAAATGGATAGGTTGCTCCGGCTTATAACCTTTGTAAACCCCAATCCACATTAATGAATTCCAAACACCATACAATGCTAACACCGCAAGAATAGCGATAACACCTTTACCTACGAAACTGTATTTCTTATAAAGTTCTGAGAAACTATTAACTCTCGTAGAATTAAGATCTGTTAACTCAGGCGTTTGTTGTAATTTAACTAATTGTCTGATTTTCACTAATAACCAAAGTAATAAACCTGCAATAACAACAAAAGCTGCTAAAATTGCTTGAGAATTAAGTTGACTATCTTTTGATTGTTGAACGTTAGCAGAAGCATCTGTTGCAGTTGCAGCAGCATCAGCTTTAGGTTCTTCTTTTGGCGGATCTGTCGTATAAGCTAAGATATTATCAATATCTTCTTCTGACAAATTCGGGAATTGCAACATTTCAACTTTGTTGAATTCCTCGTAGATCTGGTTAGCATACTTATCGCCAGATGCTCTAAGTGCCTTGTTATCCTTAATCCACTTGTGTAACCAGTCTGGTCCCAGACCTTGCTCCTTCTTTACCTTATCAACAATACCGCCCAAAGCAGGTCCAATCATCTGCTTGTCCAAAGCGTGGCAAGCGGTACAATTGGCCTTGAAAAGATCTTGGCCTTTCTTTGGATCTCCTTGTGCATGAATAGAAGCGCTAGTCGATAACAACAAGCCTATTGCTATCAAACTCTTTTTATAATGCTTTCTCCAACTAATCATTTAATTAATCTTGGGTTAGTAAAATATATTGATTATACATTCAATCAGGCAAAAATAAGACTTTAACATAAATTTATGAGAATCTTATATCTGCTTTTTCTCACTTGTCAATAATTTATAATACTTCTAAATAAGAAAGTTTGGCATTTTTTTTATTTATCTTAAATTTGCTAAAAATAAAATAAATGAAAATCCTTTCGAAAGCACTACTTATTTTCATCTTTGTAATTTCATATAAGGCTACTGCTCAACTCGTTGTTAAAACAGACACCATTTCTGGAACGCCTGTTAGCATGACTATGGATTCAAGAATTGACAATCTTATTAGCAAACAAGAAGAATCTTGTGCACGTCCAAAAGGTGGATCATACTCTTCCGATTCCGAAACGATAAAGCAACCTACAAAAATTTTGGTACCAAGTAGAGAGTTAACTCAAGCCGAGATTTGCCGACAAAATCCAAAAATTATGGGTTACAAAATCCAAGTGGCGGTTGTTAAAAGCAATGAAGAAGCTCGCACAATTGGCGCTGATTTTAGAAAAAATTTCCCTTCTTTAAAAGTTGAAATTGATGCTTCTCTTCGTCCAAATTATAAAATATTAGCTGGAAGTTATTTTAATAAACAAAGTGCATCTAGCGATTTAAAACGTGTTAAAGCTACTTACGGATCCGCAACAGCTGTCCAATACAGAATCTTCTGCGTAGAAGCAAAATAAAAAATAACTTAATACAAAATAAAAGTCCGAAGCAAAAACTTCGGACTTTTTTATTTGTAATAAACATTTAAAAATTCAATAAACTCATCGAGTCTAACGAAATTATTAATGCCTAGATAAACCGTTATCAAAACTAAACTTGTTGTTAAACTACTTATTAAAACAGTATTTTTTCGGTATGCAAAAAACAACCATCCAATAAGCAATGGAAACACAAATACAAAATGTCCACCATAAATGTAAGATGTATGCAAACCAAATTTCAGAACACAGTGTATCACAACATCGATAAACAATGACCAAAATAAAATCTGTACCAATCGATTTTTAAAATTTTTAACAAAACTCCAAATCACGAATGCTACAATCAAACCAACAACCAGATAAGACCAAAAACTGGAATAAACATCCATAAAAATAGCCTTGTATTCGAAGCCTTTTTTGTTGTGATAATCTCGCAAAACGAAAGACGGGAACAACATATTACCTCCAAAAAACCAAGAATAAATCATATCCCAAAGTGGCGTCACCTTCGGATTCGAAAACTTATCGTACTGTTCTTCAGTTTTACTAAAGAAATTCTGAATGTTAAAATTAATTCTATTTAAAAACAAAAGCACAAAAACCGCCACAGAAACTAATACTTTAGAAATTTCGAGACCGATTTTTTTCCAGTTCCAATATAATTTGGGTTGAAAAAGCATTGGTAAATAAACTTTAACAATATTCGTAATCGTCAATCCACCAACTATAACACCAAAAAATGTAACAGCTCCAAAAGACAAAGTCTTGTCAGCTTGATATTGTTTCGCTACATAATAATTGAACAAACAAAGCAAAAACAAAGTATAAGTATAATTTTCAGGTGTAAAAGACAATAAAATATTAGTGGTGAAAAGTCCAAAAAATATAACAATCAAAAGACTTAACCAAAGTGGAAGTTTAATAATGTTTTGTAAATACTTAAAAACCTGAACGATTGACAAACTTACTATAAAACTTGAACAAAGCGCCAAAACAATTCTAAAGTCAGCATTCATTTTTCCATTAGAAATCCAAAGCGCAAATTCGCGGATCCAATCAAAAAAATAATTGGAAAGCGGATGTCTTTCAAAACCGCCACCAGTCATGACAATTGCGCGATTGTCAAAACTAAAATAGGCATCCCACGGAATGCGGTCATCAAAAACGATCCTGAAATTCTTAGCAATAAAATAGGCAAAACTCGAATAACAACTTAGTGCAACAGCAAAAACAATCCATTCCCATTTCTTTGATGGAAAAACAAGTTTCAGAATATTGATAAAATAAGTCTTAATCTTCAAATTAAAAATTTTTGCAAAAGTAAGGATTGTAGCAAAACAAAGCGATTAAAAAGCAAAAGCCTTTCAGAACTTCGAATTCTGAAAGGAATATTTTATTTAAAATTCTACGAACTACACGACAGTTGCGAGCAGCCGTAGATTAAATTATACTTTTGAGGACGTTTTTGGTTAAGGCTTGCGTCGCCTTTTTGATAAGGATTTTTTAAAGTTTTTAAAAGAACATCAAATTTAGTTTGGTCGCCGTTTTCCAAATCTTGTATCGCTTCGTACAACAAGTAATTTCTTAAAATAAATTGCGGATTATTTTTTAACATCAATTGTTGCGGATCATCTTTTGAAATTTTATTTTGCGCTAAACGTTCTTGATAAGATCTTAAAAACAAATTAATCCTTTCTAAATCTTCTGTTTTGGGAACCGAATAAAATGTTGAAATAAATTTCTGTGCATCAAGATTATCTTCCAAAATATTATCAGTCAAAACATTAAAAAACAAAGTGTAATCCAACTTAAGATCTTGCATCATTTGCTGCCAAGTCGTAAAAAATTGATCGTCATTTTTTAATAAAACATCAAAACCGAATTTCTTGCAAAGCATCTCGTCATGAAGTTTCCAGAAATTAGAAGCATAATCTTCCAAAACTGTTTGTAAAGCTTTTTCATCTTTAATCACAGGAAATAAAGAATTGGCCAATTGTAAGAGATTCCAATGCGCAATTTGGGCTTGTTTTCCAAAAGCGTAACGCTTTCCTGGCAAATCGGTTGTATTGGGTGTAAACTCCAAATCATATTCGTCCATCATCGAATATGGACCGTAATCGATTGTTAAACCCAGAATCGACATATTATCGGTATTCATCACACCATGCACAAAACCAACGCGATACCATTCGATAATCATTTTGGCGGTACGATCTGCAATAGCTTTAAAGAAATCCAAGTTTTTTGTTTCGGAATTGATTTTAACCTCATCAAAATAGTTTTCGATCGCAAAGTCAATAAGTTTTTGCAACGTATCAAATTCTTTGCGAGCTGACAACAATTCAAAATGTCCAAATCTCAGAAAAGATTCTGCAACGCGAAGCACCGCAGCACCTTGCTCTTGTTTGGGATGTCCATCGTAGGCAATATCTCGAGTCACCAATTCGCCTGTTTTAACCAAACTTAAAGCTCTGGTGGTCGGAACTCCTAGATGAAACATCGCTTCACTCATTAAAAACTCTCGAACCGACGATCGCAAAACGGCGCGTCCATCAGCAAAACGCGAATATGGCGTTGCGCCAACACCTTTCCATTGTAATTCGAAACTTTGATTATTTTTATTCTTGATTTCACCAGCAAAAATTGCACGTCCATCGCCCAGTTGTCCAGCCCAATTTCCGAATTGATGTCCAGCATAAGCTGTAGCGTAAGTTTCGATAGTTGCGGGCAAATTTTGAGCCGCCAAAAAATCTAAATCTTGATCTAGATTACCAAGACCAATCTCTTGACTTAACTCTTCATTAAAAGCAATGAGTTCAATTTTATTAAATTCGGCAGGAAGCACATTTGCGAAAAGAAATCCTGGTGTTTGTCTTTGATGTAGATCTCCAGAAAAATCTCCTGGAAAAGAGTCAACAAACTTATGTGTAATATTTTTAATATTCATTGTTAAAAAAAGCCCACAAATTGTGGGCTTTGGAATTTATTTATTAAAATCTATATCGTCAGTCGTATTAACTTTTTCATTAATATTCTCTTCCTTTTTAGGTCCAGAATTATTATGATTAGTTGGAGGTGGCGTTGGATTTTTGATTTCATCCATTGTCCTTAATCCGCCTTCGTCACCATAACCACCACGAAGTCCGCTAAGGTCAGAACAACTTCCTGTCCAATCGCTTGGTTTTATAAATTTATCTTCTGGTGAGATATTTAATGTTTTATCTGCGTATACTTTTTTCATATATATTGCCCAAATCGGCAATGCCATTTTCGCACCTTGACCTTCGCCAGTACTTCTAAAGTGCGTTGCACGGTCTTCCCAACCAACCCAAACACCAGTTGCCAATTTAGGAGCAATCCCCATAAACCAACCATCGGAGTTTTTCTGAGTTGTACCAGTTTTACCAGCAATTTCAGCAGCTTGTACACCTCGACGTTTAAGCTCTCCCGAAGCTGTACCAAATTCGGTTACACCTTTCATTAAGTCAATCATCGTGTACGCATACATCTCGTTCATGACTTCTTTAACAATAGGTTTCACTTCTTTAATCACGCGTCCGTTGGCATCTTCAATACGCCAAATCATCTCTGGCTTGGTATAGTTACCGAAGTTTGCAAACGTACTATACGCACCTAGCATTTCATAAATTGTAATATCCGATGTACCTAATGCCATTGGTAAACTTGTATCAATCGGGTCTGTAACTCCGAGATCTCTAGCTGTTTGAATGACATTTTTAGTTCCAACCATTTCAGCAAGACGAATAGCCACAGGGTTTTTGGAATGCGCAATGGCGTCTTTAAGTGTTAACATTGCACCGTTACCTGGTACTGACCAATTACCTTTAGAATAAGTAGCATTCGATACCTGAGAACAAGGCGTCATCCCAAGATGCATAATCGCCGTTGCATAAACAAAAGGTTTAAAAGTTGAACCTACTTGACGTTTACCCTGTTTAACGTGATCATACTGGAAATGCTGCCAGTTGATACCACCAACCCAAGCTTTGATATCACCTGTCTGCGGATCCATCGACATCAAACCTGCTTGTGCAATTTGCTTGTGATAACGGATAGAATCCCATGGTGACATTTCAATTTCTTCTTCACCATTCCAAGTGAAACGCGTCATTTTAGTTGGTGTTTTGAAATCCATCATAATAGAATCTTCTGGCATGCCTTCAGCTTTCATTTGCTTGTAACGACCAGTTCTTCTAACGGCAGACATCATCAGTGCTTCAATCTGTTTCTTATTCAAATTATAATAAGGACGATTGGAGTTGTATTTCATCTCGTTATCGAAATTCTTTTGCAGAGAAGTCAAGTGCTCTTTAATAGCTTCCTCGGCATATTTTTGCATTTTAGAATCTAGAGTAACATAGATTTTCAAACCATTTTTATAAAGGTTAAGTTCTTTACCAGTTTGCTTTTCGTATTCTGTAAGATATTGTTGAATCTCTTTTCTTAAATAAAATTTATAATAAGCAGAATAATCTTCTTCAACCTTTTCAATTGGTGAAAACGTAACAGTTATAGGAGTTGCAATGGCTTGCTCGTATGTTGACTGATCTATATAACCAGTATCCAACATCTGCTTAAGTACAACATCACGACGATTTTTTGACCTCTCAGGATTACGGTAAGGATTGTTTCTACGAGGGGCTTCTAGCATTGCTACAAAAGTCGCAGATTCAGGTAAAGTTAATTGACTAGCCGACTTATTAAAATAAACCTTAGATGCCAACTCAATACCTTTAGCATTGAAAAGAAAGTCCATCTTGTTAAAATACAAAGTAATGATTTCTTCTTTAGTATATCGTTTTTCTAAACTTACAGCAACACACCATTCTTTCAACTTTTGGAAGGCACGTTGAAACTTATTCTGAGAAGCTTGTCCAGTAAACAACAACTTCGCTAACTGCTGAGAAATTGTAGAACCTCCACCTCTATCGCCACCAAAATAAACGGCTCTCGCAATCGACTTTAAGTCAATACCAGAGTGCTCCTTAAAACGTTCGTCCTCTTTTGCTTGTAACGCGTACACCAAATAAGGTGGCAACTGCTTGTAAGTAACAGGAATAGTTTTTTCTTTTTCAAACTTACCAAGAAGCTGATTGTCAGAAGAATAAATTTCTGATGCGACATAAATATCTGGGTTATCCAAATCCTTCACATCTGGCATATCGCCGACAAATCCTTGTGAAACAGCAAAAAATAATCCCGAAATCCCAAGAATTACTGCTATTAATCCTAACCAAATAAATTTAATCCATCTTTTAGTACCAGAAGATGTTTTTTTCTTCTTTGGTGGTAATGGAAATCCACTTGCAGGTTTTGATTTTTTATTGTCTTCCATATATTATTTATGGCTTTACATTTACAATTTTAACGCCCAAATCTTCAATTCCTGGCAGATTATCTTTTCGCATCGCTTGTATCACGCCTATGCTAAATTGACCATCTTTCGGAAATTTGAAATCTGATTTGTACTGAAACAATATCTCTTTAGTATCTCCAAATCCGCTTCCTAGCCATTGACCATTAGGTTTTGCAAGGACATAATTGAGCGTATCTTTCGACAAAACTTTTTTCTTGTCATCTAGAATTGTACCAATTAATCGCAGATTACTATAAGGATAGTTGTCATTGTTTCTAACGACAAATATAATATTTTTCGGATTTTGATGATCTTTCACCTCAAAAGTTAATTCTTGGATTTTATTTTTATTCCAAGAACCAGCCAAAGATTGCATACTAACAACCTCATTGGCATCATTACAACTAATACAAAATAGTCCCAAAACAAAGACTCCTAAAAACTTACGCATTGTTCCCATTATTGGAATTAGGATTAGAATTTGGTTTTTTATGAAACTTCTTTTTATTGTTAAAAGGTTTTTTAGCCTTTGGCGCTTCTGCATTGTTAGCTTCTGCAGAAACTTCAACTTTCTTCACCTCTTTTCTTACTTCTTTTTGCGCATTTCCATTTTGGTTATTTTGACCATTTTGGTTAGGCTTAGAAGAATTTCGGTTTTGGTTTTGTCCAGAATTGTTACGCTCTCTTCTTTCGCGATTATTGTTCGGTCGATCAGAGTTATTTTGATCATTAGAACTACGATCGTTATTGCGATTTCGAGGATTCTTTTTATTATTTGGACGTGATTTCTTTTCAAAACGATCTAGGCTACTTTCTTGGATTAAATCCACATTAGCAACCGGCGCGCTTTGAGCCTTGAAATCTTCCAAAGCTGGCGATGGTTTTCCTTCTTGATTAACAGAAATCATCATCTTAACATCCGTAATATCAATATCATACCAAGCCATAGAATTTTCTACGTAAGCAAACCACATTTTTCTTTTAAAAACGTCGATTTTAATACAAAAAGCTTTTCCTTTTTCGGTATTTAAAACAGTATTGGTTGCAGGAAAATCGCGTAAAGTGTCCATATAACTATCCAGTTCGTAGTTAAGACAACATTTAAGCTTTCCACATTGACCAGCCAATTTTTGAGGGTTGATACTCAGTTGCTGATAACGCGCTGCATTGGTATTAACAGATCTAAAATCTGTTAACCAAGTCGAACAACAAAGCTCTCTACCACACGATCCAATACCACCAACTTTCGCTGACTCTTGACGGAAGCCAATCTGCTTCATGTCAATTTTTGTACGGAAAGCGCCTGCATATTCTTTAATCAACTGACGAAAATCGACGCGAGAATCGGCTGTGTAATAAAAAGTGATTTTGGAACCATCACCTTGGTATTCTACATCGGTGATCTTCATCGCTAGACCAATTGAATATGCAATTTTTCTAGCCTGAATTTTCACATCGTTTTCCTTTTTGCGAAGTTCTTGCCAAACTTCGATGTCCTTTTGTGTAGCGTGTCGATAAACTTTAAGAAGTCCTTCTGTAGAGGTTTTCTTCTTTTTCATCTGGATTTTTACTAATTCTCCAGTTAAACTAACTACGCCAATATCGTGACCGGGATTCGCTTCTAACGTAACGGTGTTACCTGCCGCAAGAGGCAAGTTATTTGTGTTTTTGAAAAAACTTTTTCGATCGTTTTTAAATCTTACTTCTACATATTCGTTAGAAGAAGTGCCTGGGTTTTTGACATCAGACAACCAATCGAAAACATTTAATTTATAGCTATTACCACAAGTATCTACACTGCTACATCCATTCGAGGATTTTGTTCCACATGAATGTCCTGAATCGCCGGATGTCTTACATCCACAACTCATATTAAAATATATTATTCTCGCAAAGTTAACTTTTTTTGATTAAAGTTGTATTGCAGATTTTAGAAATCCTGATTTTATATTTTATCTAAACTTTTATTAAAAACAATTAATATTTAATAATGATATGTTTAATTTATTAACACATCAAAACTTAAAATTAACATAGTTTATTATGGTTTGCATTGCAATGTTTAACATTAAACAAAACATTAAATAAATATAACAAAACCCTCATTAATCCAATATTTAAGATATGTTTTAATCATTTTTAAATTTAAACAAGCTTAAAAACTAAATGCTTGTTTAGTTAATTTTATAAAATTTTAACATTCTTAAAAAAATAAATTTTATATTTGACCATAATATAACATTACTTCTATGAAAAAATTACTTATAACAACGGCTTTAGCAGCAGGTGTTTTATCATACGCAGGTGGATTCCGAGTTTCGTTACAAGGGGTTAAGCAGCTTGCGATGGCACACACAAGTGCACATGCCGAAGATGCGAGTGTGACTTTCTTTAACCCTGCGGGTATGTCCTTCATCCCAGCTAAACTAAGCGTTGTTGCAGGTGGTTTCGGAGCCATAAATAAAGTGACTTTCCAAAATCTTTCTACGCTACAATCTACAGAAACTGACAACCCAATTGGTACACCTTTGTATGCGGCTGTAGCCTATAAAGTAACAGATGATGTGTCATTAGGTTTTAACTTCGCAACACCATTTGGTAGCACCATCCAATGGCCAAGCACTTGGGAAGGCGCTGAAATGGTACAAAAAATGGAGCTAAAGAGTTTCTATTTCCAACCAATGGTTTCTTTTAAACTTGCACCTTGGGCATCATTCGGAGCAAGCTATATTTACGCAAAAGGAAAAGTAGATTGGGACAAAGCAATTACTGGTTACGGAGGAAGTCTTAATATTAATGATGAAAAAGCATCTGGATCTGGTTTCGGTTTTGGTTTTTATTTCCAACCAAACGACAAGTTAGACCTAAGTGTTGCTTACCGTTCTCCAATCGACATGAAAGCTAAAAACGGAACTGCAACATTCAACGTTCCAAAATCTTTATATCCAAATCTAGGTATTGACGCTAATGGTCAAGACAAATTTAAAGCGACACTTCCATTAGTTGACGAATATACATTAGGCGCAACTTATAAAATTACACCAAAGTGGTTAGTATCAGCTGACTTCAACTACACAGGTTGGTCAAGATATGAACGTCTTACTCTTGATTTTGAACATGCTCCAGTTGGCAATCAACCAAACGACCCAACAGTTTTGGTAACACCTAAGAACTTTAAAAACACTAAAACTTTCAGACTTGGTACACAATATATGTTTAATGACATGATTGCTGGTAGATTGGGAGCTTATTACGATGAATCTCCTTATTCTAATGAAAACTTCATCCCAGAAACGCCATCATTTAACTCTTATGTTATTACTGCGGGTCTTGGATTCAAGTTCAACAAATTGGGTGTAGACATTGCTGGAGCTTACGCAATGCCACAAAGTCGTCAAGTTAACAACACGTATTATAACTTCGTTGGACAAGCAAAAGCGAAAGCGTACTACTTCGGTCTTGGTCTATCTTATAACGCGTTCTAAAATTTTAAATCATTATGAAAAAGATATTATTTTCACTATTTAGCATTTCTGCTTTATTAGCAACGCAAAGTTGTAAAACAGATTTTGACACCGACGTTACCGACGTTGTAGTAACTAAAGGCGATGCGGATTTTACAAAATATGTCGCATTAGGCAACTCACTTACTTCGGGTTATAGAGATAATGCATTATACTCTGATGGACAAAACGAATCTTATCCATCGATGATTGCACAACAAATGAAATTAGCTGGTGGTGGTGAATTCAAACAACCAATGATGCCAAATAACATTGGAGGATTCTCAAACCTTCCAGGCTTTGGTGGGAGACTAAATCTTCAGGTTGTTAATGGAAGCTTAGCTCCTGTAGCAAGCGATCCTGGCGGAACTTTAGATAATATTTCAGCAGGTGGACCTTACCAAAACATGGGAGTTCCTGGCGCAAAAGTAGCGCATCTATTAGCTCCTGGTTACGGAAACCCGGCAGGCCTTGCATCTAATCCCGCAACAGCTAACCCATACTTTACAAGATTTGCATCTAATGCTCAGACCTCTGTTATAGCAGATTTCCTAGCTCAAAAACCAACATTTTTCTCTTTATGGATCGGGAACAATGATGCACTTCTATATGCACTAGCAGGAGCTGACTCTTCTGTAGAAACTTTAACACCAGCTGATCAATTTAAAACATATTACAATATGTTAATTGCACAAATTGCGTCTACTAAAGCAAAAGGTGTTATTGCAAATATTCCTGATGTAACAACCATCCCTAACCTTACAACTGTTCCGTACAACCCTTTAACATCTTCTGTTCTTGGTGGAGGAAATATTGCAGTAGGCGAAGCAACAATCGACAAACTGAACGCAAACCTTTATGGTCCTTTAGTACAACTGTTAAAAGCTGTTGGTGGCGGCGACAGAATACAAATGCTAAGCAAAACGGCAGCTAATCCTCTTTTAATAAAGGACGAAAGCTTAAATAACCTAGGCCCAGCAATTACATATGCAGCAGCTAACTCTGGCAACCCAGTTTTAGCGGCATTAGCAACTTACCTTGGTGCTACTTATGGGCAAGCAAGACAAGCAAAAGCAAGTGACTTAATTCCATTAGCTACAAAAAATGCAATTGGAACAGCAGAAGCAGGCGTTCCAGCAGATTTAAGTGCTAGAGGTATTGCATATCCGTTTGCAGATAAATATATCCTTACATCAACTGAAGTTACTGAGGTTAACACTGCAATTGCTAGTTACAACGAAACAATTAAAGCTGCAGCAACTGCTAATGGCTATGCCTTCGTAGATGCTAATGCAAAAATGAAAGAGTTGGCACAAAAATCAGGTATCCAATGGAATGGTGTTAAATACACTGCAACATTTGTAACTGGTGGAGCATTTTCCCTTGATGGTGTGCACCTAACAGGTAGAGGCTACGCAATCGTTGCTAACGAATTCGTTAACGCAATTAACAAACAATACAAGTCAACATTACCATTAGTAGATGTTAACAAGTATTCTGGCGTGAAATTCCCTTAATCCAAAAGACACCAATTATTCTTTATAAAAATAAACCACTTGACTTATCGAGTGGTTTATTTTTTATTAAATTTGCAAAAAATAAAAAGTAAAATGTCAGATCTACAACCCAGCTATCTATTTTCGACAAGAACGAGTAGAGTTTTAGCTGAAAAAATCGCAGAAAATTACGGTCAAGAACTTGGTCACATCATTATTCAAGACTTTAGCGATGGCGAGTTCGAGCCTGTTTTAGAACAATCTGTAAGAGGAGGACGTGTATTTTTAATCGGTTCTACTTTCCCACCAGCAGACAATCTTTTAGAGCTTTTGTTAATGATTGACGCAGCTAAAAGAGCTTCTGCTAAAAACATTACTGTCGTACTTCCATATTACGGTTTGGCAAGACAAGACAGAAAGGACAAACCAAGAGCACCAATTGGCGCAAAACTAGTAGCGAATCTTTTAACAGCTGCAGGAGCAACAAGAATCATGACAATGGATTTACACGCTGATCAAATCCAAGGTTTCTTCGAAATTCCTGTTGATCACCTTTATGCTTCTACAATTTTTGTAGACTACATCCAGTCACTTAATCTTGATGATTTAACAATTGCTTCGCCAGATATGGGTGGTGCAAAAAGAGCCAAAAACTACGCAAGTCATTTAGGTGCTGAAGTCGTTATTTGTTATAAGGAAAGAAAAAAGGCTAACGTTGTTGAAGAGATGTTATTAATTGGTGACGTAACCAACAAAAACGTTATCCTTATTGACGATATGATTGACACTGCAGGTACACTTTGCAAAGCTGCTGATATCCTAATGGAAAAAGGTGCAAAATCTGTGAGAGCTATTGCAACGCATCCAGTTTTATCAGGAAAAGCTTATGATAATATTCAGAATTCTCAAATTTCGGAAGTTATCGTGACAGATTCTATTCCTATTAAAGAAGGTTTATCATCAAAAATTAAAGTATTGAGCTGTGCACCACTTTTCGCAGACGTTATGAAAAGTGTACACGAGCATCATTCTATTAGTGATAAATTTATCATCTAAAAATAAATATTTCGCAATTTCAGAAAATTCTGTATATTTGCACACTTTAAAATTTAAACATTTTTATAATGAAATCTATTACAATTCAAGGTACAAAAAGAGAAAACGTGGGCAAAAAGTCTACTAAAGCTTTACGTGATGCTGAATTAGTTCCTTGTGTTGTTTACGGAGGTACAGAAACTTTGAACTTCTCTGCTGAAGAGAAAGCTTTCAAAGGATTAGTATATACTCCTGAAGCACACACGGTATCTATTGAGGTTGATGGTCAAACGATTGCTGCTGTACTTCAGGACATCCAGTTCCACCCAATTACTGACAAAATTTTACACGCTGACTTCTACCAATTAGCTGCTGACAAGCCAGTTATTATGGAAGTTCCTGTAAGAATTACAGGTCGTGCAAAAGGTGTTGTTTCTGGTGGTGTGTTAAGACAAACTTACCGTAAGTTGAAAGTTAAAGCTATCCCAGCTAACTTACCTGACGAAGTTGTTGTTGACGTTACACCTCTTAAAATTGGTAACAAACTTTATGTTGGTTCTATCAAGAACGAACAATACACTTTCATGCACCCAGACAACGCAGTTATCGTAGCTGTTAAGATGTCTAGAAATGCAATGAAAGGTGGGGCTGCTGCAATGGATGAAGATGATGAAGAAGAAGCTGCAGAAGTTAGAGATCAAAATCCTGATGTACCTACAACAGAAGAGAAATCTACTGAAGCTTAATATTCTTAATTAAAGAATTTATTCTAAATACAAAACCTGTAGCACTGCTGCAGGTTTTTTTGTTTTAAAAATCTTGTTAAAACTAAATTTCAGCTAACAAAATAGGCTCAAAATTATTATATTTGTTGATATGGCGACCAAAGCAATGTTTAACACCGTAGTTAACTGGTTTATTCGACAACGAATAGACCAAATCAATAATTTTATAGACCATCCTATAGAAACTCAAAAAGGTGTTTTATTCTCGCAATTGTTTCACGCCGAAGATACTGTTTACGGGAAAAATTATGGTTTTAAAGATATTTCGAATTATCGAGATTTTCAAAACAATGTCCCAATTGTAACCTACGAAGATTACGAGCCTTATATCGAAAAAGCTCGCCAAGGCATGAAGGATATTATCTGGCCTGGACAAATTAAACATTTTGCAAAATCTTCAGGGACAACTAATGCGAAAAGCAAATTCATTCCTATTTCTGATGAAAGTCTCGAAGATTGTCATTACAAAGCTGGAAAAGATTTAATATCGATTTATGTCAACAACCATCCAGAAAGTGGTTTATTCCAACATAAAAATTTAAGACTTGGTGGAAGTTCAGAAATGTATCAAAACTTCAATACAAAATTTGGTGACCTTTCTGCAATTCTTATTGAAAACTTACCTTTTTGGGTAGAAATCATCAATACGCCAAGCAAAAAAGTATCGTTAATGTCCGAATGGGAAAGTAAGCTAAAAGCCATCGTTTCCGAAGTTGTTAAACAAGATGTCGGCAGTTTAACAGGCGTTCCGAGTTGGATGATGGTACTTCTACGACGCGTTCTTCACGACTCTAACCAACAATATATTACGGATCTTTGGCCAAACTTGGAAGTATTTTTTCACGGCGGAATTAGTTTTAAGCCTTATCGTGATCAATACAACCAAATTACAGGAAAACCTATTCGTTACTACGAAATCTACAATGCTTCGGAAGGATTTTTCGGCATCCAAGACAGATCTGATAGCGACGAAATGTTGCTAATGCTAGATTACGGCATTTTCTACGAATTTATTCCGATGGATACTTTCGGCACAAGTTTACAAAAAGCGATTCCTCTTTCGGAAGTTGAGCTTCATAAAAACTACGCCATGGTGATTACAACCAACGGCGGACTTTGGCGTTACATGATTGGTGACACGGTGAAATTCACTTCATTAAGTCCTTTCAGAATTAAAATCGCTGGTCGTACCAAACATTACATCAATGCTTTTGGTGAAGAATTGATGATTGACAATGTCGAATATGCGATTGCGAAAGCATGTCGCGAGACCAACGCTTTTGTATCGGATTTTACTGGCGCACCAGTTTTTATGACGGGCAATGAAAGCGGCGCCCACGAATGGATTTTCGAATTCACTTCTCAACCAGAATCTTTGGATAGCTTCATTAATATTTTTGATGAAACTTTAAAAACCCTTAACTCTGATTACGAAGCAAAACGTTATAATAACATTACATTAAAACGTCCTGTTGTCCACATTGCAAAACCGAAACTTTTCTACCAATGGATGTCAAATCGTGGTAAATTAGGAGGACAAAATAAAGTCCCAAGATTGAGCAACGACCGCGAATATATTGATCCACTTTTAGTTTTAAATCAAGAAATGTAATTAAAGAAACTGCGCCACAGTATAAATTAGAAGTCCAACCAAACCGCCAACAATTGTCCCATTAATACGGATAAATTGCAGGTCTTTTCCAACTTCTAGTTCTAGTTTTCGACTAAGTTCTTTTCCTTCCCAGTTTCCAACGGTATTACTAATTAAGTTGCCCGCTTCTTTAGTATTTTTTAAAATGTACTTGTAAGCCGTTAATCGAATCCAGCTGTCAATTTTCTTTTGCAGAACTTCATCATTTTGAAGATTATTGGATAACTCGCTAAGATTTTTTTTGATATAAATTTTTAAACTTGACGTCTTAGAAGTTAATTCTGTTCGCAAAGAATCTTTTATAGATAACCAAATATCAGACGCATATTCATTGAGTTTTTCACCATTCAAAAATTCATTTTTAATAACATCAAATTCATTTTCCCATTTCGCTTCCGTTTTTATTTCGTCCGCAAAAACCAAAAGTTTCGATGTAATTTCTTTTCGCAAAGGATGTTGTTGATCATTCTCAATTTCTTCAAAATAATGACTTAAACCCGAGACAATCTTCTCCGAAATTTTTCGGTCAACAGATTTAGGAACGAAAAAATAACTTTCTTTTTCAACACGTTCTTCCACCATTTGCTGGTTTTGAAGAATATAAGTTTTAATCTGACCACTTAGATTCGTGATCAAAGTTTCATGATCATTCTTTTGGATAAGATATTCCAAACCATTACCAAGAAGTTTATTAACTTTAATAGAAGCCGTCATATCTTTTACTTTGTTCGAAATAAAATTGACAACCTCTTTATCGTCCAACTTTAGTAAAATATCAAGCAAAATATTAGAAGCTTCATTCACAAATAAATCCTGATTTTTCTCTTTACCAATCCATTCTCCAGCAAATCCTGAAACTTTTAATTTAAGAATATAAGGTCGAATATTTTCTGGTGCTAAAAAATTATCAACAACAAAATTTCCAAGATTATCGCCAATTTTTGCTTTACTATTTTCGATCAAATTAGTGTGCGGAATCTTGAGTCCCATCGGATGATGAAACAAAGCTGTCACTGCAAACCAATCCGCCAATGCACCAACCATCGCCGCTTCCGAGAAAGCACGGATGTAACCAACCCAATGCGATGGCGTCGACTTTTGGATTATGGTCATGATGATAAATGTGATAGCCATCAACAAAAATAATCCTGTCGCTAGCATTTTATAATTTCGCAGCTGTATTTTTTTCTCAGAATCTGTCATAGTTTTGATGCATCAAATAGCTTTCCAAACAAATGTAAGTTTTCTATTTGATTATTTTTAAAATTATGATTTAAAACCAATTTAAACTTCATTAATAATATTTGCCGTAACTTTGAAGCATTCTAAATAAAGAACATGTTAGACATTCAAAATATAAGAAATCAATTCCCAATTCTAGACCAAGAAATCAACGGAAAACCTCTTGTTTACTTGGATAACGGTGCGTCTTCTCAGAAGCCAATTTCGGTTTTAGAGACTTGGGAAAAATACTATACAACGATTAACGCCAACGTACATCGCGGCATCCACACTTTGAGTCAACTTGCTACAACAGAAATGGAATTGGCAAGACAAAAGGTTCAGAAATTCATTAATGCAAAGCACGAATACGAAGTTATTTTCACAAAAGGTACGACCGAAGGCATCAATTTGATTGCTTATGCGATTACGAATTTGATTAAAAAAGATGACGAAATCATTATTTCGTATCTAGAACACCATTCGAATATTGTTCCGTGGCAAATGCTTTGCGAGAGAACTGGTGCGAAACTTCGCGTTATTCCGATGAACGAAAATGGCATTTTACAAATCGATGTTTTGGATTCTTGGTTAAATGAAAAAACGAAAATTGTTTCTTTAAATCAAATTTCGAATGCGCTTGGTGTTATTAATCCTGTTGAAGAAATTATTGCAAAAACTAGAAAACTGTCAAATGCGTTTGTATTAATTGATGCAGCACAATCTTCACCACATTTACGATTAGACGTTCAGAAGATGGATTGCGATTTCCTTGTTTTTTCTGGACACAAAATGTACGCACCAATGGGAACTGGGATTTTGTACGGAAAAGAATCTTCATTAAATAAGCTTCAACCTTTCCACGGTGGCGGCGAGATGATTGCAACTTGTAGTTTCGAAAAGACAACTTACGCAGATTTACCTTTCCGTTTTGAAGCTGGAACACCCAACGTTGGTGGTAATATCGCACTTGGTGCAGCCATCGACTTCATGGAATCTGTAGGTCTGGAATACATCCAACAACACGAACATTCTTTACTGGAATATGCACAAAGACATTTATTAGAAATCGAAGGCTTAAGAATTTATGCTGAAAAAGCCAATCGTGCTGGCGCCATTTCTTTTAATCTAGAAGGCGTTGGGATTTCGTCGGATGTAGGGATGATTCTCGACAAACAAGGAATTGCCGTAAGAACTGGTCATCACTGTGCGCAACCGATTATGGCGTATTTTGATATCGCGGGGACAGTAAGAGCTAGTTTCGCAGTTTACAATACTTTTGAAGAAATCGACAAATTGGTCGAAGGCGTTAAAAAAGCACAACGAATGTTAGCTTAACAACAAAAAAAATATAATCTGAAAATCCTCCCAACTTGCGGAGGATTTTTGCTTTCTATGACAAAAAATGTTGTGGCATAGGAATTGTGAAATTATACCACTCAATATTTAATCGACTTATTATCCGCAATTTATAGAAAGACAATAAGTTATCACCTTAAAGAAATGACAATTTGTCATCATCATACATTATGACAGAATTTGAAGATATCAACTTTGACGCTATTTTGGAAGACGGATTCGGATTAGTTGCTGAAGAAATTAATATTTCGGAACCAACTGAAAAAGAATTAGACCAAGAGATGTACGCCATTTTGCCAGTGCGCAATATGGTGATGTTCCCAAAAGTTGTAACACCAATTACCGCAGGACGCGAAAAGTCAAAAAAACTATTGGAAGATGCCATGCAATCTAACCAACTGGTTGGGATTTTGACTCAGAAAAACCCGAATGAAGATAATCCTGCTGATAAAGATCTTTACACAATTGGAACTTTAGCGAAAGTTGTAAAAATCATAAAACTTCCTGAAGGCAATATCACAGCGATAACTCGAGGAATCAAACGTTTCAAAATCAAAAATTTTGAAGGACGCGATCCATACTTAACTGCGAAATTAACGCTTATAAAAGACACTAATTCTCGCAACAAGGAAGAATTTGAAGCTTTGATAGAGAACATCAAAGACTTGGCGATGAAGATTATCGAAATCGATCCTAACATCCCAACGGCCGCAAATTTCGCAATTAAAAACATTAATGAAGCAGAGGATTTACTCAACTTTATTGCAGCCAATGGTAATTTTACTTTTGAGAAAAAGCAACGTCTTTTAGAAGAAAAATCTTTAGCAAAACGCGCCGAATTGCTTTACGAAATGATGCATGAAGATTTCCGTCTTTTAGAATTAAAAAATCTAATTCATCAAAAGACAAGCAAAGATCTTGATAAACAACAACGCGAATATTTCCTTAATCAACAAATAAGAACTATTCAAGAAGAATTGGGCGGTGGACCAGATTCTGATGTTGACGAGTTTAAAAACAAAGCAGCTAAACTAAAATGGCCAGCAGATGTTGAGGCGCATTTCCAAAAAGAATTGCAACGTCTACAACGCCAACACCCGAATTCGCCAGATTACAACGTACAACGTAATTATTTGGATTTCTTCACGGACTTACCTTGGGAAAAATATTCTAAAGACGTTTTCGATTTAAAGAAAGCTGAAAAGATTTTGGACAAAGAGCATTTCGGTTTAGAAGATATTAAGAAAAGAATTTTGGAGCATATCGCTGTTCTAAAACTAAAAAGCGATATGAAATCACCAATCCTTTGTCTTTCTGGTCCTCCAGGCGTTGGTAAAACTTCGCTAGGAAAGTCGATTGCTGATGCTTTGGGAAGAAAATACGTTCGCGTTTCTTTGGGTGGTCTTCACGACGAATCCGAAATCCGCGGTCACAGAAAAACCTATATTGGTGCGATGGCAGGTCGAATTCTTCAATCTATTAAAAAGTCTGGAACATCAAATCCTGTGATTATTTTGGACGAAATCGACAAACTCGGAAAAGGTATGCATGGCGATCCAAGCTCAGCAATGTTAGAAGTTTTGGATCCAGAACAAAACAACAGTTTCTACGACAACTTCTTAGAAATGGGTTACGATTTATCGAAAGTGATGTTTATTGCGACAGCCAACAACCTTAGCGAAATCCAACGACCACTTTTGGATCGCATGGAATTGATCAGCATTGCGGGTTATACGTTGGAAGAAAAAATCGAAATCGCAAAACGTCACCTTATCAAAAAACAACTTTCAGAAACTGGTTTGGATTCAAAAGCTTTCAAACTAGGAAATCCTGAAATCAAACATATCATCGATGCGCACACTTCAGAAAGTGGTGTCCGAACTTTGGAAAAGCGTATTGCGTCTATCGCACGTTGGGTAGCTTTACAAATCGCGATGGAAAATGATTACGATCCAAAAATTTCTGTTGAGAAAATCGACGAAATATTGGGCGTTCCGCGTCCTAGCACGTTGTCCGAAGTCAGCAAAGTTCCTGGCGTTGTGACAGGTTTGGCTTGGACCAGCGTCGGCGGCGACATCTTGTTTATCGAGAGTATTTTGTCTAAAGGCAAAGGTACTTTGACGATGACGGGTAACCTTGGCAACGTGATGAAAGAGTCAGCGACGATTGCGCTAGAATACATCAAAGCACATTATGAAGAACTAGGAATTAGCGCCGAAGATTTAGAAAACAAAAACATCCACGTCCACGTTCCAGAAGGCGCTACACCAAAAGATGGACCGTCGGCTGGTATCGCAATGTTGACGTCGATGGTGTCGAGTTACAAAAACAAATCTGTGAAACCTCATTTGGCGATGACTGGCGAGATCACACTTCGTGGAAAAGTCCTGCCAGTGGGCGGTATCAAAGAAAAGCTTTTGGCGGCTACGCGTGCTGGCATCAAAGAAGTTATTCTTTGCGAAGCCAACCGAAAAGATGTCGAAGAAATCAACAAAGACTATCTAAAACACCTGAAAGTCAACTACGTAAGCAAAATGAGCGAAGTCGTAGATTTAGCAATTGTTTAAATTTTTCATATCCATATCAAAAAAGGATTCTAACTGCTTAGAATCCTTTTTTATTTCTTTTATTTGGGCGCCTTTTCCGCCTCCGCCTCCCACTCTTTTGCTCGGCATAGCCTCTCGCAAAAGGAGTTCCGGCTCCGTCGGGGCGCACATTCTTAGCAATATTCTCCACCAAAAAGACAAATTGTCACTTTCTCGGGACTGGTATTTTTTTTGAGTTTTAAAAACAAACAAAAAGTATGAGTCAACAACATTGGGAAAATGTCTACGAAAACAAAACACCAGAGCAAATGAGCTGGACGCAAGATGAATATGCAACTTCGCTTAAGCTTATTCAATCACTTAATGCCGATAAAAATTCAAAAATTATTGATGTTGGCGGTGGTGATGGTAGTTTTGTGCAATCGCTTTTGGATTTAGGATTTCAAGACATTACGGTACTTAACATTTCAGAAGCAGCGATCGAAAACGCCAAAACAAGATTAGGCGACGAGGCTTCAAAAATCAAATGGATTGTTTCGGACATTACAAAATTCCAACCCAATGAGACTTACGATATTTGGCACGATCGTGCGACTTTTCATTTTTTAACAGAGAAAAAAGACATCCAAACTTATGTTGATTTACTGGAAAATAATCTCAACGGAAATTTGGTTATTGGCACATTCTCAACGGATGGACCTCTTAAGTGCAGCGGTCTCGACATTACACAATACAGCGAAAGCAGCATGGAAAATCTTTTGCAAAACAATTTCGAAAAAATCGAATGTTTTACCCAAGATCACAAAACGCCTTTTGACACTACTCAGAATTTTTTGTTTTGCAACTTCAAGAAAATTAACTCATAAAATAAACACAATTATGTCTACAGGAAAGATTAATGTATCAGTGGAAAACATCTTCCCACTTATTAAAAAATTTCTTTACAGCGACCACGAAATATTCCTTAGAGAATTGATCTCTAATGCGACGGATGCAACAACCAAACTAAAACACCTTATCAACATCGGCGAAGCCAAAGTAGAATATGGCAACCCAATGATTGAGGTCAAAATCGACAAAGACGCAAAAACAATCAGCATCAAAGACCAAGGTCTTGGGATGACTGCCGAAGAAGTTGAAAAATACATCAACCAAGTGGCATTTTCGGGTGCTGAAGAGTTTTTAGAAAAATATAAAGATTCGGCAAAAGATGCTGGCATTATCGGACATTTTGGTCTTGGCTTCTACTCTGCTTTTATGGTAGCCGACAAAGTAGAAATCTTCACAAAGTCTTATAAAGACGAACCTGCAGTACATTGGATTTGCGACGGAAGCCCAGAATTCACTTTGGAAGAAACGGACAAATCGGATCGCGGAACCGAAATCCTACTCCACATTGCAGAAGATTCTACCGAATTTTTGGACGATTTCAAAATCCGAGAATTACTTCTTAAGTACAACCGCTTCAACCAAATTCCAATTAAATTTGGAACAAAAACGGAAACACTTCCTTTACCAGAAGGCGCTGCCGAAGATGCAAAACCCGAAACAATTGAAGTGGATGACATCATCAACAACCCGAATCCAGCTTGGACAAAAAATCCATCTGAATTAACCGATGAAGATTACAAAAAATTCTACAGCGAGTTGTATCCAATGCAATTTGAAGATCCTTTGTTCCATATTCATCTTAATGTTGATTATCCATTTAATTTGACCGGGATTTTATTCTTTCCGAAACTATCAAACAGCTTAAACATCGAAAAAGATAAAATTCAACTTTATCAAAATCAAGTTTTTGTAACGGACGAAGTTAAAGGCATTGTTCCTGACTTTTTGATGTTGCTGCGTGGCGTTATCGACTCTCCAGATATTCCGCTAAATGTTTCTAGATCGTACTTACAAGCAGATGGTGCGGTTAAGAAAATTTCGTCTTACATCACGAAAAAAGTGGCAGACAAAATGGTAGAACTTATCCGTAACAACCGCGAAGACTACGAACAAAAATGGAATGACATCAAAGTGGTTATCGAATACGGAATGGTGACGGAAGACAAGTTCTACGAGAAGTCGGACAAGTTTATGCTTTATCCAACAACCGATGGAAAATATCTTCTTTGGGACGAATTAATCGAAAACATTAAAGACAAACAAACCGATAAAAACGGAAAAACAGTTATTCTTTATGCTTCCAACACAGACCTGCAAGACAGCTACATCCAAACGGCGAAAGCTAAAGGTTACGAAGTTCTGTTGATGGATTCGCCTTTGGTACCGCATCTTATTCAGAAATTAGAAAGTACAAAAGACAAAGTTACTTTTGCAAGAGTTGATGCCGATAACATCAACAAATTGATTGAGAAAGACGAACCAGTTATTGCAAAACTTAACGACGGCGAAAAAGAAAATCTTAAAAAATCTATTGAAGAAGCGATTAACTCGCAGACTTACACTGTTCAGTTAGAAGATTTGGATAGCAACGATGCACCATTTAGCATTACGCAACCAGAGTTTATGCGTCGTATGAAGGACATGCAGCAGATGGGCGCGCCGTCGATGTTTGGTAACTTCCCAGAGATGTACAATTTGGTGGTTAATGCTAACAGCGACTTGGCTTCTGACATTCTTAAAACGGACAATTCAGACTCTAAAAACGCAAAAATCCAACAAGCTTTGGATCTTGCAAAACTATCTCAAAACCTACTAAAAGGAAAGGATTTAACAGACTTCATCAAACGTAGTTTTGAGCAATTAAAATAATTTTTCAAATCGAATATCAACAAGAGTGCAGCAAATAATTGTTGCACTTTTTTATTTAATTAAATCAAATTGCCACAAATTTTCTTATTTTTAAACAAGGACTAACAACTAAAAACATGAATTTAAAAAAATCACTTTTCATTCTTATTCTCTGCATTTTAGTATTTTCCCTTGGTGAATATTTAACCAAACTCTATGGGCTAGATCCACCCTACGCTTATCTTTATGTTGGCATGGCTCTAAAACTTTTAGCCTTAATTTCCGTTCTAGTATTTTGCATCGTTTTCATTGTGAAAAAACTTAAAAATCCAAAAAACTGAATTACAAATACGCACAAATGATTTCTCATAATATTGTTTTAAAATTTCTAAGCTTTGTTTTTGTAATTCTCCAAAGCACATTTTTGTTGGCACAAACCAACGAAAAGCTTTATTATTTTTCGACTGCGGACAGCACCAAAGTAGGCGCCAAAACAGAATCAGGGAAAATCATTGTACCCGCAAAATTTTCCAACTATGGAAATTATGATTTCAAAAAACCAATCGAGGAAGCCACAATAGAATTTATCGGAACCGAAAAAGCTAAAGACTATTCATCAAAATTACCTTTGATGCCTGCTGGAGAAGTCTATGACAGAAACGGAAAATTCCTTTATTATCCGCAATGGTTTGACAACGGAATTGACTATTACGAAGAAGGTCTTCGTCGTTATGTCGATGGCAACAAAGTTGGTTTTGCAGACAAAGACGGAAATCTAACAATTCCCGCTCAATGGGATTTTGCAGAACCTTTTCAGTATGGCTATGCGAAAGTCTATGTTGGTGGTTGGAAAAAACAATATGAAAAAGGTGGCGAACATTGGTCTATCGTACCTTCTTCCAAAAAATCAGAAAGTTATCTTATCAACAAAAAAGGCGAAAAAGTAGAGCCTTACAAAACAAAAAAAAATCCAAAAGATTATGAAGTTGGCGGTGTGTATTATCCTTATCCTTTTACATACACCAGCACAGAACAAAAATTTTTGAATAGTCTTAAAAATCTCGATATCATCAACGATATACATTTGGCACCGTGCGATAATTGCGATAAAAAAGAACATCTTCTCGACTTCGAAATCACAGAAAAACCACGAGAATTTTTTCCTTATTACGTAATTCAAGGCTATGTCAGTCAAAGTAAAGAAAGTGATGCTGTATTCATCATTTCTACTGATATGTCAAAAATCTATCATTACAGTTGGGATGGAGAAATAATACCATTGCGAGAATGGATCATCTCAGAATTAGAAGAATTTAAAACCTATTTCGAAACGCATCCCAACAAGCCCAATTACTTCGATGTGGACAAAAGTCTCCAATATTGGAAGAATCTTCCCGAGCAAAAATAATTTCAATAAAATTTGCGTTTTAAAAATTTATTCTATATTTGCACCTGAAAATCAAGTTTAACCAACAAAAAAACGAAGCAAAAATGTTCAGATTCAATCAACATTCAACAGTAGGATTGCCTTTTGCAAAGGCGAGGCTTCGTGGTTTGGTACATTCTTAGAAGAACAGTACAATGAAATATCAAAACCCGAAGTCGCAAGATTTCGGGTTTTTCTTTGCGCAAAATCCAAAACTTAAGTTTTTCCCGAAATTATTTTTATTAGGACCTTATTGACTACGTCGAATAGCAGATAATATTTTTTGTTAGAAGCTATTTGACTTCGTCGAACAGCAGTTCAGTTATTTTTTGAAGCTGTTTCCCGCTTTCCGCTGTATCTTTTTTTGCCAACGCTTTTTTCAAGCCCAAACAAAAAAAGGATGCCGCTTCAAAACGAGGAACGAGTTTCGATGATTCAACTATAAAAATATATAAGTCAGAATCAATCGGGGCTATGATAAAATGCCGTCAAATAAAAAGGCGGTCGTCTGTTCGAGTAGCGAAGCGTATCGAGAACCATTATAAACTTTCTCCACACACTTTGCAAAACTTGTGAATTAACAAAGTCGGAAATGTCGAAAGTCAACACGTCGTCAGTTCGAGTAGCGAGCGTATCGAGAACTATAAAAAAAACAACTTCTCGGTACAATTTTTTTCAAAACCTACTCGAAGGGACGAAGCGGAAAGTGTAGAAAAAAGAGTTCCAAACCTCTTGGGTTGAGAAAGCCCAATAGGTTTAAACAAAAAATCAACTAAAAATTTAGTTGGAGTAAACATTCGCGATGTAAAACCAGTTTCAAGACAAGAGTCTTGGCTCTTGGTTCTAGCATCTTGAATCTAAAATCAAAACAATGGGAAATTTAAAACTAAAAGGAAAAGATATATTAAAACTCGGCTATCCCAACAACCAAAGCGTCAACATCGCTCTGGAAGTCATGAAAAGGAATTTTGCCACCAAAAATATACATCACGTAAAATCCATCTTGAAAGAGATTTTACAAAACCCGCAAAACTTCGAGAAAGATTTGCAGTTCGGACAAATTGCGGAAGCTTTACTGCTTTCTACAAAAAACGAAAAACGAATGCTCAACGCACAAAGAGCCGACTTTCAAATCTTTGGAAACAACATTTCCGAGGAAGCGAAAAACCAATTGTACACGGCATTAAAACTTCCAATTTCGGTTGGTGGTGCTTTGATGCCCGATGCACACAGCGGTTACGGTTTACCAATCGGTGGTGTTTTGGCGGTAGAAAATGCGGTAATTCCGTACGGCGTGGGGATGGATATTGGTTGCAGGATGAGCTTAAGCATTTTGGATACGCCGATTTCATATCTAGATGGTGCCAAAGACAAGTTTGAAAAAGCTTTGGCAGAACATACCAAATTCGGAATGTATGAAACGCACAAATCACACGTCGACCACGAAATTTTCGAACGTGATACGTTTGATTTGATTCCGATTTTGAAAAGATTAAAAGGAAAAGCCATCAAACAAATGGGAAGTTCGGGCGGTGGAAATCACTTTGTAGAATTCGGCGAAGTGGAAATTGTGGAAGAAGATTCACAAATCGGACTTCCGAAAGGAAAATATTTGGGGATTCTTTCGCACAGCGGTTCTCGAGGTTTAGGCGCTGAAATTGCGCAATATTATTCGAGAGTGGCGACAGAACAATGTCCGTTGCCAAAGGAAGCTCAGAATTTTGCTTGGCTGGATTTGAGTACGCACATGGGATTGGAATATTGGACAGCCATGAATCTCGCAGGAGATTACGCTTCGGCTTGTCATGATGATATTCATCGTCGATTGGTGAAAGCTGTTGGCGGTCGTGTAAAAGCCAAAATCGAAAACCATCACAATTTCGCTTGGAAAGAAATCCACAACGGAAAAGAAGTAATCGTCCATCGAAAAGGAGCCACACCAGCCAGCGAAAACGAATTGGGAATGATTCCAGGTTCGATGACGGCGAAAGGTTTTATCGTTCGAGGAAAAGGAAATCCCGAATCGCTAAGTTCGGCATCGCATGGTGCAGGAAGAGCTTATTCGAGAGGTGAATGCCGACAACTTTTCACGCAAAGCGATATTAAAAAAGAGTTGAAGCTAAAAAAAGTGACTCTAATGGGCGGAAATGCCGAGGAAGCACCAATGGCGTACAAAGACATCAATGAAGTGATGAACGCACAAAGTGATTTGGTGGACATCTTGGGAACTTTTCAACCGAGGATTGTGAGAATGGATAAATAAATTGGTTGACAGTTTTTGGTTGTTGGTTACTGGTATTTCGCATTTCGTCAGTTCGAGTAGCGAAGCGTATCGAGAACTTTTTTTAAAAGGACTTCTCGATACGGTTTTTTCAAAACCTACTCGAAGGGACGTTAACGAAACTGACTTTTTGAAAGTCATAATTTTATTAGAAGGGAGGCATTTTTAGCCCCGATTGTAGCAATTGTTTGAGCTCTTTGCAAATGCAGTGGATTTGGAAGGCTTGCAAAAGCGAGTGCGGAAAGCGGGAAACAGCTCCTAAAAAACAAACTTAATAATGTAAAAAAAAAATGAACTTAACTAAAAACAAATATTATTTTGAAGCTTTGGATTGCTATCCGTACAATTTGGCGGATTGCTTGGAAGCTTTGAATTACGCGTTGTCCTACGATCCTGAAGATTCGGATGCGCTTTGCTTGATGGGACGAATTTATAGTGAGCAGTTGAAAAATTATGAGCAGGCGAAAACCTATTTCCAGGAAGCTCTTGCGTGTGATGTCGGGAATGTAACGATTCCGAAATATTATGTTTCTTGCCTTTTAAACAATGAGGATTATGAGGAAGCTTTGAAATTGTTGGATTTCAGTTTTAAAACAAAAGGTATTGATAAGTCGAATATTTTGTACTGGAAATCGGTATATTTTGAAAAGCTGGAGCGTTACGATGAAGCTTTAAAAACAATTAAGGAAGCGAAAAAATTTTCGTACAATAAGGATATGATCGAGTTTTTGGAAAATCGAGAAAAATTTGTTAAGTCAAAAATGCCGAAAAAGAAAGCTACCAAAAAGAAAAAAAAGAGAACCAATTAATTGGTTCTCTTTAGTTTTATTAAGCTTTCCTCTGCTCTTTAATATCTTCTATTTTCTGTGTGAAATAGTCCGTTTTTTCGGGGTGTTTTGCGATTAGCGTTTCGAATGCTTTTATCGCTTTAGAATAAAGTTTTTGCTCTAAATAGAGATTCGCTAAAGTCTCGGTCATCAAGTGAGAAATATCTTCTTTCTTTTCTTTAACAACAAAACTAGCTTCATCCTTTAGCTGTGTAATTTTGGGTTGATTTTCGATAAACTCATCAATCGCTTTTTGTTTTTTGACTTCTTTATCTTTTTCGATTTCAGCGGTACGATCGATCTTTAACCAGTTTTGCCAAGTATTGATAAATTGTCGGACATTGCTTTTTTCTGGTTTTATGTCCTCTTGAGCCGCAACAACTGGTATTTCAACTTCCTTTTGTTGAGCTTCCTCGACAACTTCTTCTACAACTTCTTCATTCGCTTTTTTCTGATCATCAACCATCGCAATGGAGTCGCCAAAAAAGGAAACATTAAAAATCGGTCGCTTCTCTTCCTCGATTTTTTCTGATGTCTCTATTAAATTTTCCTCTTTTTGTTCTACAATTTCAATAGCGGTCTTTGGTTCTTCAACAGATTCTTCAAGCTTAATTTCAGGATTTACAGTTTCTGAAACTTCTTCTTTTGACGGTTCTGGTTTATTATCCTTTTCTGTTGCAGTTACAATATTTGGCGTCTCAACTTTACCAATTAAAGCATCTGGTTGATGTGCGTCAATCGACATTGGTTTCCAAGCTGAGTTTTCTTGAACAGGCTCTTCTTTAGCAACATCAACTATAGTTGGTTCTTGTTCTTTACGCTCTTCTGTCGGAATTTCAGATTTTTCATTTTCTAAAACTTCAACAGACTCTTCTTCTCTAGAAAAAGGTCCAAAATCTAAAGAATGTGCATCATTTAATTCTTCTTTAGAATCAATATTTTCGCTAGTATCGTCGATTACAATTCCTGTAGGTTTTTCTTCAATTTCGACAGGTTTGTGCTCTTTAACTTCAAACTTTGGAGGATTCAGAAATTGATGATGATTTTTTGGAACTTCAAATTTCACTTGTGGTAAAAAGTCGTCAATCGATTCAAAACTAACATCTCTATTTAATTCCTCTTTAATCTCACTTGGTTCAGTTTCGTCCGTAATAACAACGTCTTTAGAACCTTCCTCAACATTCATCACATCTTCTTCTTGTTGCGCTTCAACTTCCGAAGATTCTTCTTTATTTTGAATTAAATTCTCATCGATCGACTCTAAACTTAAATCAGATTCTACTTCAGTTTCTTTTTCCAAAGTTGGTGTTTCATCCGTGATAACAACATCTTTAGAACCTTCCTCAACATTCATCACATCTTCCTCTTGTTGCGCTTCAACTTCCGAAGATTCTTCTTTATTTTGAATTAAATTCTCATCGATCGACTCTAAACTTAAATCAGATTCTACTTCCTCTTCTTTTTCTGAAGTTGGCGTTTCGTCCGTAATAACAACATCTTTAGAACCTTCCTCAACATTCATCACATCTTCCTCTTGTTGCGCTTCAACCTCCGAAGATTCTTCTTTATTTTGAATTAAATTTTCGTCGATCGACTCTAAACTTAAATCAGAATCAACTTCAGTTTCTTTTTCCGAAGTTGGCGTTTCATCCGTAATAATAACATCTTTAGAACCTTCCTCAACATTCATCACATCTTCTTCTTGTTCTGCTTCAACTTCCGAAGATTCTTCTTTATTCTCAGTTAAATTTTCATCAATTTTAGTAGAAACTAAATTTTGGGTTTCTTCAACTGGAGATTCTACAATTGTATCTGTTTTTTCTTCAGATTCAACCTTCGAAGATTCAGCAATATCTTTTTTATTAATGAATTGATACAGAATTTTTTTGTCCGTCGTATATGCAGCAGTCGTTGTCAAGACTTCCTTATATCGCGTCGGATTGTAAAGGTGAATGCCATACAAATAAAGTGCTCTAACATTCTGAACATAAGGTGTATGCTCAATTTGCTTTTCTAAAAGCTGCAAATCATTTGCTTGCATTAATGAGGGTTGCTGAAGAAGCTCAATAATTCGTGCATTCATAATTACCAGTTTGCTACAATATCATTAAAAATTTTGTTGATAATACGTTCGTTAACGATTTTGACCTGAGAAGATTCTATCGTCATCAAATCCATATCGCTGTTAAAAGTTACTTCGTCAGTATAACTTCTGTCAAAACTTTTGCTTTCCTCGCCTGCGACGTGATTTTCGTAATGAACCTTCACCGTAATTGTCAATTTATTCTGAGCCGCTTGGATCATATTACCAGTCTGCGTACTTTCAACTGGCGACGAAATGGTCGTTGGCGCGATGTTATAATCCGTAATTTCTCCTTCTATAATAATATCCGCTTTATCAACAGCGCCTTTCAACGTTGTTCTTTGCGCAAATCTATTTTGTAAAGCCACCGTAAAATCCTGACTTAGATTTGGGTTATTATTTGCAGCATTATTCGGGAAAGGTCTTATCAAAAAAGTCTGAGTTTCAGGACTTAAAGACGAACCTGTAAAACTATAACAACTTACTAAGGATAATAATGGCACAAGTAATGAAAAGAATGCTATCTTTTTCAAAACTTTGGTGCGTGGATTTGACATATTACAATTCATTTTAATCCTCAAGATTATATTGTTTAATTTTTCTGTAAAGCGTACGTTGCGAAATTCCTAACTCATCAGCCGCTTTATTTCTGCGACCACGATGCTTTTCTAAAGCTTTGATAATCAAATCTTTTTCATTATTCTGAAGCGATAAAGATTCTGGTCTAGCTTCTTCCACTTCGATATCCATAATATCTTCGTAGGGATCGTTATCGTCAACATTCATCACATTTGCCGTTTGTACATTCGCGTTGTCATTCGGTTCAAAATACAACAACGAATTCGGATTATGTGCCGCAGGTTCTGGTGTATAGATTTTGTTAATTAAATTCTTTTCTTGATTGCTCAAGTCACCATTTCCACGATTTTTTATCAACTCCGAAGTTAAGGATTTTAGATCATTAATATCGTTTCGCATATCGAAAAGAACCTTGTACATGATTTCTCTCTCGTTTCCAAAGTCCGATTGCGCTTTGTTTGCATTTTGATTCACCAACATTGGCAGATGTTTTTCCATCGGAATATACTCCGCCAACTTTTCGGCTGTGATCTTACGATTACGCTCGACAACCGTCAATTGCTCCACCAAATTTCTTAGCTGACGAACGTTACCCGGAAAACTATAATTTTCTAAATACGTCACTGCTGCTGGTTCCAATTCGAGTTCTGGCATTCTGTATTTTTCAGCAAAATCAATAGCAAATTTTCTAAATAGTAAATGAATGTCGCCTTTTCTTTCGCGCAAAGCAGGCATGTCGATTTGTACGGTGTTCAAACGATAATACAAATCCTCACGAAAACGTCCGTCGTGGATGGCATTCATCATATTAACGTTAGTTGCTGCAACGATTCTTACGTTGGTTTTTTGAATTTGAGAAGAACCCACTTTCATAAATTCTCCACTTTCTAAAACACGAAGCAAACGAACTTGCGTCTGCAAAGGCAATTCACCAACTTCGTCTAAGAATATTGTTCCGCCATCGGCAACTTCAAAATAACCTTTTCGAGTGGAAGTTGCGCCAGTAAAAGCACCTTTTTCATGACCGAAAAGCTCGGAATCTATTGTTCCTTCTGGGATTGCTCCACAATTGACAACAATGTATGGTTGATGTTTTCTTTTAGATTCGGCGTGGATAATTTTTGGAATAAATTCTTTTCCGACACCACTTTCTCCGATAACCAACACGGAAATATCGGTTGGTGCGACTTGTATCGCCTTTTCTAAAGCTCGGTTGAGTGCGGGATAATTCCCGATAATGCCGAAGCGATTTTTTATGTTTTGTAATTCGTTCATTTTCTTTTTTGGATTAAATATTTAATAATTAAATGATTAAAATTGTTTTGATTCTAAAACTTTAATCTTCATTGTAAATCCTCATTCTCTGTAGGATTAAACTAAAATATTATCTTCCAAATTATCTTTGTTACGAATTTTTGATGTTTTTTTGATTAAATCAAATTGCTTTTCTAAGCTTTTTAGTTCTTTGAAATTTGATGAAAATCCAAATGCAAAATTTGATGTTTCATCAACAGAGCAAACCTCTTTCGAAAACTTCTGATTGTATTTTGAAATTAAATGATTAAACTCCTGCAAAAGTTGCTTTGCTTCTTCTTGAGAAACGTTTTTAGCAACATTAGAAGGATTACATTTTACTTTATTTTGAACACAAGAAGTCTTCCCCGATTGGCAAGTGCCAATCAAACTCATTAAAATAATGATGTAGGATAAACTTCTCATTTATTAATCTGTTAATAAGCTTTTCAATTCGTCTTTTGACGGAAGAACCGTCATGTATTTACTGGCAAAAATTTGATCGTTATTTTCGGGCAAAGTATATTCCACCAAAGCATTGCTTTTATCTTGACAAAGGATAATTCCGATGGTTTTATTCTCCCCTTCTATGCGTTTTTCTCGGTCGAAATAGTTAACATACATTTGCATTTGTCCGATATCTTGATGCTTTAATTCGCCAATTTTCAAATCGATTAAAACAAAACATTTCAAAATACGATTGTAAAATACCAAATCTATTCGGAAATGTTTTTCATCAAAAGAAATTCTTTCTTGACGCGCCACAAAAGTGAAACCTTTCCCCAATTCTAAAAGAAACTGCTCCAGTTTATCAATCAACTTTTGCTCTAAATCGTTTTCAGAATAAAAACTTTTATCATTTAAACCCAAAAACTCTAAAACATAAGGATCTTTTATTAAATCCAAAGGTTTCTCGATAATTTGACCTTTTTCGGAAAGCGCCAAAACTTCGTCTTTATTTTTGCTTAAAGAAAGTCTGGCAAACAATCCAGAATCATATTGTCTTTGTAATTCTCGCAGACTCCAATTGTTTTTGAAGGCTTCTATTTCGTAAAAACTTCTTTCATTTCTATCATCAATTCTCATTAATTTGAGATAATGTGACCATGAAAGATTAAAGTTTAATTCGCTTGTAAAAGGCTTATTTTCAACCACTTCAAAATCGCCAGACAGTGTCTGTCCTATTTGGTTTTCAGATTGCGCAGACAGTGTTTGCGGAATTGGGTTTTCGGAATTCGTCAACAGTGTTGACGAAATTGGTTTAGAATAAGTTTTATAAAAAAACCTCATTCTGTCTAAGTTCTCTACAGAAAACCCTCTGCCAAATCTTTCTGTCAAATGAACTGACAATTCTTTCAACAATCCTTTACCATATTCCGCTCTTGCTTCTCCATTCTGTTCTTCTTCCACAATCATTCTACCAATTTCAAAATAGGTATAAACCATAGTTTGATTTACGGTAGATGCAACGCGTTTTCGAGCAATTTCTAAAAGTGCCGAAACTTTGTCGATTAATTGATTTTGAAGATTCACTTTATGTCCAAATTTTTAAAAACTATTCCGCAGTTCTCCCCAAAAGTGTTCCTTGCGTGTTGTCGTACACAAAAACAGACACAATGTCGCCCACTTTTTGACCTTCTAACTTGTCGAAAACGCAAACGGCATTCTGAGAATTACGACCTTTCCATTGGTTTTCGTTCTTTTTGGAAGTTCCTTCAATTAAAATTTCGTGGTTTCTTCCAACGTAACCTGCCATTCTTTTTCTTGACAATTCACCTTGTAAAGCGATAATTTCCGCCAAACGTCTTTGTTTAACATCGGCAGGAATATCGTCTTCCATCTTTTTGTGAGCCGGCGTTCCTGGTCTTTCGGAATAGGCAAACATATAACCGTAATCGTACTCAACTTCGCGCATTAAGCTCAAAGTATCTTGGTGATCTTCCTCAGTTTCTGTGCAGAAACCAACTATCATATCTTGTGAAAACGAAATATCGGGAACGATTTCTTTCGCTTTTTTAATTAAATCTAAATATTCTTGACGTGTGTGCTGACGATTCATCAACTCCAAAATTCTGTCGCTACCGCTTTGAACTGGCAAGTGAACATATTTGCAGATATTTTCGTGTTTCGCCATCATTTCGAACACCGAAGCCGTCATATCGTGTGGATTGGAAGTCGAGAAACGAATTCTCATTTCGGGAACTGCTTTCGCCACCAAATCTAACAATTGAGCAAAATCAACAGCTGTCGCTTTTTGCATTTCTGAAGCTTTTGCAAAATCCTTTTTCGGACCACCGCCATACCATAAATAAGAATCAACATTTTGACCAAGAAGTGTAATTTCTTTGTAGCCATTTGAAGCTAATTCTTTACATTCTTCAAGGATTGAATGCGGGTCGCGACTACGCTCACGCCCTCTCGTGAAAGGCACCACGCAGAATGTACACATATTATCGCAACCTCTGGTAATCGTCACATAAGCCGTTACGCCATTTCCGCCCAAACGAACAGGATTGATGTCGGCATAAGTTTCCTCCTTTGATAAAATTACGTTGATGGCATCTCTACCATCTTCGGTTTCTTTTAAAAGATTAGGTAAATCTCTGTAAGCATCAGGGCCAACAACCAAATCCACCAAATGTTCTTCTTCTAAAAATTTGGTTTTGAGACGCTCTGCCATACAGCCCAAAACGCCAACAGTAAGACTTGGATTTTCCTTTTTTTGATTCTTGAATTGCGACAAACGCATTCTCACGGTTTGTTCCGCTTTTTCACGGATCGAACAAGTATTCAGCAAAATTAAATCTGCTTCTTCAACCTTTGTTGTAGTGTTGTAACCTTGCTCGTTAAGGATGGATGCAACGATTTCGGAATCGGAAAAATTCATTTGGCAACCGTAACTTTCCAAGAATAATTTCTTAGAGTTTTCTGGCTTTTCAGCAATTGCAAATGCTTCTCCTTGCTTGGTTTCGTCTATATATTTTTCTTGCACGGGTTCAAGTTTAAGGTTTAAGGTTTAAAGTTTAAAGCTCATCAACTTTGAACTTTAAACTCGAAACTTTAAACTAATTCAGTTTGCAAAGATACAAAAAGTTGTGACAGAATGGCAGGTGAAAATTTCTGAAAATTTAGTCTTATTTTTTGATATCTGTTATAATTCTCAGGCTAAATCTGTATCTATAATTAAACGGAACACTATTAATTGTGGCTGGACTCCATTTTGTTTTAAGATCTTTAAAAGCCCATAAAATTCTTTTGTCGAAAGATTCTAAACCAGAAGTATTAAGCAATACAACATCTTCCATTTTTCCTTCTTTATTTATGATAAACTCTATCTCCATGAAAAAAATATCGTTCCAAATAAAACGAGATAGATCAATTTTATTCAATAAATCTTTCTTAAAATTCTCTGAAGATTCTTTTGGATTCTTCCCATAGAAAGGATATGTTACTTTAGGCAAATAACCTTCATAATAATTATTAAAAATATCTTGGGGATAAATGATAAAACTTGCGAGTGCTGGTGTCGCCTTCTCGTCTTCATTTGCTGGCAACCATTTTTTCTGGTACTTCGCTACTGTTCGAGCCATATCGTAGGCACATTTATTTTTTTCTAAATAATTCGCATTTAGCTCTTGGACAAAAGAAATTGTGGAATCTGGCATTACCAATACGCGAAATTGATAAATCTCATTTTGATCATTGCAAGTCTTCAAATTCTTTGAAAATACGATATCGTGAAAATCTTTATAATATCCTTTATCTCCTCCAACATAAGGTTCTTGAAATTTAGGATAACTACTTAAGAATTTAGTTTGCGACATATAAAGCTGACACATCGAAAACAATAAAAATAAAAAAATATGCTTTAATCTCTTAGTCATGATTATATAACTCGCCATAGTTGTATAGTTGATTAACATTTATTCTTTGTTTACTATCCATTGGCACACCATTAAATGTCGCAGGTTTCCACTTCAATTTTAGGTGCTTTAGATCTGTTATTATTCTCGAAACTTCAATTTTATCATAATTGCCATCAAGAACAAAATCTTTCATCAACCCTTCTTTGGTAACAGTAAAACTCAAATAAATAGTTTGTTCCATATTCAATCTAAAAGTTTTTTGAAAAATTTTCTTTAGCTGAACATGCAAATAGTCGGCGTCACTAAGCATTTGAGCATGCACTACATTATCACCATAACCTTCCCCTGTTGAATATGCAATTTGGAAAGGATTAATTAAAATTTTAACAATCGACTGAAACTTCTGTCCCTGAATTTCTGCTGGCTGCCAAGATTTAAGCTCTGGGATAATCTCGCGAGCAACATCAAAAGCACATTTATTCTTCTCGACATTTACACTATCCATGTCTTTTATGAACTTAATGGAAGAATCTTTTTCTATTAAAATACTAATATTATAAGTTTCCATTGTGTTGTCACATGGTTTTAGTTCTAATTCTTTAAAGGCTTTACTTAGGTCTTTTTGTAATGCAGTATTGCCTCCTTTATAATAAAATTGGTCAACAGGATAATCACTAAGAATAACTTGGGAAAAAGTAAAGCCGCTAAAACATAGTAACACAAAAAGGAAACTTGCTTTCATTAATATTGTTTATGCGAATATGCGAAATTTCTATTAAAAATGTAAATAAATTATTATCCGAAATCCGTAGCCGTGATTGTAGCGGAAATCCTTTTTGGTGAGAGGCTATGCCGAACCAAAAAGATTGCAGCGGAAAGCAGGTCCTCGGCTTCTAAGAAAAAAAATTACTTTATTGGAAAATCGAAATAAGTTTCGGGAAAAGGTTCATTTTTTAGAGTGAAATGCCACCATTCTTCTTGATATTCTTTGAAGTTGTGTTTCAACATCGCTTGTTTTAGGATTAAGCGATTGGCTTGTTGTTGGGCAGTTATTTGTGGTGCATTTTGATGAGAGATTGTTCCGAAAAAATCAAATGGACTTCCCATGTCGATTTCTTTACCAGTATTGAGATCGACCAAAGTTAAATCGATTGTACTACCGCGCGTATGACCAGATCGAGAGGCGATATAACCGAGCGTAAACAAATCGCGTTTGTCAACATCTGGATAAAATTCGGACTTTGCAATGGTGTCGTTGATGTCTTTTGCCCAAGTTTCGAAACTCGTCACCGAACGCTGTGGACGGTAAGCATCGAAAGCTTTGAGACTATAACCTTGCGCTTTAAGATCTTGCTGAACTTTCTTTAAAGCTTGCGTCGCTGCTTTGGACATGATGAGAACAGGTTTTTCGTAACCGACAACTGGTCGTCCTGTGAAATTGTGCGTTCCGAAATATCGCAAATCAACGATGATATCCTGGATTTCTTTTTGGACATAGACAAAACCTTCTTGCAAATGATCTTCTCTAGAAGCACAAGAATAAAGTCCAAAAAATAAAGAAACAATAAGTAAGAAAGATTTGAAATTCATGGTTTTTGTTTGACCACAAATTACAAAATTTAGACTAAACTGTTTTTGTCAGCGTAATTAAGTTTAAAGAAAATAAAAGTCATTATCGAGAACGCCAACAAAGAACTTCCTCCGTAACTGAAATACGGCAACGGAATACCAACCGTCGGGAACAAGCCCATGACCATCCCAATATTAATGCAAAAGTGAATGAGTAATATCGATGCAAAACAGTATCCAAAAACTCTATTAAAAGTCGATTTTTGGTTCTCAGCTAAATAGTAAATTCGACCAATGTACAAGGCATAACAAATCACCAAAAGCGTACTTCCAAGAAAGCCCCACTCTTCTCCAACGGTACAAAAGATATAATCGGTCTCTTGCTCGGGCACAAATTTACCTTGCGTAACAGAACCTTCTTTGTAACCTTTACCAGTAACGCCGCCTGAGCCAATCGCAGTTTTAGAATATAATAAGTTGTAGCCAATATTATCACGAAATTCTTTTCGAGATTCACCTTTGTAAAGAACTTCAATTCTTTGCTTTTGATGCGTTGGTAGCTTCTCAAAAACGTTGGGGGAAAAATACGCCAATGCAGACAAACCAATAATCCCTACAATTGTGAAAATTAGTCGGTTAATATCACGTCTCAAATAATTAAGATTCAACACAATATATATTAGACCAATCAAAACAATTGCGCCTACCATATACCATGGACTTTCCTCCATTGGATCATTAATATAGTTCGCTATTAAGAAAATCGCTGCTAATGTAAATACAACTCCAAAGACTTTTCCGCTAAGCCCTTCTCTGTAAAGTGCAATAAAAAAAGCTCCAAACACCAACAACGATCCAACATCTGGAATAGCCAAAACTACGACTGCCGGAATACCAATAATTGCTAAAATCGTTATTAAGGATTTTCTATTATTAAGGTTAAAATCAGAGCCCGACACATAATTAGCAACCATTAAAGCGGTTCCTATCTTTGCAAATTCTACAGGCTGCATTGTAAATCCTCCAAACTTATACCAGTTTCGTTGTCCTAAAATTTCGGTCCCGAATGGGAAAAGCCCCACTAAAAGTAAAACACCTCCGACATATATAATGCCCGACATGTTTTCAAAAAATTTAGTTCTGGTAAAGAAAATTATTAAACCTATAAAAAGCGAAATACAAAAAAATGTTAGTTGCTTTGTTCCTAAAGATGGATTAACACTGTTAATATTAAGAATTGCAAAAACACAAATCACCAAATAAAGTCCAAGTCCTAGCTTGTCTATGCCTTCTGCCCACTTCATCGTCTTACAGGTTTTGTTGGGTTAGTAGTCTTTCTATTTTTGTCCGTGTTTTCTGCTTTCACACTAATTGCCTTTAGGCTATCTTGAAGTTTTTTTAATTTAAGTGAATCTGGTTTTGGTGGAACATATTTACCGATTCTTTTCAGATATTCAGTCCATTGACGGCGATATTCTGGTTGAAAGCTGGATGTAATCATCTTTTTGTAAAGATGTTCTCGTTTAATCTCACCTAATAAATAACGCTCTGCAATCACTGTACAAGCTGGACCTGCCCAAGTTGCACCAAAACCTGCGTGTTCCATAACTGCAGCCACAACAATTTTTGGTTTGTCAGCTGGCGCAATTAATACAAAAATGGAGTTATCTTTCCCTTGCGGAACTTGCGCTGTACCAGTTTTTGCAAGCTGTGTAAAATCATTAGATTTAAGACTACGTCCTGTACCACGCAACATTACGGCTTCCATACCTTGTAGAACGGGTTCAAAATATTTAGGATCAACCTTTGTATATTTTTTTTGTTTAAATAAAGGATTTGGATTTGGTTTTCCATCAATATTTTTAACAATATGTGGCGTTATAAACCAACCACGATTAGCAATAGCCGCCGTAAAATTTGCAAGCTGCATCGGCGTCGTCAAAATATCACCTTGTCCCATCCCGTTGAACACGGCGTTAATTGGTTTCCACTTAGGGCCGTTTCGTTTGATGTAAGTATTTTCACTTGGCATATAACCTTTACTACCCGTTGCAAGGTCGTTGTTCATATAAACGCCAAGTCCAAAACTCGCCATAATATCTTTCCACTCGTGCATACCTTTTGAAGGGTTGCCTGGGTATTTATTTAAAATTGCTAAATAAGCGTAAGAAAAATAACAGTTACTGGACACTTGGATAGAAGGAATCAATGGATCAGCGCCACCATGTCCTTTGATACGCACGCCCATATAACTAAAACCTCCACCACACGGGAAGATTGTTTTCTCAGTCATAACGCCCATTTGCATTGCAGAAAGTGCTGTCACCAATTTGAAAGTAGAACCTGGAGGATACGCCGCTTGAACAGATCGATCAAACATCGGTTGATTGATACTATCATTCACCAATCGATAAATATTTTTCATTTTATCGGGACCTGTAAACAAATTAGGATCGATATCTGGACCCGTCGCCATGGTTAGAATTTCGCCATTGTTGGGATCTAATGCTACGACTGCACCACGCTTGTTCACCAACATTTCTTCTGCGATACGTTGCAAATCATAGTCAATAGTTAACGTCAAATCTTTACCCGTAACAACATCTTTATCCAGCTCTCCATTTTTGTAAGAACCAATACTTCTTTGACGAATATCTTTCTGAATATATTTAATACCTTTTTCGCCGCGTAGATCTTTTTCGTAAGACTTTTCGACACCACTTTTCCCGATGACATCACCTGGAAGATAGTATAAAGAATCTTTTTTGATGTCCGCAGTGTTAACTTCGTTAGTATAACCCAAAAGGTTACCAGACGTGTTGACTTCGTACTGTCTTTGTGGACGCGAAACAATATTAAACGCAGGAAACTTAAACAATATCTCCTGAACGCGTGCCATATCTTCACGACTCAAATTTTTCATAAAAGTCATTGGTGTTAGCTTGGAGTAATATTGTGTCTTTTCTATGGTCTTAATGGTCTGGATAAACTCAGGTTTTGTAATCTTCATCAAGTTACAAAAGCTAATTGTATCAAAATCAGGACGCATCAAAGCCGCTGTGTAAGAAACTTCGAAAGAAGGTTGGTTACCAACTAATATTTTTCCGTTGCGGTCAAAGATGACGCCACGTTGCGGAATTTCGTATTCAATTTTAATGGAAGTATTCGCTGCATTTAATGCATATCTGTCAGTAAATAATTGTAAATAAGCCAACCTAGCAATAAAAATAATTGCTACAACAATCAAAATACCAGTAAGTTTAAGATATTGAGGCTTCAAATTTTCTGTTTAATTTTAAATGCTAATGCGTAAGCTATGATAAATACAAATGAGATAAGACTGGTAAATACAACGTTTAATAATATTTCGAAAAAACGTTCTGGCTTAAAGAATTCAACATATTGAACAATCAATTGGTGAATAAAAATACTCGTTAAAATAAACACTACAAATTGTAACCATTGCAGCGATTGAAACGAGAAAAAATCTGTCGATGTATCTGTCGATGTTCGGAAAATTAACATTCTAAAATAAGCAATCGTCGTTGTTGCTAAAGCGTTAATTCCCCAAGTCCCAAGAAAAGCATCTACTGATAAACCCAGAATAAAACTTAATGCTAAAAAGTGAAAATTATTTCTGAAAAACGGATAAAACATCACAAATACTGGATAAAGTACCGGAATATATTTTCCGAACAAGGTAATACGATTCAGTAGAAAAACCTGAACCGCAACCAAAATTGCAATTAAAGCGATATCTGAAAATACGTTTCTACTTACCATCTTTATCTATCTGTACTTGTAAAGTATCTTGAATTTTTTGAACTTCAATTTTCTTAAGATTCTTAACGACAAAGACCTTACTGAGAGGTCCCATTTTTTCATTTAATTCCACGGAAACATCCCAGAAACCGGTTTTAGTATCAACCTCATAACCAGCAACTTTCCCAACCATAACGCCTTTCGGGAAAATAGCAGAACGTCCGTCAGTCACAACAGTGTCACCAACTTTTAACGAAACATATTTTGGAATATCCGACAAATGCATCATTCGTGAGTCGTCACCACGCCAACTAAGTGTCCCGAAATATCCAGAATTTTTTAACGCTGCACTGATTTTAATTTTATTAACACTCAATACAGACTGCACCAAGGCATAATGATCTGTTGTATTAATTACAATTCCTGCGATACCATTTGGTGCGATAACACCCATTTTGGCAGCAACGCCTTGCAATTTTCCACGGTTAATCGTAAAATAATTATTTTGACGATTGATGCTGTTGTACACGACTTCACCATCAACAAAAGTATAAATTTGACCACCGCCAATAGTATCGTGAACACGACGAAATTGTGGATTAGCTCCGCCTTCCTTACCATAAAGCTCTTTAAGCAAAGCTTTATTCTGCATTACAAGATCATCATTAATCTGTTTCAGCTTAAGATAAGAAGCACCTTCGTCGATATACCCCGAAACCCAAGCATTGAAAGCGGCTGTTTTTGCAGCTAAAAATGATTGTTGCATCGTGTTTTTCGAAAAAATCAATACCACTGCAATAATTTGCAAGAATATAAAGAAGACGAACAAAGCGTTCTTCGAAAATAATCTCAGCAAATATCCCATCCGTTAAATTCCCTAAAAAAGTTACTAAATTATTTAATCAAGAAATTGAATTTATCCATATTCTTTAAAGCGATACCTGTCCCACGAACAACCGCTCTCAACGGATCTTCTGCTACAAAAACTGGCAATCCTGTTTTTCTATGGATACGATCTGCCAAACCTCTCAACAAAGCACCACCACCAGCTAGATAAATACCAGTTTTGTAAATATCCGCAGCCAATTCTGGAGGTGTTAAAGAAAGTGTTTCCATCACAGCATCTTCGATACGGATGATAGATTTATCTAGAGCTTTAGCAATTTCTTTATAGTTAACCATAATTTCTTTTGGCTTACCTGTAATCAAGTCACGACCTTGTACCGGAATATCCTCGATGTCAACATCCAACTCTTCCACAGCAGACCCAACCTCAATCTTCACACGTTCAGCCGTTCTTTCACCGATGTATAAATTATGGTGCGTTCTCAAATAATAAGCAATATCACTTGTGAAAACATCACCTGCAATTTTCACAGATTTATCACAAACAATACCTCCAAGCGCCACAACAGCAATTTCCGTTGTACCACCACCTATGTCGATAACCATGTTACCCTCAGGTTTTTGCACATCAATACCAACACCAATTGCAGCCGCCATTGGCTCATAGATTAATCTAACTTCTTTTGCATTTACTTTTTGCGCAGAGTCACGAACCGCACGTTTTTCAACTTCAGTAATCCCAGAAGGAATACAGATGACGATTCTTAAAGCAGGTTGAAACAACTTCCCTTTAATGCCTGGAATTTGTTTAATAAACTCTTTAATCATGTGCTCAGAAGCATGAAAATCAGCAATAACTCCATCCTTCAAAGGACGAATAGTTTTGATATCCTCATGCGTCTTCCCTTGCATATGCTTCGCTTGTTCTCCAACAGCGATTGGCTTCCCACTTTGTCTTTCGATTGCCACTATTGATGGCTGATCTATGACTATTTTATTATTGTGAATTATTAATGTATTTGCTGTCCCTAAGTCAATCGCAATTTCTTGCGTAAACATATCTAATAAACCCATTTTCTACCTGTCTATTTTAATTTACAAAGATATAAATTTAACGTGAGTTTAGTGATTTTATCTATACTCAAAAAGGTTAAAGTTTTATTAAAATCAAAAAACTTATCCACAAACACTGACGAAAAATCAATTAGCTTTCGATAACTTCTGAAAACAAGCACTTTAGACTTTGTTAAAACTGAGCATTATCATAGACCAAGTCACTCGCTATCACTACCAATATTCATTTTAAAAGCTTAACTTTGCACCAGCTAAAATGAATCAGAATAAGGACATTTCAAAGACGTCAAATTTTGCAGTATTAAGCGTTAGCTACGAAAAAGCAGACGCCGAAACACGTGGTAAATTTGCGTTTTTTGATGAGCATATCAAATCTTTTGTCAACCAAATTCACGACCAGAATTTTGGCGATGCATTCGTTGTATCCACTTGTAATCGTACCGAAATTTACACGACAACTGCTAATTATTTGCTAATTGCAGAACAATATTGTAAAACTATTGGTGTTAATCTTTCCGAGTTTTTGCAGTATGTTAACATTATCCAAAGAGAAGACGCGGTTTTGCATCTTTTCCGTGTAGCTGCAGGTCTTGAAAGTCAGATTATTGGTGATTTCGAAATTGTATCACAGATTAAAAACGCTTACAACCGATTCAAAAAATATAAAGGAACTTCTAATCCTTATCTGGAACGTGCGATTAACTCGGCGATACAAATTTCAAAAAGAATTAAAACCGAAACTGGCATTAGCAATGGCGCCGCATCTGTATCTTACGCTGCTGTACATTACATTTTGAATCATGTTAATAATGTTTCGGACAAAAATATTTTACTACTTGGCGTTGGCGAAATTGGACAAAACACCATCGAAAACATGGTTAAACATGTCTATCAACCCAAAATAAAAATCGCTAACCGCTCTTTCGAAAAGGCTGAGAAAATTGCAGAAAAGTATAATATTCAGCAAATTGCATTTGACGATTTCCCAGAAGAATTAAAGAAAACTGATATCTTAATTGTCGCAACAGGTGCACAAAAATTTATTGTAAATCCTGACAACTTCCCAGCTGACAAAGAAATGCTGGTAATTGACTTATCGATCCCGAATAACGTCGCAAAAGAAATCGGAACTTTAGAAAAAGTTGATCTTATCGATGTTGATCAATTGTCTCAGCAGATTTCTGAAACGATGGAGCAACGTAAAAAGGAAATCCCAAAGGCTGAAGCGATCATTAAAGAAATGAGCAAAGACTTCACCGAGTGGGAACGCAAAAGAAAATTTGCACCGAGTATCAACAATTTCAAAAACTCTTTGAAACAAATCGAATCTCACGAACTTCATAATATCCACAAACGTCATCAATATGCAAAGGTTGAAGACATGGAGCTTTCTGATAAATTAATACAGAAAATAACCAACCGATTCGCCAAATACATTTTGGAAAATCCTTGGAAAGCCGACGAAGTTTCAAAATTAATGGAAGAGATTTTAGTCCTTCACAACCCCAAAAAGCAGAACAATGACGACGATAAAAATAGGAACTAGAAATAGTCCACTTGCTTTATGGCAAGCCAATGAAGTGGCTGCTAAACTACAAGCTATTGGTCACAAGACCGAGATCGTCCCAATTGTTTCGTCTGGTGATAAAAACCTTACGCAACCTTTATATGCGATGGGCATTACTGGGGTTTTCACAAAAGATCTGGACATCGCTTTACTTAATAAAGACATCGACATCGCAGTACATTCGCTTAAAGACGTACCAACGCAATTGCCGACTGGCACGCAGATTAGCGCAGTTTTGGAAAGAGATTATCCACAAGATGTTTTGGTGAGAAAAACTGACGCAAAAGATAAAGACCTTAAAGATCTTAAAATCGCAACAAGCAGTTTGAGAAGACGCGCTTTTTGGTCGCATACATTCCATAATACAGAGTTTGCAGACATTAGAGGTAACGTACAAACTCGTCTCAAAAAGCTAGAAGATGGTGTTGCCGACGCGACATTATTTTCTTTGGCAGGTCTTAAAAGAATGGAACTTGATATTGACTTCGAAGAAGTTGATTTCCTTTTACAAGCGCCATCACAAGGTGTTGTTTGTATTGCAAATCGTGCAGAAGATATTGATTTAACTGAAGTTTTAAAACAAATTAATCACGACGCCACACAAAAATGCATCCACATCGAACGTGAGTTTTTAAGAACTTTGGAAGGTGGTTGTACTGCGCCAATCGGAGCGCACGCTGAGTTTATCGGTGATAAAATAAGATTCCAAGGGAGACTTTGTTCTCTGGATGGAAAAGATTGCATTAATGTTGATGAAACTATCGACTGGAATCCTGAACAGAACTTCGGAGCAGAAATCGCACAACAAGTTTTAGAAAGAGGCGGAAAAGATATGATGCTTCTAATAAAATCTCAAATTAAACTTTAATTTTAAAAGTCAAAAACAATGCGCCTATTGTTAACCAAACATATCAATGACGCAGACATTTCCAAATTAGGAGATGATATTGTTGTGGACTTTGTGGATGTTATTAGCATCGAAAACCTTAATTTCGAAACAGAAAACATAACTAATAAAGCTTTAATTTTCACAAGCATTAATGCTGTTAAAAGCTTTTTTAATAACGAAACTTCTAAGCAACTAACACCAAAAAATCCGATCTATTGTGTTGGCGAGCAATCTCAAATTTTTTTAGAACAAAAAGGTTTTAAGGTTATTAATACAGAAAAGAACGCCGAAGAACTTTCTAATTATTTTATTAAAGATAATAAAAATGAAACTTATCTTCATTTTTGTGCTGACATTGCTTTAGAAAAGCTTTCGGAAACTTTTAAAAATTTAGGAAAAGATTATAAGAAAATTGTTTCGTACAAGACCAAACTAACGGAACCAATTTATAATAAAGATTTTGATGCTGTTGCATTTTTTAGCCCAAGTGGCGTCAGAAGTTTTGCTGCAAATAACACTTTGGGAGGAAAAACGATATTTTCGATTGGCGATACAACAACCAACGAAATTAAAAATTGGACTTCCGAGAAGATTTTGACTAGCGATAAAAATACTATCGAAGATTTACTAAATCTGATTCGCGACTACGCATCAGACAAAAAATAAAGAATATGATTAAAAACGATTTATATCTAAGAGCTCTGAAAGGCGAAATTGTTGAAAGACCACCAGTGTGGATGATGCGTCAAGCAGGAAGATATCTTCCAGAATTTATCGAATTGCGCAATCAGTACGATTTTTTCACACGTTGTCAAACGCCAGAATTGGCTGCGGAAATCACCGTGCAACCTATCAGAAGATTTCCGTTGGATGCTGCGATTTTGTTTTCGGACATTTTGGTAGTTCCACAAGCGATGGGTATCGATTTCAAAATGAAAGAATCTGTTGGTCCTTGGCTAGACAACCCTATCAGAACTAAAGAGCAAGTTGATGCGATCGAAGTTCCGGATGTTGATGATACTTTAGGTTACGTTTTTGATGCCATCGAATTGACTTTACAAAAACTTGATAATGAGATTCCGTTAATTGGATTTGCTGGAAGTCCGTGGACGATTCTTTGTTATTGTGTGGAAGGAAAAGGTTCTAAGGCTTTTGATATTGCAAAATCATTTTGTTTTACAAATCCAGAAGCTGCACATTCTTTACTTCAAAAGATTACAGATACAACCATTGCTTACCTAAAACGTAAAGTTGAAAAAGGTGTTTCTGCGGTTCAGATTTTTGATTCTTGGGGCGGAATGCTTTCTCCAGCAGATTATCAAGAATTCTCTTGGCAATACATCAACCAAATCGTTGAAGAGCTTAGCTTGGTTTCTCCAGTTGTAGTTTTCGGAAAAGGATGTTGGTTTGCGTTGGAAGAAATGTCAAAATCTAAAGCTTCTGCTTTGGGCGTTGACTGGACGATAACACCAGAAATCGCAAGACAATTAACAAAAAATAATATCACTTTACAAGGTAACTTCGATCCTGCAAGACTACACTCGTCGCCAGATGTTATCAGAAAAATGGTGCATGAGATGATTGACCGTTTTGGGAAAGATAAATACATCGCCAACCTTGGCCATGGTATTCTACCAAATATTCCGGTAGAAAACGCTGAAGCATTTATCCGTGCTGTTGTAGAATGGAAAGCATAAAATAGAAAAACCCGAAGCTTTGCTTCGGGTTTTATTTTAGTTCTTTTTTCTTGCTGTTGGCTCTACAGCTGCTTTTCCATCTTCTTTAGCTCTTGCATTTGCTTTAGCTTGTTCTGATGAACCTGCGTCAGACATTTTTAAAGGCTGAACAATTGTCTCTTGCTTTGCCTTTTCTTTTTTAGGCTTAATAGAAGCTTTTTTCGCCTCCCTCATGTCGGCACTACCTTGCACAGATTGTGCACTCATCAAAGCAACACCGCCAACAAGAAGCATTGCGCTTAGTAAAACTTTTTTCATAACAATTTTTTTGATTTAGTGTCAACTAAATAACGAAATTATTTCCAATAAAAACAATTTTCATTTTAATTTAACATTTTTTAACTTATTGGAAAATAAAGTAAAACGTATTTATTAACTATTTTACAACAATTCTGTACAATAATACAATATTTGATTATTATATAAAAAGACAATCCTCGGAGCTACACTTCCGAGGATTATCAAATCAAAAACTACTCTAATAACTTACTCAACTTTCTCTATTTTTCTAGGCCCTTCTTGCTTTGCAGGTTCTGCCTCTTGTAGCATTGGTTGATCTTTCGCTTTTTCTTTATTCAATTTGCTCTTTAACTTTTTATCGTTCGCGATAATACTTTTATCACTTTCCTTCTTCGTCGTTGCTGGATTTTCTTCTGTCAACTTCGGCGTCGTTTGCACTTCCTCAACAGCAGTGGCTTCTGTAGTTTTAGCTTTCTTTGCTTCTGTAGTTTGCGCACTTACCGCCACCATTCCGCCAGTCATAAAAAGTGCTGCAAAAAATAACTTTTTCATAAATATTCGTTTAGTGTTACAATCTTTAAACGCCGAAATATTTCCCAATAATATTTAGAAATCAAAAATTTAATACATTTTAAAACACTTTAAGAAAGCTTGTGAAAACCAACTACTTCTCCAAAACTTTTCTTAATTTTTCGACGAAAACATAGGTTGCTGGGCAGATTAGCGTATTCTTCAAAGTCAAATTATTGATTTGATAAATCTTCTTTCGATCGGTGTGCGGATACTCGCGACAGGCTTTTGGGCGCACATCATAGATGCTACATTTATTATCATTTGGATCCAAGAAAAAACAAGGCGTCAATTGCAAAACCCAATCTTGATCTTCATCAACACGCAAAAATTTCGTTTCAAAATCCGAAATCTTCATGCGCAAATGTTTAGCGATTCGTTCTTTATCTTTTTCTGTAAAAAGCGGCCCCGTCGTTTTACAACAATTTGCGCAAGATAGACAATCGATTTCCTCAAAAGTCTCTTCATGCGTATCTTCCACAATATAATCGAGGTTTTTCGGCGGTTTTTTCTTTAGTTGTTCCAAGAATTTTTTATGCTCTTTCGACTTTTGCTCCGCCAATTTTTTATAATGTTCAATATCCAAAACCGAATTTTAAGGCTACAAAATTACACATTTTTTTGGCCGCCATTTCCAGCTTTCGCTACTCGCTGTCTCTTGCCGAAGCAAATCCTATCCGAGAGAAGAGCTCAAACAGGCCGCTCAATCTGGGGCGCAGATAGCACTCCGAATTTCATTTAATGATAAAAATCAAAGAAAGCACTAATAACCAATCCATTATAAACCCTAACTTTGTTAATATGAAAGCTTTAGAAACAAGAACTGATATCGAAGAACTCGTAAACAAATTTTATGATAAAGTTGTTATCGATGACACAATCGGATTTTTCTTCACAGACATTGCACAAATCGATCTCAAAAAACATCTACCCAAAATGTACAACTTCTGGGAAAGCATCCTTTTAGGAAATCCCGTGTACGATGGCAATCCGATGCGCGTACATTTCCCACTTAATCAAGTTGTTGCATTAGAAGAACATCATTTTGATCGTTGGCTTGCATTGTGGCAACAGACTTTAGAAGAAAATTTCGAAGGCGAAAATGTAGCGACAGCCCTACTTCGTGCACAAAATATTGCACGGATCATGTCTTATAAAATGAAAATCGCACGCTCCTAGAGATGCGGATTCATTTGCATATCGAGAAAATCTGTAAACATATGGAACAACAATCCAACGCCTAAAATCCTAATATTTCCTTTAAAAAAAAGCATCAGAATATAAACGCCAATCGCCACATAACCATGAAACAAATGGAAACCAACACTTCCTCTGTTCGGGTCAAAAATCGGTGTTGCAAACAGATGATCTACGTCGACCAACATGGTCAACAACATTAGGAAATAAGCTTTCTTCCAATCTTTCCGAAAAAATAGCCAAGCCAACACAATCGGAAAAACGAGATGCAAAAAATAATGAATTATCGGACGTGCAATTTCCATTAGATATTACCTTTTAGATAATCTTGACGAAGATTTTCGTCCAACTTTTCGATAGCGTAACGCAAACAAGTACGAGGCATTTCTTTATAATGTAGATTCAGAAAATCCAGAAGTTCTTGCTCATCTTTACCGCCCATTTCGCGCAGTAACCAGCCATTGGCTTTATGCATCAAATCGTGAGGATGTTTTAGGTTTCGAACAACAAATTCTTTTGTCAACTCAAACTCGCCTTTTTTAATGTAATGCATCGTCCCGACAACTGCAATGCGCTTATGCCACATTTCATCGGACTTTGATAGCTTTCGTAGTAATTCTGGTTGATCATTTTCAAAAGCGAATCTTCCCAAAATTTTATAACACGTACTATCCACCAAATCCCAATTGTTGACAAATTCTAAATTGTTAAGATAGAAATCGACCACTTCTTGTTGAACCGCCTTATCTTTTTTAGCTTTCTCAAACTTAAGAACCAACATCAACAAAGCTGTCAAACGCTCCTCGTGATATTTGGAAGACAACAATTGTTTTAGTTCTTTTAAACTAATTTTTTCGTAGAAAGCTTTGGCAACCAAACGCTGATCCGGAACTTTAACGCCCAAAAACAAATCGCCTTCGCCATATTCGCCTTCGCCAGTTTTAAAAAATCTAGGGAAAAATTCTTTCTTTTCAGGAATTGCTAAATCCTGCAAAGCTGCTTTTATATCTTCAACAATTATCATTTTTTTTAAACCAAATTTAGTTGCTTTTGAAACTCTTCCAAATACATCGCAATATGTCGTCCGTCCATTAATCCGTGATGTGCTTCAACAGAAATCGGCATCATCTTTCGACCATTTTTTTCATAAAATTTACCAAAGACAATTCTCGGAATACTTTCTTTATTATTAACATTCGCAGGATGCAAAATCGAAGTGAATTGATGCCACGGAAACGTCGAATGTCTTATTAAGTTTAAGTCCAAATCATCATTGCTAAGTCTGAGTCCAGTTGATTCTTGCACAGCTTTTATTTCACTTTGTAAAGCTTCATTAAAAGTTTTAAAATCGTTAGAAAAATCCATAAAAGCAAATCCGAAAGTTCCGTCTTCCCTTGCAATCGTCGATCCAGCGTGGATTACGTCGTATTGAAAAACTTTGCCGTTGTCGATTCTCAATTTAAAAGCGTCAACTTTATTAACCGCAACCATCGACTTATGCAGATAGTGCGCAAAGAAAGATTCTTTTCTATCTTTTGCTAACCTAAAAGTTTCGGTACAATCAACCTCTGTAACAATACCAAAGGACGGCATATCCATATTCGAAAACAAATTGAAATGCTCTTTGCGATTCCAAGTTTCGATGTTAATTTCACGCTTCATTTAATGCAAATTTTCAGAGATTTGTTCATCTTGCAACTCTTCTTCAGTTGCAATTTTCTTAGGATTTGCCACCTTACCAATACTTAAGCCTTGTACAATAATCGAGAAAACAACTACGCAATATGTGATACTTAATATAATCGTGCTGTATTCACTCTTCGGGACAGACATCGCTAACGCAATGGAAACACCGCCACGAATACCGCCCCAAACCAAAACTTTAACCGTTTGTGGTGTAAACCTCGATTTGAAAGACATGAACTGCGTCGGTCCCCAAATCGATATAAATCTTGCAACCAAGACGATTGCAATAGCAATAAGACCAGGAATCATATAATGATCCAAATCTTTTATCATTAATAATTCGAAGCCGATAAATAGGAATAGAACAGCGTTTAAGATTTCGTCGATTAACTCCCAAAATTTAATTAAATAATCTTGGGTGATGGATTTCATTTTGAAATTTTTATTAAAATTCCCCATAAACAATCCGGCTGCAACCATCGTCAACGGACCCGAAATATGTAATTGTTTTGCAATAAGATAACCTCCCATAACTACGGACAATGTCACCAAAACAGAGATAATATAATCATCCACTTCGCGCATTAATCTCGATGTGAAATACCCCAAAAGCACACCCAGCAAAATACCGCCACCAGCTTCCTGAATTAACAATAGTCCAATACTTTCAGCTGTAATATCAATATCGACACCTGTCGCCAACTGCAACAACACAGCAAAAACCACAACTGCCATACCATCATTAAATAAGGATTCACCAGCAACTTTAGTCTCTAATGATTTTGAAACATTAGCTTGTTTTAAAATACTTAAAACCGCAACTGGATCGGTTGGAGAAATTAAAGCACCAAAAACCAAACAGTATAACAAAGGCATTTCGATACCGACCAAAGGCAAAATATAAAACACCCCAAAGCCTACAATAAAGGTAGAAATAACAACGCCGACTGTGGAAAAAACAACAACGGGCCAAATTTGTTCTTTTAGATCATTGATGTTAATATGGATTCCTCCTGCAAAGAGTAAAAAATTCAGCATCGCTCCCATAAGAACTTCCGTGAAGTTGATGCTATTCATAAGGTCGTGAAGATGACCAAAAGTCCGAGGCAGAACAGCCTCACCAAAAAATACTAAAAATATAGAAACGGCAATCGCAATTACCATGATACCGATCGTGCTCGGTAATTTTAAAAATCGATAATTAATGTAAGAAAATATCGATGCCAGTACAATTAAGACTGAGAATGAGTAATATAACTCCATTTATTTGTTTTAAATTAAATTCTATTCTGGGGCATAACCCACAACGTTAATGTATATTTTTTCGCCATCTTTTTCCCAAATATCCATCATCCCGTCTTTGGTTGATTTTGAAGAACGTTTATAATTTTGAAAAGGGACTTTCAGAAGGTTCAACAAGACATATTCTTCTCCAACCGTGTTAACGAGATAAGGAGAATCCTCTTTGTTGCCCTCGCCAGAGGTAAGAACTGTGGCAGAAATCATTCTGAATTTTTGTATCGTCCAGACGAATTTGTTTTGATCTTTTTCTTGCTCATAACATTGCAAAAGTATCAGCAAAACCTCAAGATTAGTCGGCGCTTTGAAGTGTAAATCTTCACCAATTTTTATCGCTTCTTTAAAATCCCGTTGCTGAAATTTTTCACGAAACTTGCTAAAGTTCGGATTCATTTCTTCAAGGTGATGATCTGTAAACTTGGTACCGTAATACAAATTAAAAGCTTCTGTACTATCGATAGACTGCGGCATTCCTCGGAATTTGAACAACAATCTTTCGTAATAATAAGGCGACTCTTTGTCTTGTACATTTTTTTTGATTTCAGAAAAATCAATTTTATTTTGACCAAAAGCAAAACCTCCTAAAATTAAAAATCCTAGAAAAAATAAGCTTTTGATCAAGTTTAGTTTTAAATTATTCTTCATCTTCATCCTCAAAATATTCGAACAAGAAATCGTTGTATGGGAAGCGCGAGATATGAATTTTCATAACCTCATCATAGATCATTTTTTTCATCTCCGAAAAATTCTCTTTTGTCAATGCAGAAATGAAAACTGTTGGATATTTGGACTTTGCCATCCACGTTTTTTTCCATTCTTCTAAAGAGATATTTTTGCGTGTTGACGGCGTTAGATCATCATCATCTTTTTTCTCATAAGAAAAATCATCGATCTTGTTAAACACCATAATCATCGGCTTTTGATGCGCATTAATCTCCATCAAAATCTGATTAACAGATGCGATATGATCTTCGAAACTTTCGTGCGAAATATCCACAACATGAATCAACAAATCCGCCTCACGAACCTCATCCAAAGTTGACTTAAACGACTCTACCAATTGCGTAGGAAGCTTTCTGATAAACCCAACAGTGTCTGTCAAAAGGAAAGGCAAATTGCCGATGACAACCTTTCTCACAGTCGTGTCAAGCGTTGCAAACAATTTGTTCTCTGCGAACACTTCCGACTTCGAAAGTGCATTCATCAAAGTTGATTTCCCAACATTGGTATAACCAACCAAAGCAGCACGCACAACCTTTCCGCGGTTGTTGCGTTGCGTCGCCATTTGCTTGTCGATGGTTTTCAATTTTTCTTTCAGCAATGTAATTCGGTCACGAATAATACGTCTATCGGTTTCGATTTCCGTTTCCCCTGGACCACGCATCCCAATTCCCCCTTTTTGTCTTTCGAGGTGGGTCCACATTCTGGTTAATCGTGGTAAAAGATATTGATACTGAGCCAATTCCACTTGCGTTCTCGCATAAGAAGTCTGCGCTCTTTGCGCAAAAATATCGAGGATAAGATTGGTTCTGTCAAGGATTTTAACTTCAATTTCGCGTTCAAGATTTTTAAGTTGAGAAGGCGAAAGTTCGTCATCGAAAATCACGGTTCCGATTTCATTTTCTTTAACATAAGCTTTTATCTCTTCAGCTTTTCCGCTTCCAACAAAAGTTTTAGAATCTGGTTGAGTCAATTTTTGGGTAAAACGTTTTTCGACAGTTGCGCCCGCCGTGTACGCCAAAAACTCCAACTCATCCATATATTCTTGAAGTTTTTCTTCGTCTTGATCTCTGGTTACAAGTCCTACCAATACGGCTTTTTCGTACTGATGTGTTTTTTTATCTAGCATTAAATATGTATCTTTTTGTAAGTTTCACAAGATAGTTTTTTTGAATAAAAAATGCAAAAAAACAAAGCTTATTTTTTTACTAATTTTAAAAATTATGAAGCCTACAGATTTTGAAATTTTATTGGATCATTTGCAAAATGTTTTGAAACTAGAATTAAACAATGAAGATTCTAGCAGAGTTTGTTTTGCTTTTGAAAATGAAGAACTGAGAGATGATTTTAAAATCTCTTTTACACCAAATGATGTAGAATTATATTTAATTAAAATCAAAAACTATTGCAATAAAACCTCATCAATAAAGGATTTTATTATAAATAAAAATTCCAAAATACCTCTGCCGAAAACCGCAGAACTATTTTGGAATGTTATTAAATTTGATACAAAAAACTAAGAAACCAAAGTTGCCATCAAGGTTTTTTCGAAACTAAAAGCAACACTTACTGGGCAAGTTTCTTTCGCGTTAGCAGCAATTTTTTGAAACTCTTCTTCTGAAATTCCTGGTATTTTTGCTGTTAAAGTCAACTCGGATCTTGCGATTTTTCCATCTTCGAATAGGACCACGGATGTCGTCTCTAAACTTTCTGGCACATAACCCGCTTCCGTCAAATCTGCAGAAGTTTTCATGGTGAAACATCCCGCATGTGCTGCTGCCAAAAGCTCTTCAGGATTTGTCCCAATCCCATCTTCGAATCTACTTTTGAAGGAATATTGCGTTTTATCTAAAACCTTACTGGCAGTTGTCAAATGACCACTTCCCTCTTTTACGGTGCCGGTCCATACGGCTGTTGCTTGTCTTTTCATACTATTTTGTTTTAAGGTTAATCCCAATCAGCAGCTACAAATTCCATGACAATTTTGTCGTTTTGATATAATTTTAAGAAATGTCCTTCAATTTTATATCGATTAACAGTGCCTAATTCGTTTCTGAAAACATATTCTAAAACATCTGAGTCGATACATTTTTTAGAAGAATTTTCTTTGGTTTTAAATTTAATTTTATCAGCATTAACTTGAAGCACTTCAACTAAAAAATCACCACAACCAAGATTGGCTTTCCTGCCAGAATATTGCGTCAGATCTAGCTGCGCTTTATTTTTCATTAATTTTTCTTTAGTAAAACCTGTAATAGACGTTAACATCCATTGTCGTTCTAACTCGATGGGTAAGTTCTGTTTCGAAATCAAAGCTTTACAATTTAAAAGCATAAATAAAGGGATGAGAAAAAGAAAATATTTTGATTTTATAAGTTTCATTTCAGCTAAAATTTGGGTTAAACATCATTTTAACACTCTAAAATTAAGACTTTATAGAATAAATTGAGTAAATTAGCCAGCAAAAATTTTACTCTATGAAAAGAATATTTTTAGCACTTACTTTTCTTTTGAGTTTTGCTCAGATGAGAGCAGACGAAGGAATGTGGCTATTAATGCTTATCAAGCGTCTTAATGGCGTTGACATGCAAAAAGAAGGCCTAAAATTGACGCCTGAAGAAATCTATTCGGTTAACAACTCAAGTCTTAAAGACGCTATCGTGCAATTCGGTGGTGGATGTACGGCAGAAGTTGTATCTAAAGAAGGTTTATTATTCACTAACCACCATTGTGGATACGGTAACATCGCAGCGCTTTCTACACCAGAAAAAGACTATTTAACAAATGGTTTTTGGGCAATGAAGAGAAGCGAAGAACTTCCTGCTAAAGGTCTTTCTGTAAGATTCTTAGTAAGAATGGATGATGCAACACAAAGAATTACTTCTAAATTGAATAACAGTATGTCTCTTGAGGACAGAAAAAAAGTTATCGATGCAGAATATAAAGCTATCCAAGCTGAAAACAGCGAAAACGGAAAATATACTGTCATCGTAAGAGATTTCTTTAACGGTAATGAGTTCTATTATTTCGTATATCAAGATTACAAAGACGTTAGATTAGTTGGTACACCTCCTAACTCATTAGGAAAATTCGGTGGAGACACTGACAACTGGGAGTGGCCAAGACATACTGCAGATTTCTCAGTATTCAGAATTTACTCTGATGCTAGTGGAAACCCAGCAGAATATTCTCTTAACAACGTTCCGTTAAAACCTAAGCATTCTTTACCTGTTTCTCTTAAAGGATACAAGCCTGGTGATTTTGCAATGATCATGGGTTATCCTGGTAGAACTAACCGTTATTTAACATCTTATGGCATTAAGCAAATGGTAGAAAAAGACTATCCAGCTTGGGTAGAAGCTTCTAAAGTTGCTATGGATGTTATGAAAAAATATATGGACAAAGACCAAGCTGTTAAGTTAGGTTATGCGTCTCAATATGCATCTGTTGCTAACTATTGGAAAAACAGACAAGGTACAATTGATGCTGTTATCAAAAACGGAACAATTGCTGACAAACAAAAAGTAGAGCAAGCTTACTCGCAATGGGCGGCTATGCCAGATAATAATGCAACGTACTTCGGAGTTCTTCCTAACATCGATGCTTATTACAAACAAGTTTCTAACAGAAATGTTGAAAGAAACTACATGTCTCAACTTTCGAGAAACGCTAAATATGTGAGTATTGCTGCATCTTTAGGAAGCATGTTCAAAACTTATGCTGACCAAGATGACAACGGAAAAGCTCAAATGAAGCAAAAGGTAACTGACGCTATCAATAGAGTGTACGAAACTTTCAATCCTCAATTGGAAGGTAATATGTTAACAGCGATGTTTAACCTTTATCAATTAAGAGTTAACAAAGAAGTTGCATCTCCTACAATTATGAAGACTGACATCCCTTCTCTTGCGAATGTAGCGTTTGCTTCTATTTTTGCTAACAAAGATTCTGCTATGAAATTCTTAAACAACCCAGATAGATTAGCTATCGATGCGGATCCACTTAAGAAAATCGCTGACGGTATCGTTACTGAACAAAAATTAGCTGGCGAAACTTATGAGAAAGTAGATGATAATTTTGCTAACAACACAAGATTATTCTTAGACGGATTGAGAAAATCTCAACCTAACAAAAGCTTCTATCCAGATGCTAACTCAACAATGAGATTAACTTATGGATCTATCGACACGCTTCCAAAAAGAGCTGATAGAAACTACAAAGGCATCAAAGAAAACTACTACACAACTATCGATGGTATGGTTGCTAAGTACAAAAAAGGAGATGAAGAATTTGATCTTCCTACGAAATTAATTAGCCAAGCTAAGAAAAAAGATTTCGGTCAATATGCTGACAAAGACGGTAACCTATATGTTAACTTCTTATCAAACAATGACATTACAGGTGGTAACTCTGGATCTCCAATCTTAGACGCTAACGGTCACCTAATCGGACTTGCTTTCGATGGTAACAGTGAAGCTTTGAGTGGTGATATCGTTTTCGAACCTGCATTACAAAGAACCATCAACGTTGATGCAAGATTTGTACTTTGGGTAATTGACAAATTCTCTGGCGCTGGTCACCTTATCAGCGAAATGGAACTTTCTAAATAATCCTTACAGATTTATAAATATTAAAGAGACGCTAAATTTAGCGTCTCTTTTTTTTGCATCTTTTTTCAAAAAATTGTATTTTGTGACAAATAGAATTTCGATGAAGCTCAAACTGCACTGGACACACGTATTCCCGATTTTAGCATGGATATATTACTTTACGGGAATCACAGATAACAACGGCTGGTTCAGTTTAATAGGAGCCGTGTTACTCATAACATGTGTTTTGTCAGCAGTTCATCACGCCGAAGTTGTCGCGTTAAAAGTCGGCGAGCCATTCGGAACCATCATTCTTGCTCTAGCCATCACCATTATCGAAGTTGCGCTTATTATATCACTTATGATTGCAGGTGGCGATTCGGCAGTTACTTTAGCACGTGATACCGTTTTTGCTGCCATTATGTTAATCTTAAATGGAATTCTCGGTGCTTGCCTTTTGGTTGGTGGTGCAAAGTTTCATGAGCAATATTTTGCAAGATCTTCCGCCAATACAGCTTTGGTAAGCTTAGTTGCTATTTTGGTTTTAACATTGGTTCTCCCAAATTATACAACAAGTATTAATGCTCCATTGTTTAACAATGCACAGTTAATATTCTTTGCGATAGCTTCTCTTGTCATCTACGGAACTTTCCTGATGGTGCAAACCGTCCGTCACCGTAACTATTTTCTAGCAGAAGGCGAAGGCGAGCATGATAATGTTGTTCCTCCAACTAATACTAATACAATCGTTAGTTTGGTTTATCTCTTAATTTGTCTCGGAATTGTTGTGCTAATGGCGAAAGCGCTTTCTCCAAAAATTGAAGAAATTGTGCACAATGCTGGCGCTCCCAAATCCTTAGTCGGTGTTATTATTGCAGCAGTTGTGCTTCTACCAGAAGGCGTTGCCGCGATAAAAGCTGCTCGAAGAAATCATTTGCAAACCAGTCTTAATCTTGCATTAGGTTCTGCATTAGCGAGTATTGGGCTTACGATTCCTGCAGTTGCTATTGTTTGTTTAATCTACGATTTCCCATTAGTGTTAGGCCTTGATATCAAATCGATGGTGTTAATGGCGTTATCATTATATATTGTAATGCTCTCGCTAAATCGAGGAAAAACCAATGTCTTATATGGCGTTGTACTTCTCGTGGTGTTAATGGCTTATATTTTCACTGTAATTGTACCCTAAAGATGAGTTACAAAAGTTTTGAAACCGAAAGACTTATTCTAAAACCAACAGATTTAGAAGATGTAGATTTTATTTTTGAATTGATGAACTCGCCAAAATGGATTGAATATATTGGCGACCGAAACATCAAAACAAAAGAGGATGCTAAACAATACATCATCGATCGACATATTCCGAATTTTGAAAAAAATGGTTTTGGAAGTTATACTTTAATTTTAAAAGAAAACGGAAACAAAATTGGTTCGAGTGGACTTTTTAAAAGAGAAACTCTAGAAGTCGTTGATATTGGATTTGCTTTTCTTGACGGCTTTGACGGTAAAGGTTATGGCTATGAATCTTCAAAGAAAATCTTAGAAGTTGCAAAATCGGAATTTGAATTAAAAAAAGTGTCAGCAATTACACTTCCTACTAATATTGCATCTCAAAAACTTATCGAAAAACTTGGTTTGAGTTATCAAAAAATGGTAAAACCTTTTGCTGATGACGATGACGAATTAATGTATTACGAAATGGATTTGTAGTTTTTATTAAAACAAATTCTACTGTTTCAAAATTTTCTTAGAACGCCGAATCTGCGTGAGGGCGAAGCGCATTGTTGGAGCTCTTTGTTGTGGTGGCTGAGCGGAGTCGAAGCCACCACAACAAAAGCGACTGCGCGTAGACCGACCCGCTTGTTTTGGCGGCTGGGAAACCTCATAGGTTTTTTGAAAACCTATGAGGTTTTAGCCAAGGGAAAACAAAGGGGCACGCCCAAATTTTAAGATTCTAAAATCTGCGCCGCGTGGTCTTTGGTTTTTACTTTTTCGATAACTTCGGTACAAATGGAATTTTCGTCAAACACAAAAGTCGTTCTGACAATGCCCATAAATTCTCGTCCCATAAATTTCTTAAGCTGCCAAACACCAAATTTCTCGATAATATCGTGGCTTTCGTCAGCTAACAAATCGAAGGGCAATTCGTTTTTAGTGGCGAAATTTAATTGACGCTTTTCGGAATCTGCGCTAACGCCTAGTAATTGATAACCTTGCTTTTTTAGCACCGAATAATTGTCGCGAAGATTGCATGCTTCTGCCGTACAACCAGGCGTACTTGCCTTTGGATAAAAGAAAACAACTAATTTTTTACCTTTAAAATCGGAAGACTTAATTATTTTTCCGTTTTGATTTTTGGCTTCGAATTCTGGAAGCGCATCACCTACATTCAACATTTCTTTTTTGTGTAAATTTACGTCCAATATGACAAAAAAACAAAGAGCCCAAATCGTCTTGGACGAATTGGAAAAATTATACCCTGTGCAACCAATCCCGTTGCACCACACCGATCCATTCACACTTTTAGTAGCTGTGGCATTGTCTGCACAAACGACCGACAAAAAGGTTAACGAAATTTCGCCAGCCTTATTCGAAGTTGCTGGAACGCCGCAGCGCATGGCAAAATTGGAAGAATGGGAAATAAAAGAACTCATCAAAGAAATTGGCCTTAGCAATACCAAAGCAAAAAATTTAAAAAAAATGTCTGAGCTTTTGTTAGAACGCCACAACGGCGAAGTTCCGCAGACTTTTGAAGAATTGGAAGCTTTGCCAGGCGTGGGACATAAAACAGCGTCGGTTGTTATGAGTCAAGCTTTTGGAGTTCCAGCTTTTCCTGTAGACACGCACATCCATCGCCTTATGAAACAATGGAAATTGACGGAAGGTAAAAATGTTGTCCAAACCGAAAACGACGCCAAAAAACTTTGGCCAGAAAATACTTGGAACAAGCTACATCTTCAGATCATTTTCTATGGTCGAGAATACTCACCAGCACGAGGAAAAGGGGAAAAAGATTTTATCACGAAAATGCTTTTTGAGAAGTAAAATACCAGCGGCGCCGAATCGGAGATTCGGCGCCGCTGGATTATAACATCAATTATTTATTTTTGTTTTTTAGACCAAAGATTCATTTTTCGATCTAAGACATCTAACGGCAAACAACCTTGGCTAAGCACTTCATCATGGAAAGCCGCAATGTTAAACTTCTTGCCCAATTGTTTTTGGTATTTGTCACGAAGTTCACGGATTTTTAATGCACCAATTTTATAGCTTAAAGCTTGACCTGGCATCGCCATGTAACGCTCCACTTCTGCAGTTGCACCAGCTTCATCATAAGCAACGTTACTCAAGAAATATTTAATCGCTTCCTCACGATTCATTTGACCTGTATGCAAACCTGTATCGATCACCAAACGTACGGCACGTAACATTTCGTCACTTAAAGAACCCATTTTTTGGTAAGGATCTGTATAAAGTCCAAATTCAGGACCTAAAGATTCGCAGTACAACGCCCAACCTTCACCATAAGCGCCTAACCATCCAAATCGCATGAATTTCGGCAACTTAGTGTTTTCTTGCTGTAACGAAACTTGATAATGATGTCCTGGAATCGCTTCATGCAAGAATAAAGATTCCATTCCAGAGGTTACATTAAACTTTTTGGGATCAGGAATCGGAATATAAAAAATCCCTGGACGTTTGCCATCTGGTGTGCCTTGGATATATTCTGCACTAGCACTCGCTTCACGGAACTTTTCGGTTTGACGAATCTCAAAAGGTGTTTTTGGTGTTACATTAAACATCGTCTGAAGCTTTGGCGTGATTTTATCCAAAATTGATTGAAAACCATCCAAAATTTCTTTTGACGTTTTATAAGGCATTGCCTTCGGATCTTGTTTTACAAACGTTAAAAACTCTTCCAAACTTCCTTTGAAACCGACTTTATTTTTAACAACATCCATTTCTTTACGGATTCGCTCCACTTCTTTAAGACCTAAAGCATGGATATCTTCTGGTGTTTTATCGGTCGTTGTCCAACTTTTAACATAGTATTTATAAATATTATCGCCGGAAGGAAGCGCATTGTAACCGTCTGTCAATCTAGCTTTCGGAAGATATTCATCTTTTAAAAACGTATGCATTTTTATGTATGCAGGGACAATTTTACTTTTAATAGCTTCTTGATAAAGTTTAGCGTATTTATTAGCAGAAACAGGTTTAAAGTTCTGTGGTAAATTTTTGATCGGACCAAAGAAAATATTTTTATTAAAATCCAAAGTATTAATCTCCTCAGCCGCCATTTGGTCAATCATTTTAACAACCAAAGATTTTGGAAGAACAACGCCTTTTGACATCCCTGTTCTGAAATTTGTAATCGCTGCATCCATCCAAAGCGGAAATTGATCCATACGCTTTAGCCAATTTTCATAATCCAATTCGGTTTTGAAAGGTTGACCTCCTTTCCCACTTCCGAACAACGGAAACTCCAATGGCAAACCAGAAAATTGCGTGAACGGTATATATTCTGGATGATAAACATAGCGTTCCACCTTATCTTTAAGTGTCGCATCTAGAACATCGTACACCACTTTATCTTCATCCGAAAGCCCATCATAATCGACTTGCTTGAGCTGTTTTTGTACATCGTTATAAAACGAAATTTCTTTAGAAATAAATTCTGGTGCAATATTAATCGGCAATTGATCATTGTACAAACTATCACCTTGCGCTGTGGACTCCAAAGGATACATCTTGAGATATTCCTCATAATATTTATCAGCGATGTCGTTTAGGTTAGAACCTTTGTTAGGTTGATCTTGAACTTTCTGCACAGGCGAATCATTCTTTTTGCAAGAGCTCGCAGCAACAAGTATCAAAACACCAAGGCTTATATTAATTAGTATCTTCTTCATATTACAAATTGGACTTATAGCTAACAAAATTAACGAAATCTCATAACTTTTCAATTATAATAATTGATGTAAAATTTTAAAACAAAAATTTTCCCAATTAAATCAATTTTTTATCTTTGTTCCAATACAATAATCAATTTAAAAACAAACAACATTAGTAAACCTTACAATGAAAGGGCTATTAAAAATTTATCATCCGGATGAAACTTTAAAATATCACATCCAGAACACGTATTGCAAAGCAGTCTACAACAATTCGTTAAACACTTTGGAAGTTGAAATAATTACGGATGACTCTCTAGATCATGTAGATGACGATTCGCTTCAGTACAATTTTCCACAATTGTCGTTCAAAGTTTCCGACTTTCCTATTAACTCCGAAAATCTTCAAAATCAAAGTTTTAAAATCGATGACAATGACGATGTAGTCTATACGGAAGTTGATCTGTTCGACGACGAAGATGCTTATCTTTATGAAAATGAATTAAGCTTTGACCTTAACGAAAATGGTGAATTACAACTTTTTTGGGAAGGTGAGATAGATGACTTCTACACAGGTAGCGACGAGACGATTCCATTTAAGCTAAAATGTCATTTCAAACAAGATGACATCGAAGTTGATGACTAGTCGATAATTTAACCTAATAATATAAAACCTATCTAACTCGTTATAGTAACAATTTATAACGACAGATAGGCTTTTCTGTAATAAAACCAAAAGTAAATGTATCAAGATCTAGACGACATAGTATTTGAAGACCGACATAAAGCTTACGGCGCTTATGCTTTTCGTAAACATTATGACCATACACTTACGAAGGCTTTATTAATAGGAGTTTCCGTATTTTTATTATTGTTTTTATTGTTCTTTTCAGGAGTAAAAGCGCCCAATGACAAAAAAAATGAGCATGAAGACATGGTACAAATGGATGTTACCAATATGCTCATAAACTTCGGAGACAACACCAACGGAAAAGGCATCGAAGAACCGAAAAAATCAGAATCTAGCCCTGCTCCACTTACTGAAAAACATCAGGAAGAGATTGCAGAAGTCGAAAAACCAAGCATCGAAAAGGCTGACAAACCAATTCCTGAAAACACAGTCCCTGTCCCAACACGAGAAAAAGCGGTTGTTGTTACACCAAAAGCTTCTAAAGCTGATAAAAAAGCGAAAACCAATACGACGTCTACAACGGTTGCTAAATCTGATGCCTCAACAAAAATAAAAGGTCCGATAAAGAAAGAAGGCGGAACTGGCGATGGCCGAGGTAACGCCGCAATTGGAAACTTACTTGCAGGGCGTGGTACAAAAGGATCAAGCCAAGGTACTGGCTCTGGTAGCGGAAATGCTGGAGATCCGCTTGGAGGCGCAGGAGATGGCGACAGCAAAATTGGCGTCGATAGAAAATTGGTTGGCTTTATCCCCGGAACTATGGGACGTGGTGGCGCACAGCCAAAACATGATTGTTCTGGATCTGGTAGCATAAGTATTGCCTACACAGTTGACAAAGCAGGAAATGTTATTTCTGCATCGCGTGCTGGCGGCGTTTCGGATCCTTGTGTTGTGTCGACTTCTATTAAATGGGTGAAGCAATATGTGAAAGCGGAAAAATCTTCTGTTTCATCAAAAGGAACCTATAAAATCGTGTTTTAAATTTCTTTAAAACCTAATAATAACCTAACTTTAACGTCATAAAATTTTTAAAATCAAATGGCAGACAAACATATTTCTGTATTAGAATTTCTTTTTGGTGGTGGACTTATTGAGACACTTATCGTTATCATTTTATTTCTTATCGGATTGGCGGTATGTTACTTCTTTGTAGTTCGTGTTTTAAAACTTAATAAAGAAAATAAAGTTGATCCTTATTTGATTAAAAATATTAATGACATGCTCAGCGAAGCGCGTGTTGATGCGGCTATTGATTTTTGTAGAAGAGATGATTCTCCCGAAGCACGTTGTATAGAAAAAGGACTTTCGCGTGTTGGTCGACCGATCAGCGAAATTTCTAACGCAATGGAAACTCAAGCACAGGTTGAAGTTCATTATGCTGAAAAATACGTTAATTATTTAGCAAGTTTTTCTGGTATTGCGCCTATTTTGGGAAGCATTGGAAGTGTCATTGCATTTGCTTCTATTTTTTCTGGGATGAGTCATACCTCAATTGATTCTCAACAAGTAATGTCAGCAGCTTTCTATAAAGCCTTATCTCCAGCTTTGGTTGGATTAATTGTTGGTTTTTTAGCCTACATTTTTAATAATTATTTAGTAGCTAAAATCGATTATATGGTGATGAAAATTCAATACCATACCAACGAGTTTTTAGACGTTATTAATAAGCCTGCATAAGATGATTTTCCGCAGAAAAACCAAAGCTTTAACTGGAACTCCTGTTGGGATCTACATTGTCCTTGCCTTATTGGTGATTAGTTTGTTTTGGGCAAATTCTAGATTCACACATCCCGAAGCTAGCATACCCAATGCGGCTATCGATAGTCTTGTGGTTGCGCCTGAAACTATAGCTGAAGAACCTGAAATAGACAGTCTTTCAAAACCTGAAATTTACGTCCCTGATGTTGCGGTACAGCCTATCGATACTGTTGTCACAAAACCTAATGCTAAAGAAGAACCTCTTATAACAAAGGAAGACGAAAATATCGCTAACCAAAAGAAAGAGGATTTAAAAGCTAAAAAAGAGGAAGACAAAAAATCTAAAGAGCCTAAGAAAACGAAAATCGGTACAGAACGAAAATTAACAGCTTTTATCCCTGGAACAATGGGCAAAGCTGGAAAATTGCCTACTAATAATTGCAAAGCTAAAGGCGAATTAAGCATGTACATTACTGTGGACGAAGCCGGAAATGTGACTTCTGCTGGCCGTAACAAAGGAATTTCGGATCCATGTGCGGTTACCGCCGCTGTTATTTGGTTGAAAAAATACGTGAAAGCGGAGAAAAAAACCAACGAAACATCAACTGGAACTTACACCATTAAGTTTTAAATTTTTATTAAACTTTTGAATCTTTATCAATCTAAAGATTCTCAGCATTACTTTTACACCATAATTAAAAAATTATGTCGTTAAAATCTCCTAAAGAATTTACAGAACAAAATTATCAAGACGCCATCGATTGGCTATTTGCGCAAGTTCCCTACTATCAACGTGATGGACAATCTGCCTACAAACCAGGTTTACAAAATATCATCAAACTTTGTCAGCATTTCGGAAATCCTCAAGACAGCCTAAAATGCATCCACATTGGCGGAACCAACGGCAAAGGTTCTACGAGTAATATGTTAGCTTCCATTCTTCAAGAATCTGGTTACAAAGTCGGACTTTACAATTCACCACATTTAATCCATTTTACAGAACGCATCAAAGTTGACGGAAAACAATGTGACAAGCATTTTGTATATGAAATGATTCTGAAATTGCAAGAACTTCCTGACGAGATTCAGCCATCTTTTTTTGAATTTACAACCATTATGGCATTTGAGTTTTTTAAACGCCAAAATGTCGATTATGCGATAATTGAAGTTGGTCTTGGCGGACGACTAGATGCTACCAATATTATTAAAGCTTTGGTGAGCGCTATTACAAATGTACAGTTAGATCATCAAAATGTTTTGGGTGATACAATCGAAGAAATCGCATTCGAAAAGGCTGGTATTATTAAAGCTAATGTTCCGATAATTTCTGGTGATGAAAATCCAATCGTCAAAGATATTATCAAAAATAAGGCTTTAGAAGTTGGCGCAATGTATATCGATGCCACAGAATTAAATATCGACTATCCATCGGACTTACAAGGCATTTATCAAGCGAAAAATAAAAAGGTAGTATTTGCGATTGTTGAAGAATTAAAAAAACTTGGATTAAATATAACTGAAGAAAATATCCGTGAAGGCTTTCTTAATGTTCATAAAAATACTGGTTTTATCGGACGTTGGTTTATTTTCGCCGAAAAACCGTTGACAATTTGCGACACAGGACATAACCAAGCGGGGTTAGAGCAAGTTTTTGCACAACTTAATAGTTATCCACAAAAAAAACACATTGTTTTAGGCTTTGTCAATGACAAAAAAATAGATGAAGTCATGAAAATTCTTCCAGAAAACTCGACTTACTATTTTGTAAAACCGGCTATACATCGTGGTCGACACCCAGAAGATTATAAAAATCTATTAGAAGAATCGAAAATTTTTTATAAAATTTTTGACAATGTACAAGACGGCTATCTTGCTGCAAAACAAGAAGCTACAGATGAGGAAATTGTTTTTATTGGTGGAAGCAACTTTGTTGTAGGAGAATTTTTAGAAAAAAATTTGGAGAGTAAAGAATAAGTTGTATATTTGCACCACTCAAAACGAGAAAATAAATCTCGAAAAGAGGGTTCTTAGCTCAGTTGGTTCAGAGCATCTCGTTTACACCGAGAGGGTCGGGGGTTCGAATCCCTCAGGACCCACACAAAATCCCAAGTCGAAAGATTTGGGATTTTTTATTTCTATACACTTCCCTATTCATAAGCTTTTACAGAGATCTTAATTTAATGAACAAAATTTTAAAACCTCAATTTTTGAAATTAGAGGCATACTTTTAGGTGGCCAAATTTTATTCTAAAATAAAACGACAATCAAACACTGGATAATATAGCTAATCAACATCTTTAAAGCAATCTCGATAGTACATTTACCCTCCACGAATAGAGCGTTTTTTTGCATTTCATGTCCCTCACAAAACCAAACTGAGAAAATCGAAAAGTTAAACCCGAACAAAACTAACGTCAAATTACTTCGTTTTCTATCTTCAACACTTCCTAGATCAGTAAAACAAAAAACCTTGCTTCAGAAATTCCGAAACAAGGTTCACGCTAAAAATAAAAGTTATGAAAAATTATTTGTTTTCTTTGTATCGCTTATCAGGCGTACCATCTTTTTTAAGATGCTGACTTTGCTTATAACGTTTATCAGGTGTACCGTCTTTTTTTAGCTTTACAGTTGTTGTTTTTGTATCTGTTACTACCGCTTTTCCACCAGAAGATTTTACTTCTTTTACTTCTGTTTTCTTAAGCGTTGTTGTATTGGCTTTTACTGGAGTTGTTTTCGTAGCTGTCGGTTGTGTACTTTGCGCCGTTGCAAACCCCAATCCTAAACTTAAAGCTACAACTACTAGTATTTTTTTCATCTTACTTTGGTTGTGAATTCTTTGGTAAATGTATAGCATTAATTGATTCACGAAAACGAATTTCAGAATTTTAACTATAAATTATTAAAGATTAAAAAAATATTAAAAGAAATATTAAAAATTAATACGATAAGCCGCACTGAAATTTAAAAACCAAGCCTTAGAATAAAACCGCTCAATATCGGGGTTTTGATTGCGAATACTAGCTGTATAATAGTTAAGTTTTGTTCCTAAAATTACTTGTTGCACACCTTCACGATCTAGAGTATAAAGTAATTTTCCGCCTATGTGAAAACCTGCGTTGCCTTCACTAAATTTCCCGCCCTTATCAATAAATTTTGAAGAAATCCTGTAAATGCTAGCTCCGGCAAGACCTTCTAGGTCGACATCCTCTCCAAGATTATATTTATAAACTCCTGACACTTCGATATTATGCATGCTCGCAGCGGACATATAACCAAACAAACCTCCATTACTCTCTTTATCAAGATTTGCGGTCATATAATTGTAGTCGGCACTTAAACCAAAATTTTTGTAAACATATAAGGTGCCGCCAAGCCCAAAACCAACAAATGGAGACAAAGCTTTATTCATCGAATTATTCCCAATAGCTTTCATAACACGAACGTTCGGTTCGATAGAAAAGGACATCTCTTCTAGCAGTGGTTTTTTCTTTCTTGATTGCGAAAAAAAAATTGCTGGCACAATTAAGAAAAGTAGCCCAAATCTTGACATTACTTAAATTTTATTTCATTAAAAATTAAATAAGTAACTCCTGAGGGTATAATAATACTAAGAGAATCTCCATCTATTTTGCATTGGGGATTACCGCCGGAAAAACTTTCTATTTTTGATTTAAATAAAAGTTTATAATCCCCTGTGGTGTATGGACCAGCAACGACGAATTGTCCATTGTCCTTCGGAAAAGTTTCGCCGATAATACGATTATTACTCACCAAATGTATTGGAGAAATCATCAGATTACTTGCACTTTTTGGACCAAGAGTCATTTTGCCTTCCACGTATGCTCTAAATAAGTCCGAGTCATCGCTACTTTTACAAGAAACTGTAAATAGCACAACACAACTGAAAATACTTAAATTTCGAATTATTTTAAACATACTGTAGGAAAGGATTTAAACTCAAAATCTACTTTCTCGGAAGTCCGCGTTTCAAAGCATAATTTGCTCTTTCTATGGCTTTTTTCTCTTTCCAAGTCATGTATCTAATTTTGAAGTTTTTCTTCATAAAGTTGTCAAAAGTTCTTTGTACAGTAAGATTCCAAAGCGAGTGTGCTTTTACGCCCCAAGATTTGTCCCAAGCTCTTAACGAAATTGAGAAACTTCCGTCCAAATATTTCATCCAATGCCACCAACCAGTTGGCATAAACAGCGTATCACCATGTTCCAAAAAACACTCGATACCCTCAACGCCATCTAATGCTGGGAAGTTTTTGAAATCAGGATTTTCGATATCATAATCTTCCAATGCATAAGTCGCATAAGGTATTTGATACAATCTATCTTTCCATTTGTAATCGAAAAGCATGATATGTTTTCTTCCATTAAAATGTGTGTGGAAGATGTGCGCCATATCGATATCGTAATGTAAAAAAGTTACAGAACCTTTCCCTCCGAAGAACATGTTTGGGTATTTATCTAAAAAACCGCCCATTAATTCTTTAGGAGAAATGTAATCATCTAATAATTTTGGAGCGCTTTTAATCGGATCAAATAAGAAAATTCTAAGATCTGTTGGCTCTCTTTGTATCAAATCGATATAATCTCCAAACTTCATTTTCGCTGCGGAAGCGTTAATTGGTGCAGCTGGATCAGCTTTAGAGCTGTCATACAAAGGCACCTCAACATCACCTACAGCCTGCTTCATATAGTCCATCGTCCACTTTTGGTAAGCTGGCCATTTTTTAGCCATATTCTTGATAACCACCGGTGTACGGGTTTTAAGGTATTTATTTTCGAACTCCTCTTTCGTGATGTCATCAACAACATCAATCGGTTTCAGAATGATTCCCATTTTGCTTAACTTAATATGTTACAAAATTATTAATTTTTTGTGGAGTGTGGTCAAAAAAAATAGTTTTTAATTATAATGATTCTAAATTATTTTATCTATTAAAATCTGCTATTGCCGATTAACACTAACAAAATTGACAAGGATTTAACTTTTCATCAAAATATTTCTCAAACAACTGTAACAAAAAAATTAAACTTCTACTAATTGTTTAGTGATACAGTAACTATATGAAAAATCTACTCAGTTTTATTTTGGTATTTTGTTGTTCAATAATTGTTTTAGCTCAAAAAACAATTAGCGGAAACATTACCGACTCTAACGGAAAAGCATTACCAAGCGCCAGTGTAACTATTGAGGAACCTGGCAAAAACGCAATTCTGGCTTATGCAATATCCAATTCTAAAGGTGAATACAAGATTATTTTCACCTCATCAGAAAGCGATGTGATTTTAAAGGTTAAAGCTTTTAATCAAAAAACGCAAAGCAAAACCATCAAAAATGCTGATCAAACTCAAAACTTCTCACTAGCTGGCGAAACAACCGAAATTGAAGAAGTAAAAATTAAAACCAAACTAATCACCAAAAAAGGTGACACGATTTCTTACGACATCAAAGCTTTCGAAAACAAATCGGACCGTAGTCTTGCTGATGTTTTGAAAAAGATGCCAGGTATCGAAGTTAATAAAGATGGTACTGTACTTTATCAAGGTGAGCCGATTAATAAATTTTACGTTAACGGAAAAGACTTAATGGAAGGCGGTTACGGAACAATTAACAATTCGCTTCCAAAAGATGCCGTTGCTAAAGTTGAAGTTCTTGAGAACCATCAGCCAGTTAAAATTTTGCAAGACAAAGTCCCTTCAGAAAACGCTGCGCTTAATATTAAACTAAAAAAATCGGTGACGATGACGGGGCGTGGCGAGGTTGGCGCTGGCTTTAGTCCTTTTCTTTGGAATGTTAAATTAACGCCAATGTTTTTTGGGCAGAAAAATCAATGGGTCGTTAACTATAAAGCGAATAACAATGGCGAATCTGTAGAGAATGAAGGCAACATGCTTTCTTTTGGATCGCGTTGGGAAGGTCGTCGATCGCAAGCATCACAAAAATCTTGGACCAATGTAGAAACGGCGGGCACACCCAATATTGGAGAAAAAAGATATTTGTTAAACAATGTTCATTTCTTCTCGGCTAATTTGTTGACAAGTCCTTTCAAAAATAAAGAATGGGAATTAAAAGCCAATGCATCTTATACCAACAACAGCATCAAACGTGAGGATTATCAAGTTAGCGTTTATGATGTTGGCTCCAGAACAGTACCATTGGGCGGAACTTTTACGTCAAGTACCTCTAATAATTTCTATGACAATGCTGCAAAAGGAGAACTAATCTTCACTAAAAATGCAAAAAAAGGTTTCTTCAAAAACACAACAACTTGGAATAGTTTCTGGAATACAGATCGCGCAAAAGTTGACAATTATCTACCACCAGCTGTTGGAGAAACGAATGCTATTCATAAAATGGCAATGGAAGATCTTAACTCACCGAGTGGTATTTTCCAAAATTCGTTAAGTACGATTGTACCTTGGAAGGAAAAGCTTTTCAACGTGATGAGTTATGTCAAATATCAAAAAGATAGACAAACGATGAGCATTAATCCAGGAAGTTATCTTATTGACTTTGGATTCGGAAATTATAGTAAGATCAACCAATATGCGACTTCAAAAACCTTAGAAGTTGATCATTCGGTGTCGGTAGGATTTAGCTACAAAAAATGGACTTTCACGCCAGAAGTTGGTTTAAATATGAATTTTAATAACTTAAATTCTGCGATTAATGGTGAAGTTGGCGGCACCAATCACTTTCTGGGAAGCGATATGCTTAACGATGTTGACTGGAACGAAATCCAACCATACACACAGTTGGGCGTTAATTTCAAATCTCAAAATTTTAATCTGAATATGACTTTGCCTGTTAATTTCTACGGCATTACATATAGAGATAATATCCGCAACAAATATCTTGACCAAAGCAAAACGGTTTTTGAACCCACTTTATTTGCAAATTATGAGTTTGCTTCATTCTTCAAACTTTGGGCTTTTGCTAACCAAAAATACGATTTCGGAAACTTTGGATTCTTGTATGGCGGAAAAATGCTAACAAGCCCAACAAGTCTTAGAGTGCGTAGTGCGGACAACATCGAAATGCCAGAATATTTAACAAGAAGCATTGGCTCTAGATTAGAATACCGAAATCCTCTTAACAATTTGTTCTTCAATGTTAGATATAATTATTCGACTAACAAAAGAAACATTATTGAATCTTACAAAACCAACGGTTTCACAAATGAGTTAGTGTTGGAAACAATGGACAACACGTCTAAAAGTCAAACCGAAAGCGCGGAAATTGGAAAGTATTTCCCTAAGTATAAAATGAACTTATCAGTATCTGCCACCAATACAGACTCTAATTCGTTTTCATTTTTTAACGATCTACGCGAAACAGATTCTAACCGACAAAATTTAGGAATTAAATTTAATAATGCTTATTTCAGTTGGTTAAGTGTTGATTACAATGTTGGTTTTAACTGGTCAAAAAGTAGCAACACAACTGACAATATCGATGTGAAAACGTCTGGCTGGAATCATAATCTAAGCACTTACATCTACCCTAGCGAAAATCACACTTTTGGATTCTTCTGGGATGATTTGACAACAAAAGTAAAAGGCACTAATTTCCGAAACTCTTTCTTTGACGTCTCTTATCAATACACTTGGGTTAAAAAGAAAATTGATTTTGAGCTAAAATGGTTAAACATCGCAAATCGTAAAGTCTATGAAACAGTTAGTGTAGACGTTGCACAAAGCTTGATCTCAACTAACCAAATGTACATACGACCAAGTCAGTTTATGTTTACTGTTAAATTTAATTTTAAATAAATTTTAAAATCAGAATATTATAATTTTTCAATAAAAAAATATTTCGCTGAAACATTGCGAAATATTTTTTACATTCGTATAACTAATTTTTTAGTCATGAAACATTTACATCTACTTTTATTACTTCTTAGCATTTCCATTTTTGGACAAGGCACGCGCATCGCCTACGAGTATGAATTTGCGCCAAACATCAATCAAAAAGATTCGATAAAAAAAGAAACTGTCTTTCTCGATATTCGAAAAGATGGCAGCAAATTCTACAGTCAAAAAAAATTTTTAGCAGATTCTCTACGCGATGAGTACATGAAAAAAATGCGCGCAACAGGAAGCACGAATTTCAATTTTAAAGGTACCAATCCTGGCGCTGTTAAATACACGGTAGAAAAGTCTTATCCTGATTTTAATATTGTTCTTAAAACGCCAATCAATACAAACAATTATGCCATTAAAAACGAAAAAGCCATCGTTTGGAAAATTGAACCCGACACAAAAAAGATAGACAAATTCACGGCTCAAAAAGCAACGACAGAATTTGGAGGAAGAAGCTGGACAGCATGGTTCACGCAAGAATTACCTTTCCAAGATGGACCTTACAAATTCTCTGGACTTCCTGGTTTAATATTAGAAATGCAAGATGCTACGGGCACACACGCTTACAAATTCATTGGACTTAAAAAATTTGATGATGTCGAAATTAAAGAAAGTGCGAATGACAGCAATGGCAGAACAACTGTGATAATCGGCGGTAGCAAAGGGAAACCTCTTGACGTTACAGAAGCGAAGTTTACACAATTATGGAAAGAATACAAAAACGATCCTGTAAAAGATATGCGCCAGATGCTAAGCCAAGGCAATGTCAAAATAAAAATGAATATGGACGGTAAAGAAATAACTGATACCAATGACATTATCAGAAATATGGAAAAAAGCCAGAAGGAAAGTATCAAAAACGATAACAATCCTATCGAACCAAGTTTGTTTCCTTAATTTGATTTCAAAATTCACTAATATTTATTACATTTATAATCCCTTATCAACAAGGGATTTTTTATTATGAGCTATTTAGAAAAACTAAAAAATATACGTGCTTTTGTCTTCGATGTGGACGGTGTTTTCACAGACGGAAGCGTCTATCTTCTTCCCGACAAAAATATGTCTCGCGTTATGAATGTGCTAGACGGTTACGCCGTTGTTAAAGCGATAAAAGCAGGTTACAAAATTGCGGTTATCACAGGCGGAGATGATCCTATGGTGCGTCATCGCATCGACTATTTAGGGATTAAAGATTATTATGCAAAGTCAGCTCATAAAGTGTCGGATTATACAGATTTTAAACTAAAATATCAGATCGACGACTCCAAAGTTTTGATGATGGGTGACGACATTCCGGATATTGGTATTATGAAACAAGTCGCGATTGCGGCAGCACCAGCTAACGCCGTACCAGAAGTTAAAGACATCGCAGATTATATCTCGCCCATCGAAGGTGGAAAGGGCGCAGTACGTGATGTTATCGAACAAGTTATGAAAATTCAAAATCGTTGGAATCTAGAAGATGACACCAAATCAACCTAAAATGAAGTTATTGTTAGCCTCAGCGTCGCCACGTCGTCAAGAACTTTTAGCATCATTAAATTTTCCTTTCGAAGTTGTAAAAATTAACTGCGACGAGTCTTATCCCGAAGATTTAGCAACAAAAGATATTGCTGGTTTTGTAGCCAAAACAAAAGCTGAAGCCTATAAAGATTTAAAAGAAAATGAAATCCTTTTGACTTCGGACACGATTGTCGCTTTGGAAGACGAAATTCTTTTAAAACCAAAAAACGCAAACGAAGCCTTTGATATGTTAAAAAAACTGTCAGGCAAAACACATCAAGTCTACACATCAATTTGTATTAAAACGCTTGATAATTTAATAACAGAAACCGATTGCGCCGATGTGACAATGCAAATTATCTCAGATGACGAGATCAATTATTATATCGAAAAATACAAACCTTTTGACAAAGCTGGTAGTTACGGCATACAAGAATGGTTGGGGATGAGCAAAATCGAAAACATCAACGGGAGCTATTATAGCATTATGGGACTTCCGACACATTTGGTGTATAAATATCTGTCAAAATACTTTCCTGTTGAAGGATTCTTGATATAAATTCGTTTTTAAAAAGAAAAAGATTATTTTTACAAAAATTAATGTTTTAAATAATAAATTGCCTTTTAGCAAGTTATCTACTTAAATGAGAAAATTCGCCTTTATTATACTTTCTATTTTTGTTGTTGTTGGATGTACACCTCGTAAAAAGAAGACGAAGAGTGGCCCGATGAATCGCTTTTCTACCTATTATAACACCATGTTTAATAGTAAAGAAGCCTTTAATACAGAAATGCAAAATCGTACTAAAAGTTTTAAAGACAACTTTTACGAAGCTTATATTCCGATTCTTACTACAGAAGATGTAGCAACGGAAGTTTCTAACTTTGGTGCAGGAAACCCGATGACCAACATGAGCGGCAACAAAGGTCCTGCTTCGCCCAATGCAAATTCTACAATGGGAGGAAGTCCATCGCGACCTAGTACTTCTGGAAAAGGAGCATCTATTTTACAAATTGCAGAAGCCAAAGCATTAAAAACGATTTCAAAAAACTCAGTTCTTGTTAACGGTGTAGAGAAGAACTCGTATATGTTTGACGCTTATATGTTATTGGCAAAATCTAGAATGTATCAGGGTAAAAACCTTGAAGCTCTAGATGCGCTAGGTTATATTTTTAATAATATGCCAAAACATAAACGCATTAACACTGCAAGAATTTATCAAGCCGAAATCTATGCTAAACTAAAAGACTATCAAAAAGCAGATCGCCTTTTCGTTGAACTTAAGGATGAAAAACTTAACAAAGAAGAAAAAAGAACTTTAAGTATTTTCTACTCTGAAATGTTATTAAAATGGGGCAAAAAGAATGATGCTGTAACCGAGTTAGAAGAAGCTTTTGAGTATAATAAAGTTAGAAAAACAAGAAGTAGAATTGCTTATCTACGTGGACAAATCTTGGCAGAATTAGGTAAAAAGCAAGAAGCTAGAGAGTCTTTCACAACGGCTTACAAATATGCTTATGATTTCGAATTCGAGGTTAAAACGCAAATCCAAATTGCTAAAACATTCGATAATACCAACGACAATTATGACGAAGCTTTAGCTTATCTAGAAAAGATAGCTAAAAAAGGAACTTACGCTTCTCGTAAAAACGAATTGTATTATGCTATGGGGCTTTTAGCGCTTAATGCAAAGCAAGATAAAGACGCAGATTCTTTGTTTAGAAAATCGATTTCAGCAAAAGTATCGGATCCACAAATCAGAGGTTTAGCATTTTCAGAAATTGGAAAAAAATATTTTGCACAAGACGATTATTTGACAGCGGGCGCTTACTACGATAGTGCGTTGGCGGTTATGACTTACGCACCAGAAAAAGCACGTCTCACAGAGCTTACAACCAATATTAAAAAGCTTTCGAAAAACTATTATTTAATAAAGAAAAATGATAGTATTCTTGCACTTACAAAAATGTCTAAAGAGCAACAAGAAGCCTATTTTGCAAAGCATATTGATAAGTTGAAAGCGAAAGAAGCCGCAGAAGAAATCGAAAGAAAAAGAGCTGAGCGATCAAAAGGTTTTGACACTGGCGATTACAATGCTAACTCGATGTTCGCCAACTCTGGCGCTGGGACTTTCGGAGACATCAATATGGCTGGTGATAACAAAAGTACATTCTACTTTGCAAATACCAACAATATCCCGCGTGGAGAGACTAACTTTAAGCAGATCTGGGGCAACAGAACATTAGCTGACAACTGGCGTTACTCTGCTAAATCTCAAACGATAGAAGATCTTAAAAACGAAGCATTAGGTGTAACAACTGCGCCCGATCCTCGTCGTTTTGAACCAAGTTTTTATACAGAAAAAATACCGAGCAATACTTCGGATATTGCAAAGCTTAAAAAAGATAGAGATACGGCAAGTCTAGGTTTAGGAATTATGTTTGAGAACTTCTTTAGCAATTCTAAATTAGCGACTAAAACACTTTATGACCTTGTAGACGGGCAGCCTGACGAGGACACAGAACTGAAAGCGCTTTATCAAGCATTTGTTGTTAATTATGAAAAAAATCCTGGTGCTGCAGAACGTGCAAAAACCATGATTTTGGAAAAATATCCGTACACTTCGTATGCAGAGTTTGTAAAAAATCCTCGTGATAAAAACTTCAACAAGTCGTCTGAAGATGTTCAGAAAAAATATGAAGAAGCTTACAAACTTTATGACGAAGGAAAATACCAAGCCTCTTCAGAATTAATTCTTAAAACCATTGACGAAAACAAAAAAGACGCTTTGGTTCCGAAATTATATTTATTAAATGCTTATAACGCTGGAAAATCTGCTGGTAAAGAAATCATGATTCTTCAGCTTGAGCAGATTGTTCTTAACTATGCCAATACTATGGAAGGCGACAAAGCAAAACAACTTCTTAAGTATTTGAAAAGTGATATTAAACTTGAAATGACAGACGGCGAAGGTAAAAAGATTGCTCCTACCGAACCTCAGAAAGTCAATAATGCGCCAAATCCGGATGAGGAAAAGTCTATCAAAATGAGAAGTATAGAAGCTACTCCAAGACCAGGACGTCCAGGAATCAATCAAACAGAAGGCCCACCAAAGCCTAAAATGCAAGCGATTTCTCCTGATGCTGCAGACGCTTCTATTCAACAATTAAAAAGTGAAAAATAAAAAAACCGACACTCAGCTGAGTGTCGGTTTTTTTTGTATTATGTTTAAGCTTTATCTAGCTTCACAGTAAAGTGTCTTAAAATCGCTGGTTCTTTCACAATCTTGTAACCTTTGGTGATATCGTTTCTACGCTCATAGACATTGCTAACAGCCGCTGCAATATAATCCATGTGATTGTTAGTATAAGTCCTTCTCGGAATTGCTAAACGAAGAAGCTCTAATTTTGGATAACGATTTTCACGCGTTTCGGGATCACGATCGGCTAACAAAGTTCCGATTTCTACACCACGAATACCTGCTTCAATATAAAGTTCGAGACCTAAAGTCTGTGCCGGAAATTCTTCACGAGAAATATTTGGTAAGAAACTAAGTGCATCTACAAATACAGCATGTCCACCAATTGGCTTTTGTACAGGCACACCGTACTCTATTAATTTATTTCCTAGATATTCAACTTGCGAGATTCGACTTTCCAGATAAGCACTTTCTGTCGCCTCGTCCAGACCAACTGCCAAAGCCGCCATATCTCTTCCCGCCATTCCACCATAAGTGATGAAACCTTCGTAGATAATCGTGAAATTAGAAGCTTTTTCAAAAACCTCTTGATTGTTAAGTGCGATAAATCCACCGATATTCACCAATCCATCTTTCTTTGACGACATCGTCATACCATCACCATAAGAGAACATTTCTTTACAAATTTCTTTGATGCTTCTCTCCTTTTGACCCTCTTCTCTTTGTTGAACAAAATAAGCGTTTTCTGCAAATCTCGCTGAGTCAAAATAAACTGGAATTCCATATTTATTCGACAATTCTCTAACCGCTTTTATGTTTTCTAAAGATACAGGTTGACCACCAGAAGAATTACAAGTCACGGTAACTAAACAAAACGGAATATTTTCTTTTGGATGGGATTTATAAACCTCTTCAAGTTTGTTAAGATCGATATTTCCTTTGAAAGGATAAAGATCATTAATATCAAAAGCTTCATCAATAGTACAATCGATAGCGTGCGCTTTACGGAATTCGATATGACCTTTAGTCGTGTCAAAATGTGAATTCCCTGGTACAACATCGCCTTCTTTTACTAAAACTGAAAACAATACATTTTCCGCTGCACGACCTTGGTGCGTTGGTAGTAGATAAGGAAATCCTGTAATTCTTTCAACAGTCGATTGCAATTCTTGGAACGAGCGAGAACCTGCATAACTTTCGTCACCAGTCATCAAAGCTGCCCATTGTTGGTCAGACATTGCACCAGTTCCGCTATCAGTTAATAAATCAATAAATACTTGTGACGATTTTAAATTGAATAAATTATAGTCAGCCTCTTTTAGCCATTGTTCTCTTTGCTCTCGTGTAGACTGTTGGATATTTTCAACCATTTTAATTCTAAATGGCTCTGCATAAGGTAATTTCATATAAATAATGTTTTGTAGATTTTTAAAAATTGATTTTTTCTAAGTCAAATGTGTTTTTAACCTAAAGTGTTTTTCATATTTAAAAATCAAACATCATTCTGGTGCTTTGAAAACGTTATCATCGCTATGGAATCCAGCAACACCACCACTTACTGCAAACTTCATTGCTTCGGCAGCGCTCATGCCATCAACTTCTTTTATATTATTAAATTTAGTTACAATAACCCAACCCGAAACGGCGTAAGAATGCGGAAGATAAACCGCAATCATCCCATCCATTTTAACGGCTGACATATCGTTTTGAGTTAAAAACCCGATGCGCCAAACTTCTGGGTTCTCATTGGTTTTAACCCAAACAGGCACATTGAATTTCTTTTTATCACCAACAAAAGAACCCATCACATCTTTAAGCGACGTGTAGATAAATTTGATGCCCGGCGTATGTTCGAGGATGTAGTCAACGCTATCAACGATAATTCGACCGATGATAAATTTGTTCCCAAAATAGCCGATAAGTGTCGTCGCAGCAATCACCACTACGAAAACCAATCCCGGAAACTTCTCGGATACAGACGGAATAATGTTATCGATACTAAAAACAATGTACCAAATAATCCATGCCGTAACCGCCAAAGGCCCGATAATAACAAGACCTTGTAAAAAATTTCGGAACGCTAATCCTATATAGTCGTTGAATCCTCTCTTCATATTATCCGTGGATGGTTTCTTTATTTCCGTAAGAACGGATAATTTGGGACTCGTAGTCTAGCCACTCTTCCCAACGTTGATTTACTTTTTCGGGATCGCCCAATTGACGTGCAAATCCTATGAAAGTTGTATAATGATTCGCTTCCGAAACCATCAATTCATGATAGAATTTCTTTAGCTTTTCGTCTTTAATATTTTCTGTTAAAACTTTGAAACGTTCGCAACTTCTAGCTTCAATCATCGCAGCAAAAAGCATTTTGTCAACAATTAAATCTTCACGACTTCCTTGCACAACAAATTTGATTAAATCATTTACGTAATCGTCTTTTCTTGGTCGTCCCAAAACGCCACCACGTTCTTTGATAATCTCATGCACTTGGTTGAAGTGGTCTAACTCTTCTTGTGCAATCGCCAAAAGTTCGGTAACAATTTCGGGATATTCTGGCAACATCGTAATCAATCCAATCGCATTAGTGGCTGCTTTTTGTTCGCACCAAGCGTGGTCAGTTAATATTTCTTCCAAATTGCCTTCTGCAATATTTGCCCAACGCGGATCCGTAAGTAGCTTTAACCTAAACATTTCAATTTTTTTCGTAAAAATAAGAATTTTAAGCGCATTTCCTTTATTTTTAATACAAATTCAGGAATGATGAAAATTTTTAAATTAATAATTCTAAGTCTTGTCGTAATTGCTTGTAATAAACAAGAAAAAATTATAGAAAAACCTGCATTAAATTCTCCAGAACTGAAAGCTGAAAACATTACATTAATCAATCCAAAAGCTAATATTTTAAAAGATAGACTTCTTCCGATTTCTGGTTTTAAAAGAGTTGAAACGCCAGCCAATTCTTGGGAAAATTTTCTACAAAATCTAAAACTGCAGGATTTTGGAAAACCAATTCTTAAATATGATGGCTCCGAAATATCTGATCAAAAGCATCATGTTGGGATTTTGACTTATGACATTGGGACAACCGACTTGCAACAATGCGCCGATGCGTTGATACGACTTCGGGCTGAGTATTTATTTAAAAATGAAAAATATAGCGACATCCATTTTCGATTTACAAGCGGTGATAATTATTCTTGGGACTCTTATGCAAAAGGTATTCGCCCAATCATCAACGGAAATTCGGTGAGGTTTTCGCAATCTGCAAACACAAATCAGTTGAATAATTATCAAGAATTTAGAAAATATTTAGACATAATTTACACTTACGCAGGGACAATTTCTTTAGCTCGAGATTTAAAATTGGATTCCAACAAAAAAGAATTTGAAATCGGTGATTTAATTATCACGCCAGGAAGCCCTGGTCACGTTGTGATGGTTGTTGACAAAATCGAAAACGGCGCCCAAAAACGTTATGCTTTGATCGAAGGTTATACGCCAGCACAATCGATACATATTCTTTCTGAAAACGAAAATCCTTGGTTTGATCAAAAAATTAGCGACAATATCCCAACGCCGAGATATCATTTTAAAAACGCTGTTATTAAACATTTTTAAAATTTAAGTTTATAAAAAACCCGCAATACATTTACGAACTAAATATAATTTTGGTACAATAATTGTGAATTTGAAAAACATTTAACACAATACATCAACATAACAAAATCAAAATTATGGAAAGCAACTTATCAACAAGACTTAAAAGCGTTCTGATTATGCTTTTATCTTTCTTCAGCACTGGACTTATCTTTGCTCAAGACAAAGGCGCAGATTTAACTGTTGACATTAACACCAACAAAGGAGGTGGCGCTGGCGAATGGTACACCAACCCAACTTATCTCATTATCGGTGGCGTTGTACTTATCATTATTATCGCACTTATTATGCGAGGTGGCGGAAGCAAAAACTAAATATTAACAAAAAAAACATAACCGTTTCTTAACTAGAGGCGGTTTTTTTTCGCAAAATATTTAAAATTTTCCAGCCAAAAGCATCTACTTTTTTAAGTCCTTCTGCAATGATAACTGCAAGTACAACATTGATAATATAAACTGGAATTAAAAGCAAAATCCAATTAACATCATCTTTGAAAGGCACAACAATAAAGTAAATTAAAGATGAACTTATCCCTTGCGAAAAGTAAAAGAAAATCGCATTATTTCCGATATACGTCAAAAAGTTTTTATTATTGATTTTCAAACGATTATAACCAACAAACAAGGTGACAACTGCAAAAAGCGTCCAAATAATATATGGTAATTTCGGCGGAAATTTATTCTTATTTAGTTTATAAAACATCTCACCTCCGTAATACCAAAACATTCCGACCAAAGCGATTGCCACAATTCCATACAAAACAGGAATCATCTTTGTAGGGATTTTTTTCCCACGCATCTGATGCGCAATCAAAAACACAGCAAAGTAAAACGCGACATAACCAACTTGTCCATTTGGATAATATTGCGGAAATAAATTGAAAATCAAGGTTAAAGCGACACAAAGTCCGATAAACCAATTGATATGTTTGGGGAAGAATTTAAGAACTAAAACCCCAAAAACCGTCAAAATGTAATAAACCTTAAGATACCAAAAACTTCCCATCACAACAGGGAAAGTATCAGCATTAGAATATTGATGGAGATACCAATTTCCTAGATTTTGCCATTGTGGTTCTACAGAAATATTCTGCGGAACATATTTCCCACCAAATGTCGAATAGAACGATTTGAGCCAATCCATCGAGAAAAATGTCAAACCAAAAACCTTGAACAAATAATCTAAAACAAAAAGAAAAGTCACAAAAATCATATACGTGACCTGTAATTTCAACAATCGATAAAAAGTCTTTTCGATGTTATTACCAGAAGTTATTCCGCTAAGGGCGTAAAACAAAATCACATCAAAAAACAAAGACATCACACGCACTTCTGTCGGCACATAAAACTGTCCTGACCAAAAAACCGTGTGGATAAAAATTACTGAAAGTGTTGCAAAACCTTTTGCAAAATCAATATATAAATCTCTTTTCATTCAGATTATCAAATAATTAAAGGATAAAATTTTATTAAAAATTTGACAACAATATACAACAGAATTAGCGTTTATTAAGACATTTTCACAAACATTTAATTTTTGAGCCTCGATACTTATCCGTATTTTTGGGGGTTAATAAGAAATATGTCAGATATTATACAACTTTTACCCGATCACGTTGCCAACCAAATTGCTGCTGGAGAAGTTGTCCAACGTCCCGCCTCCATCGTTAAAGAATTGATGGAGAATGCAATAGACGCTGGCGCTAGCAAGGTAGAACTTATAGTTCGTAATGCTGGAAAAAATCTGATTCAGGTTGTTGATAACGGCGTTGGCATGTCCGACACCGATGCAAGATTGGCGTTTGAACGTCATGCGACTTCCAAAATTAAAAGCACCGAAGATATTTTTAAAATCGCAACCAAAGGTTTTCGTGGCGAAGCTTTAGCCTCGATTGCTGCTGTTGCTCAGGTGGAATTAAAAACTAAAAAAGCCGAAGCTTCTGTTGGGACTAACATCTACATCGAAGGTGGCGAATTGCAGTTTCAGGAACCTGTACAAACTTTGGAAGGTTCTAACTTTCTAATTAAAAATTTGTTTTTCAATGTACCTGCACGACGCAAGTTTTTGAAAAACGACAATATAGAATTCCGTCATATCATCGACGAATTCCAGCGTGTGGCATTGGCTCACGAAAATGTAGAGTTCGAAATGTTCCACAACGACGAGCCTATTTTCCGACTGAGAAAAGGCGGACAAATGCAACGCATCGTGGAAGTTTTCGGAAGAAAAATTCAACCACTTTTAATCCCGATTAAAGAAGACTTGGGTTGGGTAACGCTTAACGGATTTGTTGCAAAACCAGAAGGCGCTAAGAAAACCCGTGGCGAACAGTTTTTCTTCGTTAATGGAAGATATTTCCGCAGTCCTTATCTGAGCAAAGCTGTACAAGAGGCGTTTGAAGGACTTTTGCAACCAGGTTATATTCCGAGTTTTTTCTTGTATTTGGAGCTTGATCCAGAGAAAATCGACGTTAATATTCATCCTCAAAAAACGGAAGTAAAATTCGAGGACGAAGCTTTAATTTTTGCTCTTCTACGTTCAACAATTAAAAAAGCTTTAGGAATTTATAACATTGCGCCCAGTTTGGATTTTGATAGAGATCCTGCGATGGATGCTTTCTTCCAGCCGCAACCGAGCAAAGCTAACATTGAAACTAGCAGCAGCGGAGGATCTTCATTTTCGAAAGCGGTAAAAGTTGATCGAAGTTTTAATCCATTTACTTCTGAAAAACCTTCTGCAATCGAAAGTTTTAATCTGTCAGAAATGTACAATGCCGATGTGCCAACTGCGGAACCTTCGAAAATTAATCTTTTTGAGGACGACGACGATTTGGAGGAAGATCTTTTCCGACTTCCAAATGGCTATTGGTTGTTTAACAAAGATGGAAAAACCTTGATGCTGGATTTGGGAAGAATACATCGTGTGATTTTGCAATCGCAGCAGAAAGAATTTAAACCAAATAAAAACGGGCAACACCTTCTCTTTTCGATTGAATATCATCTCAACGAAATTGAAAAAAACAAATACAAATCGATTAAAAAATATTTGCCATCACTTGGATTCGATATGGTTATTGCACACGATAATGTGTTAAGAATCAACGCAGTGCCAGAAGGTCTTAAAGAATCTGCGGTTGCCGGATTTTTAGAAAAAATATTTGAGATTTTAGATTACAGAACCGAAGATGACTTCATGAGTTTTTACCAAGATCAATGGTTAAAAGTACACAGCAAATCTAAATTCGATTTTATTTATAAAACTGAAGTAGAACAACTTATAAAAGATTTTATCGACTTAGGCTTTCCACAATATACCGCTTCTGGCAAGAAGTGTTTTGAGGAAATACCTTTCGATGATTTTAAAAATAAATTTTAAAATATGTTTCAAAATATTACGCCAATTACAAAGAACATTATCATTATCAATGTTATTGTTTTTGTAGCTACATTACTTTTAGAAAACTACGGAATATTTGTAACACAGTGGCTTGCTGGCTTTTTTCCGCTGTCGCCTAATTTCCGTTCTTGGCAAATTATTACGCATATGTTTATGCACGGAAGCATTATGCACATTGCATTTAACATGTTAACTTTATTGAGTTTTGGACCTGTTTTAGAACAAGTTTTGGGAGGAAAAAAATTTACAATTTTGTACTTTTTAGCAGGTATCGGAGGTTTTGCTCTTTACAACATTATCAATCTTGTAGAGGTTTTTAGAATTACACAATTTCTAAAAGAAAACGATTATAATATTAACGAAATCTATAAATACGCAACTATCGGCTACGTTGGTGATATGCCTTTTACGTCTTCGAATCCAGAAGTTCAAGAGAAAGCGCAGTCTTTGTTCAACATCTTAAGAACGCCAATGGTAGGTGCTTCAGGCGCCATTTTTGGAGTTGTTGCGGCATTCTCGACATTATTCCCAAATGCGAAATTGATGTTCATGTTTATACCAGCGCCAATCAAAGCAAAATATCTTTTACCAATTATTATTTTGATTTCGGTATTCTTAGGTGTAGGACAATTTAGTTGGGATAATGTAGCACATTTTGCACATATTGGTGGCGCATTAGTCGGCTATCTCTACATCAGAAACTGGAAAAAACACAATAACATTATTGGTGGATAATGAAGGTTTTTAATTTCATTTTAACGATAGGACATTTAGTTATTGCAAGCTTGCTAATGGCAATGCTGCTTAATAATTGGATATCGCCAAGCCAAATTTCATTATTGAATTTGTTGTCTTTAGGTTTTCCTATCTTAATGATTTTAAATATTTTACTTTGTATCTATTGGATTATTTTATTTAAGAAAAGAGCAATTTTATTTTTAGTAATTTCGATTTTATTTATTACGCCAACGCGTCGATGGATTAATTATTCGCCAGAGAAAAAATACAAAGCAGATTTTACACTGATGAGCTTTAATGTAAGAAACGGCACGATGGGTAAAGAAGAAATTGAAAACTATATTTCTGAAAAAGACCCTGATATTGTTCTGCTACAAGAAGCATCAATTGAATTTAATCTCACAAAATATCCTCATAAACTTCAACAATTTCCACATATTCAGTGTTATTCAAAATTTCCTATTGAAAAATTTGAAGATATTAAAACGCAAGTTGATATAGGCAATAGTTTTTATACCGATATTAATATTAAGGGAAAAACAATACGTTTTGTAAACATCTATATGGAACCCTTTCAGATTGATAAGCAAATGGTTAGACCAACCAAATCCATGAACGAAAACGAAGCGAAAGCAAAAGGTTTAGTAAAGAAAATGCTTCCTATTTTTAAGGAACATCAAATCCAAATGCAAAACACGATGACTGCGGTGGACAAATCACCTTATCCTGTTGTCTTTGCTGGAGACTTTAATGCAGTTCCTAATTCTTACGAATATTATTTGGCTTCAAAAAATCTAAAAGATGCTTTTGTGGAAGCAGGAAGTGGAAGCGGAACAAGCTTTCATGAATTTAAATTTCCAATAAAAATTGACCATATTTTCACATCAGAATCGATAAAAGCTTTAAATTATCGTGTTGACAGAAGTGTTCATATTTCGGATCATTTTCCAGTTTTAGCAAGTTTTAAAATCCAATAAAACGATGACAAAATATCTAATTATCCTAGGCGCAATTATTCTTACATCATGTTCAAAAAAAACTGATGTCAACGCCAGTGTGGAAATTCCTGAGAAGTTAGATTATGACACTATTGCGATTGATTCTTTCGCACCTGGAGCAACGCCAGCTAATATGGCACCAAAGGTAATTGTCGTTAAAGATAGCGCTGCTGAGGCCAAAAAGAAAGAATTGGAAACCCAAATTAAAGATCTCGAAAAAAAGAAAAAAGAAGAAGAAAAAAAGAAAGCCGACGAGAAGGAGAAAGCAAAAAAGACTGAAACCGAAAAAACTAAAGAAAAGTCCAAAGAAGAATCTTCGCAAACTCTGACGCCTCCGCCTCCAATTGCTAATTAACTCAAAAATTGCGAAAGTTATTTAATTTCCTAAATAAATATCCTTTAAATTTCCGGTCATTGTTTTAGAAATATTATCTCCGATGTAATATAATTTAGAGTCGAATTTTCTTTGATAAAGATTTACTTTTTGATCGACTTTAACTTCGACAGCTTGTGTTCCATAAGCTTCAGTCAATACTTTAAAGATTTTATTAACATCTTTTTCAGTTAATGATTTAGTCGTTTTATTTTGATAGGCATTAAGCGATTCTTGTAAACTAATATTTGGTTTTTTAAAACTAAACGTATAATTGACTTCTGCAATTTTATCACCTTTAATAAAAGGATTGTCCACTAATTTTACTTCTTTAATTTTGTAAGAAGAATCCCAAAGATTCTGAAACATCGCCATAAAAAATTCTCCTACAGAGGCTTTTACGGACTCCGAAATATCTTTAGAAAAATTAGCATCTATAAACTTATCAGTACTAGCTTTAACTTCTTCGACAACAGCTTTTTTACTTAGATTACCATAGACATCGCTTCCTTTGCTTGTTGGTCGTAGATAATCATTAAGTTCTGCGATGGCGCCATCGTTCATATTCATCATTGCTCGAAAATACAAGCCAAAAACCTCATCTGGCTTTTTAACTTCTTCTTGAGCAAAAATCACTTGCGCAGAAAACAGAGCGACAAGAATAAACGAAATTTTAAAATACTTCATAATGTGTTTTTTCAAGCATTAAATTAAAAATAAAATTCCAATTAAAAACAAAAAAGCTCCGAACGATTTGTCCAGAGCTTTATATAGTTTAAAAGAAATCAATTACATTCCTTCTTCTTCGCCTTTCATTTTCTCAGCATTTTCAGCCATGATAACCGCATCAATCATTTCGCCGATATCGCCATTCATGTACGAATCAAGATTATAAATCGACTTATTAATTCTGTGATCCGTCACACGACCTTGCGGATAATTGTAAGTTTTGATCTTTGCAGAACGGTCACCAGTTGACACCATCGACTTTCTTTGCGCTGCGATATCACCTTGCACTTTTTGCAACTCGATGTCATACAATTTTGTACGAAGCATTTCCATCGCCAATTCGCGGTTAGCAAGCTGAGAACGAGCTTGTTGACAAACAACAACCAATCCAGATGGCTTGTGCGTTAACTGAACTTTCGTTTCAACCTTGTTAACGTTCTGTCCACCAGCACCTCCCGAACGAGACGTTTGCATTTCGATATCAGCAGGATTTAGTTCAAAATCAACTTCTTCGGCTTCTGGTAAAACCGCAATCGTAATCGCCGATGTATGCACACGACCCTGAGATTCCGTTTCAGGAACACGTTGCACGCGATGCACACCAGACTCGAATTTCATCACACCATACACGCCGTCGCCTTCAACCTTCATAATCAATTCTTTGTAGCCTTTCGCAGCTTCGTTAGAATCCGTCACTTCATGTCTCCAACCTTTGGTTTTAAAGTACATCGTGTACATTCTGTAGATATCTTCCACAAAAATCGCCGCTTCGTCACCTCCAGTTCCGGCACGTAATTCCACGATAACGTTTTTGTCATCAGCAGGATCTTTCGGTATCAAAAGAACTTTCAACTCCTCTTCCAACGCAGGAATTTTGTCGATAGCCTCTTGTTTTTCCATTTTTGCTAAATCCACCAAATCTTTGTCTGATCCATCAGCAATGATTTCGTCAGATTCTTCAATAGCATCCAAAGCGCCTTTGTATTGGTCATAGACAACAACAATTTTTCCTAAATCGCTGTATTCTTTGTTAAGTGTCGAATATCGTTTTTGGTCGTTGATAACATCCGGTTGGATGATCAGATCAGCAACTTCGTTATATCGTTGTTTTATCGCTTCCAGTTTTGGAATCAGAGATTTTGACATCGTGTAATTTTAAGAATGCAAAAATACGAATTTTCAATGAATTATTTTTTTGGCTGTGCCCCTTTTGTTTTGCCAATGCTAAAGCCTTACAAAAACAAGCGGGTCGGTCTACGCGCAGTCGCTTTTCTTGTGGAGGCTTCGGCTCCGCTCAGCCACCACAATAAAGAGCTCCAACAATGCGCTTCGCCCTCACAGAGACTACTAACCGTAAATTATTTCTTATCCTTCCCTATTCTGCCCAAATGCGTGTTCTGGAAACTATCTTCGTATTTTAATCCATAACCAACAATTCTATCAAAAGCAGAATGTCCCAACAAAATAGAACCAACAACTTCCAATACCGTTAATCCAAATAAATAACCTGCGATATAAACTAAAACCGCAATTCCCCAATGATGGAAAAGATTATAGAAAAACGCACCAACTTTGGTGTTTACCAAATAACCTAACATAGAAATGTCTGGCGCAAAAAACAATCCCACATACCACCACCATGACCACTCAGTATGTGCAAATGCAAGAATTGATATAATCAAAATGGCTACATATTCTAATTTCAAAAGTACTTTCATAGTCACAATTTACATAAATTTAAATTTCATAATAAAGCAAAAAAAGCTTTCCGAATAAATTCGAAAAGCTTTTTAATATATGTTGTTTCGCTTTGAGTGCAATTCCCAAAACAGAAATTGCCAACTCTTAGTGGTGACCGTGCGTTGCAGGCTTCTCACCAGCAGGTCTTTCGTAGATTACTTCTACACCTTCTTGCTCGTATAGTTTTTGGTAACGTACTTTTTCTGGATCAAAGTTTTTATTGATTTTTCCAAAATATTCAGCAACACCTTCTGTTAACCAAAGTGGAACGATAAAAGTTGCGAACATAAAAATACACCAAAATCCAGCCAAGAACATTGTAATAAAATAGATAGTCCAAAGGAACTGGTAAAACGGCCAAAATGCTGATAACATCATTTTCTTAATTATTTAAGGCAAAAATAGGACATTTTTCTTTTTCTGCAAAAGTTTTACTTATGATTTTTATTTTAAAATTTTTAACATAAAAACCAATTGACTATTTAAGATGATAATAACTTTAGATTTTAATAAAACTACAAATGATTTTTTGTTGACTTTTTACGCTTATTTCTTGTTGACTTAGATTTTCTATCACCAATAAATCGTCTACTTCCAATGTTATTTTTTGATTATTTAATTGTATTTCAGTTTCTACTTTTGCAAAAACAAAGATAAAATCCGCAATGGAATGATTAAATTCGGTTAAGATTTCGACTTTTGAAAACGCGACAGATTTGGAAACCATTACATTAAAATCATTACCTAAACTATGCGAAACAATTTCATCGTTGGAGTCGAATACAAAAACATCTTGTTGCGAATAATGCTCTATTTTATCGTTTCTTCTGATATTTAAATCATTATCTAGCATCACCAAAAAACGTTGAAAATTTTCAAAACGAGTGAAAATAGAAGGTTCTTTTTCTATAGAAGCAGCGCTGATTCGAAATAAAAAATCTCTCTTTGCATAGTTTGTTTCTGGTGGATAGATGAAATACTCGAAGGTTTTTCCGCCATCCCAAATCGAAGGAGTAATATGTTGTTTTGAGATTTTAATATATTTCATTTTAATGAGAGAATTTTTAATCCATATTTTGCAGTAGGCTATATGCCTTAAGCTTTAAGCGATGAAGCTACAATTTATAAATTGGATCAAGCTAGAATATCTATTTTTATTTAATAGACGGGCAGATAGCGTATTGCATAAAGCCTAATGCGTAAAGCAAGTTTAAATCTAATTACGATTATAATTAAAAAACGGCTGCAAAGTTTTATTTACAACCGTTTTCATTTTATAAGTATTTTTAAACTTTTCGTAAAGTTTCTTCTCAGTTTAATGCGCCAAATTTGCAAAGAAATCGTTGCCTTTATCATCGGTAATGATGAACGCAGGGAAATTAACGACTTCAATTTTACGCACCGCTTCCATTCCTAATTCTGGGAAATCTACCACTTCAACAGATTTGATGTTGTCTTTCGCCAAAATTGCAGCTGGACCACCGATAGAACCTAAGTAGAACCCGCCATATTTTCCGCAAGCGTTGGTTACGTCTTTACTTCTGTTTCCTTTCGCAAGCATCACCATACTTCCTCCGTTTGCTTGGAATTCGTCCACATAAACGTCCATTCTACCCGCGGTTGTTGGTCCGAAACTTCCTGAAGGCATTCCTTCTGGAGTTTTTGCTGGCCCTGCGTAATAAATTGGATGATTTTTGAAATACTCTGGCATTGGTTTTCCTGCGTCCAACAATTCTTTGATTTTTGCATGAGCAATATCTCTTGCAACGATTAAAGTTCCGTTCAGTTTCAAACGTGTTTTGATTGGATATTTTGATAATTCAGCCAAGATTTCTGGCATAGGTTTGTTCAAATCAATGGTTACAGGCTCTTCCAAATGTGGCGGTGTTGCAGGTAAGAATTTCTCTGGATTGGTTTCCAATTGCTCCAAGAAAATACCGTCTTTGGTGATTTTTCCTTTGATATTTCTATCCGCAGAACACGAAACGCCCATTCCAACGGGACAAGAAGCCGCGTGACGAGGCAAACGAATCACACGAACATCATGCGTTAAATACTTTCCCCCAAACTGCGCTCCAATTGCACTTTCTTGGCAAATTTTCTGAACTCTTTTTTCCCATTCCAAATCACGGAAGGCTTGACCGCCCATGTTTCCTTCAGTCGGAAGATTATCATAATAACCAGCACTTGCTTTTTTAACCGCTGCCAAATTAGCTTCCGCAGAAGTTCCGCCAATCACCAAAGCCAAGTGGTAAGGAGGACAAGCCGCCGTTCCCAAATCCATAATTCTTTCTCTCACGAAAGCGTCCAAAGAAGCTTCATTCAACAAAGATTTTGTTTTTTGATATAAGAAAGTCTTATTGGCAGAACCTCCACCTTTTGCTAAAAATAAAAATTTGTAAGCATCGCCTTCTTCCGCATAGATATCAATTTGAGCAGGCAAGTTAGAGCCCGAATTTTTCTCATCAAACATCGTTAAAGGAACGATTTGAGAATATCTTAAATTCTGCTCTTGATACGTATTGTAAATTCCTTTCGAAATCCATTCTGCGTCGTTTGCGCCTGTGTAAACATTTTCACCTTTTTTAGCAACGCAAATCGCCGTTCCTGTATCTTGACAAGATGGCAAAGCACCTTGAACCGCCACCGCCGCGTTTTGAAGCAAATTGTAAGCAACAAATCTGTCGTTATCTGTAGCTTCTGGGTCGTCGATAATGTTTTTTAGCTTTTGTAAATGAGCTGAACGAAGCATGAAAGAAACATCTTTCAAAGCGTTTTCTGCAAGAAGTTCCAAAGCTTTTGGGTCAACGGTTAAGATTTCCCTGTCGCCCAATTTCTCCACTTTTACGAAGTCAGAAGAAAGCTTTTTGTATTGTGTATCGTCTTTTAAAATAGGAAATGGTTCCTGATAAGAAAATTCCATAATTTGATTGATTTCTGAAATAAAATTAATTCCCGTAAAATTAAGCATTGCAAAATGCTCTACTTGAACAAAATGAGTAAAATCAGTAAAGCTTATTGATATTTATAATGATTATAAATTGGCTCTGAAAATTATTCTTCCTAATTTTAAACAACGAAAGTTTGGAATGAAAAAAATAGGAATTATCGGTTGCGGTTGGTTGGGTTTTAGAATGGCAAAACATTTTTTTTCAACGCATGAAATTTTTGCGACAACAACGTCTGATGATAAAATAAAAATGCTTTCTGACTTGAGTTTTCAAGCATTTAAAATTGATTTTGATACAGGTGAATTTTTAAAACCGAATGAAATTTGGAAGAATTTAGATGTTATCATTATCACGATTCCTTTTTCTAAATCTGCGGATTTTGAAGTTTTAAAAAACAGATTCGAAAATCTAAGTTCTTTCCTTAAAAATTTTGAAAAACCAATTTTCTTGATGAGTTCTATAGGAGTTTATCCTCAAATTGAGGAAGAAATCTCAGAAACTAATTTGGATGAAAGTTTACTGAATCCAAATATTTTCGGGATTGAAAATTTAATGAAAAAGAATTTTCCGCAAATCAACATTCTGCGTTTAGGCGGATTGATGGGCGATGACCGCTATTTGAGTAAGTATAAAATTAAAGAACCGCAACAAATCGTGAATCACATTCATTTTGAAGACATTTCTAGAATTGTTGAAAAAATAATTGACGAAAATTTACAATCGAAAACCTATAATTTGGTCGCGCCTTTGCATCCAACAAAACAACAAGTTGTAGATTTTCAAACCAAGAATATTGAAGCAAAAATTGAAGAAAGCTTTGGACGTAAAATTATTTCTACAAATTTAGAAAATGATTTGAAGTACGAATTTCTTCATCCTGACCCGAGAAAATTCTAAAACAAAGGAATTTTTGATACAACAAGCAAGCTTAATTTGCGATATTCCTTAAAAATAAATTAAAACACTACTTTTTTCATAAATTATTAAACTTTTAATTATGTTTTTAACATACATTTGTTTTAAACTAATTATTCTCTCATGGAACTTCCAAAATCGATTCGTTTTTCTTCTACAATCGCCGACCCAGAAGCATATATCAAAGAAATGTTTCAAATGCATCCAGATGCGATTCACGACGAACATTCGGGATTTATCGAGATTAACAATGGGATTTTAGATTCTTCTTTTCGCTATGAGCTTTTAGAACAGGATTTATTTTTGTTCACTTTTAGCAGCTATAGTCCTGTAGATGCTGAATACGAGTTTCTTCCAAACCCAAACTCCGAATATCTTACGATGGTTTTTTATTTTACTGAAACACGGACGAAAAACCCTTTATATCTGAAATTGGAAGAGCAATTTTATTCGAGCGACCAAATTTCTATGTTTTTTAATGGAAAAATGAACGCGGAGATTTTCATAAAATCAAAATTAAAAGCGTTTGGATTACGTTTAGACATTCACAAAAATTGGATTGAGAGAAACATTAATCCTATTCAAATTAAAAATAATACTGCTTTTAACGAAATAATCGAAGGTAATAGAAAAACAAGCATTTCTACAAAAACAGAGATTTACAAAGATTTAGTAACCGAAATTTGTACGCAAATTTCAAAAGAATCGCTTTCAAAAAGTTTGAATTTAAAGGCATTATCGTATAATTTAATCAGTAAATTTTTTGATGAAGAATTTGATAGCAATCCGGAAATTAAATTGATAAAAATAAGTTACGGAGAGCTGAAATCTGCTTTAAACTGGATGGAAAAACACGTCAATGGAGAGTTTCCAGGCAGCGATTTTCTGGCAGATTTATGTTGCATTTCCGAGAGTTCATTTAGTAAAAAGTTCAAAACCAATTTTAGGATTTCTCCTGCTCATTATTTTCGAAATTTAAAAATGAAAGAAGCACTAAACCTCCTGCAATTGGGCTATAACGTAAAAGATGTAGCTTATAAATTAGATTATAAAGACGTTTCTGCATTCGGAAGGTCATTTAAGCAAATCTATGGTAAAAGCCCTGCTTTGTATGTAAAAAGTTAATTTTTTTGCACATTTTTTTGCGTTTTCCGCACATTCTAGACCGCTAACTTTACACTTCCATAAACTAATAACCATGGAAGCTCCTTTATATCCTGTTTTTTATAGGGAAGAAAAATTCTTCAAGAAAACGTTTCTTGAATTTTATTTTTTTCTCGAATAAATAATGGGATTTTTTGTGCAAAAAAATCAACTAAAACTAAACCAATAAAAACTAATAACCATGAAAAAAGAATCTTTAACCATCGGCATCTGCCTCTGCATTGCAGTGGGAATGATCTGTTTTGCCATTTGCTTTCTAAAATGTCTCGAAAGCGTAAGTTCTACCATGAATTCTGCAATTATTGCTAGTAATCATGCTCTAAGACGACCCTAAAATGAGAACAAAATTATTTACCCTGTGCTTTGGATGCTCTATACTAATAGTTTCCAAAGCACAAACCGTGGTAAAAAAAGACTTTGATAATTCTAAACCAAAATCTCATTTAATGAATATTGCAGACATTGAAAAATCGTTTAAAACCATATATGTAATTGTGCAAAAAGACTCTGTGAAGCAGCAAAATGAGCGTAAAAAACAAGTTGCCCTTATAAATAAAAGACTGCAAAAAAAATAAAAAACGTCTAACTATAAAAACTAGTTAAAATGAAATTAAGCTCACCAAAAACATTGTTTTTTGCATTGACCCTCGTTGTAAACACAGCGTTTGCTCAAGAAAAAGCGGAAACAAGCGAAGCAAAGCCAATCAACATTGAGAAGCAATTAAAAGGCTTTGATGATTATGCTAATAAATTATTAAAAGATTGGAACTGCCCAGGTATCGGCGTAGGAGTAGTTTACAAAGGAAAACTTGTTTTCGCCAAAGGTTACGGTTACCGCGACTATGGCAAAAAACTACCCGTCACACCAAACACTTTATTTCAGATTGCTTCCAACACCAAACTATTTACCGCTGTTTCTGCGGGTATGTTGGTAGATGATGGCAAGCTATCATGGGACAAACCCATAAAAAACGATGTGCCAACACTCAACTTCTATAACAATGATTTAAACAACACGGTAACCCTGCAAGACATGCTGGGACACAGAACTGGCATCTCTCGCCACGATATGGTTTGGTTTAAATCAAACATTACAGGGAAACAAATCTTTGATAAAATAAAATACCTGGAACCATCCGCACCTTTGCGCACCAAGTTTCTCTACAACAACCTATTATTTTCAACCATAGGCCAAATTATAAGCCAAAAATCAGGCAAATCTTACGAAGCCTTCGTACATGAGAATATTCTCAACCCACTGCAAATGACTACTTCCACCTTTGAGGAAGCTGCCATGCGAAAAACAGGAGATTTTGTTGTGCCATACAACGAAAAAAGAGATTCCGACATATTGTATGAAATACCCATTTATTTTGATGGCGAAGGCTTAAATCCTGCTGGTGGATTGATGTCTAATATCAACGATATTTCTCATTGGTTGATGGCACTAATGAATGATGGGAAATACAATGGCAAGCAAGTAATTCCTTCTGATGTTTTAAAAGCTACTTTAGAACCAGGATTATCATTACCCAATTCACCCAAATATAACGAAATACTCAATGCCAATTATGGGCTAGCACGCATGTCTGTTCCATATCGTGGGCATTTGTTGCTAATGCATGGCGGAGATTTAAACGGCATACATTCACAAATTTCTATGATGCCGAAAGATAACATAGGCGTAGTGGTGTTTGTTATTGGAGATCAAAGTGCCGTTTTGTACAATACCATTACCTCTAATGTTTATGAGCGACTACTAGGTTTATCACAAACCCCTTGGAGCGAACGTTTACTAAAAGATCATATCGATGCCAAAAAAGCAGATAAAGAAGCCAGAAGCAAAGCAACAAATAGCCAAATACCCAACACCAAACCATCGCATCCAATAGCAGATTACCTTGGGGATTTCTCCAATGAACCTTATGGAACGATTACCATTTCCCAAAAAGACAAAGATTTACAATTTAAACTCAATAATCTTATACTTCCACTTCATCATTATCATTATGACCGTTTTGATACTGATAATGATGAAAACTTGGGACAATATTCTATCAATTACAGAACCAATCCACAAGGCGACATCGATGGATTTACAATTTCTTTAGACGAAGGTGAAGTGTTCTTCAACAAAAAAGTAGATGCTAATTTTAGCAACCCGCAAAAATTAAAAATCTACGAAGGCAAATACGAATCCGCAGGAACTATTGTAACTGTTGCTTTAAAAAACGATCAACTAACAATTTCAATACCCGGACAACCCGATTATCAATTGGTCCCGTATAAAGAAAATGAATTTAAGCTAAAAGAATTTTCTGATATTAAAGTGGTATTCAAACTTGAAAACGGAAAAGTGACTTCTGTTACTCAAGTTTCTAGTACTGGCGAATTTGAATTAAAAAAGAAAGAGTAATAGTAAAATCCAACAGAAATTTAAAAACCTGTGTTTGTAAATAGCTCTAACATTAAAGATTAGTTCCGTTTTTTACAGCAAATGATGTTGAAAGTTTCTGGAATAACTTAATTTTTTTTTGATGAATATATGGGATTCTCCGAAAAATGATAAGTAAAAGTCAATAGCACCAAAATTGTTTTTGCAAAAGTAGGCGGATTTGCAAAAGGTAAGTAGGATGAGAATTTAAGTTTTTTTATTCGATGAAATTACAGTCAGATTAATCATAAATTAAGTTTTTAAAAATATAGAATGAAAAGCTTTTTGAAATATCACTCAAGAATTTTGCTAATCATGTTATTGATTTTTGGAGTTCATGTTTTTGCCCAAAAACCAACTAAAGATTACAAATCTGAACTAAAAAAAATTGGCGATTTATACATTCAATATCAAAAAGAAGGTAAAACGGATAAAATTCTTGACATGGCGCAGGAATTTTATCCTTTAGCTGTAAAGTCTGGTAACGACACCATCATGCAAAAAGCATACAATCTGCTTGGAAACGCTTATAGCGGGACAAGCGAATTTGGTCTTGCGCTAGACTATTATCTAAAATCCCTGGCGTTATCAGAAAAACTGAAAACTGATTTCAGGACGGCAATTGCCAACGAAAATCTTAGTTTTTGCTTTTACCAAATTGGGAACTATCAAAAAGGTGCGGAAACTGGGAAAAAAGCAGTGAATATACTTTTGTCTTTGCCAAAAAAAGAGAAGGAATACCCTGGTTATATTCCTAACATGATAAATTCTTATGATAATTTTGCCCTTAATCTTTTAAAATTAAATAGAATAAACGAAGCATTAGCAAGCGTAAAAAAAGGACTGATTTATGCAAAAAAAAGCACACATCCAGATGATATTTATTTCACTACAGGGATTGTTACAGATTATGCTTTAATCAATTTCAAAGCAGGAAATTTTTCTGAAGCCGAACTCAATTTTAAAAAAGTAGATTCTATTGTGCGAGCAAATTCTATGGAGCAATCTTTGGCTTACAATTCCACGAGCTATGCAGAACTTCTTTATGCTAATGGGCGAAGTCAAGAAGCCATAAAGATTGCCAAAGACGGCTTTGATGCCGCTATCAAAACCAAAGATAAACTGAGCGCCATTGGTCTTGCAGATATTTTGCAAAAAGCCTACGACCAAGAGAAAAATATTGCAAAAGCGTACGAATATTCAAAAATTTCTAATGAGTTGCGCAATGAAATTTATACGGCACATAATTTAACAACACTCCAAAATCTCACTTTCAAAAGAGAAAACATAGAGCGGGAAATGGCTTTAAAAAAAGAAAAAGAAAAACAAGAAAGAGCCGAAAATCTACAAAATGCCGCCATTGCTATTGGACTTTTAGCGTTTTTAATTTTATTTTTAATCATCAGTCACAAAGTGAAAGTTCATCCTAATTTTATCCGGTTTTTAGGCACCTTTTCCATGCTTTTGGTTTTTGAATTTCTAAACTTATTGCTTCATCCTTATATCGGCGAATGGACGCATCACCAACCTTTTTTGATGTTATTGTCTTTAGCGTGTATCGCCGGAATCCTAATTCCCTTACACCACAAATTAGAACATTTAATCGTGCACAAACTTTTAGAAAAAAATGAAAAGTTAAAACGACAAAAGCCAAAAATTTGAAGGTTTTTTGTTTTTCTAAAAAATCAAAATTGTTTTAATCTATGTTAAAAAAAATGCTGTGCTAAGCTATTCTTTGTAACTTTATTGTAATTAAAAATTAATTTTTTAAAATATGGATTACAGAATAGAACATGACACAATGGGCGAAGTAAAAGTGCCTGCTAATAAATATTGGGGAGCACAAACGGAGCGTTCACGCAACAATTTCAAAATCGGCCCCGAAGGTTCGATGCCGCATGAAATTATCGAAGCTTTTGCGTATTTAAAAAAAGCTGCAGCGCTTACTAATGCAGATTTAGGCGTACTTCCAAAAGAAAAAAGCGATATGATAGGAAAAGTGGCTGATGAGATTTTAGCAGGAAAACTAAATGATCAATTTCCTTTGGTGATTTGGCAAACTGGCTCTGGAACGCAATCGAACATGAATGTAAACGAAGTAATTTCCAACCGTGCTCATGTTTTGAATGGTGGAGCGTTGGGTGAAAAATCTGAAATCCATCCAAATGATGATGTCAACAAATCGCAGTCGTCAAATGATACGTATCCAACGGCAATGCACATCGCGGCTTATGCAAAAGTGGTTGATGTAGTCATTCCTGCAGTTGAGAAACTAAAAGTTACATTGAAGGAAAAATCGGAAGCTTTTAAAGATATTGTAAAGATTGGTAGAACGCATTTAATGGACGCAACGCCGCTGACTTTAGGTCAAGAATTTTCGGGATACGCCGCACAATTGGAGTTTGGATTGCGAGCTTTGAAAAATACACTTCCGCATCTTTCAGAGCTCGCATTAGGCGGAACGGCAGTCGGAACAGGGTTGAACACGCCAAAAGGTTACGATGTAAAAGTTGCAGAATATATTTCAAAATTAACAGGACATCCTTTCATCACGGCGGAAAATAAATTCGAAGCTTTGGCGGCACATGATGCGATTGTAGAATCTCACGGTGCCTTGAAGCAATTGGCGGTGTCATTATTTAAAATTGCACAAGACATCCGAATGTTGGCTTCGGGACCACGCTCCGGAATTGGAGAAATCCACATTCCTGAAAATGAGCCCGGTTCTTCCATTATGCCTGGAAAAGTAAATCCAACGCAAAATGAAGCATTGACGATGGTTTGCGCGCAAGTTTTAGGAAACGACACCACAATTTCATTTGCTGGAACGCAAGGAAATTACGAGTTGAATGTTTTCAAACCTGTGATGGCTTACAACTTTTTGCAATCGGCTCAATTGATTGCAGATGCTTGTATTTCCTTTAATGATCATTGCGCGGTTGGAATTGAACCCAACTTGCCAAGAATTAAAGAATTAGTAGATAAATCCTTGATGTTGGTAACTGCATTGAACACGCATATCGGCTACGAAAACGCAGCAAAAATTGCAAAAACCGCTCATAAAAACGGAACAACTTTAAAAGTAGAAGCCGTAAATCTTGGTTTGGTAACGCCTGAACAATTTGACGCTTGGGTAAAACCTGAAGATATGGTGGGAAGTTTGAAATAGATGCAAGAGTCGAGAGCCAAGAGCCAAGATTGAGAATTGAAATTTTTTATTTAATGAAACCTTGAATTTGTAGAGGATATTATTTAAAGAAATGTTAAACCCTGAAAGGCTTTGAAAGCCTTTCAGGTTTTTTTTGAATAACCAAGATTGATAGCAGTTGATTGTTGCGCCCCCGATAGAAGCGGTTACCCCACAGCGAGCTGAAAGCGAGCGAGGAGTAAAAGCGGATAGCGGGAAAAGGCGCCCAAATAAAAACAAAAAAAACTCCGAGATAGAACTCGGAGTTTTATATTTAAACTAAAAATTTCGGTTTACTTGAAATCTGCGTCTTTAGCTTTGTTTAACTCGCACTTACTTACAACGAAATCAAGGCTTTGCCCCATCATCGATTGCGAAATTTTATATGGAAGTTTAACACCATCAACAGCTTTGTAATCGCCGTATGTTGTTGGGATTGTAACCTCTTGACCGTTCATTTTTTGTGTTTTGGTTTCACCAGTTTTAAGACCTGAGGCTACACTGTAATAGTAAACCGTCGATCCATCTTTGATCGCGTAAGAATCTTCGCCGTTGATCTTCTCGATACCTGATACTTTAAGAGCAGATTTCTTGGCAAAAGCTACTTCTGGAAACAATTCTTTATCGTTTGCAAACTCAGCTTTCATCTCCGCAGGAAGATCCATCGTTTGACCTTGCGCAGTCATTTTACCATTAACACCGTCGAATACTACTTTTTGCATACTGTTGCCCATCACCTTCATGTCCATCAACATTTTGCCTCCTTTAGCTTTTACCATTGTCATATCCAAATTCATACCCTGAACCGAAGCAGCCGCCGTTGTAGCAATAGATGTCACCTTATCCAAAGCAGCCTTACCTCCAATTGCAGTAATGTATTTGTCAGCAACTTGCGCCGCTGTAACATCTATTTTTTGAACTGTCGGTTTTGAAATTTTGTTGGCATCTTTGTCATAATAGTTAACGGCGAAACCTAGTTTTTCTAAACCATCGGCAACTTCTGATGTCTTACCAGCTACAAAAATTCTACTTTGGTTAGGAAGAATATTAGCTTTGGCTGCGTTTTGAACATCTTCAACGCTTACATTGTCGATCGCCTTAAGATAGTTAGCATAAAAATCTTTTGGAAGGTTATAAATTTCTGAATTAACCGCAAATTTCGCCATAGTTTCTGGCTTTTCCATTGAACGGATAAAGTCGCCTTTTAACTTCGCTTTTGCATTAGCCAATTCTTCAGGTTTGATCGTCGAAATACCTTTTAATTCATTTAAAAATTCAGTAACAGCTTTGTCCGTCACTTCGTTTCTTACACTAGACTCAGCATTGAATTCCGGTGAATATTTACTGGTTGACAAACTTGAATAAGCACCATAAGTAAAGGCATTTTTCTCACGAAGATTCATGAAAAGACGCGCTTCGCCGCCGCCGCCAAGAATGTAATTCGCGATTGTTGCAGCGAAAAACTGAGGGTCTTTCATCTGAAGCGTTGTGATATTCCCAACCGAAATTACAGATTGTACCGCAGATGGCACATCGATCATTTCGATTTCTGTTTTAGCAACATTCTTAGCTGGTTCAACCGCAGGAATTGTTGTTGAAGATTTTTTCCATGCATTAAATTTGCTTTCAACAAGTTTTTTAACATCTTTAAATTTAACATCACCAACAACAACTAAATAAGCGTTGTTTGGCGCAAAATATTTAGAATAAACATCTTGAACGTCATTCAACTGAATTGCATTGATTGAAGCTTCTGTTTCGAACTCACCTCTTGCAGTATTTTTACCGTAGATAACAGCATTAGAAACTTTTGAAGCGATGGACTGTGCACTTTTTTCGTCAAGTTTTAAAGCTTCGATGCTTCTTTCTTTAGATTTCTGAATTTCGTCAGCAGAGAATTTAGGATTAATCGCCGCATCTGCCATCAAACCAAGGATTTCTGGAAAATATTTTGACAAGGTATTTGCAAAAGCACCATTCGAACTAAAATTAATTGTCGAACCTAAAAAGTCAACTCTTTTGTTGAAATCGTCTTTTGACATTGTTGTCGTTCCGTTTCCTAATTGGTCTGCCATAATGCTGTTAACGCCAACTATTTTGCCTTCATATACAGGCGGACGATCCATAGAAAGTGTTACGTTAACTCGCGGAAGTTTGTGGTTTTCTACAACCATAACCGTCAAACCATTGCTAAGTTTGAAAGTCTGAGGTGTTGCAATATTGATGCTAGGCGTTGGACCAGCTTTCGGCATTGCGTTGATATCTATTTTTTGAGCCATCGTCATTCCTGAAATCAGAAAACTTGCGGCTATATATGTAAGTTGCTTTTTCATTTGATTATTTTTTTTCAGGTAGATAATTGATGATTACTCTTTGGTTAGGATTAAGATACTTCTTCGCTGCGTTTCTTAGATCCTCTTTAGTTACAGAACGATAGATGTCAATTTGTTTATTAATCAAGTTAGTATCGCCATATAACACATTGTATGTTGCCAAAGAACTTGCAATCCCCTGAATGCTCGAGTTTGCGTTTACAAACTGATTCTCAACAATGTTCTGAAGTTTTTGATAATCTTCGTCAGAGATAAGGTTGGTTTGTAATTTTACGATTTCGGCATCAATATCTTTTTGTAAAACATCTTTGCTTGTAGATCCCATCGGAATTGCAAAAAATGCGAAAATACCATAATCTTCTAGACCCAAGTTAATCGCTTGTACTTCTAAAGCCTTCTTCTCTTGGTCCACTAATTTTTTATAAAGAACAGATGATTTTCCATTTGATAAATAAGTCGAAAGCATGCTCAAAGCATAAGATTCTTTATCACGACTTCCTGGCACTCTGTAAGAAAATAAATAAGCTGGAAGTTGGATGTTAGGATCATTCCAAGTTACTTCCTTAGCTTGCGTAATTGGATCTTCTTTTATTGTTGTTCTTTTAACTTCTGGACCTTTTGGAATAGAACCATAATATTCTTCGATCCATTTTTTAGTTTCATCTTTTTTGAAATCACCTGCTACAACCAAAGTTGCGTTGTTTGGCGAATAATATTTTTTGAAGAAATCCTGAAACTCTTCCAATTTCGCACTATTAAGATCTTCCATTGTACCAATTGTTGTCCAACGGTAAGGATGTTTTGCGAAAAGGTTGGTTTGTAAAGCTGTCAAAAGATTACCGTAAGGTTGGTTATCCATACGCAATCTTTTTTCTTCCTTTACAACTTCGCGTTGTGTATCAACACCAATTTGGTTAATGATCGGCTGACGCAATCTGTCAGCTTCCATCCAAAGACCTAATTGTAAGTTGTTACTAGGAAAAGTTTCGTAGTAGTAAGTTCTATCATTAGTCGTATTGGCATTGTTAGTTCCACCGTTTGATGATACTATTTTGAACCAATCTCCTCTTTTAATATTTTTTGTCCCTTCGAATAAAAGGTGCTCAAAAAAGTGTGCAAAACCACTTCTTCCAACTTCCTCATCTTTAGCACCAACATGGTACATAACGCCCGTCGTTACAACAGGTGCCGAGTTGTCTTGATGCAAAATAACGTGCATCCCGTTCGGAAGGTTATACTCCTCGAATTTGATTTCTTGCGCGTTCATCAGCATTCCTGTCAATGCTAAAGCCGCCGTAGATAAAAATTTTAATTTCATTTTTGACTTTGGTTAATCTCCTCAATAGGTAACAAAAAATTCGATTTTGTTACAGTTTCATTAATATTTTTCTAAATTTTAAACAAAATTAAAGGCCTTCTGCAAAAAAAGCTTCCAACTCTTGAAGGGTTTCTGGCGAGGTTTGGATATCGCGAACCAATTCTCCTTTGTTGAGAACAACTATTCTTTCGGAAATTTCGGTGGTGTGCGCCAAATCGTGACTAGAAATCAAAAATGTTGACTCCGAATTTTGAGACCAATTTCTCACCAAATTTTTAAGTTTGATTTGTGTCGTAGGATCGAGATTCGCAAAAGGCTCATCCAAAACAATAATTTCTGGTTTACCAATCAAAGCACCAACAATCCCAACTTTTTTCATATTTCCTTTAGAAAGATCACGAATATATTTTTTTGAGTTTAAAATTTCTCCATTAAAAAAATCATCAAACTGCTTAAGAAACTCATCAACACTCGCTTTGTTCTGTCCACGCAATTCGCCCAAGAAATAAAAATATTCTTCTGGCGTCAAATAGCCAATCAAAAAACTTTCGTCAATAAAAGCCGACACTTTGTTTTTCCAGTTTTCGGATGTGTTAACTTTTTCGCCATCAATTGTCACAGAACCTGTCGTTGCTTCTATCAAGTCCAAAAGCAAACTAAATAATGTTGTTTTTCCTGCGCCATTATTACCAACCAAACCAATCGTTTGACCTTTAGGAAATTCTAGATTTTCGATTTTTAAAACCGTTCTGTCTCCGTATGTTTTTGATAAATTATTTATAGATATCATGATTTTCTTTTTTTAAGTTGTTTTTTTGAAAGCGGTTAAAGTGTCGTATTTTTCCTTTTTGTAAAGTCGAACGATGTAATCGAATATTTTTTCACGAATCAAAAATCCAATAACACCAAGTATTGCAATCGCGGCAACGGCGGCAACTGTCCCGAAAAACGTACTTGTTACACCATAGATTAACATTGGCAATGCCATTTTCGGAATCGCTAACAATATATTTTTAAAACTAAAATTATTCTGTTGTCCCATCGATTTTTTTGCGGCATTAAGATCGATAGGATTTTTGTTAAACGCACCCGAAAGCAGCGTCACTTGTGAGTTAACGCCGATATTATAAAGTCCAGCCGCAAAGAAGGTGAAATAAACTTCCCAACCGAAATATGCATAAAATAAAGCGAAAATCATCGACACAAAAGTCACAATATTTACGAGCCACCATTTTGCTTTTAGATAATCTTTGTAAGGGACATTTAACGTCATCATCAACGGATAATATGAGCTATCGAAAGACGGCACTTTTTGACCAAACAACATTTGGAAGCCGCCCGTCACAAAAATCCCTAGAAACATCATCATTGTTGGCGTTTTGTAAGTTGGACTTGCAAACATCAATAATCCGTAAAACAAAAATAAAAATCCGCCCATTGCTACAGATTTTGCAGCTTTGCTACGTTTCAGCATTCGGATGTCGTTGTTAAGAAAAGTTCCCATAATCCCAAATCTATTCAAGAATTGAATATTCTCGGTTTGACCTTCTTCTTTTTTTAATTCAAGACCTTTATCAAGATAAAAATTGGATTTAATTTGTTTAAAAACCAAAAACAATAAAGGAATAAATATCAAAACCGGAACAATACAAAGCCAAGGTTTTGTGTAAAACGAGTAAAATAATTGCCCAGAAAAATATCGAAAATTGATAATTCCATAATAATCTAAAGTCGCCAAAACCAACAAAGATCCTCCAATGATGTAAGCAATAATGTCTTTACCGTTCATTAAAATATTAATGAGATTGCTGATAAAGTACAGACACATAATAGCAAATAGCCACGCCAAACTTCCTATAATACTGTAACCATTTATCAATAATAAAACTACAAACGGGACGTACAGAAAGGCATTTCCCCAAGTAAAAAATGACAAAAATGTCTTCGAAATTAGATATTTCACCACCGTATTTTTAGGAATATTCATGGTTAAAAAAGCCTTGATATTCTGCGTCGGCATCTGCTGCACAAAGTATCTCAAAAACACATCCGCCAAAAAAGCATACAACAAAAACTGTCCAACAAAATACAGAGGATCTGTCAGAAGTTTTTCTTTTGGATAATAAAAAGCCGCAACGCTAACCCCAACAAATGCTATCAGAAAATACACAATAAGCATCGCTTGCAAAATCTTCATCACAAGATTGGAGGCAAAACTGCTGGATCGCATAAAGTTCCTGAATTCTAAAACTGCAAAACGTTTGATCATATCAGTAAGATTTAAAATAAAAACTCGTATATAAATTTAGTTGAATTAAATGCAACATTGTTACAGTTTCGAGATTAAAACTTGGTTAAAATTTAAGTTATCAACATCAAAAACTCCTTTAACAAAAGACTTTTATCACTTTTACAATTTTTTGTGAAGAACTTGATTTTACACAATTTTTAAAAGCTCTATCTTTGTAAAATGGCTCAGAAAGAAACCTTATCGTCGCTTACACAAGGCAATTTTGCTAAAGAATTATCGATTTCTGATGGCAAAATGCCACCTAATGCTGTTGATTTTGAAAAACTTGTTATCGGTACTTTTTTAATTGATAGAAAAGGGCTTGACCACTCTATTGACTTACTAACGCCCGAAGTTTTTTACGATCCTCGACATCAGACGATATTTTCTGCCATTTTAAAACTATACGAAAGCAACTCGCCGATCGATATGATGACGGTTATTCAGGAGTTAAAAAGAACTGAAAAACTAAATCTGGCAGGTGGCGACCATTACATCATCGACTTGACTTTGGGTGTCAGCTCGTCTGCACACATCGAATATCACGTTCGTGTGATTTTGGAAAAATATATTCTTCGTTCACTAATTAATGTTTCGGCTAACGTTATCGATACTTCTTATAAAGAATCAACTGACGTCTTCGAACTTCTTGACAAAGCCGAACAATCCTTTTTCGAAATTACCAACGGAACGATTAAAAAAGGATTCGACACCGCAAACTCTTTGGTAAAAGAAGCGATTGACAAGATTAAATCGCTTAAAGATAAAGAAGGGCTTTCTGGTGTACCATCAGGATTCACAGCTTTGGATAAAGAAACGGGAGGTTGGCAAAATTCCGACCTTATCATTATTGCAGCACGTCCTGCGATGGGTAAAACTGCTTTTATTCTTTCGATGGCGAGAAACATCACGGTTGATAACAATATTCCACTTGCGCTTTTCTCTCTGGAGATGGCGTCTGTACAGTTGATCACAAGGATGATCGCTTCAGAAACTGGGATTTCTTCAGAAAATTTAAGGAAAGGAACTTTGTCCGATCAAGAATGGAGCAGCCTTTTTACCAATGTCTCGGCTTTGGAAAATGCACCTCTTTTCATTGATGAAACGCCATCGCTTTCGATTTTTGACTTCCGTGCAAAATGCCGACGTCTTGTAATGCAACATGGCGTTAGGATTATCATGGTCGATTATCTTCAGCTGATGACAGCAAGTTCTGGAAAAGGAGGTGGAAACCGTGAACAAGAAATTGCAATGATTTCTCGATCTTTAAAAGCGATTGCAAAAGAACTTAACGTCCCAGTGATTGCACTTTCGCAGTTATCAAGAACTGTGGAAACGCGTCCAGGAAAGCGTCCAATGCTTTCGGATCTTAGAGAATCTGGAGCGATTGAGCAGGATGCCGATATTGTATCTTTTATTTTCCGTCCTGAGTATTACAAAATTGCTGTTTGGGATAATGACGAAGAAGGTGCAGAAACACAAACCGAAAACCAAGCCGAGATTATCATCGCAAAACACCGTAACGGTGCAACAGCCGATGTTAGATTAGCATTCCATAAACATATTGGTAAGTTTGCAGATTTAGAAACTTTAGGCAATTCTTATTATGGAGGATTTGGTGGTGGTGCACCATCGCCTAGCGGTGGAGGATTTGGCGGTGGCGCTTTTGAAGCTCCGGATTTTGCTAAAATTACTGTAACTGGTGATCCTAATTCTGTTTTTGGTCCGCCGACACCTTCTAGCGGACAAGTTTCTGGTTCTGCAATGAACGATGACGATGATGATGAAATGCCTTTCTAAAATTTAGAGTTTGAAAATCGAAATTTTTACCGACGGTGCATGTAGTGGCAATCCCGGAAAAGGCGGATTCGGAATCTTGATGCGCGTCCCCGAGAAACAATATCAAAAACATTTTTCGGCCGGCTTCCGACTAACGACCAACAATCGTATGGAATTGATGGCTGTTGTTGTGGCTCTTTCCAAAATAAAAGACGAAGGGCACGACATCCATATCTTTACCGATAGTAAATATGTATCGGACGCGATTAACCAAAACTGGATAGCTGGTTGGGTAAAACGTGGTTGGAAAAATGTGAAAAACCCTGATCTTTGGCAAGCTTTAATTCCTTTTCTTAAAACACATTCTCCGAAATTCCATTGGATAAAAGGTCACGCTGGACACGCGGAAAACGAATTGGTCGATCAACTTGCTGTTAAAGCTTCGCAAGGCGCAAATCTACAAATCGACGATTTTTTTGAAAATCAAAACAAAGGCGGATTATTCTAAATTCTGTTCCGAAAATCTTCTTTGGAAACCTAATCTCCTAGCCCAGATTGAACGGCATGTTGGAGCTCATCTTGTATTTTGTAAAGGCAAAAGCTTTGGAAAATACAAGATAGCGACTAGTGAAAGCTGGAATTGCTCCTAATTAACAAAACTTTAGAATTAATTTTGAAGATGGTTGATTATCTTTGTTACATGAATTATCTAGAGGCTTTGGCTTGGCGCTATTCTGTAAAGAAATTTAGTGGTGAAAAAATCGATTCGAAATCCTTGCAAAATATTTTGGAAGCGGGGCGACTGTCGGTAAGTTCGCTGGGGTTGCAGCCTTACAAATTGATTGTTATCGAATCTGATGCGCAGAAAGAAAAGATAATGCCTGCTTTTTATAACAAGTCGCAAGTGAGCACTTGTTCGCATGTTGTTGCGATTGTTTCGAAAACGAAAATCGATTCGGAATACGTTGACGGCTACTTTTCGCACATCTCTAAGGAACGAAATATCGATTTGGAAATACTTGCCGCGTTTAGAAAAAACATCGAACAATACACTTCGAGCCATACTGAAATTGACCTAAGACATTGGTCTGAAAAACAAGCTTATATACTTCTTGGAACCATGATTGTCGCTGCTGCAGAAGAAGGTGTTGACACTTGTCCGATGGAAGGCTTTCGACACGATGTTTTGTCAGAACTTTTGGAATTAAATATGGAAGAAGAACGCGTTGCGGTGGTTTTGACTTTAGGAAAAAGAGCTGATGATGATGGGTTTCAGCATTTGAAAAAAGTTAGAAAACCTGTCGAAAAATTTATTAAATTTATTTAAAACTAGCACAAAACAATATGATAAAAACGGATGTTTTAGTAATAGGATCGGGCATTTCTGGATTGTCCTATGCTATAAAAATTTCGGAGAAGTTGCCAGACACCAAAATAATGATTGTCACCAAGGCAGACGAAGATGAAAGCAATACGAAGTACGCGCAAGGCGGACTCGCTGTAGTCACTGATTTTCAGAACGATAACTTCCAAAAACATATTGACGATACGATACGTGCTGGTGATGGAGAAAACGATCCCGACGTTGTAAAAATGGTGGTGGAAGAAGCGCCAAAACGTTTTAACGAAATCGTTGAATGGGGCGCAAAATTTGATCAAGAAAACGGAAAATTTGCACTTGGACGCGAAGGCGGTCATACCGAAAATAGAATTGTCCATCACAAAGACATCACTGGTTTTGAAATCGAACGTGCTCTTTTGGAAACGGCGCGTAATTCTCCAAATATCGAAATCCTTCCATATCATTATGTGATCGACTTGTTGACGCAACATCACGTTCCAGGAAAAGAGTTGGATCCAGAAAACATCCATTGTTACGGCGCTTATATCTTGGACGAAAAGCAAAAACAAATCAAAAAAATAACTGCGAAAATAACTTTGGTGGCGACGGGTGGTGCTGGTCACGTTTATAAAAATACGACTAATCCAATTATCGCAACAGGCGACGGAATTGCCTTTGTAGCAAGAGCTTACGGCAAAGTTAGCAATATGCAATATTATCAATTCCATCCAACAGCGCTGTATTCGAAGCTTGACGGAATGTTATTTTTGATTTCGGAAGCTGTTCGTGGTGATGGCGCAAAACTTCGCACCAAGAACGGAAAACCTTTTATGCAAAAATACGATCCGCGTGAAGAATTGGCTTCTCGTGACATCGTTGCTCGTGCGATTGACAACGAAATGAAAACCTCAGGTGACGAATATGTTGGCCTTGATTGTCGCGAAATGGACAAGGAAAAATTCATGAAACATTTCCCAAACATCTATAATAAATGTCTGAGCGAAGGTATTGATCCTTTCAAACAACTGATTCCGGTAGTTCCTGCTGCACATTATTTGATGGGCGGCATTAACATTGATAAAGATGGACAATCGTCTATCAGAAATCTTTTTGCTGTTGGAGAATGTACCAACTCTGGACTTCATGGCGCTAATAGACTAGCATCCAATTCGTTACTAGAAGGTTTAGTTTTCGGGCATAATGCCGCTTTGAAATCCATGACTTTGCTTGAAGAGAATAATTTCAACTTCGATGATCTAAAAGCCATCCCCGAGTGGAATGAAGATGGCATGAAAATAATGGATGAAATGGTTTTGGTAACTTATCTCAGAAAACAACTTCAAGAAATGATGAGCGATTTGGTAAGTATTGTTAGAAGCAACGAACGTCTAAAAATTGCAAAGAAAAAACATCAAGATATTTCCGAAGCGGTAAGCGAATTGTACAACTACTCTATTCTTTCGCCGCAACTTTCAGAGCTTAGAAATCTTGTTAGCGTTTCGGGACTTATTATCGACCAATCTTTAGAAATGAAACAAAATAAAGGTGCATTTTACAATAAAGACTTTGCATAAACCTGCTAAAGTTAAACTTTAATTATTTTAAATTAAGTAATATATTTTCAATTATTTATCATGAAAAAACCATCATACGTAACCAACAAAGCATTACAGACTTTTATAAAAGCTGCGATACAAGAAGATATTAACACAGGCGACCACTCAACCTTAGCGACTATTCCAAAAGAACTTGAGCAACAAGCTAAGCTTTTGGTTAAGGAAAATTGTATTTTGGCAGGCGTTGATATGGCTGTAGAGATTTTCAAATATGTGGATAAAGATCTGAGTGTTGAAGTTTTTATTAATGATGGTGAACAAGCAAAAGTTGGTGAAATTGCTTTTTTAGTATCTGGAAAAGCACAATCTATCCTAACAGCCGAACGTTTGGTTCTCAATTGTATGCAACGTATGAGTGGTATTGCTACTTTAACCCACGAATGGGATCAAAGATTGGTTGGTACTAAAACCAAACTACTAGACACGCGTAAAACAACTCCTAATTTTAGAATCTGTGAAAAATGGGCTGTTGCTATCGGCGGCGGAACTAACCATAGATATGGATTGTACGATATGATTATGTTAAAAGACAATCATATTGACTATAACGGAAGTATTACAAATGCCGTTAATATGGCAAAAGATTATATTCAAAAGAATAAATTGAAACTAAAAATTGAAGTCGAAACTCGCAATCTAAAAGAAGTTTCTGAAGCCATCGATGCTAAAGTAGACCGAATAATGCTCGACAATATGGATGTGAAAACGATGAAAGAAGCAGTCGAATTAATCGATGGAAAATGTGAAAGCGAGGCTTCCGGAGGTATCACGAGAGAACAACTTAAAGAGATTGCAGCAACAGGTGTCACTTATATTTCGGCTGGAGCCTTAACACATTCTGCGGACAATATCGACCTGAGTCTCAAGGCAGTTAAGTAGCATTTGTTAATTTTTATTTAACATAATGTTAACTGAATATTAAATTTCTTGTAAACTGACAAATGTTAATTGTTTGTTAAAACGTGGTTCATTTATATTTCTGAAATTTGCAGAGTCAAATAAATATAGTAATTCATATCAAATGAAAAGCAACTTCGGAAGACGATCATTATCAATCGTTTTAACACTATCAACAGCGAGCATCTATTTTGCTCAGCAAAAACCGATCGACACACTAAAATCGAATGATATCGATGAAGTGGTTATCACAAAGGGGGTAACAGACATCGCTAAAGACAGAAAAACACCTGTAGCTGTTTCAACAATTAAGGCTGCACAGATTGTAGAAAGATTAGGTAACCAAGAATTGGTTGAAATCTTAAATACAACACCTTCAGTTTACGCTACAAAAGGTGGTGGTGGATTTGGAGATTCAGGTATTACAATGCGTGGTTTCGAAAGTAAGAATATCGCTGTTATGGTTAACGGTATGCCTGTTAACGATATGGAAGGAGGTTCTGTATACATGTCAAACTGGACAGGTCTTGCTGATGTAACTAGTACAATGCAAGTACAAAGAGGTTTAGGTTCTTCTAAACTAGCTATCGCTTCAGTTGGTGGTACGCTTAATTTCGTAACTAGAGCTGCTGACATGAAGCAAGGTGGTGTCGTAAGATTAGGTATTGGTAACAATGACTTCTTAAAAACATCTTTCGCTTATAATACTGGTAAGTCAGAAAACGGTTGGTCTTCATCATTCTTAATGGCAAGACAATCTGGTTCAACATACATCGAGAATACAGATTATGAAGCTTATACTTACTTCTTTGCTTTAGGTTTTCAACCTAGCAAAAAACATAACTTGCAGTTTATGATCACTTCATCGCCACAATGGCATGATCAAAGATCTTATGCGCCAACAATTTCTAATTACATTAAATACAATCCAGATAAAGATGGTACGCCATACAGACAGTATAATTCAGATTTTGGATATTTAACTCAACCAAATGGTAAAAGAGTTGGAATTGCTAACGCAATGAATTATTATGCAAAACCAGTATTGATGCTAAACTGGGATTGGAATATTAGTGATAAATCTACTTTAAGTACAGTTGCTTACATGTCTAACGGACGTGGTGGTGGAGCAAGAAATGCTGGAAAAGTTGGAGGAAAAGGAATGCAAGATTTTGTAGATAACGAAGGGCACTACAATTTTGATCAAATCTTTGCAGCAAATGCAGCAGTAACACCAACAGTTGGTGTACAAGGTAATACATTGGTTAGAACATCAAGTGTTAACTCACATAACTGGTATGGTATCTTAATGAATTTCCAACATAAGATTAATGATAATTGGAACTTCTCAATTGGTACAGATGATAGATATTACTATGGTTACCATTACCAAGTTTTATCGGATCTTTATGGAGCTTCTGGATACACAGATGCGACTAATAAAAATCTGCCAACAAATAACTTGATTAGAAAAACTTACGACTACAAAAAATTATCATGGAATCCTTTCGGTGGAGCTAATGCACCAATGGAAGACAGAATGGTATTTAGTAATGACGGAGAAGTATTGTGGTATAGTGGATTTGGACAAGTTGAATATTCAACAGAAAAAGTATCTGCATTCTTACAAGGATCAGTATCTAACCAAGCTTATCAAAGAATTGATGATTTCGTAAAACCAGGGACTTTACAACAAGGTCAAGCTGTTGATAGAAAAACAGGTTTCAAAAATATCTTTGGTTATAACATCAAAGGGGGTGCTAACTATAATATCGATGAACAAAACAACGTTTTTGCTAACATCGGTTACTATAGCAAACAACCATTTATGTCAGCAGTATATCCAAGTAACCAACAAGTGCTTAACCCGAATTTAACTAATGAAAAAATCTTCTCTGCAGAATTAGGTTACGGATTCAGAGCGCACAATTTTAACGCAAAAGTTAACTTGTATAGAACTGAATGGAAAGACAGATTTTTTAGAAAAACTGGGATTAAAGATATCGACGGTCTAGGCAATAATGGTTATTCTGAGATCAGTGGAATTACTCAAATACATATGGGTGCTGAGTTTGAAGGAAACTACAAAGTAAACAAATATCTAGAATTCAACGGGATGTTCTCTTATGGCGATTACCAATATAAAGGTAATGCACAAGGATCTAACTTCCTAGATGACAACACGCCAGTTGCAATTAACGGATCTAATCAAACAACACTTTACTTGGATAAAGTAAAAGTTGGTGGTTCTGGTAGCAACAGTATTCCACAGATGACAGCATCTTTAGGAGCAACAATTTCTCCAGTTACAGACCTTAAAATCTATGGAGATTGGCAGTATGTTGGCAAAATTTATTCTTCTTTAAATGTTGCTGAATTTGATAAACAAGGTAAAACAGCTCTTGAGTTGCCTAACTTTAACTTACTTAATATAGGTGCTTCTTATAAGATTAGATTGAACGACAAATCACAATTCTTCACAATTGGAGTTAATGTTAATAATTTGTTGGATACTACTTACATCCAAGATGGTTCAACTAATATTAAAGTTAAAACTGTTGCTGATTTTACTGATAAAACTGTTGGGGGAGTTACAACAACTGCACAACAACAATTTGACACATACATCAACAATCCTAATAACTTCTATAAAGGATTGGATGCTTCAAACAGAGTTTATTTCGGATTTGGAAGAACTTGGTCAACAAGTTTATCATTCAATTTCTAAGAAATTTAATATTAATACATCTCAAATCCCGGCCTTTGGTCGGGATTTTTGCTATCTTTGTTAACCTAAAATAAAAGACTATGGAATTTTACAACATTTTAATTAACGCACACAAAGGATTCGCTTATCTTGAGCTTTTGTTAGTTGCCTTATTCTTAGTAGCCTTATTAATGACGATGTTCGGTTACAGTGGCAAAGTCAATAACTTTTTAAAGAAAACAACATTGTTTACAATGATTTTCTTCCACATTCAATTACTAATTGGTGTTATCATGTTAGCTGTAACTTTCTCAAAAGGCTTAGACATGGGCGCTGTAATGAAAAACGCAGACTTAAGATTCCAATATGTAGAACATCCTTTCTCGATGTTAATTGGCGTAATCTTAATGACGATCATCAACAAAAAAGTTAAAACTGCCGAAACAATCAACTTAAAAGTGGTTATCATGGGTATTTTAGCGATTGCATTATTTGCATTTGCATTCCCTTGGGCAAAAGTTTTCGGAGCTTAAATTAGTTTTGAATTATGAATTATGAGTTACTAAGTTTACACTTATAATTTTTTAATCATTAAATATTAAACCCTTAAAACCTTTATTTAAATCAATGAAAATAGCAGTAGTTGGCGCTACCGGAATGGTAGGACAAGTGATGTTGAAAGTTCTTGAGGAAAGAAATTTCCCTATAACCGAGCTAATCCCCGTAGCTTCTGAAAGATCTATCGGTAGCAAGGTCAAATACAAAGGAACTGAGTACGAAGTGGTATCCATGCAAACTGCTATTGACAAAAAGCCTGAAATAGCAATCTTCTCTGCTGGCGGAGGTACGTCTCTAGATTGGGCGCCAAAGTTTGCAGAAGCTGGTATTTTTGTGATTGATAATTCTTCTGCTTGGAGAATGGACCCGACTAAAAAATTGGTGGTTCCAGAAATCAATGCAGATGTTTTAGAAAAAGAAGATAAAATCATTGCAAATCCTAACTGCTCGACCATTCAGTTGGTGATGGTTCTTCATCCTTTAAATAAAAAATACGACATCAAACGTGTTGTAGTTTCGACTTATCAATCGGTTACAGGAACTGGAAAAGCGGCTGTTGACCAATTGAATGCCGAGATCGAAGGTAAAGATGCAGACAAAGTTTATCCTTATCAAATTTTCAAAAATGCGTTGCCGCATTGTGACGTATTTGCTGATGACGACTACACCAAAGAGGAAATTAAATTAATGAAAGAGCCTAAAAAGATTTTGGGTGATGACAGTTTTAATTTGACGGCGACGGCGGTTAGAGTTCCTGTACAAGGTGGACATTCTGAAAGTGTTAACATCGAATTCGAAAACGAATTTGATCTTGATGAAGTTAAAAAAATACTTTCTGAAACTCCTGGTGTTACCGTTTTGGATGATGTTAAAAACAACCAATATCCAATGCCGTTAATGGCGGAAGGTAAAGATGATGTTTTTGTTGGAAGAATCCGTAGAGATATTTCGCAACCGAAAACACTTAACTGTTGGATTGTCGCAGATAACCTCCGAAAAGGCGCTGCAACCAACGCAGTACAAATCGCTGAATATCTTTTAGATAAGAAATTAGTATAAACCAAATGCTCACCAAAAAGTGGGCATTTTTTTATTATTAGATTAACCGAACAAAAGACAAATCTATTTTCAAACTTATGAATTCTAGCGGTCAAAATATCAGCAAAAATAATTTTCGATTCCAGCGAAATGTTGCCATCATCGGGATTGTATTATTTGTTGCAAAGCTCATTGCTTGGCGCTTAACAAACTCTGATGCTGTATTCTCCGACGCTATGGAAAGCATCGTCAACATCATTGCTGCCTTCATGGGGCTTTACTCGCTTTATGTTGCAGCGAAACCCAAAGACGAAGATCATCCTTATGGCCACGGAAAAGTCGAATTTATAACTTCTGGCGTCGAAGGTACACTAATTATATTTGCAGGTGTTGTCATCATCGTACAGGCGGTTAATTCTCTTTTAAGCAACAACATTCCAGGCAAATTGGATTGGGGAATGCTGATCGTAGCTATTACTGCAATTATCAATTATGTGATGGGTTATATTTCGTTACAAAAAGGTTTAAAAGAAAAATCTTTGGTGCTGCAAAGTTCGGGCAAGCATTTGATGAGCGACACCATTACAACTGGTGGTGTAGTTTTGAGTTTAATCATAGTTTATTTCACTAAAATCTATTGGCTTGATGCTATAGTAGCTTTGGCTTTTGGCGTTTACATCATCTATATTGGTTATAAAATCGTTCGTAAATCACTCAGTGGAATTATGGACGAGCAAGACATCAAACTTGTCGAAAAAGTCGCTGATATCTTAGAAAAAAATCGTGAGGAAGATTGGATCGATGTCCACAATATGAAAATTCAACAATTTGGTGCAAATCTTCACATCGACGCGCACATCACACTTCCCTACTATTACTCGCTGCGAGAAGCTCATCAAGAGATGGAAAAAGTGATTTTAGTTCTAGCCAAAAATGCAAAACGTCAGATAGAATTTAATTTTCACATGGATGATTGTAAGCCAAAATCTTGTGAAGTTTGTCAACTTAAAAACTGTCCCGTTCGCGAAAAAGAATTTTTAAAAAGAATCACTTGGACTGCGCAAAATATTACGCAACCCGATAAACACGACAGAAATAATTAAGACGACTTCGTTAACAAATGTTTTCTGTAATAAAATATCGGTACAATTAGCAACAAAGTCATCGGTTGAATAACAAATCTTCGGATGTAAAAAGCGAACAAATTTCCGATTTCGAAGTTGGTATAGATACAGTAAAGATAGATTGGAAAGACGATTGCATAGACCAGAAGCATTAAAACAACTGCTTGTTTAGTCCAAATTTTATTTCGAAATAAATTCTGAATAATAATTGTTGAAAAAATCAAATTAAGAAAAAACCTCAGCAAATAGCTTAAAATAAGTTTTGTATCATCAAATTTTGGAAAGCTACTTCCGTCCAATTCATTTTTAAAATAAGCTAAAAAAGGATCATAAAATAGTTTATCTTCCAAAAATCTAACTGCGATTAATCCTGCAAGTCCCAGAATAACAAAAAGAATATTAAGCGGCTTCATCTTCCTTTTTTAATGCAAAAAACTTGATCCAAACAATCCATAAAACAATCACTGTTCCATAGATAATCGCAGGAAAAACATAATCATGAAACATCTTCCCATATTGCGGAAAATCTGACATCACCATATTAAGACAAGCGATTCGGACAAAATTCATCACATGCAGCGCAACCAAGCCAAGAATGACAAACACAATGGTTTTTGCACCTTTATAAAACGCAAAGATGAACGCAACGAACATAATCATCACCGAAATCGCATTGCAGCCTTCCACCATTCTGGTCAAATATTCGCCTTGAATAATAAACCGAATTCCCTCCTTCCCGACGCCATCTTGTAAGCTTGATGTAAAACCACAAGTATTTTGGAACCAATTAGCCTGTCCGGCAACCCAACGTGAAAACGGATCGATAACTGCGTTGTCGAACCGATTAAGATACAATTGATACAATAAAAGTAAAACCATGTCATGTCCTGAAATAGGTTGACTCTTTTTGGTTAATATTTAGGATTTGCTTCACGATTTAAAAATAGGAATTTTTGTTTTTAATGTCGGAATAAAATTTGGAAAAATTTCCTTCGCTTTGTCCAGTTGATTTTCCCACATTTTTTTACCGATTTTTTTCACCAACAACATCATGCAGATTTTTTTGAATAAGATTTATAAATGTGTTTATTGAACTCGTTATGAGCTTGCGCAGGCGTCTTCAAATCTAGACTCCAATGCGTTCTTTCGTTGTTGTATATGCCCACAGCTTCTTTAATCATTTTTTGAGCGGTTTTTAAATCTTTAATGACATTTTTAAATCCAAATTC
>NZ_FUYZ01000001.1 GCF_900167905.1 Soonwooa buanensis | reverse complement strand
GTTGCAGAGTACTAACTGAGTATCCTGAGTCTCGTGAAATTTCTTCATAAGTCTGTTTTCCAACAATCCATTTTTTGAACCAAACTTCCTTATTTTTTAAGCCAACAGACTTGTTCTCGGAGGTAAAATAAATACCACAATTTTTACATTTAAAACGTCTCTTATTATTTTGTTTTCCCCACGAAATTACATTCAGACTTTTACAGCTCCAACAACGATTTTTTTTGATTTTTCAGGCATAAAAAAAGTTTATTGAAACAAAGTTCAATAAACTTCTCGTATCATCAATAATAATAGGCGATAGAAAGAATTCTACCAACTATTTTTGACTATTAAACCTTTAAAATTTAATTTCAGAATTTAATCCATAATGAGGTGTTCTGTGCCTGATATCAGGACTTGGATGGATTTCTGATTTTGCGCGAATGCCAATTTCTTTTTTTAACGCATCGAAAGATTTTGCATCTTCGATATCAACATTTTTAAAATAGTAAGATTTTTTTGCATCTAATTTTTTTAAAATTTCTTCGCCTTTGTTTTTCTGTTGGTCATTGTTAGCTGAGATACTTGCCCAAAAACTGTCGTTTTCTCCATTATTAAGATAAATAATGTAATCGGAATCTCGGAATCCTGATTCCTCTAACTCAAATCTAAGATTTTGATAATCATTTTGTTGAGACATAAGCCCTACGATAATATTTCCCATAACACTTATTTTTGATATTTAAAATTAGTATTTTTTTTAATACAAATTCAAAATCTTTTTATAATTTGTGTAAGAATACATTTATGATGAAAAACTACGCATTATTACTAGCTTTTGTCATTGTTGCGTTTAACTCTTGTACTACGCAAAAGACTAAAAATATTAACGCCAATATCATTACGCTTCGCGATAGTTATTGTAAAGCGCCCACCAATTATGACTACGAGAAGGTTAATCTTCATGTTAATTCGGATTCGTTACTTAATGAAAAACAACATCTTAGATCTGTTTTTAATCAACAAAGTATTTTGATTCTTAATGCCTTAAACTCACTTGAGGATGTTGAAAATATTTTAGAATTAAAAAAAGATACAAGCATCGAGTCACAACTTAAAATCATGAAAATTAAGGATAAAATAGATGGCAAAATTACATTAGCGTTAAGTGAAGTAGACGCCGTCGCTGCCGAATTTGACTGTGAAGGCGAACGCGTTGCACAAATGGCAAATTACGTGAGTAGCCTTAATAGCAAGAAAAATAACAAAATGATTGTCTATTCTATCGCAGCTGGTGCGCTAGGTTCTTTAGCTGGTGGATTTGTAAAAAGTGATGGTTGGGACAAAGCTATTGATATTGGTGGCGGTCTTATTGGTGCGGGTTTTGGTTTGGCTTTGCTCAATCCAAAAGGTAAGAAGGTCGAGTTTATCCATGCTCGAAATATCCTTCGTGATATTTGGCAAGAGAAACTACAGTCACGAAATTTCCCTCCATTTATTTGGTATATGTATACTGAGAAAAAATTTTCGAATCTTAATGAACATTCAATTATACAGAATATGAAGCAACGCTGGATCACATATCAATTCGAGGGTGATGTGGATGCAGCCAATGCTTCTCCGATCTTTAATGACGGCGGAAAGTACGACAGCGAAGCGCTTAACAATCGCGCAGCAATGCTTAACCAAATGCAATCGGCAACCAGAACTATTAACCAAAATATCAATTATCTTCTCATCGACCTTAACAAGTTGACGCGATAGTTTTTTAGTTTTTAAATTAAATGAAGAAAAATTTACTCTTATTCTTGATTCCAGTACTTTTTAGCTGCCAAAGTGAGAAAGTGCTTTCAAAATATCCTGCAAATATTGGCGATATCGAATTCGATGCTAAAACTGATAATCCAAATTTTGAACTTTGTTTACCCCAACTGATATTTCAATATTTTAATTATGGCAACGAGTTAGAAAACTTTAAAGGTGAAAAATCTATTTCGATAGCATCGAAAATTTATAATTTTTATAAAAAAAGGAACGTTACAATCAACGCTCCTTTTTTATTTTAAATTTTATTTAAATAAAATTATTTCTCAAAAACCAAGTAATCATAAGCTTTTAATGTAAATCGGCTACCATCCATTAAGGCTTGTGGCGATTGTGTAAAGACATTTTTGTACTGGCCTTCAACTTCTTTCCCTTGAATATTAAACTCTACATTATCTGCCGACATATTTAGTAAAACCAAAACTTCATGATTTCCATTCTTGCGTTGATAGGCAAGGATTTTGTCGTTAGCGGAAGTCTCGATCCAGTAGGTTGTAACATTGGGATCGCCACCACGAAGCGCAGGATTTTCGGATTTTAAATTTAATAAAGTTTTATAAAAACCATTCAATGCGTTTTGCCCAGTCCATGGGATTGTATCTTTTTCGAAAAACTCAAGACGTTTTGTTTTTAAAGGTAATTCTTGCCCATTATACAACAACGGAACGCCATTCCAAGTTGCTGAAAAAACGGCTAGGGCAGGAGCAAGGTCGCCATATTTTTCATATTCGGTGCCATTCCAAGTATTTTCATCATGATTGGTCGTGAACCAAGCGCGCATCGAATTGTCGCCAATGTTAGAATATTGTTGCAGTAAGTTTTTAAGATCCTGAAGTGGTAATTTTTTTTGATAATAATCTTTAGTTAGATGCATCCACTTCCAAGAATAGCTGGCGTCAAAGACTTTTCCGTATTCTGGTGTGTCCAACTCATCAAATTCGCCCAACCAAAATAAGGGTTTTAATTTTTCAACTTCGGGACGTGCTTGTTGCCAAAAGTCAACTTCTACCCAACTAGCAAGGTCACAACGGAATCCATCAATATTGGTTTCTTTAACCCAATATTTCATCGCGTCGATCATTGCTTGACGCATGTTTGGATTTTTAAAATCGAGTTCGATAATGTCGTCCATACCTTCTGCAATATGAAATTTTCCGTCAGGATCTTTTAGATAAAAATCAGGATTAGATTTGGTCCAAACGTGATCCCAACCTGTGTGGTTTGCCACCCAATCGATAATGACATTTAATCCCAAATCGTGCGCTTTGTTAACCACATCTTTGAAATCTTGCAAAGTCCCAAACTCAGGATTAATACTTGTATAATCTTGCGCTGCATAAGGACTACCGAGGCTTCCTTTTTTGTTTTGTTGAGCGATTGGCGTAATCGGCATAAACCAAATGGTTTTAACACCCATCGCTTTTAGTCGAGGAAGATCTTTTTCAACCGCTTTGAAAGTCCCTTCCTTCGAATATTGTCGTGTGTTGATTTCGTAGATATTGGTTGTATGTTTCCACTCTTGCGGTTGTGTCATCTGTGTTTTAGTTTTGGTTTGAGTTGTGCAAGCAATTGCTGTTAAGGCAATACCAAGCAATAAAATTTTCTTCATTAAATTTTTATTTATTCAAAAATAAACAAAATAAAAAAGCCTGACTCAACATCAGGCTAATTATTCATTTCGATTTTTGATTAATCTTCGTCATCTTCGAAGACATCATCATTGTATCCTTCTTCTTCCTCGTCATCATCTCCGAACTCGTCTTCGTCATCGAAGTCAGCTGATTTGAAATCATCTTCGAACCCAAAATCATCATCCATAAAAGGCATTGCAGATTTTTTTGAAGATCCTCCAGAAGCGCCATTTTTGCTAGGTGCTTTTAAAGGAACATTCCCGAATCTGTACACAGTAATTGGGTAATTAACGGCAGATTTTTCTTCGGTAACGTCAATCAATTCACAGAAAAATTCCCAAAGATCTAAGAATCCGTACTGGAATCTCATCTTGTCACCTTTTTGTGTGAATCCTTCGTTGACATACACGTCAGACATAATCTCGCCATCGCCTTCGTCGCTCATATCTTCCAATGGTACGGCTCTACCTTCGGACCACTCTTCATCAGAAAAATAAAAGCTAGAAAGTTCTTCCCCCGCAAGACTGAAAGCACTTTTGATCCCTAAGTGCAAATTCCATAAAGTTTGTTTGTCCTTGATCTCGATGTCTCTAAAGATGCTCTCTTTTGCATCTAAAATAACTCTTATCTTGTAAACCATTTTTTTCTCTTCTAAAATCTACTTTTACATTTATTTTGCTGCAAATATATGACAATTGAGAAAGGATAAAAGCCAAAAAAATACTTTTTTTAATAAAATATTTTATTAAATTTTAGCCCTTCTCAACCTTCAAATTTTTGCAAATATTTCTGCTCTAAAACTAATATTTTTTTTGATATTACAAAGAAGATTTTTCTAATCTAAATTTAAATTTTGTTCCACTAAGGTAAGCGCTTTCTACAGTAATGTTCTGGTGGTGGGCTTCCAAGATGTGTTTGACAATTGCTAGTCCAAGTCCAGATCCACCATCTTTACGATTTCGGCTGGCTTCAACACGATAGAAGCGTTCAAAAATCCTTGTAAGATTTTCTGGTTTTATCCCCATGCCATTGTCTTCCACGGTGATAGAGATAAATTTGGCTTCTTCTTTTGTAGTTACAATAATTCTTGCGCCTTCTCGGTTTGCATATTTAATAGCGTTAGAGACAAGATTCGTAAAGACTTGCGAAATTTTATTTTTATCAGCGTGTACCAATAGTTTTTTCTGAGTGCTTTGTAATTCGAGCTTCATAAGATGTCTATTGGCTTCTAGATCAAGGAGATCGAATACTTCTTCCACCAATTCGTTGATGTCAAAACTGATGAGATTTAATTCAATTTGGCCAGCTTCGAAGCGGTTAATCATATCCAAATCTTTAACAATGTTAAGAAGTCGCTCTACAGAACTGTCGATACGTTGCAGATATTTGTCTCGGATATTAAGATCTTCTACACCGCCGTCTAGCAAAGTCGACACATAACCTTGGATGGAGAATAAAGGCGTTTTTAATTCATGAGAAACGTTCCCGACATATTCTTTTCGGAAGTTTTCCATTTCCTTCATCATATCCATTTCGAAGTCGTTTTGCGTGCTCATTAAAGTTACACGTTCTCCGAATTCTTTTAAACTAAGATCGGGCTCATGATCGAGGATAAAGTTGTCTGGAAGTATCTTTTTGATACGTCGAATTTGTTTTTTACTATTATAATTAAATAAAAACTCGAGGATGTAATAATTAAGAATCATCACCAAAGTCAAGGTGAAAACAATGAAGATATTAAAATCTCTAGTTTTGAAATATTGGTCGTGGGTTTTAGCTTGAAAAATAAAAATAACTGTGCCGATGACAGCTACTAGCACGAATGATGCTAAAGCCGAAACCCAGTTTAGTTTAAAGTTCCTTTTTGGAGTAGAATACATGAGATAAATTTATAAAAAAAGATTTTCGTTAGAAAATCTTAGAGCTTATTTACATTTTAATAAAAATAATTGTCTACACAACCAATTTATATCCAATTCCTTTTAGAGTTTGTATGCTGTTGATGCCTAATTTCTCACGAAGACGACGGATGTGTACATCAATTGTACGTTCGCCCACGATAACGTCGTTACCCCAAACTTTCTCAAGAATTTCTTCTCTTTTAAAAACTTTGTCCGTATTAGAAGCTAATAAAAATAAAAGGTCAAACTCTTTTTTTGGAAGTAAAAACTCTTCGTTTGCCTTCGTTACTTTAAAGTTATCTTTATCGATGATTAAATCGCCAAGCTCGATGTAATTGGTATTTTCGTTAGCTTTTGCACCCAGTTGAAGAAGCGCAGCCACTTTTGATACCAAAACTTTTGGCTTAATAACTTTAATAATATAATCGTTGGCACCAGCTTGGTAACCTGCAAGTTGAGAAAATTCTTCACTTCTTGCTGATAAGAAAACGATTAAAGTTTTTTGTAATTCTTTTACTTGACGCATTTCTTGACAAGTTTCGATGCCGTCTTTTTCTGGCATCATTACGTCTAGAAGTATAAGATCTGGGATGATTTCTTTTGCTTTGGAGATGCCTTCCTGCCCATTGGACGCGGTGTGGACTTGGTAACCTTCTTTTTCTAAGTTGTATGATAACATTTCAAGAATGTCCTGTTCATCATCAACCAAAAGGATTTTTTTACGATTCATTTTTAGATTTTATGTTTCTCAAAATTAATAAAAATTGAATTGAATTTTAAGTAGTTTACATAAAATTAATATCTATCCTAATATATTATGCTTATTATTAAATAGATGTTAATTTAAAATTAAATCACGAATTAGACTTTAAGCGATTCTAAATACAATCGAAGTATCGATATAGCAAGTTTTATCTCTAAAAGTCTTAAATTTGCTGTCTCATTATACAACTTTATGGAAGAAGAAAAAAAATCACTTAACTTTTTAGAGCAAATTATTGAAGATGATTTGGCTAATGGTTTGGGAAAGGACAAGTTGAGATTCCGTTTTCCGCCTGAGCCTAACGGTTATCTTCATATTGGTCATACAAAAGCTATTTGTATCAATTTTGGTCTTGGATTGCGTTATGGCGCACCAGTTAATTTAAGATTTGATGACACTAACCCAGAGAAAGAAGAGCAAGAATTCGTAGATTCTATCAGAGAAGATGTGAAGTGGCTTGGCTTTAACTGGGCAGAAGAGCGTTATGCTTCTGACTACTTCCAGCAATTGTATGATTGGGCTGTAACTTTGATTAAAGAAGGGAAAGCTTATGTCGATGAGCAACCATCAGAAGATATTACGGCGCAAAGAAAAACGCCTTTCGAAGATGGTGTAGAATCGCCTTATCGCAATCGTCCAGTTGAAGAAAGTCTTGATCTTTTCGAGCGTATGAAGAATGGCGAATTCGAGGAAGGAGCGATGAGTCTTCGTGCAAAAATCGATATGAATTCTCCTAACATGAACATGCGTGATCCTGTTATGTATCGTATACTAAAACGTGCGCATCACCGTACTGGAGATGCTTGGAAGATCTATCCAATGTACGATTGGGCACATGGCGAAAGCGATTATTTAGAACAAGTTTCACACTCGTTATGTTCTTTAGAATTTGAAAATCACCGTCCACTTTATGAATGGTATTTGGATCAAGTATATGATAATTCTAAAGTTGCACCAAAACAACGCGAGTTTGCACGTATGAATGTGTCATATATGATTACGTCAAAACGTAAATTACAAAGATTGGTAGCAGAAGGCGTTACAACAGGTTGGGACGATCCGAGAATGCCGACTATTTCTGGACTTCGTAGAAAAGGTTATACCGCTAACGCAATCCGTAACTTTATCGATAGAGTAGGTGTTGCAAAACGTGAAAACTTAATCGAAATTCAGTTGTTAGAGTTTTTCGTTAGAGAAGATCTTAACAAAGTAGCAACGCGTGTTATGGCGGTTGTGGATCCTGTTAAATTGGTGATCGAAAATTATCCTGAAGATAAAGAAGAGTTTTTAGAAACTGAAAATAATCCTGAAGACGAAAACGCAGGTACACGTCAAGTGCCTTTCTCAAGAGAAATCTACATCGAGCGTGAAGACTTTATGGAAGAAGCACCGAAGAAATTCTTTAGATTGAGTCTTGGTAACGAAGTTCGTCTGAAAGCTGCTTACATCATCAAAGCTAATCGTGTGGAGAAAGATGCTGATGGCAACATCACAACAATCTTTGCAACTTACGACGAAGATAGCCGTTCTGGAAGTGGAACCGAAGCGAGTCAAAGAAAAGTAAAAGGTACTTTACATTGGGTTTCTGCAAAACATGCGTTACCAATAAAAGTGAATATCTACGATAGATTATTTACGGTTGAGCAACCTGATGCGGAGAAAGATGTTGACTTCCTTAACTTTATCAATCCAGAATCTTTGAAGATTCAAAATGGTTTTGGAGAGCCAAGTCTGAAAGATGCAACAACGGAAGATCATTTCCAGTTCCAAAGAATAGGTTACTTTATTAAAGATAAAACATCTACCGATGGACAATTGGTGTTTAACAGAACGGTGACACTTAAAGACAGTTATAAACCGCAATAATTTGTGGATTAGATACAAGAAAAGCTTCTCAATTGAGAAGCTTTTTTTATTTTAAGTTTAATTTTAAAAACTATTTTTTAACACCAACTTTTTGCCAAGTACTCATGATGTAGATCACGATAATACCAATAAGTGAAGCTGCAATGGAGAAAATAAACTTAGAATTTTCTTCATCCAAAACGCCAACGCTCCAATTAATTCCGTAGATGTTAATACCGATAAATATCACAAATAGGGCTAAGAATATTTTATAAAACAGCTGCATAATATTATTTTTTAAAAATGTACGTAATTCTGAATAAGTTGTGCAAAGTTAGCAGTAAATAATTTAATAGAGATCGCTAAAAGGATAATTCCGAAAACTTTTTGTAAAATTTGTAGTGATCCTTCACCCATTTTCTTTTCGATCCAAGGTGCAATTCTCAAAACGATGTATACCAAAATCGTGTTAAGGATAATTCCTAAAATGATATTAATCTCGTGGAACTCGGCCTTCAGAGATAGAGTCGTCGTTAATGTACCTGCACCAGCAACTAGCGGGAAAGCAATGGGTACAATCGATGCAGCGTTAGCTTGTGACGATTTTTGGATTTCGATGCCCAAGATCATTTCAAGAGCGATAATAAAGATGACAAAAGCACCAGCAATCGCAAATGAGTTGAGGTCAACGCCAATAAATCTTAGAATCTCTTTTCCGATAAACAAAAACGCAATCATGATAAGTCCCGCAACAATAGAAGCTTTTTCGGCTTCTATCTTACCAAACTTTTGACGTAACGAAACGATAATTGGCACCGAACCGATGATGTCGATAACCGCAAACAAAACCATGAAACACGTAAAGGTTTCTTTCCAAGAGATATGTTCAAAAAAATTCACAGATGTATAAATTTAATTTTTCGCAAAATTATGAAATATTTTTGTTTAATTTTCAATTGCTGAAAAAACCTCTTTACTTTGTATCAAAATATAATCTAATTTTTCTCCATTAATGATTGGCGAATACTTCTCAGTGTTAAGAGAGTCTTTTATTAAAGTATATTTTTGGTATAAATTTTCATTTGTCTGTTTTAAATGATGAGCGTATGGATGTCCAAATTTATGATTTGATTTAACATCAACTTCTGCTTCTAGATTTGCAAACTCAGTAAAAAATTCTGAATATTTTTTTTGAATTAATAGATTTTCAAGATAATTAAAATGGCTTGTCAAGTTAAGAGAAGATTTACTTCTTAATAAAGCTTCAGTCTCTTCGATTGTTGTAATCTTTGGTCGCGATTTCAGTTGCTCTTCTTTAATAATACTTGCTAATTTTTTCTTTTGATAACGATTTCTCACCAAATAGATCACCATTCCCATTGCGCCTATTAAGGCTAAATTTCCGAAAATAACTTGCCAGTTCATGCCTTTATTTTCGGATAGTTTTAATGTCTCTGTTTGTAAAACTGGCGTGTTAACTTTATCCAAAACAGTGTTGGTATATTCGTTAACTTTTTGCATCGTCGATTTAGCATTTTCTATTTCTAAAGATGTCATTGCACGAAGTACAATTGACTTTTCGCCAAGATCTTTATAAAGCTTTTTCTCAGGATTAAAGAAAGCCATTTTCTCGGTTTTAATGGCAATGTTTCCAGCTTTTTTAGGAACGATAACATAATGCGCTTCGATGTCGCCAACGATGCCTTCTTTCTCAACTTTTAGATTTTTCACCAACTTTGGAGGGAAAACATCATAGTCTTCCGTCGGAATAATTTTCGGCATATTATGCGCCGATAGATTTCCACGACCGATAAGTTTTACAACAATATCAAGAGGTTTGTTAATCTCTATTGGTTGAGGTAGGCTTTCGACATTTGTCATATCGATACTGAAATTACCAACAAAATTGTTGAAATCTTCTGGAGCGCCGGCTGGTAAATGTTTAACAGAGATATTGGTTCTGTTGGATGCAAGTCTTGTAGCGCCATGATCCACAATCTCTGCCGTAAAAGCAGGCACTTCTACAGGTCCAGCTTCTTTTGGAAAAATAATATATATACCGACAATTTGCGATAACAGACCAGATTTTGAATCTTGTTCAATATCAGAACGTGTTAAGCTGATTGGTTGCACAAGGATATTACCGCTCTTCGGCGTTTGTATATTTTTAACTTTTCTAAAATTATCGACGTCGCGAGTAATTACTGACAAAGTTGCAACAACAGGTTGATTTTTATAGACCTCGTGATCGTCAAGTTTTACATTAAGGTAAGTTTGATTATTTTGACTAGCAAGATTACGTGTGTTGTCTGGTATACGTTTAGAAACGTCTCTTACCAAAATATCAAATGGCTCAGATTTGTACATTTTGCCGTTGACTTTCACCAGAGCCGAACCAATTTTAATAGAACCAGATTGTTTTGGTTGTAATAAAAATTGATAAACCATTTGGTTAACCCTAACTTTTCTTACAGGATCAATAATTGTATTTTGTTCAGAATTGTAATCTAAAACATCGAATCTTTGGAAGTCCGGAAGTTTGATTGGCGATTCCTGTACTTGGTCTTCACCACTTATTTCTACCGCAATCGTGAGGCTGATAATATCATTGGTCGTGGTTTCTTTAACATTGGTTTCGGACGAAATATAGACTTGACCATAACTTGTTATGGTCGAGAAAATACTTAAAATAAACGAAAACCAAATGTGCTTCATTACCAATCTTTCTCGTTGGACTGTGGGATAGAGTTTGCATCCTTGTTAAGGATTCGTCGTGCAGTTTCTTTCTCTCTGTCCTGTACTTTATTTAAAATAGCGTTTTCTATATCTTTCGGAATTTTGTTTCCGCTTTCTTTTGGTTCTTGCGTAGATTGTTTGTCACCTGCGCCTTCACCTTTTTCTTGTTGATCCTTGGATGATCCATTTGGCTGGTTGCCTTTTTGGTCACCTTTGTTATCTTGTCCGCCTTGTTGTTTTTGATCTTGCTGATCGCCGCCTTTATTATCTTGGTTTTGATCTTTTTTCTTGTCTTTTTCTTTTTCCTTCAGCTTTGCAATCTCATAATTTTTACGAATGCTTTCGTTGTAAGGATCATTTTTTAAAGCTTTTTTATACATTTCTGCAGCTTGTTCCATCTTCTCGGTTTGCATCATTGCATTGCCAAGATTGTATTGTGCTGCAGCTTTATCATTTTTATTTTTTGCATTCTGTTCCGCTTTTTGAAACTCAGCTTTAGCTTCTTCATACATTTTCTTTTTGTACAAAGCATTACCAAGGTTGTAATGTGCGTCGAAGTTTTTGTCGTCTAGTTTAGCGGCCTCCAAGAATTTGGAAGAAGAAGCATCATAGTTTTTTTTGTCGAATTGTCTATTGCCTTCATATACAAGTGTTTTGTAACCTTCCTGAGCCATAACAAATTGGCCAAGAATTATAAAAAACAAAAGACTGAGAATCAACTTCATATTCATACCTGCAAAATTATTTCTTTAATTGTTAAAAACCCATTCTTAAAACGTTAAAATGGGTTAAATATCCCTATAAATAGTATATTTTGGGAGAATTGTTAGTTTGCTATTTAGACTTGTTCTAGCTAAGAGGCGAAATACCGTTTTAAATATTTAAATCTCGCTTTGGATTAAATAAATAAATGAGTAAAAACAGCGCAATCGAAACGCCTAAAAAGTATTGATAATAGTGTTCCGCAGATTGAGAACTGATATATGAAGTGTTAGAATTTGTTGACTTTTTCAAAACATCAGAAAGTTTTGCAACCGCAGCATCTAAGTCGTTGCCATCGATGTAACTTCCATCTGTACTAGATGCAAGGTTTTTTAAAGCTTTTGTTTCCAACTTGGTCATGACCGTTTCACCCGACATACTGGTTTTGTAACCCATCAATTGTCCGTAGTAATATTCCGGAACCGGCGCACCTTGTTCGCCGCCAATACCAATTGTCGAAACGCTAATGCCTTCTTGGTTAGCCAGTTTTATGGCGGCAGATTCATTTTCTTCATTGTTTTCGCCATCGCTAATCATCACAACTTTTCTCGCACCTTTTGGTATGGATTTAAATTTTTTAACAGCCATTTGCATCGCCTTCAAAAAGTCGGTGCCTTGGGTTTGTACAACGCTGGTTTCGATGCCCGTAATGTAAGATTCAGCCGCGTTATAATCGGTTGTTAAAGGCATAATCGAGTTAGCTTCACCCGCAAAAACAATAATCCCAACGCGGTCATTATTCATTTTCGGAAAACTATTAATGATAATATCTTTGGCTTGTTGTAGACGACTTGGTTGGATGTCTTGCGCATTCATCGAGTTAGAAACGTCGAGCAAGAATATAACATTGTTCATTTTTTGCTGCGTTTTTATTTCTTGTTTTCCTCCTAAAAGGTCAATCATTGCAAAAATTAGAAACAAAATCGCCAAGAAAAATAAACCTGGAAATAGCTTCGAAAATCTACTTGTTTTAGCAAATAATTGATCTCGGAATTGAGCTTCTGCAAAAAGTTCGCGTTTCTTTTTTTTCCATTTAAGAAAACTAAACAGCAATAATCCAATCACGGGAAGTAAAAGGAAAAGTAGAACGTACCAATAATTATCTAAATAAAAATCCATCTGTCTAGCTCAATATTTTGTACAAAAACCATCTCAAAATAATATCGAATAATAAAATTCCTAACGCAACCCAAAGGAAAATTCGGAAATATTCTTGATATTGATAAAGTTTTGAAGTTTTAATATCTGATTTTTCTAAACCATTAATGTCGTTATAAATCTCCTGTAGACTGTCATTCGATGTTGCTCGGAAGTATTTTCCGCCAGTTCGGTTTGCAATTTCTTTTAGGAGATTTTCATCCAAATCAGTTTCTTTTTCAGTGAAAACAATATCGCCGAAAATATCTGTAGCTGTCGGGAAAAGCGCATAACCACGACTTCCGATACCAATAGTGTAGACTTTAATGCCGTTGTTTTTAGCAAGTTCTGCCGCGATTTCTGGCGGTGTCGCATTCGTGACATTATTCTCGCCATCGGTCATCAAAATAATGATCTTACTTTTCGCTTTAGAATCTTTTAAATGGTTAACAGCTACAACCAATCCTTCGCCAATCGCCGTTCCGGGCTGTAATTCGGTGGGGCTAAGTTCGGATATTTCATCATTAACAACTTGATGATCGGTCGTCATCGGGACTTTTGTATAAGCTTCGCCAGAATAAGCAACCAAACCAATCCTGTCATTCGGACGTTGGTTAACAAAGTTTTTAGCTATTTTTTTTAAAGCTTCAAGTCGGTCAGGATCGAGATCTTTTGCCAACATACTCAACGAAACATCGACAGTTAGCATGATGTCTAAACCTTTGGTCTCGTCGCGGTCGTCGGTTATGGTGAAAGTCCGAGGACGTGCCATTGCAATAATTAAGGCTGACAAAATCAAATATTTTGAAAATCTTAAAAATGCCATAACCAATCCCAAACCGCCTGCTGGACGCATTGCTTGCGTTGTCGGTACTTTGATGCCTTTCGGTTTTTTTCGTCTAAAATCTAAAATGATTAAGGGTACGAAAACCAAAAAAAGTAACAACAGCCAAGGGCTATAAAATTCAAAATTGAAATTCATTATTCTAAAGTCGCTCGCGCAGTTAGTTCATAGTTCTTAGTTGTTCGGCTTCCACATCTTTGGTAGAGCGTTGCACCATTGTTTTGATATCATTAAAATCTTTCTCCATCATGTCGCTATTCGGGATTGTTTTAGCGAATTTTACCAAGTCGCCTCGTTGAAAAATTTCTTCAATAACTTTTTCGTTTTGTTCCGAAATAATGTTGCTGCCTTTCATATAATCGATAAGATCATCGGTTAACAAAACATTGGCTGGAATTTTATATTGTTTGGTCAAAAACTCTCTTGTAATGTCGATTAACTCTACATAATACATTCTGTAATTGCCGTTTTGGATGTAGTTTTTCTTTTTGAGACGGTCCAGATCTTTTAGGGTTTGGTTGGTCAACACTTTCGGACTACCTTTTACTTTTCGTCCATATTTAATATAATAAACAATCAAGAAAATAATCCCAATAACGACCAAAGCAGCAAGAATATAGAATTTATAAAGCTCCCAATAATCTTTAATACCAAGATCAACTTGCTTGTTTTTCATGATGTCGTTAATGACATCGTCTTTTTTTGCGGTGTTGATGACCTCGATTTCGTAAGGAATCGTCTTCTGAATTTGATCACCGATTTTAATGTCTAAAGCAGGAATTTTAAAAGTTCCTTCTTCAAAAACTTGAAATTTTACAACGCGAAAATACTCGTTTTGCTGTTTCGAAATACTGTCGCTAACCACTTCAAAATGAAAAGGAAGTAATTCGTTTTTAGGTGCTGCGACGACGTCTTTAGCTTGTAGATTATCGATTTTTAGCTTGTATTCGCCAACTTCTCCCAAAGCTAAAGTCGTGTTGCTAAGATTGGAGGAAAGCGTTTGTCCAAATAAAATTTGACTTAAAAAAACTAAAATCGCGATATATGAAAACTTGAAATATTTCAAGGCTTAAAATTCTGTTTTAAGGTTAAACTATTTTTTCTGAAAATATTGATACAAAAATTTACTGTAATCTTCGTTGGTTGTCATGTTGATCAAGCTAGCAGCACTGTTTTCAAAAGATTCTTGCAAATGTCTGAATTTTTGCTTTTGGTGTTCCGCAAATTCATATCGCCAGCGAGAATTGGATGTGTTGACCCAAACTTCTTGTCCCGTTTCAGAATCTTGCAATAAAGCATAACCAACATTCGGGATTTCTTGGTCTTTTTGGTCGTAAATTCTTAAACCTAAAAGTTGATGCTTTTTTGATGCAACTGACAAAACACGTTGGTCAAACTCATCCTGAAAGTCAGAAAACAAAAACAAAAAAGATTTCCTTTTAAAAACACCCATCATATAGTTAAGCGCGCCATCCAAATCGGATTTTGACGGAACATAATCGGCGGTCAAAATATTACTGATAATCGACAAAACATGCTTGCGCCCTTTCTTTGGAGGGACAACTTTATAAACTTTATCAGCGAAAAGGATTAGTCCAACTTTATCATTATTACCAACTGCGGAAAAAGCAAGCGATGCGGCAACTTCAGCAACAAATTCACGCTTTAGTCCATATTGCGTTCCGTAGTCCATCGAAGCCGAAATGTCAACCATAATAATCATCGTCAACTCGCGTTCTTCTTCCATAACCTTCACAAAAGGTTCGCGGAAACGTGCGGTTTTGTTCCAGTCGATTCGGCGGATATCGTCACCAAATTGGTAAGGTCTAACCTCCGAAAATGTCATCCCTTGACCTTTGAAGTTACTGTGATATTGCCCCATAAGACTCGCTTCCGTCTTCTTGCGAGTACGGATTTCGATTTGTTTTACCTTTTTGACAATATCTTTTATTTCCATTGATTCAATTTACTAACGTATCAATTTAATAGTGTAACAATTATCAATTGCTACATTGCTAGACTGATAAATTGTTATACTTGTTTACGGTGCTTGTATTTTAGCTAAAATTCTGTCAACAATTTCGTCTTGAGATACTTCTTCGGCTTCAGCTTCGAAACTAAGTCCAATACGATGTCTTAACACATCTTTTGCGATAGATTTAACATCTTCAGGAATTACAAAAGCACGTCCTTTGATGAAAGCATTAGCGCGCGAAGCGATGGCAAGGTTGATACTTGCTCTTGGCGAAGCACCGAAATTGATAAGATTTTTAAGATCAGCTAAACCATATTTTTCTGGATAACGCGTTGCAAAAACCATGTCCAAAATATACTTTTCGATTTTTTCGTCAAGGTAGATTTGGTTGATTAATTTTTTAGCTTCCACAATTTGGTCTAAAGAAATAACTGGACGAATTGTCGGGATATCTTGCGTGGAAATCATGCGCATGATTTTTCGCTCGTCTTCCAACTCGGGATAATCGATTTTACATTTCAGCATAAAACGGTCGGTTTGCGCTTCTGGTAAAAGATAAGTTCCTTCTTGATCGATTGGGTTTTGCGTTGCTAAAACTAAAAAAGGTTTTGGTAATTGCATCGTCTCATCGCCGATGGTTACTTGCTTTTCTTGCATCACTTCCAAAAGTGCAGATTGTACTTTAGCTGGCGCACGGTTGATCTCATCCGCCAAAACGAAATTCGCAAAAACAGGTCCTTTTTTTATCGAAAAATCATTTTCTTTAACATTGTAAATCATCGTCCCAACAACATCTGCGGGTAACAAATCTGGCGTGAATTGTATTCTCGAGAATTGTCCGTGCACTGCTTCGGCAAGGGTTTTTATCGCTAAAGTTTTTGCAAGTCCAGGCACACCTTCTAGTAGGACGTGACCATTGCCAAGTAGTCCGATTAATAGACGGTCTACCATATATTCTTGCCCGATAATAGCGCGATTGATTTCTTGTTTTAGTAGGTTGAAAAAGTAATTTTGTTCTTTTACTTTTTCCATTAAATTTTTAATATCTTCTGATTGGTTCAGTTCTGACATAATTCGTTTAAATTATTCGGTAAAGGTCTCATAAATCCCTGCATTAGTCAACATAAGAAATGCCAATTATGAGTTAAATATTTGTTAAAAATCTTTACTGGAAAAAACTTTGAGATTCTTGTAAAGATTTATGTTATAAAAGAATATTAAAAAAAATATGTTTTAAATGTTAAAATACAGGTGTAAATCCTTTGTTTTTAGATGCTTCTCATTTGTCACATTCGTATAATTGAAGTAATTTTGAAATTTAAAAAATTGACTTAAAATGAATTATCATTTTTCGGCGCATCGTCAGGTTAGAAAAAACCTTTTAGAAATATTACAAAACACGCCAAAGGAAGATTTATTATTGATCCCCGATGGTTTTAACAATAATATCTATTGGAATATTGCGCATTGCGTGGCAACACAACAACTGTTGCATTATTATTTGAGTGGTAATGCTTTCCGTATTGATAAATATTGGGTAGAACAATATAAAAAAGGGACTTTTGCAAAGATGGATGTGGAAAACACAGAAATGGAAGATTTGTCATTTCTTTTAATTGAAACTTCAAAAGTTTTGATGAAAGATTATGACGCCGAATTTTTCACAGATTACACGCCATATTCAACAAGTTTTGGCATTGATCTAAAAACAATTCAAGATGCGATTATATTTAACAACATGCACGAAAGTTTGCATTACGGTTATATTTTGGCGCAAAAACGTGCAGTTCTTGGTGAAAGATTAAGCTAAAACTATGAGGGCGATTCTTTATATTTTTACAATGTTTTTTTTGATGCTGAGCAGCCAATCATGGACGATTGTGAGTAAAAAAGAGAAGACGCCAGAACGTTTTAAATATTATCAAGCACTTGGTAAAAAGAACGAAACGCTAGAAGTAATCTATTTGACTTGGCCGGATAAAAAACTTCCGAATTTTGTTAGATTGGAGGATTTTAAAAAGTATGGTAATACTAACGAGTTGATAGAATATTGCTTCTATGTAGACTCAAAAAAGAAATTAGGGCCAGATTTTTCGGAAGATGTTCGAGATAAATTTGTGAAGAAAATTCCTGTTAAACTTAAAGGGAAATTCTTTGTTACAAAACAATTTGACGACAATTTTCCAACCAGAGATTTTGAAGAATTACGCCGTGTAAAAGAACTCGGATTCAATACAGAAAATGACGAATACAAAGTGTTTGTTATTGATTAAAAAACTATTTATTATTAAATGAAAGACGATTTTATATTTGGGCTAAGGCCAGTGATAGAAGCCATCGAAGCGGGCAAAACGATTGATAAAGTTTTTGTACAAAATGCTTTGCAAGGTCCAATTTATGCAGAACTAAAAACATTGTTAGCGAAGCATAAAATTCGTCCTAATTATGTCCCAATCGAAAAATTAAACCGTTTTACGAGAAAAAATCACCAAGGTGTTGTTGCTTTTATTTCGGATGTTCCTTTCCATAGTATCGAAGATGTTTTACCTCAAATTTTTGAAGAGGGAAGAGTGCCATTTATTTTGATTTTGGACAGATTAACTGACGTTAGAAATTTCGGAGCAATCTGTAGAACTGCAGAATGTGTGGGCGTTGATGCGGTTGTTATTCCTGAAAAAGGTGCAGCGCCGATTAATTCGGATGCGATCAAAACTTCGGCTGGTGCGATATACAATATTAAAATTTGTAAAGAAAAAAATCTTGCGCATGCAGTTGATTATCTGCAACAAAGCGGTGTCGCAGTATTTGCAGCTACAGAAAAGGCTCAGAAATTGCTTTACGACGTAGACTTTACAGAACCTTGCGCAATTGTAATGGGTAACGAAGAAACAGGAATTTCGAAAGAAGTTCTGCATCATAGCGATGAAAAAATTAAACTTCCGATTGAAGGGAAAACACAGTCGCTAAATGTTTCGGTTGCTTGTGGCGCCATGTTGTACGAAGCAATGAGACAAAAATTAACAAAAACATTATAAACACGAACTTTATTTAGTTCAAAAAATAAATTGATGAAAAAGATATTAGGAATAGCTTTGTTTACAGTTGCACTAGTAGCTTGTAAAAAAGAAAATACTAAAACAATTACTAAAGTTAATCCAGAAACAGGAAAAACTGAAACAGTGACTGTGGAAGTGCCAGCAGAGGAGGAAGTAAAAGTTGCGATTGTTGATAGCGCAGGGATTTTTAAACAAAAATTCTATTTAGAAAAAGGAAAAACTTATCCATTAATAGCATACCAAAGAGACATTCAAAATGTGTCAACACCTGATGGTAAAGCGGTTTCTGGTACATCAGAATCTACAGACGAGATGACAGTTACGGTTAACGATTTTAAAGATAATGTTTACGATCTTTCGGTTAATCTTGTAGCGAAAAGAAATAGCACAAGTGCTAACGGAAAAACTGTTATATCTGATACCAAAGCTGCTGCCCCAAAAGAGGAGCAACTAAAAGGTATGTACACGATTAACAAAGCGATTACAGGAAATAAACTGGCAATGAAAATGGATGTTAACGGAAAAATAATTTCGGTGACAGGTTTTGATCCAATTTATACTAAAATTTCGACGGCTTTGTCTGGTCTCGTTAAAGATGCGAAGCAACGTACAGAGATTGTTGGCAATTTCAAAAAAGGATTTAACGAAGCGACCATTAAGGAACAATTTGAGAAGAATCTTAAAATAATTCCTTCAAAAGGTGTTAAAATAGGAGAGAAGTGGACGACTTCGGAAGATATTATTCCGGGTGGTGATTTGAAGTTAACATCAACTTACGCTTTAACAAAAGTTGAAGGCGGTAAGGCGGAGATTTCGGTCAACGGAAGTATCCCAACAAAATCGGACAAACAGTCTAAAGAAGGTATTACACATACGATGTCTTTGGGCGGCTCGCAAACAGGGAAAATTATTTTTGATAGTAATACGGGTTGGATCTTGCATGAGAATATCAGCATTAAAACCAATCAAAAGGAATCGATCTCTGACGGTAAGAAAAGTCAAAGCATGTCGCAGACTTCTACATCGTCAATTATCATTAATCCTTCATATAAGTAAGTTTGACCAAGCTTAGGCTTGGTCTTTTTTAGTAAAGTTAAATGTGTATTTTTTAATATTATGAAGTTTGTAATAGAATTGGTTTTAGGAACCATTATATTTTTCTTTGTATGGAATATTTTAAAAAGGATTTTTTTTAATTCATTTTACAAAAATTTTCCAACGCTCAATCCTCGTAATCAACAGCAAAATCAGCAATCGAATCGCGAAGAGAAAAAGCTAAAAGAAAAAGTAAATTGGGACGCCGAAACCGTAGATTTTGAAGAAGTAAAAGAAGAAAAGAAATAAAAAACAACGACCAATTTCAAATTATATATGAAGAATAAGAATTTGATTTTTGCGGCGGTTAGTCTCGTTATTTTTGTGCTAATTGCTGTATTGTATGCAAACCCAATAATGTCAGGCAAGGAGATGATTCAGCCTGATATTGTGCATTATAAAGGAGGTGCAAAAGAATTATTGGACTATCGCGCCGAGCATGGACAAGAAACCTATTGGAGTGATGCGATGTTTGGTGGAATGCCAACTTATCAAACCGGAGCACAGTTTCGTGGAGATGTCATCAAAAAGTTAGATGATGTTTTTATGTTTTTGCCAAAGCCAGCTAACTATATATTTTTGCTGTTTGCAGGCTTTTTCTTTTTAGGAATTGTGGCAACACGCAACTGGAAATATGCACTTTTGGGAGCAACTTTCTTCGGATTGTCAACCTATTTTTATATTATTATTGCGGCTGGGCATAACGGTAAAGTCCACACCATCGCTTATTTTGCACCTCTTTTGGCAGGGATTTTATTAGTCTATGTTCGCAAAAAATATTTGTTAGGCTTTATTGTGACGTCCATTTTTATGGGCTTACAAGTCAGTGCGAATCACCCACAAATGACCTATTATTTGTTTTTGGCTTTAGGATTTTTATTCCTTTCAGAATTGGTGAGAGCGTACCAACATAAGATTACGTGGAAGCATTTTGGGATTTCTTCCGGCGTTTTAGCTTTGGCGTTTGTGCTAGGTGTTGGGATGAATTCACAACGTATTATGGCCAATGCAGAGTATGTAAAAGAAACGGTTAGAGGAAAACAAATCTTAGATTCTGACAGACATACTTCTGGAAAATCTGGTATGGATCGCGAAAGCATCACAGCTTGGAGTTATGGTAAACTAGAAACCTTGAACTTATTTATCCCAAGATTAATGGGAGGTGCAAGTCAAGAAGAAGGCTCGGACAAGGTGATGGCTTACATCCAAGAATGGTATCAAGCTAACGTGACAAGCGAAGCACAACATAATCAATTTATGAAAGGTTTTGTAAGTCCAACTTATTGGGGCGATCAACCAGGAACTTCTGGTCCCGCATATCAAGGAGCAGTTGTTTGTTTCTTAGCATTACTAGGTTTTTTCTTCGCTTGGAAAAAGTATAGATATTGGATTCTTGGCGCTTCCATTTTAACCATTTTATTAGCTTGGGGAAGTAACTTTGGATTCTTGACAGATTTATTTATCGACTATGTTCCGATGTATAATAAATTCCGTGCACCGTCTTCGATATTAGTCGTTGTCGAATTATTGTTCCCGTTAATTGCAATTGTTGGTTTGTATCGATTCTTCACCGATGAAAAACTAACTGACGAATACAAACAAAAAGTCTTAATGTATACGACTGGAGGCGTTTTGGGCGTAACTTTAATTTTGTTATTTGCAGGTAAGGCAATTTTAGGATTCCATACCGATAATGAAAAAGTATATTTACAACCAGATTTATTAAGTTATTTGGTTGACGAACGTTTCAAAATGTTCCAAACAGACGCGCTTAAAGCTATGCTTTATGTCGCTATAACAGCTGGAGCAATGTATTTAAGTTTCAAAAAGAAATTGGCGGTTAATGTCACTTTAATTATTATTGGATTGGTAAGTTTCTTCGATCTGTGGACGGTTAACAAACGTTATCTAAATGATGGAAACTTCGCTGATAAGACATTTGCTCAAAATCCTTTCCAAACCGAAAATTCGGAATATCTAATGGAAAAAGCGGGCGATAATCCTTATATCCAAGGACTTTTGCAACAAGATAAAGTCAATAAAGTTTTAGAAACGATTGCAGCAAAAGATCAATCACATTTCAGAATTTTCAATACAACTTTGGGGACGTTTAGCGAAACCAATACATCGTATTTCAAATCTTCTGTCGGCGGTTATCACGCGGTTAAATTAAGACGTTACGATGACTTGATCAATGCCTATTTTTATCAAACAGATAGCATCAGAATGCCGCGTGTTCTTAATATGTTGAACGCAAAATACTTTGTTGGTGGTGACCAAAATCAGCCAATCAGTTATCCAAATCCAGATGCCAACGGTAATGCGTGGTTTGTGTCGGACATCAAAGTCGCAAATTCTCCAAACGAAGAATTAAAATCGATTGGCGATATGGATACCAAAAAGATTGCAATCATCGGAAAAGAAGATCAAGCTTATCTTAATGGTAAAAATTTACAAGCAGATTCGACGGCTTTTATCCAGTTAAAAACTTATGAAGCCAACGCTTTAGAGTTCGAAGCGCAGACCAAAACACCTCAGTTGGCGGTTTTCTCAGAAGTCTATTATCCGCATGGTTGGAAGGTGATGATCGATGGGAGCGAGGTGCCATACATCAAAGCCAATTACCTTCTGAGAGCGGTTTATGTTCCTGCGGGCAAGCACCAAATCAGTATGAAATTCGAGCCAGAAGTTATCGAAAAAGGTAAAATGTTCTCGTATGCGAGTGTTGGCATTTTTGCGATTCTCAGTTTGTTAGGTATTGGATGGTTTTACAAGAACAAAAAATCTCAAAAAATAGTTGAATAATCAACTATAAAAACAAAAAATAAGAAGCTGTTTCTTCGGAAGCAGCTTTTTTATTTTTTCTCAGGAATGGCTTCGTTGGTGGTTTTTATTTGGATGTTGTTGCCAGCCTGTTTTAGGAATAAAGAAGCTGGTTTATTATTATTCGGAATAATAATACTCAAATTAATATTAGCTTCGTTAGTATTGAGACTTAAAGTTTTAAAAGCATCTAATAATGATTGTCCGTCAATTTCATAATTAAGACTATAAGTTTTATCATTGGAAATCCAAGTGATAAGAATGCTTTTCGGAAGTTTTCGACTTTTGAAAGGCATAACAAGGTCGCTAGATACGATATCTTTAATTTCCGAATTATCAAATCCTGTCATGCTAATACTTTCCAAATCTGCATCTTTAGGAAGCTCGAGATGGACGCCCCAATATTTTTTTGATAATACTAACTCTTGTAGACTTTCTAGATTTCTAATATTCTTCCTTGATGGTGCATTTTGTTTCAGGATTGCCCAGTTTTCCTTTATTTTAGTAGATGTTAGTGTATCTATAAGTTCTATGCCGTTATCTTCGTCACCATTGACTCCGAGGAATAAAATGACTTTATTATGACTTAAAATATCCACAAAAAAAGAAATTTCGCTTTCTCTATTGTATCTATATTTTCTTGCAATCTTTTTAATTTTCGCATAATCTAGTGTTTGGTCAAGTTGATAAAAAGCATTGTCATTGTAAGAAAAGTAACTTATGTTTGCATGATTCGGGTAGAGTCCAAAAATAGCATCTGAGTTTATTTGGTTTTGAGCCTTACTATTGAGGATATCTCCATAAAAGTTTTTGTCCCAAAGTAAACTTGACGATACTTCTTCGGTGTTATAAAAATGAAATTTCAGCAATTCGATATTGTTTTCTGTGGTATCAGATTTTTCTGAAGTTGCCGCTTTTTTGGTTGTTCCGTCATACAAACCACTTGTATAGATTATAGCGCTCCAATTGTATTTTTCGAAATCTCTGTTTTCATTTTTCAAATAAAGTAATGTCGCAACAATTGCTAAAAGTATAAGTCCTAAAACCAAATTGATGATATTCTGTCGGTCTTTCAAGCCGCTGTTTGATTTCAATGATTCCATCCTTTTCCGTAATAATAAAGTAAATTAAATAGAATTATCCATACCAAAGTTATGGCTCCACAAGCGATACTTGTTAGCTTAAATATTTTTTTTTCGCTGGTATTGTTTTTACTGAATAAAAATACGCAGAATACTAATAATGTGATTGTTGAGGGTGTTATAAAACTACTTAGGAAAACCCCAAAAGTGAGATAATCTACTAACAATTGTAAGGAGACTGCAATAGCAATAAGAATTAAGAATGTGAGAATAACTTTCATGAATTTTTTTTAAATAAAAGAACAAGCTAATATAAGTTTTCAAAACTACAACTTCTTCCAAATCATCACATAGTCGTTCTTGGCGAGGATTTGATATTTTTGGCTTTTATTTCTGTACGGGAAAGTCCTTTGGACTTCTTGTGGAATTTTCGGTTCTGTAAAACTAATTTCCATAAGCTTGTTAGCTTTGTCATAATGATAAGTCCCGAAATAATGCCCTTGCGCGGGCGTTCCGCACCAACCCGAAGCCGAACCGTCTATTTGATATTCGATATCGAGTTTGGACTTTGGCAGAAAGCTAAATCGACCACTACGATTTTCAAATATGGGTTCATAGTAAGGTAGATAATCCCAAGGAAATCCGTAGATTAAGCTTTGTAGATCTTGCGAGTATTTGGAAATATCTTCATCTTGCCCAATACGTCGAGTAAGAACTTGATGGTCATTGAAATTATTAACGGTCCAAAAATCGGAGCTGTATTCTAGATCTTTTGTTGTCAAATCGTTTTGATTAATGCCAATCTCTTTAATGATGTTGTCGAACTTCTTTTGTCGATCAGCAAGATCATAATTTGGATTGCTTTTGCTAACTTCCGAAGTTACTTCTTTGATAATTTTTAGTTTTAAAACTTTATCGTTATAGTCTGTTACATCGAAGATTTGTTCGAGATTAGCTTGTTCTTTTGTGGCTTTAGCAGAGAGTTTTAGTTGGTTGTTTTCGAGCTTCCAAGTTCCGGAAATTGCTTTGTCAAAGGCAGAATCTGTTTTGATATCAAAAAGTTGTGTCGTGAATTGATTGTTGGCTTTCAAATCCAGTTTGGTGTACAAATCAGATCTTTGGTTGTAAAATATTTCTGCAGAATCGCTTTTCATGATGGTGACACGATTATTTTTCCAGTCCTTTTCGGCGTGAAAGCTATTGTTGGTTTGCAAAAGTCCCGAAAGTATCCAAACGCCAGTTATGTTTTGAGCTTTTGGCGCTGGTTTGGTTTCTGGTTTTTTGTTGCATGAGCAAACTAAACTTAGTATCACAATCGGAATTAAAATTCGGAGAAGTGTAATGACTTTCATCTTTTTATTTTTTCATCGAATTAAATATAATACTTTTTGCTTTTTATCGGTGTTAAATTAATTCTTGGTTTTATGTAACAAATTCGGTTTCTGAAACGTCTTATTAATTCACGTCTTACGACTTTTGATTTACGATTTGACATTGTGATTCTGTTTTGTTGGTCGCTGAGCGGAGTCGAAGCGCTTTTGTTTAGAATAGTAATTTCGGCTACACTCAATTACCATTGCGTAGTCGCGTGAGCGATGGCAGCGGATATCCTTTTGGGGTGGCGCGAGGCGGCGGAGCGTAGCGGAGCCGTCCGAGCGACACACTAAAAGATAGTAGCGGAGGTAGCGACCCTCGTTGAGTAGTGGATTTTGGCTCGGCGAAACGAGGGACACGCCAAAAAAAATGAGTAACTTTACATAACTTAAATATTATTATGAAGAAAATAATTACTACAGTTTCAATTTTATTAATGATGACAGCAGTGAATGCACAAAAATACGAACTTCAACACCTTACAGATCCTAGTGGATATCAATATGACAGCGTGAAAAACGACGCTAACGGTGTTAGAATATATACTCTTAAAAATGGTCTAAAAGTCTATCTTGCCAAAAACGAAGATGCGCCACGTATCCAAATTTACATCCCTGTAAGAACAGGCTCAAACCAAGATCCTGCGGACAATACAGGTCTTGCGCATTATTTGGAGCACATGGTTTTCAAAGGAACGTCAAAGTTGGGGACGCAAGATTGGGTAAAGGAAAAAGCTTTGCTACAGCAGATTTCGGACCTTTATGAACAACATAAAGCTGAGAAAGATCCAGAAAAAAAGAAAGCGCTTTACAAGAAAATCGATGAGGTTTCTCAAGAAGCTTCAAAATATGCGATCGCTAACGAATATGACAAAGCGATTTCGTCTTTGGGAGCGACAGGAACTAATGCACATACTTGGCTAGACGAAACGGTTTATAAAAATAATATTCCGTCTAATGAGCTAGAAAAATGGTTGAAAGTTGAGAAAGAGCGTTTCTCAGAATTGGTATTAAGATTATTCCACACCGAATTGGAAGCCGTTTACGAAGAGTACAACCGTGCACAAGATAACGATGGACGTTTGGTTAATTATGAATTGATGGACGCTTTGTTCCCGAAACATCCTAACGGACAACAAACAACAATTGGTACGTCAGAACATTTGAAAAATCCTTCTATGGAGGCAATTCACAAATATTTTGATACTTACTACGTGCCTAATAATATGGCGGTTGTTTTGGTAGGCGATATTGATTTCGATAAAACGATTAAGTTAGTCGATCAATATTTTGGAAGTTTCAAATACAAAGAACTTCCGAAAAAGCAATTACCAGTGGAAGCGCCAATGACTTCGGTGGTTTCTAGAACTGTAAAAAGTCCATCTACGCCACGTTTAACAATGGCTTGGAGAACGGATTCTTACGGAACTAAAGAAGCGCGTCTTGCTGATATGGTTGCCAATATCTTGAGTAACAATGGTGAGGCTGGACTTATTGACCTTAACATCAATCAACAACAAAAAGCTTTGGGAGCTTATGCTTATGCATCGCCTTTCAAATATTATGGAAATATGACCATGGCGATTGTTCCGAAAGAAGGACAATCTATGGAAGATGCTAAAAAACTATTGTTGAATCAAATCGACTTGGTTAAAAAAGGAGATTTCCCAGATTGGATGTTGCCAGCGATTATCAATGATATGAAGGTTCAGCGTCTTAAAGGTTGGGAGACTGCGGATGGCCTTGCAACAACGCTTTACAATGTGTACATCAAAAATGTAAATTGGGAAGATGAACTAAACGACATCAACGAGTACGAAAAAATTACTAAAGCAGATGTTGTTAAATTCGCAAACGACTTCTTCAAAGACAACTACGCAATTGTCTATAAAGAAAAAGGAGTTAATGATAAATTGGTTCGTGTTGAGAATCCAGGTATTACACCAATTAAACTTAATAGAGAAGCACAATCGCCTTTCCTTAAAGATATTCTTAACGCAAAAGTTGGCGATATCAAACCTCAGTTTATTGATTATCAAACTGCGATAAAAACGGATAAGATAAAAGACAAAAAAATCAGCTTTGTTGACAACAAATACAATGAAGTTGCACAAGTTAGTTATGTTTATCCAATGGGATCTGACAATGACAAGGAAATGTCTTTGGCGGTTTCGGTTTTACAATATTTAGGAACGTCGAAATATACGCCTGAGCAACTAAAAGGTGAGTTCTATAAATTAGGAATTGCTAACAGTTTCAGAACTGGGAATGACCAAATCATCATTACGTTGACAGGTCTAGAAAGCAACATGAAAAAAGGTGTAGAACTTCTTAACCACTGGATTTCTGATGTTAAGCCGGATCAAGCCATCTATGACCAAACGGTTAAAACAATTCTGGAAGGTCGCGAAGTCGCGAAAAAAGACAAAACAAGAATTATGGCTGCTTTGAGCAACTATGCGAAGTTTGGAAAAGAAAGCCGTTTCAGCGATGTTATTTCTAAGCAGAATTTAGAAAGTATTAAGGTTGCTGATTTGATGTCAAAAATCAAAAACCTTAACAAATATCCTTACGAAGTTTTCTTGTACGGAAAAGACGAAAAATCTTTGAAAAACGATGTTAAACCTTACATCCAAACAGCAAGTTTAACAGCGCCGAAAGCTAAAGAATATCCAGAACCAGCAACATCGGGACATGTATATTTCACGAACTATGACATGGTACAAACCGAAATGTCAAAAGTAGCGAAAGCGAGTAATGTTAATACAAAAGACTTCGGAAAAATTAATGTATTTAACGAATATTTTGGGCGTGGATTATCATCAATTGTTTTCCAAGAGATTAGAGAAAGTAAGTCTTTGGCGTATTCAGCTTACGTTTCGTATGCGCCAAGCAATTTATTAAATCACCCGAATTACGTAACCACTTACATTGGTACACAAGCTAACAAATTGCCACAAGCCGTTAGCGCGATGAATGATTTGATGGCAGAACTTCCACAGATTCCTGCGCAGTTCGAGAATGCAAAAGGTTCGGCGCTTAAGCAGATTGCATCTAACAGAATCAACAGGACCAACATTTATTTCAACCAATTGGCGCTGGCGAAGTTGGGCATTAACTATGACATCAGAAAAGACACGTATGCTGAAATTCAGTCTTTGACTCTACCAGAGTTGACCAATTTCTACACCGGACAAATCAAACCATTGAAATACAACACCGCAATTATCGGGAAAAAGGAAAACCTAAATATGGACGCGATCAACAAGATGGGCGACTTCAAAGAGGTGACTTTGGAAGAGATTTTCGGGTACTAATTCTTGGTTAGTAAATTAATTGCAGCGACTTCTATTCAGTTAGGGGTCGCTTTTTTATGGCGTGCCCATTTGCGCTCACTTGGTTCGACGCTGCGCGTCGCCCGCGTTCGCGCTTCAGGTCGGTCTCCGCGCAGTCGCTGTGATGCTCGGACGGCTCCGCTGCGCTCCGCCGCCTCACATCACGAGCTCCAACAATGCGCTTCGCCCTCACGCAAAGTTGGGATAATAACCCGAGTTTGGGATGGGAAATTAAGGTAAGTTCGAGTAGATTAAAAAAATCTTATCGAGAATTTTTCTTATAAATTTCTCGACACAAAATCTTCTAGATCGTTTCTTGAAATAACGCCTCGGATAAAAAAAAGTATTTTATTCCTAACTGAACAAATGATTACAGCGACTTCTATTCGGTTAGGAGTCGTTTTTTTTTTTTGGCGTGCCCATTTTGCGCTCACTTGGTTCAATGCTTCGCATTGTCCGCGTTCGCGCCCCAGATGGAACGGCATGTTGGAGCTCTTTTTTGAGGTGGTTTTGGTACTTCGACTCCGCTCAGTAATCCAGAATTAACCACATCAAAAAAAGCGACTAGTGACAGCTGGAAATGGCGCCCAAAGAATTTTTATCGTGTTGATGAGGTTTTCTAAGCTAATTATTATAAAACAAAAAACCCAGCCGAGGCTGGGTAAAAACTAATAACCATGAAAACTCAAATTAAACATGAGAATCATAATAATAGTAGCAAACTGTGTGCCAAAAATTATTACTATCTCTTATTGAGAAATTCAGTGACAAATATATATAAAAAATTGTAAATTTGCACAGTATATAATTAAAAAATCAATGTCAGGAAAAATTACATTCACCATGATTAAGCCAGATGCGGTTGCAGATGGACATATTGGTGCTATTTTAGGGAAAATTGCAGAAGCAGGATTCAAGATCAAAGCTTTAAAACTTACTCAGCTTACAATTGCTGACGCTAAGAAATTCTACGAAGTTCACTCAGAAAGACCTTTCTATGGTGAGTTGGTAGATTTTATGTCTTCTGGGCCAATCGTTGCTGCAGTTTTGGAAAAAGATAATGCTGTGGAAGATTTCAGAACATTAATCGGTGCGACTAACCCTGCTGATGCTGCGGAAGGTACAATCAGAAAGATGTTTGCAAGAAGCGTTGGAGAAAATGCTGTACACGGTTCAGACTCTGATGAGAATGCTTTAATCGAAGCGCAATTCCATTTTTCTGGAAGAGAAATTTTCTAAGAAATTTTTTTAAGAAAAATAAAAGCGACATCCAAAAGGTGTCGCTTTTTATTGTTTAGAACTTTAATTAAAAATTAAAGTTTTAAAAGTTCGATGGTTTTTGCTGGATTTTCGGAAGCGAAAACAGCGTTCCCCGCAACCAAAACATCTGCGCCAGCGCCAAATAATTTAGAAGCGTTGTCTAGGTTAACACCGCCATCAACTTGGATTAAAGCTGTTGAGTTGTTATCCAAAATCATGTCTTTGGTTTCTTTCACTTTTTTGTAAGTGTTTTCAATGAATTTTTGTCCTCCAAAGCCAGGGTTTACACTCATTATTAAAACCAAATCAACTTCTTTGATAATGTCTTCCAATAAAATAACTGGCGTCGCCGGATTAAGAACAACACCTGCTTTTGCGCCTTTATCTTGGATTTGATTGATCACGCGATGAAGATGTGTGCAAGCTTCCAAATGTACAGAAACCAAGTCTGCGCCCATGTTGATGAACTCGTCCACATATTTTTCTGGTTCAACAATCATTAAATGAACGTCAACAAATTTCTTTGCGTGTTCTTGCACGGTTTTCATCACAGGAAAACCAAAAGAAATGTTTGGTACAAAGCGACCATCCATCACATCAACGTGTAACCAATCTGCTTGACTTTCATTTAGCATTTCGATGTCGCGTTGCAGATTTCCAAAATCCGCTGATAAAAGCGATGGTGCGATTAATTTATTTTTCATTTTTACGAATTAGATTTACTTTTTATGTTTTAGATTTTATTTAATGATATTTCAGATTCATGTCTGGTTTTATTTTCAGAAGGCTTTCGTAGATTAATTTAATCACGTTGCTTACATCTTCTTTAGAAACCATTTCTACCGTCGTATGCATATAACGCAAAGGCAAAGAAATTAATGCACTTGGTACGCCGCCATTAGAATGTGCGAAAGCATCGGTATCCGTTCCTGTTGCTCTGCTTGCTGCTGCGCGTTGGAAAGGAATTTTCTTGCCTTTTGCAGTGTCAACAATTAATTCTCTAATCGTGTGATGAACACTCGGCGCAAAGAAAACGACTGGTCCGTCGCCACATTTTTGGTCGCCTTCTTTTTTCTTATCGATCATCGGTGTTGTCGTATCGTGCGTAACATCTGTAACAATCGCAATATTTGGTTTGATAGTGTCTGCAATCATCTGCGCACCATAAAGACCAACTTCTTCTTGTACTGAATTGGTGATGTATAGTCCAAATGGGAGTTTCTTTTTATTCTCTTTTAAAAGACGAGCAACTTCGGCAATCATAAAACCACCGATTCTGTTGTCTAAAGCACGACAAACAAAGTAACGATCGTTTAATTCAAAAAACTCATCAGGATAAGTAATCATACAACCAACGTAAATTCCTAAATCTTCAACTTCTTGTTTGGTTGTTGCGCCGCAATCGATAAAGATATTTTCGATTTTTGGAGTTGGCTCGTTTTGATTAGCACTTCTGGTATGGATTGCTGGCCAACCGAAAACGCCTTTCACTACGCCTTTTTCGCCATGGATATTTACCACTTTCGAAGGTGCGATGGTTTGGTCTGATCCACCATTTCTGATAACATATATTAAACCATCATCTGTAATATAGTTAACATACCAGCTGATTTCGTCGGCATGCGCTTCAATCACAACTTTGAAGTCGGCTTCGGGATTTATGATACCATAAGCGGTTCCGTAATGATCGTATTCTATCTTATCGACATAGTTTTTGATATAGTCTGTCCAAATTTTTTGTCCAGCGTGTTCGTAGCCAGTAGGAGAGGCTACATTAAGATATTCTTGTAAAAATTTTAATGATTTTTTTTCAAATTTCATAATAGGAATGATTTTTGATAATTGACAAACTCCAATTGTGAGGTAAAAGTAATGAAATTTTATAAGTTATTTTTAGTTTTAAGCATCTTTGTAGGCGCTTATGCAATGGCTCAAAATGATTCTGATCTTAATCAGGTTCCTAAAGCGCTAAGCGAAATGCCAAAAGACAAACTAAAAAAAGATGAGTTCGGGAATTGGTATTATTATGATGAAGTTCAAAAAGCTAAAATCTATGATATCAATGGGGAGCAAGTGATTGTGATGGATGAGTTGCTAATTAGAGCAAATCCAAAATTTAATAACCAGTTAGATCGTAATTTTTATTTTTTTCTAAATAAAAAGCTAAATCGTGTGTATCCGCTATTTCTACATGCACTCGAGCAATATCGAGGTTTAGAAAACGAAACGGCAACAATGGACGAAAGATCAAAAGCGAAGTATATTAAAAAACGTCAAGAAGAATTGGCGAACGAATATGAAAAGCAATTGCGCGATTTGACGACGACGGAAGGTCAAGTATTTGCAAAATTAATGAATCGTGCTACTGGCAAAACGGTATATGAAATTATCCGTGAGCTGCGTGGTGGTTGGAGTGCTTTCTGGTGGAATGTTAAAGGGAATATGGCAGATGTAAGCCTAAAAACACCTTATGATCCGCATAAATATCGTGAAGATAATTTTATCGAAAGCCTTTTGATAAGTAACTGGAATTATGGTTATCTACAACCTTATCCAGGTTATCAAGATTTTAAAATGGAAAAATAGTAATTAGTTAGTTATAGATACTGTTGTTTTAATTTTTCAAAAACAATATTGTCGATTGGTAGTGGAAATGGGTTTTCTTGGTCAAAGGGAACCCATTCTGCTGTCTCGATGCAAGGGTCAATAATCAACATATCTTCTTCGTTGATGATTTCGCACAGATAATATATAGTCATTAACTGTTCATTATCTCGAAACCTCGAAACCAAAAAATCTTCTTGCGTGTAGAAATGACTTACTACTTTGATGTCAAGATTTAACTCTTCATTGAACTCTCTTTTTAAACATTCGATAACGCTTTCACCGAACTCTAATCCGCCGCCAGGAAGTTTAAGAAGATGTTCGCCAGCATATTCTTCATGTAAAGCCAATACTGATTTATTTTTTATACATATTCCGTACACGCGAAGGTTAATCTTGTCTATCATGTTAAGTTTTTCTTTTATAAATATAGGTCTTTTATTTAAAACAGAATTGCGGAAGTTTGAATTAAAGTGTTGACTAAAGTTTAATAGCATTAATCATTTCTCGCTTTCCGGGAGGGCCTGCCAGTTTTTGTACTGAGAAGTTTAATTCTTTCAAAGCGCGTTTCAGACTGCCTTTAGAAGAATATGTTGTTAGAAGTCCATCTATATTCATTGTGTTAGCAACGATTTCGATAAGAGGTTTTTCCCAAAGATCAGGTTGCACTTTCGCACCAAAACAATCGAAATACACCAAATCAATTTTTGGAAGTTCTAAGTTTTTAATATCAAAGAAATCAGCTTTTATCTTTGTTAAAAAAAAGTTTGGGATAATTTCTGTCGCTTCACCCCAATTAGCAGCATGTATTTTCTTTTCAATTTCAGAAATTTCGGGATTGTCAAAAAGTTTTGCATAATCTAGGGCAAGAAGTTCGTCATTGGAAATGGGATATTTTTCGATGCCAAAGTAATGAATTATATGATTTTTGTCATTTCGTAATAATGCATTAATTGTTACTAAAACGTTAAGACCTGTCCCAAATCCTAGTTCAAGAATGTTAAATTGGTAATGATTTATTTTTATTAATCCATTTTTGATAAATACATGTTCTGCTTCTTGTAAAGCCCCGTTGTGAGAATGATAGGTTTCGTTTAAGTCTTTGATATATAGTGTTTTACTTCCGTCTAGAGTCGTGATAATTTCGCGATTCATATTCTTTTTTTTCAAATATAAACTTAATTTTTGAGATTTAAAAAATTATTATATATTTGTAAGACTACATAAAAAATTTCAAAAATGATAATTCAAAAGACAGAAAATTCTAAGCTACCTACTTTTGATCCTAATAACTTTTCGTTCGGAGATACTTTTATCGATCACATGATTATTTGTGAGTACGAAAACGGAAAATGGGGTGATGTTAAATTAGTTCCTTACGGACCACTTCCTTTCACGCCAGCGATGATGGGGGTTAACTACGGGCAAGCTTGTTTCGAAGGGATGAAGGCTTACAAAGACGAAAACGATGATATCTTCTTATTCCGTCCTGAAAAGAATTTTGAAAGAATTAATAAGTCAGCAAAGCGTCTTGCGATTCCAGAAATCCCAAGAGAAGCTTTTATCGACGGGCTTAATGCTTTGGTTGATATCGATAGAGAATGGATCCCGAAAGGAGAAGGTATGTCATTATACATTCGTCCAGTAGTTTTTGCAACGGAAGAAGTTTTAAAAGCTAGAGTGTCTAACAAATATATGTTTGCGATTGTTGCAACGCCAGCTAAGAGTTATTATTCTGCGCCAGTATCTGTGAAGATTTCAGATTATTATTCTCGTTCAGCTAACGGAGGTGTTGGTTTTGCAAAAGCAGCTGGTAATTATGCAGCTTCTTTTTATCCAACGCAATTAGCAATTGATGAAGGTTATGATCAAGTAATTTGGACAGATGATGCAACACACGAATATTTCGAAGAAAGTGGAACGATGAACGTTTTTGTACGTATCAATGACACAATCTACACGCCAAAAACTTCTGAAAAGATCTTGGATGGTGTTACAAGAGATAGTTTCTTACAATTAGCAGAGCGTAACGGTATCGACGTAGTTGTTGGTGATGTTAAAGTAGCTGATGTTGTTGCAGCACTTAAAGATGGTAGTCTAAAAGAAGCTTGGGGCGTTGGTACAGCAGTTGTAACAACAAGATTCGAAGCTATTGGTTATGGTGATGAGAAGTTTGCACTTCCTACATTGGCAGACGAAGATAGTTTTGCTTTCATCCTTAAAAAAGCTTTGGTTGATATCCAAACTAACCACGCTGAAGATCCATTCGGATGGAGAGTTAAGGTTGATAAAAAATACTAAAATATCTCTTAAAATATCATAAAGTCGGTTTTAACCGACTTTTTTTGTGTCCATATATGTAAAGAAATGACTAATAATTTCTTATTTTCGCACAGTATTTATGAAAAAAATAATTCTTATCAGTATTGCAATGTTGGGTTCTTGCGCAAAGCAAAGTCCAATCTACGACTCCACGACAACTGTAGTTAGCCATGACGAGATGGAAGCTTCAAAAACAAGAAATAAAAACTTGAATAATGAAGAGCGCCATCAGATACAAGAATGGATTAAAAGTCAGGATAAAAAATACTATCCAATGGGCATGAACTATTGGGTGGATATTGAAAACCTAACTTCGGAACCGAAGAAAAATGATGGCGAAAAAGTCAGTTACACTTACGATATCTATGATTTTGATATGGTTAAATTATACGAAAACGCTAAACAAATCAAAGATCAAGAATTAGGAAAGTTTGATGACCTAAGACCTGTAGAAGATGCCGTTCGACACATGAAGAAAGGATCGGAAGCAATACTTCTTATTCCGTCAGCATTAGCTTTTGGATCCTATGGTGATAATGACAAGATAAGCAGTGACATGCCGATTATTGTTAAAATAAAGACACTTTAATTAAAAGATATATATGAAAAAATTACTATTTGTACCGGTAGTATTAACATTATTAAATTGTAAAACATTGGAAATAGACAAAGAAACTTACAACAGTCTTTCGGATGGTTTGTATGCGAAAATGCAAACATCAAAAGGTGAAATGCTAATCAAATTAGAAGACGAAAAAGCGCCAGTTACGGTGGCTAACTTCGTAGGATTAGCGGAAGGTAAAATCCCAAATAAAGCTAAAGCGGATAAAGTACCATTTTATGATGGGACAATTTTTCACCGCGTGATCAAAGATTTCATGATCCAAGGTGGAGATCCACAAGGAACAGGAATGGGCGATCCAGGCTACAAATTTGCTGATGAGAAAAATGACCTAAAACATACAGGAAAAGGAATCCTTTCTATGGCGAATTCTGGTCCTAATACCAACGGTTCTCAGTTCTTCATTACAGAAGTAGCGACGCCTTGGTTGGATGGTAGACATACAATCTTCGGGAAAGTTGTAAAAGGTGAAGACGTTATCGACACCATCGCAAATGTTGAAAAAGGTCCTAACGACAAACCAAAAGAAGATATCGTTCTTCAAAAATTAACGGTTTTCAGCAAAGGAGATCAATATAAAAAATACGATCCTGCAAAAACTTTCGAAGAAGGAAAAGCTAAAATCGAAGAAAAAAACAAAGCTTTCGCTGCTAAGGAAGAAGCGGATCGTCTTAAAAAGTTACAAGAATTCCAAGCGAATCAAGACAAATTGGTTAACGAGTTGAAAGCTGGTATGCAGTCGACGCCGTCTGGTTTGTTTTATAAAATCACTAAATCTAACCCATCTGGAAAAGCGCCAAAAACTGGCGATGTAGTTTCTGTGCATTACGCTGGTAAATTGGTTGATGGAGAAGAGTTCGATAACTCTTTCAAAAGAGGAGAGCCTATCCAAATCCCGATTGGCGTTGGACAAGTGATCAAAGGTTGGGACGAAGGTATACAACTGCTTAAAGAAGGTGAAGCAGCAACATTGTTGATTCCGGCAAGTCTTGGTTACGGCGAAAGAGGTGCTGGTGGGGTGATTCCTGCTAATGCTTGGTTGATTTTCGACGTAGAATTGGTGAAAGTCGGAGGTTAATTCTCTCCCAAACATAAAACTGAAAAGAGCTGTTTCTACGGAAGCAGCTTTTTTATTTGGGCGCCATTTCCGGCTGTCACTAGTCGCTGCGCCGCGCCAGCGCATTTGCCAGCGCCTGCGGCGCGAGCTCCAACATGCCGTTCCATCCGGGGCGCAACAACGTGGTGGAAAGTTATATTGTCGAAATAGAATTTTTTAAACTCAATAAGATTAATTTTAATATAAATTTAAAGTTTTAGTCATATTTAGTTATTGTTATTCATTTATATTTGGTTTTATTTTAAAACAAATATTCTTATGCCATTAGTGCGAATTTCGTTGTCGAAGTCACATTCTTCAGAAACACAAGACGCTATTTCTAAATCTATTCATCAATCTTTGATAGAACATTTTAATGTTCCTGTTGATGATTATTTCCATATTATTGAAGCCCTGAAGCAACCTCAATTAAAATATCCTAAAACTTATCTAGATGTAGCACATACTGATAGTATTGTTTTTGTGCAGATAATTGCGGCAAAGGGTAGAACAACCGAACAAAAGGAGAAACTATATTCTAGGATTGCAGAGCTTGTTGCACAAAATACATCGCTAAGAACCGATGATGTCATTATCACGTTACTCGAAAACGAAAAAGATAATTGGTCATTCGGGCAAGGGGCGATGCAGAGTTTTAATCATGTATAACTTGATTTCGAGATAAAATACATTTTTATGCTAGACGCCACTTCGAGCAAAATCTGAAAGATTTTGTGTCTAAAAATTTTTGCAAGAAGTTCTCGATACATTTTTTCTTCATCTCATTACGGAATAACACTCGAACTGACGTTAATCTTCTTATCCCAAAACTTAATTTATTTAATCATAAAAAAAATCCTATCGATCGATAGGATTTTTTTGTAGTTCTGGCGGTTAGTAGTCGCGGCCGGGATAGTAAGGGCGCGAGCATTTCGACGGGCTCAATACAGGCAATGCGAGCGGTCTGAAGAAAAGCTTGGCAAAAGCTTCGGCTTCTGAAGACGAAACCCCTGAATAGCCCGAGATGCCGCCCAAATAAAAAAGCTAAGTCTTACGACCTAGCTTTTAATGTATATTTTAATAAAACTATCTTGCGATGTTAACCGCTCTAGTTTCTCGAATCACCGTAACTCTCACTTGACCTGGATAAGTCAATTCGTTTTGGATTTTCTCCGAAATATCGTACGATAATTGGTGCGCAACTTCGTCATTAACTTTTGCACTTTCCACCATCACACGAAGCTCTCTACCAGCTTGGATCGCATAAGCGCTAGACACACCGTCAAAGCTTAATGCTGCTGCTTCTAGATCTTTCAGTCTTTGGATGTAAGATTCCAAAACTTGGCGTCTTGCACCTGGTCTCGCACCAGAAATAGCATCCGCAACTTGGATAATCGGCGATAGAAGAGACGTCATTTCGATCTCGTCGTGGTGCGCTCCGATGGCGTTGATAACTTCTGCGTTTTCACCATATTTCTCCGCCCATTGCATACCCAATAATGCGTGAGGAAGCTCTGATTCTTGTTCAGGAACTTTTCCGATATCGTGTAGTAAACCAGCTCTTTTGGCTAGTTTAACATTAAGACCAAGTTCGGCAGCCATTGTTGCTGCAATATTTGCAACCTCACGAGAGTGTTGAAGCAAGTTCTGTCCGTAAGAAGAACGGAACTTCATACGTCCTACGATTTTTACCAACTCTGGGTGAAGCCCGTGGATACCAAGATCGATGATGGTTCTTTTACCAACTTCGATGATTTCTTCCTCGATTTGTTTTTGCGTTTTTAGTACCACTTCTTCGATACGAGCAGGGTGGATTCTTCCGTCAGTTACCAATCTGTGAAGTGAAAGTCTTGCAACTTCTCTTCTTACAGGATCGAAACATGATAATAAAATCGCCTCTGGCGTGTCATCAACGATAATCTCAACACCTGTAGCGGCTTCTAGCGCACGAATGTTACGACCTTCGCGTCCGATAATTCTACCTTTAATTTCGTCCGATTCGATATTAAACACAGATACTGAATTTTCGATAGCTTGCTCGGTTCCGATTCTTTGGATCGTTTGGATAACGATTTTCTTAGCTTCAGTTTTGGCGTTAAGCTGCGCTTCTTCCATAATGTTTTGGACGTAAGCTTGTGCTCTTGTTTTAGCCTCAGCACGCATGGCTTCTACCAATTCTTCTTTAGCTTCTTCTGCTGTATAGTTAGATATTTTTTCTAACATTTCAACTTTTTGAGCTGTTGCAGCGTCTAGCTCTTGTTGTTTACGTTCTACAATTTCTTGCTTTTTCGAATAGTCAGCAAGTTGCTTTTCTAGGTCTTTTTCTTGACGGCCAACTTTGCTAAGTTCTTCGTTTAGTTTGTGTTCTTTATCCTTGGTTCTTTTCTCAACCTCTTGCATTTTCTTTTCGCGAGATTGGATGTTAGAGTCGTGCTCCGATTTTAGTTCCAAGAATTTTTCTTTGGCTTGTAAGTGTTTTTCTTTTTTAATAGTTTCAGCCTGTGTGTTAGCTTTTTCTATGATAGTTTCGGCACTTTTTTTGGCATCTTCTAGGATGAATTTTCCTTTAGAATTTAGTGAGCTTTTAGAATACATAATTCCTAAAACCGCACCTATGACCAAAGCAACTATACCGATAGTAATGTAGGTTGCAATCATAATTTATAGTGAGTTATTTAATTTCTTTTTTAATTTTTAAACATAAAAAAACCTACAACAATCCATTATTAAGAGTAAACTCCTAATCAACACGATTTGAACTGTTTTTCATTATCTGTAATCTGCGACAAGGCAGCGCGCCATCTAATGAACATTCGTTCGGCAATTGTTTAGCGTTGAGTTTACCTGCTGTGTTAGAATTATTGTAGGCAGCTTGTATATTTGGAAGATTTTAGTCCTCCAATTCTTCCAATAACTGGTTGATTTTTGTCAAACGGTCATTGGTATTTGTTAAATTCTTTTCATTATTGTTTAAGTGCACTTCGGCGTTGGTTCCTAATTTTAATGCGCACATGGCTAAAGCATCTTGCTTGTCGCGTACATCAAAATTCGCCTCAAATTCCTTAATCATCGTTTCAATTTGTTTCCCGACTTTACGTAGGGTTTCTTCTTCGGCAGCGGGGACGTTAAGAGGATAGACTCTTCCAGCAATGTTGATGGTAATTCTTCTAATATCCATATCTTATAATCCACTGTTTCGTAACTCTGCAATGCAAAAATCAACCTCTTTTATTAATTTATTTAGGTGATTTTTCATCAATTTATTATGATCTGCATTTCCGCTTATAGCTGAATAAAGTTTTAAATCTTTTTGCTCTTCTGCTAAAACTCGATTTCTTTTTTTCTCTTCATCAAATTCCTCCTGCAATTGCTTATAGTCCTTAGAAAGCTCTGCATATTTGTCTAATAGACTGATATGTGTCTTGTGCAACTTAACGATTTTCTTTTCTAATTGCACGAAATTATTTTCTAATTCTGATAGCATCGAGTTTGATAAATTCTAACTATTACAAAAATATAAAAAAACTTAACAAAAAGAAAGATTTTTAGCTTTTATTTAATGTTTCAAATAAGAGCTTTTAATTGCTTGTTAATTAATTATTTAGTGACATGATTTTATTTAAAATAAAAAACTTTCATCAATTGATGAAAGTTTTATGTTGTTAAAATGGATATCCAAATGCAAAATTAAGAGTTGGTCGGAGAAGCTTATTTTTCATCATCACCCAACGCTCGCCAACTGGTTGGTTAGGATCATACATTTTGTAAGCTAAATCTAATCGGAACTTGATGTAAGCAACGTTTAATCTAAGTCCAAATCCACTACCAACACCCATTTGACTTATAAATTTACTGAACTTAAACTGATCGCCAAAGCCATTATCTTTTAGTCCCCAAATGTTACCAGCATCTGTGAAAAGTGCGGCTTCGAACATATTGTTAATCGGTAATCGGTATTCGATACTTGTCGTTAATTTTACATTGTCCATCGCATAAGATCTTACACGTTCGTCAAGTTGCGAATCTGCTGGACCAAGCCCTCCAAAAGCTACCCATGCTCTAATGTCATTGGATCCACCATTGAAATAAGAACGGATAAATGGCATGTTGTTAGAGTTGCCATACGGAATCCCAATCCCAATAAATTGTCGAATCGCTAACGTGTGAGGTTGTGCTTTATCTTGGAAGAATGTGAAGTATTTTCTAAAATCAAAATCAAATTTTACAAACTGAGAATATGGGATTTTAAAAATTGTTTTAGTGTCATTTCCAATAACGCCATCTTGCGTTGTGGTTTTAGCAAAAAGTCCTACAACATTACCTGCAACTTCAAATTTTCCATTAAAATAAAATGGATTTTTGTAACCTTTTTGACCAATTTCATTATACAAGAAGTTGTAAATAATCGAAGAAATTACAACGTCTTGCGTTTGTCTGTCTTTGTTGGCAAGAGATTGTCGATAAGAGTTAAATGTGTCCGTCTGTGTTTGGTCTAATCCGCTTTGGAAAGTATTATCACGAATAATAATTCTAGAAACATCATCAATACCAAGTTGACCATTGTTATATTGGGCTGCAATATTTGGATGTTGTACAAAATACCAATCGAAAACTTGTTGTCTAATATCGTTGTCCGCTAAGAACAGCTGATAGTAGTTTTCTTTATTTTGTGTAAAACTAAATTGGGTATTAAATAAAGTCAACTTATGCGAAACAATATCATTAACATTGGCATAATAGCTAAGACCAGTATTAAAATTGATACGTCCTAATCCAATATTATTTTGGATTGCAGCACCTAAAAATATACTCGATGTTGGTGAATATCTTTTAGGGATTACTTTCCAATAACGTTTGAAAGGTACCCACAATCGAGGAATTTGCAACGACGCTTGTGTTGATAATTCGTAAGCATTAAATAATGCATTGTCTTTTTTCGGATCTTTTGTTGTACCAATAATACCGGAAAAACTGATGTTTAAGTTTTCTGCACCTTTAAAAACATTACGAGAGGTTAATTCTAAAGATGGAGAAAAACCAAAGTTTAGAATTTCGGAATAATGTAAATCCATCCCGACTTTAAAATCATATTTTGGCATCGGTTTTAGAATATATCGAACATCAATTAAGCTATCGTTTTGCTTATCTGTCCCTTCATTACGGAGACCATCAACGGCTTGTAGAACCGTAAAGTTGTTCATAGCCATTAGGTTACGTTTGGTTACGTCAAAATCACGTTGTTGATAATTGTCGCCAGGTTTGTAAATGATTGGAAGCCAAAGCGATTGGAGTTTGTAAGCTGTCGTATCAACTCTATAAATATTGATGCCACGCAAGCTGTCTTTATGGATAGTTTTGTCTTCGTATTCTTTAATGTTGTCGACAACAGCAATGTCTATGTTGCCAATTTTAGGTTTAATAAATCCTCCATCAAGCGTGTCTTTGTGGATATCCATTGTCACAGGCACATCTTTGCGACTAGAAAGTGTATCTGCTGTAAAGTAAATTTGTTCTCCAGACGCATTGAATTTATAATAACCTTCGTCCTTCATTAATTGCGTGATGCGTTTTACTTCGTCTTCAAGAACGGTTTGATCGAGAATATTTCCTTTTTTAATAAGACTTTTTTTAATGTCTCTTTCGTAAATGTTTCTAACACCCGAATCGGTAATATTGTAATAATAATCCTTAATAAAAGTCGGATCTCTGTGGATGATGTTATATTTAACTTCCGCTTTTTTAGCAGCCGAATCTCTTTTTACAGAGTGTGCAACTTCAGAATCCCAATAACCTTTGTAGACTAAGAAGTTTTGTATATTCTCAACACTAGCTTTAGTTTTACCATCGCTATAGATAACTGGTTTTTCGCCAACGGTATGCCAGAATCTGTTCCAAAATAGATTTCTGCCAACATACTCTGGATGATTATATTTTATGAAAAGAGAATCACGAAGTTTTTGATTTCTCATTTCATTAGGATAAGTCATATACTCGGTCAGAATACTGTCGTATTTGGGATTAGCCGCATTATAGGCAAGAAGGCCTAAAGGAAACAAGAAAAAAGTTTTCTTATTAGGTTTTTGTGCTGCAAAACTTGGGATTTTATCACTTAGGATTTTCCCATCTTGGTATTTGAAATCATTTTTGGTCAACAAGTATTCGCCGTCTGGGACCTTCTTCGTTGTGCTACATGCATGCAGCAATAACAACATCAGACTTGCTGATAAACAAAATATATAATACTTTTGGGAATATTTTCGAAAATGCTTACTTCTCATAAAATAAAAATAATACAATCTCTCGATAAAAAGAAATTTAGACAAAAATACAATTTGTTTTTGGTTGAGAGTAACAAGATTATTAAAGAACTTGCGAATTCTCGTGTTAAAATTTTAGAAATTTATTCTACAAAGCCTGAAGAATTGAAAAGTTTATTCAAAAATGTCGATATCTTTGAAATTGACGAAAGAGAACTTCGAAAAATAAGTTTCTTGCAAAATCCTAAAGATTCGGTGGCGGTTTGCTCACTCGAAACTGCAAAAATTGACGATTCTAAAGACCGACAAATAATATTAGACGGTATCCAAGATCCTGGAAATCTAGGCACAATTATCCGATTGGCGGATTGGTTTGGGATTGAACAAATCGTTTGTAGTCAGGATACTGTGGATCTTCATAACCCAAAAGTTTTGATGTCAACCATGGGTTCTTTCACAAGAGTTAATGTGTGTTATGTGGAGTTGGAAGATTATCTTAAAACCTATCAACATCCAGTTATCGGGACCGATATGCAGGGCGAAAGTATTTATAAAAAAGAATTCCCGTCAAAATTTAGTTTGGTACTAGGTAATGAAGGGAATGGTATGCGTCCTAATGTTGAACAATTATTGACTGATGTTGTCACCATCCCAAGATTTGGAAAGCAACAATCTACCGAAAGTCTTAATGTCTCAATGGCAACAGGGATTATTCTTGGTCAAATATTTTCGGATCAAGTTTAAATTTAATTTAAAACTAAATCAATTTTTCTAGGCTAGAAGCGGTTTTGTGACGTTGATAATCTTCAAGTTTTTCTCGAATAAATTTAAGAGCGAAAGGCGCAACGTAGACTAAAGCTAGACCAATTATTTTTTTGTTCCAGTTAGAGTTATTAAGATTTTTGCGGGCGTAATTACCAACTAAAGTGACGGCTCCTAGACGAACTGCAGTTTCCAAAAGTCCAGAATCTACGGTATTGTTAGCTAATCCTACCAAACTTTTTGGTGAAGTTGTTTCTCGGATACCTTCTGATACTTCGCGCATAATGTTTTTGGTGTTGAGGCTAAGCGTTTGGTTGCCTTCATCGTCTTCGGACTCCTTCAGATATTTATCTGTAATGCCGTTAGTCAGTACGCTCAAACTTTCTTTTTTGTTTTTAAAAGTTAAAAGTTCTTCCATGTTTTTGATATCATCTCTTAGAAGTGCCTTTTTTCTTCTCAACTCATCTAGATTATTGTATTGATGTGACATAATTAACGGTTTAAAAAGTTAAGTACATTATTAGCAACGGTTTTTATGATTTTTTTTCTCATGCTAAGCACGATGATCATAATTAAAAGATAGAATCCTGCAACGATCAAAAATCCGTACGAAAAATTATCTAATGCTTGCCCAATAAGGAATGCAATTCCGAAATTAAATAAAATAATAAAGAACGCAAATACAATAACCATCGTCATAATAAAGGTAATTATACCTGTTGACAAAGACGATTTTTCTATCAACTCAAGTCTTGCAAGGTCGATTCTCTTATTAATATATTCCTTAAGTAGATCTATCATAATAGATGTTTTAGTAAAGTTACAAAAATTTACAAAAAAAGGAACTTAGTGGACTAAGTTCCTTTATAATTCACTCTAGATTTGGGATTATTTCATTCCGTCTAGTTCTGTCTCTACATCTTTAACAACGTCAGTTGCTTTAGACACCATTTGATCTTTGTACTTATCGTAACCTTCTTTAACCGAAGATGCGATGTTGTTAGCAGTATCTTTAACTTGAGAAGAGATTGTGTTGTATTTGTCTTTCACTTGGTCAGAAACATTTCCGTATTGCTCTTTAACTTTTTCTGAAGTTTTGTGATATTGTTCGTTAGCTTGGTCTTTGATGTCCTCAGCTTTCTTTTTAATTTTCTTTCTTGTTTCTTTTCCTTCTTCAGGAGCGTAAAGAAGTCCCATTACTACACCAACTGCTGCACCTGCTAATAGACCTGCTAAAATTCCTGCTGAATTATTTTTTCTAGACATAATGTGTGATTTTTTTGATTAACGTTTAACTTGATTAATTATGTTTTTATGAGTTACAACAAATGTACCAAAGGATTTTAAGATTGTATAAACTTTGTTAAATTATTGTTACTTTATATATGAAAGCATTAATTCGATAGTTTGTTCTTTTGTAAGATCAGAATTATCTATCAATATGGCATCGTCTGCCTGACGAAGTGGCGCGATTTCTCTTTCAGAATCTATTTTGTCACGTTCGATAAGATTTTGTTTCACTTCTTCGATGCTGATATTTTCTCCAAAACCTAAAAGTTCTAGATGTCTTCTTTTTGCACGTTCATCAGTGCTTGCGGTTAAGAAAAACTTGAAATCCGCATTTGGTAAAACCACTGTGCCAATGTCGCGACCATCCATAATAACGCCTCCAGTTTTAGCAATATTTCTTTGAGTATCAAGTAAGAAAGCTCTCACTTCGGGAAGTTTTGCAACTTGACTAACGTTGGCTGATACTTGTGGTTGACGTATTTCTTTATCGATATTAGTGCCGTTTAAGAATAATTGTAATTCGTCATTCTTTTTTTCAAAAACTAAATTGATGTTCGGAAGATCATCTATTAATTGTTGAAGATCGATACTGTCATCTGCATTTTGACAATGGCTAAGTCCATAAAAAGTAATACCACGATAAAGCGCGCCAGTATCCATGTGGATAAGGCCAAGGCGTTTTGCGATAACTTTGGAGATAGAACTTTTTCCAGTCGAAGAATAGCCATCGATGGCGATTACCCAATTTTTTGTCATTTCTGAATTTCTGATACAAATTTAGAAATTTTAAAAAGGAAAAAACTATTGCAGATTAAAGAAATTTGGTTTTGAGAATTTGTTCAAAATTTTAACGACGATTTCCACTTATTTCGATAAGATCAACACTTAGCCCAAACATATTGACATTGGATGAGTTATGATATCTCGCGTGCGAATAATCAAATTTGAAATAAGAAATTTTAATTCCAAATCCTGCCGAAAGTCCTGAGAAATTTCTTTGATCCAGAATTGCCATTTCGTTACCACGTTTAACATTGTAGCCAAATCTTAAGTTAAATGCTTGTTGCGGAAACAATTCAACACCAAGAGATAAATGATCTAAGACTTTTCTTCCAAAGTTGACAGGTTGTCCATTAACATTGAAGTCTTGCGAAATATTAAATTTTTGTAAATCGTGTAATGTCACAGTAATAGCAGCTGGAAATTGATCCAAAATTTTGGTATAACCTAAATCTATTCTAAAAGGTAAATCTTCTCGAACGCCATTAAAAGGCTTAAATTGATAACCAAAATTACGAGCAACTAAAGTCAAAGTCTCATTAGAGCGAGGATTGTGATAGGTAACACCTGCGTTTGCAGAAACCGCCATCGAACTATAAGTGTCAATTTTAGATGTTACAAAATTAACGTTGGCGCCTATAGTCCATTCGTCTTCGAATTGATAAGCGTAACCAGCTCCAATCGAGGCATCCATCGCAGAAAAATCTCCAAGAATGTTGGCTGCTTCGTCGGTACGCGGCATTTTTCCGTAATCCATATAGCGTGCATTAATAGAAACAAGATGGCCTTGTTCCAGATCTTTAACATAGCTAATGGTTCCTATTTTGGAATCTGCAAGATATGAAGCGTAGTTTACAGACACCATATCATCCATTTCCAGATTCATCAAAGATGGATTGGCTGCGGTCATGTTAACGTCGTAATCCCTTATGGATACAGCATCGCCGCCCAAAGCAGATTGTCGGGCAGATACAGGGATATTTAGAAAAGGATATACATTGGTACCTAACTGTGCATACACCAAACTACTGCATATCGCTAAAGCTAAAATAGAAATCTTCTTCAAAATCACTTCTCTTATTTGCAAAAATAGATTTTTTTAAAATTTAACAAAATATTTAGACGTTAAACTTATTTCTTCATAACGTAATTCTGTTGCATTCCTTATATTTGCAGCAGTAAAAATTTAAAAAAAATGAAACCTTATAATCAGCGTATCATTTTTTAATTAAAAATTCATAAAAAAGAAAAGATGAAATATAAAAGAATCCTTTTAAAACTAAGTGGAGAAGCCTTGATGGGAGAACGTCAATACGGTATTGATAACGATCGTCTTAAGGAATATGCGGATGAAATTAAAAAAGTTGTAGACAAAGGTTGCGAAGTAGCAATTGTTATCGGAGGAGGAAATATTTTCAGAGGATTGGCTGGTGCTGCAAAAGGTATGGATCGTGTACAAGGCGATTATATGGGGATGTTGGCAACGGTTATCAACGGTATGGCTTTGCAAGGCGCTTTGGAAGATGCTGGTATCAAAACTAGACTTCAATCTGCTATCGAAATGGATAAAGTTGCAGAACCTTTTATTAAAAGAAGAGCAGTTCGTCATCTTGAAAAAGGTAGAGTTGTTATTTTTGGAGCAGGTACTGGTAATCCATATTTTACGACAGATACAGCAGCGACGCTTCGTGCTATCGAAATCGATGCTGATGTTATCTTGAAAGGGACAAGAGTTGATGGTATCTACGATAGCGATCCAGAAAAAAACGCTGATGCTGTTAAATTTAATAGTCTTTCTTTTGAAGAAGTTTTCGAGAAAAATCTAAAAGTAATGGACATGACTGCTTTTACTTTGAGTCATGAGAATAAATTGCCAATCATCGTTTTTGATATGAACAAACAAGGTAATCTTGCGCGTCTTGTAGATGGAGAAATGATTGGTACATTGGTTAACTAATAATAAATCAATAAACTTGGAGTTTTTGTAATAAAACAATTATTATTGCAGAATTTCAAATTTTAAAACAAAATTGTTAATTATCAAACTTTAAATAAATAATGGAAGAATTAGAACTCATCACAGCATCGGTAAAGGAAGAGATGGATGCTGCGCTTAAGCATTTGGATCATGCTTTTCAAAAAATCAGAGCGGGTAGAGCGTCAACAAGTATGGTACAAGATGTTATGGTAGAATATTATGGTTCTATGACACCTATTAACCAAGTTGCTAACGTATCTGTGCCAGATGCGATGACTATTTCTATTCAACCTTGGGATAGAGGAGCGGTTAGTGCTATCGAAAAAGCTATTATCAACTCTAACTTAGGATTTGCACCTTCTAATAATGGTGATGTTATCATCCTTAACGTTCCGCCTTTAACAGAAGAGCGTCGTAGAGATTTAGCAAAACAAGCTAAAGGCGAAGCAGAGCAAAGTAAAATTGTTGTTAGAAATGCTCGTCAAGAAGGTATGAAGGATCTTAAAAAGTTGGATGGCGTTTCTGAAGACTTAATAAAAGGTGCTGAGAAAGACATTCAAGATCTTACAGATCAATATATTAAAAAAGTAGATGATGCTTTCAAAGTTAAAGAAGCAGAGATCTTAAAAGTTTAAAAAAATTAAAAGATTTAGAAATTTTCTAAATCTTTTTTTTGTACTAAAAACGAAGTTTATTTAAACTTTCTTCAAAAAGATTTTAAAGATTTAAATTATTTACATATTCTTAATTTTATTTATGAATTTTTTTGAAATTCACAATCGATTTTTTTGTCTAAGATGATGTAATTATTTACTATTTATTAAATATTAATATTATATTTGCTGGAATTTAATTTCCCTTAAAAATGAGAGATAAATTCCTTACATGGGGACTGGTATTAGTCCTTGCAACGACAGTTATTGCTGTTCTTATCAAAGCCCATTATTGGATTCCAATTACGTTGGCTGCTATTTACATTTTAGGTATTTTCAATGCCACGCAGACCAAACATGCAATTTTGAGAAACTTCCCTGTATTAGGACTTTTCCGTTATATGCTGGAAGGGATTTCTCCCGAAATTCAACAGTATTTCATTGAGAGAGAAACCGATGGTAAACCTTTCCCAAGAAATCAAAGATCGGCAGCTTATCGTCGTGCAAAAAATATTAGCGACACGGTAGCTTTCGGTACTCAACTAGAAATCAACAATAGAAAATACGAAGGTATTAAGCATTCTATTTATGCTAAATCGCCGTCGCACGAATTGCCAAGAACGACAATTGGTGGACCAGATTGTTTGCAACCATACAGTGCGTCTTTATTTAATATTTCTGCAATGTCATTTGGTGCATTGTCTGACAGAGCGCATATCTCGCTTAACAGAGGTGCAAAAAAAGGACAATTCTATCATAACACTGGTGAAGGAGGAATTTCTCCATATCATATGGAAGGTGGAGATTTGTGTTGGCAAATTGGTACAGGATATTTTGGATGTCGTGATGATGAAGGGAAATTCAACCCTGAATTGTTTACGAAGTATGCGACAATCGATAATGTAAAAATGATTGAGATTAAACTTTCTCAAGGTGCTAAGCCAGGTCATGGTGGGGTACTTCCAGGTGTTAAAAATACACCAGAGATTGCTGCAATCCGTCACGTAAAGCCAGGTATCACGGTATTGTCGCCTCCAGGGCATAGCGCATTCTCAACGGCTGCGGGATTATTACAATTCGTAAAACAACTTAGAGATTTATCTGGTGGTAAGCCAGTAGGTTTCAAACTTTGTATCGGTGATACTAAAGAATTTGAAGAAATCTGTGCACAGATGAATGTTCTTAAAATCTACCCAGATTTTATTACCGTTGATGGTGCTGAAGGTGGTACAGGTGCTGCGCCGCCAGAGTTTTCGGATGGTGTTGGTATGCCATTAGAACCTGCTTTAATTTTTGTAAACTCGACACTGAAAAACTTTAATGTTAGAGATAAAGTTAAAATTATCGCTTCTGGAAAAGTATTGACGTCTTTAGATATTTTGAGAGCAGTTGCGATGGGTGCAGATGCTTGTAACAATGCACGTGGATTTATGTTTGCTTTGGGTTGTATCCAAGCTTTACAATGTAACTCTAACACATGTCCAACGGGTGTAGCAACGCAAAATAAAATGTTGATCAAAGGTCTTGATGTTACGGATAAAGCAGAACGTGTTTATCACTTCCACAAGAATACATTACATACTTGCAATGAGTTGATTGCTGCGGCTGGTAGAACATCTTATGACCAAGTTGATGCTTCAATGTTTATGCGAGGTGACGAGTTCGAACATTTAGCAGACACTTACTTCCCTGATGTTTTAGGAAATGTAAGAAAAAGATAATTGATATTAATGACTGTTTGATAGCAATATATAAAACCTGAATTCTTTTAATTCAGGTTTTTTTTGTTTATTTTTGTACATCTAAAAAAGTAAAAAGAAAGAATGAATTCCTACAAAAATCCTCTTGAAGAACGCTACTCAAGTGAGGAAATGCTTTACAATTTTTCCCCGAATAATAAATTCAGAACTTGGAGACAATTGTGGATTGCATTGGCAGAAATCGAAAAAGATTTAGGCTTAGACATCACAGACGAGCAAATCAACCAACTGAAAGAACAAGCTGAAAACATCGATTTTGACGCTGCTGCGGCTTACGAGAAAAAATTCCGTCATGATGTGATGGCGCACGTTCACACGTATGGCGACGTTGCACCGTTGGCGAAAGGAATCATCCATTTGGGAGCGACTTCGGCGTTTGTTGGAGATAATACTGACTTAATTCAAATCCGTGACGGTTTAAAAATTGTTAGAAAACAATTGGTGAACGTGATCAAAAAACTTTCGGATTTCTCGATTAAATATAAAGATATGCCCACTTTGGGTTTCACGCATTTCCAACCTGCGCAATTAACGACGGTTGGGAAGAGAGCAACTTTGTGGCTTCAATCTTTGATTTTGGATTTTGAAGAATTAGAATTTTTCTTAGAAACTTTGAGATTCCGCGGTGTGAAAGGAACTACAGGAACAGCAGCAAGTTTCTTGGAGCTTTTCAATGGCGATTATTCCAAAGTAAAACATTTAGATAAAGAATTGTCAAGAAGATTCGGTTTCGAAAAAGTTTTCGGCGTTTCTGGACAAACGTATGATAGAAAAATTGATGCAAAAGTGGTGGCTTTATTGTCAAACATTGCTCAATCTGCCCATAAATTCACGAACGATTTACGTTTACTTCAAAACTTAAAAGAAATTGAAGAGCCATTCGAGAAAAACCAAATCGGTTCATCAGCGATGGCGTACAAGCGTAATCCTATGCGTTCTGAAAGAATCGGAGCTTTGGCAAAATACGTAATGTCGTTGTCGTCAAGTTCGGCGATGGTAGCTTCTACGCAGTGGTTTGAGCGTACTTTGGACGATTCTGCAAACAAGCGTTTAACCATTCCACAAGCATTTTTAGCGATTGACGCTATTTTGTTGATTTGGAATAACATTATGGACGGATTGGTTGTGTACGAAAACCGCATCCACAAACACATTATGGAAGAATTGCCGTTCATGGCAACCGAATATGTGATTATGGAAGAAGTGAAAGCTGGTGGCGACCGTCAAGAAATTCACGAAATCATCCGCGTTCACTCAATGGAAGCATCCAAAAAAGTGAAAATGGAAGGCAAGGAAAACGACTTAATCGAAAGATTAATGAACGATTCTTCCCTGAAAATGGATAAATCGAAGATTGCGGAAGTAATGGATCCGAAAAACTTCATCGGATTTGCACCGATACAAACTGAAGAATTTATCCAAAACGAGGCGAAGCCGATTACGGATAAATACTCGGATTTAATTGGTCTTGAAGCAGATTTAAAAGTATAAATTTGATGCAGTCTTGTCGGCTGCATTTTGTTTTAACAAAATAGAAGTTAGAGATTAGAAGTTAGAATTTAGAGGGTTGTCTCTTGTCTAACATCTAATGTCTAATATCTAACATCTAATAAAAAATGAATAAAAGAATTTTTGTAGAAAAGAAAGGCTTGTTTGATGTGGAAAGTCTAAAGATTTTTTCGGAAATCTTGAACATCGTTCCCAACATCGAAAGCGTGAAAGTTTATAATGTTTACGATATTTTCGGAATTGAAGATGCCGATTTTCAAAAAGTGGTGAATTCTACTTTTGTGGATCCGGTTACTGATATTCTGCACGAAGAAAATCCTGTGAAGAATACATTTTTCGCAACCGAATTTCTTCCAGGTCAATACGACCAAAGAGCCGATTCTGCGGAGCAATGCATCGCTTTGTTGACGCAAAATGGCAACGCAACAGTTAGAAGTGGAAAATTAATTGAACTTTCGGGAATCAACGATTCAGATTTGATAAAAATCAAGGATTTGTTGATTAATAAAGTAGAATCTAAAGAAAAAGATTTATCAAAATTAGAAATTCCTGCTGAGAACGAGCCACAACCAGTTATTGTTTATGATGGTTTTAAAGATTGGAGTTCAGAGGAATTGAAAAACTTTTATGATAAGATAGGTTTTGCATTTGGACTGGACGATTTAGAGTTTATTCAAGCTCATTTTAAATCAGAAAACAGAAATCCAACCGAAACCGAACTTAAAGTTTTGGATACCTATTGGAGCGACCATTGTCGTCACACGACTTTCGAAACAGAATTAACAGAAATTGAATTCAAAGGTCAGTTTAAATCGACTTTGGAAACTATTTTCAATGATTATTTAGAAAAAAGAAAATTCTTAGGACGCGAAGAAAAACCAATTTCTTTAATGGATTTGGGAACTATCGCTGCCAAATATTTCCGCAAAACGGGGAACTTAGAAAACCTTGTGGTTTCAGACGAAATCAACGCATGTACCATTGAAATCGAAGCTGAATACGACGGAAAAAAAGAACCTTGGTATTTGTTGTTCAAAAACGAAACTCACAATCACCCAACGGAAATTGAGCCTTTTGGTGGAGCTTCAACGTGCCTTGGTGGTGCGATTCGTGACCCTTTGTCTGGGCGTGCGTTTGTGTATCAGGCGATGCGTTTGACGGGTGCGGGAAATGTTTTAGAACCAATTTCAGATACAATTGCGGGAAAACTTCCCCAAAGAACGATTACGAAACAAGCTGCAAACGGTTATTCATCGTATGGAAACCAAATCGGTTTGGCGACAACTTTAGTGAACGAAATTTACCATGAAGGTTACAAAGCCAAGAGAATGGAAGTTGGTTTCGTAGTTGGTGCGGTTCCAAAAACGTGGGTTCGTCGTGAAAAGCCTGAAAATGGTGATATTGTTGTGCTTTTAGGCGGTGCAACGGGTCGTGATGGTGTTGGTGGAGCAACGGGAAGTTCAAAAGAGCAAGACGAAACCTCTATTCATACACTTTCTACGGAAGTTCAAAAAGGAAATGCTGTTGAGGAACGTAAAATTCAACGTTTGTTTAGAAATCCTGAAGTAACGACTTTAATTAAGAAATCAAACGATTTTGGAGCGGGTGGCGTTTCTGTTGCGATTGGTGAAATTGCAGATTCTTTGGAAATTAATTTGGATGTTTTGCCTTTAAAATATGAAGGTTTGAACGGAACTGAATTGGCGATTTCTGAATCTCAAGAAAGAATGGCGGTTGTTATCGAAGCGAAAGACGAAGCTAAATTCATTGAGTTCTGCGAAAAAGAAAACATCAAAGCGGTTGTCGTTGCAAAAGTGACCGATTCTGGAAGAATGCAAATGTTCTGGAAAGGCAACAAGATTGTGGATTTAAGTCGTGATTTCTTGGATACGAACGGTTGTGCGAAAACACAAACGGTTGAGATTTCTCACTTAGAGCCTGTAAAAACAGAAAAAATAGCCTTTACAGAAGACAATTTTGTAAATATTTTAAAAGATAAAAATAATGCTTCTCAAAAAGGTTTGTTAGAAATGTTCGATGCTTCGGTGGGAGCGACGACGGTTGCGATGCCTTTGGGAGGAAAATATCAGTTGACAGAAATGGAAGGCTCGGTGCAAACGCTTCCAATTTTGAACGCTGAAAATATAGAAACCGTTTCTTTGGCGAGTTGGGGATTTGATGCCGATATTTCGAGTCAAAACTCGATGGTTGGTGCTGCAAATGCTGTTGTAGAAAGCGTTTCTAAAATCGTTGCGATGGGTGGCGATTACAAAAAAATACGTTTGAGTTTCCAAGAATATTTTGAGAAATTAGGAAATCAAGCTGATAAATGGGGCAAGCCAATGGCGTCGTTGTTGGGAGCTTACAATGCTCAAATGAATCTTGGATTGGCTGCAATCGGAGGAAAAGACTCCATGAGTGGGACATTCCAGAACATTAATGTTCCGCCAACTTTGATTTCTTTTGCTTGTGCAAACGGCGTGAAGCGTCATATTATTTCGCCAGAATTCAAATTGGCAGGAAATCATTTGTATCATTTTTACCATCAAGCGGACGAAAATGGACTTCCTAATTATGAGGTTTTAAAAGACATTTACGAGTTTATTCATGATGGAATTTTACGAAAAACCATTGTTTCTGCAAAAACCATCAAAGAAGGTGGAGTAGCAGTTGCATTGGCTAAAATGGCTTTTGGAAATAATCTTGGAGCGACCGTTTCTTTAAATGAAAATCAAATTTTAGAAAAAAATATTGGTGGATTAATCATTGAATCTGTTGAGGAATTATCGCATCCAACTATACAAAAAATCGGAAATGTTGTTGAAAATTCAACACTCACAATAAATGGTCTTGAATCTAGCGTCTCGGCTCTAGTATCTGTTTTCACTGGAACTTTCGAAAATCTTTTCCCAACTTCGGAGAATGAAAAAATCGTTGTTAATATCGATGAAAGCTTAAATTCTACAAACCCAAGAACGATTCATATTAAGAAACATGATCTTGCTAAGCCTAAAGTTTTTGCTCCAGTTTTCCCTGGAACGAACTGTGAATATGAAACGCAAAATGCTTTCAGAAAAGAAGGTGCGGAAGTTTCGAGTTTGCCGTTAATCAATCTTGATTTTAATAAATTAAATGAAAGTATCGATGCTTGGGTAAAAGAAATCGAACAATCTCAAATTTTGGTTTTCTCGGGAGGTTTCTCGGCGGGTGACGAGCCAGATGGTTCAGCAAAGTTCATTGTGAATGTTTTGAAAAACGAAAAGATGAAAGATGCTGTTCACGCTTTGTTACAACGCGACGGAATGATTTTAGGAATTTGCAACGGTTTCCAAGCTTTGGTGAAATCTGGTTTGCTTCCTTACGGTGAAATCCGTGATTTGGACGCAAATTCTCCAACATTGGCGCACAACGCCATTGGAAGACACATTTCTCAAATGGTGAATGTGAAAGTTGTTAACGAAGATTCTCCTTGGTTAAAAGGTATGAAAGGTTTGGAATATACGATTCCGATTTCTCATGGTGAAGGTCGTTTTATGGCTTCGGAAGAGGTGTTGACGGAACTTTACAAAAATGGACAAATCGCGACACAATACATTGATTTTGATGGAAACATCGCTCACGGAATGCCGTTCAATCCAAATAATTCATTATTCGGAATTGAAGGAATCACGAGTTTGGATGGTAAAATATTCGGAAGAATGGGACATCCAGAACGTTTTGCAGAAGGTTTAATGAAAAACATTCCAACTGCAAACTACCACAACATTTTCAAAAATGGTGTGGAGTATTTTAAGTAAAATCAGTTTTTAAATGATATCAAAATCCGTCTTTTCGAAGGCGGATTTTTGTTTTTTATGAAATTTAAAATTTCTTTAACATCGATTGTTAAACAGTTCTTAGCTTTTTTGAAAAAGGAATTCTTATTTTTAAAACTTAAAATTTAGACATTGGCACATCGCATTTATTTATACAATCTCGACAGTAAAAGCAAAGAAACTTTTCCTAACTATCTCGGGGAGTGGAATTACGAAATTCCGTTGCTGTTGGTTCCGCTTGTTTCTGGGAATTTGCGCGCAAAAGGCAAGCAATTGTTTGCGGATAAACAAGAAGGCATCAGTCGTTTGCGAAGTTTTTTTAACCTAATCGCGGACACTTACCAATGGCATTACAGGAAGTTTTATTACGAGCCTGTCAACCAAATGTTCCAGTTTTTGGAGGATTTGCCGTTTGATACATTTCTGATTGATGGCAGCGACGTCTTCACGATGAATGAAAAATCTCCGAAAGAACAGGCCAAAGACTGGGTTTTGGAAATCGATAACAAATGGAAAAATTTTGAAACAGCGATTGAGCATCAAGACCTTAATTTCCTAAATCCACAGTTCTTCATGACAGGTTACAAGTCGTTTCAAGAAATTATGGAAACCGACTGGATTAACTATGGATTGGGCTATTTTGAGTACGATTTGTTTTTAAAAAACAACATTAATGTTTATGAAGTTGATGGGAAATTTGGTTTAGAAACAAGTAAAGGAATTAAAATCATCGCTCCAATCTATGACGAAATCTACGATTGGAGTGAGACGAATATTGCTTTGGTTAGAAAGGATGGGTTTTTTGGTTACATCGCAATGGATGGAAAAGTTTTAGTTCCGACGATTTACGAAGACGCTTTCGATGTTAATTCTTTTGATAAAATTTCGGTGGCGGAAGTCCACATGAATAACAAAATCGGGATTATTAATTGTAATACGAATCAATTGATTTTGCCTTGTGAATACGATGAATTGGAGATTTTGAATTATGCTTATTTTAATGTTTCTAAAAATGGAGTGTGGCATGTTTTTGATATTGAAAATCAGCAACTTTTGAATGTTTCGGGTTCTAACATTTTTGATATTGATTATTGGTCAGATTTGTTTTTTACAAAAGAACAAGGAACTCAGAAGAGAAAATTCTATACTAAAAAAGGCTTTTTTGTTGGTGAATATGTTGAAGAATCAATTTCTAAAATCGGAGAAAATTATTATCAAATAAAACCAAATAAATTCCAGACTAAGTTTTCTATCATCAATTCTAAAGGAGAAATTTTAGAAACTGAAATCGATAAAGTCATTGTGTTAGACGATTATCAATCTTTTGCTTTTAAAAAAGATAAAAAATGGCGACTTTTTGATGGCGTTCAACATGTTTATGTTTTAGAAAATGAAGAAATTGAGGAAATATTTCTTGATGATTTTAAATATGCTTTTAAAGAAACTTGGGGAATTAAAATGAGTTCTGGGAAAGGATTGTATCATGCTTTGGAACATCAATTTTGGATTGAACCACATTCTGACTACAATACTTTCGAAGTTTTGAATGCTAAATTTTTAAGAATTAAATCACAAAATTATAATCAGTTTTTTGATGTTGAAAAACGAACTTTGAGCGATAAATATGATTTCGTTTGTACGCCATTTTTTAGTTTAAATGGAGATAGTGATTTGGGCGAAAATTTTGTCTTGTTTAATAATAATCAAGTTTTTCGTGTTTTAGAAAATCAAGAAATGCAGTTGATTTCCGAAGAAAAATTTGGTGAAATTAACGAGCAGCGTTACAATTTGCGTGGAGAAGATCTTAATTTCTGGAATCAGTTTTTTGAAAATTGGAGCAAAAATTCTGGTGAAGATTATGAATTAAAATTTGATTTACAGACCATTTTTAAGTTGGCTATTAATTATGCAAAAAATGCTCAGTTTGACGACGCTATACGACTTTACACGCATACTTCAAAATTGGGTGACATAGATTCGATGATAGAATTGGGGTTGTTGTTAAGTGATAAAGACGCCAATTATTACCGACCAAAAGAGGCAGTAATGTGGACGGAAAAAGCTGCTGAAAGCAATAATGCTGTCGCGTTTAACAATCTTGGTTATTTTTATCAAAGTGAAATTGGTTATGATTTTGATGTTTCGAAAATGTTTGAGATGTATGAAAAAGCCGCAGCATTAGGCGAAGGAATGGCGATGAGCAATCTCGGAGATTTGTATTTTTATGCGGAGCATGTTGATCAAGATTATGACAAAGCTTTGGAATATTACAAGGAAGCTAGTAAAAAATTGTACAGCAATAATGATAAAGTTGTTAAAATCTACTACGAAAAGGAAGATTATGAAAACCTGCTAAAGCATCTTAAAAAAGATTACGAAGATTCTTACTCAAATATTTATTATGGGATTCTTTACGACTTTGGTTATGGTGTAAAACAAGATTCTAAAAAAGCAGTTAAATACTACGAAAAAGCCAATAATTATGACGTGTATCCTTATGCGACCGAGCGACTTTTGGCTTATTATTCGGAGGATGGGGAGCTTGCAAACCCGAAGCTTTATGAGAAATGGCGACAATATGCGGAGGATAACGACATCGATATTTAATGCTTTTATTTAAATCAAAAAATAGATTTGTTCGATTAAAGAAACTTACAAACATAGAAATATAGACCACATACAATTGCTATATTTGCACTTGAATCATTCGTAGATATGCGCTGGATAAAATTTGGAGTTTTAATTTTAATAATACTTTTCGGGATTTACGCCGTTTCGATGACTTTTGTTGAGGAACGAAAAGAGTACACTGTACAATCTAAAGTCGGTTATCCGATTGACAAGGTGTTTCCGCAGTTTAACAATTTACAAAATTTTTCGCATTGGAATGACTTCTTCACGAGTGATAAAAACTTGGGATTCAGTTTTTTTACGCCTTATTCTGGGCAAGGATCATCGATGAAATTCTTTAACAAAAAGAAACAAGATCAGTTTGGCGAGATGTTTGTTCGGTACGAGAACCCGATGCGAACCTTGCGCTATCAATTGTTTTTGGAGGACGAATCTTATCCTTATTTAATCGATGTTAAATTTGTTGGTAAAGGAGAATCGACAGATATTATTTGGAAAATTCAAACGCCAAAACAACCTTTGTTAAAGCGTTCGATTAACCTTATGACCGAAGGTGTTTTCGTTGATAAAATCGATAAAAGTATTAAACATTTGACTGCAATTTTAGGAAATAAAGTCGATAAAGAAAACCTGATTGCGTCTATTAAATACGATAGCATTATGATCGAAAATCAGGAAAGTGCTTTGTTATTGGGCGTTAACGTAAGTACATCTAACAAAAAAGATGCGCTTATCAAGAATATTGTGATTAACCATAACAAAGTCGTAAATTTTGTTAAACAAGATTTGGGCAAGAAAGATGACGAGTTCGGAAGTCCAATGTTAATCACCAATCCGAATAATTTTAAGGATAAAGAAGTGTCGTATTATTATGGCGTTGCTTTACCAAAAAGAATAGGCGTTCAAGACAATAATTATACATTCCGTACAGTTAATGGCGGGAAAACTTATGTTATTTATTATCAAGGAAGTTATGCTGGTAGGATAAAAAGCGTCCAACAACTGATGCAAAAAGCCAAAAAAGATACCATGCGATATAACGATTTGCAAGAACAATTTTTGGAAGAACCCGATGCTGGATCTGACGTAAAACTAAAATTGCAACTTCCCGTTTATCGATAATTGAAGACTTGAAAAACTGATATTTAACATATTGTTAAAAAGCAAATTCGATTGCCACTTAATAGATAAAAATTTAGTAAATTTGTTGGCAATATTTGATAATTTTTATAAACAGATAATCTGTAATAATGGATAAATTTTCGTTTCTAAATGCCGCGCATGCTCAGTTGATTGACGACATGTACGAGCAGTACCTGAAATACCCAGATTCTTTAGAACCATCTTGGAAAGCTTTTTTCCAAGGTTTTGACTTTGCAAGAGAATATTATGGTGATGACGATAGCTATACTGACGCGTCTCCAGTGGTACAATATGCACAGCAAAGTGTTAACAATGGTCAAGCTTCGGAAGATATTAGTAAAGAATTCAAAGTTCTTAACCTAATCGAAGCCTACAGAACACGTGGACATCTTTTCACTAAAACCAATCCGGTTAGAGAAAGAAGACACTTTGTACCAACTTTGGATATTGAAAATTTTGAATTGTCACAAGCTGACCTTTCTAAAAAATTCAATTCTGCAACAACAACTGGGATGTCTGGTCCGGCGACTTTGGCTGAGATTATCAAGCATCTAGAAGAGATCTATTGTGACTCTATCGGTGTAGAATACATGCACATTAACGATGTTGATGAAAAGCAATTTATCAGAGAGTGGGTTAGTGTTAACGAAAATCATCCGAAGTTATCTGCGGAAGAAAAAACTGAAATCCTTTTCAAACTTAACCAAGCGGTTGCTTTTGAAAATTATTTACATACAAAATTTGTTGGTCAAAAACGTTTTTCATTGGAAGGTGGAGAATCTTTGATTCCTGCACTTGATCAATTAATTACAAGATCATCTCAACTTGGTGTTGACGAGGTTGTATTAGGGATGGCACACAGAGGTCGTCTTAATGTTTTGACTAACATTTTCCAAAAATCATACAAAGAAATCTTCTCAGAATTTGAAGGAAAAGAATTCGAAGAAGATGTGTTTTCTGGAGACGTTAAATACCATTTAGGTTCATCTAAAACTATTACAACAGCTAACGGCGAAGAAGTGATTATTAATTTAACACCTAACCCTTCGCACTTAGAGACTGTAGCAGCTTTGGTAGAAGGTATTTGCCGTGCAAAAGTTGATCACAAATACAAAGATTATAACAAAGTATTGCCAATCATCATTCATGGTGATGGTGCGATTGCTGGTCAAGGTATCGTGTACGAAGTTGCACAAATGATGACTTTGGACGGATACAAAACTGGTGGTACAGTACATATCGTTGTTAACAACCAAGTGTCATTTACGACCAATTATTTAGACGCGAGATCATCAATCTATTCTACAGATATTGCAAAAGTAACGCAATCTCCGGTGATGCATGTTAATGCTGACGATGTAGAAGCAGTTGTACATGCGATTCGTTTTGCTGCAGACTTCCGTGCAAGATTTGGAAAAGATGTATACATCGATCTTTTAGGTTATAGAAAATATGGTCACAACGAAGGTGACGAACCAAGATTTACGCAACCGAATCTTTATAAAAGCATTTCTAAACATCCTAATCCAAGAGAAATCTATAAGCAAAAGTTGATTCAGGAGAACATTGTTTCTGACGAAGTTCTTAAAACAATGGAGCAAGATTTCAAAAAGTTGTTAGATGAAAATTTTGATGCTTCTAAAGAAATTACGCGTAATGCAATGACACCTTTTATGGCTGAAGATTGGGTAGATTTCCCAATGGCGCCAAAAGGTTCGGTTCTTAAAGATTTTGATACTAAATATGATTTAGCGAAGCTTAAAGAATTAGCTATTAAAATTTCAACACTTCCGGCTGATAAAAAATTCTTGAACAAAATCACAAGATTGTTTGATAACCGTATCAAAATGGTAGATAACGATTCTTTGGATTGGGCAATGGGAGAGTTGTTGGCTTATGCAACACTTTTAACAGAGCAATTCGGAATCAGAATTTCTGGGGAAGATGTAGAAAGAGGAACTTTCTCTCACCGTCATGCTGTTATTAAAACTGAAGATACGGAGGAGGAATACACGCCGCTTAAGCATGTTTCTGACGCACAATTTGATATTTTCAATTCACACTTGTCAGAGTACGCAGTTCTAGGATTTGACTATGGTTATGCGATGGCTTCTCCTAATACATTAACGATTTGGGAAGCACAGTTCGGTGACTTTATGAATGGTGCACAAATCATCATCGACCAATATTTAGTAGCTGCTGAAGAAAAATGGAAAATCCAAGATGGTTTAGTAATGTTACTACCGCATGGATCAGAAGGGCAAGGTGCAGAACACTCTTCTGCAAGAATGGAAAGATTCTTGACATTGTGTGCTAACGACAATATTATTGTTGCAGACATCACATCGCCAGCTAACTATTTCCATTTGTTGAGAAGACAAATGAAATTTAATTTCAGAAAACCATTGGTTGTATTTACACCAAAATCATTGTTAAGACATCCAAAAGTGGTTTCTAGTTTAGAAGATATGGCAAACGGAGAATTCCAACCGATTTTGGACGATCCAACGGCTGATCCTAACAAAGTAGAACGTCTTGTTCTTTGTACTGGTAAATTATATTTCGATTTATTAGCGAAGAAAGAAGAAAGTGGCGACGAGTCTGTTGCTTTGGTAAGATTGGAGCAATTATATCCACTTAACTTTGAAAAGATTGATGCTATTTTTGAAAAATATAAAAATAGAAAAGATCTTATCTGGGCACAAGAAGAACCTGAAAATATGGGAGCTTGGAGTTATATATTGAGAAACTTTAGAGATACAGGTATCCAAGTTATTTCGCCAGTAGCATCAGGCACACCAGCACCGGGTAGTCATAAGATGTTTGAAAGAAATCAAACTGCGATTATCAACAAAGTATTTAACTGTGATGACGCACCAAGTAATAGACCAGTAACAGCTTAATATTAAAAACTAACGATATTTCCAGAGTTTAACTCTGTTTAAAACAAAAAAATTACTCCTATGTCAATATTAGAAATGAAAGTCCCTTCACCGGGAGAATCTATCACAGAAGTTGAAATTGCAACTTGGTTAGTTAAAGATGGCGATTATGTTGAGAAAGATCAACCTATCGCAGAAGTAGATTCGGACAAAGCGACGCTTGAACTTCCTGCTGAAGAAAGTGGTATTATCACTTTGAAAGCTGAAGAAGGTGATGTGGTACAAGTAGGACAAGTGGTTTGTCTTATCGATATGAGTGCTGCAAAACCGGAAGGTGCTGCTCCTGCTGCTGAGGTTCCAAAAGCTGAAGCTCCAAAAGTAGAAGAGAAAAAAGAAGAACCGAAGAAAGAAGCGCCAGTTGCTGCAACTTATGCTAGCAATACACCGTCTCCTGCTGCTAAGAAAATTCTTGACGAAAAAGGAATGGAACCTGCACAAGTACAAGGTACTGGTCGCGATGGTAGAATCACGAAGGATGATGCTGTTAAAGCTGTTCCTGCAATGGGTTCTGCATCTTCAACTAACGGAAGCAGAGCACAAACAACAACTAAACTATCTGTATTAAGAAGAAAAATCGCTGCAAGATTAGTTTCTGTTAAAAATGAAACTGCAATGTTGACAACTTTCAACGAGGTTGATATGTCAGAAATCTTCAGAATCAGAAAACAATACAAAGAAGAATTCGCTGCTAAACATGGTATCGGTCTTGGTTTCATGTCTTTCTTTACAAAGGCTGTAACTAGAGCGCTTAAGTTGTATCCAGATGTTAACGCATCTATCGATGGCGATTATAAAATCAATTACGATTTCTGCGACATTTCTATCGCGGTGTCTGGGCCAAAAGGTCTTATGGTGCCAGTTTTGAGAAATGCAGAAGATATGACTTTAAGAAGCGTTGAAGCTAATATCAAAGATTTAGCAACTAAAGTTAGAGATGGTAAAATCACGGTTGACGAAATGACTGGTGGTACGTTTACAGTAACTAATGGTGGTACTTTTGGATCGATGATGTCAACACCGATCATCAACCCACCTCAATCTGCAATTTTGGGAATGCATAATATTATCCAAAGACCAGTTGCTATTGATGGTCAGGTAGTTATCCGTCCAATGATGTACGTTGCGATGTCTTACGATCACCGTATTATCGATGGTAAAGAGTCTGTAGGATTCCTAGTTGCTGTTAAAGAAGCAATTGACAATCCAGTAGAATTCTTAATGGGTGGCGATGAGAGAAAAGCCCTAGAACTTTAATATCAAACTTTAGATATACAGAATCCCGCCCATTTCGGCGGGATTTTTGTATTATAGCATTTATAAACTTAAGCCATGGTTTCAAAAACGACTTCTCAGATTCAGGTTACGGTTCATACAGAGTACGATTTCAAGAACAGTTTTCCGTTGGATAATCGTTTCACGTTTCGTTATTACATTATTATCGAAAATATAGGTCAAGAAACCGTGCAACTTCTTAGTCGAAAATGGCAGATTTATGATTTAGGTTATGGTCAGTCCAAAGTCGAAGGAGAAGGTGTTATCGGCCTGCAACCAGTTATTGAAGCAGGACAAACGTTTAAGTATTTTTCGAATGTGGTTTTGTTGTCAGGGATGGGAAATATGAAAGGTCAATATCTTTTCCTAAATGTCAACACCAACGAAAAATTTGAGGTTGAAATCCCTAAGTTTAGTTTAGTTTCAGAAGTTTTGAGTAATTAAAGTTGCTTAATGTTTTTTAAGAAATAATCGTTGATTTCGTCATTTCTTGTTAGCATCAAACGCTCAAAACCTAACAACGAAATTTTAGCACAAACTTCTGCATCATCGCCAGCTCTGTGATGATTAAAGCTTATATGATGATGATCCGCTAGACTTCGCAAACCATAAGTTTTTAGGTTTTTCCAAGATTTTTTCGCTAAAGAAATACTACACAAATAATTGATTTTCGGTTTAAAAAAACCATAATAATCAAGACAACTTCTCAGTACACCAGCATCGAAAGACGCATTATGCGCAATCATCAAATTGCCATACATTAGTTCTTCAGCCTCGTGCCAAATATCTTCAAAAACGGGTGCATCAGCAACATCGTCTGGTGTGATGCCGTGGACATCGATATTTCTAGGATGGAAGTAGGGGAAGCTAGGCGGTTTTATTAACCAAGTTTTAGTTGTTACAATTTCTCCGTTTTCGACCACGCAAATTCCCATTTCACAAGCGGAATTCCGTTCGTGTGTAGCGGTTTCGAAATCTATTGCAACAAAATCCATTTTTTTCTTTTTTAAATTTTAGGTTTTAAACTAAAAACCATCAACCATCAACTTAAAACCAACAACCAAACAAGCTTTACTTCAAAAAGTGTTTAAAAATAAGCCATTTAGTTTGATAATAGTCTTTAATTTGATGTTTTTGTCGACGTTTTAATGTTTCTCCAAATTGTCCATAAAATCCAAAATGTGATCTGACAATTGCCCAAGTATGCGAAAATCCATCTTTGAACATCATGTAAATTCCCGCAATGCCGTCCAAACAAAGACGGAAAAAGATTAAATACAATTTGTTAGACGGAAGATTTTTCAACATCATACTTAGATTATTTCTGAAGTTGAGGTAAGTCTTTTGCGGATTTTGTTTTTTCAAAGTTCCGCCTCCAACGTGATAGACTGTCGACTGTCCACAATAATAAATTTTGCGACCTTCATTTTTTAAACGCCAACAAAGATCAATTTCTTCTTGATGTGCAAAAAATCGTTCGTCAAATCCTTTTTCATTCCAAAAATCTTTAGCTCGGATAAACAATGCGCAACCCGACGCCCAAAAAATTTCCGCAATATCATTGTATTGTCCTTTGTCTTCTTCAATAGTTTCAAATTCGCGACCACGGCAATACGGATAACCAAGATTGTCGATCAAACCACCACCAGCACCGGCAAATTCAAATTTATTTCTATTATTAAAATCTAAAATTTTTGGCTGAATCGCCGCAATAGATTCATCTTTTTTAAATAAATCTAAAATCGGTTCTGTCCAATTTTCTGTTACTTCAACATCAGAATTAAGAAGACAGTAGATGTCGGCACAAATTTCTTTTAGACCTTCATTGTAACCACCAGCAAATCCGAAGTTTTTCTCATTTAAAACTTGTTTTACTTGCGGATAATTCTCCGAAATCCAAGCTACAGAATCATCTGTCGATGCATTGTCGATCACGTAGATTTCAGCTTGTTGACTGTATTTAATTAAAGTTGGTAAGAATTTCTCTAGCCATGATTTTCCGTTCCAATTAAGGATTGCAATTGCTAATCTCATGGGTTTGCTTCGTATTGTTTAATAGAATCTTGATATTTCCAACGTCTGTGCGACCAAAGCCAATTATCAGGACGTTTTTGGATGGTGTTTTCTAACAATTTATGAAATTTTCTCACCACTTCATATTGCTCAAATTTTTCACCATCAGGATAAATTCTGTAATAATTAACTTGATAAAAACCGCGTTTCACCTTTTTCATATCGCAATAGATAAAGGCTAAATTTAATTTTTGAGATAATCGGTCATAACCGATAAAAGCTGGTGTTGGCTGATTTAGAAATTTTAAACCATAAGTCACATGCGAGAAATGTGGTGTTTGATCCGCAACAAACATGTAAATCGAATTACCATCGTTAGGACTTTTCAAGATTTGTTTAATCACTTCGTTGGCTTCGAGAGATTTGTTGTTAAAACGATTTCTCACGAATTTAATTTTCTCTTCCCAAAATTTACTATTCATTTTTCGATAAACGGGATGACAATTTTCTTGTGGAACCATTGTCGCCAAAGCATTGAACCATTCCCAGTTGAAAACGTGTCCAGAGAGTAAAATAATATTCTTGCCTTCGGCTTGTATTTCTGAAAACAAATCGCGGTTAAGATGCTGAACGCGAACTTTTAGCTCGGTTTCAGAAATAGTAAATGCTTTTAACATTTCCACAATATAATCACAGAAATTGATGAAAAACTGTTTTTGAATGCTCACCAATTCGTCATGCGTTTTATCTGGAAAAGAATTTTTTAGATTGTCATAAACGACCTGTTTTCTGTAGCCAACGATGTGATAATTGAGAAATGACATCACATCCGAAAAAGCATACAAAACCCGTAAAGGCAGTTTTGATAACAATAATAATATGCTGAATAATATTTGGTTCAAAATTTGTAAAAAAGAATAACGACAAAGTTAAGGAAAAGCTATCGATTTATTCTTTAGTTTTGTAAATGTAAAGCGATTAAAATACTGAAATTATGCGAAAAGTAAAAAGTCTAGTGCTTGGCGTTGGTGTGTTGTTGTTAGGAAGCACAGTTTTCAAAGCGCAAACTACCGACACAGCAAAAGCTGCTGTAACTCAAGATGCAGCAGCAAAAAAGAAAGCTGCGGATGAGGAAAAAGCACGTCTCAAAAAACCTTACGATCCTAAGGCGGATGCTGCAAAAGATATAAAAGCTTTGGTGGCAATTGCAAAGAAAGAAAATAAAAATATTATTCTACAAGCTGGTGGTAACTGGTGTATTTGGTGTTTGAGGTTCAACGATTTTGTTGAGAAAACACCTGAGTTGAAGTCAATTGTTGATGACAATTATTTGTATTATCACCTCAATTATTCGCCAGATAATAAAAATGAAAAGGTCTTTGCAGCGTACGGAAATCCTGGTGACAAATACGGTTATCCTGTTTTCATAGTTTTAGATAAAAACGGAAAAATGATTCATGTACAAGATAGCTCAGTTTTAGAAGCTGATAAAGGTTATGGATTGGAGAAAGTCAAAGAGTTTTTTGAAAGTTGGAAACCGAAAAGTTAGATACAAAGCCAAGATTTTTCTTGGCTTTTTTGTTTAATTAAATAAAATCAAGATTAAAATCATATCGAATTAAAATTTTGATAACGTGATAATTAGTATTTTTAAGTTATGCAAGATTTTCAAGCAAAACCAAATTTTCAAGATTCAGAACATTTCAAAACCTTTTGGAGTAACGGCAATGGGAAGTTACTTCAAGAATGGAGTGGAGCAGAATTGTCTTTCAAAGATTGGGGTAAATTTGCGCCATATTTTTATCAATGTGACGAAGTTGGCGATCAGGTTGTAAAAGATGTTTATTTTAAATCTTCCTTTTCGGACGCAACATCGACGATAAAAAATTACATTGAGAATGGTGTTGATTTTAATGATCCCGAAATTGCAGAAAGTCTAAAAGTTTTATTTAAACAAACAGAAAGTATTCCTGATTGGCTTGATTGGAATCTTATCGAAAAAGGTTCGGAATTGTGTCAAATTGCTGGTCTCAATGCGTTGATAATTCTTCGCGATTACGTGTTAATGGGCGGTTACGATTATGCATATCTTAACAAACCGCTTATTTTGACAGGTGCACTAAAGAAAGGTGCGGTCAAAAGATTAGCGGACACGCTGAATTTTTGGGTAAATGTCACGAGAAAAGATGCTTTACATGTTCATAAAAAAGGTTATGGATTCTGTATTACGACGCGATTAATTCATTCGTATTCTCGTTTGATGATTTTAGAAAAAACCAAAAATTGGGATACCAAAAATTGGGGACTTCCGATTAATTCTTGGGATATGATGGCGACTTATATTGGATTTTCGTTGATGTTTTTGCACGGATTACAAAAATTGGAAGTACAAATTACCGATGAAGATGAAGCTGGCTTATTTCATCTTTGGAAGTACATTGGTTATCTCATCGGGATTCCTGATGATATTTTACCAAATGACAAAAAAGAAGCTACGGAATTTTTCTATATGTGGACGGCAACCCAACCAGCTTCTGATGAGGATTCTAAGCATTTAGCAAAATCTTTGTTGGATGAAAATCTAGAAACACCAACACTAAAATATCAGTTCCAAAGGAGAAATTTGCGTTATTTGCACGTCGGACTTAATTGGTTTTTGTTGGATGACGAGACTAACAAGCGCCTCGGAATTGAAGAGGTTAAGTTTCCTTTTGCGTTTGCAAAGTTTTTAAAACTAAGAAATCGATTGTTTTTCCGTTTTGCTAGTCGCGAAAAGCAAATACAAATTGGCGCAAGTGCACAAGAAAAAGTGCTAGATGATTATCTTAAAACTGCTCCGCGAAATAAACATCATTAAATTTTCACATCAATTTCTTTATCCAATTCAATTTTTTGTCTGAATACGGCGGATATTTAATGTTAGGTTCTCCCCAAGTTGCTCTTTTTAACACCGATTTTTGGTGTGTGAAAGCTTCAAAACCAAATTTTCCGTGATAATTTCCAATTCCTGAATTTCCGACGCCACCAAATGGCAGATTTTCATTGGTTAAATGCATGACGACATCGTTGATGCAACCGCCACCGAAAGAAATTTGGTTGGCGAATTTTTCTATTTCGTCTGAATTATTACTGAAAAGATAAGCTGATAAAGGTTTTTCGTGATTTCGGATTTGATTCAAAGCTTCATCAAAATTTTCATAAACCAAAATCGGAAGAATCGGTCCGAAAATTTCTTCTTGCATAATTTTATCATTCCAATTTATAGGATACAAAAGTGTTGGCTGGATGTAAAGCTTTTCTAAATCTGTTTTTCTACCAAAAATTATTTTTGTGTCATCAATCAAGTTTAGAAGTCTATTAAAATGCTTTTCGTTGATAATTCTTGTAAAGTGAGAGCTATTCGGTTGATAATCGTTTTTCTGAACTTGATTTTTTAATATTTCAATAAACTTGGTTGCTACTTTTTTATCAACCAAAATATAATCTGGTGCAACACAAGTTTGTCCAGCATTTAAAAATTTCCCCCAAATAATCCGTTTTGTAGCGATTTCTAAATTCGCGTTTTCGGTGACCAAAGCTGGACTTTTTCCGCCCAATTCCAAAGTTACGGGCGTTAGATTTTTTGCCGCAGCTTCATAAATGATTTTTCCAACTTGCGGACTTCCTGTGAAAAATATCTTGTCAAATTTTAATTTTAAAAGTTCGGTAGTTTCTGCAACGCCGCCTGTTTCTACGTGAAAAACTCGCTCATCAAAATTTTTATTGAATAAATCTACCATCAATTTCATGGTATTTTCTGCAACTTCGCTCGGTTTCAGAATACAAGTATTTCCTGCAGCAATCGCAGAAATCATCGGACAAATCGAAAGTTGATAAGGATAATTCCACGCGCCAATCACCAAACTGCAACCCAAAGGGTCTTGGTAAATTTTAGAAGAACCTGGAAGATTCGGCAAGTTTGTTTTTACCGATTTCGGTTTCATCAAACTTTTTAAATTCTTCAAATAATAGTTGATTTCACCATAAATAATCGATAATTCGGTTGTGTAAGTATCGAACTGTGATTTTCCAAAATCTTTGTGAATAGCTTCGTAGAAAAGATTCTCGTTAGCAGAAATAACTTGTTTCAGCTTTTGTAATTGTGTTTTTCTAAAGTCTAAACTTTTGGTGGCTTGACTATTAAAAAACTCACGTTGCTTTTCTAGAATATTTTGGATGGACATTTTAACTGATATTTTTCGAATATAAAAATAAGGAAATAAGACTTGCTTTTTGTAGGTTTTAATTATATTTATTGAAAATAGAATTCACTTTATGAACTTCAATGGGAAAACGGTTTTAATAACGGGTGGCGCTTCGGGTATTGGAAAAATTATGGGTAGAAAAGTCCTCGAAAGAGGTGCTAAAACTTTGATAATTTGGGACATCAACGAAGTTGGAATTGAAGCGGTGAAACAAGAATTTTCTTCTTTAAAAGGAAATATTATTGGTTATAAAGTTGATGTTTCTAATGTTGAAAATTTGATTGAAATTTCTTCTAAAACCAAAGAAAATGTTGGTGCAATCGACGTGCTAATCAATAATGCTGGAATTGTTGTTGGAAAATATTTTCACGAACATTCGCATGAGAATATTTCTAAATCGATGGCGATAAATGCCGATGCAATTATGCATATTACTTTAGAATTTCTTCCCGAAATGATGCGAAATAATTCGGGTTCTATTTGTAATATTTGTTCATCGGCAGGCCTAATTTCAAATCCGAAAATGTCTGTTTACGCGGCTTCTAAATGGGCAGCAGTTGGCTGGAGCGACAGTCTTCGACTAGAAATGGAAGAACTGAAAAAGAATATTTCTGTGACAACCATTATGCCTTTCTACATTAATACAGGAATGTTTGATGGCGTAAAATCCAAACTTTTGCCGATTCTTGACCCAGAAAAAACTTCAGAAAAAATTATTCGTGCCATCGAAAAGCAAACCAAAATGTTGGCAATGCCGCTTCCGTATTGGTTTATCCGACTAAGTCAAGGGATTTTGCCTTTAGCCATCTTTGATTGGACAATGCGCAATGTTTTCGGGATTTATGATACGATGAAAGATTTTAAAGGAAGAAACTAATGGAGAAGCTAAGTCAGTTTTTACAGAAATATGATTTAAAGTTTGAGAATTTACAAATTCTAAATTATTTTTTATCCTTATTTTTTTACATAAAAGTGTGGCTAGTTCCTGGTCAAGGTGATGCAACTTTTATTACCAATGGAATTCAGCTTTTTGTTGTGGAGTTTCTAATGATTCATTCTGGCGTTTTTCTGTCAGTTTTTGCAAGAAGTAAAAAATTCATTCTTATTGCTTTACTGTATGGGTTTATCATTTATGGCTTGGCAAAATCTTTTCATAACAACTATTATTTTTACTTTTATTTGCTGATTGTTATGAACCGAATGCGTGCTGGTTTTGCAGGAAGTAATCCTTTGTTTTTCATTAGAAATATTGCTTATTCGATTGCAGGTGCTATTTTCTTTTTAATTGCGGGAATCAGCATGGCAGTTTTGGAAAAGTGGATTCCGCAATTTGGATTGACAGAAGTTTATCTTAATACATCAGGTTTTAGATGGCAAAATGCCAAAACTGGTGGAATGCTCGTTGATAAACCGCAAACTGTAATGTATTTTTGGATTGTTTATTTCTCGCTTTGGATTTGGTTTGAGTTTTATATTCAAGATAAATTGAAAGATTATAAAGGTGGAATAACCTCCTTTTCATTTAAAACGAAGAAATTTTAATTTCAATAAAAAATATTTCTCACACCAATTTTTGCAGGTTTATAAAGCAAAATGATAATTGTAGTTGCAAGAGCAATCCAGAATAAAATTGTGAAGATTTCCATGTTTGAAAGCAAAAGTGCTTGCGCTGAAATTTTAGATTTAAAACCACCAATCGTTACGCTGACAGCGTCATTGTAAGTTAATTTGCTAAGATTTGAGTTAAAATTACTATTCCATAAAGTGCTAAAAATAGGGTTGGTTGGTGAAAAATTCATACTCAAAGAATCAGCGTGTTTTAAACTTAAATACAAAATAGCATTTTGCATAATTGAATATCCAATTGCAGTCGTCCAAAACCTAACCGTTGTTCCCATTACAGCGCCATTTGAAACTAAATTTGGAGGAAGTCCCGTGATGATGTACATAACGAGTGGCGTAAACAAAAGTCCTTGTCCAATACCTTGTAAAAACAAAGGTGGCGCAATTGTCCATAAAGTTGTGTCAGGATAAAATACGTAAGTAAACCAAGCACAATCGATGGCTAAAATTGCAAATCCAGAAGCGAAAATCGTTTTTGAAGAGACTGCGCGTACCAACAAAATTCCAGAAATTAAAATACCCAAAATTGTTCCTCCAACATTGAAATATTGAATATTATTGATGTATTCCCAAGGCCATTTCCAAACGTTTGCCATAATGCTGTACACATTGTTAAGACCTGCACGAATAACATAAAATATAAAAAATAACAAAATTCCGACTAAAATATGGACGTAAGAAAAGACTTCTAAATGGAAAATCGGTCTTTTGCTGTATTTCTGTTTTAAAATAAATAAACCCGACGAAATCATAAAAAGGAATAGACAAAAAACAATTTGATTAGATTCTAACCACATCAATCTTTTCCCATAAATAATGGCATAAGCGCCAGATTGCAAACTCAACCAAAGTAAAAAACAACTTACGTGGTCCAATTGGTATAACGGAATTTTAGCAAAAAATCTGTTGGTATTAAATATTGAAAACGCAACAATCAACACAAAAATGTGGAAGTAAACTATCATTAAAACCATGTGTTGAAAGTTGTAATTTTCGATGCTGGTTTTTAGTAAACTTGTTGTAATCGTACCTCCAGTCAACATTATGGCATAAAGAAAAAGATAAGCGACGATTCTCGCGTGTTTGGTTTTTAGTTCGGCGGTGATTAATGGTAAAAAAATAGCACCTTCCAAAACCCCAAAAATTCCTTCCAAAAATCGCATTACCAAAATCACGTGATAGTTGTTGGTTACCGAGACGACATATAATATAATGATGGAAACCGATGACATCAACAAAATGTAATATTTGACACTGAAATAGGCTAGAAATCTTGGTAAAACCAAAAGTGTAACCACGATTGTACCGTACATCAACATCAAAAGATATTGCAAATCGTCTGAATCTACATCTAAAAATGATGATGTAAACGCGCTGTTGGAATGAAACAACGACATCAGCATCAAATGCGGAAACATCGCCATAATCAGCAACGGAAGTTTCAACCATTGCGGAACCCATTTATGATATATTGTATTGTGTGACAAGGATTTATGTTTTGAGATTTGAGATTTGAGATTTGAGATGCGAGATTCGGGATTTAAAGTTTCGAGTTTTTAGGTTTAAAGTTTTTAGGTTTATCGTTTAAAGTTTCATGTTTAAGGTTTCAAGCTAAAAGCTAAAAGCCAAAAACCAAAAACCAACAACTATCAACCATAAACCAGCAACTATTCATTTTTCTTAGCACTTACCAAAACATTCATTCCAGAAAGGAGTTTGTCGTTGTTTTGATTGTTTTCAAGAATAATTTTTACGGGAAAACGTTGTTCTATTTTTACGAAATTTCCAGTTGCATTGTCAGGTTTTACCAAAGAAAACTGCGAACCCGAAGCAGGCGAAATACTTTCTATTTTTCCTTTAAATTCAATGTTCGGGAATGCGTCGGCAGTTATCGTAACCTCTTTATTTTGGTCGATTTCTCCAAGTTGCGTTTCTTTAAAATTGGCGATAATCCATTTTTCTTTAGAAACAATTTGCACCAAAGCCTGACCTTCTTTTATCAATTGACCTTCCTGAATTGTTTTTTTGCCAACCCAACCGTCGTAAGGAGCAGTGACAACCGTATAAGAAAGAAAAAGTTTCGCATTATTAAGACTTGCCGAACTTTGCTGAATCTGGCTTTGCACTGGCGCAACTCTCGTCTGTTGCTCGTTAGCGCTTGCTTTTATCGCATTTTTTTGTTGTTGCAAAGCAAGAAGATTGGCTTTTGCTTGTTCGTAAGAGGCTTTTATATTTTCGAATTGCTGTTCTGTTGCGGCATTTTGCTCAAGAAGATTTTTGTAACGATTATAATCTTGTTCAGTTTTCCAAATGTCAATTTTCGCAGAAGCAATTTTTGCATCGATAATTTTTGAATCACTTTCCTTCGTATTCACGCCACTTTGCACGGTTTTTACAGTTTCCGTTGTCGCTTGTAGATTGGCTTCTGCAATGTTGACTTGGTTTTTAAACTCACGATTATCAATAATCAACAAAGTGTCGCCTTTTTTCACAAACTGATTTTCTTTAAACTTAATTTCCTTGATAAAACCAGAAACTTTGCTAGAAACTGGCGTTATATATTGCTCAATTTGTGCATCGTTGGTCGTCACATTTTTTCGACTAAAAAGGTAAAAGCTCAGCATTCCTACAACGCCCGCAATTATGAGAATCCAAGCCAGAAGCGAGATACTTTTGTTGATTCTTTTTTCTCTTTTTGTAAGTTGTTTTGTTGCCATATTTTAAAGCTTTCCGATGATGTATTGTAATTGATAATATTTGAGTTGTCTATTGATTTTTACCGAAATTAAATTAGATTCTGCTTCCAAATAAGCATTGTCGGCATCGATAAGTTCTGTTATTAAACTTAATTTGTTGGCATATTTTGTTTTTACAATTCTGTAATTTTCCTCAGCTTGGGCAATTGCTTCTTGTGCAATATTTACTTTTTGTTCGGTTTCTTCATATTTTTTATAAGCCTGAAAAACCTCGTGTTTTAGCTGTTCTTCCTTTTCCTCCAATTCCAGATTTGCCAAGTCGATATGTTGTTTGGCTTCCTGCATTTTGTATTTATTTTTATACAAATTTTCGATAGGATAGGTGAGTGTCACGCCCAACATGCCGAGTCTGTACGCATAAGGTTCTGGCGGAAAAAACATCATGTTCGGGTATTTTAACCAATATTCGCCGCCCATTGTGATGTTCGGGAGATAATTGCCTTTCACAATTTTTTTGTCGATTTCTGCCAAACGAATGTTATTTTTAGAAACTTCAATATTTTCATTTTCTGAGATGGCTTGAGAATTCAAATCTTCCAAATACGGGATTTTTACTTGTTCTGAAACCAATTCTGTGGTTTCTACATGCAATTCCTGATTGTCGGGCAAGGATAAAAGTGTTTTGAGTTGATGTTCTGCAATTTGAATATCGTTATCCAATTCTGTCCAAGACATTTTGTGATTAGAAAGTTGCAAAGACGTTCTCAGAACTTCATTGTAAGTCACCACGCCATTTTGTTTTAGAATTTTTGTTTCCTTAATATTGGCGCTGTCTTCTTTCATTTTTTGTTGAATTAAAGACTGTTGCTCTTTCAAATGATGAATTTGTAGAAAAGCAGTAATGATTTGCATTTTCAATTCACGTTCGTCTAACTGTGTTTTGAGCTTTGAATTTTCTGTATTAATTTTTGCCTTTTTTTCGTTATTTTTTAATTTTCCTCCAAGGTAAAGCGGAATGGAAGCCGATAATGTGAAATCATACATGCCATTAATTGCGTCATATTTCATGGATTTATCGAAGATTCCGTTTTGATATTGGTGCAAATTGCTCACTTGCGTGTAATTGGTATGAAACTCAATATTCGGCAATTTTTCCATTTTTAAATCTTTTTCTTTAGTTTCAGAAATCGAATTTTTTAAATGACTAATTTGCACAGCTTTATTGTTATTAAGTCCTATTTCTAAAGCTTCCTTCAAAGAAAGTTGATTGTAGTTTTGAGCTTTTAAGTTTAAACTTAAAAAAATTAAGAACAAACTTAAAAGTTGATATTTTCTGAATTGAAATATCATTTTCATAATTTTATAAATGTATTTTTAGGGATTCTTATTTTGATGCCACAAAGTTACGACGCAAAGTATGTGACCGACTTTGTGAAAAATGAAAATTATTTGCGCATTTACGCCAAATTGATATTTTTACTAAATTTGCGAAATGGGAAAAAGTCATTACGATGAGCTTGAAGAAGCGGATGCAAGCTTTTATGTTTACCATCTTTTAACGGGAAATGTAGAAACGAAAAAGCATTCTCATCATTCGGCGCAGTTGATTTACGCCGAAGGTGGAATTATTCACATTTTTACGGAAGAAAAGCATTGGTATTTGCCTGCTCGCTGTTTTATGTGGATTCCGGCGGGAATTCCGCATTACATTTTGTCTTTTAGTTCAAAAGTGAGTTTGTTTAATTTTTATTTTAAACCAGAAAAAGAAGAAGACGATTTTTTCTCGGAAGTGAATATCTATTCCGTAAGTCATCTTTTGCGTGAAATGATTCTTTTTACCAAAAATTGGAATGGCAAAATTACAGAAATTGACCAGCAGAAATTTTATTTTCTAAAAGCCATGAAGTATATTTTGCCAACTGGGAGAGAAAGAAAGCTGGCTTTTCCTGTACAACATCCTTTCCCGAAAGACGAAATGCTTTTAAAAATTGCAAAATTCTTGAACACCAATTTAGATAAAAATCTTGGTTTGGAAGAAGTCGCAAAAAATTTTGGAGTTAGCAGCCGCACTTTATCCAGGAAATTTAAAGAACAATTGGGAATGAATTATGTGCGTTTTCTTCGTGCTTTGCGTATTACAAAATCTTTAGAATTAATGGGCGAGGAGAAGTATAATATGTATGAAATTGCGATGCTCGTTGGTTATAATTCTTTGTCGTCTTTTAGTAATATTTTCAAACGTGTAACGGGCATTTCGCCAACGGATTATCAACAGCGGTTGAAATCAAAATAAAAAAACCTCCGAAGTCGGAGGTTTTATATTTATTAAAGAAAAAATATTAAGCTTCTTCAGCTGGAGTTTCTTCTTCTTTTTTAGGAGCTGGAGCAGCTTTAGGAGCAGCTTCAACAGGTGCGTCAGATACAACGTCGAATTCGTAGTTGTACTCAACATTTCTGTGAAGTCTGATAAGCGCTTCGAACTTACCTGTTCTTTTGATAGTGTTACCAGGGATTTTGATGTATTTTTTATCTACTTCAACACCTGCTTTAGCCAAAGCTTCAGAAAGGTTAATGTTGTTGATAGAACCAAATAATTTGTCTCCTGTACCAACTTTCGCAGCGATAGTTGTCGTTGTTTTTTTCAATTTGTCAACGATAGCATTAGCAGCAGCGATTAATTTAGCTTCTTCTTCTTTTCTAGCTTCTAGAGTTTCTGCAAGGATAGCTTTGTTTTTAGGCGTTGCTAATACTGCGATACCTTGAGGCATAAGGAAGTTACGTGCGTAACCTGGTTTTACGTTTACTGTATCGAACTCAAGTCCTAAGTTTTCAACGTCTTTTTTAAGGATAATTTCCATGTTGTTGTCTTGTTTAGATTTTAGAGGAAAGAAGAAAGAGCAAAGAAAAAAGAGTTATGTCTTTCATCTTTTATCTTTTGTCTTTTATCTAAAACAGTTAGAATTAATTAATTTATTCAGCAACTAAAAATAGCTATAAGCTTTAGGTATAATACTTAAAGCTTATAGCGTATTGCTTTTTTATCTTATTTTAAAAGGTCTGCTACGTAAGGCATCAAAGCTAAATGTCTAGCTCTTTTGATAGCTGCAGATACTTTTCTTTGATATTTAAGTGAAGTTCCTGTGTAACGTCTTGGTAAGATTTTACCTTGCTCGTTAACGAATTGTAATAAGAAATCAGCATCTTTATAATCTACATGCTTAATTCCGAATTTTTTGAATCTACAATATTTCTTTTCAGATTTTGTATTGATATCAAGTGGTGTTAAGAATTTTACTTCAGATTCTCCACCAGCTGAGGCTTGTTTAGCCATATCATCTATTGCCATGTCTTTTTTGTTTTAGGGATTAATAATTAAGCTTTAGCAGCTTTAACTTTAGCTCTTCTAGTTACAGCGTAGTCAACAGCGTGCTTGTCCAATTTTGTTGTTAAATAACGGATAACTCTTTCGTCACGTTTGAAAGCTAATTCTAACTCAGCTACAACATCACCTTCACCTTTAAATTCGATTAAAGTGTAGAATCCATTTTTTTTCAATTGGATAGGGTAAGCTAATTTCTTAAGACCCCACTTTTCTTTAGCAACGATTTCGCAACCTTTTTCTTTTAAAAGGTTTTCAAATTTTTGCACTGCTTCCTCCACCTGTGCATCAGATAGAACGGGAGTTAAAATGAAAACAGTTTCGTAATTGTTCATAATGATTAATTAATTGGTTAATTATTTCGAGTTGCAAAGATATAATTATTTTTTAAAATAGAAAGTATTAAAGAAAAAAAGCTGCTCCATTTCTGAAGCAGCTCTTGTTAAGTTAAATTATAATTGATTATTTTTTGATAACCTTAATAGTTTCAGAACCATTGTCTGTTTCAACAACTACTACGTAAGCACCAGGTGTCATTCTTGACATGTTAACTTCGTTAGCTGTTGTTTTTGCAGCTTGGTTAGTTACTAATTTACCATTCATATCAAATACCTTGATAGATTTAGCATTAGAAGCACTTGTAACTTTTAATACATCTACAACTGGGTTAGGGAATACCTGAACTTTTGCTTTGTTAATATCGCTAACTGCTAATGTTCCAACTTTAACGCTATAGTCTTCGTATTCTCCGAATTGGTCTAGATCATTCATACAAGGGTCTTCAGAAGCTGGGTTGTTACTACCTGCTGCTAGAACTTGAACACGCATTCTGTAAGTACCTGCAGCTGTTGTAGCTGGGATTGTGATATCGCTAGATGTAACTACACCTGTTCCTCCATCACCAATTTCTCCTAAGTACTCATTTGCTTCAAATACACCGTTATTGTTATAATCGATCCAAGCAGATACTCTTTCATACCAACCGTCACCAACTGTTACTGACATTGGGTAAGTTTCACCAGCCATCACATTTGCAGGTGCTACTGAAGAAGTATAGTCACTGTATCCGTCTGTTCCACAAGCTGAGTCATTATCAATACCAGCAAAAGTTACATTTGTGATAAGATCACCATCTTCACAGTTAAGTGCTACTTCGCAATAAGTTACTGGCGGCGTAGAAGAGTTAACTTTTAATATGTAGTCTTCAGCTTGTCCAAAAGATGTTCCTACAACACAAGGATCAACGTATGGCGTTGCACCGTATGTCTTTTTGATTCTTAAACGAGTATTTCCTGTTGTAGCATCAGCTGGTACTGGGATGCTTACAGATACAGTTTTGCCATCTACTCCAGTTGAAGCTTCTAGGATGCCTTCTACTACATAAGTTTCAGTAGTTGGATCAAAAGTTCCATCTTGATTCCAGTCAGCAAAAACAACGAATCTGTTTTTATAATTACCTCCAGTATAACCTTCAAGAGTCATAGTGTAAGATTCTCCTTTAGTAACTGTTGCAACTTTGTCAAGGAATGTCTCGTGTGCAGGTGCTGATGTTGCAGCTGAAGTTGCATTTGTTAAATCAGCAAAAGTTACTTTTGTAATAGGTTCAACATAACCAAAAGCAAGTGGACCGCAATATGGCTCGTATGGATTAGGACCTGTTGTTAACTTATAAGAAGGACAACTTGCAGCACTTGTGCCATCAGTGTTTACTCCTACAACTTTCCAATAATATGTTGTACTATATTGTGTGTTAGTAATATTAACGGCCGTATTGGCTGTGCTACCTAGTTTTGTTAAAGATGCAGCATCTGTTCCCCAATATACATCGTATGATACTGGAGTGCCTCCTGTTGTAGGAGCAACCCAAGATAATGGTGTTGTTCCTCCAGGAACTCCTGTTGCACCGTCTGCTGGTGTTACGTTTGTAACGCATCCAGGTGGATTTGTATCTAAAGTTTTGAATGAAAATTCTGTACATCCAGTAGCTGATCCAATTGTGTTTTTAGGTACAACTTTCCAATAATATGTAGTTAAAGGACTTAGTCCAGCAGCAGTTGTTGATGTAGAAGTGTAGTTACCTAATAATGTTGTTGGGTTAGGAGATGTTCCTAGATATACGTCGTAACTACTAGCAGTACCTCCCGTTGTTGGCGCTGTCCAAGATAAGGTTGGTGCAGGATTAACGCCTACAGCTTGATTTCCATTTGCTGGAGCAGTTAGAGTTGCACAGCCAGGTGCTTCTGTTTGCGCTGTAGAACTAGTTACCACGAAATCATCTACCGCAAATCCAAATTGATCATTGGATGTACATTGAATTGCAATATATACATTTTGACCAGCGTATTGACTTAAGTCGTACGTATATTTGTGCCAAGTAATGTCCGCAGGGGAGGATACTTCGTTAGGTGTGATAGCTGTAAAATTACTTACTGCAGTACCTGTTGTTGAAATGTGTACTTTAAACTTTTCATTACCATATTGGCCATCACACGATTTTCCCCAGAAGCTAAGTTCTATAGTACCGTTGTTTAACTGGATTTGTGGTGAGATCATCCAGTCATTGTTTTTAGGAGTAGTTGCAGCAAAAGCAGCCATCATTTTATTTCCTGTTCTTGCTGTCCAATCCGATGTAGCACCTGGTGTAATTGGAGGTGTTGTGGTTGTGGAGTTGAAAACTTGGAAAGATTTTTTTGCTCCAGAGTTTGCGAATTGGATTCCTGAGAAACCATAGGTCGTAGACTGATCCACGTCTGTAAGAGTCCAACTTCCAACATTTGCAATTGCGAAGTCGGTGTAACTTTCGAAACTGTCTTGGAAAAGTACCGTTTGCGCGGATGCGCTCACGCCCAATGCGACAAAGCATGATAGTAAAACTTTTTTCATAATAATTTATTTTTTGATTTTGTGATTTTCAAATATATTAAAAAAAAATTAAAATGCAAATTTGATATGAAAAAAATGATATTAATAATTGTTTATTATTTTTATGTGTTATTTGTTGATTAATTTGTATTGTATTAATTATTAATTGAAATAATTGATAAAATTCGTTATTTTAGATTTTAATAGATTTTTAATTTATGTTAAAGTTATTTAGCAGGTAAAGTATTTGTTATTTTGTGAATATGTTATTTTATTTTTCATAAAAAAAAGACCAGCAGAATATGCTGGCCTTTTCCATTAATTAATTGTTTTATTTTATTATTTCCTGATAATCTTGGTTGTTTCGGTGCCAAGTTCAGATTTTATGTTCATGGTGTATGTGCCAGTTTGTAATTTAGAAAGATTGATTTCTTTTTTACTAGCATTGACATCTATGTTATAAACTAATTTTCCAGCAAAATCAAAAATCTTAATGTTTTCAATTTTTAATGCTGAGTTTATTGTTACTACGTCCTTAACCGGATTTGGATAGATAACCGACTTGTTTTTTTGTAAATCGCTAACCGCTAAATTACCTACGCTAACAGTATATTCTTCCGCTTGGCCATAACGTGCGCTAGCACAAGGGTCGTTTAATGCTCCAAGATCTGTTGCATTATCATTAAATATTTTTTTAACACGCATTCTAGTATTGCCCAACAACGCAGATGCAGGTACAGTGATAGATTGACTTACAAATTTTTCGTCTTCTCCGTTTGAATCAGTTAGCGCATTATCTATTATATACACTTCGCCTGCATCATTTAGACTGCCATTTTGGTTCCAATCAAAATATACTGCGAATTTTGCTTCGTATGGCCCATTAGTATTTCCAAATAATTTAATATCATAAGATTGCCCTTTGTTAACGTGTGCAATTTTATCAACGAATATTTCGTGTGCATTATTTTGTCCAATCTCCGCAGGTGAAGTGTTAGACAGGTCAGCCAACTCTACTTTTGTAATTGGTTCAACACCATTTACTTGAGTCCCAAGAATTTCAAAACCAAATTTAAGTGGACCACAATAAGGGTTGAATGGACTACCTTCTGTTTTGAAAGATTGTACTGTACATCCAGCTGCTTCTCCTGCGTCGTTAACAGGTCTTATGCTCCAGTAATATGTTTTGTTGTATTCTAAATTAGTTAAAGTAATGTTGGTTCCTGGCGCATAACCAATAAATTGCAGGTCGTTTGCTGAATTTCCTAAATAGAAATTGTAAGCACTTACATTTTGAGTGGATGGAGACGCTTCCCAACTAAATTGATTGTTAGAAGTTGGTACATTTTGTTGGTTGTTGGTTGGCGTTAAAAGATTTACACAAGTAGGTAAAACTGGCGGTACAAAATCATTAACAACTTTTATGTTGTCAATTGCCAAAACGTACATATCGTTAGAGTTATTAACAAATGCAAAACGAATATTTTTACCAATATAAGGTGTAAGATCCGCATATCGCGTTGTCCAGCTAGCATTTTCTGCAGATTTACTGAATAGTTCAACGGTGAAGTCTGCGATGGTGTTACCTCCATTTGGCGCAAGCATTACTTTGTAACCATCTGGGAATTGTGGATCTTCAGCTTTAGCTTGCCATACCAATGATGGGCTACTTCCGGAAATTGCTACACTTGGCGAGATTAGCCAGTCGTTAGAGCTATTCGCAGGTTCGTACCAAGATGTACTCATTGCAGCATTGTTGCCTGCTGGTTCTTGAAATTCTCCATCAGGACCAGATCTGTCATACACAGTCCATCCATTAATGAAAGAAACATGTTGAGCGGGTACGTTGCCGTCGGCATCAATTACCGTCCAAGCACCGATTCCAGGGCCGTTGCCATCAAAGTTTTCTTGAAAAATTTGACTGTAGCCTAATAGCGGAAGAGTGCAAAAGGCTAGCTTAAGTAAATTTTTTGTCATATTATTTAAAATTGTTTTGGTTTGGTTTCAAAACTATGAAAAAAATTTACAATTTTGTAATATAAAAGTTAAAATATTTTTAAAAATAGTTGTCGGTGGTTTAAAACGTCTTTTTAAGGCCTTTGTTTTAGCTTTTATTTCCTATGTATAAGTTTATTTAAGAATAAAATTAATCATTAACATGGTTTTTACTTCTTAAATCTTTTAAAAAATTGATTTTTAATTCTTCATATAAAGAGTGGCGACTCACCAAAATCGATGCAATAGAAGACATCATACCTGCTAACATCAAATAAAATATCAAAGAATGTCGATCGGTCATTTCCAAAACAATAATAGCTGCAGTAAAGGGCGCTCGCGTAATTCCGGTTAAAAAAGCAACCATCCCTGCAAGGATAACGACATTGGTCTCGTGCGGAGATAAATGTATTAAACCAGAAATTACCGATCCTACACTTGCTCCCGCAGAAAGTGCTGGTGCAAAAATTCCGCCTGCACCACCAGATGTGAAAGCTAATGCAGGGCCGATCATCCTAAGAAGCGGGACGTACCATTCTTCGTGTTTGTTGTCGGTAAATAGGACGCGTTCCATAATTTCTTTCCCGGATCCTAAAATTTCACGATTAATAAAATAAGCTATACTCGCAATAATCAAGGCGCTAATAACTAGGAAAATGATATTAGAAACGTCGGTTTTAAATCTTTTTTTCCAAGCACTTATTTTTAACATAATCACAGAAAGTTGACTAGCAAAAATTCCTGAAATACACGCTACCAAAATCACAGGGAAAATAACACTTAATGAGATGTCACTTGTTTTTGGATAGCCAAGATAAAGATAAGAACCAGCTAATGTTTGAGCGGTTAGACCTGCAATAATTACAGCTGTGAATAAAGCTGTTTTAAAATAGTTGATGTGCGTCTTTGTCAACTCTTCAACTGCAAATACAATTCCGCCCAAAGGTGTGTTGAATGCCGCTGCTAGACCTGCTGCGGCACCAGTCATAATCATATTTTTCTTAGAAATTTTCGGATACCAAGAAGGAAGATATTCATTAACTTTTCTAAAAATGGAACCTGCAATTTGGATGGTCGGACCTTCGCGCCCAATGGCGCCACCACCAATGACTAAAACGACTGATGAGATGATTTTTAAAATTAAAATTTTAATGCTTAACAGATGTTTAATCTTGTTGTGCTCTTTAGGATTTGCCATTTCGACTGCTGCCATAACTTGCGGAATTCCAGATCCTTTGGAATAAGGCGCAAATGCTTTAACTAGCCACCATGACAATACAAAACCGATTGGTGCGATAATAAAAATCATCCAGTCATGCCAGTTCATAATGAGTTCGAGAAGTTTTTCGCCCCAAGCAAAAATTTTGGCATACATCACTGCGAAAAATCCCGTAATAACCGATCCAATCCAAAAAGGAATTGCTTGTAAAAGATTATTTTTTAGTTGTTCGTTTCGGATGTTGTCGAAAGAACGTTTTAACATGAGACGAAGGGTGTTAAGCATCTTTTTCATGTTTTAAAATTTTAGCAAGGCTGGTTCGTGAACTCTGAAAATTTTTGCACCTTTTTCGAAAAGTTGTTGATGGATTTTTTCAACTTCTTGTTGGATTTCTAGAGGACTTTTTCCTAAAGGTTTGTAAATGAAAGATTTTCTTGAAATTCCGATTAAAATAGGGAAGTCGCCAAAACCAATGTATTCTAATTCGTTAATGATTTGTAATTGATTGTCTTGCGTTTTCGAAAATCCAAAACCAGGATCGAGAATAATATCTTTTATCCCAAGTTGGTTAAGTTCATCAATTTTTTTCGAAAAGAATTTATTTAATTCAAGAATAATATCGTCAGAATGCGGTTTTTCATGCATGTTGTCGTAACTCGAATTAATGTGCATCAAAATGTATGGAAGTCCAGTTTTCGCAACTTCATTTAACATCTGGTCGTCAAATTGTCCAGCCGAAATATCATTAACAATGTCGATGCCTTCGTTGTAGCCGAATTTCACCACTTCGCCATAAAATGTATCTAAGGAAATTAAACTCTCAGGAAATTCTTTTTTAATTAAAGAAATAATGTTCCCGATTCGTTTGATTTCTTCTTGTGCAGAAATGTGTTCGGCGTTTGGTCGCGTCGATTGTGCACCGATGTCAATAATGTGTGCACCATCTTTTAATAATTGTTCGGTGTGAAGTAGTGCGTTTTTTTCAGAATTAAATTTTCCACCATCAGAAAAAGAGTCTGGTGTCAGGTTAAGAATCCCCATAATCTTGGTCTGGCTCAGATCGATTAATCTACCATTGCAATTGATACTGAATTGTTTATCTACGGAAAATGCTGAATTGGAAAACTTCATTTCACAAATTTATAAAACAAGATGCGGAACGCCAACCAATTATTAAAATTCCTTTATTTTTTGCGATAATTGTCATCCTCTGCGATTGGCTAAAATTTGTATCTTTGACCAATAACTCATTTTTATGGCGAATACATCGGTGCAGTTTGAGGAAGTTATCAAAAGCTGCCGAGATCTTTTTCAGAAAAAACTTAGCGATTATGGTTCGGCTTGGCGTGTTTTGAGGCCGAGTTCGATTACGGATCAAATTTACATCAAAGTCAATCGTATTCGTACTTTGCAGATGACGGATGTCAAAATGGTGGACGAAGACGAAAAAGACGAATTTGTGGCAATTGTCAATTATTCCATCATTGGTTTAATACAATTAGAAAAAGGTTTTTCGGATGAATTAAATGCCGACGAAACCGAAATTATGAGTTTGTATGACAAATACGCCAACGAAGCCAAAGCCTTGATGGAATGCAAAAATCACGATTACGGCGAAGCTTGGCGCGAAATGAGAATTAGTTCGATTACGGATTTAATTTATCAAAAAGTTTTGAGAACCAAACAGATTGAAGATAATCAAGGTAAAACTTTGGTGTCAGAAGGTTTGGATGCTAACTATTTTGATATGCTCAATTATGCTGTTTTTTGCTTGATAAAATATTCATCCTAAAATTAAATAACATATGATCAAAAGACTTTTACGTTATATTATTGCGGTAATTTTTATTGCATCGGGTTTTGTAAAAGCCGTTGATTTAAAAGGTTTTTCTTTTAAGCTGGAGGAATATTTTTCTCCGTCTGTTTTCAACTTGCCATTTTTTGAACAATATGCCTTAGAGTTGGCGACAATTGTTGTGGTTTTAGAACTGGCTTTAGGTTTTATGCTTTTAATGAAGATTAAACTAAAAGCCACACTTGTTGCACTTATTGCGCTTTGTGTATTCTTTGGGTTTCTAACATTTTATTCGGCGTTTTATAATGTTGTAACCGATTGTGGATGCTTTGGTGATGCGATGAAGATGACGCCATGGCAATCCTTTTGGAAGGATATTGCACTTCTTGTAGGCTTGTTAATTTTATTGTTATTAAATAAGAATTATCACGAAAAAACAGATTTAGGTTGTGTCAAAATGCCTGTTCTTGGTATTTTTGTTTTAGTGATGATTTATGTAATGTATCGCGGAATTACACATGAACCTTTAATAGATTTTAGAGCTTATAAAATCGGAACTGACCTAAATGCCGAGCGTCAAAAAATCGAACAAGATCCATCGGTTTACAAGACTTTTTATTCACTTAAAAATTCTAAAACTGGAGAAGTGAAGAAGGTTGATCAAGATGAATATATCAACAAAAACTATTGGAAGGACGAAACTTGGCAGATTGAAGAAGGTAAAACAACATCCGAAATTGTTAAGCAAGGTTACGATTCCGAAATCAAAAAATTAAAATTAGAAACGCCGACTGGCGAAGATAAAACCGCCGAAATCCTTAACGAACCAAAAGCGATTTTAGTGTTCGTTTATAAACCAAAAGAAGCGTCAACGCAATTGGTTGCTGAGATTCAGAATATGATGATGCACGAGCGTTCGGTGAAAGTCTACGGTGTGTCGACGCAACCAGATTTTTTCAACAAAATTCCGAATCTTATGATGGACGAAATCGCAATTAAAACAATTGCTAGAAGTAATCCTTTTGTAATGGTTTTAGAAAAAGGAAAAATCGTTGAAAAATTGGGAGCTAAAGATTATTTAGAAGAATATAAAAAATAAGAATAATGCAAAAATCAAATAAATCAATCGCAGGATATCACATGTTGATGTTGTTGTCAGCTGTCGATTACAAATTTAGTCCAGAAGAAGAAAAAGTTATTTTAGAATATCTGGCGGAAGAATTTCCGTTTCGTTTAAATTTGGACAATGAGTTGGATGTTATTGCGAGTCTTCAGCCAAGCGATTGGAAGGATCATTTCGAGTTTCATGCGAGATGTTTTTATGACGATTCGACGCCTGCAGAGCGTGAGGAATTCCGTGCTTTTGCGAAGAAGTTGATCAAGGCGGATCAAGATGTATCGCGTGTAGAACATCAATATTACACGATGATGAAGACCATCTGGAAAATGGATTAATATTAAATTTAATAAAAATAAAATGAGAAAAAACATCGTTGCAGGCAACTGGAAAATGAACAAAAACTTTGCGGATGCAGAGGCTTTAATGATCCAACTTTTAGAATACAAAAAAAACAATACAACCAATTGCGAAGTTTATATCGCGCCGCCGGCTTTGTATTTAACAATGGCTAAAGACATCTTCAAAAATGCTGAAGTTGAGGTTTTCGCACAAGACGTTTCAGAATACCAAAGTGGCGCATACACAGGCGAAATTTCTGTTGAGATGATCAATTCTATTGGCATTGACGGGAGTTTGGTGTCGCATTCAGAGCGTCGTCAATACCACGGTGAGACCGACAGTCACGCGAATAGAAAAGTGAAAGCTCTGTTGGATGTGGGTCTTACGCCGATCTATTGCAATGGCGAAACTTTAGAGCAACGCAAAGCTGGTCAACATTTCGAAGTGGTAAAAAACCAAACCGAAGTGGCGCTTTTCACGCTTTCTGCGGACGAAATCAAAAAAGTGGTTATCGCTTACGAGCCAGTTTGGGCGATTGGTACGGGCGAAACTGCGACGCCAGAGCAAGCACAGGAGATTCACGCGCACATCAGAAGTCTTATCGCTGCCAAATACGGTCAAGAAGTGGCGGACGAAATTTCGATTTTGTATGGCGGATCTGTTAAACCTGACAATGCAAAAGAAATCTTCTCGCAGCCAGATATCGACGGTGGACTTATCGGTGGAGCAGCGCTTAAAATCGAAGATTTTTCGAAAATTATCGAAGGTTTTAATCCATAACATATTTTTAATTTGGGCGTGCCCTCAAAACAAAAACGCGGACGACATTGTCGTCCGCGTTTTTTGTTTTATCGGTCGGTCTACGCGCAGTCGCTGTGATGCTCGGTCGGCTCCGCTGCGCTCCGCCGCCTCACATCACGAGCTCCAACAATGCGCTTCGCCCTCACGCAGATGCGGGATAATTAGAAGATTTAGAAAAACGAATTTTATTTTTTAGAAAGCTAAAAATTTAATGACAAAAAAGAATTATTCAGTAACCAAAATATTCAATTTCTCAGCCAAATTTTTTGTCAGATTTCTTCGCGAAAAAGCGTCTATGTTAGCATTTTCAGAATTGCTATTTCCAGATTTCCAAAGCTGATAAATTTTTAGAATATAGGATTTTAGACTTTCAATTTCCGAATAATCAAAATGTTTTCCAGCCTTCGTTTCCTCCAAAATTTTTGAAACATCAGCCTCTCTTGGACCAAATGACAAAATTGGTTTTCCAGTTGATAAATATTCAAACAATTTCCCGGGAATAATACCTTTTGACGAATCATTTGGAAAGTTTGTAATCAATAATAAATCTGAGTTTTTCATTTCCTGATAAGATTCGCCGTGAGCTAGATAACCGAGGATTTGCAAATGTTTTCCAACTTTTGAAGCCTTTAGATTTTCAAGAATTTTATCATCGAGGCGACCAACAAATTTCATTTCGAAATCTTTTTCAAAATCTTGATGTTCTGTAAGAAGCTCATTGATGGCTTTCCAAAGATTTTCTGGATTTCGCAGTTGCTCCAAAACCCCAACATAACTCAAACTGAATTTCTTTTTGGTGCTTTTATATCTATCAGCTTCAACAAAACTACTCGTGTCAAAACCATTAGTGATACACACCGAATTGGCGCCCATTTTTCTAAAATTTTCAGCATCAGTATAACTCGTTGCTAAAGTCAAATCAGCTGTTTTAAAAACTAATTTTTCGAGATTGCGATGTTTTTGGTCAGAAGATTTTGTAAGTTTCAGATGTTTGTAATAAGATATTTCTGTCCAAGGATCACGGAAATCTGCAATCCATTTTAGATTTGGGATTTCCTTTTTTAATCCAAGTCCAATAAGGTGTAAAGAATGTGGTGGACCAGTTGTCACGATAACATCGATGTTATTCTCTTTCAGATAATTTTTTAGAAAACTTATGGATGGTTTTACCCAAAACTTTCGCGCATCGGGAATGAAGAAATTGCCTCGCACAAAAATGGAAAGCTTCGACATAAAAGATTGGTTTTTGCCAACGTCAAATTGACCAGCTTTATATTTTTTATTGCCTTTACTGAATTTTTCCGCGAGTTGATAAGGTTCCCAAATTTTCGTTCTAACAATCTTTATGTTTTCAGGAACTTCTTTAAGAAGCGTTTCGTCAACAATCGGATAACTCGGATTTTCGGGTGTGTAGATAATTGGTTCCCAACCAAAATCGGGAAGATATTTTGCAAACTTTAACCAACGTTGTACACCTGGACCGCCAGCTGGAGGCCAATAATAAGAGATTATTAAAACTTTTTTTGAGATTTTCATTCAAGCGCTTTTCGTCATCAAAATCGATTCTGTAAATTTACCCGTTTTTTAATATTGTCCCTAATTTAAAACTGAAAATAAAACTTTTCTTTTTTAATAAACTTTTAAATTCTAATTATGAAATCCTTTTTTGACCAACAATTTAGTCCAAGCAACTTTTCCGAAATCGAAAAAGGCGATTTTGACCAATGTATTTTCGAAAATTGTGATTTCTCAGATTTTGATTTTTCAGGCTATAAGTTCTCAGAAAGTCGTTTTGTCAATTGTAATTTGAGTCTTGTAAAGTTGGGAGATACTGCTTTTCGCGATGTAGAATTTGTGGAGTGTAAAATGTTAGGACTTCATTTTGAAGATTGTAATGACTTCGGATTTTCGATAGATGTTAAGCATTCATTGCTCAATCATTCTTCTTTTTATCAGGTCGATTTGCGAAAGTCAAAGTTTAAAAATGTTGATTTCCACGAGTGTGAGTTTGCAGAAGCTAATCTTTCAAAACTTATTTTGGCGGATTGTCGATTCGATCACGCTCATTTTGAGAGAAGTATTTTGGAAGCTGCAGATTTTCGTACTGCGTCAGGATTTTCGATTAACCCCGTTGATAATTCAATTAAAAAATCCAAATTTTCAAGAGAGAATATTTCGGGACTTTTAGATGTTTTTGAGATTAATATAGAATAAAAAAAGCTGGGAAATCTCCCAGCTCTTTCTTTGTTTAATTTTTAATAAGTTTGGTTACTTTAATGTTTTTACCGTCGTTGATTTTGATCATATAAATACCTTTTTTTAGGTTCGAAATATTGTATTCTTTTGATAAGTCAAAAGTTTTAACCAATTTTCCAGAAGCGTCGTAGAGTTCTATTTTTGTATCTTTATTTAAAGATTCTTCTGGTAAATTAATTTTAAAAGATTCTGCTGTTGGATTTGGATATACCGTAATTCTACTATCGTACTGTCTGGTTTCTGAAGTTCCTAAATTAGTAGCTGTATAGGTTATAATAAAAGGCATGTCAATTTTTGCACCCGAACCAGCATCTGTTAAAGGTAGCCAACCTGATGAGGCGAATTGTTTTGCATTGTAAGTTGGTTTATCCAATATACCTGCAGTTGTTACAGGAGGAAAAAATATAGAAGAGTCATTTGTTGCATGTACTTGATATTCTACCCAATATGTACCTGGCTGTAGTTCACCACTTAGATTACCTTTAGCTTTCCAAATTTTTCTAGTTGTACCAGCACTATTGTTTCCAATTCTGTATAATTTAGCATCGGAGCTTTGTGCTGCGTTGTAGGTATTAGTTGTCATATTACCTAATACTGCCGTAGCGGTTTCAGGATCTCCGTTATAGATTTTAAGCCTCAAATTGTCAATAGGTGGTACAGTCCCAGTATAACTGGTCTGATATAAGAAAACATCTATCGAACTTATTGTCCATTTTTCATTACTCGGTACGACAAAGTCGTCCGCTATTGTATAATTAGTAGTACCTGCATTATTGTAAATAGCAGCAAATCCAAGACTAGTGCTAGTTAAATTATTTACACTTTGTAATTCGCTCCAATTGTAGCCAGTTGGTGCGGGATTCGATCCGTTCGCAGTAGTTGACCCTGTACTCATGGAGCCATTGTCGTAGGTTTGAGCTGATGCAGCGATTGTGATTAAAGTCATCACAGAGAATAATTTTCTTTTCATACGGTTAAAATTTGTTTTTGTTATTTGTTTATCAAATGTAAATAATATTTGAATAATATGTATAAAAAAATATTAAAATTTGTAAAAATATTAAATGGCTGATGGGAATGCTTGTGAAATATTATTTTAATATTTTGTTTATTTTACCTGAAGTAAATCTTTAACTTTGCTTTTTTATTGAATTATACTATGAAAATTAAACTACTCGCACTTGCCACAGTTTTGGCTTTTGGTAATATTACGGCGCAATACACAGATATTAATATTGTTAAAGAAGTTAAGGTCAAACAAAAAGGTGTAATTGTTTCGGCGCATCCTTTAGCCAGTGAAGCTGGTTCTAAAATCCTTAAAGAAGGAGGAAATGCTTTTGATGCGGTTGTTGCTACACAATTGGCTTTGGCGGTAGTTTATCCACAAGCGGGAAACATCGGAGGTGGTGGATTTTTAGTTGCTACAACCAATAATGGAAAAAAAATAGCACTTGACTATCGCGAAACGGCACCAGCAAAGTCTACATTCGATATGTATTGGGACAAAAAAGGAAATGCAAATACCGATTTGTCACAGAATGGAAGATTGGCGGTTGGTATTCCTGGAAGTATTTCTGGGATGTTTGCGACGATGCCTTATGCTAAATTAAGTTTTGATAAATTAATTCAACCAGCGATAGATTTAGCGGAAAAAGGTTTTGCGATTACTGAGCAAGAAGCGGGACTTCTTAATATGCATAAAGAAGAATTTGCGAAACATAACAAAAATATCCCCGTTTTTATAAAAAATGAAAAATGGAAAGCTGGTGATATTTTGATTCAGAAAGAATTGGCAGAAACCTTGAAACGTATTCAAAAGAATGGTGAAAAGGAATTCTACGAAGGTGAAACGGCAAAAATGATTGTTAACGAGATGAAACTCGGAAACGGAATTATTACTGAAGCCGATCTTAAAAATTATAAAACCAAGGAAAGAAAACCAATGACTTTTAGCTATAAAGGTCATGAAGTTGTTACTATGCCTTTACCATCAAGTGGTGGAATTTTGTTAGCACAAATGTTAAAAATGTACAGTTATGCTGATGTTAAAAATCCGCAACAAAATGCGATAGAAACTGTGCAGCCTATGGTTGAGGCTGAGCGTCGTGCTTATGCGGATCGCGCCGAATATATGGGCGATCCAGATTTTATTAAAGATGAAACGACAAAGTTAGTAAGCGACGTGTATTTGCAAAACCGTTGGAAATCCTACAATCCAAATCAAGCTACGCCGAGTAGTGAAGTTGGTAAAATCATAAAGCAAGGAAAGGAAAGTACTGAGACGACACATATTTCGATTTTGGATAAAGAAGGAAACGCGGTTTCGGTGACGACGACGCTTAATGGACTTTATGGTAGTAAAACAGTCGTTTCGGGTGCTGGATTTTTCTTAAATAATGAAATGGATGATTTTTCTGTAAAACCTGGCGTGCCAAATATGTATGGCGCAGTTGGTGGAGAAGCTAACGCAATTAAAGCTGGGAAAAGAATGTTATCGTCCATGGCACCAACTATTCTAATGAAAGATAACAAAGTGAAAATGGTAGTTGGTACACCTGGAGGAACAACAATTCCGACCTCGGTTTTCCAAGCGATTGTAGATGTTGTAGATTTTGGATTAAATGCCAACTTTGCAGTTAATGCTCCGAAGTTCCATCACCAATGGTTGCCAGAAACTGTGGCTGTTGAAAAAAACTTCCCAGAAACAACGGTAAAATCTTTAGAGAAAATGGGTTACAAAATCGAACGTCGTGAGCAAATCGGAAGAACAGAAATTATCCTTGTTGACGATAATAAAAACATTCATGCGGTGGCTGATGGCCGTGGTGACGACTCTGTTGGCGTGGAATAGTTTTTTTTAAAAATATTTTTAAAAGGAGTTTGGATTTTAAATCTGAGCTCTTTTTTTTATTAAAACTCCGATGAGTTTCAAGATTAGGGGTTTTAAGTTTAATGTTTGTATTTTATTAAAATTCATGATTTATAACTCACAACTCATAACTTATTTAAAAGCATAATTCTTATTTTTGCATTATTAAAATTAAAATATGACTTCTTACTTAGAATTTACATTCAAAATAAATCCGGTACAACCTTGGAGCGAGATATTAATGGCAGAACTTATCGGTATTGGATTCGATAGTTTTACGGAAGAACATGATGGGATTTTGGCTTATATCCAAGAGGATTTGTATAGTGAAGAAACGCTTAAAGAGCTTAACTTACTTAATTCTCCAGATGTCGAAATCTCTTATGAATACCGACAAATGCCAAATATCAACTGGAATGAAGAATGGGAAAAAAACTTTACACCTATTAATATTGATGACAAAGTGTTGATAAGAGCAGAATTCCATGAAAGTCAAAATCTTCCTTACGAAATTATTATTCAGCCAAAAATGTCTTTTGGGACAGGTCATCATGCGACAACGCATTTGATGATTCAGCAGATGTATGATATGGATTTCAAGGACAAAAAAGTTTTGGATATGGGTTGTGGGACTTCGGTGTTGGCGATTTTTGCTAAACAACGTGGTGCTGGCGAAACTTTAGCAATTGACATCGACGAATGGTCTGTAGAAAACTCTCACGAGAATGCAGAACGTAACAATGTTGATTTGAAAATTGAATTAGGAACTGCCGAAAATCTTGGTAAAGAAAAATTTGATGTTATCTTGGCGAATATCAACCGAAATATTTTGATTTCTGATATTCCGACTTATGTTAAAGATTTGAATGATGGCGGCGAATTGTTGTTGTCAGGACTTTGCTTCTTTGATGTTGATGATATTCTGGAAGTTTGTAAAGCTGAAAATTTAACTTTAGAAAGACAATTGCAAAGAGAAGAGTGGGTAAGTCTTCTTTTGAGAAAATAGTTAATTTCAAATCTTGACAAAAGAGCGATACAATTTCGTTTTTTTGTTCGTTGAATTAATCAAAGCGAGAGTATTCGGCTTGGGTTTAGGTCTAGATTTTAGGAATTAGGAATTAGGAATTAGGAATTAACTTTGCTTAAACCTTAAACCTTAAACCTTAAACCTTAAACCTTAAACCTTAAACCTTAAACCTTAAACCCAAAACTAAAAACCAACAACTGTCAACCATCAACTAAACACAATTTTGTGACATCAGAACAATTACAATCAGGATATATATTTTTAGTGGACAAACCTTTGGATTGGACTTCCTTCCAAGCGGTTAACAAACTAAAATACAAACTGAAACGAGAATATAGAGAACTTCCTAAGAAATTCAAAATTGGTCATGCTGGGACTTTGGATCCACGTGCGACTGGACTTTTGATTGTTTGCACAGGAAAGTTTACGAAAAGAATTCCCGAAATTCAAGATGCGCCTAAAGAATATTGGGCAGAAGTAAAAATCGGTGTTCAGACAGAATCTTATGACACGGAAAAATCCGAAATTCTACATCAGGATTTTTCACATATTACAGAAGAAGATATTCATAAAACTTTAGAAAAATTTGTTGGCGAAATCGACCAAAAACCACCTGTTTTTTCAGCTTTAAAAATCGATGGCGAACGTGCGTACAACCTCGCGCGCGCTGGCGAAGAAGTCGAAATGAAATCCCGAAAAACCACGATTCATTACATTAATGATATTAAAATTGATGGCGCTTTGGTTAGCTTTATCGTTGGATGTAGCAAAGGGACTTACATCCGAAGTTTAGCGCATGACATTGGTCAAGATTTGGGCGTCGGTGCATATCTCACGCAATTGCGTCGTACCAAAATCGGCGATTACAGCATCGAAAATGCCTCCGAAAAATTCCTTGACAACGACTATCATTTTGAAGATTTGTAAATGAAAAAGCATTTATTTTTTTTACTGCTTGTATTTTCAAGTTTTGTTTTTTCGCAAGATTATCCGCCCAGGAAGAAGTTGGGATTTTTTACAACTTTGGATGCTGGTGTCGGTTTCGATTTGGCTTCCATTGTTAGAAATAGTCAAGCAAAAACAGATTATGAATTGAGTCAAGTTCCACCTGGGAAGTATAATTATGGATTTTCTTCGCAAGTTGGTTATCAGCCGATAAGTTGGTTTGCTTTGGCGGGAGGTTTACGTTACAGTTATATCGATCCCAATTATCATTTGTTGTATTTTACAATTCAGCCTTACTTTTTTGTAAATGATAAAACGGATGATGATTTCTTTTTTATCAGTGCAAAATATGGTAATAAAATCAATCAAACGGCTGCGAAAAATGCAGGTTTTATTGGTTTAAGTTTAGGAAAAATAGAACCAATGACTAACAATCTAGGACAATATTTTTCGGTTAATTTGGAGAATCAAGTTTTGGATGGCGAAGGAACTTTTTTTGTAGGTTTAACTTATGGTTTGATTTTGTTTTCGAATAAAAGATATTAAAAATGGAAAAAACACGTATTAATAAGTATTTGTCAGAAGTTGGATATTGCTCACGTCGAGCAGCTGATAAGCTTTTGGAAGAAGGACGAATTACAATAAATGGTGTAAAACCAGAATTAGGAACTAAAGTTTCTGACGAAGACGAAATTTGTGTGGATGGTGTTTCAATCAGGAAAACTGAAGAAGAACATGTCTACATCGCTTTTAATAAACCTGTCGGCATTGTTTGTACTACAGATACAAAGCGCGAAAAGGACAACATTATCGACTACATCCAACATCCAAAACGTGTTTTCCCAATTGGTCGTTTAGACAAACCTAGTGAAGGTTTGATCTTGTTGACTTCTGATGGCGATATTGTTAACAAAATCCTCCGTTCTAAAAACAATCACGGGAAAGAATATATTGTCCGAGTGGATAAGCCAATTTCGCCAGCTTTCTTAAATAAAATGAGAAGTGGTGTACCAATTTTGGACACAGTGACTAAAAAATGTGAGGTCGAGCAAATCGATACCATGAGCTTTAGAATCGTGTTGACGCAAGGTCTTAACCGTCAAATTCGTCGTATGTGCGAGTATCTTGGCTACGATGTTAAAAAACTAAAACGTATTCGAGTTCTTAATATCAAACTCGATCTTCCGATCGGTAAATGGCGTGATCTAACAAAAGAAGAATTAGCAGAACTTAATCAACTTCTCGAGGGTTCTTCCAAAACTTTTGAATAAATTTTTTAGGAATTAGAAATTAATTTTGTTAAAAACTAAAAATTAGTTTCGATTTTTTAAAACCAAAAATCCTTTGAAACTTCGACCATCACTAACATTAATGATATACCAATAAGTATCTGTCGGTAATGGATGTCCATTGATTTTTCCGTTCCATTCAAAAATGCCATTAACTTTGGTTTCGAAAAGCTTCTTTCCAAATCGATCCAAAACAATGACTTGAGAATCTTTGTAGTTTTCTAAACCTTTGATTTTCCATGTGTCGTTAATACCATCAGCATTCGGCGAAAAACTATTCGGAATTTCGAAAATACTAATTGTACGTTGGTCGATTAGGCATCCCATTTTTGTTTTGACATAGATGGTGTAATTTCCGTTTTCTAATTTAAATTGGTTAGAGGTCTGCCAGTTGATATTATCATCAGAATAAAGATAATCGCCAGCTTCGGACATCGTAATTGTTACCAAATTATTTTCTATTTGGATGTTCTTAATCGTCGCAAGTTTTGCTTTTTTAACAACGACTGATGCCGAGTTTTGACAAGTTTTTTCAGTAGTTACAGTAACAGTGTAAGTGCCTTCAGTTTGGGTTTTAATAATTTGAGAAGTTTCTCCAGTGTTCCATAAGAAAGTACAGCCTGCACAGTCGCCAGCATTAAGTTCTGCATCGATGCCACTACAAAATTCAACTTCAGAAGGAAGGCTCAGTTTTGGTTTTTTATTTAAATTAAATTCTAAAGTAAACCACTGCGAACAACCAACTGTGTTTTTAATTTCGACATTAAAAAGGTTATGCCCAATATTGAGTTTGGCTTTTGTAAAATCAGGCACCAATTGATTGTTACTATCATAAAAAGTGAATTGTAAACCAGTTATGTTAGTAATTAATTTAGTTCTATAATCGTTTAAATTAATAAGTTTAAAATCATCCGTTGTATCATTACAAAATGTAGGTTCAACATAATTGCTAGCAGAGATACTACTATTATTAACGGCAACTTTTACAGCTAATTTATTAATACTTTCACAACTAGAAATTGTTTGTGTAGCATAATAAGTTTCGCCATCGACAAGCGGAGTTGTTTGAGCTAATAAAATATTTGATGCATTATACCATTTGATGTTTTGTCCTGTAATCGCAATATCTCCTAAAGTCGGATTTTGTCCAATACAAAAGCTTTGAGGAGAGTTTCCAGATGGTGCAACAGGATCGGAAACATTAACCAAAATCTCTAGTTTCGAACTCTCACAACCTGCGCTATTTTGTGTGACATAATATGTTGTATTATCAACCAAGGCTGTATTTACGGGTAAAATTAAACCACTCGCGTTATACCATTTTAGGTTAGTCCCAACAACTTGGATGTCTGAAATTTCGGGATGATCTATTGCGCAGAAATTCTGTTGTTGACTTCCAGTAGGTTTAGGTTGATCAGTAATTTCTACTAGTTGGGTTTGTATTTCGGTGTTACCATTTCTGTCAGTGTAATGCCAAGTAATTGTATAAAGACCAGGAAGACTATAACTTAAAGGATCTGTTGTGGTTGCAGTAATTTTTCCTGCGCACTTATCAGTTGCTGTTGGAATTGTTGTTACTACAAAATTACAATCACCTGTTAATTTTGGAAGATTAGGATCGTCAGGAATAGGTTTTTCATTATCGCCAACAAAAACAGTAACTGTATAAGTACCATCGCAACCGCCACTTCCTGTGATGGCGCAAGAGTATACACCAGAATTTGCAGTTGTAGCATTCGTGATAATAGGATTTTGCAGACTGGACGTAAAACCATTAGGACCAGTCCAAGAATAATTTGTCCCGCCAGACGCTTTTAGTTCGATGTTACTACCAATACAAATTGGGGAGTTAGAGGAAGCCGTTGCGGATGAGGAACAATCTATGAATTTTGCAATGTATATGCTATTAGAGGTATTAAGGTTATTTTGCTGAAATGCACCAGGTGTCGCGATATTAGGAATATTTCCAGAAACCATACCATAAAAATACAAATTTCCCGATTTATCTTTTATAACGTCATTAACTTGGCTTCCATAATAGAAGGTGCCCCAGATTTTATTGAGATCAGAATCGTATTTAACAACAAAAACATTTTGGCTTGAAGGTGGATTTTCCAAAAAAGCTCCTGGTGTACTTACTCCAGTATAGTCAATTGTACCTAAATGTGTTGTAGAGCCTGATACAAAAATATTGGCTTGCTCGTCAATATAAGTTATATTTTGAAGTGTATCATAAAGATCAAAAAGTTTACTACTAACAATGGAATTAGTTTTTGTATTTATTCTATATAATAATCCTTTTTCAGAAGTACTATTTATATATTGCTCTGCCGAAATATAGACCTCATCGCCAATTCTTCTAGCGGACTGCAAATATTCATTTTTTACATCTTCCCCTAAAAATGTTCCGTATTTTAAATCTCCAATTTCATCGAAGATGATGTAAACGCCATCTGAACCTCCTCCATTATTTGAACTTCTAATAGGATTTTTCAAAGGTAATGTTGTCCCTGCAGTCCTTCCTATAATCTCAATTGTATCATTGTCAACATTAAATATCTTATAAAGTGAAGTCGCTCCAGATCCTGCGTAGTATGTTATCCAATCTTTGTTTCCAGAATTACTATCAAATTTAGCTACAAACCCATTTCTTCCACCAGTTACCGAAGATTGAAAAGCTCCAGCTGTTGCAAAGTCTGCAGTACTAGAAGTATTCCCAATTACATAAATATTATTATTTAGATAAGCAATATCCCAAGGTTCTTCTTCTCCGTTTCCACCATAAATATTGTTATAAATCATAGTTCCTGTTGGTGAAAATTTGACCAAAGACATTTGTATGTTAGCGCTGTAAGGATTGTTTGGTGAAGTTGGTGATGGTATATGAATTTGTCCAGTTGCAAAAACATTATTTTGATTATCAAAAGTAACTTGCATGAAGTCATCATAATACTTCATTCCATAGTATGTTCCCCATAGTTTCTGACTTCCATCCTTACTTATTTTGGCTAAAAATGCGTCTCTATATCCTGAAGTATTAAATGTAGTTTGATATGCTCCTGTAGTTGCTATATTAATACTGCTCCATGTATTTCCATAAACATAAACATCATCATTATTATCTGTTCTTATCAATCCAATATCTTCATTATCACCACCAAAAAAACTTCCCCAAATCCTTGTTGGCACAGGATCGATAACAATGGTTTTATCAGAAGTATTAATTTCAGAATCAAAACCAAAAGTTTGATTTCCAAAATCTTTGAAATTAACAGCAATGTTTTGTTTTGAATTCGAATGTTCTATCCAAGAGTTAGGAATGTTTTCTTGCATTTCTCCAAAACGAAGTGCCATAGCGAGTTTGCCATCTTTTAATTTGGTTTTGGCACCTTCAAATTTCATTTTGATGTCTGATACTTTTCCACCTGGATGAACTAAAAAATTATATTCTACAGTTTTTGTAGAATCTTCAGGTTTAAAAAATACTAAATCAACATTATTATAAACATTTTTGTAAACGATACGTTGGTATCGATGCACGTTTTCGACACCTTTTGGGTTGTGCTCTAGATTGTAATAATTCTCGTAATCTTGCGATTTTCCTTCGGCTTCAATTTGGACATTGTTATTGGCATTAACGAGATTGATGTCAACACGATGATATTTAGAAGTATATTCAACGTTTTGATTTTGCTTTTTCTGAAGCTTAGGATTAATGGTATTTTCAGAAGTCGCTTGTTTCTTTTTTGATACTTTTTTTTCGACCTCATAGACATCATAAGAAAAACCATTTTTTTTGATTTGGACATTTAATCCTGCTGAATTAAAAAGATACTTAACCTCAGGATTTGGTTTTGCCTTTTGGTCAATAATTTGACCTTTATTTTCGTAAAAATAATATTGATTTTGATACTTATTTTGAGCCAGTAGTAACGTAGCAATACTTAAAAAAACAATAATAAAAATTCTCTTCATCGAGCTTTTTGTAAATTTCGGCAAAGATAATCTTTTTTAACAAAATTTTAAGAAGCCCACCAAGCTGCAAATTCCTGATTTTTATTATTTAAATCCACCTTTTCGCCAATCATTGGTGTAACGATTTTAAAGTTTTTGCCTTGACTGTTTTCTGTGATTTTTTCTAAAGGCTCTTTCCAAGAATGCATGGCTAAAGCAAACTTCGAAGAGTGAACAGGGATAACATTTTCGGCTTGTAGATCTTCGATAACATTTATAGTTTCGGACGGCAAAGTATGGATGTAATGCCAGCGCTCGTTATATTGGCCATTTTCGAGAATTGCCCAATCAAAAGGACCGAATTTTTCACCAATGTTTTTAAAATGTTTTCCGTAACCGCTATCACCACCAACAAAAATGTTATGACGACTAGATTTTAGCACAAAAGAAGACCAAAGACTGATATCTCTTTTCAGGCCTCGTCCAGAAAAATGTCGGGCTGGGGTAGAAGTGATGTGGATATTTTTTTCTAAAACCGCATCTTCGTACCAATCGAGTTCTATTAATTGATCTTCAGCAAAGCCCCAACGTTCGAGATGCGCCCCAACACCCAATCCACAGATGATTTTCTTAATTTTTGGTTTTAAACTTTTTAAAGTTTTATAATCCAAATGGTCATAATGATCATGCGAAATAATCAAATAATCGATCTCTGGAAAATCACCAGATTGATAAATATCCGAACCTTTGAAAGCCTTTGTTGTTCCTGCAATTGGCGATGCGTTGCCACTAAAAACTGGATCCACCAAAAATTTAGTCTCATCAACCTGAAAATAATAAGATGAATGTCCCATCCAAACTAAAAATTCATCGTCAGAATTTTGAGACTTTAATTCAGTTTTTTTTGAAGGGATTATATGTTTTGGCGTTTTATTAGGGACTCTTTGTGTTAAAAAATCCCACATTACTTTTTTGGGTGTAAAGCCTTCTCCGAAATTCGGCGTGTGTTCTATATTTTGAAAACGTCCTTTTCGGAAGTTTGCAGATTTTTTAATTCTTTCGAGGCGACGACCTTTAGATTTAGAACCAAAAATCGGTTGTTGCATAAATAGAAAAACTGTAGTAGCAATTGCTAGAACAATGATAAGTATAAAGTACATAATTTAATTCGAAATGTTTTTGACCAGCAAAATCCAATCATCTTCCAAAAATTTGTAACCTTGGTCATAAACAAATCTGTATTCCGAAGCGTTTTTGTATACAACCATTTGTGTAAAATACTCGAAACTGAATCCCAAAGCCAACAATTTTGATTTTAAAATTTTGGTTTTACCGTCAATATTGCAATCTGTCAAAATACGATGGTTCTTGCGAAGTTGATAATTAATATTTCGCATCAGATTGGTCGTATCTTTATTGATTCGGTTGTTGTAACTGTTGCGACAAGCATCAGAACAGAATTTTTTATCAGAGCGACCAACGATTTTTTCGCCACATTCTGGACAAGTTTGCATGGTGTTAATATTCAGTTTCGGAAGAATCAAAAACTATTCCCTTCAATAAAAATGCTCGTTTTGACTGGTTTTATAATCAAATTTATCATGTTTTAATACAAGAAAATAGACTTGCTCCGAAGATTAATAACTAAATTTACACAAATTAATTCTAATGAAATCAAAAACAATTATACTTGGCTTATTAGCAGTTTCGGGTTTGTTGACCAATTTTTCGGCTCAGAAAAAAGCTACTAAAACAAAGATAAATACTACAAAAATGCAAGAGTCTTATCCTTTTCAACAATACGCGAAAGTTGATCTAACCACCGATATTTCGCATTTAACAACGAAAGAAAAAGAAGTTCTGAAATTAATGTTCAAAGCTGCAAAAGTGATGGACGATTTGTTTTGGCAACAAGCTTACGGTGACAAAACTAAATTGTTGTCCAAATTATCTGGTGAAGCGAAAGATTATGCTGTGATTAATTATGGACCTTGGGATCGTCTTAATAACGAAAAGCCATTTGTAGCGGGCGTTGGCGCAAAACCCGAAGGTGCAACTTACTATCCAACCAACATGACAAAAGCTGAGTTTGAAAAAGCTGATGTTAAAGACGGAAAATCCGCTTATTCTGTTGTTAAAAGAGATGCGAAAGGCAAATTATATGCGGTGCCGTATTCGGTAGAGTTTAAAACTAAATTGCAAGAAGCTGCAAATTACCTGAATGAAGCGTCGACAATCGCGGAAGATGAAGGTTTAAAAAAATATTTGAAACTTCGTGCAGAAGCTTTAATGACAGATAATTATTATCCGAGCGACTTGGCTTGGATGGACATGAAAAACTCAAATTTGGATTTGGTTATTGGCCCGATCGAAAATTATGAAGACCAAATGTTTGGTTACAAATCTTCGTTTGAAGCTTATGTTTTGGTGAAAGATGTGGAATGGAGTAACAAGTTGGCGAAGTTTGTGAAATATCTTCCCGAGCTGCAAACCAATCTTCCTGTAAAAGCGGAATACAAAAAGGAAGTTCCAGGGACGGATTCGGATCTTAATGCTTACGATGTTGTATTCTACGCTGGAGATTGTAATGCGGCTGGAAAAACCATTGCGATTAATTTACCAAATGATGAGAAAGTTCAGCTCGAAAAAGGAACGAGAAGATTGCAACTTAAAAATGCGATGAAAGCTAAGTTTGATAAAATTTTGGTTCCGATTGCAACATCGCTTATCGATGAAAGTCAACAAAAGAATATCAAATTTGATGCGTTCTTTTCTAATGTGATGTTCCATGAAGTGGCACACGGCTTAGGGATTAAAAATACAGTTAATGGCAAAGGCTCTGTTCGCGAAGCGTTGAAGGAAGCTAACTCGGCTTTGGAAGAAGGAAAAGCGGATATTCTTGGACTTTACATGGTTAATCAATTGTTGCAAAAAGGCGAATTGTCAGGAAGTAAAGAAGATTATTTCGTGACATTTTTAGCTGGGATTTTCCGTTCGGTTAGATTCGGGGCAAGTTCGGCGCACGGCACTGCGAATATGATTGCTTTTAATTATTTTGCTGAAAAAGGTGCTTTCGAAAAGTCAGTCAATGGACGATACAAAGTTAATGTTCCGAAGATGGAAGCTGCAATGAATGGCCTTTCAGAACTGGTTTTAACATTACAAGGTAATGGCGATTATGACGGTGTTAAAAAATTATATGCTGAGAAAGGAATTATCCCAACAGATTTGCAAAAAGATCTGGACAAACTAAAAACGCACAATATTCCTGTTGATATTGTTTTTGAACAAGGTCCACAAATGTTAGGTTTGAAATAGTTTAATAATAAAAAAAACAGAAGTTAATTTTAGCTTCTGTTTTTTATTTGATGATTTATTAAAATTTTGAATTGAGTTTTTTACCCAATGAAAGGTACAATCTATCACAATAATGATAGAAATCAAATTGAAAATATTATGGAAAAAACACTAAAGCATTAAAAAAACATAATAATTGAAAGTGATAATGTTGAAATAAGGGTGAAAATGTTGAAATTTTTATAAAAATACCTAGAACTAGGTATTAAAAAGTCTAAAACATAGTTTAATATTGTGCTAGAAATAAAAACTATTAACTATGAAAACTCTATTTTTACTATCTGCAATTTTTGCTTTTACGAGTGTTACAGCTCAAAAAGTAACTGTATCGACATCCGAAAATGACGCTAGTATTATTGTCAATGGACAGTTGGTTGGTTCGGGTACTTATCTTTTGAAAATCGATAAAAGTGAATGCTATAATGTAAAAGCACAAAAAACAGGATTTTTAAAATATGAAGCCACTGTTTGCGGGAAAAAAGCAGGACCAGAGCCACCAAAAACATTATTTTTTAATATGAAAAAGGATGACTCCGAAGAAGCATCTATTAAAACCGATCAGGCCAATATTGATTTTGAGATTCCGGTTAATCCAGACCTGTCAATTTCTGACGCTTGGAAGTTGACTACTCAAATTGTGACAGACTATTTTGACGCCATCGAGGTTAGCGACAAAGAAACTTCTTATCTACGAACAGCTTGGAGTATCCAATCCTTTCAACAAAATACAATTCGTACTAGACTTATTGTTAAGTTATCAAAATCGAATCCTTTAACTTTTAAAATTAAACTTAATAGCGAATATTCTGGTGCTAGTGGAACCAGTGTAAAGGCAGATGAACAGTTCCGTGACTGGGATCGTGTGCTTAGAAAATATCAAAACGTGATTAGCGATTTTTCAACTAGATTGTCTAAGAAATAAGCAAGTCACTTAGTTTACCCATAGTCATATTAACCGAAGTCCAAATTTTATTATTGATTTGGACTTCTTTTTTTAAGTCATGATTTATCCGAAAACCAATTTTTTCGTAACATTTAATAGCCGAAATGTTCCAGTCAAAAACGTTAAGTTCGGCGGTTTTATTTTTAAATTTTTTAAAACCAAAATCCAAAAGTTTTTCAACAATAATCTCTCCATAACCTTGTCCGCGATTTTGTTTTTCGCCAATCAAAATTCTGCCAAGAAGAAAGCTGTTTTCTTTTTCCAAAATTTGAGCATGACCTATTAATTTTTCATTTTTAAAAACTGAAAAAGCATAACGATTCTCATGCTTTAGATCTTCAAAAAACTGTTTTTTAGTTAATGGAAAAACTAATGCTGAACCTGCAAATTGCATTAGATCTTCATTAGTTGTGATCCAATTATTTAGCAATTCAAAATCATCTTCGGAAAAAGTTTTTAATAAAATATTTGTCATAAAATTACTCCTCAACAGGATCAAAATTAGAAAAAAAAGTCGCGCCTTGATCAGAATCGTAGGCTTGTTTTTTCAATAGAATTTCTTTGCCTTGCACAATTTTGTAGCTCGAGATGCTATCATTATAAAATTCAACTTTTCCGAAAGGCTCCAATTTATTTTTCTTAATTTTTAAAAAATAAGTTGCGCTTCCGCCATAAAATATGTCTGAGGTTACACAATCTTTTTTCTCGTTGTAATGCAGATTGGGATAATCCGCAGAGTTTTCCATATCGATAAGTTTCTGCGATTTTGGATCAAAAACAAATAATCGATTAATTTCATTTGCGCCGCGTGCGGCTTGTGCAAAAGAGATCTTGACGTCCTTGTATCCATCATTGTTGAGGTCTTCGCTTGTGTCAACAGAGAGAAAGAAATTTTGTTTTTTAAAACGATAATCTTGAAGTTTAATCCATTTTTTATTTATTTTTTTAAACAATGAAAAACTAACCAAAGCCTCTTCATTCAGATTTTTTTGAACAACATCCAATTTGTACTGATTGTTTTTAATAACAGTTTTAGAGTCCGAAAACTTTTGTGTTTCCTGATAATAATAAAAACTCGAACAAACTAAAATAAAGATAAATAGGACTGAAGTTTTCATTGGTGATGTTTCATTGGAATAAATTTATCATTTTTTCATCACTTTTTAAAGTATATAAACTTAAGATTTGTATTTCTCTTGTGGATATTTCGATAGACTTTGAGGAGCGACTTGACAAAGGCTTTTTAATATCGTATCTTTGCAAATCTATTATTCACAAATTTTTAAACCGTAATTTAAAAAAATGAAAACTTCAGATTTTAATTTCGACTTGCCAGAAGAGTTATTGGCAGAACATCCATCAGAACACAGAGACGAAGCAAGATTAATGGTTCTTAACCGTAAAGATAGAACTATTGAGCACAAACTTTTCAAAGATGTTATTGATTATTTTGATGAACATGACTTGTTCATTTTTAATAACACTAAAGTTTTTCCTGCAAGATTGTACGGAAACAAAGAGAAAACTGGTGCTAAAATCGAAGTTTTCTTGTTGAGAGAATTAGATAAAGAAACTAGAGTTTGGGACGTATTGGTTGATCCTGCTCGTAAAATAAGAATTGGTAATAAATTATTCTTCACAGAAGACGAGTCTTTGGTAGCGGAAGTTATCGATAATACGACTTCTAGAGGTAGAACTTTGAGATTCTTATACGATGGGTCTTACGAAGAATTCCGTGCTAAGTTGAACGAACTTGGAGAAACGCCACTTCCAAAATATATCAAAAGAGAAGTTGAACCGGAAGATGCAGAACGTTACCAAACCATCTACGCTAAAGTTGAAGGTGCGGTTGCAGCGCCAACGGCAGGTTTGCATTTCTCAAAACATCTGATGAAGCGTCTTGAGATAAAAGGTGTTGACTTTGCAGAAATCACGTTGCACGTTGGTTTAGGAACATTTAATCCAATCGAAGTGGAAGATTTGTCAAAGCACAAAATGGAATCTGAGGAAGTTATTATCGATCAACATAATGCTGACATTATCAACAAAGCGGTAGAAGAGAAAAGAAGAATTTGTGCGGTTGGTACAACAACAATGCGTGCTATCGAAACTTCTGTGTCATCTAACCGTAAAATTGGGCCTTTCAATGGTTGGACTAACAAATTTATCTATCCACCTCATGATTTTGGAGTTGCTAATGCAATGATTACTAACTTCCATACACCGAAGTCAACTTTAATTATGATGATTGCAGCTTTTGCTGATAAAGATTTTATCATGGAAGCTTATGAAGAAGCGATTAAAGAAAAGTATAAATTCTATTCTTACGGTGATGCTATGTTGATCATCTAAGATTGGTAACATATTTGATACAAATGCACAGTTGATAATAGCTGTGCATTTTTTGTTTTAGCTATTTTAAAAATAAAATTATGAAAGCAATATTATTAAGTGTCGCAACAATTGGTCTTTTCTCTTGTCAATCGCCAACAGACAATAAGTTGGAGGTGTTAACGACTTTACCAAAAGTTATTAAAGAAGCTTCTGCAGCTGAGGTTACATCAGCATCGCCAGATTTGGTTTGGACGATAGAAGATCAAAAAAATGATAATATCTTATTTGGTTTTACTAAAAATGGAGAATTAAAAAAAGAAATCCGAATTAACAATGTTAAAAATAATGACTGGGAAGATCTAACGGCGGATGATGCTGGTAATATCTACATTGGTGACTTTGGAAACAACGATAACGAAAGACAAAATCTAGCGATTTATAAAATTAATGCTTCGGATTTGGCGAAAGATCAAGCGGACGCTTCGGAGATTGTAGAGTTTTATTATCCAGAGCAAACCGAATTTCCTGCCAAGAAGAAAGATCGAATTTACGATTCGGAGTCATTTTTTATTTTCAATAATCAATTTTACTTATTTACAAAAAATAGAAGTTCAAAATTTGATGGTACAACTTCTTTGTATCGCGTTGATAACAAGTCTGGGCAACGATTACCTGCTAAAAAGATTTCGAGTTTTGTGACTTGCGATAACTTCAACCATTGCGCGGTGACAAGTGCAGCGATGAGTCCTGATAAAAAGAAAGTTGCGATTTTGAGTTCGGATAAAGTTTGGATTTTTACAGACTTCAAAGGGGATGATTTCTTTTCTGGAAAATCTCAGATGATTGAGTTGGATCATTTTACACAAAAAGAAGGTTTGACTTTCGAGAGCAACGACAGTCTTTTGATTACCGACGAAGCTGCCAAAAAAGGAGAATCTTTTCTGTATCGTTTAAAACTGAAATAAAATCTTCTTTGATTTTTTAAAAAAAATACAACCGTCGATAATGGCGGTTTTTTTGTTAATGATCATTAAAAAAAATGAGGGAAGACTTTGTTAATATTTCAGTTTAAGATTTTGTAATTTTGCAATCTAAATTTTTTCTATGCCTTTGTACAGAGATTTTTCGGATGATAAAGCACAACTTCTTATTTGGAAATATGATGAACAGGAAGTTTTGGATATGGATACTTTGTTAGAAAAGGAGAATTATAATAAAGTTAAAGAGTATCATCCTAAGAAAATAAAAGAGGTTTTGATGGTTCGTAAAATGCTAAAACAGATTTTACCCAATCATAAAATCCTTTACAAAGACAATGGCGAACCATTTCTAGAACCACAAGATTTTAATATTTCGATAAGTCATTCTTTCCCTTTGGCGGCGATAGGAATTTCGAAATCAAAAATCGGTCTCGATCTCGAACTTAAAAAAGAAAAAATTAAGCTTATTCGCCATAAGTTTATTCTTCATGAGAACGACTTTATTGATAACAAGCACGAGGTCGATTATCTAACAAGCATATGGAGTGTGAAGGAAGCTTTGTACAAAATCCATCATTCCAAATATTGGTCGTTAAAGAAACATTACGATATCCAAAGCTTTCTGCCGACAGAAGATTTCACAGTTAGAGCACGCGTTTACGATCATAATTTTGAAGATTATTTCAAAGTGAAAGTCCGAAAAATTGATGATTATTACTTTTCGGTGGTTTTGGAGTAGTTTTTTAATTTATTGAAAATCAAATAGGTGTGATTTTTAGTATTTAAAATTTACCGAATTCCGAAAGAGTATTTCTTGATTTTGATAAGTTGTCTCAATATTTTTGAGGACTTAATAAAATTAATATGAAAAAAATATACTTAAGTATTTTTATGCTTACAGTAGGTATGTACCAATCTCAATCTTTAGTACTAGTTAAAGATATTAGACCTGGGAGCTCTTCAGGAAATGCTGCTAATTTTATAACCTACAATAACAAACTTTATTTTTCTGCAACAGATGGTGTTTCAGGAACCGAACTTTGGGAGTCAGACGGTACCGAAGCAGGAACCAAAATGGTGCAAGATTTCAACGCAGGAAGCGGAAATTTTAATCCAAATTCTTTCGTAGAAAAGCAAGGTGAATTGTTCTTTGCTGGAGGGATTGGATCGATGCCTTCTGGGGTAGAACTTTACAAGTATTCTCCAAGTAATGGGATAAGTTTATTTGCCGATATTAAAGAGGGGAGTGCTAGCTCTTCACCCAATCAATTGCAGCTAAGTCCTGATAAAAGTACAATTTATTTTCGGGCAAACGACGTTGCATCTACCTCAGCTAGAGTTTACAAAACTAATGGCGTAACTGCACCTACGGCAATTAGCTCTAACTTTATTTCTAGTTCGCCACTTTTGGTTATCGATGATGTGATTTTTGCAGCTGGTGGTACCGATACGAGTAATATAGAGCTGTATAAAAGTGAAGGTGGAGAGTTTAGTTTAATTAAAGATATTCGTGTTTCGGGAAGCAGTTCTCCGTCCAATTTTTATTATAGTCCAACTTTTAATAAAATGTTTTTCACGGCACGTTCTGACGAAAACGGAACAGAACCTTGGATGACCGATGGGACACCACAAGGAACAATACTTCTCAAAGATATTAACAAATCTGGCCAAGATCAAGCAACAACCAATGCTGGTATTTCCCAATTTATCGACTATAACGGAAAACTTTATTTTGCTGCAAATAATGGCGTAACTGGTTCTGAACTTTGGGTAAGCGATGGAACGGCTGATGGTACTCAGATTTTAAAAGATATAATTCCTGGCACGACTGGCAGCAATCCATCGACATTTGTTGAGCATCAAGGTTTGTTATACTTTGTCGCAAATGATGCAACGGCGGGACGCGAACTTTTTGTTACAGATGGTACATCAGAAAATACTAGAATGGTTCTGGATATTAATCCTGGTGTAAATGGAAGTTCTATTTCGGATATTATATCTTTTAATGATAAACTCTATGTGGTTGCAACGGCTGATACTACTATTGGTAAAGAATTATATGAAGTTAAAGATCCTACTTTAAGTACGGGTACAGTTTTAGTTTCGAAGATTAAGGTCTTCCCAAATCCTTCTAATGGTGATTTTAGAATTTCAGCAAATAATTACCAAACCTATAAAATCTATGATTTTGCAGGCAAGTTAGTTAAGTCTGGTATTGTTGACAAGCAAGAAATAAAATCTGGTGTAAAAACTGGACAATATATTTTGGTTTTAGAAGGAGACAATACAAAAGAATCTACTACAATTATAATCAAATAATCTAAAAATAAATAAGTTATGAAGAAATCTATTATTTTGGCAGCTACATTACTAGCTTCAAATATAGTAAATGCGCAAGAGGTAATCAATTTTGAAAATGCAGGATTAAAAGTTAACAAATCTGAAAAAGTATTAAAAACTAAACCCGATTTTACAAAATTTGTTTCTGCAAAAAAACAGATGCCAATATTTGATGCGTCTTTTAATACATACGGGACTGCTGACAAAACAGCATCCATTACACCTAGCAATACGATTGTTGCTGATGAATGGGGACAAATTAAAGTTGTAGAAACTGGTCTGGTAGAGAACTATCAAATTAAATACAAATACGGTGCTGGTGCTAATATGACTTACAAGTTTTTGGATGCTAACTTTAACGAAACCAAAAGCTTTAACATTAGTATTCCGACAACTGCAAATCATGTGACGGTTATTAATACAATGTCAAAAGTAGATGGCGTTAGAAGAATAATGATGTTTGTTCATTATTTTGAAGGAGGATCAGGTCCGGACTATCAAAAAAATGCAATCTGGGTAGTTAACGAAAATGGTGAAAAATTAAAAGAATTCGACGCTACTTCAGGAAAATTCTTGAAGTCGGCTTCTGGTGATCTTCGTATATTAACATCTGTAGAAAAGGATCCTTCAACCACTTTTACATTGCATGATACTAATTATAATGTATTAAAAACAGAAACAATTAATACTGATTTATTCTATAACTACGGAGGTTCACCTCTTAGTATCTTAAAGATAAAAGGGGAAGATAAGATTGTAATGGCACATTACGAAAAGCTTTTCATGGATAATGACACTTTCGAAGTGACGCCAGATAATCATCTTTTGGTGAAAATTTTTGACGTTAATCTTAATCTTGAAAAGACAATCCCATTAGATTTGACTTCAATACATCCCGATTCTCCGTATGTATTTGCCTTGGGAGATTTTGGAACCTTGCCATTCAACTATAGATTCGAAATTACAGACAAGACCTTTAATGATGATGATGCGCTAGAAATTATGTATGCGATTCGTTACGAAGATCTTATTAATGATAATAGCTGGGCTAACTATTATGTTGCGAACGAGCAAGGTCAACGTATCAAATCTTTAGAGAAGGACATTATCTCTACAATGGAGATGACACCTATTGCTGGACAAGATGATCAGTTTGGTTTTATTATTGGTGAAGGTGATTTTGGAAGTTCTATAGATACTTTTAATATTCAGTCTTGGACAGATGGTTTTTCTTTCCCAGCAAATTATAATGGACAAACGCTTTCCGCCAATTTTAATAGAATTCCGAATGCAGGAAGTTTTAGTTATTTAGCAGGTTTAGGACAAGGAAAAACAATTGATAATGTCGCTTATGGTATTATTAATCAGTATTCAAAAACGGGACAATTGGAAAAGGAAATTAAACTTAATATCGGTACAAATCCACAAATGTTCTTTCCTGTTCTTAATTCCGAAACTTTATCACCAACTATTTATAATAATGATAATGATGTTGAGTTTTCTTATATTCATAAACATAAATTCCCAACAGGGACAAAGTTGTATAATGAGTTTAGCGTAGCTAAAGATTATCAAACACCTATTTTTTCAGTAAAAGGTGATGGCGCATACGGCGATATTATTTCTAGTGGTTTTGTAAGAGATGAAACAGAAACTGACATTAAAAAATTAGCTATGCTTTATCGTAATTCCACTTACGATATTACAACAGAATTTTACGATTTGCCGCTAGCAACTTTGGCAACGACGGATGTTGCTAAAAATAAAGCAAAAATCTATTATGATGATAAGTCGCAAGTTATTGGAAGTTTAGAAAAAGCTGATAAGTTCGAGGTTTATAACGCTGTTGGTAATTTGGTAAGTGTTGCTTCAAATACAAATAAAATATCTGCGGCTAGTTTCGCTAAAGGTCTTTATATTGTTAAACTGACTACTAATTCTGTTGTTACGACATCGAAAGTAATCGTTAAATAGAAAATACTATTATATATTGTTTGTTAAAGGCTGGCTCAGAGATGAGTCAGCTTTTTTATTCGGATTTGTTTTTGTAGTAATTTTCGACCACTTTTCTTTGGTCTTTAGCAACATCATATATCAGTTCTAACAAATCCTGAATACTTTTTAACTCTGTTAAATGACTAATTTTTGTAGGATCACGATGGTCTTTGTATTCGCTTTCGTCAAGTTCGCGTCTGCGTTTTTCGAGCAATTCATCAACGTGATCGTCGGGTTCTATTTTGCTTTGGTCGATAATATCATGATCGAATTCTTCTTTATGTAAAAGAGAATTACTTCTAATCAATTCCGAAGAAATTTTTATTTTCCAACTTTGGCTGTCAATTTCAGGATATTGATCCTCATTTTTTGCATATTGCGACAGCGAAGCTGTATAGGCGGTCAATAGGTGAGAAGTCGTCACAAATTGATGTACAGTTTCCAATTTTTTTTGCTGATCTTTCGGATCCGAAATCATCCTTTGGAAGTTATCCGACAGGTTGGCAAGATCGATAATGGCATTCTTTCTTTTAAGACGATATTGCTCATCATTTTCTTTTTTATTAATGAAAAGATCCATCACCACACGGAAATATTCCAAATTGCTCTTCGCCGATTTTTTCATCAATTGTAAATTCTGAGTATGTTCCCAAACAGGGAAAACAAAATAAGCTACCAAAAATGTGACAGCACCTCCAATGGCAGTATCTATAATTCGATCTTTAAAGATGAGGTTGACATTACCCGGACGTAAAAAATTAAAGGATAAAAAAACATAAATGGTCATGAAAAATACAGCCCAAAAATATTTTGATTTTAAAAGACTGAAACATAAAGTCATTGTCGTCAATAAAATTGCTAACAAAATGCTATGATCCGTAATATAATACAAAACGATATAAGCTGCGACTCCACCTGCAATAGTGCCGTAAAGTCGAAGAAGATTGCGGTGTTTTGTCGTACTATAGGCGGGTTTTAGGATGGCTGTAATGGTAATCATGATCCAATAAGCATGACCAATTCCTAAAAATTCCATTTTAGAAAAAAGATAACCAATAAACAATGCTAAAGTCACACGAACAGCATGACGAAAATGTCCAGAATCTAAAGATATATTGCTCAATAGCACTTTGCGATTAAGACGTTCTTCTTTGGGCACAAATTTGTTGAGATCGAGCCCTGTAGAAAGACTTTTCGCCAATTTAACATCCTGATCAAAAACTCTGAAAATTGTTTTCACCTCGTCCGTTACGTCCGTTATACGCATCAAAACTTGGCGAAGAAGCATAAAGTCTTCTAGATTATCCGAATTGATTTGTTTAAGACGATGTTCGTAAAACTCGTGATAAATCTCTTTTAAAGCTTTATCAAAATTGAATTGCTCTTTTGTCCTAATATTACCTTGCAACGCAATACCGATATTGGTAATTTCGTTGGCCATATTGGTCAAATAATCGTGCATCATGTTTAGGATTTTGGTTTCTCCAAAAACATGATTCAGTTTTCTATAATCATTCTCCGAGGTGAATAGTTTCTCATAAAGATCAATAGAATTAAGAAACATCAACATCAAAATTCGACTTTGCGTTGTTGATTCGTTGACGATTTTTCTGGTTTTAAAAACGATTTCTCGCGTTGCTTCTTGTTGGTCTTTTATTTTTATCTGTTGCGAAATAAGTTGGCTGAGAAGTGTATCAACATTTTCATTTTTTCGATAAAATTTAGCTTTTATTCTTAAATAATCTGCAAGTTCTAGATAGTTTTCGCCGACCATTTGACTCGCTAATTTGTAGGGTTGTAAAGTCGATACAATTAAAAATACAATGACAAACCAAATACAACCTCCCAGAAATATGATTAAACTTTTAATAACATCATGTCCCGTCAGATGTCCATCAATAAAGATGCTGAGGACGACTAAAGATAAAGATCCAACGCCAGCAAGTCGTGTTCCGTAGACGCCAATTAGCGAAAAGAACATTCCAAAAAGGATGATTTCTAAATAAACGATAATTTGGAAATCTTTGACGAGACTGGCTATTAAAGCAACAAAAAAGTAAGAAATGACAGCAAAAGCTAAAGTGTTACGTCGTCTTACAAATGGTCCAGGTTGGTCGGTAAGGCCTACAAAACTTGTCCCCATTGGGAAAAGAAAATATTCTTGCAATAAGCCAAAATGCGCTAGAATAATACTCGGAATAACAATAGCCAAGGCAATTCTTGTCCCTGCAAAAATATATTGGCTTGTTAAAAATTTTTTGAGTTCCGAAGTATAATTCATATAACAAAAATAAAAGAAAAATGCCTCATAACAGAGGCATTTTTAATAATATTTGGATAAAGATTAATAATCTTGAGAGTTGTAAGTTTCGCCTCCAATATTCCAAGTTAAACCAAATCTAAGGGTGTTGTCCAAAGCACTGTTAACTTTTGACATGTTAATTAGATAAGATAAGTCTAATCCGAAAGATTGATACTTAAGACCTACACCAACTGTTGCATATTGTCTTGCACCTTGCTCAGGACTTTCTGTAAAGTAACCCGCACGGATTGCAAATGCATCATCGTAAGAATATTCTGCAGCTCCTGAGAACATAATACTTTTTTTGTTACCGAATGATTTTCCGATACCTTCCATAACACCTACGTTAGGGATCGTGTAAATTGGTTTTCCGTTAGCATCGTGATCAGAAACTTCTGGACCTGGTACTAAAAGTTTTGAAGCTTCACCGCTGATACTGAATCTGTTAAGATCATCAATGAATAAGTCATAACCTACACCTAATCTTGCCATTGTTGGAAGATATGATCTAGAGTTTTCGTCACCTGTGTAATCTAATCTTGGACCAAGATTTTGTACAGCCCAACCAGCATTAACACGTCCTTCGTAATCACCGATACTTTGATGTTTTGGAGATCTGAAGTAACCAGATACGTCAACTGCAAAAGTATTAGCTGGTTTTAATGTATTATCCGAATTGAAGCTACCACCTAAGTCTGATCTAATGAAACGTCCAGTAACAGCCATGGAGTAATTGTCTGTTAGTTTTAGACCATAAGCAACATCTAGAGAGAATTCGTTTGGTTTGGTGGTTCCCATATCAGACACCACGCCTCCAACATATTGGCTTAGATTAACTTCTCCCATATTGAAGTAGTAGATACTGGCACTAAGGGTAGATCTTTCATCATCACCTAAAAAGGTATAGAAAGAACCATAAAGTAAGAAAACATCGTTTGTTAACTTACTCATATACGGTGTATAGTTAACTCCAACACCAGAAGTATTTTTTGCAAAAGGATATTTTGCAGCATTCCAAAATTGTGAAAAAACATCCGTTGATGTCGCAACCCCTTGATCTCCCATACCTCCTGCTCTTGCGTCTGGCGAAATTCTTAAAAAAGGAGCTCCTGTTAGTACTGTGTAGTCAGATTGAGAGTAGGCTGCAATGCTCATACCTAATCCCAAACCTAAAAAGAGTTTTTTTGTCAAATTCATAATTAGTTAGTTAGTGGTAAATTTTACCGTTTTAATATTTTTATTCTTTAGTTATTTTAATAATACCATTTTTTCGACTGCAGTTGCGCTGCCTTTACATTTGTCTTGGTTTTGACTTCTTGCAAATATCTTAAAAATATATGTTCCTTTTGCAACAGTATCTCCAAAATCGTCTTTACCATCCCATTCGATAGCTTGTTTAGGAGTTCTGTAGCCTTCTAAGAACGGTTCTGCAGTGATCGAGTTGGTCAATGTTCTCACTAATTTTCCCGTAATAGTAAAGATCTGAACATTAACATCCAAAATATCATCGCAATTATGTTCAAACTGTACGTATGTCTTATTGGTAAATGGATTTGGCCAGTTGAGAGGTCGGTTAATGACCAACTGTTGTTGACTTTCATCTTTCACTACAAAGTTTAACGTAGAGGTCGTCGAATTATTGTTAATATCCCAAATTTTAAATGTTAATTGATGTTCTCCAGGTTTTAAATTTCTGAAAGGGTAGGTAACATTGCCTTTTTGGTAGTCGCTTAAGCTTGCATTAACACATCCATTTCCTTCACCAGGAGAGTAGAAGTCATTTAATACTTTAGTGTTGATAACTTCGCCATCTAGCAAGACAGTTATATCATGACCAATACCAGATCCAGTTGAGTTAATACCAATGTTGTCAGTAACGCAGGCTAGTAACATGGGATTTTGATCGGTTATACCACCATTAGCAAAGTTAACGTTGTTCATGTACAGATTAACTTTTGGTGGCTCGGTGTCATTAACACCATTAGGATTAATGCCACCAACAGTTACGGGACCATTGTAGAATACATCGTAAGATTTGTTATCAGCATACGCCAATAGTCTACCTGTTCCTAGATTGTAATTAATATCTTTCGGAACATAAAATTCAACCGTGAACTTTCCATTTTCAACTTTTCCAGAAGCTTTTACAATTGGACTGCCTTCTTCCTTATATTGAAGTGGTGGTTTCATATCTTTATAAGGATCATTATTACGCGTGACCTTATCTAGTTTTTTATCAAAGATATTAATGACTGCTCTACCTGTAAAAGTGTCATCTGGTGTACCGTCAGCTTTGTTAACGTGACCTGTTATTTTAACAAAATCTAAAGCTCTGATTTTGCCAGCTTCGGGAGTAACAACTTCGTCAATGTTTAGGAGACGTTGTGGTCTGGATAATGTCATTGCTGGGTCACCTAGATAATTTACTTTTAGATGGTTAATGTCAGCGCCTCGTTTTTTTCTTGCTTCTAAAAATGAATTACCAAGTGTACGGAATCTGTCATTTTCTAACTCTAGATTAAAAATATTATTTGTTAAAATTCCTGTAAAGTCTTCTCCGTAAGACGTTGCAATTGCTCGGCTAGAAGTGATCATCGTTGCAGCGCCACCAGTTTTTAATTTTATAACTTGTTCTCCAGCAGAGTATGTTCCTGGATCATCCCAAAGTGTAAACTCACAAGTAATAGTTGACACTAGCGGAAATCTGCTATATAATGATGTGAAATTGTTGAAGTTACTAATTTCGGAGGTTGTTAATACACGTTCTTGTGCCCAACCATTGATACCTCCATGCCCGAAGTAGAATAAGTAAAGGCTATTACCGACATCGTTACTTATCGCTTGATTAACTTGCGGATATCGTTGTCCTCCGGCAGTCGTTTCTGGAGGGAAAGCATCAAGATAGAGTTTTCGTACATTGTATTCTGAACGGGCCGTACCTGTTTCAAAATTTGAAACCAAAGAAGCATTCATAGTATTGTGGAAAGGCGTCGAGGTCTCATTATCGTTGTCATCTACCACAAAGTCTAACTTCATTCGCCACTCTCCAAAAGGTGAAGATTGTCCAGGTAAGGCATTATAATATGCCAATGTTTTATCGATTAATAATTTAGCTTCGGCAACATTTGCCGCTGGCAATCGGCCAATAGGAATATTTGGGATAAGCTTCGAAATATCTACAATATCTCCTTGAGGTTTTGTCATTACAAAATAGTCATCTGTAACATAAGTGTCCGAGTAGTTATGACTTTCCTCACTTTGGTAACTAGGGATTACGTCAGTATTATTTGGGACACGATCTTTAAAATCATACGACGTATCACCAAGTAAGAAAACATATTTTAGGCTGCCACTTGCATTAAGTTTTGTAACAAAATCGCGTACTGCCGTTATATCTTTGCTACCACTGCTATATTCGTTGTAGATTTTGTTGATATCAACAATTTCTACATTCATATTACTTTTGCTTCTATGATAATTGGCTAGTCTTTGTGCCTCACCAATCATGTTGGCTTGGGTAATGATAAGATAATTAACATTAGATAAAGCAGACAAATTTTGATTATCAATACGTCCGACAAAGGTTGGATTATAGGCGGCTGATTGGTTAAATGCTACGAATTCGTTATTAAAAAATTTGTTGGTGCTGCTTGTTTGATAACCAAAATTAAAACTAGAAGCACTTGTATTTTTGTTAACTTTTCGTTTGACATTCGTTACGTCAGATACATCCCAAACCTGTTCAAGTCCAGTGGTGTTCGAAATGCTAAAACCATATAGGTTGTCAGTTTTTTCATTAATATCATAACTTCGGAAAGCTAATTGTCCAATGTTATTAAAACTTAAATCTTGTTTGTAAGTGATTTCTGCATAATCCCAATAGAATTGTCCATAAGGATTGGGACCTGTATTTGGCTTATAGTTAAAAGTAATACTAGAAGTCGGCGTATTTGACAGGATGTTTTCGCTTACCAACAACGAAACATTTTCAACACCCACTGCAATAGTTGTACTGTTTTTGCCATTAACTGAGATTTCTATTTGATTATTTTTACCATCTTTAGCTGCAACTCTAGTGTTATATTTAACAATATCTGTGGAGAGAATTGGAGTTCTTACATCAAATTTAACCTCTTTAGGTGTCGTGAAAGCATCACCAACCCAAAGACGGCCAAGCTTCATAAGGTTGTACTTTTCTTCGTTAATGTATTGATAGTCATCATAACGAGAAAGTAGACTACTAGGGACTGCGGTATCTTCGGGATTAATTCGTTTACCAGGACCCTTATCAAAGTTTATAAAATAGTAAGCGTAATCCTCGTAAATATTAATATAATTGGAACTTTTATTTCGGCGTGTATCAATTCGTCCATTTCTCGTTGTAGTTCCCGTTAGGTTAAAACCATTAGGACCTTGCGCGTAGAAAAGGGCATAGTCATCATCATTCCAGACGCCATCATCACCTCCCACAACTTGTATTGCATTCTCTTGCAAGGCTGCATAACGAGCATCAGAATTGTTCTCCGGAAGCATTAAGCCACCGTTGCCATAGATTCTAAAGTTATTAGGATTAATCCCTGAGACATTGATGCCGTTGTCTTGTAAGAATTTTTTAGTAATCTTAAAAACTCCAGATTTTTCTACTTTTATTTTATAAAAAGTACCACTTTCTAATGGATTTTCTGTTGTACCTAGTCCGATCCCTTTATTAACAACATAGTTTTTGTTCGATAATTCAACATCTACAGATAAAAGTCGGTAGATTACATTATTAACTTTTTTAAAAGTGGGAACATATACGCTGCCAACTTCCGAATTTAACTTCTCACTATAAGCGTAAACAACCTCAAAACTATCTTCATTTGGTAAAAACTCAGGATTAATATCATACAAGTCTTCGCTCTTAGCTTTTTCCCAAGCAAAATTTTTGGCAATGACTTGTTTGCCCTCATTTTTTTTCTCAACAACGATGCTTACACCACGAGAGCCTACGTCATAACCTTCATTTTTGAAATAAGGTAAATTCTGCTTGTAACTACTAAAATCAAAAGATTTGCTTCCTTCCCACTGGATATTGACCTTTTGTCCAAAAGCACCAATTGAGATTGCAACAAACAATAAAGAGTAAAAGTTCTTTTTCATTGAGAATATATTCAATTTACAAAATAAACGAAAATTTCTAAAAAAAGATATATAACAATAAAACTTATTTATCCACGTTAGAAAAAAAGCATATCATTATTTGATTTATTAAAATATTTATTTTTTCTTTGTACTTTGTAAATGATTATATCAACTATGAAACAAATTAAATTGTTTTCACTTGCTATCGGGTCAGCTTTGATACTTGCAAGTTGCGGTGGAGGGAACACGAAAAGCGGCGGTGGAACGAAGCGTTTTACTAGTAAAACTGGTTGGAAACCCAACGAGAAAAATGGTTATTTTTTCTCAGCTAAGCAACAAAAACAGAAAGGGTGGCCAGGTATGGTCTATATAGATGGTGGTACTTTTACGATGGGGTTGGTGCAAGACGATGTCATGCATGATTGGAATAATACCCCTCGTCGTATGCAAGTTAGCTCTTACTTTATTGGAGAGACCGAAATTACTAACTATGAGTATCGCGAATATGTAACTTGGTTAAAGTATGTATTCCCGCCATCAGATCCTAACTTTAAGAACATCTATGCCGGTGCAATGCCAGATACTTTGGTGTGGAATAATAAGTTGTCTAGAAATTCTTACTCAGAAACCTATTTCCGTAATCCGGAATTTGACTATTATCCTGTAGTTGGTGTATCTTGGTTACAAGCTACCAAATATTGCGATTGGTTAACTAACCGTGCTAACGAAAAAGCTTTAATGCAAAAAGGTATTCTTCCTAAGGATTTGTACACCAACGAATCTAATTACCAAGGAGAAAGTACTTTCAGCATGGATAAGTATAAAGCTAATGATGCAGAATTGGATGCAATTGTAGATAAAAACAAACTACAAAAGCAAACTGGTATCAAAACATCGAATACTAGAATACTTGCTGCTAATAAAGGTGGAACATCTGGATTAGTTGAAAAATTCAGACTTCCAACAGAGGTAGAGTGGGAATTTGCAGCTCTTGGTATGCAAAAGAACAGAAAGTATAACAATTACTTAGGTAAAGAACCCGAAATTGATAAGTTAAAAGGTACAAAAGGTCGTAACAGAGGAATGTACATGGAGAACTTCAAAATGGGTAAAGGTGATTATTCTGGTGTTGCAGGTTGGAAGAACGATGGTTCACCTACAACTTCGGATGTTAGAAAATACCAATCAAATGACTTAGGTGTATTTGGTATGTATGGTAACGTAGCAGAATGGGTTGCTGATATCTATCGTCCACAGATTGACGAAGATTTTAATGACTTCAACTATTATAGAGGTAACGTTGTTCTAAAATCTGAAAAAAATGCTGACGGAACTTACAAGAAAGTTGGTAATGTAGAAATGAAGTACGATACAATGGCTAACGGACAATTAGTATATAGAGGACTACCTGGAGAATACGAGAAGCAAATTGTTGCTGATGATCGTAACTATAGAGATGGTGACTACCAGTCTTCACTAGACATGTCTGGTGCAAATGCGGATAGTACTTTTAATATGTATAACTCTGTTAGAAAAGGATTTGTTGTTGATAAAAGAGGTAACGTTATCTTAGAAAAACAGAAAAAACAAGTTACAACTGCAATTACTAACGAAGTTAGAGTTGTTAAAGGTGGATCTTGGTTAGACTCTTCTTACTGGTTAGATCCAGGACACAGAAGATTCAAAGATCAAGGCAGAACTTTCAGTTGGATTGGTTTCCGTGTAGCGCAAGATGCTAAAGATACAGGAAAAAGAAGCAAAAGATAAAACTTCATATAAAGCAGTAGATTTTCTACTGCTTTTTTTATGCAAAATTATTTTTTAATCTTAATTTTGAGACATGAATATCGAATCATTTTATAAACTCTATACAGAAGCTAACAACTGCATTATTGACAGTAGAAAGCTACAACCAAACGACATCTTTTTTGCATTCTCTGGTGAAAATTACAACGCTGCCGAAAAAGCCGAAGAAGTCATCGCTAATGGTGCTTTAGCAGTTGTTGTGGAAGATGCTAAATACAATAATCCTGGTCGTAATATTTTCTACGTTGACTCTACTTTAGAGTTTTTACAAGACTTAGCAATTTATCACAGAAATCAACTTAATATTCCGATTATTGGTTTAACGGGGAGCAATGGGAAAACCACAACCAAGGAAATGATTAGTACGGTTTTGTCAAAAAAGTTTAAGCTTCAATACACTTTTGGAAATCTAAATAATCATATCGGTGTGCCTTTAACGATTTTATCCATCAAATCAGAGCATGAATTAGCTGTTGTCGAAATGGGTGCAAATCATCAAAAAGAGATCGAAGCACTTTGCAAAATAGCACAACCAACCATTGGTTACATTACTAATTTTGGAAAAGCACATCTTGAGGGTTTCGGTGGTTTCGAAGGGGTTATTAAAGGAAAATCTGAATTATATGATTATCTTAAATCAAATGATAAAACAATTTTAGTTAACGAAGCAGATACTATTCAATTAGAAAAAACGACAGATTATGTGAACAAAATCTCTTTTGGAAAACCAACTTCTGATTATGTTTTCGAAGTTTTTGCAAAAGATCATTTCGTTGGTTTAATCTATCAAAGTGAGAAGCTACTTTCTAATTTAACAGGAAATTACAATTTCACTAATTTATCTGCTGCTGTTAGCTTAGGTTTGCATTTTAACATTCCATTTAATGATATTAAAGAAGCGATAGAAAGCTATTTTCCGAGTAATATGCGTTCGCAAGTTCAGAAAAAGGATGATAAAACATTAGTCTTAGATACATATAATGCCAACCCAAGTAGTATGTCGGCGTCTTTGGATAATTTTAATGAATTTGAAGGTTCAAAAACAATTATTATCGGTGATATGTTGGAGCTTGGTACAGAAAGTGAGCTAGAACATCAACTAATTTATGACAAGGCAAAAGCGCTTAGTTTTGATAAAATTATTACCGTTGGTAAAGAATTTAAAAAAGTTAATACGACTGATTTTGCATTCGAAAATACATCAGAATTAATAGAATTTTTAAAACTAAATCCTATTACAACAGACAATATTCTGTTAAAAGCATCTCGCGGAATTGCTTTGGAGAAAGCAATTGACCTATTATGAGATGTCGTGTTTCGATAAAAAATCTTTAAGAATTAAAAGAATATTATTAAAAGTGGAAGTTTCGACATCGCGTTGGATTTCCACTTTATTTTTCCACTCCACTTTGGTGATGCCTTCTTCCACTTGTGGTTTTGGTTCAGCAATGCCATCATGTTTCATGTAATACCAATAGGTTTTTTTCAAGACAGGTTTTGACTTGATATGGTACATGTGATAAGTCGAATTAATAAACTCGTGAAGTTCTAGATTTGTCAACCCACATTCTTCTTCAACTTCGCGCAAAGCCGCAATATCACTAGATTCTCCAACTTCTATTTTACCTTTTGGAAGATCCCACTTTCCTAGTCGATGGATGAAAAGTATTTTCTTATCAGGGTTTAAAACAATGCCACCAGCAGCTTCAATAACTTGAAAATGTTGTTGATAATTAAGCCAAAGTTCTTCCAGATTGTTGTGATATATGGCAACATCTTTGGTTGAAGTGTTCTGCAAAAGGTCCAAAGCGATATCAAATTGAAGATTCTCCTCAAATGCTATGTTACGCTCAACATTTTGAGGCGTTTCACTAAGGATTAATTTTTTTTCATTGATAAAAACTTTATACATTTGCGTAGCTTTAATATTAATACAAAAATAGAAAAATGAATCTAGAAGGACGCAAAATTATCGTAAATAAATCGGTTAAAGATTTGACAGAAATGCTTAAAAATGCTGAAGATTACAAAGCATTGATGCCAGACAGTCTTCAAAATTTTGAAGCGAGAGAAGGTGGTTTCAAGTTTGGATTAAAAGGAATGCCTGAGATTGCGCTTAAGATTCAGGAAGTTACAGAAGAAAAAGTTATTTTAGTTTCTGCAAGTTCTAGTTTGGATTTCGCATTGACTGGAAATATGAGCCCAATCAGTGAGAATCAAACTGAAGTTCAATTATTATTTGATGGAAAATTCAATCCATTTATCAAAATGATGGTTGAAAAACCGTTGAAAAACTTTATCGATGCTTTGACTGATAAAATTGAGCAACTTTAGAATTTAAGAAAAATTCCTGATGAATGGTCATAAGAACTTCCTGTTACTGAGGAAAGTACATTGATGTCACCATTTATTTTTAGGACAGCCATAAAAGCAAAAATCAAAGCTTCTTTGTAATCAATTATTTCTTTATTTGGAATAATGATTTGGGTTTTGGTTTTTGCTTTAATTTTTTCTATTAAATAAGTGTTGTGGCTTCCACCACCTGTGAACAAAGCGATTTTGATATTATTTTGACTTAGATTAATAGCGATTTGCTCAGCAATATGCTCTGTAAAAGTTGCTAATATTTCTAAGTCCGAAAAGTCTTTTAATAAGGGCATTATATGAGATTCTACCCATTCGTAGCCGAGAGATTTTGGTTCGGATAATTGGTAAAATTCGATGTTATTTAACTTCTTTAAAAGTTCTGAATCAACATTTCCTTGTTTTGCTAATTCGCCATCTTTATCGAAATTTTGACCTTGTTTTTTCGCAAAATAATTTAAAATAATATTGACAGGACAAATATCGTAGCCAATTCTTTTTTCATCTTTTTTAAATGAAATATTAGAAAATCCGCCAAGATTAACACAAGCATCAACATCCGAAAACAAAAGTTCGTCACCTATCGGAACCAACGGAGCACCGCTTCCGCCCATCAAAACGTCTTGCATTCTGAAATCGTAAACGATATTTTTCTTTGTTAAAATCTGTATGGCGCGACCATCGCCAATCTGAAGTGTAAATTTTTTTTCAGGTTGATGAAAAATCGTGTGACCGTGTGAGCCAATAACATCTAAATTTTTAATGTTATGTTTAGAAATGAAGTTCTGACTAAGTTCTCCAAGTAGAAATCCGTAATCGGAATTTAATTCAAGTAAAGCCTCAGCATTGAGGTTAACAGCGTTTCGGAGTTTATTTTCCCAAGCTTCTGAATAAGGAATTGTTTCGGTTTCTAAAATCTCAAAATGCCATTTTTCATCACTTTTCCAAAATTTAGAATAACATAAATCTAGTCCGTCGAGACTTGTCCCAGACATTAATCCTATTGCAAAAAAGTCTTGCGAAGTTGCCATTATAAGCCAGTTTTAGGAAGACCTTTGGTGTTGAATTGACCAGAGTTGTTATAGAATGTATATTCTGTAAAGTCGTCTTTTGCGACCATTCCGTTGGCACCAACCAAAATATTACCGTCTTGATCGGACACAAAAACTGTGTCTTTGGTGTACATTTTTCGGTTCTTTTTGTCCCAATTAATACTTTCTGTTACAAAAGTTCGACCTTCATTAGTAACAATTTTTACACGACCTTTCGCAAAATAGAAATCTTTTTTCTCATCATATTTTGCGTATTTAGCCCAAATTTTCCCAGGAACTTTCGGATTTTTTTTATCAAAATATTCTAGATAGATTCCTTTTTTTGCTTCGACATAAGGCGAATCTATTAACTCGTATTTTTCTAGCAAAGGCGCATCAAATCGCACTTTTACCTTACCCGAATCTCTTTGTATAATTTTTGCGTTATGGATAACTTGAGACGCAAAATTGGTGTTTTTCTTACGATCGCGTTTTGTGATGTCTTCGTCGCAAGAGTGTAAAACAAAAAGCATTAAGAAACTTAATAGAATTTTGTTTCTTAATGCTGTATGATTTGATATGTTACTAATTTTAAAAATCATTAGTAATAAATCTTAATTCTAGTTGTAAAGTCTTTTTGCAAACCACTTATCCGCAAAGTTAATTCCTACACGTAAGTTGATAAAGTTCTGTTGAATAAGATTGTTGGTAAGTGTACCTGTTTTTCCGATTTCTAAACCAAGATCAACAGAGTTCATTCTTGTTACACTACTTTTTTGGAATGGTAACGTAACACCACCAGTTATTGCAAATCTATTGATGTTTTGTCCAGCTAGGTTAAGCGCTCCTTTTTGATAATAAGCCCCGTAACGATAGGTGACACGAGAGAAGTAATTTCTAAAGTTGTTGTAGTTAGGAAGAATCCAACCTCCAGCAGAAATTTTATAAGAATCTTGATACGCTAAAGTTTGTCCCAAAAAGTTGAAGTTTTCTCCATTTTTATAGTCTAACTGCGTCCCAACAAACCATTTCGTCTCATGACCATAACCAAGACCAATTGAAAATTCTTGAGGTAAGAATTTTTTATCTTTAGTTTCTAATTGATCGATAATCGTTTCGTAACCTTTAACATCGCCAACACCTTTGTAATAAGTGCTATTGGTGTATGTACTTTCCATTTGACCAGTCGTACCAAAAGTATAAGTTGCACCAACAGTCAACTTGTGATCGTTAATGAATTTCTTTTGATAAGTTGTACCAAGTGTAAAGTTGAAAGATTTAATCTTGTTGCTATTTTCGTAACCGCTTAACAATTCTGCGTCAGAAAAAGTTACTTCTTCAAGATCATAAAGTTTCCCGAAATAAAAATTTGTTCTAATACCTAAAGCAAAACTTGGTGTAATCTGATAACCAAGCGCTGCTTGTATCGTGTTAAGAGTACCTTTTCCTGTGTATTTGTGCCCTTCGGTAGTTCCGGTGTCTGCGTTAGTCGATGTACGAAGTATTTCGTATTGCTTAGAGCTATAAGGTTGAAAGCCTAATCCGAATTTTACCTTCTTGCTAAGTGGCATTGCAATAGCAATATTTGACAAATAATTAGAGTGTTTTGTTACACTTGTATTATTATAGTCGGTTTTGTAAAAGTTATTTTCGTTGGTTCCTTCAACTTTAATGGTTGCTAATTCTAGGTTGGTATTAGCTGCTGGGTTTCTAAAGTTAAAACTATTATTAAAATCCCAAATATATGCAGTAGAAACGCCTCCCATTGAATTTATTTCCACAGTGTTATCATACTTTACATCACCAATTCCGTAGGCTGCATATGGAGAATTACCGACGCTTTGTGCGTTTAGATAGATTCCCGCTGTAAGTAATGATACGACAAAAGTCTTTTTCATCCGTTATTATTATCAAACCGCAAATATCTTAATTAATAATGAATCTCAAAAATTTATTTGGCGTTAAAGTTTGTTAAGTAGATGAATACTACAAGAATTGACGTTTCTTTTAGATTTTTATTAAACTTAAACAACATAAATCCTCAAACTTATTTCTTTATATTTGTTGACATGAAATGGGAAAACATAATCGGGCAACAAAAACTGAAAAATCTTCTTTTATCCAGTATTGAAGATAATCGAGTAGGGCACGCACAGCTTTTTGTTGGTGAAGAAGGTTACGGTACATTGGCAATGGCTTTGGCTTTTTCTCAAGAGATTTTGTCTCGCGAAAATGCAACTGCAGCTCAAAAAGTAGAACATCTTAACCATCTCGATTTACATTTTAGTTTTCCAATTTTTACTGAGAAAAATATTTCGCTTAGTAAACGTTATTTTACAGAATGGCGTGAGATGATTCTCAAAAATCCGTATTCTAGTTTTGACGATTGGACCAATTATCTAGATTCAGAAAAGAAACAATTCTTTATTTCGGCACAAGAAGCCGAAGATATGCATGCTAAATTTGCACTAAAAAGTTTTGAAGGTGGTAGCAAAATCCTCATCATTTGGCGTGCTGACAAAATGAATGAAGAAGCCGCTAACAAAATTCTGAAATTCTTAGAAGAGCCGCCAAAGAAGACTTATATTATATTGTGTGCGGAAAAAATTGATAATATTCTACCGACGATACTTTCTCGTTGTCAAATTGTTGAAGTCCCAAGAATTGAGGATACAGATATAAAAACCTATTTATCATCAAAATTTCCCGACGCCGATGTATCACAAATTGAAGCGGCAGTTGGACAAGCTCGCGGAAATCTAAATGACGCTCAAAAGATTTTAGATACGGGATCATCATCCAACGAGTTCGAGACTTTGTTTATACAATGGGTTCGTAATGCTTTTATGGCGAAAAAGAAACCCGAAGTTTTGCGCGCCATCATCCGTTGGTCGCATGAGATTAGCACATGGAATCGTGATAAACAAATTCGTTTTTTAGAATTCTGTACAGAGACTTTCCGTTTGGCATTGTTGCAAAATTATGCAAGTCCAAATCTTGTATATCGCAAGTTGGATAGCAATGGTTTTGGTTGGGATGCTTTTTCGACTTATATCAGCGGAGCCAATATCGAAGCGATTCTTGATGAGTTGACGGACGCCAGTTATCATATTTCTCGTAATGCCAACGCCAAAGTTGTTTTAACAGATATGGGTATCAAATTGACGCGACACATCCATAAAAAGGCTGTTTAAGCTTTTCGCAAAAATTTTAATCTTTATTTAATAAAAATTTATTCAATCAATCGTTTGATTTTATTTGAAAATAATTTACATTTGCAGCAAAATTGATGTGAATGGAAATCTCTAAGGAAGAAAATATTCTTTTTGCTGCCGAAAAGCTTTTTGCGAAAAATGGCTTTGGCGGTACTTCCACACGCGAAATTTGTAAGGAAGCGAATGTTAATATTTCGATGATTTCGTATTATTTTGGTTCTAAAGAAAAACTTTACGAACGCATTTTCGAATACAGAATGAACGAAAGTGTGAGTTTCGGAAAAGATATTATTTCTAAATCTAACCTTAACGAATGGGAAAAGTTCGAACTTCTTATTGACCAATTTTGTAATAGAGTGGTTCGTCTGCGTGCTTTTTACACGATTATGCAACGCGAACAATTAAGCAACAAAACCGCTTTCATCATCGATTTTTTAAAAACGTCTAAAATGAATTTTTTAGAGTTTTATTCCAAATTAATAAAGTCTGGTTACGATAATGGGGTTTTCACAAAACTTCCAAAAGTAGAATATGTCCACTCAACAATTGCAGGGACTTTATTTGCTGGCGTTAACGCAACACCTATGTATAAAGAATTTGCTGGTGCTCAAAACGATGCCAACTTCGAAGCTGTATACTACGAAGGACTAAGCGAACATTTAAAAAACGTATTAAAATACCTGTTAGGTTATAATGAAAAATAAAGGAATTAATTTAGGAATATTACTACTCATCAGTAGTAATATTTTTTTTCAAGCACAGTCAAAAAAGAATTTAACACTTTCCGAAGCCATCGACCTTGGTATTAAGAATAGTAAAAGTCTTAAAATCGACGAAGCAAAAATTGAAGAAGCGACTGCTAATCTTCTCGAGGCTAAAAATCGACAACTTCCCGATCTTAAAATTTCTGGGACTTATATGTATATGCCGATAAAGCCGAATGTTAATATCAAACTTCCTGGTATGGGCGGTGGCGCAGGTCCTGAGGTTAACCAGGTGATGTTTGGTTCTGCAAATTTATCATATCCAATTTTTGCGGGTGGTCGAATTAAATATGGTATTGAGTCCGCAAAATATTTAGTAGAAGCTTCAAAATTAAGCTCTGAAAATGATAAAATTTCGGTGGCTTATAATGTGGCACAAGCTTACAATAACATGTTTAAAGCGTCGCAGGCGATTAAACTTTTGGAAGAAAGTCTTTCGGCATCAGAAAAGCGTGATCAATCGTTTATTAAACTTGAAGACAATGGCGTTATCGCTCGTAACGACCGTTTGAAAGCGCAATTACAAACTTCTAATATCGAAGTTCAGTTATTGGAAGCCCATAACAATTACGACATTGCGAATATCAATATGGATTTGTTGTTAGGTTTGGCAGATAATACAGAAATCGAGATTGATCCTAATTATATCGAAGATCAAAATCTACAAGACGATAATTATTATTTGACAGAAGCCTTTAAAAATAGAAAAGACAAGCAGGCTTTAGAATATCAACAAAAAGCTGCAATGCTCGGTACCAAAGCTGCTAAAGCCGAGAATCTTCCGACAATTGCTTTAACTGGAGGTTACGTCGCAGCGGACATTCCGGAGGTTTTGACAGTGACCAATGCAGTTAATTTCGGTGTAGGCGTACAATATAACCTAGCAAATATTTGGAAAAAGAATTCGAGTTTGGGTAAATCTTTAGCAGTTGAAAAACAATTGGAGGCTTCTTCTGAATTGTTAAATGATCACATTACTTTGGATGTTAAAAAAGATATTCAGAACGAAAAACTGGCTTACAGAAAAATAGATGTTTATCAACGTGCTGTCGAACAAGCCAACGAAAATTTTAGAATTACTAAAAATAAATTCGATAATGGTTTAGCAACGATGACCGAATTGCTAGATGCGGATACTGCAAAATTAGCGGCGCAAGTTAACCTTATCAATTCTAAAGCTGATGCAACTTTAGCACACAAAAAATTATTACAAACAACAGGAAACTATTAATAAAACTATACTTAACACAATGTCAGATACAAACAATACAACAATAGAAACACCTAAAAAGAAAAGTCCCATTAAATACATCGTTATGGCCGCGGTTATTCTTGGTGGTGGTTATTACGGACTTAAAGAATATCAGTATTCACAAGTGCATGAGGAGACAGACGATGCGCAAATTGCTGCAGATGTAACGCCTGTTATTTCTAAAATTTCTGGTTACGTTGCAGAAATTAAAGTTAAAGACAATCAGTTTGTGAAAAAAGGAGATACGCTTGTCGTTTTGGATAATCGTGATCAAAAAATGATTTTGGAACAAGCACAAGCTGCACTAGGAACTGCATCTAGCAACGTGAGCAGCGCGCAAGCTGGTGCTAATGCGGCATCACAGAATGTTAACACGTCGAGAGCGGCGATTGCAACAGCCAATGCACAAATCGAAGCAGCAAAAGTTAATGTTTGGAAAACCGATCAAGATCTAAAACGTTACACAACTTTGGTTAAAGATCATTCGATTACACAACAACAATATGAACAAGCTTTAGCAGCAAAACAAACTGCTGATAGACAATTACAAGTTTTAGTTGAACAAAGAAACCAGGCAACACAACAGACGGGAAGTGTTAGCTCTCAATCGATGGCGACGTCTGAGCAAATTGGTATCGCAAATTCTGTGGTTAAACAAAGACAAGTCGATGTAGAAAATGCAAAACTTAATCTTTCTTACACCGTAATTCTTGCGCCAGAAGATGGTTTTGTATCAAAAGTACCAACACAAAAAGGACAATTCTTACAAGCTGGTTCTCAGATTTTTAGTTTAGTTAATAAAAATGATAAATGGGTAATCGCCAATTTTAAAGAAACACAACTTTCTAAAATGGTGGAAGGTCAAAAAGTTAATATCGAAATCGATGCCTTTCCAGATCAAGAATTCCATGGGGTAATTAGTTCTTTTTCGCCAGCGACAGGTTCGACGTTTTCATTACTTCCTCCTGATAATGCGAGTGGTAACTTTGTGAAAGTGGTGCAACGTCTACCAGTTAAAATCACATTTGATCATGCTGATCCTAAAGTTTTGGAAAAACTACGTGCTGGGATGAATGTTAAAGTTAGCGTTTCATTAAAAAGCTAAACACGACAATGCAAGATGATTCTTTAGTAGAATATGGTTTCCGACGTGCGATTATCACCATTACGGCGATTATCTGTGCACTTTTGGAAATCGTAGATTCAACAATTGTCAACGTTGCGCTCAACGAGATGAAAGGTAATCTCGGTGCAACTTTGTCAGAAGTTGGTTGGGTAATTACAGCTTATGCTATTGGTAACGTGATTATTGTACCAATGACAAGTTGGTTATCTCAACAGTTTGGACGCCGAAATTATTTTGCGGCTTCGATTGTCATTTTTACAATATTTTCATTTTTATGTGGTAATGCGACCAATATTTGGGAATTGGTATTCTTCAGACTTTGTCAAGGAATTGGCGGCGGCGCTTTATTGGTGACTTCGCAAACCATTATCACCGAATCTTATCCCATCGAAAAACGAAGTATGGCACAAGCCATTTATGGTCTTGGAGTTATTATTGGTCCAACTTTAGGACCGCCACTTGGAGGTTATATCGTTGATAATTATAGTTGGCCGTATATTTTTTACATTAATATTCCGTTGGGTATTATTGCGACTTTATTGACGATTCAGTTTGTTAAAAGTCCAAGATTTGCCGAAAAGCGGAAAGCGTCCGACGTCGACTGGCTTGGGATTGGACTTCTCGCAGCTTTTGTTGGCTCATTGCAATATATTTTGGAAAGAGGACATGAGGACGATTGGTTCGAAAGTAGAGCCATTGTATATTGTACATTGACAGCTGGTATTGGTTTTATATTGTTTATTTGGAGAGAATTAACTTTTAAATATCCAATTGTAGAACTTCGAGTCCTTAAAAACGGAAATCTCCGTGTTGGGACCATTATGTCCTTTATTTTAGGATTCGGATTATATGGATCAACCTTTATCGTTCCACTTTATACGCAAAGTATTTTAGGTTGGACGGCCTTGCAATCTGGCGCATTGATGATTCCTGCTGCTTTAACAACAGCTTTTATGATGCCAATTATTGGACGACTTTTAACGAAAGGAGCCAAACAACAGGTTTTGGTAGCTTTAGGTTTATTTATCTTTTTCGTTTATAGTTTTTGGGGTTACAAGATTTTGACGCCAGATACAGGAAAAGATGCGTTTTTCTGGATGTTGATTGTTCGCGGTTGTGGTCTCGGATTATTATTTATCCCAATTACATCTTTGTCATTAAGTACTTTGAAAGGTCCCGAAATCGGACAAGGTGCAGCATTTACTGGGATGATGCGACAGTTGGGCGGATCTTTTGGGATTGCAGCAATTACCACTTTTATCGCCAATAGAAGTATGCAATATCGAAGTAATTTAGTAGAAAAACTTGATGTTAACGATTTGGATGTGCAACAAAGAATTACAGGATTAAAAGCCAGTTTTATGGCAAAAGGTATGTCGCCAGATGTAGCTTTACAATCTGCCTATAAAATTCTAGATTTTTCGGTGACCAAACAAGCAACCGTTTTATCGTATATGGATGTGTTTTTATATTTAGGGATAGCATTCTTGGTTTGTATTCCGTTTGTGTTATTGGTTAGAAATAAAAAAGGTGGCGAAAAAATCGACCTTAGCGAAGCAATGCATTAAAATTTTTGTAAGTATATCATTAATGAAAAACTCTGTCACATCTTGACGGAGTTTTTTATTTTTATAGATGAAAATTTTTACCTCGAAACCAATCTACAAGGCACATCCAGATCTTCGGTAAGATAATAGCTACAGCATAAACGATGATAGCCATCAGCAATTACAACACGACCATTATCTCGAACCAATAAAATTGGAGAAAGTTTTTTTCTTTCAACAATTTTCTGAATATTAGCTTGTATATGCTTGTTGTCAGCAGGTAAAATATGCAAACCACTTGCACGGAAAATATCTTTAGATTTTTTAATTATTGTTTTTGCAGCTTTCAATTTTTTAGCAAGTTTCGCAGCTTCTGTTGGTTCATAAATAAGTTCTAAATAATCTTGAGCAGCAGGAAAATCATGATCTTCGGGTTCTTTTAGCCAAATGTTTTCCATGTTTTGTTTAGTGGGTTGTTTCATCGTTTTTTTATAATATTAATATTGAAATGCGTTTATTTTTTCATTCTCTATCATTTCCTTTACTAAAAGTTGGTGTTGCTCTGTTTTCCCACGAATACGCCAAGTAGTACTAATATTTTCTTGAGAATATTGTTGCTTAATCATGCTGTATTTTAAATTGCAATCTTCAAAAAGTTTTTTACAGTATTCAAAATTTTCTAAAGAATTGGTATTGATTCTGTAATCTCGAATTTTGTTATAATTATCAATGAAATTTTGAAGATAAACGAGCAGTCTCAAGATTATCATTACCAAAAAAGTTCCCCAAAAACCTAAATACAAATGTCCAGAACCGACTGCCATTCCTAGTGATGCAGTTGCCCAAATGGTTGTTGCGGTTGTTATTCCACCAATTTTGTTATCATCTTTAAAAATAACGCCTGCACCCAAAAATCCAATTCCTGTAATAATGTTTGCTGCCAAGCGGTCAGGATTTTGAACGCCAATTTCGATACTTAAAATAGTAAATAAGCAAGAACCAAAACTTACTAAAATAAAGGTTCTAAGTCCTGCAGATTTGTTCTGATATTCGCGTTCGGCACCAATAATCAATCCAATTAATATTGAAGCAAAAACAAGAATTAGATGTTCACCTACATTCGCTGATTCTAAAAAATTAATCTTTTCAAAGAAATTCATTTATTAAATTTAGAAGATTAAAGTTAAGATTTTTATAGAAAAAATAACTTTATTTTTTGAACTTCATATTTTGAATTCTCAACGAATTCAAAACTACTAAAAGTGTAAAACCAACATCAGCAAAAATCGCTTCTCACATCGTTGCAATTCCACCCAATGCCAATAATTATTTCAACACTAAGCGAAATGCTAATTAGAATAACTTCATTTTCGGTTTTTAAATGAAATATTGTTTTATTTAATTCATTTAATACCTCGATAAACTGCTGCTAGAAAAAGTTTATTTCGATTTAAAAATTAAAAAATATAATATTATTTCTCTTCTTGATTATGTCTTTATTTGTACGTCAATTTTTAACAGATCATTATTAAAAGACTATCTTAATTTGCTTTTATAGGAAATTTTTCTTATATTGAACTACTTTAACAAGTGTACGCAATGATTTCTTTAATATAAGAAGTCTCTCTTTTTTGGAATACATAGATATTCTATCAAAAAATTACACATAAAAACTACTTCTTTTAAGTAGTATCTAGAATCAATCAGTGATTCATTTTATCGGAAGTTTAATCCTCTTTTCGTTTAATAACGAAAGGAATAATTTACATATATATGACAAATTTTAAAGTTGGAATTATTGGGGCAGGTCCTAGTGGACTAGCCATGTTAAGAGCATTTGAATCGGAACAGAAAAAAGGTAATCCCATCCCAGAAATTAAATGTTATGAAAAGCAAGACAATTGGGGTGGTATGTGGAATTACACTTGGAGAACGGGTGTTGGCAAATATGGCGAGCCGTTGCATGGCAGTATGTACAAATATTTGTGGTCCAACGGTCCTAAGGAATGTCTAGAATTTTCCGATTATAGTTTTACCGAACATTTCGGACAATCCATTTCATCGTATCCTCCGAGAGAAGTACTTTTTGACTATATCCAAGGCCGAATTAAAAAAAGTAAAGCTCGAGATTTTATTAAATTCAATACTGTGGCTCGTTGGGTTGATTATTTATATGATAAAAAGCAATTCCGAGTGATTTTTGATGACTTGGTTAATAATGAAACTTTTGAAGAATATTTTGATTATTTGGTAGTTGGGACTGGCCATTTTTCTACCCCGAATTTGCCTTACTTTAAAGGAATCGAAAACTTTCCTGGCGCTGTGATGCACGCACACGACTTTAGAGGTGCAGATCAATTTATTGATAAAAATATATTATTGATTGGTAGTAGTTATTCAGCGGAAGATATTGCGGTACAATGCTACAAACATGGTGCAAAATCGATTACTATTTCGTACAGAAGTAATCCAATTGATACCAAATGGCCAAAAGAAATTAAAGAAAAACCATTAGTTACCCATTTTGAAAATAACACAGCCTATTTTAAAGATGGTACAACCGAGGATTACGATGCGGTTATTTTTTGTACAGGCTATCAACATAAATTGCCTTTTTTACCAGATGAATTAAGGTTGAAAACTAAAAACTGTTTGTATCCCGATCAACTGTATAAAGGAGTAATTTTTAACAATAACGAACGCTTAATCTATTTAGGTATGCAAGATCAATACTACACTTTTAACATGTTTGATGCGCAAGCTTGGTTTGCTCGTGATTATATGTTAGGCCGAATAAATTTACCAGAACTAAAACTTCGAACAGACGATATTAATTTATGGAAAGCCGAAGAATTAGCCACAGAAACGGGTGAAGATCATGTTGATTTTCAAACAGATTATATTAAAGATATTCTTTCTTACACAGATTATCCTTTTTTGAATTTAGATAAAGTAGCCGAAATGTTCAAAAGTTGGTTAAAAGATAAGGAAGAAAATATCCTCAATTATCGTGATAAAATATATACTTCAGTAGTTGATGGTACAGAAGCAAATATACATCATACACCTTGGATGAAGGAGATGGATGATAGTTTAGAACGCTATCTTGATGAAACACCGGTTGACGAAAAAGAATTAAGCAAAGTAAATTATTACTAAAATAAAAAAGTCGGTTAGTTTTCTAGCCGACTTTTTTTAATATTAAATTTTATCTTTTAAAAATTATTTTAGAACATGATTTTGTTTAAACATTAAACTTCATATTCTGAATTCTCACGGCATTCAAAATCGCTAACAAAGCCACGCCAACATCAGCAAAAACGGCTTCCCACATCGTCGCTAATCCTCCTGTACCCAAAATTAAAACTACTGCTTTCACTACAAACGCAAGAATAATATTTTGCCAGACAATTTTCTTAGTTTCTTTTCCAATTCTTACTGCCATAGGAATTTTGGAAGGTTTATCATCCTGAATCACCACATCGGCAGTTTCTATCGTTGCATCACTTCCCAAACCGCCCATTGCAATTCCGACATCACTCAAAGCGACAACTGGAGCGTCATTAACGCCATCGCCGACAAAAGCAACACTTTCGCCACGAGTTTTTATTTCTTTCACTTTGTTCACTTTATCTTCGGGTAAAAGGTCTCCAAAAGCATTATCAATAGAGAATTTTTCGGCAACAGACTTTACAACCGCAGATTTGTCGCCGCTCAACATCGTTGTTTTGATGCCTAAACTTTTAAGTTCCGAAATCGCTTTTGAAGCATCTTCTTTTATTTTATCTGAAATGGTGATATATCCCGCAAATTTGCCGTCCAACGCAATAGCAATCAAGGTTTCTACAAATTGCGAATGGTCAACATTGTGTTGAATTCCAAATTTATCCATCAGTTTAAAATTCCCTGCAAGAAAATCTTTTCCGTCGATTTTTCCCTTCAAACCATGACCAGCAATCTCTTCGATGTTTTCCATTTTTAAATTATGGTCGATTTCACCAACATATTCATGAATCGCAGTCGCAATTGGGTGCGTAGATTTACTTTCGATAAAGTTTAATAATTTTAAAATTTCATCTTTATTAAAATCATTAGAAATATTAACGTCTTTTACTTGGAAAACACCTTCTGTAAGTGTTCCCGTTTTGTCCATCACCACATTTTTAATGTCTGATAAAATATCAAGGAAACTGCTTCCTTTGAATAAAATTCCGTTTTTACTTCCAGCTCCAATCCCTCCAAAATATCCCAACGGAATACTGATAACCAAAGCACACGGACACGAAACCACCAAGAAAATACAAGCTCGGTACAACCAATCTTTGTAATCGTAAGTTTCTACAAAAAAGTAGGGTAGTAGGAAAATTCCCAAAGCCAAAAATGTAACAATTGGTGTATAAATTTTCGCAAATTTTCGGATGAAAAGTTCTGTTTTTGCTTTTTGAGAAGTCGCATTTTGCACCATTTCCAAAATTTTGGAAAGTTTAGAATCCTTAAATTCTGTTTTAATTAAAACCTCAGAAACCGAATTTAAATTAATCATTCCAGCATAAACAGCATCGCCTTTTTGTTTGCCATCGGGTTTACTTTCTCCCGTTAAAGCCGCCGTATTAAAAGAACCTTTTTCAGAAAGCAATTCGCCGTCCAAAGCTAACTTTTCGCCAGGTTTCAATTGAATAATTTGACCAATTTTTGCTTCTTCGGCTTTAATTGTTTTTGCTTGATTTTCTTCTAAAATGGTTACTTCATCAGGTCTTTGGTCGAGTAAGGTTTTAATATTTAATTTCGCTCGGGAAACCGCCATTCCTTGAAAAGCTTCGCCAACCGCATAAAATAGCATCACCGCAACACCTTCTGGGTACTCGCCAATCGCAAAAGCACCAATTGTTGCAATCGACATCAAGAAAAATTCGGAGAAAAAATCCCCATATCTGATACTTTCAATGGCTTCTTTAATGACTGGAAAACCAACAGGAATATAAGCAATTAAGTAAAAAATCAACCGAATCCACTCTGAAAACCAATCTGGTTTTACAAGAAAATCTAATCCTAAACCGCCAAGTAACAACACCAACGAAATAATCGCGGGCAAAAATAATTGAAAAGTCGATTTGTCGGAATCGTGGTCATGGTCGTGGTCATGCGAGTGTCCATGCTCATGATTGTCATCGTGATTATGTTCGTGTGAATCGTGATTTTGAGGTTTATTTTTAGGACGATTGTCCGTTGAGCAGCAATGTTCCATAATTTTTTATTTAAAACAAATTTAGGAACAAAGTATATGCAACACTATTGCATTGTTAACAAACAAGTCTTACAAACGCCGTTGGCCACGAATTTTAATTCTTTAATTAAATAATCTTTTGGAAAATCTACATTCTGAAAATTGATATTTTCTAAACAAACCGTGTTTTTACATTCTGTACAGAAAAAATGCAAATGATAATCATGGTGATTATCCTCGTCGCAATGGTCGTGACAAAACAGATATTGCGTGGTATTATTTTCCTGAATACTGTGAATTAAACCTTTCTTTTCAAAGGTTTTTAGAGTTCTGTAAATCGTGCTTCTATCGGCGGTTTCCAAGATTTCTTCCAGTTCAGCCAACGAAATAGAATGATTGGTTTTCAAAAACTCCGACAACACCAATTGTCGCATTGGCGTAATCGGGATGTTTTTGTTTTCGAGGATTTTTTCTATTTCTTGAACCTCCATTTAAGATCAGATTTAATTTTAAATATACAATAAATTGTTTTTAGTGTATTTACAAGTTAAAATATAATCTAAATTTTCATAAAAGTCTTTTGTCAAAAAATCAAAAAGTATGTTTTTATACCCAAAACTGCTTACAAAAACTAACGATGTTTTCGAATTGTTAGTTTTAATTAGTATTTTTAAATTATTGTAAATCAGAATATTGTACACTTTGTCTATTGCTTGTCTATTACAACATCGTCTTTTTGACTATTATATTTATACCGTTGTTTTATAATTTAGTTTCACCAAAAAGAAAGTAGAAACTCCAAAGGTGTACTTTTTTATTGAACAAAAAAACAAACAATTATAAATTAAATATTAATAATGAAAACGAAAAATTTATCTATTAAAATGTTGTTGCTTGCAGGTCTATTCTCTTTGCCAATGCATGCACAAGTTTATATGATTGGTGCGCCATCTACCTCTGCTAGTAATGTACCGTTTGCAAATGGTGTTTCTGATGACGGTAAGGTTATTGGTCTTAATACTCAAAAGACGAATTATATATGGACAGAAGAGACTGGTGTACAACCTGTTGGGCAATTGGCGGGTTCTGGTGACTTTACATCTGGTGCTGTGCATATTACTAGAGATGGTAAAAGAGCAGTAATGCATTCAGCTGACAAACCTGGTGGGATGAATCAGATAGCAATCTATAATCGTGAAGATAATACTTGGGATTTTTTAAGTTCTAAAAGTACAGATTATAACACAGGTCTAACTGTCCCTTATGGTATTACGCCAGATGCTGATATTATTGTAGGTTTAGGAGCAACAAAGACTTACTCTTACAGTAGAGGAATATTTTGGAAAAAAGGTAATGATGACATTCAAACAGTGGAATCAATTTTTCCTACAAAGTATTTTGCTGTATATGGTGTAAGCGATGATGGTCGAGTTATGGTAGGATATCAGGATAATATGACGGGTAACAGATCTGGATCTCTTTGGAAAGATGGCGTACAGACTATCCTTACAGATTCTAATAACAAATCGGTACCCGCTTTACAAGCTGTATCTCGTGACGGAAAATGGGTTTTAGGTAAGCACGGAATCTACGCAATGAAATGGAGCGAAGAAACTGGTATGATTGATATTGTTGATCCTAACGCAACTTCAACTTTTACAGGTTTATCGACTGCAACTAATATTGATGGAAGCATCATTTTAGGATATTATAAAAGCTCGAATCAACCTAATCCTGGAGATGGAAAAGCTTTTATTTGGACAGAAAAAACAGGATTTAAAAACCTTAATGAATTCGTTAAAGAATTAGGTTTTGACGATCTAGGTATGCGTTTGGCAGTGCCTCTAAAGATGTCTGCAAATGGAAAACACATTGTAGGTGTTGGGGTTACTTCTGCGGGCAATGTTGCTTTTAAGGTTACATTACCAGACAGTTTCCTAGCAACCGCATCAGCTACAACTAAAGCAGCTGAAGTAAAGATTTATCCTAACCCAGTGCAAGATATTTTGAAAGTGGACACCGCTGCAAAATTATCAAAGTATGAGATATACGATATGAGTGGAAAGGTTATTTTTAAAAATGAATTAAAATTAGGAAATAACTCGATTGATGTATCGCAACTTAGCAAAGGTACTTACATTTTGAAAGTTACAGTTGATGGAAAAGAACAATCGAAGAGCTTTATTAAAAAGTAAAACGTTTTTTTATATTAGTTTAAATTTGGTTTAGAAAAGTCTGGAATATTTTCCAGACTTTTCATTTTTTTAAATAGTATAGATAAAACTTTTACTAACAATTGATTTTAGCAAAAATCATTTCAAATCAAAAAGATTCGGATGATTCCAAAACCAATGCTCAACAGAATTACATAAATCATATTAATCTTGAATCTCGTTAAAAGCAAAAGACAAACGCCAACCCAAATAAGACTTATCCAATGGATATTTTCAAAATTGAAATTTGCGTTATGGAACAAAATATTTTCGCCCAAATAAAATGCGAGATTCGCAATAACGCCAACAACGCCTGCAGTAACCAAAGACAGAACCGCCTGTATAGTCGAGTTTTTCTGCCATTTTTCAATAAATGGTCCGCCCAAAAAGATTAACATAAAATTGGGCAAAAAGGTAAAATATGCGGCTGCCAACAGACCAATACTTCCGATCAATAAAGAATGTTCACTGTGGTTAAAAGCTGCCATAAAACCAACATAAGCCAAGACAATTACTAACGGCCCTGGCGTGGTTTCGGCGAGTGCAAAACCGTCAACCATTTGGGTATTCGTTAACCAATGAAGTTTTTGTGTAACCAAATTCGCAACATACGGAATCACCGTGTAAGAACCACCAATCGTGAAAAATGCAGCTTTTGTAAACAGTAATGAAAAACTGGTGAAAAATCCTCCATCATTGCTAAAACAAATCAGCATTAAAAATGGAATAATCCATATCACAACAAAAACTGAAAATTGTAAAAGTAACTTCTTAATCGATATTTTCGGATTCTTCTGTAAACTGTTGATATAAAAATTTTCTTCGTTTTTTAAATTTTCTTCTGTTGGCTTCTTTAGGTTTAAAATTTTTGGATTGAATATTTGAATTAATATCCCCAAAACAATAATTCCCAAAATAATCCAAGGCATGGGAACGCCCACAAAAAATGATAAAATGAATGCTGCAAAGGCGACAAAAATATGAACCAACGAAAGCAGTGATTTTTTTGCAACTTTATAAGTGGCGAACAAAATAATCGCCAAAACCGCGGGTTTCAAAGCGTCAAACAATGAAATCAAAAACGGATGATTGCCATAAATTGCATAAATAATACTGAGCGCCAACAAAATGAGCGTGGATGGCAAAATGAAAAATAATCCAGAAATAATTCCGCCTTTTATGCCATGCAATTTCCAACCGATGTAGATGGCAGTTTGGTGAGCTTCTGGTCCTGGTAAAATCATACAAGCATTCAAAATATGAAAAAATTTGGAATCGCTAACCCATTTCTTTTTCTCGACCAAAAAGTCATGCATAATCGTGATATGCCCTGTCGTTCCGCCAAAACTAATCCAACCCAATTTGAACCAAAACCAAAAAGCCTCCCAAAAGGAAGGTTTTTCGATTTTATTTTGTGGAATATCCGTCATTTATTAGTAGTACAAATATGGTCTAAAATACGGATAATTATAGGTTTTTCAAAGTTTTTTGCTAAGTAATTTCCGCATATCACTTTTCAAAAATAGATGAGTTGTTAAAGTGGGGAAATTTGCGCGATCACCTTTCTTTAAAACTGCAAAATAGGCGACTGAGTTTTCAACGATGAAAACATATGAAACTTCACTTTCCGAATTAAATGACATCATCAATGGTTCGGTGAAAATAATTAATTCTTTATATACAAAATGTTCCGTCAAGCCTCGATTTTTACAGAAATCTCGAATTAAAGTTTTTGTATGATCGTTGGAGTAATCACTTTTTTGCACATAAAGATTCTTTTCGGTGGCTTTCCGATAGCCAAGGTAAATACAGAAAAGAATTCCAACTATTAATAAGTAGTATTCAAACCCCAAATTCTTTAAAGGAACATTCTTGCGATAAAGTATCATTGAAAAACCAAAGATGATAATTGAAGATAGGAAGAAAATGAAATAACGATCAAAAATATCGAAACCATTTTCGTCATAAACTAAGCGTTTCTTCTCAATGCTTTTTTTGGTATCCAGCCCGAATAATGCAATCATTCTATGAATTAATCAAATCCAAAAACTGTTGTTCATCCAAAATGACAATCGTTCCAATGTCTTGGGCTTTTTTCAGTTTGCTTCCTGCTTTTTCACCAACCACCAAATAATTAAGGTTTTTAGAAACTGCAGAAATATTTTTTCCGCCGTGTTTTTCTACCATTTCTTCGGCTTGTTCTCTTGTAAATAAAGACAATTTCCCAGTGAAAAGAAAGGTTTTATTTTCTAAAACCGTACTCAAAACTTCATTGGTGCTTTCGCCTTTTTCGAGTTGAACGCCATAGTTTTTTAAACGTTCAATCATTAAAAGATTTTCTTGATTTTGGAAAAATTCTACGATGCTCACTGCGATTTTCCCACCGATATCTTCAACCTGAGTTAATTCTTCGGTAGTTGCATTTTTCAAATCCTCAATTGTTGCAAAATTCTTCACCAATTTTTTGGCAACCGTTTCACCAACGTGTTTGATGCCAATTCCGTACAATACTTTTTCAAATGGAATTTGCTTTGACTTTTCAACGCCGTCAATGATATTTTGAGCCGATTTTTCTGCCATTCTTTCCAAAGGCAGCAATTGTTCTTTGGTCAAAGTGTAAAAATCTGCTGGGTTTTCAATTAATTTTTCGCGGTACAATTGCTCAATGGTTTCGCTACCGAGATTCTCGATGTTTAAAGCTTTTCGAGAAACATAATGTATCATTCTTCCCACAACTTGCGGCGGACAATGCAAATCATTTGGACAAAAATGAATCGCTTGGTCTTCAATTTTCACCAACTCGGATCCACATTCTGGACAATTCGTGATGTATTTTATTTCCTCGCTTTCAATCGTACGTTTTTCAGTGTTAACGCCAACAATTTTCGGGATAATTTCGCCTCCTTTTTCTACAAAAACAAAATCGTTTTCGTGTAAATCGAGTTTTTTTATGATGTCTTCATTGTGCAAAGAAGCGCGCTTTACAATGGTTCCAGCGAGCAAAACAGGCTTCAAATTTGCAACTGGCGTTACAGCTCCCGTTCTTCCAACTTGGTAAGAAATGCTCTGCAATTCGGTTTCCACTTTCTCCGCTTTGAATTTATACGCCATCGCCCAACGAGGAGATTTTGCCGTGTAACCCAATTGTCGCTGATGTTTTAAAGAATTGACTTTAATGACAATTCCATCGATTTCAAAAGGCAAATTGTGACGTTCTGTATCCCAATAATTGATAAAATTTTTGACATCATCCAAAGTCGTACACAATTTGGCTTGGTCTTCCGAAACTTTGAAACCCCAATTTTTAGCTTTTGCAAGCAAGTCCCAATGCGTTTCCGCAGGAAATTCTTCTGCAATATATTGATACAAAACTGCCGAAAGTCCACGTTTTCTAACTTCTGCAGAATCTTGCATTTTCAAACTTCCACTTGCTGTGTTTCGTGGATTCATAAACGGATCGAGACCTTCTTCTTCACGAATTTTATTGAGTTTATCAAAGTTTTTTCGGGTTAAATAAATTTCACCTCGAATAAAAAATCGGTTCGGGAAATCACCTTTTAATTTTAAAGGAATATCCGAAATCGTACGTACATTATTTGTGATTTCATCACCTTGAAATCCATCGCCACGCGTTACTGCTTGCGAAAGTTGTCCATTTTCATACAAAATAGAAATCGAAGCGCCATCGTATTTTAGCTCTGCGACAAATTCCACAGGTTCTTCGATGGTTTTGATGATGCGCTTTTCCCAATCTTCTAAATCATCAAAATCGTAAGAATTATCCAAAGAATACATTCTAAATTGATGCTGAACCGTCGGGAAATTCTTCGTTACACCACCGCCAACACGCAAAGTAGGAGAGTTGGCATCCGTAAATTCGGGATGTTTTTCTTCTAAATCTTGCAATTCTTTAAGCAAAACATCAAATTCGAAATCCGAAATACTCGGCTCATCAAGAATGTAATAATTGTAATTGTGTTGGTGAAGCTCTTCGCGCAAAGCCTCTATTTTATGCTGAATCTCCTTGGACATCTTTTTGAAATTGTAAAAACAAAGATAATAAAACTTGCCCCGAAAATGCGAAAAAGCTCGTTGTTGATTTTATAAACAAAAAGACGCTTTGGCTTTTATTAAACCGCAAAAGTCACAAAAGCTTTTAGCAATTCAAAAGTGCAAAAAAGTTGTGCAATAAATTTTGGTGTTAGCTTTTCTCATTTCTTTTGTTGCTTTTGTGGAGAAAATTTTTAACCGCAAAAGAGACAAAAATTCTAAGCAATTCAAAAGTACAAAAAGCTTTGTATAGAGCTTTTTGCTAAATTTTAGCATAAACTTTTAGGATTTTCTTTTGAAACTTTTGCGGTAAAGAAAAGCATTATTTTTGTCGTTTTCATTGATTCTTTTGCGGTAAAAAAAATAATTTTGTTTATTCTTATATTTTAAACATGAAAAAAACACAAATAATTGCGCATCGTGGATTTTGGAAAACCAATCCTGAAACTTCTGAAAATTCTATTCAAGCTTTAAAAAATGCTCAAGAATTGCAGGTTTACGGTTCTGAGTTTGATGTTCAAATGACGAAAGATGCAGAACTTATTGTTTTTCATGATGAATGGATTGATGATTTGGAAATTGCCGAAACTAATTTTGAGGATTTAAAAGATTTAAGACTTTCAAATGCTGAAAATATTCCGACTTTGGAAGATTATTTAATTCAAGGAAAAAAAGCATCAAATTGTAAGTTAATAGTAGAATTAAAACCTTGTAAAACCAAAGAATTAGAATATTTAATGGTAAAAAAAGCTTTGGAATTAATTCAAAAATATGATTTAGAAAATCAGCGTGAGTTTATTTCTTTTAGCTTGAACATTTGCAAAACAATTAAAAAAGAGAAACCTAATTTTATAGTGTTTTATTTGAATGGTGATTTAAATCCACAAGAATTGAAAGAAGCTGGTTTGGATGGTTTTGATTATGATTTCGAGTTGCTATTAGCAAATCTAAATTGGATTTCCGAAGCTCAAAATTTAGGTTTAAAAACCAATTCTTGGACAGTGAATGATTCTGAAATTTTTAGAAAACTTTCCGATGCTGGAATTGATTTTATTACAACAAATACGCCTGATGTTTTTGTAAATGAATGAAATTAAATTTAGTTGTAAATATAAAAAAGTAAAACGCAAAGCTAAACAAAGTTTCTTGCCTACATCTCTTTTGATAAACAAAGCCACTTCGTTTATTTTAAGTAAACCGAATTTATACTTCTTAGATAAGTGTAACGCCTTTGTTTATCTAAGAAATAGAAAATTCTTTGTTTTGCATTGCCTTTAAAATGAATCGTGAATTTAGGATATTATAATCTCAACAATTAGTTCACATACAATCTTTAGAAAACGAAATTTCATTTTGTAACTTTGCAAAATGTAAAGTTTAATCATAAAAAATAAAAAAATGACGAGCTTAAAAGGAAAAAATGCAATCGTAACTGGCGGTGGAAGAGGACTAGGAAAAGCTGTTGCCATTGCACTTGCTAATGAAGGTGTGAATATCGGAATTACAGGAAGAAACGAAGAAAACCTTAAAAATACAGTTGAAGAACTGAAAAATTTGGGCGTTAATGCGACTTATTCGGTTTTTAGTATTGATGATGAAGCGGCGGTAAATAACGGAATAAAAACTTTGGTTACAGATTTAGGAAGCATCGATATTTTGGTGAATAATGCTGGAATTGGCGATTTTGGCAAAATCAATGATATGTCGACCGACGTTTGGGAACAAGTGATGAAAACCAATTTGTTTGGTGTTCTTTATACTTCGAAAGCGGTTTATCCATTTTTAAAAGAAAAAGGTCAAGGTGATATCGTGAATGTAGCTTCTACAGCAGGTTTGAAAGGTGGTGCAGGAATGTCAGCTTATGCAGCAAGTAAAGCAGCGGTGATTTCTCTTTCGCAATCGATGATGGCGGAATGGAGAAAAGATAACATCCGTGTGATTACGTTAACACCGAGTACCATTGCATCTGATATGAGCATCCAAGGTGGATTAACCGACGGAAATTCTGAAACCGTTCTTCAACCAGAAGATTTTGCAGAATGGGTTAGAGATATTCTGAAAATGAACCGCAGAGCAATGATTGCGAATGGTTCTATTTTCTCTACAAATCCGTAACTCTTACAACAATATAAAATAAAAGCGCAACCAAATATGGTTGCGCTTTTGTTTTGGAACTCGGATGGTCAAATATTTTTTGTTTATTAGTAATTTGTTATTTTTTGTTCGTACTCGAGAGAAAATTTAAAAAACAGATTTAAAAATTTATTAATTTAAGTATATATTTACGGAAATTATAATTGAAGTGGTAACGAAATCATGAGTCATTTAGAAAATATATTGCGCGAGATAACGCCTTTGTCGTCAGAAGACAGCTTTTTGGTTTTTGATCGTATTCATAAATCTTTTGAATTTCCGTACCATTATCATCCCGAAGTCGAACTCAATTTTATCGTTCACGGAAAAGGTTATAAAAGAGTTGTGGGAGATCATTCTGACGAAATCGATGACCTAGAGTTGGTTTTGATTGGACCCAATCTGCCGCATTGTTGGGCAAATCATAATTGTAAAAGTAAGAGATCGCACGAGATTACAATCCAGTTTAACCAAGATTTTTTTTCGCAGGCATTAATGGGTAAAAATATTTTTAAACCGATTAATAATTTGATGCGCGATTCGATTAAAGGAATTTTATTTTCCCAAGAAACCGCCGAAAAGCTAAAGAATTCGCTTTTGACTTTATCAAAAATGAACAGTTTCGATTCTTTTGTTGAGGTTATGAAAATTCTCAACGAACTTGCTAATTCTAAAGACCGCACGCTTTTATCTTCATATAGCATAGAGCAGGAGAAGTTTTCATATAAAGACACGATGCAAATTGTACATGATTATGTGCATCAAAATTTTAAGTCCAAAATTATGTTAAACGATATCGCAGCATTGGTTAACATGAGTATCCCGACCTTTAACCGTTTTATAAAACAAAGGACAGGAAAGACTTTTATTAATTATCTTAATGATATTCGGGTGAGTTATACGGTGCGTTGGATGTTGGAGCGCAATATGACAATTTCTGAAATTGCTTTTGAAGCGGGCTTTAATAATATTGCGAACTTCAATAAGATTTTTAAGTCGGTTAAGAATACAACGCCTTCCAGTTTTAAGGAACAATTTGCCGGAATTAAGAAAATTGAATAGTTTTTTTGATAGACAGCATCTACAATTTGTAGACAAAGCCTCTTTTTTTCTAATATTTCAACGATTTGAGATTTCATTTTTAACTATTTGAAATCAACGTTTTAAAGCCTATTTCCAACTACTAGGCTAGGTAGTATAAAAAATAATATCGTTTTATGATAAAATAGTATTACATCTGATTAACTACAAAAATTAGTTTTGTTTTTATGAATTAAATATTAACAGAATTTTAAATATTTAAGATTGAATAGTCATCTCTCTTAAATAATTTATAAGCTGTTAAACCATATTCTCTCAAATAAATAATACAAAACTTATGAGAAAAGCAGTTGTACCTATTTTATTCGTTTTTTCTTTGGTTGCAAATGCACAGGAGAAAGTATCGGATACTACAAAGACTAAAGACATAGAAGCGGTTGTTGTAACAGCTCTTGGTGTCAAAAGACAAGCTAAGTCATTAACTTATTCTGCACAACAAATTGGTGGTGATGAACTTACAGCAGTTAAAACGCCCAACTTACTAAATGCCATTAACGGTAAAGTATCCAACGTACAGATTAATAAAACCAATGGTGTTGGTAGCTCGGTTAGGGTTATTATGCGTGGTAATAAATCTACAGCAAATGCTTCACCATTGTATGTTATTGATGGGATTCCGATGTTTAATGGCACTGGTAGTGCAGCAGATATTAGTCAGTTTTCTACGATGCCAGATGGTGGAGATGTGATGAGTTCTATCAACCCAGATGATATCGAAAGTATTAACTTTTTGAAAGGCGCATCTGCATCTGCACTTTATGGTTCTGCAGGTGGTAACGGTGTTGTATTAATCACGACTAAAAAAGGTCGTGCTGGACAAAGCTCAATTACCTATAACACAAGTATAACTATGGATAGAGCTTATAGCTTACCAAAATTACAGCATAGCTACTTGTCTTATGATCCTGCAGCTACAGGCTCTACTGCAGGAGAATCTCACGAAAGTTGGGGTGCAAAAGGTACATCAAAAGATTACTTGAAAGATTTTTTGCAAACAGGTGCAACTTGGGTTAATAGCCTATCATTTCAGTCTGGTAATGAAAAATCTTCTAACTATTTCTCAATTGGTAATACAACCAACAAGGGTGTTGTACCATTAACTAATTTTGATCAATACAATGTGTCTTTCAGAAATTCTAGTAAGTTTTTAGATGATAAATTAACATTGGATGCTAGTTTTCTAGGCTCACTTCAAAATAGTATTAACAGACAGACGCCAGGGGCATCTTTTTCTCCTTTAGTGAGTCTTTATTGGTTACCAAGAGGGGTTGATTTTGATCAATATGGACCAAATAATTATACGTATCCAGATGCTAGCAGATTATTAACGGGACAAAATTGGTGGGAGATTGGTGACGATGGTAAGTTTAAAGGAAATCCAGCTACACAAAATCCATATTGGATTTTAAATAGAAATAAAGTAACAACTAACAATCGAAATGTTTATACTTCAGTTTCGTTATCTTATCAAATTAATCCTTGGTTAAGTGCAAGAGCAAGAGGTAATTATAATTGGAATACATCTAAGAGCCAACGTAATATTTATGCATACTCCGATCCAACATTGTTAATAACTGCCAATAAGGATGCAGAAGGTAATGTAATGCCTGGGACTAATAATGGACGATTATTAAAAGATACTTTTGAAAATTCATCTACCTATGGTGATGTGTTGTTAATTGGTAATCCAAAAATAACAGAAGATATTTCATTAGATTTTACAATCGGTGGAAGCATTAATACATTGAGAAAAACTAAAACCCGATTAGATAATTCTCACTTAGTAAATCCAAATTTGTTCCTCGAAAGTAATTTATCTTGGCCTGTAGATGATAATGGAAAACCACTACCTCCAGCAGACGGTAACCATAATAGTTATTCGAGTACAAAGCAACAGACTCAATCCTTTTTTGCAAGTACTTCGGTCGGATTTAAAAATTTACTTTATGTTGATGTGACTTTCAGAAATGATTGGGATTCGACATTGTCTGGTACAGGTTCTTATTCTTACGATTACGAATCGATTGGTGTTAACACAATTCTTTCATCCGTCTTTAAACTTCCTGAAGCTATTAATTTTTGGAAGCTTAGAGGTTCTTATGCAACAGTTGGGTTAGGACTTCAGCCAAATAATACTTATTCGATGACGAGTTCGCCATTTAACTATGGTCTAGATAATGGATTTATCATTGCAACGACAGCTGGTAATGTACCTAAGGAAACTTGGAATGGTATATTGTCACCAAAGCCAGAGCTAAACAAAACGCTTGAAGTTGGTACAGAATTGAGAATGTTAAAAAATAGATTAAGCTTTGACTTTACATACTATAATTCAAATACAACCAATCAACTTTTGCCTATTGAGCTTACAGGTAACTTCGGAGGAATAGTCTCTGGATTCTATACTATTAATGCTGGAAAAATCAGAAATACTGGTTTCGAATCATCATTATCGTATAAAGTTTTTAAATCTGAAAAATTTGGTTGGACAACCACTTTGAATGCTTCGGCAAATACAAACAAGATTATTGAATTATTCCCTTCAGAGTTAGGTGTTCCTTCAGATTGGAAAATGTCCTTAGCTGGTGGTGGAAGTTATACAAAGTTAGTATTGGGAGGTTCTTTTGGAGATATATATGGTACACAATTCCAAAGAGATGATCAAGGTCGGATTTTGGTTGATGAAAATGGCAAGCCTACAAGAACAAAAGATGTTCATTATTTGGGAAATCCAAACCCTAAATTTATGATTGGTTTCGCTAACGAATTTAATATTGGTAAATTAGGAATATCTTTCCTTGTTGATGGTAAATTTGGAGGACATGTGTTATCTCTTACTGAAAGAGCAAATGATCTATATGGTGTGAGCCAAGCTTCAGCAGATGCGAGAGATGCTGGCGGCGTAAGAATTCCTAACGCAGTTTATGCACCAGGTACAGCTAACCCTAGTTCTGCGTATACTGGTTTAACCGATGCAAAAACTTATTATCAAGCGGTTGGAGGTGTATTGCCAAATACTGGTATTGATGAAGCTTATATCTATAAAGCTACAAATATTCGTCTTCGTCAGGCTTCAGTATCATATACATTTGATGTTAATTCAAAATATATGAAGAATGCTACAGTAAGTCTTGTTGGATCTAACTTATTTTTCTTGTACAAAAAAGCACCATTTGATCCAGAACAAGTATCTGGAAACACGCCAGGTGGTGTTGGGGTAGACTCTTTCGGTAACCCAATTACAAGATCTTTAGGATTATCTTTAAAAGCGAACTTCTAATTTAAAAATTACAAAAAATGAAAATACATAATATTACAAAATGGATGATAGGCGCAGCGATGTTGTTTTCTATGACAGGTTGTACGAGTAACTTTGATGAAATTAATTCTGAAAATGCAGTTACACCAGAAAGTGCTTTAGCAGATTACGGTATCATTGTTAGTTTGATGAAGACGATGCAAAATACCTTTAAATCTGACACACAACTTTATCCAAATCTCAGTGCTGATATGTACAGTGGTATGTTTAGTACCGCAACACAATTTAATGGAGGTAAAAATAATATGACCTACTTTATGATGGACGGTTGGAATAATAGAATCGTACAACATCAGGTAGAAATTTTTAATACATCTATCAATATCGACACAGCAATAAGAAAGAATTATTCGGATCTTGATTTTACAGGCTTTAAAGCTGTTAAAAAAATATTAAGAGTCATGGCCGCTATGAAGGTTGCTGACAGTCATGGACCTGTTGCCTATAGTAAATTCGAAACTCCTAATTCTAATGGTGTTACAGATTTTGATTCTCAAGAAGATGCTTACAACTATTTTATCGCGGATCTTACGGCGGCTATCAATGATTTACAAAAAATAGGAACTTCTGCACCAAGTGTTAATGCATCTGATAAAGCGGTTCTAAAACTTTCTGACAAAGTCTACAAAGGCGATATGCTAAAGTGGGCTAAACTTGCGAACTCACTTAAGTTGAGATTTGCAATGAGAATGAGCTATGCAGATCCCGCTAAATCTAGAAAATATGCAGAAGAAGCTTTGATTTCATCAGCAGGTTTAATTGACAGTAATGCAGATAATGCTTTGATGAGCATCGGCGAAAACGAAATGAATTTTATCGTTTATAGCTGGGGAGACTGTTTAGTAGGTGCACCTTTAGTAACATATCTTCAAGGTTATTTTGATCCTCGTCTTTCTGCTTATGTTAAGCCGGCAACAGATCAAAGTATCGAAGGTGAATACAAAGGTATCAGAACAGGTATTGATTTAATAAATGGAAAAACGACTTATGGAGGGTTTTCGCAACCAATAGCAAAATCTGCGACAGGCGATTATTTTTCGGGAACAGATGGTAAATTAAAACTATTTACTGCTGCCGAAACATGGTTCTTAAAATCTGAAGCGGCACTTAGAGGTTATAGCGGTGCTGGCGATGCAAAAACCAATTACGAAACGGGTGTTGCACAATCTTTCGGAGAATGGGGTAAAGATGGTGTTGCTGCTTATCTTAATGATAGCGTATCAACGCAAGAACCTTATATTGATCCAAAAAATCCTGCAAACAATGTCTTGGAGGGAGATTCTCAATTGAGTACAATTACTATCAAGTGGAATAATGCAGACTCTAACGAAAGAAAGCTAGAAAGAATCATTACTCAAAAATGGTTGTCGTTATATCCTAATGGTCCAGAAGCTTGGGCAGAGCAGAGAAGAACAGGTTATCCGATTCTTTTCAAAGTTAGACAAAATGATAGCGGTGGTACAATCGATACCAATGCAATGGTGAGAAGAATTCCGTTTACCAACGATACGAAAACGTCTACATTAAATTACCCACAAGCAGCATCTATGCTTAACGGTCCAGATACTGGTGGTACTAGACTTTGGTGGGATAAAAAATAATTCATATTTATTATTTTCTCTTTGGATAGGGCACAGTAATTTGTGCCCATCTTTTAAACTTAAATAAATTGTGGAAAAACTGCAAGTTTCAAAATCTAAAATAAATCCGATGTTCTGGATTCCCACTTTGTATTTCGCAATGGGGATGCCATTCGTAAGTATTAACTCGGTTGCAGGTATCATGTACAAAAACATGGGAATCACCGATGCTAAAATTGCTTTTTGGACAGCGCTTATTTTATTTTTTTGGACGATCAAACCTTTGTGGAGCCCTTTTTTAGAAATTTATAAAACCAAAAGATTTTTTGCGATAACCGCACAATTATCAATTGGCGTTTTATTCGCGTTGGTGGTTTTTACGCTACCGATGTCCGATTTCTTTAAGTACAGTATTGGCTTGTTAGCAGTTGTCGCTTTTTGTGGCGCAACGCACGACATCGCAGCTGACGGAATCTACATTAATGCTCTAACCAATAAAGAACAAGCTAAATATATTGGTTGGCAAGGCGCTTTTTACAATATGGCAAAAATCGTCGGAAGTGGCGCTTTGGTCTATCTAGCTGGGACTTTAGAAAAGTCAAAAGGCGTTACCAATGCTTGGATGATGATCATGGGGATTTGTTCGGCGGTGTTTATCAGTTTGGCGATTTATCATTATTTCGTTTTACCTAAAGAAAGTAAACCACAAGCAAGTACACATCAAAAATCATTTAAAAATGTACTCGACGAACTTCTGAAAATTATTAAAACTTTTTTCACAAAACCTCAGATTTTGTGGAGTATTGGTTTTGTAATCTTCTATCGTTTTGCAGAAGGTTTCGCGATTAAAATCGCGCCACTCTTTTTCAAAGCACCAAGAACAGCAGGAGGTCTAGGATTGTCGACAGAGGATATTGGTATTATTTATGGGACTTACGGATCGATTGCTTTTATTTTAGGCTCTGTTTTGGCGGGACATTTTATATCAGCAAGAGGTCTCAAAAAATCATTGATTTGGTTATGTTGCGCTTTTAATATTCCATTTGTTGTGTATGCACTTTTGGCGTTTTATGTTCCTGAAAATCTCTATATCATCGGCGCTGCAGTCGTATTTGAGTATTTCGGATATGGTTTCGGATTTGTTGGTTTAATGCTTTACATCATGCAACAGATTGCACCAGGCGAACATAAAACTTCACATTATGCCTTTGCAACAGGAATTATGAATTTTGGTGTTATGCTTCCAGGGATGATTAGCGGTTACATAAGCGATGCTATCGGTTACAAAATGTTCTTCATTTGGGTATTAGTAGCAACTATTCCAGCATTTTTGGTGACCATGTTTGTACCATTTCCACATCAAGAAGAAAAGCTTGAAAGTCAAAATTAGATTTTGTAAAAACTTCAATTATTTTTCACAACTAAATAATGAGTATTAAACTCATTCTTAATGATTTTCATTTTTAAAATTGTTTTAAAACAGAAAATCATTTAATAAAATTTAAAAATAAAAAAATGAAAACATTTCCATGGCAAGAGCGCCCGGAAGGCAATAAAGATATCATGTGGCGTTTTTCCGAAAATCCAATTATCGGACGTTATGATATCCCGAGTTCTAATAGTATTTTTAATAGTGCCGTAGTCCCTTTTGAGGATGGCTTTGCAGGTGTTTTTCGTTGCGATAACAAAGCGGTACAGATGAATATCTTTGCGGGTTTTAGTAAAGATGGCATCAACTGGGAGATCGAGCACAATCCAATCGAGATGAAGGCTGGGAATACAGAAATGATCGTTTCTGACTACAAATATGATCCTCGTGTTACATTTATTGAAGATCGTTATTGGATTAGTTGGTGCAATGGTTACAATGGGCCAACTATTGGGATTGCTTATACTTTTGACTTTAAAGAGTTTTATCAGTGTGAAAATGCCTTCTTACCTTTTAACAGAAATGGCGTGCTTTTTCCAGAAAAAATCAATGGTAAATATGCGATGTTAAGTCGTCCAAGTGATAATGGGCATACACCTTTTGGTGATATTTTTATCAGTTATAGTCCTGATATGAAGTATTGGGGCGAGCATCGTTGCGTGATGAAAGTGGCGCCTTTTATGGATAGCGCATGGCAATGTACCAAAATCGGTTCTGGTTCTGTTCCTATTAAGACAGAAGAAGGTTGGCTGATGTTTTATCACGGAGTTATCAATACTTGCAATGGATTCCGATATTCGATGGGTGCGGTTTTATTGGATTTAGAAAATCCTGATAAAGTCTTATATCGTTCAAAACAGTATCTTCTTGCTCCCGCCGAACTTTATGAGACAACGGGCGATGTTCCGAATGTTGTTTTCCCGTGTGCGGCGATTGCAGATGGCGATAAAGTGGCAGTTTATTATGGCGCAGCAGACACTGTTGTTGCTGTAGCTTTTGGTTATATCTCAGAGATTATTAATTTTATGAAAAAAGATTCATTGTAAAAGACTTTTAGCATGATTAAACATTTCAAGATTTTAGTATTTTTCGTTTGTGTCTCAATTTTAGGATTTGCTCAGGATAAAAATGACATTCTAAAATGGGTTGATCCTTTCATTGGAACAGGTGGTCATGGACACACATTTCCTGGCGCGACTTCGCCGTTTGGGATGATACAACTAAGTCCAGACCAAAACACAAAATCTGGCGATTGGGATTGGTGTTCGGGTTATCATTACTCCAGCAAAACCATTATGGGCTTTAGTCACAACCATCTTAGTGGAACAGGTTGGGCAGATTTGGGCGACATTTTGGTGATGCCAACAACTGGCAAAATCAATATGATTGCTGGCACTGAGCAACAACCGCAAAATACATATCGTTCGACATTTAGTCATGATAGAGAGTCGGCGTCGCCTGGATATTATTCGGTGATGTTGGATTCTTACAATGTTAAAGCAGAATTGACAACTTCGGAAAGAGTTGGTTTTCATAAATATACGTTTCCCAAAACAGAGGAAGCTAATATTATCATCGATCCAACTAATAAAATCTACGGAACAGTTTATCACACTGCGATTACGATAGAATCAAATAAAAAAATTATTGGCTATTCTTACAGCACAGGTTGGGGCGGAAAACGCTTTGCATATTTCGTGATGGAGTTTTCTAAACCTTTTAAAAGCTCGGGCGTTTACAAAGCAGGAAAAATTCTTGAAAACGAGAAAGCAGCCATCGCAAAAGATGCAAAAGCCTATGTGAGATTCTCAACTGAAAACAATGAAGCGATCGAAATAAAAGTGTCGTTATCGCCGATTAGTATTGAGAATGCTGAAGAAAACTTAAATGCTGAAGCTAAAAATGTTGACTTTGCAAAAGCTAAAGAAAACGTACAAAATACATGGCGAAAACTGATTTCAAGATTTGAAGTCACTGGCGGAACAGACGACCAACGCAAAATTTTCTACACTGGCGTTTACCACACATTTATTGCGCCTAATCTTTACATGGATGTTAATGGAGAATATGTGGCAGCTGAGGAAAATATGATGGCTAAAGGTTTCAGAAATTACAGCACATTTTCGTATTGGGATGGCTTCCGCGCGACGCATCCTTTGTTAACGATTATGGATCAAAAACATACCACCGAATTTGCGAACTCTTTGATTAGTCGTCACAAAGATCGTAAAGATCACATGCCAATTTGGGAGCTTACAGGTTATGATAACTTCTGTATGTTGGGCTACCACAGTGTTTCGGTGATTTGGGATGCCATCTCAAAAGGCGTTCCTGGGATTAATCTAGAAGATGCTTTTGCAGCGATGAAAGACGCGTCTTTAACAGAGAAAATTAAAGGACCAGACGGTGGAATCGATGATTATCTGAAGTACAATTATGTGCCGTCAGATTACGTGGCTTCGGTTTCCAAAACTTTGGAATATGCGTATGACGATTGGTGTATTGCGCAATTGGCTTTAAAACTTGGTAAAAAAGAAGAAGCGGAAATCTATATGAAACGCTCTCAAAATTATCTTAATACATTTAATAAAGACAACAATCATTTTTGGCCAAGAAAAAAAGATGGAAAATTTGTTGAAAATTTTGAATTAAATGATTGGACAAAGTTACAACCACATTGGGTTTCTGGGAATATTTGGGCTTACGATTTGTTTGTGCCGCAAGATATTCCTGGTATGATAAATCTTTATGGTGGCAAAAAAGGATTTGAAGAAAAATTGGATAATACCTTTAACCAAGATTTAAAAATGATTGGCGAGCAACATGTTGATATTTCGGGCTTTATCGGCTCTTTGGGATTTGGTGATGAGCCAGGACATCATGTTCCGTATTTGTACAATTATGCTGATGTTCCGCACAAAACTCAAAAAATGGTGAAGTTTATTAGAGACAATATGTATCATGCAAAACCAGATGGCATCGTGAATAACGAAGATTGTGGACAGATGTCGGCTTGGTATATTTTCTCGTCTTTAGGCTTTTATCCCGTGACGCCAGGCAACGGAAAATATGCAATCGGGACACCACAATTCCCAAAAGTTAGTTTAAAACTAGAAAACGGAAAAACATTTACGGTCGTTGCTGATAAGATTTCTGACAAGAATTTTTATGTTCAAAAAATATTTTTAAACGGAAAAGAGCATAAAACTTGGGAATTGGATCACGCAGATATTATGAAAGGTGGCGAGCTAAAATTCGTTATTGGAAGCAAACCAGCTAATTAATTTAAACCAAGAAATGTAATTAAACTTGATTAAAAAAACTAACGTCAGTTCGAGTAGATTTTGCAAAAATCGTATCGAGAACTATTTTAATCAAAAACAAAAAATCTAAAATCGCGAAAAATAAATAGATATGAAAAGAAGACAATTTATCCAAACAAGTTCATTAGCAGGAGCAGGATTATTATTCCCAAACTTGGCTTTTTCAAAAGCTATTTGGGGAGAAAATTATCCAGTGGTACGTGTTGCAAAAGACAAGCGTAACTTCTCTAGTGAAGCGGTAGAAAGTGCAATTTCACAATTTAAAAAGAAAGTAAAAAATAAAGAGCTAAGTTGGCTTTTCGAAAACTGTTTTCCAAACACTTTGGACACAACGGTTTTCTTTAGCGAAGCAAACGGAACGCCCGATACTTACGTCATTACTGGTGACATCGACGCGATGTGGTTGAGAGACAGCTCGGCGCAAGTTTTTCCATATTTACAGTTTTCTAAAGATGATCAAAATCTACATAAGTTAATTGCTGGCGTTATCCATAAACAAACGAAATTTATCCTAAAAGATCCGTATGCAAATGCGTTCTACAACGATGATAAAAAAATCAGTAAATGGAAAGAGTTTGATCATACAGACATGAAAGATGGTACACATGAAAGAAAATGGGAAATCGATTCTTTGTGTTATCCGATTCGTTTGGCTTATCATTTTTGGAAAGAAACTGGCGATACCAAACCGTTTGACAACAATTGGTTGCAAGGGATAAAGTTGACGCTTCAGACTTTTAAAGAGCAACAAAGAAAAGAAAATCTCGGTCCTTACAAATTTGAAAGAACGACAGATTGGGCAACCGATGGCATCCCGATGGGCGGTTACGGTTATCCTGTAAAACCAAACGGATTGATTTGTTCGATGTTCCGACCAAGTGATGATGCAACAATTTGGGCATATCTTATTCCATCTAACTTGTTTGCTGTTGTTAGTTTGAGACAAGCTTCTGAGATGCTTTCTAAAATTAAAAATGAAACAAAACTAGCGCAAGAGCTTTCGGCTTTGGCAAATGAAGTTGAAAATGCGATTAATAAATACGGAATTTACAACCATCCAGAGTTTGGAAAAATGTACGCTTTCGAGGTTAATGGTTTTGGAAGTTACAACTTAATGGACGACGCTAACTGCCCAAGTTTATTAGGTTTGCCGTATTTGGATGCTGTTAAAGAGAACGATCCGATTTATCAAAATACTAGAAAATTTGTTTGGTCTGAGAACAATCCATTCTTCTTTAAAGGAAAAGTTGCGGAAGGTATTGGCGGACCACACATTGGTTTGGATATGATTTGGCCAATGAGCTTAATCATGAAAGCGTTGACAACGAAAGATAAAACTGAAATCAAAAATTGCATTCAGATTTTACAAAAAACACACGGCGGAACAGGATTTATGCACGAGTCTTTTCATAAAAATGATAGTAAAAAATTCACGAGATCGTGGTTTGCTTGGGCGAATACTTTATTTGGAGAACTACTTTGGAAAACCTTTAAAGAAAGTCCAGAATTGTTGAGCTAATCAACATTTTTACAATCCTGATTTTATTTATTATTGAAAAAGGACTGTAAGACAAAATTTTAACACACAAATGTATATATACACCTTTTCAAATTTTACTAACTTAAAAAACATTTAATATGAAGAAACAATCTCTTCTTATGATGATGCTTGCAGGCTTGTTATCGACACAAGTTGAAGCACAGCAAAATCCTCAAAACTTCTGCTATGTAGAAGTTAATGATAATAACTTGCTTAACGTAGGTTCTTACACTTTAGCAACGTCTGGAAAGCAAGCCTTTGATTCGGCGATAATTTTTGCTGGAAATATTAATTATGATGCTGCTAAAGGTCGTGCTTACATTTACAACAATAACAATGTTACAAAAGTTCTTAACGATGTTAATACATATGTAAGACCATTACAAGCTAAAGGTATTAAAGTTCTTTTGAGTCTTATCGGTAACCACCAAGGCGCTGGAATTCTTAACTTTCAGACACAAGAAGCTGCGAAAGATTTTGCACTTCAAGTAGCAAATACAGTCTATACTTATGGTCTTGACGGTATCGACTTTGATGACGAATATGCGGGATATCCAACAACGGGTAATATCAAAAATCCTGCATCTTTCACAATGCTTTTACAAGAGTTAAAAGCAGCGATGCCAGATAAACTTATCACGCTTTATGATTATTCTGATGCGGTTGGTGCGCCAATACCGACAACTTATTTGACAAGTGGGGCTGATCGCGCGGGTAACTATATCAATTATGCTTACAATGGATTGTACGGAACATACATGACGCAGATGTCGACTGCAGTTCCACCTTTAACGAAACCAAAATTAGGTGCAGCAGCTTTTAATGTACAATCGACTTCTACAGCGACTATTAATACACAATCTACAAGAACAAAAACCGATGGTTATGGTGTGATTGTTTGGTACGATCTTCGTCAAGGAGATGCATCGGCTAAGATTTCTACTTCTACTAATAATTTGTATGGTGAGGCAACGACTTTGTCAGGACAAACTTATGCTTGGACATCGGGAGTAACTTGCGAACCACCAATTGGTCTAGATGCTGTCAATTTAGCAGGAACTTCCGCAACGCTTAGTTGGACTGGAGATGCTACAAAAACTTATAACATCGATTATAAATTAGCAAACTCGTCAACTTGGATTTCAGCAGCTACTAATTATTCTGGAAGTAGTCTTTCGATTAATAATTTAACGGCAAATACAGAATATGACTGGAGAATTCAGTCTTCTTGTTCGGCTTCTTTAACGAGTACTTATATTTTTGCACCTCGTTTTAATAGTGGTAATGGATGCGTTCCTCCATATAATTTGTCTTCTTCTAATTATAAAGGAACATCAACAACTGTGTCGTGGACGGCTACCAATGCAGGTTCTTATACGATTCAGTACAAAGCTTCAACAGCATCAGATTGGACAACAGTTAATAATGTAACGACTAATACTTATGACTTACAAGGTTTAACGCCTAACACAACTTACTCTTGGAAAGTACAAGGATCTTGTGGAGGACAATTAAGTGCTTTTTCTGCTGAGTCTACATTCAAAAGTGGTTTCACGCCGGTACAAAGTCCAGGTAATCGTTCGCTTTCGTTCAACGGAACAACCAACTATCTAGATGCTGGTAATTTTAATATTAGTGGTAATGCTTTAACGCTTGAAGGTTGGGTTAAAATGAATGCCTTCCAAGCAAGTTTCCCATACATTTCATCTGTTGCAGGTATCGAAGGTGGTGACAACAACTCTGCTTTATTACGTTTTGGTGATGGTGATATCCCAACGGGTGATTATTTACAATTTGTTATAAGTATTGGTGGGGCGCAAATTAAATTGAAATCCGCGACTAAATTTAACAAAGATGCTTGGTATCACATTGCAGCAACTTACGATGGTACAGCAATGAAACTTTATGTTAATGGTGCTTTAGACGCAACAGTTCCGGCTTCGGGAGCATTTAATGCAAATGGTAATTTCTTTTTAGCAGCAAGAAACTCTAACAGTGGAGATAGAAGGCTTAACGGTTTCTTGGACGAATTTAGAGTTTGGAAAAGAGCTTTATCTGCAGAGGAAGTTGTAGCAACGCAATGTATTGTAGCACCAAATGCTGCTGGATTAGAAGCTAACTGGAAGTTTAACGAAGGTAGTGGTGTAGCGGCTTTTGACCAAACGGCTAACACGCATTTCGCAATTTTGAGTAATATGACAGATGCTAACTGGAGTACAGATGTAGCTTGTGCGGTAGATATGGCAGTTAATGATGTTGCTTCTGCTAAAACTAAAATCTATCCTAATCCAGTTAAAAAAGGTGACGATATTCACTTTGTAACTAAAGAAAAGTCTGCAACTATTTCGCTTTACGACGCTACTGGCAAGTTGGTGAAAACTCAAAAAGTGTCGGGAGAAAAAGCTTCGGTTAGTTCTTCTAACTTAGGTACAGGACTTTACATCTACAAGGTTCAGTCAACAGATAATAATATTATTGATTCTGGAAAAATAATGGTTAAATAACACTTTTTTCATATATTTTTAAAATTTTTTTATTAAAAATCAAGTCGCAAATTTGACGTTCAAAAATGTCGAATTTGCGCTTGTTTATCTTATTTTTAAGCCAAAATAAAATGAAACAAATTGTAGGAATAGACGTTGGTGGGTCGCATATTACGATGGCACAAGTAACAACCGAAAATCGCGAAATAATCGCTTCAACTTATCTGCGAGAACATGTCGATTCTTTAGCCGAAAAGGAAGTTATTTTATCAGCTTGGGTTTCGGCGATACAAAAACTTATTGCTGATCTCGATAAAAATGTAGTGTTAATAGGTGTTGCGATGCCTGGACCTTTCGATTACGAAAACGGTATATCGTTGATGGCACATGGCAAATTTATCAATATTCTTAATTTGAATGTTAAAAAAGAATTAGCGCAAAGACTTTCGATTTCTGAGAAGCAAATTCACTTTATTAATGATGCCGCTGCATTTTTGGAAGGCGAAATTTTTGGTGGTGCAGTTCAAAATCATAAAAGAGTTTTTGGAATTACTTTAGGAACTGGACTAGGGAGCACTTTTTATGATGGCAAAGTCGCAACTGACGAAGATTTGTGGAATTCACCATATAAAACAAGTATTTTTGAAAATTATTTAACAACCAATTGGCTTATTAAACGTTATAGAGAATTAACAGGCGAAGATATTTCTGGGACTAAAGATTTACTGGAAAAATCAGAAGACCTCCGAACTATAATTTTTGATGAGTATGCGGATCACTTCAGTGATTTTGTTGTGCAACATGTCAAAGCTTATAATCCGGAAGTTTTGGTGATTGGCGGTAATATTGCAAAAGCTTATCCTTATTTTCAGGAGAAACTGACTAATAATCTTGAGAATAATAACATTAATTTACCAATAAAAATATCTGCAATTTTTGAAGATGCAGCCATTCTTGGTGCCGCAAGTTATGCCTTGAAACAATCGTTAAATTATTAATAAAACTATGAAAATGAAATTCTTATTTACTTCACTTTTTGTTTTTTTAAATCTTATCGTTTTTGGTCAAAATTCGCCAGTCGATTACGTCAATCCTTTGATGGGGACGCAGTCGAAACCGTCTTTATCTAACGGAAATACGTATCCTGCGGTAGGTCTTCCGTGGGGGATGAATCTTTGGACGCCACAAACGGGAAAGATGGGCGACGGTTGGGCTTACAGTTACGATGCTGACAAAATTAGAGGTTTTAAACAAACACATCAGCCATCGCCTTGGATGAATGATTATGGCGCTTTTGCCATTATGCCAGGCGTTGGAAAACCAAAATTTAAGGAAGAAGATAGAGCAAGTTGGTTCAGTCATAAAGCTGAAATTTCAACACCTTATTTTTATAGCGTTTATCTAGCGGATGCGAATGTTACAACCGCTTTCACTCCAACGGAAAGAGCTTCTTTTTTTAAGTTTGATTTTCCAAAAACGGATAGCGCTTATGTTGTTATTGATGCTTTGGACAAAGGTTCTTATATTAAAATTCTTCCTATAGAACGCAAAATTATTGGCTATACAACCAAATATGCGTCAGGGAAATATGAAAATTTCAAAAACTATTTCGTTGTTCAGTTTGATAAAGATTTTGATTTAACTACAACTTGGAAGGATGATCAATTTGTAAACAATCAATTAGAAATTACATCAAATCACGCTGGTGCAGTTGTTGGTTTTAAACTTAAAAATAAAGAATCGGTTTATGCGAAAGTCGCTTCGTCTTTTATCAGTTTTGAACAAGCTGAGTTAAATTTAAAAAGAGAAATCGCTAACAAAACTTTTGACCAAGTTAAATCCGAAGCTAAAGACATTTGGAACAAAACTTTAAGTAAAATCGAAGTTAAAGGCGGGACAGATCAACAGACAAGAACTTTTTATTCTTCGTTGTACAGAACCTTATTTTTCCCTCAAAAACTTTATGAGATTGATGCTCAAAACAAAATCAAACATTGGAGTCCATACAACGGAAAAATTATGGATGGAAGAATGTTTGCTGGTACAGGTTTTTGGGATACTTTCCGTGCGTTATATCCATTGTTGAATTTGGTCTATCCAAGCATTAATGTAGAAATGCAGGAAGGTTTGGCTAATGCGTACAAAGAAGGCGGATTTTTACCAGAGTGGAGCAGTCCTGGTTATTCCGATATTATGATTGGGAACAATTCGGCGTCGGTTGTCGCGGATGCTTATCTTAAAGGTCTTCGCGGTTACGACATCGAAACGCTTTGGGAAGCTGTTAAACATGGCGCAAATCATGAAGGACCGATGAGCGCGGTCGGTAGAAAAGGTGTTGATTATTACAATACTTTGGGTTATGTGCCTTATGATGTTAAAATCAATGAAAACGCCGCTAGAACTCTAGAATATGCTTATGATGATTTTGCAATTTATGAGCTAGGAAAAGCTTTGGGAAAACCAGCTTCGGAGATTGATATTTATAAAAAGAGAGCTTACAATTACAAAAACCTTTTCGATAAAGAAACAGGTTGGATGCGTGGCAAAAATAAAGACGGAAAGTTCCAATCGCCGTTTAATCCTTATAAATGGGGCGATGCTTTCACAGAAGGGAATAGTCTGCATTATACATGGTCTGTTTTCCAAGATGTTGATGGTTTGGCAACTTTAATGGGTGGCAAAAAGAAATTCGAATCAAAATTGGACGAAATTTTTACCCTTCCTCCAGTTTTCGATGACAGTTATTATGGTTTTGTAATCCACGAAATTCGCGAAATGCAGATTATGGATATGGGACAATATGCCCACGGAAACCAACCGATACAACACATGATTTATCTTTATAATTATGCTGGTGCGCCATACAAAACGCAATATTGGGCAAGAAAGGTTATGGATAAATTGTATCAACCAACGCCCGACGGATATTGTGGTGACGAGGATAATGGGCAAACTTCGGCTTGGTATATTTTCTCGGCTTTAGGTTTTTATCCAGTGACGCCGGCGACGGATCAATATGTTTTGGGAGCGCCTTTGTTTAAGAATGCGATTATTAATTTAGAAAATGGAAATTCAATCAAGATCAATGCGCCAGAAAATAGTGCTGACAATCTTTATGTTAATAGTTTAAAAGTGAATAATCAAGTTTATTCTAAAAACTGGTTAAGTCATAAAGAATTGATGAAAGGTGCGGTTTTAGATTTCCAAATGGATAAAACTCCAAATAAACAAAGAGGAAGTGAGGAAAAAGATTTTCCTTACTCGATGTCAAAAGAAAAGTAAAATTTAAATAAACAATAAATGGAAAAGAATAAAATCTTTGATGAGGTTGAAAAAATGCTGACCGAACAAAATTTTAATATCATTACAAAAGATGACACGAGACCGTGGGGTGGATTTTTTGTAATTGATGAAAATCAGGCGCAAGATTTTGCAAACATCTATTTTGATGGTATCGATGTTGATGGGTTGAGAATCGGAGGAAAGCTAAGTCCAAAAATTCTTTTGGTAGCGCCAGAAGCTAGATTAAGTTGGCAGTATCACCACAGAAGAGCTGAAATTTGGCAAGTAGTTTCAGGCACAGTTGGTATCAAAAGAAGTCCAACGGACGAGGAAGGCGAGCTTGTTGAATACAAACCAAAAGATCAAATCAAGCTTGAGCAAGGCGAAAGACATCGTTTGATTGGATTGGATAATTGGGGCGTTGTTGCAGAAATTTGGCAACACGTTGATGCTTCCAATCCTTCGAATGAAGACGATATTGTAAGAGTTCAGGACGATTTTGGTCGCTAGAATTTAAAATATATAATTCAATATTAGTTGAATTTTAATTAAGAAAACATTCTCATAGATTCTGTGAGAATGTTTTTTTTAATTGTTAAATAACAGATTTACAAAAACTTATAAAAACAAAAAACCGACAAAGAAAACTTGTTTCATTTGTCGGTATGGTGACCATGACGAGTGTATCTTCAAACACTTTTATAGATGATTTGGTGCGATTAAGTCAAATTAAAAATCAATTACAAATCTCAATTTAATCAAACAAGTTATTTTAACTTTTGTCTAATGTAATTTAATTTGCAAAAGTTTTAACAATCAGTGTTGGTTGAGTAAGTCTTTATTAGGCTGTTCCGGTCTTGTACCCATAACCGAAGAAATATCGAAACATTTGGTGGAGGATTTGGAAAGAATTGTAGAATTAAATAATCCTGTCATGTGATGTTAACTGGTTTATCTTCAATGCTTTGTAATTCTTGCTTAATTTGACTCAAGCAAATTAAGCAAGAATTACAAAGTAGACTTTTAGTAATATTTGATAATTATATACCTTAATGTACCAAATCAAAAAAACTTGATACTTATTTTAAACATCAAATTTATTGACAGTAAGTAATAAAAGTAAGTTTTATACAAAATTACTATTTGGTACGCTAAAGTATGTTGGTGCCATAATTTTAAGTCCTCATGAATAATATAAGCCGAAATAATTTCTCTTTCTTTTATTTAAAATCATTCTTAATGAAATAATTTATAATTTTGATACAGTGAAAAAGCTGATTTCCATATTGTTGTTGTCATTATATTTGGTTTCTACAACCGAACTATATCAGCTTTTGAAAATGCCGCTTCTCATTGAGCATTATTTTCAGCACAAAAACCTTAATCCTGAAATGTCATTTACTGCATTTCTAAAAACCCATTATGATCATCCGGTTAAAGACAGTGACTATGATGAGGATCAGAAGCTGCCTTTTGTTTCACACGCAAGTCCTCTTTCTGTAGTTTTTACCATTAATCCAATTTTAGATATTCATTGTATAGGAAAGGTATATAATCCTATTGGAATAAGACAGATCCTTTATAAAAATGTCCTTTATAATAAGGAAATACTCAATTCTATCTGGCAGCCGCCAAGATTTCGTCAATCTTAATCTATTTTTCTCAGTCATTTTTTGACCGGGAAGGTATTCTGTTTTTTTTAAAAAGTATCTGTATCTAATACGGATGCATAGATCTATGCATCAGCAGAATACCGGAATTTTATCATAATAATTAAGGTTAATCAATCATTATATGCTTACAAAAATCATTGAGTTTTCTGTAAAGAATAAACTCATTATTGCATTGTTGGTATTGGGACTTATTGGCGTAGGCGCTTATCAGGTTACCAAACTGCCGATAGATGCGGTACCGGATATTACCAATAATCAGGTACAGGTTATTACCACCGCACCATCGTTTGGTGCAACAGATATAGAACGCGTTGTTACTTTTCCTATAGAACAGGCGAACAATAATATTTCAGGATTAAAAGAGATCAGAAGTTTCTCCAGGTTTGGACTTTCCCTGGTTACCATTGTTTTTGAAGATGATGTAGATATCTATTGGGCAAGGCAGCAGGTTGCCGAAAGGCTTCAGCAGATACAGGGCATTATTCCACAGGGAATAGGAAGTCCACAGTTGGGACCTATTTCCACAGGTCTGGGCGAAATCTTCCAGTATGTTGTAAGACTGGAAAAAGGATATGAGAAAAAATACAATATCACAGAGCTACGTACCATTCAGGACTGGATAGTAAGAAGACAGCTTCTGGGAGTAAAAGGAGTAGCAGAAGTAAGCAGCTTTGGAGGCAAACTGAAACAATATGAAATTGCTGTAAATCCGGACAGGCTTAATGCATATGGAATAACAATCAATGACGTATTTGATGCATTGCAGGCCAACAATCAGAATACTGGGGGAGCTTATATCGAAAAAGGGCCTACTGTTCTATATATCAGGAGTGAAGGGTTAGTAGGAAGTATTGAGGAAATCAACAATATTTCTATTGCGACAAAAACAAATGATGTTCCGTTGTTTATACGCGATATTGCTGAGGTAAAGCAAGGTTTTGCAACCCGTTACGGAGCCATGACCTTCAATGATGAAGGAGAAGTCTCAGGAGCGGTCGTTATGATGCTTAAAGGTGAAAACAGTAACCAGGTAATTAAAAATGTAAAAGAGAAAATTGCCCAGGTTCAGAAAACACTTCCAAAAGGAGTCGTGATAGAACCTTTCCTGGATAGGACTAAAATGGTGAACAATGCTATCGGAACAGTAGAAAAAAATCTTACGGAAGGAGCATTGATTGTAGTCTTCGTACTGGTTTTATTTCTTGGAAATATAAGAGCTGGTTTGCTGGTAGCCTCTGTTATTCCTTTGGCGATGCTTTTTGCAATATGTATGATGAACCTCTTTGGAGTCAGTGGAAATCTGATGAGTCTTGGGGCTTTAGATTTCGGGCTAATTATTGATGGAGCCGTGATTATTGTGGAATCTGTTTTACACCAGTTCAGTCATAACTCAAAGTTTAAAAAGATTTTCTCTGTCGGAAAATCGGAAATGGATACTGTCGTTATTGAATCTGCAGGAAAAATGATGAACAGCGCCGTTTTCGGACAGATTATCATTTTGATTGTCTATCTCCCGATCCTTACCCTGCAGGGAATTGAAGGGAAAATGTTTAAACCGATGGCCCAGACCGTAGCTTTTGCACTGCTTGGAGCATTTTTGCTTTCACTGACCTATATTCCGATGATGAGTGCGGTACTGCTGAGAAAAAGAAGCAACAAACCAACATTATCAGACAGAATGATGAAAAAGGTAGAGAAGATTTACCTGACAGTTTTGCTCAAACTTCTCAGAATATCCAAAATAGTTTTTGGTGTGGTGGCAGTCTTATTTATAACCGCTGTTGTCATTCTATCCAGAATGGGAGGTGAATTTATTCCTTCCCTTGAAGAAGGTGATTTTGCAGTAGATACAAGAGTTTTGCCTGGAAGCAGTCTGACAACAACGATTGAAAGTACCCAGAAAGCAGCACATATTCTCAAATCCAGGTTTCCGGAAGTGGAAAAGGTGGTTACAAAAATAGGAAGCGGGGAAGTCCCTACAGATCCGATGCCGATGGATGCTTCTGATATGATGGTTATTTTAAAGGATAAAAAAGAATGGACCTCAGCATCTACCTTTCCGGAATTAGCGGATAAGATGGGTAAACAGCTGCAGGATGTTCCAGGAATTACTGCCAGCTTTCAATATCCTGTACAGATGCGTTTTAATGAATTAATGACCGGAGCAAGACAGGATGTGGTGATTAAAATTTTTGGGGAAGACCTTGATGTACTTTCTCAAAATGCACAGAAGCTCGGAAAAATTATAGAGACGGTAGAAGGAACCCAGAATCTCTATATAGAACCTGTTTCGGGAATGCCTCAGGTAATTATAGAGTATAATCGCCCTCTGATTGCTCAGTATCATTTATCTGTTTCAGATATCAACCGGGTGGTCAATACTGCATTTGCAGGACAAAGTACCGGATTGGTTTTTGAAGGTGAAAAACGCTTCGATATGGTCGTACGTATGGATACCAAAGACAGGAAAAATGTTACTGATATTAAGAATCTTTTGGTTCCTACAACTTTTGGAAATCAGATTCCGCTGTCTCAGCTTGCTAAAGTGGAAGTAAAGAATGGTCCCAACCAGATTCAGAGAGAAAATGCTCAACGAAGAATTGTAGTAGGTTTTAATATCAAAGGAAGGGATGTTCAGAGTATTGTAGAAGAACTTCAGCAGAAGGTAGATCAGAAGATGAAACTTCCTACGGGATATTATATGACGTATGGAGGTTCGTTTGAAAACCTTAATAACGCCAAACAGCGCCTTATGATAGCAGTTCCTATTGCTTTGGCTCTTATTTTCGTCATGCTTTTCCTGGCCTTTAATTCTGTTAAAGAAAGCTTGCTGATTTACACCGCGATTCCCCTTTCTATTATTGGTGGTGTATTCCTGATGGCGCTTAGAGGAATGCCTTTCAGCATCAGTGCAGGAGTCGGGTTTATTGCTCTTTTCGGAGTGGCAGTGCTAAACGGGATTGTTTTGATATCTGAGTTTAACCGTCTTCACAAGAGAGGAATTAAAAATATTGTAAGAATCGTTATTGATGGTGGAGAATCAAGGCTTCGACCAGTGCTGATGACAGCTTTTGTTGCTTCACTGGGATTTATTCCAATGGCTGTCAGCAACGGAGCGGGCGCTGAGGTACAGAGACCTTTGGCAACAGTGGTTATTGGCGGACTGATGGTCGCAACTTTTCTTACCCTGTTTGTCTTACCATTATTGTATGTAACTATTGAAAAAGGATTTAAAAATGAAAAAAATAAAAAATAAAAAACAAGTTTCCGTTCTGGCATTTTTTGTATGCATCGGTTTTGCGGGGATGGTCAACTCCCAGACTCCCGTTACATTGCAGAAGGCTATTGATATTGCTTTGAAAAATAACAGGAATCTTAAAAATGAAAAACTAAAATCAGAATATACAAAAGCCCTTATCAGTTCATCTGCTGATATTCCTCACACGGGTGTAACAGCAGATTACGGGCAAATTAACAGTGCACTCACGGATATAAAATTCGGAATATCCCAGAACATCGCATTTCCCACCGTCTATAAAAAACAGAAGAATATATACACCGAAGAATGGAAAAAATCTCTGCTAAATGTTTCTCTGAAAGAATTTGAATTAAAGAAAGCTGTGAGTCTTACCTTTTATAATATTCTCTACGGAAAAGAAAAGGAGAAGCTTCTTCAGGAAACGTTGAAGCTTTACACAGATTTTCTGGATAAGGCGAACATCCGCCTGAAAGCAGGGGAGAGTAATATTCTGGAAAAAACTACAGCTTCCAATCAGAAATCTTCTATTGAAATTCAGCTAAAGGAGTTGCGTCAGGAACTTTCAGTGTTGAAATATCAGCTTCAGTGGTTTTTAAATGCAGAAACAGATTTCCTTCCGGAAGATCAGAAAATTTTTCATGGAGGTCTTAAAGAGGATCTTAGTTTACATCCTGCTATTAAAGTATTGCAGCAGCAGAGAAATATTTCTGAACAGCAGATTGCCCTTGAAAAGGCAAAAATGCTTCCCGGTCTTCAGTTGGCTTATAATCTAAACAGTTTCAGAGGGATGGGTGCAGATGATAAAGTGTATAATGGTGCGCCTCAGTTTCATTCTGTACAGTTTGGGGTTTCTGTGCCTGTTTTTTCAGGTGGGCAGAAAGCCAGAATTCAGGCTGCAAAAATTGCAGAATCTGTTGTGGAAAGTGATATTGCCAATATGGAATTTAATCTGCAGAATCAATACAAAAAGGCATCAGAGATTTATCAGGTGAATTTCGATATTGTTTTGCAATATGAAAATTCGGAATTGAAAAATGCCGATATCATCACAGAAACAGCTAAAAAACAATTTCTTGCAGGAGAGATCAATTATCTGGAATTTGTCATCCTGATCAATCAGGCAGTTACTTTAAAAAACAGCTACACCGATGCAGTCTGGAAACTGAATCAGAGTGCTATAGAGCTGGAATATCTTACTTTAAACCCATCATAATGAAACGTAAATTTAAAATTATATCATACGCCCTGCCATTAATAGGATTGCTAATGTTTTATGAATGTAAAGACCATGAAAAAACAGAGCCGGAAACTGCAGCAGAGTCTTCCAAAGATGAAAACATCGTAACACTTACCGATGCTCAACTGAAGAATGCACCTGTAGTAACAGCAGTACTTTCTCTACAGAAGATTTCCTCCGTTTTAAAACTTAACGGAATGATAGATGTACCGCCACAAAATCTGGTTTCTGTCAGTATTCCTTTAGGAGGATACCTAAAATCGAGCAGTTTGCTTCCGGGAAAACCCGTTTCAAAAGGTCAGGTCATTGCTGTTATAGAAAATCCACAGTTTATTCAGCTTCAGCAGGATTATTTAATGGCAAAGTCTAAAAGTCATTTTGCCCAATTGGATTATACCCGTCAGAAAACGCTTAACCAAAGTCAGGCTACCAGTGATAAAGTAATGCAGCAGGCTCAGTCTGAAATGAACAACCAGAAAATTCTGATGAACTCTTTGGCTCAGCAGCTCCGTCTTATCAATATAAATCCTGAATCTCTGAACTCAGGAAATATTCAGAAAAGCGTACCGGTTTACAGCAGTATCAATGGCTTTGTAAGCAAAGTAAACGTAAATATCGGAAAATATGTGAATCCTTCGGATGTCCTTTTTGAACTCATTAATCCGGATGATATTCATCTTAATCTTAAAGTATATGAAAAAGATCTGGCGAATCTGAAGAAGGGGCAGAGGTTTTCCGCCTATACCAATGCCGAACCTGATAAAAAATACTATGGTGAAATTCTGCTGATCAGCAAGGATGTTAATCCAGGCGGATGGGCTGAAGTACACTGTCATTTTGAAAAATATGATCAGAGCCTTATACCGGGAATGTATATGAATGCCGAGATCGAGATTAGCACTTCTTTTTCCAATGCTGTTCCTGAAGAGAGTATTGTCAATTTTGAAGGAAAAGACTTTGTCTTCGTAGAAGAAAAAAAGCAGACTTACCGATTGACTCCTGTAACATTAGGTGAAACAGAAAACGGATTTGTGCAAATTATGAATGCTGATGATTTTAAGAATAAAAAAATAGTCATCAGGAATGCGTATACACTTCTCATGAAACTTAAAAATACTGCTGATGAGTAAACTGCAGTGGTTAAACTTTTTAAATAGATAAATTATGAAAACATCATCTTTTATAAAAACAGGAACAGGTTTTATAGTTCTGTTTCTGATTGTAATTCAGTTTTTTGATACCGATAAAAATATTGCAGCAGTTCCTTCGGAAAATGCGATTGAAAAACATTATGTGGTCCCCGGACACGTACAGAGGTCATTGAAAATGAGCTGTTATGACTGCCATTCCAACACGACGTCTTATCCGTGGTACAATAACATACAGTCTGTAAAATGGTGGCTGGCAGATCATGTAAACTCAGGTAAAAGGCATTTCAATTTTGATGAATTTAACAGTTACTCAAAAGAAAAAAAATTAAAGAAACTTGATGAAGTTGCAGAAACCATCAGAGAAGGTGAAATGCCGCTTACATCTTATACTGTTGTTCATCAGAATGCAAAGTTGTCTGACATCCAAAAGTCAGAAATAGAACAATGGGTGAAAGAGGTGAAAAAACAGATTGAATAATAGATGGTTAAAAAACAGAAATAGTATTCTGATATAACAAAAACAATCAGTAAATTTAATATCATATCCATTTCGTATGAATTACAATATACCTGAAGATCTGAAAGGCCTTACAGCATCTGAAGTAGCCGCTTCCAGAAAAAAATACGGATGTAACCGCCTTGACGCGGTGAAGAAAGAATCATGGGCGGACCTTCTTGTCAACATCCTGAAAGAGCCGATGCTGATTCTTCTTATATGTGTTTCCTTTATTTATGTGCTTACAGCAGATTATGGTGAGGCTTTATTCATGTTTGCGGCTATTGTTGGAGTTACCGCCATTTCTTTTTACCAGGATAACCGGAGTAAAAAGGCTTTGGAAGAACTTGAAAAACTGAATGAACCCTTGAGTAAAGTGATCAGGGATTCAAAGATCATAGATATTCCCACTTTTGAAATTGCCGTTGGAGACTTGTGCATTACCGAAGAAGGAAATCTCATCAATGCAGACGGAAGAATTGTTCACAGCAACGATTTTTCTGTAAACGAATCTTCCCTTACGGGAGAGAGCTTTTCTGTTTTTAAGGACAGCAGATCTGAAGATCATAAAGTGTACAGCGGGACCATCACTGTTTCCGGCCTAGCTGTTTTTGAGGTCGAAAATATTGGAAAAGAAACTAAAGTAGGTAAAATAGGACAGTCTATACTCAATATAAAAACAGAAATATCTCCTTTACAGCTTCAGATCCGAAACTTTGTAAAGGGAATGGCTATTATCGGGCTCATCATCTTCCTGGCAGTATGTGTCTTCAGCTTTGTCAAAACAGGAGATTTTGTGACTAGTTTATTGAGTGGGCTTACATTGGCAATGTCTGTTCTTCCTGAAGAAATTCCTGTAGCCTTTACGACCTTTATGGCTTTGGGAGCCTGGAAACTGATGCGGGAAGGAATCATTATTAAGCGAAGCAGTATTGTAGAAACGCTGGGAAGTGTTTCTGTAATCTGTACTGATAAAACAGGTACGATTACAGAAAATTCTATGCAGCTGAAACATCTTTATGATTACCGTTCTGACAGAATCTATGAAGAAACAGAGTTTGGAACAAAAGAACTGCATGAGCTCATTGATTATGCGATGTGGAGTAGTGAACCTGTACCTTTTGACCCCATGGAAATGACACTGCATAAGATCTATGAACAGAACCGAAAGCCTGATCAGAGGAAAGACTATCAAATGTTTCATGAATATCCGCTGGAAGGTAAACCACCAATGATGACCCATCTTTTTGAAAATGAACACAAAAACCGGATTATTGCAGCAAAAGGTGCTCCTGAAGCAATTCTCAATGTTTCTGATTTTTCAGAACTGGAAAAGAATAAAATCAGAAATATCATAAAAGAATTTGGAGAACAAGGATATCGGGTACTTGGAGTTGCCAAATCTCATTTTGAAGGAAATAATTTTCCTGAAAAACAACAGGATTTCAGTTTTGAATTTTTAGGACTTACCGTATTTTATGATCCTCCTAAAAAAGGAATAAAAAATGTATTTCAGCATATTTATGATGCGGGAATTAAGGTAAAAGTAATTACTGGAGACAATGCTGATACGACAAAGGCTATTGCAATGCAGGCAGGTATTATGAACGATGAGCCAGCTGTTAATGGAAATGAAGTAACCTCAAGTTCAGAAGATGATTTAAAGAAGATTTCTGAAAAAACGACCTTATTCACAAGAATGTTTCCTGAAGCTAAGCTTGATGTGGTGAATGCTTTGAAAGCACAAGGTAACGTCGTGGCTATGTTGGGAGATGGAGTAAATGACGGACCTGCATTAAAAGCAGCTCATATAGGAGTCGCAATGGGAAATAAAGGAACTGAAATTGCCAAATCGGCGGCAGCTTTGGTCATAACGAATGATGATTTGGAAAAATTAGTAGTCGGAATTGCTGCCGGACGAAGAATTTATGCCAATATAAAAAAAGCGGTCCAGTATATCATTTCCATTCATATTCCTATTATTCTCACAGTTTCTTTGCCTTTATTTCTGGGTTGGGTATTTCCTCATATCTTCACTCCGGTGCATGTGATTTTTCTTGAACTGGTCATGGGGCCCACGTGTTCTATTGTTTATGAGAATGAGCCTATGGAAAAGGATGCCATGCAAAAACCTCCAAGAGCACTTACAGACACTTTTCTGAACTGGAAAGAGCTCACAATAAGCATTATTCAGGGGCTTGTCATTACTGCAGGAATATTATGGCTGTATCAGTATTCAGTTGGTCTGGGGAATGACGAATCAAAAACAAGATCCTTGGTATTCAGTACTTTGATATTTGGTAATATATTACTGAGTTTGGTGAACCGTTCTTTCTATTACAGCATGCTGGAGAGTTTTAAGAACCGGAACATCCTGCTTGCTGGGATCTCAGTATTGGTTGTCCTTCTCCTTCTGACTATTCTCTATGTATCACCTGTTTCAGGATTTTTCAGCGTGACGGCTCTCAACATAAAAGAACTTGGATTGACACTGCTCACTGCTTCAATTTCTGTGTTATGGTTTGAGATTTATAAACTCTTAAAAAGATTTTATTTTAGGAAATAATTAACATAGAAAAATACTCATCCATAATAAAAAAAATATAATTTTGATTTGTGAAAAAGTTGATTTCCATATTGTTGCTGTCACTCTATTTGGTTTCTACAACTGAAGTGTATCAGTTGTTTAAGATTCCGACTTTGATAGAACATTATTGTGAACATAAAAAGCTTAATCCTGAAATGTCTCTCACTGCATTTCTGAGAACACATTATGATCATCCTGTGAAAGATGGAGATTACGGCAAAGATCAGAGACTTCCATTTATTATACATTCTACGCCTTTGTCGTTAGTTTTTACGATTAATCAGGGATTCACTTTTGAAACTGCAACGTATCATTTCAGCCCCTTACAGATACATAAAATTCCTTCAAAAGACGAAGATCTTTGCTGTAAAGGTTTTCTGAATTCCGTATGGGAACCGCCAAGATCTTCTTTTTCATAATTCAGTCTCAATTTGGTTTGTACTCACAGACCAACATCATCAATTATTCTATATCATTAATTTTTATAATAATGAAAACATTATTTTCAGCCATATTAATGGTTGTATTCGCTATTGGCATTCATGCGCAAAGCCGCTTTGAGAATGCCCAAAAAATAGCATCAGAAAAAAAAGAGCTTATATTATTAAATTTCTCTGGTTCAGACTGGTGTATTCCGTGTATTAAGCTTCATAAAAATATTATCGAGACCGATGAATTTAAAAAGCTTGAAACGGAAAATGTTGTCGTTTACATCAATGCAGATTTTCCAAGAAATAAAAAGAATCAGCTTCCCCCAGAATTGAAAAAAGAAAATGCCTCACTTGCTGATCAGTATAATCAAAAAGGATTATTTCCTTATACATTATTACTAAATTCGGAAGGAAAAGTCCTGAAAAGCTGGGAAGGGCTGCCTTCGGAAAATGCATTGGCTTTCAGCAAAGAGATCAGAGATATCAAAGGAAATCAAAAATAAAAGGTATGTTAAGAGAATTCAAAAGACCCCAGAAATTAATGGGGAACGCTTTTGAAATTACTGTAGTAAGTGATGATGAAAATTCGGCAAATCAGCATATCGATGCAGCGATTAACGAGATTCGGAGAATTGAAAAGCTTTTGACGACATTCAGTGAGGAAAGCCAGACCAATCTCATCAATAGAAATGCAGGAATCAAACCTGTAAAAGTGGATTGGGAGATTTTTGATCTGATTGAAAGATGCCTTAGAATCAGCAGGATAACAGACGGATATTTCGATATTTCCTATGGTGGAATCGATAAAAGTTTCTGGAATTTCGATTGTGAAATGAAAGAACTTCCGAATCCTGAACTGATTAAAGATCATCTGAAACTCGTTAATTATCAGAATATTATTCTTAACCGTGAAAAGCAAACTGTTCTGCTAAAAGAAAAAGGCATGCGGATCGGCTTTGGAGGAATCGGTAAGGGATATGCTGCTGAAATGGCAAAACAGATGCTTCAAAACAGAGGTGTCACTTCCGGAATTGTAAATGCTTCAGGAGATTTAACGACCTGGGGAAATCAGGCAGACGGAAGGCCCTGGACTGTGGGAATTGCCGATCCCGATAACGCAAAACAGCCATTTTCGTATATGAATATTACCAATATGGCAATTGCCACTTCAGGAAATTATGAAAAATTCGTCGTTATCAACGGTAAAAAATATTCTCATACCATCAATCCCAAAACGGGAATACCTGTTTCGGGCGTAAAAAGTGTTACGATCTTTTGTCCTAACGCAGAAATTGCAGATGCAATGGCAACTCCGGTAAGTATTATGGGAAACGATGTGGCACTCCATATGATCAACCAGATCAACCATCTGGAATGCATCATTATTGATGATCAGGACAAAATTTATTCATCTCAAAACATTAATCTAAAATGAAAAACCTTATAAAAATATTCGGCTTCTTACTAATCACCGTTGCTTCAGTACAGTCCTGTACAACGGTAAAAGAGTACGAGAAAAACAAATTAAACGATGCCGAAATGGCTCTTGGAAACAGAAAAATTGAAAAAACCGAACTGAGCTTTCAATCGTACAGAGAAGGATCTTCGGGCGCAAATGCCGGAAAAGTTGGCGGTGGGTGCGGATGTAACTAAAAAGAGTAATCGTAAAATTTAATTGTGATTCAAAAATGAAAAAATTGATCGTAAGTGTTATTGCTCTTTTCGGAATTTTCAACGCAAAAGCACAGGAAAACACAAACAATGAACAGCCTAAAAAACTGACTTTTGATGAAGCTAATTTAGTTTCAAGCTATTATAAACAAAACGGAAACAATTCCGCAGTTACAGGAGGAATCGGGACGGAAAAACTGACCGACATTTCCAATACCATCGATGTAACTATGGTAAAATACGACAAGAAAGACAGGAAAAACAAATTCGATCTCAGTGTCGGGATCGATCATTATACTTCCGCTTCGTCGGATATGATCGATCTGAAAGCCAATTCATCTGCTTCCCACGCAGACAACAGAATTTATCCTGCATTAAGCTGGAGCCGTGAGAATACTAAAAAAGGAACGACTTTAATGGCGGGTGTTTCTACCTCTTTTGAATTTGATTATGCATCTTACGGTGCAAACATCGGGTTTTCGCAAAAAACCAAAAACAGAATGGGAGAGTTTACCGCAAAATTCCAGGCTTATCTGGATCAGGTAAAACTGATTGCTCCGATTGAGCTCAGAACAACCGGAAGCACCGGAGGAGAACACGAAAACTACGGAACAAGCGGAAGAAATACTTATGCGTTGTCCTTATCATATTCGCAGATCATCAATCAGAATTTTCAGGTTGAATTTTTGGCGGATGGTGTTCAGCAGACAGGATATTTAAGTTTGCCTTTCCACAGGGTTTATTTCAATGATCATTCGGTTCATCAGGAAGCTTTGCCGGATAAAAGGTTTAAAATTCCTTTGGGATTAAGAGCTAATTATTTCCTCGGGGACAAAGTGATTCTGAGAGCGTATTATCGTTATTATACTGACGATTGGGGCTTGAAATCCAATACTTTCAGCCTGGAAACGCCGGTGAAAATTTCGCCTTTTGTTTCGGTAAGTCCGTTTTACAGGTATTATTCTCAGACTGCGGCTAAATATTTTGCGCCTTATCAAGAGCACACGGCTTTTGATGATTTTTATACAAGTAATTATGACCTTTCAAAATTCAGCAGTAATTTTTACGGGGCAGGAATCAGGATCAGTCCGAAGAATGGTTTATTTGGTGTCGAAAGGCTGAATATGCTGGAAATCAGATACGGACATTATACGAAATCTGTGGGAATGAAATCTGATATTATTTCCCTGAATTTGAGATTTAAATAAAATCATTTTAAATTTGACTTGCTAAAGATGTTTGGCAAGTCATTTTTTAAACTAACAAACAAGCTTATGCATCATCAATTGGAAAAACATTATGTGAATAGGGTCGGCTGGCTTCGTGCAGCGGTTTTAGGTGCAAATGACGGATTATTGTCTACCACAAGCATCTTCATTGGTGTTGCTGCAGCCAATCCCGACAGAAATACCATTATTCTTGCCGCTTTAGCCGGAATGATCGCCGGAGCGATGTCTATGGCAGCAGGAGAATACGTGTCGGTAAGTTCGCAGGAAGACACCGAGAAAGCCGATCTTTTAAGGGAAAAACGCGAGCTTGAAGAAATGCCGGAAGTTGAGCTGAGAGAATTGGCAAAGATCTACGAGAGACGAGGTGTAAGTAAAGAAACCGCTTTAAAAGTAGCCACCGAACTCATGGAGCACGATGCTTTGGCAGCTCATGACGAATTGGGAATCAATGAAATAACGCAGGCAAAACCTTTACAGGCTGCATTTGCATCATTCGGATCATTTGCTTTGGGTGCATTACTGCCGTTTGCAGTTTCGCTTTTAGCTCCGATTAAACAAATGGTTTATTTTCAATATGGATTTTCAATTATTTTCTTAATGATTTTAGGCGCTCTCTCCGCCAAAATAGGTGGTTCAAAAATAGGAATTGCTGTTTTAAGAATTTGTTTCTGGGGAACTGTTGCGATGGGAATTACAGCATTTATAGGTCATTTCTTCGGGGTGAGCGTTTCTTAAGATAAAATAAAAACGACTGACATTAAAGTGCAGTCGTTTTTATTTTATTATACACGTAAGCACCATATTGCTAGAAAATATGGAATAAAGTGCCATTTATTTGCATTGAGAATATAAATAGGATTTGAAAAGAAGATTAACAATCAAACGTCTATTATCTTGATAAAAGTGCTACGATTTGTTTACTCATTTCTACGGTTATAGGTCGATTAGAGGCTTCCAGCACTGCTACTGCAATTGATGTCTTCAATTTGGGAATATAAATGAGGTCTGTTCCTAATCCCCCTCCATGATTGTAACCTAAAAGGCCTGCATATTTTATTTTACGAATACCAAGACAATAGTTTACCTCGAGATTTGGTGGTACATCAGCTGTCATTTGAGAAAGAATTTTTTTATTCTTAATGGTCTTACCACCAAATAATTGCTGGAAAAATATTGACATCTCTTTCACATTTGTGGCTATACCACCACCACCATATAAATCCCATGACGGATCCAGGTTGTAGGTGTCCCATCCAAATTCATCCCAATACTGGTGTGCCCATTCATGGCTATTTTTATCAGCTTTCTCAAATTTAGCAAAACGGGTAATTTCCAATCCATTTTTTTTGTAACTGAGCAGTTTTTTGATCGAAAGATAGTAGGGGAGATGAGTGATATTTTCAATGATTTCGGTAAGTAATACAAAGTTAATATCTGCATACTTAAAACCTTCACCTGGCTGAGCAAGAGGTTTTCCGAGTTTTGCTGCTCTGGAGATCTGCTCGTCCCTTGTCCAGGCATATTTTGGGTGTTCACCAATAAATTTGAAATAGTCAGCATCTACGTAATCTCTAATGCCTGAAGTGTGGGAGAGTAGATGTTTTATAGTGATGAGAGACGTATTGTAACCTGCTTGGCTAAGTTCCATTTCAGACTTTTGGCTCAAGTAGTTTTTGATGGGTTGATCAATATTAAGTTTTCCCTTTTCAGCAAGCCTCAATAGAGCTGCGGCAACATAAGGTTTTGTAGTACTTGCTATCAGTACAGGTTGATCTACAGAGAGTTGATGTTTAGTGTCCCTATTATCATAGCCCTTGGCATATCCAAAAGAAAGTTTTTGTTCTGGTGATTCAACATAGAGTGCAAGACCAACTGCTTTCGGATTAGCAGCATAAGTGGAATCAACGATGTTTTTTATCTTTTGCTGTATATCTTGTGCATAGGAATTTGAGGCTGCAAGGATGATCAGAAATAAGACCTTAAGGTTTTTAACAGTGTTCATATTATTGTTTTACTATTTTTTTAGATGGGGCTACTTAGCGGGACATAAAATAGATTGGCTATTTATTTTCTATATTATAAAAGCTGTTTTACGGTTGATGTTGAGCCTAATTAAGCTGTTCCCTAAATTGCAGTGGTGTCAACCCGGTTTTGTTTTTGAAAAGTTTATTAAATGATTGCGGGTACTCAAACCCCAGTTCATAAGCAATTTCGGCAGCAGTAAGTTCCGATGTCGACAGCTTTTGTTTGGCAACTTCGATCAGTTTAGCGTGGATATGCTGCTGCGTATTCATTCCTGTCATATTTCTCAGAAGGTCACTTAGATAACCATAAGAAACATTCAGCTGGGCTGAAAAATAACCAACTGTTGGAATACCTTTCTGCATGGATTCATTCTCTTCATAGTACTTGTTGAGTATCATTTCAAACCGCTCTATCAAAGGGCTGTTTATTGCCTTTCTGGTGATAAACTGCCGTTTATAATAGCGGTTGCTGTAATTAAGCAAAACTTCAAGGTATGAAATGATCAGCTCCTGGCTTGTATCGTCTATTACCGTTTCAATTTCGTCCCTGATATCTTCAAAAATATGAAGAACTTTATTCCTTTCTTTTTCTGATAGATGAAGGGCTTCATGTATATTGTAACCGAAAAATCCGAATTTTGTTATTAACCTGGCAAGTGGATGCCCGGCAAAAAAATCCGGATGGATGAAAATGTCATGTCCTGAAATAGGTTGACTCTTTTTGGTTAATATTTAGGATTTGTTTCACGATTTAAAAATAGGAATTTTTGTTTTTAATTTCGGAATAAAATTTGGAAAAATTCCCTTCGCTTTGGCCAGTCGATTTTCCCACATTTTATTACCGATTTTTTCAACAACATCATCATGCAGATTTTTTTGAATAAGATTTATAAATGTGTTGATTGAACTCATTATGAGCTTGCGCAGGCGTCTTAAAACCGAGGCTCCAATGCGTTCTCTCGTTGTTATAGATGTCCACAGCTTCTTTAATCATTTTTTGAGCGGTTTTTAAATCTTTAATAACATTTTTAAATCCAAATTCGTATTTTAAAATTCCGTTAATCCTTTCTGCGACAGCGTTTTCGTAAGGATCGTATTTCTGAGTGGTACTCATTTTGAATCCTAATTTCCTGGCAAATTCCGTGTAATCTGGACAACAATATTGCAATCCTCGATCAGAGTGATGAATGATGTTTTCTAATCCAAATTGCAGATTGTTATGCGCCATTTTTAGGGCTTTTTTCACCATTTCTACTTTCATGTTGTCTTCCAGAGCATAACCCATGATTTGCTTGGAATATGGATCTGTAACAAGCGATAAATAAGCATGTCCTTGATCGGTTTTAATGTAAGTAATATCACAAACGACGGCTTGTTCAGTATGAGTTAATTCAGTCTCTTTCAGTAGATTAGGAGATGTGTAATAAAAGTGTTTTGAATCGGTTGTTATGTGATAGCATTTGTTCTTTTTGATGAGCATTCCGTGGTTGCGAAGTAGCGTGAATAAAGCATCTCTTCCCATTTTGATGTTGTTTTTTAAAAGTTCAGATTTCATTTTATCGTAGAGTTTTCTAGTTCCCATTTTACGTTGTCTTTTTCGTATTTTTTGAACTATTTCAATAACTTTTTCATTGATAGACATTTGTCTCTGAAAAGATTTTTGACGTTGATAATAAGCTTGTTTTGAAATCCCAAAAACTTGATACAGAAGCTTTATTTTAGCTTTTTCTTTCTCTTCTGAATCTCGTTTGCTAAATGTTTGGGCAATAATTCCTTTGAAAGTTCCTTACCTGTAACTTTTTCAAATTCTACGATAACATCTTGTTGGAAATCCTTTATCCACTCCAGTTCTTGGAGCTTTTCTTTTAATTTTTTGTTTTCATCTTGTAAGCTCATTGCTTTCTTTTTTGAGGTGTAATTACTTAATTTTTTTCGCCAATAATCGATTGTACTTCTAGAAATATCATACTTTTTTGAAGCAAAGTTAGTGGAAATTTGCCCATTATTGATTTGCGAAATGACAAAAATTTTGAATTCAAAAGAAGTTTTTTTGCCGTTTCTTTTTGTTCGAGATTTGTTGTTTATTTCAAGGTTCTCACGATTCTGCGCATTCGCTAGAATTCGGCAGGTTTGTCCATTTGTTCAGTCCATTGTTTAATAAAAGTGCTTAATTTTTGGTCAACCTATTTTAGGACGATGCAATTGCTAAGGTTGTCCAAACCTCTTTCCAGAATACTTTTAATAATGGCAAGATTGTATCTTTCGTAGTCTATTGCTCTTTTGCAAGCGTTATCAAGACGTTGATTTTCGGTCTTTTTAGACAAGGTTAATATGTCCAAACAGGTTTTATAAGATTGCTCGGGATGTTGTTTCTTTTCCAATATTTTCTCAATGTATTTTTCACAAGATTCGCCAATGCTTCGTCCCCACGACAAAAACCTCGAGGGATTCCATTCTGTCATAAGTTGATGTGAGGAAGGCATATGTTCTTTAATCGTGGTATAACCATACTTTAGTAAAACCCGATTATGAAAAGCGATTCTGCGTTGCTCAAAGTAAATTTCGACAGTGTTTTTATTGAAAATAATATTCACCTTTTTACCAATATAGCTGAAGGGAACACTATAGTAATGCTTGTCTTTATTGAGATAAACATGGCTTGTTTTATGAACTGTTGCCCTCGTGGTGTATTTTAGCTGATACATCAAAGAAGGAAGTGGTGATAATGCAGGTTTTTCAACTTCCAAGAAGATATCTTCTCGGGAATATTTTTTGCGTTGTAAAGGCGCTTTGTTATGCTGTTCTAAAAGAAGATGTATGGCGTTATTAAGCTCTTCTAAGCTAAAAAACTGAGTCTTGCGAAGTGGCGCAAATATTCTGGTATAAACTATTCTAACAGCATTTTCAACCAAAGCTTTGTCTTTGGGATGATAAGCTCGTGTGGGCAAAATAGTGGTACTGTAATGGGAAGCAAAATCGAGTAAAGAGTCTGTGATAATGGGTTCGTATTTATGACTTTTTTTTACTGCTGTACGCAGATTATCCGTAACTATGGCTGCGGGAACGCCGCCGTAATAATGCAAAGTTTTTGTAAGACTGGACAAAAAGTCTTCCTTGGTCTGGGTATAGGTTGCCTCGACAAAGGTCATTCCGCTTGCTCCTAACACACTTACAAAGACTTCTACATCTTTTACTTCGCCTGTTTCTTTATTGATGACTTGAAGTTTTTTCCCCGTATAATCAACGAACATTTTGTCTCCAGCTTTGTGATCGATATGCATAGAGGGATTGACTCTCTTGCACCAAGTTCTGTAATGAAAACAAAAGCGTGAATAGCTATAACCTGAGGGATGTTTGTCGATATACTCTTCCCAAAGTAAGTAACGGGTAACACCAACACGTTTCAATTCTTTAGAAAAATACGGAAAAAAACTTTCTAATTGCTTATGAACTGTGTCTTGATGTCGTACGTCAGATGATGACGCTCCGAAAAGATCGTCAAAATCTTCATCGTTAAGTGCCTGTAATTCGTCAAAAGTAAACTGATGCTCGTGGTAAAGATGAATGTACTTCTTGACGGTGTTCCTTGATACACCCAGCTGTTTGCTAATCTGCAATTTACTAACACCAGAGGTGTAAAGTCGTAATAATTGTCTTAAATGTAACATGCCTATTTTTTTATTAGCCATAACTCGCTTTTTTGCAAGTTATTTCTAAGACACATTTATCGACTTTTTTTGGTGGTCAATTTCGCAGGAATACCCTGGTAAATTTGAACAGGAATTAACTGCTCACTTTGGCAGGAATGATATGGTCAGTTTTACAGGATTCTACACATCGACAAATAAATCCAATTTTGTCGCTTTCATCAACGGTACTTCGACAGGGAGCAGGCTCGACCTGAACACATAAGTTCCCGTATCGTCCGTTTCCTTTCTGAAACGCTTACTGTCCATTATCCTCGACTGCATTAGGGACAGATTAAGCTGTTGGATTACGCTTTGATAGGCTTCATATACGCCTGTTTTTTCCCTGCCGTCCACACCGTTCCAAAACAGCCACATTACCTGTTCTTTGTTTTCGCCCTCAATGGGAGGAAGCCCGATAAATGCTTTGGTAAAGCCCAATGTACTTTCCACGACCAAGCGGTCTGCCGACATCGGAGAGAAGATAAAATCCATTTTCTTTAAAGTCGTCAAAACACCTTTGGTATTTGCCGTTCCAGGCAAATCGACAAATATCACATCGGGTTTTACAGACGATTGGTTTACATAGTCCGAAGCTGTCTGCAAAGCGGTATCAGCTTTACATCTGATAATCGGATATGCTTTTTTTGTTAATGGCTTGAAACTGTTTCATTGCCATTCGTTTGTGGTATTCGTTCTGCATTATGGTTTTTAAATCCCTTTCACGCAGATTGGTAAGACTATGTTGCGGAAAGTCGCAGTCCATTATAAGCATATCGTAACCCAAGCGGTAGTGAAGCACACTTGCCAACAGGGTTGTCATCGTAGATTTTCCCACACCGCCTTTTTGGGTGGCAAAACTGATTTTTAAGGTTTTCTTTGTTGTTCCCATTATTCAAAAATTTATTGTCACACACTTTATCCGTTTTGCACACAGGTATATGTTTTGGCAAGAAGCAAAATCCTTTCACGCTTTTACAATTTTATACTTTTAAAACTTTATGCTTTTACGCAACACGGATTTTGTTGCCTGTTTTCCTACCTGCATTAAAACGATAAGGCAAATAAAGCGATTAAAGTATCCGATGATTGAAGTATGGCAGTGTTTGGCGTTCAGTGGCAGTGTTTGTCCGAGTGCCAAATGCTGATAGTTCCTTTACTTTGTAAAGGAATAACAGAGTGGGTTTAATCCTTTAAAATCAAAGTATTTACGGATACGATAAAAACAGTTTCGGACTGTTTTCTTTCGGCTAACTCTAATCCTTTTGCAAAACGGATTTTCTGAACCCTTGTTCAGAGCAAGTTATCTCTTGAGGTCCTCGAAATAAATTTCCGCACCTCAAAAGCACTTGTCCTTGCAGGGGGCTGAAAACCGCTCCGAAGTCGCAGTTTCGATAACATTAAAAATGGATTTGATTATGGAAGAAATGAACAGAAAAAAGATTAAAAAGACAGGTCGAAAACCGAAGATTGACCCTGCCGTACATCGGTATTCCTTTAACCTAAGCGATGAAGATAATGCCAAATTCCTTGCCCTTTTCGACCAATCGGGAATGAACGTAATGGCACATTTCATTACGGCTTGTATCTTTCAGAAGACGGTAAAGACCGTAAAAATTGATATGAATGCCGTAGAATACCACGCAGGATTGACCAATTTTTTCGGACAGTTCAGAGGAATAGCCACCAATTACAACCAGATTGTAAAGCTGTTGAATTCCAATTTTTCGGAGAAAAAGGCATTGGTATACCTCTACAAATTGTAAAAACAGACTATTGAATTGGTAAAGGTAACAAGGGAAATCATTCGTTTGACACAGGAGTTTGAAAAGAAATATCTGAATAAAGAGCAAGAAAAATGATTGCAAAAATCGGAAAGGGAAGCAATATGTACGGAGCGATTTTGTACAATCAGCAGAAAGTGGAAAAGGAAAACGGAGCGGTTCTGTTGCTCAACAAGATACCCGACACGGTGGACGGCAGGTATTCCGTTGCGTATTTTAATAAATGTTTTGAGCCGTATCTGTCTGCCAATATCAAAACGGAAAAGACGGTACGGCACATTTCATTGAACCCCGATCCATAAGACGAGGTAAGCGATGAACAGTTTACCGAAATGGCACAGGAGTATATGGAGCGTATGGGTTACGGCAATCAGCCGTATATCGTATTCAAACATACGGACATTGACCGCACACATATACACATTGTTTCGACCTGCGTGGGCATTGATGGCAAGAAAATTCCCGATGATTACGACCACCCACGCTCAATGGCTGTCTGTCGGGATTTGGAAACCAAATACAACCTGCACAAAGCTACCGAGCAGGAACAGAAACAAACCGATAAGATTTTCAAAAAGGTAGAACAGCAGAAAGGCGATATTAAAAGTCAAATGGCTTCGGTAGTTGGCATCTGCCGAAGTATTACCAATACACAAGCATTGGAACATACAACGCTTTGCTTTCGTTTTTGAATATTACGGCAGAGGAAATAAAAGGCGAACGCAACGGAGAGCCGATACACGGATTGGTATATTTCGCTTTGAAAGATAAGGGAGAAAAAGTAAGCAATCCGTTTAAAGCGTCTTTGTTTGGCAAGCACGCAGGAGTAAACGGATTACAACGGCACTTTGAACAGTCGAAAGAGAAAATGAAAACCAACCCTGCGAGGTCTGTCCTCAAAAATGCGGTGGAGCTTGCCATTCATACCACAGACAGCGAAAAGGAATTTAAAAAGCAACTTGCCGAACAGAATATTCAGACGGTTGTCCGCAGGAACAACAGCGGACGGATTTACGGCATTACGTTTATTGACAATGGTAGCCGTACTGTTTGGAATGGCTCGCAGTTGGACAGAAACTTGTCTGCAAATCTGTTTAACGATTGGTGGAACAACGGAAACAAACCCGAATTGAAAGCACAGGACAGCCCTGTTTCCAATACGGACCCGATAGACAACCAACCGAAAAAAGACCTTTTTGAGTTCATCACACAGGAGCATTCGCACAGTTCTGATTTGGGGTTGTTCAGCCTGTTGCCACAAGCACAGGGCGAGGACTACGAGGAAGAACAGCTCGCCAATCGAATGAAGAAGAAAAAGAAGAAAGGCAGGAAATTGTGAATACGTAAATGTTTATCTCAAATAATGCTAATTCCGTAAACCGCACTTACTTTAAACCGAATAATGATTTTTCAATGGTGTTGTATTCAAACTGAAAGCCTGCTTTTTTTAGCTTTTCATTACTCACTTTTGAACCCTCCAACAACATTACAGACATTTCGCCGAGCAATAGTTGTATCAAGAATGCCGGTGCATTAGGTAAAATACTTGTCTTCCTGAAGGATTGAAGTAAAATTTTAGAAAAATCATTCATCGTGATATGCTCGGAAGAAACCACATTGAAGACACCTCTTATTTCATCGGTTTGTAAAATAAATTCGTACAAACGAACCAAGTCACGTATATCTATCCATGGTAAAAATTGCCTTCCGTTTCCCAAAGCAATATTAATACCCCATTTAGCCAACGGAGCTAATTTTTGGTACATACCACCCTCTTTTCCCAACACGACACCTTTCCTTAAAATAGTGGTGGCAATATCACTATTTTCAAATTGTAGTGCAGCTTTTTCCCATTGCTCACAAACAGAAGCTAAAAAGTCGTCGCCGCTATCAGAAATTTCTGTGAATATTTTAGTGGAAGTAACTGCTCCATAGTACCCCACAGCAGATGAAGAAATGAAAGTGTCTAAACCAATATTTAGTCTATTGACATACTGGTACAGTAGGTTGATTGCCTTTATGCGGCTTTCGATGATTTCAACTTTCCTTTTTTTTGTCCATCGCTTTTCACCGATGTTAACCCCTGTCAGATTGATGATTATTGTAACACCGTCAAAAGCCTTGCCATCAATAACAGCCTTCTCTATGTTCCATCGAAAATAATGTATATTTTCAGTCTCCGAAATATTGTTTCCTCGGGTTAAAACATGAACTATATAACCACAGTTTACGAGATGTTTTATCAATGCCTTCCCCACAAAACCTGTCCCTCCAGCAATCAGTATTTTTTTCATCGTTCTATTTTTGAAAGCAATTCCGGGAGAGCCTGTTTAAACCATACTGTATAAAGTGAGGGATTCTCATTTATATCTGATAATATTTCAGTAGGATTCATCCACTTATAATCCTGCACTTCATCGTCGTTGGGCAACGGATTCTGGTCAGAATAACCAACAAAAACATGGTCTAACTCGTGTTCGGTTAGGTTATTTTCGACAGTAGTGTAGTAGATAAACGAATACACCAGCTCTAAATTGGATTTCAACCCCATTTCATAGTTTAATCGTTCTAAAGCACTTGAGTCTACATCTTCTCCCCATTGTGGATGAGAGCAACAGGTGTTCGTCCACAAACCACCACCGTGATATTTATGTTTCGCCCGTTGCTGTAACAGCAATTCGCCTTTAGCATTAAAAATAAACACCGAAAAAGCCCTGTGCAACTCGCCTTGCTGATGGGCAAGCAACTTTTCCATCTCTCCGATGGCATTATCATCTACATCTACGAGGATAACTTTATTTCTTTCCATATTTAAGCATTTTCTTTAACCGCATCTGCATACACTTTCAAGGCTCTTTGCCGCGCTAATCCATGTTCGACAATAGGTTTGGGATATTCTTCTGTTCCAAATTCAGGAACCCATTTTTTGATGTATACTAAATCTTTATCAAATTTTTCGGTTTGTGTACTCGGATTGAAAACCCTAAAATAAGGTGTAGCATCACAACCCGAACCTGCTGCCCATTGCCAGTTGCCGTTGTTGGCGGACAAGTCATAATCGTTGAGTTTTTTTGCAAAATAAACCTCCCCCCAACGCCAGTCAATCAACAAATGCTTGCACAAGAAACTCGCTGTAATCATCCGTACCCGATTGTGCATATAACCAGTTTCGTTCAACTGCCGCATTCCCGCATCGACTATCGGATAGCCGGTTTTTCCCTCGCACCATTGTTCAAATTCCCACTCATCATTTCTCCATTTGATAGCGTCATATTTAGCTTTGAACGATTGATTGGTCACTTTGGGAAAGTGATACAATATCTGCATAAAAAACTCCCGCCAAATCAGTTCGTTCAGCCAAGTTTGATTGTGTTCCAAAGCAAAAGCTACACATTTACGAATGCTGATTGTGCCAAAACGCAAAGCAGTACCGAGTTGAGTAGTTCGTTGCAATGCCGGATAATCTCTGTATTTATCATATACATCAATTGTTGAGGCCTCCAATTTGGGTGTTTTCAAATTCATATCCGTTTTTTCAAAACCAGTTTCTTTTAAAGAATGAATCTTCTTAAAATCTTGCTTTAGAAAATTTGTAAAATCCGTTTCGTGCGGCTTGTAGTGTTCTTCTGTTAATCGTTCTTTCCATTTTTTAGAATAGGGCGTATAAACCGTGTAAGGCGTTCCATCATTTTTCAGCACCTCGTTTTTATCAAAAATGACTTGGTCTTTGAAGGCCCTGAAAGGAATGTTTTGCTCTTTGAAAAATTGGTAAATATCCGTGTCCCTTTGAATGGCTTGTGGTTCGTAATCCCGATTGCAAAAAACGGCTTGAACCTCAAATTTTTCAGAAAGCATTTTGAAAATATCCAACGGATTTCCATAGAACGTATTCAACCTCGCATTTGACGATTTCAGCTGCATGTTTATATCAGAAAGTGCCTGATGAATATAATCCACTCTTTGGTCTTTTTTATCTTCAAAATGTTTCAAAATATTCGTGTCGAAAATAAAAACCGGCAAAACAGGATATTCCGAAGCCAAGGCCTGACATAAGCCTGTATTGTCTTCCATACGCAAATCCCTACGAAACCAAAAAACGGATATCTTACTTTTCATTCAGATATTTTTTCTTTAGAAACTGAACAGCAATATTTACAAAAATGAATATCGCAACACTTACAGCTGTAATAAAAACAGTTTGATTGCTCTTTTGATTGGCTACCGCAATGGCAATCAATGCCCAAACGGCAATCAAGGAAAACAGCGGCATTTTTTGTCTCCAAAGCATAAATAAATGAACCAATGCGGCGATTATAATCATCACAATTGCCCAAATGGTTTCTGAAATCCCAAAACCATTCCACTCTACTTTTTTTAACAAAAAGGCAACATTCGCAATCAACGCAACCGAAATCCAACCCGCATAAATATGAAAAGGTAACTGGAGAAAAAGCCTTGTTTTCAAGTTGGGAGATTGTAGTTCAGGCTTAATTTGCTGTATTATTTTCAATAATGAAACAAAAATAACGACCATTAAAAGAATAGAAAGAAACGTATAGCCGTACATCCACGCCACCACCCACAAACTGTTGGCTATGCAGGATATGACAAACCACCAACCAATAGTTGAAACCGTTTTTTCTTTCGTTTCGGTGCTTTTTGTTAGCGGACCATAGTAAATCACAAAACCCAACAGTCCGATGTAAATAATTCCCCATATAGAAAACGCATATCCTGCCGAAGTAAACAGCGTTGGATGTTTTGCCGAAATACTTGCCATTGTCTCGCCATTAAGCATACCACTACTGGAGAGATAGTTTATGGCGATGGTTGCGACTAAAGCAAGCCCATTTAAAAGTTGAAATTTATTCTTCATTACCTTGCTGTTTTAGTGATTTACCAGAAAATTTCTTGAAAAAATATAGTACCAAAAGAAATTGCGTATAACCATATACAGCATCTTCTACAGGTATCGTGAGCATGCGTAACCCTAGAAAATCATTCTGGTTGTAATTCACGATAGGCGTTTCCAATCCTGTTCCTGTCAATACACCATTTACAGGAAAGAAACCCAACATCAAAACCGTAAAAATAAGTGATGCTTTGCCAATCCAATCTGCACGAACTATAAAATGCAGATAGATTAAGGTCGCTATTGTAGCGATAGCTGTTACCAGTGTATAAATTTTGTCGTAATGCAGCAGAGCCATCACCGAACATACGATTACAATCACAAAAACAATCAAATTATTAAATCCCGAAAGCCAATCCAACTTGAAAAATTTGTCAAAACAGAAATAGGTAAACACACAGGAAAACGGAATGAACATAAAAAATAGCCATTCTTCCAAAGGTAATCCTGCCAAGACTATTCCGAGCGTATAATCAGTATTGAACCACCAAACGCCTCTTGCCGTAAACCAAACATCCCATGCGCTGAAAGGAATGGCCACCAAAACAGCCGATTTCAGAAATGCTCCGAAATGTCGATTAAAGAGTATTCTTCGGTCAAAAGATGCGATGAAACAAATGATGACCGTGAAAAACAGGATTAATGCGTAAGTATAAGCCATCATTTTTTAGCGGAATTAAAATACATTCTGAAATATTTGAAAGGCACGTACAGAAATCCGAAACATTCGCCATCTTCTTTTCCCGTGTGCTTGTGATGCTGTTTGTGAGCTCTGCGAAGTGCCAAGAAATAGGGGTTTTGAGTACGACTGAAAATTTTGTTGCGTTGATGAATAAAAATATCGTGTACGAAAAAATAAGCCATTCCGTAAAGCATTATTCCCAAGCCGATAAAGAATAAATAATTAAGATCCTTTAACGAACCGAAATACATCAGAGCTATCGTTGGCAAGGAAAATATCACAAAGAAATAGTCGTTCTTTTCCAAAATGCCCTCATTGCTATGGTCGTGGTGGTCCCTGTGCAAAACCCACAAAAAGCCGTGCATCACGTATTTATGGATAATCCAGGTTGCTCCTTCCATCAATATAAATGTCAGCAATGTGATTAATACGTTCATATCGAAATTGTTTTTTTAAATTGTTGTTCTAAAACTTGGTAGCGAAAATCAAAAATTGACTCCAATTTCTTTTTTATAAATGCCCGATGTGCTATAGTTCCCAAAACACCGAAAGGCAACTCATATTCTACCGTATCTTTCATCAGCACACCGTCTGCGTTGGGAATAAATTCGTGAAAATGATTCCAATATTTGTAAGGTCCTTTTTGTTGAAAATCAGTGAAACTTTTGCGTGTATCTACCTGCGTTATTTTTGTCTGCCATTGTAGCGGAATACGTAATATCGGTGAAACGGTATAATCGATAATCATTCCCTTGAAAATCGGTTCGTTTTGAAAATCGGACAATACCGTAAATCCCATATCCTTTGGTGTTATTTTCGACAAATTCATTGGGGAAGAGAAAAATGCCCAAGCCGTTTCTATATTGCAATGCAATTGTTGTTCTCTGTATAATCGATGTTTCATTTTCTATTCTTTTAGCAAGGATTCTATGTGCCTATTCAGTACAGGCGATTTTATTTGACTTCGATTGTTCTTAATAAATTGTATGTCCTCTGTTATGTTTGATTTATACCCCAAAAAAGACGGTGCATTTTTCTGAACAGAAAGTCGGATAAACCTCAACTCAACATTATCCGGCTCCTTTTTAATGGCTTCTTCTATGTTTTTCTTTCCTTCTTTAAATGTATTGAGCTTGCTCATAATACTAAAAACGTGGTTTGCCCAAATGGTCTGCAAGCCTCCCAGATACCCCAAATGTGTACTCGAATTGTTTTTTGTTCCTTTCAAATTCGCTATCGCACTTTTGCACAGTTCCTCGTTTGAAGCCATTTTATCGTAATTTTTTCGTACATCGTCTAATATGTCTGCACGCATTTCAGAGATTACAAAAAGATAAAGTACAGACATCAGCAAAATGAATATTTTTGTCATAGAAAAGCCGCTTTATATCTCAAATAACTTGTAAGCGCTACATAAGCTTTTTCAGAATTGTGAATACGCACCCTGTTATTCAGTATCTCTTTCGACGATTTTCTTTTTATCTTTTTAAACAATGACCAATAATATTTATAAGCCAGATACACCCCAAAAATTGAAGAGCTTGGGAGCTTCTTAATGCCGATTAGAGCTTCTTTGAATTCTTCTTCAATCTCTGTTTCTATTTCGGATTTCACAGCATTGTCAAATACATTCATATCGATATTCGGAAAATAAGTGCGTCCCAAAATCTGATAATCGTCTTTCAAATCCCTCAAGAAATTAATTTTCTGAAACGCCGAACCCAGCTTCATTGCATAGGGTTTTAGCTCTTCGTATTTTTCGTTATTTCCATTGGTAAAAACCTGCAAACACATCAAGCCAACCACTTCTGCCGACCCGAAAATATATTCTTTGTACAATTCATAATTATAATCTACTTGTTGCAAATCCATTTCCATACTGTGCAAAAATTGGTCAATCAGATTTTTGTCCATAGCGTATTTGTGCACTGTTTCCTGAAAGGATTGTAAAATCGGATTCAGAGAAATTTTTTCTGATAAAGCGTTTTCTGTTTCCATTTTCAAACGGTTAAGCAATTTGCTTTTGTCGTAATCGTGAAAGCTGTCCACGATTTCATCTGCCAATCTTACATAGCCGTAAATTGCATAAATAGCCTTACGAATAGCGGGCTTTAGCGCTAAAATACCCAAAGAAAAACTAGTGCTGTATTTTTGGGTGGTTATCTTACTTACCGAGTAAGAGAGTTCGTCAAATAGATGTTTCATATTACTCAGTTTTTGATTTTGTTTATTTCGTTGGCTATAATTTTTCCCGATATGATTGACGGCGGAACACCGGGTCCCGGAACCGTCAGCTGACCCGTGTAGAATAAGTTTTTCAGTTTTTTATTGCTGATTTTAGGTTTTAAAACCGCAGTCTGACCAAGCGTATTTGCCAGTCCGTAGGCATTGCCTCCGTAGGCATTATAATCTGACATAAAATCGCTGACGCAATAACTTTTTTTGTATTCTATTGTAGATTGCAAATCCCTCATGCCTGTGTGCTTTTCGATTCTTGAAAGCATTTCTGTTAAGTATTTTTCCCTAACAACCTCTTCATCGTTTATCCCGATAGCCAAAGGCATTAGCAAAAACAAATTTTCTTTTCCTAAGGGAGCAACATTCTTATCAGTTTTTGACGGACAGCAAGCGTAGAACAAAGGTTTTTCAGGCCATTTTTTTTCTTTATAAATACAGTCAATATGCTCGTCCAGATCATTCTCAAAGAAAAGCGTGTGGTGTTTCAGGTTGGGAATGGTTTCATTGACACCCAAATAGAAAATCAGGCTCGATGGTGCAAATGTCTTTTTTTCCCAATAAGTCTCATCATAATTTCTATATTCCCTATCCAAAAGTGTTTCGGTATGATGATAATCCGAAGAAGCAACCACGACATCAAATTCATAGTTTTTGCTATCGATAGTCAAAGATTTCACCTTGTCGGTCTGTGTATTGATGCGTTCAACGGTTTTATTAAAATGAAAACTTGCACCCTGTTTCTCGGCTATTTTTTTCATCGCCAGTACCAATTGATAAAAGCCGCCCAAAGGATAATGTGTTCCCAAAGCATAACCTCCGTAGTTCATAAGGCTATACAATGCCGGAATGTTTTTGGTAGAAGCACCCAAGAAAATTACGGGAAATTCCATTAAGGTTCTCAGTTTATCACTTTTAAAATATCTGGCGACATAAGTTCTGAAATTAGTGAACAAATCCAGCTTCAAGGCACTTTTTGCTATTTTGAGAGAAATAAATTCTGCCCAGTTATGGCAAGGTTTATTGACAAAATCCTGCATACCTACTTCGTACTTGAATTTTGCAGATTGCATAAATTTTTCTAATTGCGAAGCTGCACCTTTTTCGATTTGTTCGAACACGATTTTCAATTCCCCCAAACTTTCAGGCACATCAATTTTCTCATTAGAAAAAATCATCTCAAACTGTGGATTTAATGAAATCATCTCAAAGAAATCAGCCGTTTTGTAGCCGAAATCGGCAAAGAAGCCCTCTATAATATCCGGCATCCAATACCAGCTAGGCCCCATGTCAAAAACGTAGCCTTGTTCGGTAGTAAATTGCCTTGCCCTGCCACCTGGGTGGTCGTGCTTTTCAAAAACGTGTACATCATTTCCCGCTTTTGCCAGATATGCCGCAGCTGACAAACCCGAAAACCCCGAACCGATAACAGCTATTTTCTTTTTCATAAGTTTGTATTTTTTAAGGCTTTTTCCAATAAATATTCTGGTTCTATATTTTTGTCATAAATCGACTTATGAAAGTCATTGAGCTTATTGAGCAAGCGGATTAGTTCCATTTTTTCATTTTGGGTCAAATCTCCTGTTACAATTTCAGTTGCTTTTCTGATTTTATCCATTTGCTTATCCAAAACCTGAATACCTCTGTCCGTAATTTTCAAAACCTTACTTCTTTTATCAATTTCCGAGGCCATTTGGTTTACCCATCCTTTTGAAATTAAGCGATTGATGATCTGCATTCCGACAGGCTTTTCGTGAACGTTCTTTTTTATCAGGTCCATTTTTGTCATATCGCCAAATGCTTTGAGATTGATGAGGTAAATAAAATCTTCCTGCGAAGAAAAATCCGACCCGAAAATTGCCGACCTTGAATAGCTTTTGGCATAGCGGTTCATATGCACGATCAGCGTATTAATGACACTTTCGGGACTTCGTCCCTTCTCTTTTCCTTCCCAGTTTGGTTCGGTAGTTAAGTCTTCGGCATTGTAATTTATAACGATCCATTTTTTGAAATCATCGATAGTAACTGCCGATTTATTCAGACCAGGGTTTTGGTTCTCAAATTCCACGAACAAATCAAGTATATCTTTAATCAGGTTATAGTTCATTTTGAATTATATTAGCATACAAATATACTATTTTAAATTAAAAAATAGTATATTTGTATACTTTTATTTTGTATCACAGATTTTAAAACAATTTATAATCAATGAGATAATTCCTATAGAACATTTTCACAACAAAATTTATACTTTACAGCTATTACCGAACGGAAAGCACTCACCTTGATGAAACCTATTTTCTGCGTGGCAGGCACAATATTAAATTGGGTTTAGATACCTACTATTTTGAAACCGACCACAATTTTAATACTTCCCACGATTACAAAGTAGCCAAGATTATTGCTAACGATTTGATAGAGGAATACCTCGAAAATCAGTTGTTCAAAACGGCTGTCAATGATAGTCCCAAAAACCCAACAAAACTGAATTGGACAGGGAACAAATCAGCATTGACAGAATTGATTTACGCTCTGCATTCGCAAGGGATATTTAATAACGGCAACGTAGATATTAAGCCTATTGTAACAGTATTTGAAAGAACATTCAATGTTGATTTAGGCGATTTCTACCATACGTTTTTGGAACTTAAAGCCCGAAAAATAAACAGGACAAAGTTTTTAGATGAACTAAAAGAAAGCCTTACCAAAAGAATGGACGAACAGGACGGGATATAACAACAAAAGGGCTTTAAAAGCCCTTTTGTCTTATCCTGCAATCCCAACACAATTAAAACTGTTTAATTGTTTTGAAGAAACATAAATTTCGTATATTTGCTATGAGCTAACGGAAACGTATTGAAAAGCAAAGCAATAAGCACCGTTACCAAAACGTTACCTTACAATCTTTGATTATCCACATAAGAGCCTTGTTTTCAGCTCAAAAGGCTTTTTCCTGAAAACTATAAAATAAAATAATGATTTATGCAAATAGATTGGAAAGAGCTCTGGATGGGATCTGAAAGCTGGGATTTTTTATTTCAAATTGTCTTTCGAACTTTATTGATGTTTATTGCCATTATTATTGGGATTAGAGTTTTAGGTAAAAGAGGAGTCAAGCAGTTATCGATTTTCGAATTAGTGGTCATTATTGGGTTAGGTTCAGCAGCAGGAGATCCTATGTTCTACCGTGAAGTAGGATTATTATCGTCCCTTGTAGTTTTTGTAATAATTATTGCATTGTATTCGACTTTGATTTTCTTCAGCGGAAAATCTAAAAATATGGAAATCCTTCTGGAAGGTCAACCTATTGTTTTGATTGAAGATGGCGTATTTGCAATTCAAAACTTTAAAAAAGAAAACTTAGGTAGTGATGAATTTTTTGCTGAATTAAGATTGAAAGGAATTTCGCATCTTGGGCAGATAAAACAGGCTGTTGAAGAAACCTCCGGAGAAATAAGCGTATTTTACTATGAAGACCACGAGGTCAAATATGGTTTGCCAGTCTTATTGAATTCTTTGGAGAATTGTACAAAGGATTTTACTGTGGAAAAACACTATTCCTGCATGTTTTGCGGATATACCGAATTGAAAAATAGTAATTCTGAGAAGAGCTGCAAAAACTGTGGAAAGTTTCATTGGGTCGAAGCGATAAATAGAAAAAGAATTACTTAGATAAATATATAGACCAATTTCTTAGCTTGATTATTAAATGAAAATACATCCCATTGGAAAGAATGAGATGTATTTTTTTGTAGAAAATAAATGTAGATTTTTTAAATATACTGGTTTCCGTGACGACCTTCTTTTATTTCTTCAACGATTTTATCATTGAAAGCAGGAAGATCCTTTGGTGTACGACTGGTTACAAGTCCACTGTCAGTTACAACTTCGCTATCTTCCCAAATAGCACCTGCATTTTTCAAATCGATACTTACTGATTTTACAGAAGTCATTTTTCTTCCATTTACTGCTCCTGCGCTAATGAGAACCTGTGGACCGTGACAGATTGCAGCTACAGGTTTATGCTGTCTGAAAAAATCCTGTACAAATGATATGGCTTTTTCATTAGTTCTTAACTGGTCTGGATTAATAACGCCGCCGGGTAAAACAAGTGCATCATATTCGGAAGCATCAACTTCGTCCAAAGTTTTATCCACAGAATATTCTTTTCCCCAGTCTTTTTCTGCCCATGCTTTAATTGTTCCTGCTTCAGGACTTATAATATGAGCTGTCCATCCTTGTTTTTCCAAATGCTCTTTTGGAGATTTCAATTCACTCTCTTCAAATCCGTGTGTTGCTAATATTGCAATTTTTTGTGACATAATATAATTATTTGGTGTTATGAAAATGTAGATAAGAAAATTTAATTCCATTCAATTTGGCTCTCATTTATAAAATAACTTAACAAATATCTGACCACCCAGAAACAAAATATTTTATATGGTAATGAGTTTAAAGGCATACTTTATGTAATAGCACAATAACATCAAAAAATATGCTTATGAAAAATTTACTTTGGTTAGTCGCTGTTATATGTATAATAGCTTGGGTATTAGGAATGGCTGGTATTATTCCGGGAATGGATACAGGAGGATTGATCCATACACTCTTGCTGATTGCAATAATTGTTGTTCTATATAATATCATATCTGGCAGAAAACCTTTAGATTAAATTAATTATAGAACATTAAAATTAAAAAGAGACGCATATGCGTCTCTTTTTAATTTTGAGTTATTGTTTGGAGGTTCACGATAATCAGGTGCTATCCGTAAAAGAAGATTCATTTGCAAAATTCAATCCTGTAGACGACCAACTTTATGTCTCATCCGAACAATCCATTCAAAAGATAAAGATTGCTTCCTTGTCCGGGCAGAAAGTGTTGGAGTTTCTACCAAAAAGCAAAAATCTGGAAGTTTCTACCAAGTCTTTGAAAACAGGGATGTATATTCTTTCTGTCATGATTGTTGGAAAAGAAAAAAGTTTTAAAATATTAAAGAAATAAATAATGGTGACAATATACTTTAATGGGATCATTAGCGCTATGCGATGAAGGGTTAAAAATAAAAAGAGAATACAACGTATTCTCTTTTTACTTTTAATTATTTTTCAAATCTATCTTTGATCTCTCTTAACCAATCCTTAAACTTACCATATTGTTCCTGTAAAAAAGATTCGTGCTCTTCTTCCTCTTGAATCTGGGGTAAGATATGTTCAAAATAAGTTCCCTTCAAAACTTTTCTCAAGAGGTTTTCTCCAACGAAAGGCTGATCATCATTTAAAGTTGAAGCTGCTTTAATTAGCTGGCGGATATCGTATTGTAAAGGGTTGATATCAGGAACTTGCTTGTTCAGGTTTAATAATTCATATACTGCAAGTCTTGCTGTGCGAACTGAACTTTCCATAGTAAAAATGATGTCATTGTTCGTTTCTACAAATTGACCGACCAGACCTAAGTTTTTACTTCCTTCTGGAACAACTCTAGGACGATCTCCGGCTGCTCGGGGCATGAACATGGAAGTGATGTAAGGCATAAACGCTGTGCGTACAATCGTATTTTCTATTACATTATCTATTTGGTCTTCAATGCCCATATGATAACAGAGTTCGCTTAAAATTTCATTACCTGTACATGCCGGCATTGCTTTTTTGATGTAGTTTCCCTCTTTATCCATAAATAGAGCATATACCCAAATTACGAGTATGTCATCAGGCTGTGTCGGAAAATGCGGTTGGCGATTGCAGGTAAAACTCATCAGCCAATTAGAATCGGTAATGGTGACAATTCCTCCCGTGGCTGTTTTGCCGGAGTAGGGATCATTGACTGTGTATTCTTTTAGTTTCTCTGTAAAGGCAGATGGACGACATGTTAAAGTTGCAGATTCCCATGCGGATCTTTGGATATTGCCGCAGAATTTTTCAGGTTTTCCAAAAACTTCGGATTTGGCTGCAAGATTTTTCCATAGTTTCCATCCGGGACTCATGCCGCTTGTACTATTGTCTACGCTTAAAACAGGAACTGTTGTATTATTTCCATAGGCTGTATCTTCCGTCATAGATCCTGTAGTCACAATAACGTAATCTTTTTCGGTGACCGGAATGACTGTATCTTTTCCGTTTTGATCAGTTATTAAACCTGTTACAACTTTTCCTGAAATGTCATTGTGGATTTCAAGATCTTTCACCAAGGTATTAAATTGAAGCTGTACACCTTTTTTTTGTAAGAATTCACGCAAGGGCTTAATATAGGTATCATATTGATTGTATTTGGGAAAAACCAAACATGAAAAATCCCTCATCCCATCAATTGCATGTAAAAATCGGTGCATATACAACTTACATTCTAACAAGCTGTGCCAGTTTTCAAATGCAAACATAGTTCTCCAGAAAAACCAGAAATTGCTGTCTAAAAATGTCTGACTGAAATATTGTTCAATTGTAATATCGTCCAGTTCTTCTTTCTTTTTAAGAAGCAATTTAACGATAGATAACTGATCTTTCTTATTCAAGCCAAATTTACTGAAATCTTTGATAGATCCTTTGTTATGAATCAATCTGGCAATAGAATAATTGGGGTCATTGTCATTTACCAAACGGTATTCGTCTAAGACAGAGTAGGGCTCTGGTAATTCTGTTGCAGGAATATCCTGAAACATATCCCATAAATTTTCGTAGGTAAAATCCATTTCACGTCCGCCTCTGATGATATATCCATCTTCTTCATTTCCTGCACCATCCATAGACCCGCCTTCTACATGCAGCTGCTCGATAAATGTAATGTTTTCAGCGGGGATTTTACCATCACGAATAAAATAATATGCCGCAGATAGACCTGCAATACCACCTCCTACAATGTATACTTTACTATCGTCAAAAGATTGTAAAGGGATGGCTTTGTTTCGTTGATAGTTACCAATCTGATCCGCAAAAGGAAGAGTTTTTTCTTTGGTGTTTCTTACAGTTTCTTTACTGGCATCTGGTTCATGAATGAACTTTCCATTTTGATTGGAAGTATTCAAAACTTTGTCGAATTTAGAAGTGTCTGGTTTCATAATATTCAATTAGATTATTACAAATTTAAGCCGAGACACATGCTTTTTGGTACACCCAAATTCTGATAGATTATACTTAAATTCCTTAGGAAATATTTTGGATTTTGCGATAATCCACAGGCGAATAATTTGTTTGTTTTTTAAAGAAACGACCGAAAGAAGAAACGGCGCTAAAATTAAGTTGAAATGCTATTTCAGATATGTTTTTATCAGGATTACCTAAGAGAGAAAAAGCTTCTTTTAAAAGATATTCGTCCATTACCTGGTGAGGTGTTTTTCCCGAAGCTTCTTTAATTATTGTAATCAAGTGCTTATTGGAGATACATAAGCTGTCTGCATAAAACTGCACATTTTTCTGTTTACTAATATGCTTCTGCAATAACTGGCAGAATTGGTAATAAATGGTTTTTGGATTTGAATTTTGATCATAATTCTTATCCATGAAATCTGCTATTTCAAGTAAAATATTAAAGATAATGGTTCTTGAAAGTTCATCTTTGTACATGCTGTCTGAAGATGATTTTTCTTTGAGATAATTAAGTAGTTTGATGAGTTCTGTGGATTTATCGTCACTGAGATTAATAATATTGTATGAATGATTTTTAAATAATGAGCTTTTTTCTACAATAAAAGGATTTGATATATTTTTTAAGAGAAAGTTTTTCTCAAAAAAAAGTAACTTCATTTTAAAGTTATCACTCTGACTAATAAATCTTACTGTAGTGTTAGGAGATGAGGTAAGCAAAGAATTCTTTTGAAAAGTAAACTTTATATTGTCAATTTCAACAACTGTACTTCCCTCTAGACATAAACATACATTGAAAAAATTCATTCTAAATGGCTTTTGTGGAAGCTTACCAAGAGAATTCCCTGCAGAAACATAAAAGGAATTTTCGCTTGAAACATTAAATAATGAAAGTATATCCTTCATATAATGATTAATGGAATTAAAGCTAAATATATCAAATTGATGTTATAAAATCAAGGCTTTTCTTTCCAAACAGCTTATTTTTTTATGTTTCAGATGACATTTGCAGTCTAGGGATTTTAATTTCATGTTCTTGAGGATAAGGCTTCCTGAAAGTTAAGCTGACATCTTCACGAAGATTATTTTCAACTTCCTTCGCTTTTTCCTCATCCTTTGAATATCTGGGATCTGCAATAAGCGGCATCTTTTCCATTTTAATAATAGTAACAGTAGGAAAGTGGTAATCTACTTCAACCGTTCCCAATAAAAGATAAATTCCACCCTCTTTAAAAGGAAACTTCGAAAGGCTGTCAGGAAAATGTGCGGTATCAAAATACTGACCTTCTGCATCGATCCAGGTTCCGAAATACATATCATCTCTATTTTCATATTTATTTTTAATCGGAACGTGTTTTCTTGAGATCAGATAAGCTAACATTCTCACCTGCTTCTTATGGTGCTTCAAAAGATCTTTAACCATCACATCGCCTCTGTATTTGATCTTCAGTAAATCGAAAATGGAATAAGAAACAGGGAAGCCTAATATTTCCAATTCGTCAAAAGCATCTTCAAAAGGATTTCTTTCGATGACAGGTAACTGATAGTCTTTTTGAGGTTCTTCAAATAAAGAGATCATCTTAGTTTTATATTGATTCTTAGACAAAAGAAATCTGGCTTCAATGAGTAGCTCATGTTTCTGCTTGCCCGTGAATCTGAAAGCCCCGACAAAAATCAATATCTGTAATGTTTCTATGCCAATATGAATTCTTTTTACAAAGTCCTCCAATGATTTATAATCACCATTTTTTTTCCTTTCTTCAGTAATCAATAACTTAGCAGCTGCTTCAAGTCTTTCAATATGCATCAATCCCAAATAGACATCAGTTCCATATAATGTTGTATGAAATTCGCTGAGGTTAACACAAGGATTATGAATTTTAGCACCAGCCATTTTGGCTTCATGGACATAGACTTCTGTTCTGTAAAAGCCACCGCCATTATTAATCGCAGAGACCATAAACTCAATAGGGTAGTACGCTTTTAAATAAAGACTCTGATAGCTTTCCACCGCGTAGGAAGCTGAATGGGCTTTACAAAAAGAATACCCCGCGAAAGATTCGATCTGTCGATAGACCTCCTGAGAGAGCTGCTCAGGATGACCTTTTTTCTTACAGGATTTAAAAAAATCATCTTTTAATTGTTGCAAAGCTGACAGCGATCTTCCTTTCCCGCTCATCGCCCTACGCAGAACATCACCATTTTCAGCAGATATTCCTCCATAATGAAGAGCAATTTTGATGACATCTTCCTGGTAGACCATAATACCATAGGTTTCGCCCAGTTCCTTTTCAAAGACTTCATGAAAATATTCAAACTGACCAGGATGGTTATGGCGGAAAATATACTCCCGCATCATACCGCTTTGTGCAACGCCCGGACGAATAATAGAAGAGGCTGCAACCAATACTTTGTAATTGTCGCATTTCAGCCTCCGCAATAATCCGCGCATCGCAGGCGATTCAATATAAAAGCAACCTATCGTTTTTCCAATACTCAGAAACTCATTGCATTTTTCTTCATTCTTTGAAATCGTTGTATCTTCAATATCGACAGTAATCCCTCTCTTTTCCTCAATCAGGTTTACAGTATCTTTAATCGTTCCCAGGCCCCTTTGCGAAAGGATATCAAACTTTTCCAGACCAATTTCTTCAGCGGTATGCATATCGAACTGTACGATAGGAAATTCCTTTGGCGGAAATTCCAAGGCAGAATAATTGGTAATAGGTTCTTCAGAAATAAGTATGCCGCAGGAATGCATACTTCTCTGGTTAGGAAAGCCAATCATGAGCTGTTCATATTTATAAATATCCAAAACCACAGCATTCTGATCGTGCTGTTCTTTTGGTTTTTTAGACAGTTGATCAAGCTCATCTTTTGGAAGGCCGAATACTTTCCCCAATTCTCTGAACCTTGATCTTTTTTTGAATTCCACATTGGTTCCGCAGAAAGCTACGTGATCCTTTCCATACTTTTTAAAGATATAGTCCAGAATCGTATCCCGGTTCTTCCAGCTCCAATCGATGTCGAAGTCAGGAGGGGACTTACGATTAAGGTTGAGGAACCGTTCAAAATACAAATCCAATTCTAAAGGGCAAATGTCAGAGATTCCTAAGCAGTAAGCAACAATGCTGTTGGCTCCGCTACCTCTTCCGACATGCATAAATCCCATTCGATTACTGTATTGAATAATATCCCAGGTAATCAAAAAATAACCGCAGAAATTCAATTGATCAATGACGGTCAATTCTTTTTTAACCCTTTCAACAGCCTGATTATTCTCATCCGGATATCTTCTGACCAGACCTTCATAAGCCAGCTTTGATAATAATTTAAAATCACTCTCTTTACTGTCTGTATAATGCTTTTTATTCTTAGGTGTTTTAAAATCAAAATCAAAGCTGCTTTCATCTACGATGAATTTGGTGTTCTCAATAATTTCAGGAAAATCACTGTATTTATTCAACAACAGTTTTTTGTTGATGAACGTTTCATCGCTTTTACAATAATCATTCTCTTTTAATTTTGTCAACAGGACGTTACCATCAATTGCCCGTAATACTTTATGAAGTTGATACTGTTCATCATGTTTATCAGTTTTAAAGGTTACCGGATGTAGAATAACCATTTTATGAATTAATGGTTTCAACTCAGGTTTAATTAAAAGGTTTAATTCATCCTGCCTGATGCCTATAAATTCGTGTTCCTTTAATTTTTCAGGAATATTCTTCAAGGAGTAAATCACAAAACAATTTTCCAGGTTAGGATTTGCCTTCGGAATTGAAATGCCTTCACAATTATAATCAGTCAAAAGTCTGTTGACCTCACCAATCCCTTTTGGGTTCTTAGCTAAGCATATATAATACTGCTCATTTTCAACTCTGACATCAACGCCTACGATAGGTTTAATGCCTTTATCTTCACACAGTTTATAAAACTGATAGATTCCCGTTACGGTATTAATATCAGTTAGCGCAAGAACTTTCAGCTTATAATCCATAGCCAAATCAACCAATTCTTCAACAGAAATAGTCCCATAACGAAGGCTATGATAGGTATGGCAATTGAGGAACATAATTTTATTTATTGAGTTAAAAAACCGGAAGCCCTTCCGAGGCTTTTAGCACCAAAACGGTCTTTCATTTTATCCATGGTCTGATATAATGAGATCAGCTCTTCGGTGTCTTCAAAGAGATTCATCTGGTGATTGCCATGAACCAGTCCTGTAAACTTGACACCTACTAATCGAATTCTCATTCTTCGGGTATAAACTTTCTTGAAGAGTTCCAGAATATATTTCAGCAAGGTATGGTCTGCCGAGGTATAAGCAACCTTACATTGTTTGGTCTCTGTATCAAAGTTGGCATATCGGATTCTAACAGAAACTGTTGAGGTAAGCCATTTTTCCTGTCTTAACTGGTAGCATAACTGTTCGACCATTCCGGAAAGAATACTCCTGATATTAGGAATATCGATAGTATCTTCAGCAAAAGTCGTTTCAGTTGATATTGATTTACGTTCGGAATACTGAACGACAGGAGTCAGGTCAATTCCATTGGCTTTTTTCCATAATTCAGTTCCATTTTTTCCAATTAATTCCTGTAGAACATCCACTGGCATTTGAGACAATGTTTCAATCTTTCTTATCCCTAATCTTGAAAGCAGTTCAAAAGTGACATCACCAACCATAGGAATCTTTCTGACGGATAAAGGATTTAAAAAAGGCTGTATTGCGAGCGGTTTCAATTCTAATTTACCGGATGGCTTTGCCTCTCCGGTTCCAATCTTTGAAACTGTTTTATTGGTAGACAAGGCAAAACTAATAGGCAGACCTGTTTTTTTCTTTACCGTTTCAGCAATTTCTGATGTCCATTGATAGCAGCCGAAAAATTTGTCCATTCCCGACAGATCAAGATAGAACTCGTCTACGCTTGCTTTTTCCATAACAGGAACTTTTTCCTGAATGATTTCAGTCACCAAATGTGACATTTTGGAATAATACTCCATATCACCTTTGATAACCTGCGCTTCGGGACATAATCGCAAAGCCATTCTTAAAGGCATCGCAGAGCGAACCCCGAATTTCCTAGCTTCATACGAGCAAGATGCCACCACACCACGATCTCCACCGCCTATGATAACAGGCTGTTTCTCAAGTACAGAGTCTCTCAGCCGTTCACAGGAAACAAAGAAGGTATCCAAATCCATATGTGCAATCGCTCGTTCCATTTGACAAAATTATTACGATTTGTAGCAAAACTTGTATATTTGTTGCTATAATTTATAGCAATGTCAATTTTATCAGAAAACATGCGGTATTTGAGAGGTAAGCTTAATCTTTCACAACAGAAAGTTGCTGATGATCTCTTAATCACCAGAGGCAGATACGGTAAATATGAGGATGATGCCTCAGCACCGCCGCTTGATCTCTTGGTGAAGATTTCAAAATATTACAATATCAGTATCGATTTGCTTCTGACCATTAACGTCAGCAAATATTCGATTGATGAGATTATGGAACTTCCGGATAACAGGATTGTTCTGCCTATCAGGGTTGATCAGGATGGAAACGATCAGATTGAGATTATTCCACAAAAGGCTTCTATGGGATACTTAAACGGTTATGGTGATCCGGAATATATAGAAAATCTTGAAACCATATCCTTACCCTTCTTAAAAGGAGGGAAGTTCAGGGCTTTTCCAGCTGAAGGAGATTCTATGCCACCCTATAAGAATGGAACTTATATTGTTGGAAAATATGTAGAAAATCTTTCTGACCTGAAAACAGACAGGACTTATATTTTCATTACCACCAATGATGGAATCAGTTACAAAAGATTCCAGTTTCATGAAGCAGACAGCATATGGGTTAAGTCGGATAATCAATTTTATGAGCCCTATAAAATTCCATTATCTGAAATTAAAGAGATCTGGCAATTTGCCTGTAGTATCAATACCATAGAATATGGAGCTGATGAATTTGCAGAACGTAATATTCAAAACCTTATGACAGAGATTAAGACCGATATCAAACAGATCAAAGAAAAAATGGGGGATAAGGATTGAGTTCATTTGAATGAAGTTTAGAAATAAAGCTTCTTAAAGCTACTTCATAAAAAAACTTCCCCGAAGGGAAGCAAAAACACAAATGATGAAAAAAATCCTGTATAAACAGGACAAATCAAATATAAATATTTTAACAGAAAACTACAATGGGTCAGCTGAGTTTATTTGATGCGGAAGAATTTTATGAATTTCCAAAAGACCTTTTGGAATACAGGGAAAATTTCCTGAGCAGCAAAGAAGCTGATGAACTTAAAGATATTTTGCTGAAAACAGCACCTTGGGAACAGCGTACCCAAAAGATGTATGACAAAACAGTTGTAACACCCCGCCTTACTGCCTGGTATGGAGGGAATGATAGCTCTTACGATTTAGATGGAAATGTTTCAGGTACTAATCCTTGGACTCCCGAGCTTTATGCTTTAAAAGAAAGGATAGAAAAAGAATTTGGGTATAAGTTCAATGGTGTTTTGTTAAACCTGTATCGTGATAATAATGACTCCGTTGCCTGGCACAGAGACAAAGAAAGCCGATACGGCAAATGCCCTGTGATTGCATCTATAAGTCTTGGACAGACCCGAAACTTTGACTTCAGAAAGAAAGATCACCATCAAAGCAAATACAGCTTACCGCTTCCTCACGGTTCATTACTCATTATGAAAGGTGATTTACAGGAAAACTGGGAACACCGGATTGCTAAATCCATAATAGCTATGAAGGAAAGGATCAATCTTACCTTTCGGTTAATTTTAAACAGGTAATTAATACTGAATATTTCAACTAAAAAAGGAAGCTAACAATAGCTTCCTTTTTTAGTTGAAGTTATAATTTCCATATTCATTACTCCGCAATAACTTTCTCAGCATACACAAGACCTTCATAACAAGCATTGTAAATAGCTTTCAACTCTTCCAAAGAAGGAACTCTTGGGTTGAAACCTGTACAAGGATCTACCAAAGCATTGTTGGCGATATAATCAAGGTTTTTATCCCAATCTTCTCTTGAAATTCCAAATTCTTTGATCGCTGATTGATTGTTAACTTCAGAACGTAAGGTCTCAATAGCCTGAGCTAAATCCTCAGCCGTTTCTTTACCGATTACTCTTGCTAAATCAGGAAAACGGTTTGTTGCTTGAGCATTATAACGAATCACATTCGGAAGGAAAATGGCATTAGAAGCTCCGTGAGGAATTCCATACAAAGCACCAACCTGATGAGACAAAGAGTGAACAATTCCCAACCAAGCATTGTTGAACGCCAAACCTGCCATAAATGAAGCATCATGCATATTCTGACGAGCCACAATATTATTAGGATTTTCTACCGCTTCTTTCAAATTATCAAAAACAATCTCCAAACCTCCTTTAGAAAGAGCATCAGCGATATTGTTATCGATATTGGAAACGTAAGCTTCCACACAGTGTGTCAAAGCATCAAGACCGGTGTTTGAAGTCACGTGAGCCGGCATTGAAGCACAGATTTCACCATCAACAATTGCGATATCCGGAGTTAATTCGTAAGAAACGATAGGATATTTTACCCCTTTTTCTCTGTCTGTAATTACCGCTAGACCCGTAGTTTCAGTTCCAGTTCCGCTGGTAGAAGGGATAGCGATAAATTTCGCTTTGTTTCTTAAAACCGGAACAGTGAAAGGTTTGATCATTGCATCGAAATCCGCATCAGGATATTCATAGAAAACCCACATGATTTTTGCAGCATCAATCGCTGAACAACCTCCTAAACCGATAATCCAGTCCGGTTGGAAATTTTGAATCATTTCAGCACCTTTCATGCAAGTTGCAGATGACGGATCTTCTTCCACACCTTCGAAAATCTGAGTTTCGATTCCCGCTTCAGTAAGGTAAGCAACCGCTTTATCCAATGTTCCGCTCTTTCTCATCGAGCTTCCGCCTGTTACGATTACCGCTTTTGTCCCTTTGATATTTGCCAATTCGGAAAGAGTTCCCGCTCCGTGGAAAACTTCTCCTGCAATAAATAATTTGCTCATTTTTTATTTAAATTTTAATGTGACAAAATTAAATTAGAAAAATCCGACGATGTTATACAAACAAGACTATGCGTTATACATTTGTGCCAGTTCCTGCTGAAGTTCGGTTGGTGTTTCTTTCAATTTTGCTTTTACAAATTTATTGAGTGCAGATGGTGAATTGAAACCTAAGTCGAAAGCAATTTCCTTATGTGAGAGGTCAGAAAACATCAGTTGACGTTTGATTTCAATTAAAATTCGGTTATGAATAGCCTGGATTGCTGTTTCTCCACAATGTTTTTTAGTAATTGAGTTTAATTTTTTCGTGGTAATGGCTAATTCTTTGGCATAATACTGAACGGTACGGTATTGTTTATAATGTTCATTTAACAATTTTTTAAACCGAACATAAATGGGTTTGTCAACCGTTTCTTTATGTAAAATAGGATGCAAGCCGTGAATAGATTCTATCAAACCTAATAGAAAAATCTTGATTTGAAATCTTGCTTGCTCTTTTTTAATCAAGCTTGGATATTCATAAATTCCTTTGATAATTTTGATGGCATTCAAGCTTTGTTCGAAATCTTCGGAAGATAAAATTGTACAATTAAGCTGAGTCGAAAGATTAACATTGTAAGCACTCAATTCATTTTTCAGAATATCAGAACAGAATAATATTTCCTCAAATAAAATAATTTTCCCTTTTAAATCTGAGCTTAAATCTGAAATAAAGTGAACCTGCTCAGGGAAAACCACAGAAATTTTCTCTGCCTTTAAATAATGGATTTTGTCTTCAATATGGAGTTGTAAAGTTCCTTTTTGAATCACAATAATAAAAAAATGGTCTTTTTTATGGGGCTTGAAATAATCTTTCAAATTTTCTTCCGTCAAATCAAAAACTCGAAAAGATAAATTTTTATCATCTTGCTTCTTTATGTTTTTCTTTATTTCAAATTTCTTCATTGCTCCTATTTCCTGCTATCTCAAATCTGATAGAAGTGGCAAATTTAGTTATTTTCAAATTGTCAAGCAGGCTTAATAGCATCTTTAATAATCACTAAATTCGATATTGCTTGCTTAAATTAAACCATAGTTTTTTCGGTACTACGAAAAAGTAGTGATTTTATCTCAACTCCAATCTTCAACTTTACCCCAATAAAGCTGATCAGCTGTTCACTTCATTTTAACATTTAAAATCACGGTTATGAATATCGAGAGAACAGAATTTATGGCATGGATGGAAAGAATCATGGAACGATTCGACATCCTCAAGGAACACATCGTAACAAAACAGTCCAGATTTATAGAAATCGACGGCGAGCAGCTGCTCGACAACCAAGATGTATTGCAGCTCCTGAAAATCAGTTCAAGGTCTTTGCAGCGCTACCGTACTGATAAAAAGCTTCCGTATTATACCATCAGCGGCAAACTTTACTACAAGCTGTCCGATGTCCACCAGTTGATCAGGAACAGCCTGAATTCAAAGAAGACATAAAGACACAGACGGCCAAATCAACCGACACCTTTCTTATTTCTATTGGTTAAAAACAAGCCCGTCTATCTTCGTCCTGTTAAAATTATCAGCGATGGGAGATAACCAACCCAATAATACCAATGAAATCGAACCGGCAGCAGATACCCTTTTGGTTTTGAATATCCATAATAACAGGATCGAGCTGGTGAAAGGAATTGATAAGGAAGGAAACCTGCAAAGAGTTCCTCCGGAAAACAAGAAAGACAATGACCAGCTCATCAGGGTCGATAAGCACGGGGACGTCTTCTCCAATTTCTTTTCCAACTTTTACCGTCAGCTTAAAAACCCGACGCATTTCAATTTCTTTAAAGTTTCGCAGTATGATGCTGTCGATACCGCCAAAGACCTTCAGCAGTATGTCAACCAGGCGTCACCTGAAGAAAAAGGACAACTCAAGGAGTATGAAATTTTACCTAAAAATAACAACCCATTAAAAAATCAGAAAACAATGGAAAACAACACAGAACATCAGGAATACCGTTTCCAGCCCGAACAGATCGACTGGAAAACCATGGAAAAATTCGGGCTTACGCAGGAAAAGCTTGAAAAGATGAATGCTATGGATCCTCTGCTCAGAGGCTACAAGACCAATACCTTAATTCCCATCACCATCAATCTCGGCGCTGCCGTCAGCAAGATGGATGTCAGATTATCTTTACAGGAAGGCGATACAGGTGATATCGGCATCAAGCTTCACGGCATCCGCAGAGAACCCAATCTCAACCTTAAGTTCTTAGGCCACGAGTTCAGTGAAGAAGACAAAAAGAACCTGATGGAGAACGGCAATATGGGAAGAGTTGTTGATCTGGTCAATCCCAAGACCGATGAAATCATTCCTTCGATTATCAGCCGTGACCGCCTGACCAATGAACTGGTTGCTTACAGGGCAGAGTATATGAAGATCCCTGACGAGATCAAAGGAATCAAATTAGATGAGCATCAAAAACAAACCCTATTGGAAGGCAAGCCTCTTTATTTGGAAGGGATGACTTCTACAAAAGGAACTTTCTTCGATGCTACCGTGCAGTTCAATGCAGATAAACGCTATGTCGAATTTATATTTGATAACAGTCAAAAGAATCAGCAAAGCCAGTCTCAAAAAGATAGCGATCAGCAAAACCAAAACTATGATCAAAACCAAAATAAAAATACTGAGCCTCCAAGAGTTTTCAGGGACAAAGAACTTGATGAAAAGCAGTATGAAAAATTCAAGGCAGGAGAGACGGTCTATGTCAGCGGTCTTGTTGACAGTAAAGGCAAAGAATACAAAGGCTATATTACTTTCAACAAGGAAACATCCAAGACCGACTTCTCATTTACCAATCCTAATATGCTCAGGGAAAAAGCTCAGCCCTCAGAATCCCATAAAACCCAAACGGCGGTGAACACGGATGGTAAAACAAACGAAGCGACAAAGAACATCAAAGAACCGCTTCAATCCAAACAGCAGGAAGCTGCCAACAAACAACAACAGGAGCAGCAGAAAAAACCTGCTAGATCAAGAGGAAGAAAAATGTAATTGAAAACCCATTCAATACAGAATCTTCAGTCTATCAAGTATAAATCAACCATAACCACCATAAAATCCATAATCTATGAAAGCCATCATTGCAGAAAAACCGAGTGTTGCCAGAGAAATTGCCCAAATACTCAATGCTAACAACAGAAAAGACGGCTACTTTGAAGGAAACGGATACTGCGTGACCTGGGCATTAGGTCATTTGGTATCCTTGGGAATGCCGGAAGATTATGGCATAAGAGGCTTTGACAAAGCCTCTCTGCCTATCTTTCCCGATCCTTTCATTCTCACTCCAAGAAAGACGAAACCAACCAAATCAAAAAACTACGAGCCAGCCCTTTCTGCCTTAAAGCAGCTTAAGATCATTAAAAATATCTTCAGTCAATGCACAAGTATTATCGCTGCGACAGATGCAGGAAGAGAAGGCGAGCTGATCTTCCGCTATATCTATGACTACCTCCAATGTAATAAACCATTTGAAAGACTCTGGATCAGTTCACTCACAGAAAAAGCCATACAGAATGGATTTAACAATCTTAAACCCAGTTCAGATTTCGATGGACTTTATGATGCTGCAAGAGCCAGAAGCGAAGCAGACTGGCTGGTGGGCATCAATGCTACCCAAGCATTATGTCTTGCAGCGGACAACGATGTGTATAGCCTGGGAAGAGTACAGACCCTAACATTAGCTTTGATCTGCAAAAGATTTCAGGAGAACAAAAATTTTAAACAAAAGAAATACTGGCAGATCCAATTACAGCATCGCAAGGATTATTTAAATTTCACCAGCGTTTCCAACCAACAATGGGAAGACAAAAAACAGGCAGAGCAGATTTTAAAAGCCATAGAGCGGGAGGGTAGAGCCAGTGTAGAAAAGGTCTCTATTAACAATGTTAAAGAACAGTCTCCATTACTGTTCGATTTAACAGAACTACAGAAAGAAGCCAACCGAAAGCTGGGTTTATCAGCAGATGAAATTTTACAAACTGCACAAAGCCTGTATGAAAAGAAATTCATTACCTATCCCCGAACCGGTAGCAAGTATATTCCTGAAGACCTTTGGCCAGAAATCCCCGAACTCATAAGAATACTCAATCAAACCAATTCTTTCAAACCAGCGATATTAACACTCAAGTTCGGCAATTTCAATAAACGCATTGTCAATGATCTGAAGGTCACAGACCATCACGGATTATTGCCCACTACCAAAATACCATCCGCTTTAACCGCCAGTGAAAAAGCGATTTACGACATGATCGTTTACCGCCTGCTTGAATCTCTTTCAGAACACTGCTCTAAACAACTTACACACATCACCATCAAAGTCCATCATTATGAATTCAGTATCAAAGGTTCCAAGATACTCCACAAAGGATGGCGAGCCATCAAAGGTCTATTGTCTGATGAAGCCAGTACAAACCAAGATAGCAACAGCAATGACAAAAGCAGTACTAGCAAAAGCTACAATAACAGTTCGCAAGAATCCAATATCATTGAACTCCCAGAATTCAAAAAAGGCAATGAGCTTAAAATCTCATCAGCCAACCTCCCAGAAAAACTGACCAGCCCTCCAAAACTCTACACCGAAGCCGACCTTTTATCAGCTATGGAAAATGCAGGCAGACAGATCGACGATCAAGAACAGCAAAAAGCTTTAGCCAACATCGGTATTGGTACACCTGCTACCAGAGCCTCCATTATTGAAACCTTGATCGCAAGAAACTACATCATCAGAAAAAGCAAATCACTGATCCCAACGGAAAAAGGCGAAAAGGTCTATGATCTCATCAAAGACCAAAAGATTGCCAATGTCCAGATGACGGCAGAGTGGGAGATGACACTCCACCGAATTGAAACAAAAGAACTCGATTCAAAACTGTTCATCACTGGCATCAAAAACTACACAGCAGAAATCACCCAAGAACTCTTATTACTCAACATTCCACAAGAAAACATTCCAGAACTCAAATGTCCCAAATGCCAGCAACATAATCTCATCATTAAAGACAAAATTGTCAAATGCCCCGATGAACAATGCCAATGGATCTTATTCCGAATAATATGCGGCGTACAGCTCAGCATTGATCATATCACTTCCCTATTAATAAAAGGAAAAACACCACTTATCAAAAATATTCAAAGTAAAAACGGTAAAAAGTTTGAAGCTTTCATCATTTTAAAAGATGATTATACTACAGCATTTCAATTTCCTTAAGATCAATAAATGCCATATTAAATAAGCAAACCCACTTCCAGAATGCATAGTGGGTTTAATTTATATTTACAGAACAGATTTTAAGCAATGACTAATATTTATTTTTCAGCAGTTTTTAGTACTTCCATTATTTTATTATCTTTTCCGCTATTATCTGAAGTTATATTCTTTTATTTCCTAAAAGTTCAAATAACTCTGGATGTAAAGGCGCTGCTCCTGATACGGGCTTCAGATTCTGTCATCTAAATATCAATTGATCATCAAGTGATTTATTTGGCATATTTTGTATCGCAAGCAAAGTAAACACTAAACGAGGCGCGGTACAAGAAACCTATTTAGACAACAAACAGTTTATGGAAATGCTTAAAATTTCTCCAAGAACGGCTCAAACGTGGCGTGATGAAGGCAAAATTTCATTTTCCCAAGTCGGTAACAAAATCTACTACAAACTTTCGGACATCGAACGTACTATGCAGGAATACTACAACAAATCTTTTGCGAAAAAGTGAATGCTTTTGTTTCGAATGCTGAAAACCTAAAACCCTCTATTTTCCAGAGGGTTTTTATCTAAAATCAAACGTCTAATCTCAAACATCTCACAAAATGAAAACTTCAATATTTCAAAACTTCAACGAAGTTACAGACACGCAACCCATTTCTAAAATATTAGAAAATATCCAAAACGGAACCTATAGAAACCTAATCGTTTATCTTAGAAAATCAATAGCAGATGATAAAAAAGAAGCTGCTGAACGAATCAAAAAATCACTTCCTGCATTTACGCCAAGTGCAACATTTAAAGGTGGTAGAAAAATGGAATTCCTGCAAGAGTACAACAGTTTAGTGGTATTAGATATTGATAAACTAGAAAAACAAAAATTAGCCGATTCAAAGGCGAAAGCCATTCAATACCAATATGTTTATGCAGCTTTCATAAGTCCTTCTGGAAATGGTTTAAAACTATTTGTAAAAACCGATTCAACAAAAGAAAACCACAAAGAAACCTTTTTAAAATTGCAACGATATTTTGAAGAATTATTGGAGGTAGAAATCGATAAGTCAGGAAAAGATATTACTAGACTTTGATTTACCAATTGGCAAACAACCTCAATAGGAAAGGCGTTCCCGAAGCAATGGCACTAGGTTACATTTTAGCCGATTATAATTTTAATGATATTGAAGTCACTAAAGCTGTTCAAAGTGCTTATTCCAATACTTCGGATTTTGGCTCAGACGAATACAAACCAAAAAACAATTCTGCAACAAATGACCGTAAGAAAACCAATCTAAATACCGATCCCGAATTCGAAAATAATGAAGACAAACCCAGTTTCATAGACAAGCTAGAAATGTTTTTGAATAATCGTTATAACTTTCGTTACAACAGGGTATTAGGAAAGTTAGAGTTTAAAACAATTAAAGCCGTAAAATATAAACCGATGACTGATTTTGCCGAAAACTCAATCCTTCGTGAAATCCTAAAAGCTAAAGTGAAATGCAGTATCAATTCACTTAGAAATTTGCTTCATTCCGACTATTGCGAAATGTTTGATCCGTTCGACGTGTACTTTCAAAACCTCCCAAAATTTGAAGAAGAAACAGAATATATAGAGCAATTAGCCGATACAATAACAACTACAAAACAAGAGCTTTGGAGAATCTGTTTTAAAAAATGGTTTGTAGCGATGGTAGCTTGTGTACTAGATGAAAAACAAGTCAATCAGACGGTTATTGTCTTTTCGGGAAAACAAGGTTTAGGAAACCACCTGGATCGAAAAACTAATGCCGAAACAACTCAAAGAATACATCTTTTCAGGAACCATAAATCCGAGCAATAAAGATACTTTAATCCATTTAGCAGAATGTATGTTGATTAATTTAGACGAATTAGAAAACCTCAATCGTTCAGAAATTGGCAGTTTAAAAGAAATCATCACCAAAACCCATATAAGAATGCGTAAAGCTTATGGTCATAACAATGAAAATATGCCGCGCAGAGCTAGTTTTGCAGGAAGTGTAAACACTTCCCAGTTTCTAAACGATACAACAGGCTCACGTCGTTTTCTTTGCTTCGAAGTGGAACATATCGAATATGCTCACGAAATCTACATCAACAAAGTTTATGCACAAGCATTTTCGTTGTTTTCCAATGGCTTCCGCCATTGGTTCAACCAAGAAGAAATCAAAGAAATAAATGCCAATAACGAACAATACCAACTAAAAAGTCCAGAAGAAGAATTACTACTAACATGGTTTGAACCGGCTATTAAAACTACTGCAAAATACTTTTTGAATACAACGCAGATACTTCAAATATTAGCAAGTCGTGCTAATGTAAATATTACAGATGCTTCCGTTCTAAAATTGGGTAAAGCATTGCGGAAATACAATTTCACGAGAATTATGAAAAACAACTCCTATGTTTATGCAGTTAATTTGTTGGAACATGAGGAAGTGGATAAGAATAATAAACAAAATGGTGAACCTCCAAAACCTAAAGAAACCCAAGAAGAAATTCTGTTCCGTTTCCCCAAATAAAAAAGAGTGCAAAATGCACTCTTTTTCTTTGGTTTTAGAAAGTAAGTAAAATAAGCTTAAAAAGGCAAAACATTTTTTTATTTTTTTCTTAAGAAAAAAAATGCTGAAATAGAGTAGAACAAAGCAAACCACTAAGTAGCCTTCATTCTTTTGCGTTTAATACCTCGTTTGAAATAGTTTTTTTTATAATGTACTTTTATAAAAAAGTTTTTTCCCAAACCTTACTTACTTTACTTACTTTTTACGGTTTACCTTATTTTACTTTTAATTGCATTTTGTATCTTTATGAATTAATTTTTTTATAAAAACAAAATACTTTTTTAGGACTATTACATAGGTATGGCAAAAAAACTACAAACCAAATCAACCGAAGAAATCCTGTGGGATGCAGCTAATAAATTACGTGGTTCTATCGAACCTTCTGAATACAAACACGTCGTACTAAGTTTAATTTTCTTAAAGTTCGCTTCGGATAAATTCATCAAGCGTAGAGAAGAATTGATCGCTGAAGGTAAAGAAGCTTTTCTAGAAATTCCTGAATTCTACCAAGCAGAAAACGTATTCTATCTTCCAGAAGAATCACGTTGGACGTTCATTATGGAGAATGCCAAACAAGAAGACATTACCCTAAAAGTAGATACCGCTCTTAAAACCATTGAACGAACCAACAAATCATTAGAAGGGGCTTTGCCTGATAATTATTTCTCACGTTTGGGATTGGATCAATCCAAATTCTCGGCTTTATTGGATACCATCAACAATATTGATACGCTAAAAGACGAAGCGCAGGATATTGTGGGGCGTGTGTACGAATACTTTTTGAGCAAGTTTGCCATTGCCGAAGGAAAGGGAAAAGGAGAATTCTATACGCCGAAGTCGATTGTAAACTTAATTGCCGAAATGATAGAACCTTACAAAGGGAAAATCTATGACCCGTCTTGTGGTTCGGGCGGTATGTTTGTGCAATCGTTGAAGTTTATTGAAAAGCATCAAGGGAACAAAAAAGACATCTCTATTTACGGACAAGAGTTAACCAATACCACGTTTAAACTGGCGAAGATGAACTTGGCGATTCGTGGGATTTCTGCCAATTTAGGAAACAAAGCGGCTGATACGTTTGCAGACGATCAGCACAAGGAATTGAAATCCGATTACATCATGGCGAATCCACCGTTTAACTTAAAAGATTGGCGTGCCGAAAACGAATTAACCGACGATCCGCGTTGGGCAGGCTACGAAGTACCTCCAAAATCGAATGCCAACTATGCGTGGATATTGAATATGATTTCCAAACTATCTCAAAACGGAGTCGCTGGATTTATCTTGGCAAATGGTGCGCTTTCGGGTGGTGGAGAAGAATACAAAATACGTAAACAAATCATTGAAAACGATATGGTAGAAGCGATTGTGATTTTACCTCGTGCAATGTTTTATTCAACGGACATTTCAGTGACACTTTGGATTTTGAATAGAAATAAAACGGAAAGAGTTTTTGAAGTAAACGATGGAATCAAAAATTACCGTAATCGAAAAGGTGAAGTATTATTTATGGATCTGCGCCAAAAAGGGGAACCTTTTGAAAAGAAATTCATTCAGTTTTCTGAAAATGATATTGAACAAATTGCTGAAACATACCACAACTGGCAACAGAAAGAATGGGAAACGACTTATGCTAACGAAGCGGAATATTGCTATTCAGCTAGTATAGAAGAAATTCGTAAAAAAGATTATTCTTTGGTTCCAAGTAAGTACATCGAATTCGTCAACCGTGATGAATCCTTGGATTACGATACGCAAATGCAAGCTTTACAGAGCGATTTGAAAGAATTGTTTGCCGAAGAAGCCGAATTGAAAGACCAAGTAGCAAACGTATTTAAAGCCTTGGGTTATGAGTTATAAAAAGTTGGGCGAATACATTCAACAAGTAAATAATCGTAACAGAGATTTAGAAGTTGAAACTTTATTGGGTGTAAGTATCACCAAAAAATTAATTCCATCTATAGCCAATACGGTTGGAACAGATATGTCAGCGTACAAAATTATAGAACGTGGACAATTTGCTTATGGAACTATTACTTCAAGAAACGGAGATAAAATCTCAATCGCTTTATTGGATGAATTTGAGAAAGCTTTGGTTTCTCAGATTTATATTGTATTTGAAGTGATTGATACTTCTGTTTTATTGCCTGAATATTTGATGATGTGGTTTTCTCGTCCAGAGTTTGATCGTTATGCACGTTATCATTCTCACGGAAGTACAAGAGAATCTTTTGATTGGACAGATATGTGCGAAGTAGAATTACCCATTCCATCCATCGAAAAGCAACGTGAAATGGTAGCCCAATACGGAGCGGTAGCCAACAAAATAAAAGTAAACGAAGCCATTTGCGAGAAATTAGAAGCCACTGCACAAGCCTTGTACAAACAATGGTTTGTCGATTTTGAATTCCCAAACGATGAAGGACAACCTTATAAATTTTCAGGCGGTGCTATGGTCTTTAACGAAGAATTGGAAAAAGAAATCCCTGAGGGTTGGGAGGTTGGAAAGTTGGAAGATTATGTAAAGATAAACCGAGGTGCTTCACCGAGACCAATCGAAAATTTCATTACTAATAATGATGATGATATGCCTTGGGTTAAAATATCTGATGCTACTGCTCAAAAAACTGATTTTCTTTTGGATACAAAACTATTTATTGATAAGTATGGTGTGAGAAAATCAAGAGTAGTTGAAATAGGAGATTTAATACTATCAAATTCTGCAAGTCCTGGTTTACCTAAAATAATGAATATTAAGGCTTGTGTTCATGACGGATGGTTAATTTTTAATGATTACAAAAAAATTGATAAATACTTTTTAATTGAATATTTAAAATTTAATAAACAAGGTATTTTATCTGAAGGGAATGGTAGTGTTTTCAAAAATTTAAAAACAGAAATTTTAAAAGATTACCAGATAATATTAAATGAAAATTGTGTGAATTCATTTTCATTTTTAATTTCTAATATTTATGAATTATTACAATCTAATTCAATAAAGCTTAAAAAACTCACACAACTCCAAAGTTTGATGTTGTCCCGTTTGGCAACGTTGGAGGGGTAAAAAACTAAACTACTATTAACTAAAGGAAACGCTATGGATTATGAGCAAAATAAAATCACAGAACATTTTAAAAAAGTTATTGAAAATTGCCACATAAATTTTCTCATAGGTTCTGGCACATCTATGCCATTCTTATCTACACTTGGAAATATTGAGAAAAATATAGCTTTTATAGACAATAATTTACAAGATTCACCAGCATTAGCAAATACATTAAAATGTTCTATTTATAAACAATACTTAGAAAAATGTATTTTTGGTAATTTATTTTTTTTTGAAGAAAAAATTAGTGATTATAAACAATATTGTCAATCTGCTAATAAAGGTGTTGCAGATAACTTTATTTCTGTAAAAGATGATTATCTTTCTTTTATAAGAACTATTATGGAGATTATTTCTTTGCGTGATATCCAATTACTAAGTAAACAAATAAATATATTTACCACTAATGTTGACATGTTTTTAGACTATAGTTTAGAAGAATTAAACTTAAGTTACAATGATGGTTTTAGTGGAAAAAAAGAAGTCCTGTTTAATACACATAACTTTCATAATGTTCCATACAAAATTAGTTCACATTATGAATTTAAATCAGAACAACCACATATTAATTTATTTAAAATTCATGGCGCAATTAATTGGAATAAAGATAAAGTAATTTCTGAATCTGAATATTGCATTAGTGCAGATTATAAATTGGAGAACTTAAAAGAAATCTATAAATATTGTCAAAATAATGAATCAAAATTTATTGATTATAAATCGATAGATGATGCTTGTGAAAAACCAGATATAGAAGCATTAAAAAAATTCAAAGTAGATAATTCTTTCTGTCAAGGTTTTCAAGATTTGTATAATAAAATTGTAATGATTAATCCTACTAAGCAGAAGTTCAGAGATACAACAACTAATGTTCATTATTATGAAATGCTTCGTATTTATTCAAATCATTTGGAGCGTGCAAACTCATTATTATTTGTATTAGGTTTTTCGTTTGCAGATGAACATATTCATAAAATAACTCAACGTGTAGCTAAAGAAAATCCATCCCTTTTAATTTACATATTATCATCTAAAAATGCTGTCGATGGCTTTAGAGATAAATTCGTTGGTTTTAATAATATCAAAGTTTTAACATCACCAAATAACTATTATACATTAAAAGATTTTACTCAACAACTACAAGAAGTACTTAAACTATTACCTAAATAAAAAAAATATGGAAGATAATTCAGTATGTTATATAGATGTTTTAAGGGTTGGTATCGTATTTAGTGTTAGAGGTAGATCAGTTGAAATTCTTGTTGATAAAACTAAAAATGTTCCTCAGTTATTATTTGATGGAGAATTAATAAGAAATGTTTCTGTTGGTAGTTATATCAAAATTAATAAGGGATTCGAACGAATTATAGGAATAATAGAATCTGAGACAATTAAAGAAGATAAATTATTTGAAATAGAAAATAATTACAATCAGGAAAAAGAAAAGATTCAACGAGTATTACAAGTTAAAATTATAGGTTATTTAGAAAATAATAGCTTTGAACAAGGTGTAAAGGAGTTACCATTAATTGATAATGTTTGCTATATTTTAACTAAAAAAGAATATGATCAAGTTCATGCATTCATTAAAAACGGTGACACACCAATTACTATTGGAACTTTGGCATCTGAAAAATCTAAAGAGATTTCACTAGGAGTTAATAGTTTATTTGCTAGTCATATTGGAATTTTTGGAAATACAGGAAGTGGAAAATCGTATTCGTTGGCAAGTTTATATCATTCACTTTTTAAAAAATATCAAAACAACTCAGAATTTAAAAAAAATGCTAAATTTTTATTGATTGATTTTAATGGTGAGTATATAAATGAAGATATTAATTCTGATGAAGAAGATATTACAATTTTTAATATTAATAAAGCAAGATTTAATTTATCAACTGATTCTGAAGACACTTTAAATAAATTGCCAATTTCAAGTGAAACAATTAATGATCATACATTTTGGAGTATTTTACTTCAAGCTACTGAGAAAACCCAAATGCCTTTTATTCAAAGTGCTTTATCAAGTTTTTATTTGAAAGATAAATTAAAATCAGAAGAAGGATTAAAGGATTCCATTAAATCCACACTAAAGTTAATTACCACAAGTATAACTCCTAATCAAGAAAAAAATTTAGTAGAGACATTTTTAGATGAGTTACAAAAATTTGGTTTGGATTTGATTATAACCGGAATAGACACATTAAAATCATATTACTCAGAGAATCTTAATTTTTTTGCAGCAAAAGAAGATAGAAGATATTATTGCATAATAGATGGTCAAACTTACAACAGTAATAAAGATGATGGTTTTTATGAAAATGTTATTAGCAATAAAGTTGATGAATATTTAAAAATAAAATTCAAAGAATTCGAAGCTAATGAATTATCAAAAATTAAATTGATTTTTAATTTTCATTACTATTATGTAATACAGAAAGGTTATTATCATAAAGAGCATATTGGTCATATTATAGGGCGTTTAGATAATAGATTAAAAGATTTAAATAAATTAGTTAAGATCGATCCTGAGCCTTTATTTGATAGAACATTATCTATAATCTCATTAAAAAATGTTAATGTTCAAATGCGAAAATTAATTCCTTTATTAATATGTCATCAGGTCTATAGAGAGAAAAAGAAAAACAATAGAAAAGAAGAATATTTAAATATAATCATTGATGAAGCACATAATATTCTTTCTACAAATTCAGTAAGAGAAAGTGAAACGTGGAAAGATTATCGTTTAGAAACTTTTGAAGAAATAATAAAAGAAGGTAGAAAATTTGGGACTTTTTTAACATTAGCAAGCCAGAGACCTTCAGATATTTCAGCAACAATAATTTCTCAATTACATAATTATTTTTTACATCGCCTGATCAATAACAAAGATATTGAAGCAGTTGAAAAAACAGTTTCCTATTTAGATAAAGTTTCTTTTGAGTCCTTACCTATATTACCTACAGGAACTTGCATTGTTGCAGGTTTAGCAGCCAAATTGCCCGTTGTCGTTAAAATGAATCCTTTGAAAAAGGAGTTTCAACCTAATAGCCAAACTATTAAATTAACAGATTTTTGGGGAAATATTGAAGTTATTAATTTTCAGGAATACGAAGAATCTGGAACTGTTAAAGATGACGATATACCATTTTAAATCATGAAATACACCGAATCGCAATTAGTACAAGCTTTTTTAAAAACAAAAACCACAACAGAATAATCCTTATTGTGACTGGTGAAAATAAATAATTAAGAAGGTCGTAAAACAAACTACACAGACAATAGTGTAAAAATAAACACATTTAAAATTGTTTATTTTCACTATATTTGTGTAAATAAGAAAAAAAATGAGCAACTCAAGACTTATTCCGACAGAGAAAATTATAGAACGGCTGCAGTACGAAAATCCGTGGTGGGCAACCAAAGAGATTCCTTCGCTCTATAAAGAAATGTCCAAACGTCTGTATTTTGATTTGTTTTATCCCTTTGTTACCGAGACAGACATTCGCAGAGCGGTAGTTTTAATGGGGCCTAGACGTGTGGGTAAAACCGTTATGATGTTTCACACCATAGACGAGTTAATTAATGAAAATATAAATCCACAACGTATTTTCTTTATTGGTATTGATAATCCCATCTATGTTAATTTAAGCTTACAGGAGATTTTAGATTTATGCAAAGATTCTGTAAAGGTGGAAAATTTAGAAAACTGCTTTGTATTTTTTGACGAAATACAGTATCTCAAAGATTGGGAACGTCACTTAAAAGTATTGGTAGATACCTATCCCAAGACCAAATTTATTGTGTCGGGTTCTGCTGCTGCGGCTCTAAAGTGGCATAGTACAGAAAGTGGTGCGGGAAGATTTACAGATTTTATGTTGCCTCCTCTTACTTTTCAGGAATTCATCCATCTAAAAAACAGAGATCATCTCATCCAGAAAAGTACCATACAATATGGTAATCAACAGATTTCGTATTGCTTACCCGTAAATATTGATGAGTTGAACGATGAGTTTATCCAATACCTCAATTTTGGTGGTTACCCCGAAGTAGTATTATCCGAAAAAATCCAAAAGGATATGGGAAGGTATGTGAAAAACGACATTGTAGATAAAGTATTATTAAGAGATTTACCAAGCTTATACGGCATCAAAGATGTGCAAGAACTCAATCGTTTTTTTACTTACATCGCCTATAATACAGGAAACGAATTTTCCTACGAAACCATGTCCAAAGATTCTGGAATTCAAAAAGAAACACTGAAAAAATACTTAGAATATCTAGAAGCTGCTTTTTTAATAAAAGTGCTAAACAAAGTGGACATCAATGCTAAAAGACTAAAAAGAGTAACCAGCTTCAAAGTGTATTTAACCAATCCCTCCCTTCGTACCGCTTTATTTTCACCCGTAAAAGGCATGGATAGTGAAATGGGAAATATGGTAGAAACTGCCATTCTCTCCCAATGGATGCACCGTGAAAATTTGGATTTAACCTATGCAAGATGGAAAGATGGACGTTCTGAAGGCGAAGTAGATCTGGTTTTAGTAGACGATAAAAAATTTAAACCTGTTTGGGGTGTAGAAATAAAATGGAGTAATCGCTTTTTCGAAATGCCTCAAGATTTAAAGAGTTTAATAAAATTTTGTAAAGCCAACCAATTTGAAAAGGCATTAGTAACCACGATTGACAAGCAAGATACAAAGCTTGAGAGCGAGATCAGTTTTACTTTTGTTCCAGCATCAGTCTACGCTTATAATATTGGAGAAATTACCTTAGAAAAGAAAACCAAATAATGGATACGATCCATTAATTGGAAACAAAAAAACTATACTTGAAAAACACTAGCATGAAATACACCGAATCTCAACTAGAACAAGCTTTCATCAGCCTTTTGAAAACAGAAGGCTATCACTATATCAACGGAAAACAGTTGGATCGTGCTTCCAATCAGGACGTATTAATCAAAGAAGATTTGCAAAGCTTCTTGCTTCAGCATTATCCCGATTTGGAACCTATGGAGCTAGAGAGCATCATCAACGAAATTGCTTTTCAGTCTGCGTCCAACTTGTACGATTCCAACAAATACATCTGCAAATTATTGGCGGATGGCTTAATATTCAAACGCAACAATCCTGCGAAAAAAGACCTACACATTCAATACATTGATAAGGAGGATGTTAATTCAAACACATTCAAAATTGTAAACCAATTAGAAATTCAAGGTTCTGAACTTCGCATTCCTGATTTGATTTTATACATCAACGGAATTCCAGTTGTGGTTTTTGAGTTCAAAACGGCTATCGAGGAAGAAATTACCATTCACGATGCCTACAAACAATTAACCAATCGTTACCGAAGAGATATTCCAGAACTGATGAAATACAATGCATTTTGTGTGATTTCGGATGGCGTTAATAACAAAGCGGGAACACTCTTTTCTTCCTATGAATTTTATTACGGTTGGAACAAGATTACAGGGGAGGAAAAGAAAGCCTTATCGGGGATCGAAACCACAACCTCAATCGTGCATGGTATGTTGAATCAAAAGCGTTTGGTGGATATACTGCATCATTTTATTTTATTTCCTGATAATTCAAAACACGAACTTAAAATTTTAACACGCTATCCACAATATTATGCAGCCAACAAACTGTACGATAGTATTTTAAAACACCGTAAGCCCGAGGGTGATGGTAAAGGGGGAACCTATTTTGGGGCAACAGGTTGTGGAAAAAGTTACACGATGTTATATTTGTCGCGCTTATTAATGCGTTCAACAGATTTTGCCAGTCCTACGATTATCATTATTTCAGACCGTACCGATTTAGACGATCAATTATCCAAAGATTTTACCAACGCTAAGAAATTCATTGGTGATGAAAACATTATAAACATAAATTCCAGAGCCGATTTAAGAGAGCGTTTGCGAGGTATTGAAAGTGGTGGTGTTTATTTAACGACGGTTCAAAAATTTGCAGAAGATGATGAGATTTTATCCAATCGTACCAACATCATTTGCATTTCCGATGAAGCCCACCGTTCGCAAGTGAATTTGGATTTGAAAGTAAAGATAGACCACGACAAAAACACGGTCACCAAATCCTATGGCTTTGCCAAATATTTACACGATTCCTTACCCAATGCAACTTATGTTGGTTTTACAGGGACACCAATAGACAAGACTTTAGAAGTGTTTGGTGAGGTGGTCGATCAATACACGATGTTCGAGTCGGTAAATGATGAAATCACCGTGCGATTGGTGTACGAAGGTCGTGCAGCTAAAGTTAATTTAGATTACAAAAAAGTTCAAGAAATTGAATCCTATTATGAAAATGCAGTAGCTGAAGGTGCTTCAGAATACCATGTAGAAGCCAGTCAAAAAGCCATTGCCAATATGGAAGTGGTGTTAGGGGATACAGACCGTATCAAAGCCATTGCACAAGATTTTATCGAGCATTATGAAAATCGATTAGAAGAAAAAGCAACCGTTGCGGGCAAAGCAATGTTTGTATGTGCTTCTCGTGGGATTGCCTACAAATTGTTTCAAGAAATTTTAGCACTACGTCCGGAATGGAACGAAATCATGCTTCCTGTAGGCTTATCGGAGAAAGAACAGAAGGACATTAAACCCATCGAGCGTATTAAAATGATTATGACACGCAACAAAGACGATGAAAAGGAGTTATGGGACTTATTAGGAAATAAAGACGACCGTAAAGAATTGGATCGTCAGTTCAAACAAATCAAATCCAACTTCAAAATCGCTATTGTAGTAGATATGTGGTTAACAGGTTTTGATGTTCCATTCTTAGATACCATTTACATTGATAAACCCTTGCAAACGCATAATTTGATTCAGACCATTTCTCGTGTGAATCGTAAATACGAAGGGAAAGATAGAGGTCTGGTGGTTGATTACATCGGCATTAAGAAAAATCTGAATAAAGGCTTGGGAATGTTCAATAACCAAACGGCGGATGATGATTTTGAAGATACAGCGCAAGCAGAAATTTTGGTAAGAGATCAATTAGAATTATTACGTCAGTTTTTCAATAAGTTCGATACCAAAGATTATTTTGAAGAATTATCAATTGAACGATTAAATTGCTTAAACAGAGCTTCTGAATTGGTTTTAAAAACAGAAGAATCGGAAAAACTATTTGTAAATGTGACTAAAAAGTTAAAGTCGGCGTACAATTTAGTGAGTGGTTCCGAACTGTTTACACCAAAAGAAGTTGATGAAATTCATTTCTATTTCGCGATTAAATCCATTGTCGTTAAATTAACAAAAGGAGAAGCACCAGATACAGCTCAAATGAACGAGAAGGTGGCTCGTTTAATGGAAGAAGCGATTGTTTCGGAAGGGGTAGAAGAAATCTTTAAACTGGACGATAACAAAGCCAATGCGATTGATTTATTCAACGATAAATTCATTGAGAAAATTTCCAATTTGGAATTACCCAATACGAAGATTAAAATTTTAGAGCGATTACTAAAACAAACCATTAACGATTTCAAAAAGGTTAATAAAGTAAAAGGTCAAGATTTTTCTGAGCGTTTGCAGTCCATTATAAACCGATATAACGAACGAAGCGAAGGGGATATTTTAGACTACGAAGGCATTCAGTTCGATACTGCAGAACAGATGCTGAATCTCATCATCAAGCTGCGTGTCGAAATGGATTCATTTGCGGATTTAGGAATCGATTACGAAGAAAAAGCATTTTACGACATCTTGGATATGATCTGTCAACAATATGGTTTTGAATTCGATAAGGACAAAATGTTAGAATTGGCTCGGGAAATAAAAATAATAGTTGAAAATACGGCCAAATATCCCGATTGGAGCGACAGAGATGATATAAAAGCACAACTTAAAATGGATATTATTGTGAAGCTTCATGAATTTGGATACCCTCCAATTACGCAGGAAGAAGTCTATAAAAATGTACTAGAACAAGCGGAAAATTTTAAGAAGAATAGGTAAGGGTTAATACTTTGGTTTAATGATCTTCATAATAATACAAAGGCGCAAGTGAGAAAGAAATTTATTAAAAAGGAAAAAGCAAAAAGAAAGCATTTAAAGCATTTGAAAAAAATTGCATCCCGAAACACAGTAACCAATGTTCCTAGAAAAGTAAGGTTAAATAGAGCGGGTAAAGAATTAAATATGTCAATGCCTAGGATCATTGAAATATTATCTCGTAATAACATTAGCGTTGAGTATAATCCCAATGTAATGTTAAGCGAAGAAGCGATGAGAGTATTATTCGAAAAGGAATTTGATGAGAATCCTATTTTCCTATCGGATCCTACTTATGACATTTTAGAATGGATTAGGGAGGATATTAAAAATTTAGATCGAATAACCCCAGATAACTTTGAAAATTTAATAATTACTCTACTTATAAAAAAGGGTTATAGTGTAGAAAAATCAGGAAGAACGAATCAAGCTGATGGTGGTATTGACGTAATCGCATACAAAAAGGACATCGTTAACATCATTATCGCCGTACAAATAAAATACAAAATAAATACCGATAAAAAAGTAACAACAGGTGAGGTTCGTGATTTCCTAGGTGCAATGAAGTTAGTGGACTATTTTAATGCAGGTATGTTGGTGACTAATACTTTTTTTACGGAGGATAGCAAGTGGCTGGAAGGAAAAGAGTTTAATTTAGAATTAAAAGATTCTCACGATATTCAAAATTGGTTGAAAGATAATTTTGTTACAAATAAGAAAATAGATAAAGAACTAGAATTAACCAATAAAAACAGTATATATTTAAATTTCTAAAAGCCTAGGATAAGGCATTAAAGACTTGATATAAAAAAATGCTTTTTTGTTTTCATAGTGACGATAGTATTTATCTTTTATATGATCTATTATTTATGACGATTGCGAGAATAAAATAAGAAATCGAAAATGAGCTGATTAAATTACTTAATCGGCTCATTTTTTACATTATATTTCTTTAAAATTCCTACCTTTAATTAATAATCAATAAAATAGGTAGTTATGTGCTATTACGTAGATGCTAAATTGGCTAAAAAGCAAATCAAAGACGCTTTTGGCGTTGGTTATAATGGACCCGACTATGAAGGTTCAAGCTTTGTTAATGGCTTTGCTCATCCAAATATCCCTATAATTTTGGATGATAATCCCGATGAAGCTATTCTAGGTAATTGGGGTATTATCCCACCATGGGCTAAAAATCGTGATGGTCAAAAAATGACACTTAACGCAAGAATAGAAACTATTGGCGAAAAAGCAAGTTTTAAAGCATCTGTTAATAAGCGTTGTCTTGTATTGGTTAATGGTTTTTATGAATGGAAATGGCTTGATGCTAAAGGTAAAGAGAAAGAAAAATTCTATATTCAATTAGATAATGATGATAAACCTTTTGCTTTGGGAGGTATTTATAACGTTTGGACAGATAAAGAAACAGGAGAACAACTTACTTCATTTTCAATTGTTACAACAGAAGCTAATGAGTTAATGGCAGAAATTCACAATACCAAACATCGTATGCCAATGGTACTTGATAAAACAATTCAAGAAGCATGGTTAGATGATAGAAAAATACAAGATTTTTCATTCCCTCATTATAATCCAAAATTAGTTGCTAAAGTGGTTTAAAATTTTAGAATAGAATATGAAAATTGATTATAAATATTTTCAAAATGAATCTGAGAATCCATTCACAGATGAAGAAGATATTAAATTGAATAAACATATGTGGTGGCACTATGAACAACACTATTCAATCAATAAAGAATTACAGGTAAGTTATGCAAGCATTGATGATTTTATTAAATATATTCTTGATAACAAATTAGATTATGGCGACATTGATGGAACTAAATTTAGACAATATTGCGATAATAGAGTAGTGAACTAAATTCCACGCCTTCCCCCAGCAAATAACATAATAGACATTATACTCATACGCAGCCGCTACGGAGATTGCGTCCACTTCGTTACCGCAACTGCCAACTGGAGTTGCTACCTTTGTTAGGACACAATTCTTATACTCTTTATCTTTAAGAGTATGAAAAAGATCAGAAAAAATTACAGTTTAGAGTTTAAGATCCAAGCAGTATCTTTAAGTGAGCAGCGAGGCAACATATCTTCAGTAGCTCAAGAATTGGGGATCTGCAAAGAAAGTCTAGTCAATTGGAGAAAGCATCACAAAGAAGGCAAGCTTACCAAGGAAAAACAAATTTCCTTCGATCCCGTAAGGGAAGAGCTTTTGAGGCTTCGAAAAGAACTTGAAGAAACAAAGCTAGAACGTGACATCTTAAAAAAGGCGGTAGGCATCTTTTGTTCATTATTTTTATTTTGTTTTTAAAGGAATTCACGAATCTTCAATTTCCAAGAGAGACGGGTAAGATATAAATTTATCAAAGAACACACTACTGTGTTTCCTGTCGGGAAGATGTGTGAAGTATTAAAGGTTAGCAGGAGCAGTTTCTATCATTGGAAGAAAAGAAAACCGAGTGGGCGATCAGAAAGAAGATCTGTTTTATCTGCAGAGATCTTCCATATTTATCATTGGAGCCGTGGCAGATATGGCAGTCCTCGAATCGCCAGAGAACTTGAATCAAAGGGAATGAATGCTTCTCGTCCTTTTGTAGCAAAGCTGATGCGTGAGCTTAATCTACGAAGTATTGTGAAAAGAAAATTCAAGAAAACTACAAACTCTTCCCACAAATATCCCGTGGTAGCCAACTTGTTAAATCAGAATTTTCAAGTGAAAGAAAAAAATAAAGCATGGGTTTCTGATATTACCTATATCCGCACAGGTCAGGGTTGGTTGTATCTTACTACAGTCATTGATCTATTTGACAGCAAGGTTATCGGCTGGTCGCTGAGTGAGATGATGAAGGCTCAGGATACCAGTATTGCCGCCTTGAAAATGGCACGACTCCATCGTCCTTTACAGGATCATGACAGTTTAATTTGCCATTGACTACGTCGAATCTCCGATTTCAGATAGGGGAATACAGTATGCGTGCACAGAATTTACGTCAATGGTCGGAAAAAACATTATCCGAATGAGTGGAAAAGGGAACTGCTATGATAATGCTGTAGCGGAGAGCTTTTTCAAAACTCTGAAAACAGAACTTGTTTATCAAAATAAATATGAAACTAGAGATGATGCCAAAAACTCTGTGTTTGAATATATAGAAACATTTTACAACACTCAGAGAAGGCATTGACTCCGTCGAATCTTCGATTTCAGCTTTAGGAAACTTAACCATAAAAGAGTATCAAAATTTAATGTCTAATCAATCTAAAAATGTAGCATAAAGAGTATATAAATTTTGTCTCAAAAATAGTTGCAAGTTCATCTAAGCCATAACTTTTTAACTTACACACTTTACGGGATAGTGTCTTTTTTCCAAAAAAAAAGATTTTTACAAATAAAACCTCAACGACCTTTCAAAAAGCAATTTTAAATCTTAACATATACGTTTTACACAACTTGCTATTGTAGTTATACACTCATTAATTTCATCTACATTTAAATTTCCAAAACCAAGGCGAGTTGCGGTCAAGTTTTTGTTTTGATATAGTAGTGTTCTCGGAATAAAGACATTGTTTTTGATACATTCGTTACTTAAATGTATTAAATTTAATGGTTTTTTCCACTCAATCCACACAGCAAGTCCTCCGGAGGGCTTATTGAAATTAATAAATTTTCCCAAAGAATTTTCTAAAGACAGACAAAAAAGGTCTCTTCTTTCCTTATAGATTTTCAATGATTTTTTTAAATATCTGTTAATTTCTCCATCAGCAATCATTTCTCCCAAAACATGTTCCATCAAAACATCACCCTGCCTATCAATTATTCCGAGATATTTTCGCATTTCTATCATTAGGTTTTCAGGAGCAACTATAAACCCTGTACGGAAGCCAGGCGCAAGAGACTTTCCAAAAGAACCAGTATAGACTACCATTCCTCTGGTATCAGCACTTGCAAGAGGAAGAATTGGACTTTTATCGTAATGAAAATCATAATCGTAATCGTCTTCTAAAATTATGAAATTAAATTCGTTAGCAAGATTTAAAAGTTCTATTCTTCTGTGAGCACTTAATGTAACTGTAGTAGGGTAATGATGATGTGGTGTAAGATAAATCATTCTGATTTTCTCTTTCTCACAGATTTTCCGAACTTCTTCAACATTGACCCCTTCACCATCAATCGATACGGATTGAATTTTTACACCAGCTTTCTGAAAAATCATATTGACCGAGAAATAACTTAATTCTCCAACTAAAACAGTATCGCCTTTTGATAAAAGAATTTCCGAAGCAATATAAATACTCATTTCGGTGCTTCTCGTTATCAGAAGATTATTATCTGAAATAGGTAATCCTCTTGATAGATTCAGATATTTTGAAAGATTTTTCTTGAAAAATTCGCTCCCATCCTGATTGTATTGTCCTATTTTATGGGCTTTTCTTTTTAAAATAGAGCTGTAAATTCTGGAATGCTGATTGATTTGGGTTAAACGAATATCCGGAACTCCGTCATTGAAATTATATTCACAATTGGAATGTTCAAAGGGGTTATCTAAAATATTCGATGTTTTGAATGTAAAGCCTGTCGTTTTAGGATAATTTTCAAGATGTGTTTTTTCAAAGTTTCTAAATTCTACAGATTTATCCTGATCTTTTCCAATAATGAAAGTTCCTTTATTGGGAAGGCTTTCCACCCAACCTTGAGCAAATAATTCGTCGTAAACTGAAACAATTGTATTTCTATGAACCTCCAAAATCTGGCTTAAAGCTCTCGTTCCCGGAAGTTTTGTTCCAAAGGGCAAAAAACCACGTTGTATTGCGTTAATCAACTGATTTGAGATTTGCATATATAGAGAGACCTCAGAATCTCTATTGATTTTAATGAAACTTTGATAAGGAATTTCAACCGGACTATCCATAATCTTAAAACTGGCACCATTCAACCATCCCGCAATATACTACTTTTGAAACCAAAACAAAAAAGAATGGAATTTTACAATCTTTTAGACAAAATTGTTCAGCACAATGAAACTCATGCAAAATGGCTGAACACGCTTTCATTCATGGAAAATGCAGGAGCTAGAAAAATTTCTGCTTGTGAGCATCCAACGAAAGTTAGTTTGATTCAATTAAAACATGCGACGGAAGAGCATCGCCATGCTTTTTATCTGAAAAAACAAATCGGAAAAATTGACTCTGCATTATGCAAAACGTATGAAAATAATGAACTTTTAGCTTCTATCGCGACGAGACAATATCTTCATTCTCTTGATATTAAAGCCTGTAAACATCTTCAGCAAAATTTTAAACTTAATAAAGAAGAACTAAAATTTGCCGCTTATCTTTTTGTGACTTATGCAATCGAAGTTCGTGCGGATAAATTGTATCCGGTCTATCAGGAAATTCTTACAAAAACTGCTTCAAAAATCATGATTAAATCAATTATTTTGGAAGAAGAGGGGCATTTGGAAGAAATGATAAATCAATTAGATGAATTTTCTGAAGATTGGAAAGCTCATGCTGAAGTCATTTTAAATATTGAAAAAGAACTCCATGAACAATGGATTCAGGCGATTTCTAAAGAGATTTTAGAATTGAATTATGCTTAATCAATTTCATCATTTCGAGGAAGCTTTAGAAAAAAGAAAAGAGAAGGGTACGCTGAGGGTTTTAAATCAAAAATCGGAAGGAATAGATTTTTATTCAAATGATTATTTGGGAATGGCGAGAAATCAAGAATTTCAGGATTTGTTATTAAAAATAGTCTTTGAAAATCCAAAATTGCTTTCCGGAAGCACAGGTTCGAGATTAGTAAGCGGAAATAGTTCTATTGTTACAGAAGCTGAAGAATTTATTGCTAAAGAACATCAATATAAATCTGCGTTGCTTTTCCCTTCGGGTTATAATGCTAATCTTGCCATATTTTCAACGCTTCCGACCCGTCATGATACGATTATTGTGGATGAACAAATCCATCGCTCAGTTCATGATGCGTGCAAAATGTCTAATGCAAAAAAGCTGAAGTTTAAACATAATGATCCTGAACATTTAGAAGAAATTTTAAAAAGACAAAACAGAATTTGTTATGTAGCGATCGAAAGTTTGTATTCGATGGATGGAGATCTTGCTCCGATTCAGAAAATTGTTGAAATCACAGAAAAATACAATGCCAATTTGATTGTTGACGAAGCCCATGCTTTTGGCATTTTCGGATATGGGTTGATTAATAAATTTCAATTGCAAAATAAAGTTTTGGCAACGGTTATTACTTATGGAAAATCACTTGGAACCCATGGAGCAGCGATTTTAACAAATGACTTAATTAAATCTTATCTCATCAACTTTGCATCACCCTTTATCTATACCACTTCGGCGCATGATTTTCTTTGGATGAGCATTTTGAAAGGACATGAGTTTATAAAATCAGACAATCAATTGTCAATTGATTTACAGAAAAATATTAAAATTTTTCGTCAACAAAATTTAGAAACTCCATCATCCGAAAACAGCCCGATTCAGGCAATTATAATTCCAAACAACCATCGATTGAGAAGTTTAAAAGAAGCTTTATTGGAGAATGGATTTTTGACATATGCCGTTTTTAGTCCGACTGTCAAAGAAGGAACAGAGAGGTTGAGAATTTGTCTGCATAGTTTTAATAAAGAAGAGGAAATTTTGGAATTAACAAAGATTGTTAAAACATTTATTTAAAGAATGACTGTCATTCAGAACATAGCGAAGCGGAGTGAAGAATCTATTAATAAGGGATAGATTTCTCCTTTGTCGAAATGACAGATAGTTATATAAAATTATGAATACGAAAGATAAGAAACAAAAAAAACTCTTCGTCACAGGCATCGGGACCGAAGTAGGAAAAACCGTTTGTTCGGCAGTTTTAATAAAATATTTTAATGCAGACTATTGGAAACCGGTACAATCTGGAGATTTAGATTTTTCTGATAGTATGAAAATCAAAAATTGGGTTGGAGAAAATACTATTTGTCATCCTGAAACTTACCGTTTCCAATTAGCTGCGTCCCCACATCAATCGGCGAAAGAAGAAGGTGTTATAATTGATTTAAATGAATTTAAAATTCCTGAAACTCAAAATAATTTAATTATTGAAGGAGCAGGAGGATTGATGGTTCCTTTAAATGATAAGGAATATATTATTGATTTAATTGAAAAATTGAATATCCCGGTGGGATTGGTTGTAAGAAATTATTTAGGCTGCATCAATCATACTTTACTGTCGATAATAGCTTTAAATCAAAGAAAAATTAAACTACAATATTTAATCCTTAATGGAAATTTTCCATCAGACACTAAAAGAATTATTTGTAAAAATATTCAATTAGAAACAAAAATTATAAGAATTCCAGACATCGAGAACATAACAAAAGAAAATATAGAAAATATTACAAAACAATTAGAAAATAGATGAGAGATAAAACAAAATTGAGAAATGATTGGACAAAACAAGAAATCGAAGAAATCTACAATCTTCCGCTTCTTGAATTAATTTATAAGGCAGCAACTGTTCACCGCGAATGGCACAATGCTGAGGAAGTCCAGATGTCCACTTTGCTGTCCATAAAGACCGGAGGTTGCCCCGAAGATTGTTCGTATTGCGGGCAAGCAGCTCGTTATCAAACGAATATCAAAGTTCAGGCTTTGCTTCCGACGGAACAGGTAATTGCACATGCTCAAAAAGCAAAAGACAATGGCTCGTCGCGTTTTTGTATGGCTGCAGCGTGGCGTGAAGTGCGTAACAATCGTGATTTCGACAGGGTAATCGATATGGTGAAAGGCGTAAATGAACTTGGAATGGAAGTTTGCTGTACATTGGGAATGTTGACGGAAGAACAGGCAATTCGTCTTCAGGAAGCAGGTTTGTACGCCTATAATCATAATTTGGATACTTCGGAGCAATATTATGAAGAGATTATTTCGACCAGAACTTTTGATAATAGAATTAATACTATCAATAATGTGAGAAAAGCAGGAATTACCGTTTGTTCAGGAGGAATTATCGGTCTTGGAGAAACTCACGGAGACAGAATTTCAATGCTTTTAACATTATCAAATATGCCAAAACATCCGGAATCTGTTCCAATCAATGCATTGGCCAGAGTCGAAGGAACTCCGTTGCAGGATAATGAAAAAACCAATACCTGGGAAATGGTGAGAATGATCGCAACAGCGAGAATTATCATGCCATCATCAATGGTTCGTCTAAGTGCAGGAAGAATTGAAATGACTGAATTTGAACAAGGTTGGTGTTTTATGGCAGGAGCCAATTCCATCTTTACTGGAGAAAGAGAAACTCTTTTGGTGACGCCAAATCCGGGAGTTTCGGAAGATATGCAGATGTTACAAAATTTAGGATTGAAACCAATGAAAGGACAATCAGAAAAAGCTACCGAACAGTTTGAAACCTGGAATGCTAACTTATAGTTGATAAAAATATGACTTTACAAGAACGTGACAGAGCCGTCAACTGGCACCCTTATACTCAAATGAAAACGGCTGATGATGCAATTCCCATTGTAAAAGGAAAAGGGATTTATCTTTTTGATGAGCAGGGGAAACAATATATTGATGCAGTTTCTTCGTGGTGGGTAACGCTTCACGGTCATGCACATCCGTACATTGCACAAAGGGTTTCGGAGCAACTGAATACATTGGAACAGGTTATTTTCGCTGGATTTACCCATGAGCCAGCCATTAAGCTTTCGGAGAATTTATTAAACCTTTTGCCTGAAAATCAAGAAAAAATTTTTTATTCAGATAATGGCTCGACGGCGGTGGAAGTGGCTTTGAAGATGTGTATTCAATATTCGCATAATCAAGGGAAGGAAAAAAAGAAGATTCTGGCTTTTAGAAATGCGTATCACGGTGATACTTTCGGGGCAATGTCCGTGAGCGCAAGAAGTGTCTGGACAAAGCCTTTTGGAGAGATGCTTTTTGAAGTTATTTTTATTGATACACCGACTTCAGAAAATCTGGAAAGTTTAAAAAATCAAATTGAAAATTTCGCAGATGAAGTTGCCTGTTTTATCTACGAACCCTTAGTTCAGGGTGCTGCGGGAATGTTGATGCACAAAGCGGAGGATTTATCTGAATTAATGAAATTTTGCAGAGAGAAGGGAATTTTGATGATACAAGATGAAGTCTTTACAGGATTTGGAAGAACAGGAAAGCTTTTTGCTGCGAATTATTTATCTCAAAAACCAGATATTATGTGTTTCTCAAAAGGCTTGACAGGCGGAACAATGCCGATGGGAATTACAACTTCTTCGAATGAAATTTTCGAATCATTTTTGTCAGATGATAAATACAAAACCTTATTTCATGGTCATTCTTTTACGGCAAATCCTTTAGCCTGCACCGCGGCCTTAGCAAGTATGGAACTGTTGCTAAATGAAGAAACCTTGAATAATATTTATTCACTTACTGAAGCACATTTAAATTTTTCTAAAATATTACAACGACATCCCAAGGTTGAGAATGTAAGACAGACCGGAACAATTTTAGCGTGGGAAATTAAAAATGACGAACAAACTTCTTATTTTAATGATATCGGAAAATTGCTATATCAAGAATTTTTAGAGCGAGGAATTATCATGCGGCCTTTAGGGAATGTGATGTATCTCGTTCCTCCTTATTGTATTTCGCCATTTGAATTACAAATGATTTATGATACTATTTTGGAAGTGTTAGATTCGAAGATATGTATTTAAGTCGAAATGGTATTTTATGATATCAATATACAAAATATTGATTACAAATAATATTTCAATACATATTCTAAAAACCAATTTGGCAGTTTTTCAGGTTCAATTTCTAAAGATATATTATTACCATTGTACACTTTTGAAATTAACCTGAAATCTTGTCCTGAATTATCAAGGTAGTATCTCACTAACTGTGTAAGTAAAAAAGTTATTCTGGAAAATTTTGAGCCCTTATAGCTCAAAAAATTTTACGGAAATAACTTTTTATTATTTTTAACCATTACATAGTTATGATAGACAAAGAAGACTTATTAAACAACAAGGATTTCTATAAGTCCTTTAAAAATGGGGAAGATTTAACCTCTTTCTTCAAAGAAATGCATAAACGAGCTGTACAACATATGCTTGATGCAGAATTGGACACCCATCTGGATAATGAAAAGCATCAGAAATCCATCACTGGAAATTACAGAAACGGATATGGGACCAAAAAGATAAAATCCTCATTTGGCGAATCTGAAATTAAAGTTCCCAGAGATAGAGAAGGTAGTTTTGAACCAGCATTGGTTCCAAAGAGACATAATATTTTCGATGGTTTGGAGAATATCATCATCTCATTTTATGCATAGGGAATTAGTATAAGTGATATTGAAGAACAAATTAAAGAGATGTATAATTTTGAGGTTTCTACCTCTACCATCTCACGAATCACCAATGCGGTTGCCCGTGAAGTTGTGAGCTGGCAGAACCGCCCGCTTGAAGATTTGTATCTCATTGTCTGGATGGATGGGATTGTTTTCAAGGTAAGAGAAAATTCCAAAGTCATTAATAAAACCGTTTATCTGGCTGTGGGATTATACCATGACGGGAGAAAGGAGGTCTTGGGAATGTGGCTTGGAAAAAATGAAAGCTCAGCCTTCTGGATGAGTGTTCTCACGGATTTAAAAGCCCGTGGTGTGGAGGATATTCTCATCACCGCTACCGATAACTTAAACGGATTTACCCAAACCATCCGTTCCGTCTTTCCTGAATCTCAAACCCAAATTTGCGTTGTCCATCAAATAAGAAAAGCCTGCAAATATGTGGTTTGGAAGGACAGAAAAGAATTTTCTGCCGATATGAAGCATATTTACTCCGCTCCAACAAAACAAGCGGCTCAAGCAGCTCTGGGTGATTTTGCAGACAAATGGGAAAGTAAATATTCTTATGCTATCCAATCCTGGCGAAACAATTGGGATGAGTTGACCGTATTCTTTGAATTTTCTCTCGAAATACGAAAAATCATTTACACCACAAATTTAATTGAAAATCTCAACGGCAAAATATTACAAAATTTTCTATTTTAAATTTGACCCCGCATTTTGCCAATACAATGTTAGCGGAAGTTTTTTTGTGGCTAAAAAATATAACCATATTTGTAATGTCGAAATGCCAAAAATAAAGTTCCAATTCCAGCAATCAGTCCAATGTAAATTAGAGCACTTTCTTTATTTTCATATTCATTTTTGCTAATTAGAATTTTACCATTTTTTTCAACTTGAACTAAATCAATATTGATATTCTCTTTTTCATTAGAGTTTGGTCGATAATACACTTTTATTGAATCTCCAATTTTTATTTTATCAAGTAAATCATCATAATTTTTAGACATTCGATAAATTCCAAGTTTTTCATCCAAATTATTTAAAGCAATATAAAACACTTGAGATTTTCTTCCTTTACTTTCATAATGAATTCCAATTCCTTTGTTAATTATAGTATTTTGATATTGTGAATATTCTGACAAGTCTAGATTTTGTTTTCCATATCCAATATACGCAAGAAGAAAATAGAGCAGTGAAGTTGAAGCAAAAAGAATTGAACTTAATGTGTGTTTAAATTTCTTTGTATTCATTATTTGCAGGGACTTGTGTCATGTCCTGAAATAGGTTGACTCTTTTTGGTTAATATTTAGGATTTGTTTCACGATTTAAAAATAGGAATTTTTGTTTTTAATGTCGGAATAAAATTTGGAAAAATTTCCTTCGCTTTGTCCAGTTGATTTTCCCACATTTTTTTACCGATTTTTTTCACCAACAACATCATGCAGATTTTTTTGAATAAGATTTATAAATGTGTTTATTGAACTCGTTATGAGCTTGCGCAGGCGTCTTCAAACCTAGGCTCCAATGCGTTCTTTCGTTGTTGTAGATGTCCACAGCTTCCTTAATCATTTTTTGAGCGGTTTTTAAATCTTTAATAACATTTTTAAATCCAAATTCGTATTTAAGAATCCCGTTAATCCTTTCTGCTACAGCGTTTTCGTAAGGATCGTATTTCTGAGTGGTACTCATTTTAAATCCTAATTTCCTGGCAAATTCCGTGTAATCTGGACAGCAATATTGCAATCCTCGGTCAGAGTGATGAATGATGTTTTCTAATCCAAATTGCAGCTTGTTATGCGCCATTTTTAGGGCTTTTTTCACCATTTCTACTTTCATGTTGTCTTCCAGAGCATAACCCATGATTTGCTTGGAATATGGATCCGTAACAAGCGATAAATAAGCGTGTCCTTGATCGGTTTTAATGTAAGTGATATCACAAACAACAGCTTGTTCAGCGTGTGTTAATTCAGTCTCTTTCAGCAGATTAGGAGATGTGTAATAAAAATGTTTTGAATCGGTTGTTATGTGATAACATTTGTTCTTTTTGATGAGCATTCCGTGGTTGCGAAGTAGCGTGAATAAAGCATCTCTTCCCATTTTGATGTTGTTTTTTAAAAGTTCAGATTTCATTTTATCGTAGAGTTTTCTAGTTCCCATTTTACGTTGTCTTTTTCGTATTTTTTGAACTATTTCAATAACTTTTTCATTGATAGACATTTGTCTCTGAAAAGATTTTTGACGTTGATAATAAGCTTGTTTTGAAATCCCAAAAACTTGATACAGAAGCTTTATTTTAGCTTGTTCTTTCTCTTCTGAATCTCGTTTGCTAAATGTTTGGGCAATAATTCCTTTGAAAGTTCCTTGCCTGTAACTTTTTCAAATTCTACGATAACATCTTGTTGAAAATCCTTTATCCACTCCAGTTCTTGGAGCTTTTCTTTTAATTTTTTAATCTCTAATTCTTTGCTCATGGCTTTACTTTTTGAGGTGTAATTACTTAATTTTTTTCGCCAATAATCCATTGTACTTCTGGAAATATCATACTTCTTTGAAGCAAAGTTAGTGGAAATTTGCCCATTATTGATTTGCGAAATGACGAAAATTTTGAATTCGAAAGAGGTTTTTTTGCCGTTTCTTTTTGTTCGAGATTTGTTGTTTATTTCAAGGTTCTCACGATTCTGCGCATTCGCTAGAATTCGGCAGGCTTGTCCATTTGTTAAGTCCATTGTTTAATAAAAGTGCTTAATTTTTGGTCAACCTATTTTAGGACGATGCATCATATATCATTGCAGATAACGGGCCGCGTATTGGCGATAGTGGCGGATTAGAAAGCCTAAACTTTCAATCTTGCACTAAGCTAAGCAACAGCCTTTTACTATTTTTTAAATTTATGAAAAAAGGAAATATAAATGGCTGTTGCTACAAAAAAAGGAGAAACTTTCAATTTCTCCCTTAACCCGCCATTTTGCCAATACCGTGTTATTAAAAGTATTAAATCGTATGTCGCATTTTGCACTAAAATACCTATTTATCAATAAGTTATAAAAACGATAGGAATAAAATAACGCATAAAAAAGCAATGAAAAGATAGTATTGTTGTACCAAATGTTGTATCTTTGTATTAGGTTGCACCGCTTTGAAATATCTGATAAATAAAGGGTTTCATCAAATTGCACTCGTTTCATTTATTTAGTACAACAAACTTAATACTTTTTTTTATGGCATCAATAAAATTAGTTCTTAGAACAAATCAAGAAGATAAAACAGGTCATAGTCCGTTGTTCATAAGGGTTATAAAGGATAGAAAAGCCAAGTTTGTAGCTACCGGAGTAAAGCTGAAGCAAAATGAGTGGGATGATGAAAAGCAGAAAATCAAAAAGAACCACCCGAATAGTGCAAGAATGAATGCTTTTCTTTCTCAAAAAATTGCCGATGCTGAAGGAACAGTAGCCGACCACGAACGCAAACGTAAATCTGTATCAGCAAGAAAACTAAAAGAAGCCATTAAGGGTAAGGATATGGCAAACTTCTTTGAATATGCTTACAATCGTTGTGAGCGTATAAAAGGAACTGTATCGGTTGCCACTTACAAAAATTATAAACAGTATGTTGCTAAGTTTGAAAAATTTGTAGGGCATAGAGATGTGTATTTCGATGATATTACAGTTACAATGTTGAAAGACTACGTAAACTATCTTTCCAATACGTTGAAAAATGGAGCTACAACGGTTCACTATTCTTTGTTGATTTTATCGGTAATGTTTCGGGATGCACAAAGGGAAGATATTATTTTGGAAGCTATTTATCCATTTTCAAAAGTGAAAGTAAAAAGAGATAAAGGCAAACGTTTATATCTAAACAAAGAGCAGATTGAAAAGCTAAGAACCCTAAAAATTGAATATACCGGAAAGGACGAAATATTTAGAGATATGTTCATTTTTGCGGTGTATGCAGGTGGATTACGTTTTAGTGATGTAGTGAGTTTGAAATGGAAAGATTACAATGAGAAAGAACAACGCATTACAAAGGATATTCGCAAAACCAAAAGAACCCATAATTTTAAAATCGGTCAGATTGCGATTGATATTTTGAACCAATACAAAACCGAATTTTCACAACCTACGGATTTTGTTTTCCCAATTATTGAAGATGTAGAATTGTTCGATAGTAATGAGGAATACCAAGCCCATATCATCAATGCCAAAAATATTTTGTGTGGTCAGAAGTTACGAAGAATTGGTAAGGATATGGAATTGCCTTTTGGTTTATCTTTCCATTTAAGCCGTCATACATTTGCTACCAATGCTTTAAATAATGGTATGCGGATAGAATATGTTTCAAAACTGTTAGACCATTCAGATATTGGTATTACTCAGATTTATGCCAAAGTAATCAGTGAAGAGTTGGATAAAGCAGTTGAACAATACATCAACTAAACTCAATACAATTTTTTTTCATAAAACATTTTGCAGTTAAAAAATAACATCGTAATATTGCGATATTAAAATATGAGCTATGGGACTTACTAAATCAGATATATTTTCAGATGAACAAAATAAATTGTCTTCTTTGTTTAAAGTGTTGGGGCATCCTGCAAGGGTAGCAATACTTCAATATATTATCAATCAGAAAGCCTGTATTTGCAATCATTTGGTAGATGAATTAGGTTTGGCACAGGCAACTATTTCGCAACACTTAAAGGAGTTAAAAAACATCGGTATCATACAAGGAACGATAGAAGGAAAATCAGTTTGTTATTGTATAGAAGAAAAGAAATGGAAAGAAGTACAAGGGCTTTTTAATCAATTCTTTGAGCAGGAAGTAAAAGTAAATCAATGCTGTTAAAAGCATTTTTTTATACATTTTAATATCGTCATATTGCAATGTAACATATTCTAATAATAGAGCCTTAAATACAGAATAATAAAGCATAACAGAATATCATAATAAAATAGAAATTTTATGAAACTATCAAACATCAAAGAAATCTTACCAGCATTAGATAATGTTGAATTTCAATTAGAGAATGGAACGTTTGTACCGGAACATTTCCACGTTACAGAAGTAGGTGTAATCACAAAACATTTTATTGATTGTGGCGGAACCATAAGAAATGAAAAAGTTGTCAATTTCCAATTATGGAATGCGAACGATTTTGAACACAGATTAAAGCCAACCAAACTATTAAACATCATCAAATTATCTGAAGAAAAATTAGGTATTGAAGATGCAGAAATAGAAGTAGAATACCAAAGTGAAACGATTGGCAAATACGACTTAGATTTTAACGGAAATCACTTTATACTGAAGAACAAACAAACCGCTTGTTTAGCTCAAGATGCTTGCGGTATTCCTGCCGAAAAACAGAAAGTAAAATTATCAGACTTGAATAATGCTTGCTGTACACCTAATTCGGGATGCTGTTAAATACTAAAACCAAAATACAATGTATCAGAAACTAATCGAAATCATTAATAATAGTATTGATTTACAGAATATCAGAAAAGAGCGTAAAGGTGTATTGCAGCCGTTGATAGATTTTATACAGCAAAAAGTAAATGATAACCAGGAAATAAATATCAATTTCATTTGTACGCATAATTCACGCAGAAGCCATTTATCGCAAGTTTGGGCACAAGTAGCATCAGCACATTTTAATATACCAAATGTAACCTGCTATTCGGGTGGCACAGAAGAAACTGCATTGTTTCCAATAGTTGCAGAAACATTGATAAATCAAGGTTTTAATATTTTCAAAATTGTAGAAAGTAACAATCCTGTATATGCTATTAAGTATAGCGATAATGCTTTACCTATAATTGGTTTTTCTAAAAAATATGATAACCCTTTTAATCCTGTATCAGCATTTGCAGCTATTATGACTTGTTCACAGGCAGACGGAGGATGTCCATTTATTGCAGGTGCAGAAAAAAGAATACCTATCACATTTGAAGACCCTAAAATTTCAGACAATACACCAGAACAATCACAAGTATATGCGGAAAGAAGTTTGCAGATAGCAACAGAAATGTTTTATGTTTTTTCAAAAATTAGCAGATAACCAATGCAACCAAAACTAAAATTCTTAGACAGATACCTAACCTTATGGATATTCCTTGCAATGGCAGTGGGTATAGTTTTAGGACATTTCTTTCCAGGCATTTCAAGAATTACAAATGCTTTATCCGTTGGCACTACAAATATTCCATTGGCAATAGGTTTAATATTGATGATGTACCCGCCATTGGCAAAGGTTGATTATTCAGTATTGCCCCAAGCGTTTAAGGATAAAAAAGTAATTGGAATATCATTATTACTCAATTGGATTATTGGTACAGTGCTGATGTTCGGATTAGCCGTTTTGTTTTTACGAGATGAACCCGATTATATGACAGGATTGATATTGATAGGTTTGGCAAGATGTATCGCAATGGTAATCGTTTGGAGTGATTTAGCCAAAGCAAACAGAGAATATACAGCAATGTTAGTCGCATTAAATAGCGTTTTTCAAGTCCTTTCTTACAGCTTCTTAGTGTGGTTATTCATCAACGTATTACCAAGCAAATTAGGATTGGCAAATTTCAATGTAACTGTATCAATGAAAGATGTTACAGAAAGTGTATTGATATACTTAGGCATTCCATTTTTAGCAGGTTTTATAAGCCGTTACACATTGGTAAAATCAAAAGGTATAGAATGGTATAATAGAAAATTTGTACCCAGAATATCGCATATTACATTATATGCTTTATTGTTTACAATCGTATTGATGTTCAGTTTAAAAGGCGATAAAATAGTAGAGTTGCCAATCGATGTGGTAAAAGTAGCCATACCGTTAATCATCTATTTTGTACTGATGTTTTTCGTTAGTTTCTTTATCAATAAATCTCTAAAAGTTCCCTACGATAAAAACGCATCCATCGCATTTACAGCCACAGGAAACAATTTTGAATTGGCAATAGCCGTAGCAATAGCAGTATTTGGTATTCATTCCCCACAGGCATTTGTAGGCGTTATAGGACCATTGGTAGAAGTTCCTGTACTGATACTATTGGTAAGGGCAAGTTTGTGGTTAAAGAAAAAATACTACTATTAAAGAATTTGCTAATTCATAATAGTATTAACTTCTTTAGAAATATTATAAAATAGAAAAACTTAATAAAAAATACCTGATTATTAATACCTTTGTAAAGTGAAAAAGTATTTGGCAGTCATATTACTTTCCATTTACCTCTGTGCTACAACAGAGCTGTACCAGTTGCTGAAATTTCCCGTTTTGGTAGAACACTTTTTTGAACATAAAGCTAAAAATTCCAATATATCTGTTTTGGATTTTCTGGCGCTTCATTATGCAGGGAATCATTTGCAAAATCATCCGCATGATGATGACTACGAACAGGATCAGAAATTGCCTTTTATTAGCCATCATGATTTTTTAACCATTGTTTTTACCCCGGGTTCTGCGGTATGGTTTGAAATTGAAAATCATAATTTACCCGTCGTTAAACGGAAAATTGCTTCATACAATGATGCATATTTGAGTGGGGAAATCATCAATGCCATCTGGCAGCCTCCGAAATTCTGTTAATCTTTTTTGATTTTTTCAGGTGAGTTCATTCATCTGATATTACTGTTTTTGAAAAAATTCGGAAAGCAGCATCTATACATTTTTTTAGGTGTCGGGTTTTCTGTCAATAATTCATTGGCGGTTATAAAATCACATTCAATTATTTTTTACGATTAACAGAATTAAATATGCTTACAAAAATCATTGAGTTTTCTGTAAAGAACAAACTCATTATCGCATTACTGATTCTTGGTTTGATTGGTGTAGGCTCTTACCAGGTGACAAAGTTGCCGATAGATGCCGTGCCGGATATTACCAACAATCAGGTGCAGGTTATTACCATTGCGCCCTCTTTTGGCGCAACAGATATAGAACGGTTGGTTACTTTTCCCATCGAGCAGGCCAATTCCAATATTGCCGGACTGAAAGAAATTCGTAGTTTTTCCCGATTCGGATTGTCTTTGGTGACCATTGTTTTTGACGATGGCGTAGATGTCTATTGGGCAAGGCAACAGGTTGCAGAACGATTGCAGCAGGTACAGTCAGAAATTCCGCAAGGAATAGGGAATCCACAATTGGGACCTATTTCCACAGGTTTGGGTGAAATTTACCAATACGTTGTCCGTCCGAAAAAAGGCTTCGAACAGAAATATAACATTACAGAACTCAGAACCATTCAGGACTGGATTGTCCGCCGGCAATTGCTTCAGGTAAAAGGCGTAGCCGAAGTCAGCAGTTTCGGAGGAAAGCTCAAACAATACGAAATTGCTGTAAACCCTGATAAACTCAATGCTTACGGCATTACCATCAACGATGTTTTTGATGCGCTCAATGCCAACAATCAAAATACAGGCGGCGCTTATATCGAAAAAGGCCCAACAGTTTTGTATATCCGAAGTGAAGGTTTGGTGGGAAATATAGAAGACATTCAAAATATTTCCATTACCAATAAAAATAATGATGTTCCGCTTTTTATACGGGATGTCGCAGATGTAAAAACAGGTTATGCCACCCGTTACGGTGCGATGACCTATAACGATAATGGCGAAGTTTCCGGAGCGGTGGTGATGATGCTGAAAGGTGCTAACAGCAGCCAGGTTATCAAAGATGTCAAAGCCAAAGTGGCTCAAATTCAGAAAACACTTCCCGAAGGTGTCGTTCTTGAGCCATTCCTAGACCGCACCAAAATGGTAAACAACGCCATCAGCACCGTAGAAAGGAATCTTTTGGAAGGCGCTTTAATTGTTGTTTTTGTGCTGGTTTTATTTCTTGGGAATTTCCGAGCCGGGCTTTTAGTGGCATCCGTCATTCCGTTGGCGATGCTTTTTGCCATTTGTATGATGAATCTTTTCGGCGTAAGCGGAAATCTGATGAGCTTGGGCGCATTGGATTTTGGGTTGATTATCGATGGAGCGGTCATTATTGTAGAATCGGTTTTACACCAGTTGATGCTCAATAAAAAATTCAGGAATCTGGCAAAAATTCCCACAGAAGAAATGGATGGTATGGTTACAGAATCTGCCGGAAGAATGATGAACAGTGCCGTTTTCGGGCAAATTATCATTTTTATCGTGTACATTCCTATTCTCACATTGCAGGGAATCGAAGGGAAAATGTTCCGTCCGATGGCAGAAACCGTCGCTTTTGCTTTGCTCGGAGCTTTCTTGCTTTCGCTTACTTATATTCCGATGATGAGTTCGGTTTTATTGAAAAAACGAAGCTTAAAACCTTCCTTTTCGGACAGGATGATGAAAAAAATTGAAGGGGTTTATGTAAAAACATTGCTGAAAGTCATCAAAATTCCGAAAACGATTTTTGCCGTTATCTCTGTTCTTTTCATTGCGGCCATTATTTTAATGAGCAGAATGGGAGGCGAATTTATCCCGTCCCTGGAAGAAGGCGATTTTGCCGTAGATACAAGGGTTTTACCAGGAAGTAATCTGACGACTACGATTGAAAGCACCCAAAAAGCCGCTCATATCCTGAAAACACGTTTTCCGGAAGTGGAAAAAGTGGTGACCAAAATCGGAAGTGGCGAAGTCCCTACCGACCCGATGCCGATGGATGCTTCGGATATGATGGTCATTCTGAAAGACAAAAAAGAATGGACTTCTGCCAAAACCTTTCCGGAACTTTCAGATAAAATGAGCAAAGCACTGGAAGATGTCCCCGGAATTACCGTAGGATTTCAGTATCCGGTAGCGATGCGTTTCAACGAACTGATGACCGGAGCAAGGCAGGATGTGGTCATCAAAATTTTCGGTGATAACCTGGATTCTTTGGTGCAAAATGCCAATAAACTGGGTAAAATCATCGAAACGGTGAAAGGAACGCAAAACCTTTATATAGAGCCGGTTTCCGGGCTTCCACAAGTGGTGGTGGAATACAATCGCCCTGCCATTGCCCAGTATCATCTTTCTGTGGCGGATGTCAATCGTATCATCAATACGGCTTTTGCAGGACAAAGCACAGGTTTGGTTTTTGAAGGTGAAAAACGTTTTGATATGGTGGTTCGGCTTAATTCCAATGACCGGAAAAATATCAATGATATTAGAAATCTTCTTGTCCCAACGCCCGCAGGCAATCAGATTCCTTTGAACCAGCTTGCCAAGGTTGATATTGTACAAGGTCCGAACCAGATTCAACGGGAAAACGCACAACGCAGAATTGTGGTCGGTTTTAATATCAAAAATAGGGATGTGCAAAGCATTGTGGAAGAATTGCAACAAAAAGTGGACAAACAAATTAAATTACCTGCAGGTTATTCTATGACCTATGGTGGTTCGTTTGAAAACCTCAACAATGCCAAACAACGACTGATGGTCGCAGTTCCGCTGGCTTTAGCATTGATTTTTGTACTGCTGTTTTTGGCTTTTAAATCCATCAAAGAAAGCCTGCTGATTTATACCGCTATTCCGCTTTCCATTATTGGCGGCGTTTTTCTGCTGAATGCGAGAGGAATGCCTTTCAGTATCAGTGCAGCAGTCGGATTTATCGCCCTGTTCGGTGTTGCGGTTCTCAATGGGATTGTCCTGATTTCAGAATTTAACCGGCTTCACAAATCAGGAATCAGAAATATCGTAAGAATTGTGGTAGATGGTGGCGAAAGCCGTTTGCGCCCGGTTCTGATGACGGCTTGTGTGGCATCGCTTGGCTTTATCCCGATGGCAGTCAGCAACGGGGCAGGAGCAGAAGTACAAAGACCTTTGGCAACGGTAGTCATTGGCGGACTGATCCTCGCAACCTTTCTCACACTGTTTGTTTTGCCGCTTTTGTACATCAATATCGAAAATGGATTTAAGATGAAAAAACCAAAAATTAAAACTATCACGCCGATTTTAATATTCATCCTAATGATTGGAAGCGTGAAACTCAATGCGCAAACTACGATTTCTCTGGATGAAGCCATGAATCTTGCCGTTCAGAATAACCGGAACTTGAAAAACGAAAAGCTGCGTTCCGATTTTGCCAAAGCACTGATAAAAACATCCACTGCTGACATTCCGCAGACCTCGGTTAGCGCGGATTACGGACAAATCAACAGTGCCTATAAGGATATGAAATTCGGGGTTTCGCAAAGCATTGCTTTTCCGACGGTCTATAAAAAACAGAAAAACCTGTACACCGAAGAATGGAAAAAAAGCCAGTTAAACGTTTCTCTGAAAGAATTTGAATTGAAAAAATTGGTAAGCCAGACTTATTTTCAATTGCTGTATTGGAAAGAAAAGGAAAAATTGCTGAATGAAGCCTTACAATTATATTCTAATTTTTTGGAGAAGGCAAGCCTTCGTTTAAAAGCCGGAGAAAGCAACGTCCTGGAAAAAGCAACAGCGTCCAACCAGAAATCGGCGATTGATATTCAGTTAAAACAAATTCAGCAGGAAGTCAAAACGCTTCAATTGCAGTTCCAGTGGTTGCTGAATTCTGAGGTAGAATATCTTCCTTTGGAAACATCCAAAACTAATCTTTCAAATCCAGAAGTTTCTTCACATCCTTTACTGAAAATGTTGGAACAGCAGAAAACGGTTGCTGAAAAACAAACGGAAGTCGAAAAGTCCAGATTGCTTCCCGGGCTTCAATTGGCGTACAATCTTAATTCATTCAAAGGAACCGGAGCAGATGATAAAATCTACAATGGAACGCCACAATTTCATTCGGTTATGTTAGGTATTTCTGTTCCGATTTTCTCGGGCGGGCAAAAAGCCAGAATTGAAGCTTCTAAAATGGCGGAAAATATTGCCGAAAATGATAGGATAAATACCGAATTTTCTTTGAATAAAAAAGCAACGCAACTCAGGCAAATTTATCAAACCAACCTAGAAATTGTAAACCGTTACGAGTCTTCGGAGCTGAAAAATGCAGAAATCATTACCGAAACCGCTCAGAAACAATTCTCGAATGGAGAAATCAATTATCTGGAATTTGTTATGCTCATCAACCAAACGATTGCCCTCAAAAGCAATTACACAGATGCCCTTTTGAAACTGAACGAAAGTGCAATCGAGCTTCAATACCTCACTTTAAATCAATAAAAATGAAGACAGTAAAAATTAATTATATATGGATTGTTGTTGTGTTGTGGGTGTTTTCGGCAATCCAATGCCAGCAGAAAGAGGAAACAACTACAAAAACCGGAACACCGAAAGACGAAAATACCGTTAGCTTAACAGATGCCCAACTCCGGAATGCGCCGATAGAAACCACAGAACTTTCGATGCAATCCATCTCGACCGTTCTTAAATTAAACGGAAAAATTGACGTTCCGCCACAGAATTTGGTTTCCGTAAGTACACCTTTGGGCGGTTACCTGAAAAGTACCGGACTACTCCCGGGAATGAAAGTTTCCAAGGGACAAGTGATTGCCGTGATTGAAAACCCTCAGTTTGTACAGCTGCAGCAGGATTACCTGATGGCAAAATCCAAATATCATTTTGCACAGCTGGATTATAACCGCCAAAAAAAGCTCAACCAAAGCCAGGCAAGCAGCGATAAGGTGATGCAGATGGCACAATCGGAAATGAACAGCCAGCAAATTATTATGAATGCCATTGCACAGCAACTGCAGCTGGTGAACATCAACGCAGGAAGCGTAACTGCCGGAAATATCCGTAAAAGTGTTCCTGTTTACAGCAGTATCAATGGTTTTGTAAGCAAAGTGAATGTGAATATTGGGAAATACTTCAATCCTTCCGATGTTTTGTTCGAACTCATCAATCCTGCGGATATTCATCTCAATCTCAAAGTCTATGAAAAAGACCTTGCGATGCTGAAAACAGGACAGCGGATTGTGGCTTACAGCAATATCAATCCGGACAAAAAATATGATGGCGAAATTCTCCTCACAGGCAAAGATCTGGACGGAAACGGAATTGCCGATGTCCATTGTCATTTTGAAAAATACCATCCCGAACTGATTCCGGGAATGTATATGAATGCGGAAGTCGAGACCGAAACCTCTTTTTCGAATGCTGTCCCAGAGGAAAGTGTGGTAGATTTTGAAGGTAAAAGCTATGTTTTTGTTGAAGAAAAAAAACAAACCTACAAAATGGTTCCGGTTACCACCAACGAATCCGAAAACGGCTTTATACAGATTCTGAATTTTCAGGATTTCAAAGGGAAGAAAATCGTGACCAAACATGCGTACACGCTTCTGATGAAGCTGAAAAATACCAGTGAGGAGGATGAATAAAACAAATAAGATAAAAAATGAAATCTAGAATTAAAAAAATAAGCATAGCAATTATATTGATACTATTTATTGCGATACAATTTTTTGATGTGATGCCTAATTATGTAGCTGAAACATCTAAAAATGCTATTGAAAAGCATTATTCTGTACCTCAAAATGTGCAGCAGATTTTAAAAACCAGTTGCTATGACTGCCATTCCAACAATACCGTTTATCCTTGGTACAGCAAGGTTCAGCCGGTAAAATGGTGGCTGGCAAATCATATCAATGACGGGAAAAGGCATTTGAATTTTGATAAATTTGGTACTTATCCGAAAGATAAAAAACTGCAGAAATTAGATGAAGTTGCAGAAACGGTAAATGCTGATGAAATGCCGTTAAGCAGTTATACCGTCATTCACACCCAGGCGAAATTGTCTGCAGAACAAAAGTCTTTAATCCAAAGCTGGGTCAAATCGATGAAAGGTCAGATCAATAAAGAAATTTTGGTACGATGAAAAGAATCATTTTATTGACAATGCTTAGCTTTTTTCAATGGAGTGAAGCACAAAAATCCGTTTTTCAGGAGGATAAGAAGCCCATTGCAGATTCATTATCGGTCTATCAATTTGGATATAAAAAACTGATTGTTCCTTCGATTTTTATCGGTTACGGAATTTTAAGCTTAACTTCTGATGATTTGAAGCAATTGAATAAATCGACACAGTATGAGATCAGTGAGCATAAACCCGACCATATAAAACTGGACAATTATACCCAGTTTGTGCCGGCTGTTTTGGTTTACGGACTTAATTTTTCCGGAATCAAGGGGAAGCATAACCTGAAAGACCGGAGCATCATTCTGGGAACCTCGCTTCTGATCTCCAGTGCTGTTGTACTCCCCACCAAACATCTAGTAAAAGAAGATCGGCCGGATGGTTCTAACAATCTTTCCTTTCCTTCCGGGCATACCGCTTTTGCTTTTGCAACTGCGCAGTTTATGTTTCGGGAATATCAAGAGGATCATTTTTGGTTGAGTTTGGCAGGGTATCCATTTGCAGTTTTTACTGGAATTTACCGAACTTTGAACGACAAACATTGGGTAGGTGACGTGGTGGCAGGAGCCGGCATAGGTATACTCTCCACCGAAGCGGCCTATTGGCTGTTTCCAAAAATAAGTAAAATATTCTCAAAAGCTAATTCCCAAAATACGGCTTTTGTCTATCCTTTTTATCAAAGTAAAACAATAGGATTGGGAATGTCTTTTAATTTTTAAATTTAAAATCAATGAAAAACATAAATAAATTCATTACAGTACTCAGTATTGCAGTAGTGGCACTACTTCTGGAATTTATCCTGAAAGAGCCTTATTATGCTAAAATTTTAATAACTGTTACCGGAATTATAATGTCGGTCATTCTTTTGAAAGGGATGATCGATGTTCTTCGCTCCGGGAATTTCGGAGTGGATATTTTGGCGATTTCTGCTATTGCCGCAACATTGGCTGTGGGAAATTACTGGGCATCACTCATCATTCTCATTATGATTACAGGAGGTGATTCTCTGGAAGATTATGCCCAGAAAAAAGCCCGGAAAGATTTAAAATCACTGCTTGATAACACACCGAAGATTGCCCATAAAAAAATAGGTAATGACCTTAACGACGTTCCTGTTGATGACATACAAATCGGAGACATCATCATCGTAAAACCAAAAGAAACTGTTCCTGTTGATGGAATTCTTTTGAGTGATGAGGTGCTGCTGGACGAATCTTCACTTACGGGAGAATCAAAACCTGTCAGTAAACTGAGAGGCAACAGTTTGTGGTCGGGTTCGTTGAACGGCTCGGGAGCCATTACCATTCAGGTATCTAAACTCGCCAAAGACAGCCAGTATCAGCAGCTCGTTCAGTTGGTTCATAATTCTGAAAAAGAGCCTGCACACTTTGTAAGAATGGCAGACCGCTATGCTCTGCCTTTTACCATTGTAGCCTTTCTTATAGCCGGAATTTCCTATTTGATTACCAGAGACCCCAATCGTATTGCCGAAGTTTTAGTGGTTGCTTCGCCTTGTCCGCTCATTCTCGCCGCACCTATCGCACTGATTTCGGGAATGAGTCGCTCCAGTAGGAATGGTGTGGTGATTAAATCCGGAACCGTTATTGAAAAGCTGGACAAAATGAAAGCCATTGCGTTTGATAAAACAGGTACTTTAACCAAAGGAGATCTCGCGATGGATGAAATACTGCCTGAAAATCTTTTTTCCAAAGAAGAACTGATAGATTTGGTAGCCAGCGTGGAACAGCAATCCTCGCACGTTCTGGCAATTTCGATAATGAAAAATATTGGCTCCAAAAATATCCCTCTAGCAACAGATTTAAAAGAAATTGAAGGAAAAGGAGTTGAGGGAAAAGTAAATGGAAAATTGATAAAAGTAGGAAAACTGAATTTTGTTACCAATCAGTCCATTCAGATAAAATCAGAAAAAACTTCTCTGTTTGTTTCGGTTAATGACCAATATGTAGGAGAAATTACGTTTTCCGATGAAGTCCGTCCGGAAGCCAGACAAACCATTGCCCAGTTACTGAAAATGGGTATTCGGAAAATCATGATGATTTCCGGTGATAAACAAAGTATTTCTGAAACGATAGCTAAAGAAATAGGCATTTCGGAAGTGTATGCGGGATGTTTGCCGGAAGACAAACTGAAAATCCTGAAAAGCGTAAGTGATGATTTTCGTCCAATTGTAATGGTGGGAGATGGTGTGAATGACGCACCATCTTTAACTGTTGCCGATGTGGGAATTGCAATGGGAGCCAAAGGATCCAGCGCAGCAAGTGATTCTGCAGATGTGGTGATTTTGAAAGACAATCTGGAAAAAGTAAGTGACACTGTCATGATTTCCAGAGAAACAATGAAGATTGCCCGCCAGTCTGTTTTTATTGGTATTGCAGTTTGCACCGTATTGATGCTTATTGCTGCTTTCGGCTTATTGCCTGCTTTGTTAGGTGCAGGGCTTCAGGAAGTGGTAGACGTGATTTCCATCACTTCAGCGTTGCGTGCTTTGAAGGACAGGACTTAATTTTTGATAAATATGATCTGCGAGGAGAACAATATTTTCAAAAAAGAGAATCTTTCATTTGAGAATTTTTATCTGACTTTGAATAGGATAGAACCTAAACAAAAAATTTTGGGTTCCATCATTAAGAAAACTGTTTTTGCTTTTCCCATGAAGAATCTCTCCAAGAAAATCGAAAATAAGATTCAAAGGACAAATTGGCTTCAATTTGTGTGTCAACAATTTGGACTGAGTACCAATTCAGTAAATAGTCACGGAGATCACAAAGGTAAATCCACAGAAATTTTTTATGAACTTTTCGGAATCATAGTGGAAGCATAACCTGAAAGACCGGAGCATCATTCTGGGAACCTCGCTTCTGATCTCCAGTGCGGTTGTACTCCCCACCAAACATCTGGTAAAAGAAGAACGGCCGGATGGTTCTAACAATCTTTCCTTTCCTTCCGGGCATACCGCTTTTGCCTTTGCAACTGCGCAGTTTATGTTTCAGGAATATCAGGACGATAATTTCTGGCTGAGCCTGACAGGATATCCATTTGCCGTTTTCACCGGAATTTACCGCACGCTGAATGACAAACATTGGGTAGGCGATGTGGTGGCAGGAGCCGGTATCGGTATTCTGTCCACGGAAGCTGCCTATTGGCTTTTTCCGAAGGTCAGCAGTTTGCTGGTGAACAAAAAAACAGAGCACCTGGTGCTGATGTACCCGTTTTATCAGGATCAGTTGTTTGGATTAGGATTAAATTTACAATTTTAAAAAGAAGAAAAATGCATCATACTTTAGAAAAACATTATGTAAACCGTGTGGGCTGGCTTCGTGCGGCGGTGCTTGGAGCCAATGACGGCTTGCTTTCCACAACAAGTATTGTTATCGGCGTAGCAGCGGCTGATCCGAGCCGGCATTCGATACTTTTGGCAGCTATTGCCGGAACCATTGCCGGAGCCATGTCGATGGCCGCAGGAGAATATGTGTCCGTCAGTTCACAATCCGATACCGAAAAAGCTGACCTTGAAAGAGAAAAGCGCGAGCTGGAAGCAATGCCGGAAGTCGAACTGCACGAACTGGCCAAAATTTATGAAAGGAGAGGCGTTTCGGGCACTACAGCACTACAAGTAGCCAAGGAACTTACTGCTCATAATGCCCTGGAAGCTCATGCCAAAGATGAGTTGGGCATCAATGAGATCACAGTTGCAAAACCACTTCAGGCTGCTGTAGCTTCTTTCCTGTCTTTCCTGTCGGGAGCGGCATTGCCGATGATTCTGGCGATTTTTGCACCGGAAAGTGAAATGGTATATTATCAATATGGTTTTTCCATTGTTTTCCTGATGATATTAGGAGCAATATCTGCTAAAACAGGGGGTTCCAATATCGGAATTGCAATGGCGAGAATTTGCTTTTGGGGAACTGTAGCGATGTTGGTAACGGCAATTGTTGGACATGTATTTGGGGTTAATTTGGATTAAAAAATAAATGAATAATGTTTACAAAATTAAAAAACTTCGTTCAATTTACTGAGGTAACTTCTGTATCTAAGGAGCAATTAAACAATACTTTATTTGATGTTTTACAAGAAAGTGTAATGGATAACGAAGCTTATTGTAAAGAATTGATTAATAAAATTATTAAGCTTCCATATGCAAAATTGCCTGACTTTTTTTCACATCACTGTGATTATGTAGAAAACCCGGTTAAATGGCTCAATAAATTTGAAAAACTAATCTCTGAAAATGAAGAATTATTTGTAAGTACAAGTAGTCGTGGGCGCATGATGAAATGCTACACCATCATAGAAAGCAAGCGAAAAGAATTAGAGATTTTAAGAAACCGTCATACACATATCAAGCCGCCAATGCAATACATCAATGCGGAATGTGAGGAAAGATATTTTTCATTCAGGGAAGTAAAAAGTAAAGTGAATGCAATGAAAGACTACACAGAGAAAATTATGTTTTTGACTAATGAAAAGTTCGATTACGAACAAGCCAGCATAGATTTTATTAATCCAAAATTACCCGATTATTCTGATCAATGTCAGAAAGAAATTGACCAAATTCAGCATTTAATCCGTTTAACCGATGAATTTTCTAAAGAACAAATGAGGGAAAATGCGGAAGGTATTCCATTCAACAAACTGAAAATCAACTGCAAAATAAATCAATTGGTGGATATATTTTACCAGTTGCACAGAGAATTGTTTGCCGATGGCAAACCCATTATTGATGGCAATGTGAATGACATTATTGCGGTTATTGTAAACAGCTTTACGGATAAGGACGGACGGGATTTAAGTCCCGACAGTATTGCTACAATGCTCAAGCCATCCAAAACACGCCTTTGTTTTGTGTCTTACGACACCGATTTGTATTTGAATGAAAATGCAAGCATTTTCCCTGTTATTGAGAGCTGTCATCCTGAACTTGTCGAAGGGTCTAATTCCAAAACTATCAACGAGCCTACAACCATTGCAAGCAATGGTTTTTCTACCGAAAAATTTAGCAATGATTACTTACCTGTTTACGAGCATTGCGTGAGGTTTACAGAGAAAAAAGAAAGCTATATCAACGGCAATAGAAACAATTTTGTGCATTTGTTGGCTTGCAATCTCAACCGTAAAGGAGTGCCCTTGCCTGCGGCAATGGGCTATATTTTGTCTGATTACAATTATGATGCACAAGAGGTAACGACAACGGTAAACAGTGCTTATAAAAACGTTGTAGAACACAATAAAAGCAATTTATCCATTTCGCCAAATGGCGAAATTTCCAAGCAATCTTCGGGCAATAAATCATCTGAAGACGAAACAAACGAAGAAGAAGAAAGACCAAGTTTTATAGACAAGTTGGAAAACTTCTTAAACTATCGTTATAGCTTTCGCTATAACGTAGTTACCGGAAAATTAGAGTACAAGGCATCCAAAGCTACGCTTTGGAAACCTGTAACGGATTTCGTTGAAAACTCAATCCTGCGTGAGATTATGAAAGCCAAAGTAAAATGCAATATCAATACACTACGCAATTTGTTACGTTCCGATTTTTGCGAACAATACGACCCGTTTAACGACTATTTTTCCATACTTCCCAATAATGAAGATGAAAGGGATTATATCACAGAGCTTGCCAATACCATAACCACCACAAAGCAAGATTTATGGCGGGTGTGTTTTAAAAAATGGTTCGTGGCAATGGTAGCTTGTGTTACCAATGAAAAAGCGATTAATCAGACCGTAATTGTATTTAGCGGAAAACAAGGCGTAGGAAAAACAACGTGGATAGAAAAATTGATACCAAAATCTTTGAAAGATTATATGTTTTCGGGAACAATCAACCCCAACAATAAAGATACTTTAATCCACTTGGCGGAATGTATGCTAATCAATTTGGATGAATTAGAGAATTTGAACCGTACCGAAATCGGTACGCTGAAAGAATTAATAACAAAAACGCATATCCGTATGCGTAAAGCATACGGACACAATAATGAAACCCTGCCACGCAGGGCATCATTTGCGGGCAGTGTAAACACTGCCCAATTCCTCAACGATACAACCGGCTCACGCCGTTTCTTATGCTTTGAAGTAGAGCATATCGAATATACCCACAGCATTGATATAAATTTGGCTTATGCACAGGCAAAGCAATTGTATAAAGACGGATTTAGGTATTGGTTCAACCAGGAAGAAATCAAAGAGATTAACCAGAACAACGAGCAATACCAAATCCGAAGTCCTGAAGAAGAATTATTATTGACGTGGTTTGAAGTTGCAGACAAAGAAACTGCAAACGCTTTTATAAATACCTCACAAATAGCAGCCAAGTTAGACGATAAAGCCAAATTGAATATTACAGACGGTACAGTAATGAAATTAGGCAAAGCATTAAAGAAACACGCTTATTTGCGATTGTCCAAAAAGACAGGCTATGTATATGCAGTACGTGAATTAACGTGGGATGAAGTGGATAATAAAAACAGGGAAAAAGAACCGCCACCGGAACAACCCAAACCACCCGAACAAACAACTTTTAGATTTGGAAATTCCTAAAGGGTTAGAATGCACTCTTTTACATTGGTTGGAGTGGATAAGTAGGATAAGCATTTTTGAGCAGAAACATTTTTCACTTTTTAGCTTCGTTAAAAAACGAGCCAAAACAAATCCATCCAATGCAAACGGAAACCTGCGGTTTATTGTTTTGCATTATTTTAATCGGATAAATCGGTTTTTATATTTCTACGAAATACAAAAAAATAGTTTTGTGGGAAATTAGTTATCCTACTTATCTTCAACGTTAATGTAACTAAAAAGTAACTTTAGAAATACAATATGTTAGTCAATATCTCTAATAGAAGTAGTAAATGCAAGTGTTGTTAAAATTGAATGATACAATGTAAATTTCGAATTAGCAAAATTCATTCTCGGATTTCTATCGATTTGTTTAGAAGTATAGGCAACAAAAAATGTATCCTCATCACTATTTTCTTCAATAATTTCACTGATTTTTTCTTGGGAAAATTCTCCATCAATGTTGTTAATTATAATCAAATCGTTTTCCGGTAAGTCTGTTGTAGAATTGGTAAGTCTAAATATTAAATTTTTAAAACCCATATTAGCGGTGGTATTTTTAATATCTTCTTGAGCCTCTTCAGTCACACTTAGAATTAAAATTTTCTTACTCGCTTTAATTTGTCTATCGTAGGCTTGATTATTGATAAGCTTTATTATATCCTCTCTCTTCAATTCAACAATTTTCTCTATCTTTTCCTCAATTGCTTTTTTTATTTTTTTCTTAGTTCCCCAAAACATTTCATACAATCCATATAGCGTAGTGGGAACACCTATGAGTAGAATTAAAGCGAAAAGATTTCTGACATTTTCATAATCCTTATCAATATCTGCTTTAAGTTCTGCTTTATGTTTTTCTAATTCAATTTTTGCGTATTGGTCAATATTTGATTTATAATCTTCAATTAACTGAACCTTTGTTTCTAATGTTTTTAATCTAACACTATCTGATTGGCTATATGTATTAGTAGATAGGAATAAAAGAATTCCAAAGAATTTAGCTTTAAGTAACTTATTTTTCATATTTATATAATTTATTTTCAAACCAAACGTAAAATCCAAAATCTACCGTTGTCTTGGAATATCCTATTATCAATAAAACTGGATTTACGATGGAAGTATTTTTGCGGCTTATAATTGTATTTATTGCGGAAATATCTGTTGCACTAGGTATAGGACTATTATCTGGATGAGTATGCCATTCCCCGATATAAATCTTTCTCGGATTCTCTGCGTAAAATTCTGCAAGTTCATTTTCTATTCCTTTTGTACTTCGTTCAAAAGAATATTTTGATGCTTGATACTTTTTCGGAAGTATTGTATCTGTAATATGCAAATGCTTATTGTCTTCGGAGTAATACCCAATCAAAAATCCACCAAATTCTTTAGGATAATGAGTTTTGCCTATTTCCAGAAGTTTATTTAGCAATTTGTCCTCAATTTTAAGACTTAATCCTATTTTTTCTATTTTTAAAATCAAAATTCCTTTATATTAATGTTGAAACAATTTGTGTCATCTGTTTCAACAACAAAATTCCTTAGTGTTTTTTCTTGCTCTAATTTCAAATTTATCTGCTTTAACGCTGTCTGTACAAGAACATTTATATCATTGTAAGAAGCTTTAAATGTTGGACTCCAACAGCCTGTTGGATTATGTAAGTCGTCAATATCAAATTTGAGAATATTTCCGCCAAATTGGGATGTTATAAAGTCATACCGATTATGTTCCGTAGCACAGACCAAATGTTTTGCGTGGTTTGATATTGAGAGATTTAAAAGTGTTGAATTTATATTTAACTGACTTAATACGTAAAGCAAATCATTATCTGCAGAGCAATCAAAAATTATATCATATTCATTTATTATTTTTTCAATTTCATTTTTTGTTTGTCGATCATTTAAATAAGATTTTATGACAATATCAAACATTTCAGAAAACTCGTATCCACCTTTTGGTATTTCATAATAGGGCGATATTAAACACAACTCATTTAATAAATCATTTGTTTTGTTAGTAATTCCTGTAAAGAAAGAATATTCAGATCTACAAACATTTTCTGGTTCTTTTATGTCATATTCTATAAAATCTAACTTTCTACAGCCACATCTTACCAATGTTTTAGCTACTATGCTCCCTATAGCTCCGATACCAATAATCAATATTTTACTTTCTGTTATTCGGTCACTTAGTTTTCCTCTGCCAAAAAAGTACTTGTAAGAGCAATTTCTTGTCATCGCCCAATCGATGGGCTTATCTTCTTTAATCTTTGTAAACCATTGTTTGTTTATCTTTTCGCCGTAAATAGGAAAATTACCAATTTCCAATATAATCGCTTGCCAATGAATTTCTGTTTCAGAAATATTATATCCTACAAATAAAGGAAGCGTTTTCCCTTCCTCTTTTAACAGTCTTTCTTCAACATTGTGAAGAAATTTCAAAAAATCTTGTGGTAATATAGCTTCAAAATCTTTCCAATCATTAAAAACCCAACGTTGATTTTTACTTGGTGCATCTTTTAAGAAGATATATAATCCTGTATTTTGAGGCAGGTTTTTAAGTTGAAAATTCCAACTAACATCTATTATTTTTTTTCTATCCTTATTTAAGAAAGACTGAAAAATACTGCTCTGAATATTTTTTTTGTAAAAAACTCCATTGTTCATTATTGAATAGTCAACAAAGCCAAATTGGTTTTTATTAAAAGTATAATCTACTTCATTGAAGAAGTAAGCAAAATGGTTTTCATTAAATGCTTTTTGTGGTACAATCAAATGTTCATAATGAGTATCCGAATCTTTGTTGATGTAATATTTCTTAATCCAAGCCTTTACAGATTCAATATCATAAATTAGTTTTTCGGACAAAACAGGAGTATGTGCTGTATGAATACAGATGGCTCCATTTTGCATAATGTGTTTATGCTCTATCAAATCGTCATTAGAAAACTTAATAGTCTCTGTTTCGTGACTTTTAAACGGATATTGAGGATGGATAGTAACGTTGAATTCTAATGGTTGCTCTAATCCTTCAACAAAAACAGTAATACATCCCTCGATGTCAATTTTGCTCTGCTCAAATGGCTTTACAATTTTTACATCGGGAATGCTTTCTACTACTGTGTTGATTTCATTTACTCTTTGGCTCATTATAATTATCCAAAATTTAGTTTCGGTGGAGGAATCGGCATACCACTGTTCTTTCCGTATTGATTATTGTTGGTATCTTCTTTTTTAAACTTAGAATTTTCAGGAAAATACGTTTTCAGATTCTCATCATTATCCTCAATTCTATCAAGCATATTTTTCATATCATCCGACAATTGTTGTTTTTCGGTTGAAGTTAAAGTATCAGCTAAATCATTCGAACTATTGCCCGGATCTTTTAATGTAAAGTTTTCCTTGGTTACATTATCCCTAATATATTCTAAGACCGTCTCAAGCTTATCCCATATGCCGCCAGTTATGGTTTTGTTATCAAATGCTTTGATGGTAATCAGTTCCAAAAAGAAAGATTTGGTAGGATAATTATACTTGGTGTTTTTCCAAACTTTTAAAAGACGTATAATTTTTCTTATCGAATCTTTTTCAGCCGTAGCTCTGTCTTTAATATTATTGATTTGAGCTTTGACATTGGTTTTAATTCGCTCACTGCCTGCATCAATATTTCCATATTTGTAATAGACATACAAGTTCAAATTTTCATCTTCCTTGTATTGGTCTTGGGACAACTCACGACCAGGAACAACATCAATTTTAATTACGTCTCCATCACTGTCAGCGTAAAACTCCAAACCAATTGAAACTTTTTGCTTTTTAACCTCTGCAACATCTTTATATTTCTCGTAAAGAAAATCGTAGACATCTTCATACATTTCTTTTAATGTTCCGTTCGAGCCAAAAGCATTACGTTTGAATGGGGATACCAAATCAAAATCAAATTTTGTGTTGATAGCGGTATTCTTAGCATACGAACCCGAATTGAACGGAGAATAGATATTGCTTCCGTAGATTTCTTCCAAGGCTTCTTTAACCTCATTTTTCTTTTTAACGTATTTGTCAAAAAGTGTTTCTTCTTTAGTTATCTGATGTGTCGAAATAACTGAATCTAAATGTTTGTTTTTATCCATTTTATTAATTTTTATTTACTAAATCCGATACCAATTACTGCCAACAATAAGGTTGCGAGTATTCCATTTCCAACCTGATTGCTAAACGGTTTATTATATTGAACAGTATTGGCATAATGCTCACAGTTGAAATTGACCAAATCGTATTGTGTTCCAATTAATGCAACTGCTCGATTTACTGCTAATCTGCGTTGAAAACCATTACCTGTAAAAGGTTCAACTCTTGTTAAATGATAACCATCTCTGAATAAGTAGCTTTCATTTACCATTTGAACTCCCTTTCCAATATAATTTTCGACATACTGCCTGTTTCCATAAGCATCATTACCGATGTAAATAGCGTGGTGCTGAACAAATCCTAAATTGCTTTTAGGCAGAACCAGCCTGTCCCCAGGCTGTAGGTTCTTTAAATTGTATATTTCTGCCATAAGTGCTTATGTTAAATCTTCGATTGTTGCAGTAGGAGCGTTACGTTTTACGCTATCAATACCGTTATCCCTTGCAGCGATAGAGGAATACATTTCACTTGTGCCCAAAACCTGATAGTTATTAGCCACCTGATTAAAGTAAGGTTGTCCTGCAGTCGAAGTTTTCTTATCAAAGTTTTTGTCTGCTACACAAACCTTACTACTTGCCACACCGTCAAGGCAACCTTGTTTGCTTACATAGGTTTCACTTGTTATAAGTATTTCTCCATTTGTCGCTTTCAATGTCCAGCGAAATTGACCATTACTGGTTCTTTTAATTTGGTACTTGCCCATTTTTACAATATTTAAAAAGTTATGAATGCACCTATTTGCACTTAAATACAAAGTTACAAAATGTATTCCAAAAAACAAATTTGTCAACCAAATATGTAAACCAGTCAGTTTTTGCACTATTTGTGACATAATGTCTTGTTTTAATGAATTGAGCTTATATGAATTTTTGTCATAGTTACAAGTTCGTGTTACAAAATGTCATTATACTATTGTATTTGTCAACTAAAATAATTACCTTTGCAGTATAAAATTAATTATACAATGGAAACAAAAGCAATATTTGCGGAAAGATTTAAGTCAGCCCGTCTTATGAATGGTTTCTCATTGCAGGATTTGGCTGATGCCTTAGGCGGAACTTTATCACGTCAGGCGTTGCATCGTTACGAAAAAGGAGAAGTGATTCCAGATGCAGAAAAAATCAATATGCTTAGCAAAGCTCTTAATATTAGCCCTGATTATTTTTTCAGAACTACTAAAGTAGAGTTTAGCGATATTGAATACCGAAAGCTAAGCCGAATGCCACAAAAAGATGTAGCAATCATTAATGAAACTACCAAAGAGTATCTTTCACGCTATTTAGAATTAGAAGAAATTATTGGTCTTCCTCATAGTTTTGATAACCCATTAAAAAACTTTGGAGAAATTACTACTTACGAACAGGTTAATAAAGCAGCAAAACTTTTAAGAGAAAAATGGTCATTAGGTAATGGGCCAATATTCAACATCGTAGAACTTTTAGAAGATAAGAATATCAAAGTTGTAAAGCTGAATGTGGACGAAGATTTTGATGGTTTACAGACTTTTGTTAATAAAATTATACCTGTTGTAGCTTACAATGAAAGAAAAGCCAATAAGCCAGATAGAATACGTTTTACCTTGCTTCACGAGTTGGCTCATTTACTTTTAGTATTGGGTGATGTGACTGAAAAGCAAAAAGAAACTTTATGTCATCAGTTTGCAGGTGCAATGTTACTTCCTGAAGAAACCATTATAGCAGAATTAGGAAAACATCGTACTAAGCTTTCAACTTTAGAATTGGGTAATATCAAAAAGCAGTATGGTATTTCAATGCAAGCAATTGTAATGAGAGCAAAAGTTTGTGGTATTATCAATGATAACTACACTAAACAGTTCTTCTTTTTAATTAGACAGCAAAATTGGAAAGTTGATGAACCTGTAGAATATCAAGGAATTGAAGAAAGCAACCGCTTTGAACAATTATTATTTAGAGCTTTGATTGAAGACCAGATTTCAATGTCAAAAGCAGCTTCATTGTCTAATCAATCTTTGGCTGAATTTAAAAAACAGCATCAACCGATGTTTTAATTTTAATTCCCAAAATGCCAAATACCTGTCACGAGAATGAAACTAAGAATAGCTGTAACAGATGCTTGTATTTTTATAGACCTTTATGATTTAGGTCTTGTTAATGCATTTTTTCAACTTGAAATAGACATACATACTACAACTTCAGTTTATTTTGAATTATATTCTGAACAGCAACAAATTTTAAAAGCCTATCAATCCGTTGATAGGCTTATTGTTCATAATCTCAAAGAAGAAGATTTTCTTCAAATCCAATCAGAACCCTATCCGAAATCTTTATCGGAAACCGATAAATCCGTTTTACACGTTGCCAATAAGCTAAACGCCTGTGTGTTGAGTAGTGATAAGACCGTTAGGAATTGTGCTAAAAATAAGGACATTGAATATCACGGTATGATTTGGATATTTGATAAGCTTGTAGAAGCAAATGTTCTTACAAAGAAGCAAGCTGCTATAAAACTTGAAGAACTTGTAGCAACTAATTTTATTTTTCAGAATAATAAGCCCTTAGTCGCAGAGATTGAAAAGAGATTAAAGCTTTGGAAGTAAGATAAACTATTCTTGCCCACGCTCAGCCCACGCACAGAAAAAATACGGCTTTAGCCAGACGGCAGTCGCACAAAGCCAATACTTCGTCTGTCTTCTATGGCATTGCCGCCGTTTGCAACTGTCATACTTTTTGCGTTGTTTTTTGCCAACACTCAACAGCACATTGCAATCCTCGTTCCTGCGGTTGCAAAGAGCTGTACCAACACCGAAAAAACAAAGCAAAAAGACACTTCACTCCAACCACCACCACCGTTCCGTTTATGCCAGTATGCAAATCGGCGGAAGCTAAGTTACATAATGTGGCATTATAGTACATTTTCTCCACGCTTATAGACGGCTATGCCAACGCAAAAATGTCCTATAATAACATTATGTAAAATAGCCAATGCCATAGTCCGCTCCCCGAAAAAATATCCCAACGCTCAATGCCAACACTGATATTTTTCGGGAAGCGGAAGCCGTATTTTTTCTTTCCAACGCCCTGCCCACGCTTCTTGCCACGCTCCCCACCACCCATTTCAGCGGAGCAGGGATAAAAAAGGCATCAGGAGTGGTCTGCCAATGTGCTTGTGGCAGGTGCAAACAGCGTTGTTCCATTACATTGCACTTCGCTTGATTTGCACCCGCCTCAGCACCGCACAGCAAGCGTATTGCGTTCCGCATACCCTTGCTTTTCGCCTCCGCTTCTTATTTTGGTATGCCTTTTTATCCCTGCGGATTGTTTGCCCCATTACCCACACTCAAAAGCAAATTTTCGTTTCCCATTGAACTATTCTGACTTGATTTTTTATTGAAATTGAAGTGATGAATAGTTGAACGATTTCTTATTAATAAAAGAAGAATAGGTTATCCGTACCCGGTCAATAAATAAAAAAAAGACAGCAAAGGTAGGCGGCTTGCTGATGCCCACGCTCGAAAAAAAGACAAAAGACTACGGCATAATGAAAAAAGAAAAATTAATTAGAAATTAAAATAATTTTTCCTTTTTCACCCTTCGGGACTTATTCCGTTTCCTTTTGCTTTTTTAGCCACGCCGCCTTTCAAACGGCTTTCTTTTTTCTTTTTTTTCCCTTTTTTTCTTTCTTCTTTTAAAAATATCTCGGCGGAGCAAAATTTTAAAACCGGGATTATGCACTTACCAAAAATTTACACCTACAGTTCGAAAAATCAAAAATCTGATTTTGAATTTTATGCCCTTTCCAAAGGTTTGAACAGCGGAAAACCTTTAGACACGCCTTGCCCGAATTGTTTCGTTATTTCCTGCCGTAATACAGCAGAATTAGACCATTATCGCAGTTTATTGTTTGGTTTGTGGAAAGCAAAAGCCTTTCAATCATTTTTAGTCGGTTCGGTCATTCCGTTTATCCGCATCAGAGATTTTAAAAGCTTTGTTTTTGAACAAATCGAACATTTGAAAACCAAAGAAAAAGAATTTAAGAAAGATGTTCAGCATTTTAAAGCTTTAGAACAAAAGGAGAGAGCAATGTACGAACAACTACTTTTGATTTCAGAACTCAAACGCATCTATATTGCAAGGCATTTGAAAAGGTAGCCGTTTCAGCTACCTTCTTTTGCCGAAACCAATTCCACTAATTAACCGATATTGGCACTTTTTCAGCCATATAAAGCCCATATAAATGCACCGTTCTATAAATTTGATGCAATGAGGTGTAAAAATTAAAAATCCTGCCCAATGGACAGGATGTAGTAATACTGATGAGGTTAAACCAATTACAAATTATGGGTTTTCAGAAACGGAGTTAGTTTCTTTAACTTCCTTTTCTTTATCGTCATCGGTCTGCATCGCAGTTTGTGCGATGGCTGTTGCAATCGTTCCACCCAACATCACGTAACCGGCTACGGTTACAATAGTGGCGGGAATAGCCACCGGAGCGGCTAAGATGGCACCTCCAACAGCGGTCAATGTAATACCAATGGTCCGAATGATTTTAAACCATTTCGGAGTAGGAGCCGAAACTCTTTCGATTAAATTTAAACTGTTATTTTTCATTGTTTGAATGTTTTAAATTGTTTTGTTCGATAATATTGACACGATGCTCCAGATAATCAACTTTTTGATTGAGTAGAGCATAACTGTTCTTGAACTCTGTTTTGATGAGTAAAGCCATTGTTTTGACCTCGGTTAAATCCTTTTCCATCTTCTTGAAATCGGAATGAAGTTGCTTTATAAAATAAGCAACAATGGTCAACAGCATACTCATCACAGAACCAAAAACAACGTTTAAAGTGAATGTATTTTCCATAAATAAAATTTTTGTTCCTATTTTCTTCCCCATTTGGGGAAGGTGGCTGAAAGTCGTATGAGGCTTTTTAAAATTGGAAATTGTTTTCGATGCTGATGCTTTTATCATTGCTTTCAGCAATAGCCAAAAGCTTTGGATAAATCATTTCATAAGCTTCTTTGCTATGTACAATCTGATAATCTCCATCCGCTACATCAAATCCGAAACCGCAAAGCGGACAACCTGCAGTTTGTCTGTAAGTGTTGCCAATGTGGATGTACACAAAACTGAAATTGGGTAATCCGTTTATTTCAATCATTCCTTTATGGATTTTGGGGAACTTCTGCCGATATTCGGCATTTTTACCGCCCCAGGTGTTGAGCCTTAAACTATAAATACCTGCAGGAATAGCGGTTTGATTTTGGATTTTTACCGTTCTGATTTTATCCTCCAACAAATAGCATTGGAAAATATCATTGATATATAATTGGCTGAGTGTACTTTGTTTGCCCTCTGCAACTCTTATAATTTTTGTTTTCATTGATTTTAAATTTTAAAGATGAAATAAAAAAGCCCTCTTTTTTGAAGAAGGCTTTTGATTTTGTTAGCTTAAAAAGCATCTTCAATTCGCAAACAGTTACCTGAGTTGAACGCATAATAATTACTATTGACCTCTTGGAAAAACTCAATTCCGATACACTGAATAACGGTAACATTCGTTCCTAAAGTTGGTGTTCCAGGAAGTTCAGCCGTTAGAGTAGAGCCGGCATAAGCCACATTCAAAGGAATGTAAGGTGAATATTCTACAATGCTTAATTCGTTGTTTACCATATCGTCAGGTTCGTAAGTTCCTGTTGTCGCATTGTACACAAAATCCGCAACCACCGCCAAAGCGTTAATCAATCGGAAATGCGTAGATCCAGAAGGTGCCGTAATTAAATCGGTTGGATTAAAAGCAGCAATCGTAAAATCTGCACTTTCCCTACCTGGGGTATGTGTTACGTCATAAGGAGCATTGAAAACACCGCTAAGTGAGAGTTTTTTGTCAAACTCAAAGCCTAACAAATAATTTCTTTGTGTGGAAATTTCCACTTTTCGGTAGCCTCTAGCTTCCGTTCCGTCTTCCAAGTTGATTTTCTTCATTACGGAAGTCAAACGACCTGTAACCTGACTATCTGCCATTTTAGACATCAAAGCGGATAAAGCGGTACGAACCGATTTACCCGCTCTTGCACATCCACCGAACTCGTTCATATTTTCACGGGTACGTTCAAATTCCGGTGCGGTGTTTACCTGTTCTGCGGTTGGTCCGCCAACCATTCCGGCGAAAAATCCTTCCTGACCTTTTATTTTGAAGTGTCGCACATCGCCGATGGTGCCTATATACTTCATAAGTCCTTTTTGTCTTGCCATTTTTTGAAATTTTAAGAGTTAATAAATACTGTGCTGCAGCATTTACAAAGTTCTATCTATCTCATTTTACATGCAATACACAACGTGTTGTAATACAGTGCGATAAAGTGCTAACGCACCGAAAACCATAAAAAGTAAAGGTCAGAACAGCAATCGGAAGAGTAGAACAGGGGGAAAAATGACAGTCGTAACAAAACAAAAAAGCAAGGATTTTTTATATCAAAATCCTTGCTTTTCTATGTGTTGAATTACCTGTTCAAAAGTTGTACTTATGTTGTACTTGGTTGATTTTGAAGTAAGTAATCGTGCTTAAAATCAATGTGTTATAATAAGGCTTTTAATAATACAATGTTAGCTGTTGTTTTTTATTAACTTTCTTGCACTATCTGATGCAATAATTAAACCTCCGGCTAACATAATTATATCTTTTAAAACTAGCCGTCCTGCTCCTGAAAGGTAAGGAAAACCAAACTGTGGCGTTGGAAAATCGCCTCCTAAATTGGGAACATAAACTTCTGGTGTTGTTATAAGAAACGATAATGTTACAAGTGACATTCCAAAAGTTAACAAACCGCCAATCATTCCAAGTTTAGGAAACCAAATTCCTAAAAGAACGAATAAGCCAATAATACAAATAACAGTACCCAAACCATATGAAAATAAATAAGTTCCGTTTTCTTTATGCCAATCTATATTTTTCTGGACTGTTTTTCCTTCAGGATTTTTATACAAGGTATATTCGGCAACATTTTCACCTTTTTCATTTAATGCAGTTTTACTTGAATTATTGTAGAAAAAACTCATAAAAGGACTATTTGTAACAAATGGAACGATTCCATCAGCTTCATATTGATACACTTTTAAACCACCAATCCAAACCATAACAACAAAAATCGAAATCCGAATTAAATTAATAAAATTGGATTGCTGTGATGCTAAAAATAATGCTAAACTTTTCATTTTGTATATTATTTATAATGTTAGCAAAATTAAAACATTCCATTTTGAATAAGAATAGACAAATAAGTCAAAAACCTAGACTATTTTGCCACTATAGAAATACCTACATTTTTTCTATATAAGCTAGGTGAAACACCAACATTTTTTTTGAAATATCGACTGAAATAAAATTCATCTTCAAAATTTAGTTCTTGTGAAATTTCTTTAATTGATTTATAAGTGAGATGAAGTAATTTTTTAGCCTCTAAAATTATACGTTCATTAATCAGCTGTGAGGGTGACTTTGAAAACTGTTTTTTCACTTTTTTACTAAAAGCATCTGTTGATAGTGAAAATTTAGCAGCATAAAAAGTCATACTCCTTTCTGTTTTGTAATAATTTTCTATCAAGTCTTGAAAGTAAACCAAGTCTTTATTTGGTAATTCATTTGGCTTTAAATCAGTTAGATATTTAGATTTTTCTTTACTAGAAATGGATAGGATTAATTGTAAATAGGATTTAACAATCGAATCGGTAAATGGATTGACTATCTCATTTTTTATTTCGTTTTCCATTTTTTCAATTGTATTTACAATTTCATCATAATATGATTCATTGATATTGAAAAATGGTTTTTCGTAGATATTATTGAATAAAATCCCGTTACATGAAATCATATTTTTGTGATATTCAATACAATAATAATCACCATGAAATTGAATCAAATGTAATGCTGATTCATTAGTGTCTAACCATTTAAATTGCTGATATGGTGTTAAAAATAATATAGTACTATCAGAACATTCATATTGGATAAAATTTATTTCAAACTTTGCAGAACCATTGAATATTAAAATTTGGTAAAAAGGACAGTTTATTGTCTTTAAAAAGTTATTACTACTAATATTTTGAATGGAAATTTGGTTCAATAGCGACATTCTTTAAAAATTACAGCTAACGTTTTGGGTATTGCCGAAGGCGGGGAAATCGAAGCTGAAAAGTTCGATTTTGCGCCGAAGCGAGCCAAAACGAATTTTTATGAGATAAATTTATAAATAAAAAACGAATAAAATTCGTTTTTGGCGGGGATAGAAGTACAAACTTTGAATTTAGTACTTTAGCCCCGCTTTTGGCAATACCTTGTTGGCGGTAGTTTTTATCTTATTCTGCTCAGGATTTCTTTCAATTTTGGTTCAATATTCAGTTGTTCAAATAGCTTTTCGGTTAATTTCAAAGAATTGTCAAAAGATGAGCGTATGTTTTCAGGTTGCAAGTCAGATGTTACTGTCTCATAGGCTGAATACCAAGTTGAGTCAATATCTTTTTCAAGACTTTTGGTCGGACTTTCCCAATGTTGCGTTTTGTCGGTTGTTATTCTTATGAGCCAAAGTAAATATTTCTGAACATTAGACAAACTTTGATGAGCGTGAGCAAATTCGCCACGTTTAATCAAGTTACTTGTTGTTAGCAAAACATTCAAAAGCGATTCACTTAGCCACAAAGCATTTTGATTTGTAGTTCGTTCAGGTGATTTTATTTTAATCTGATTGAGCGTTTCTGCTAAAAGTCCGTCTTTATCCACTAAATTCATTTGGTCAAAGTCGCTAAAAGCAACCATACCTTCCCACGATTTAATAATTTCAATTTCTTCCGTTGTTAAAAAATGGAATTCGCCTCTGACCATATTCTCGAAAATAGCAACTTCGCTTCCATATTCGTTTGTAAAATATAAAGCCACAGGATGAATTTGATTTACCCATTTTTCTGCCGAGAAATTTTCTTTATTTTTCAAGAAGATGTAAAATTCGATATCAGAATATTTGTCTCCTTCGTTTTTTGTAAATGAACCATACATAAAAACGGCGGAAATATTTTCGTCTTGTTGAGCTAATAATTTTGTTTTGTCAATCATTTGTAACTGTGTCATTTTTCTAATTTTTAAAAATTAATAATAGAAAACTCCATTACCTTTTAAAAGCAATGAAAAGTTTGAGTTTATTTATTTTGGACAGTTACTTATAGCTTCATCGGATTATATTTTTTTATGTTTAACATTCTGTTTGGTAAAATTACCGCCAACGGAAAAAGTATTGGCGAAGTGCGGGCTTAATTTGAACGAATGTTCAAGTTCAGACCAAACGGAGCCGATGCTTTTTCAGATTTTCTAAATTAAGAAAAAAAACAATATGAAAAGCAACGGCGGATAAATATTACAAATCTTTCTATTATACATTTAACCCCGCATTTTGCCAATACAATGTTAGCTGTAGTTATATTTCTAAAGTGGGTAAGTATTTTTTCATTAGTTCATTTATAGAAGATGTTTGGGAATTATTTAGCTTTATAACTAAATTTGCAAAAGCATTTTTTTTAAAATTGAAAAGGTTACTCACATTTGGTAGAAGACCCTTATTTGTATAATTGTAAAGTGCTACTTTTACATCTTTTGAATGTATAATATCATTATATATTTTTACATATTTATCATAGATTGAAGTTACATCTATGGATTTCGTATGAATTTCCAACTCTTTTAAGATGTTTTCTTTTCCTATTTGTTTGATATTAAACGCATTCAAATTATAGTTTATTTCTAAATTTGTTGAATGAGATATTTCTTTTTCTAAGTTATTTGACAATTCTGAAATAACATAATTTGAAATTTCAGAATTTAACTTCGCCGAATCTAAGTGCAGATGATTTGCAACTTCTTCCGTTACTTCTGGAACTAAAAATAAATTTTCAACTTCAGCTACTTTTATGCAATAAATATCATCTTTTTCTAATGCATTAATTTCTTCCATTGATCTATAATCTTTATCAATGATGCCAAAAGCTTTCCTATGATGAAGATGTATATTATTATTTATTGCTTTTGTAGATTCTATTACTTTATCACAGCCACCAATAGGAATTACAGTAAAGTTTTTATATACAGATTGATAAATGGAATAATCCCAACTTGATTTGTTTCCTTCACAAAATATAATTGGCATTCTACTACCTAAAATTTGAAAAATAATGTCCTCAGAAAAACTTTCATTTTTAGATATTAAATCCCAATCCCATTCATGATTTTTGAATTCTTTTATCCAAATTTTTTCTGCGTAAATTCTAGATGCTGCAAAATCTAAATCATGAGTTATATATATAAATTTACAATCTGGTCTTTCCCTTTCAATTAAATTCCATAATTTACTCATCAAAGCTTTGTGTAAATGTAGCTCAGGTTCATCTATTATGATATGAAAATCTTTTGGAACTATTAAACATTGTGAAATTAAATATAATCCAACCTTTTCACCATCGCTAAGAAAATTTGCAGAAAATTCATTTAAATTTTCATCAAAGCATTTTATAGTATTATCAATAAATTTTATTTGTCTGTGCGGAAAAAGTTCCTTCCATATATTACTTAATTTGTCAATTGCCGATAAGGGTATTTGTGGCTGTACTTGACCTACATTATTTTTACATAAATCGACATAATCTCTATCACGTATAGTTGATTGCATAAAAAGTGTAGAAAGTAAAGTTATAAAGTCGGAAAATGGTTCATCAATTGGTTTGTATTTCCATTCTTCTATGTGTTTTTGTAATGATTCTTCATAATTACCTGTTGGAACAGTATAATGAATAGACATTATTCTATTTGCAGAAATTCTTTTACAATTTGGAATTGAATGACTTAATTGATATCCTAATTTTGACTTTCCACTTCCATTTGCACCAACAATAACTAAATTATTAGAAATATCAATTTTGTAATCGTTGAAATCGTTAATTTTTTTTAAACTAATTGTATTATTAGACATAGAATTGTTATATAATTACAGCTAACGGAAAAAGTATTGGCGAAGTGCGGGCTTTCGAAGAACTGAAAGTTCAAGAACGACCAAACGAAGCTGATGCTTTTTCAGATTGTCTAAATTATGAAAAAAAACAATATGAAAAGCAGCGGCGTATAAATATTTCAAAATTTTCTATTATACATTTCACCCCGCATTTTGCCAATACAATGTTATCGGCAGCTGCATTTTACTTTATCGACGATCCTTGTCATCGTGTTCATAAATTTTCTTCATATTCTTTTCTCTTTTTACGATGAGTATAAACCTGAACTAAATAGTAAATTGTACCCAAATATGATGCTCCCAACATTGCATAATTGCTAGTTTTAACGCTACCTTTGTGGGGTGATAAAATAAATAAAATTGGTAACCCAACAATTAATATTACTCCAAGAATTGCGAGAATTAATCCACCTGTAGTTTCATAAATTGTTTTACCAAGTTTTATTTTTTCTTCTTTACTTTTGTTTTCTTCAGAATTTATTTCGTTTACTTTCACTGCAAAATCTGAAACAAAAGCAATAAAATCATCCTTGGTATCATGATCATTATTGTGATAAAACACAAACTTTCTATTCGATTTCAAATTTAGTTTGAATTTATCAAATTGCCTATCTGGTTGAAAAACATAATTTTCAATTTCGTTCCATTTTATTTTATTATCAATTTTGTTTTGAAAAATAAATTGCTTTATCCATTTTCTACTAATTCCATTCTCATCAATTTCAATTTCAATTTCTACAGTGGAGGTAAATTTAGGTAAGTAGAATGCCAAAATCATTATAGGAGCAAAACATAGCATGAAAATTAATGGTTGTCCTTTAGGAATTATTTCATGTTTTGTGATTGAAATTAAAATTATTAAGCCAATCAAAAATGTTAACATAAATGTGACAATGTATAAAAAAGGGGATGTTTGCTTAATTTTATATTTCATAGATGTTTCTTATTGGGAACTTTTTTTTGCAGTTGCCGATAACGGAAAACGCATTGGCGAAGTGGCGGATAAATTGGACGAAAAGTTCAATTTAGCAGTAACATAGCCGATGTGTATAAACGCCAAATCAAAAAGTACAATAATTTAAAGCAAAACGTACAATTTTTCTGAAAATTATAAAAAATAAAGCGTCCAAATAGGACGCTTTTAAATTTAGTTTAAACAACGTTTAATCATTATTCCGATAAATCATTATATCTTCATATCTAGCATTATAAGTCAATTGATTGCCAACAGTCTTAATCGTTGCATCTGCGAATGGATTGCGAGCATAGGAGTGATTCTCCATCCAGTCGCAGAGTTCTATGATTTGTGATTTATTTGATGTAAAATAGAAATACGACTGATCCTCAATAGTTTTCAAAACATTAAGATAGTCCGATAGCTTCCAATAATCGGGACGGCTATATGTAGAGCAATCAGTAGACAAGTAGGGTGGGTCAACTAAAAAAACCACATTTGGATGATTCTTATATTCCTCAAATAAGTTTCTATAGTCCTTTGTTATTCTATCTACACCATCCAAATATCCATCAGCATTATAATCTGAAAGTCTTATTTTATTATAAAATTTTTCCTTTTTAAATGCTTCAAAATTGGTTGCATAGTTCATTGAGAAAAGTAAATTGGATGAAATTGTTACCCAATCGATAAAGCCTTTTTCTTTGGATATTCGGGCGATAATTTCAGCGTGAAGATCATCGTTTAATCTTTCTTTTCGATTGGGATTTTTGGCGCAAATTGGGCGTAAATCAGCTAATAAGGCGTTTGTTTTACCGACATTAGCAATACGCTCCGAATAATTGTCGAAATCATTATAAACGACTTTTGCATCGGGATAATAGTTTTTGACCGTGTGACTGAGTAACCCAGAACCTCCGAAAAGATCAACATAAGTTGCCGTTGGCGAAAACTCGTTTAATGCTGTTTTGAAATGTTTTAAAAAATTTCTTTTTTGCCCCTGAAATGGTAGAGGCGCCTGTGTGTACTGTTTCATAAATATTAGTTTTTAAAATTGTTTATTATTATCTTTGCCTCTCTCACCCCACAAAATGAAAAACCCGCAAGCTCCAGAAGACATAAGTCCTCCGTAGCCTGCGGGTTCATTTTTTAAAGGGGTGAGATTCTTTTTAAAAGCGGAGGATGTTTTTATCCTCTATTCTGTACATCAGTTACAATACCTTTACAAGTCGTTAAAATACTTTGATACAAAGTAAAATCACCTTCTGTGAAATAGTTATTATTAACGTCATACTTGCCAGTATCAGGATAATATGCTCCTGAGATTACATTGTTACCTGTGAAAGGATTATCTCCTCCAGAAACGCCTCTTTGGACGTTAAAATTAATTGCTTGTGGCAATTGTCCTTCTATAAAATTCCATGCGTAATTGACTGTATTATCATTTACGATTTCTCTTGCTTGCACTGTAATTGAAGTGCTGGTGATTTCTAAATTCATTATTTCTAATTTTAATTATTCATAATCTTCTGATGGGAAAGGTGTACTTCGACTTGGTATATTAGAAATGTTAATTGTTTTAAAAATTTCAATAGTAGAAATAACTCTACCATTTTGAAATAGATAAGCTTCACAAAAATAATTAACATTATAACTATTAGTTGACATCTGTGTAAATCCTCCTACGATAGATTGTTTTAAGTATATACCATCGTCTATATGATTACCAAATTTATTCGCTGATGTGTAAAACCCTGCATACTGTGAATTATCTGCGCTTTCGAAATTTCGCCCTTCGTAATATTCATACACTACCGTATCTACATTTAATCCAATATCATATAAAAATTGTGTAGTATCAGTAGCTGGACCTGTCGGAGGATAATTACCAGTATGATATTTTTGCATAATGCTTGCAACTAACTCTGCCAAAATATTCGACTCTATAAAAGATGTCGTGTTTAATTTTCTGAATTTTCTCTTGGTGTAAGATTCAGGCACGTAGCCTGTAAACATAATACCTTGTGAGCCTATACTCGCTACTTTAATTCCATTATCATTATATATGTCGAACGTTACCTTACTTGTGTTTTGGTTAAACCCTAATTCAAAAGTTTTTTGTCCTGTAAGAGGATTGACGAATCTTATCATGCCATTGTCTAACACTTGGAAAGGAGATAGGTATTTTTGAGAATAAGGCTTACCAGCGGCAAAACGAATGCTTTCGCCATTTGGTCGATCTGTAACACCACATATCATTGCATTTGCTCCTAAAACATCACCCACTAAAAGCGTTCCTGTGCCAACTACATTACCTTGTACTGATGTTTGAAGAAAACTTGTTAAATTAGCTACGTTATTGGCTGTATTTATAGCGTTTTGCGCTTGCGCTAATGCTGTTGCAGTATTTGCCGTATTTGTGTCAATTTGCGCTTGCACATCTTCTGGCGCAGGCGTCCAATCGGTTGCCTTGTTACCTTTTTCGAGCTTGATATTTTTAAGCAGAAGCCTTTGTCGTGCATTGAGAAGCTGAATAATCACATAATTATTACTTGCTTGTGTACTTATTGTCAAAGAATATCTTTTCCATACGTTATTGGTATGGATATTTACAGTTTTTGAATCCCCTCCAATTATGGATGAAATCGCGTAATTAGCACCCGACTGAAACAAAGGTTTCACGTCAAAACTGATCGTATATTCGCCTTTTTCTAATTGATTTAACGTTTGAAAAGTTCCGCCATTATTATTTGCGCCATTATCAATTTCGATTGCTTTTTCTGAACTATTCCAATTCAAAAGCTCACCTAAACCTAAGGCATTCCAATGATTTATGTTTTCTTTAAAATCTGTATTTAAAAGTAAATTACGAGCGCCAACTTGGATATTTTCAATTTTTTTATTTTCAATCGCTGTGATTGCATTTTGAAATTTTGAAGTTAATAATGTTAGTGCATCTTTATATTGACTGAATTTTAAATCAACATCCAATTTTTCCGCAGAAGTAGTCATCCCATCTGCAATAGCTGTCGATTTGGGGTCTTTTCTTATATCTTCTTGTTCGAAAGGTTGCGGTAGTTGTTGCGGCATACTTTTGATTATGTTCTTAAATCCCAACGGGATGGAGATTGACGAATGTCATAATGAACAAACGTGTTGTAAAGACCAACACCGCCATTATGCATCTTGCCTTCTTTGATTAAGTTCAGAATTGCGTCATACACTTGTTTTGATGTCATACCTGCGATTCTGATGTCTCCAGCTGAGGCGGTTAAATGTTGAGAAGATGAAGCACCACCAACACTTTTATTATGTTTTGCAGTTCTGTAGCCGCTATTAACAACTATAGGCTTCCCAACGTTATCCCTTAAAGCTTGTAGGTTATTAGCCAATTTTTGGACGTTTGGGATTAGCTTTTCTGGAACCTCATTACCGTCCTTGCAAGCAAATTCTTCTGAGTTAAAATTTTTAGTGAGTTTCACGGTTATTAGTTTTTAAAGAATTGAATCTCCTCCTCGAAGGAGATTCAATTTGGTATAATTGATATGAAAAAATTAAGCAGATGCCGCTTGTTTCAAAAGGAACACACCCTCGAAACCTTTACGTTTTGCACGTCCTCCCATTCTCGCTAAGAATGAATAGATATCGCCGTAATACACTGGATTACCTAAATCTTCGAAGGCTTGTGTTCTACCAATAGCTTTTTCAAGCATGTTTTTGTTCCAGCTGATAATTGCTTCAGAATCGGTAGCTACATTCACAGCTCCAAATGCTTTAATGGTGTTATCACCAGCTACTGTATAAGCACTTGATCTCACGAAAATATTAAAGCCCTGTGCTTTGAACATAACACCCAATCTTCTTTCAGCTTCAGATACGGAAGCCATATAAGTAGCGGTAATAGCAGATTCTACAGGAAACATTTGAGTAGACGCATCGGCAGTAAGTAATACGTTCATATTGCCTTCTTCCCACGAATTTTCTTTGATGTGTGCTGTTTTAAGCACTTGCAAATCTTTAAGAGAATAAGCCTTTCTATTACCAGTTGAGCCCGTCCCTGCTAAGGCTGTCACAACATCAGCTCCAGTAGTCTCCAGAATTTTAGCCGCTGGAAGTGTGTTGTTAGTCCCAACAGGAGAAACAACAAAATTGGTTAACATTCCTTCAGCAACATTTTGAGAAAGATTGCTAACATCTTGACTCAAAACGCTCATACGTTTGTCATAAGAAAGCTCCTTTTTCTCGGCATCATGAATCCAAATAGGGTTGGTAGTATATTCATCAATTTTATATAAAATTTCCGAATCTGTTCTTCTTGCAATTGGAGCAGGGAAAACGCTTCTATTTTTTACTACAGCAGATGGTTCTCCAGCTTGTGGAATGTGAACAATCGTACCATTGATGATATAATCCTCGGATACATCTGAGACTTGCGTTAAAAACGCATTGTCTTTTAATAGTTTTTCTTGTATGGTATCATGCCATACTTCAATTTCTAAAGCCATTTTATGAATGAGTTTTTATGGTTATTAATTCTTAGTTGTTTGGCTTTCTACCATATTGTAGCTCAAAACGCTCGGCGTAATAATCTGGGAAGTCAGCTTTCAATTTTGCTAAATGATTGCCTTTGTCAAGCTCTGCCCAACTAAGTTTTCCGTACTTAGATTCTGCCGAGGCTTCTTCTTCGTCTTGTAATTGATCTTTTAAACTTTTTCGTTTTGGCAAAGATTTTAGAAGCTTCATTGCACTTTCGTGCGACAGCTCTAAGATTGGAGTCTTACCAGCATCATCAATACGTCCATCTTTTACAGCCGCTTCCAGTTCGGCAGTTAATTCGGCCGTATTTCTGTCTTTGTTGGCGGTCTCCAAAGCATCAAACTTTGTTTTGAGTGTGGCATATTCTGTTTTAGAATCGGAAAGCTGTTTTTCAACGGCTTTAATTGCCAATAGGACAGCTTCCTCTGTAGAACCTTCAGCAAGTTGAAGGTGTGTGGTAATTAGTTTCATTGTTTTATCGTTATTGAATGGTTTTGCAGTTTTTAGCGAAAGGCAAAGCGATTTGATTTCCTGTTCTGTGATAGGCTCCTGATTCATATTGAAGAGCGCAATAGCATTTCCGTTACTTGGAACCGCCACGATGGATACTTCGAACAGGATGCATTTTTTAAGTACGATTTTGCCGTTTTCGTTCACCATGTCTTTAGGGTCGAACATAATTCCTAGTGAGCAACCTTTGAGAGTTCCAGCAAGAACTTTTCTCACCACTTCTTTTCCTGCGGTGTCTTCGGTATCAAAGCTTGGTCGCATAAATAGTTTGCCCTCCTTTACTTCGATATCAATCCAAGTTCCTAGAACATCTTTAGTATCATTAGAGTGATTATTCAAGCAAATAGGATTGCCTTCAAATCTCGTTTTCAAATCGATACCTGTAGTATCTACATGAAATCCATAGGAGTTCTTTTCGTTCTGGTCGTTGGTTAGAAATAATGGTGCTTTTGACATGGTTATTATCGCTTTTTGTTTGCTTTTGTTGCTGCAAATTTTCTCTAAAAAACCACGGTGAAAAAGTTGGCAAAGTATCATACCCTAGATTCGGGGGTATGATACCCTGAAAAACGGAGTGTCATAGATTGCCGACTTCGTTAAGCCCCTTTATAGAAGCAATTTTGTCAAAACTAATAACCAAAAAATGGCAAAAAAAGGACGATTAACGAAGGACGAAAAAGAACGATTACAGGAGCACGCCAAACTGTTATACACTCGTGATAATATCACCATACAGAAGGAACTTGCAGAACGTGTCGGCGTTACGGAAAAGACAATTGGCGAATGGATCAAAGATTTAGGTTGGGAAAAGCTAAAGCGAAACTTTGTTCTAACGAGAGAAGAACAGCTTGCAAATCTATTGGATGAGCTGGAGGAACTCAACACCGCAATTAAGAATAAAAAGGAAGGCGAACGTTTTGCGGATTCAAAAGAAGCCAATGTGAGACGTTTTCTTATTCGGGATATCAAAGATTTAGAAACAAAAGCCTTGCTGCCTGAGATCATCAGCGCATTAACTCAGTTCTTGGATTTTGTTCGTAGAAATGATCTTTCTGACGCGCAAATGATTTCCAAGTACGTTGATTCTTTCATTAAATCTAAACTCAGATAAAATGGCTTTTGTAAAACAACAAACAAAGGACGACAAACTGGCTTTAGATTTCTGGGATGAGTATTACAAAAACCTCAGTAATACTGATTTGGTAGATAAGTTTGAGGATGAAGACTTGAAACATCAACGGATTGCAAAATTAGAAGCCGACCCAGAGGAATGGTTTAAATACTATTTTCATAAGTATTGTACGCATGAGCCGATGCCTTTTCATAAACGATCTACCAAAAGAGTTCTCAATAATCCTGAATTTTATGAGGTAAGACCATGGTCAAGAGAGTTGTCGAAATCGGGTCGGGCAATGATGGAATTTATCTACCTAGCATTAACAGGGAAGAAGAAATTTATTATTCTAGGATCAGCGACCAACGAATCCGCAGTTAAACTTTTAAAGCCTTTCAAATTGGCTTTTGAGAAAAACCAAAGGATCATCAATGACTATGGAACTCAACAGAACTATGGGCATTGGCGAGAAGATCAGTTCACCATCAGAAGAGGCGCCATGTTTATTGCTGTTGGAGCTGGTAATGCTCCACGTGGTGCAAGAAATGAAGAAGTAAGACCCGATGCTATTTTAATGGATGACTTCGACACCGATGAAGCATGTCGAAATGAAGAGACAGTAGAAAAAAATTGGAGTTGGTTTGAAAAGGCGTTATACGCTACTAGGTCTATTTCTAGTCCGCTGTTGGTTTTGTTTAACGGAAACATTATCGCAGAAAACTGCTGTATAAAGAAAGCCATGGAGATGGCTGATTTCTACGAGATCGTTAACATTCGAGATGAAAACGGAAAGTCTACTTGGCCGAATAAAAATACCGAAGAACTTATTGATAGGGTTCTTTCTAAAATTTCAATGGCATCCATCCAAGGCGAATACTTTAACAATCCGATAGTTCTTGGTAAGGTCTTTAAAGAAATTTACTTCGGAAAAATGCAACCGCTTAACAAGTACAAGTACTTAGTGGCTTATACCGATCCTTCATATAAAGGGGGTAAAAAAAATGACTTTAAAGCAACGATGCTCATTGGAAAATGGAAAGATCAATATCATATCATTTGGGCAAGGTGCGCACAGACTTCTACAGATGAAATGGTAGAATGGCAATACGATATTTTAAAATTTGTCAACGACAAAGCAGCCGTGTATCTGTACATAGAATATCCGAGCATTGACGAACCTTTGAAAAGATCATTAAAGAAAAAAAACAAAAAGCACAATCGTGTGTTGAGTTTGAAAGCTGATGAAAGAGATAAACCTGATAAATTCTACAGAATAGAATCTAATCTTGAACCACTCAACAGAAATGGTCATTTGATTTTTAATGAAGAGTTGGAAGGAACTCCACAAATGAAAGAAATAGAATTTCAGTTCAAAGCTCTTTCTCCAAAAAGTCGAGCACATGACGATGCTCCTGATGCAGTTGAAGGTGGAGTATGGATTATCAATCATAAACAACACCTATTTCAGCAAAGCGCACCTCCCAAAGTATTTAACCTTAAAAAAACTAAAAACCGATATTAACCATGAGCCAATACATTACCGTTGCGGAGCTGAAAACGCACGCCTACGACGAAGAGATAGAAGCAATTATAAGAAGTGATGAAACCATCGCTATTGCGGCCATTGATATGGCAATAGAATATGCAGAATCTTTCCTAGCAAAAATTTACGATACAGAAACAATTTTCGCCAAAGTTGGAGACCAACGCAGTACACTATTGGTGGAGTTTATCAAAGATATTGCGATGTGGAAGCTAATTGGATTAGCAAATCCATCCATTGACTATGAAGATAAAGAGAAGCGTTTCAACATGGCGAATTCATGGTTGAAATCCGTCTACAAAGGAATGCCTGCCAATTTACCAAAAAAAGAGCTGGAACCAAACAAAAGTACTTCGTTCAGCTTTAAGTCTAATCCCAAAAGAGAAAACCGATACTAGCCATGAAGACAAAAAGACAAATAGGATTCCGAACCGCATCATTAAAAAAACAAGATTCACAAGGCGCAAAAATTTCGCAAGTCATGATCGTCCAACCGCCAAAGCGTGATGCAATGGATATTAGCGGCGTTGTTTCGGGGATTAAATCTGCCGATAAAGGAAAACGTGCGAAATTATATGATGTTTTTGAAAACATTATAAAAGACCCTGTAATCGGTGAAGCAGTACGTAAAAGAATTCGTCAAGTAACCAATGGCGGTTTGCAGTTTGCCAACGACAATAAGGAAGTTGACGAGATGACAGACTTCATCAAGTCGCCTGCATTTCGAATTATGCTTCGTGAAATATTGCTGACTCGTTTTTTTGGAAAAACGGTTCTTGAACTTGGATTTGTTGACGGTTTTACCGTTGACAAAATCGCTCGTAAAAATCTTGATACAGCGAAGAAAATTATTTTAAAAGAGCTGTCAGATGAGACAGGATGGAGTTATGAAAACGATGACTTTCTTCTCAATGTAGGTGAAGATGACGATTTGGGATTATTAATGGAAGCAGCACCATTTGCTATTTTCAAACGAAATGGCGGTTCGGATTACGCTGAATTCTGTGAGCTTTGGGGCATTCCTATTTTATCAGCATTATACGATCCTGAAGACGAAAATGGAAGGGAAGAAATGGAAGCAACCATGGAGAAAAGAGGTGCAGGCGGTTCTGTTGTTGCTAGTAAAAATTCAGAAATTAATTCTATTTCTTCCACAGCCAATGGCGCAGTACATAAAGAGTTTTTAGAGTGGTTGGACGAACAAATATTAATTGGATTAGCAGGTCAAACCATGACAACTAAGGAAGGTTCCAGTAGAGCCCAAGGCGAAGTCCACGCCGACACTGTATCCGATATTTTTGAAGATGATCGAGAATATGTTATCGAGGTTTTGAATCATCAACTTTTACCAAGATTGGAAAAGAGAGGTTTTCCCGTTGGAAATGGTTGGTTCCTATATCCACAAAAAGACGATTTATCGCTGAAAGAAAAAATGGATATCGCCGAAAAAGTAGATGCAAATACAGAAGACGGCGTAGACGAAGATTGGTGGTTTGAAGCATCAGGACTTCCACGCTCGAAAAAGAAAAAAAACAATCCATCTGAAGAGACTGAGCAAGAAGAAGATGACGATGACACGCCAGAACCTGACCCAAAAGAAAAAAAGAAGCCAGCCAAAACAAAGGTCAAAGCAAAAGAATTATCACTTTTTGAAAAGATGATGAATTTTTTCGACCACGCTCCGCAGTAGATTTTTATCTATATGCGGAGCTGGATTGGCTGCAACTCGATAACGAGTACAAAAATATTTGTGAACATGGTCATTTTCTTTCGCACGGAAAACAGCCAGATTGGGCAGATTTGTTAGCGGCTGAATGGATCAAAAAAATTGAATCTGTTTATCAAAACAAAGCTTATGACGGTACGCCAAGCAAGCCTATAATAACCAAAATAGGGCGTGAGCTCATCAAACCTATTGATGAAGAGTTTGGAGTTGGAATAGATTACAATAGTCCAGATTATGTGATGCGTGAAGTGTTGAAGCATAACGTTTGGCAGTTTTCAGTGGCAAAGAATCACAATGATAATGCACGGTTAAATAATCTTTTATTGCGTCCAGATGGAAGTCTACGCCCTTGGAGTGAGTTTAAAAGGGAAGCATTATTTGTTGTTGGAGAATCGAATCGTTATCTAAAAACCGAGTACGACACCATTGTTGCTGGTGCGCAAATGTCAAGGCTTTGGATGGAGATTCAGCGAGATAAACACATCTTTCCGTATGTTCAGTTGATTGTTGTACAGGATGACCACACCAGCGAAATATGTTCGCCATTACACAATCTTATTTTTGAAGTAGATGATCCTGTACTGGCATTTTATTTTCCGCCCAATCATTTCAACTGTAGAACTGGAGCCAAGAAACTACGCTACGGAAAACCAAGCGATAATTTTACGTTACCAAAAATCCCTGAAGCTTTTCAAAACAATGTAGGTGTTACAGGTAAGATTTTTACCGATAAGAATAAGTACATAGAAAATACACCTAATGATGTTTTGAAAGATGCGGACGAACTTTCCAGACGATTTGAAAAGTATCAGCGATTAAAAGATGATTCTAATTATTATGATGTAGAATTTGGTGATAATTCTGGTTTGAAGGCAACACATAAAGAACATACTTTTAATAGCGACACTGGAAAGTACGAAAAAGAAGCTAGAGATATTCTTTTCAATGAAGGTAATGAAATTATCATGCTATCAGAAAAAGCACCTGAAGGAGTTAAAACCCCTGACGGTTTATTGAATGAAAAAGTTGCTGACATTAAAACAGTATTGGGAAATAAGGGCACTATTGGCAAAAACTCCATTATTGACAAGATAAAGCAAGGGAACAGTCAAGGTTGTGAAATAGTCATTCTTCAGTTTCCTAAAGAATCTGTCCATTTATTTGAAAAAGTAGATTTAGAAGAAGATTTCAAATCATCCAAAAAACTTTTAATGTCAAGGAATAAGGAAATTAAAATAAAAGAGGTTTGGGTAATACTGGATAAAGAAATAAAAAAGTTCAGCTATTAAAAACTGAACTTTCGGGGGATACAACTAAATCGCTTTAGCTAAATCCCATACAAATATACAAAACTTTTTAAATATCAATTAAATCATGTTTAAATCAGCAGAAGAAGCCATGCGAAAGTTTCAAGATAAGATGGCCACAACATTACGAGAACTTCCACCTATTATTGGAGAAGCGGCGGTAAATTTCACAATTGATAATTTCGAACGTCAGGCGTGGCTAGGAGACAATACGGAGAATTGGCAAAAAAGAAAAAACCCAACCAAATGGGGAAAAGCCGATGACACAGGACGTGCGTTGCTAGTGAAGACCTCCAAGTTAAAGCGAAGTATTCGTATATCGCGCATTGTTGAAAATGCTGTCTACGTTCACGCTGGTGGCGAGGATGTTCCATACGCTAAAGTTCATAATGAAGGTTTCCGTGGAAAAGTGGAACAAAAAGTAAAGGCGCACACGCGAAAAATGAAAGATGGAAAAACCGTTGGGGTTTCTGAATTTGAACGAAGCATTCAACAAAATATTCCCAAACGAAAATTTATCGGACATGAATCTGAATCGCCGTATTTACGAGCCAAAATAAGACGTGAAACTTTAGCACACATAAGAAATCGAATGAAAACTATTTAAAATTAATACCATGAAAAAACTATACTTGCAGTTGCTAGAACTGTTTTCAGAAATCACCGAAATAAAATATATTGATCTCAACTACGGACAACTTCAAGAAGAAAAACCACCACTATCTTATCCCGCCGTTCTCATTAATCTAAGTTCGCAAACGATTGATGATGTACAAGATGTCTTTCAAATCTTATCTGGACAAATGGAATTAACTGTTGTCTATAAAATGGCTGGAGAAAGCAACGGAAATGCCCCAAAGGAAACACAAGAATTTGCCTTAAGGTATTTGGATTTATCCGAAAAAATCTATAAAAAATTACAAGGTTTTGAAGCTAATGGTTTTGATAGTTTTACCCGAAATAGCATCCGAGATGTTACGCTGAGAAAAGGTCTAAAGACAGCTGTAATGACTTTTGAGACGAGCTGGCGTGAAGATACTTCCAGTTCATAAAAGGATAGCGTTGTGAGAGTTGTTTTTCGGTGATATTGTTGCGCTCCAGGTTGGAGACAATATCAGAGTTTTCTGAAAGCAAATCGCAAATGGTAGATTCTGTAATATCGAACTCTTGATCAAGCAGTTCTAAGCACTTTGAGAATTTCAAACCAACAATACAACTATACCAATAAAACCGTGCCGACAATCGATGATTTCGGCGGTTGATATGAAGAGAAGAACGTCCTTTTAAAACGGTTGATTGCTGCATAAGCACAAAAATAAAAAAACGCCTGACTTAAAGCAAGTTGGCGTTTTTTGTTATTTTTGAAGTATGGAAATTCATATAGATTATAACAGTGATTCATTATCAAAGTATTATGATAGATTTTATTATAAATTTGATTGCTGTAAAACTTTTATTGATTTTGAATTAGTTAATAAAGCGTATATAAAAAACAGATACAATCATGGGACGTTTCATGATTTTATGAGACTTCTAAATATTGAATTTGATAGAAAACAATTAGAAAAAGAATATGAAACCGCTTTTAATGTGTTGCAAATGTGCGAGAAATGGGAAGATATTATATTGACTAAAGATATTTTCCCAAAAATTCAATTTGATATTATAATAGATAGTTTAACGACTGCAGACGAAATCAAATTAAAAGATTTAGTATTAAATATTGATGATGACCTTCTTAATTATTTATTCCCACCAAACAATTTCAACGATAGAACATGTGTAAGAAAAACGCGAAGCTTACGTCAATCCAATGATTTTATTATTCCTCGGATTGAAAAGAAATTTCAAAATAATGTCGGAAAATACTTTAAAATTGATGTTAACGATTTTTTTGCTATTCCATTTTCAGAAGAAAACTTAAGAATAGTGGAAGATTATTATAAAAAAGCCCACAATTAAGTGGGCTTTTTGTGGTAAAACTTATTGGTAATATTCTAATTTAGTTTAACAATTTTTCCTAAAATACTTCCGTTACTATCTACAGTCATTGTGTATTTTCCAAGTACTTTGTTTCCTAGACTATTCGCTCCATAAGTGTCAAAATAAACAGAATACGCAACAATGATTTCACTTTCTTTAGATGATAGTTTTGAAAGCTCTTCTCGGCGTTTTACTAAAGTTTCACCAAATTGTTTTTTTTCTTTTTTTGAAAAGGCAGGACTGTTTAAAATAACTTCCAATTGGGTGATTTTATTTATTAAATCTGAATTTCTTGTAATCGGTTCAGACCATATTTTTTTTAATTCATAGCTATAAGGGTCTTTGAAAGTTTCTTGCACAAATTTAGTTTCAAAATAAGATTTGGCCATATTTTGTATACTATCTTGTGACAATTGTGCGAAAGCAAAATTTGAGATAAGTAAAAAGAATAATATTTTTTTCATAATATAAATTTTAAAGGTTTAAAGATAATAAAAAACCTGCCTTTCGGCAGGCGTTTATAAAAGTAGTCAAAGAATTATTTTGTTAGACTTAAAAAGCTTTTAATTTCCTTTTCAAAAACATTCAGATACATGGTTTCCTCGCTTTGCAGTTCTCCATCTTTTGTCGCTGTAAAGCTGCTTACTGAAAATGCAGGTTCTGAGATTAAAAATTCTTCACTAGCTGGAACTACAAAGAAAAAAGCTTTCACTTCATAACCTTTCTTCTGTAGAAAGTTGATAACGTCCATTTGTGGCAAGTGCATTTTTATTTCCATTTTGATGAGGTCTGGTTTTATTTCGGTGAGGTGAATCATTTCTTCTTTTTCTTTTCTTTTTTGTCAATTTCTTTCTGTAGGTCTCTGTGCATTTTTTCTGTAGATAATAGCTCTCTTGCTTTTCTTGGAACAAACGCAGATTTCCCAATCGCATTAAACTTTTCTTGCAGTTCTTGCGGAAGCTCGTGAAAGTATTTCCCATTGGTCGTTTCAGGTTTTTTAACCTTTCTTCTTTGAGTAATTAGTTTCTCACGAGTAGCTGACTTATAATCAAGGTATTTATCTGCCCATTCCATTATCGAAAAAGTATCAAACTTATATACCTTACCAAATTCGCCCTGTCTTGCCATTTTGAACATTAATACAAGATCATCTAAAGAATCAGTTTTAAACTTCTCATAAAGATCACCTGCAAGGATTTGAATTTGGTAGCCTTCCAGTTCCTTGCCTGTAACTTCAAGGAAAAACTCAATCACTCGTATAATCTGTTTTATTACATCTACTTTACTTCCTTGAGTTACAATAAGCGGACTTTTCTTAATACTATCAGTAACCGTTAGATTTTGTTCCAATTTTACAAGCGTATTGAAAACCTGTTTAATCTCCGTACATTGCTGTAAGGTCATCAGTGTTGTTTGCTGAGGTTCTTGTTTTATTAAGCTTTGCGAAGTATTTTGCATATTGCTTTGGGTTTTCTTTGATTGCTAAAATGAAATTCAAATATTTCTCGGTGTTACTGGGTCGAAAGAGAGTAGTGGGACAAAGATGCTGGTTCATTACCTCGTTATTCTTCCAGTCTAGTGTTTTTACCTGTACAATTTCTTTGAGTTCTTGAATTGTATAACCGTCTTTCAGTCTTGCCGATATTGGTGTGATGTTGCTCTTTATCGGCTTAAATCTTTTACCTGCCAATTCATTAAGAAGGTTTAAGATTTCTATTTCGGGAGTGATGGTTTCTGTATTCATATTTTTGCTCCTTTAATTAAAGCTCTTATATTAATTGATTTATGAGGATTTATTTTAAAACTATCTGTCATCAGATTATAATTATACTGAGGTTTTACATATCCTTTATTGGTAAATTTCTCTACGCAATCGGGGCAAATGCAACCGCTTTTAATTTCATACTTTCCTCGATATAGAAAATTGTAGTATATGTCTAAATCAATAGATTTTATCAACTGTAATGAGTTGTCAAAAAAGGCATCAAACCCCGTCACGATACTTCCGTAGAAATAAGGCTTACTTAAAACTTTATATATCCCAGTTTCATAACCTGTAATCTTTGATAGTCCCTTATTAATATAGATATGTTCTTCCTCATTTGGATAATCTATATTCGGAAAGTTATTCTCACAGACTTCACAAACAGTGTAGAAATACTCTATGTAACATTCTTCACAATAGGCTTCTTTTTCTTCAAATGCTGGAAAATCATAACTTTTAATTAAGTTAGCAGAACATCTACAACATTCAAACTCTTGCTGTTTCAAGATTTCAAATTCTTTGGAAGAAATATCAAAACCAGATGTATAGTTTTGGTTTTTTCTAAGGACTCTTTTACTAATTGTTTTCATATCACGTAAATTCTAATCGTTTGTCATTCTTTTTAATTGTGGTTTTGAAAGGGAAACCATCTTTAGGAACTTGACTTATTAAGTCCATTAATGTTTTTGATCCTGTAAAAACCACTCGTTTGTTTTCGTTGACTTCAATTTGTAAAGTGAGATACTTTGTTCCTGCTTTCTTTGTTGAATCTTTGATTTCAAAACCAAGAACTGCTATTTCAATATTCAAGACATCGTCAACGTCCATTTTCTTGCCTATAAATGTGTTTTCCTTTGGCTTTATTTTAAAGTCGCTAAAGTTGAACATTCGGGTATTAGTTTTTTCATTAAGTTTTTTGAATCACAGTGCTTTGTCCAGCCTGTGTACGATGCGATTGACTCTTTGCGAGGTTTTCTTTTAAGCATTCTCGCAAAACGTTTTTTAATACTTTTCCGTAGTCGTACGTGAGTGTGGAAGTGAACATATCCAACGAAATCAATTCCACGAGCTTCAACTGGAAAGACTTGCCAATTGTCTTTAACTTCAAGAAGTAAATTCAAATCGAAATAGTCTTTAATAACATTTAAAACCCTGTGCAAATAGTCTTTATCTTTGTGTAAAATCACGATATCGTCGGCATATCTGAAGTAATACTTTACTCTCAATTGTTCTTTTATCCAGTGGTCAAAATATGTTAGATAAAAGTTGGCTAAATATTGAGACAAATAATTTCCAATTGGGAGACCAGGTGCAGAATCAATAATATCATCAAGTAGCCATAACAGGTCGTTATCTTTAAACTTTCTTCGTAGTAACGTTTTTAAAATGTCATGGTCGATGTTCGGATAAAATTTCTTGATGTCAAGCTTTAGGCAGTAAGTAGTTTCTTCAACGTTTTTCAATGCTTTTCTAAGATTGAAAGATGCTTTGTGAATTCCACGCCCTTTGATGCAAGAATAAGAATCCGCCGTAAAAACCGCCACGAAAATAGGTTCTAAAACGTTCATTATCGCATGATGGCAAATTCTATCGGGAAAGTATGGAAGTCGGAAAACTTCACGTTCTTTGGGTTCATGAACTTTAAAAATATCGTATTCCGATGTTTTGTAAGTTTTTGAAATCAGCATATTGTGAAGCTTCAAGATGTTTTCTTCTTTGTTTTTGTTATGAAGAACCACACCGTATTGTTTTGCCTTGCCTTTTTGTGCTTTTTCATCCGCAATCATCAAGTTTTCAATACTTATTATGCGTTGAAATATATTGTTAATTCTTTTCATATCAATTTCCTTTGCTTTTAAAAAAGTCGTTTTCGGAAATCCTACTAACGCCTTTTGGAAAGTTTGTTGTTTTTTAGCGAGAGCTAAGGTTTGTGATGTTTTATTTTTTTTTGCATAGGTGAGAGCTGCAATTCGAATTCGAGTTCTGATTATCGGAGTTGTTGAACGAGAACCGACCAGACGAGGACGAACTAAAACCCAAACATCACACAACCTATTTTTTATTTTTTATCATCAAATAGGCCTGTGACCAATATAAAAATGATGAAGAAGAGAAGAACTTCCATATTAATCCTCAATTACATAGTAATCTCTGTACAAATCAAAGAACTGTTCTGCGGCATAATCTGCTAATTCTGACGATTTGAAGCAAAGGCGAGAGCCGCAATCCGAATACGAGCGCTGAAGAACGGAGCCGTCGAACGAGAACCGACCAGACGAGGACGAACCTTTCTCATTATCCGTATTAAAATCAAACCATAGAAACCACTTATCCGATTTTCCATTTGTCCAGTTTGGAGTCCATCCTTCATTAAGAGCTTTAGCAATAATTACTAATTTGAAATGCGCTTCATGCGCTTTTTGCTCCTTTTCTTCTAAGAATGAAAAATCAGGTGTAGTTGGTTGAATACCTAAAACGCTACAAGCGTCTTCAAAACTTTTTACTTTTTCTTTAATGTTTGCCATTGTTTCTATTTTTTTTAATTGTTAATTTCTTTCACAAAAATTTCTGCTGCTTCCATAGGTTCAGCTCCTATTTCATAATCTTCTAAAAATGCATCCTTGTCAATAAATCCATGATATCCTAATCCTCGAACAAATTCGACAAACGCATCATACCATTCTTCAAAAGACTTTTCCATTGTTTCTATATATTAAATTGTGAACGCTCTTTTGTAAGTATCTAAAAATTGTTTCGCTGCGTACTGTGCAAGTTCTTTGGATTTAAAGCAAAGGCGAGAGCCGCAAAGCGAAAACGAGTACTGATAATCGGAGAAGGAGAACGAGAACCGACCAGACGAGGACGAACCACCATAGAACCAGTTGAACCACTTATCCCATTGTCCATTATCCCAATCGGGCGTCCAACCTTCATTTAGAGCTTTAGTGATAATTACTAATTGTTGATTGGCTAAAATATGATCTGCAATGTCTAATTTTTGAAGCTCCAAATAATCCAATACATCAGAATCATTGTTTCCGAGGCCTTTAATTACGTCATCAATACTTTTGATTCTATCCATGATGTTCTTTTGGAAAACTTTCTTTCCGAAAAGATTTTCTAGTAGTTCTTTTCCGCTGTTTTTAGCATTTTCATGCGCTTTTTGCGCTGCTTCTTTTGTAATTTGTAATGTGTCCATTTTGTTTAATTGTATTTGTTTTGATTTTAACTTTTAGTGGCTGATTTCTGAGTGATTCTCTTTCAGGAAATAAATCAGTCAGTTTTGATTTTCTTTTCTTGAGCATTAGTTGTAACAAACCGCTTCGTTAATTAATCCGCTTACATATCTATTGGAAAAGTCTAGGTCTTTTTCTTGTTTAAGAAAGGCGGCATATAGAGTATCTAATCTGTGAGAAGGTATTTTGTTAAAATCTTCCACTTTTGCAGCTTTGCAGGCGATGCCTTTCACATACTGCATAGATACTTTTTTGTTAAGTTTCTCGTGAATTCCAAATAGTACAGCGATAACACGTTTTCTTTTTTTGTCTAGATCTCGGTCAATCTTTTTTTGTTCCGCTTCAAAGAAGTTGCAAAGCTTGTCTATTTCAAAAGGATGCAAAGCTCTCACGCTTGTAGTTCTGCCATTGGTAAAGTTTGCGATAATATCCGCTCTTTGATTCGTTAGACCTTGTTTTGAAAGTAAGGTCATCAATTTTTTTGTTGTTGCCATTTGTTTGATGTTTTAATTAGGATTTGTTTACACTGTGAATCTGAATTCTAATTTCTTTGGTTTACCGTCTATTTCCACAAATTTCCAACCGCTTACATACATTGAATTCTGGCGGCGTTGTTGAGCTTCAAAAATAATTTCAAGACCTTCATCAAAACGTTCATCATTAAATTCTGATTTCAATTTTGATAGCTCAATAATCTTCGATGGGTTTAGCATACCTGTTTTAGCATTTGGTTTTAAGAAGGTATTAACCGCTGCGGAAAGTTTTTTCACATTTTCCTCATCAGAGGAAAGCGAGTTAATAAAATCTTTAATTTTTTCAACTCCTGCGGATTCAGTGCCATCAAATCCAATGGTTACATTCCAACCAACTGTTATACTTGCAGAACCATTTTCTAAGGTAGAAGTATGGCTATCTTGGTCGTTGGTTTTTGTTCCATAGATTTCAGCTTTCAACTGTCTTATTGTTTCGTAATCTTTCCAAAGTTTCTCAATTAAACATTCTGTTATTTCATGATGATGAACCAAAGGATCAATATTTTTATTTACATATTCTTCAGAAAGTTTTTTGAAGCTTTGTAAATCGTCTGTCCTTTTTTGTTTTTCGGCTTTTTCTTGTTCTTTTAATTCAGCCTTTAACGCTTTTTTTTGCTCGGAAGTAAGCTGTGTGATGTCTATACTCATAATGTTTCGTTTTTTATTGTTAATTCTTTTAGTTTGTGTAGTATTTCTGGATTATTTGCGAAGTAATTTTCAATTGGCATCCAATTATTGTTTTCTTCATAGTAGAGAAGTCTATCGTGTCCGTACTTCATATTTGGAGCCGTGATATTGTGAAGCATAATGATAGTGGCTAATTCAGTAATGTTTTCTGAAAGTTCATCTGGCGAAATTTTATTATTCAAAAACAAATGAATGCTAGTTCTTTCATACCAAGAAAGAAAGCCAATTATACTATCCAATGCTAGTGTATGTAATAAGTGTAATGCTGTTATTTTCATATTTTTTATTTAATTTTTGCCCAATATTTGGTTGCTCGTTCGTGGTTTATTATGAATGCTTCCTCACCGCCGTTGAGTCTTTTTTGTGGAAATCCTTGGAAGCCTACCACGGGGACTTGAATATCTACATCGTACCAAATGGTATTGGCTAAAGCTCCTTTGATTTTGTCGTCTATATTTTCAAGTTTTGGTTTTCCGTTGACTTGACTAATCCAGATGAGACCTTTCTTTTTATAAAACTCTTCTTTGAATTCAAAATATTCGGCTTTGTTGGCTTCTAGATATTGTATGGAGTCTATAATGACAAAATCTGCGGAGCGTTGTTTCCTTAATCTTTCTGCGAGTTCTGGAAGTTGAGCGCCTGTAACCACTTGAAATTTATCTGCAACCAAATCCATCTGATTTCTTTCTAATGACTGCTGTAACGTAAAACTATCCCTTTGCTCAATTGAGTTGTAAAAGACTTTACCAAAATTGGTTAGATATCTGCCGTATTGCATTGCTAGTTCCGTTTTGCCGCTTCCAGAGCTTCCATAAATCATCATGCTATCTTGCTTGCTTGGTCTTCCGAAGGAGTTTTTCCAAATACCATCAAAAGGCATTAAATCAAATTTCTTTGTTAAAAATGTCTTTACATTCAGCGTTTTCGCCATTATTAATTATTCTTTTTTGTGATTCTTAATTACATTTTGAATTGTAGAATGCCTTACCTTGTATTGCCTTCCTAGTTCACACACACCAATACCTTCTTGGTGTTTTTGCAATATTTCTTCTACTTGGGATTTTTTTAATTTATTAACCGTTGGATTTCCGCCAACATTTCCCCATTCAAGATTGGAGTAGTGGTAATTGGTATAATCTCCGTCCACGTGCTTTGCTGTTAATCTTGGTATTGGCGGCATTCCATCCCAACACTCCAGTACTAGTCTTGCAATTCCAATAACATTGCCTTTTAAATAGATGTATCTGAATGGATGGTTTCCGCTTTTTCGCACTTTGATAACAACAGGAGCATCATTTAGAAAAACACTGGACCCATCTTCATTTGTTTTCAAACCTTCAATTTCTGGGTGATATCTGTATTGCATTAGGCTGTGATTTTTTTATTATTCGCTCTTAACTCATCCATTATTAAATCCCTTGCAATCCTCAAATCTCCTTTGCAATCTCTAGAAATGGAGTTTATAATCTGAGAGTCTGTAATCCCTTGAGCTTCACAAAGAATCTTTACATCTTTGCCAGAAGTGGGCTCGAACTCGTAATATCTACCGTAACGTGATTTTATTTCGTTGTAGCTTTTCTTTTGAAGTCTTACGCCGTCATTAATTCTCTTGATTAAATAATGAGTTGCTGAAATAATGATAGAACAGTGTGGAACAAGTTCATTGTAAAAAGTGATAAGAAAGGCAAGAACCTTGTCATCCACTTTGTCCACTTCATCAATGATGATCATTGGAGATTGTCTTTTTAGCAGGTCGGAAACAATATCTCTCATCATGTAAGGCACTCTAGTACTATTGCTTTGAATCCCTATTTTTTGTATAATTTCTGAAAGGAAAAAATCGGGCGTCCAATATTGTCCGCATTCAATACGGAAGACGTTTTTATTTTCTGCTGCAAATTTCTTGGTGGTTTCAGATTTTCCACTTCCAGCAGGAGCTACGATTGATAAAACTTTTGCGTTTTGTTTTGCATCCAATAAATCTTCCAGTAGCTTAGTTGAGTTGCTTGTTTCGGCAAATTGCCACTCACGATTATTGTAGCCTACCTGTGCTCCAATATTTCTAAACATATCATCTGAGTAAGGCTCCCAGTTTCCACTCAATAAATGCGAAACTACGGCGGTGGAAGCTCCTTTTAATGCGGCCGCCGCTTTGTTCTGGCTTCCTTTGTTATCTACAAAAGCACGGAGTAGATTTACGATTGCTATTTTCTCTTTCTGATTCATATTACATTATTTTTACTTTTCTGTTTGTTTGAATTTGTTCTTCTTTGGTGCCGTAGGCAACTAGTTTTGCTTTGAGTTCCCAGTTGTTGTCACTGATTCTTTCATTTTGTTCATCAATTAAATCTTCTACAGATAATCCTAACTCTTTTGCAAATTCTTGATATGTATTATTATCTCGAAGTCTTTCCTCTTCCTTAACCAATAAATCCTGTCGCATTTTTTCGCTACCTATTTCGGTTAATAGTTTTGGAATTTGAATATGTTCTCGCTTCTTCTCAGCATAAGCAACGAAAACCTTTTGTCCTTTTTCGTTAAGCTCGTATAGTTTTATGTACTGATCTAAGTATTCTGGATCATACGAAACTATCAACTTGGTGTTAACATATTTTCTTCTAAACTCTAAATCAATATTTCCAGAACCATCCAAAACCTCAAAATCATAATCAATTCCTCCAACAGTAAGAGGCATTCCATGAGGATAATATTTCTTAGGTTTTGTTTCATTAAGCCAAAACATAGAAATCTGTTCTAAAGGATCAAGCTCCTGTGTGAACTCTGATTTTGTATTGTAAACTTCACTCCTTGTCTTGTTGTATCGGGAATGTTTGGCGTTATTCCATTCATTTACCAACACCAACCAATGTTTGTAAAGTTCTTCTCTGGTTGGAAGTGCTTTTTTATATTTCTTGATAAAGTCAAAGTTTGCTTTAGACAAATCTTGCTTAGATTTAATACTTTGACCATCAAAGAACCAAAAGCGACTTCTAGCAAATTGCTGTAACCTGTGAAATAAACCTTCAGCAGGATTTGACTTTCTACCAACTTTATGATGATAATGAGTCCCTCCAGTTGCTACTATATTACTGTATAATTCTTGCATTTTTTTGGTTCTATGGCCAGACTGCGCATCATAAGTAAATAAGTAAGGTTTTGCACAAGCTTTATTCACTGCCATACGAAGAGCAACAAAGTGATCTGTATGGTTTTCGGTATCAGAAAATGAGAATCCTAAAATAGTTTCGCTGTGTACATCCCAAACAACATCTATATTTCTATCTGCAACCATTTTACCGTTTTCATCTTGGTAAACCGCATCTAGTTTAGTTCCGTCAATCGCCCAATGAGCATTGGGGAATAAAACATCTTTATTTTTCTTAATAGTATGACCGAATCGTTTTTCGTATTCATCTTTACCTTCACGCTGCTCCTTCCAAATACGCTCATTTTCGGGCTTCATTAGGAAATTATAGATAGAACTCTCCGAAAGACGAGGAAAGCCAGTTAACGACCTGCTATTCTCATAAATTTGGTGTATTTCTGGAATACTTCTCTTAACAGGCATGCCATACTGTACAATTAACCACTTACCAATTGTTTCTGTGATCACTTGTGAGTGCTTATTACACCAATTGTCGTGGATTAATCCTTCGAGACCAGGTCTTTTATATCTTTCGTTGGGAACTTCCAAAATACAAGCTTCATATTTTGCTCTTAATGCTCTTGGATTGGTTGGAAGATTAAAAGGGTAGTAGCTTCTTAAATCTGCATCAATATTTTCAACAGACTTTGCAAGTTTCTCCCACAATTCTGCTTTGTTTATTCTTGGATTAGCTTTGAATATTTTCTCAATTACGCTATGAATTGCATTTAATACGCAAGCATTGGCTGTATATTCTTCAACAGCTTCTGAATTGGCTTCTGAAAGATAACGTCCATCCTCAAGTTCATAATTAGAGAAATAAGCTAGAGCGGTTTCATCTGCTTTCAGATAATCAGAAAATTTTATTACGCTAGATTCCTCGTAAGGATTAATACCAAGCTCATGCTCGATAATATTCTTAAAACGATCTGGAAGAGAAGCGTAAACATACAAAGCGCAACTGCCGAGACCTCGTGCCGAACGTGCTTTTTTTATTTTGCCTCGATGCGTAAGAACTTTCAAACTGCTAAGAGTTACAACTCCAAGTTCAGCCAATGAATTTCCTTTAACGCAAAGCGTGTTATTATAGTATTCAAACATTATTTAAACGGGGTTTAAATGGTTTTAATTGTTCCCAACAGAGGAATCGAACCTCTGAAGAACCGTTTGGGATTAGTTATTGTTTAAGTATTCTTTATACTTAAGTTTTACAGCTTGATATTCAAGTTCAATAGTTTTAGTTTCCAATTGCTCATTTTTTAGTTGAACGCTTTGCGTTTTCAGACTATAATACTGAGAGATTATTAACATCATAAATGATACAATTGCCATTATACTGAGGAGTGTAAAAACAATAGGTGGAATAATATTTTCGAATTTCATTTTAAGCAGTTTTATAAATTGAAAATTTGAATGTGCTGAAAAGCGTCCATTCCTCTTTGATCTTCTTGTCGGCAAACACAAACGAAGTGTATCGTTTGAATTTTAAAATTTTGTGGATTAATTTTTTCATATTGGTTGATTTTTAAAGTTTTCAATAGCTTTTATAGAGGGATTTGCTAACTCGTGATATTTATTCCTAATTGTTTCAGCTGTTAAACTGTGCTTTTCTTTTCTAATGCATTGTCGAACAAATTGAGTTGATACTCCAAACTCTTCCGAAATTATATTTACTACTGCTGTATTGTAGCTTTGTCTTTTTTTTGTAGGTTTGTCCATTGTCTTTTTTGTTTCAATCTTGAAGCAAATATAGAAAATATATTTTCGATAAAACAAATAAAACGCAAATAAATTTACAATGATAAAGGAAAGAATTATACAATTAATTGAAAATAAGAAGCTTCCGAAAGAAGAATTTTATATAAAAATTGGAATGACTTCCGCTAGTTTTAGAGGAAAAGCCAAAGAAACGCCTTTGAATTCAACTGCGATAGAAAATATATTGTCGCTAATTCCTGATGTAAATCCAAATTGGTTAATAACTGGCCAGGGCGAAATGCTAAAAAAAGACCAAGCAGTCATTGTAAAAGAAAGCAAGGCCAATTATGGAAATTTAAAGCCTATTCCATTGGTTTCTGTTACTGCTGTTGGTGGATTTGGTAACAATTCATTTGCAATCGAAGAAAGAGACGTTAAAGACTATTATATCATTCCAAAATTCAAACATAAGAAGGTAGATTTTATGATAGAAGTAGAAGGATCTTCTATGTACCCAAAATATAACAGTGGCGATGTGGTTGCCTGCACCGTAATTAATGAAAATTCTTTTATCCAATGGAACAAAACCCACGTGATCGCCACAAAAGAACAAGGTATCATCATTAAAAGAATAAAAAAAGGAAGCATTGAAGATAAACTCTGTATGATCTCTGATAACAAAGACTATGATGCGTTTGAGGTTCCTAAAGAAGATATAACAGGAATAGCCTTAGTTGTAGGTGTAATACGATTAGAATAGTCTTTTTTTTGCGTTATTGTTGCAATAGATTGATTTTCAGTATTTTAATTTTAAAACTCTGTTGTTTTTAACTATCACACCCCCCATAACTCGAAGCTTTTTAGTGCCTTTACGTTGTAATTACGTGTAAATATTGTAAAACTCACGCTCTTTTTTTCGCTTTTTTGTAACCCCTAATGTAACCCCTAACGTAACCGCTAACCACCAAAACGGCTTTTTCGTAGATATTGCTTCCAATAGTGTTTTATAGCTCTAAAATGGTCTTTAAACAGTCTTTTAAATACCAAAAAAAACGCCAAAAACCGCTGTAGTAGTAGTTTTTGGCGTTTTATACGTTATAATGGTAAATAAGTCTTAAACGTTGGTATTTAATGGATCAATCTATGGTAGATAAACAGTAGTAAATGGTAGTTTTTTGCACTTTTTGTTGACCCCCAGTTTTTGGCTTTTTTTTCTTGTACACCCTATTAATAGGGCTTTTTTGGGCTTTTTTTGTTTATGATGTATTGTACTTTATGATATCATGCCCCTATGTGTTTCCACAGAAGCTAAATTATTAAAAAAAGCTGAATGTGGAACACATTCGGCGGCTAAATATGCAGAAACTTTCAATTTTGCAGTTCACCCGCCATTTTGCCAATGCGATGTTAGCTGATCGGGCTTTTTAACTAACAATTTTGTAAGTTCTTGTTCACAGAAGTTTATCACAATAATTTTGCACCAAAATTTTGATATGGATTTGTCTGAAAATATTATTGGATTTCATCATTATTCTCTAAAAGTTAATGATTTTGAAAAAACTCTTAAGTTCTATGAGTCATTAGGTTTTGAAGAAGTACATTCGTGGTCTTTGCCTTCTTTTCAATTGAAAAAAGGAATGATGATATTTAATCAAAGAATAAATTGTTATATCGAACTTTTCGATAGAGATGCAGCTATTCCAACGCAAGGAAGAATAAGGAAAATAGAGGATGAGTATGTTGAAAATGCAATTTTACACATTTGTTTTGTTGTTAAAGATGCTGATTTAGCTAGAAAAAAAGCTATTGAAAATGGGGCTTTTGATTTAAGTGAAGATGTTTTAGAGCTAGAATTAAGTAACGAAAATAGGTCAGTAAAAGTGCGCAATAGTCTTGTTTATAGTCCAAATGGTGAGGTTATTGAATTTTTGGAGGAGGTGAAATTTTAAGTTATCATAACTCCAATTTCTTTACATATTCAAGGAGTTGTAAGATTTTTTGTCCTTTCTTGGATAAATTATATTCGGATTTTGTTTTAGTTTTTTTATTTTCAACTATTTCATCTGACAAAAGCTCTTTTAGCTGTTTGGCTAAAACTCTATCTGTCAGATTAGGTATTTCTAGTCTCAGTTCAGAATAATTTTTTGTGTTTTCTTTGAGTGAAAAAATAATTGAAACTTTCCATCTTCCTGTTATTTGGGATAATATCGTGTGAGTTTTACAAAAACTTTGTAAGATTTCTTCATTAATAGAATTTGTAGAGTTCTGTTTTTTCATAGCCTGTCAGCTAACGGAAAAAGTATTGGCGAAGTGCGGGCTAAAAATGAACTTTAGTTCAATTTTCGACCAAACGGAGCCAATATTTTTTCAATGGAACTAAATTAAACAAAAATGTGGAATTGAAAAATATTGGCGGCTAAATATTTCAAATTTTTCAATTTTACATTTAACCCCGCATTTTGCCAATACCATGTTAGCCGTAGTTATATTATTTTTCATTAATAACCATTATTTTTTTGTCATTAAACCTTGTGATGAGCCAGCTTTTAAATTTTGATTCGTCTATATTTTTTTCACTTTTATAGATAATTGCAGTTCTTGTAGTTATCGAATCAGGCTTTTTATAATTATGTATTTTTCCAAAATATATTTCATTAATTTCAGGAAAAAGTATTTTAACTTCCTTGTTAATTTCGTTATTTCCTACTTTGTAAGAATTTATTTCATTAGATAAATTGTTGATTTGTAAATCTTTCTCAGAGATGTTATTTGTATTCTTCTTTATTTCCGCCAATATATCTTTTCTTAGATCAGAAGTGTTTTGTTTAATTTCTAACTTAGTATTTGTTAAATTATAATTCAATAATTTTTGATTAAGAATTATTATTTCTGTGCTATCGAATTTTTTACTTAATAAAGCTAATTGTATTTTTTTAGGATTAGAGTTATAATCTATATTTTTATAAATGATTGTATATCCTTTGTTATAAAACTCATTATTTATAAAATTTTCTGTGCTTTGGGAATATTTTTTTTCTTGTAACAAAGTATATGCAAGATAGAAACTTGGAATGATCATTAGAGCCATTAAAAGATAAATTGTTGTTTTAACTTTTTTGTCGAAGTTTTTATTTTCTGTTTTTATTGGTTCGTATTTTAAATATTTAATTATGAGGAAAGTAGAAATTCCTATAAAAAAACAGTTGATCGAATATAAATATAATGCTCCTGCAATATATTTAAAATTTAAAGTCGCTAATCCAAAACCGGCTGTACAGAGTGGCGGCATAAGAGCCGTGGCAATTGCAACACCAGGAATTGGATTTCCTTTGTCGATACGTGTTATGGAAATTGCACCTACAATTCCTCCAAAAAAAGCAATTAAAACATCGTAAATAGTGGGTGAAGTTCTCGCTAATAATTCCGATTGAGCCTCTTTAAAAGGACTTAGATAAAAGTATGTTGCAGATACAATAAAACCAACCAGAGTTGCAATAAAAAGATTCTTAATTGATCTTTTCAGTAAATCGAAATCATAAGTGGCCAATGCAAATCCGCTTCCAACAATAGGTCCCATAAGTGGAGAAATAAGCATGGCACCAATGATTACAGCAGTTGAATTAACATTAAGACCAACCGATGCAACTAAAATTGCACATGCCAAAATCCAAAGATTTGCACCTCGAAATGAAATATTAGATATTATACTTTCTCTTACTTTTTCTGGTTTTTCTTCACCTTGATGTAGGCCAAACAATTTTGTAAAAAAATTCATAAGTACAATTTTTAACAAAATAATAATATTTATGATTATGTTCCAAAAATAATTACGGCTAACGGAAAAAGTATTGGCGAAGTGCGGGTTTTCGAAGAACTAAAAGTTCAAGAAATCCAAAACGTAGCGAATGCTTTTTCAATACTGCTAACTTACAAAAAAATGCAGAATTGAAAAGCATGAGCGGATTATTTTTTCTGCTTTTCAATTTTGCACTTTCCCCCGCATTTTGCCAATACAATGTTACCTGCAGTTTCTTTATTCACGAAGCCATTTATTTATTTCGTTAAAAGTTTGTTCGCTTTGTTCAATCCAAGGAAAATGACCTGCTTTGTCAATAATAACCAATTTTGAGTTTGGTAAACTGAAGTGCAATTCTGTTGCAAATTCAGGCAAATTGTTTGTGTCATATTTTCCGTTAACTATCAATATTTTTGTTTTTAAATCCTTAAATTTTTTCTGAAATTCCAAATATTTTTGGCGTTCTTCGGGTGTTTCTTGATAATAATTATTTCCGATTGGTTTTCTTCGTCCTGCTTTTGTAATTTCTTTCACAATTGGAATAACTTTTTGAGCGCTTTCTTCATTATAAGTCCACCATTTTGTTCTTGCAGTAGAAATATCATTCCCATTTTTGTCAAAAGTTGTATTGTTTGCATTCATGTAATCCCAATCCTCAATAACTTTGGCAAACCATGTAGATTCTTTTATTCTTTTGTTTTCAGAAACTCTTCTTCTTTCAATTGATTCGTTTTGACTTCCTGTATAACTTGTTCCTGATAAAATAATTCCCGAAATATTATTGGGGTATTCTACTGTGTATTGCAAAGCAATTGCACTTTGGTCTGAATGTCCAAATAACCAAATCTTTTTTGCACCAAGTTTTTCTCTTAACAATTCAATTTCTTTTACGGAATTTGCAGGAGTGTAATCTTCAATTTTTTTTGGTGTTTCAGATTTTCCTGTTCCACGAGAATCATAATAAACCATTGTGAATTTTTCTTCAAGTGGTTTTAAAGTCATTTCGTAACCGATTTTTCCCGAACTTGGATGTCCAATAAGCATAATTGGACCTTTTCCTCTTACTGTATAATTGATATTTAAGTTGTCAATTTTTTCCGTGTAGTTTCCATTCTCAACTTTACAACTTGAAGCACAAGAAATTAAAAAAAATGATGTTATTAAAATTCTGAAAATTTCTTTCATAGACGCTTTTTTGATGAAATTGCAGGTAACGGAAAAAGTATTGGCGAAGTGCGGGCTTAATTTGAACGAATGTTCAAGTTCAGACCAAACGGAGCCGATGCTTTTTCAGATTGTCTAAATTAAAGAAAAAAACAATATGAAAAGTAGCGGCGGCTAAATATTTCCACTTTTTCTATTATACATTTAACCCCGCATTTTGCCAATACAATGTTATCTGTCGTTCTTTTTTTAATTTTTATTTGGTAGGAAAGAAATTTTTCCATTAAATTTGTAACCAATGTCTAATGTTGTATAATTTGGTTATGAGTGAATATTTAACTATTTCAGAAACAGCGAAATTACTTAATAAAAGTACTAAAACGCTACGTCGTTGGGATGAAGAAGGAAAGTTGTCGGCAGTTCGTGAACCGATAAGCAACTATAGAGTTTATAAAAAATCAGAAGTTGAAACACTGTTTGCTGATTTTTTAAATATTAATAATCAAGATGAAGTTTCAAATTATGTAGAACCTGAAAATGAGTACAAAGTTTTAGAATTGTTTGCTGGAGCAGGAGGTTTAGCTGTTGGAATGGAAAAAGCAGGATTAAAATGTGTTGCTTTAAATGAAATTGATAAACACGCTTGTGAAACTTTACGCAAAAATCGTCCAAATTGGAATGTTTTAGAAGGTGATATTAAGAATTTTGATTTTTCAGAATATTATAATAAGGTTGATGTTGTAACTGGTGGATTTCCTTGTCAAGCATTTAGTTATGCTGGAAAACGTTTAGGTTTTGAAGATGCAAGAGGTACTTTGTTCTACGAATTTGCTCGAGTTGTGAAAGAAGTAAATCCTCCGATTTGTATTGGAGAAAATGTTAAAGGTCTTTTAAGTCACGATAATGGAAATACAATAAAAGGGATGATTTCAATTTTAGATGAAATTGGTTATAATGTTGTTCCTGTTGAAGTTTTAAAAGCTATCAATTATAAAGTTCCTCAAAAGAGAGAAAGATTAATTTTGGTAGGAATTAGAAAGGATATTGATTTGAAATATGAATATCCAATGCCTTACAAGAAGATTTATAATCTTAAAGATGCTTTAAAGAAAGGAGAATTATTTGAAACTAATGTTCCTAAATCTCCTGGAGCAAAATACCCAGAAAGTAAAAAAAATGTATTGGATTTAGTTCCGCCTAAAGGTTATTGGAGAGACTTGCCTATTGAAATTCAAAAAGAATTTATGGGAGCGAGTTTTTATTTAGGCGGTGGAAAAACTGGTATGGCGAGACGAATTGGTTGGGATGAACCTTGTTTAACTTTAACTTGTAGTCCAGCTCAAAAACAGACAGAAAGATGTCATCCTGATGAAACTCGTCCATTTACAGTTCGAGAATATGCAAGAATACAAACGTTTCCAGATGATTGGGAATTTGCTGGGCCAATGGCTCAACAATATAAACAAATTGGTAATGCAGTCCCTGTAAATTTAGGACGTGAAGTTGGATATTCGATTATTAAATTTTTGAATAATTTTTATAGATTAAGAAAGAAACATTAAGTTTCTTTCTTAATCTATATATTTTTGTTGAATTTCAATTGCAAGTTTGGAGATTGTATCTTCAACAATTTGACTTCCATCAACTTCTAAGGCTACTTCACCCACGGCATCTATTAATTCGTAATAAAAATCTTCTTTTCCTGTTAAGCGATACCAAAATTCTTTACCAATTATTACAGGAAAAGACTCAGATATTTTTTTATAGTGTGAGCTTAATTCCGAATCTTCGCCGTAAACTACACCTACAATCATATCATTAATTCCGACATTTAAATTATTAGTTCGAGCCAAGTTTCTTACTCCATTAAAGTGGTTAATAACTGTTGTGACGTCATCACGATTAATAGTATTTGGTCCAGCTTTTAGTTGACAATATTTTCTTCTGCCATCAATTGCGTCAATAAATTCTATATCAATACCTGAAGTTGTTGAGCCAAATCCTTGAAATAATTCACCAATCAATTTTTGTACCTTCATTCCAAAAGAAGTGTTAATTGATGAGCCAAGAATTCTTGGATATACTAATGCTTTAGCAATACTTTCAGCGTTGTCATTTCCAGTTAAGAAATTTGCTAAATATTTAAATAAAAATGGATTTACATTATATTCTGACAATTTACTTGCTCTTTTACAAGAACCTTCTATATGGCTACCTACTATTTCTTTTCGGAAAAATTCTTTGGCGTTATTTAAAATTTCTATTCTTTTCTCTTCGGTCATAATTCTATTATGGTAATTAGAATTCAAATATAGTAAATTTATTATGACGGTTTTTTTAAGAATGACAGATAACGGAAAAAGTATTGGCGAAGTGCGGGCTTAATTTGAACGAATGTTCAATTTTAGACCAAGCGTAGCCGATGCTTTTTCAGATTGTCTAAATTAAGAAAAAAAACAATATGAAAAGCAGCGGCGGATAAATATTACAAATCTTTCTATTATACATTTAATCCCGCATTTTGCCAATACAATGTTAGGCGACGTTTTTATTTTTTCAATTTATTTCTAATGATTTCCGCTTCAATATCAGCTTGTTTCATTAATTCAAAAATTTCATTTTTTATAGCGTAATATTTTTGAGTTAATTTATTGTACTCTTTTGAATTGATGTCAATTTTATTAGCGATGAAAGTATTTTTGTAATCAGTTAGTTTAGAAATTAAATTCTCTTTTTCGGACTCTTCAATTTTTAAACCAGTTATGTAGTTTACATAATTTTTTCGTCCTTTACTCGAATTACATTTCTTACAACAGGGCACTAAGTTTCCTAATTCGTGTCCAAACCCAGTAAATGTACCTGAGTTAACTAATGCTTCTAAATGATCCCAGGTTTCACCTTTTTTATTACAATAAACACATTTCAAATCATTATTAGGATTTTGATTTAAAAACTTTAAAGCTTTGTTTATCAATGATTCATCATAATCATCATAATAAGAAATTGCAGAAGCAAAGGCATGATTGATAGTAGTATTTCTTTTTTTGAAAATTGAATATATACTAAGATGTCTTTTTAAATCGTTTTTTTTCAAATCTTTGTTTTTGGGTGAGTTTTGGTAAAATGTCGCCTAACGGAAAAAGTATTGGCGAAGTGCGGGCTTAATTTGAACTTAAGTTCAAGTTCAGACCAATCGTAGCCAATATTTTTTCAATGGAACTAAGTTAAACAAAAATGTGGAATTGGAAAATATTGGCGGCTAAATATTACAAGTAGTTCAACTTAGACTTTAACCCCGCATTTTGCCAATACAATGTTATCTGCAGTTATATTATTTTATTTCCATTTATTTTGTCCCATTCATCTAAAACTATTGATTCAGCTAAATTCTCTAGCGAATAATCATCTATTTGTTTTTGGGAATTTTTGCAATCTTGGTGAGGACATCTGTTCCACAGAAATTTAATTGGTAAATCTCCATGAAGTAAACAAAAACAATTTACATCTGAAACAAAAGGTTTATTAGCTGTGGAGAAATGGACATTCCATTTCATCATTACTCCTTCTTTTTTATCAATAATCTTGTCAACTTTTCTCAGCAAAGTTTTATTCTTTTCAAATTTTGAATTTGTCTTATTTCTATTTGAGCCTAAACTAATTTTGTAAATCCATCTTAATATCCAAAAAATTATAATGCCAAAAAAAATATAAATTATTTTCAATTGATAGTTTATTATATCATTAAATGCTTCTTTAAAAGTTTGAGAGTCATAATAACTTTTTGCTTTTGCCAAAATTAAACCTCCAATTGCAACAATAATTACCGAAATAACTTTGCTCCAAACAGGATCTTTCCAAATTTTCTCTATCATTTGATGTAAACGTAAATTTTGTGAATAATTGCAGATAACTCTCAAATATACGCAATTATCTCCTAATCTCAATAAGATTTAATATTATTATAAAACACTATATATCAAAACATTATATCATTTTTAAACGTTTGTAAACATTTACAAACTACTAATTATATTTCTAATCTATACAAAATGCGAAACAAAAAAATCGTGACGCTGTCAAGATTTTCTTTTATTTTGATTTTTGAACTTTTTTTCTAGTTCTTTAATTTCAATTTTAAGAGAGTTAAGTTCTGACTCACTCTTCTTTAAAATTGCAAAACTGAGATCTAAATTAATATAATTACTTATATCGACAAGAATTTCAAGAGTTGGATTTGTCTTTCCTCGTTCAATCAAACCAATATAATCTTTAGAAAGTCCTATCTCAATAGCTAATTGAAACTGAGATAAGGAACTTACTAAGCGGTATTTCCTAATATATAGTCCAATTTGAACCTTTAACTCTTCAAAATCCCATTTAAACATTTAGTAAAAATTGGGATTAAAAATGTTTTTCATGAATAATTATATTGCGTTATGAAAAAATATTATTATATTTGTAAAATAAGTTATAATAAAAGTAACTTTGCGATACTTCAAAGAAATATAGAAGCTTCGCTTAGATTCTCGGATTGAAAACTGGTAATTTTTAGACAACGAGATGATAAGCAGTAAGCTCACGACCTAGGCGTGGGCTCTCTTATCGTTGTCAGGTATACCAGTGCCCCAATCCGATATTGTAGAGTACCACGCCGTTTTTTTCCAATGCAGTTCGCTTTATCTCTACATTACAATCTAAGCCCGCTTCCTAAAAATAGTATCAGACACGATACAATAGGAGGGTACAACCTATTGCGGCTTTAAATAGCTTTCACGGGACACAGATTCATTCATATTAAATTCTTTCCGGTGCCTTGCGGTCACTGCTTACAGAACCTCACCAGTCCTTTTTCATACCAAGGGGCATCAGGAAAGTTTTATTAAAAAAGAATCAAAAAAACTACTCAACTTAAAAACAGAAGAATGTAAAAAGCCCTTTCCCATAAAGTTTGCAGACCAACGGGAAAGAGCGTAGTTCAGTAATTAATCATTTAGAAAATTAAAAACCTTTACAAATCTATGAAAAATTCCTATTACCATATAGGAGGTATTTTCTTGGGCCTTATGCTGACCGCTGTCAGCACTCAATCAAAAGCCCAATCACGCACCATTTCCGGTACTGTTACCTCATCTAATAAACCATTGTCCGGAGTCATCATCTCGCAAGAGGGCAGTGATCAGGTAACCATGACCGCTAATAACGGAACCTACACCCTAAAGGTTTCAGCAGAAAATCCCATCCTATTGTTCAGACACCCTGATTATGCAGAAGAAAAAGTCACACTCACTAATCAGACCGTCGTTAATATCAGCTTAGAACAAAAAGTAAAGGGAATCGAAGAAGTTATTCTCAACGCAGGCTACTACAAGGTTAAAGACAGAGAAAGAACCGGTAGTATCGCCAAAGTTTCAGCAAAAGACATCGAAAATCAGCCTGTCAACAATGTCCTTTCAGCTCTACAAGGCAGAATGCCCGGGGTTAGCATTACTCAAAATTCAAGCGTTCCCGGAGGAGGCTTTGATGTGCAGATCAGGGGAAGAAACAGTTTAAGAAGTTATGCCACCACGGGCACTGACGGCAACAAGCCCTTGTATATTGTCGATGGTGTGCCCTTGCCCCAAATCAATGATTTTAATACAGGGATGTCAAGCACCATACTCCCATTCAGTGAAACCAGTCCTTTAAATTCCATCAATCCCGATGACATAGAATCGTTGGAGGTTTTGAAAGATGCCGATGCCACGGCCATCTACGGCAGCAAAGGAGCCAACGGCGTGATCCTGATCACCACCAAAAAAGGCAAAAGAGAAAGAACGGAAGTCAATCTCAGAACCAGTTATGGAATTGGCGAAATGACCAACTTGCCTAAGATGATGAATCTTGACGAATATACCACCATGCGGAAACTTGCTTTCAAAAACGATGGCGTAGCCGTTCCTGCCAATGCCTACGATATTAATGGCGTATGGAATCCCAGTCAATATACAGACTGGCAGAAATACTTTGTCGGAAACCGGGCTGAGTATTCAGACGTACAGGTCGGCGTATCGGGTGGAAGCGGCAGTACACAGTTTTCCGTGACCGGCGGTCACAATGAAGAGACGACTGTGTTCCCCGGCAGTTACCGCTACAAAAGGAACAATCTGGCGGTAAGTCTTAATCACACCAGTGCAGACCGTAAATTCCAGATTGCTTTCAACGGCACAGGTTCATTGCAAAGCAATATCCTGCCGCCTACGGATTTTAACCTGGTCTATGCTGCCCTGGCGCCCAATGCTCCTGATTTATACCTTTCAAATGGGATGATCAACTGGGAAAACAACACCTTTACCAATCCGATGGGTCCCGCTACGCAGACCTATTCGGTCAGCACAAAAACTTTAAATGCGAATATTAATACGAGCTATAATATTGGAAGAGGGTTTACCGTCAACGTAAATAGTGGGTACAGTACATATAATACCAATGACCAGAAGATTTTTCCCAAGACGACCTATAATCCATCCAGCAATATCGGCAGCAGCAACTCTTCCATAAGAAAAGGTCAGCGACTGAATCAGAGCTGGATACTGGAACCTCAGCTGAACTACGAAAAAAAATTGGAAAAACATCAGTTTTCAGCATTGCTGGGGGCGTCATTACAGGAGCAGAAATCTGATAACCTAGTATTACTAGGAAGAGGTTTTCCTTCCGACGATATGCTGACCAATATCGGTGCGGCCGCTACCATAACAATTCCAAGCACCAGTGAATCATTATACCGTTATCAGGCGATTTATGCCCGGTTTAATTATGGCTACAACAAAAAGTACTTTGTGAACCTGACCGGAAGGCGAGACGGCTCAAGCCGGTTCGGCTCCGACAGAAGATATGCCAACTTTGGAGCGGTTGGTGCCGCATGGCTATTCTCCGAAGAACGTTTCTTAAAAAACAGATCATGGCTAAGTTTCGGAAAACTTAGAACCAGTTATGGGGTTGCCGGGAATGACCAGATCGGTGACTATCAGTATTATGATACCTACCAGTCCACCGGCGGTTCTTACGGCGGTTCTTCAGGCATCGTACCCCAGCGTCTTTACAACAGAAATTTTGGCTGGGAGCTTACCAGAAAGTTTGAAGCGGCATTGGAGTTGGGGCTGTTTAAGGAGCGGCTGAATTTAAATGTGGGGTATTACCACAATATCAGTTCCAACCAACTTATCGGGATTCCGATGCCGGGAACAGTCGGATTTACTACGATCCAGGCCAATCTGGATGCTACGGTAAGAAACAGGGGGCTTGAAGTATCCATACAAACGGTCAATATTCAAAACAAGGAGTGGAAATGGGGCACAAACTTCAATATCACAGTCCCCGAAAATAAGCTGCTTGAGTTTCCGAATCTTGAAAAATCCACCTATGCCAGCCGGTTCGCAATAGGCAAGTCGACTTCTATGGTCAAACTCTACCAGTATACAGGCATCAATCCGGTAACAGGATTATACACTTTCTCTGATGTCAACGGTGACGGTATATTCAACAGTGCAGACCGTATCATCAGTAAAGAAATCAGGGAATATTGGTATGGAGGCTTGCAGAACAGCATCCAGTATAAAAACTGGGGTCTTGACCTTCTTCTTCAATTTGTCAAGCAGAGTCAGTACAATATCAACTCAGTCTACGGTAATATTGGCTATATGTCGAATATGCCTGCGGTATTTACCGATTACTGGACCCCTGACAACCCTGATGCGCAATTTCAAACGCCAAGCGCCGGATTCAATCCGGCTGCTGCTACAGCGAGTTCACTATTTAACAGCAGTGATGCAACGGTTTCTGATATGTTGACGGTACGAGTAAAAAATGCAACATTGACTTATTCCATTCCTGCCAATGAAAAAACGCGGATGAGAGCCAAAGTATTTATGAGCGGACAGAATCTGTTTGTATTCTCCGACTATAAGGAGGGTAATCCCGAATTTACGGTAGCCGGCTACAGCAGCCCGTTGCGCGTTATCAGTTTCGGATTTTCATTAACCTATTAAGAAATATTATCATGCAAATTAAGTATAAAAAAAATACCATTTTGGTAAACATCATTATGTCGACGTTTCTGATGTTGATTAGCTGTGACCGCTTTACGGATGTTGGCTTACCAAAGAGCCAGATCACGAGAGATCTGGTGTTTAAAGACGATGAGCTGGCAAAATCAGCTATGGCGGCTGTTTACCGATCAGTTTACGAAACAGGATTTATAGCGGGCGGACCATCGGGAGCGCAAATACTCTTTGGTACCTATGCAGATGAGTTGCAATCCTATGCCAGTGCAACCAGCGATGCCACCATTTTTTATCAGTTAAGTCATCTGGCCAATACCACTAAAATCAACAGTTTGTGGACAACCACGTACAGTCAGCTTTACAATATCAATTCAATTATCGAAGGGGTGGAAAATTCTGAAAATCTAAGCATGGAGGTAAAAAACCGTTTAAAAGGAGAAGCTCTTTTCATGCGCGCCCTCCTGCATCTGTACCTGGTTCAGAGCTATGGGTCTGTTCCCTATGTGAATACCACCAGCTACGAAGTCAATCAAAGCATTAGTAAAAGCAGTATCAGTTCGGTTTATAGCCTGTGCAAGGCAGATTTGCAGGCAGCGCTCAACCTGCTGCCTGCTACATTATCTGCGGGCAACAGGATCTATCCGACGAAGATGGCTGCGTACACGGTATTGGCGCGTATTGCATACTATGAAAAAAATTGGGAAGATGCCGTCCAGTATTCCTCAATGGTCATTGGCAATACATTATACAAAATGGAAACGGATTTAAATAAAGTATTTTTAAAAGACGGCACTGGAAGCATCCTTCAGCTTTTACCCTTCAATTCAACTTCAAGTACTTCTCAGGGAAATGCTTTTATCTTGACTACCGCACCACCGACCAACGTAGCCCTGCGCCAAGATTTTATGGGTGAATTTGAGACCGGGGACGGACGTAAGGCGGCATGGATTGGCCAAAAAAGCGATTCGCAAGGCAAAATTTATTACTATCCCTACAAATACAAACAATACACGACAAGTACCAGTTCAACGGAATATTCTGTAGTGCTCAGAGTAGAGGAGCTCTATCTGATCAGGGCAGAAGCGTACATTCAAAAGAATCAAAATGATTTAGCAGTCAATGACCTTAACAAAATAAGAAGCAGAGCCGGTTTGCCACCGTTAGCGAACACTACGGATCAAAGCTTTCTGAACAATGCTGTCATAAAAGAACGCAGATCCGAACTCTTTACTGAATTTGGACACCGCTTTTATGACCTGCGCCAGCATAATGTATTAGATCAGGTAATGATCACAAAAAAGACAAACTGGAAACCGTATTTCAGACTACTGCCGTTACCTGAAAAAGAATTGCTTCTCAATCCCAATTTAAATCCACAAAATGAAGGCTATTAAAATTTATATTGCAGGATTTTTGCTGCTCAGTGTGCATCTATTTTCTCAGAATATTGACAGCCTGCAGAATGTGTACAGGACGTATTACGAGACCAAGCTTTTGAAAGCCAGTTCCGATGGACGCTATGTCGTTTTAAACCATCACAATACGTATGGTAAAGATAAAGATGAACTCATTGATCTAAAAAGCAATAAGATTACACCATTGAAGAGGCACGATCTCTATCAATTTCTTGATAATAATATACTTTTCATGAAAAATAAGGATCAGTGTCGCTTTTTAAATGTTAAGACCGGTCAGTATAAAGATGTAAACGGTCATTTTATTGCAACTGTCTCTAAGCCTTATCAAAAAGTGGTGTTATATGACAGGGATTCGAAAATCCTGATGACCATTTCTAAAGACGCAAAAATATTATGGAAGGAAGAGGGTATCAGCAAATATCAGTTGAATGATCAATCCGGTCAATTGATCTATATCTCGGATCATCAATTGGGCATCATAGATCTAAAAGATCAGAAGTTGAGATCTATTAGACTCGATAACGACGTTCAGTGGATATCGAGTAAAGGGAATGATATTCACTGTGCAGATATCCAAAGATCAGTGATAACGCTTTACCGTGTGGATAGGTCATTCAATAAACTGACTCAAAGGCTCATCAAAAGTCCGGAAGGTTTTGAATTTGTACCGACCTTAGGTGGTTTTTTTGAGATAAGAGAAGATGAGCATTTCCTGCTTCCAATGTACTTAAAAAGCAATGTCACTGATAAGGTAGATTCAGAGTTAAAGATCACATACTCTGATAAAAACAGCATGAATAAGAGTTTAAATCGATATTTGGGCATCTACAATGTTAAGGAAAAGCAGTGGGAATATGTACCGGATGTGGGGATTCAACTTCCGGTTTACAAATTTCTGAATGATAAAGGTGATTTTATTGTATACGATCTCGGATACGGAGGATTTGCCGGGTACCGTCTCATCGCACAGCCGTTATGAAAAGTTAAGCACAGACCGGAGCGACTGTCTTTTGTCATTTGCTTCTCCTGTGGGGCTTTTGCTCAGCTGTAACCATATTTACAATCAGTATCTGTTTATTGATAACAGTGATGAAAACCTTCGACAGTTTGAAAAATCTGCAAGGAATATGCATTCACTGGCGAGATACAGCAGAGCCAATCAGATCAATAAGGAGTGGATTGAAAAGTATCTGAATGAAGCTCATTCTTTCGGGTTACAATCCATTCGTGCGCATTTCAATGTGATGTCCTGGTCTGATAATCCTGCTGAATTGAAGCAGTTAAAGAATGATACAGGTAGTGCTTTAGCCTTAATGGAATGTAAACCCCGTCATAATACGACGGATACAGCCACCTTATACTGGGCAGGAATTCCGGGTAATGCCGGTGATTTTCCAAGTGAAGAAAGCTTCTACACATTCATAGAACCGGCATTGTGTTTTTTTACGGAAGAAACCAACTATCAGGATTCACCGTCACCATTTGGGATCAAGATGGCTGACCGTCTCACTGGAAAACCAATTCATCTGGATATCTCCGACCTGCCGATGAAACAGGGGATTATCACCAACAGAAATAAGTTTATCCTCGGACCTTCAGGAAGCGGTAAATCCTTCTTCACCAATCATATGGTACGGCAGTATTATGAACAGGGCGCTCACGTACTTTTGGTTGATACCGGAAATTCCTATCAGGGATTGTGTGAACTGATTAAAGGAAAGACAAAAGGGGAGGATGGGGTTTCTTTTACCTATACCGAAGACAATCCTATTGCTTTCAATCCATTCTACACCGATGATGGAGTCTTTGACATTGAAAAAAGGGAGAGTATCAAAACCTTGATTCTAACCCTTTGGAAAAGAGATGACGAACCACCAACCCGTTCCGAGGAAGTAGCATTGTCCAATGCCGTCAGCGGATACATTGAAAAAATAAAATCCAATGCCCAGCATCCTTCTTTCAATGGCTTTTATGATTATGTGAAAGATGATTATCAGAAAGTCTTGGAGCAGAAGAAAGTCAGAGAAAAAGACTTTGATATTGCCAACTTTCTTAACGTGCTGGAACCTTACTACAGAGGAGGTGAATATGACTATCTGCTCAATTCAGAAAAGCAGCTGGACTTGTTATCCAAACGCTTTATCGTTTTCGAGATTGATGCCATTAAAGATCATAAGATTCTATTTCCCATAGTGACTATAATCATTATGGAAGTCTTCATCAATAAGATGCGAAGACTTAAAGGAATCAGAAAGCTTATCCTCATTGAAGAAGCCTGGAAAGCCATAGCTAAAGAGGGTATGGCAGAGTACATCAAATATCTTTTTAAGACGGTAAGAAAATTCTTCGGAGAAGCCATTGTGGTAACTCAGGAAGTAGATGACATTATCCAATCACCGATTGTGAAGGAAAGTATTATTAATAATTCAGACTGTAAAATTCTTCTTGACCAGCGAAAATATATGAACAAGTTCGATGATATTCAGGCGATGCTGGGATTGACCGACAAGGAAAAATCTCAGGTGCTTTCAATTAATATGAACAACGATCCAAGAAGACTGTATAAAGAAGTATGGATTGGACTGGGCGGAACGCATTCAGCAGTCTACGCCACTGAAGTTTCTACTGAAGAATATTTGGCCTATACCACTGAAGAAACAGAAAAGATGGAAGTGATGAATCTTGCATCTGAACTTGACGGTAATGTAGAACATGCCATCAAGCGGATTTCTCTTAAGAGAATCAAATCGAATACAAAAGACCATTAAATCATCTAAAATTTTAAAACAATGAAAAATTTAATCCAGAAAACAATGATGGTGGCATTCTTCGCTACCGTAACATTTGCCAAAGCACAATTTGTCGTAACAGACCCCGCGAACCTGGCATCGGGGATACTCAACTCTGCCAATGAAATTGTACAGACCTCATCGACAGTATCAAACGTTATTAAGAACTTCAATGAAGTTAAGAAAGTCTATGAACAGGGTAAGGAATATTACGATAAACTTAAAGCGGTCAACAATCTGGTCAAAGATGCCAGAAAAGTACAGCAGACGGTTCTTTTGGTGGGTGATGTTTCTGAAATGTATGTGAGCAATTTTGGCAAGATGCTGAATGACCCCAACTTCAATGCGCAGGAATTGGCATCAATTGCCAATGGTTATTCTGCGCTTCTTATCGAGAGTACAGAACTCTTGAAAGAACTGAAAGAGATTATTACATCTAATGGTCTTTCTCTCAATGACAAAGAAAGGATGGATGTGGTTGACCGAGTGTATAAAGAGGTAAAAGCTTATCACAATCTGGTAAGATACTATACCAACAAAAATATTTCGGTCAGTTATCTGAGAGCCAAGAAAAAGAATAACACACAAAGAGTGCTGAATCTTTACGGAACCGCCAATCAAAAATATTGGTAAGATGGAAGCGAACAACTTACATGAAGTCCTGCGTTCCGTTTACGAAGAAATGATGCCGATGTGCGCTGATATGGCGGCTGTAGCAAAGGGCGTTGCCGGTTTGGGAGCATTGTTCTATGTGGCGTTGAAAGTCTGGCAATCACTGAGCCGTGCTGAACCGATTGATCTGTTTCCAATGTTGAGACCCTTTGCCATTGGTATCTGCATTATGTTTTTCTCGACATTGGTTTTGGGCAGTCTGAATGGCGTGATGAGCCCGATCGTTCAAGGGAGTCACTCAATGCTCGAAGATCAGGTTTTGGATATGAATGAACTGCAACAAAAAAAAGATCTTTTGGAGCGTGAAGCGATGCTTAGAAATCCGGAGATGGCTTACCTTATCTCAAATGAGGAATTTGACAAAAAGCTGGAAGAATTAGGTTGGTCACCTTCAGATCTGGTCACGATGTCAGGTATGTATATCGAAAGAGAGATGTTTGCAATTAAGAAAGATATTAGGGACGGTTTCCGTGAATTTCTTGAAATCCTCTTTCAATCCGCAGCTTTGGTAATTGATACCATCAGAACTTTTTTTCTGATTGTGCTTTCCATTTTAGGACCGATTGCATTTGCCATTTCAGTATGGGATGGTTTTCAGACCACGTTGAGTCAGTGGTTAACAAGATACATCAGTGTCTATTTATGGCTGCCAGTTGCAGATATTTTCAGTGCCATTCTTGCTAAAATACAGACTTTAATCTTAGAACGGGATATCGAAATGCTCGCTGATCCGACTTTTATTCCTGATACTTCCAATACGGTTTATATCATTTATATGGTGATTGGCATCATCGGCTACTTTACAGTACCGACGGTTACAGGCTGGGTCATTCAGGCAGGAGGCGCAGGCAATTTCATGCGCAATGTGAACCAGACTGCTACTAAGTCGGGCAATGTTGCAGGAGCTGCGGTTGGTTCAGCAACAGGAAATATTTCGGGAAGATTATTAAAATAAAAAATACAGTTCTATGGAATTTAAAACTTTAAGAAATATCGAGAGTAGCTTTAAACAGATCCGCTTGTTTACATTTGTTTTTGCGGTGTTGTGTTTTGGAGTCGTGGGCATAGTTGTATTCAAATCCTATCAGTTTGCGGAAGAACAGCGTCAAAAAATATATGTCTTGGACAACGGCAAATCTTTAATGGTGGCTTTATCGCAGGATATGTCGATCAACAGACCCGTTGAAGCAAGAGAGCATGTGAGACGATTTCATGAATTGTTCTTCACAGTAGCACCTGATAAAAATGCCATCGAGAGTAATGTGAAAAGAGCCTTTAATCTGGCAGATCAATCAGCATTCAATTACTATAAAGACCTTCAGGAAAAAGGCTACTACAACCGAATTATCTCCGGTAATATTCAACAGAGGATAGAGGTCGACAGTGTTGTGGCTAATTTCAACAGCTATCCCTATGGCGTAAAGACTTATGCTAGACAATTTATTATCCGATCCAGTAATCTTACCATCAGGAATTTAGTAACAGACTGTTCCCTGGTTAATTCAGTAAGGTCTGACAGTAATCCGCAGGGATTTACGATTGAAAAATTCAATGTGATTGAAAATAGAGATGTTGAAACCGTTGAACGTTAAATCGAATGAAATGAAAAGGTTAAGAGATAAAATTGAACATTTTGTTTTGACGACAGAGAATCATTGGAAAAGTCTTTCTGTAGCTAAACAAAGGTTACTGACTAAGGTTTTCTTTGGTGGCTATTGTTTGCTGACGGTTATCGTCCTGATCCATGTTATTGTTTCAACGGGTCAAAGAAGCAACACCATATCTATTGATCATATTGACGGTGTTTCTAAAAAGTCGGTTGAAAAAGCTTCTGAACAGAACGATCTTATAGAATCACCCATTAAAAAATAGCATATGAAAGATTCAGAGAAAATTAAATTGACAGAAAATGATCTCCCTCAAAGTTCTAACGGAGTGAATGAAGATCCAAAGGCTCAATGGGAAAAACTTAAAAAGCCTATCATCTATTTTTTGATGGCTGTCGTGTGCGCATCTTGTTTTTACCTCATCTTTAAGCCAAAAGCTAATAATACTCTGGTTGAAGAGGCTGGTTTTAATGCAGCTATCCCGCAGGCAAAGGAAGGTCAGTTACAATCAGATAAGCAAAAGGCTTATGAGCAGCAGTTGCTGGAGCAAAAAAATGAAGAAAAAAGGAATGCAGTCACTACATTATCGGACTATTGGAATGACCAAAGCAATTTAAATTCTAATACTAATTCATCAAGTGCAACTGGTGGTATTGAACTTCAACAGTCCGATCAGTATGCTGTGAACAGCTATCGTAATGCACAGCAGACTTTGAGCTCATTTTATGGTCGGGATGATCAGGAAGTTAATAATCTAAGGAAAGAAATTTCAAGATTAAAGAATGAAGCGATGCAGAATAATGCTGCTCCTGCAGGACTTGGAATGAACGACCAGCTAGAACTTATGGAAAAGTCCTATCAGATGGCAGCTAAATATCTTCCAACCACTACTAAGCAGGAAGAACCGGCACCAAAAGAAGAAGATGAAAAGCCAACAGAAAAGAAGATTAAGCTGACACCGGCAAAACCATCCCATTCGAATATTGTTTCTTCATTATACAGAAAGACCTCTGACAGTGGTTTTATTGCAAGTTTAAATCAGAACAGATTTTACGAGATACAAAATAATTCAAATTATCCAGTTCAATCTAAAAATGCACTAAAAGGTGTGGTTTATGAAACCAAAACCGTAATTAATGAAAGCACATTATCCATCAGACTTTCAGAAGGAATGAAGCTGGGGCGTATAGAAATTCCTTCGGGAAGTTTACTGACTGCTATATGTAAATTTCAGGGCGGAAGGCTTCAGTTAAAGATTGCTTCCATTCAATACCAAGGGAATGTTTATCCTGTAGAAATCAATGTTCACGACAATGACGGTCAATCCGGTTTATATGTTCCTTACTCACCAGAACAAACTGCCGTAAGCGATATTGTAGCTAATATCGGTCAGACTTCGGGAACCAATATTATGATGACCCAGTCTGCAGGACAGCAGGTTGCCGCAGATTTAAGCAGAGGAGTCGTGCAGGGTTTGTCAGGCTATTTTCAAAAGAGGGTAAGACAATTGAAAGTTACAGTGAAGGCAGGGCAACAGGTCATACTGGTACCTAAAAATAATTAATTAAAATTTTAAAAAATGAATGTACATAAGATTTACAGCAATATAATAATTCTACTCCTGCTCTTTGCAGGAAGGGCTTTTGCTCAGGATTATGATTCCCTTAGAACCCATGTTTCCTTGGAAGAAGCGAAGCTGAATCCTTTCAGGATGCAGGTCACTTACAGCAAAACCAGTCATTTGATATTTCCTTCACCGATACGTTATGTAGATCTCGGTAGTGAATTGTTGGTTGCTAGCAAAGCAGAGCCGATAGGCAACGTTCTTAGGATAAAATCCGCAGTCAGAGATTTCGAGGAAGAAACCAATTTTTCGGTGATTACGGAAGATGGTAAGTTTTACAGTTTTGATGTTTTTTACAGCGCTTATCCTGATGTGCTCAGCTACGATCTGTTAAAAATGCAGAGAAGCAATGAATGGCAATATTCAAACGATGTACTTTTTGAAGATCTCAAAGGAAGTTCTTCATCTCTGACAGAATTGATTATGGAAAATCTGTACAGAAAAAGTCGCAAGACCGTAAAGCATATCGCATCCAAAAGCTTCGGTATTCAGTTTTCAGTCAGAGCATTGCACGTCAATGAAAATAAATTCTATTTTACCATCGAAGTTGATAACAGTAGCAATGTCGCTTATGACATTGAACTGATCAACTTTAAAATTGTAGATAAGAAGAATTTAAAAAGAACAGTTGTTCAGGATAAGCAGTTAGAGCCGATTAGAGTTTATTTTCCGGTGATGACCGCTATGCACCATTCTAATATAAAGGGTGTTTACTTATTGGAGCAATTTACCTTATTAAAGGACCAGGTCTTAGAAATCGAGATTCTAGAAAAGAATGGTGGACGACATCAAAAAGTTCAGCTTGAGAATACCGAGCTGATCAATGCGAAACTGATCAATAGTTTAAATTTCAAAACCAATTGATATGAAAAAATTATTGATAACAATGCTTTTCATTTTCACACTGAATGTACAATCATTTGCACAGCAGATGATTCCAAAGCAAAAAGGATTTGAAATATCCTATTCAGTATTTCCTAAATCTCCCGAAAAGCAGAATTATGTATTTGCGGCTGGTCTTATTTCTTATGCTAAGAACGGTAGATATTTTTTTGGAAGGGCTGAATACAGCAGGAAATTTTATGAATACAGAAATTACGACATACCGATTGATACCTTTCTATTACATGCTGGTTACAGTTTCTATTTGATAGGTGATTCCATGAGAAATGTAAATTTGAATTTTGGACTCGGTGCTCTTGCTGGCTATGAAGTGGTTAACAGAAATGAACCAATACTTTACGACGGTTCCTTATTGAACACTACAGAAAGCTTTGTATACGGAGTTTCTGGTAAGTTATCTTTAGAAAGTTATCTGACTGAACACATAGTTTTTATCGTTGATGGCCAGTTAAGCGTTTTACAAAACAGTCAGCGTGGAACTTTACATTCTTTGATGGGAGTAGGACTACGGTATAATTTTTAAAATATCTAATATGAAAAATGCAACTAATTATAAAATAATAAATCTTTTAAAGTATTCATTTATTCTGGTTTTATTGGGTATAATTTTTAATTCATGTCAGGACAATGATTTGGAAATGAAGCAAAACTTTCCGTTCGATATTAAGGTTATGCCTATTCCAAGTAAGATCAAAGAAGGTGAAATCGTCGAGATTAGAATAATATTGGAAACGGCAGGTAATTTTAGCGAGACAAAATATAGCATACGCTATTTTCAATTTGAGGGAAATGGAAAACTTCAACGTTATAGCGATGAACCGTATCTTCCTAATGATGAATATATATTGCCCGAGAAACAATTTAGACTTTATTACACTTCTCAGTCATCAGAATCTCACCAATTCAGTATTTGGATTAAGGATAGTTTTGGTAATGAGAAACGAATAGATTTTGAATTTGATAGCACTAAATGACTTTCAATCGATCAACTGTTTTGAAATGTTAAGGATTAAGCAAGGCACTTCAAATGAGTTGATTTCCATTAAGACGGCGAAAAGACATTTCCGACCATCGGAAGGAATTGTCCTTTTCGCCCAAATTTTAAAAAACGGCAAATTTAATTGCCGTTTTGTTTTTTTCAAGAATTTAAATGGATAAATAACCCTCATCTGCAAATGAGCAGTGGTGACTTGCTGTTAAGATACAGTGATCCAATAATCTGATGTTGAGAAATTCTGATGCTTTCTTTATATTTTGTGTTATCTTGAGGTCTTCTCCTGAAGGTTTCAGGTTTCCGGAGGGGTGGTTGTGTGCTATAATGATTGCAGTAGCATTGCAGAGCAGAGCAGCCTGCATAATAATTCTTACATCAACCATCGTTGAGGAAATGCCACATTCAGAAATTTTCTTTATTCCCAAAACGTTGTTGGCCTGATTCAGATAAAGGGCATAGAAAGATTCTCTGTAATCGATTTCCTCACTGTCGAAATGCTGACGGAAAACACTTACCGCATCGTTTGAGTTGGTGATCTTCTTTTCACTGTTGCCTTTTCGGGTGTATGTTATTTTTATTTCGTTCACAATTCTGTAATTCATATTAGTGCTCCTGCACGGTGGAGACTTGGATTTACCGTGCGTAGAAAATTAACAGGGATAATTAGTTCATCAGTAAAGAATCTGCGCCACTTTTGGCAAATATCTCACATAATTCAAATGCTTTTTGTGACTTGATTTGTGCAGTTCCGCCCATAACAATAGATTGTAATTTGGCTTCATCATCTTTGTAGGTCTTGACATTTTGGTAAAAACCAGTAACAGCATTGTAAGCACCGAATAGAGTCCCTTTAGTGGTCTCCATCTGTTGCGCATCGCTCATCATAGCGTAAGCAAAAGCATCATCTACAGTATTTTTAAAGACACTTGACAGTTCGTCAAAATTTTCCTTTTGCAAATGACTTAGAGTTTCTTTGTTTGGACATAGTGCTAATTGAATTAACTTTTTCATTTCAGCGTCTCCGACTGTTATTTTTGACCAATGATTAAAGGTGTTTTCCAATTCATTGCTCAATTTATTTGCTAATCCCATTACTTTATGAGCATCCTCCAATCGTTGTTTTGCTCCTGCGGTATGTCTTATGCGTATAACATTGCTCATGTTTTTGAGAGATGCGTTTAAAGTATTTTGGCAAACGATACGGATGGGTGTAAATGCAGCGGTAATACTTCCGCTTCCATCATGCGAGGTGGTGAGGAAAATATATTTTTCTGTTATGTCGTCACCATTTCCTACACGGATATAGTCGGGGAGTTTAGCCGTGATAAAAATTCTTTCGCCATTTCCTAAAGCTCCTGCGGTTTCGTATAAAATACCGTTTCCACCGCCTACGATAGAATCAAAAAAAGAAAAGGCTTCACGGTTTTGTACGATATGGTAATCTTTTCCCACTACCCCTAAAACGGTATTATTATCTGTACGAATATTGGCGTAGTAGTTAGGAACTTCAAATTCAGAATCAATCATTTCAATTCCGTTGTCATTGTCAATAATTCCTGAACCTTTGGTAAATAAGGGAGATTTCTCTACATCATAGTCAAGTCCTGCAAACTTAATTGCTTCCTCACTCGTTGGGTGTTCCTGCACAAGCTGTCCTAAGTTGTGCCATGCTTTTTCTTTAACAGTAAAAAATGAGTATTTCCCTGTTCTGTTGTTGAAATTTAAATTATGTGCCATGATAATGATTTTAAATGTTAATAATTGTGATTGATTTTAAAATGGTAAATCGTCGTCTTTGTCGTTTTCTGCTGATTTTGATTTTGCATTTTCTCCTTTGTTTTTAGATGTTGTACTATTACTATCCTTTTTACTGCTACTGTGGAGTTTAATCTGTGATGTAAGGAAATTCAGTCCTGCGTGCGCTTCTCCATCTTTGCCTATCCATGCAGAAGTATAGGCTCTGCCATTTAATTCGACTAATGCCCCCTTAGTAAGAATTTCAGCCACTTTCGGAGAAATCCAATATGAGCAGTCGAAATAGGTAGTTTGTTCGATTTTTTCGCCTTGTTTGTTGCGATAATTGTCATTGGTAGCAATTGAGAAATTAACTACTTGTTTTTCATTTGACAGGGTGCGTACTTGCGCATCTCTTGTCAGTCTTCCGATAATGTTCATAACTGTTTGTTTTAAGATTGTACATTTTGATTTGTTTTCAATCTCTTCTCCGTCCTTTCTTACAAAGCCTTGTTGGCTTCGCTGAATATTTTTCAAAAGAAAAACCGGAAAAAAGAAAGCAGATATGAATTGTTGACAAAGAGAAAAAGCCAAAAGGAAACGGAATAATTGGAGGGGACCTTTAGGGAGGAAACCGTTTATGCCGTAGTCTTTTGGTGGGAAAAGCCTTCGGCTGACAACAATACCTTAGCTGCCTTTTTACCGGTTTGTTATGGAAAATTTTTAATAAACCAACCGTAAATTAATCTATATTATTTACTACTATTACTTTGAAAATACACTGTAAATACACTACATTTACAATGTTCATTTAAACCTTAATGCTTATGCAGATCGGTTCTTTTAACGATTACTATGATAAGCTGACCACTATTGAGAAAAAAAACAGTCCCAAAGAAATATTTTATAAGGGGGACTTTTCTTTGTTGGAAAATGGTAGGAGAGTAGCAGTTGTTGGTTCTCGTAAGGTTTCAGATCTTGGTGTTAGAAGAGCTAGAAAGATTGCTCAATTATTAGTGCAAAATGATATAACAGTAGTAAGCGGTTTAGCTGAAGGTATTGCTACAATAGCTCATAAAACGGCAATTGAATCCTAAGGTCAAACGATTGGTGTTATAGGAACTCCTATTGATAAAAATTTTCTGGCTGAGAACAAGCAATTGCAGGATTTTATTGCTGAAAATCATTTGCTGATTTCTCAGTTTCCTGAAAATTATCCAGTAACTCCGAAAAGCTTTCCGATCAGAAATAGAACCATGGCATTGATAAGTGATGCTACAATCATTGAGGAGGCCAGTGAAAAAAACGGTACAAAACATCAGGGATGGGAAGCTCTAAGATTGGAAAGGCAGCTTCTTACTATGGAAAATGTTCTCAATCAAAAAGTTGCATGGGCAGAAGAAATGCTAATTTATGGTGCACAGGTATTGACCAACGACAACTTTGAATTTCTAATTGAGAGCATTCCTTTTTTAACCACAAAAAAGGAGTATGTCTTTTGAGTTTCTTACCTTTCTGGCCTATTCTCCGAGAGGTAAGACTGATATTGAAATTAATTCACGGACGGTTGCCGGTTCTTGCAAAAATGGAGATGTTACTTTCAGTACAAGATTAAGCCAAAGAATAGAAGAAGCAGATTTATCAGAATAATTTGCAAACTCATCTTTAATCCCTGTCCCAAGAAGTACTCCACTTATGGACGGAGCTGTTTTTCGAGCACAAGTAATTTGTGAAACACAGGTCAAAAAAGGATTAGGTGAAAGTGTTACTGTTTGTGTTGATCGTGCATATGCCATTCCTAAATCAAGCGGGCAGTTTTATGCAGACACAAGAAATACAGTTCAAACTCATCAAGATAGCTTAATCATAAAACCTATTATTATAACCGAACCAACGATTATTGTGGTTGATGATATTCTGACATTAGGTCGAACATCTATGGCTGTTGCTCTTGAGCTTTAAAAGATTTATCCGGACAAAGAGATTAAGATATTCTGTGCTATCAGAACAAGAAGCTGGAAAAATTTAGAAAATATTATAGATGTTAGTAGAGGCCATATGAGTCTTACAGCCAATGGTGTCGTTCAGTTACCGGATTAAGCTTAGAATATATTTTATTTTAATTTGCGGGAAATTATTATCTCAAATACTGATAAACCCGCAATTGATTTGTGCAGATGAATGTTCATAGGTACTATGCGGATACCCACCGCTTTAGTCACCAGTTATATTCATAACGGGAAGGTAAGAAATTTTTTAGTTAAAATTTAGCTTGCAACCAACAGCCAAAAAAGGACTTTTACGACAGTAGCTTGGTCAATAATATCCTACCTAATTAAATTACAATGTTTGAGAACAAATCTTCAATCATACTGTTATGAAGAAAGCAAAATCAAAAAATGAATCCCAGCAACCCGAAATTAAAAAATATATTCCAACAATACCTTTAAAAAAAATTCCTCCCGAAACGGCGCTACAGATATTAAGGAAAGCAGGTCATGATGTAAACGAAGAACAGTCAGAAGAGATTATGGAATTTCTATACATTATAGTAAAACTTACTTTAAAAGAATTTTTTACATCTGATTGATAATTTGTACCTTAGCGGTATATCGGAAAGATGAATTTCTACTGCATCATTTTCTTTGATGCGAATCTAAAACTAAATTTTAACGAAATACTACAAGAATGGTTATTGCAGATCTGTATATAAGAGTATCTACCGATGAACAGGCTGAAAAAGGTTATTCACAAAGAGATCAGGAAGAAAGGTTAAGAAAATATTGTGCTAATAACAATATAGCTATTAATAGAGTGATATTTGAAGATCATTCAGCAAAAAGCTTTAATCGCCCTGAGTGGAAAAAATATCTTCTTGAAATAAGAAAGAAAAGTCACAAAAGCAATCTAGTCCTATTTACCAAGTGGGACAGATTCAGTCGTAATACTGCAGATGCTTATCAAATGATAAGTTTACTTCATAAAAATCACATTATTCCTCAATCTATTGAACAGCCATTGGATATGTCTGTTCCCGAAAACAAGCTTATGCTTGCGATTTATCTATCCACACCCGAGGTAGAAAATGACAGAAGGGCACTCAACACTTTTCACGGTATGCGGAGAGCAAAAAAAGAAGGTAGATTGATGGGAATTGCTCCATATGGATATATCAATAGAAGCCATGAAGATGGCAAAAAGTATATTGCCATCAAAGAGCCAGAAGGATCTAATATAGCCTGGGCATTTAACGAGGTTGCAAAAGGACATATTCCCGCAGATCATGTTCGATTGCAGATGAACAAAAGAGAGGGTGCTTCAATGTCAAGAAGTGCATTTGCAAAAGCTATGAGAAATCCGGTTTACTGTGGTAAAATATATATTGAGGAATATAAACAGGAAGAGGCCTATTACATTGATGGAAAACATGAGCCACTGATCAGCGAAAGACTGTTTAATCAGGTGCAGCAGATTATGGACAAAAAAAGGAAGGTCGAAGGGCCTGGCGGAAGAGTATTAGGTAATGAACGTTTTCCATTACGTGGACTTTTACGTTGTCCTAGATGTGGCAAAAATCTTACGGCAAGTGGGGCTAAAGGAAAGTCTAAAACGTATTACTATTATCATTGCCATTATAAATGCGGATTTCGTTTTGATTCAGATCGATTAAATGAATTATTCGAATTGGAAATTTCGAAATTGGAATACAATCCTATCATCAAAGATTTGATGAGAGATATACTTTTAGATAACTACAAACAGTTCACCTTTGATATAGATGCAAAAAGGAAGTCCATATCAAAAGAGATTAATGAGCTTAATGAGAAGGTTGCTAAAGCAAGAGATAAATATCTTGCAGATAAATTAGATGAAGTAGATTACAAAGAGGTAAAAAAAATAACAAAAGAACAAATTGAACACTTGGAACAAGAGATCCAGCATATTGTTTCAGAGAGTAAAGAACTTGATATAAAAACCAAAATAGAAAATGCTCTCGACTCAATGGAAAACCTTGCAAACCTCTATCAACAGGGCGATTTACAGACAAAAAGAACGATAGGGTGTTTGATATTTCCTCAAAAAGTCGAATTTGACGGAAAAAGTTTTCAAACACCTAAAATGAATATTGTCGCTCAATGTATCTATCAGTATAACAACGGATTAGGAAATAAAAAAAACCGACATAAGAGAAAAAAATCTACAAATGTCGGTCTTGTGACCTCGATAGGATTCAAACCTATAACCTTCTGAGCCGTAATCAGATGCGCTATTCAGTTGCGCCACGAGGCCGTTGTTACCTTGTTTCGTAAGGGTTTGCAAATATAACACTTTTTTCTTTTCTTTGAAATATGAAAGCACTTTTTTTTATTTTATTTTCATTTTTCTGTTTAACATCATGTAAGAAAAAAGAAATTCCGACTGCCGAAAACGCTGTAATTATTTCAGAACGTTTAAGTTATAAAAATGACGGAAAGCAGTTTGTCCTGAAGTCAGGGAAATTCGAAAATTCTTTTAATTCCTCAAAATTAGGCTTCAAAAAAGTGGTTTTGCTCAATTCTTCGTTGTTAGGCTTCTTTACAGAGCTTAATTTGGTGGACAGAATTGTTGGACTTTCTAGTCCAGAGTATGTTTTTGACGAAAATATTAGAAAAGCAGTTGCTTCTAACAAAATCGCAAATATCGGTAACGAACAAAAATATGATGTCGAAAGAATTCTTTCTTTAAAACCAGATGCGATTTTTACAAACTATGTTCCGAGCTTCGAAAATACTTATGAGATTCTTAGAAAAGCCAATATTCAAATTATTTTCCTTGACGAATATTTAGAGACGACGCCACTTAACAAGTCAAAATATTTGTTGTTGTTTGGTGAATTATTCGGTGTTAAAGATTTGGCGGAACAGAAATACAAATCTATTGAAACAGGATATCAATATCTGAAACAGTTAGCATCAAAAAGTGCCGAAAAACCTGTAGTTCTGTGTAACGAAATGTACGGAAGTCAATGGTTTTTACCAGGCGGAAAATCTGCAGCAGCTAATTATTTTCGAGATGCTAATGCAAACTATATTTTAGCAGAAAATGCGGAAATTAATGCAATTCCACTTAGTTTTGAAGAAGTTTACAAAAAATCTGAAAATGCAAAATATTGGGTGAATATCGGTGCTTATCAAACCAGACAAGCGATGTTAAACATCAATCCTAATTATTCGAAAATGAAGGTTTTCCAAAATGGAAAATTGTATATGATTAACAACCGCGAAGTTGGGATGGCAAACGATTATTTCCAAAGTGGTGCTGTACGTGCGGATTTGGTTTTGAAAGATTATATTAAAATTTTCCATCCAGAATTATTTCCGAAAGAGAATCTTTATTATCTTAAAGAATTGAAATAATGATGAAATCTACAGTTCAACCGCTTAATTTTTTCTCGGCAGTTATGCTGTTTCTCGGTCTTATGGCTGGGCAAACAATTATTGCATTTGCGGCCGCTTTATGCATTTACGTTTTTCATATCGATTATGCGTCGTCATCGTGGTTTATGCTGATTGGCTATATGTTAAGTATGGTTTTGCCACTTATTTTTTATCAATTTTTTGTTTTAAAACCCAAAGGTCTCGATTTAAAATTTGATTTTAAAAAAAATACATTCGTCACTTATATATTAGCGTTTCCGTTGATGTTTGGGATGATGTTGATTGCCGAATATTTGGTGACTTTGGTCCCAACCAGTGGTTATTTCTTCGGTAATTTGTACAAAAGTTTCACCAATCAAATGTCAGCCTTAGCGGTGGATAATGTGACAATGATTTTGTTGACAGTAATTTTGGCGCCACTTTTAGAAGAGTTTTTATTCCGAGGATTAATTCAAAAATCGATTATTAAAACAGGATTAAATCCTAAAATAAGCATTCTTATTTCCGCTTTTATTTTTGGAGCTTTTCACGTCTATCCATGGCAGTTTGTTGGGGCTTTTTTGTTGGGTATAGTTTTAGGAATCGTTTACGAAAAGACAAAATCTCTCGTGTTACCAATACTTTTACACGCTTTCAATAATTTGATTTCGGCTTTAATCATGATGAAGTATGGTCCAGATACAACACAAGGTATTCTTCCGATTGAGCCAATCTACAGTTTTTTGATTGGTGTAGGGATTTTTAACATATTTATGTTGGCGTTTACTTTCTATTTTCGAAGAAAAGCTAGTATCTTTGAAGGATAAATTATGCTCGATGGAAATATTGGTTGCGACACACAATCTTCACAAAAAAGAAGAAATTCAACAGATTTTAGGTTCCGATTATTTTGTTTTAAGTTTAACAGATTATGACTTAAACGAAGAAATTGTTGAAGATGGACATTCTTTCGCAGAAAATGCTTTAATAAAGGCTAAATATTGTTTCGAAAAAACAGGAAAACCAAGTCTTGGTGATGATAGCGGATTGGTTGTAGAAGCTTTGGATGGTCGTCCAGGCATTTATTCTGCACGTTATGCTGGCGATCACGATTTCAAAAAGAATATCGAAAAAGTTCTTGACGAAATGAAAGACGAGACCAATCGTCGTGCTTATTTTATCACAGTTTTATGTTTGGTTGATGCTTCTGGAGAACATTATTTTGAAGGACGTGTTTATGGTAATTTAACTAAAGAAGTCTTTGGTGAAGGCGGTTTCGGTTACGATCCGATTTTTATGCCAGACGATCATAATACAACTTTTGCAGAAATGCCAGTTTCAGAAAAAAATAAAATTTCGCACAGAAGTAAAGCACTTAAAACATTTTTAGACTATCTTTCAGTAAATCCTTTGTAAAATAAATTTGTGAGTACATATCTGACCATATTAGGTTTTAATTCCGCAATTCCGACTATTAATTCGTCGCCAACAGCACAGCTTTTGGAGATGGAAGAACGTATGTTTTTGATCGATTGTGGCGAAGGAACTCAAGTTCAGTTACGGAAAGCAAAAGCGAGGTTTTCTAAACTTAATCATATTTTTATTTCGCATCTTCATGGCGATCATTGTTTTGGATTGCCTGGTTTAATCGCATCTTTCAGACTTTTGGGTAGGACGACACCTTTGCATGTCTACGGTCCGAAAGGTATTAAGAAAATGCTTGAAACAATTTTTACAATTACTGAAACACATCGTGGTTTCGAAATCGTGTATCACGAGTTGGATAAAAAAGTTTCGGAAAAAATCTATGAGGACAAAAGGCTAGAAGTCTTTACAATTCCTTTGGATCATAGGATATATTGCAACGGTTATTTATTTAAAGAAAAACCGAAAGAGCGTCATCTTAATATGGCGGCAATTTCTGAATATCCTGAAATCGAAATTTGCGATTATCAAAATCTTAGAAATGGAAAAGATTTCGTTTGTGAAGACGGAACAACAATCCCAAATGCGGAATTAACAACAGATCCAAAACCTTCGGTTTCTTATGCTTTTTGTAGTGACACACGTTACAAAGAAGATATTATTCCTTTAATAAAAAATGTAGACGTATTGTATCACGAGTCGACTTTTTTACACGAACTGAAAGAAATGGCGGATTATACAGGGCACACGACAGCGCAAGAAGCTGCAACTATTGCAAAGAAAGCTGAAGTTGGTAAATTGATCATGGGGCATTTCTCTAATCGTTATGATGATTTGACAGTGATGACCAACGAAGCGAGACAAACATTCCCAAATTCTTATCTACCAAAGGCTTTAGAATGTATTAAGCTTTAGAAATTCGGTATTTTAAAAAGATAATTATTTAGTTTTCCCTTATTTATTCAATATCTTTGGCTTCATAATAAGTTAACTATGAAGAAAAGATTAATGTTGACGTTGGTCTTAGCAACTTCGACTTTTTGGGCGCAAATGCCAGAAGCGAAGCTAGACGAACTCATCAAAAATACCATCAAAACTTTTGACGTACCAGGGATGTCAGTAGGTATTGTTAAAGATGGTCAAATGGTTTATTCTAAAGGATTCGGTGTTCGATCATTGAAGAATAATCTTCCAATGGACAGCAAAACTTTAGTCGGGATTGCTTCCAATTCTAAAGGTTTTACGGCAACAGCTTTGGCGATGTTGGTGGATGACGGTAAGTTAAATTGGGACGATAAAGTGTCAAAATTTATCCCAGAATTCCAAATGTACGATCCTTATGTTTCTAAAGAAGTGACGGTTCGTGATTTGATTACGCATCGTGCTGGACTTGGTTTGGGACAAGGTGATTTGATGTTTTTCCCAGAAGGTGGAACGCAAACGATTAAAGATATTGTACATAATGTTCGTTATCTAAAGCCTGATCATTCGTTCCGTACAAAGTTGGAATACAACAACATTATGTTCATCGTTGCAGGTGAAGTTATTACAAGAATTAGTGGATTGTCGTGGGCTGATTTTATCGAGCAAAGAATCCTAAAACCTGTTGGTATGACGGCAAGTTTTGGTTCTTATAACCGTGCTAAATCTTCATCAAATATTATCGATGCACATGCACCTGTTGATGGAAAAGCGATTGCTGTTCCTCATGATTGGAACGAGACAGCGAACGCTGCCGGCGGAATTATGAGTAATGTTGAAGACATGACGACTTGGGCAACTTTCTTAATGAATAATTTCGTTAATAAAGAAGGCAAGCGTTTGGTTTCTGAAAAGAATGCACACGAGCTTTGGTCGTTACAAATTTCAGATAAAGTGGCGCCAAAAAACCCTTATGATTCTCATTTTTATGGATATGGTTTAGGTTGGTTTTTGACCGATATTAAAGGGAAATTACAAGTTCAACATAGTGGAGGATTAATCGGAACAGTGACTTTGTTTACAATGATTCCTGAGTTGAAATTAGGGATTGTAGCTTTGACGAATCAACAATCTGGTGCAGCTTTCACAACGGTGACTAACGCCATTAAAGATAGTTATTTGGGCATTGAAGATCGCAATTGGTTAAAAACTTATTCGGAAAGAATGACTAAAAACGAAGAGCGTTTTAACAAACAAAAGAAAGATGTCTATGACCAAGTTAAAACTGCTGAAAAAACATTTAGTCTAAAGCCTGAACAATTTGTAGGAACTTATAATGATGCTTGGTTTGGTGATGTTGAAATTAAACAAGAAGGAAAAAAGTATAGATTGTATTGCAAAACTTCACCAAGATTAAAAGGTGATCTTTTACCTTATAACAACAATACTTTTGTTGTTAAATGGGATGACAGAAGTTATGATGCAGACGCATTTTTTGTTGTCGATTTTGATGAAAATGCGAAAGCGAAATCTGCAACTATGAAACCGATTTCTGATGTTACGGATTTCAGTTTTGACTTTGGAGATTTAGATTTAAAAAAAGTGAAATAGTACTAATATTCATTTTCTATAGTATATCGGAAAGCTTTATTTAGGCTTTCCGTTTTTTTTGCAAGCTGAAATGCATAGACTTTTAATGGGCAAAGAGTATCTCGACGAAACTCATTTCTAAGTCATTAAAAACTCGCACGAATCTGCATACTGCCCGTGTGGATCGTACGTTCGCCAGAATTACGACCTTCGTAGTTGATGTTAAGTTGTAAAAACGAGTTGAGGCTTTGTTGCCAATAGACACTCCAGACTTGGTTTTTTCCAGCTTTGAGACCTTCCAACATTTGGTTACCGACAATGCTAAAACTGTTACCTGTAAAATCGTTGTTGATAAATGAGAAATTGGCTCTGACGGAGGTTTTCTTGTGATCCCATTGCAAAGTTCCTGACAATTCGTAAGCTTTTAGTTTTTCGTCGCCGTCGGTTCTTTTCTTTTGACGAAGCGCTCCGAAGAGTTCAGCTTGAAGACTTTCTGTTAAACGATAAGTGGCTTTGGGCTTGGTTTCCCAGTTTTGAAGAAGATAATTGCGGGTGCTAAACATCTGCGAATGATTGGTGACATTCTGAAGTTGATTCTCCCAATCGGTGCGGAAGTTTTTGTTAAACCAATATCCCAAATTAAAGAAGTGCGAATCTTGGGAACGCTCTTCCACACTGTAATTGGCGTTGAGTAAATTATCGTTTGCAGTGAAGCGATAATTGGCATTCCATTTAGATTTATCTGTAGAATTAAACAGAGCCGAAAATAAGATGTTTTGGGTTTTCATAATTTGATCACTTTCTTTAGCAAAAGGATTGAGAACAACGACGCGATCGCCTTTCATAAAAGCGTTTTGCGACAACAACGACACATTGAAATTCCATCTTTTTAGAAAAGCATTTTCGGAACTAAAAATAACTGCTGGATTTACAAACAAAGCCAATTGCAATTTGTTTTTGTTGGATGCTAAATACTTGACCGTATTGGTGTAGACGCGAATGTATTGCGCCTGATCCATATATTCTGCAACCTCGAACTCGTCCAATTGCTGAATACCATCGCCATTATAATCCGTCCATTTGTAAACGCCTTGCCCATCGGTCACTTTAATATATTGAAACTCTCTTTGCGCTTCTTGGCCATTTCCCAATTCATAAAAAGCTTGCAAACGCATACCATTTCGGAAAAGTTGTTGGTTGTACATTAAGTTACCAACCACAAAATCTTGGTTTTGATCATTGGCTAAAGTTTGATCTTTATAGAAAAACTTACGATAATGCAGCAAAGCTGACAACTGTGTTTTTTCGGTTTTAATGATTTGACTTTCCGCCATAATCCCAAGAATGTTGTTCATCTTTTGTAAACGATTATCTCGAATAGAGTCGTTATCTCTAAGATAGACTTTCATCAAAAATTTTGTACGTGTGCTATCGGCGATTTTCTTTTGCAAGAAAATTTCTTTCCAGCTAAAACTCGTGACATCGTAAAGTTGTGTGTCGTTATATTTTTTAAGGTTATGCTCCATCGCGCCACCAACAGACCAACTTCCTTTTGTACCTAGTAATTCGGCAGTAGCATTGGCTCGGATAAACTGCGAGTTAACCAAAGTGGATTTGGTATCCAAATAAGACGCGCTGGCTTGGGTTATCCATTTATCGTTTTTCCAACCGAAACCTAAATCGTTTTTAATGCCTTTGTAAGTTGCTTTTTCGTCAAGATAATTGAATTTATAATTTAAAAAAGTAGCATTATTCCAAAGGTTGTCAAAACCAAACACAAATCTGTTTTGAGTAATGTGACTAAATTCTTCCGTTAAATTAAAATCTCGCCAAAAATCAACATTGTTAATTCTGTCCAAGACTTTAAAATTCTTTTGAATGTATTGATACTCAAACATCGGCGTGCCTTTCCAATTGTTTTTAATAAAACTTTTGTTAGCATAGACGCGAGCGGCATAACCAATATTTTCATTATTATCTTTTGATGAAAAAAGGTTAAGATCGTTATTACTAATCGAAGCATCAACGCCAATTACACCATTTTCTAAAGCATATTCTGCATTGGTTGAAAATACTTGCGTCTTTTCAGGAGCTGGCAATCGTCGAACCGCCTGATAATCGCCCAAACCTTGTCCTACAAATTCGAAAACGCGACCATTGTTAGTCGTTTGTTGTATTCTGTAATCACCTTTAGCCGTTCCAAAAAACGTAAAGCTTACTTGATACAACTCATCATCTTTGTTGGTTGAGAATTCGTAATGATAAGCCGAGCCGTCAAAGATTTTTTTGTAGAGAATTTTGTTAACGTCGTATTCGGTTTTAACACCAGAAGGCGCATACATCATGTCGCCATTATTACCAGCATTAATAAGATATTGTTTGTCTTCGTCACTAAGATTAAGCGCAAGTGGCGCATTTTTATTATCATTTTCCATAAACCAAGAAAGCCCAACTTTGAGACGTTCTCGCTGATGTTGGAGATTTCCTGTTACTAAAAATCGGGTGTAATTTCGGTTCGTATAATTGTAAGTTATGGTAATGAAATTCTGTTTATAAATTGGTCTAAAACTCGTAAATGTGATTTCGCCCGTATTGTAATTAATAATATAATCGAGGTTTTCGCCACGCTTCATCAAAACGCCATCGATGTAGACTTGTTCCGAACCCGAAATAATGGTGATAAATTGCTCGCCGTTTTTCCCTAAAAGTCGATAAGGACCTTGGTTGCCTTCGATACCTTGAAAGCGCATTCGGTTGAACTCACTTCTCGCAATACCTCCCGAAATATCTAGAAAAGTTTTATTGCCATTTTGCTCCCAATTGGTTTGGAATTGTAAGCCCATACTTCGGCGTTGGTAACGTCCAAAAAAAGTTTGATTATCATCTAAATCGAGATGTCCCGCTCGGATAATGCTATGTTTTTTAATATTTAATTGAACATAAATCTTATCAAACTCTTGTAAAGTCTGTGTATAACCATCAGCCTGAATTGGTAAATTGTGATCCGAAATAGATGCCAATACCGAAACATCGTCGCTCAACTTCCCCGAAATCTGCATATCCATCGAGCTTTGCACCGAAGAACCTTGGTTGTTACCGAATGTTATCCCTCTTACAATGGAACCTTTTGTATTAAGATCGCCGAGAATACGAGATTTTGTGTTTTTTACTAAAACCTCTTCATCATAAACAAGCTGCGGCGATTTTTTAATAAAGTCTAATGTATCTTTAACAAAGAAATCCTTGCTAAGTTTCGCCGAAATTAGGCTATCTTTTTTGATAGAGTCATTGGGGAGATTTGGATTTTTCCACGTGAAAATTTGAGCCTGTGTTGTAAAACAAGCCAAACAAAACAACAAAATAGTAAAAATCTGTCGATACAATTTCAAAATTTTTCCAGCCGTAAATCTACGAATAATACAGATGAATAAAAGATTTACAAGTGATTAACGAGAATCTTTAACAAAAATTTTGTATTTAAAATAAAAGTTTATCTTTGATGCCCTTTCGTTAGTTTTTTTTAGATTAATTTTTATTAAAGATTATTTAACCCATAAAACTTTTGAAAGGGAATTTACAAAAGTAAATTTGCACCAGAAAAATAAACTTAACTTAAATATTTTATCATTATGAAAAAATTTTATTCTTTATTAGCAGTTGCTGCTATCTCAATGACTGTTAGTGCACAACAAACTGTTTTCGAAGCGACATTTGACGACATTACAGGTACTGGTGGTAATGATGGAAAATGGAGTGGACAAATTGCAAACAATTCATTATCAAGCTATGAGACAGGAGGTTCATGGACATTGGCAAATGCATATAGCGGAAATAATGCTGTTAAATTAGGATCAGGATCAAACTTAGGTTCGATTACTACTCCCACAATCGTAGCTGAAGGCGTAGCAACTTTAACTTTCAGAGCAGGAGCTTGGGATAGTACTAATGAAAGTACAACTTTAAAAATTTCTGCAACAGGTGCGACTTTGGATCAAGCTACTGTTACTTTAGTAAAAGGTAGTTTTACGACCTATACAGTTAATATAACTGGTGCTAATAAGGCAGTTAAGATTAAATTCGAAGGACAAAAAGCTTCTAATTCTAGATTTTTCATCGATGACATTAGAGTAACTGTTCCTACACAAGCTGTTACCGATACTAATGCAACTAAAGTTAACTTAGTAAAAAACACAGTTGTTGCAAACGAAATCATCTTCGGCCAAGAGGCACAGGTATCAGTTATTAACATGGCTGGTCAAGTTGTAAAAACTGCTGAGGTTAAAGATAACTCTAGATTAGATGTTTCTAACTTAGCAAAAGGAACTTATATTGTAACTGCTACAGTTAATGGTAAAGCGGTTTCTCAAAAAGTTATCAAAAAATAATTATTATTTTAAATAAATAGTTGAGCCTCCAATTTTGGAGGCTTTTTTATTAATAAAAACATAATATGAATCATGTTTTTATAAAAGGAATAAGACGTAATTTTGTACAAGAAATAATTGCTAAACTATTTCTGCTGCTAGGATATTTTGGTTGAATAAAAGGCTAATATTAAAATGACAATTTAAATTTCAACATTAAAAAATTGTTAAATTTTAATTCATTTGTTTTTAAATTCAAATAATTTGTAAATTAGCAGTCCAATTTTTAACAAAACTTAAATTTTTTATATTATGAAAAAAATCTTTACAATTTTAGCTGTTGCTGCAGTATCTTTAGTGTCAGCTCAATCAACTTTTGATTATATTCTAAACAATCAAGGATTTTCTAACGCTCAAGCTCTTTCTACTGGTGATATCGTAGCAGGAAAAATTACTTACGATGCACAAAAAAACGGAGCTAGCAATGCACCATCTTTCTACACTGCAGGTGGAGGAACTGTTAGACTTTACTCTTCTAATGCAACAGGAGACGGTAACTCTTACGCAGTAAAAGCTGCAACAGGTATTAAATTAAATGTAGTGAAAATCGTAACTTCTGGTACTGTTGGTTCTGACAACTATGCACCATCTACAGCAGTTGTAACAGTTGATGGCGTTGTTGTACCTACAGTATATGACCCAGCTGATACTACTAATGCAACTTATTTAGTTACACCATCTACTCCTGCTTCTACAGTTGTAATCAAGAATGGTCAAACAGGAACATCTGCTCAAATCAGAATTAAGTCAATTAACATTACTTATACTGATAACTTAGCTGTTGGTGATGTTAACGCTTCTAAAGTTAACTTAGTAAAAAATACAGTAGTTGCTAACGAATTAATCTTCGGTCAAGCTGCTAACGTATCTGTAATCAACATGGCTGGTCAAGTTGTTAAAACTGCTGAAGTTAAAGAAAACACTAAATTGGATGTTTCTAACTTAGCAAAAGGTACTTATGTTGTAACTGCGACTGTTAATGGTCAAGCGGTTTCTCAAAAAGTTATCAAAAAATAATTGAATTAATCTTCAATAAATAATGAAGACCGTTCTTATGAGCGGTCTTTTTTTTGTTTTAAAAAATATCTTAATAAACGCCTCGGCGAAGATTACTCAACAGCGAGCCAAGATTAAGGATAAGCGTGTATCGTATTCTGTAACCATAATCCTTCATCGCAGGTTCGAAACCAAGAGAAGATTGTACTGGGAAATAAACTTCTAAAAAGTCTGGAATAATTTTTAGTTTAACACCAGAATCCCAAATAAAGTCTGCGCCTTGTCCTTTGCTTTTGTAAAGTCCAAAATCTGCATACAAGTTAAACATCTTCCAAACGTGAGAATCGACATTAACACTTGTAATCCATTGGTTAGCTTTGGTTTTAAAATCAGATTTGAAACCGCCTTCCGCCAAAATATATTGCTGAGACAAAATTCCCGTTGTTGCACTTTGTCCTAACAAACCGTAAGAAAAAGCATAGTTTGACACTTTAGAAATCCCGTAATCGAACGTATTATTTTGCGTATTGTTATTGATGAAAACACCTCCAAAAAATCTAAAACTTATTTTTCGATCCTTCATATATTCCCAACGGTAAAAAGCCTCAGTCGATAATTTCTGAAAATCTTCCATCCATTGGAAACCTGCATTAATGTATTTTTCGTGGATTAAAGCATTGTCGCTATATGAGTAACCAACATTCCATAAGTTATATTTCCCATATTCTTTTGCTAAAATACGTTTCGCGTCCAAATCTTTTTGGAAATGTCCATAACTGAAATATAAGTTTCTACCAATCGCACTTCTAGGATTTTTATTAAATGAAAAATTAGTAAAAAAGCTGTAAGTCTGATAAGCCAAATCATAATCGTAATGGAAATACGACGCCGAACCACCAATTTGCCAACTTCTAAAAAAGCTGTCCGCTGGCATAATGTTGTAAGAAACGCCAGCTTTACCAGTCAATTGTCCAGTTCCGGTACTGTAATAGGGCGAAACAGAATAGACAAATTTTTGATCAAAAACGCCTTTATTAACAAGATTAAAACCTAACATCACTTTATCATAAGCATTAAAACTTAGTCGCGGCGAAATGTAAAGCTCATTAAATTCAGGATTTGGAATATCTTTTATCAGTTTTAATTTAAGTCTTTTCATATTCGAAAAAAGACCTTTGGTATACAAATAATTGTCTCTGAAATTGGTTTCAGGAAAAGAAAAATCGTCATTCACAATAATCTTTTCTGCATCGTTGGCTTTTACTTGATAGACTTTAGATTCAGAATCTGCGTACTGCCATTGCGTTTCTTTTTGTCCAGATTCGGTTTCCGCTTGCAGTTTAAATGGTAGATTATACTTCCCGAGTTTATTTATTTTAACATCGAAAGCCTCATCTTTTCGTACAAATTTTTTAAGATTAAAATTGACACGATTTTTTTCTTCAATTAAAGATGATAAAAAACGAGAATTTCCGCCACTTTCCCACTCAAGTTTTGACAAAAAATCACTTGCAACAACTGGTTTCTGAAAATGATCTGAGAAATACGAATTTAAAAATGAATTAAATTTTGCAAAACCCATTTGATCAGCAACAAAATAAAACAGAATTCCCGTTTCAAAATGGCTGATTGCAAAAGCGTTAAACTTACTTAGATCTTCATAATTTTCGTCGATTTTTTGATCGAGGTTTTGTGTCAAAATATATTGATACGCCAATGGATAACGTTCTGTCAACTTAAGATCCGACGCATGGAAAATCTTCAAAGGTTTCATCCCAAGAATTTTTGCTTGATTAGGAAGATCTCCCAAAAGCTTATGTTCTGGATAAAACTCTTTTAAATATTGAAATTCGCAATAAGTCTGTAATCCATTTTTTAACCAATGATCAATATTTTTTTCGTTAACAAAAAGATTATTAATGACTTGCTTGGACACAATCCCAAAATAATGCAAATCTATTTTCTCTGGATCTGCAAACAATTTGTAATGAAATTTCCAAAACTTGATGTCGTCAATTCCCACAAACTTCTCCGCCGAACGGAATTTTTCACTAATAAATATTTTGTCAGGAAGGTGACCTAAACGCTTTTTTAAAAACTTAAGATGTAACGGCAAATAAAACTCTAGACTCGCCCGATCGTCTTGTGTAATCGGATAACCAAAAACAACATCAATCTTTTGTTCATCAACATTGACAGAGATTTTATCAATATTATTTAATGAAATAAAAAACTCTGGATCGTTGATAGAAACACCAGCAAATTCATTTTTTAAAATCCCAGTATGATGAAGATTAGATTCAACTTTAAAAGCCTCGTGAATATCAAAATTAACATCCCAATATGAAGCGCTATTTAAGTTTTGTTCGGTATCTAAAAAATGTTTGGGATATTGATCTTGATTTTCAAAACTATCAGGAACTATGAAAAAATATTTGAGATTAATGTCGGTTTTATCGATACCATAACCAGTAAATTTTGCATTTGGCAGTTTGACTTCGTAACGTAATTTGATGGTTTTTGAAGATTGTGGTTCTAGTTTTTGATCTAAATCTAAATACAAAAATTCTTCTTGAAGTTTCTCAATGTCTTTTGTTTTTCCATCAAATTCGACATGAAGATTGTTGAGTGCGCCAAGTTCTGTCGGTTTTGCAAAATACAAATCCTTTTTTCGGTCTTTAAGTTTGCGTTTAAGAAGTGGCGTATTTCGATTTTGGTAAGCTGCAACCCAATTGAGAAGTTTGATTTTATCAATCGAAACCTCATGAGGATTATGATATACAATCTGCTGCTCAACGATTAAGTTTTGCGCATCAGCAGACAATTTTGCCGAAATCCGAATGCTATCTTGTTGTCCAAAACACCAAATCCCCTGCATCAAAAACAAGCTACCAAAAAATAATTTCTTCATCAAATATTTGCAATACTCAAATTTAGCAAAAAAACTTTCGAAATTCTTTATCAAGTCTGCATTAATTCTAGAAAAATGAATTATAATTTTATTTTTTTAATTTAAAATAGATAATTATTGATGACTACCATTTTTTTCTTCTGAAATAAATAAAGGTCACAATGACGATAAGCGCCATAAAACTTAGTGTTCCGTAGTAGCCATATGGATATTTTAGTTCGGGCATGTTGTCGAAATTCATACCGTAAACTCCTGCAATAAAGGTTAGCGGTAAAAAATAAACCGAAAACATCGCTAAAAGCTTCATAACTTGATTAGCCTTTTGATCGGATAAAGCCAGAAACATCGATATTAAGTTGGTTGTTTGCGCATTAAGGTGATCAAAATCCGCGATAACGTCTTTTTGTTTGTCGATTAAATCCATGACTTCAACATCTTCCAACTTTAAAGTATGGAATTTATTAATCCAATCCGACGAGATATTTAGGATTCTGGTGTTAAGTCCAGATTTTCGTTTCAGTTTATAAAGACGTCTGATTTGGTTAGTTTGGTTGGTGTTTTTTAAGAAAATTTCGTTCTCCATATTATCCAAAACTTCCATTAGATGCTGACTTTCATTGTCATAAGTTTTCATCACTTGAAGCGCAAGTTTTAAGGCTAATTGATCAGATGATAATATCTCTTTTAGTTGAGGTTGCTTTTCAATGTCTTCATTCACTTCGCGGATGCTTTTACTTTTCATCCGATGAATTGTAATGATGAGGTTTGGCAATACAAAAAGACTCAATTTTGTACTAACATCACTTATCGTGTTAAGTGTTTGGCGCTCCAGATCAGTGTTTTCTCGCATCAGAAAAAATTTGACCTCGTCCACTTCTTCATATTTCGGTAAGTGGTTGGGGTCAATAGTATCTTCCAAAAGGAGGTTGTTAATATGATAACGATTATGTAAAAAAGCAAGGTCATCTTCTGTCGCCATTTCGACGTCTAACCACTCGCAATGTTCGTTTTTTAATATGCTTTCAATTGCCATAGCGCAAAGCTAAATATTTTTTGGAATTATTTGTATTTTATGCTAAAAATATGACTTTGTAATAGTTTAATAAAAGCTTTAATCACTTTTGTTTTTAATATTAAATTAATTTAAAAACGCTTTATTTATTAATGTTTTCGAAATAATGTTATAATATCTTAAATAAAGTTCTATGTAATGAATAAAATATTATTTTTGCAAAGCGATTTACAAATTTAGAAAATGTATAAAAGTAAAATTACAGGTGTAGGACATTACGTTCCTGAAAATATAGTGACAAACGATGACTTGTCAAAATTGATGAATACCAATGACGAATGGATTACCGAAAGAACAGGTATTAAAGAAAGACGTCATCGTAAAGACAGAAATGACAGCGAAGAGACAAGTGCTTTCTTAGGCTTTAAAGCTTCGGAAATGGCGCTTAAAAATGCAAATCTTACGGGTAAAGATATCGATTATATTGTGTTTGCAACGTTGTCGCCAGATTATTTCTTCCCTGGTAACGGTGTTTTGCTACAAGAGATGCTTGGTTGCGATACAATTGGTGCGCTAGATGTTAGAAACCAATGTTCTGGATTTGTATATGCGATGAGTATTGCGAATGCGCTGATTGTTTCTGGGACTTATAAAAATATTTTGGTGGTTGGTGCAGAGATTCATTCTTTTGGATTGGACTTTACCGACAGAGGTCGTGGTGTTTCTGTTATCTTCGGAGACGGTGCTGGTGCGGTAGTTTTGTCAGCGACAGAAGACGAAAATACGAAGGGTATTTTATCTGTTAATATGCATTCTGAAGGTAAATATGCGGAAGAGCTTGCAGTGAAATTCCCAGGATCAAAATTTGGTTGGGCAGATCGTCTGTTAACAGAGCCAGAAGCGATAACGCCAGAAGATATTTATCCTGTTATGAATGGTAATTTCGTGTTCAAACATGCGGTGACGCGTTTCCCAGAAAGTATTATGGAAGCTTTAACTAAAGCTGGTAAAACGATTGAAGATCTTGATCTTTTAATTCCACATCAAGCGAATATTCGTATTGCACAATATGTTCAACAATTATTGCATTTGCCAGACGAGAAGGTGTTTATCAATATTCAAAAATACGGTAATACAACGGCAGCTTCTATCCCAATTGCGTTGAGTGAGGCGATCCAAGAAGGTCGTATGAAGCGTGGCGATTTGGTATGTATGTCAGCTTTCGGAAGCGGATTTACGTGGGGAAGTGTCCTTTTCGAATACTAAAATTTTAAAAATATCAATAAAAAAGCGTCTTTTCGGGTGCTTTTTTTGTTTTTGTAAAGTATTGAAAATCTTATATTTGATGGGTGTTTGCGAGCTTTAAAATTATTTTGGCATAGATTTTTCAAGTCTGTTTCTCGTAAAACGAAAAAATTTGAATTATGAAATCTTTAAAACAAGCAATATTAGCAATAGGTGTATTAGCAGGAGGTATGACATTCGCACAAAATTCAGATATGAATAACATGCTTAAAGTCGGTGTTAACGGTGGTGTTTCTACTGGAGGTAACACGTCCGCTAATGTAGGATTAGATGTTTCTTATCAAAATTTAGTAACGCCAGGATTTGGTTTGGGTATCGCGACAGGTTATAACCACTTCTTCGGAAAGTCTGCGACTATTAACAATGTTAAAGTTGATAATAATGACTTCGGGGTAGTTCCTGTAGCAGCATTATTTAGAATTTATCCTCAGCAATATGGATTTTATCTAGGTGCTGACTTAGGTTACGGTTTCATTGTTGGCGATGATAATGTTACTGACAATGCTGCGTACAATGCAAAAAGACCTGATGGTGGATTTTATTTAAAACCAGAAATCGGTTACCATAACAAAGACTGGAACTTCTTTGCACATTATACAAAAGTATTTACAGGTGATAAAGGACAAGTTGCAGATCAAAAATTTAATGCTGGTTCTGTAGGTGTAGGTGTATCGTACAATATTCCGTTAGGGAACTAATCAATCTATTATAATCTTATTAAGCCTGTCTTCGGATGGGCTTTTTCTTGTAATTGTGTTTTTCTTACCATAAATCAATTTTTATTTAGAATGATTATGGCTAAGTTTGCACTATAAAATTTTAAATAATTAAAAAAATGAAAAAATTAGCTTTAGTTGCTTTAATGATTGGAGGTTTAGCATTTGGACAAACTAAAAAAGTAGTAGCATCTGATGTACATTGGTGGGGTTACAAAATCGCAAAATCTCAAGCATCATCTCATGATGGGACGGTTAATGTGAAATCTGGTAACATCGTTGTTAAAGATAATAAAGTTGTTGGTGGTACTTTCGTATTAGATATGACGACCATTAGCGCGACAGATGTTAAAGATGCAGAAACAAAAGCTAAGTTGGATGGCCACCTTAAGAATGGTGACTTCTTCGAGGTAGAAAAATTCCCAACAGCTGAATTTACAATTACTGCGGTTAAACCAAATTCTGATAAACTTTGGAATTCTACAATCACTGGTAACTTAACTGTAAAAGGAAAAACTAACGCCATCAGCTTCCCAGCAAAAGTTGGTGTTAGCAAAGGTGTAGCATCTATCGTTACTGATAAATTTAGCTTTGATCGTCAAAAATTTGATGTAGCTTACAAATCATCTATGGCTGACGTTTTGGTTAAAGACGATATCGACATGAAAGTTAAAGTAACTGCAAAATAATTTGCTAAAACTTTAAGAATATTTAAAAAAGAACAGCTTGTCTGTTCTTTTTTTGTTTCCTACTTTTGATAGTAGTTTTGATTATGAAGTTATATGTTGTGAGTGGCCTTGGTGCCGATTTTACCGTTTTAGAAAAATTGACTTTTGACCACGATATCGAAGTCGAATTTCTAGATTGGTTAATTCCCGAAAATCAAGAAGAGTTTTCGCATTATGTTAAAAGAATGGCGGACAGAATCGACGATGCAGAAGATTTTTATCTTTTGGGATATTCTTTTGGTGGGATTATGGTACAAGAAATTCATCATCTTAAACCTGCCAAAAAAGTTGTAATTCTCGGAAGTATTCGCAGCGATGAAGAAAAGTCACCACTTATAAAATTGGGAGGTTTTACTAAAATCCCAAGATTGGTGCCCGAACGTTTTTTTAATGAAAACTCGGCGGTGGTTTATTCTTTTTTAAGAAAGTTATTCGATCCCAAAAATCCTCGTATTAATAACTATTTCCGAGTGCGACATCCTTATTATCTCAAATGGTCAATCGAGAAAATTTCGGAGTGGAAATTCCAAAAAATACCCAACATTATCCAAGTCATGGCAGATAAAGACATTGTTTTTCCGATTAAAAATTCGAAACCCGATTTCGTTATTAAAAATGCAACCCATTTATTCCCAGCGACAAAACCAAAAGAAGTATCAGCAATTTTGCTGGAAGTCTTCAAATCTTAACAAAATTTGAATATTGACTTTTTAATTTGTAAATTGATAGTATCTTTAGAGCCCTAATTTTATTGAATGGAATCGATCAGTGTTTTTGAAATTATAAAAGTTGGAATTGGCCCGTCAAGCTCGCATACAATGGGACCTTGGAACGCGGCAGAGATGTTTTTGAACCTTATTAAAAAAGACAGAAAACTTTCTGATGTTAAAGAAGTTTTTGTAGAATTCTTTGGTTCGCTTGCAAAAACGGGAATTGGCCACGGAACAGACATTGCTGGGATGTTGGGACTTTCTGGTGAAGATTTTAAAACCATCGATACAACAAAAATTGATGAAAAAATTGCGCATATTAAGGAAACGCAAATTCTTAATCTTGGTGGCGAACATCCATTAACCTTTATCTACGGACATCATTTAATTTTAAATAAAGAAAAAACGCTTGACTTTCATCCAAACGGAATGATTTTCAAAGTGGTTTTCAACGATGGAGAAGAGTTAAGTCAGGATTATTATTCGCTTGGTGGCGGTTTTGTTGGGACTAAAGAAGACAACACTTACAGCGAAATGTGTGTTCGTACGTTGTATCCTTGCCATCACGGAAGTGATATTCTTAAATATATTGAGCAACTAAATTTAACTAGAGTTTCAGATTTAATTTATCTAAATGAAGAATCTTGGAGAAGTCGTGAAGAGACCAATCAACAAGCTTTAGAAATTTGGAAGAATATTAAAGAGTGCGTCTACAAAGGCGTTAACAAAAAAGGAATTCTTCCTGGTGGTCTTAATGTAACGCGTCGCGCTTCCGAAATGAATGAAAAACTTCTCGGTTCCAAAATCTATAAAAATATGGACCAATGGTTCCAGATGGTTTGCGAGGAGGAGAAGACTTTCAATTCGATAACCAAATGGATTAGTTGTTTCGCATTAGCTGTTAACGAAGAAAATGCTGCTTTTGGTAGAATTATCACCGCACCAACCAATGGTGCAAGTGGTGTTATTCCTGCAGTTTTGATGTATGCACAGACCTTTACAGAATTTAATAAAGAAGAAGATATTATCAGATTTATTTTAACGGCTGGCGAAATCGGAACTTTATTTAAAAAGAACGCAACCATTTCTGCTGCGATGGGCGGTTGTCAGGCAGAAGTTGGCGTGTCGTCTGCGATGGCTGCTGCGGCTTTAACAGAAATTTCTGGTGGTACGCCGGGACAAGTTTTGATGGCTGCAGAAATTGCCATGGAACATCATCTTGGTTTGACTTGTGATCCGATTGGCGGTCTCGTGCAAATTCCTTGTATTGAACGTAATTCGATGGGCGCTATTAAAGCCATTACCGCTTCTAATTTGGCTTTGGAAGGTGATCCTAGCAAAGCCAGAGTTTCGTTAGATCACGTGATCAAATCGATGTGGGAAACAGCTTTGGACATGAATTCTAAATACAAAGAAACCTCTGAAGGTGGTTTAGCGGTCGCAGTTAACGTGCCAGAATGTTAAAATAAAAAATACAGAAGCCGCAAATTTGATTAATGTTTATAAAATCGAATTTGCGGTTTTTTTATTTATCCAAAATGCCTCGTATTCTATTAGCATTAACAATAAGTTCTTCCAAAAAGTCGAAGTTCTCTTTTTCTAAAGCGGATTTGAATTTTTTTAATTGGGAAATATGCTCATTAAGAACATCCAAAACATTTTCTTTGTTTTGTTTAAAAATCGGAACCCACATTTCTGGATGCGATTTTGCAAGACGAACCGTGCTCGAAAATCCAGAACTTGCCAACTGGAAAATAGTATCTTCTTCACGTTCTTTTTCCAAAACGGTATTTGCTAAAGCATAAGACGTAATATGCGAAATGTGCGAAATGTATGCGGTGTGAACATCGTGTTTGTCAGCGTCCATGTAAAGGATGTTCATTTCTAAATTTTCATAAACTTGCTTCACCAATTCCACCGCGAAATCGTAAGAATCTTCATGATTACAAATAACAGCGGCACGATTGCTAAAAGCTTCGGAAGTTGCTGCTTTTGGACCGCTGTTTTCGGTTCCCCACATGGGATGACTTGCCACAAAGTTTTTACGATTCGGATGTTGTTCGACGATGTTAGTTATTTCTTGTTTCGTAGATCCAACGTCCATCACGACGGTTTTATCCGAAATCCTATCCAAAACTTCTGGCAGAACAACTTTTGTAGCTTCAACGGGTAAAGCGATGATTATTAAATCCGAATCCTGAACAAGATTTTCAAAAGTCGTGATTTCATCAATAATATTAAGGTCTTTCGCCATCAAAAGATGGACTTCACTTTTATCAAAGCCTATGATTTTTTGTGCAAAGTTTTTTTCTTTTAATTTTAAAGCCATTGATCCGCCGATAAGTCCGACACCAATAAGTCCTATTGTCATAATTTTAATTTTAAAAACAAAAAACCCCGTCCTAGGACGAGGTTATTATATTGCATACGAAATCTCCATCCTAGGCTAGGTTGTTAATTCGTAATAATATGTTGCTTGGTTAAACATTGTTGCAAAGCTATGAAAAGACTTTCAAATTTTAGTTTAATTTTTTAAAAGTTTTTATCACCACAGAATCTTTTGTCTTTTCGTAAGTCAATTCGTATTTTGGATTCTTTTCGGGCGACGTCATATAATATTCTGGGAAAGGTTGCTTTTGCGCTTGGCTTTTGTCAAAGTCAATTGTTCCTTTTGCAATAATGGAATCTTTCAGATATTTAGTATCGATATTTTGTGACGCAAGTTGCGCTTTCAAAGCAGTTGGGATGGATACTTCTTTGGTCATACTTTCTCCAATAACCCTGTCGTTAGGGAAGTAAGAGCAACTCGCCCCTTTTTTATTTAAAATGAAAAAGACAATAATAAGTCCTGGAAGAAATCCAATAAGATAGAATTTAAGTTTTTTGAGCATTATTTATTTTTAGAAAATCAACAAGTTAATGTCGTGATATGGTAAATCGAATTTTTTGCAAATCACCAATTTTGTGTGGCGACCTTTGTACATGTAAAGGCTTTGTTTAACCTCTTTTTTGCTAAGTAGCATATTCTCGTAACCGCCGTCTTCGTCGTAACCAAGGATGTAACTTAGGAAGAAGTTGCTAATTGCTTTGGTCGTACTTCTTGGCATTCTCGCTGTTAGATTCGGAAGTCCGCAATGTACAACGTCATGTTTTATAATGAAAGGATTTTCAAGACTCGTCAATTCAGAAGTTTCAATGGCTTTTCCGTTGTCCACAGTAATATCGATGATCACGCTACCTTTTTTCATTTTTAAAACCATATCTTCTGTCACAACTGGTGGAAGGTTAAGTCTTGGTAACGCGCCAATCACAACATCAGCACGACGTACCGCTTTTGTTAATTCGCGAGGATCAATAATAGAAGTTGGTACACGATGATCAACAATAGAATGTAGTCGTCTAAGTTTCGATAAAGAATTATCAAAAACTCGAACATTAGCGCCTAATCCGATTGCAGCTTTAGTCGCAAATTCGCCAACGATACCAGCACCGATAATGACAACTTCGGTTGGACGAACGCCTGTGATTCCGCCTAACATCAAACCACTTGACAGAGCCAAAAGTTCTGACGCATATAAAATAGAAACGCTTCCTGCAATCTCACCAATTAGTCTAACAAGCGATAGTTGCTCATATTCGTCGGTGATAAATTCGAAAGCGATAGCATTTATTTTTTTCTCAGATAATTTTACAAAATAATCTTTGTCTCGAAGATTAAGCTGCAAAGCCGAAATAAGATAAGTATTCGGTTTTAGATAATCAATTTCCTGGCATGTTGGAGGATTTATTTTAAGAATAATATCTTGTATAAAAGCCTCTTGCGGATTATCAACTATTAAAGCACCTGCTTCTGCATATTGCAAATCTGTGTAATGCGCACCTTCGCCAGCACCTTTTTCGATGACAACTTTGTGTCCCGCTTGCACAAGGACTTGCACTGCATCAGGGATTAAACATAATCTCTTTTCGGAAAGGCTAATTTCTTTTGGGATACCAATGCTATGCATTTTTCCTTTGCGTACAACCTCAAGCTTTTCCTCTTTTGGGATAAGTTCTTCCTCTTTAAAGGGCGTAAATATGGTAGAAGTGTGACTCATGCAGTCTGCAATTTTTATTAGATTAAAGATACAAATATAATCAACTTGCTTATTATATCATTAATTGAAATTAATAATCCTTTCTTCGTCCGTGTTGGTAATTTGCATTTCGTGGAATTCTTCAGGTAGAAGCTCGCTTTCGTAGATTTCTGGCCACTCAATAATGCAGAGATAAGCGTTATCAAGATATTCTTCGATGCCAAAATCATAAGCTTCTTCAATGTTTTTTAATCGATAAAGATCAAAATGAAATATTTTTCCGTTCGGAGAATTATATTCGTTAACAATAGAGTAGGTCGGCGAGCTTACTTCGTCGTCACTGCCTAAAGCATAAACCAATTGTTGCGAGAAAGTTGTCTTACCAGCACCCAAATTTCCCTTTAATAAAAGGATTGGTCTGTCCAATTTGGATTTTACATAATCAACAACTTCTTGCCATTCTTCGATACTTCGAATCTTGAATTCCATCTTTCAAAAATTTTTGTAAAATTACACCTACTTTTTATATATAAAAAATTATATAGATTTTATGGAAGCTTAAAAATGCATTTATTTTAAATCCTTTACTTTTATCTCAATTCAAAGCGTAAATTTGCATCTTAAACGTATAGATTAATCTATATAAATATGACTCATAGGATTTGATTACTAAAGAAACTATAGATAAAATTTTCTCTGCGGCCCGCATTGAAGAAATCATCGGCGAATATGTACAACTAAAACGCGCTGGCTCTAACCTAAAAGGTCTGAGTCCCTTTGTTGATGAGAAGTCGCCAAGTTTTATCGTATCACCAAGTAAGCAAATTTTCAAGGATTTTTCGTCGGGAAAAGGTGGTGGTGTTATCACATTTCTAAAAGAATTAGAAGGTTTTTCTTATCCCGAAGCTTTACGACATTTAGCGAAAAAATATGGCATTCCTGTTGAGGAAGATATTGTCGAAATGTCGCCTGAGCAAAAGCAACAACGCGATCAAAAAGATTTAATCTATAAAATTCATGAAGTTGCCAATGACTTTTTTATTGAGCAACTTTGGGATGCCGAAGAAGGTCAACAGATTGGACTTTCGTACTTTAGAGAGCGCGAACTTCGTCAGGATATCATTAAAAAATTTCAGCTTGGTTATTCGCCAGAGAAGAAAGATGCCTTTACAGAATATGCTTTAGCCAAAGGTTATGACAAAGATATTCTCGAAAAATCAGGGCTTTCAGTTTTTCCTGAAAACGCACCAAAAGGTGTTGATCGTTTTCGTGAACGTGTGATGTTTCCGATTCATAGTTTTTCGGGAAGAGTTTTAGGATTTGGAGGTAGAATTCTTAACAATACCATCAAAACAGCAAAGTATCTCAACTCGCCAGAAACCGAAATTTACCATAAATCCAATGTTCTTTACGGACTTTTCCAATCCAAGCAAGCGATTTCTAAGCAGAATCTTTGTCTTTTGGTGGAAGGCTATATGGACGTTATTGCGCTTCATCAAGCCGGAATTGAGCATGTTGTTGCAAGTAGTGGAACGGCGTTAACAGTCGAGCAAATCAAGTTAATTAAACGTCTTACGGAGAATGTGACGATTTTGTTTGATGGTGATGCTGCGGGGATTAAAGCGAGTTTTCGAAGTATTGATATGTTGTTGTCGGAAGGGATGAATATTCGCGTTTTGTTATTCCCTGATGGTGATGATCCAGACAGTTTTTCGAGAAAACATCCACAAGATTATGTTGAAGATTTTATTCACAAACATGCACAGGATTTTATCGATTTTAAAGCAGAAATACTTTTCCAAAATACCGATAACGACCCAATTAAAAAAGCAGAAGCAATTCGTGAGATTGTAAAATCTGTAGCTTTTGTGACTAATGGTCTTAAACAAGAAATTTATTTAAAAGAAGTTGCGAACAAATTTAAGTTAAGCGAACAGAATTTGTTTAACGAATTACAACTTCAAAAAGATTATAAAGATAAGGAACATCGTCCACGACCTCAAATTGCGCAACCTGAACAAAAGTTAGAGATTGTTGCTAATATTGATAGCAAAATCAGTCCGCTTTTTGTTTTAGAAGAAAAACTAATTGAGTTGATGATGAAGTTTGGGGATGTTGTTATCGAACGAAAAGATGCAGAAGGCGAAACTTACAAAATATCGGTGATTGAAGAGATTATTCAACATTTAGAAGAAGATGATTGTCAATTGCAAACCGAAATCAATCAAAAAATCGTTGACGAAATAAAAGCTGGACTTCAAGAAGATGAATTACGATCGAGTTCGTTTTTCTTTAAATTAATGGACGAAGATATTTCTGGTAAAATGGCGGATACGCTGATTAATCCTTACGAAACTAGCAACTGGGCGAAGTTTAATATTTATTTTAGCAGCGAAGAAGAAGTTGTTCCCAAAATGGTTAGTGACACAATTTTGCGTTACAAACGAGAATATGTCATGAAGATTATTGAGGATCTTAAAAAAGCTTTAGAAACTGAAGACGAAAAGGAAGAAATTTATTTTAAAATCGTGAAACTTTCTCAACTTCGCAACCACTTAGACGCCATGTTGTATAGGATTTTATGACAGAATGGCGTACTTTAGCAAAGGAACAGAAATTGCAAATACAAACTCGAAAAAAATACCAATTTATATGGACTTAAAAAAAGAATTTAGAGATTATGCGGTGAAGCATCAAGGTATCAATGGCCTTGCAACCGACCAATATATGGGAATGTTCAATCCTACTAATTTGACACCGTACATTATGGAAGAGCGTCGTATGAATGTGGCACAGATGGACGTTTTCTCAAGATTAATGATGGACAGAATCATCTTTTTGGGAACAGGAATTGACGACCAAGTTGCGAATATTGTGACGGCTCAGTTGTTATTCTTAGAAAGTTCTGACCCATCTAAGGATATTCAGATTTACATCAACTCGCCAGGAGGTAGTGTTTATGCAGGTTTAGGAATCTACGACACGATGCAAATTATCAAGCCAGATGTTGCTACAATCTGTACAGGTATTGCGGCATCGATGGGTGCAGTATTATTAGTTGCAGGTGAAAAAGGAAAACGTTCTGCACTTAAGCATTCTCGCGTGATGATTCACCAACCGAGTGGCGGTGCACAAGGTGTAGCTTCGGATATGGAGATTAACCTTAGAGAGATGTTGAAGTTGAAGAAAGAACTTTACGATATTATTTCTCAACACTCTGGTCAAACTTACGATTGGGTAGAAAAAGCCTCTGACAGAGACTATTGGATGACGTCGGAAGAAGCTAAAGGCTTCGGAATGGTCGATGAGGTTTTGGAAAGAAAAATCGCTAAATAACATAAAAAACTCAGTGTGAACTGAGTTTTTTTATTTTTTAACATTTAATTCATCTTGTTTATTGAATTATTTTATATCTTTAGTCTAGAAATAATGGAAATGATACGTTTGGCAAGACATATTTTCGATATTACTAAACTTAATTTGATACATTTTGAGATGGCTGGGTAGCCGTCTCTTTTTTTTATAGGTACTAACTAAAACAAAATGAGATGTCTTTCTATTGAAGTGGTTTCTAAAGAATCACTTCTTTTTTTATTCAAACTCTTTGCTGATGCCAAGTCCGAATAAAGCGTAGTCATAAATTGCTGGGTCTTTTGCATTAAGTTGTCTCAAAACCAAATCCAATTCTTCTAAAGTTTTCCAGTCGTTTTGTTTTCGCGTGACAAGATTTAGTTTTCTCGAAATGTTAGCGGTGTGAACATCCAACGGAATCGAAAGATAAGCTTGGTCAATATTCTTCCAAATTCCGAAATCGACACCACGATTATCTTCGCGAACCATCCAACGCAAAAACATCATAATCCTTTTTGATGCAGAGTTTTTGTAAGGCGAACTTACATGTTTGTGAGCACGATGTTCTTCTTTTAAAAATTCTTTCCTAAAACGTTCAATGCTGTGATAGAAGTTGGTTTCATCATTTTTTAAAAGAAATAAATCTTCCAAACTTTCGTGTTCTCGATAAATTCTTTGGAATTGTTTCAGGAAATATTTAAAATCTTCCATGTGAAAAGTACGATGCGCCGCTTTGTCTGGAAACTTCTCTAAATCTGAATTTTTAAAATTTAAAACAAAATCATACGGTGAATTTTCCGTAAGTTCCATCATCAAATCTGCATTTTTGATAATCGCTTTTCTATTTCCCCAAGCAATACTTGCCGAAAGAAAACCAGCAATTTCTATGTCTTGCTTGTTGTCAAAACGATGTGGGATTTGGATGGGATCATTCTCAATGAATGATGTATTATTATAAAAGTCAGCTTTTTCGTTAAGAAGATCGATGATGTCTTGTTGAAGCATTTTTTAATTTATATTAAATTTTTTGTCAGAGACTGTACTATGAGATATTGCTTTTATTAAGGCTTTCAGAGTTTTAAACTCTGAAAGCCTTGTGAGAAATTTTATGTTTAAAAATTCAATTTCTGACCGTGCAAAATTACAATATTGAAAATTAAATTTTAACTTTGTAGAAAGTGAAAAGTAAAAATGGAAAGTAAAAGAGAATTCTTTTTAGAATGCTACAAATTAGGCATTATCAAATTCGGAAGATTTACATTAAAAAGCGGTATCGAAAGCCCTTTTTATGTTGACTTACGTCCTTTGGCATCGGAACCAAAAATCTTAAAAAATCTTGCCAACTATCTTTTGGATATGTTGCCATTAGATAATTTTGATGTGATTTGCGGTGTGCCTTACGCAGCGCTTCCGATGGCGACAGCGATGTCTTTGGAAAGTTACATTCCGTTGATTATCAAAAGAAAAGAAGCTAAAACTTACGGGACTAAAAAACTTCTTGAAGGAATTTACAAAAAAGGTGATAACTGTCTTTTGGTGGAAGATGTGATTACATCAGGAAAATCGCTTGTCGAAACTATCGAAGAAGTTGAAAATGAAGGTTTAAAAGTTGCCGATATTGTTGTAGTATTAGACAGAGAACAAGGTGGAAAAGAGAAATTAGAAGCCAAAGGTTACAAAGTTCATACGCTGTTTACGATTTCGGAAGTTGTAAAGATTTTGAAGGAAATTGAATGTCTTACTGATGAGGAAGTCGCTAGAATCAATGATTTCTTAAACGGAAACCAAGTTCAGTTTCAAGAAAAAAAGAAAATTTCTTACGAGAATAAATTAGAAAAAGTAGAGCATCCAATGGCGAAACGCCTTTTGGAAATCGCTATCGAAAAGAATTCTAACCTTATCGCTTCGGCTGATATTTTGTCAACACGCGAATTATTAGATTTTGCTGATATGGTTGGTCCGCACATTGTTGCGCTTAAAACGCATATCGATATTTTGACAGATTTTGATGCAGATTCTACGATTTTACCATTAAAAGATTTAGCGCAAAAACATAATTTCTTAATAATGGAAGATCGCAAATTTGCGGATATTGGTAACACGCAAGAATTGCAATTTTCATACGGAATGTACAAGATTTCTAACTGGGCAGATCTTGTTACGGCGCAAGTAATTGGTGGAAGTGCAAGTCTCGATGGCTTCCATAATGTTGGCGTCGTAGCGATTTTGGGGATGTCTTCTAAAGGTACTTTGACAGATGCGCATTATCGTGAAGAAGCGATGAAGATTATCGAAAATCAATCCAATGTTATGGCTTGTGTTGCACAAAACGAAATCCCAGACGATTTGATTTTGATGACGCCAGGCGTTAATCTTTCTGATGCTGGCGATAGCAAAGGCCAACAATATAACACACCAGAAAAAGTGATTAATAATTACCATACGGATTTTATCATCGTTGGACGTGGTATTTATAAAGCTGAAAATCCAGAACAAGAAGCTGTTAAATACAAAATGGCAGGTTGGGAAGCTTACAAAAAGGCTTTGTAAAATTATCTTTTTTAAAATACAGAAACAGTTATCGAGATTTTCGATAACTGTTTTTTGTTTTAAATATAGACTTTCAATATTTTTTGCAAAGAGTAAACTTTAAAAATAGTCTCGCTTTTGTTTTGGAACGGAAAAGCTAATTCTTATCTCACATCAATTGGGATGTGGAATCATAATCTTAATATTGTAAAAAATAAAACAACATGGATGTTAATGTAACTGCAACAATAGGAACCGAACTTTATTTAACCAAAGTCACAACGGGAAATCATGAGATTATCGTTGATGAGCCAATTGACAAAGGAGGAAAAGATTTAGCACCAAAACCAACAGAACTTCTTGCAGCGTCTTTGGCGAGTTGCACAGCCATTACGCTGAAAATGTATGCTGAGAGAAAAACTTGGGACGTTGGCGAAATTTTTGTTGATGTGACTTTAGTTGATAGCGATGACAAAACGAAAACGACACTTAATAGAAGTATTCGATTTTCGAAAACTGATATTCCGGAAGATCAGATGAAGCGTTTTCAGCATATTGCGAATGCTTGTCCAGTTCACAAGATTTTGGAAGGTTCAATTACAATAAATTCAGAATTCAAATAAAAAATATAAAAATGGAAATCAAACAACAAAACAACGAAAAAAACGGAATGTTCGAAGCTTTTATCGATGGCAAACATGCGGGCGAAATGACTTACACTTGGGCAGGAGAAGATAAATTTATCATCGATCATACAGGTGTAGAAGAAGCTTACAACGGTCTAGGTGTCGGGATGAATCTTCTAAATGCAGTCGTAGATTTCGCAAGAAAAGAAAACAAAAAAGTGATTCCGCTTTGTCCTTTTGCAAGTGCAATGTTCAAGAAACATACAGAATTGCAAGACGTTTTAGCGTAAAAATAAGACTATTTATCAATAAAAAGGCTTTCAGAGTTCAAAACTCTGAAAGCCTTTATTATTTTTAAAACTTCATGAAAACTTAAAGTTTTTCAGCGATGTACTTTGCGGTTGCCGATATTTTATTCTTGGTTAAATCTTCAGGCGTTCCGGTGAAAACTACTTCGCCACCGTGTTTTCCAGCATTTGGACCGATGTCGATAATATAATCAGCACATTTTATAATGTCTGGTTGATGTTCAATCACAATCACCGAATGTCCAAGCTCGATCAAAGCTTGCAGAGATTTCATCAATTTATTAATATCATGGAAATGTAATCCCGTCGACGGTTCGTCAAAAACAAATAAAGTTTTGTCCGTCGTAACACCTTTTACTAGGAAAGACGCAAGTTTTACACGTTGCGCTTCACCACCAGAAAGGGTAGAAGAGGACTGTCCCAGTTGCAAATAACCAAGTCCAACTTCTTGTAATGGTTTTAGCTTTTGTACAATTTTAGATTCTTGCAATTCTGTGAAGAAGTTAATAGCTTCGTCAACCGTCATTTTTAAAATATCCGAAATACTTTTCTCGTCAACTTTAACTTCAAGAATTTCACTTTTAAAACGTGTGCCGTGACAATGTTCGCACTCCAATTCGATGTCCGCCATAAATTGCATGGACACTGTAATCACACCTTCGCCTTTACATTCGTCGCAACGTCCGCCATCCACATTAAAGGAGAAATGCTTAGGTTTTAATCCCATTAACGACGCCGATTTTTGTTTCGAAAATAAATCACGAATGTCGTCATAAGCTTTTAGATAAGTTACGGGATTAGAACGTGAAGACTTTCCGATCGGATTTTGGTCGATTAACTCAATGTTTTTAATCAACTTTTTTGGAAACTCAACGCTGTCGTAATCGGCTTTTTTGCCGCCCATTCCCAACTGAATTTGCACAGCGTTGGTTAGGATTTCCTTCATCAAAGTTGATTTTCCACTTCCGGAAACGCCCGTTACAACGGTTAAAACTTCTAACGGAACATCAACATCAATATTTTTAAGATTGTTTTGACGCGCACCTTTTATTTTGATAAACTCTTTTGGAACACGACGCTTTTTCGGGACTTCAATATTTAGTTCGTGATTAAGGTATTTAGACGTTAAAGTATCAGCTTTTTTCAAATCTTTATAATTTCCAGCAAATACCAAATCGCCACCAAGATAACCAGCTTCTGGACCAATGTCGATAATGTAATCCGCAGCGTGCATTACGTCTTCATCGTGCTCTACAACGATAACCGTGTTGCCAATATCGCGAAGATTTTTTAGAACTTCAATGAGATTTTCGGTGTCACGAGAGTGAAGACCGATACTCGGTTCATCCAAAATATAAATGGATCCAACCAACGAACTTCCCAAACTTGTCGCCAAATTAATACGTTGACTTTCGCCACCAGAAAGCGTGTTGGACGTTCTGTTAAGGTTAAGATAACCCAAACCAACTTTTAATAAAAATCCGATTCGAGATTTTATTTCATATAGAAGACGTTTTGCGACTTCGGCGTCATATTTTGATAATTTAAAACTTTCAATAATTGGTGAAAGCTCATCCAAAGGCAATTCTATCAAAGACTGAATATTGTGTCCATCGATTTTTACCCAAGACGTTTCTTCACGCAATCTAAGACCTTCGCAAGTCGGACAAGTCGTTTTACCACGATAACGCGACAACATCACACGGTATTGGATTTTATAAAGATTCTCCTCCAACATTTTGAAGAAGTTATCAATACTCGGGAAACTTGCAGACTTGTCACCACGCCACAAATATTGTTTTTGCTCTTTTGTGAGTTGATGATAAGGCTTATGAATAGGGAAGTCTTTTGCTTTTTTAATGAAAGAACGTTTCCATTCGCTCATCGTTTCGCCCTTCCAAGGCGCAACAGCATCTTCGAAAACCGAAAGATTTTTATTTGGAATGACAAGATCTTCGTCAATGCCAATTATTTTACCGTAACCTTCGCAAGTTGGACAAGCGCCATAAGGATTGTTAAAGCTAAAATAATGAACATTCGGTTCGTTAAAATCGATGCCATCTAGCTCAAATTTATTAGAGAAATCTCGAACTTCGTTATTCTCTGTATTTTTCAAGAGACAACGTCCGTGACCTTCATAGAACGCCATTTGGATAGAATCCGCCAAACGTTGCAAGAAGTTTTCGTCCTCTTCGTAACTGAAACGGTCGATGACCAAAAATATCTCCGTATCCGCTTCTGGTACAAAACCAAAACTTTCTAAATCTTCAATACTGGCAAGGTTTCCGCCAACTTCCAAACGTGTAAAACCAGAAACTTTCAAAGTTTTTAATTGTTCGGTAAAGTTGTCAACTTCATATTGCAAAGGCGCCATCAAGATAAAACTTGTGTCTTTTTTTGAAGCCTTAATAAAATCGATAACATCGGTAACAGAATCTTTTTTGACCTCTTCACCAGAAATTGGTGAAAAAGTATGGCCAATTCTGGCGTACAACAACTTTAGATAATCATAGATTTCCGTCGATGTACCAACTGTAGAACGCGGATTTGACGAAATAACTTTCTGCTGAATCGCGATAGATGGCGCAAGACCTTTAATATCGTCAACTTTTGGTTTTTCTAATTTTCCTAAAAATTGTCGCGCATAAGAACTCAAACTTTCAACATAACGGCGTTGACCTTCCGCGTAGATCGTGTCGAAAGCTAGCGAAGATTTTCCGCTTCCCGAAACACCTGTTATCACAATGAGTTTGTTTTTTGGTATTAAAACATCAATGTGTTTCAGATTGTTAAGATGTGCGTTTTTAACAAAAAGTTGTTTTTTTATATCGATTTCTGCAGTTGTAGCCATATCAAAATTAAGACCCACAAAATTACGAAAAAATGCGTTTTTTTCAGCTAGATATTTTGTTAATGTTTATTTAGAAATCGTTTGAAAATTTTAGCCTTAATTTATAAACAGCTTATTAAAGTAAAAAGAGCAGTAAAATAAATTACTGCTCAAGTGATAACTTAAAATATAGCAATTTCTTATGAAGAAAATTGTTTCGTTTTTCTGTTAACATATTAACAAAGGATAATGTTGTGTGTTAATATTGTTTTGTTTTGAAATGTAAAAGTAATATTTTTTTTATTTAAAATAGTGTTTTAAAGGAAAAATTTAACTTAATTTTAAAATAAATTATTTTTTGTTGCTGATTTTTTTATTTATTGCATAGCTTTGCCTCCGTAAAATTGTAAAAAACTATGAAAAAGCTTTTGTTATCGGGTTTTGCGTTGTCTTGTGCATTTTTTTCGGCACAACAGCAAGACATAGAAGAAGTCGTCGTAAAAGGAAAATTTTTTTCAACTCCAATTACTAAAGTTGCGGAAAATATTACGGTTATTTCTAAAAAACAAATTCAAGAATCACCAGCACGAAGCGTTGCTGATTTGCTACAATATTTCACTGGGATGGATATGCGTCGCCGTGGGATGAATGATGTACAAACAGATCTTAGTATTCGTGGTAGCTCTTTCGAGCAGGTTTTGGTTCTGATAAATGGTATCAAAATGAATGATGCGCAAACTGGACATAACACGTTTAATCTTCCTTTTGATATGGCGAGTATCGATCGTGTTGAGATTATAAAAGGTCCTGCAGCACGACGTTTTGGACAAAATGCTTACGGAGGTGTCATTAATATTATCACCAATGTTGGTAAAGACAATGCTTATCAAATAAATGCTGCAGGTGGCGATTTCAAAACTTGGTCTCTTGGCGCTTCTGCCGATTTTGGAAACGAAAATTTCGGAAATTTTATTCAAGTTGGTAAAGCAGAATCTGCAGGTTATCGTGTTAACACAGATTCCGATGTACAAAATGTTTGGTATCAAAATCAGTTTAAAATTAAAGATGCAAACTTCAAAATGCAAGCTGGTTTTACAGAGAAAAAATTTGGTGCAAATGGATTTTATTCGTCACCATTAGCCAAGGATCAATACGAAGAGACACAAACATCTTTGGTGAGTGCGTCTTACGATCAGTCTTTTGGAAATTTTGGAGTCAACGCCAATGTGTATTGGAGAAGAGGACAAGATATGTATTTGTTTAACCGTGTTAAGCCCGAAATCTATCGTAACATGCATATTGGTAACAATATTGGTGGTGAGTTGAATACGTCTTACGTGTCAAGTTTGGGGAAATCTGGTTTGGGCGTCGAGTTCCGTAACGAAGCGCTTCGCAGTAATAATCTAGGCGAAAGAGAGCGTTTTATCACGCAAGTTTTTTTTGAACATCACATTAGTTTGTTAAATCAAAAACTTAACATTATCCCAGGTGTAAGTTGGGCGAATTATCCAGGGACTGGTAACTTTTTTTATCCAGGTTTAGATGTTGGATATAATCTTGATGACCACAACAAAATCTACGGAAATGTAGCTAAAACCAATCGTATCCCTACTTACACAGATCTTTATTATGTTAGTAAAACCGAAACTGGTAATCCTAACTTGAAACCAGAAAATGCATGGAATTATGAAATTGGCTATCAATATCAACGTGCAAATTCTCTATTGAAAGTAAGCGGTTTCGGTAGAAATACGGATAACGCCATTGACTGGACGAAGGATTCGTTGGCTGCTATTTGGCGCGCCGAAAATATTAGCAATGTAAAAACACTAGGTTTTGAAACCGAAGTTGCTCAAAAATTTAATTGGATTGTTAACAATGTATCAGTTGGTTATACGTATTTGGATAACAAAATTAATCGTGAAGATCAAGCCTTTTCCAAATATGTTTTAGATAATCTTCGTCATCAATTCAATGCAAAATTACAAGCAAAATATTGGCGATTCGGGACAGAAGTTGTCTATCGTTACAATGAGAGAATCGCTTTGGGAAGTTATAATCTTCTAGATGCGAAGTTAAATTATCAGACTGATAAGCTTAATATTTATCTTTTAGTCAACAATATTACGAATGCTGAATATTCCGAAACGAGCCTTGTGCCAATGCCAGGTCGTTGGTTTATGCTAGGATTTACGTTTAAAAATAAGTTTTAGAAACACAACATCCGTCATTAAGGCGGATGTTTTTATTTTACTTAATTTTGCAACAAATATTTACAATGCAAGTAGGAAAATTCCAGACGCTAAAGGTTTCAGAAGTTAATAATTCAGGTTACATTTTGATAGATGAATTAGGTGAGAAAGCTTTTTTATCTAAGATTCTAGTTAATTCGACTTTAGAAGTTGATCAAGATGTTGACGTTTTTGTGTATCAAGATGATGACAAACTAAAAGCGACAACCGAAACGCCTTTATGCGAAGTGGACGAATTTGCCGTGATGACTTGTGTGCAGAGTTTGCCAAGTGGTGCTTTTATGGACTGGGGAATTATCAAAGATTTGTTCGTGCCTTACAAACAACAGAAAGGGAAAATTCTTGAAAGCAAACGTTATATCGTTTACGTCTATATCGATGAAGAAAGTGGTAGAATTACGGGTACAACCAAGTTTAAACGTAATCCGCAATACACAGATTTACCATTTAAAAAAGGTGATAAAGTCGATTTATTAATGATTGGTGAATCCGAATTGGGTTGGAATGTTATCATCGATAAAAAATATATTGCATTAATCTACGCTTCTGACGTTTATAAAAAGTTATATCCACTTTCTACGGAGCAAGGTTATATTAAAGCGATTCGTGAAGATGGTAAGATTGATGTGTCTTTACAACCGGAAGGTTTTGAAAATATTGATGAGTTCAAACAAAAAATTATTGATAAACTAAATGACAATTACGGTTTGATTTATTTGTCGGATAAATCTTCTCCAGAAGAGATAAAAGACGAATTGCAGATGAGTAAAAAGAATTTCAAGAAGGCGATTGGCGGTCTTTATAAAGACAAAATAATCGAAATCGAAGATGATAAAATCCGATTACTATAATTGATGATGAAATCTAAAGTTCTTGTCACTGGTGCAACAGGTTTAATAGGTTCTGCATTGTGCGAATTGCTCGTTTCTAAAGGCTATGACGTTCATGTTTTGGTAAGATTCGATGACGAAAAACAACAAAGTCCTTACAAAGCTTTTAAGTTAGATTACGATAATAATTCTATCGAAGATGGTGCTTTGGATGGCGTTGAGTATGTTGTACATCTTGCGGGTGCACCTATTGCGATGCGTTGGACAAAGTTTTACAAAAAATTAGTTATAGATAGTCGTGTAATTTCTGCGGACATTATCCAAGCTGAAATAGAAAAGCAAAATATTAGACTTAAAGCTTTTATTTCTGCTTCGGCGGTTGGCTATTATGGTGCAATAACCTCTGATAAAATCTTTGTTGAAACAGATTCGCCTGCCGATGATTTTCTAGGTAAAGTTTGTCAGGCTTGGGAGAAAAAAGCTCAGGATTTTAAGAATGTTGCAGATAGAGTGGTCATGTTGCGAACTTCTGGCGTTTTGTCCGATAAAGGTGGACTTTTGGCGGAATTAAAAGAACCGATTGCAAAGAATTCGGGGTCGCCTTTAGGAAGTGGAAAACAATATGTACCATGGATTCATATCGATGATATGTGTGAGATGTATTTGCAAGCGATCGAGGATAATACAATGTCTGGCGCTTACAATGCGGCGACGCCTGAGCATATCACCAATAAAGATTTAACGAAAGCTGTTGCGAAACAACTTAAAAAGAAACTTTGGTTCCCGAATGTGCCAGCTTTTGGATTAAAAATAATGTTTGGCGAAATGGCGAATTTAATCTTAAAAGGAAGTCGCGTTTCATCGGAAAAGATTTTAAAACAAAGATTTCAATTTAAGTTTCCAAAATTAGAAGATGCTCTGAAAGATCTTTTGAAGTAGAAGTAATTTAGGTTTAAAAAAAGTAATTTTAAAAAAGTTCGGTTATCTCAAATTTGCATAACTTTAAATAATAAATAAAATTGATATGGAAACTAAAAGATATACTAACAACAAAGATATTACGGTGTTATGGACGCCAAGTAAATGTAAACATGCAGGAGTTTGTGTAAAGTCACTTCCCCAAGTTTATGATCCCAAAGCCAAACCTTGGATTAAACCAGAAAATGCGACAAAGGAAGAATTAATTGCACAAATTAATGCTTGCCCTTCTGGTGCTTTGGCTTATGTTATAGAAGATAATTCAAAATAGAAATAATAAAAAGGCTCTCAAATTTGAGAGCCTTTTTTGTTGTTTTTTAATCTAAGAATTCATCAAAGACTCGATTTCGTCGGCTTCGATAGGAATGTTTTTCATAAAATTTTTCGGATTTCCTGAAGCTTGGATCTCGTAATCGTCTTCAAGTCGCACACCAAAATCTTCCTCTGGAATATAGAATCCAGGTTCGTTGGTAAAGACCATTCCTGCCACGAAATCATCTGACAAAAGTCCATAGTCGTGCGTGTCAAGTCCCATGTGGTGCGATGTCCCGTGCATCATGTATTTTTTGTAAACTGGCCATTTTGGATCCTCATTTTGGACATCCGCTTTATCAATTAATCCCAAATCTAACAAAGCAGAAGTATAGACTTCGCCCATTTCTTTATGGAATTTATGCCAATTATTTCCAGCAATCAAGCGATCTTCAGCCTCTTTTTTACAATTAAGAACGGCATTGTAGATTTGTTTTTGGCGAGGCGTATATTTTCCATTTGCGGGAATTGTACGCGTTAAATCCGATGAATAGTTCGCGTATTCTGCGCCGACATCTAATAGAATAAGATCACCGTCTTTCAGTTGCATATTGTTAGAAATATAATGCAAAACATTCGCATTGTTTCCGCTTGCGATAATTGGTGTGTAGGCAAATCCACGACTTCTATTTTTTATAAATTCGTGCGCCAATTCAGCTTCGATTTCATATTCCCAAATGCCAGGTTTTACAAAGCCAAGAAGTCTGCGAATTCCTTTTTCTGTAATGTCACAAGCATGTTGAATCAAAGCAATTTCCTCAGGTTCTTTGATACTTCTTAAACGTTGCAAAATAGGATTGCTGCGCAAAATTGTATGAAGCGGATATTGTTTTTTTACAAATTCGATGAAGCGATCTTCACGCGTTTGTGTCTCAACAGCCGCGCGATAATGTTCGTTTTTATTTAAATAAATATTTTCTGCTTCCGCCATCAAATCGTAAAATACTTTTTCGAATTCTGACAACCACATCACGGTTTTAATTCCAGAAACTTCCGTTGCATCTTCTTTGCTCAATTTTTCACCTTCCCAAACGGCAATATGATCGTTGGTTTCTCTAACAAATAGAATTTCGCGATACTCTTCTTTGTAAGCATTCGGGAAAATTAACAAAATGCTTTCTTCTTGGTCAACACCCGAAAGATAAAAAATGTCGCGGTGTTGCTGAAAAGCTAGTGTAGAGTCTGCGCTGATAGGATAAATGTCGTTAGAATTAAAAATCGCTATCGAATTTGGCTTCATTTGAGAGACAAATTTTTTACGATTTTTGATGAACAAGGTATTAGGAATTCTGTCGTATTTTGTAGTCATGTTCTATTTTTATTTTCGGTATTAAATTTAAAATTCCTTTCAAAATTACAAATAATAATATGGTTTTAATCGTTTTTAATTCAATAAAAATGGCGAAATTATTAAAAGTTAGTTTTAAAATTAAGTTAATCTAACATTTTGTATCTTTGATGTATGAATTCCTTAACAGAAGAAAATTATTTAAAAGCCTTATATCATCTAATGAATGATGAACACGAGGTTTCTGTAAATGATCTTAGCAAACGTCTGCAAATTAAAATGCCATCTGTGAACAGTATGATTAAAAAATTTGCAGAGAAAAATTGGGTGATTTACGAATCTTACAAACCAATCCGTGTCACCGAATCGGGTAGGAAAGAGGCTGCACTCATCGTGAGAAAGCATCGTCTAACAGAAATGTTTTTGGTGGAGAAAATGGGATTTGGTTGGGAAAACGTCCACGAAATTGCGGAGCAACTAGAACATATACATTCTGATGCTTTTTTTGATAAAATGGATGAAATCCTAAATCACCCAAAAGTTGATCCACATGGCGAACCAATTCCTGATAAAGATGGTGTTGTCGTACAACCAGAGCTTAAAAAATTAAGTCAATGCAAAGAGAATGAAAATGTTGTTTTTGCTTCTGTTACAACATCTTCCGACGATTTTCTTAGTTATCTTAACAAGAGAAATATCCAATTAGGAACCGAAATGAAAGTTATAAGTATCGAAAATTTTGACCAATCGATGCTCATCGAAATTGATGGTAAACAGGAGGTTTTTAGTAAGTTGGTTTGCGAAAAACTTTTAGTAAAATAAATAATGATAAGCCTTTTAAATTTTAAAAGGCTTTTTTTGTCTAATACTTTTGTCTTTTAATTAAAATTGGTTTTTTTGATTAAAATTTGTATTTTAAAATCGAAATAATCAAAAAAAATATTCCTAAAAATGCAAAACGAGCCCAATGTTATTTATGTAGAAAGAGTTGTGTACGACAATACACATTGGGTGATGATAGCTTTTGCTATTATGATCGTCTATTTTTTATTCTGTTTTTTAATAACTAGAAAATGGAAAAAAGATATCATCATTCCACAGTTTTCTCCGCCTAAAAATATGTCGCCTGCTGAAATGGCTTTTTTAATTTATGGCGATTTCAGAACCGGAATGTTGTCAACTTTGATCATTAATTTGGCGGTTAAAAAATATATTAAAATTCGAAAATCAAAAGTTAATATCACATATCAATTAGAAGTTTTGAAAGAACCTGACAATAATTTGTCTCTTGACGAAGCTCAACTTATGAGAAATTTATTTGCTGAAGATTCTAAGATTATCATTAATGGTGATAAAAATGAAAACATCAATTCGGCTTGTGATAATCTATCAAATTCTCTACGAAGTCAGTATCGAAAGACCATTCGAAGAGGTTTTCGTGGACGATTATTTTTGATGTTTAGCGCGTCGATTATTAGCTTTTTGTATTTCGGATTGACGATTTACTCTTACGTCAAAGGCAGTTATTGGGAAGTTCTTGACCTGGTTCATAATATTGGTTTTTTTATATTTTGGCTTGTTGTATTTTTGCTTTTAAGACCGAATCGACGATCTTCCAAACGTTTAAAAACAATTCTTCTAATTGTGGTCGGTTGTTTAATCGCATTTCAATTTTTGAAGTTGTATTATCTTAATCCAGATATTGTCAACTTCTTGCGTGTGAGATGCTTTTTGTTGATTAATTTTTTAGTGTTATTCTTTATTCAAGATGTTTTTAATAAAGTGTCGAAAGAATATCAATCATTATTAAACGAGATCGAAGGTTTTAAAATGTATCTAAGTGCAGCCGAAGAAAAGCAATTACAATTCTTAAACGCTCCTAAAAAAACACCCGAAATTTTCGAAAAATATCTTCCTTATGCCATGGTTTTTGGTGTTCAAAAAATTTGGGGAAAAGGTTTTGAAAAAATTACAGAAAATTCCAATTTTGACCTTGAAGATACCGATGTGTACAACATTATGGATTTTGCTTTTTCAACAGATGAAAATCTTATTGCTACGACGATTCATTATGCCATTGTGAAAAACGTTGCTGATATTTTTAAATAAAAAAACCTACTCAGAAAGTAGGTTTTAGATATATTTTGCAACTATTTAATCAAATAAATCTTTAACTTTTTCAAAGAAAGATTTTTCTTTTCCAGTTGGTTCTGCAGCCATTTCGTTATTATCGATTTGACTTTGGAAAAATGCTTTTTGTTCTTTAGTAAGCTTTTGAGGCGTCCATACATTGATGTGTACAAACATATCGCCTTTGCCACCGTAGCCTTCGATATTTGGAAGACCTTTACCAGCAAGTCTCAAAATTTTTCCAGACTGTGTGCCTTCTTCAACTTTGATTTTTACTTTTCCACCAACGACATTGATTTCTTTAGAAGTTCCTAAAGCCGCTTCAGCAAAAGAAATAAACAATTCTTGGTGAAGATTGTCGCCTTCGCGTTTGATCAATTTGTCAACTTCTTCCTCAACCACAACATACAGGTCGCCCGCTGCACCACCAAAAGGCGCGTCGTTACCTTTTCCTCTTACATTAAGTTGAATGCCGTCTCTAGCTCCAGCTGGGATGTTGATTGTGATTTCTTCCTCAGTTTTAACCAAACCTTGTGCATTAGCACCAGCAGGAATTTTGTCAGCAACTTTTCCGATACCATTACAAGTTCCACAATTAGCTTGCGTTTGCATTTGTCCGAACATCGTGTTCATCACTTTAATCTGCACACCAGAACCTTGACAAGTAGGACAAGTTTTAGAAGTTACACCTTCTGCCAACTTCATTTTTTTAACCTTAACCGTCTTCTGCGTACCATTCACCATTTCTTCTAGGTTAAGTTTGATACGGATTCTAAGGTTAGTTCCTCTCGATTGTTGTTGACGCCCGCCACCGAAGCCACCGCCGAAATGCCCACCAAAAATATCTCCAAATTGGCTGAAAATATCTTCCATGTTCATACCGCCACCGAAGCCACCGCCAAATCCGCCTCCAGCAGCGCCACCAAGACCTGCGTGACCATATTGGTCATAACGTGCACGCTTGTTGTCATCGCTCAACACTTCATAAGCTTCCGCAGCTTCTTTGAATTTCTCCTCAGCTTCTGCGTTGCCAGGGTTTTTATCAGGGTGATATTTGATCGCTTGTTTACGATAAGCTTTCTTAATTTCTTCGGAAGTTGCAGTTTTCGTAACTTCTAATATCTCGTAATAGTCTCTTTTTGCCATTGTCTTAAATTCTAAAATGCTTTATGTATTAAGCGATTTTAAGCTCCTGTTACCACTTTTGTGAAACGAATAACTTTGTCATGAAGTTGGTAACCTTTCTCGATGACGTCAACAATTTTTCCTTTTAATTCAGGTGTTGGTGCTGGGATTTGCGTAATTGCTTCATGAAAATCTACGTTAAAGTCGTCGCCAGGATTAACTTCAATTGGTTTAAGACCTTTTTCCATTAATTTTCCTTTGAATTTTTGATAAATCAATTCTACGCCTTTAATATCGTCTTCGTTGCCAGTTTTAGCAATTTCTTTAAGTGCTCTTTCGAAGTCGTCAAGGATTGCTAACATCGAGATCATAATGTCTTGGTTAGCATACATAAAGAATTCGTTCTTTTCTTTTGCAGTTCTTCTTTTGTAATTTTCAAATTCTGCATAAAGACGAAGGTAACGGTCTTTTTCTTCTGCCAATAATTCCTCAGAAGTCTTTTCTGCTGTCACATTGTCAGTCGTGTTTTCTTCTGTGTTGGTTTGTTCGTCAGTCGTTAAATGTTCGTTTTCCTCGTGTATATCTTTGTTATCTTCCATAATGTTATGTATTTCTTTGTCAGATTACACAAAGAAACTGCCAAAACGGAATTTTAGACATTTAGTCCGATTTTTTTTTGATATCGTTAAGAATCCATTCGAGTTGAAGATCTTTGCCTTGGCTGACATTATAGAAATCGGCATCAACTTCCACATCGGGCATTACACCACGTTTTTGCCCAAGAGGTTCGATGTTAGGTTGGATGAAAAGTAAACCAATTGGTAGATTAAGTTTAGAATTGGTTAGTTCAATCGTATTATTAAAACCTGCGACTGTACCATCATTAGCGCCGCCAGTCTCTTCGCCAACGATAATGGCGCGTTTGTCGTGTTTTAATTTTGCTGAAATAACAGAAGATGCAGAAAAGCTTGAACCATTTACTAAGACATAAATTTTCCCTTGGAAAGCATCTTTTTTGGACTTACTTTCCTTAGCAGCAGATTCTTTAAAAATAGCTTTACCTTCTTTATTTTTTCCTGATAAAAAACGATTGCCAGCGATAAAAAACGGATAAGCGGGCGCTGAAATTATTTTGCTGGTTGTTGGTAAATTGTAAAAAAAATTACGATGTATCGCAGCATTTTCAAAAGTCATCTCTGGCATTTTTACCAAAGTATAATTCTCAGTTGTAAGGTAAGAATACAGATTGTTGATTTCGTCCAAAGAGCCACCAAGATTATTTCTAATGTCAAGAATTAAGTATTTTGATTTGGCTTCTTTGATTTTTTTAAAGGTTTTTTTATAAAATTTGGAAGAACCTGTATCCGAGAAAGTTTTTATTTTCATGTAAGCGACAGAGCTATCTGCGACTGCAAAACGCATACTTCGGTTGAAAGAATTGGTTCTCGCATCAAAATCATAGATTTTTTTTATCTCTTTACTAGGCGTATATTTTTGTTTTTTAATTTCCTCTTTATCAACTCTTTTTAAGACAAAATCGCTAATCTGATTTTTGAATTTTATCTTTAAATTAGCTTCACTCAAAAGACCAAATTCTGCAGTGTAATAATTAAAAAAAGCCTCGCTCAACGCATATTTGTAATAGGTTTGGTTGTAAGCGTCCGAAGTCATAACACTTCGATATTTTTTGATTAAATCAATAACTTTTACACCATTTATTTCTAAAATTTCGGTGCCAGGAAGAAGCTTCTTTTCAGAATCAACCGTTGGTTTATAAACGATCATTTTTTCATCCGAAATGCGATAGGTATATTGTCCGAAAAGTGGCGTTTTTTTATCAAACACTTTTGTTTCTGCCTTTGTATATTGTTTTTGTGGAATGCGAAGTCGGAGATGACCTTCTCGGATTTGGGCGATAACTGGCGCGAGTTTAAAATAAAATTCTTGCTTGTTTAACGGTTCCGAAATCGTGCTTTTGAGACTGTCAAATTTCTTTTCTAACTCTTTTTCAGAAATGTACCAATAAAGTTCGGGGTGAAATCGTTTAAGAGAAATATAGGTTTGGTCAATATCGTCTTGTAGTTGCTGGATAGGAATTTTTTTTTCGAATTCGGCATTAGCTTTTTTAACAGATTGACAATCTATTATTAAAAAACAAAAAACGAATAAATAAAGTCTTGCCATCGAATATAAATCTTTCCGAAATCAAATGTAATGTTTTTATTGAAAAGTTTTTAAAAACTATTTATGAATGATAATTAATTAAAATTAAATTATCTTGCCAACCTATTATGGTATTGATTTTGTCATGACTAAAAAAGCTAAATAAGAACCAAAATTATGATTAAACAAATTTTGACCACAATGATGATTGCAGCAGGTACGACACTTGCGTTTGCACAAATGAAAAATGTAGGAAGCTTTACAAAACTTAAAGTTTTTGATCAGATTAATGTAGAACTAATCCCTGGAGACGAGTATAAAGCCGATATTTCTGGAAAAAATGCTGGAAATGTCGAGTTTGTAAATAGCGGCAATGAGTTAAAAGTTAGAATGGTGACTTCTAAAGTGATGCAAGGTGATGCCACAAAAATTATTTTGTATTACAAAAACCTTGGAAGCATCCAAGCGAGCCAAGGCTCTATTATTTCATCGACTTCTCCAATTACGTCTTCTAATCTAAGTTTAATATCAAATGAAGGTTCGGTGATTGATGTTGTTGCGAACTCGACAGCTATTTCTTCTAAAGTGAACACTGGAGGTTTAATAAAAATTGCTGGTGAAACGACTACACAAGATGTTGTTGTTAACGCTGGCGGAAAATATGAAGGTGCAGAATTGAAGTCCGAAAATACTTCGGTGACTGTTAATGCTGGAGGTGAAGCTAATGTTTTTGCAAGTCAAGATGTTACGACAACGACTCGTGCAGGGGGAATTATCAATGTTTATGGTAATCCAGAAAATCGAAACGAGAAAAAAGTTATCGGCGGAAAAGTGAATTACAAATAATTCAATAATAATCGATTATAAACAAAAAGCTATTCTGTTATGAATAGCTTTTTTATTTTATTGTTCTCCATTATTTGTGTTCGTAGAAAAGCTTGCAAATGCTATGCCACACAAATAAATTGAAATTTATTAAGATTCGAAGAATGTCATCAAATCCATATAATTTTTTTGATTAACACCATGTCCACTCATATATTCTCTAAAACTGAAGTAGCAACTTAAATCGTATAACAATTCTGCAGCTTTTCGTCCCCAATCCATTGGAATAACAGCGTCATCTGTCCCATGAGAAACAAAAAATCTTAATTGCTCTAGTTTTTTCTTGTCTTTTACAATGTTTGTTAAAAGCTTTTCTTCTGGATAACTGCTAAGACACGCAATTTTATTAAATAATTGAGGAAAACGTAATGCCATCGCGTAACTCAAAATTCCGCCTTGACTGAAGCCACAAAGATGCGTCGGGTTATCGACCAAGCCGTATTGGTTGCTGATCTTCATGATAGCTTCCATTATTCCAGAAATTGCAGCTTCCGCTTGTTCTACATCCACATATTTTTCAGGATTTGTCAAATCGATATCATACCAAGCGTAACCACCATAAGGCGTGTCTTTTGGCGCTCGAAAGCTTACAACTAACCAATCTTTGGGAAGCGTTGGTACAAAGCTAAAAAGATCTTCTTCGTTGCTTCCATAGCCATGTATTAAAACTAAAAGTGGCGTAGAAGAAGTAATATTTTCGGGTTCTCTAAGGAGGTATTTTAAATCCATAAAGCAAAGATACTTTTTTAGTTTTTAAAGAAGCAAAATCCTAAATGACGAATTGTCTTATAAATAATTAATGTTGAATAGCATTGGCTTTCTCTCTTTCTTTTTTCGCTTTCTTTTCGAGTTTTTTCAAAGCTTTTTTCTTTTTTTTCGCAGCATATTCTATTTTATATTTAATAAAACCGTAAATACATAGCACGAGAAAAAATCCTAAACCTGTGCAAATTATAGCACCGCCAAAGCTCGTGTACCTTTCGCTGAGGATAAAATAATCGTAACCAATATTTAGGAATAGATAGATTAAAACAAAAAATGCAATAGGAAAAACAACGTAAGCGAAAATTAAAAGCAATATATTGGAAGAATCTTCAAAACCTCCAGTTTTTGCAAAAGTGTAAAAGATAAAGTAAAACATAAACATGAAGGCCAAAACTATAATGTTCATGACAAAAGCAAATGTTTTGATAGGTGTTTCTTGCATCCTAACTTTATTATCTTCAACAATAACTTTTACGACGCTCCCGACTGGTTTCTGATTACTTTTACTGAAAGAAACATCTCCTTTGACTTGTCTAATATTTCCGTTTTTATCGCGATATTCTAAAGTCGGTTTGTAGTAAGTATTAGTTCGCGTTCTTCTGCTAATCGTTCTTCGATTTGAGTCTTGCGAAGTACTTGTAAAAGTGTCGTAATTAACAATAGTTGCGGTTTGTTTATTAGGATTTAGTTCGTCTTTAATTATGGTATAAAAACTTCCTATAATTCCGAAGAACAACAAAGCAACAAAATATGAAATAATCCCACCAATTATAGCCCCACCAATACATTGAAACATTGGTCGATGATTTTGATAATAAAACCAAGTCCAAGCAATAAATAAAGCCGCGAGGATTGTAAGAATCTGTATGAAAATATTGTCAATAACTTCAAAAGAAACCGAAAATGGATGCATAATTGTGTTTGTCCAACGAATATAAATATTTTTGAAACAAAAAAAGCTTCCCCAATTTGAGGAAGCTTAGTTTATCTTGTTTTAAATAAAAACTTAAACAGCTTTTACGATAAAGTAAGACTTTTTACCTTTTTGTAGAAGTAAAAACTTACCATCGATAAGGTCACTTTCCGAAGCCGTAAAAGTATCATCAACTTTGTCTTTATTTACAGAAATTGAATTCCCTTTTAGTTCGCGCGTAGCCTCAGATTTAGATTTTAAGAAACCAGATTTCTCCGAAACCAAATCCACGATGTTGGCACCGATAACTTCCGATTTTGCGATTTCCTTTTGCGGAACGCCATCAAAAATTTGTAAAAACAAATCCTCATCAAGACTTTGCAAATCTTCCGCAGTCGAACGTCCAAAAAGAATTTCCGAAGCTTTCAAAGCTTTTTCGAACTCTTCTTTTCCATGGACCCAAATCGTTACTTCTTCCGCTAGACGCTTTTGGAGTTTACGCTCGTGTGGCGCCGTTTTGTGTTCCTCGATCAAAGCTTCAATTTCTGGCTTGTCGATAAAAGTATAATATTTAATAAAGCGCTCAGCATCGTCGTCTGTCGCATTTAACCAAAATTGGTAGAATTGGTAAGGCGACGTTCTTTTCGCATCCAACCAGTAGTTTTCACCACTTTCAGACTTTCCGAATTTTGAACCATCCGCTTTAGTAATCAATTTAGTCGTCAATGCAAAAGCTTCACCTTGGGCTTTACGACGGATTAGTTCAGTCCCAGTCGTGATGTTTCCCCATTGGTCAGATCCACCCATTTGCAACTTCATACCCATAGTTTGGTATAGGTGTAGGTAATCATAACCTTGCATCAATTGGTAAGTGAATTCTGTAAAGCTCATTCCATCCGCGCCATCTTCGCCAGAGAAACGTTTTTTAACAGAATCTTTCGCCATCATATAATTAACGGTGATGTGCTTTCCGATATTTTTAGCAAAATCCAAAAACGAAATATCCTTCATCCAGTCATAGTTGTTCACCAATTCTGCTTTGTTAGGTTCGTTACCATCAAAGTTTAGGAATCGTGACAATTGACCTTTAAGACAATCAACGTAATACAAAAGGGTAGCCTCATCTAACAGATTTCGTTCTGCGGATTTTCCAGATGGGTCACCAATCATCCCCGTCGCACCACCAACCAGAGCAACTGGTTTGTGTCCATGACGTTGAAAATGAGCCAAAATTTTAATTGGAATCAAACTTCCGATGTGTAACGAATCTGCAGTTGGGTCAAAACCAATATAGGCTGTGGTCATCTCTTTTTCAAGTTGCTCCTCAATCCCAGGCGTCATGTCGGCAAAAAGCCCGCGCCATTTTAGTTCTTCAATAAATGCATTCATTCGGTTAAAATTTAATTTGCAAAGTTAAGCAATTGCTTTCTCCCACGCCTAATAAAAGCGTTGATAATTCTTAGGAGCCGAGAACCTGCTTTCCACTATATCTTTTGTGTTGGTGCTCGGACGGCTCCGCTCCGCTCCGCCGCCTCACGCCAACCCAAAAGGATGCCGTGTCAATCAGGGCTAGGGGATTTGTCGTTCTATTGTAACATCGTTTCAGGATAGTATATTTTCTTTAACAAGGCGTCGGTTCGAGTAGCGCAGCGTTTTTGACTAAAGATCTCAATACGATTTTTTTATCTATTCTAACTGAGGTTAATTTTCTAATCTTAAACTCAGGCTATGACAGACTTCACAAAGTTGGAAGCTTCAGATTCCCAATTTTTATTTTCGAGGAGGATTTTCACAAAAGCAGTTCCGATGATGCCACCTTGCAATTTTTCTGTCACCGAATCAAAATCCTGTTTGTTTTTAATTCCGAATCCTACATATACAGGATTTTTAAGATTAAGCGAAGCAAGTCGACTCAGATAATCATCATTCTTTAAAGTTGCATTGGCATTTCCCGTTGTCGAAGACGAACTTACAGCGTACAAAAATCCAGAACTCAACGAATCCAAATATTTAATGCGCTCTTCTGAAGTTTCGGGTGTCACCAAAAAGCTAAAATTAATATTGTACTTTTTTAAAATTTCGCCGTATTGTTTCTCAAATTCGAAAGCTGGCAAATCTGGAATTATCAAGCCCGAAACGCCAACTTCCTGACATTTTTTGCAAAAATTTTCAAAACCAAATTGCAAAACTGGATTAATGTAGCCCATCAAAACTTTTGGAATCGTGACAGAATCTTTTATTTCTAAAAGTTGTTCGAACAATTTTGCGATGGTCATTCCGTTTTTTAAAGCCAAAATGTGAGCATCTTGGATAACCGATCCATCAGCAACAGGATCGGAATAAGGAATACCGATTTCCATCATGTCTGCTCCAGAATCTTGGATAAGTTGAGCAACTTTTCCAGTATCATTAAGATTAGGAACGCCTGCTGTAAAGTATATGTTTAATTTTTTCATTATAAAATAAGTGTTAATAGTTGATTAATTGCGTACATAATGACTTCGTTACTCAGTGCGACAACGACCGCAACAGGAATATAAATCCATCTAAATTTGAAAGTGAATCTGCCTTCCAAGGCTATGTAAGCTTTAATAATTTTGTGTCTATGTCTATAAAAAACAAATAAAATAACCAATTGATAAAAAATAGCGTTGGCTAAAGCGCCTTGGAGAACTCCGAAAAAGTAATCTTGCAAAATGATGTTTGTCAAAATAGCTGTCAACAAAAAACCACCAATTAGTCGTGTTCTTGGGATTACTAAAAGAAGCGCACCCAAAATTTCGAAGAAGCCAATTATTATAACATAAGGTTTTGAATAGGAATAAAAAGCCCACATCAACGTCATAGGATCTAGCTTATTAACTGGTTTTGTATAACTAGAAATGTCACCAAATTGTAAAGGTTTTCCAACGCCATAACCAATCATGTAAATCGCTACAATAATTACTGAAATCCATTCGAAGATGTTGAGGATTTCTTCTTTTGTTATTTTGAGTTGTTTCATATTTTATCTGTAAAAAGTACAAAGTACAAAGTAAATTGTATCATTTTTTTAGTTTAATATTATGTACATTTTACATCGTACTTAGTACAGAAAGGTAGGTTTCCATGTCTTTATCACCACGTCCCGACAAACAGATCACGACTACATCATCTTTTTCGAACTTTTTCTTATCCAAAACCGCCAAAGCATGGGCACTTTCGAGCGCTGGAATAATGCCGTCGAGCTTGGTCAAATCGAAAGCTGATTTCAGAGCTTCATCATCATTGATACTGAAAAATTCTGCACGTTTTTCTTTGAAAAGATTGGCGTGCATCGGTCCAATTCCGGGATAATCCAAACCCGCTGAAATCGAGTGTGGCTCGATAACTTGGCCATCTTCAGTCTGCATCACCAAACTTTGGCTACCATGTAAAACGCCCAAAGTCCCAAGAAAAGTGGTCGCCGCCGACTTACCCGAATCGACGCCCAAACCGCCAGCTTCGGCTGCGATAATTTTGACTTCGGGTTCATTTACAAAATGATAAAAAGTCCCTGCTGCATTGCTTCCGCCGCCGACGCAAGCGATAACATAATCTGGATTTTTGCGACCGATTTGTTCGTGAAGTTGCTCTTTAATTTCTTTTGAAATCACACTTTGGAATCGCGCTACCAAATCGGGAAAAGGATGCGGTCCGACAACGCTGCCAATGATGTAATGCGTGGTTGTTGGATGGTTGATCCAATCTCGCAAAGCCTCATTGACAGCGTCTTTAAGAGTTTTGGAACCCGAAGTTGCGGGCACAACTTTTGCACCGAGCATTTTCATTCTGGCAACGTTGGGCGCTTGACGTTGGATGTCGATTTCGCCCATGTACACGATGCATTCGAGGCCAAGAAGCGCGCAAGCAGTCGCGGTTGCCACGCCATGTTGACCTGCACCAGTTTCTGCAATAATGCGGTGCTTACCTAGCTTTTTTGCTAGCAAAGCTTGGCCAAGTGCATTGTTGATTTTATGCGCACCAGTATGGTTGAGATCTTCGCGTTTTAGATAAATGTTGGTCTGATATTTCTCGCTTAAATTTCTCGAAAAATAAAGCGGTGTCGCACGTCCAACATAATTTTTAAGAAGCTCCTGATATTCGTTTTGGAAATCTTCGGATTCTATGATTTCTAAATATTGTTCTTGCAATTCTTTGACATTCGGGTACAACATTTCCGGGATAAACGCACCTCCGAATTCGCCGTAATAGCCGTTGTTATCTGGGTTTTTGTAGTTCATTTTATAATTTTTTTTATTTAAAAGAGTTCCGAAGGAACGATTTAACAAAGGATAGGAAGATATTCCTATTAATGTTTAATCCCAAAGGTATTTTTCGTCGTATTCGATTTGATATTTTTTATAATAATTTAGGATTTCGGTTTTGAATCCAAATTCTTTATGATGCTCTCGTTGGTTTTTAATATAATTGATGACTGTATTTACATTAGTTGGACTTACTGAAAATGCGGCGTAACCATCTTGCCAAAAGAAGTTTTCATATTTTTCGGCTTTCGTTTTTATCCATTTAGATGAATGCGCTTTTACTTCTTGAACAAGCTTCATCAATGCAATTTTTCTTGATAATAAACATAAAATATGAATATGATTGTCTGTGCCACCAATTTGTAAGGCCTGACTTTCGAAATCTTTGCAAAGGCTGGCTATATACGAAAACAATTCATTTTCTATTGTTTCGTCAATAAAATCCACACGATTCTTTGTGCTAAAAATGATGTGAACATAATTTTTGACTAATGACTGTGACATGATTTGTGTTTTATTTTTTTCGAAAAATTGAATTCTATAAATCGGATTTTATCTGATTCTGATTTAAGTCGTCCCTTAGGGACTTTTTATTTGCGTTATAAAGTTTTTTATTTTTTCTAAATCTTTATTGCCAGCTTCGATTTCGAATTTTGAATTGATGTCCAAGGCAATAGGTTTTTGTTTTAAACTTGTTAATTGTTGGAAATTATCTTCTGAAATGCCGCCACTCAAAAAATAAGGCAAAGGAATTTCTAATTCGTTCAACATTGACCAATCAAATGATTTTCCTGTCCCGCCAAAAGCTTTGGAATCGGTATCAAATAATAAATTTGAAATTTGATATTCGAGGTTTGAGATTTCGGCTAACTTTTTTTTGACTTCCGAAATGTCATTTCCAACTCGAATTACTTTGATGATTTTTACAAGGTCTGGAAGTTTTTGTTTTAATTCAGAAATAAAATTTTCGTCTTCGTCACCATGCAATTGAATATAATTAAGTTTTGCGTTTCCAGTTATTTTTATAATATCTTCTATTGTTTCGTTTACAAATACACCGACTTTTCCTTGATGATTGACTTCTGCAATTTGTTCTAAAGCTAAATGATTTAACACAAATCTTGGCGATTTTTCGTAAAAGATAAATCCCAAAAAATCAACATCCATCGCAACTAATTCTTGGATTTGGTTAAGCTTTATCAATCCGCAAACTTTCAATTGGATTTGAGATTCGAGATTTGAGATTTTAGATTGCATTTTTGAAAGGTAAATTTCTATTTTGATACATTAGTTACAAATTCTTCAAATTTGTTTCCCGGATTGTCAGATTTCATAAAATATTCGCCCATCAAAAATCCATCAAAGCCCTTTTCTTTTAAAAATCTAAAATCTTCTTCATTGTAAATTCCGCTTTCTGCAATGGATAAAATATCTTTCGGTAATTGATTTTTGAGATTAACCGAATGTTGTAAATCGACTTTGAAATCTTTGAGATTTCGGTTGTTGATGCCTACAAAGTCGATGTTGTTGTTAATGTGTTTTAGTTCTTTTTCTGAATGAATTTCTAATAAAACTTCAAGATTAAGTTGGTGCGCTAAATCTGTAAATTCTGAAACTTGAGTTGGAGAAAGGCAAGCTGCAATCAACAAAACGACATCAGCTCCCATTGATTTGGCTTCACAAAACTGATAAGTATCTATCATAAAATCCTTGCGCAAAATCGGAATGTTAATATGATTTCGAACTGATGTAATATCCTCAAAATTTCCGCCGAAAAAATCAGAATCTGTCAAAATGGAAACCGCGCTCGCTCCAAATTTTTCATAAGCTGTAACAACTTCCAAAGACGAAAATTGATTGTTGATAATGCCTTTGCTTGGTGATTGTCTTTTGAACTCAGCAATGATGCCAGATTTGGATTTTAAAGTGTTTTTTAAGGAAATAGTTTCTCTGTTAAAAAACTCGGAGTCTTTTAATTGTTGAAGGCTGACTTTCGTTTTTGAAACTTCCAGTTCTTGCTTTTTACGTTCTATGATTTTATCTAAAATTGTCATTTTGTTACTTAATTTTCTATTGTTGTAGAATCTGCGTCCCGACTTAAGTGGAACTCCTTTTTTTGCATGGCAAAAGCTTTGGCAAAAAAGAGTGGGAACGGAAGGCGGAAAAGACGCCCAAATATTAAATTAAATTTTGAAAGGCTTTAAGCGCCTTTTTTGAGGTTAAACTTTCGCTTGCTAAAGCCAAACAATCCGAATAATTACCATACTTTTCGGTGTTCAACAAAGCCATAGCAGCATTGACGCAAACGACTTTATTTTGAGCTTCCGTCGCTTCGCCTTGTAAAACTGACATGAAGATTTTGGCTGCTTCAGCTTTAGTTTTTCCACCGAAAATTTCTCTTGGTTTTAGATTTTCGAAACCTAAATCTTGTGCCGAAAAAATCTTTTCGCCTTGTTGTGTAAATATCTTGGAATCAGCAGTTAGTGAGATTTCATCATAGCCGTCCAACGCATTAACTAACATGAAATTTTTATTTTCTTTTTGAAGTAAATATTGATAAATCCTTGCAATCTCCAGATTTGCGACACCAATCATCGAATATTTTGGTTGCGCAGGATTCACCAAAGGTCCCATAATATTAAAGAAGGTTTTTAGACCTAATTGTTTGCGAAGTGGCGCAACGGTCTTTAAAGCGGGATGAAACAAAGGCGCGTGCAAAAAGCAAATATTTGCTGTTTCTAATTCTTGTCTGAGATCGTCTTGATTTGCTTTAAAACGATAACCCAATTCCTCTAAAACCGTGGAAGAACCACTCACTGAAGATGCCGCATAATTGCCATGTTTAGCTACTTTTTGACCAGTTCCTGCGACTACAAAACTTGCTAAAGTCGAAATATTAAATGTGTCTTTTCCGTCGCCGCCTGTTCCGACAATGTCAACAACATCGTCAGTTCCCAAATCAATTTTGTTTGCCAATTGCAACAAAGCTTCTCGGAAACCATCAAATTCGTCCAGCGTAATGCTTCGCATCATGAAAACCGTGATGAAAGCTGTGACTTCGCTGTCATTGAATTTGTTCATCGAAATTTCTGTCAAAATAGCTTTGGCTTCGGATTTTGAAAGCGTCTGATGATTGAAAAGATATTCTAATATTTGTTTCATAATCTGGTTTGGTTTTTAGTTGTCGGTTGTCGGTTGTCAGTTTGCGGTTCTTGGGTTTTAAAAACTAAAAATTTAAAAAATTTTCGAGGATTTGTTTTCCGTGCGGTGTTAAAATACTTTCGGGATGATATTGTACGGCATGGACGTTATAAGTTTTGTGTTTAAGACTCATAATCATACCTTTTTCATCAACCGAAGTGATCTCCAATTCTTCTGGAAAATCTTGAGGATTAACTGCCCAAGAATGGTATCTTCCTACTTCTAAATTTTCTGGTAAATTCTTGAAAATCGAATGTTCTTTAGTTTGATTTGCCGTGGTTGCAACACCATGATAAATCTCGGAAAGGTTGATTAAACTTCCTCCAAAAGCTTCTGCAATCGCTTGCTGACCGAGACAAACGCCGAAAATGGATTTTGTGGGCGCATAGGTTTTGATGACTTCTAGAAGTATGCCTGCCTCAGATGGAATTCCAGGGCCAGGAGAGAGGATGATTTTATCATACTTCTGAATTTCTTCAATAGTAATTTCATCGTTTCTAAAAACGTCTACTTCGTGACCTGTGATTTGCTCAATGATCTGCACAAGGTTGTATGTAAAACTGTCGTAGTTGTCGAAGACTAATATTTTGTTTTTCATGTTTTTACTTTTTTGAATTTTCAATTCAATTAATTTTAATAGGATTGCATCCTATTCTTTGTTATGCCGTCCCTTTGGGACTTTTTTTATTTTATGTCCAATTTAATTGGTTTTTGTTCTATTTTGTTTATAATCCTTTTCTTTATAAATAGGATTTCATCCTATTCTTTGTTAAGTCGTCCCGTTGGGACTTTTGGTTTTTGTCAAATCCTCGCTTTACGATTTGCTACATATCGATTTTGATGATTTATTATTATCCATGAATTGCAGCCCGACTTGAGCGGAACTCCTTTTTTGAATTGCAAAAGCTTTGGCAAAAAGAGTGGGAGCGGAAGGCGGAAATGCTGCCCAAAAATTAATGCATTTTTTCTGCTTTTGAAATCGCTTTTTTGAGTGCTCCTAGTTTATTATTGACTTCTTGGAGTTCATTTTCTGGAACTGATTTTGCCACCAAACCAGCGCCAGCTTGATAATACAGTCGGTTGTCTTTGCTCAAAAAAGTACGAATCATAATCGCTTGATTGCAACTACCGTCGAAGCCAACAAAACCAATGCAACCTGCATAAAAACTACGCGAGGTTTTTTCGTAATCGTCAATCAACTGCATCGCGCGATATTTGGGTGCGCCACTCAAAGTGCCTTGTGGAAAGGTTGTTGCAATCATTTCGTAAGGATTTTGATTTTCTGTAACATCAGCAACAACTTCCGAAACCATGTGAATAACATGCGAAAAGAAGTGAATTTCTTTAAGTTTTGAAACTGTTGTGTTTTTCCCATGAATACTCAAATCATTGCGCGCCAAATCTACCAACATCGTGTGTTCTGCATTTTCTTTCGGGTCTTTTTTGAGTTCTTCCGCCGATTGTAGATCTGTTTCTACATTTCCTGTTCGCTTGAAAGTCCCAGCAATAGGATGAATAATGGCTTTTCCATCTTTGATGATCAATTGACTTTCTGGGCTTGATCCCATTAATTTGTAATCGCCATAGTCGAAGAAAAATAAGTAAGGCGACGGATTAATATTCCGCAAAGCTCGATAAACATTGAATTCGTCACCGCGAAATTGCTGCTCGAATCTTCTGCTTAACACCAATTGAAAAACATCGCCACGGAAACAGTGTTTTTTAGCAAGTTCCACCAAGTCTAGATAATCTTGATCGATAAGATTTGAAGTTTCTTTACCTATTTTTTCGAAAGGAAAAATTGGTGCATTTTTCTGATTGATGATATTTTCGACTAAAGAAATTTCGGATTTTAAACCGTCGATTTTATTTTCGATGACGTACATTTCGTCGTTGTGGTGGTTGATTGCGATGACATATTGGTACAATCTGTAACGAAGAAGTGGGATTTTAGTTTCGTCACTTTTTTCTTTAAACTTAATATTTTCAAAGAACGGAATCGCATCATAACTTGTATATCCGAAAAGTCCTTGGGCTTGTGTTCCAATTTCTAAATTTGGCTTTTCACAGTTAAAACTTTGAGAAAAGTCTTGAAGTATTTTAGTTAGTTTTTCATTTGTTAGCTGTACTTTGAAAGGATTTTCCAAAGGGAATTTTAGTTCCGCTTCATTATAATTTCGGATTTCTATACCAGCGATAGCATTAATGCAAATGAAAGAATAGTTTTTGTCATTGTTTTGATTGCCAGCACTTTCTAATAGAATAGTATCACGAAATTGATCTCGAAGTCTTAGATAAATTCCGATTGGCGTAAACAAATCAGCTAGTTGAGATTTAACCGATGTTTTGATTTGGATATTGCGTTTGATGTTCATTTTTGATATTGTTTTTAATTTGACCAAGCCGCAAAATCCCACAAAAAAAGACTTTAACGGATTCGTCAAAGTCTTTGTGATTTAATATTTTATTTCTACACTATACAAAAAGCCGAATGGCTTCAAGACCTTGACCAAGATTTTGAAGACCACCACCAGTTTTTGTTTAATGATAAATTCATAAGGCAAATGTAAAAATGTTTTTTAATAAAACAATAGTTTTTAAGAAATTTTTTATTCAAATTTAAGAACAAACATAAAAGCATGTGTTTGCATGGTCGAAATGCCAGCCGCCCAATATGGTGGCGTTTCTGGATTATCTGCGACAATTTCGTTGTTCATAAAGAAAGTACCACGTATAGCTGGCGTCAGTTTGAAACGACTGAAATAGATCTGCATCCCAATCTCCGCAGTCCAACCAAAATTATGCGTTGTAGAACGGAAAATATTTCGAGAGTTGTCTTCTGTACTGGTTTCGTTGGATTGTAAATTCATTAAATAATTGACACCTCCAGCAGCGTAAGGACGCGTATTGTACCATCTGTCACCGTGGATTTCTAACATAATAGGAATGTCAAGGTAGGTCGATTTTACTCTTTTTACCTTGTCAACATCTGTTAGACCGATTGGCGTAAAAGCTGGAAATTGTGTTGTGCCACCTGAATATTGATCATTACTTTGCGTGTTAAAAGTATATTCTCTCTCAGTAAAATGAAGTCCAGGTTCCATACGAAGATCTAAATATTCGTTAAGACGCATCTTCCCAATAAGTCCTGCACCAAAGCTATAGCCAGGTTTTGAGGTGATAAGACTTTGCTGACCATTCATCCCGTAATGCGGATCCAAAACTAGTTTTGAATCAAAATTATTCGCGGCAAGATAAAATCCCCAACTGAATTTTTGTGTGTCAAAATCTTCTAGGTTATCTAATCTATCTTTTTTCCTGAAAATGTCCGTCAATTGTGCATTAGCTGAGAAGCTGCACAAGAGTCCGAAGGCTACAAGATGTTTAAGTTTCAGTTTTATCATCTTACTATTTTGTGGCTTTATAAATAGTTGCAATACCTAAGCTTAGTTTTTTATATTCTACATTAGAAAAGCCTGTTTGCAACAATATATTTTTCATTTTTTCACCAAAAGGGAAGGCATTAACCGAGTCTGGCAAATAGGTGTAAGCTCTGTTATCTTTGGACACCAACTTCCCAATGGCTGGCAAAATGTTTTTAAAATAAAACATATAAAGTGGTCCCATAAGTCCTTCAACTTTTGAAAACTCTAATATATAAACACTTTTGTTATTTTTCACAACTCTTTTTAATTGGGCTAAACCTTTTTCAAGATTTTCAAAATTACGAACACCAAAAGCTACTGTCACCGCATCAAAATGATTGTCCTCAAAAGGTAGATGTTCTGCATCGCCTTTTATCATCGTTATTTTGTCTGACAGGTTTTGCTTTTTCACCTTTTCGATACCAACATTCAACATTTGTTGAGAAAGGTCAAGTCCTGTCACTTGCGCTTGTGTACCTTTTTGTACTGCAATGGCAAGATCTCCCGTTCCTGTTGCAACATCCAAAACACTTTTTGGTTGGTCTTTATTTAACCATTTAACCAAAGTATTTCTCCAAAGCACATCAATCTTCATTGATAAAACATGATTAAGAAGGTCATATTTTGGTGCAATGTTGTCGAACATGTCTTCGACTTGACTTTTTTTGCTGTTATCGCTGTTATATGGTGTTACTTTATTATGATCCAAAATAAAAATATATAATTAAACGTGAAATTTGATTAAAACTTATAGTTTTCGTTGTAATAATTAATAAAATCTTGTTTTCTAAAGATTTTGGTGCGGCTTTCTACCTTGTCAATATTTTTGATGACTTTGTTATAATCTTCATCGATATTAAAATAGAAATCTTCGCTATACAATTTGTTCTCTTTCTTGATGTTACCAAGAAAAGGTTTACCGTCAATATTCATGCTTCCTTGCGCCATAATTAAAGAATCTTTGTCGCGGAAGTAACCATAAAACTGCTTGAAAACATAATAATCCTTATGCGCAATATTGATTAATCCTCGTTGGTTCTTTACATCAAAAGCAGAATCATACAGCATTTTTTTGTTTTGGTCAAAAACTTTAATGCTATTTTTCCCTTTATTAAGGTCAACTTTTAAGTATTGTCCAGATGACAAAATCTTTTGTTCTCCATTATTAACACTAAAGAAGTATGTGTCGGGCGTTGGATTGTCCACCAAATAATAATTTGGTTTTGCTAGAAATATAAAATAAATTGCAAAAGCTGCAATTGTTGCCAAAATAGCAAACAAAAGCCCCTTTAGCGATGGGTTGTTCTTTAACATTTTAAGATTTATCTTGTTGATTAGTTTTCAAAAAGACAATGCGCAAATTTAGTAATAATTTGTAAGAAATTTAGATGATAAATTTCGTATTACTTATAGTTGTAGATACTTCTCTGTGATTGTGCATAGCTTTTCTAACAAATCTCGACTTCTTATTCAAAAAAATATGTAATTTTGTTCTTTTAATTATTCAAAAATCTTCAATGCCAAATACAGTTATTATAGGCTCTGGATGTTATATCCCAGAGAATGTTATCACCGGTTCTCACTTCATGGACTCAGTTTTTTTTGACGAAAACAACGAAAAAATTGATAAACCAAATGATGAAATCATTCAAAAATTTGTAGAAATTACAGAAATTGAAGAAAGACGTTACATCAGTGCAGGTGATTATAACTCGGATTTGGGACTTCGCGCTTCTTTACAAGCGATTGATGATGCGGGTATTGATAAAGAAGAAATTGATTACATTATCTACGCAACTAATTTTGGTGAAGTTGACGAAAGAGGAATCCCGAATTTTATGCCTTCTTTAGCAGCTAGATTAAAAAATAAATTGGGCATCAAAAACAGAAAATGTATCAATTATGATATGATTTTCGGTTGTCCAGGTTGGGTAGAAGCTTTGATTTTGGCTGATGTTTTACTAAAATCTGGTCGTGCAAAAAATATACTTGTTGTTGGTGGCGAAACTTTGAGCCGCGTTACAGATAACTATGACCGAAACAAATTAATCTTTGCAGATGGCGCTGGTGCAGTCGTAGTAACAACAACAGACGAAGAAAATGTTGGTATCATCGCAGATTCTACAATTTGTGATAATGGCGAAGAATTATGCTATCTAGAAAATGGACCATCATTAAATTTAGAAGATAAAGAGCCTCGCTTATACATCAGAATGCGTGGTCGTAAAATTTACGAATATGCTCTTAAAAATGTTCCTGATGCGATAAAAGAAACAATCGATAAAGCTAACTTAGATATTTCGGACATTGATAAAATCTTAATTCACCAAGCGAATGCTAAAATGGATTATGCAATGATTTCGAGATTGTTCAAGCTTTATGGGATTAAAGATTATGATCATGCGATTTCGCCGATGACGATTCAGAAGTTCGGAAATTCTTCTGTAGCAACAGTTCCGACAATGTTTGATTTAATCAGAAAAGGCAAAATGGAAGGACAAAGCTTTAAGCCTGGAAGTCATATTATTTTTACTTCTGTTGGCGCTGGTATGAACATCAATTGCGTGGTATATCGTTTTCCAGCTGATAAAATTTAGTTTATTTAAATAAAAATAAGTCAAAAAGGCACAAAGTAACAATTTGGTTTACTTTGTGCTTTTTCTTTTTGCACATTTTTTTAAATTGTTTTTAAATGATGAAAAATATTTTGGGAATAATAGTTTTCTTTATTCTCATCGAATTTTATATTTACCAAGCTGTTCGCACTGTCGTTAGTCAGCCTTGGGCGCGTGGCGCATATTGGGTTATCACCGTTGCTATCTACGCAATTTTGATATATTTGGTTACCCAGTTTGATCGTACAGATCGCAACCCAATGCAAGTCAACATTATTATGGGACTCATTTTGGTGTTTGTTATGCCTAAACTTTTAACCTTTGTTTTCTTATTAATAGAAGATATCGTTAGATTGTCAAGGTATGGATTTCAGGCGCTTTCTTCGACAAGTTCTGCACAAATGCCGAGCAGGAGGAAGTTTGTAAGTTTGGTAGGTTTGGGCGCTGCAGGATTGATGTCTTATGCATTTTTGGATGGGATGATTTTCGGAAAATACCGTCATCGCGTTCGTAAAGTGAAATTAAAATTGAAAGGTCTTCCCGAAAGCTTCAAAGGTTACAAAATTGTACAAATCTCAGATGTCCACAGCGGAACTTTCCAAGAGCCTGCAAAATTGCAACATGCGATTGATTTAATTAATCAGCAAAAACCAGATTTAGTCCTGTTTACGGGCGATATGGTGAATAATTATGCGGAAGAATTTCAGCCGTTTATTAATTTGTTTAAATCTATTCAGGCTAAAGATGGTAAGTTTTCGGTGCTTGGGAATCATGATTACGGCATGTACGGAAAATTTAATTCTAAAGAAGAAGAGCGTCAAAATGTACCGAATCTAATTAAATTTCAAAAAGAAGCTGGCTTTAGAATGTTGCGAAACGAAAATCTTAGCATCGATAAAAATGGTGAAAAAATCTATCTTCTCGGTGTCGAAAACTGGGGAGAAAAACCTTTTCCACAGTACGGAGATCTGGATAAAGCTTTGCAAAATGTGCCAGAAGATTCTGTTAAAATTTTGATGTCGCACGATCCAACGCATTTTGATTATGCGGTTAAAAATCATCCTAATTTTGTGCATTTGACATTGTCAGGACATACGCATGGGATGCAATTCGGTGTTGATCTCAAAAATGTTAAATGGTCGCCAGTCGAATATAAGTACAAAAAATGGATGGATCTTTATGAAAGCAACGATCGATATCTCTATGTTAATCGAGGTTTTGGCGTAATTGGCTATTCGGGAAGAGTAGGGATTTTACCAGAAATTACCTTATTTGAGTTGAGTTAAAACTTATTAAAATATATAGAAGCCTTTCAGAGTTTCAAACTCTGAAAGGCTTTTTTATTCTAATTAATCAAAATTTTAAAACAAATAATCCTTCATTCTCGACGTTGCGATTTCTTTTTCGTTGACAAATTCTAAGAAAGCGATAAGTTTGTCCTCAAATTTTTTTCCAAGATTATATTTTTTATAAAACGGAAACTTGTAAGGCAAATCTTCCTTTTCATAAAACTGCCAAGCATTCATGTAAATTTGGACGTAATCTTCGTTTTGAAGCGTTTCCAAAATCATATTTTCATAAAACTGCAAAGGCGTCATCTGGAAAACATAATCGTTGAAAGGCAATTGCGAATAAGGCGACAAACTTTCTGGGACAATCACAAGATTATCATCGTAATAAAGCTGCGTTTTTTCCTTTTTTAAACGACGAAAAACGAAACCAATATTAGAATGCTCAATATCCGAAACGTACGAAAAACCTAGGTTTTTAATATCTTTATTTGGAAGTCGTAATATTTTTTGACGAAGGCCACGGACACTTTTTTGAAGCTGATCTTCGAGATTATTTTTGACAATTTCGATATCTGCAACTGACGACGAAATGTTATACAAGGCGACTTCGTGTCCAGCAGAAGCTAGCTTTTTTAAAGTTTTAGAAAGTCGTTCCGCAATTTTAACTTCAACAAAAAAAGTCACTAAAGTGGAGTAGATCTCAAGATTTTGAAGAATAATCTCAAGGTTTTGTTCCAAAGATGCTATCAAAGTTTCGTCGTCCAAATTTGGATTGGCGCGATCTTCTCCAAAAGGAATTGTAAGATTGAAACTCAATAATAGCATCTTCAGAACATATTTTTATGACTATTTAGCCAATTTTACTTTTAAATTTTTGATCATGTCTTCCGACATTTTTTTGATATCAAAATCGTAGCTAAGTCCCCAATCTTGTTTTGCAACAGAATCGTCGATGCTTGCTGGCCAAGAGTCCGCAATCGCTTGACGGAAATCTGGCTCATATTTAATCGTGAAATCTGGGATGATTTTTGTGATTTCTTCAGCCAATTCTTTAGGATTAAAACTCATGCCTCCAAGATTGTAAGACGTTCTCACTTTCACATCTTCTTTTGGAGCAGTCATCAATTTAATCGTTGCATTAATGGCGTCATCCATGTACAACATTGGCATTTTTGTATCTTCTTTGATGAAGCTTGTGTAGTTTCCGTTTTCTACAGCTTCATAAAAAATTTCTACCGCGTAATCGGTTGTTCCTCCACCAGCAGGCGCTTTCCAAGAGATAAGACCGGGATAACGGATACTTCTCACATCCACACCATATTTATCAAAATAATATTCGCACCATTTTTCACCAGCCATTTTTGAGATTCCATAGACTGTTGACGGGTTAAGCACAACTTCTTGCCCAACATTTTCTTTAGGAAGTCCTTTCCCAAAAACAGCGATAGAACTTGGCCAAAATATTTTGCTAATTACGCCTTGTTTTGCCAACTCACAAAGATGAAGAAGAGGTTCTAGATTAAGTTTCCAAGCGAAAAGAGGTTGCTTTTCCGACGTCCCAGAAAGTAGGGAAGCCAAATGATAAACAGTTGTTATATTATGTTCTTTGATAAAATTGGTCATTGCATCAAAATTGCTAACGTCCAATCTTTCGTAATGTCCAGCTTCTGTAATGCCTTCTTTCCACTTGTCAAGGCCAGATGCAAACACATTTTCTTTACCGTAAAGTTCTACTAATTTTAATGTTAATTCGGTGCCGATTTGTCCCAAAGCACCAGTCACAAGAATGCGTTCTGTAGGGCTACTCATAATTACTTTTTATGTTATACAAAACTAAAAAAAAATAACTGCTCACCGAAATTTTTAATCGAAATTATCCACGATTTTATGATGATAAATTTTCGATTCCCAAGAATTATTAAGTACCTTAGTTTCATTAAAATTTAAGAAATGAAACCTATCCTAAGACTTCAAGATTTTATTAAAATAAAAGATAATCCCGAAACCCGAATTTATGATGTAAGAACTGGGCCAAATGCGGTTGAAAATTATAAAAATGAACATCTGAAAAATGCCGCTTATGTAAGTTTGGATAATGATTTGGCGGAGATTGGCGATTTCAAAATTGGTGGCAGACATCCATTGCCAAGTGCTGAAAAGTTTGCCGAAACTTTAGGGAATCTAGGAATAAATCTCAATTCGCATATTGTGATTTATGATGATAAAAACGGAGGCAATGCTGCGGCGAGATTTTGGTGGATGTTAAAAGCGCTTGGTCACGAGAAAGTACAAGTTTTGGATGGCGGACTTCAATCTGCAAAAGCCAACAATATTGAAATGGAATCTGGTGATTTTAAATATGAAAAAGCAGATTATCCAAGTTCTGATTGGATTTTGCCAACAATGAAAATTGATGAAGTTGAAAAGGCAACGCAAAACAAAGATTTTGTGATTATTGATGTTCGCGAAAACCAAAGATATTCGGGCATTACAGAACCAATCGATTTGGTTGCTGGCCATATCCCGAATGCGATTAATATTCCGTTTGCTGAGAATCTTGACGATAACGGAAACTTCAAAACGTCGGAAGATCTTCACAAAAAATACGAAGAAATTTTTAATCAACATTCTAAAAATCAAATTATTGTGCATTGCGGTTCTGGTGTAACGGCTTGTCACACTTTGTTGGCGATGAGCGAAGCTGGTTATGAAATTCCGAATTTGTATGTTGGTTCTTGGAGCGAATGGTCTCGAAATAAATTATAATTGATTGATTCTAAATGAAATATTTTTTTAAAAACGATTACTCCGAAGCTTGTCATCCTAATATTTTGCAAGCTTTGGTGGATACCAATTCGGTGCAGCAATTGGGTTACGGACATGACGATTATTGCAAGCAAGCTGAAGATATTTTAAGATCAAAAATTAAAAATGAAAAAGCAGGCATTTTCTTTGTAAGTGGCGGTACCCAAGCCAATTTGTTGGTGATTTCTTCTTTGTTAAAACCTTTTGAAAGCGTTATCGCGGCGCAAACTGGACACATCGAATCTAACGAAACTGGCGCTATCGAAGCGGTTGGTCACAAGATTAATTTGATACCGACCGACAATGGGAAAATAACGACAGAAGGCATTCAAAAAATATTAGACACGCATCTCAATATTCCGCATCAAGTCAGACCAAAATTGGTTTATATCTCGAATACGACAGAAGTTGGGACACATTATTCTAAATCTGAATTGGAAGACTTGTATCAATTTTGTCAGTCAAAAAATCTCTTGTTTTTCATTGATGGTGCAAGATTGTCACAAGCTATTGCGATTCCAGAAGCGGATTTAAGTTTAGAAGTTATTGCTAAAAATTGTGATGTTTTTTATTTTGGTGGAACAAAAAACGGTGCTTTAATCGGTGAAGCTATTATTTTTAATAATGAAAAATTGTGCGAAGATTTTCCTTATTTCATCAAACAAAAAGGCGCGATGTTGGCAAAGGGACGATTGTTGGGAATTCAGTTTTTAGAATTATTGAAAGACGATTTGTACTTGAAATTGGGAGAACACGCCAATCGTCAAACTCAAAAACTTAAAAATGCTTTTGACGAAATTAATACTAGATTTTTGACCGATTCAGTTAGTAATCAGATGTTTCCGATTCTTAAAAAAGAACATATTGAGGTTTTACAAACCCAATTTGATTTTTATGTTTGGAAAGAAATAGATTCGGACTTCGCAGCGATACGTTTGATTTGTTCATGGGCAACGACGGACGAAGCAGTTGAAGAATTTGTTGCAGCCATCCACAATTTGAATTAATTTTTAGAAAAAAATACAAATCAAAGTTTAATATTTTCTAAGCTTTTGATATTTTTGTTCAACAAAATTTACAACAATTTATGGCTTCAGGCATTTTTGCAATTTTAGATGATTTGGCAGCGTTAATGGACGATGTCGCAGTGGCGAGTAAAGTCGCAACTCAAAAAACCGCTGGTATTTTGGGCGACGACCTTGCGGTAAATGCCGAAAAAGCAACAGGATTTCAGTCTTCGCGCGAGATTCCAGTTTTGTGGGCGATTACGAAAGGTTCTTTTCTTAATAAATTAATGATTGTGCCAGTTGCACTTTTGCTAAACGCGTTTTTCCCAGTTGTTATTAAATATGTTTTGATTGCTGGCGGTTGTTATTTAGCCTTCGAAGGCATGGAAAAGATTTTCCATTTTTTGTTTCATAAAAAAGAAATTGAACAAACGGGTAATAATATTACTGAAGTTCTTGAGCATCAACTTCCTGAACAACAGGAAAAAGCAAAAGTAAAAGCTGCTATTACAACGGATTTTATTTTGTCCATTGAGATTGTGATTATTGCTTTGGGTACGGTTCTTAAACAACCACTTAATATCCAAATTATCACAGTTTGTATAGTATCAGTTTTAGCAACTGTTGGTGTTTATGGGATTGTTGCGCTAATTGTTAGGATGGATGACGCTGGTTTTAGATTGATTGATAAATCTAACGACCGCGGAATTTTCTCAAAAATTGGACATTTCTTGGTGAAACTTCTTCCGATTGTTATTAAAGTTTTGGGCGTTGTTGGTACGATTGCATTGTTGTTGGTTTCGGGCGGTATTTTTATGCATAATATAGATCATCTTCACGATTATCTTCCACATATTCCGGATATTATAAATGAAGCTGGACTTGGTATTATCGTCGGAACTGCGATGGTTGTGGTAATTACTTTAATTCAAACAATCGTAAAAAAGATGAAGAAGACGTAAAATTAAAATGAGTGAGTTGTAAATAACAAATCAATTAAATAATACGTGTCAAACAAAACTCTAACATATTGTTTTTTGCTAATCTTTGCCTTTAATAGTTGTAAGAAAAAAGAAATTGATTCAATTATTCAAGATAAAATAATCGGAAATTGGAAGATTAAAAATAATGAATATAACAAAGAGTATTTAGAAATTAATGGTGATAATACGTTTTATTATAAAGGAGTAAGTCATCTTAATGAGTCTTTCTCGATAGGAAAATGGAAAGTCGTAAAAGATACTTTGGTTTTAAATTCGATAACTCCCAAGGAATGTTTGTATGTTGTCAATTTTGGAACATATTGCGAACATGCTGATATTGTAATTGAAGATAAAATCAATACAACTTTTGATGATTGCGAACCACAAACTATTTCTAATTTGTACAAAGCTTTTATCGATACAAGGTTCGTATTGAAAAAAGATACAATGTTTTATGTAGAAGTAAATAAAAATTGTTCTAATGAGTTAAATAAAATAAGATTATACCGTTAAAAAGGTTAGAATTATCAAAATTTAAAAAAATCAAAAATCGACAGTTCCTAATAACACTGCCGATTTTTTTTGAGTAAATATTAAATGAATTCTTAACCGCCAACGCGACTTTGTTCCTCAAATTTGGTTTGTTTGGTTGCGCCTTTTATGTTGTTATTTCCGAACTTGTAAGTCACCGAAAGGTTGGCGCTTTGAGAAAGACCTTTGTATTTAAAATTCGATGTGAAATTCGAGTACGTTTCGCGGCCTTTGTAAGCTTGTGTGTTAAAAATATCATTAACACTCAAGTTGATCATAAGATTCTTTTGTAGTAAATTTAGTTTTAAACCTGCATATAAATTGTTACTAAAGTCAATATCCGAATTGCCTTGTTTACTCGGCAAATCCATCCAATAACCAAGCGTAAATGCAAGGTTTTTATCCTTTCTTAAATAAAAACTATTGTTGATATTAAGGTTGGCGCCAAAACTTGCTGGGAAAATATTGACATCGGATCTGGTACTCGTAGATTGGTTGTAGAAGCCCGTTAAGAATATATTTGACTCCAACCATCGTAATTGATTATAGCTGTAGTTAAGGCTCATCCCAGTTTGATTTTCGGTGAAGAAATTCTCTGTGGTCGTGAATTTGTTTCCGTTTTCAATCTTCTGAATTCTATCCCAAGAATCGGATGTATGCGTAAAGTAAAGTGTTGTCGTAAAGTTGTTTTTAAAAACATAACTCAATTCTACATTATCCGAAAAAGAAGGTTTCAAAAACTGATTTCCTACATAATATTCATAGTCCGAAGTGTAGACTTTTGAAGGATTAAGATTTCCAAAATACGGACGACGAATTCTGCGTGAATAGTTAAGCGACATCGTGTTGTTATCGTCCGCTTTGTAGCTAAAATAAACCGTTGGGAAGAATTTTCCATAAGACGATTTAACCATTGCGCCGTCAGATTTTGCAGTGCCATCTAACTCTGTATATTCGTATCTAAGTCCTAATTTTGCATCCCATTTTTCAGCGATTTTAAAACTTGATGACATATAAGCTGCATAATTTTTTTCATGATAAATAAAGGCGTTGCTTCGCTGTGGATTTAACAGAGTTTCATCATTTTCAATATCAAAAAATTGAGCAGTAGATTCATTTTTAAACATGGTATATTTAAGACCTGACTCGGTTTTTATTTTTGAAAAATTCTTTTCGAGATCGACTTGTCCCGAGTAAACATTGTACAAGTTATCGTTGTAGTTAACTCCTTCTTTTTCTGTGTTTTGAAAGGTTGAAACATTGTTAATCAACGCTAATTTATTAGAAATTAAATTTCCAGAAAAACTTAATTTACTACCTAAGCTGTCCAATTTGATGTCGTAGAAAGCTGTTGCGTAATGATTATTGTTGTGATTGTGATTGACATTTTGCGATGCAAATTCTGTCGAAATTCCATTTTGTAAAGTTCTGACATTATTTCTGCTAATGTTGTAAGGATTTGAAAATGAATAGTTATAATTAAAACCAATTAAATTTTTGTCATTAAGTTTGTATTCCGTTTTTATGTTGGCATTTTTGTAGCGATAATTTCCCCAATAGGTTCCATCGGAATTCCAATATTGATCTTCACCAATGCTATAATTATAGTTTTTTTGCTTCCAAATATTTTCGCCCATACTTCCAGACGTTGACACCGAAAGTTTTTTTCCTTGATAATTAAAAGTTGCACCATCGCGCCAACTTGTGACAGAACTCACGTTACCAGAAGTTTGCAAAGAGGCATTCCAGCCGATGTTTGTATTCTTTTTCAGAATAATATTGATGAGTCCACTTTTGCCTTCCGCAGCATATTTTGCAGGTGGCGTTGTTATCACTTCGATTTTTGCAATGTCATCAGAACGTAGATTTTTAAGATAATTGATCAATTCTTCACCTGACAAATTCAGAAGGCGGTCGTTGACCATAATTGCAACGCTGCTTTTTCCCGCAATGCTTATGGCGTCGTCGGTTGTGCGCAACATTGGCGTTTTGGACAAAGCTTCGACAGCGTCAACACCTTGCGACGCTACAGAATTTTCAACATTAAAAACCAAGCGATCAACTTTTCGCTCTACCAATTTTTTGCTAGATGCAACAACAGTTACGCCTTCGATTTGCTTTTCTGCTGTGGGTTGCGATGTTGTTTGTATATTTTTAAGAAGTGTCCCTTGCACTTGGATTTCTTCATTAAAAATACTTTTTTGGTCTTTAAAAATTTCTAGTTTGTAAGTTCCGTTTTCGGGAAGTTGAAGTACAAAATTTCCATTTTCAGTACTTATGCTCGAGTATTTTTTATCCTTTTGTGTTGCCACAATTTCAACGTACGAAAGATTGGTATTATTGGTATCAGTTATTTTGCCTTCTATTTTTTGTCCAAAAGTTAAAATACCGAATAAATTGATTAACAAGAAACTTGCTTTTTTCATAACACTAATTTTATAGGTATAACAAAGCAGAAGGATTTTCTGTTACATCAAAAAGGTAATTATTTTTAAATTAAATTGTAAGTTGTTGTAATTGAGTTGTTTGTGCTTTTGAATTTTATCTTCGCAACAACCACAATACGGCGTTCCCAAATTCGCGGCGCCAATAGGTTTCGGAATGTGTACCGTCGGCATCAATTTTTACAGAAATGTTTCGTTCTGGTACTTTCTTTTGAAGTAATAAATCTTTGATATTTTCGATTTCTTGAGGCATTCCCGCGTCTTCATTTTGTCCTGCAATAAAATAAAATTTTGATTGGCGCAAATTGTTTCGATTTTTGTTGACAAAATAATTTAAATCTTTACTTACAAACCAAAAAGCTGGGCTGAAAATCCCAATTCGTCCAAAGATTTTTGGATATTTTACGCCGCCATAAAGCGAAATTAATCCGCCCATCGAACTTCCAATTAATGCTGTATTTTTAGGTTGCGGCAGTGTTCTATAACGTTTATCAATATAAGGTTTTAGCGTTTGTGTAATAAAATCGATGTATTGATTTCCTTCACCACCTTTTTGGTATTTGGTGTTTTTCCAAGGCGAATATTCGTCTAAGCGTGCGTCGCCACCATTATCGATCCCGATAATAATTGCGTCGAGTTGATGGTTTTCAGAAATTTGATTCATTGTTTCGTCAACGCCCCATTCTCCAGAAAAGCTTGTGGCATTATCAAATAGATTTTGTCCGTCGTGCATATAGATAACAGGATATTTTTTTGATGTCGAATCATAATTGGGAGGCAAATAAATCCAGATTCTACGAGTCGTTTTAAGTTGAGGTATATTGAAATTTTCACTCAAAATTTTAACATTCGAAGTTGTACTATGTTGTTTTTCTTGTGGCCTAGTCCAATTTTTGATATTGATTTTTAAAGAAGAAACAGTATTTATATTGACTTTATGATTGTCAATTGGACTTCCATCCTTATTAGCTTCAGAGGAATCCCAACTGCCTTGTGTGATCTTAAAATCAAAATCTTTATCTGCATTTATTTGTATTTGAAACTGATTTTCTGCATTCTTTTTTAATTCAAAATTTACATCTTTTGGATTCCAATTATTAAGTGAAGATGCCAAATACAGACGAGTTTCAGGACTTGTATTGGTGGGTAATTTCTCCACCAAAATTGTAATTTGCGCCTCAGTGAATCCAAACAGCATCATAAGAAAAAGAATTAGAAAGTTTTTCATTTAATAAAATTAGAAAATTTATTGACTTTTAATCAAAAAAAAATCCTGCCGAAGCAGGATTCAATTTTAGTTCTTAACCAACTTAGTTGATTGCGTTTTGTTGTCTTTAGTTTTAACTTGAAGGATATAATTTCCTTTTGCTAAAGATTGAATGTTAATTTCTTTAGCATTGCTTCCAGAAAGCACTTTTTGTCCCGCCATATTAAAGATGTTGTAGGTTTCAACCGTATCTTTGCTATCGACTTTTACGATATCTTTTGCTGGATTTGGATAGATTTTTAAGCCTGTGGAATGTTGCGCTTCGTAAGTTGCAAGGTCAACATTATTTATTTTGATGTTGTCATAATATGCATTTCCGCCATAGTTATTATGTAAAAAATTCATTCCTAATATATTTACTTTTGAATTATTAGGATTTTCAAAAATTTGAACATCATCTAGATAATATGTGATTTTTTCAGCCGTAATGTGGACTTTCATATTGTACCACTTATTCGGTTCCCACGTTTTATTTGCGTATCCAATTTCTGAAAAATTTTCGTTCCAAATATATATCATACCGCGATTTTCAAAACCTGTAGCCAATAAAGTGTCAAACTCTTCAGTTGCTTCATTTATTGCATAGACTGCAAATTCAAAATCTGAACCTCCTTTTGTAGAACCATTAAAATCGTAAGAAATAGTTGTGTCATTAAAATCTAAAGGCGTTGCAAAGGTTTTTTCTACACCCATTATCGGGAACCATTGGTCTTGGTACTCATCAACGTGTGCATTTTTAAAAGAAAAATTTCCATTGCTTGCTTTTTCGTTTGTGATAATCTGGTTAGTTAAAGGTCCGTCGCTACTTTCAGTTACTTCCCAACCGTTTTGACCATTGATGTCACCAAGTGTAAAACCTTCTGAGGCTTCGAATGAAATTGCATTTTGCGAAAATGCTAAACTAGCAACAGAAAGTGCTGCTAATACATAAAACTTCTTCATAAATTTTTTTTAGGGCTACAATAATACTGATTTATTTTTTAATAGATGAAAATCCAAGTCTTTGTTAGGCTTTTGAAATCGGATTCTGTATTTTTGTGTTATGAATCTTAACGAGCTTTTTACCAACCAACGCACCGGAAATCATCAACCAACTTTTGTGTCTAGAACAGATTTTCAGAGAGATTTTGACCGAATTATTTTTTCGTCGGCTTTTCGAAGATTGCAAAATAAAACACAAGTTTTTCCTTTGCCGGGAAGTGTTTTCGTACACAATCGTTTGACGCATTCTCTAGAAGTTGCGTCTGTTGGTCGTAGTTTGGGAAGTTTAATCGGAGATTTTGTTTCAAAAAATTATAAAAACGATCTTAACGAAACTTCTAATAATTTTTACCAATATCAGTTAAGTGATGTGATTGCAGCAGCTTGTCTTTGTCATGACATCGGAAATCCAGCTTTTGGACATTCTGGCGAAGACGCGATTGCTAGTTATTTTGAACAAAATGAAAAAGATCTTAAACCTCTTTTTAACGAGAAAGAATGGGCGGATCTTGTTAATTTTGAAGGAAATGCTAATGCGATTCGAGTGTTGACGCATCAGCAACAAGGTAAAGACGAAGGTGGAACACAACTAACGTTTTCGACTTTGGCGAGTATCGCGAAATATCCTTGTGAAGCGATTGCAAAGCAAAAAGGTATTATCCATCGCAAGAAGTTTGGTTTTTTTCAGAATTCGAAATCTACATTTTTAGAAATTGCTAATGCAACAGGCATGCAGCGTGAAAGCGACGAACCAATTATCCATAAAAGACATCCTTTTGTTTGGTTGGTAGAGGCGGCGGACGATATCTGTTACAGCATCATCGATATGGAAGACGCGCACCGTTTGGGCATTGTTAATTCTCGAGATTGCGAAGATTTGTTTATTGATTTAATTAAATCTGTGAATCCTGATGACATCAAACGTGTTAATGATAAACTCAATATTATTAAAAATCCTAATGAGCGAATTTCTTATTTGCGAGCGAAAGTTATTAACTCGTTGATTAATAAATCGATTTCGACATATCAAGCTAATTTTGATAAAATTATTGATGGTACAATGGATAAAGCTTTGTTGGATATTTTTAAACAAGAAAGCTCGTCGTTAACGGAAATCGAACGTTTTTCTATTGAGAAAATCTACAATCATAAAGCAGTCATCGAAATCGAAAATGCTGGCTACAATGTTATGTACGAATTGCTAGATCATTTTATTCCATCCATTATTTTAGAAAAATCGGAGCGAAAAAATTATGATAAAATGGCTCTAAAGCTTATCCCAAAACAGTTTGTTTATGAAGAGGGAAGTGTCTATGACAAAGTTTTGGGCGTTTTGGATTTTGTTTCTGGTATGACGGACAATTATGCGACCGATCTTTATAGAAAAATAAAAGGTATCGAAATCGGAATGACGGTTTAAAAACATAAAAAAGCGATTTCAATTTTGAAATCGCTTTTTTGTTTTAAACCAATTCGCACTCAAAAACGTCCACGAAATGTTTCTTTATTTTTTGTTTTACTTCTTCAACATCAACTTCGTGTTCTAGTTCATTTTTAAGAGAAGCTACCTGTTTATCGGTAATTCCGCAAGGTACAATGTAATCAAAATACTTCATATTGGTATTCACATTTAATGCAAAACCGTGGATGGTTACCCAACGAGAAGCCTTAACGCCCATTGCACAAATTTTTCTAGCATAAGGTTTTCCAACGTCTAACCAAACGCCAGTTTCGCCTGGAGAACGTTCACCTTTTAGACCATATTCTGCAATGGTACGGATGATAACTTCTTCCAAATCGCGCATATAACGGTGGATGTCCGTGTAGAAGTTTTCCAAATCCAAAATCGGATAGCCAACAATCTGCCCAAATCCGTGATAAGTAATGTCGCCACCGCGATTTACTTTAACATAAGTTGCTTCGATTTCCTTTAGTTTATCAGCATTGGCGAGCATATTATCCTCGTGTCCGCTTTTTCCTAAAGTATAAACATGTGGATGCTCCACAAATAACAAATGATTATTCGTTATTTCTTGTTCCTCTGGCTCAGTATCGCGATTTTTTACTTTGATGTCTAGGTTTTCTTTCATCAAAGCTTCTTGATAATCCCAAGTCGGCATATAATCGCGAGTCCCAAGATCTTCAAATTTTACTATTTTATTTAGTTTATGATTCATAATTGTAGAAAAATTATTCACACAAATTTACATTTATTTTTGTCGATATTAAAATGAAAAAGCCCACCAAATTTGATGAGCTTTCCATCTAATAAAAGATGATCTGAAATTGATATGGATTTCTTATTTAATAATAATTTTTTTAGTTTCAGAAATACCTCCGTAAGTGATTTTTAAAAGATAAGTTCCTGTATTTAAATTAGAAAGATTCAGGTCTTGTTGTTGAAGACCGTTTTGCTTACTAAGCTTAGTTTCAAAAACTTTTTTACCAGAAAAATCGTAGATTTCTGCACTTCCGTTGTTGCTAGAATTTTCTTTAACATCGAAAAGAATGGTTGCTTTTTTATTCGAAATAGGATTAGGATAAACACCGAAACTTGCTTTTTTGCCAAGGTCAGTAACACCAAGTTCTGAGGTGATGTTTTTGTATTTAAAACTTACATTCCCAGTCGTTGTGCCACCATTTTCTGTAAAATATAATCTGTAATAATTGCTAGCGTCTTTTACGTAATATACAACATCTGGATGTACACCACTTGTAGGTTTCCAACTATGACCAATACTTGTAATGATATCCGAATAATCGGATTGTTCTGGCGTTGAATAGGTCGAACTAGCTTGTGTTTCGGGCTGTTTTTTCGCTACTTTAATGTTTGGATTTTGGACAATTCCTGACATACGATACATCATGATATTATTGTAAAATGTATAATATCTTGTTAGCATAAAATTCCAATCATTTTTTGTTGGTTCGATATTGTTAACTTTTTCACCACTATCAAATGAAAAATAGTTAAAAAATGCATCATCAGAACCGTTTGCAACAGTTTTAGTTTGTGTAGCTTCCCAAGACGACCCGTTCCATTTTGCATATTTGAAAGTATAGCCGCCATAAAATTCATTAATGAAGAATTTGTAATACGATCCATCACCATATTCCAACACAAAAGTGACTTTTCCTGTAATCTTATGAGTTACCATGTCGTATGAACCCCAACCAAAATTGAACTGCCCTTGTGGTAATAAAGTGGCTTTGTCAAAGGCACCTTCTTGAATTCTATTTGTTAAATCTGGGTTATAAAGAGATTCGCCCCAAGTTGATTTTTGCGATAAATCTACAGCGTCATAAGCTGATGGCGTCGCCGAAACTTGATAGACTTTGATGTCTTTAGCATCGTTAACCTTAATCCCCATATCCATGTTAGAATTTCGATAAAACGCAATATCCCATTGATTCGCCAATTGCGATTTTGTGTTTTCATTAGTCAAGTTGAAGAATACTTGATTCTGATAAGATGGTCCCATTGAGAGATTTACCGTCTTGTAGCCTAATTCGTCTGTCTGTGCTACAACTTGAGTCTGAACCATTAAGGCTAACATTGACGCTAAAAATAATTTTGTTTTCATAGAGAAAAATGTAAAGTTTAAAATTGTTATTTAGAATTATTCTACAAAACTATATAATTATTTTTAATTGTTCTAAATAAAATTATATATTTGTCAAAATTTTTTAGTTCATGAAAAGGAAGCTAATGCCAATCGTAGTTCTAGGACTTTCAATTGCAGTTAAAGCACAAAAATTAGATTCAATCCAAACCAAAAAGATTGATGAAGTTGTTGTGATGACTGCACAATACAAAGCTCAAACTATCGACAAATCAATCTATAAAGTTGAGGTTATTAATGAAACTCAAATTCGAGCGATGGCTGCTAACAATGTGTCAGAAGTCCTTAACCAGAGCCTGAATATGTTAGTCTTATCGGATTCTAAATCTGGAAATTCTACTGCAAATATTTTGGGATTGGGTGGCGATTATGTTAAAATTTTAATTGATAATATTCCTGTTGTTGGTGATACTGGACTTGGTAGCAATATTGATTTGACGAAGTTGAGTGTTAACAATATTGAGCGAATCGAAGTAGTGAAAGGTAGCATGGGTGTAGAGTACGGCAATGGCGCCTTATCTGGTGTTATTAACATTATTACAAAAAAATCGAGTAGTAAAACCCTGTCTGGACGTTTGACTTTACAAGAAGAAACTGTACGAGATAATTATGATATTCGCAAAAAAGGTAACGGAAGACACATTCAAAATGTAAACCTAAATTATAATATTGACAAGAATTGGTTTGCAAGTGTTTCGGTTAATCATAATCAGTTTATGGGTTTCAAAGGGAATTTGCAGGGTTACAAGTATTTTGAACAAGATAATCTACGAGGCTACGACTGGAATCCAAAAGATCAATACGATGCCAATGCTGTTTTGAAATATCAGAATAAAAACATGAGTATTTTTTATAAGGCGTCATTTCTTAGAGAAAAATTCAATTATTACAATCCGTTGGTGTCGAGAGAATCTCTTAACGATGGGCTTGGTGGCATAACTTACACAGCGATAGATCGCGATTACAATACAAAACGATGGATTCATCAACTGAATGTACAAAGCCAGTTTGGTCATGTTAAATTTGATGCGGATGTTTCTTACCAATCTCAAAATCGAGAATATCAGGATAAACTTTATGACATCCCAAATAGAGAAGTCAAATCAACTGAAGCTAGTAAATCCTACTTCAAAACTGATGTTTTTTATTCGAGAGCGATTTTAAGTAATTTCTTAAATAGTAAAGTTTTCGATTTTCAATTAGGTTACGAGTTGGATCACACAGATGGTTACGCCGCATTAATTGCTGGTGACTTTTTTGGCGACAATGTTTCAAGAAAAATCTTTACTTACGCCAATTTTTTATCCGCCGAATGGAATGTTAGCGACAAGTTTTCAATTCGTCCAGGCGCGAGATTGACTGTTAGTAATCAGTTCAAAAATCAATTCAATTATTCATTGTCAGCCAAGCTAAAAACTTCCGAAAATTCATACCTGCGTGCTGTTTTAGGTAGTGCGAACAAGTTGCCGACCTACGATGAATTGTTCACTTATTTTGTCAACACCAATCATGATTTGCAAGGTAATCCAGATTTAAATCCTGAAGTTGGATATTCGATTGGTGCATTTTGGGATCAAAATTTTAAAACTCAAAATGATTGGCGAATCAATTACGGACTCAACTTTTTATACCTTGATTTAAAAGATAAAATCGAAATGGTGATGATTAAAGAGCCGTCAACTTACAAATTTTTAAATATTAATAATTTTAGTTCGATTTTGTATTCAGGAAATTTTGATGTCAAAAAAGATCAATTTTTATTTGGATTCAAAGCTTCTGTTAATGCCATTAAACGAGGTTTGGAAGAAGCGAATGTTACCGCGCCAGATGACTACAATTATCAATTACAATTGGGTGCTTCGGCAACTTATAAATTCGAAAAATTAGGAACTTCAATTTCTGCTTTTTATAAATACAATGGTAGAGAACAGCGTTATGTGTACCGAAATTCTAAATACGAGCTGGGCGAAATTGGCGCATTTTCGATGTTAGATTTTATGGTGAATCAATCTTTTTGGAAGAATAGATTTGAAGTTTCTGCAGGTGTTAAAAACCTTTTTGATGTTACAACTATTAAAAATACAACGGTTGCTGCTAGTGGTCATAACGAATCTTCGGGGAATCTCAATTTGTTCTATGGAAGAAGTTATTTCGCAAGATTATCTTATCAATTTTAAACTCTTTTAAAAAATGAAATTATTAAAAATATTAGGCTTTTCTGTGTTGACAATACTTGCACAATCTTGTTTGTCTGCTGACGAAGATCCAGTGAAGTTAGCGCCAATTTCTGGAAAAAATCTTACTCCAAATATTGGTGGAGCCGCACAACCTAATCAAGTTTGGGTGCATCTTTCGACTGGCGAAATGACGACTAATAAAAGAACGGATTGGGATTTGGCTTTCTATACGGGAGAACAATTTCGAGTGTTGATTAATTCTTCAATTATTTCGGCGGTTGGTAAAATTCCCAATGCGACAGATATCGATAAAATCACTGCAAAAGATGTTGAAGCACTTCAGGATCAAATTCAAATCGGAACTTTCGATGCCAACAATCTTAAATATATTGATAACCCAAATGGTGATTTTCGAAACCAAACCAGCGGAATAGGAGAAATTAAAGATACAGATTCCGATAACTCAATTTATCTCCTTAACATGGGACGCGACATTTATGATGGTACAATTACGACTGGCTCTGTGATTACAGGTGGAGAACATCGTGGTTGGATGAAGATTCAAATTTTAAAAACCGCTACTGCTTACAAAATAAAATATGCTAAGCTAGAAGAGAGTTCACATCAAGAATATGTCGTGAGTAAAGATTCTGACTATAATTTTAAATTTTTAAACCTAAATCAAAAACGTGAAGTTGTCATTCACCCTAAGAAAAAAATGTGGGATTTAGGCTTCACCGTTTTCACCAATGAAGTCTACACCGCCGAAGGTCAAGCGGCTGGAAGCTATGTTTTTGCAGATTTTGTAGTATCAAATCTTGTTGATGGTGTTGGCGCATATCAGGTTAATGTTGCAACTGGACAGACATTGGACGCTGCCTACAATGCTTTCAAACTGAAAGATATCGACGCTTCCAAATTTATTTTTAACGATCAACGAGCCATTGGTGACAAGTGGCGAATTACCACTGGTAGCAACGGTGCACAAGTCTATTCTAACCGCTTCTTCATTATTAAAAGTGCTGACGGTTTCTATTTTAAATTAAGATTTAACAGGATGACCAATGACAAAGGCGAACGTGGACACACAACTTTTGAGTACGATCCATTATAAAATTTAATCAAAATTCTAAATAACAATATCTATGAAGAAAGTATTATTAGCAGCGACATTTGCGCTTGCACTTTACTCTTGCAAAAAAGACGATTCTAAAAACACAACAGAAACGCAACAATCTTCGGAAGCGCCAAAATCTGCAAACAAAATCGTTAGTTTATCAGGCGGAATTACAGAAATCCTAAGTGCACTTGGTCACGAGTCTGAGATTGTTGGGACAGACGTGACGAGCACTTTTCCTGAAAGTCTAAAAGCTACAGCTAAAGATTTGGGACACGTTAGAAGTATGACGATTGAGCCTATTATGGCAATTAGTCCAACTTTGATTATGGCATCTGAAAAAGACATCAATCCTGATCTTTTAGCAAAAATGAAATCTTCGGGCATCAAAACAGAATTATTCAAACAAGAATTTTCTGTTGATGGAACTAAAAAATTAATTGAAGAAGTTGCAAAAGCTGTTGGTAACACCGATTATCAAAAATTAAATGACAAAATTGATTATGATATCAAACAAATTCAGCCACTTGCGAAAAAGCCAAAAGTGCTTTTCATCTATGCGCGTGGTAACAACTTGATGGTTTCTGGAAAAAATACAGCAATGTCTAAGCTTATCGAATTGGCTGGCGGAGAAAATGCTTTCAACGATTTCGAAGATTTCAAACCATTAACGCCAGAAGCGGTGATTAAAGCTAATCCTGATATTCTTTTCTTGTTCAATAGCGGATTACAAGGTGCCGGCGGTACCGACGCTGTTCTTAAAATGGCTGGTGTTGGACAAACTAACGCTGGGAAGAACAAAAAAGTGATAGCAATGGATGGTGGATTGGTGTCGAGCTTTGGACCTCGACTTGGTGAAGCAGCTTTGGATCTTAACAAACTTCTAATTGAAAACACAAAATAAACTTTTTCTATTCATGTTAGTGGGAGGTTTGTTGCTGGTTCTGCTGGCAGCAACTTCCCTTAATATTGGAGTTTTCGACTTTAATGGAAAATCGCCATTCTTTGTTTTGTGGCAAGTTGCAAGTGGAGATTCGGCCTTGTTATTAAGTGACAAATATGTGATTTGGGACGTCAGGTTAGCGCGAATTGTTATGGCGATTCTTATCGGAAGTATGTTGGCGGTTTCTGGGACGGCGTTGCAAGGTCTATTCAAAAATCCTTTAGCAACCAGCGATTTAATTGGTTTAACAGCTGGCGCAACTTTATTAGCAGCAATTAGTATTGTGTTGGGCGGACATTTTAGAGAATATTTACCCGACTTTTTGCAGCTTCCTTTGGTTGGACTTTCCGCATTTGTTGGTGCGCTCTTGGCGATGATTTTAGTTTATAAAATCTCAACAAGCCAAGGCAAAACCAATGTTGTCATCATGTTATTGACGGGCGTTGCGATTACAGCCATCGGTTTTTCGATAACAGGATTTTTAATTTATTTGGCTAAAGACGACCAGCTTCGTGATTTAACATTTTGGAATATGGGAAGTTTGGCAGCTGCAACTTGGACTAAAAATTTGGTGCTTTTTGTAGTATTAATTATCAGTTACAGTTTTTTATTACCAAAAGGAAAAGCACTTAATGCGATGATGTTGGGAGAGAAAGATGCAGAACATTTAGGAATCAATGTAGAAAAACTCAAAAAACAAATCGTCGTGATCACAGCTTTAATGGTGGGGACTTGCGTGGCATTTTCAGGGACAATTGGTTTTGTAGGACTTATCGTTCCTTATATTTTAAGACTGATTTTTAAATCAAATTATGTCATGATTCTACCATTGTCGGCTATTTTTGGTGCAGTTTTATTATTAATTGCGGATACAATTAGTCGCAGTATTGTTGCGCCAACCGAGTTACCAATTGGGATTTTGACAGCCTTGTTGGGCGGACCAATCTTCATTATTATTTTATTAAAACAGAAAAAATCAATCCGATGATAGAGGCGCATCAAATCAATTATAAACATAAAAATTTTCATATCCTAGATGCGGTTGATGTGTCTGTGGAATATGGTGAATTTCTCGCAATTGTCGGTCCGAATGGTGCTGGTAAATCAAGTTTGTTGAGCATCTTAGCCAATGAAATTAAAGAAAATACCGACCAACAAATTTTATTTAAAAACAAAAAAATAAAAGATTGGAAAATCATTGATTTGTCACATCATAAAGCAAAATTTTCTCAACATCATAGTAACGATATTCCGTTGCTGGTAAAGGATGTTGTGATGATGGGACGTTATCCATATTTTGATAATGAAGCTAAAAATGAAGATTACGAAGCGGTTAATTTTGTGATGATTGAAACTGATATTTTGCATCTTCAAAATCGAGATTACAATTCGCTTTCTGGTGGCGAAAAACAGCGCGTCCATTTATCAAGAGTCTTGGCACAACTTCAGAATGATGTCGCTCACAAATTGATTTTTTTGGATGAACCGCTTAACAATTTGGATATTAAACATCAGTACAAAACATTACAATTAATTAAAAACTTTACTGCAAAGGCAAATTCTGCGATTGTCGTTTTGCACGATCTTAATTTGGCAGCGCAATTTGCAGATAAAATTTTGTTGATGAAAGCCGGGAAGGTTGTGGCTTCGGGAAAACCGAACGATGTTTTTACTCCTGAAAAAATTTCTGAAACTTATAGTTTCCCTTGTCAGATTTGCGAAAATCCGATTAATAAAAATCCGATGATCATTTTCGGAACTTAATTTTTTTTAACATTTAATACTTTTTAAAAATGAGTACAATTAATCAAACTTTAAAAGAAAAATGGAATCAGTTAAAAACTGAAAATCCAAGACTAAGAATAAGAAATGCTGCCGAAGAATTGGGCGTTAGCGAAGCCGAATTGTTGATGACAGATTTGGGCGAAACGGTAACTCTTTTGACACCAGATTTTGCGGGGATTTTGACAGATGTTGAGGTTCTAGGAAAAGTGATGGCTTTGACACGAAATGAAGAATGCGTCCACGAAAGAAAAGGAATTTACAAAAATGGAGATTTTTCGAGTCCGCATGCACAGTTGTTTGTTGGTGAAGATATCGATCTAAGGATTTTCCTTAACTCTTGGAAGCACGCGTTTGCGGTAGTTGATGGCGACAAAAAAAGTTTGCAATTTTTTGGGAAAGATGGTTTGGCGCTTCACAAGATTTATTTAACAAAAGACAGTAACGATGCTGCTTTTGATGCTTTGGTAGAAAAATACAAAGCAGAAGATCAAACTTCAACGATTCTTTTTGAAGCGATTCCTGCAAAAGCTGATGAAAAGCCAGATTCCGAAATCGATGTTGAGGCTTTCCAAAAAGCTTGGTCAGAGCTGAAAGACACGCATGACTTCTTCTCAATGACGAGAAAATTTGGCGTTTCGAGAACGCAAGCTTTGCGTTTGGCTTCACCAGAATTTGTAACAAAACTTGAAACTTCGGCTGTTGAAACTCTATTAAATAAAGCTTCAGACGAAAAATTACCAATTATGGTTTTTGTGGGAAATCGCGGAATTATCCAAATCCATACGGGAGAAGTTAATAAGATTTTTTGGCAAGGAAGCTGGATTAATGTGATGGATCCAGATTTTAACTTACATCTTGACACCTCCAAAATTGCTGATGTTTGGTTGGTTAAAAAACCGACAGAAGACGGATTGGTGCATGCTATCGAAGTTTTCAACGAAGATGGTGATTTTATTGTTCAATTTTTTGGAAAAAGAAAACCAGGTATTCCTGAGTTGGAAGAATGGCGCAATCTTGCGAATAACTTAAATTAGATTTTATCTGATTTTACTTTTTAATATTACTTTTATTGACGTTAGACCGTTTTGTTTTTTCTAATTTCAAAACGGTCTTTTTAATTTGTATTTTTATAACATGAGAAAAATAGTTTTAGTTTTTGTAACGTTTTTGGCGATTGGTTTTAAAGCTCAGGATTTTAAAGCTTTTCAGTTTTATGATAAATCAGGAAAAGAAATTAAAACTGAAAAAATGATAAAATCCCTTTTGGATTACGATATCATTTTGTTTGGAGAGTTTCATAATAATTCCATTAATCATTGGTTGCAATTGCGTTTGACAGAAGCTTTGTTTGAAAAAAATAAAAATTTAATTCTCGGTGCAGAGATGTTTGAGCGCGATAATCAATCGGGACTTAATCAATATTTGGCAGGGAAATTAGATTCAAAAAAGTTGAAAGATTCTGTTCGACTTTGGAATAATTTCACCACCGATTATCAACCGCTTTTAGATTTTGCTAAATCAAAAAAGCTAGAATTTATCGCTACAAATATTCCTCGAAAATTTGCTTCTCAGGTTTCAAAACAAGGTTTGGAATCTCTAAATCAACTTCCAGATTCTGACAAAATTAACATTGCAAAACTTCCTATTAATGTGACTTTGGACACGCCGGGTTATCCCGAAATGAAAGCCATGATGGGCGATCACGCTGATGAAATGAAAGTCATGAATTTTGTAGCTGCACAAGCGGTGAAAGACGCAACAATGGCAGAATCTATTCTTAAATCTTGGACGTCTGGAAAGCTTTTTCTGCATTACAACGGAAATTATCATAGTAAAGAATATGGCGGAATTTTTTGGTATTTGAAGAAAGCAAATCCGAGTCTTAAAGTTGCGGTTATAAGCGTTGTCGAAAGCGAATCCAAAGATTTAAGTTTTCCTAAAAAAGATGTTGTCCCGACAGAATTTAATTTGATTTTGCCATCCGATATGACAAAAACTTATTAAATTTATCTTCAAAAAACTATGAAAACACTTTTACTACTTGTTGCGGTTTCTCTTAATTGTTGGGTTTTTGGACAAAAATACACAGCGTCCGAAATTAAATTAATCAATTCCAACGATAAAAATTCGGCGCTTCCAATTTATCAAACAACCGATGAACATCAACATTCGGTTTTATTATCGATGTCAAAACATGTTAATCCAAAAGATCCGCATACGGCGACTTTGGTCAATCGTATGAAGTTGGCGTTATTGGCGACAGACGGCGGTGTTGGGATTGCTGCGCCACAAGTTGGTGTTAACCGAAATGTGATTTGGGTGCAACGTTTTGATAAAGAAGGAAATCCACTAGAGTATTTTCTGAATCCTAAGATTCTTTGGAAATCTGCTATTCTTAACTTCGGTCCAGAAGGCGATTTGTCGATTCCGGATTTTAGAGATATGTTTTATAGAAGCCAAGTCATTCAGTTAGAATATTGGGATTTGTCGGGTAAGAAAACCACCGAAATTGTCGAAGGCTTCACAGCGGTTATTTTCCAACACGAGATCGATCATTTATCAGGAATTTTAATTCAAGACAAGAGCAAAAACGAGACAGATTCTAATATTATTAAAGTTGACGCTTTCAAAAGATTGCCATTATAATCGAAACTGCACGAAATTTGCAACGTCCTAAAAAAGATTTTTTAACTTAAAATATTATAAACTATGCGATTAATTATCAATTTACTTATTACCGCTGTATCAGCGTTTTTGTTAAGCAAAATTTTGTCGGGCGTACATTTTCAGGATTTCACATCGACGATTATTTTTGCTGTAGTTTTAGGGATTCTTAATATGTTGGTTCGTCCAATTTTAGCGATTTTGTCGTTACCAATTACGATCTTAACTTTAGGACTTTTCTCGTTGGTTATCAATGCCGTTATGATTTTGCTTTGTGACCATTTTATGGACAGTATGACGGTTGATGGCTTTGGCTGGGCGTTTATCTTCAGTATTCTATTGTCGATTGTAACAGCAGTTTTCGGCGCTTTATTCTCGAAAGATTAATTTTTAAAACATAAAAAATAAGAAATCCGTAGTTTTTTGCTACGGATTTTTTTTGTTTATAAAATGACTTTCTTCCAAGAAATGACTTCTACACCTTTTGAATAGTGAGTCAAATCTGGTTGTCGGTTGGTAAAGTCAATGGTTCCAAATTTATATTTTGTTTCTAAATTTTCAATTTTGACATCATTAATTTCCCATTCTTTATGATGAATGTCGTAACGGATATTTTGTCCTTTATGTTGCAAATACAGACAATATCGCTCTGTAAGCCAAAGATCGAGATTCGTTTTTTGTTTTAAAGGATTTCCTATTTCGTAGTCGATGTGGAGTTTTAGATTTTTTGAATCGAGTTGAGAATCATATTGTCCATAACTTCTTCTCATATTTGCTTTTTGATAGGGAAGCCCCGAAAGTTCTTTCGCTACCAAACAAGACAATAGTTTTTGCCCTTCGATATTAATGAAGAAAACGCCTTTTTTGCCATCGTTTTCGATATAAGTTCGAGTATTAACTTCATCAAAATTTGATAAAAAAGAAAGCGATGGCAACAATCTTGGACGGATTTTTTCCATGGTGAAAGCAACAATAGAAATGTAATAATCACCATCAATTTGGTCTAAATTAAAAACCTCTGGTACCAATTTTCTCAAGCTTTCATAATCGACTTTCCAATGCAGAAAAACTGCGCGATTCCATTCTTGATAATACTGAAATTCCCCTTGTGGCAAAGGATATGGACGATGTTGAATATCTGATAATAAGGATTTGATGTTACTCAATTGGTCAAATTTTTAAGAAGACTTTTTATTGATGAGTAAATATACGGGTAATCCTATCAATATCAAACCTAATCCAGGCCAAGTGTATTGCGGTTTATAAATAAACAAAAGTACACAAAACGAAATGCCGATTATTAAATAAATGGCCGGTGTAATAGGGTAGAGCCAAGTTTTGTAGCCGCGTTCTAGATTCGGTTTTTTAATTCTGAGATAGATAACACCAAAAACGGTTAGCATGTAAAATAAAACAATTACAAACGAAATCATATCTAGCAAATCGCCGTATTGACCGCTAAGACAAAGCAAACTTGCCCAAATACCTTGCATCCATAGCGAATTGGCGGGAACATTAAAACGATTATTTTTGATAGCTGCTTTTAAAAATAAACCATCTTTTGCCATGGTTTGGAAAACACGCGCACCAGCGAGGATAATTCCGTTAACACATCCAAAAGTCGAAATCATCACCAAAACAGCCATAATAATTGTCCCTGCATTTCCGAAGATTTTTTCTGCTGAAGCGACAGCAACACGATCGTTGGCTGCAAAAGCGATTTCGTCACGGGTTAATGTGTTGAGATAAACGAGATTGACTAAAAGATACAAAATCATAACAGATGTCGTCCCAATAATCATGGCACGAACAACATTTTTGCGCGGATTTTCTATTTCACCAGAGACAAAAGTTACGTTTTCCCAAGCGACAGAACTAAATACAGATCCTACCATTGCCGCTGCAATGCCGCCAAGAACTGTGGTTCCAGAGATTGGAAGCCAGCTAGCTGATTCTTTGTGACCATTAATTTCAGTTCCGAAATTTTGAAAAGCTTCCCACCCAAATTGAAAGTTACTCATCAATTGAGAATGTTCAACCAAAATAAATCCTAAAGCAATCAATCCTAAAAGCGCAATAATTTTGGAAGACGTGAAAATATTTTGAAGCATTTTTCCGCTTTGTACGCCTCTAGTATTGATAAAACTTAGTAAAAGTATAATTGCGATTGCAAGAATTTGTATCCACGTAATTTTGAAACTTCCGCTTTGGAAAAGTGGTGTGGCATCATTAAGACTTGGGATGAGATAGGCTGTGAATTTTCCAAAAGCGACAGCAACAGCGGCGATTGTTCCGGTTTGGATAACTGTAAACAATCCCCAACCATAAAGAAAACCCATCATTTTTCCGAAAATCTCGGTGATGTAAGTGTATTGTCCTCCAGCTTTCGGAAACATGGCTGACAATTCGCCGTAGCTGATTGCTGCAGCAATTGTCATAAGGGCGGTCAACAACCAAACGACAATTAGCCAATAACCCGAACCGAGATTCCGCATGATATCGGAGCTTACAATGAAGATGCCGCTCCCGATCATAGATCCCATGACAATCATGGTGGCGTCCCAAAGTTTTAGTTTCTTTTCCATAGTTTTATTTGAATCAAATATATAAAAGTCTACATAAAAACTAATGAACTAATAGAAAGTTTATCTTTTTTATAAGCGAAAATATCTTATGTTGTTAATAATGAATTTTGTAGAAGTGTTCAATATTTTAAAGATTTCGTAATGTTCTACTGAACGATAAATCCTAAATTTGAGGGAGATAAGACAATAATCATGGAGTTAGAATACAAAAACCACGAAAGTCCCATCCTGAAAGATGGCATTAAAAATTATTTAATCGATATCGACGGAACGATAACAGATGATATCCCAAACGAGGAACCCGAAAGAATGTCAACTTGTTTGCCTTTCCTTGACGCTTTGGAAACCATCAACAAATGGTACGACGAAGGTCACCAAATTTGCTTTTTCACGTCCAGAACGGAAGATCTGAAAGCGATAACAGAAGAATGGCTTAATCGTCATGGTTTTAAATATCACAGTATTCTGTGCGGGAAACCGCGTGGTGGAAATTACCACTGGATTGATAATCATCTTGTGAAAGCAACGCGCTACAAAGGGAAATTTACAGATCTTGTAGAGAAAAATGTGAGCATTCAGGTTTTTAAAGATTAAACTTAAATAATCAACGAAGTAGTATCTCTAGCCCCGATGGAAGCGGCATCCTTTGGGGCGAGGTGAGGCGGCGGAGCGTAGCGGAGCCGTCCGAGACTCGCACTAAAGATAGAGCTGAGAGCGGGATTAGCTCCTAAAAATAATTATCAATTTTAAATAATAAATCAATAAAAATAAATGAAAGTATTAGCAAACGATGGTTTGACACAAAGTGGGATTGACGCGCTGACAGCGAAGTCTTATGAAGTGATTACAACAAAAGTGAATCAAGAGGATTTGGCGGATTTTATCAATCGTGAAAACGTGAAAGTGCTTTTGGTGCGTAGCGCAACAAAGGTTCGAAAAGATTTGATTGACGCTTGTCCCAATTTGGAAATTATAGGTCGTGGTGGCGTTGGTATGGATAATATCGATGTCGAATATGCACGCGAGAAAGGTGTACATGTGATTAATACGCCTGCGGCTTCGTCTGAGTCTGTTGCCGAATTGGTGTTTGCACATCTTTTTGCAGGATGTCGATTTTTGCAAGTTTCGAATCGTGCGATGCCAACGGAAGGTCAAACGAATTTTAATGCGTTGAAAAAAGCCTACGAAAAAGGTGTTGAACTTCGCGGTAAAACCATTGGTATTGTCGGGATTGGACGTATTGGGCAAGAGGTAGCGAGAATTGCGCTTGGTCTTGGTATGAAGGTTATTGCGTCGGATACTAGAATCGGAAAAGCAAGCGTTCGTGTTGATTTTTACAACAAACAATTTATAAATGTCGAGATCGAAACCGAACCATTGGATCAATTAATTTCTCACGCTGATTTTATCACACTGCACGTCCCAGCGCAAGATGGCGCTATTATTGGCAAGCGTGAAATCGATATGATGAAAACAGATGCTGCAATTGTTAATTGTGCTCGTGGTGGCGTTGTTGATGAGGAAGCTTTGTTGGAAGCATTAGACGCAGGGAAGTTATCTTTTGCTGGACTTGACGTTTTTGAAAATGAACCAACGCCTTCAGAAAAAGTTTTGCAACATCCAAAAATATCGCTAACGCCGCATACTGGCGCATCTACAGAGGAAGCGCAGGATAGGATAGGGACAAGCCTCGCAGAACAAATAGATAGTATTTTTCATGCTAAATAACATTATGAAAACTCAGTTATTTCGGCTGAGTTTTTCTTTTTGCAGAATGGGATAATTCCTTATTTTTGAGGCATGAAAAGAAAGGTTTTAATCATCTACACAGGTGGAACGATTGGGATGGAGAAAGATTATGCGACGGGAAGTCTTGTTCCTTTTGATTTTTCAAATATTTTTAAACGTATGCCCGAAATGAACCTTATGGAATGTGAGGTTTCGGTAAAGTCTTTTGACTACCCTGTAGACTCTTCGGATATGGGACCAAAACAATGGCAAGGCATCGCAAAAATTGTTCAAGAAAATTATGAAGCTTTTGATGGATTTGTGATTCTTCATGGGACAGATACGATGTCGTATACGGCTTCTGCACTTAGTTTTATGCTTAAAAATCTTGGGAAACCTGTTGTGCTAACGGGTTCTCAATTACCAATTGGTGATCTAAGGACAGATGCTAAAGAAAACCTTTTGACAAGTCTTTACTACGCGAGTCTTTACGAAAACGACGAAGCGGTGATACAAGAAGTGACTTTGTATTTTGAATACAAATTGTTGCGTGGCAATCGAAGTTTAAAATTCTCGGCAGAATATTTTGATGCTTATCAAAGTCCAAATTATTCTATTCTTGGGCAATCTGGTGTTCATCTAAATATTGATAAAGATAGTCTTCTCAAACCAAAATCTACCAATTTTGAAATCGATCTACATCTTGATGAAAATGTTTTGTTTTGGAGAATTTTCCCAGGAATGAACTTCGATTTTTTGTTAGAAGTAACTTCCGTTAAGGTTATTATTCTTCAAGTTTTTGGGTCAGGAACTATTTTTAATAACGAAAAAACAGAACGTGTTTTAAGAGAGCTTCGTCAACGTAAAGTTGAGATTATTGTCATCAGCCAATGCGTGTCGGGCGGGATTAGTTTTGGGAAGTATAGCAATAGCAATATTTTTAGCCAAGTTGGCGCAATTAATGGAAAAGATATGACCGCTGAAGCTGCGATTACAAAGTCCATGCACTTGCTAAATAATCCTCGATACAAAACTAATTTTGCAGAATTATTTGATGAGGATATTTGTGGCGAAGTCACGAAAGATTTCCACTAATATTAGGTGAAATCAAATATTTAACTATATTTGCAAACTATTACAGAAGGGTGTCCGAGTGGTTGAAGGAGCCAGCCTGGAAAGTTGGTATAGGGGTAACTCTATCGAGGGTTCGAATCCCTTCTCTTCTGCTTATAAAACCGCTACTATGGCGGTTTTTATTGTTTTTATACTCTTTGTGATTTTATTTTCTATATTTGAAAATATGACAAATAAATGGTAGAAATGTTCTAAGTTTTCACACTAAATATTTATTTAATCTATTCTAAACTTTTTGTTGCCAGTGTTTGAGGGCTTTTTTTATTTCTGAAACTTCGTAATCATTAAGGTTTTGCTCAAGTTTATAACTTAAAAAATCGATAATCGTTTTTATTTGGAGACTATTTAAAAGTTGAAATTGAATTTCTTTATACTCACTTTGTAGATCGTTAGTTAATATAAATACAACATCAGGAGCATCAAATAATTCTTCTTTGCAAATGTCCTTTTCCAACACATCAAAAATTAGAAATTGCGCTAGTAAAAATCGCATTCCTTTTGCATCTACAAAGGACAAAGAAGTGCCGGCTAATGCAATGTCTCGATACGGAATCTGATGCCAATTTTCGCGTTCATCTTTATTACGAAGATCCAAAATTTGTTTTTCGTCTGCATAATTGTCGATGCCTTGCGCTTCCCATAATCCAATGCCATCTTCGAGTTTTACATCGGCAAAAGCTAGTTTAATTTTTTCAACAAGTTCGTTATTCATAGAAAACTTTTAAAAATAAAGTTTTTGTCGTTGATAAATGGATTTGTAGTCATCACATATTTGAAAAGAAAATTGCAAAAAATATTATCGTTGCTAATGTAAGAACAGCAATGCCAGAAAGAACAAAGCTAAGAAAATAATAAAGTCCACTTTTAGTTTTCTTTTGAACTTTGTTGATGATAAAAACTATGATAAGGGCGATAAATCCCGAGCAAAAGAAGATTAGTAAGGCTAATAGGATTAACGCACCTTCGATGTCTATGTTTGCAGATGATAACATAATGATGTTTTATTTTAGCTAAGGTAAGATTGATTTGTCGTAAAGCTAGTAATGTATACAAAACAAAACGCACCAAAAGAAAAGTTAGTGCGTTTTGCTATTCTATATCTATTTAAAAAAGAGTTTATTTAAAAATAAAATTATAGCCTAAGTTAATAGATCCTGCAGTAAAGTTTTGTTTTGATATAGCTTCGTTTCCGTTATGGTCGGTGTAATAATAATTGGCTTTATTAGAGAAAGTTTGTAAACCTAAATACAATTCTCCTGAACCTAATTGATAACCCACTTTTGGATAAGTGTAAAAACCTCCTTTGCCTTCATTTCTTATCGAAATAGCATATCCAAGATCGAGATCAATAAAGAATTTGGATTTCGGGATGATATATTGTCCTTTTGCTGCAATCGGAATATAACCAGCATCAGTCCCAAATTTCTTTACGAAAAAATGGCTATATCCAGACGCTGCTCCGATTTTGAAACTAGGAGATAGTGTGTGTAAATACGAGATATTAGCACCTAGGTTTAAAGATGACACATCAGAAACATCCATCATTGGAATCCCAATATGCGCTCCAACCGAAAACTGACTTTGTGCGTAGTTAAGACTTGCGAACAAGCCTAAAGCAAGAAGAGAAATTTTTTTCATGTAAAAATATTTATGATTTTTGATTCTTGCTAAAATATATTTAATTAAAATATTGTGCAAGCTTATTTTTTTACTAAACTAATATTCTCAGAAATTGAGTAATTGAAATTTATAATTTTGTTCATTTTTTCAGAATTTGGATAGTTTTTAATTTGAGAACGGTTAACATCTGAGTAAATAAAAATTTGAGATTTTCCTATTTTAAGATATTTTAGACTGAAAAAAGATTGGATAACGGCTTCTTTGTTTTCGTCGTCATATCGCAGAATATAGCCCAAAATATTATTGTTTTCTTGTTTTACTAAAAACATATTGGGATTGTCTTTGATGTATTTTTCAATGTCAAAATTCGCGGGATCTGTAGACACCCAAATCGTAAGTTGATCTAGTCCATAATCTTCTCCAGAATGCTCGATGTCATAGATTTTAGAATCTTTTCTGAAAGTCCCAATTTTGATATCATTGAATTTTTCATTTTTTATGTCGCCGCTTTCTCGCAATTCGATTTGATCAGGAATAAGAAGTTCAATTTTTTCTGATTTGTCGATAAGAATTGAAACTTCTTTTTGCGGAAATTTTTTGGTTGGTTCTAGATGTATAGGTGGATTTTTCTTTAGTTCTTCTTTAAGAGTAGTCATTTTTTGTGCAATTTCTTTTCGTTCAGCAGCGGCTTTTGCAAGGTCTTTATCGTAATCTTCCTTGCTTCTTTTTTCAAATTCGATGATTGTGTTTTTAGAATCGGACGTCGTCATTTCATCCTTAAATTTGACAAGAAATGTATTTCCACTAAATTTTTGATCATACATTTCATAATATTCTTGATCCGTAATTTTGATTTGGTTTAAATTTTTAAAGTTTTTTAAATCGAGTTCAAATTTTGATGGAAGGTCAAATGATAGAGTATTGTTTTCTCTGATAAAATGGAAATTTTGTTTGAGAATTTCTTTCATGTAGATTCCATTTAGACCAAGGAATTCCTGTTTGTCTTCCCTGTATATGTCTTTAATTTTCCAATAGGTTTTGGACTCTTGCGCACAAGATTGTAACGAAAAGATTAATGCAAAGATTAGCGAAAATAGATTAATTTTTTTCATTTAGTTTTTAAGTGTTTTTTTTAAAATTACCAACCAGAGACGAGAAGATTTTTAGCCGACTTTAAAGATATTTTTTGGTATTTAGAGTAAGCTGTCGCAGCTCGATTCTGAATTGCAGAATTCTTTTCTTTATTCATTAAGCTTTTTTTCTCTTGTTGTAATGATAGTTGCGCTTTTTTTAATATATTTTCTGCTTTTGCTTGAATGCTTTTTGGTAACTTTTTATAGTTCTCATCTTTCTCAACTTTATATTTGTCTTCTGGTTGATATGGAATCCAAGCTGTGATTTTTGATTTTACAAAATTTTTATCATTTTTTGAATAAACGATAATTTTTAAAGGTTTGGCGTCCAATCCATCCGAAGTTTCGAAATAGGTTAAATAAAACTCAGGACTTTTGTTTTTGTCTACATCTTCAGCAACGCAATAATCCAGTAAATAAGAAGGTTCTGAAAGTGGACCTGCAAAATCTTTAAAAGTGATAAGCTCCAAAATTCCGCCGTGATCTTCAATGTAAAGTCCTGCATACAGATCTTTTGGATTTTCTGTTAAATAAGATTCGCCTTTAGATTTAGCTTCATTAAAATAAAATAAATAGCTTCCTTCTTTTTCTGCAAAGTAATTGAGAACTAAGACTGGATCGCCCTTCAATGGATTTCCTAAATCATCCAAAAGATCGATGTAAATGGGTTGCTTGGGCAAAATTCTTTGGATTTTATCTTGGGCGTGAGTCGTAAATGCGCTAAGGATTAATGTTAGATATAAAATTTTTTTCATGTAATATTTGTTATGTAGATTTAGTCGAAGTCCGTTAATGAATATCAAACTTAAATCACAGTTCCTCTATAACCAACCGATTTATCACGGATTTCGTATTCGTCACAGCAAAATATCTCTTGTTGTGTGGATTCTTGAGGATCTAAATCCATATATTCACCTTTGTTTTGAACTCTAAGATAGGCTTCTTTTTGATTTTTAAAGCATAAAACTGGCCCCATAAAACCTTGTCCATAAACCGAATAATCACCGTACAAACATCCATAGCAATTTTTGAAACGGTATTTTCCGTCAAATTGTTTTTGTAAGTTGTCAAAAATTAATTCCATGAATCCGTTTTTAGCTTCGAAGTAATTGTCATTTATTTTAAATCCAATTTTGGCTTCTTCATGCTTTTCGCTCAATTCAAAATGAAAATCCAAATCGACTTCGATTTCTTCCTTGGAGAGCATGTCAATAAGTCGTTGCTGAATCTTTAAGTCAAGTTGATAATTAGTTAACTCAAAATAATCTTGTCGTTTTACAATGTCAAAATTGGATAAATCTTCGTCCATGAAACTTTCTGCATTCTCCAATTCAAACGCATCCAAGTCGAATCCAGTAAATTTGAAATCTTTAACTTGAAAATTAAAATTTTCGAAATCGTTTAAAATTTCAATCGGATACGGCGTTGTGGATACGAGTAATTTCTCCGAATATATTGCGCCAACTTATGAAAAAAGTATGATAAAGGTTTTTTCGGATTTGGTTTTATTCAATGACAATAAGTATAAGTTTGTTGATAAGAAAACAGGCGCAACAGAAGATTATGTTGACTTAAATAATGCTTTGTACTGTAACAAAATTTATTACCAAGCTTTTGAAAAAGAAGGAAAAACTGTTTTAATTCCACTCGATACATCTAAGAAATTGGTTTTTAAAAAAAAGTACACAAGTGCGATTGGCGTTGAAGATGCTGTGATACTTGGAGATTCTAATCATTTTGATGTTTATATCAATCCTGATTTCCAAACACCAAAACTGAAAAATATTGCGGCAACAAATGTTTTGACTTCAAAAATGTTGAATAAAGCCATAAAAAAGACCGAAGAAGTAAGCGCTTTTTATGGTCTTGATAAGATACTTGTGTATGATTCAAAATTTAATCTTCTAAAAACTTATCCGAAAAAAGTAAATAATGAATCTAAAGTTAAGGAAGTTATAGCACCAAATTTTGTCGAGATGAAGGCTGAGAGCAATATGGCAACTATGGTTGTACCGCGTGAATTTTCAACAGAATCAAAAGATGATGTTACGATAATTACAAGCATTTCGTCGTCAGAAAGTTTTAGTATAAAAGGTAAATATAATATAAATGTTTACTTCATGGAAGGATCAGACTGGATTGAAATCATTAATGAAGAAACCAAGAAAAGCTATATTTTCAGAATAGATTTTTATAACAAGCAAAGACCTATCAGGAAGCTTTAGGATTAAAATTTTTATAGATGTGCGTTTTAAAAATTCGGAAAAGTTTTAATTTTCTTGTTGTACTTATTTTCATAATTAATGTTGTTCAACTTTGTTCGAATACATTTTTCTTCCAATAACAAAACCTACGAATGGAATAATAAACGAGCAAAAAATAATAAATATGATTGCAAGTGATTCGTTGATAGCTTCGATACGAGTTAGAAAAGGGTAGAGGTAGGAATTGATTGTATATTGGAATAAAACAACCAAAACCGAATCCGTACTTCCGCCGAAAATACTAAAACGTGCTCCTAAAACTTCAATGGCAAAAATGCTCGCCAAACCGAGAATCAAATTAAAAATACCAATCCAAAAGATGGATAATATTTTTTTCTGCTTTTTTGCATTGAGAAAACCTCCAAATGCAAGAAATAACATTTGAAGCAGGGAAAAGATAATTCCAAAAATCGGATGATCTTCGTAATGTAATAGAATACCAAATACACCAACTAGAATATTAATGATGTAGAAAATGATGACATAGTTTGCTTTTATTAGCATTTGATTTTTCTTTTGAGATTAGGTTAATAAATTTAGTATTAATATCTCGTTTAAAGGTTTATTTTCTTGTTTTAATTCGTATTTTAGCATAGTTTTATTAAGATTGTAAAATATGTTAAATTATTTACTCAAAATATATGCACTGCTGATACCAGATTTCCATTTTTAAAATATTGTTATTTCATTAAAAGTAAATTATTATTTATGAATTTTCAGGATAGAAAGTTAGTATAATTTGACGATTGTTGTGGCAGTTGACTTATGGCTTTCATATTTGAAATTTCAATATTTTCATTTTGACTTTTTGTTAAAATGATACATCTCAGTTTTGGCTTATTTGTTTTTATTTTGACATTAAATATGTTTAATTTTGATTTATAGTTTGTAATAAATGTTTATGATTATATAATTTATAATAATGAATACTTATTTACTTCAATTATTGAATTTTAAATATTTTGCTAAATGTCTTTTTGTTTGATCAAACATCTTTATGTTAAAAGTCTAAGAACTCTGAGGCGGAATTTTTAATACACAAAGTTTCTCCAATATTTATCTGCTTTCCGTTTTGACTTGAATTAGCGAAAGCCTCAAATTTTTTTATTAAGAGTTATGAAAACGAAATTTACTAATTATAAACAAGTATCCTTAACATTCTACATAGTCGCAATTATCACAAGTGTATTATTCTTGATTACATGTTTTGCTTACTTTTTTGAGAAGAGCATTTTTGTAGTTTGTATCGCTTTCGGATTATTTTTTATAAACTTGTTGAAACTTATCAAACTGAAATATCTCATCGTGGAAGTCAGCACTTTTGTGCTGACTGTTAAATATCGACATCCACTTAAAAAAGGACCGAATTTTCCTGTTTTGGATGTTCCTTTCGCTAATGTTTCATCATACGATTTGAGCTCTTTTTTATTATCCAATTATTTGTCGATAACGTTATCAACCTCTCATGGTAAGAAGAAGCTTCAGTACAAAATCGGTCAGCTATCTAAGGCTCAAAAGTTGTCTTTGGAAAAAACATTAAGTGGTATTGAGCTACACGAAGAAAAATGCTAATTACAAAAAAAGCCTCAACAAAGTTGAGGCTTAGATATTAAAATCGTTAAAATTATTTACCCAAATATGATTTTAGGATTTTGCTTCGCGAATTATGTTTCAGACGCTTGATGGCTTTTTCTTTAATCTGACGAACACGCTCTCTTGTAAGATCGAATGTTTCCCCGATTTCTTCCAAAGTCATAGGATGCTTACCACCCAGTCCAAAATACAATCTCACCAAATCAGCTTCTCTAGGCGTCAAAGTATTAAGAGCTCTTTCGATCTCAATCTGCAAAGATTCTAGCATTAGGTCTTTATCAGGACTAGGAGATTCTCCAGAACGCAAAACGTCGTATAGGTTAGAGTCTTCACCCTCAACAAGCGGAGCATCCATCGATAGGTGACGACCAGAGTTCTTCATAGACTCTTTAATATCGTCCTCGCTCATGTCAAGCACTTCAGCCAATTCTTCAGGAGAAGGTGGTCTTTCGTTCTCTTGCTCTAGGTGCGCGTAGGCTTTGTTAATTTTGTTGATAGAACCGATTTTGTTCAACGGAAGTCTTACAATTCTCGATTGCTCAGCCAAAGCTTGCAAGATAGATTGTCTAATCCACCATACCGCATAAGAGATAAATTTGAAACCTCTAGTTTCGTCATAACGTTTAGCAGCTTTCATTAAGCCCAAGTTGCCCTCATTGATAAGATCCGGAAGAGAAAGACCTTGGTTTTGGTATTGCTTAGATACGGATACTACGAAACGAAGGTTGGCTTTAATAAGTTTTTCCAATGCAGCTCTATCGCCGGCGCGGATACGTTGTGCCAAATCTACTTCTTCGTCAGCCGTGATCAATTCTACTTTACCAATTTCCTGTAGATATTTGTCTAGCGAAGCGGTTTCCCTGTTGGTAACCTGTTTTGTAATTTTTAACTGTCTCATTATAAAATCACTCAATGTAGAGTTCTATTATATTATACGAAGAAGTTTGCCAAAAGGTTACAAACAATTTACTTTAACTATTAATTATTATTTTTTAAGAGCCTGTTTAAATTTTATTACTAAAATTTTTATAGATAATTTGGGACGGATTTTTTGCTTCATATTTGAAGCTTTATCGGGATAAATCAAAAGTATGAAGTGAAAAATAGGTTCAAAGTGGCATCAAAATTTAGTAAAGAAGGTGTGAATATTTAAAAAAAATCTTTCGGCAAAATTTTTAAACAGGCTCTAAGGGCGTCTTAACCAGCTGTCACTAGTCGCTGCGTCGCGCCAAAACTCTTGCCCATACCTGCGGCGCGAGCTCCAACATGCCGTTCCATCTGGGACGCGGACAACGGATAATTTTTAAAATTTAAGTAATGAATTATGAATTATGAATTATGAATTTATAATTCATAAAATATTTAGACAAGAAAGCCTTTCAGGGTTTCAAACCCTGAAAGGCTTAATGAAATTCGTGTTATTTATTTTAGCTAAGTTCTTCCGTTAGCTAATCTTAAAAGAAATCCTTCCTTGTATTAAACATAGTTGATAAGATTGTTTTAAAAAGACATTCAAAATTTGGGAAGTTTGAAGGGCTTAAGGAGGTAGATTTAGTTAAATTGAAATCTATCCACAATAAGGTAATAGCTACATAAGAACAAATCCTAATTCTCAAATTATAAATCCAAAGTCCAAAACAAAACCCACAAATCCCTAGCCCTGATTGAGCGGCATGTGTGAGCTCGTTACAAAAAATATGGCCAAAAACTTGGCTTTGTAACAGCGAGTAGCGAAAGCAGGTTCTCGGCTTCTAAAAATTTTAATGCTGAAAATCAAGGAGTTAAATATGCTGCTAAAAATATTTTACTACTTTGTATTGCATAATACCAAACTTAATACATATCTTTGCTATGTAATATTACTTAAACTGCGTAGAAAAGCTAAGTCGCTTTTCGAGAATAACGATCATTAATAATCATAAAACACTATGAATACAGAAAATACAAAAGCGCAAATGCGTAAAGGCATTCTGGAGTTCTGTATTTTGAGCCTTATTCAGAGTCGAGAAATGTATGTCTCGGATCTGATTGACGAACTCAAAAAAGGAAAACTGGATGTGGTAGAAGGCACGCTCTACCCGTTACTAACCAGATTGAAAAATGGAGAATTCCTTAACTACCGTTGGGAAGAATCTACAAGCGGACCACCAAGAAAGTATTATCAAATTACCGAAAAAGGTAGTCTTTTCTTGAAAGAATTACAAAATACTTGGAACGAACTGACAGAGTCGGTTAACCAAATTACAAAACCACAATAACACTAAAACTATGAACAAGACATTATCAATAGCACTCGCAGGATTTTCCTTCATCATTGATGAGCATGCTTATATAAAACTTAGCGACTATCTTAATGCGTTGCGTAGTTCTCTAGATGCAACCGAAGCGGACGAAGTGATGCATGACATCGAGATCCGTATGGTCGAAATCTTCAAAGAAAGCCTTGGCAAAAGAGAAGTTATTAACGATATCGATGTTGAAAAAGTGATTGCCCAAATCGGCACACCAGAACAAATCGACGAGCAAGAAGAAGCTTACTTTTCTGAAAGTAAACAAAATAATCAAAAATCTAGATCTAACTTTAGTAGAAATGTTAACGGACAAAGACAGCTTTTCCGTGATCCAGGTCAACAAAAAATAGCTGGTGTTTGTGCTGGTTTAGCAGAATATTTTGGACTAGACGTTACATGGATGCGACTAATCTGGGTTGGTGCTTTTATCCTACTTTGGGTAGCGCCAGGATCTTCTCTTTTGGTTGTATTATTATACGGAATCCTTTGGATGGTGCTTCCAAAAGCAGAATCGGCTTCAGATTATCTAAAGCTAAAAGGGAAACCACTTAATTTTGACAACTTAAAAGAAGAGTCTGGTAAGATTGTACAGTTCGCGAACGAGTCAACACAACGCGTTGGCGAAATCTACGACAACAACAAACAAAGCATTAACAATGCTGGAAGCAGCATCTGGAATGTTCTTAAATATGTTGTAGGCGTTTTCGCAATACTTTGTACGGCTGGATCTTTCATTGGATTGTTTGCGATTTTCGCAGCTTTTAATACTGGAAGTTTTAACGTTGGTGATAACTTGTCTTTCTATCTACAAGAAAACAATATGTCTTACCTAATGTTGGCTTTGGCTGGGATCCCAGTTTTAATGTGTGGTATTTGCTTTTTGTTATTGGCGATTAAGATTTTTTCTCCGAAATCAAAATTCAATTATGTTGGGACTTTCATGGCGATTTTAGGACTTATTTGGTTAGGTGTAGTTGGAGTTTTTGCATACAGTGCAATTTCTGTAGAAAATCAATTTGAAGGTCATAATGAAGAGACTGAGAATGTATCGATTAATTCAAAATCTGACAGTCTTTTTGTAGGAAGTAAAAATGTGACAATTCCACAACAATTCAAAGGTTATTGGGGAAGAATCTACTCTGACAAAAAAGTTATCTACAAGCAAGATTATCCAAGTGTTGAAGTTATTAGAAAAGACAACGTAACAACGCCATATCTTATCATTAAAAAAGATGGTGAAGGTTATAACACGCCGCTTAGGATGTCAGTTCCGGTAGAAGTTGTTGGCAATAGAATTTTGTTACCTAATTATTTCTCTTATCCGTATGATTACAGATTCAGAAGTTATAGAGTGGATTACGAATTGGTTGTTCCTAAAAGTATGAAAATCATCAAAGAGCATGGTAACGACGTTAGTTTCCGCGGAGACATTGATGATGACAACAATCCAGACAGCAGCGACAGCCAAGATTTTGATTACGACAACTACTCAAACGGGAATAATAACAATAACGGAATTAGCATTGAGAAGAATAAAATCAAAATTAACGGAAACACGATTGAGTACAATTCTAATGATGACGACCATGTAAGAATCAACGGAAAAAGATACCATATCGACAGTGCTGACGCAGTTTTAGACAAACTTAATATTGATAAAACAGAACTTAACGATCTTGACATTAATATTAAAGATGGCAAAAAAGAAGTGACAATAAAAGCAACTAAATAATGAAATCTACTTTTTAGTTATAACTTTAAAATATTTTAACTAAAAAGAAATATTAATATGAAAAATAAACACTAATTTTGTTAACTATAAAAACCAAATCTCATGATCCAGATCGTCATAGAATTCGCTATCAAAGTTGTAGATTTCGTATCTAACTTATTCTAAAAAATAGCAGAAACAGAAGGTCATTCCGTAAATATTCTCATCAAGAATATACGGAAATAAAATAAATATTTTATCAAAATATAACGCTAATTTTTATGTAGCTTTGTAAAGTATAGCCATATTGGTTATGCTTTTTTTTGTCATAAATAATTACTTATGAAAAAACTGATAGGAAGCTTGATGCTAAAATTAATGGGTTGGAAAATTGTATTAGACGGCGACGTTGACAATCTCGACCGTTGTATTTTAGTGGTTGCGCCTCATACCCATAATATGGAATTTATTCTTGGGAATCTAGCATATTGGAAATTACAAAAACCTCTTAAAATTATCATCAAAGATGCGCATACCAAAGCTTGGTATGGTTTCGTTGTAAAATGGCTCGGCGGTATAGGTATCGATAGATCACAAAAAAATAATTTGGTGCAATTTGTTGCTGACCAATTCAAAAAAGAGAATTTCAGTTTGGTGATTACGCCAGAAGGCACAAGATCTCGTGTTGAAAAATGGCGCAAAGGTTTTTATCATATGGCATTAGAAGCCAAAGTACCATTGGTGATGGCTGCAGGAGATTTTGCAAACAATACCATGTATTTGGGTTACAAGATTAGTTACGAAGATTTGGTGTCACGTTCTTATGAAGATGTGATGGAGGAAATCCAAAACTACCTTAAAAAAGTTACACCAAAAGTTCCAGAAAATTGGAATCCTCAAATCTATTAATTTAAGTTTTATTAAAATGGATCAAGCGACGAAAGAAGCAAAACTGAAGCATCTTAACGAATGGTGCAAACATACAATATTAGAAGTTCTAGACATTAAATTTATTGATATTACTGAAGACAGTCTTACTGCAACAATGCCAGTAACTTGGAAGGTACATCAACCGATGGGACTTATGCACGGCGGCGCAAGTTGTGTATTGGCAGAAAGTCTAGGTTCGACGCTTTCTGTTACGGCTTTGGATTTGGACAAATATTATGCTGTTGGGACTAGCATCAACTCTAACCACCTAAAAAGTGCTACAAAAGGCATCGTAACGGGTACTGCAAGATTCATCAGAAAAGGTGCAACTTTGCATTATTCCGAAATCGAAATCCGTAACGAAAAAGGTGAACTTCTTAACCATACCACGATGACTAACATCGTAATCCGCAAATAATTATGTTGTACTTTCGATTTCCTGAGGGAGAAAAGTTTTATACAACCGATGATGATGCATCGGAAGTCAATGTCAATTTTGTAAGTTTTGACCGAAAAAAAGAAATTGATTTTAAAGGAAATCTTATCGAAATTTCTGCAGAAGAAATAGCCGAAGAAGATTATGTCCCGAAGTCAAAAAAAGAGCGTATCGAACTTTATAAAGATACCGAAGACACCTACTCTCGCAAAGTTCTACAAGCGATTGACTACATCAAAGCCAATCAACTAAAAAAGTTAGTGATCTCTCGTGGAAAAATCTTGATGTACACAGATATTTCGCATGACAAAAAACTGGCTTTAGGAAAGAGTTTTCTACAATTTTGCGACAACTATCCAACGGCTTTTTGTTATCTTTTTGAGAAAGATGGACAATGTTGGATGGGTGGTTTTTCGGAGGTTTTGGGCAAATATAATAAGAAGACCAACGCATTCGAAACCATGAGTCTTGCAGCAACGCTTCCTCTCGACGAAGCTTGGACAGACAAAGAAATTGAGGAGCAAAAACCTGTTACAGACTATGTTCATTCGGTGTTAAAACGTTTTGCAGTCGACATCAGCGTTTCCAAAGTTCAGGATCATATTTCTGGGAATATCAAGCATTTGAGAACGGATTTCAAAGCGACAGTTTATCCTCAAGATTTAGAAAATTTAATAAAAGAATTACATCCAACGCCCGCCGTTTGTGGCTTTCCAAAAGATGTTTGCATGCAAGGCATCAAAATAATTGAGTTTAATAGTCGTGAGTTTTATTCTGGTTTTATTAAAGTTGAAACCGAGGAAGAAATCTATTATTTCGTGAATTTGAGATGCGCAGAATTTTTTAAAAGTTATGCTATTTTGTACGTTGGCGGCGGGATTACAGAGAAAAGCGATCCTAAAAAAGAATGGACAGAAACGGAATTAAAATCTTTAGCCATCCAAAATAATTTGGTGTTTGATTAAATTTTAATTTTTTATTTTGACTTAAAATCTTGCTAAATCTTAACCCAATGAAGGAAAATTTTAAAAAGTATAGCATTCAATTTATTAAAGAAATTATTCCTGTTATTGCAGGTATTTTAATTGCGCTTTTTATTGAAAATTGGAATTCTGAACGTAAAGACAAAGCCTATATTGATCAGGTTTTCGTGACGGTTAATAAAGAACTTAAAGATTCTAAAGACAATATTATAACAACCATTCCTAGGCAGCAGAAATTAATGGATACTTTACAATATTACGCCGATCGTAAAGATGTCAACATCCTTAATATCGTGATAAAAGCAGGCGGTTTTTATTCACCGCAACTTAAAACCAATGCTTGGAAAACAGCATCAACCACCAAAATTGATTTGGTGGACTACAAGAAGATTAATTCGCTTTCGAAAATTGAAGAAATCAAGGACATTCTAAAAGAAAAAAATGATTTTCTCATGAGTTATGCATACAACAATATTAATTCAACAGAGAAGAATACAAAAATCACTTTTAAAATGATACTTAACGATATTATCCAGAACGAAAATACTGCGTTAAAAGTTATTGAAGATTACGAGAAACATTAATTTTTTAAAACTAAATTTCTTATTTTTTTCGTTTTTAAACTAAATTCTAAAACATGTTATCACTTTTCCCTGACGAATTTGATTCCACTAAAAATCTTTTGCCTTTTGACGGAACGGTGCTTTATTTTGGAAAAGTGTTTAGCAACGAAGAAACTGAATTTTATTATTCAAATTTATTTAATAACATCGACTGGCAAAATGATGAGGCTTTAATCTACGGAAAACTCATCACCACCAAACGGAAAGTAGCTTGGTACGGTGACGGCGACTACGCTTACACCTATTCTAAAAGGACAAAAATTGCTAAATCTTGGACGCCAGAACTTTTAGATATCAAAAAGAAAATTGAAAATTTGACCTCCGAAAATTTTAATTCTTGCCTTCTCAATCTTTATCATGATGGCAACGAAGGCATGGCTTGGCACAGCGACTCTGAAAAAGCTTTGAAAAAAAATGGTGCGATTGCATCGATAAGTTTTGGAGCAGAACGAAAATTTTCTTTTAAACATAAGGCTTCTGGCGAGGTTGTTTCTTTAACTTTAGAATCTGGAAGTCTTCTCATTATGAAAGATGAAACCCAACAACATTGGCTACATCGTCTTCCACCGACCAAAAAAATATTTGCGCCACGAGTTAACTTAACTTTTAGAAGTTATGTTAGCTAATCTTTAACAGCAAAAAACGGATAATCTCCTATAAATTAACCACAAAATAAAATTACTACAATAACTAATACTAAAAAAGTACACAAAAGATGACGCCTGCTTTTTTGGTCTTTTTTCATTACTAATTTGTCTTTTAAAATTTCCCCACTTTTGTGGTTGAATAATTTTTCTTAAAATAAAGCAAGCTGATTTTTCTATTTCAGCATTTAATAGCTTCAACCCGAAAAATTAAGTTTTTGTAATGTCTTTAGTTGTGGCAATCATATGTTAGCTAATCTTTAACAGCAAAAAATCTATTTTAAAATAAAAATCCTTTATTTTTGTAGCTTTAACAAAAGGATGTTTAACAAGATTATTACTTTTCCGTTGGTAGCGTTGATCAAGTTTTATCAACTTGCAATATCGCCTTGGTTGGGTAAAAATTGTCGTTACGAGCCAACTTGTTCGCACTATACTGTCGAAGCTTTGCAAGTCCACGGGATCTTCAAAGGTAGTTGGTTGTCGATAAAGCGAATCTTGTCTTGCCATCCTTGGGGCGGCGAAGGTTATGATCCTGTACCGCCAAAACATGAACATTAAAATATACTAAATGCAACAAAAATTATTTAGCTTGTACTTCACTTTAGTAGTTGGTTTTTTCCAATTATTAATAGCTCAAACTTCTGACATCAAAACCACCTCTGCACAACTTGACATCCAAGGGAAAAATGTTCCTGTTGAGATTTTTGCAACCGTTAATGGTAATACTTTCAGTGCCTATTCGAACGAAACACCAGCGAAAAATTCTTTAATTATTGTTAATAAAGATAATAAAGAGCCGATAAATGCTGATTACGAAGCATTCATACTTTCTACATTTGCTAATTATAAAAATCACAATTATCAATTTTTAACTAAGGATTTCAAATTGATAGATAATGCGGTTAATATTAATGACATTCAAAATGTAAAATACATGTATCATCCAGTTAATCAAGGTGATATGATTAAATCTAATGATACAGTATCCTTAAAAACAGATTTTAAAATTTGGGATCCAGCCAATGGAATCAACTTAGGTTTTGGTACGCTACATTTTTATAGTTTGATGTTCGTTTTCGCGTTTGGATTCGGTTATATTTTAATGAAAAAAATCTTCAAAATCGATAATGTTGACGAAAAGTTTTTGGATCCATTATTCACATGGACTTTAGTTGGGACCATTTTGGGTGCGCGTTTGGGGCACGTTATTTTTTATCAACCAGAACTTTTCAAAGAAGATTTCTTAAGTGTTTTCTTACCGATTTCGACAAAAGGAGGATTACATTTCACAGGATTTTCGGGGCTTGCAAGTCATGGCGCAACCATTGCTTTAATCTTTACAACACTTTATTATAGCTTTAAAATAATTAAGAAAAATCCGTTTTGGGTATATGATAGACTAGGAATTGTAGTTGCTCTTGGTGGCGCTTTTGTTAGAATGGGTAACTTTTTTAATTCTGAAATTATCGGAAAACCAGTTGATCCAAAATCACCTTTTGCTTTGTTATTTCCGCAACAAAGCTCAGAATATGGTGTGACAATCCCACGTTATCCGACACAACTTTTCGAAGCTGTTGGTTATGTATTATTATTTATTCTGCTTTGGTTTTTATACAGAAAAACAGATAAAAAATATCAACAAGGTTGGCTTTTCGGATTGTTCTTCATCATTCTTTGGGCAATCAGATTCTTTGTAGAATTCTTGAAAGAACCACAAGGCGATGAGTTTATCCAATTCGCTGGTTTGAATACGGGACAAGTTTTAAGTATTCCTTTTATGATTGCTGGTTTGGTGATTATGCTTTACTCAAAAAATTGGAAATTAGAAAAATAAAAATTAAAGAGGTTCGTTTTATATGAGCCTCTTTTTTGTTTAAAAAATTCTAAATTAGACTTTAAAAAAATGGAAAACCATCATCATCCCGAGCGCAAAAATTTTCAGATAGATAGAATGATTTTGTTTACTGATGCAGTATTTGCTATTGCGATAACGCTTTTGGTTATTGATATAAAAGTCCCAATTATTTCTAAAAACGGAACGGAAGAAGACTTCGCAAATGCGCTAATGCTTGAGTTGCCAAAAGTTTGTGGTTTTATTGTAAGTTTTTTTATAATCGGTTTGTATTGGTTTTTGCATCACAAAATGTTTGGTTACGTCATTAACTACACCTCTAAATTAATTTGGTTAAACCTATTTTTTTTATTCTCTATTGTATTGATGCCTTTTACGACCTCGGTATATAGCGATTATTCGACGGAGGAACATATTCATCTGATAGGACCTTATGCGTTATATGCCGCTAATATTAGCTTTACAGGTATTATGCAGTTTTTGTTGTTAAAATATATTTATGATCCTAAAAACGCAGTTGCTACAGAACTACCTTCTAGAGAAAATCAAAAATCAGCATTATATCGAGCATTAGCAATACCTGCAATCTTTTTAGCATCGCTAGCTTTAACAATTATAACTCCATTATATGGACGTATGTTGCTGTTCACCATTCCGATTGTCATGAAAATTTTAGCTCCAAAAAAGGAGAGGAAAACAAGTCACTAAATTATTATTTCGTTAAAAAAAACAGTCATTTCCAAATTAGAAATAAAGTACCCGCGATTATTAAACTTGCGCCGACAGCGGTTTTCCAAGTTAATTCTTCATTCAAGAAAATAATTGCAAAAATGATGGTTAAAGCTAGACTCAATTTATCAATCCCAGCAACTTTAGAGACTTCTCCCATTTGCAAAGCCTTAAAATAAAAAATCCACGAAATACCCGTTGCTAGTCCAGAAATAATTAGGAAAACCCAATTGCGCGTGCCAAGTTCTGTAATTCCTCGTACTTCATTTTTAACAATTACGATGAGCCAAATCATTATTAAAACCACAATTGTCCTAATTGCCGTCGCCAAATTAGAATTAACATTTTCGACACCTATCTTAGCAAAAATGGCTGTCAGTGCTGCAAACAAAGCTGATAGTAAAGCATAAATCCACCACATAATTGGAAATTTTCAATAAATAAAGTTATGCTTTTGAAAGCAAAATAACGTAATACGATTGTAATTCTGTCACAACTAAACAATACAATTCCAACAAAATTTAAATCAAAAATTATGAAATTCAGGGTAAGTTAATATAGGATTTGTAAGTATTAATCAAATCTAAGTTTTGGTTGAAACGCAAAAGACGTAGAAAAATAAATGAGACTGACAATAACCAAATCAGTCTCATATGTAAACACTAAAAACCAAATAAAACTACATCATGGGAAACCGTGTGTTAATTGTAGGCTTTTTACTTATTGGGTAAAATCTTATTAACTTACAACGAAAACACCTAAATAACTCTTTCAATTACAAAATTTTTATTTGCAACCTAAATTTAATGCGAATTTCATTAACCATGCAATCACATATTTCAGTTATTTTTGGGTGCTGAAATTCAGCAAGAAAAAGAGTTTTTAATGTAGTTACTTTCGTTTTTTTTATTGCATATTATCACGATGTTGACTTCTATTAATGATATTATTAAAATTTATCAATTGGTTTCATCTTAATTTCTAGAAGTTTTTTCATTTGTTTCTCTATCATCTTTCTTCTTGCCAAATTTCTTTGTATAAATAAATATCCCTATAAGAACGATTAAAAAAAGTGGCCAAAACGGTAATAAAAACAAAATGATATCACCCAAAACTTTTCCACCACTTCCGAAAGCATCGCCAGCTTTTTGAGAGAAAGTTTGGTTTTCGTTATTTTCTTTTTTGGCTAGATTTTGATTTTCTAACAATGTTAATTCAATATTGCACATTTGATTTTCGGTATAATCTCGTCCTTTAACTTCAATGTTTTTAGACTTTATACTTCCAAGATTGTTGCTCACAGATTCTACAAAATAATCAAATTGCGATAACGGAATTGTCGCAGACAAATACATCGTTTGCAGCTCATTGTTACTCACAACATTTTCAGTTTCTATTTTTCCACCGAATCTTGTCAAATCTTGACTTAATTGCTGACGAGCCATCGTCAAATTATCAACACCAAGCTCAATCTTGGCAGATTTTGTCAAAATATCCAACTTTGGTTGTTGTTGTTGTTGTTGTTGTTGTTGTTGTTGTTGTTGTTGTTGTTGAGGACGATCTTTATAAACAACTTTAACTTGTTCTTTTAATTTTTTAAGATCATCAAGACTTTTAATTTTAGAACTGACAGAGTCGATTTTCTTCTGGATTTCCTTAGAATCTACAGTTTTCTTAAAATTATCAATGCTAGAACCGAGAGAGTCAATTGACTTTTTAGAATCATTAAAAACTTTTTCCAGTTTTTCTTTCTCTTTTATGATTTGTGGAACGCTCACAGAATCTAAGTTAATAGAAAGCGAGTCAATATTTTTGAGATTGTCATTAACGTTGCTGATAAGACTATCCGCCGATTTTATATGATCTTGTAGTTGTTTTACTTCTGATTTTTGACACATCACTAATGTATTAAGCAGGATAATGCCAACAATAATTTTTTTCATATTCAAAAAATTTATGAGATAAAACTAAGGTCTTTTAAAAGAAATAAATTGTAAATCTTCAGCAAAACAATTGTAATGACAACCGACTGATTATCAATTATTAAATCTTAATTTACAAGAATTTTACAAGAATAAAATAGAGAATTAATGGTGGTGATCGTGGGTTAAGTGCCCTAACATCGCCAAAGCAATACCTAAAACCACAAAAATAATTTTTGACCAATCCATTTTGTGATTTTTGTTGCTTTCAAAAATGATAACAGACGAAATATGTAGGAAAATCCCAGCAACCACCGCTAAGAAATAAATTTTGTGTTCAGGGTTAAAATAATGCCCAATCCACATGCCTAGTGGAGAAGCCAAAGCGAATATTAAAACCACCAACCAAAATTTGGGAGAGAAGGTTTTACTTCTTGCCAAGAAACTGCCCAATACAAATGAAATCGGCAGATTATGAAACAAAATTCCTGTTAAATAAGGTGAAAAAACTTCTTTCTCCTGAGCTAACGGAATCCCTTCTATAAAAGCGTGGACAAATAAACCAACAATTAAAGCAAGTGGTAGAATATGCTCGTCTTCAGCATGATGATGAAAATGGCCGTGTTCAAATCCTTTGGTTAAACTTTCCAAAAGCATTTGTAGCAAAACGCCAGCAATGACAAAAATGCCAACGTTATGCTCGCCACTTCCGTAGATTTCGGGAAAAACTTCGTTAATACAGATTGTTATTAAAAATCCAGCGCTCATCACCAAAAGATTCTTTGCGAACTTCTGTTGACCACCGAAATACTTACCTAGAAAAACGCCTACTAAAACGCTTAATATCAGAGCAATAACAATCATTTGGAAATTATTTTTTAATAAATAAATTAATGCAACGCGGTGATGTTTCAGGATCGAAATCGCTCAATTCGTAATTTCCCCAAACCTTAACACGTTCAAAACCAACTTGTTTTGCATAAGTTTCAATTTGAGCAGGTGTTGACAATTTCACTTTTTCAAAAAAATGAAAATCTGTGCCCTCATCATGAAACTGAATATCTTTTACAACAAAATTGTTTTCTATTCTTTTAGAAATATTAAACTTAATTCCTTCCTTTTCAACCAAAGCTTCCGGAACCAAAGTATTTCTAACATAAGTTTCATTCAAAAAATCTAAAACGAAATATGCGCCCGACTTCATCGAATCATAAACCGATTGAAAAACTTTAAGATCATCGTCAGCATTTTCGAAATAACCAAAACTTGTAAAAAGATTGAAAACCGCATCAACAGGCTCTGCAACATGCATTGGATCGCGCATGTCATGAATCGCAAAATGCAAACTTGGGTTCTCAAATTGCTTATTGTGTTGGATACTTTGCTCCGACAAATCAAGCCCTAAAACATTGTAACCTAACTGATTAAGAAACAAAGAATGACGTCCTTTGCCACAAGCCAAATCTACGATTCTTGCATGTGGAGGCAATTCTAAATCCTTAACTAAAAGATTGATAAAATGTTCCGCTTCGTTGTAATCTCTATCCTTGTAGAGAATATGATAATATGGTGTATTAAACCAAGATTCAAACCATTGCATAGGTGCAAAAATACGACATTTATACGATAGTGAATCTTAATAATTGTTTAAAATTCGATACAAAACATCTATTATTAAAACAGAGATAACATTGCATTCAATTCCTAAACATAATATGCTTAATTTTGCAACATGAATACAGATAATCTGCAAATACAAATAAAGACTTTTTTTGGACTGGAAGAGATTCTAGCAGAGGAAGTTAAGAAGCTAGGAGGCCGTAAAGTTGAAATCAAAAACAGAGCAGTTAATTGCGAAGGCGATCTTGGTTTTTTATACAAAATCAATTATTCTTGCCGTACTGCGCTTAAAATTTTAGTGCCAATTAAAAGTTTTAAAGCCTTTGATGCCGATCGTTTTTATGACAGATTATTTGATGTTCAATGGGATGAATATATGTCGATTGACCAAAGTTTTGCCATTGATGCCACGATAAATTCTGAACGTTTTAGTCATTCGCAATTCATGACTTTGAAAATGAAAGACGCAATTGTTGATTTCTTCAAAATGAAATACCGAGACAGACCAAATGTTGACAGCAAAAACCCAGACATCAAATTCCATTTACACATTGATAGAGAATTAGTTAGCATAAGTCTTGACAGCTCGGGCGACCCACTTTTCAAAAGAGGTTATCGTCAAATGCAAACTGAAGCACCGATTAACGAAGTCTTGGCTTCCGGGCTTTTGCAAATTGCAGGTTGGGATGGCAAAGGTAATTTTCTAGATCCAATGTGCGGAAGTGGAACTCTGCTAGTCGAAGCTGCGATGATTGCAATGGATTTGCCAGCGCAGATTTTCAGAAAGAAATTCGCTTTTCAAAACTGGAAAAATTACGATGCAGAATTGTTCACAACGATTAAGGAATTCAGAATCAATCGTGTAAAAGAATTTACTGGTAAAATAGTTGGTTACGATATTGATTTAAAAGCACTTAATGTCGCAAGAACTAACATAGAAGCTGCGGAATTAGAAGACGTTATTGAAGTTAAAAAACAAAACTTCTTCGAATCTAAGAAAGAATTATTCCCGCTCTTAGTTGTGTTTAACCCGCCTTACAACGAAAGAATCTCTATTGAAGTTGAAGATTTTTACAAAAAAATCGGTGACACTTTCAAACAAAATTATCCAAATACTTTAGCTTGGTTGATTACGTCCGATCTCGAAGCTAACAAAAAAATTGGCTTAAGACCATCTCGAAGAGTCAAGCTTTTTAATGGTAAATTGGAGACGCGTTTCTTACAATACGAAATGTATGAAGGCACGAAAAAAGCAAAATTTGACAACCAAAACTAAAATTTAATTTCAATAAAAGATCAAAACTTTGAATTCTATTTCCATCATCATAGCCATATACAATCGCCGCGACGAACTCTTCGAATTATTGAATTCTTTACTCCGCCAAACAGATAAAGATTTTGAAATTATTGTCGTTGACGATGGTTCAAAAATAGATTTAAGTCCAACTATAAAACTTTTTGAAAATCAGTTAGATATACACTTTGATCAAAAAACTAATTCAGGTCCAGGACTTACAAGGAATTATGGTGCAAAACGTGCTAAAAACGATTGGTTAGTCTTTGTTGATTCAGACGTTATTGTTGAAGAAAACTACATCGAAAACATCAAGAAAGATTTAATCGAAATCCCATGTGATGCTTTCGGAGGTGCAGACAAAGCGCACAAAGGTTTTAACATTATGCAGAAAGCAATTTCCTATTCGATGACGTCGGTTTTTACAACAGGTGGTATTAGAGGAAATAAAAAAGCGGTGAGTAAATTCCAGCCTAGAAGTTTTAATATGGGCGTCAACAAAGAAGTTTTTTTGAAAGTCGGCGGCTTTTCTGAAATGCGAATTGGGGAAGATCCAGACTTGTCGATGACACTTTGGGAAAATGGTTACACGACAGCTTTCTTTGATAACATTGGTGTTTATCACAAACGAAGAACTGACCTTGGAAAGTTTTCAAAACAAGTGTATCAATTTGGTTGTGCACGACCAATTCTTAACCAAAGACATCCAAACTATGTGAAGCCGACATTTTGGTTCCCAAGTTTATTCCTCTTAGGTTATGTTATGGGCGTTTTCCATTATTTTGTATGGGGTTACGGACATCTTTTAGCCTTGTATGGCTTGTATACCTTTATTGTCTTTTTTCATGCTTTAATCGTGACAAAAAACGTCAATATTGCAGCGATGGCGATTATTGCGACTTATGTCCAAATGTTCTCTTACGGCTATGGTTTTTTAAAATCTTGGATCAAACTAAATATTCTACGCCAAAGTCCTAAAGAAGCATTTCCTTCCCATTTTCATTAGGAAGGAAATGTATGCAATTATATTTAAGTCGAAATTTAATTGACTTTCAGTGCCTTATACTCACTCGGATTGCTTAGCTTATCAATCGCTTGGATCGCAACAGTATTTAGAGATTTACCATTATTAGCAGTCGGAATAACCAAAGACGTAATATCTGAAGTTAGGATTTCGGTTTTCCAAGTATCTCCATATTTTGCGTAAAGAACCCATTGGAAGACATTCATTTTATCTTCAACAGACCAAAAAACACTTGTATTTCCGTTATCTTGTTTGTATCCTAAAGTCGGTTTAGAAATTGGATTAATTTTTAACCAAGGACTTTGCGGAATTAAAGCTTTCTCTTGATAAACTTTAGTTTTTAAAGCATTTTGCATCGCCCAACTTTTTGTTAAACCAGCTATACTCCAATGGATTTCTCCAGGACTATTTTTAAGAATATTACGACTCACTTCTACTTGGTTAACAATTTCTGTTGGCTTGTCAGACGCTTTAACTTCAACAGTGTTAAGTCCAGGCCAAAGATGTCTTTTCATGATATTTTCACTTTCCCACCATTCTAAAAGTTTTGGAAAGCTTTGCCCAGAAGAATTAATCGGCCAATACAATTGTGGCGCAAAATAATCGACCCAACCTTTATTTAACCATAATTTGGCGTCAGCATAAAGCTCATCATATTGCGAAGAACCTTTGATACCTGCAGGATAACCAGGCTTCCAAATCCCGAATGGACTGATCCCAAATTTAACATAGTTTTTTTCTGATTTTATTTCTTTGTAAACACGTTCTACAAATTTGTTCACGTTATCTCTTCTCCAATCTGCTCTTGACAAATTTCCGCCAGAAGCTTGATAAGCATTCCATGTTTTAGAATCTGGAAAATCTACGCCACCATTGTAAGTTGCATAAGGATAGAAATAATCATCGAAATGAACACCATCTATTTCGTAACGTTTTACTAAATCTTTCACCACATTAGAAACATGATCCTGAATATCTTTACTTGCAGGATCAAACCAATACATTCCATTTCTTAAACGATACGTATATTCTGAAAATTTGTTAACGAGAGAACTTCCGTTTACTTTTCCACCATTAGAATGATGCGCTCGATAAGGATTTAGCCAAACATGAAGCTCCATGCCTCTTTTGTGAGCTTCTTCTACCCAAAAAGTTAAAGGATCGTAATATGGATTTGGCTTTTTGCCCGTTTCTCCAGTTAAAAAATATGACCAAGGTTCATGCGGACTTTCGTATAAAGCATCACCAGAAGGTCTAACCTGCAAAATTACCGCATTGAAATTATTGTTTTTCAACATCTCCAGTAATTCGATAGCATCAGCTTTTTGTTGATCTGTCGATAAATTATTTTTTGAAGGCCAATTGATATTAGCAACCGACGCAATCCAAGCACCACGAAACTCCCGATTTAAAGCTGGAAGATCAACTTTGTAATCCGTACTTTTAACAGGCGTTGTTGGTTTTGGTGTTGTAGGTTTGGTTGGTACTGGTTTTTTGGGAGGTACAGTCTTTTTGGGTTGAGAGCCGCAACTGTACACCAACATTATCGCTAAAACCAATAAAGAACATAGTTTGAATAAGCTAAAATTCCTTTTAAACATATTTTAAAAAATTTAATCCTCGAAAATAATAAAAAAAGCCTCGAAAATCGAGGCTTTCATATAATAATTAAAAACTTATGACTTTTTTTTTAAGGATTTATTTTGAAATGCAAAGCAGTCAAATAAAAATAGCTGAACCTTATGCACTTGTAATTTTATATAGGAATTAAGCACAATTTTTTACTTCTGAATTTGTTTAAATTCAGTTTTATATTGAAGGTTTTTAAGATTAAGTGTTTATGAATTAAGAATGATAGATGTTGTGTAGAGGCTGTGGTTTATCTTACAAAAATTATTGCGCTCGCCAAAATATAAAAATTCCACAAAGCGTAGCTTTGTGGAATTTGATTTTTCATTTATACGATGAGGTTACAATTTACTCACTGGCACTTTGAAAGTAGCAATTGTTTCATGCTTGCTATTTAATAATAACAATTTATCCAATTGTACATCAAAATATTTGGTTTCTTTCAAAACTTTTCCAAAAGTAGTTTCGGCTTCCATATCTTGACAAGCCATCATTGTTGACATACCCTGGTTGAAGTTAATTTTGTTGCCTGGTTCTATTGTAAAAGCACCATTCATTTGGTTGCAACCAGCATTGCTACTATATCTAGATGTCTTTTCATCAAGACTAAGGTAGCCTTCTTTTTTACTTGTTTTTTGAGCATCAAATGCTTTACCATACATTTCTTTCAGATACCATTTTTTATTCAAAAGCTCATTGTAGTCTTTTGTTAAAACATAGTGATCTTTTAGAGAAGTGGTAATTTTTGTTCCGTCTTGATTTAGCATACTTATATTATCTTCTCCAACAAATAATTTTAAACTTTGGCCATTTTTGGTTTTTGGTTTTAGATTAACAACATTCCCTGATTCGTCAAAAGAATATGTACCATTTTCTAGAATGCTTGTGCCATTTTTACCAAGATAATCTTGTTGCAAAATATAGGTATTGTCTTTGTTTAGGTAGATTCTTGTCTTTATACCACTACAATCCGCACATGGCAAAACACCAAGATATACGCCAGGATAATCTAGCGAAGTTTTTGCTGTATGACCATCTGGTAAGCTAGATTTAGGAGTTGTCGAACATGATGAAAGACTTAACATTGCTATTGCAAATGCAGAAAAGCCTAAATTCTTAATTGTATTTTTGTTTATCATAACGTATTTTTTTTCATACTTATTCAAATTGTGTTCCTAAAATTTAAATTTCATAAAAAATAAATAAATATTTGCGAATTTTTAAATTGCAAGTTTGAGTTTTTTCAAAATCCGTATCTTCGCAGCATGAAACCAAGTTTTGCAGAATTTGAGTTGCCTAAAGCACTCAATGAAGCTTTGGAGAAACTTAACATCTCTGAGCCAACGCCTATTCAATATAAAAGTTTTTCTCCGATAATGTCCGGTCGCGATATTATGGGAATTGCCCAAACGGGTACTGGTAAGACTTTAGCCTATCTTTTACCGATTCTTAAAGAGTATAAATATTCTAAAACTCACCAACCAAAAATTTTAATTTTGGTGCCTACGAGAGAGTTGGTGGTGCAGGTTACAGAAGTTCTTATGCAATTGACAGAGTTTATCAATGTTCGTGTAATGGGCGTTTATGGTGGTGTAAACATCAATACACAAAGAAAAAACATTTATGAAAATGGCGTAGATATTTTGGTTGGTACACCAGGTCGTGTTATGGATTTGGGTATTGATAATGTTATCCAATTCAAAGATCTAAAGAAACTTGTTGTTGATGAGTTTGATGAAATGTTAAGTTTGGGTTTCAAAGCACAGTTGACGAATATTTTCACGATGATGAGTGAGAAGCGCCAAAACATTTTGTTTTCTGCAACGATGACAGATCAGGTTGATGCGATGTTGAATGAATATTTCAAAAATCCATTAGAAATTTCGTTGGCAAGATCGGGGACACCTTTGGAAAAGATTGATCAGTCGGTGATTCCTGTTGTTAATTTTAATACGAAATTAAATCTTTTAATTCATCTTTTAAAAACTGAAAATGATTTTGAAAAGATCTTAATTTTTGCCAATAATAAAAAACATGCGGATTTAATTTTTAATAAAATTGATGAAGAATTTCCTGAGCAATTTGGTGTAATCCACTCTAACAAATCTCAGAATTTCCGTCTGCGTGTGATGGAGGAATTTAGCAATAATGAACTTCGTGGGATTATCACAACGGATATTATGGCTAGAGGTCTCGATATTCCGGATGTGTCGCATGTTTTCAATTTCGAAATTCCAGAAATTCCAGAACAATATATCCATAGAATTGGTCGTACAGGTCGTGCGGACAAAAATGGTATTGCGATTAGTTTTTATACACCGAAGGAAGAAGCTGCGATTTTAGATATCGAAGTTTTGATGGATAAAGAAATCCGTAAAGAAGCTTTCTCTAGCGAAGTCAAAATTTCTGATGTAAAAATCGAAGCAGAGAAAGAGGTTGTCGTGATGAAAAACCCTGTGGTGGTGAAACTTAATGAAGGCGGAGGTGCTTTCCATGAGAAAAAAGACAAAAACAAAAAAGTCAATTGGGGTGGACCAACTAAGCGTAAACCACCAAAAACTAAACCTGCCAATCGCGGTCAACAAAAGCAAAAATCTCGCAAGAAAAAATAAAATAAAACGCCCGAAATTTTCGGGCGTTTATGTTATTCTAAACTAAAAATTAGTACGTCATTTCAACGATTTTCTTAGCGTCTTCAGGCGTTACCATTTGGTTTTCACCAAGAAGCCAACCTCTTGATTCAAAAGCCGCTTGTACTTTTTCAGCCGTTCCGTTATAAGAATCTGTATATTCCGAAAGCTTTGTTTTGATATCTAAAGAATGGAAAAATTGCTCCATCGCTTCGATTCCTTTTTTAGCTTTTTCGTCTACCGCACCTTCAGTAATGTTCCAAACACGTTCTGCATATTGTGCCAATTTATCTTTCTTTTTATCAAAATAATAGTGATAATGTTGTGGTGCTACAATTGCTAAAGTTCTTGCGTGGTCGATGCCATATTGCGCTGTCAATTCGTGTCCCATGCTGTGGACAGCCCAATCTTGCGGAACACCTTTCCCGATAAGACCGTTAAGTGCCATCGTACAACTCCACATAAAGTTAGCGGCAGCGTCGTAATCGAAAGCTTCTGCCATCACTTTTGGCGCAACTTCTTGTAAACTCAGTAAAATGCTTTCTGCAAAACGATCTTGCAAACTCGCACCAGTTGGATAAGTCATATATTGTTCAAGAACGTGCGTATAAGCGTCTGTAATACCGTTGGCGATTTGGTTTTTCGGAATCGATTTAATCACTTCAGGATCCAAAATTGAAAACTGAGGAAACAATCCTGGTCCTCCCATTGCTAACTTTTCGCCAGTTCCGCGGCGAGAGATTACAGCGCCAGAGTTCATTTCCGAAGCGGTTGCTGGCAAGGTCAAAACTGTTGCGAAAGGCATGCCTTTTCCTTCTTTGGTTACAACACGATTTGAAAGGATTTCCCAAGGTTCGCCATCATAATTAGCTGCCGCCGAAAGAAATTTAACGCCGTCAATAACCGATCCGCCACCAACAGCAAGCAAATAATCGATGTTTTTGTCTTTAATAACTTGTAAAGCTTCTAGCAAAACTTCGTATTCTGGATTGGCAGGAACACCACCAAATTCAGTTAATTTATAGCCATCAAGCGCAGCGATAACTTGTTCGTATACGCCATTTTTCTTGATGCTTCCACCACCGTAAATCATCAAAATGTTAGCGTCTTTAGGAATTTCGCGAGATAATTTTTCAATTTTCCCCTTTCCAAATATAATTTTTGTAGGATTTTTAAACTCGAAATTTAACATCGTAAATATTATTTTTTAGTGCTATAAATTTACGGAATTATATTCTTTTGGGCGTGCCCTTTTGCCAGAAGACGAGGTTAAATATTGTTAAATCCGTATCGGCAAAAGGTCGCGTCATGCAGGACTCCACTTCGTTTCGGTGCTGTGCACCGCGCTTTGCAAGCGCGCCCTTTCTACCGCTCACGCACTTTTATTTATGAATTATGAATTATGAATTATGAATTATGAATTATGAATTATGAATTATGAATTAGTTTTGACTAAAAGACAAGAAACAAGAGACAAGAGACAAGAGACAAGAGACAAGAGACAAGAGACAAGAGACTAAGAGACAAGAGACTAAGAGACAAGAGACAAGAGACAAGAGACAAGAGACTAAGAGACAAGAGACTAAAAGACAAGAGACAAGAGACAAGAGTCGAGAACCAAGAGCCAAGAATTACGAATCGAGAATCGAGAATCAAGAATCAAGAATCAAGAATCAAGAATCAAGAATCAAGAACCATCAACTAACAACCAAGTTGCGCGAAGGATAGCAGCGGAAATCCTTTTTGTAAGCTAGGGAAAATGTTCGGAACAAAAAGATTGCAGCGAATAGCCTGACCAGAGCATTGGGAAAGGCGAGGTGAGGGGCGCGCCCAAATAATTTTAAAAATAAGATTTTATAAAACGTAGTTTGTGCGTGTGCTTGTTTTGATCTTTATTGAAAATCCCCATCGAGTCCAGATCGTCGATTCTGACTTTGCCGTGTGCATGGATGATTTTTTGATTTTCGAGAATGATACCAACGTGGACAACTTTCCCTTCCGAGTTGTCGAAAAACGCAAGATCGCCTGGCTGAGCTTCTTCCAGAAAGGTTAGAGGCTCGCCACTTTCGGCTTGTTGAGAGGCGTCACGAAGGATTTTGATACCGTGGATTTTGTAAATCATCTGCGTGAATCCACTACAATCTAAACCAAAAAAACTTTTTCCGCCCCACAAATACGGCACATTCAAGAATTCTTTAGCGCAAATAACGATGCTTTCACGCTTGTCGTGACTACGCACAACTTCGGGCGTTTTGTAGGTGACCTCCGAACCTAGCGACAAAAGAATATTGCCACTTTCGGTCGCCGCAGCATCGAAAGTTTCTTTGATGTAATTAGTTTTGCGATTGTTGATAAACTCAGGCGAAACGGGCGTAATTTGTTTGGTATCCATCCAACCTTCGTAGCCATCGTAGTGCATTTTGATTTTGGTGAAGTTATTTCTGACTTCCAAAATGTCGGCAGATTCGCCAAAAAGCATCTGCGTGACCATTTCGCTTCGGTCACTATTTTCGGCTCTTATTGGTGCTATTGATACGTTACAAACTCCTTGTTCCATTATTTTTTTCGGATTAAATGAATACCGTCTCGCAAAGGTAAGATTAGGTTTTCGAAATCTGGGTCTTCTGCGACAATTTTATTAACTAATTTTATCTGCTGTGTGGCTTTGTTGCTAGGATTTTCTTCCAAAACCTTGCCATACCAAAGGACATTGTCTATTAAGATGACACCGCCAGATCTTAGTTTTGGTTTTATCAAGTCGAGATATTCGAGATAACTTTCTTTATCTGCATCGATAAACACCAAATCCCAAGTAACGTCTAGGTTTTTAATCTCATGTCGAGCATCACCAAGAATAAATTCTATTTGATTAGAAAATTCGCTTTCCGCAAAATACTTTTTAGGAATGTAAGCGAGATCTTCGTTTTTGTCTAAAGTATAGATTTTGCCATCTTTAGGAAGTCCTTCCGCCAAACATAAAGTCGCATATCCCGTAAAAGTTCCGATTTCTAAGATATTGTTGGGTGACATCATTTTAGAAATAATACTTAACAAACGACCTTGCAAGTAACCAGAAATCATGTGCGGTTGCGTTGTTTTTTGGTAAGTCTCTTTGCGTAGTTTTTTTAGGATTTCGGGTTCGCTGGAAGCATTGGCTTCTAGATAGCGATCCATTGGTAAGTCTAACTCTTCGAAATAGCTCATTCTTCTAGATTCTTATTCAAAATTACGGAAAATAAAAATCCTACAGAAATTCTGTAGGATTTTGTTAGTATTGCTTTGTAGTAAGCTTATTTCTTCGGTGCGATGTCCATAAGTTTCATAAACTCGTCTAGCTTAGGCATAATGATGATTTCCGTTCTACGGTTCTCAGCACGTCCAGATACAGAAGCGTTAGTTGTTTTAGGATTGTACTCCGAACGTCCACCAGCTGTGATTCTGTTAGGATTAACGCCGAATTGCGTCTGAAGAACTTTTGCAACCGCAGTACCACGAAGTGCTGATAGATCCCAGTTGTCTCTCGGTACAGATGTGCTGTTAAGTGTTGCGTTATCTGTGTTACCTTCGATAAGAACGCTGTAAGTATCGTAATCGTTGATAACTTTTGCTACTTTTCCTAGAACTTCTTGAGCTGCAGGAAGAACTTCGAATTTACCAGTTTGGTAAAGCATTTTGTCTGATAACGAAATCATTACCACACCTTTAAGTACTTTAACATCAACATCTTGATCTGCGATATTGTCTAAAGATCGTTTTAGCTTGTTAGATAAAGCCAAGTTCAAACTATCGTTTTTAGAGTTTGTCGAAATTAATTGCTTAATGTATTTGTTAGAAGCGTTAATCTCGCCAACCAATTTATCAATGTTAGTCGAGCTTTTTCCAGAGTTGCTAAGACAAGCATCCAAAGAGCTTTTCAGCGCATTGTTTTGTCCCATTAGCAAGTCATTTTGACTTTGAAGACCAGAGTTTTTGCTATTCAAATCTTGGATTTGTCTTTGTCTGTCGGCTGCGTCGTTGATACATTGCTGATAGTTAAGATTCAGTGCGTCGAATTGTTTTTTACTAACACACGAGGTTGCTGTAATTGCCATTGCAGCGATACCTAGAATTTTAATTAATCTCATACTGTATGATTTTAGATTTTTTCAAATTTACAAAATGCTTTTAAATAAAGGCTTATCTTTGCTATAATTATAACGTAAAACTTAGTAATAAATTTGCTTAGTTCCTTTACTTTTGGCGCCTCTCTAGAGAAGTTACTTCCACAAGCGCATCAAAAAACATTCCTTTTAGCAGTTAGCGGAGGAGTTGACTCTATGGTTTTGCTGGATTTGTGCCACCAATGGCAACTTGATTTTGAAGTCGCTCATGTTAACTATCATCTTAGAAATGAGGATTCTAACTTGGATCAAACTTTGGTCGAATCTTGGTGTGAAAAAAATAAAATAAAATTTCACCTTTATGATGTTTCTGAAAAAGATCAGCAACCCGAAAACTCTATTGAGAATTGGGCGCGCGAAATTAGATATAAATTTTTTAAGGAAATTTTAATAAAAAACAATCTCGATTTTTTAGTTACAGCGCATCATCTCAATGACCAATTGGAGACTTTTGTGATCAATCTTTCTAAAGCTGCTGGTCTTAAAGGTTTAAAAGGAATTCCTGAAAAGACAGAAATCATCATCCGCCCTTTGCTAGAATTTTCACGCGATGAGATTGAAGTTTATGCTAAGCAAAATCATGTAGAATATCGCGAAGATTATACCAATGCTGAGAATATTTTTGTCAGAAATAAAATTAGAAATCAAATAACGCCTTTGTTAAATGAGATTAACAAAGATTTTCTAGAAAATTTTAAAACATCAATTTCTATTATTAAAGAGTCAAAAGACTTTATAGATTCGCAAATCGATTTTATTTTTAATAATTTAGTAAAAGAGAATTCTGACTTTTTAATTTTAGATAAAATTAAATTAGCTGCTCAATCTGATTTTGTTAAATATGAGATTTTGAGCCGATTTGGATTTAATAATAGAACTGAAATTGAGAAAATCTTTGAAGCCGAAAATGGAAAGTTTTTTACAACCAATTCTCATCATATTAAAATTGGTCGAGAAGAGCTTTTAATTCAAAGTTTAGAAAAAGAAATAAAATCCGAAGAATTTGAATTAAATATTATTAAAACAGCTGATTCTGTTATTCTAAAAATGCCTGAAACTTCTAAGTTTTCAGAATGGGAATTTGATGCTAATTTGATAAAACTTCCTTTGCAATTGCGACAAATGGAAACTGGCGATATTTTCTTACCAAAAGATTTTAATGGTAAAAAGAAAGTGTCGAAATTTATAAAAGACGAAAAACTAAATGTTGTAGAACGTTCTGCTGTTCGTGTTTTAGTAGATTCTAATAATCAAATTCTTGGTGTATTTCCGCTTCGACAAGATCGTCGATTTTTAAAAATTTAAGTATTTTTATTATTTGTTTTAAAACTGTTAATAAATTGAATTAAATATTAATTTATTATGTAGTGATTAACGAATTTTAATATTGGGTACGAAATTTGTATTTTGATTTTCAAGACAAAATCCTTTGTCAAGACTCAATCAAATTATCGTTTAATCTTAAAAATTACAGCTATGGCAGATTTTCAACCCAATGTAAAGACGGATTCTAAAGTTAGAAGTCGAAAAAATCTAGTGAAAATGGATATGACACCCATGGTCGATTTGGGTTTTCTATTGATTTCCTTTTTTATGTTTACGACTAATTTTAATAAACCCAATGTTGTCGACCTAAGTCTTCCGGCAACGACAGAATCACTAGGCAACGAAATTGATCTTAGTAATTCGATTACCCTTATTTTAGGCGAAAATAATCGCGTTTTTTATCATCAATTGGATCAAAAATCATTAACTTCAGATCTATTAAAAGAAGTGTCTTTTGATAAATTTGGACTTACAAACCTTATTGAACGTGCAAAAAAAGCTGCTAAAAATCCAAGTATTTTTACAGTGATTATTAAGCCAACCGACGATGCTAATTATAAAAACTTTGTGGATGCGCTGGATGAGATGGCGCTTACGAAAAGTCAACATTACGGTATTGCAGATATGCGAGATTGGGAAACCAAAATCTATGATGACAAATTAAAATAGCCTTGAGAATTTCTCAAGGTTTTTTGTTTAGGAGATTATGTTTAAATTTGGAAAAAACAAAATATGTTACATTACGAAATTTCAGGAAAGGGAAGAGAGACGTTGGTCTTGTTGCACGGTTTTATGGAGAATCTTGAGATTTGGGATGATATGATTCCACATTTATCAGATGATTTTCAGTTGGTGAAAGTTGATCTTGCTGGCTTTGGAAAATCGGCTCCAATTGCAGAAATCCAAACTATGGAATTGTTTGCTGATGAAATTAAAAATTTGACAGACCATTTAGAAATAAATAAATTTCATTTGTTAGGACATTCGATGGGAGGTTACATTAGTTTGGCTTTTGCTGAAAAATATCCTGAGCTTTTGAAGAGTTTTACTTTGTTTTTTTCGACTTATTTTGAAGATGATGATGAGAAGAAAAATATCCGCGAAAAAAGCTTACGACTAATAGAAGAAAATTACAAAGCTTACGCCAATGCAGGAATACCAAACTTCTTTGGTCCCGAAGCACGTCGCACTTTAAAAAATAAAATACAATTAGCTAAGGAAATTGCTTACACTGCCAATGTTGATGGCGTTTTGTCTTCACAAAAAGGTATGAAAGATCGCCCAAACAGAAAGTCGGTTTTAGACAAGTTTGATGGAACAATCCTTTTAATAGAAGGCAGATTCGATAATGCTGTTAACGCTGTTAAAACCATTACCGAACTGCCAGAACGTGATAACATTAAAGCTTATTTGCTTGATTGCGGACACAATGGACAATGGGAAAAACCAAGTATTTGTGCCGAAATAATTAATGCTGAGTTGCTGGATGAAGAATAATCTACCCAACATTACTTCAGTACGGTTTTTATGACTGTTTTAAAAAATTTGGATTTTGCCATTCTGGATTAGGATATTTATAAAATCCTTCGCCTGATTGCTGTCCTAATTTGCCTTGATCTATTAATTCAGATTTCATTTTTTTTGCGATATTTTGCGTTAGATCGCCTGGTATATTTTTTACTACATTATAATTGGTGTTCATCCCGTTGATATCCAAAATCGCCATGGGACCAAAAGGCGCTCCTGTGGCAATCATCCACGTCTTGTCGATGGTTGCAGGATCGGCAATATCGTTCGCCCACAGTGCAAGACCTGATATTAAAAGTGGAATCAACAAACTATCTAAAACATAGCCAGAACGCTCTTTTTTAAGTTCAATCGGAAGCATTCCAATCGCTTTTGCAAATTCCACAATTTCAGAAAAAATGGCAGGTTTGGTATCTTCCGAACCCATAATCTCAGCGGTATTGCGCACCATAATATGATTCGCAAAATGCAAATTCAAAAATCGCCTAGGATCACTCACAAATTGGTTCAGCTGACTAGGAAGTAAAGTAGAGGAATTGCTGGCGAATATCATCTCTTTTCCAGCGGCTTTATCGGCCTTTTCCCAGAATTCTTTTTTGATATCTAAACTTTCGGGAACTGCTTCTATTAAGAGATCGGCATCTTTTAAAGCTTCATTCAAATCGGGGGAATACGAAAGATTTGCCTTCATATTTTCAATTTGATGATCAGTGGCTTTTAGATTCTGTTTGTATTCTTCTGTCAAAGTGCCCAGTCTTGATTTTGCCTTTTCTAAAGCTTCATCATTAATATCATAGACTGTGGTTTTAAAACCGAAAAAAGCAGCCTGAACAGCAATTTGATAGCCAAGGACACCGCTTCCTGCAACGACAACATTTTTAATTTTAACCTTGTCTAAATCTGCTTTCGGAGCTTTTAAAAAATCTGGACTTTGCCATGCAGGATTCGGATATTTATAAAATCCTTCTCCAGTGGAAACCCCTAATTTATTTTGGTCTATAAATTCGGTTTTTAACTTATCCAAAATCACCTGATCTTCTTTTTTACCGTTTGCAACTTGGATTTTATAAATATTATAAGGAGTTGTAAGTCCTACAATATCATAAAGTGCCATGGGGCCATAAGGCGAACCTGTGCCAAGCATCCACGTCTGATCAATGGTTTGTGGACTAGCAAAATCACCAACCCACAGCTGCATTGCAGCGTTTAGGAAAGGATTTAGCAAAGAATTGAGAACATAACCCGGGACTTCTTTGTTCAAAACAATGGGAACCATGCCAATATTTTTGGCAAAATCTATAATTTCTTCCTTCACCTTGGGATCTGTATTGGGATGTGGCATGATTTCCGCCGTATTTCTAATCCAAATTTGATTGGCAAAATGCAAATTCAAAAATTGCTCTGGACGGCCTGTTGCAGCAGCAAATTTGCTCGGCAACAACGTTGAAGAATTGCTTACGAAAATAGTTTTCTCAGGTGCTAATTTTGCAGCTTGTTGATAGAAATCTGTCTTTATCGCGATATCTTCGGGAATGGCTTCTATCAAAAGATCAGCGTCCTTTAACGCTTCTTCAAGATGGGAAGTGTACTGCAATTTTTCCTTTGTAGATGTAATTTGGTCATCGGTTGCTTTCAGATCTTTTTTATAATTTTCGGCAAGTGCATCAAATTTGTCTTTTGCTTTTTCCAAAAATTCGTCTTTAATATCGTAAATCGTAACATCAAAACCGTGAAATGCAGTTTGGAAGGCAATCTGAAAACCCAACACACCACTTCCAGCAACGGTTACTTTTTTTATTGCATTCATTTTTTTAATTCTTTATAATTTGTAAAACTGAGGATCAAAAGCTTCTTTTAGATTGCTAGGTTCCTTTCTTTTTTTATGATTTAGGTCGTGTCGAGTTGTTGATGAAGTTACATAAGCCGATTGTCTTGCTCTTTGAAGATTTCCTATGGGTGAATTTTCTTCCAACGTGCGGAACGGCGTGAAAGAAAGATTTTCCATAATCTCAAAATTACCATCGTCAGGAACTTCTTGCTTTGGAATCGTAATTTTTGCAACAGTTTGGAACGGAGATAATTCTTGAGGCCATTCTTCGGTAAGGTCGTTAATCGGCATTTTCTTTAAATCTTTACAAAGCTGAACTTGCAATTCAAAAGTTAAATCGTTTTTTGCAATTTCCTTGATAATCCCTTTTCTATATGGCCAATCTGCACTTTCGATATCAATTTCTTTATCGGTGATGGCATTTTTAGTTGGGTCGGTGGGTGCAATACGTACTTTTGCTACATAATCGCCATGTCGTACTGCGCCCATGCTATAAAATTCGTACAGAAAACTATTGATGGAAGGGATTTTTTCAAAGGTTTTTAAAGCACCCAATTCTTTTAAAGCTTCAAAATTTGGGAATGCTTTTTTGTTTTCAGTTACCCACAAAGCGGCAAATTCCAATTTTCCTAAAGCTCCTTTTTCGAAGAAATCCGTTAGTTTAAGAAACAATTTTGAAATAAAAACATAATGCTCAGCCGTATTACAGAAAAATACAGGATTGTTGATCATATTATAATCTACATTGGTCGAATCTTCTTCTCCGGGAGCCAACTTTTTGCCATCGATACTAAAAATTTTTAATGCAAATCCTTGTGCATTTCCGCTCAATTTATCGGGTAAAACTCGCGACGAACCGTTAGAAAAACGCACAACAGCTTCATATTTTCCAGGTTTTGCATAGATACCTTGTGCAAGTTCGGGAGGTAAATTATCCAGAATTTCTACTTCAGCTTTTAGAGCCGCATAACCGTTGGCATGGGCATCTCGGGTATGGTATTTTATATTGCTTAATTCTGGTGTATTGCGGATGTAATCTACAATATCCTTATTTATTTTTGCGATATAGTCGTCAAAATGTTCTGGAATTTCTTCCAAATCGTAGCTATATTTAATGTATTCGTTCATGTTTTTCTGATTTTAATTTTACAAATCGCTAATCCATTGTAGTGCAGACAAACTTGGTATAAAGCAATATTCGCCACCTTTTACAATATTAAAAGTAGAAAGACCACGGTAGCGTTTCACCAAAGGATCGGCAGGCATTGTAAACAGACCGTCTTTGTCCTGAACTCCAATTAAGGGATCTTTTTCTGTACCTAAATTCTGAGAATTGCCGTCATTAGCCCATTGTTTCAACAAAAACTCCAAAGTGCCCATTGCATTTGCACTGATGCCCATGAAGTATTGTCCGCGTTCTTTCCCATCGTCTTTGGTCACGTCCGAAGGAACAATGTCGCCAAAAGTTACACTTCTTCGGATAATGCGATGCAATCGTTCATCCTCCAAAACAAAGGTTTTAGAATCGCGCGGATTCATCCTGCGAATATGAGAACTGAACGGTCATTTCTTCCCAAATTCGTCATCTTTAAAGGAAAAAGCGTTATTTTTATCGGCGTCGCCACCAATCTTTTCATCATCTTTTTCGGGAGCAAGAATTAATGGTGCGCCACTCTTCCAACGGCCAACCATTTTAGCGCCTAACAATTCGGCTTCTTCAGGAGAATTGGTATTGTCTTTTAGATATTTATTAAAATCGGCAACCTGACTTTGGTATTTCCTGAAAATCATAAAAGAGCCATTCTTACCAAGAATTTCTGGTTGTGGATACGGCTTTGTAATATCTCCTTCGCCAGGATAACCCAAAACAAATTCGCCAGCTTTCAAAGGACTATCAAAACCTTCTGGAACATCAATTCCACTACCTTCAATTTCTGGATTGCTGATGCCATCACGGTAACCAAAGACATTTTTCACCTCTTCTGTTGCTCCAAAATCTTGACTGATTAATAATTCGACACCTTTATTTTGGTCTAATTTGGTTCTAAATTCTTCCAATTTTTTCTTCCAATCTTCCACCGAATTGGCAATGACAGCCGCTGCAATATGAATGTTTTTATTTTTAAAATCTTTTTCCCAGTTCTTAGGATCATTCACGCCAACATCGTTTAGAAAAGTGGCTCTTTTTGCCATTCCTTCCTTGAAAGATTCTGGAAAAGAATCCAAAGAATCTTGCGGAACGCCAATTTTTTCTAAACCATTATAAGTAAAAGTGATAAAAACGGACGATCCATCGTTTTGATGCCAGTCTTTCGCAGAATTGATTAATGGAAGTAAATCTTTAAGCATCTGCTTGGCTTGCGTTGCATCTTTTATTTCTAAAAGCGCGACTGTACCGTAGTAAGGGATGGGTCTGCTTCGTAAAACCAAAGCTTGGATTTCCTCTAGTTCTATACTAACTTTATCGGGATTGAAAATTCTTTTTAGAAATTCTAATGCCATAATGTACTTTTTTAATGGATTATTTTTCTATTTGATTGGCTTCGTCTATGGCTTTATTTAGACCCGTAATAATTTTGTCATTCCTACGAATGTCGTTAACTGTAAGGTGCGGAACACCCACGTACCAACCCGTTGCGGTAACTTGATGATCGAGAATAAATTGTTTTACACTAGGATCTTTGATGCCCGGCCAACCTTCTACATTTCCAAAAATAATGTCCATTAATTGTGGAATTTTAGTAGCGAAATCATCAATATAGGCATCCCAATCGCCATCGTAGGCTGTACAGAAAAGAATTTTGGTATCGTTCTCTAGTAAAACAATACGCAAATCGTGCAAAGTACCTACTTTGGTGGCACCTTTTAGATTTCCGTTGGCGATTTCCATGATTTTTTTAAGATTTTCTCCGCCGCCAGGTTTTAGATTGGCAAGTGCGGTAAGTTCGGAAACTCTTCCAGAACGAAGTCCTTTCTTACCTGCTGAAGTGGTTGAGTGGTCGTAACCATCATCAATACCTTCGGAAAAATTAGCTTTAATAAGTTCGGCTGTTAGTTTAAGATTTTCAAATAAGCTCATCATTTAATTTTTTTAGTTAGACAAATTCTGTTTAGAAAATTATGAAAATGAAGGCGAAAATTGCGCGCTAAAAGCATGAAAATGAATGCTAAACACAGCAATTCATGACCTTATTTAATAGCAAGTTACAAGAAATTTTGAACCTGATTTTAAAAATTAATGTTAAAAAAATAATAATTTTATTGGAGAAAATTTTCTGAACTCGAAAAGATTATTACAGACCTTAATCAGTATCAAATTTAATGTTTACGAAGTTTTTTTGTAGTTCCAAATTGCAAATGCATTCAGTCCTACCGCGAATAAAGAGATGTAGAAAAGTTCCATCGCAACATCGGAAAGTCCCGATCCTTTTAGCACAATAAGTCGCACCACTTTTATAAAATGAGTTACAGGCGTGAAATTAGATACCGTAATCGCCCAATCGGGCATACTGTCGATACTCGTGAAAAAACCACTCATCAACATAAAAATCATCATAAAGAAAAATGCGATAAACATGGCTTGCAACTGTGTATCTGCAAAGGTTGAAATCAACAATCCAAACCCCAATAAAGCAACTAAATATACCGCTGCAAAAAGATAGAGCACCAGCAAACTACCTTTCGGGAAAATACCATAAAATAGGTACATCACCACCAAACCGAGTGTAAAAACAAGTAAGCCAATAATCCAAAACGGAATCAACTTTCCGAGGATAAATTGCCATTTTTTAATTGGGGTTACATTAATTTGCTCAATGGTACCCACTTCTTTTTCTTTAACAATATTAAGTGCGGTAATAAAGCCACCAATCATCGTTAAAAGCAAAACAAGAATACCAGGAACCATATAATATTTATACTCTGCTCTTGGGTTGTACCAATTGGTATTTTCTAGGCTTATTTTTGCTATATGCGCCATTACAGAACCGTTTGGCGCTTTGATGTTAATATCCAAATTACTATTGAAATCTGCTAAAACCTGCACAAGATAAGCTGCCCCCAATGACGCTTTTGTCCCATTGATGGCATCTGCCGATAAATTGACTTTCTGACTGCCTTCGCGCACGATATTTTTTTCAAAACCGGTTGGGATTTCCAGAATTAAATCTGCAGTACCATATTCTATCATTTCCAAACCTTCTTTAAAGGATTTTGGATTGCCCACCATTTTAAAGTATCCCGAAGACGCAATTTTATTGCCCAACTGCCGCGAATAGCTGCTGTGGTCGTTATCTACATAAGCTACATTTACGTTTTTAACTTCGAAATTTGCCGCCAATGGTAAAATGATAAGCTGCATAATTGGTGCAAAAAACATCATCGATAGTATGGTTTTGTCACGCAAAATTTGTCGAAACTCTTTCTGTAAAATAAATGCTAAAACCTTCATGATAACCTTGTTTTAAAATTCTTTAATGCAACAAATAATAATCCTGAAGCCATTAAAAATAATATTAAAGTTTCTTTCCAAACATAACTGAAACCCAAACCTTTCAACATAACGGCTTTAATGATACTGTAATAATAGCGCGACGGCAAAATATGCGAGATCCACTGAAAAACAAGCGGCATATTCTCAATAGGAAACATAAAACCTGTTAGCAACATGGTAGGCATCATCATTCCCATCATCGAAATGAGCATGGCGGTTTGCTGAGAGTCTGTCACGTTAGAAATAAGCAATCCAAGAGAAAGACAAGTGATGATGAACAAAATACTTTCAGCAAAAATCAGCACCAAACTTCCTTTAATTTCGACATCTAAGAAAAATACCGAAAGCAATAAAATAATAATAAAGTCGATGAGCGATAAAACAAGGTAAGGAACGGCTTTCGCAACCAAAACCATGATGGGTTTAAAAGGCGAAACCAATAAGATTTCCATCGTGCCTAATTCCTTTTCTCGCACCACCGCTACCGAGGTTAATGCCGTACTTACAATCATAAAAATTAAGGCGATAACTCCTGGAATAAAGTTTAGAGAGCCGTTTTGCTCTTCGTTGTAGAGTTGACGCATTTCAGGTATAATCTGATACGATAATTTTAGATTAGGATTTAATTCTTTTTGATAATTTGTGACAATCGCATTAATATAATTGGTAACTATGGTTGCCGTATTTGGATCAGAAGCATCGGCAATCACTTGTATTTTAGCACCTTCGGGACGGAAAATATCCGAACCAAAATTGGCAGGAAATAATATGGCGCATTTTATTTCGCCCGTTCTGAATTTTTGCTCTATTTCATCGTAGTTAAGCGCGGCTTTTTTTACATGAAAATAAGAACTCGACTGTATTTTATTTACAATTTGTTGAGATTGCACGTCGCGAGCATTGTCCAGCACAGAGATTCCTATATTTTTAACCTCGCTGCTCAATGCAAAACCAAACAAAGTAATTTGCACAATGGGTAAACCAAAAAGGATTAACAATGTACGTTTATCTCGGAATACATGGTAAAATTCCTTACGTATAAAAGCTAAAAGTTGTTTCATTTTTAATCAGATTTTCTTTTTGCTGTTCTTGCCAATTGGAAGAAAACATCATCCATGGTATCTGTGTTGAATTTATTTTTCAGATTCGTTGGCGTATCCAAAGCCTCAATTCTACCGTCCACCATAACGCTAATGCGGTTACAATATTCGGCTTCATCCATATAATGGGTGGTTACAAAAACGGTAATTCCTTTTGCAGAAGCATCGTAAATCATGTCCCAAAACTGTCTTCTGGTAACGGGATCTACACCTCCAGTTGGTTCATCCAGAAAAACAATTTTTGGATTATGAAAAATAGCAACCGAAAATGCGAGCTTTTGTTTCCAACCCAAAGGAAGTTCTCCTACCAATTTTTTAGCTTCATTTTCTAAACCCAAAGTGCTGATAAGTTGGCTGCTTCTGGTTTTAATTTCAGGTTTAGAAACGCCATAAACACCTCCATAAAACTCAATATTTTCTAAAATCGTGAGATTGTCATACAACGAAAATTTTTGACTCATATAGCCAATATTTTTTTTAATGCTTTCTTGTTGTTTGTAAACATCAAAACCGGCAACCGTCGCACTTCCCGATGTTGGAAAAGACAAACCACAAAGAATGCGCATAGCGGTTGTTTTCCCTGCACCATTAGCACCAAGAAATCCGAAAATTTCGCCTTGTTCTACATCAAAAGAAATAGAATCTACCGCCTTAAAATCTCCAAATTGCTTTGTAAGATCTTTGCATACTATTGCTTTATTTTCCATCATTTTTTGTTGAGTTTGTTTCGCTATAATTTTCATTCATCAACCGGATAAAACTGTCTTCAATGCTTGGTTTTACCACTTTAATTTCTAAATCTTCTGCATGGGTTTCTTCTGCAATTCGGGTTACAGCTTCTAGTGTTGCATCATTATTTTTCATGGTTAAGCGCATGAATTCTCCCGATGCATAACAGTTTTCAACCTCATCATTCGTTCTTAAATCCTGTAAAAGTTTATAAATATTCTTAGCTTTTAAGGCAAATAAAGTTTTAGGAAAATGCTTGATAATATTGTCTGGCGTGTCGATAGACATGATGCTGCCGTTCTGCATCAAAGCGATGCGGTCGCAAAGCGTGGCTTCGTCCATATACGGCGTAGAAACCACAATGGTAATTCCGAGCTTTTTTAGTTTACCGAGCATATCCCAAAATTCTTTTCGAGAAACCACATCAACGCCCGTTGTAGGTTCGTCCAAAAATAAAACAGTTGGTTTGTGGATTAATGCGCAACAAAGCGCCAATTTCTGTTTCATTCCACCAGATAATTTACCCGCTCGTCGATCACTAAATGGTTTTATTTGCTCGTAAATATCCTTGATTAAATCATAATTTTCTTCAATCGTGGTTCCAAAAACCGTTGCAAAAAAAGTAAGATTTTCTTCAACCGTAAGATCCTGATACAAAGAAAATTTCCCAGGCATATAACCCACAATATTTCGTATTTCTTTGTAGTTTTTTACCACATCAAAATTTTCAACGGTAGCCATTCCTCTATCGGCAAGCAACAAAGTGGTAAGAATGCGAAAAAGGGAAGTTTTCCCAGCACCATCGGGTCCAATTAAGCCAAATATTTCTCCTTTGTTTACATCAAAAGAAACATCGTTAACTGCTTTTACTTCGCCTTTGTTGTAGGTTTTAACTATATTTTTTACTTCGACAGAAATCATATTTTATTGCATTAAAGTTGATGAGAAACAGAAAGTTTAATCTCCCGTCTCAATTTTGTGGGATTCAACTATTTAAAAAGCACTTCGCCGTACATCCCAATCTTCAAAAAGCCGTCGTTCTTTACATTTATTTTAATAGCGTAAACTAAATTGGCTCTTTCATCTTTGGTTTGAATGGTTTTGGGCGTGAATTCAGATTTTGACGAAATCCAATTAATTGTTCCCGGATATTCTTTATAACCTTCTTTTCCGTCGTCAATGCGAACTTTCACTTGTTGTCCAAGTTTTATCTGTGGCAATTGCGTTCCCGTAACATAGGCCTTCAAGTTAAGTGTATTGGTATTTGCAATTTTATAAAGCGGTTTTCCCACCACCTGCATTTCGCCTTGCAAAGCAAAATTGGTCAACACCGTTCCGTTGATTGGGTTAATGATTTGCCCTTTATTTATTTGTTCCTGAAATTGCGCGGCAACTTTTTCCATGGGTGCTTTTTCGCTCAAAATGTTTCGATTTTGATTGTTGGTATTGTAAGTGTTGAGTTTAACTTGCTGCTCTGTTACGGCTATTTGCTTCCGTATTTGATCGATGGATGCGTTAATATCATCCAATTGTTTGCGGGTTGCAGCGTCGGCTTTCACTAAGTTTTCAGTACGTTTTCTCTCTCTTAATTGCTGCGCCAATTGCGATTTCTGAACTTCTAACTGTCTGCGAACCAATTCTGTTTGATCTGTAGAAGTAACTGTTTTTTGGCTTAACGCTTCTATGCTGGCTTCGGCTTGCTGTTTTTGTAACTCTACTAATTTTACATCAATTTGCCCAACTTGGTCGCCTGTTTTCAGTTGTTCGCCTTCCTTAATTTTATAGGTCAACAAAATTCCGTTTTGCTGGGCAGAGACGATCACTTCATCGGCTTCGAAATTTCCAGAAGCGTCATAATCCATTTTTTCGGTACAAGCATTTAGAAATAATGCCGTGGAAATTAGTGTTATAATTTTTTTCATTTTCTTCGTTGATTATTAATTGCCTGATTTGAATTTTAAATTATACTGAGCTTGCAATAACTGCGTTTGATGTAGGATTAAATTTTGCTTGGCTGCATTTTCGTTATTCATCTTTTGGATGTATTCGTGCGTGGTTATTACACCATTGGCAAGCTGTGCAGAAGCTGATTTTGTAACTTGTTCGCGCAACGTAATCGTTTTATAATCTTGATCAATCATTTCAGAATATTTTTGCACATTTTCCTTTTGTTGAGCGAGATCCATTTCTACATTTCTCAAAAAAGTTTCCTTTTCTGCATCGGCAGTTTGACTATTTATGCTATATATTTCTTGCTGATTTTTTAAGGTGTACAAATTCCCTAAAGACCAATTGAGACGGATTCCCGTAATGTACCATGCTCCAAAATCATTTGAAATTGGGTTAAGTGTTGGTCGTCCATAAGCCCCTTGAAAAAAAGCTTTGAAGGTAGGCATATAGCTGGATTTCAATTGTTTTGTTTGCGCTTCATAAATATTTTTTTGATAGTCAAATAATTGAAGTTCGGGTCTTTTAATTTCAGTTGAAATAAGCACTGGTTCTGGCTTTACTAGTTCAAAAGAAGAAGTAATTTCTTTTCCTGTAAAAATGGAAAGCATTTTCAGAAAAGCAGCACGATTTCGGTCGTAATCTATGTTAACTGTCTTCGCGGTTTCTATTTCTGCCTTCAACTCGTTAACATCGCTTGCATAGGCAGTTCCGTATTTATAAGCGGCTTCTGCTTTTGATAACTGCGTATTCAGATTAGCGATTTTTATATTGTTGAGGTCTTCTTGAGCATCCAACAAGAAAACAGAGAAAAAAATCGTGTTAATGCGGTCTTTAATGCTGTATAATTCAACTTCTACATTTTGGGCTTGAAGTTGGCTGCTGGCTTTCGTAATGTCATTTTGATATTTTGTATTTCCACCATCGAAAATCAACTGCTCTATCTCACCCGAAATCCGGTATTGATCTTTGCTGAATTCTGGCGGAGTGAAGCCCATTGCCGACGCTTTGTCACCAAGCAGAGCACCATAATCCACCACCTGAGATTGATAAGTTGCTTGTCCCGTTACATTAAACTGAGGTAAAAATCTTTTATTCGCATTTTTAATGGTATAATCTGCTGACTTCGCAACCAAATCGAGCTTACGAATTGCAGGATAATTCTCCTTAGCTAAAACGTAGCAATCTTCTAAAGTATAAGATTGCGCTTTGGTAACGCCAAAACTTAGAAGCAGTACGCCGATTGTTACAATTACTTTTTTAATCATTACATTTAATTTTTAGTTTTAATCATTTGATTAATATTAGGTCAAAAAAATATACTACGCCTTTAGCATCATTTTTATCCAAGAAGGAATACGCTTTTTTCGCTCCTCCATTAATTGATTAAATTGCTGTTGATCTAATTTTCCGAGCTGCGTCAACATAGGTTGTGCGATAAATGGAAAAACAACTAGCCCTAAAACATTCATAAGAAAATGCAAAGGGTTTGGTTCGGAAACATTTCCTTTGTGAACTACTTCTTCGTATTGGTGGATGAATTCCGAATTTAGGACAACTTCCCTCAAAGGAATTTTATCCATAAATACCTTTGAATTATTACGAACTTCACTCAAGATAAAAATCGGAATTTCAGGTTCCTTGGACAAAAAAGTGATGTAATTATTTGCAATTTGCTCTACTTTTTCTTCTAAAGAAGTTTTTTTATTGTTCAAAACCGAACTCAGCTGCAAAATAAACCCCGAAAGTGTTTCTGCCATAATCAGCTGAAATAGTTTTTCCTTACTTCGGAAATAGTAGTTCAAGAGCGCTAAATTGATGCCCGCTTCTTCGGCAATATCTCGGGTACGCGTTGCGGCATAGCCTTTTTTGTGAAATACCAACTTTGCAGCATCCTTAATTTTTTCTTCCGTAGAAACGTCTCTATTTTTAATTTCTTTTTTAGCCATAGTAGATGAAAAAGTAGATTTCGTGGGCAAAGGTACATAAAAAACATTTTTTAAACAATTTATTTAATCATTTGATTAAATTTTAAGCGTTTTAAGTATCTTAGACTTTCCACTGACAAGGCAATAGCTTCAATTTTCTGAAATATTTTTTGCGCTTTAATTCTTTAAAAATTTTAGTTGTTATTGAATGAAAGGAAAAGCGCGTCCCATTTTCACCAATAATTCACTAATATTGTTTTACAGAAAATAGAGGCATTTATGGATTATTGGCAAATCGTTTTACTCTTTTTAATCATTGCATTTGTTTATTCATCGGTAGGATTTGGCGGCGGATCCAGTTACTTGGCGGTTTTGGCGATGTATAACTTACCGTTTCAAGAAATGCGTTTAACGGCGTTAATTTGCAACATTATTGTAGTCACAGGCGGCGTTTACCTCTACATCAAAAACAAACAAGTCAATTGGCGCAAGATCCTCCCCATTACGTTGGTCAGTGTTCCCATGGCGTATTTAGGCGCCATTGCAAAGATTAGTCAAGAGACGTTCTTTCTGATTTTGGGGATCACGTTAATTGTCGCGGCTATTTTATTATGGATAAAAACGGAAAATACAGTTACAGAAGATTCATTTGACAATAACAAAAAAGCCCTGTTAAAAAATAGTTTTCTTGGCGGCGGAATTGGATTTTTATCAGGAATGGTAGGCATCGGCGGCGGAATATTTCTTTCACCTTTACTCAACCTAATGAAATGGGATACCGCGCGACGCATTGCTGCAACATCCAGTATTTTCATTTTATTTAATTCTATTTCAGGAATTTTTGGACAACTTACCAAAATGCCTGAACACATCGATTATACGCGAATCGGAATCCTTTGTTTATCGGTTTTTATTGGTGGTCAAATTGGTTCTCGAATGTCCTTAAAATGGAATCCAATCGTGATAAAAAGAATAACTGCAATTCTTATTTTTGTAGCAGGAATCAATGTTTTAATTAAATACTGGTAATAATGAAACTCAAAATATTGGCATTTGGTATTGTTAAAGATATTTTCGGTAATTCTGAAATCGAACTACAAATGCCAGAAACCGCAAATGTCAAAGATTTAAAAAACGAACTCGAAGAAAAATACGAAGCTTTGAAGCGCTTAAAATCTTATTTTATCGCAGTGAATGAGGAATATGCAGAAGATGATTTACAACTACATCCCAACAACGAAATTGCAATAATCCCACCCGTAAGTGGCGGATAAAACGATGATAGATATTAAAATTACAGATCAGAAACTAGATATTAATCAATGTTTAGAAATTGCTCAGGATTTGGGAAGCGGCGGAATTGCGACCTTTTTAGGAACTGTCCGAAACCAAACCAAAGGCAAATCGGTTATTCGTTTAGAATACGAATGTTATGAACCTATGGCAATAAAGGAAATCCGTAAAATAATTGATCAAGCAATTGCTCAATTTTCGGTTCGAAATATTGTTGTTCATCACCGTATTGGTACTTTGTTTCCAGGCGATGAAGCCATTATTATTGTGGTTTCGGATGGTCATCGCGATGCCGTATTCGAGGCGTGCAAATATGTAATTGACACCATCAAACAAACCGTTCCAATTTGGAAAAAAGAAGTTTTCGAGGATGGCGAAGAGTGGATTTCTGCACATCCTTGATACATTTTCGGATCAAAAATTGTATATTTATTCTATAAATTCTGTGAGATATGAAAACTCCGATTTTGGAAAACAATTCCGTACAAAAAATCGAAATTATCAAGGTTAAAGGGCAGTCGGCTTTTAACTTTACAGATGATATTGCCGTAGAAGAACCTTTAGAGATTAGGGTTTCGTACCATACAAACGGCGACAAAAACACAAAAAATATTTCGGTAACGATGCGGACGCCTGGCAATGATGCGGAGCTTGCTGCAGGTTTTCTTTTTACCGAAGGAATTATTTCCAGTAACAATCAAATTCAGAATGTCGGTCATCAGCAAGCCGAATGTTCTCGCAATCAGGAGAACATTATTATTGCGGATTTAATTGAAGATTTTATTCCAAAACTTGCTAATACCGATCGCAACTTCTACACGACTTCCAGTTGTGGCGTTTGTGGTAAAGGCTCGATAGAATCTATCAGAACGGTTAGTCCGTTCCAAAATATTACAAGAACGCAACAGAATATTTCAGTGGAAACACTCTATTCTTTACCCGAAAAACTAAGGTCTTTCCAAAGTAATTTTTCTTCAACAGGCGGAATTCACGCGTCGGGTTTGTTTAGTCTTGAAGGTGATTTGCTTGCACTTCGAGAAGATGTCGGCAGACACAACGCGTTAGACAAACTGATTGGGCACGCTTTGTTCACAGATCAACTTCCGCTTCAGGATAAAATATTGCTGCTTAGCGGCCGTGCAAGTTTCGAACTGATACAAAAAGCAGCTATGGCAGGGATTTCTTTTGTCGTTGCAATTGGTGCACCTTCCAGCTTAGCAGTGGATTTAGCAAAAGAATTTGATATCACTTTATTAGGTTTTTTACGAGAAAACCGCTTTAACATTTACCATTTAGGTGAAAATTTTAAAATTGAAAATGCAGTATGAAAATAAGAATTAAAGATAATTCGGTTAGGTTTCGTCTTACACAATCGGAAGTTCGAGATCTTGGGGGACATGGGATTATCACCAGTTTTACCGAGTTTACGGATCGACCATTTATCTATATTGTTGAAAAAACAAATGGCGAAACACTTACCGCAAGCTTTGTAGAAAATAAAATCGTCATGCAAATGCCCGAAAAAATGGTACAGGAACTTGTAAATACCGATCGCGTCGGTTTTGATGGTGAGGCTGGCGTTGTAAAATTATTAATAGAAAAGGATTTTGTTTGCTTAGACAATAGTGTAGAAGATCAAAGCGACAATTTTCCGAACCCCAATATGACTTGTTAAATTGGACTTTTAACCTCAAAAAATGCTTCGTCATGGAAAATAATATTGACAAAAATGCGGAAGAAATTTTAAGCAAACTTCCTTCTGCTATTCCACCTTACAAATTATTGAAGCTGGAACAAAAGCCGCCTAAACATTGGGCAGCTGGAGTTCCTGCGGTGATGCACTCTTTAGACCAATTGGTGCTCAATGCATCGGTGCTTCGTGGTGGTAGGGCATTATTTTCGATGAATCAATTTGATGGTTTTGACTGTCCAAGTTGCGCTTGGCCAGATCCGGATGACGAGCGTTCTCGTTTGGGCGAATATTGCGAAAATGGAGCAAAAGCTTTGGCGGAAGAAGCGACTTCGAGAAAAGTGGACGCTGAGTTTTTTAGTAAAAATTCTGTCTATGAATTGTCCAAACTTTCGGATTACGAAATAAGTCAGTTTGGTCGAATTACCGAGCCAATGTATATCCCAAAAGGTGGTACACATTATCAACCTATTAGTTGGGATGAAGCCTTCAAGAAAATCGCTGAGAAACTGAATTCTTTGGATTCGCCTAACGAAGCTATTTTCTACACTTCTGGTCGTACCAGCAATGAAGCCACCTGGGTCTATCAACTTTTCGCAAGAGAATTTGGGACTAACAATTTCCCCGATTGCTCCAATATGTGTCATGAGACTTCTGGTTATGCGCTTTTACGTTCGATAGGCATCGGAAAAGGAACTGTAAAATTGGAAGATTTTTATGATACTGATTTGATCATTATCATGGGACAAAATCCTGGAACTAATTCCCCAAGAATGCTCTCTGCATTGGAAAAAGGAAAACGAAATGGCGCCAAAATCATGGCGATCAATCCACTTCCAGAAGCTGGTTTAATGGGTTTCCGCAATCCACAACAAGTGCGTGCACTTTTCGGCGAACCTTTCAAACTTTGTGATCTTTATCTTCCCGTAAAAATCAATGGCGATATTTCTTTGCTAAAAGCTTTGATGAAGCTTGTTTTGGAAGAAGAAACAAAAAATCCAGGAAAAGTAATTGACCGAAAATTTATTGAGGAAAAAACTACAGGCTTCGATGAACTTGTCGAAGACCTAAAACAATATGATATCAATGCTCTCGCTGCTGAATCGGGCATCAGCCTTCAACAGTTGCAAGAAGCGGCGCACATGATTGCCACTAACAAGCGAATCATTGTTTGTTGGGGAATGGGAATCACGCAGCAACACAACGGCGTGGAGATGATTCACGATATTGTAAGTCTACTTTTAATGCGCGGAAGTATCGGAGTTCAAGGCGGCGGAGTTTGCCCTGTTCGTGGGCACAGTAATGTGCAAGGTAATCGTACGCTACTGATTAACCACCACCCTACCAAAGAGCAATTGGACAAATTGCAGGAACATTATGGCTTCAATCCTCCAAGAGATCACGGTTTGGATGTTGTTAGCGCTATTCATGCGATGCATGAGAAGAAAGTAAAATTCATGTTTTGCATGGGTGGCAATTTTCTTTCGGCAGCACCCGACACCACCTACACCGCTAATGCATTACGCAATTTAGAAATGTCAGTTTCGGTTTCTATTAAGCCAAATCGCGGACACCTTATCCACGGCCAAGAAGCCTTGATTTTACCAGTTATTTCACGAAGTGAAAAAGATATCGTCAATGGCGAACTTCAACATGTCAGTACCGAAAATTCCATGGGTGTTATTGAATGGTCCAGAGGTGTTTTGGATCCGTTGAGTGAACATTTAATTAACGAAACTCACGTCGCTTGTCGTATGGCAAAAGCCGTATTAGGCAATCGTTCGGTCGTAGATTGGGACAAGTACATCAATAGTTATGATGCTGTGCGAGATGATATCGAGCAATGCATTCCAGGTTTTGATGACTATAATAAAAGAGTGGTACAAAAAGGAGGTTTCTACTTGCCAAACGGACCTCGTGATGGTCATTTCAGCAGTGAAAATGACCCCAATAAAGCAACATTTTTCATCACACCGATGACCGATAATCGCTTGGCAGATGATGAGTTTTTGATGGGAACAACCAGAACCCATGACCAGTTTAACACTGTAGTATACGGACTTAACGACCGTTATCGAGGCATCTTCAATGAGAGACGTGTCATTATGATGAATCAGAATGATATTGACAAAGCGGGATTCAAGGCGGGTGACAAAGTCGATCTATTCAACTATGATGACGGTATCGAACGTATTGCACCGCTTTTTATTATCGTTGCCTATCCGATTCCCGAGAAAAGTACGATGACTTATTTCCCTGAAACCAACGTATTAGTTTCTGTGAACAATGTGGTAAAAGGCGCCAATATGCCGGCTTCAAAATATGTTAGGATAAAAATTAAAAAACATACGCCTGAAATCTTCAAAAAAGTAGACCAAACTTTAGTGGTGGCTTATCGAGCAGATCACGCTTAGAATTTAACACTGAAAAATATATGAAAAAATCCATTTTTCTATTCCTGTTTTTGTGCTCCATCATTTTTGTTTCAGCGCAAAACAAATTTGAATTAAAAATAAAGGGCGAAGTCAAAACACCTTATTCTATAACGTTAGCAGATTTAGCCAAAATGCCACAAGCAACGGCTGTATTGAATGACAAAGATGGAAAAGTACACACGTACAGCGGTGTACAACTAAGCGAATTGCTCGCAAAAGCAGACGCTCCCGCAGGAAAGGAAATACATGGCGAAAATCTGCTAAAATATCTTTTGGTAAAGTCGGCTGACAACTATGAAGTCGTGTTTTCTTTAGCAGAAATCGACAGCAGCCTGAATGACAAGAAAATCATCTTGGCGGATAAAATGGATGGAAAAGCTTTGGATGCTAAAAAAGGTCCTTTGCGATTAGTTGTTGAAGGTGAGAAAAGACCTGCACGTAGTAGTTTTCAGGTGACAGAATTAGTTGTTACTTCTGCTAAAGAGTAAATACTAATAAGCACTCATCCCATTCTTTAAAGAAAAAATAGAAATATTTGGAAAATGTTTTTTGAGTATGCCTACTGCGACTGTACTTCGTTTACCCGACGCACAATAACAAAGAATTGTTTTGTCGGGAGTAATTTCTGATAGACGATTTTCAAGTTCGGATAACGGAATATTTTTTCCACCAAGATTGGAAGCTTCGTGTTCCGAAATTTCGCGGACATCGATGATTTCTAATTGATCTTTCTTTGTATTAAACTCGTTGAAACTCATGATAGGAATGGTTTCTACCAAAGCTTTAATTTCGATAGCATTAGACTTTCGTAATTTGATAATTTGCGTTTTGCCCATTAACATATTAACCATCCAAAGTTTATCTGCCAATAGATCTTTTGATTGGGTTAAATATTTAATCGCTTCGTTAGCCTGCATGCAACCGACAATCCCTGCAAGACTTGGAATCACGCCACCTTCTGCACAATTTGGAACTTGCACTGCTTCCACATCAGGGAAAACATCGCGATAATTAGCCGAAAAACTTCCATCAGCTTGCTGAACATTCCAAATGCTAACTTGCCCTTCGTATTGATAAATCGCTCCGTAAACCAAAGCTTTTCCAGCCAAAACACAAGCGTCATTTAATAAGTATTTCGTTTCGAAATTATCCGTTCCTTCGATTACCAAATCATAATCGGCAATCAAATCCATGACATTATCCGAAGTCACTCGCTGATTAATCGGAATTATCGTGATGGAAGGATTTTGGGCTTGAAGACGCTTCGCGGCAACTTCAACTTTGGGTTTACCAACGTCTTCTGGCGTGTACAAAATTTGACGATGAAGATTGGATAAAGAAACGACGTCATCATCAACAATCGCAAGAGTTCCGATCCCAGAAGCCGCCAAATATTGCGAAGATGGACAACCTAAACCACCGATTCCTACGACGAGTACTTTGGCATTTTGTAAACGCTTCTGCGCTTCGATTCCAAAACCTGGTAAAGCCATCTGACATTGATAACGACTGAACTGCTCTTCCATCTTAGGACTTTTTACGATTCAAAAAATTTTGTGCTTTTTGAGCATCTTCTGGTGTATTGACATTCATCAAAGCATCGGGATTTTGAGGTTTTAGTATCAAAGTATCACTGTTGATCAATACTTTGCGCGGACACGTATTTCCAAGCCCTAAAAAATGAAGTAAAAGTAGATAACTTTTGGGTTCCCAAATCGTAATTAACGGCTCTGGCAATCCATCGAAAGGACTTTCATAAGTTGTCGCAGCTTTCTCAGGATCACGAGATTCAATCAAAAACTGCAGCGAATCGTTGTCCAACAAAGGAAGATCGCAAGCGACTACCAACCAAGCCTTGTCTCTTTGCGTACGCAACGCCGATAGAATTCCGCCAAAAGGTCCCATCTGCAAAAAAGTATCGGTAAGCGCTTGATAATTGGAATCGAAATCGGTCAACTGATCTTGACGACACGAGATAAAAACCTCATCACAAAAGGCTTTCAACAAATCCGCGGCAAAATAACGTTGCTCTTTTCCATGCCATTGCAAGGCGTCTTTTGGCGTTCCCATTCGGACGCTTTTTCCGCCCGCCAAGACCAAACCGTTGATTTTTGGAATGTTATTTTGCTCTTTTGAAATCATTTTTTCCACCCGTTTTTTCCATTAATTTAATTTCCTTGATGCAAATATCATGGCTCAAAGCTTTGCACATATCGTATATCGTAAGTGCCGCGATAGATGCACCAGTCAGCGCTTCCATTTCGATGCCTGTTTTGGCTTCGACTTCTGCGGTGCAGTAAATCTCTATTTCATCGGCATCTGTCAAATCAATTTTCAATTCACAGTTTTCCATCCCGATTGGATGACAAAGCGGAATCAACTCGCCCGTTTTTTTTGCCGCCATAATCCCTGCAATGATCGCGGTTTGAAAAACCGAACCTTTTGGTGTTTTGAAATCACCTTCTTTTAGTTTTTTCAAAACATGATCCGGCAAACTAACAATTGCGCGTGCAACAGCCCTTCTGTGTGTTATTTTTTTCGGACCAATATTAACAATACTGGGTTCTAAATCTTTATTGAGATGTGAAAAATCTGTCATTTTATTTATAAATTATAAGGCCAAACTTTATACACTTCACCTTTTGCAAAATGTGTTTTTTCTAAAGGTAATTCGATAAATGCGTTGGTTTCTGCAAGATGCGAAAAATCTCCAGAACCATTGGTATCAATAACTTTTGCTAACAATTGTCCCGAAGAATTCACTTGCAGTTTGACCTGAGCAAAATATTGCAATGGAGGTTCGAAGTTGAGATCACTATCCAAAACCGCATTTAATGGCGTATTCGATTCAAAACCTAAACAATTTTTCAACCACGGAACAAAATAGCGATGCAGGCACATAAACACAGAAACTGGATTTCCGGGAAATGCAAAAACTAGTTTCTGTGCTTCGTTTTTACCGAACCAGAAAGGTTTCCCAGGTCTTTGTTTGATTTTATGAAAAAGCTTTTCAACACCGAGTTCTTCACAAACTTGAGGAAGAAAATCAAATTTTCCCATAGATACGCCGCCACTCATCAAAAGCACATCGTATTGCGAAAGACAACGCGTCAATTCTTTTTTAATCAAATCGTAGTCGTCTTTTAAATGCAACAAATCAGCTTTGATTTGATACTTCTGCAAAACCGATTTTATCGTAATTCCATTGGATTGTCTCAACTGAAAGTCCGAAGGAATAACATCAGGACTTACCATTTCATCACCAGTTGAAATCACAATAATTTTTGGAAGTTTTTTCACCAAAAGATTCGTCTTACCAACCGACGCTGCAATGCCTATAATCGCTGGCGTTATCACTTGATTGGCTGTAACCAAAACATCATCTGCTTTTTTATCTTTTCCTTTTAAGTGAATATTCTGTCCTTTTTTAGGATTGATGTTTATAGTTGCAACGCCGTTTTCAATAGAAATATCTTCGTACCGAATAACACAATTCAAAGAGTTGTGCAAAGCAGCGCCCGTCATAATTTCGATACAATCATGATCAGAATTTACTTCGATAGAAGCTTCTCCCGCCGATTGAACTCCAGAAATTTTAAAAGTATGAAGTCCTTTTTCATAACCCGAAAATCGAATCGCAATTCCGTCCACGGTTGGTCGCTCAAATGGTGGCAAATCCCGATCAGCAAGAATATCTTCGGCTAATACTCGTCCCAAAGCATCTGTATAACGCACTTCTTCCGTCCCAAAATCTTGTATTTGAGATAGAATCAATTCTTCCGCTTGTTGTACGCTGATCATTTCCATTTTAGCCGCCAATTGTTGCCATTGATTGATGAGACTCCGCTGAGCTAGCATTTTGCTTCTCCGCATCCCAACCATCTTTTGGTTTATGTTTTATAGTATTGATAATTATTGATTTCAGTTCATCATCGGTTTTCCCAAGTCGTAATTCATCTTTTAGATTAATGCCGTGTTCCTCATACAAGCAAGTTCTGAGCTCACCATTCGGTGTTATCCTGATTCGGTTGCAATCGCCGCAAAAAGAGCGTGTATAGGCTGCAATAATCCCGATATCACCTTTAAAACCTGGAATCTTGTAATTATAAGCTGTAGAACTTTTAGGATCTTCCATCTTTTCCAAAATCGGAAACTCGGATTGAATATGCTCTAATATCCGTTCATAATTCCACTTTAACGAAACGGGAGTATTCCCACCATTAAAAGGCATTTCCTCTATAAAACGAACATCGATAGGATTTTCTTTAGCAAGTTTCACCAACGGAATAATATCCTCGATATTTTCGTCTTCCATCACCACCGCGTTTATTTTAACCTTTAGATCATGCTTCAACAAAGACTCTAAAGTCTTCATTACTTTGTCAAAACTTTTGCGGCGTGTAATTTTATAGAAACGTTCGGAATCCAAAGTATCGAGACTAAGATTGACAGACTTGACGCCCATCGCCTTTAACCGCGGAATATAGTCGGTCGTAAGCAAACCATTGGTGGTCAAAGTCAAATCTAGCAAACCTAAAAGCTTGGAAATACTTTCCATCAGCTGAATACAATTCTTTCGTACAAAAGGCTCACCTCCTGTAATTCGGATTTTGGAAACGCCTAAATCTGTGAAAATACTACAGATCCTAATCATTTCTTCGTCCGTCATCAAGTCGTTTTGTTTGATCCACTGCAAACCATTTTCGGGCATGCAATAGGTACAACGGAGATTGCACCGGTCGACAACGGCCAGTCTTAGATAATTTATCTCACGTCCAAATTGATCTTGTAGCATTTTTCGGAATGTGCTTATACAAATATAACGATTGTTTTTGGCTAAAAATGGCTAAACGATTATCAAAAAAATAAGTATTTCAGCGTATTTTAGTTGCAAAAAATAGTTTATACATTCGCAATGTGGCCAAGAAAACCTGTTCGAACTTTAAGTATATGAAATCTTGGTTGTTGGTTTTAAAGAGTTGTCTCGATTCTCTAAATCTTACTTCTAATCTCTATTTGCCGATACAGAATCTTAACTTTCCTTTATTAATAAGCTTTTACGTTAAATCATGTAGTACTAAAGTAGTACAGTTCCAAGGTGCTGCAACATCTTTTGGGTGTAGATACCGTCAACATTTTCGTCTTTGCAAAGCACCATTAACAAAGGTTTTTTCATTTTTGAAGTAGTGAAATAATTGAAAATTTTAACGCTTTTGTACTACTTTTGTACCGAGAAAACAATGTATTTCATTAATAGTCAATCAGATAATACTTCCCGACGGGCTTTTTGAAATTAATACTTCCCGACGAATTAGTTCCAAAATTAGCAATTTTTCCTCTTTAAAGATTATGAAATCCTTAAAACTTCGAAATACGTTTCTCAATCATTTCTATGTTTTCTTTGTTAACATCATATTCCTTCGCCAAGTTTTTCCAATTCTCCAATGCCAAGCTCGTCTGGCGAATAACTTCCACTATAAATGCTTTTGACAGTTTTGCTTCTAAACCTAGCTTTACTAGGTGCTTTCTTGAAATATTTCGTCCTTCTCCCATCACCATTGTGCTTTGTTCTCCGCCAGGTCCATTAGAAAATGTGAGATCATAGCCTGGCGACAAATTCCACTCGCCAAACTCATTCATTAGGAAGCTGAAGTTTTTAGCGTGATCGTCACGATTGTGTGCCATTACATTGAAAACAGCCAATCGAAACATTTTTTCAACCTCTCGAATATCTTTGGTAATCGCACTAGTTAAAGCCAATAAATCTTCATAATCATGAGATGGAAACCTGTAATTACTATGGATCAATCCGCTTACAGTGTGCATGTGGAAGCGCTTATTTTTATCTCTGTCAAATCTTTTTACGGCAAAATATCCACTCCCTTTTTGTGAAGGAAATAAGTGTGTTGCAGGCATTTCTAAACCTGCATTTTCTGCCATTATCGAGTAAATATATTCAATAGCTCCTGAATCGTTACCATCTTGCGTATTTGGAAATTTCACAATCCAATGTTCAAATCCATCTTTCAAATCACCTGTACCGTGAGAAATGTTCTTTCTTTGAGAATCAAGACCAATCATTGCTTTTGGTCTCGCTCCGGCAGAAGATCCGTTCAATGCCAAAAGTTCATTGATGACTTCTCCAGATTCGCCTTCCAAAACCTGTTCAGTTTGCGAAGCCAAAACATCAAGGTTAATTTTTTCATCATAATGTTTAGGACTTTCATCTGGTTCATACACCAACGCTCCCATTCCATTTAATCCAACGTACGCTAAGCGATCTAAAGCTGTAACTTCATTCGGTAAAATCCCTTCAGCTCTCAACATCCTGTCAAAAAGTAATCTTCCCCAACCGTCGGGCAAACTGTCATTGAAAACTCCTGCCAATCCTTCAAAAGGTGTTCTAGGAAGTTCTATTACTCCACGTTGTAGTGGAAATTTTAATGGCGAAATTTCTAAATTAGTTTCAAGAAAAGCATTGTCATATTCAAAATAAATGATTCCATCACGAATCGCTAATCGTCCTACCGGTTGAATTTCTGATCCAAAATTCAATCCTACTTTTAATTCTTTGATTGATGTTCTCATTTTTTACTTCCTCTTTTTTTAATGGCTTTTTCGTCAATCTTTATGACTTCGTCAATCGATTTAAAAGCAGGTGTATTTGGCTTTAATCCTTCAATCATCTCTTCTAATCCTCCAACAATAGAAAGAATTTTTAAGAAAGATTCTAAAGAAATCATTCCGGTCTGCTCAAACTTTCTCAAAGTTGATAATGCAACGCCGGATCTTTCCGCTAAACCTTCTTGGGTAAGATCCATTTGCAATCTTCTTTCACGAACATTTTGAACTAAGGTTTTTTGGGCTTTTGAAAGGGATTTAAATAACATTATAAGAATACTTATTTGCAATAATTAATAGTAACTATTACTATTGTATTACAAATATACGAAAAATTTAATACAAGCTTGAATATTTAATAATTTGTTTAAGAGCATTTTCGAGAAAAAACAAAACTATAAACTCGATTCTTTTACAGGCATTTCGTCATAAGTCTTACCATCTAATATTCTTCCCGCTTTTTTCTTGTTCTTACCTCCCCACTGCTTAAAGAAAAATGGAACGTTATTCCTGATGCAATTTTCTCTTATTTCAAAAACCCACTTCTCTTTCATTGGTCTTGCTTTGTGTCCGCTCTCACCACCTACAATCACCCAATCTATGTTTTCTAAATCTAAATTAGTTAATGGGCCTATAAGTGGTTCTAATGAAAGAAACTTTATTTTAGACTCCGTCTTTCTTAAAAAATCTATTCTATCAATCACTTTCGCATTTTCAACAGAAACCCCCATCCAAATATTTTCCGACCAATAAAATTCACTTGATAATTCTAAAAGGCGTTCTGCTCTTTTTGTTAATAATTGAAAAATATGTTGCGGATTGTCATTCATCACTTTAAAAACATCCTTAATAAATTCGACTGGGATTTTTTCATGAAATAAGTCACTCATCGAATTTACAAAAACGACTTTTGGACTTTTCCATGTATATGGAACCTTTAATGAGTCTGGATGAACTTTGACAACCTTAAATCCATCTTTATATTTTTCTTGACCCATTGCTTTTAAACGACGAGTCATAATTTCCGCATAACAATTTTTGCAACCTGCTGAAATTTTTGTGCATCCTGTTGTTGGATTCCACGTCATCTCAGTCCATTCAATTGAGGATTTACTCATTTTTAAATTTCAATATACATTTATCTGTAATAATAACATTCTTTTTATGATTAATATTATCATTAAATTTAGCATTCAGGACACCATCGTCTACTAATCCACAAAGAGCCTCCGTATAGTGAGATCTTGCATAAGTTGTATTTGGATGGTGATTTTCATACAATTTTTGTGAAGAAATTGTAATACCCTTATACTGCTGCTTTAGAAGCTGCTTAAGATTATCTATGTTTAGGGACGAAATATCGAAAAGTTCCGATTCCTTAGAGTCAAGTCTTTTAGGATCAAAGGTATATGTATTTATACCGTCAAAGATAGTTCCAACATTTGCAAAATCATTATAAACCGTTTTTATCAATTCAAAACCTTTTACGCCCTTTGTAATATGTAAAATGTAATGGCTTGTAGTTTCAACATCCTCTTCTTGAAATTTGAAAGCAGTATGGTAAACAGTGCCATTCAATAAAATCTTGAACTCAGCAGCAAGAGAATCAATAATAAATGCCAATCTTTCGGAAACACTAGTCCTAAATCTTCGATCTACTCTCACTTTTTCAAAACTCTTTGGAAATAAATCTCTCATTAAACCTTCAAATTTATCATTCTCTAGTGCTGCTTGTATCCTTTTTGTATTTACAAATATAAAAACTTCATTCCCCCAGTTTTCTAAAAATTTTGCAAGAACTTCAGTTTTTATACCTTTATAACCAAATGGATCAATAAATAAGACTGAAGGATATTGATTCCTTTTGTCCATATGTGTTGATGTTTTTAAAAATGTGTCAATTGCCACATTTTCACCAACGGTACCTTTTCCAAAGTGAGGTTTATATTTGAAAGAATTATCCGGAAATTCATTTAAAAAATTCTTCTCTAATTCAGATGAAAATACATTATCATTAAAAATAAACTTTACCAAATCTTTCAAAATTGGATCTCCGTGACACTTACGTGCAAGCAGTAATGGTGTTGACTCATTTCCATCTTCATATTTTCCTGGACCTGAAAACAAATCAATAAATCTTACCGCTTTAGGGATAAATTTTTTGATAATAATTTTACTGTAGCTTGGAAAATACTCCGAAACTATTCCCGCCTTTACACGCGAGGAAATAGTTTGAGTATTAAAAAATGTAGTTTCAGTCATTTGATAAATTTATTAAATAAAATTCGAATTAATCACAAAATTTTGTTGGTAGTCAGAAACATTAATAACTATTCTTCCCGTAAAGTAAGACATTCGAAATCAAATACCTCAATTTGAATTTTATGTCATAATCCATATTTATCATTTCGGCTTTCTGACAAACTTCAAGCAATTTAGCTAAATTATCAATATGTTGTGAAGTGCTTCTTGTAAAAAGACTCTTCAATTCCTTTACTTCTTTGAATGGACTGTTGTTTGAAATAATTTTTTCTTCAATTTTAGCACGAAGTTCATCAGGTGTATTTGTATTGGCAATACCTTTAAAATCTTTTATGTATTCATCCATGGAATAAATTACGGAACCTAAATTGTCAAATGTACTCAATACCTTTTCTATACCTGCAGTATGGCTAATAGACATTTTATAATTTATTTCTTGCTCCTTTAATTTTGGAAATAAATAAATTTTTCGTTCTTCGTCCTGTTTCGGATTCAGTTTCAAGGTATGTGTAAAAGAAAGCGACCTGTCACCCAAATCATTATTTTTTATGAGAATCGATGATGAAATGAATCTATCAATTTCTTCCACATATACAGGGTTTCCAGTTGAAACTACCATGTCGATTTTTGATTCATTTATTGATAATGAATTAATTTTCAAATTCAAGCCCTTATCTGACTGCATGATTTTATGCAATGATAAGATCGAAATTACAAAACTAAAAGCTACTCCATATTCCTCATATCTTTCAGAAGTTATGCTTCTTAGATAGTACCTTTCTTTCTTGTCCTTCAAAAAACGAAATTTTCTTTGTTGTATTGAACTTGGATTTCTTTCATATTGTAATTTCCAAGAATCATTTACATCTGCGATTAACTTATTTCGATCTGAAAGTTTTGCTAAAACTTTTGTGTTTTTAGATTTCAGAAAATTAATATATTTTGACAATTCTCGATCGTTATAAAACATTGAAGAAGAATCATAAATTGATTTTGCCTTTAATCCACTAATAATCACTCCATCATCATCATTGAGGAATGCAAAATCAAAATACAAATCTGTTTTTTCGGTGTTTTCTTCGGTGCTCTCAACTTTAGTGACCACATTATTATTAGAACTCCAAAGGTTAATATATTCATACTTTTTCGTAATAAAATTGACATATTGAAATGCCAAATCTACATTCCCAATTGAAATATAAAAGTCTAAAGATTCTAAGCCATAATGCTTAATGATTCTTTCTCTAAATCCATCATCAATAATTAAATCCAACAGCTTTGTAGCCTTAATTGCATTTTGTGAATTCTGTTTTTCAAATGGCGGAACAGTAACCTGAACAAATTCTTTTTCAAAAATTTCCATTTTTCTATTTTTAAATTAATACTAAATAAAAAGTGCTTTTTATAAGGAAGCACTTAAAACCTTTTTCTAAAATTACTTCTTACCTTTTTCTCTTTGACCCAGGGCACTTCCGGCGACTGATTTAGACGCCTTAGAAGTTCTTCCGTCTCTTAGAATTTTAGAAGCAATTTTAGCAACTTTGGGTGATGTTGCTTTTTTAGTCACTGTAATACATTTTTAATTACAAGGCTTTAGTACTGTAAGCCTTATAAACAGTGAAGATTTGTGACATACTTTGCAAGAAAAATAGAAAAATGGAAATGTTAAAATGTCTTTTAAAATTTACTCTTTAACATTTTTTAATATCTTTGCAGAACAAAGCAGGATAACAGCTATATCTTCAAGATACCTGATTATCTCTTTGGCTAACTAAAGAAGTCTCGGCAACCCTCGTAAAGTTTCGGACTTCTTTTTTTATTTCTTAATTACTCTCTTGTTTAATTTATAAACATTCTTGTCATCAGTTTTTCTGATATCAAAAATCGTTGTGTCTTCAGATGTATAATCTATATCCAAATCCTCTAATAAAGATTTTGCATTAATATAGTTATACTCCCCAGCTTTTGCTACATTAAAAGTTTCCTCATCGGATTCCTCAAACATTAGGATGTAAAAATCATCACTATCGTCAAAAGCAAATTTTGCAAATTTGTTTGTTTCTAAATCCAACAAATCCATTGCGCCTTTAGAAAACCCAATTTTTCCCGTACGTTGCACTGTTATCTTTGCAATTGCAGGTGGGTCTTTTGGTTTTATAACCCTGAATTTCATTGTCATTCAAATTAATATTTACAAAAATATGTGATATTTTTTATTCTCACAATACCCCAATATTAATTGTTGATAATTTTACCCTAAAACTTATCAACAAAATTGCTTTCATTTTATTTAATTTTGTTTATATCTTCTCTTGTGTGCTTCTCTTATATGACTAAATCTTTTTCGAAAATCCATTCGCTGATAAAATCACTCTTCTGAAATTGCTTCCACTTCCTCATTCGTCACATTCAAAACCCCTTTCAGTAACGATTTTAACTTGGTTTTCCTTTTTTCGAAAAAATCATGGAAATCAACAAAGTCCAAAGAAACTTCGGTATCGATATGATTCTGCAATAGATATGTCGATTGATCTGTAGAGTTTGGATAAACCGAACTTAGCCAATCTTTAAATTCCTTGCTGTTTTTCTCAAGATTCAGATTTGTTTGTAATAGTTGCAGATTCGGAAGTTTATTGTATTTCAAAATAAATAAATCTGGATCCACTATTCCTCGATTTTGTAGATTCCTTTTACTAAAGAAAGATTTTGGATGAATATGGTCTTGATGATATTTAAAGGAATAGTTCAACGCAGGATATAATAGAGTTAATGCACAGTAAGTTCTTGCCGAACCATAATCGTAATTGAGAATATTTTCGATATCGTCATTCGTGAAACTGATTGACTTTCTTTTGCCACGATAATAATCAATAACTTCTTTGATCGGAAATCTCCCTAAATTCTCATTAACGAGATTTCTCATTACAGGATAAATTGCATCAGGAGTTCCACCAAAAGTTCCTTTTAATAATACTCTTGCCAACCATTCTTTTATTGCTCTTCGGTCATTTTCCCTTGCTGAAGAATGAAGTATTGAATCGTTGAAATTATTCTTCTGTATAAAATATGCAATTGGTATTACCGCATTCAATGAGATTAAGTTATCTCGGTTATAGCCATATTTTGCAAGAAGTTCAATTGCCTTTTTCACAGATTCAGAAATGTTGTCCCAATTTTTTTCAATGGCAACCATATTTTCTTTAGTGAAATTGTCTACCTTAAATTTGATATCGTTGAAATCTGCCAAAACCAAACAAGATTTCAGCACAAAGTCTTTATTAAAGGCGAAACCTTCACCGATTGCATTTATTTCATCCACAAATTCGTGTATCACTTCTCTTGCATCTTTTTCTTTCCATTGTGCAGTTGCAATTGAAAGCAATAAATCTGAATAACTAAGCTTGGTTCCGCCACTATTAATCCTGATAAAAATTTGCAGAACTTTATCCAATTCTTCGCCTTCTTCAAGGAAAAAACTGATGTTTCCTTTTTGGTGAATCGCATTTTGAAGTTTACTTAGAGAGCTTGTTGCAAAGTATGATTGCTCTGAAGTATATTTTGAGGTGTTCATCAATTCATTCTCAATAACATAATTCATTACTTGAGGCGAATCTGTAAAATCCATTACTTTTGATACAGGAAACCAAAAATTATTTTCATCATTTTTTGCTTCATTGTCGCTTAAAAATCTGAAATCATATTCCAATTCTATATCGTCTGATTTCTTCAGAATATTCAGATAAAGTTTCTTTTTCGGAAAAGCGTGTGGACTGTCCCATCTGTAATATGGAATTTTCTTCGCATAAGAACCATTTAGTGCTAAATAAAGCGAGGTCATTCTTTGTTGTCCATCCAAAATAGAAATTACATCTTCATCGCCTACCAAATCTGCTTTCTGGTTGTGTTTATTATCTTTTTCGTGATAATTTTTAAGAAATTCATAGAATTGAAAATCTTTTATTTTGTTTTTATCCACCTTCCAAAAAAGAAAAGTGCTTATTGGATAATCCCGCATCAAAGAATCGAAAAGACGCTCTATTTGTTCTGAATCCCAAACAAACTCACGCTGAATTGACGGCAAAACATAATGCTTTTTCCGAATATTTTCTATTGCTTTTTTTATGGTAATTGGTGCTTCGTATGCCATAGTTACTTATTTTAATTATTATAAATCGGCTATTATTTGACTAATATTTTTAGATTTATCTGACAAAAAATAAAAATTTAGAAAGTCTGGATCAATTGCAACGCTTTCTTTATTACAGCAATATTCATAAAACTTTTGCAAATTTTCTTTTTGTTTAGCATTTATACTAATTTTATTCTCTTTTCCTTTAATTGAATTTTTGACTTCATAACATATCAAGTCTTTCTCTAGTTCCGAATGAGAGGATACTCTTGAACCATCAGGATTCAGATAAACAAAAACATCTTCTGAAACAGTAACCACATATTCATTGACAGTATTTATATCCTTGTTTATAACCATTATTATTTTATTGCTTCTGGGCAAAATTCTTTTTATTAGTGGCTTTAAAGTCTCGCATTCTTTTCTAAAATTAGCAACTAAAGTTAAAACCTTCTCAATATCTGTCTTATATATTTCGCTTTCCAAATCACTGTGTGACATTGGATTAAGAAGGAGAAAAATAAAATCATCAATCTCATTAACAACTTTTTGATCTATGTTTAATTTTTCAAAAAGCTTTTTTGTTGCAATAATCTTATCATTTAATTTATCCTTATTGGTTCCATCATCATTTTTAAAAATTTCCTTTGGTAGATTAGTCACCAAAATTTCTTCTAGCTCTTTCCTAAGATAGTTCATAGAAGCAGGATAATCTGGAGGTCTATTATTTTTGTGCTGCAATGCGAGAGAAAAAAAACCTTTGGATGGATAATCTTCTGGCGAGGGAATTCCATCATCTTTTGTTATTTGATAAATTTCTCTTATTTCCCATTCCGAAATGTTTCCACCATAATCTATTCTTCTCTTAACAAGATTAAAGAAACTTCTTTCGTGTGTAAATAAATAAATTTTATATTTTTTTGCATAAACATTCAATATTGCTTCCAAAACCTTTTCACGATTGCTCATATCCAAACTTATCAACAAATCATCAAGTGCAAGAAATTGTCCTGCATAAGGTGGCTTTATTGAATCGTGAAGTAAACTGAATCTTATTGACAATGCAATCATTGTAATTTTTGCCTCATTCAAATAAGCTTGAGGACGATGTACAACCGAAAATGATCCATCATCATTGACTCTTCGAATAACTAAACTTATGAAAGGATTATTAAGTTTTGCATATCCTGTACCTTGTGTATAATCAACACCATCTTTGGTGTACACATTATCTGCATAATGATCATATTTTAAAGGCTGATTATACTTCAAAAAAATTTCAATATTATCATTATTCTTTAAAACATCTTTATAAACATCATTTGATAATAGATTAATCCTTGTAATATAATGTTCAACATCACTATTAAATTTTCGAATTGTATCGTTAAAATTTCTCTGCCAAACTTTACTTCGTGATCTTTTAAAAGTTTTGGATGCTGTATCTAAATTAAATGGTAAATTTTCTTCAATAGATTTTAGATTTTGCCATAGTGTTTTCTGTCCACGCCCTCTATCTTCAATAAGGAATGGAAAAAAATCTCGCACAAAAACTTCCCAAAGATTTATCCCCTTTGAGTTTCTAAAATTGTAAAAATTGACGAGCAAACGATGCGTTATAAAATCACTATGTCGATGTAAATCTTGTATTTTATTCGCAACTGATTCAGAATTGCCATCTTTATCTATCCTTACTTCGACACCATCTTCAAGTTCAACTGTTACTTCAGCATTTTTCCCTATATCATTAGGGTTTGTAATATTTCCATTTTCATCAACAGTAAAATCTGGTCTTGAGTTTAAGTAATGATAATTAATTAGCTGTTCTTCGTGTATCGGCGAAAAATATTTACTAATTTCGGCTTGCGTTTTGGTCTCTGATTGGAAAAGGGTGTACAAAGCCCAATAAATAGAAGATTTACCACTTCCGTTTTCTCCATACAATAACAAGTTCTTACCCTTTAAAGATATTTCTTGAGGTTCACTTCCTGTGTAAAAAGCTTTGAAATTATGAAGTCTTATTTTATCGATATTAGCCATTTCAACTTTGTAAGATTGGTTTTAGGATATCAGGACTTTTTGTAATGTAATCAGCCATCTTTATTTGGACAATTCCAGTTGACCATTCTTCATATAGTTTTACGATAATATTTTTCTTTTGGATCTCATCTAAATCGTTGAAGTTTCCATGAATATTATATTTTTCAATTGAGGCATTTACAGCATCTGTAATTCTAATATTATTTGAAGTTGTTTCTTGGTCAAAATAAATGTCAAATACACATCCGTCAATTACATCTTGGAAAAAGTCACTGATTTGATTATTATTATAATTTTCACCTATTTTTATATTGTTTAAATATGATTTTAAGGCGGTGATTATTTCTGCCATATAACCTATATACTTATACTTTTCCAATCCAATAATAATTGGCAAACTTTCAATAAAACTAGCTTGATATCTATAAAATCCGCCAGCTTGCGGAATAGTATTTTTTTTATGATAATAATCTAGAACTTTTGAGTTTAGTATCGCCAGAAGAACTTGAATTATTTTTGTGTTATTGATAATGGGAACTAATGAATAAGTTGTTGTTGTTCCCATAAAACCTTTATCGTCGAATGCAAATGAGTTTCTCGAAGCATTATCTAAAGTAATGATTTTGCAAGTCTGAAATTTTTTCTTATTTCTTTGATTCCACAGTTCAAACCATAATTTATTTGATTTATCAAAATAACCGCGTCCTTTTAACAGATTCTTAGATTCAACTAAATATTCGTATAGATTTGGAGAATTTTTAGATAAATCAGTTTCACTAATTACTTTTCCATCATCGTCATAAGGGTAAATGCAATAATTATCTTTCCATTCAATTTTGTAAGGCGATATATCTTTACCTTTCAGAAATTTAACTAAATAATCTGTCTCTATTTTGTGTTCTTCTACGAAAGACTTGTTTAGAATGAAAACATTATCTTTTCCGGTTGCAACACCCTGAAAGATACCATCAAGTAATGTTTTTAATGGAATAGTATCTTTCCTTATTAAATCTAAAATATCTGATACTTTTTCATCATTGAAATACCAAGAATTTCCATTCAAATATTCATTATCAAATTTTAATTTTTTACTTGAATCTAAACTGTTTTGTACCGAGAAAACATATTCTTTTTCTTCTGTCTTTTTTAATATAAAAATACCAGTGTAAGTAATTGCTGATTCAAAATTTTGTTTATCTCCAAAATCTGTAATTTCGATAAACTTCATATTTTGACGTAGGAAATTTCTTAGTTCCCTACCATAATCGCGATTCAAGAATCTGGTTGGAGTTATATAAGTTAATAGTGCATTTTTCTTTATTAATCGATAAGCTAATTCGTAAAAAGCAATATAGATATCATACTTTCCTTTAAGTGTAACATATTTCCCAATTTCTTTATTTTCAATTTCAGCCTTAATTTTCTTATCAAGATTTTTAAACTCTATATATGGTGGATTTCCAATCACAATATCAAATCCCCTTTTGCTCTCATCTACCAGTATAGGATTCAAAACTTCAGGAAAATCTAAACACCAATCAAAATGAAAGAAATCACTTTCTTTATTATTTTTTAAAATATTTATTTTTTCTAACACCGCTTTCCATCTTAAAGTTTGTTCAAACAATTCATTTTGCTTCTTTGAGTTTCTTGTCAGCGACTTATATTCAGTTCCTTTCGAAGTAATCATTATTTGTAATTCCTTTGAAAGAATTTCCAACTTTAAATCTGAAATTTGTTGATGAATTTCATGTTTAGTTTTTCCTGTTGAAAAAAAATACTCTTTTTGTTTTGTTGAGATTTCTTTTAGCAAACTAATTTTTTCTTCTATAATATCTTGTGCAAATAGGCCTTTCTTTGTACTATCAAGACTCCAATCAATTTCTATAGCTAATTGTTCAAATTTATCGACAATACTATTTCCAACTAAAATCTTATAGGATAAATTAGGCAAGGGTTTGGGTTTTCCTTCATCTACCACCAATGATAACCAAAAACGCAATCGCGCGATTTCTACTGCACCTTCATCCAAATCAACACCATAAATTGAGCTTTGTATAATCTCTTGTTTTACTTCAGCAGGATTCCATTCTTTTTTTAATTCATAAGCGATTAAAGCTTTTAGATTAAAAATTTCCTGTAACATTCCCATCGGAAAAGCACCAGAACCAACTGCGGGATCACAAATCTTAACAGCATCCAACAAATTTTCAATTTTTTCTAATTCCTTATCGGAGAATGATGGTCTGCTTTGGTTTTTTACTAAGTTTTCAATTTCTTTTCTTTCGTTTTCCAAGTGCGTGTTCAGATACTCGATAAGACTTTCCTGCGTCATATACTGAACAATCTCCTTTGGCGTATAGAATGTTCCTGTGTCCTTGTTATAATCAATTAAGTTTTCGAAAATATGTCCAAGCATTTCAGGATCTACCGCAACCGTATGTTCTTCTGGACTGTTTTCGTAAATCGTGAAATTATATCCATTAAAGAAATTAAAAAGGGATTCGAAAAGGTCTTTTCTGAACTGAATATTCCGATGTCCATTTGGTTCTTGTTCTTCTTCAAACAAACCACCATTCAAAAAAGGAATGCTTACAGTCTGTCCGTTCTCCAATTTAAACTCATCGTTTTTTCTGTCGGGTGTGTTTAAAGCATTAAAGAAAATTGGACACAGATATTTTTCATAAAAATCATTTTGATTAGCAACATCATTGAAAAACAAGTCACTTATAAAATGTGGATTTCCGTCTTTGTATTCTGTATTTGAAGCTCCTAACCAATGTTTCTTTTGCAAAAAGTATAAAAAAACAATACGCCCCATTAATCTGGAAACAAAGTTTCTTGCTTCTTTTTCGGTTTTATGCTCCGGATCTTTTTGGTTTTCAAAAATGGATATGTATCCACGATTTTCATCTAACAAATAATCTGAAAAATCCTGATAAAGTTTTTTGTACTCATCGAAGAATTTCTTTGAAACAGGTTCAACATTAAATGCTTCAAAAAAATCTTCCAATCTGAAACGCGATTGTTCCAGATTGTACAGTCTTTCAATTGCAGTTCTGTGTTCGTCCTGTGTCCCAAAAATATAGGTGTATTTTTTAGGGTTGGTTTCTTCTGCTTCTGCTTCCGCAAAGAAGTCACTCGCAGAATTTTTGCTTATAAATGAAAAACGCCATTCTTTTCTTTCGTCGGTTTCATACGCAAAAGTTGCCAATGCTCCTTTTACTGCATCTTTAATAATGTATTTCTTGATAAAATCATTAACTCCGGCTTTGTTATATTCAATACGGATATTATCTTCCAAAATAATCTCGAAAACAGGAAGTGTAACACCATCTGAAGTTTTTAGTGTTCCTACTTGATAAAATGTTTTCACAATTCTATCCGCTTCCGTCGTATTAATTTCAATAAGTTTTGGTTCTAAAGACAACTGCAATAGATTTCTGTTTCCGGAAAGAAAGTGCAAGGTTTTGTTCCATCTAACTCTATCGTAATGTTCCTGCAATATATTTTTAAGTTCTGCTCTATTCATTTTTTAAGCAAAGGTTTCAGTGATTACAATTTTTGGTTCTTCAAATACTTTTGGCTGATTTTCTTCTTCCGCTCTCAACGCATCTAATCTCGCAATATTAGCAATTGGATAACGATTCATTATCTGATTGACTTCTGAAATAACTTTTTCCAAAGGCATTTTTTTCTTTTTTTGTTTTGAAGCTAAATTTGAAATTTCATTTCGGAATTTTCGAAAAACTCCCATATAAATGATGCGAAGCGATGCATCAATCATTTCAATAAACTCATCTGACAATTCAGCAGGGAAAGATCGCTTCAAATCTTTTAAACTGTTTAAAAATAAAACTGCATTTCTTTCCGACACTGAAAGATTGGAAGTATCATAATCTTCTACAGTATAAATGGTATTGTAAACTTTTTTGAATTGGTTCACAGCATTGTTTACTGCATCAAAATGATTTTCAAAGACAGCAGTTGATTTTTCTATTTTGGTGGCTTCAAAAAGTTTTACTGCCTGATAAAAAGTAACTTCAACGCAGTTTTTATCATTGGCGACATAAAATCCTTCTTTTATCTTGTTTCGTAAATAGCAAAGCACAGTATTTTCTAGTGATTGACTTATAATTTCTTTGGCTACATCACTTTTAATTTTGGCAAATCGACCAACCCTGCTTTTGAGTGGTAATTTCTTAATTCGTTGATATTGTTGGAAATCTTTTTCAAAAAGTTCGCGAACAATTTCAAGATATTGTAATCTTTCATCAACTTCTTCCTGCGGTTGTAAATTGCCTAAAGTGTTTTCAATCAATTGCTCTTCTTCACTATAAACTTTACTATCCTCACTGAATGCAGAATGGAAACCTTGTAGTTTCTTTAATGCTTTTTCATTCAATTTAATCAAATCATTAGATTGAGAAGTCGGAAAAAAGTTGTACACATAAATTTTGTCGGCTTTGGTTCCGATTCTGTTTACACGACCAATTCTTTGCATTAGTTTGGTAGCATTCCAAGGAATATCGTAGTTCAAAATAATGTTAGATCGATGTAAGTTAATCCCTTCTGCCAAAACTTCGGTTGTAATGATGATGTTATATTGATCTTCCTGCTTCTCCGGATAATTGGCGTCGAAGTTTTTTCTGATTGTGGCGAATCTTTGTTTGCTATTGGATGCACTAATTGCCAAAACATCTTCTCTACCAATGTTTTTGAGTTCTTCAGCTATGTATTCTACGGTTTCTTTACTTTCAGAAAATATCACCAATTTCTTTTCGATATTCTTTTTATCAAAAAAAGATTTTTTGATTTCGGCAATAAATTTTTTGGTTTTAGGGTCTTCTCCAATATTTTCCCAACGCTCATAAATTTCAAGCAAAACCTCTTGATCTTTCAATAAACCCTTAATATATTCTTCAGAGAAATCTGATGCCTTAAAAATTTGATTATTAGGAGATTCAGCATTAAGTTCTTCAATCTTTGCTTCCAATTCATCTTCTCTTCCCTCATCCAAAAATTTATTTACATCAATATCAGGCGCGATAAAAACTTTATCATTTTCAAACATTTCAATCATTCTTTGATTTGAAATATAGAATCGATACAAAGATTTCTTGAACGCCCTGAAACTACTTTCCAACCTTTTAACCAATTGGGTTTTCATAATGGTTGAAAGTTGCAATGAAATTAGTTGTGCATTATCATAAATTTCTGCGTGTTCTGGATTCAAAAATTCAATAGCACGATAGCGATAATAACCTAATTGATCGATAACTGCATTAATTGTGTCATAAAATGTCAATTCCTGTTCAGGGGAAAATTGATATTCAATTTTATTGGGTCCAACAACATCTGGGAATGTCATTCCTTGCGAAATAACATCTTCATAATAACGAGCGATTTTTCTAATGTCAGCTCTAGTTCTCCTAATCACCAATTCAGAAAATATTTTTTCTCGAATCGGTTCATAAATTTCACGCACTTTGCTAACAAGTTCTGCGTGATCCTTTATCAAATAGAGTTTCTTGTATTTTTCAATTTTATCCGCGAAAAAGCTTTGCAGGTTTGGAACTCCTTCTAAAGTTGATTTACGCGAATCTTGAAATAAATAAATTTGATTTGCAATGTCTTCCGGTTTATTATTTAAAGGTGTTGCAGTAATTAGAATAACTTTCTTTTTTCTATCCACATCATTACCAACAGTTGCTCTCGGAGTTTTACAAATTAATTCCAACAATCCATACATTGTAGTACTTGATGTTCTAAATTTATGTGCTTCGTCGACAATAATCAAGTCATAATCTTCAGGCTTTTGATAATTAATACTGTTACCTTCAATTATTTTGTGCAAACTTCCATTAGAAACAAAATCTACATAATTAGAAATTCCAAAATCACGAACTGTAGTTTTCCAGTTTGTTTCTAAAGCATTTGGATAAACAACCAATACTTTTGTATTGTAACCGTTCTTATCAATATATTTTTTGATAATTCTGGTAGCAATGATTGTTTTTCCTAGTCCAACAACATCTGCCAGAATAAAGCCGTTATGCTTCAATAATTTGTGAAAACCTTCTGTTACTGCATCGGCTTGATATTGCAAATTTGTATAACCATCTGGTAAAGAAATGCTACCAACTTTATCCCGAATAGCTGAATCGCCAAAGTACTCAACTAGCATTTTTAAAAATAAATCGTGCGGAGTTATTTTCTCATCTCCTAAATAAGTTTTTGATTTAAGTTTTGAAATATCTGCCGGAATTAAATCAGTGGCATCTTTCCACAAATCTTCAAATTCATCGGTTGCAAACTTGACATCTTGGAAATCATTTAATTGAACATTAAATTCATAATTGGCATTATCATAAGTTCCCAATCCTGAATCAGTCAAGTTAGACGAGCCAGTAATTACGCTAGCTAAAGTGTGTTGATTAAATGGTTTTGGTCTGAAAATGTAAATTTTTGCGTGTAGATTTTTTTGTCCGTAAGCTCTAATTTGAACTTTACCAGAAATGATATCGCCAATGAATTGCAATATGCTTTTTTCAGTTTCAGAATCATAAGATGCGCTCTCAATATCTTTCGCAACAAAATTGAGGTATTCTTCTTTAGTCTTTTCAGGATTTTCTAAATATAATTGTCCTTTTCTCTTTGCTTCAGCTATTAATGAGTCTGCATTAATTCCAACCAAGATTCTAATTTCTGGAACTTTTTCCAAAAATGGTCTTAGTTTAAAATACCCTGAAGCTCTAAAATAACCTACCAAAGCATCAAAACAAGATACATTTTGATATTCAAAAATACCTTTGAATTTCTCGAAAAGACTATTGCTTTCTTTATTTGTAAAAAATTTAGAACTCATATTATTTGCTTGAATTCAAAAGGTTTTTAATATCAATATCTAACAATTTTGCTATTTCAAGCAAGGTTTCCATAGAAGGTTGTATTTCATTTCGACACCATCTGGAAACAGTTGTTTCTGATTTATTTAATTGATCAGCAAGCCATTTACCTGTTTTTTGTTTTTCAGCAAGTACTGCTTTAAGTCTATTAATTGGAATTTCCTGCATAGAAATATACATTTTGTGTAAAGATATTTAAAAAAGAAGCATGAATATTAAATATTTGTGTTAAAAATAAAAAAGAATGAGAACTTTTGTCCTCATTCAATATCCTTAGCCAGATTACCAGCGCCTCAATGTTTTGTAAAGATAGTAAAACTTTGGCGAAGTTACTTACTTTCAAACCCCTCCTTAAATTTCATAAACCGTTCGCCATCTTTCGGATTCTTCTTCATCCATTTGTTCATTAAATCTGTATTGTACTTCAATTGGTCGTAGTCTTTAATTTCGAAAATCGCTTTTCCATCTCTCTTGATTTCATCCAAAATATCTTGCCGAATTTCACTTTTGGCGCGGATGCTTTCGGAGTACCATTTGAAAGCAAAATGTCCAGTCCCGAACAAGATTATCGCTGCCAAAGACAAAATACCGATGCTTCCTGGAAAAATAAATTTGATGTGTTTTTCAATTTTTTCAAAAAAGCTGAGCGTGGTTTCCGACAAATGCGCAGGAATGCTTTCAGGAATTGAGGATTTGAAACCTATGATAGATTCAAGTTCTGTTCTAACAAGCTGCATCGCTTTTTGCATCATATTGGTCGAACCAATAATCGCATTCTGTGCAGATTGATAAAAATTACGTGCTTCTAAATGAACGGATTCAGTTTGTTTCGTGGATTTTATGTTTTCTTCATTCGTTTCAACCACCTTTCTCAGCAGTTCATAAATATCGTTTTGTGGTTCGTTTGGTGCTGTGTTTTGATGTTCCATTTTATCTAAATTTTCGTTTTTTTCGTTTTAATAATTCATCGTCGGGAGCGGTGTACGTTGGTTTTAAAAACTCATCAACCGTTTTTCCAATCTCTTTGGAGATATTGGTTCTTGAAATTTCCGTTTCTTCATTTTCTCGCATTTGCTCAAGCAAGGTTTGAATATGTTCAGCCCTCTCGAAGTTGGAATTCAAAGTTGTCTTGATATCTGCAATTTTCAGTTTGTTGGTAATTTCTGAAAGTTTATAGCCCGATTTATATTGTCGCTCAGTTTGATGGTTGATGTCTTCATATCGCACAATCCGCATTCCCGAAATTCCGTCTTTCACATTTTGTGAAAGAGTTACTCGATAACCTTTTAGATGCATTTTCATTACAAGATCATCGAAGTTTTTAGCGTATTTCAAAGAGTTTGTCAAAGCATAATACATCATCTGTTTCTTCTCTTTTCCAATCTCGATATCTGTTTTCAGATTCAGTTTCTGACAAACTTCTCGGACTGCTTTACCAAAGTTTTCTCCGATTTTGTGTGCGGTAATCGTGTTCTCGCCAAAAGTGTTCACTCGGTTTACAATGAAGTGAATGTGCTTTTGCTTCGTGGAAGAATGAATATCCAAACGAATTTGATTATCATCCGTAACTCCGACTTTTTTTAATGCTCTCAAGGCTAAATCAGTCAGTTCTTCATTTGTCAGCTTATCGCCAATAGATTTCTCCGGAGAGATATATCCTGTTAATGCCCAATTTTTTACATTTTTATTTCTGTTGGCGACTGCTTTCATTTCCTTGAATTGTATTTCGGGATCCTCGCTCAAAAGATTATTGCCGTAAACCATCTCCGCAGTTCCTTTGTCGTTTCCGTTGTATTCCACAGCGATTTTGGAAATTCGTCTTGTGGTTGCACTGTTATTCATCTTCTTGAAATTCCGCTTCCGTTCTTGCGTTCATTTTATTGTAGAGATAATCGTAAATCAGTTTCGTAACAATTTCAACTTCTCTTAGAATCACTTTGGTGTGATCCAATTGTGAAAACTCACTGCGCCGAAACATATTTTTTATTCTGATGAAGTTATTTCCATATTCGAGCAAAGTTTCATGTTCTTTAAATTCATTAATTCTGAGTTCTCCATCTGTAATTTTTAATCGGGTAAATTTTGAAAATTTGATATTGTACCGTTTCGCTTGTTGTGAAGCCTCATCAAATTCTTTCTGCGTCAATCTCGTAGAAATCACTTTCGTAAATTGATTGGAAGTCTTCTTTTTTAAACCTCCTTTTCTGCCGATTTCTTTGAAGTAATTTCTTCGTTTTTCTTGTGCAATTTTCTTTTCCTGTTCGTTGAAAATTTGTTCCGCAAATTGTCTTAATTGATTATTTTCCATTTGAATTTTTTTTTCTTTTCTGAAGCAAAAATTTCCATTTTTTGCCATTAATATTTTTTGAACTCTGTTTGATTTTCGACAGAAATTTTCTTCGGATTTTAGATGCATTTTCTTTAAATATTTACTGCATTTTCCTCTGAATTTTTCTCTGAATTTTGTCTGATTTTTTTTCCTAAATCAGCGTTCTGTTTTATAGTTTTCGACGATAGGAGAAAACCAAAATGTTCCAATTTTACGATGAGCGGATGCGCTTATTGTAAACATTGGGTACTTTTTGCACTAACTATCTGCCGATTTTGCGTGGAGTTATTTTACCCAGGTCTTCACTTTCGATATCTGTATCTATTTTACGCAGGTCTGTTTCTTTTATACCTGTATCGATATTGAGCATGGTACCTGTATCTGTTTTACGCAGGTTCCCATTGATTAAAAACTCATTTAAGTCTTTGTGGTTTTTGAATAAAATCCGCTCATCTAAAACATTGGAGTTTTGCTTTTTGAGAATTTTGGTGACAGAATCTCCTGTCCTGTCATTGTCCAAAAACAGTTCAACACTTTGATAATTTTCAAGTTGATTCTTGACTTTTGAAATCATCGAAACCGAATTTAAAATGATGTAATCCGAAGGTTCTTTTTCGAGTGATTTTTCCAAAATTTTGAACGATATATAATCTGCAAATCCTTCAAAAATTCTTAAAATTTTGGAGTGATTTTTTATCGAAGTGAGGTCTTTTTTACCCAAACAAAGTTTGATGTATGGATTCCTGATTTCATATCCGTCAGAATCATTTTTGAATCCCAAACCGAAATACTTTTTTCCGTTGAGTTCGTAATGAATTTCTTTGAGTTCGGATTTCAGGGAATTGAGTTTTCGGGATTTTAGATATTCAATCAAACTTGGATGTTCTACTTCCTTGATTTCTAAAATCTCGTAAACTGATTTTGGTTTGAAATTATCAGTTTCAATTATCTGCTTATTCGGAATTGAATAATCAAATCTTTTCAGATATTCCAATGCTTCGGAAACTGAGCATTTCTTAATTCCTTGAACCAAGGAAACATTATCGTATTTCATTCCTGTCCCAAAATCGAAAGCAGTGTTCTTTTCATAATTCACCGAAAGACTTGGCGTTTTTTCTTCTCGGTCAAAGGCAAGATAAAAAGCGGTTCTTCGGTTGTCTTTGCTCGGGAAAAGAGAAAAGCTCTCCAAGATTTCCCTGATGCTGATATTTTCGTTTGCCTGTTTACAATTCATAATTTTGGGTTTTTGTGTTGTGCGTTTTGTGTTTTGTTTTATAAAGTTTTTTGGTGTTTTTACCGACCTTCTTACCTAAGCCTTTTGCAGAAAGTGTTAAGAGTGATTTGGTTGACTTACCTTGACTTACCTTTCTACCTGTATTTTTTATTTCTAAATTCTATTAATAGGTAACTTTAGGTAAGTCTAAACATCTATTCTTACCTCTTATAAAAATGTCTATTCATAATGGTTTCAAGGGATTTTTGGTAAGCAGGTAATTAGGTAGGAGGATTTTTAATTATTTTTTATTCATTTTTTTCGTCCTCAATTTTTCTTTTGATTAAATAGCCATAAACCTGCTTTTTGGAATGCTTTATCCTTTCAAAGTTTAAGGCGGTTAATGCTTTCCCAATTTTCACATTGTTCATTCTCACTCCCAAAGCATTACTCATTGCGAGCATAATCTCCGTTGCGGTGAGAAAGTCGTTTTTGTTTTCCGATTTTTCAAAATGGGAAATGAGGATTTCCTGCTCAAGTGTGATTTGCTTGAATTTCTCGTTTCGTTTTTCATTTTCGACAAGGTCTTCTGCAGTGAGTTCGGGATTGTAATTTTTCCTTTCAAAAGCATTGTGATACGCTTGAGCCCAAACTTGGTTGATGTTGATTTTCTTTGAGTATCCAAAATCAATTTCCAATACCTCAAAAATGATCCATCTCACGCTTCCTGTTTCATCGGTCAAGAAATCGGAGCGGTTTGTAGAACCACAGAATGACGAGGTTCTGTACATCAATGACGATTTTCTGTCGTAAGGCAATCTTGCATTTACCGTGTTTTTGGAAATAAATGCCTTCAAAATATTGACGTCCGTTTTGGACATCACCGAAAGTTCATCGATATTGATGATGAAGTTTTTGCAGAGCGCAATGAGTCCGTCTTTATCCACACCAATATCTTCGGTGTAATATTTCTCCAAACTTGGCGGAATCAGGAATCTTAAAAAACTTGTTTTTCCACTGTTTTGCTTGGTATTGTAGAACACGAAGCATTGTTTGTTGATGTATCCTTTTTTCAATGCACACAAGACAGATCTTGTCAACCATTTTTCAAAATGGATTTGGAAAGGTTCTGCATCAGTGGTCTTGACAAAACTTGTCAATCTTTGGATATGGTTTTCACCATCCCATTTTTCAAGGTTTTGAAAATAGTTCTGAAATGGATTGAATACCGTAATCAAATGGCTTCGCATCAGTATTTCAAGTTTGTTGAATGCGATGTTGATTCCCGCCTGAGTGAGTTCGATGTACAGAGAGTTTAAGTTCAACTCAGTCCAATCGCCGTTTTCTGTTTTTATCTCGAATTCCAAGGCGATTTCGTTGAAGCGGAGTTGATAGTTCTTTGCAAGGTATTTTCTGATACGATCGAATATCGTATTGGTAGCTGTATCCACTTGATACAACTGTTTTTCGGTCTCCATAAAGTTTAGGATATACTGAAACCGAGCAAATATTTTAGTATATTTGCATCAGTTTCAAGGTGAAACAAAAATTGAGGGCATAACTGGCGGGTTATGCTTTCTTCTTTTTGAAAGCAAATTCTATTGCTTCAGCTTGGATTTCATCAGTGGATTTTTCGCTATTAGACAATAACCATTCGTCTATCTTTTGGCGTTCAAAAAATAGAACTTTACCATTCGGTTTTGAAAATGGGATAAGATTGCTGTGTACGAGTTTATAGATATACGATTTTTTGAATCCAGTATAATCTGACAATTCCTCGACATTAAGAATTGGTTTTAAACCGAAAATGTGCTTTTCTATCCGACTGAGTTTTTGTAAAATAATTTCGTTTTCCATTGCTTATATTTTGTTTAATTTTATGAAGCAAAGGTCTATATAGAAAACTATAATTACAATACAGTCAATGGGTTGTGGGCTAAAAAAGAATAAATTAGATGAGTTTGGAATGTGAAAAGTCTAAATAAGAATAATTTAGATTAGTTTAGATGATTAAGACCAAAATAGTACAAAACGAAGCAAATGGATTAAGATAAATTCAATATTTTGATTGAAATGACAAACAAAAAACTACACTATATTTCAAGTTTCAATTTTGGAATGAGTTCCGCAGCTTCTTTATTTTTCTTATCTACAATCTTAGCATAAATTGCCGTAGTTCTGATTTCTCTATGTCCTAACCGTTTTGAAACGGTATAAATATCCGCCCCATTTTCAAGCAACAGAACCGCATTGGTATGACGAGCACTGTGAAAAGTGATGTGTTTGGTTAAACCTGCACGAACGCTCCATCTTACAATTTCGTGGTTAAATACTGCTCCATACTTCAATCCAATAAAAACTCTTTCTTTTGGTTCTCCACGTTTACCGAGTAATTCTCTTGCTTGTTCTGAAATATATAAATACTCAACACCGTCCGTTTTTTCCTGTCTAAAATTAACTTTAAAACCGTCTTCTTCATCTCTCACTTCAGACCAAGTTAATGTATTGATATCACTCCATCGTAATCCACTTAAGCATGAAAATAAAAATGCCCTTTTTAACACATCATATTTGCAATATGCTTTTGCAAGGCTTTCTACTTCACTAAAAGTTAAGTATTCTCGCTGACTTTCTGCTTGATCAAACGATTTTACTTTGCTTCCGTAATTAATGGAAATATACCCTTCATCAAAAGCACTTCTGAGAGCTGCTTTTACTTTATTAAAATAGGAATATTTTGAATTTTGTGAGAGATCCAAATTGCTTTTAGTTTTCGCTTCATTTTCAAAATAGTTTTTGACACGCTTTACAAAATCTTCATCTATATCGTCAAAAGTTAGATTAGGAGAAACAAACTTTTTTAGATGTTGAAAAGCAGAAAACCAGTTTCCATAATTATTGGAACTGTCTGCTTTCATTTTCTCTTCAGTCATTTCACCAAAGTAATTTAAAAATGTTCTTTTAGATTTAGATTTATTCTTAATATCAAATCTACCTTGCACATATTCCGATTGTCTAATTGCTAGAATGCTTTCTGCCAATGCGAGGGTTTCTTTGTTATGCCTTTTTTCTTCTGCAGTTTTGGGGCTCTTGTAAATATAAATCTTAAGATTCTCGAAATCCCTTATATGTCTTCTTTTTCCGTCCGCAGAAGTTTCTGAACCTTTATAGTACTCTACAAACAAACTAACTTTACCACCTTGTATATTTCTTTTATATAGTGAGATTTTCATAATGTAGTACGAATGTACTACGTTTTGATTTCATGTAGTACTACGCTGGTACAAATATAGAAAAAAAAGGTTAACATCAGAAAAAATAAATTATATAAAATACTGATAATCAAACAAAAGAACAAAAAAGAAACTAAAAGAAACCCAAATTATTTGCCAATGCAAAATTTCGAGAAGATATTCCCCAAAACCTCGTCGTTCGTGAACTCCCCAGATATCTCCCCAAGATGTTCCAAAGCATTTCGAAGTTCATAAGCTAAAAGTTCCGTGGTGATGTTATGCGAAACCGCCTCTTCAACCTGTGTTACCGAATATAACGACTTCTGCAAAGCCTCATAATGTCTTTGGTTGGTAATCACCACGCCACCTTCTTGAGCTTTTAAGTTTTCAACGTACGAAGAAAGCTCGTTCTTTAATTCCTGAATATTACGATTCTCTATAGCCGAAATCTTAATAAAATCAAACGGTGTATCCAAAGCATCACGGAACTGATTTTCGATAACATCAAAGGTGGTTGGAACGACTTCATCGATCTTTGTTAAGCAGATTATCAATTCCAAATCCTCTCGAACCAACGACTGAATCATGCGAATATCTTCTGTAAAATCGCCTGAATTAGCGGCAGCTAAATACACCAAAATCTCAGCCTGACTAACCTTTTCGCGCGCTTTTTGAACACCTATCGCTTCAATTTCATCTTCTGTATCGCGCAATCCTGCAGTATCTATCAAACGAAAGGCATGGCCTTTAATATGAAGGATTTCTTCGATCGTATCACGCGTCGTTCCTGCGATATTACTCACAATCGCGCGCTCTTCTTTCAGTAACGTATTCAGTAAAGTCGATTTCCCGGCGTTGGGTTTCCCAATAATCGCCACAGCAGTGCCGTTCTTAATGGCATTCCCATACTGGAAACTGTCGATTAATGATTTTAATTTTGTTTGAATGCGCTTAATTAGGGCTACTAAAGCAGTTCTATCAGCAAACTCCACATCCTCCTCAGCAAAATCCAATTCCAATTCAATGAGTGAAGTAAAATTCAATAAATCACCTCGCAACACCGAAATCTCTTGCGAGATACCACCTTTCAGTTGGTTCAAAGCTACTTTTCGGGAAGCTTCATTTTCGGCAGCAATCAGGTCGGCAATAGATTCGGCTTGCGAAAGATCAATACGTCCATTCATAAAAGCACGCATCGTAAATTCCCCCGCTTTCGCCATTCGAGCACCGTTCTTAATTAAAACTTCGAGAATCTTAGCACCAATATGTGGCGAACCGTGAAACGAAATCTCCACCGAATTCTCTGTCGTAAAGGTCTTAGGCGCATGAAACACCGAAACCATCACCTCGTCAATAATTTCTTTGGTATCGGTTGCTAGTTGTCGGTTGTCAGCTGTCATGCTGAGCGGAGTCGAAGCATCCTCACTTAACGCTTGTTTCTTTTCTCTTTCCTCTTTTCTCTCAGTCTCAGGTCTCACATCTCGCGTCTTCCCATCCACAATAAACCCATAATGCACCGTATGCGATTTTGTTTTCTCAAGGTTTTTCCCTTCAAAAACTTTATTCACAATTTCAAAAGATTTTTCGCCCGAAACTCTAATAATTCCAATCGCACCAACGCCGTTTGCTGTTGCCAATGCACAGATAGTATCCTGATTCATGCTGCAAATTTACGGCTTTTTAAATTTGAAATATCAGGTCATAAAGCTTTATCTCTTGTTGTGGATAAATTTTAATTATTAAAAGAAGGTTTAGAAGTTTATTAAAGTTTTCGAAATGTGGTGTCAATTTCACTGAAAGAATTTAATTACTTTTGCTTAAATCTAAGAAGTATATGAGATTGTTTTTTATAATGATGTTTTTAAGCTTTAGTATGTTTACTTTTTCGCAAGAAATTGAAATTAAAAATTTGGAAAAGCATGTCTATTATTTGGCTTCAGACAAGATGAAAGGACGCGGAACGGGTAGTAAAGAAAATCTGAGAGCGGCAAAATATATACAGAAACAATTTAAAAAATATGATTTGCAAGCCTTAGGAACAGATGGGTTTTATCAAAATTTTGAAGCGAAAATTAAAAAGGTAAAAGTTCGTGACAGTATTCGAAGAGCAAAAAATGTCATTGCTTTTTTGGATAATAACGCTGATAAAACGGTGGTTATCGGGGCTCATTATGACCATATTGGAGAAGGGAAACAGGGGAGTTCTTTAGCAAAAGATAGTTATGGGATTATTCATAATGGAGCAGATGACAATGCTTCTGGTGTTGCAGGCTTATTAGAATTGGCGCGCATTTATTCTCAAAATAAAATTATAGAGCCTGTTAATTTTTTATTTATTGCTTTTGGTGCAGAAGAGTTGGGACTGGTTGGTTCTAGATATTTTGTTAAGAATCCAACTTATGATTTGTCAAAAGTCCTGTGGATGCTGAATATGGATATGATTGGCCGACTGAACAAAGAAACAGGCGTTTCCATTATTGGCTACGGTACTTCGCCTGCTTTTGAAACTATTTTTAATAAGATTGATCGTGATAATTTTGTAAAATTTTATACCAATTATGAGGGAAGAGGAGGCTCTGACCAAACATCATTTTATGAAAAAGATGTTCCTGTACTATTCTTCCATACCAATGGGCATCCAGACTATCATACGCCAACCGATGATCCAGATAAGATTGATTTTACTTCTTTAAAAGGAATTTTAGATTTGGAAAAAGCTGTTATTGAAGGCAGTTTTGGAGCAGGAGAGATGCCTTTTAATAATACGGATAAAAAGAAATAATCACTTCTGTAAATACGGTTCTGCGTTTTAATAAATTAAATTTGCGACCATAATTTTTTTGAAAAGAAAATAGGAAATATATCTACAAAAAATAGCTAAGTCAATAATCTAAAAAGAATTTTTCATTTGATTTTGGGCTTAAAAACTTACAAAGTTATTTTCAAAAAAATAATATTTTAAGCGAAACGAATATTAATCTAGGTTAAAGGAAGTCTTATAGATCTATGATTCCACATTTTCTGGTTTTGGTTTCTTCTCATAGCTTAATAAGAAAATAGTAGAAATAATTAGTAAACTACCAATCCAATCTATCATTCCGAAAGATACATTCAGCCAAAGTATAGCAATAATTGTTGCCGAAAAAGGCTCTGCGGAAGCGAGTAGACTGCTTTTTTGACCTCCGATAATTTGCACCGCTGTTAGGTATAAGTAAAATGGAATTAAAGTACCAAATACAACAATAAATGCAGTGTACAAATAGGTTGTATCATCCCAAAGTCCCTCAATAGACCAAGGCGCCTTAATGAAAGAAAATGCCAAGCCACCGATCAGCATTCCCCAGCCAATAACGGTTGCAGAGTTATATTTTTGTAACAAGGCTATGGGTTGCAACGTGTAGATTGCTAATGCAACAGCTGATCCTAAGCCAAGAAACAATGCTGTTGTTGAGATATTAAGCGAATCTAATTTGCCATGTGTTACCAATAAAAATGTACCCAAAACCGCAAATGAAATAGCAATAAAATCAATGAAACGCGGGATTTTTTTATTCTTAAAAGCGAGATAAATAGTGATAAGTACTGGTCCAGCATACTGCAAAATGGTTGCTGTAGCCGCATTGGAATGTTTTATTGCTGCAAAGTAGGTATATTGTACCATCAACATTCCTGTTATTGAAAAAAGTAAAAGTCTATTGAAATCCTTTTTGTTGTTACAGATTTCAAAAATCTTATTTTCTTTTTGACTTGCTGCATAGATTAGCAAGAGAAAGCCCGAAATCAACATTCTTACAGTGATCATCCATTCTACATTGATGCCACGTTGTTGAAACAAAAATTGTCCAAATGTGCCAGAGATTCCCCAAAGTGATGCTGCAATAATTGCAAACAAAAAACCTTTAAAAGTTTCGTTTTTCATTAGTAAATGCCTTTAATACTTAATTAAAACGCAAAAATAAATGAAATACAAAGGTTAAAATCTTTATTTTTATGCGCTATTTTGCAATTTTGTTTCATCTCAAGATGGTTTTTTATGAATTTGGATAAATTTGACATAGAAATACTCGATATTTTACAGAAAGATAATTTGACTTCTCAACGTGATATCGGTGAAAAAATCGGACTTTCTGCCGCAGCTGTACAACGGCGTATAAAAAAAATGCGCGAGGAAAAAGTGATTTTGGCTGACATTTCTGTAATAGATCCAGAAGAAGTAGTTTCTCAAATTTTACTTTTTGTTGAAATTGAATTAGATACTGATAAAATTGAATTTATCGATGAAATAAAATCTACTTTTAATAAAGTTCCACAAATCCAACAATGTTATTATGTGACAGGTGAAGTCGATTTTATACTAGTTATGGTCGTTAAAAGTATGCAAGAATATGAGTCTTTGACACGAAAATTGTTTTTTAGTAATTCTAATATTCGCAGATTTAAAACCTTTGTTAATATGCATACAGTAAAGACAGGCTTACAAATTCCGTTGCCGAAATAAGATTTTGATTAATTTTGTATTTTAAAAACAACTTGATGAAAATTATTGTAACTGGTGCAACTGGTATGGTTGGCGAAGGTGTCCTACTGGAGTGTCTCAAAAGTAATGATGTTACAGAAATTCTAAGTATTTCTAGAAAACCTTGCGGAATTTCTAATCCAAAACTAAAGGAGCTTTTAGTTCCTGATTTTACAAAATTATCAAATTTTAAAGCAGAAATTTCAGGTTATGATGCTTGTTTTTTCTGTGCAGGGATAAGCTCTGTTGGGATGTCGGAAGAAAAATTTACACAGATTACTTACGATACGACCTTAGCTTTTGCAAAAGCCTTACTAGAGGTCAATAGCAATATGACTTTTATCTATGTAAGTGGGGCAAGTACAGATTCTACTGAAAAAGGGCGTGTCATGTGGGCGCGTGTTAAAGGAAAAACTGAGAATGATTTGGCTAAATTAGGTTTTAAAAGAGAAGTTAATTTTCGTCCAGGAGGTATGTTAGCTGTCAAAAATCAACGCTATGCAAAAAAATCTTACATTATTATTGTAGGTATTTTAAAATATATTATTCCATCTAGAATATTGCATCTTTCAGAAGTTGGAAAAGCAATGATACATGCTGTCCAGAGAGATAATGTTAAAAATATTTTAGAAATTAATGACATTCGACTTTTAGCTAAATGAAGAATTTGAAAAAAGTCTTAAAAATTGTCATGTATATTTTTTTAATTCTAATTTTTATTACAGGAGTTACAATCTATTTTTACATGAAGCAGCCTCAGTTTGGCGCTCTACCTACAGGGAAAAGATTAGAATTGATAAAAAAGTCTCCAAACTATAAAGACGGAAAGTTCAGAAATTTAATAGAAAAACCAACTATTTCTGATGGCTATTCCATGTTGGAAGAAATCTGGAATACCATGTTTAAAAATATTCCTATGAAGGAACCGGTAGGAATTATTCCCTCTATTAAAACCGATCTTAAAACTTTGCATCCCAAAGAAAATGTAATGATTTGGTTTGGGCATTCGTCTTTTTTCTGCAAATTGATGGTGTCAAAATTCTTGTAGATCCTGTTTTTTCTGGCAATGCATCGCCCCTTCCAAATAGTGTAAAAGCTTATAAAGGCACAGACATTTACTCGGTAAAAGATATGCCAAAGATAGATTATATGTTGTTATCACATGACCATTATGATCATTTAGATTACCAAACAGTCAGTCAATTGCAATCAAAAGTTAAGTATGTGGTTTGTGGTCTCGGTGCAGGTGCCCATTATGAAAAATGGGGATACCAGAAAGAACAGATTATTGAAAAAGATTGGGGTGAAAGTTTTGAGGTCAAAAACGGTTTCAAAATTTCAACCGAATCAACGCATCATGAGTCTGGTAGGGGATTCACAAGTGCACAAAGTCTTTGGCTTTCTTTTTTTATAGAATCACCAGAGATAAATGTTTATTATAGTGGCGACGGTGGTTATGATGAACGTTTCAAAAATATTGCTAAAAAATATCCTAAAATTGACTGGGCAATTATGGAATGTGGACAATACGATAAGGCTTGGCAGTCGGTGCATGAGCTTCCGGAGGAGGTCGCTTTGGCTACAACCGAATTACGCGCCACGAATATGATTCCTGTTCACCATTCTAAATTTACCTTAGGAAAACACCCTTGGGATGAACCTCTGGAAGAAATTACTAAATTTTCAAAAGCTAAACCTTATCGACTAGCGACGCCTATAATTGGTGAAAAAGTGATTCTTAACAGTACTAATCAAACTTTTCAACAGTGGTGGAAAAAAGTCAAATAAAACGTTTCTTTGTCAAATTTTAAATAGTAATAGATTCTCGATTGCAAAGAGTTGAGTATGTCATTTTTAAAATTTGTCATGTTTGAGTTTTAAAATAGATAAGTAATAATCTGTCACAGAATACTTAAACCTGCATTTTATCACTTTTTTAATATTTCTTTTGGAGGTATTATTTTTATTCTTAATTTTGTTATTTATAATTATTATAAATAAAATTAACGAATCAATCATACCATATACCTTATGAAAAAGATCTTTTTTGCTGCTGTTTTTTTAGTAGCTGTTGCTTTCGGGAAAGCTCAGAAAAACACTTTATTAGATGGTGCTTTTTGGAAGAATAACCCAACTTTAGAGACTGTAAAAGCAGAAATCGCAAAAGGAAATAGTCCGTCGCAACAGAATGGAGGATTCTTTGATCCCGTTGTAATGGCGATTAACAATAAGGTTTCAACGCCTGTTATCCAATTTATGGTGGAGCAAGAAGGGAATTCGATTGATAAAAAAACACACCATTCTAGAACGTATTTGCAGTGGGCAGCGGCTTCTGGAAATCTAGAATTGGTAAATTATCTTTTGGCGAAAGGTTCAGATGTACATTATAAGGACAGCCACGGTTCGTCGGTGATCGAGTATGCAGCCGAAGCTGGAAATCAAAATACAGCAGTTTTTGATGCTTTAATTAAAGCTGGAGCCAATCCAAAATTGAAGCATGAAGATGGTTCAACATTAATCATGATGAGCATTGCGAATGATGATGATTTGAAGTTGGCGAATTATTTCGTTTCTAAAGGTTTGTCGCTTCAAGATAAAGATGCCGCGGGAAGAACGGTTGCAGATTATGCGATGAAGTTGGGGAATTTCAAAATTTTAGATCAATTAGTTGCGAAAGGTGTAAAACCAACCGATCAAGCTTTGTTTTTTGCGACGCAAGGTTCGCGTGCAAAAGCGAATGGATTGGACGTTTTCCAAACTTTAGTAGAAAAATATAAGTTGAATCCAAAGACTTTAAATCCTGGTGGAGCAACAATTTTAAATTCTTTGATGAGAAGACCAAATCTTGAAATTATTCAATATTTTTTAAATAAAGGTGTTGATGCAAGTGTTGCGGACAAAGAAGGAAATACGGCGTTAATGGTTGCTGCGCAAGGAAAAGATGCGAAAGTTATTGAAACACTTTTAGAAAAATCTAAAAACGTAAACGCAGCCAATGCAAAAGGCGAAACTGCTTTAATGAAGGCTATTGAAAGCGGCTCTGCTGATGTTGCAACTGTATTAATTAAAAACGGAGCCAACGCAAAAGCAACTGATAAAGCTGGAAATTCTTTAGCCTATTATTGGTTCAATTCGTATAAATCAAATCCAGAAGCAATCGCGGATTTCACGGCGAAACAAGCTTTATTGCAAACAGCAGGTGTTGATTTTAAATCGACTCCAAAAAACGGAAATTCGTTATTGCTATTGGCGGTTGACAAAGGCGAAATCGATTTAGTAAAAAAAGCAGCGGAATTAGGAGTTGATGTCAATGCTCAAGATGCCGATGGAAACTCAGCTTTACACAAGGCGGCTTTGGTTTCTAAAGACGATAAAATGCTAAAAACTTTGGTGGATTTAGGCGTTAAAAAAGATTTAAAAACAGAATTCGAAGAAACGGCATACGATTTGGCTAAGGAAAACGAATTCTTAACAAAAAATAAAGTGTCAATCGACTTTTTGAAATAAAAGATTATGAAAAAGAACTGGAAAGTTATGGTTTTGAGCATGTTTGCATTGGTTTTGTCCAATTCAGTTTTCGCTCAAACAACGAAGTACAAAACGATGATTCAGATGAATGCTTATTCGGGGAAAGAAGCCTATGTGGTGATTTCGCTAATCAATCCGAAAGGGCAGTACGAGCAGACTTTGGGCGTTTTAGGAACCGATAACGAGTGGTACAACACGCTGAAAGAATGGGACAAATTTCAAAAAGTTAAAAAGCAAAAATTAAACGGAATCACAGGAGCTTCGGTTGCTGGTGGTGCGAGAGCAACACGTTTAATTGAATTTGACACGACAAAATTGGATAAAGGTTACAAAATCCGTTTCGAATCTGCCGTTGAAACTCAAAAATACTACGCAAAAGATGCGGAAGTTGCTTTATCATCGGCGGTTTTAGACAATAAAGCGAGCGTTACTGGCGGCGGTTACATCAAAGCGATTCGATTTTTAAAAGTTCAGTAAAAAATGACCGTATCTATTTGGCGGTATGCTCATTTGGCGTTGGCGATTATTTCGTCCGCTTTCCTTTTGATTCTGTCGGTTACGGGCGTTATTTTGGCGTACGATGCGATAGATGAAAAAGCTCCGGCGTACCGTGTAGAAAATTTTCAAGAACTCAATCTGGGACAGGTTTTGCCCACACTTCGAGACTCGTATTTTGAAGTGATAGAAGTGAAGGTGGATCACAACGATTTCGTGACCATCGACGCTTTGGACGAAAACGGAAATCCAGTAAAATCCTATATTGATCCCAATTCTGGAAAGAAAATTGGTGACATAAAACCCAAAAGCGACTTCATTAATTGGACGACTGCATTGCACCGTTCTCTGTTTTTAAAAGAAACCGGAAGAGCGATTGTTGGCGTGGTTTCCTTCATTTTATTTTTGATTTCCATTAGTGGTTTTGTCCTTATTTTAAAGCGTCAGCAAGGGATTAAACATTTCTTTACACGAATTCGGAAAGACTTTTTCTCGCAATATTTTCATGTGGTTTCGGGACGATTATTGTTGATTCCGATTTTGATTGTTGCCTTAACGGGAACCATTATTTTCATGGTTCGATTGGATTTTTTTAAAGGTGAAAGTCAAGAAATAAAACATACCGCGAAAGCGGGTGAAGCCAAGGATTTAAAAGATATTCCTTTCTTTAAAAATACCACTTTGGACGATGTTGAGCGAATCGAATTTCCTTTCGTTCCCGATGATGAAGCCGAACCGTTTATCGTTCATTTAAAAGATCGTTCGGTATCGGTAAATCAAGTTACAGGCGAAATTATTTCCGAAACCAAATATCCGTATTCCGCAGTTTTAGAAAAGATAAACCTCGATCTTCATACAGGGAAAACAAGCCGTGTTTGGGCGTTTATCTTAGGTTTAGCTTCGTTGAATATTGTATTTTTTATTTACACAGGTTTCGTGATTATGTTCCGCAGAACTCGAACTAAAATTAAAAATCAATACAAAAGCAAAGATGCCGAAATCGTTTTGTTGGTCGGCTCTGAGAACGGAACAACCTTAACTTTTGCCGATAATATTCATAAACAATTGTTGGGACAAGGGAAGAAGTCCTTTTTGGCTCAAATGAATCAATATGAAGCTTATCCAAATGCGCAACAATTGGTGATTTTTACGTCAACCTACGGACTTGGAGAAGCGCCAACTAATGCCAATCGTTTTGAAAATTTGGTTAAAAAAACACCTCAAGATCATCCTATTTCGTTTTCGGTGGTTGGTTTTGGATCTAAATCTTACGCTGATTATTGTGAATTTGCAGTTTCGGTGAATCAAATTTTAAATGAACAATCTTGGGCAACCGAATTGGTGAATTTATGTACTGTAAACGATCGTTCAACACAGGAATTTGTGCATTGGGCGCAACTTTGGAGCGAGAAAAGTTTGTTGGCTTTGGCAACAGCGCCAACAGTTTACGAATCTAAAATTCCAAATCTCAAAGAATTTGAAGTTGTTGAGAAATCAATTCCAACGGAAGAGAATTCAACTTTTAAAATCATTTTAAAACCAACCAATAAACAAATTTTTGAATCGGGAGATTTGCTTGCGATTTATCCTGAAAACAATAATAAAGAGCGTTTTTATTCGGTTGGAAAAGTGGGACAAAACATTCAATTGTTGGTTAAATTATTTCCTGGTGGTTTAGGTTCCGAATATTTGAATCAATTAAAAATCGGTTCCAAAATTAATGGACGAATCATGGAAAATGCAAAATTCCATTTACCGAATGATGCTCAAAATGTAGCAATGATTGCGAATGGAACGGGAATCGCTCCATTTTTAGGAATGATCGACGAAAATTCGAGCAAGAAAAATATTCGCTTGTATTCTGGTTTTAGATTTGATAATTCTCAAGCCAAAGAATATCAAAAATTCGGTCAAGAACAGCAATCGAAAGGTCATTTAGAAAGTTTACACTTGGCTTTTTCTCGTGAAGAAAATAAGCAATATGTGATGGATTTAATCAAAAATGATGAAGTTTATTTCGCAGATTTATTAAAAAATGGCGGAATAATCATGATTTGTGGTGCGTTAAAAATGCAACGCGACGTTGAAAAAGCTTTAGAAGAAATCACTTTAAAATACCATCAACAGCCGCTAAGCTCGTATGAAAATCAAATTCTAACAGATTGTTATTAAATCAAAAATATAATATGTGCCACAACAGAATCGTTTTTACGTTTCTGTTTTTGGTTTTTTCATGCAGCTTTGTTTTCGCTCAAAAACCTGTTGTAGTCGAACGTCAAGTCACTTTGATGGGTTCGGTTTTCAATATTACGTTGGTTGATAAAGATTCTATAAGTGCGAATAAAAACATCGATTTAACCATTGAAGAAATTTCTCGAATCGAAAATTTAATTTCGGAATGGCAACCGCATACGCAGATTTCACAAGTCAATCAAAATGCAGGAATACAGCCAGTGAAAGTAGATAAAGAGGTTTTTGATCTTACAAAGCGTGCTATCGATTATTCTAAAATGTCGAATGGCGCATTTGATATTTCAGCAGTTTCGATGGATAAAATTTGGCGTTTTGATGGTTCTATGACCGAAATGCCAAGTCAGGAATCTATCAAAAAATCAATTTCAAATGTTGATTATCGCAATATTATTTTGGATTCCATAAACTCAACTATTTTCCTAAAAAATAAAGGAATGAAAATCGGTTTTGGCTCGATAGGAAAGGGTTATGCTGCGGACAAAGGTCGAGAATTAATGCAAAAGAAAGGCATCAAAGCAGGAATTGTCAACGCTTCTGGCGATATTGCGACTTGGGGAACACAGCTGAACGGGAAACCTTGGGCAATCGGTATTCGAAATCCTTTTAAACGTCAAAAAGTTGCTAAAATTTTAAAACTTAAAAACTCCGCCGTAGCCACTTCTGGAAGCTATGAAAAATACGCCGAAATCGATGGTGTACGTTATTCCCATATCATCAATCCAAAAACGGGATTTCCCGCAACGGGACTTACGAGTGTGACAATTTATGGTCCTTCATCTGAATTTTGCAATGCGCTAAGCACTTCCATTATGGTTTTGGGTGAAAAAGAAGGATTGAATTTAGTCCGAAAATTCCCTGAATATCACTATTTGTTGATAACGGATGAGGGGAAATTAGGAAGTAAAATATTGAGGGCTTTTTATTAATTTAGATTTTTGAAAACGAAAATTTAAAATTATGAATTCCGAAGAAGTAAGAGATTATTGTTTATTAAAGAAAGGCGTTGAAGAAAGTTTCCCTTTTGACAAAGAGACTTTGGTTTTTAAGGTTGGAAATAAAATGTTTGCGCTTATGTCTTTGGAACGTCAGCCGACAAGCGTTAACCTAAAGGCCGATCCTGATTGGAGTCTTGAGCTTCGTGAGGAATATTCGCAAATTGTTCCAGGTTATCACATGAACAAAGTCCATTGGAATACGGTAAATGTTGACGGTCTAAAGTCAGATTTAATCAAAAAATTAATTGACCATTCTTATGATTTGATATTTGCGTCTTTAACTAAAAAAGTACGCGAAGAAATTTTACTTTAAAAACCTTTGAAAGGATCATAAAAATCATCTTGTCCCAAAAGAATATTAAGTCCCAGCGCAAAACCTTGAAAGTCTTTACTTTTATTAAACCCAAAACTATATCCCAAATCCAAGTGTAAAATATTTAGAATATTGATGCCAAGACTCGGTCTTAAGTTTTTTGAACTAACAGAAACTTGATACATGAACGCTGAATCTCTACCTAAAACTTGGTTAAAATGAATTTCGGGAACAACTCCAAATTTGTGATTAACAGAAGTTAAATAAGTCCCTGCACCAACATTAATTGCGGGTTTTTGCGTGTCAGAAATTCTGTAGTCGACGCCTGCAAATCCTGCATTTTTACCAATATAATTGTAACCGACGTTAAGGGCGAAACCTTGCGCTTTGCAAAAACTTCCAGCAAAAATTATAATTAAAAGAAAAAAGATTTTATTGATTTTCATGTTTTTTATTACAAATAAAAACATTTGAAATTAAATGGCTTTATTAAAATTTAAAACTGAAACTCCTGCGTCAGTTTTTTATCCAAATCAAGCTTTTCGATTAATTTTTCTAAACCTTCGAATTTAATTTCGTCGTGTAAAAAATCACGGAATTTAACTGTAATTATTTCGTCGTAAATATATTTATCAAAATCGAGAATGTAAACTTCGGTACTCAGTTTATCACCATTAACAGTGGGATTTGTACCGATACTTAACATTCCTTTAAAGAATTGTCCGTCAACATAGACTTCAACGATGTAAGCGCCTTTTTTAGGAAGAAGTTTACCTTCCGCAACTTCAATATTTGCGGTTGGATAACCAATTGTTCTACCAATTTTTTTACCGTGAATCACTTTTCCAGATAACATATAAGGATAGCCAAGCATTTCGTTAGCTTCTATAATGTTGGCTTCTGCTAAAGCCGTTCTTATTTTGGTGGAACTAATATGTTGGTGGTGAAAATCAACTGGCCCAAGTTGTTCAACTTCAAAATCTAGTTCGGTGGAAAGTTGTTTTAATAAATCAAAATTTCCGCTTTTATTTTTACCAAACGTATGATCGTAACCAATGATTAAGTGCTTGACGTTTAGTTTTTTAATTAAAATTTCTCGACAGAAATCTTCGCCTGTCAGATTTCGGAAATCTTCATCAAAAGTTTTTAAAAACAAATTTTGAATGCCTGCTTGATTTAGAAGTTCAATCTTTTCATCCAAAGTATTTAATAATAACACTTCATCTTGCGGATTGATCACTTTGCGAGGATGCGGCCAAAAAGTAAGAATTCCTGATTCTAGATTTTTTTCAGAAGCAATTTTATTAAGTTTTTCGATGATAGAAAAATGCCCACGATGCACACCATCGAACATTCCTAACGATAGTGCTAGAGGTGTATTACTATTATAATGATCTAAATCTTGGTTGATTTTCAAAACTAAAAAATTTTGGATAAGACTTTTAATTAAAACTTCGACGAAGTTAATTTTTTGGACTTTCAAAAATAGAATTTTAAGAAGTCAATCTTATTTTTTGCAAATATGATAAAAATCTTTATTTGTGACAATGCAGATATACAAAGTTTTATTATCTTTGTGCGCAAGAAAAAATTTAGTAATGGCAAACCAAATTAAAGGAAAGATTTCACAAATTATTGGACCAGTTATCGACGTGGTTTTTAATGATGCTGAAGAATTACCAAGAATATATGACGCTCTAGAAGTTGTTAAAACTGATGGACCTAACCTAGTACTCGAAGTTGAGCAACACATCGGAGAAGATACTGTAAGATGTATTGCGATGGACGCAACAGATGGTCTACAAAGAGGACAAGATGTAGTAGGTACAGGAAAACAAATCACTATGCCAATTGGTGATGCAGTTAACGGTAGAGTATTCAACGTAGTAGGAGATGCTATCGATGGTCTTTCTAATCTTTCTAAAGATGGTGGATTGCCAATTCACAGAGAAGCTCCGAAGTTTGATCAATTATCAACTTCATCAGAAGTTTTATTTACAGGTATCAAAGTAATCGACCTTATCGAGCCTTATGCAAAAGGAGGTAAAATTGGATTATTCGGTGGTGCTGGTGTAGGTAAAACTGTATTGATTCAGGAATTAATTAACAATATCGCTAAAGGACACGGTGGTCTTTCTGTATTCGCAGGAGTAGGAGAGAGAACAAGAGAAGGTAATGACCTTGTACGTGAGATGCTTGAGTCTGGTATTATTAAATATGGTGACGAGTTCATGCATTCTATGGAAAATGGAGGATGGGATTTGTCAAAAGTAGATACAGAATTAATGAAAGATTCTAAAGCTGCTTTCGTATTTGGACAGATGAACGAGCCGCCAGGAGCAAGAGCTAGAGTAGCACTTTCTGGTCTTACATTAGCAGAATATTATAGAGATGGTGGAGAAACAGGACAAGGTAGAGATGTATTGTTCTTCGTAGATAATATCTTCCGTTTTACACAGGCTGGTTCAGAGGTGTCTGCACTTCTTGGTCGTATGCCATCTGCGGTAGGTTATCAACCAACTTTGGCATCTGAAATGGGTGCGATGCAGGAGAGAATTACTTCAACTAAAAACGGATCTATTACATCTGTACAGGCGGTTTACGTACCTGCGGATGACTTAACTGACCCGGCTCCGGCTACAACCTTCGCTCACTTAGATGCAACAACAGTACTAGATAGAAAAATTGCTTCATTAGGTATTTACCCAGCGGTAGATCCATTGGCTTCTACTTCAAGAATCTTGGCGCCAGAAATTATTGGTGACGAGCATTACAACTGTGCACAAAGAGTAAAAGAAATCTTACAAAGATATAAAGCATTACAAGATATCATCGCGATTCTTGGTATGGAAGAACTTTCTGAAGAAGATAAACTATCAGTATACCGTGCTAGAAAAGTGCAAAGATTCTTATCTCAGCCTTTCCACGTTGCAGAGCAGTTTACAGGTATCCCAGGTGTATTAGTAGATATCAAAAATACAATCAAAGGATTTAACATGATTATCGATGGTGAGTTAGATCACCTACCAGAAGCGGCTTTCAACCTTAAAGGTTCTATCGAAGAGGCTATCGAAGCTGGTGAGAAAATGTTAGCTGAGAATAAATAATTAGACACAAGATCTCAGATACAAGACACAAGACTTAGTTTGTCTGTAATCTGAAATCTGAAATCTTTAAATCTAAATTAAAAATGACAATTAAAATTATAACTCCAGAATATGTAGTATTTGAAGGTCAAGTTGACTCAATTTTATTACCAGGTAAACAAGGTGAGTTTCAGATTTTCAAAAACCACGCGGCTATTGTTTCGGCTTTAGTTAATGGTCAAGTTAAAATCTACACTGACAGTGTTCCAGAAAAATATTCTAAATATTTCACTAAGGAGAACGAAGCGAAATCTGCATACTCGTTCGCAATTAGAAGTGGTGTTCTAGAATTCAATAACGATAAAGGAATTATCTTAGCAGAATAAGAATAATTTTTAAAGATATTAAAAAAGCTTTCCAAGAAATTGGGAAGCTTTTTTTTGCTATTATTTTTGATGGAAGTCTTTGGGCAGATTGATGGTTTTTCTTTCAAAGCCTAGCTTCGAGTAACCGAGCATAGTGAAGTATATTGATAAGTCAAGAATTAAAATTTCTTAACATGATTTTTCCAAAATCTACGCAGATTGTCGTTTTTTTTATACTAATTTTAAATAATTTAATCATAACCCGTCTAATCGATTTCGATGAATTCTGAATTTATTAGACGTTTTTATTTTTATTCAATTTTAAAAACTTTGCGTTAAATCTCAATCTACTTGGCAATTCCCTTGTTAAATAACTGAAAAAAACACTAAATTTGTACTTTAATTTTTTATATCATTATGCTTAAAATTACGCTTCCTGATGGCAGCATCAGAGAATTTGAAGGAGCAGTATCTCCACTTCAAGTTGCACAAAGTATCAGTGATGGGTTAGCTAGAAATACCATCTCTGCGGTCGTTAATGGCAAACAGACAGAAGTCGACACGCCTATAACCGAGGATTCTACCGTGCAATTGTTGACGTGGAATGATGATATGGGAAAGAAAGCTTTTTGGCATTCATCAGCGCACCTTTTGGCACAAGCGATTATGGAATATTATCCAGATGCAAAGCTGACAATTGGTCCTGCGATTGCTAACGGATTCTATTATGACGTAGATTTCGGTGATCATCCACTTTCTGAAAAAGATTTCGAAAGACTTGAAAAAAAGATTTTAGAAAACGCTAAAAAGAATTCGACTTTTAATTTAAGAGAAGTTTCAAAAGCAGATGCGCTTAAAGAATATGCGGACAATCCTTTCAAAACTGAGTTGATTGAAAACTTACAAGATGGCGAAATCACTTTTGTGACGCATGATAACTTTACAGACCTTTGTCGTGGTGGACACATTCCGTCAACAGGAATTGTAAAAGCTGTAAAAATTCTTAATGCTGCTGGTGCATACTGGAGAGGTGATGAGAAGAACAAGCAGTTGACAAGAGTCTATGGGATTTCGTTTCCGAAGCAAAAAGAGCTTACAGAATATCTAGAAAGATTAGAAGAAGCAAAACGTCGTGACCACAGAAAATTGGGTAAAGAAATGGGGATTTTTACATTCTCAGAAAAAGTTGGAGCAGGTCTTCCACTTTGGTTACCAAAAGGAGCGATGCTTAGGAAGAAATTAGAACATTTCTTATCAGTTGCACAGAAAAAACAAGGTTACGAATTTGTAATTTCGCCACATATTGGACACAAAGATTTATATGTAACTTCTGGACATTACGAAAAGTATGGTGCAGACAGTTTCCAACCAATCAAAACACCAAACGAAGGTGAAGAGTTTTTATTAAAACCAATGAACTGCCCTCACCATTGTGAGATTTACAAAGCGCAACAATGGTCTTATAGAGATCTTCCGAAGCGTTACGCAGAGTTTGGTACGGTATATCGTTACGAGCAATCTGGTGAGCTTCATGGCTTGACGAGGGTTCGTGGATTTACTCAAGATGATGCGCATTTGTTCTGTATGCCCGACCAATTGAATGAGGAATTCGAGAAAGTAATCGATTTAGTATTGTATGTTTTCGGTTCTTTAGGATTTGAAGATTTTACAGCTCAGATTTCATTAAGAGATCCAGAGAACAAGCAAAAATATATCGGTAGTGATGAGAATTGGGACAAAGCTGAAAGCGCCATTATCAATGCAGCTAAAGCTAAAGGTCTTAAAACTGTAACTGAATATGGTGAAGCGGCTTTCTATGGTCCGAAGCTTGATTTTATGGTGAAAGATGCTTTGGGTAGAAGCTGGCAGTTAGGTACAATTCAAGTAGATTATAACCTTCCAGAAAGATTCGATCTTTGGTATACAGGTAGCGATAACGAAAAACACAGACCTGTGATGATCCACAGAGCGCCATTTGGTTCTATGGAACGTTTTATCGCAATTTTGTTGGAGAATACGGCTGGAGATTTCCCATTGTGGTTGGCGCCAGATCAATTCATCATTCTTCCAATTAGTGAAAAATATGTAGACTATGCTAAAAAAGTTTCACAATTGTTAGAAAATCACGATATTAGCGGTCTAATTGACGAAAGAAACGAAAAGACTGGTAAAAAGATTCGTGATGCCGAATTAAACAAGATTCCTTTCATGCTTGTCGTTGGTGAAAACGAAGCTGGAAATAACACAGTTTCGGTGAGAAGAAGAGGCGAGGGCGACCTTGGCGAAATGAAGATTGATGATTTTATCAGTTATTTTAAAACTGAAAGCCAAAAAGGTATTAAGTCTTTTGATTAATTTTAAAAATTCAAAAGATTAAAAAATAAATAATATTAACATAAAATTTTAAGACAATAGCACTAAGAAGAAACAACAGTAGAGGCCCGATGCGTCGTCCAGTACAGGAGGACTTGCATCAGATTAATGGTAAAATCCGAGCAAAAGAAGTTCGTCTAGTTGGCGATAATGTGGAGCCCGGCGTATATCCTTTAGCTAAAGCCCAACAGATTGCAGACGATCAAGAATTAGATCTTGTTGTAATCTCAGACAAGTCAGAACCTTATATTGCAAGAGTTCTGGAGTATAAAAAATTCCTTTACGAACAAAAGAAAAAACAAAAAGAACTTAAAGCTAAGCAAGTTAAAGTTGTTGTTAAAGAAATTCGTTTTGGTCCTCAAACCGATGAGCACGATTACGAATTCAAGAAAAAACACGCTGAAAAATTCTTAGAAGAAGGTTCTAAATTGAAAACTTATGTGTTCTTCAAAGGACGTTCAATTATTTTTAAAGACCAAGGTGAGATTTTACTTTTAAAATTGGCTCAAGAATTAGAGCACGTTGGTAAAGTAGATCAATTACCTAAGTTAGAAGGTAAAAGAATGATTATGATGATGAGCCCTAAAAAGCCAGCTAAGTAATTTTCTGTCAAAAGTTCTGAAATCGATTTATCATGTATCGATTTCAATTAATATAATAGCTAAGCAATTTTTAGTTTAGTAAGTTATAAATATATTATAAATCCAACTGTATAGTTGGATTTTTTGTTTTAATCATGTTTTATTTATATGATAAAACTAGGTATTATATAATTACACGGATTATTTATAAAGCAAAATAGATCGGATCTTTGTATAATACTTATCATCATAAATTATTTTTTATAGATTTTTTTTCTTGTTTATTGATTTGCAGTAGTTTATTTTTATGTTATCAGTCTCTGTTATTGAATTTTAATATGTGTTGAATAATAAAAAGTAAAAGTATTCGTTATTTGTTTTAATTGAGAGAATAACATTCTTGTTTAGTGCTTTATTTAGAAGTTATTTTCTTAAATAGAACACTTTTTGGATTTATTTTTTTGCTAAAAATAAATAATGAATAGAAAAAATATTTTTGTTTCAGCAACATTGTTGCTTTTAACAATGTCGTGTAGTAGTAACAATAATGATGACTCTACATCTCCTAACAATCAAAAAAATGATCTCAGCATCAAAATTGATTTTGTTGGCAGTTCAACAGCTTCGGATTTGACCAATGTACAAGTTGGCGATACCTTATTAAGTATAAGATTGCTTCTAATTTTACAGCGCCCTATTATTACATCACACCACAGACCTCAGATGCAGCCAAGCACCAAAGAATTAATGATGATTTCGAATTGTATTTTGAAAAAACAAAATATTCTGAGATAACAACTCCAAAACAGGAGGGCGAATTCAAAATGTATATCAAGAGACCTGGTAACTTTCAAAATAAGTTTTCTATAAAAAGTATTAAAGATAATACGATTGATGTTGTTGGAACCAATGATGGTGAAATATTGTTCAATGCTGTTAAAATTAATGCTTATAGTTACACAAGAAAGACAAGAGATGATGGTACATTTCATCATTCTGAATGGAATTATTATAATAAATTATACATTGATACTGGGAATCAAGAGAATGATAATTACCTAAATAATGTTCCTTTTTCTGCTAAGTTTAGTTTCGTAGAGAATGCTTTTCAAGGACTTAAACAAAAACAAAGTCTTGACTTTTATGATGTACAACATTATAAAGGAGGTAGCAGTGCATCTGTTAAACCAGACCAAATTGACAAACTAACTTTTAAGAAACAAATAAATAATCAAATGGTTACTGTGGAATATAATAACATTCCTGTAGTGTATCAAGGGCAACAAGATGCGTGGGGCGATGAAGGTAAAAATAATTGGTAGAATATTAATAAACATATAAAAATAAAGTAGAAAAATGATGAATGCGAATTTTTTTAGAATGCCAATTTCGGTGGCGGTTATTGCAATAGGACTAATTTCTTGTAATCGCGACGATGCTGGTGGTAGCAATGGAAACTTAAATAATGTACAATCGGTAAAGTTTTCGACAAAACCAGATAATGAAATTTCTGCTGAGCTTACAGGGAATACAGCAGTCATAAATGGTGTGCCAAAGAAAGAATACCTCGTTACCACAGAGAAATCAGATGCTGTTATGAAGCCAGCTTTGATCCGTGAATCTCCAATTGAGACTACCATGCTTTATCCAGGAAGTATCCTTCAGGGAGAAAGTTTTATGACTGGTGGTTATGATCCATTAGTACTTAGTAATCCCTTCAAACCAGTTGATCTTTTTTTAACAATCAAGGGATCAAGTAATGTTGCGGTAAAATCTGTAATGCCAAAAGGTAGTACAATCTTCCAAGCACTATCAGATTTAAGAATCGGAAATGCAAGTTATTTTCCATTAGAATATGTACCAGCAAATTATACATTCGAAAGTACAGAGATTAACAACGAAGAAAGTTTTACAAAAGCAACAGAGGTACACGCAAAGGCGAATTTTGCTAAAATTGTTTCTGCCTCATTTGATTATACCAATAGCCAAACAACCGTTAACAATAAGAAATTTGTAATGGTAAAGCTTTCGCAAAATGTCTATTCTGCTGGTATCGATCCAAAATATCAGGCAGATTGGATTGACGGCGATATCCAAGCGAGTCAAGTTGGTAAATATGAGCCGTTATACATAAGTAGTGTTGATTATGGTCGTATGGCTTATATCCTAATAGAAACAGAAAAGCAAAGTGACGAAGTGACCAAGATGGTAAAAGCTTCCATAGAATTTGGAATTGGAAAAATTGGAGGTAGTGCAAACACTTCTTATAATACAGAATTTAAAAATCTTTTCACATCTAATAAGATTAAAGTGTCGATTCTTGGAGGTAGTGCCAATACCATTATTACGGATTACGATAGTTTTATGAATTATCTAAAATTGGAAAACTCTGCTAACTCTTTAATTTCTTCTTCGGCACCAATTTCTTACACAGTAAGACGTATTAAAGATAATACTCAAGTAGAAATTGTTAACCAATATAAAGATGTAAAAAGAGAATACAGATAATTTCTTATATATTTTTGAGCTAAATTGTAAGGCTGGATTTTAATAATCTAGCCTTATTTTATAATAAATATTAAGTACACTACATCATCTAAAAAATTATTTTTTTGTTTAATAAGGATAAAATCTTAAGATTTTAATAGTAGAATTTACCTTTTGAAAATCTCTTTTTTATTGTTAGGATTTTTATACATTTGAAAGCAATTAAACTGAACACAATTATGAAAAAAAAATTACTCTCTTTAGTTTTGATATTATCTTGGATTTTTTCTTTTGCGGAAGTTCCGCAATCGGAAAAACAAGCTTTATATGCGATTGCGGAAAGCATCCACTATAGTTATAATTGGAATGAACAAACTCCTATTGAACAGTGGGCAGGTATAACAATTAATAAAATTAATGGTAATGACCACGTTACAGGTTTGTTTTTACCAATTAATGCAAATGGGAGTAATTACGATATTAATTTCTCTAACCAAATTCATAATCTTTTGTACTTGGAGGATGCAAGCATTAGGTATAACTTTCCTTCCTCATCTAATATTACTTTCAATTTTGATTTTAATCATTTAATTGAGTTGAGCCGGCTTAAAACTTTTAATCTATCGACGACTTTTGATGATCATAATCCAAAGGATAAACTATTAAATGTGGATAAAATTTCGCAATTAACGAACTTGGAAAAATTGATAATAAAGTTTCAAGATGCGAATTTTAAAATTCCTAGTTCAATTTCCGCTTTAGCAAAATTGAAAATTTTGTACTATGATAATATATTGGATGATACCTATACTCCTGAAATTTTTCAACTTTCATTACTAGAAAATCTTACAATTAAAAATAATATTTATTACGTTCAGGAATCTGCAAATGCAATTAGTAATTTGAATCAACTAAAATCACTAACGTTGAACGGAAAATTCGGAAGTTTGCCGGATGGGTTTTATAATATTCCGAACTTAGAATCTTTATATCTTACTTCAAATTCATATTCTTTGTCTGATAATATTGGTAACTATTCTAATAAGCTTAAAACATTGTCGGTTGAGGGTCTTAATCTTAATCGATCCGTTATTGGAAGTTTAGTTAATTTAGAAAAGCTTTATCTAAAATCTTCAACTACTAATAATATAATAAGTAGTTCTATTGCACAACTTCAACAATTAAAAGTATTGTCTGTAAGTACTACTATGCCTTATCCTATTTATTTTCCTAATGAAATATCACAATTAACAAATTTAAAGGAACTATATGTCTACTCTTCCAAAGCTCCAATTTCCGAAGTGATATATACGATTCCAAATTTAAAACTACTTTTACTTCATACCAATCAGAATGTTTCGGAAAACGTCGGAAATTTACAAAAACTTGAACGTTTACAGGTATATAATGATGGAAATGTTACTGCATTACCTGTTTCTTTAGGTAATATACATACTTTGAAAGTAGTAGATTTTGGTATTTCCGGATCCGTAAATAATACAAAACTTCTACTTCCGGAAGGATATTTTACAAATTGGCCTAATCTACAACAGTTTTGGTCAATGCATACCTTAGCGGGTGATATTACTAATCGCTTCATGAACAATCCTGATTTGGAAATGCTTTCTTTTGATGCTTATAATACCACAGGAAATCTTGAAGGAAAATTAAATCTTTGTCAAAATCCAAAGCTAGCTTGGATGGATGTTGCAAAAAGTAATATTACTGAAGTCGATCTGCGGAACGTACAAAGTATATCAAATAGTATTGAGCAATTTACCTTTTCAGAAAGTAAAATTTCTAAATTTATAGTAGATGATGTAGAGCAGTTTAATAGCCTGGTGAATTCGGGGAAAATAATTATTGAAAGTAATACTCCAAGTGGATATAGTGTAGTTACTTCCTCGGAACCTTGCCTAAGAAAATTGTCTTTAAATGATGCCCAACTTGAAAAAACTTTAGTTTACCCTAATCCTGTACAAGATTTCCTCACTTTTAGAACAAATAAAAATATTGAAGATGTAGAAATTATTTCGGTTTCGGGGCAGAAAACAAAAGTAGAATCTTATGATAATAAAGTCAATCTTTCGATGTTGCCGTCAGGTTTGTATATTATAAAATGGAGCGAAGACGGATTCTATAGAAGGGAAAAAATCTTGAAAAAATAGGAGTGTAATTTTGTATTATTCTTTACAAAAAACTTCTCCCACTATCCTTTATAACTCATATGTTTTTTGTATATTTGCAAACTTGAAATGATATTGATAACAAAATATAAAAAGCAGAACAATGCCAAAATTAAAAACTAAATCAGGTGCTAAAAAGCGTTTTGCTCTTACTGGTACTGGTAAGATCAAAAGAAAAAATGCTTTCAAAAGCCACATCTTAACAAAGAAAGAAACTAAGCAAAAGAGAAATCTTACGCAAACTTCTTACGTTGCAGCTGTGGACACTAAGAGTGTTTTACGTCAATTAGCTATTAAGTAGTTTTTATTAACCAATATTCGGTTTTTAAGAATTCAACAAATTCAAAAAATTTAACCCTGAAACGGTGCACATAAGAGCAATAACATTGCCGCCCTTTTCAAAAAAACAATTTACATTATGCCAAGATCAGTTAACGCTGTAGCGTCTAGAGCGCGCAGAAAAAAAGTAATGAAGCAGGCTAAAGGTTTTTTCGGTAGAAGAAAAAATGTTTGGACTGTAGCTAAAAACGCCGTGGAAAAAGCAATGCAATATGCTTACCGCGGTAGAAAAGAGAAGAAAAGAAACTTCAGAGCACTTTGGATTACTCGTATCAACGCGGGTGCTAGAGAGCACGGGATGTCTTACTCTCAGTTTATGGGAGCTCTTAAGAAAAACAACATCGAGCTTAACAGAAAAGTTCTTGCTGACTTAGCAATGAATTATCCAGAAGCTTTCAAAGCTGTTGTAGATCAAGTAAAATAATTAATCATTTTTGTTATCAATATAAAACCTGAACCTTTGTTCAGGTTTTTTTTATTATTTTTATAAAACAGAATACTATTTTGTAAATACTAGCGTTATTTTAGAAAAATTAAACTATATGAGAATCATTAAACTTGCAGTTTTTGCAATATCTGCAATTGCGCTAACATCTTGCTCTAACAAGTCAGATGACGAATTGGTTGTAACAGATCCTATTGTCGAAGCTAAATTTAACCTTAATCCTGGAAGTTTTTGGGTGTATAAGAATTATGAAAGATTCGATTACACCTCCGATTTTAAATACACTAACAATATTGATACTATTAAAGTTGAAAGTCTTGTAGAAGCTGGCGGTTACAAGTATGCAAAAGTGAAACAGACATCATGGAATCTTAAGCAGAATTCTCATCGTACATCTTTTAGTTATCAAAGAATTAATGATAAAGGTTATTTGGTATCTTTGAACAGTTACTACTTTGATAACGGTAAATATGGTGAGGCTTTTGAGAGTGTAAAACATCCAAATACTGATGCAAATTTTCAAGTTGAATTGCCTTTTCCTCCAAACAGTAAAATGGTCTACAAGCTAGCGCCTAAAGAGAATGTGGTAGTCGATGGCAAATCTTATGAAGTTAATCCGTACAATGGTAGATACTATAAAGATGGCTCGACAACGGCTGATCCTGACAAAATTGTGAAAAACAATTATGCATTCGGGATCGGATTAGTTAATACTTATTGTCATTCGGAATCCGGAACTTACAATTTTGAAGATAGACTTGTTTCTTACTCGCTTAAATAGAAAAAGCCTGCAACTGCAGGCTTTTTTATTTGTATGAAGATTAATTTATTTAATCCCAATTAATTCAACTTCGAAAATTAAGGTTGAGTTTGGTCCAATTTCTTTTGAAATTTGTTGATCGCCGTAAGCTAAATGCGGTGGAATAACGAATTTCCATTTGCTACCAGTCGACATTAATTGTAGACCTTCTGTCCAACCAGAAATCACGCGGTTAAGCGGAAAACTTGCAGGTTTATTTCTTTGTACAGAACTGTCAAATACTTCGCCAGTTATTGTTGTGCCATGATAATGGCAAATAACCGTATCGCGAGCTTCAGGACTTCTACCTTCAGATTCGGTCATAATTTGGTATTGCAAGCCACTTTCTAAAGTGATAACACCTTCTTCTTTCCCGAATTCTTCTTGGAAAGCTTTACCTTCTTTTAGGTTTTTTTCTGCTAAAGCTTTTTTCTTTTTTGATAATAAATCAGCAATTCCCATTTTATAAATTTTTACAAATTTAAGCATTTAGAATTTTGAACATTGTTAAAAACTTGACTTTATAACTTCATTAACTAAAGAAGTAGTGTAGATTTCGATATATATATTTATTTTCGCAACAGCTTAACGCAAGAATATGATTAAAAAAATATACGCTTTATTCCTTATTTGCTTTGCAGTATTCGCATTTTCGCAATCGACAATTAAGGTGACTACCGCTGGCAAAACCGCTCCGTTAGCACAAGCTTCGGTCTATTGTAATAACAAATTGTTGGGAATTACTGATATACACGGAAGTTTAAATTTTAAAACTAAATGTGATAAAGTCACTGTTAAACATCAAGATTACGAAGATGCTGATGTGGTTGTTGACAAAATTATGGAAGTCTCACTAGAGAAAGAAGAATCTAATGTCAACAAGATAGAGGGTGTTGTTGTTAACGATAAAAGCGATGCTAGAGCACTTGCAATTTTGGATAAAGTCAATAGCAATTTTAAAAATAATTCACCGAAGAGTTTAGAATCCTACGAGTTTAAATCTTACGAAAAAATGTCTTTTGATTTTGATGAAGATTCCGTTAAAATCTACCAAAATTATATGGCTAAACGAAAAGATTCGTTGAACGCCCTTCCTGTTAAAGAATTGAAACAAACCAAAAAGGAAAAGAAGGATTCTTTAATGGATAAAGATTTTGAAAATGTGATGATTGACAGCAAACTTTTCCTTTGGGAACGAGCTAATCAATACTTATATTCTGAAAAATTCGGGGAGAAAATCAATGTTTTGGACAATCGTATTTCTGGACTTAAAGAGCCTATTTATCAGCTTTTAGTCATGCGATCTAACCGAAATAAAATCCCAAAAGAAATTCTTCCTGAAAATCGAAATCTTTACAGATATTATTTGACGGATTCAATCGAAATTGATGGACGTGAGAATTACGTGATTCGCTTCCGAGAAGTTGGCACCAAAACGCAACCTAACCGCCGAAAATACAATGGTTATCTCTATATTGATCAACAAAGTTTTGCGGTCAAAAAAATCGAAAGTAATAGTAAAAATAGAAACGATGGCAGCGTAACGTCTGTTTGGACTCCTATTAATAACAAATGGTTTCTACAAAAGGAAAATCTAAAGTTAAGAGCGGGAAGTCAGTCATTCGATAATACGGATAAAAAGCCTGACATTAAAGACGACATGACGGCGGAAGAAAAGCGTGCAGAAAGACGAAAGCTGATGACACGTTTCGGAAATTATGTCTATATGAAAGTTGATTATTTCGATTTCGAAACGCCTGTAGATTTCACAGCTAAAGATTTCAAAGGTTATACAATGACGGTGAAAAATACAGATGGAAGTCTTCTTGATAAGTATCGTACAGATAGTTTAACAATGCGTGAAAAGCTGACTTATGTTAAAGTTGACAGTCTTGGACAAAAGTACAATGTTGACAAAAAAGCAAGTCTTGTTAGTAACCTTATGCGTGGCAGAATTCGTCTTGGGATGGTCGATGTCGATCCTTTTGGTAGCAATTATAACCGTTACGAAGGTATTAGACTGGCTATTCGCGGTAAGTTAAACGAAAATTTTAACAAATACATTTCGCCAGATGCTTATGTTGCTTATGGTTTCAAAGATTCAAAATTTAAATATGGTGTTGGTGTCGATGTTAAAACGACATTGGATTACAATTCATTTTTCCGTGCAGAATATTATGATGATGTAGAATCTTCGGGGCGTTTTAGTCAGAATCTTTGGAGTTTTAAAATGCAGTTTATGAATTCTGGCGTGGATTTACAAAATGATAAATTCTATCGTTTCCAAGGTGGAAAACTTAGTTACGAAGTCGATCTTAATAATGCGTTGACGATGCGACTTTCTGCAAAACGTCAAAATGAAGAAGCGAAATTTGATTATTTCTACAATAATGAAAATCGTTTGTTCAAGAATTTTTCAACGATGTTAACTTTAAAATATTCACCAAATTCTCAAAATATCATGACGCCGTCGGGTAAGTTGACTTATGATCAAAAGTTCCCTGAGATATATTTTAATTTTGAACAAGGTATGAAAACTTTGGGCGGCGAATTTAACTATTCTCGTGTGGATGTCCTGTTGACGCATCAATTCTCTACTAAATTGGGTCGAACTGGCGTTAGATTATACGGCGGATTGATGACGGGCGATGCTCCGATTTGGCATCATTTCCAAATGGGAGGTTTGGATTCTTCTAACAACGATAGCTTTTTCTCGCATTTCAATTTGACAACTTATTTGGGGTTTGCAACGATGGAAGCGGGCAAATATTTTAATGATAAATTCATGGGATATTACTTTACACATCGTATTCCTTGGTATTTTAAAAGCTTTGGAAGAAATACGTCGAGTTTTGATTTGGTGTACAAAGGGACGATCGGCGATATGAAGAATATGGGACAGCATCAATTTAATTATAATAAACTAGATCATTTATACCAAGAAGTTGGATTGGAGTATAATAATTTTTTGAGTACAGGATTTAATTTAGGTTTATTTTACAGAGTTGGACATTATTCAACCAACAAATTCAGTGAAAATTTTGCAATTCAGTTAAAGCTTAAATTTTTAGGTTTTTAAGCTAAAGTGCTTTTAATAAAGACTTTTGTTGAGTTTTATTAAATTATGATATCAGTGAAAAATTAATAAAAAAAGTACATTAAAATTAATTTGAACACAAAAAGAAAAAAATCCTTATTTTTGATAAAAATTTTTAGATCTAATGAAATACGATATTATTGTCATCGGTAGTGGACCTGGAGGATATGTTACAGCGATTAGAGCTGCACAATTAGGTTTCAAAACAGCAATTGTTGAGAAAGAAAATCTTGGAGGTATCTGCCTTAACTGGGGATGTATCCCAACAAAAGCATTGTTGAAATCTGCACAAGTTTTCAAATATATCAACCATGCAGAAGAGTACGGACTTAATAAAGTTGATGCTACTTTCGAATTCCCGAACGTAGTAAAAAGAAGTCGTGGTGTTGCTGAAAAAATGAGCAAAGGTATCGAGTTCTTGATGCGTAAAAATAAAATCGATGTGATCATGGGCGCTGCTAAAGTGAAGAAAGATCGCAAAATCGACGTTACAGATAAAGACGGAAAAGTTACAGAATATAGCGCTGATAACATTATCCTAGCGACTGGTGCAAGATCTAGAGAACTTCCTAATCTTCCACAAGATGGCGTTAAAGTGATCGGTTACAGACAAGCTTTGGCGCTTCCAGAACAACCAAAATCTATGATTGTTGTTGGATCTGGTGCTATTGGAGTAGAGTTCGCTTACTTCTATGCAACAATGGGTACTAAAGTTACGGTTGTAGAATTTATGCCAAACATCGTTCCTGTTGAAGACGAAGAAGTTTCTAAACATTTAGAAAAATCTTTGAAGAAAGCTGGTATCGAAGTGATGACAAACGCTTCTGTTGAATCTGTTGATACTTCTGGCGCTGGTGTTAAAGCTAACGTAAAAACGGCAAACGGAAATATTACATTAGAAGCTGACGTTCTTCTTTCTGCTGTTGGTATTGCTGCAAACATCGAGAATATCGGTCTAGAAGAAGTTGGTATCCAAACAGATAAAGGTAGAGTTTTGGTTAACGAATGGTACCAAACTTCAGTGCCTGGATATTACGCAATTGGTGATATTATCCCAACTCAGGCTTTGGCGCACGTTGCTTCTGCGGAAGGTATTACTTGTGTTGAAAAAATTAAAGGTCTTCACGTTGAGAAAATCAACTATGGCAACATCCCTGGATGTACATATTGTTTACCAGAAATTGCTTCTGTTGGTTTGACAGAAAAACAAGCTAAAGAAAAAGGTTACGAACTTAAGGTTGGTAAATTCCCGTTCTCAGCAAGTGGAAAAGCGACTGCTAATGGCGATACAGACGGATTTGTAAAAGTAATTTTTGATGCTAAATATGGCGAATGGTTAGGTTGCCACATGATTGGTACAGGTGTTACAGAAATGATTGCTGAGGCAGTTGTTGCTCGTAATCTTGAGACGACAGGTCATGAGGTTCTTAAATCTATCCACCCACACCCAACATTATCGGAAGCGGTAATGGAAGCTGTAGCTGCTGCTTACGGCGAGGTTATTCATATTTAATCTTAAGATTTAGAAATATTGATGCTGTATCTTGTATAAGATGCAGCATTTTTTTATTTTAGTACTGATGAAAAAAATTCTATTGATTTCAGCAATTGGCTTATTCTGTATTCAGAATGTGTCTGCTCAAGAAAAAATGTCAAAAGATGATCGTGAAAACTTGGCGCGACAACAATTTGACGACGGCGAATATCAAAAATCTTTAACTAATTATAATATCCTTTTAAAAGATGATGAGAATAATGCAAGTTATCTTAATGGGAGAGGATTAGCCTATTTTCGATTAGGAAATTACGCAAAGGCAAAACAAAATTTTGCAATGGCAACTTTGTTTTCTGAGAAAGATGCAACAATTTGGTCTAATCTAAGTGCGGCTTATAACAATCTCAACGAAAACGAAAAGGCATACGAAACCTCAGTCAAAGCTTTGCGTTATGGGAAGTCTGCATTAACAGTTTTTAATGCAGCATCCAATGCTAATAATGTCGAAAGACTTGACGAAGCGCTTTCTATTTTGGATAATGCAGGAGAATTTAGAACAAATTCTATGGAAGATTTGTACGCCAGAGTTTATTCCAAAAAAAATGATTACGAAAATAGCATTAAGCATTTCGAAATTTTTTTTAAAAATTTTGATGATAATGATAAAATGACATTCAATGTTTTATCAGAAAAAAGATCCTACTTTTTTGCTTTGATGGGAAAATTAGCAGACGAAGCAGCAACTTCTCAACCGAAAGAAAATGCTTTACTAAAAGAACTTTTCGAAGAGTTAGCAAATAATACAGGTTATGAATTTGATTCTAACTTTCCGTTACATTCTAGTTATGAGATGATTAGAGCAATTAAAAAGAATTCGGCTTATAAAGATTATTTTTTAGAATTTGTAAAATTGATAAAAGATAAAGATAAGGCCTACATTTTGCTAAACGAATTAAATGACACACAAAACTATAAATAAAAATTAATGGAAGAACAAAACACACAAAACTCTAACGAAACTAACCAACCATCTCAACCAGTACAACCACAAACACCTTCTAATCCGCCAAATCAACAAGAAGATTTGCAAAAGAAGAACAAACAACTTTACTACATTATTGGAGGTCTTGCAGTTCTTTTACTTGCTGGATTAGTTTACTTTTTTGTAAGTAAAAAAGATTCTAAAAAACCTGAAGTTGTTAACGCTGGTGTCAAAATGCCTGCGGATAGTGCTAAAGTAGATTCTGCGAGAACTACGGCTGGCTCACCAGAAGGTTACGAAGGTGAAGAAGGCGAGTATGAGCCATATACTGAGAATTACGTGATTGCAAAAGATGCTAATCTTCGTGATGCACCTAATGCACAAACCTCAAATATTGCTGGTAATCTAAAATTTGGACAAAAACTTTTTGTTGACAATCAATACGAAAACCCAAGCTTCGCCAAAGTTTATATGGAAAAACCTGTTAAAAATGTAGTATCTCAACCTTATTATATGTTGAAATCTAATGTGGTTGAATATTATAATTTTGATGATTTCAAACAAGCATTTTCTTTAGGAAAGTTTTCAGAGTTAGAAGCTCGTGTTAAGCGACTTATTTTGGATAATAAATACAATGATGGGACAACATACAGCGTAACTCAGAATGCTGATCGTGCGAAGAATACTGTTTCGTACGGTGATTTCGATGGTGATGGACAAGCAGATGTTGCGGTTATCTTGGACAATAACGAGAAGCAAAGCTCAAGATTATTGATTATCTGTACTAACCAGAATTCTAAAGAACCATATTTGGCTTACGCGGAAAATTATTCTGATAAGATGAGATTAAGCTCTTTCAAAAAGAAAGCATTAATTTATATGAATACTGACAACCTTACTCCTTCGCCTATTGATGGGGTTTTGCTAAATAGTGAAAATGCTAAATTGGTAATTTTGTACGATAAAAATAACCAAAAATACAGAACTTACTACCAAGAAGAATATGCAAGTGCAACTGCTGAGGCAGCTTATGACAGTGCGGATTAATTTTAGGTTTTAATTAAAATAATGCGGTAGAAAATATGTCGAAATACAAAACGGGTTTGGTGCTTTCAGGTGGCGGAACAAGAGGTCTTGCACACGCAGGAGCTATAAAGTTTCTAAACGAAATTGGAATTGATGTTGATATTTTGGCGTGCTGTAGCGCAGGTTCTATAGTTGGAAGTTTGTATGCAGCTGGACGAAATCCTGATGAGATTTTAGATTTTTTTAAGTCGGTATATTTTTTCAATTGGAAACATTTTACCTTTAACAAACCGGGTTTTGTATCATCACAATTGTTCACGCATTATCTCGATCCGATTTTTGGAGATTCCAAAATTGGCGACCTCAAAAAAGAAATCCGAATTATTGCTACTGACCTTATCAGCGGCGAACAAAAGATTTTTGATAAAGAAACAAAAGTAGTTGATGCGATTATTGCATCCTCGTCTATTCCTGGCATCGCCACACCTTATATAGTTGGTGATGCCATGTATAGCGATGGTGGTGTTCTCAATAATTTTCCTGCAGATATTATCCTTAGCGAATGCAAAAATATGATTGGTATCTATGTAACGCCAATTCAGGATGTCAAAATGAGCGATCTTAACTCGATCCGAGCTATTACGACAAGAGCTTATGATCTGCTTTCTCACCGAACAGAAATCCACAAATTTGCGTATTGCGACTGGTTTATAACTTCAAAAAAGCTAGCACAGTACGGCACTTTTGAGCGTAAACCTTCTCGACTTGAAGAGATTTTTGACATCGGTTACGAAAGTGCCAAAAAAAGTTTTTACGATCAGGAAGAAGATTTTACTTCACTGTTTTTAAAAACTTAGTCAAAGGCTTCCAATATTCTTCGGCATCAGGAAAGTTGCTACTTAACGTAACTTCGCCGTGATAACCTTCCCAATTTGTTGGTAAAAAATCTTGTTTTTTAGTCGATTTTACATTGTTGTAAATTTCAATCCAGTGCGACTTTTCATCTTTTGCAGATGACACAAAAGTTGGGATGTTAACGTCTTTTGCAAAATCAGAAATTGTTTTGTTTTCTATTTTAAAATATTCTCCAGGCGAAAAAGTCACCAAAGCTGCATAATCTTGAGGATGCTTGCTAACACTATAAAAGCCTAAAGAAGCAGAGTAGGAACTCCCAAAATAGATGACTTTTTTAGCATTTAGATTCTTTTTTGCATAGTCGTATGCCGCTTCAATATCAGGAACACTATTTTCGAATTGCGTTGGCAGATTTTTAGAATTTGCTTCCGAAAAACTTTCATTAAGCACATTTCCAAATTTGTAACCAGAACGTAGATCTACAGCCAAAACATTAAAACCTAAAGCTACCAATCTTGGCGCAATATCGCGATAAACACCACGACTAGAACCTGCTTGATGAAAAGCTAAAATAAGTGGTGCGTTTTTAGAATTTGCATCGTAATAATCTGCATAAACTCTTATTTTCCCGTCTTTTGAAGGAAAGCTGATACTTTTAAAATTAAAATTATTTTGAGATATACTAGCTAGATTTTTTGGATGGTTTTCACATGAAATAGTCAATGCGCCAAGTCCAAGTAATGATAATACGATTAGCTTTTTCATTTTTTTTAAATTTTATTCTGCTTACTTCCAATATTGATCGACCATGTAGATTAACTGCGTCATAACTGTTGCGCCTAAAAGAAGCTCGCGGCGGTTAACTTTTTCAAAAGTATCTTCTTCGGTATGGTGAATGTCAAAATAACGTTGCGAATCTGGTACAAGACCTGCAAGATCAGTTCCTGTGGCTTTCATAGGACCAATATCCGTCCCAGCGTAGGTTTCCGTAAAGTCGTAGATGCCATACGGAAGGAATAGATCTTTCCAAGATTTAATAATATTACGCTTGTCCTCAGACATATCGAGTCCAAAACCTCTTGGTGAAAAACCGCCGCTGTCACTTTCGATTCCGAAAATATTTTTTTCACCTTTGCTCGCGATGGCTTTTGCGTAGGTGATTCCACCTTTAACACCATTTTCTTCGTTAGCAAAGCAAACTACTCGGATCGTATTTTTATTAGGTAAATTTAATTTTTTAAAAGTTCTCAAAGCCTCGATAGATTGTACAATTCCGGCGCCATCATCGTGTGCACCTTCACCAACATCCCAAGAGTCGAGATGTCCACCAACAACAATCACGTTTTTGGATTCCTTACCTGTGATTTCGCCGATGACATTGTAAGATTTAACATCAGCTTTCATCGTGCAATTAGAATTAATCTTCGCCGAAAGTTTATTTGTTTTAGCAAGATTCGCTAAGTCTATAGCCGATTTTGGACCGATGGCAATAGCTGGAATTTTCTCAACGCCATCCTCATACTTCATCGCGCCTGTGTGCGGAACATCATCATAAGCTGAACTTATCGACCGAATAATAACCGCTTTGCCTCCTTTTTTTGCAACTTCTGCAGCTGCAACACGTCTCACGGTACCTGCTTTTCCATACGCATGCATTGTTTTAATAAATTCTTGAGGAAATTCATTATTAAAAAGGACAATTTTCCCTTTAATTTCTTCCGCTGGTACTTTATTAAAATCTTCTAAACTGTTAAAAACAAGCAAGTCGCCAACCAAATCTTTTCCTTTTGTTCCTTCAGAATTACCAAGAGAAAGCATTTTTATTTTCTTCCAAGATCCGTTAGCGGTTTTAATGTTCAAAGATTCTTGACCGCGATACCAATTGGGAACCATTACTTCTTCTAACCAAACTTTATCTGCGCCAGCTTCTTTTAGTTTTTGCTCAGCCCATTTTACAGCTTTCGCATTAGCTTCAGATCCGCTTAATCGATGACCGATATTTTTCGTTAAATCATAAAGTTGATCGTAGGCTTGACCATCTTTCATAATTAAATTTGAAATTGATCTAAACTGAATCGAATCTTGTTTAGTCTGCGAAAAAGCAAAAAAACTTGCTGAAATAGCTATGGAGAAGAAGAGTTTTTTCATTGATTGTTTTAAATTTGATTTAAGCGAATTTTTCACCGCATTGTTTACAATATCTAGCATCGTTGTCGTTGTCATCATTACCGCAACGACCACACATAAAGTGATAACGTTTTCCTTTTCTGAACTCAGAAGTTACAATCCCAGTTGGTACTGCAATGATGCTATAACCGCAAAGCATTACAATAATAGACAAGAATTTCCCGACCGGTGTTGCTGGCGAGATGTCACCATAACCAACAGTTGTAATGGTCACAACTGCCCAATATATACTTTGAGGAATACTCGTAAAACCATTTTTTCCACCTTCTATCAGATACATCATCGAGCCAATAATCACAATAAAAATCACCATAAACAAAAGGAAAATATAAATTTTTCTAGAACTATGGTTAAGAGCAGTTACAATATATCGACCATCGTGCATATAATCGGCAAGGTTGAAAATTCTAAAAATTCTTAGCATTCGCAACATTCTCAAAATACCGATGTAATGGATAATTGGGAAGAATAAACTTAGATAAAAAGGGATAATAGACAAGAAATCTATAATACCGATTGGACTAAAAATATATTCTTTTTTATCCTTGATACAAGCAATTCTCAGAATATATTCCACTGTGAAAATCATTGTAATAATGAACTCCGCAGTGTAAAAAAGATTATGATATTTAAGATTAACCAATGGGATTGTTTCCACCATTAGTAAGCCCACACTTATCAATATTAATATAAGAAGACTAACATCAAAAATTTTCCCTTGACGTGTGTTGTCAAGGTAGATAACGTTATAAACTTTTCTGAGCCATCCATCTGCGGGTATCAAGTCGAACTCAGGTTTTATTATTCGTCTCATATTTTTTAAAATAAATGTAAATTTACACTTAGTTTTTAAATGAGAAAAAGTTCCTGTAAAAATATGAGCGCAAAAACACTAAAAGAAGTTTGTAGTCAGTTAGATAAAATTTTTAAAATTCGACAAGCCGAAGATTTTGACAATGTTGGTTTGTTATGCGGAAATCCTGATCGCGAAGTAACGGGGATTTTGGTGACACACGATGCCTTAGAAGATGTTGTGGAAGAAGCCATTGAAAGAGGATTTAACATGATTGTTGCTTTTCATCCTATTATTTTTTCGGGTTTAAAATCCTTGACAGGAAAAAATTATGTTGAGAAAGCAGTTCTGAAAGCCATCGAAAACAAAATTGCAATCTATGCGATGCACACAGCATTTGATAATGATTATTTTGGCGTTAATTATAAAATTTGTGAGGTTTTAGGTTTAAAAAATCAAAAAATCTTAATGCCGAAATCGAAGAATTTCAAAAAGCTTGAAGTCTTTGTTCCCAATGATCATGCTGAACAAGTTAAAAATGCAATTTTGGAAGCAGGAGCGGGAAGTATTGGCTTCTATGACGAATGTAGCTTTGCGGTTGAAGGGACTGGAAGTTTTCGAGCGAAAGAAGGCGCGAATCCTTTTTTAGGAAAGATTAATGAACGTGAAGTTGTAAAAGAAAATCTATTGTCTTTTATTTTTGAAAATTTTAGACAAAATGATATTTTAAAATCAATGTTCGCTGCGCATCCATACGAAGAAGTTGCCTACAATATTATTGGTCTCGAAAATGATAATCAGTATGCTGGACTTGGACGTTATGGCGATTTGGAAACAGAAATGCCTTTGGATGAATTTTTAAAATTTGTAAAGAATAGTTTTAATTTAGAAATAATTAGATACAGTAATACGAACAAAAAAACGATAAAAAGAGTAGGCGTGCTTGGCGGAAGTGGTGCTAGCGGTATAAAGTCTGCAATGGCGGTTGGTTGCGACGCTTATCTAACGGGCGATGTCAAATACCACGACTTCTTTTCGGGAGAAAACAAATTATTAATTGCAGATATTGGACATTTTGAGAGCGAACAATTTGTTACTCAACAATTATATGAAATATTGTCCGAAAATTTTACTAACTTTGCAATCGCTAAAACGAGCAAAAAAAACAACCCTGTAAATTATTTTATTTAAGATATGGCTAAAAAAGCAAACGATATCTCGGTTGAAGAGAAACTAAGAGCACTTTACGACCTACAAATCATTGACTCTAGATTAGACGAAATTCGCAATACGAGAGGAGAGTTGCCTATCGAAGTTGAAGATTTAGAAATCGAAATCGAAGGCTTAGATAAAAGAGCTAGCAAATTCGATGCTGAAATAAAAGAGCAAAATGCTGAGATTAACGCTAAAAAAGAGTTGATTGCACAAGCTCAAACACTTATTTCTAAATATAAGTCGCAACAAGATAATGTTAGAAATAACAAAGAGTACGAATCTTTAGATAAAGAAATTGAATATCAAACTTTAGAAATTGAGTTGGCTGAGAAAAGAATTAAAGAATTTGGTTCTAAAATTTCTCACAAAAACGAAATGCTAAGTGAGTTGACAACTAAGATTGAAGATCTTCGTAATCACCTAACACACAAGAAGAATGAGTTGGATGAGCTAATTGCAGAAACTCAAAAAGAAGAGGAATTCTTGTTAGCAAAATCTGAAGAATTCTCAGAAAAAATTGACTCTAGATTGCTAAGCTCATACCAAAGAATCCGTAAAGGATCTATCAACGGACTTGCAGTTGTTGGTCTAGAAAGAGGTGCGCCAAAAGGATCTTTCTTTACAATTCCACCACAAAAACAAATGGAAATTGCTCAAAGAAAGAAAATTATCATCGACGAAAACAGTGGTAAAATCCTTGTTGACGACGAATTGGTAAACGAAGAAAATGCTAAAATGGAAGAAATCATCAACTTCGGTTAAGATTTCGAAATTTAAAATATTTAAAAATCCGAGTGTTATAACGCTCGGATTTTTTTTATTTTTTCATAATGCCACAAGTTTTCATAAAAAGCCGAACCAACTCAGACTGTTCGCCTTTTAAAACAATGAACTGAAATTGTCTTTTAATTTCAAAATGTTTGATGTCGATGATGTTTAATTTGTTGTATTTCAGCTCGTTTGTGATGCTACTAACTGACAAAAAAGCCATCGCATCCGATTGCGCCAAATAGTTTTTGATGCTTTCTGTACTGTCAAGATTCATGATGACATTAAGTTTTGAGGCTAGAAGTTTGCTGTTCTGAAGTTCGGAATCGATAAAATCTTGCGTGCCCGATCCTTTTTCGCGGCTAACAAAATCAAGTTCTGCAAGATCTTTAACAGAAATAGTTTTGTTAGATAAAGGATGGCCAACTCGCGCAACCAACACAATTTCGTCTAACATAAACGGAATATAATCGAATTGTGCCGATTGAAAAGGACCTTCGATAATACCAATATCTATTTTATTTTTCTTTAATAAATCTGAAACTTTTTCGGTGTTTTGAGAAGTCAGATCAATATGGATATCTTCGTAATAAGAATGAAATTTCACCAATATTTCTGGCAAAATATATTGAGCAATTGTTGTGCTAGCGCCGATTTTTAGATTGCCTTTTAGTTTGTTATTGAGTTTATTAATTTCGAATTCGGTTTCGCGATAGATTTCAAAAATCTGATTGGCTTTTTCTAAAAGAATTTTTCCGCTTGAGGTTAACTCGATGCTTGTACCATTTCGAGTAAAAAGTTTGGTGCTAAGTTGTTGTTCTAATTCCTGAATGTGCTTTGTAACAGCGGGTTGCGATATGTATAATTCTTGTGAAGCTTTTGTAAAACTAAGTCGTTTTGCAACTGTTGAAAATACTTTTAGTCGAAAATCAAGCATTTTTATTATCTCGTTTTGATTTTAATTTTGAAAATCTTATTTCATTAAGTTCTTTAACCTTTTCAGTTTTTGTTATTTTACGTAGGTTTTTAAGAGCGAAAACATGTTCAGCTTCACGATCGATAACTTGTACAATTTCGTCAGCTTGCGCCATATTTTCTGGATAGAAAGTATTCCAAACGATTTTTCCGAAAGTCATGACTTGTCTTTTTTTGTCAAGATTTAGGAAATCCAAACTTCGGAGATAAGGAAAGGATGGATTCTTTTTACCGTTTAATTTTTTGCCAAGATAATTAAAGATTTCTCCGTTTTCATTGACTGTAAAAGTTTTGATGGATGGAATGTTTGCTTTAAGTGTCTTCATCTACATTTTTCGTTTAATACGTAAATATAAGAAATTGGCTTTGTTGTTATATGCGTATTAATTACTATTTGGAAAGCATTTTATTGTTGTTTTTTCCAAAATCTAGATACTTTTGGAGTTTTTTAAAGAAAAAAAGTTTTTTTTAATAAAAAAATGCTGTTTTGAATGTAAATATTCTGTAAAATTGTGTTAATATTGTAAAATAATTGAATAAAAATATGAAGAAAAGTTTATCTATTTTAATGCCACTTATAGGCATTATGGCTTTTTCGCAAATTAAATATGAAAAAGCTTATTTTATTACTAATTCTGATACTAAGGTAGAATGTCTAATTCGTAATGTAGGATGGAAAAGTAATCCAACATCTTTCGAATATAAAGTAACTGAAAATGATGTTGTAAAAACAAATACAATAAAAGACGTAAAGGCTTTCGAGATTTATAATCAAATTAAATTTGTACGTTCTACAGTAAAAGTTGATCAATCTAGTGTAGATCTTAGTTCGCTTAGTACAAAAAAAGAGCCCGAATATAAAGATGAGGAACTATTTTTGAAACAATTGGAGGCAGGTGATATTAGTTTGTACAGTTATTATGATGGTGCGACTAAGTATTTTTATTATCAAGTTGGAAGTAATAATGCAATCGAGCCTTTAGTGTACAAACCATATAAGGTAGAGGATATCAAGTTACGATATAATGAAGACTACAAAACTCAACTTTCAGATCTTTTAGTTTGTTCGTCAATTACATCAAAGGATATTGACAAACTGCAATATAAAGAATCTTACATCACAGATTTGTTTGTTAAATATTATCATTGTAGCAATGATTCTTACGAAACTAAAACACGCCAATCTAATGAAGGGAAATTCAATTTGAATTTACGCCCAAGAGTTAATTTTGTTTCGGCTGATGTGACCAACTACTCGACCAAAGAAAGTATTAATATGGGAAGTAAAACTAGTTTTGGCTTTGGTGTTGAGGCTGAATATGTTCTTCCATTCAACAAGAATAAATGGTCAATAATTTTGGAGCCTACATACCAAAGTTACAAATCTAATAAAGAGTTTGCTGCAAGCTATGTTGTTGGGCAAAAACTTGAAGCATCTGTTGATTACAAATCGATCGAAGTTCCAGTTGGAATAAGATATTATATGTTTATTGATGACAAGTCAAAAATATTTGTCAATGCGCAATATGTTTTAGATTTACATATGAATTCTAAAGTCGAACTTACTAGAGAAGATGGAAGTGTGTATAATTCAATTCCGGTCAAAACAAGACCTAATTTTGCCCTAGGTGCAGGATATAATTATAAAAGTAAGTATACGATTGAAGCTAGATTCTTCACAAATCGGGATTTACTAGGGGATTATCTACTTTGGGAAGCAAATTATAAAAGCTTTTCTTTAATTTTAAGCTATAATCTTTTCTAAATTTTTAGATTTTTAATAAATAAAAAAAGGCTAGAGTAAAGATTACACTAGCCTTTTTTTATTACTTAATCACAATTTTACTTGAGGCTTTCGAAGTTCCGTTGTTGAAATTAAGAATATAAACCCCAGCTGAAGCTTTTAAAGAAATTTTATTTTCTCCTTTTACAACAATTGCAGAATGGATTAACTTTCCTGAAAGATCCGTTACAACAATATTTCCAGAAGTTTCTGACTTAAAACTAAAATCACCCTGACTTGGATTCGGATATACTTGCAGTTTTAATTTATTAACATCATTAACAGCCTGTGTTGCAGCGCAGTCATAAGGTTTAAAATTAACCAAACCATATTTGGTGTCATCAACCTGATGCGTTACAACATCTTCAACCATGGTGTCATTTGATAATTCGCCTTCTCTCCAACAATTGAATTTTGCCTCCAAATTATTTGGTGTATTGTTAAAAAGCGCATAAGTCACCCCGTTATTAATATTATCTTTAAAAATATTTTTACCGATATTTTCTTTACCAGGCATGTCGCTTCCAAAGTTAGCTTGTGCTGTTCCTTGTAAAGTTACACCCCAAAGATTTCCACGAAGTTGGTTTTCGCTGACTTTAACATCCATCACTGCGGTACCACTTCCAATAAAGTTGATGCCGCTTCCGCCAAGCATTGGGTCGTTTTGGGTATTATTATTTTCGATAATGTTTTTAGCAACGGTTCCGTATGAAGAGTTCCCAGCAACTGTAATTCCGTAGCGATTATCACGAATGGTGTTGTTTTCGATTTTAACATTGTTAGCGCCACCCACAAGTGCTGAAGCCGAGATTCCGCCTGTCATAGGGAGATTTCGGTTACCAATAATTTGGTTGTTTGTGATGATAATTCCAGCACTTCCACCAGGTCCCATATTAATTTGCGGACGGTTTTGATTACTCGTATTATTTCCGTAAAAATAGTTGTTATCGATAATTCCGGATACGCTGATGTTAGCGCCAGAACCTATCGCTGATCCAACATTTTCTAAAAATTGCGAGTTTGTAATCGAAATTCCAGTAGTGCCGCCAAACTGTATTGCTGCGCTAGAAGCTGCACCGCCAGTAACAGTTTGGTTATTTTTAACAATACAATTGTCCATTACAAAGTTAGATGTGTTGACACGAAGTCCGCCGCCATTTTCGATGGTCGTATTTTTTAGACTAACATTAGAAGTGTCTTCGAAACGTATACCTTTATAAGGTTCACCAGCAATATTTGTGGTATAAATTAGTTGTGTTGCATTGGTTTGATATTGTCCAAAAACGAAAAGCATGACGTCTTTACTAAGTTTTACGGTTGTATTTTCGTCAATTATAAGCTTGTCATTGGCAGAAATCGTTACATTTTGAGAGATTAAAAAATGATCACCATTGTTAGTAACAGTTCCTGAAGCAGCTTGTGCTAAGCTTGTTAAATTATAAGTTACCCCAGTATTAGGACTTGTAAATTGCGCATTAAGCCCAAAATAGGCTACTGCAGCGAAAAGTGTAAAGGTCTTTTTCATAACTAAATTTTAAATCAAATTTATAAAAGAATTAATTAATTAATAATTTTTTTTAAAATAGTAGGTGAATTGAAAATAAAGTGTAAATTGCAATGTTTTTATAGTCGAAATCCAAGTGTTCAGTCAGTTGTTGTTTTCTCCTTATAACAACAAATTTTTTATACCAATTTAATTTTTTTATACAATGAACATTTTTGTTTCAAACATCAATTACGCAACTAAAGAAGAGCAGTTGTTAGAATTATTCCAAAATCAAGGAGAAGTTACTTCTGCAAAGATCATTATGGATCGTGAAACTGGAAGATCTAAAGGATTCGGTTTCGTAGAAATGCCAAACGACGCTGAGGCTAAGCAAGCTATTGAAGCGCTTAACCAACAAGATTTTAACGGTAAAACTCTTAACGTTAGCGAAGCTAGACCAAGAGAAGAAAAACCAAGAAGATCATTTGATAATAATAGAGGTGGTGGTTATGGTAACAACGGTGGAAACCGTGGTGGTAACCGTTGGTAAAATATCATTAAAAGATAAAAAAGCGATTCTTAGGAATCGCTTTTTTTATGCTTGTTTTTCTTCTTTTCTTTTTTCTCCTTGTCCTTTTTGTCTTTCTTCTTTTTACCAGATTTTTCGGATGGCGTGTCTAGTGTAAGGACTTGTGCATCTAATATTTCGATGTCTTTTTGTAAAGCTTCATCATTGGATTGCGTCGTTTCTTCGATGATTTTTGCGATGCTTTTTTCTTCAATTTCTGTTGCTTTTTCAGGGACTTTTAAGTCTTTAAGAAGAAGATCAACATCATTATGATAAAATATTTCTAATAAATTTTCTAACTGGAATTTTCGATAATCCTCAAAGTTTATTTTAGGAATATATTTAAAAATGCGACCTTTCTTTTCAATTTTTAAATAATTTTTTTCAACTAAAATTTTCAAAAATGTCGAAACTGTATTTTGATGCGGTTTCGGTTCTGGATAAGCCGTCATAATGTCTTTCATAAAGGCTGCTTCTAAATTCCAAATCACTAACATGAGTTGTTCTTCCGAACTTGTCAAACTAAGAATTTTCATATTTCTATTTTTAGATTACAAAATAATAAGCCAATCCTACCAAGCTTCCCAATACCGCTCCAGAAATGACTTCTGCTAAGGTATGTCTTTTTAATATAATTCTTGTAATGCCGATGATAATTGATAAAATTATCCAAAATATTCCCCAAGGCAAGCTGAATTTTAAAAATAAAAATGCAACAAAAAGATTCAGAGAAGTGTGCATTGAGCTTTTAATAAAGAAGTTGCTAATCTGCATCAAAATCAACAATATCAAAAGAAAAAAAACAGTCGTGTCTTTGTTTCCGTTTCTAAAAAATTCGTAGGCTAGATAAATCGCGCAAAGGATGACAATGACGATGTACAGGCTGTTTCGCTGCTTTCTGTTAGATACATCCATGTTGGTGTAATGTCCTTTTTTGACGTTCCAAACTATCCAAATTACAACTGGTATAACGAGGATAAAAAGAATAGGGAAGAAATTGGTGACGTCGAGATTACTCGCATGTGGCGTATAGGTGAGAACAATATAATAGATGATTAACGATACAATCGGATTGAAAAAATTCGATATAACTTTTGAAATTTTTATTAAAAGCGAATCCGAAGTTGGGTTGTCTGTCATTTTTTAAAATAAAGATTATGTTGCAATTTACATTTTAGAAATTTAAAATAAATCATCTTTTAGTTAATAAATTTTATCGATAGCGGCTAGATATTAATTTAAGCATAACACTATTAATAACTAAAGATATTTTCTTATTTTTGCTAAATATTTCGAAATCATATGAAAGAATTTTCCAAAGAGATTTACCTTAAATGGTACGAGGATATGACGATGTGGAGAAGGTTTGAAGACAAATGCCGTTCTCTTTACTTAAAACAAAAAATCAGAGGTTTTTTACATTTATATAACGGACAAGAGGCAATTCCTGCAGGTTTTACTCATGCTATGGATTTATCAAAAGATAGTATGATAACAGCTTATCGTTGTCATATTCATCCAATGGCAATGGGCGTTGATCCTAAAAGAATCCTTGCCGAACTTTGTGGTAAAGCTACTGGTACGTCAAAAGGTATGGGTGGATCGATGCATATTTTCAGCAAAGAACATCGTTTTTATGGAGGTCACGGTATTGTAGGTGGACAAATTCCTTTGGGAGCAGGTATCGCTTTTGCAGATAAATATTTTGACAGAAAAGCTGTTAACATTTGTTTTATGGGAGATGGTGCAGTACGTCAAGGTGCTTTGCATGAGACTTTCAATATGGCAATGAACTGGAAACTTCCTGTAGTTTTCGTTTGTGAAAACAACCAATACGCAATGGGTACGTCTGTTAAAAGAACAGCTAACCACGAAGATATTTACAAATTAGGTTTAGGTTACGAAATGCCTTGTTTGCCGATTGATGCGATGGATCCTGAGAAAGTTGCAGAAGCTGCTTTTGAAGCGATTGAAAGAGCAAGACGTGGCGATGGACCAACTTTTATCGAAGCTAGAACTTACCGTTACAGAGGTCACTCTATGTCTGATGCTGAGCCTTACAGAAGTAAAGACGAAGTTGCAGAACACAAAAAAGATGATCCAATCGAGATTGTAAAACACAGACTTTTAGAAAACAATTGGGCTACAGAAGCAGAGTTGGAAACTATTGACGAAAAATCTAGAGCTTTTGTTGATGAATGTGTTGAGTTCATGGAGAATTCTCCGTATCCAGATTTGTCACAAGTTTACGATTTCGTATATGCGACGCCGGATTATCCATTCTTAGATAAATTAGAAAATAACTAAAATTATTAATTTGGGATTTGATGTTTGACTTTCCATGAATTTCAAATCTCGAATCTCGAATCTCAAATCAATAAAAATATATGGCTGAAGTAATCACAATGCCTCGTCTGTCGGATACGATGACAGAAGGAAAAGTTTCCAAATGGCACAAGAAAGTTGGAGACGCAGTTAAAGAAGGCGATATCTTAGCAGAAATTGAAACTGATAAAGCCGTTCAGGATTTTGAATCTGAATTTAACGGAACTTTATTATATATCGGTGTTGAAGAAGGTGCACAAGCGCCAGTTGACAATGTTTTAGCAATTATCGGTAACCAAGGAGAAGATATTTCTAGTCTTATTGGTGGTGGATCATCAGCGGTGGCTGCAGAAGTTAAAGTTGAGGAAGAAAGTAAAACTCAAAATGAGTCAACACCAGTTGAGAATGCACCAGTTGTTGAGGCTGCAATGCCAGAAGGTGTAGAAGTTATCACAATGCCAAGACTTTCTGATACAATGACAGAAGGTAAAGTTGCTAAATGGCAAAAAGCTGTTGGTGATGCTGTTAAAGAAGGTGATATCCTTGCAGAAATCGAAACAGATAAAGCGGTTCAAGATTTTGAATCTGAGTTCAACGGAACTTTATTATACCAAGGTGTTGCCGAAGGTGACGCTGCGGAAGTTGATAAGATTTTAGCAATTATCGGACCTGTGGGAACTGATGTTTCTGCAGTTGTTGCAGGAGGTGGAAAGCCTGCTGCTGCGCCAGCGCAAACGACGCAAGCACAAGCTTCAACAACTCCAGCTTCAACAACATCAACAGAAGTTGCTCCAGTACAAGCTGCTGCTAATGGAGAGCGTGTTCATATCTCGCCTTTAGCTAAAAAAATGGCTGAGGATAAAGGTATAGATCTTCAATCAGTACAAGGTTCTGGTGAAGGTGGTCGTATTGTTAAGAAAGATATTGAAAACTATCAAGCACCGGCGCAAGCTGCTACCACTGCAGATGCTCCGAAAGTTGTTGCTGCACCAGCGCTTAATTTCACTCCAGGTGAAGATACAGAAACTGTAAATTCTCAAGTTAGAAATATTATTGCAAAACGCCTTGCTGAAAGTAAATTCACGGCGCCGCATTATTATCTAATGGTTGAGATTAATATGGATAAAGCGATCCAAGCGCGTAAAGAAATCAACAGCATTCCAGATACGAAAGTATCTTTCAATGATATGATTATCAAAGCGACTGCGATGGCACTTAGAAAGCATCCGCAAGTTAACTCATCTTGGGCTGGTGATAAGATTATCCACCACGGTAATATCAACGTTGGTGTTGCGGTTGCAATTCCTGACGGATTGGTTGTTCCGGTTCTTAAGAATGCAGATTATATGAATTATAATCAAATCTCTGCTTCGGTTAAAGATATGGCTTCTAGAGCGAAAAGTAAAGGTCTTAAAGCTAACGAAATGGAAGGTTCTACTTTCTCAGTTTCTAACCTTGGAATGTTTGGTATTGAGACATTTACGTCAATTATTAACCAACCAAATTCAGCTATTCTTTCTGTTGGTGCGATTATCGAAAAACCAATTGTTAAAGACGGACAAATCGTTGTTGGTAACACGATGAAGTTATCGCTTGCATGTGACCACAGAGTAGTGGACGGTGCAACTGGTGCTGAGTTCTTACAAACTTTAAGATTGTATTTAGAAAATCCACTTTCTCTTTTATTAGGTTAAAATGTAGATTTCTAAATCTTTATGATATAAATCCTCCTGAATTTCGGGAGGATTTTTTTTTAGATTTTAGAAAAAGAATATCTTTGCAAAATGAAAAAATTCCTGCTCCCATTAGTTGTATTAATCAGTGTTTTTGGAAAAGCGCAAGACAAAGAGAATCTTTCTGGTTTTAACATGGTGTCTTTCACTTATAAGTTTGCACCAGAATGGATGGCTTACGCTGAATTTCAAACGCGATCAATAGAAGATTACACTTATATCGATTACTACGAAGCTAAAGGAGGAGTTGGCTATAATATTAATAAAAATAACCAAGCTTTCATAGGCGTTGGTCGATACGGAACTTACAAAAATCACAAAATTTCTCAAGAAGAGCATCGCGTTTGGTTACAATATACACTAACTAATCGTATCAAAAGTTTAAAACTTGATCACAGATTAAGAGCTGAGCAACGTTTTTTTCATAATTCGATTACAGATGTCAACACCAATACGCAACGTTTTCGTTATCGTCTAAGTGGGACTTTACCATTAAATAATACTAAAGTACAGTCAGGAACCGTTTTTGCCAACGCTTTCGAAGAAGTTTTTGTCGGTCCCGAAGATAAATTCTTCAAGCGTAGTCGTACTTTCGGCGGAATTGGTTATCAGTTTAATGATAATATGAATGCTACCGCAGGTTATATGTTCCAGAGAGAATTTGCTTCTAAAGGAAACACCAACCTACATTTCTTATATTTTGCACTCAACTTTACCATCGATCCATCGGATGACGAAAAAGACATCCATATCCCAATGGCCGATTAATAGGTACTTGTTAAATATTGATAAGCTTTCAAATATTTGTTAAGACGTTTTAGATCTTTCGCTTCGATAGGACGAGTGAAACGTCTCAAATCCATATTATCTTTAAGATCATTGATTTTTACTTTAACCGCAAGTGGATTTTGCTCTATTCTTTTAACAAAATCTTCATAAGGTTCATTAAGTTCTGGATCTTCGGATTCGCGCTTGGTAAGGCATTCTACGGCATCGATAATATATTGTGGAAATCCTTGTTCCAAAAGATATTCGAACGAAAATTCTGGATGATCTTCCACAACGTCGTGTAATGCGCCAACAATTTTTTCGTCGATAGTTTTTCCTGCTTCCATAACGCGGAAAACGTGTCCTAGATAAGGCGCATCGTATTTGTCGGTTTGTTTTTTGTGCGCTTTTTGTGCGATTTTAATCGCTTTATATAATAATTGAATATCTGCCATTTGGGATTTTTGACTATTTGTCGGATTTTTCTTTTAAATCTTTTATGTTCAAGTTGGGAGTTGTTAACTCGATTTGTTTTTGTTTTTTTAAACTTGAATAATTTTCAGATTTAGGTTTCTTATTTAACATTTTGTATTGCGATGCTTTTGCAGAATCTATGTTTTTATAAAAAGGATTACTATTGGACAATTTCGGAGATTTAGTAAAAGGTTTCGCTTCCAAAATCTTTACAGAATCTTTTTTTGGTGTTTCTTGTGCAGCAATTGTTACGCCTATTCCTATAAATATAAAAGTTAGAATCGTTTTCATCACGTTCGGTTTTAAAAAGTAAATTTAAAAAAATGAATGTCGCGACAAAGATTTTTTTCGAAAATTTATCAACAAAAAAAGCCATCATTTCTGATAGCTTAATTTTTTCTAAAAAGTTTGATTTTGACCAAACCTAAAATTTATTGCTTACTATAAAGAATGTAATAATTGTTATTAAATTCCCCGGTATTATTCGATTTCAAATCTGTGGTTTGCCATTTGTACGTTGGTGTAATTATTTCGCCAGAAGCTAATCTTAGAGGCATTTTAAAATCTTTAACCGTATGTGTCCAACGGTAACTTAATTTATTATTTTCTTGTTTATATTCCAAAGTTGGGATATAAGTTGTTCTTAAATATTGGTCAAAAATCGTTGATAAATCCATCCCTGATTTTTGACTAAAATAATCTTCAACTTGCTTTCCTGTAACTGTTTGATGATAAAAATCTTTGTTAAGTCCTCTCAAAATTTGACGAAATTTTTCATCATTATTTATCACTTGACGAATCGTATGTAACATGTTTGCACCTTTATAATACATATCGCCGCTGCCTTCATTTCTAACGCCATAAGTTCCAATAATAGGAGTGTCATTATGGATATTTTTTCGAGTTCCAGTCACATATTTATTGGCATCTTCTTTTCCAAAAAGGCTTTCTGTGTACAAGGTTTCTGAGTAACTTGTAAAAGCCTCATGAATCCACATATCCGCTTGATCTTTTGCCGTAATATTGTTTGCGAACCATTCGTGTCCAGTTTCGTGAATGATGATAAAATCCCACTTAAGTCCAACACCAGAGCCCGAAAGATCGCGACCTAGATAACCGTTTTCAAATTTATTACCATAAGCGACGTTACTTTGATGTTCCATCCCAAGATGCGGCGATTCAACCAATTTGTAAGAATCTTCGTAGAAAGGATAAGCGCCAAACCAATATTCAAAGGACTTCATCATCGGTTTAACTTGTGCAAATTGCTTTTTAGCTTTGTCAAGATTGTAATCCAAAACCCAATAATCAAGGTCTAATTTTCCCTTTTCGCCATCAAAAGTTTCTTTAAAATTGACGTATTTTCCAATCGACGGAATGATAGAATAAGCGTTAATCGGATTTTTGACTTCCCACAGATAAGACTTTTTGTTACCAAGTGTTTTAGTCTCAACTAATCGGCCGTTGGCAACGCCAACTAAATCTTTCGGTGTAGTGATTTTAAAACTAATACCATTGTCAGGTTCGTCGCTCCAGATGTCCTTACATGGCAACCAGATACTTGCACCAATACCTTCATCGGCAGCAGTCATCCAAGGATTTCCGTTTTTATCTTTTTCAAAAACCCAACCGCCATCCCAAGGTGCTTTTTTGGCAACAACAGGATTTCCTTCAAAAGTGACAACGAAATTTAGCTTTTCACCTTTCTTAAATTTTCTATTCGTTTTAATAAAAATGAAATCGTCTTCTTGTTGATATTTTGCTTTTTTGTCGAAGCTAGCAACAAGTTTTGCGACTTTCATTGGCTTTTGCAAATCGATTTGGAAGGTTGGATTAACTACATCTTTTGTAATTTCAAAAGAGATTTTGTTAGTTCCTGCGATACTTCTATTTTCAAAATTTGCTTCTAGATTAATGTCATATTTTTTTACGTCCCAAAAATTTCGGAATTCGGTATCAGAACCTTTTAAGGTATCTTGTTTTGTAAAAGTTTGAGCAGTAAGACTTAACGATACAAAACTTAATAATAGCGTGACTTTCTTCATAGTTTTAAAAAATAAATTGTCCCAAAGACAGGATAAAGTTACAAATCATTTTTCATTTTTAACACTAATAAATTTTGTTAAAAGATGATTAAATTGTCTTATGACAAGTGCATCGAATATTCTAAAAGACTAAATTTGATTTAATAATTTCAAATAATAATTAAACTTTTAAAAATGGGAAAACTAACAATATCAGCAGAAATCAATAAGCCGGTTGACCAAGTTTGGGAAGCTTATAACGATCCAAAAGATATCGTGAATTGGAATTTTGCACACGAATCTTGGTCTTGTCCAAGTTCCGAAAACGATTTAAAAGTTGGTGGAAAATTCAAAAACAGAATGGAAGCCAAAGATGGAAGTTTTGGATTTGATTTTGAAGGCGTCTATGACGATGTTAGACCTTTAGAATTAATAAAATACCACATGGAAGACGGTCGCGAAGTGGAAACAAATTTTAAAGCTTTGAGTCTTAATAAAACAGAAATCTTGGTGAAATTTGATCCAGAAACTCAAAATCCAGAAGATATGCAATTGCAAGGCTGGCAGGCGATTCTTAACAGTTTTAAAAATTATGCAGAGACAAAACTATAACTAAATCTAAAATCTAAACTTATGACTAATCCAAATATTTTTCCTTGTTTTTGGTTCAACGGCAATGCAAGTGAAGCAGCAAAAATATATGCAGAAGTTTTTCCAAATTCGCATGTTAGTGTAGATTCGCCAATGGTTGTTAATGTTGATTTAAATGGTCAAAAATTAATGTTATTAAATGGTGGACCGATGTTTCAGCCAAATCCTAGTATTTCGATTATGGTGATGTGCGAAACGGACGAAGAAGTCGAGAATTACTACAATAAATTATCGTCTGATGGTAAGGTTTTAATGGAATTAAATTCTTATCCGTGGAGTGAAAAATATGCGTGGATTAACGATAAATTCGGTGTAAGTTGGCAGTTCTACAAAGGTGATAAAATGGAACAAAAGTATATCCCAACCTTTATGTTTATTCAACAAAATAATGGGAAATGTCGCGAAGCAATGAATTTTTATGTATCAAATTTTCCAAATTCTGAAATCAATGGAATAATGGAACATCCTCAAAATTCTGGAGATTTAGCAGGAATGGTGGCACATGCGCAATTTACAATCGACAATTATGCTTTGTATGCGATGGATGGTGGCACGACGCATGACTTCAATTTCACCGAAGGCGTTTCTATGGTCGTTATGACGAATGACCAAACAGAAACCGATAAATATTGGAATGCTTTTACAGAAAATGGTGGTCAAGAAAGTCAATGCGGTTGGTTGAAAGATAAATATGGTGTAAGCTGGCAAATTGTGCCACATCGATTGATTGAATTGATGAGCGATCCTAATCATGAAAAAGCGCAAAAAGTAGTTGAAGCGATGCTAAAGATGAAGAAGATTATCGTTGCTGATTTGGAAACAGCTTATAATTCTTGAAAATATTTTTGAATTATGAATTATGAATTATGAATTATGAATTATGAATTATTTTCACTAACCACTAACCACTAACCACTAACCACTAATCACTAATCACAATATCACATTATGAATATCAACGAAATTTACATCAATCTCCCAATAAAAGATGTTGAGAAAACAAAGGCTTTTTGGAAAGCTTTAGGCTTTGAAATTAATCCTCACGTAACTGATGAAAAGGCGGTTTGTGTGATTCTTAAAGAAGAACTTATTAATGTTATGTTTTTAACCGAAGAGTTTTTCGAAACATTTTCCGAAAGACCAGTTCCCAAGGGTGATACAACCCAAGTTTTGGTCGCAATTAGTCTTAACAGTCGCGAAGAAGTGGATAAAGTCGTAAATGCCGCACTTGCTAACGGCGCGCATCAACATGAAGAAGCTCAGGATCATGGTTGGATGTATCAAAACTCGTTTTGGGATATCAACGGACATGGTTGGAATGTAGTTTTTTCAGATCCATCAAAGTTTCCGCAGTAATATTTTTTTTTAACGCTAAAAATCTTGTCATAGGAAAAGTGATTTTGATTTGAGAAGACATAATTTTATTCAAAAGATTAAACATGGAAAATACAGCACTAGAATTTTTAAAAATTCAACTTGCTTTTAATGATAATGTTCTAAATAAAAATCTTGAGGAAGTCAGTAATGAAGAAGCTTTAATTTTTCCCAACGGAAATGTGAACTGCGCGAATTGGGTTCTTGGTCATCTTATTTTTATTAGAAATTCTTTGATTAAAGTTTTGGGAGGTAATGCCGTATGGGAAGACAAAGATTTTTTCTTTTATAACAGAGGAGAGAAGCCATTAGAACATAAAGATAAATTCATTGGTTTTGAAACTTTACGTTCCTATTATAAAGATTCTCAAAATGAGTTGCAACGAGTTGTGGCAAAACCTGAAAATAGCAATCATGCAAGTATCCAAGATCTTGCTGGATTAATGCTTCACGAAATTTATCATAGCGGACAAATAGGAACTTTACGCCGATTATTAGGGAAGGAGGGCGCAATAAAATAAAAAAATAGAATAATGAAAATCTTTAAAACAATTGTATTCGTCCTGTTTGCATTAATGTTTATAAATGCGGGACTTGATAAATTTTTGCATTACATGCCAATTCCGCCAATGAGCGCAGAATTACAAAAAGTAGGAGAGGCAATAGGTACTGTAAAATGGATTATTCCACTAACAGGTTTTATTGAATTGATTTCGGGAATTCTCATCTTATTTCCAAGAACAAGAACTTTGGGCGCATTGATGATTTTTCCTGTTTTAATCGGCATTCTCGCACACAACGCTACATTCATGCCTGAAGGTTTGGTGATTTCTGGGATTCTTTTCTTGATAGAAATTTGGATTTTAATTGATAATAAAGAAAAGATAAAATATCTTTTAAGTTAATTTTTAAAACAAAAAATTATGGAAGATTTAAAATACAGTATCACGATTGATGCGCCAAAAGAAAAAGTTTGGGATGTCCTTTGGAATCCCGAAACCTACAACCAATGGACAACTTTCTTCTCGCCAACGTCGTCGTTTAAAACAGATTGGAAAGTTGGTGGCGAAACAAGATTTGTTGATATGAATAGCGGTAACGGAATGTATAGCTCTATCAAAGAATTACAAGAAAATGAATTGGTGAATTTCGTTCATCTTGGAATGATAAAGGACGGAATTATTGATACTAAATCTGATGAAGTTAAAGATTGGGCAGGAATTACAGAGCGATATGAGTTGATTGAAAATAACGGTAAAACTCAACTAAATGTTGAAACCCAAACCAGTGAAGATTATGTAGATTTTATGAATCAAGGTTTTGAAAAAGGCTTAAATAAAGTAAAAGAACTATCAGAAAAATAAAATTATGGATACACCAAAATCAAGAAAATTAGATATCATTATTCCTGCTTACAGAATGCATTCTCAAAGTTTTTTGAATCTTCTAGACGGAATTTCTGAAGAAGATGCTTTGAAGAGAATCGATGATAAAACAAACCATTTTATTTGGATGGCAGGTAATTTCGTAAACATGAGATACAGCACCGCTTGGGTTCTTGGAATTAGAGAAGAAGATCCGAACAGCGATTTGTTTTTTCAAGGAAAAGCTTTGAATCCAGAAGCAAAATACCCAACATTAGAAGAATTAAAAAAGAATTTCCATCATATTTCGCCTTTGTTGTACAATAAATTGCTAGAGGCTTCAGACGAAGAATTAGACGAAATTTTTGAAATCGGAATGAAAATACCGTTCATCACAGAAAACAAACTCAATTTCATCGGAATGTGCATCGGTAGAGAAGATTATCTCTGCGGACAAATGGGATTAATGCGAAAACTTCTTGGCTACGAAGGAATGAAGTACGATGTTGATGAAAATATTAGGTATTAGAAGTTAGAAATTAGAAGTTAGATTCGAGAGCCAAGAATCAAGAACCAAGGAAAAAGAAAAAAGAGACAAGTAAAAAGGAGAAAGAACCAAGATTTTAACTTTAAACCTCAAACTTTCAACAAAAAACAAAAGAAACAAAAAAACAAAACACCAAAAACAAAATCAATTATGCCAAAATTAAATTCATACCTCAATTTTGATGGTCAAGCTGAAGAAGCATTCAATTTTTATAAATCAGTTTTCGGAGGAGAGTTCGCAGGTGAAATTCACAGAATGGGAAACGCTCCAGGAACAGAAAATTTATCAGAAGATTCTAAAAAACGTGTGATGCACATTGCGTTGCCGATTGGTGGCGACCTTTTGATGGGTTCGGATATTATTCCAGAATTCGGACAAACGTTAGCGAAGGGAAATAACAATTATATTTCTATTTTCCCAGATTCTCGAGAAGATGCAGATCGCCTTTTCAAAGGACTTTCAGCTGGCGGAACAATAGAAATGCCATTGGAAGACCAATTCTGGGGCGATTATTTTGGATGTTTCCAAGATAAATTCGGAATCGGTTGGATGATAAATTATAATGACGAAAACCTAAAATAAATTTTAATATGGAAATTATAAAAACAAATCCAGTATGCTGGTTCGAGATTTATGTTCAAGATATGAGCAGAGCTCAAAAATTTTATGAGGAAATTTTGCAAAAGAAAATGATGCAAATGACAGATCCTACAGACGAAAGTATGAATATGGTTGGCTTCCCAATGGAAGGCGATAACGATGAGTTGCTTCCTGGTTGTTCTGGCGCTTTAGTCCAAATGCAAGGCGTGCCAAGCGGCGGAAATAGCACAATTGTATATTTTACTTGTTAAGATTGCAGTATGGAAGAAAGTAGAGTAGAAGCTGCAGGAGGAAAAGTTTTTAAACCAAAAATGGGAATCGGTGAATTCGGATTTATGTCTTTGATTACCGATACAGAAGGAAATATGGTGGGACTTCATTCTTTGAAGTAACATTACAAAAATTAAAAATATCTAGAAACGAAGGGAAATCTCTCTTCGTTTTTTTATTTTTGTACTAGAATTAAAATGAAGAACTATTATTATTTTTTAGGTGTTAGCGAAGATGCTTCCGCAGAGGACATTAAAAAGGCTTATCGAAAATTGTCGATGAAGTATCATCCTGATAAAAATGATAATGATGAGTTTTTTGAATTGCGTTTTCGCGAAGTTCAGGAAGCTTACGAAGTTTTGATTGATGTGGATAGACGCAAATCTTACGACAACCAATTTAATTCAGTTCAAAGAAATATAAAGTCGACGCTACCTCCGAAGATTCAGAAGTTTCATTCAGATAAAATTCGTGCGCGTGTTGGTGATGAGATTAGATTATATTGGCAGACTTACGATGCTGACTTGGTGAAGATTATTCCATTTGGACTAGAAAAAGTTAATGGAGAAAGACGTTTTAAGATTACACAATTTGATAGCCAAGGAAAGTTCCAGTTGTTGTTACATGCGACCAATACGGCGATTCATAAAACTGTTGTGCAAGCCATTACTATTACACAATTAGAAGTTGGAGAGCTTGATGAAGAACCTCAGGTTAAAGAACGTCTTAATAATAGGAGAGAAGAACATCATCCTAGACCAACGAGTTCTCCGTTATTTAGAAGAGATAAGCGGTTTTTAGCTTATAGAATTAAAGTTGTAACAATTGTTCTGTTAATTGCTTTTATTCTGTTGGTACTAAAAAAAGTTTTTGCTTTGTTCTAAGCCATTTTGGCTCTACCAGGGCATTTTTTGCAACGTTTCCCTTTTTTAAATTTTTTGCAACAATTCTTTTTTTCGCAATACAATTCGGTATTGTTAGAAAATGCTGGCGTCAAAGCTGGAATTTTAAAAGCAATAATTGGCTGATTCATACTGCAAATATAAATTAATTTAGAATAATTACAAACAATATTTTTAATAATTCTAAATTAGTCTTTCGGATTTGAATATTTTATAAGTTTTATCAATTGTTGCGATTGCTAATATGTCATGAATAATAGGCTTTGTAATTTCTGTTATTTATCGTAAATTTACGCTCATTAATATTTGATAATTCCTAATAAAAAGTATAAATGAATACACAGCAGTTTGTGAACCGTCACATAAGCCTGAACGACGCTGATAAAGCGGCAATGTTAAAAAGAATAGGCGTTGATTCTGTAGAACAACTTATTTCGCAAACCATTCCAGATGCTATTAGACTAGAAAAAGACCTTGATATTTCGGCGCCACTTTCGGAGTACGAAATGTTATTGCATTCTAAAGATTTGGCATCTCAAAATACAATGTTTGACAATTACATTGGATTTGGATATTTTAATACAATTTTGCCATCGGCTATCCAAAGAAACATTTTGGAAAATCCGTCTTGGTACACAGCTTACACGCCATACCAAGCTGAGATCGCACAAGGACGTCTAGAAGCTTTGCTTAATTTCCAAACGGTTGTTTGCGATTTAACAGGGTTCCAATTGGCAAATGCATCATTATTGGATGAGTCAACTGCCGCTGCTGAAGCGATGCACATGTTCTATAACAACAGAACTAAAGATCAAAAGAAAGCCAATGCTAACAAGTTTTTTGTTTCGGATTTGGTGTTACCACAAACGATCTCGGTTCTTAAAACTAAAGCAGAAGGTTTAGAAATTGAGCTTATCGTTGGTAATTTTGAAGAGCACCAACTTAACGACTCTTATTACGGTGTGCTTTTACAATATCCAGGAAAAAATGGAGTTGTTATCGATTACACAGAAAAAATTGCTGAATACAAAAACTTAGATCTTCAAGTGGTTGTTGCTTGTGATCCAATGGCTTTGGTGAAACTAAAATCTCCTGCTTCTATGGGCGCAGATTGTGCGGTTGGTACGACACAACGTTTCGGAATTCCGATGGGTTATGGTGGTCCACACGCCGCTTTCTTTGCTTGTAAAGAAGATTATAAAAGAGATATTCCTGGACGTATTATTGGGGTTTCTCAAGATATGTACGGAAGACGTGCGCTTCGTATGGCTTTACAAACGAGAGAGCAACATATTAAAAGAGAAAAAGCAACATCTAACATTTGTACAGCACAAGTATTGCTAGCGGTTATGGCTGGTATGTACGCTGTGTATCATGGTCCAAAAGGTTTAGATTTTATCGCAAATCAAATTCATTACAAAGCAAATGCTCTTCGCGATGCGCTTAAAGTTTTAGGTTATGATGTTGTTGCTGAACCAGTATTTGATACGGTTAAATTTAGAATTCATGAGGAAGAGAAAGCATCTTTAAAGATGTTAATGCTTGATCAAAAAATTAACCTTAACTACTTTACACAAGGTTTCATCAGTATTTCAATCAACGAAACTTCTACAATTGATAAACTTCAAAAATTGGTAGAAGCTTTTGCTAGTTTTAAAGGTAAACAAGCTTACCAATTAGAATTAAAAGAGGAAATCACGATTCCTGCTGATATGCTTAGAAATGATGAAATCCTTAAAGAAGAGGTTTTCAATAAATATCATACAGAGACAGAATTGATGCGTTACATTAAGCGTCTAGAGCGTAAAGATTTATCATTGACGCATTCGATGATTTCTTTAGGTTCTTGTACAATGAAGTTAAATGCAGCGACGCAAATGATTCCTTTATCTTGGGGAGAATGGGGAAGTGTTCATCCATTTGTACCAAGAGAGCAAGCTGGAGGTTATCAAAAATTAATTAAAGAATTAGAAAAAGATTTAGCAGAAATTACAGGTTTTGCAGGAACTTCTCTTCAACCAAACTCTGGTGCGCAAGGTGAATATGCAGGATTAATGGTAATTCGCGAATATCATAAATCTAGAGGTGAACTTCACAGAAATGTTGTGGTTATCCCTCAATCTGCACACGGTACTAACCCAGCATCGGCTGCAATGGCAGGAATGAAAATCGTTGTTGTTAAAAATTTAGAAAACGGAGAAATCGATTTCGAAGATCTAAAAGCTAAAGTAGAGCAACATTCAGAAAACCTTTCTGCGATTATGATTACGTATCCATCGACTTATGGTTTCTTTGATAAAAACGTAAAAGAAATTACAGATCTTATTCACCAACACGGTGGACAAGTCTATATGGATGGTGCAAACATGAATGCGCAAGTTGGCTACACAAGTCCAGGTAATATTGGTGCTGACGTTTGCCACCTTAACTTGCACAAGACTTTCGCTATTCCTCACGGTGGTGGTGGTCCTGGTGTTGGTCCAATCTGTGTTGCTGAGCATTTAGTACGATTCTTGCCAAGCAATGCGAACATCCAAACTGGTGGTAAAGAGGCTATTGACGCAATTTCTGCAGCACCTTACGGATCAGGTTTAATCCTAAACATTTCGTATGCTTACATCAAATTGTTAGGAACTTCAGGGCTTATGAAAGCGACTGAACACGCGATTCTTAACGCTAATTATCTTAAAGAAATTCTTGCAGATCACTTCCCAATTTTATATTCAAATGAGCACGGAAGAGTAGCGCATGAGTGTATCGTAGATTTCCGTCAGTTCAAAGCTTTAGGAATTGAAGTGGCAGATGTTGCAAAACGATTGATGGATTACGGATTCCACGCGCCAACAGTGAGTTTCCCAGTTGCTGGAACTTTGATGATCGAACCAACAGAATCTGAATCTAAGTCGGAAATTGACAGATTTGCCGAAGCTTTAATCTCTATTAAACAAGAGATTGACGAGATTGCAAATGGTGAAGCTGATAAAGAAAATAACGTGTTGAAAAATGCGCCTCACACAGAGCAAGTGATTATTTCTGACGCTTGGGACAAACCTTACGGAAGAGAAAAAGCAGCTTATCCATTAGATTGGGTACGCGATCACAAATTCTTCGCAACAGTTTCTAGAATTGATGAAGCTTACGGAGACAGAAATTTAGTTTGTACTTGTGAGCCAATCGAAGCTTATATGTAATTAATTTTTCTCAACGAAAAATTTAGATATTAACAGCAGCAAATTTAGTTTTGCTGCTGTTTTTTTATGATTAAATATTATCTTTAAAATCAATTATTGTAATAAATGCTAAAACGAAATTTTTCACTTGATAAGCTCCTAAAAGATCCACTATTTTGGAGCATTTTACTATTGAATCTTTTCGTCGTTTTTCGTTATGGAAGTAATATTGAGTTTCTGTACAATCTTGTTGTTATTCAGATTATCCAAACTTTTTGTTTGATTGTTGCGCATTATTTTTTAATCCGAAATACACCGATTAAGTATCTCAAAAAGAAATACAGACTCAACAGAACCCGTAAGAAAACTGACAAGAACAGAAAAGAATTTGGATCTTACATCGACAAAGACGAAACGGGAGATTCGATTTTTGCTGCAATTTTTTTAATAATGGGATGCTTTGTCAGTGTTTTCATGTTAGCCATTTTTTATGCATTTAATCTTTGGAAAAATGAAGGGGAGTTTGTTTTTCAATGGTCCGATTTATTGTCTTCATTTTGGGCAATCGCAAACGGAATTTTGTATTATCAAAACAACAAAAAACGCTTAACATATTCTAATGCAAGCGCTTCAGATCTTATTGCAATACCGTTTTTTAAGTTTTATATTCCGTTGTTCGCAATGTTGTCTGGTTATATTTTGGTAATGAAAGTTGTCGGCGATATTATTAGTTTTATCCTTTCAAATCCTAAATATTGGGAAAATATGGAAGAGGAAAATGAAGTTTAATTTTAAGCCAAAGCCTCATTCAAAAACTGATTAAATGGATAAATTTCTTTAAAAATCTTAACAGCTTTCCCAACAAAATTTTTATCTAAAACTTCTTCATCCGTCAATTGATGAAAAACCGTGAACTGCTTGTATTTAAGATAATCCGCCATCGGATCTTCTTTGTCAAATCCTTGTGGAGCCTTAACCAATCGATCACCACGAAGTTCTAGATTTTTCTTAAAGCTTTTGTTATTTAAAATATTCAAAAATTCCTCGGATTCGCCACTTATTTTTTGTCTAAGTAATTTAAGATTAGCCGTTTCGGTCATGTAAACGCCGCCAGCTAAAAAAGATTGACCAGGTTGTAGATGGATATAATAACCAGCGTGACTCAGCGTTTTAGTTCCTTTTTCTGCTAAAGAAGCGCCCATATTGGTTTTGTAAGGTGTTTTATCTTTCGAAAATCGCGTGTCTTTGTATATTCTGAAAACACAACTTTTAGCTTCCAATTTTTGAACGCTACTGTCAAAATTTGAAATCCCTTGAATAATATCATCAACAACTGTAATGAAATTCTGTTGCGCTTCAACGTACAAATTTTTATTTTCATTAAACCAATCGCGGTTGTTATTGATTTCAAGCTTTGAAAGAAAATTTAAAGTCGTGGTTTTAATCTGGTTTTCCATCTTTAATATTTTTTATAAAATTAAATGTTTTAAAAATTAGATTGACTTTTTATCGAATTTTTTACAGCATTTCGTTATTGAATTTTTTTTTAAAACTAGGCAATAAAAAAGAGGACTAAAAATCCTCTTTTTCTATTATGTTTTTAAAATCTTCGATTGTGTCTTCAATATTTTTGAGATACTTGCCGCCTGATGCGTTAATGTGACCACCACCATTAAAATACTTTCTAGCAAACTGATTGGTGTCAACATCATCTTTAGAACGGAACGAAATTTTAATAAAATCTTCATACAAATCTTCCATAAAGAAAGCCGCCATTTTGGTTCCAGCGATGCTTAAACCATAATTAACGAAACCTTCTGTATCGCCTTTTTCGAAACCTAGAGATTTTAACTCTTCGCGTTTTAGCCAAAGTATTGCAACTTTGCCATCTTTTACAACTTCGATGCGTCCCAAAACTAGAGACAAAAGATTAAGCCTCGAAATGGTATTGTTGTCCCAAGTGTTACTCGTAATTTTTGCAGGATCTGCACCTTTTTCGATGAGGTTGGCAACAATTCGGTGTGTCGTAGCACTTGTAGATCGGAATCTAAAACCGCCAGTGTCTGTCATAATTCCTGTGTAAAGACATTCCGCGATATCTTGATTAACGGCATTTTCTTCTCCTAAAGCTTCGATGAAATGATAAACCATCTGGCAAGTTGCAGGGACGCTAGTATCAGAATATACATAATCAAAATTCTCTGGCATTTGATGATGATCGATAAGGATTTTTTTAGCGTGTGATTTTCTTACCCATTCTCCAATAACGCCAGCTCGCGCAGTAGCATTATAATCAAGACAAAATACAACATCTGCGTTGTACAGAGCTTCTCCAGCTATTTTTCGCTTATACTCGCTGATAACAATTTTCTTTGCGTCGGGCATCCATTTTAGGAATTTTGGAAAATCGTTGGGTGTAAGAACCGTTGCTTCGATACCTTTAGTTTTTAAAAAATGATAAAGTCCAAGGCTAGAACCCACCGCGTCGCCGTCAGGATTATGATGCGTCGTGATAACGATGTTGTGGTCTGGTGTTAATAGTTTTGTGATTTCAGAAAGTTCTTGAGGACTAAACATGTTTTAAAATTCTATTTTTTTGAAGGCTCAAATGTAAGGAAATTTGATGGGATGTCAGAAGTCAGATTGGTTTAGAATTTAAAATTAGAATTTACATTTTAATATCCTTAACTTTGCAAATCTTTAAAGAATTAAATAAATGCATAGAGCAGGTTTTGTAAATATAGTTGGTAAGCCAAATGCTGGTAAATCTACACTTCTTAATCAATTGATGGGAGAGAAGTTGGCGATTGTAACGCAAAAGGCGCAAACCACCAGACATAGAATTTTCGGAATTTATAATGAAGACGATTTGCAAATCGTTTTCTCGGACACGCCAGGTGTTCTTGATCCTAAATATGGGCTTCAGGAGAAGATGATGGATTTTGTAAAAGAAAGTCTTCAAGATGCCGATGTTTTCCTTTTCATTGTAGATGCGATGGATAAAGAAGAACCATCAGAATTTTTGATTGATAAATTAAATAAAATTCCGGTTCCTGTTTTATTATTGTTAAATAAAGTTGACCTTAGTAACCAAGCCGAATTGGAAGCAAAAGTAGAATATTGGCATAATAAAATCCCGAAAGCGGAGATTTTGCCAGTGTCAGCGCTTAAAGCTTATAATACGGAATATATTCTTCCTAAATTAAAATCGCTTTTACCAGAAAATCCACCGTATTACTATAAAGATCAATTTACAGATAAATCGGAGCGTTTTTTCGTTAATGAATGTATCCGTGAAAAAATCCTTTTGAACTACGATAAAGAAATTCCATATTCTGTGGAAGTGGTGACTGAGATTTTTAAAGAAAAAGAAGGTGTTATCTTGATCGATTCAATAATCTATGTTGAGCGTGATTCTCAAAAAGGTATTATCATTGGTCACAAAGGTGATGCAATAAAGAAAGTTGGGACAGAAGCACGTGTTGATTTGGAGAAGTTTTTCGGTAAAAAAATCCATCTTAATCTTTTTGTAAAAGTTAAAAAAGATTGGCGCAAAAACGAACGCGATCTCAAAAATTTCGGTTATAGATAGGCTTTTTGAAACTTATTTTGTAGATTTGAACTAAACACATACTAATGAAACTGATTTCTTCCGAAAATAATCCAAGCTTAATAAATATAGCAGCATTAATTTTGCGTGTTTTTGCAGGAGCTTCGATGTTGTCGCATGGTTATCCAAAATTAGAAAAACTGATGTCTAATGCTGACATTCAGTTTATGGATTTTTTGGGACTTGGTCCAATCATAACTTTGGTGCTAGTAGTATTTGCAGAAGTTATATGTTCTGTTTTGCTAATTCTGGGGCTTTTAACAAGAGCTGCTAGTCTTATATTAATAGTTACAATGCTAGTTGCAATCTTTGTGGCACATGGTGCCGATCCGTACGCTGTTAAAGAAATGGCGGTACTTTATTTGGTTATGTTTCTTGTCATCCTTCTCATAGGACCAGGCAAGTTCTCAATAGATGAATTATTTACAAAAAAAGAAATTCGTTACTAATCAGGTAACGAATTTTTTATTTTTGGGCACAACTTCCAAAAACAGCATCGGCGCCATAATAGAAAACGGCTAGCCAAACGAGACCTTTCGCTGTAAAAAATATCAAACCACCAATACCAACTCTTTTGAACCAAAGTTTTAGTTTAGAATTTTTGTTCTCGTTTTCCATCACATTAATTTCTGCAAATTTATAAGATGATTTTCATTTAAACAATATTATTTAGATTTATTATAAATAATTTAACAAACGCTTGTTAGTTTAGGTTTAATCCCATCATTATTGAGTTTTTGAACATTTTTAAATTTAATTTCAGTCTTTCCAAACATGATATTTGTTAGGATTTGAAAATTATTGTCTATCTTTAGCATCAGACAAATCAAAATATATAATGAATACAAGAGACCAATTTTCAATTCAGAAATCATTGGAAAATTTAGGAATCAATGCTACTAACTTAGGAAGTTCTACAGGTGTTGATTTTTTTGCAACAGGAGAAGTTATTAAAAGTCAATCGCCGACAGATGGTCAAGAGATTGCGAGTATCACAACAAGTTCTGAAGCAGATTATAATAAAGTTATCGAAAAAGCAGAGAAGGCATTTTTAGAATTTAGAATGATTCCTGCTCCTAAAAGAGGCGAGATTGTTCGTCAATTTGGAGAAAAACTAAGACATTACAAAGACGATTTAGGAAAACTTGTTTCTTACGAAATGGGTAAATCTTTACAAGAAGGTTTGGGCGAAGTACAAGAGATGATTGACATCTGCGACTTTGCAGTAGGACTTTCGAGACAACTTCATGGTTTTACGATGCACTCAGAAAGACCTGGTCATCGTATGTACGAGCAATATCATCCATTAGGAATTGTTGGTGTTATCTCAGCTTTTAATTTTCCAGTAGCCGTTTGGAGCTGGAATGTAACACTAGCATGGATTGCTGGTAATGTTTGTATTTGGAAACCGTCTGAGAAGACACCTTTGTGTGCAATTGCTTGTCAAAATATTATTGCAGAAGTTATCAAAGAAAATAATTTACCAGAAGGTATTTCTAACCTTTTAGTTGCGGATCACGTTATCGGGGACAAAATGGTAAATGATAAAAAAGTGGCGCTTATTTCTTTCACAGGTTCGACGAGAGTTGGTCGTGAAGTTAACAAAAATGTTGCGGCGCGTTTCGGAAAAAGCATTTTAGAACTAGGGGGAAATAACGCAATTATCATTTCGGATAAAGCTGATTTGGATATGAGCATTATTGGTGCTGTATTTGGTGCTGTTGGTACCGCTGGACAACGTTGTACATCGACACGTCGTTTGATTATTCACGAAGATGTTTATGATGCGGTTAAAGACAGATTGGTAAAAGCTTATGGACAATTAAAAATCGGAAATCCATTGGATCAACATAATCACGTTGGACCACTTATTGACAAGCATGCGGTTAATCAATATTTAGAATCGATTGAAAAATGTAAAGCTGAAGGCGGCAACTTTGTTGTTGAAGGTGGCGTATTAGAAGGAGCGGACTATGAAAGTGGTTGTTATGTGAAACCTTGTATTGCTGAGGTTCAAAATTCTTATAAAATCGTTCAGCATGAGACTTTTGCGCCGATTCTTTATTTAATTAAATACAAAACTTTAGAAGAAGCGATTGCACTTCAAAATGATGTTCCGCAAGGATTGAGTTCTGCGATTATGACGCAAAGTCTTCGTGAGTCCGAATTATTCTTGTCACAAGCGGGATCTGACTGTGGTATTGCAAACGTTAATATCGGAACTTCTGGAGCAGAAATCGGTGGTGCTTTCGGTGGCGAAAAAGAAACTGGTGGCGGACGCGAAAGTGGTTCTGACGCTTGGAAGTATTATATGAGACGCCAAACGAATACCATCAACTATTCTACAGGTCTTCCATTAGCGCAAGGCATTAAATTCGACTTGTAAAAACACCACACCTAAACTTAAAAATATTACCAAATCAAAATACAAAAATTAATATGAGTACAATTACAGCTAACGAAGTGAAAGAAGTTTTGGGAAGGCATATTTTGGCTGACGGCTTCGATTTTGTAATGGATTACGAAAAATCTCATGGCTCTTGGATTGTTGACCGTTTGACAGGAAAAGAGTATCTCGATATGTTTTCGATGTTTGCTTCGGCGTCTATCGGATACAACCATCCTTATGTTTTGCAAAGAGCAGAATGGTTGGGAAAAATGGCTGTTTACAAACCAACACTTAGTGACGTGTATTTGCAAGAATATGCTGACTTTATGGAGGTTTTTGAGCGTGTTGCCATTCCGAAAGAGTTAGAATATTGTTTCTTCATCGAAGGTGGCGCTTTGGCTGTTGAAAATGCCCTTAAAGCGGCTTTTGACTGGAAAACGAGACGTAACTGGCAAAAAGATATTAAGACAGAAGGAAGTATTGCAATCCATTTCAAACAAGCTTTTCACGGTAGAAGTGGTTATACGTTATGTTTGACAAATACGTCGGATCCACGTAAATATCAATATTTCCCGAAGTTTGAGTGGCCAAGAATAATCAATCCGAAAATCAATTATCCGATAACTGACGAAGGCATGGAGGAGACAATGAGAAACGAAAGTTTAGCATTGTTAAATATTGAAGAAGCGATTTTAACAAATCCTGATAAAGTGGCTTGTATCATTATTGAACCAATCCAAGCGGAAGGCGGCGACAACCATTTCCGTGATGAGTTCTTTATTGAATTAAGAAGAATCTGTGATGATAATGACATTCTTTTAATTTTTGATGAAGTGCAAACTGGTATCGGAATGACGGGGACAATGTGGGCTTTCCAACAATCTAGCATCAATCCAGATATTATCACGTTCGGGAAGAAAACGCAAGTTTGCGGAATCCTTGCTAATAAGGACAAAATGAATATGGTAGAGCACAATGTTTTTACAGAAAGCTCCCGTATTAATTCAACTTTTGGCGGTAACTTTATTGATATGCTACGTTTCCAATTGGTTTTGGAAGTTATTGAGCAAGAAAATTTGATCGAGTATTCTAAGAAAGCTGGAGATTATTTATTAAATGGCCTTAAAGCTTTGGAACAAAAATTCCCAGAAGACGTTTTTGCAGCAAGAGGTAAAGGATTAATGTGTGCATTCGATCTTAAAGATGGTGAAACGAGAAGTTGGTTACAGTCAAAACTTTATGATGAAGGTGTAATTATCTTAACTTGTGGCGATCAATCTTTGCGCTTTAGACCGCATCTTAACGTTAAAGTAGAGGAGTTACAAATTGTTTTAGATAAAATTGAGAAAATTTTAACAAAAAAATAATTGTAAAATATTTGTTGTTTTGTCTCTAATTTTGTAATTTTAAGAACAGAAAATTAAATGAAGTTGAATAAAAATTACATTTTATGAATGTTATAACAAAAGTGTCGGTATTCGAAAGTAGTAATCAGCAGGAGATACAGCTAATAAAATCCAAACTAGAAGCTGCTGGTATAGAGAGTGAGGTTGATAACAGTTATTTGTCTTTTATGAGTACACCAACTGCAACCAATATGATGTTGAAAGTGGATCTGAGAGAAGAACCCAAAGCTTTCGAAATAATTGATGCTTATTTACAAGAGAACCAAAAATAATTTCATATTTTAAATTTTACGTTTTACAGAAATCGAGGTCCTTTATGGGTCTCGATTTTTTTTGATTAATTTTTAAATAAAAAAACTTCCTCGGATTGGGAAGTTTTTTTTTGTTTCTAAAATATAATTCTTTAATTCAATGCCCAGATCATAGCATCTTCTTTAACAGCACGATAGATTGTATTATGTTGTTCTTTCGGTTGCTCATTATAGAAATATTTTAGCAGTGTTTGATTGGCAGATTTTATTTGTTTATCGAGTTTATTAACTTCTTTCAAAGTATCCGAAGAACTAGCCATCCAAAGCTTTTTAGAGGTTTTTATATTTTTTAAAAATTCAGGAGTATTCTTGGTTAAAGATTGGTTATTCCACCATATCGACGGATCAATGGCAATATAAGCATCAAACATGTCAGGCTTTTTCATTAAAGTTTCAACAATAAAAAGTCCGGCAGCAGATTCTCCAATAATGGCTTTGTAGCTTGTCGTTGGATATTTTTTATTGATAACAGAAAATAATTCATCATTAATAAATTTCTGAAAATTTTCGGCACCACCAACAATAGATGCGATTTTCATATCCGATTTCACTTGCGTAGGAGGTGTCAAATCTCGTCGACGTTGCGTGTTTTCTATCCCAACTAATATATATGCAGGAACTTTTTTATCAGAAATAAGTTTAGATAGTGTATTTGCGATATGTGGAAAATCTTCTTTAAGACCACCATCGGGCATATAAAGTACAGGAAGTGCTTTAGTTGAATTGCGATACTCTTCAGGAATCCAAACGTTGATGCGACGACTTTCGTTAAGGATTTTTGAATTGATTCGCAAGCTATCATGTTGAGGTATTGCATCACCAGTTTGTGCTTTAATGTTATTAAAACTGATAAAAAAACAAAACAAAAGCGATAATATGGAAAAATTAATTTTCATGAGAATTTTTATAAAAAGATTTGTAAATTTAGTCAAATTCATAATATAATTAAAAATTTCTGTTATGAAAAAATGGATTGCTATTATTTTTTGTTTGATAACAATTATTATCTCAGGTTGGTTTGTAGTTAACCAAATGGGATCTTTGGACATTCCATCGAATAAAAATGATCAGTATGCCGCACAACAAAAATGGGAAATTAATGAACGAACAGATATTGATAAGTGTGAAAAAACTGTTTTAATAAACCAAATAGATGCTGGCAGAGCTTTAAGAAGAGAAGTTGCAGCACACACTTTTGAAAAGCAAGTTTTCGCTATGTTTGTGATTGTTATGCAAATTGTAATCTTGATTGTCGTAAGTCTAATGCCAAGAAAATTAAACAAATAACTGTATAATCATTTTTTGAAAAAAAAGTGACTGTTTATATTAATACTAAAAGCGAGAATTGATTTATTAATATTTCTTAAATTTGTTAAAAATACAACAAGGTGAGAAATTTTTACAGCTTTTTAATTTATACCATTTTTGGTATACAATGCCTCATGTATGCCCAAGTCTGCCCAAGTCTTGTAGATCAGAAAAATGGTGAAGGCAATGTGAAGGTAGATTGTGGCTATCTGAGTGGGACTAATTGTATAGACCTAATAGCAAGCTTTCCTACTTTAGCAAGTACTGATAGTTATGCTGTATCTTCCACGCCGTACACGCCTTACGGCGATTATAATGACGGGACACAGCTCGATATATATCCTGTTGAGCCGGTTAGAGATGAAGACTATCTTAAAAGGATTAGTTTTAATAACCCGAGTTTTTTTAGTTCAAAAAGTTTTGAGTTTTCATTTTACGGAAAAAAGTATGATTCGTTTATTATAAGTAGTAACGGATTTATTAGCTTTAGAAGTGATATTGCAGAAGGCGATTTCAGTTCTAGTGATTTTGGTGGTCAGACAATTCCCACTACAATGGTACCAACATTGTCAGTTTTTGGTGTCTATCAAGATGTAGAATTTGTGAAAGGAGAAAGTACAATTTCTATAAAAGTTGAAGGTGCTTATCCTTGTAGAAAACTTGTGGTTAATTTTTATAGAGCTAGAATTGTTGGTACTAATCAATACACAACTTCACAAATTGTATTAGAAGAGCTGACTGGTGATATCTATGTTTATGTTAAAGATAAACCTTTGCCTGATAACTCGGCTAGAAGAAAGTCGTCGGTAATTGGTGTTAGCGATAATACGGGCGATGGCGTTGCGCCAGCTACAAGAAATACTGGTATTTGGTCAGCTAGTAATGAAGGCTGGCATTTTTCTCCAAATGGTCCGAATATGACTAGAGAAATCCAATGGTATAACAATGGCGTTAGGATGGCGGCAGCTTATAATAATAAGTTAAGGATTAATGTATGTCCCAAACTAGATGTCGAGCAGTATAAAGCGATTGCTGTATATACATTAGCCAATGGTGATGTGATCAAAGCTGAAAAAGAGATTAATTATTTTTTTTCTGGTGATTTTCCGATTGCAACAGATGTGACTGATATCATTTGTAGTGGCTCAACTGGAGTCTATTATCAAAGTAATTATTATAGTAAAATACTTAGTCCAACAACGCCAAGTAATCCTTATGGACCTAGATCGGTCTCTAATTTTAATTTTAAATTTTATGATACAAGGCCGCTTGCGCAATCAGGAGCCACTGCCCCTATTGATCCTGCACTAGCATTGCAAAATAATAAAATCTACTATGTAAGGGTTGAAAACAAAAGTAATCCTACTACTTGTTTTACAGTTATTGCTTTTAAAATTGAAGATGTTAATAATGTCTTGCTTGCCAATGTTGTTGATATATGTAGTGATAATTTGGTTGGTATTACACTTAGTAAATTGAGATGTCAACTTTTTGACGCAAGCTTCAAACCTACAAGCATTAAATATAAAATTGATAATACAAGTGGTCCATTTGTGACAACAGCTAATCTTACAGCAGCTTCCAAAATCTATGTATATGCGACGACTTCGTGCGGGGAGATTATTTATGGACCTATTACGATTAATATAACAACTGGTGCACCACTTTTACCAGTACCTAATCCTATTAATATTAACCTTTGCGATATTGTTATACCAGGGAAAAATCCACCGCTGAAAGAAACAGATTTTGACTGGCAGAAGTATTTTAAAAAGAATGGTATTGTTTTTAGCAATGATCCTGATGCTATTATCACAGTACATCCAACTAAAGAATTAGCAGCTGATGGCAAAAATGCAATGAACTATATCGACGAAGGGTCACCGTTGCCAAGTAAGGACTATACTTATACTCTTGGTGTCCGTGTAACGCCTAGTACAGTTGATCCTACTCTATGTAAGAACGAATGTTCCTCGTCAACAGAAATTACAGTAAGAGTAGAATTTAGTAAAATTATTATTAATGTTGATGACGCAGATAAAGATGCAAAACCTGATGATCCAGAAGTATTTGATGTGGAAGATGTCAACCTCTATCTTTGTAAATCAACAGTTGACCGTACGATAGATCCAGGAACAGATTTTAATAGCTTTGTACAGATTACGAAACCAACAGCTGGAGCAGGGATTTATCGATATTTTTACAGAACATTGAAAGATGCTACTGACTCATTGGCAATACCAATTCTAGAGTCGTCATTACCCCATGAGGTATTATTGTCAACAGACAAAATAAAAACTTATTTTGTTAAATACAGTCTTGGAGTAGATCCGACACCTAATGCTAATCATTGCTATGTTATCAAGCAGTTTGTTTATAATGTAGAGAACTTCCAAGTCTTGAGCAATGCAGCACCTTTCCAAGTTTGTAGTCCTAACAATCAATTGATCACGATTAAATTGTCAGATTATATAAATAGGATTCTTGCGGGTATGCAATCACAAAATCCAAAACCAGAGGTTAAGTTTTATCTCGACCCAGGTGGCACTACAGAAATAACAACTTTGGACTTGGATGCCACAACACCTAGCAAATCTGTCTATGTTAGAATAACCTCAGGCTATAATCCTAGCTGTATATCAGATTTGATTGAGTATAAATTTGTGCTAAAAGGCATAGAACTTCTAAAAAATGAGGTCACACTTAATATTACTTGTGATGATGACGCGGATGGTAAGATATATGTTAATCTAAAAAAATACGAAACAGAGTTTGCTTCTGATCCAAGTTTGATAAAACAATATTATAGAAATTACAATCCAGCAAATGGTTCTTTTACAAACCCAATACCAGCTGCAGAGCTTGAAAATTTTGAGACTGTTTCATCTGGACAACAAATCATCTATATAAGATTTAGCCAGACAGGATCAACTTGTACCGCAATGGCTAAGATTATTATTAATGTTAACATAACAAATACGCCGATAAAACTAAGATCAAATCGTTTTTTGTTAAGATGTAATATTGTTGGACAAAGTGCAATTTTTAATCTTAATGACATTATCTCTAGAATTTATGATCCATCTAATCCTGAGTATTCAAGCTTAGTTGATAATGTCTATTTTTATGTAGATGAAGTTGATGCTAAAAATGATAAAAATAGAATCCCTAATCCAGATAACTATTCCATTCCTGTAACAGAAAGTAGAAAGCAAATTTGGGTGCGTTTTGAGTCGAAAACAGGTTGCAAATCTATAGAAGTCTTCACGATTAAGGTTATTAATCCAGCGGATATCAAATTTACTAATCAACCAGAACCTCCAATAATCATTTGTGATGACAATTTGGATGGTAAATACACCTTTGATCTTCGTGCTTGGGTTAATGCAAAAATAGATAGTAGTGTACCAGGAAGTAGTTTCTTAAATGATTACGAAAATACACTTGGTGCAGATTACAGTTTTCAATTAAGTTCCGGAGGCACTGACTTAACAAGCCAAGAAGAAAAGAATTTTCATCCCGATCCAGTGTCTCAGAATTTTGTATGGATCAAAGCATCTGCTGGAGGAGATTGTAATGCTATTATGAAGTTGACTTTTGATTTTGGAGATATATCAGTTCTAAATTTCAACATTGGCGATTTTTGTGCTAACGAAACGGTGGATTTAACGCAAATAAAATCTGATCCGAGAATTGCTGGTGCCACAGAACTAAAGTTCTACAGAAGTGATGCGGACTTAATCGCCGGTTCGGGACAAATAACCAACGAAACGCAATTCGATGCAGGCGCCTTAACAGAAGTTTACGTAAAAATTATTTTCCCAGGAACAGCATGTCCTAGAAAAGGCATAATTAGTCTACATCCTAAGCTCGTTCCTGAATTTACAATGGAAACTAATCTTATTGACTTTTGTGAAATTTCACAAAAAGTTGATATTAATATTGATCCTTCCAACATTATTAGCTTAGGCTTGAAACCTGTTTCTTATACTATAAAAGGACCAAATGCCTTTGTAGAAACTGGAGCTTATGCAGGGAAAACTATTTATACGACTAACATTCCAGGAGAGTATACAGTAACAATAACGGCGGATAACGCATGTTCTTACACAGCAGCACCAGTTGTCTTGAGACAGTTCGATGTGCCACAAATAACGAGCATCATCGTGGAAAGCGATAGAGTAATGATTAACACCATTTCTAAAAGTCCAAATCGTCCTATTGAATATAGTTATGATGGTTTGGGATCTTGGCAAGCAAGTAATGTTTTCTTTAATGTACCAAAAGGCGTCAGAAGTTTTGTCGTTAGATATGCAGATAATGGTGTAGAAAATGGTTGTACATCGACACCTAAGGAAGCTTATATCCTAAGTATTAGCAATGTAATTACTCCGAATGGTGATGGCGTTAACGATGTTTGGAAAGTTACAGACTTAGATTTTTACGAAGGAAAACCAACTACTGTCCAGATATTTGATAGATTTAATAAAATTGTTTTTGAGAAATCTAGTACTGATACCTTAATCTGGGATGGCCGCACCAATGGTAGACCTGTGCCGTCAACAACCTATTGGTTCATTATGAAATTACCCGATGGTAACGAATTGAAAGGTTGGATAATGGTAAAACATAGCGAATAGTGAATTATTAAACCTTAAATAAAAATCCCTAAACTAAAATGTTTAGGGATTTTTTTGTGGAGAATACGGGATTCGAACCCGTGACCTTTTGACTGCCAGTCAAACGCGCTAGCCAACTGCGCCAATCCCCCAAGTTGAAAATATTGGACGCTAAAGTAAGCAATTTTTGATTAATATACAGCTGAACGATTTCCAGTTCAATTTTACTGAATGGCTTTTATAAATAAACCCTCTTTGTACTCGTGTTTTTCTACTTTATCAGTTTCGTTATACAAATCATGATTTAATAAATAGCCATTACCTTTTATTATTTCGCCACAATTTTGTGGTAAATTATTTTTGTCAAAACATGATTGTATATTCATTAGTTTTCCATTTTCATATAATCTCTCGGTATAGAGACTAGCATTTTTATGATACCATTTCCATAATCCAATCATTTTATCATTTTCCAAAGCTCCAGTTCCCATAAATTCTCCTGTATCATAATAAAATTTCCAAACACCATTTTGTTTATCATCTTTAAATTCTCCAATCTGATGAAGTTTTCCATTTGCATGATAATGTTTCCAAATACCAGTCATTTTATTATCTGAAAATTTTCCTACTGCCAATAGATGCTTGTCTTTATAGATTTTCCATTTTCCTTGTTTTAGATTATTTTTCAGATGTCCAGTTTTAATTCTATTATCTTCATTAATTACTACTTTTTTACTTTGACAAGAAATAATTAAAAATATAATTAATATTGGTGTAATTTTTTTGAATTGCATAATGCTTAAATGTAAATTTAAATTAACGTCGAATTTTTCACAAGATTAACATAAAAAAGTGGGCTCAACAAACTAAACATAAGCTTTTTTCGTTATATTTGGGATGTGTAAAAGATTTTTAATGAAAAGGTTAGTCTATATTTTTATTGCTTCTGTGACTTTGTATTCTTGTTCGACTTCGAAAAATGTAAGTCGATCCAAATACAAATCGTCTGCTTCTTCCAAGTCTAATGTTAATCTAAAAAAATATACCTCTAACAATACTTCTAAAGTCTCTGGTGACCGTAATGATGTTGTTAAAGATGCACAACAATATCTTGGAGTGCCTTATAAATATGGCGGTAATACCAAAACTGGTTTCGATTGTTCTGGACTTGTAACTAAAGTTTTTGAAGATAATAGTTACAAATTACCACGTCGTTCTTCTGACCAAGCTGACACTGGATCTTCGATTCGTGTGGAGGAAGTTAAACCTGGAGATTTGCTGTTTTTTGCAACCGCAGGTGGCAGAAATGTTTCGCATGTTGGGATTGTCAATAATATCGAAAACAGTGGCGAAATTAAGTTTATTCATGCTTCTACAAGTAAAGGTGTGATAATTTCGTCCCTTAATGAAGCTTATTGGAATAAAGCTTTTCTTTTTGCGCGTAGCGTACTTTAAATTTACTATTTTTGCGATTATCTTAGCGTGAGGGCGAAGCACATTGTCGGAGCTCTTTCTTGTGGTGGCTGAGCGAAGCCGAAGCTAGCACAAGAAAAGCGACTGTGCGTAGACCGACCCGCTTGTTTTTTGGCGATTGCATTTGCTGTTGGCAAAAACATAGGGGCACGCCCAAAATTGTATTAAATAAAGTAAATATAAAACTATGTCTTTACAGGAATTAAAAGAAACGATTGAAAAAGTATGGGAAAATAGAGAACTTCTAAAAGAGTCTCAATACACCGATGCGATTAGAAATGTTGTTGAAAAACTAGACTTAGGCGAGCTTCGTGTTGCAGAACCGACTGACAACGGATGGCAAGTTAACGAATGGGTGAAAAAAGCAGTGGTGCTTTATTTCCCAATCCAAACGATGGAAACCATCGAGGTTGGACCATTCGAATTCCATGATAAAATCCCTTTAAAGAAAAATTACGCTGAAAAAGGTGTTAGAGTAGTACCTCACGCGATTGCAAGACACGGAAGTTTTGTGGCGAGTGGCGTTATTATGATGCCGTCTTACGTTAACATCGGCGCTTATGTAGATAGCGGAACGATGGTGGACACTTGGGCTACAGTTGGTAGTTGTGCGCAAATTGGTAAGAATGTTCACCTTTCTGGTGGTGTTGGTATTGGTGGCGTTCTAGAACCTTTGCAAGCTGCACCAGTTATCATCGAGGACGATTGTTTTATCGGTTCTAGATGTATTGTAGTAGAAGGTGTACATGTGGAGAAGGAAGCGGTTTTGGGAGCAAATGTTGTATTAACGGCTTCTACTAAAATTATTGATGTGACTGGTCCAGAACCAATCGAAATAAAAGGTCGTGTGCCTGCACGTTCGGTGGTGATTCCTGGAAGTTATACAAAGCAATATCCAGCAGGAGAATATCAAGTGCCTTGCGCATTAATCATCGGTCAAAGAAAAGAGTCGACAGATAAGAAGACGTCTCTTAACGATGCATTGCGTGAGAACAATGTCGCTGTTTAGAATTTGATTTTTTTGAAAAACTAATAACCAAATCTTGAAAACCAAATTCCTAAATTTTATCTCAAATCCTAAGTATATTGGGATTATCTATATTATTGTAAGTGCTGCGTCTGCTTTGTCAAAATACAAAAGAGGACCTGGCGCTTACAATAACTATTTGATTTTTAAAAACGTGTTTTTCAATACGTTAAAAGAGCGAAATCTTTATGCCCATTATCCCGACTTGTATTTTGATTGCAATCATTATGGGATTATTTTTAGTGCGTTGATTGCGCCTTTTGCAATTATGCCAGATTGGATGGGCATCACCTTGTGGAATGTCGCCAATACTTTGGTCTTTCTTTTTGCTGTCAAAAGCTTACCATTTGCTTCAAAAAATAAAGCTTTTTTTCTGTGGCTTTGTTTACAAGAATTTATTACAGCTTCGGTTAGTTTGCAGTTTAATGTTGCATTGACAGGACTTTTGATACTTTCTGCAACCTATATTTATAAAGAAAAAGAAGTGAAATCTGCTTTAGCAATTGCGCTTGGTATCTTTGTTAAAATATATGGTATTGTGGGACTTTCCGCTTTTTTCTTTATTAAAAACAAAGTGAAATTCATTGTCGCTTTGGCGGTGTTTTGTATTTTATTTTTTCTGATTCCGATGGTATATTCGTCACCACATTTTGGGGTGCAAGCTTACATAGATTGGTTTACAGAGCTTAAACTTAAAAATGGTCATAACCAAGTCCTTGACAGTTATCAAGATATTTCTGTTATGGGATTGGTGCGCAGACTTTTACAAGATGCTAGCATCTCTAACCTAACATTTATGGCGGTAGGTTTGCCGTTGTTTGCGCTGCCTTATATCAGAATTAAACAATATCAGCATCTTGCTTTTAAACTTTTAATTTTAGCTTCAACACTTTTGTTTACGGTGTTATTTAGTTCGGGATCAGAGTCGCCGACTTACATTATTGCAGTTCCAGGTGTTATGATTTGGTTTTTAATTCAGAAAGAGAAAAAGCCGATTGATATTGCATTGCTCGTTTTTGTTTTGTTATTGACGTGTTTTTCAAATTCAGATTTGTTTCCAAAGTTTATAAAAGAGAATTATATTTTTAAATATTCTTTAAAGGCTTTACCGTGTACCGTTGTTTGGCTGAGAATTATTTACGAGTTGATGACCAAAAATTTTGAAACCGATTATAAAGTAACATCATGAAGCAGGTTAGCATCGTAATACCCGCCTATAATGAAGAAGGAAATCTCGAAAAGATTTTCCATGAAATTGATTTGGTTTTTAACAACTTAGAAGATTATAACTTCGAAATTGTCTTTGTAAATGACGGAAGTCGTGATAATACGCAAGCCGTTTTAGAAGATTTAGCATCCAAACATGCTGAGGTCAAATACATCGAATTTTCTCGAAATTTTGGACATCAGTTTGCTGTTAAAGCTGGACTAGATGAAGCCGAAGGACAATTGGTGATTTCTATGGATGCTGACCTACAACATCCGCCAAGACTCATTCCTGAAATGATTAAAAAATGGGAAGAAGGTTATGACTTGGTGTATACAATTAGAAAATATCCCAAAGAAATTTCATTTTTTAAAAAGAAAACTTCTAATTTTTTCTATAAAATTTTAAGCTCTTTATCGGACGTCGAACTAGAAAAAGGAAGTTCGGATTTTCGATTGATGGACCGCAAAGTGGTTGACAATATGAAAACCATGAGCGAATCCGATGTTTTTCTTCGTGGGATGGTCAAATGGATGGGCTTTCGACAATATGCTATCCACTTCGAGGCGGATCAACGCTTTTCTGGTAGCAGTAAGTACGACCTTAATAAAATGCTAAAATTTGCATTTACAGGGATAACATCTTTTAGTGTAAAACCTTTATACATGGCGGCTTATCTTGGATTTTTCTTCTCAGGAATTTCTTTGCTTTATATTCCGTATGTCATTTATGCTTTTATTGCAAAAACCGAAATCTCTGGTTGGGCATCGCTCATTATGACCATCGTGTTTTTCGGTGGTGTACAGCTTATTATCCTTGGCATCATCGGGAGCTATCTCGGTAAGATGTTCAAACAACTAAAACATAGACCGACCTATATTATTCGGTCAAAAAACTTTTAACCATGGTTTTACTTAGTTTCGATATTGAAGAGTTCGACATGCCTTTAGAGTATAAAGGTGAAATTTCATTCGAACAACAAATTCAAATTTCCAGAGGTGGTACTATCGCCATTTTGGATCTATTAAAAAAACATAATGCCAAAGCAACCTTTTTCTCGACGGTTGTTTTTGCAGAGAATAATCAAGATCTTATCAAACGACTTTTGGATGAGGGACACGAGTTGGCGAGCCACACTTGGTACCATTCCGATTATAAAAATGAACATCTTAAAAGTTCTCGAGAACGACTGTTAGAGCTTTTCAATACCGAGGTTGTTGGTCTTCGTATGCCACGCATGAGTCCAGTTGACGAAGAGGAAGTGCGTGCGGCGGGTTATACTTACAACTCGTCGATTAATCCGACCTATTTGCCAGGACGTTACAATAATCTTGGCATTAGCAAACGTTATTTTACTAAAAAAGGTGTTGTACAACTGCCTGCTTCGGTGTCTCCCAATTTTCGAGTGCCTTTGTTTTGGTTGAGTTTTCATAATTTTCCAGAGTTTATCTACCGTTATTTAGCTAAGAGAAGTTGGAAGGATAATGGCTATCTCAATATTTATTTTCATCCTTGGGAATTTGCGGATATCAAGAATCCTGAATTTAAATTGCCTAACTTTACGACAAAAGATACAGGAAAAGCAATGATCGAAAAGTTTGATTCTTTTCTCACTTGGCTTGACAAAAACAAGCGAAAATACTGTACAATAAAGGATTTTGTTGATATTATAAATTAATCAGATTTTGAAAATCGCATACGACGCCAAACGTTTTTTTAATAACACTTCGGGATTGGGCAATTACTCGCGCGATCTTGTGAGGATGTTGTCAGAGTTTTTTCCTGAAAACAAATACATGCTTCTTGCAAAACGTGAAAACGAACGTGGTAAAACGATTCTTGAAAATCCATCGGTAAGTTTTAGTCCAATTTCGAAAGGAAATATGGCGCGACAATTCAAAATGGGGAAGGATGCGCAGAATCTCGATGCGGATATTTTTCATGGATTATCGGGCGAATTACCTTTAAAATGGAATAAAAAAACAATCAAAAAAATTGTAACCATTCATGATTTGATTTTTGTTCATTATCCTAAATTCTATTCATTTTTTGATCGTAAAATTCACTTTTGGAAATTTAAGAAAGCAGCACATTCTGCTGACAAAATTATCGCCATTTCGGAACAAACAAAAAAGGATGTCATCGAAATGCTAAAAGTCCCAGCCGAAAAAGTGGTTGTTGTGTACCAAGGTTGTCATGCGGCTTTCAAAACCGAAAAGTCACAAGAAGAGCTTAATACAGTCAAATCAAAATATAATTTACCAGAACGATTTGTGTTAAATGTTGGTACAATAGAAGAGCGCAAAAATCTTTTTACGGTGATTAAAGCTTTGCAAAATACTGATATTCCGTTGGTTGTGGTTGGTCGAAAAACCAAATACGCCGATCAGATTTTAAGCTTTATTAAAAAAGAAAAATTGGAAGCGCAAGTTCAGTTTTTGGAAGGCGTATCGATGGAGGAATTGGCCTGTATCTATCAAATGGCAGATATTTTTGTGTATCCAAGCTTGTTCGAAGGTTTTGGGATTCCCGTTATCGAAGCTCATTTTTCTAAAACTGCTGTTATCACCAGTAACCTAAGTTGTCTGCCCGAGGCTGGCGGAAAAGATGCGGTCTATGTTAATCCACTTAATGTTAAGGATGTTAAGGCTAAAATAAGTTTCCTTTGGGACAACGAATCCGAAAGACAACGCCGCGCCGAAAAATCTTACGAGTTTGCTCAATTAAAATTTAATGATAAGTTGATAGCACAAAATTTGATTCGTGTGTATGAACAAATTTATTCAACATAATATGAAAAAAAAATATTTTATAGGTTTTTGTGTTTTGTTTTCTAGTTTTGCGATATCGCAGAGTATGAAAAATAACATGTTATATAATGGAAAAAAAGAAATAGCAAAAGTAGAAGCAGAAGGTTGCGGTGTGTTTTCAAGTAATTGCGTGTATCATATAAGCAGTTTGGATGATAAGCCATTGATGTCAATCGCTCTTTTAGAAAGTGTTAATCCTTTGAAAAAAGATGCAGATGGAAAACCTTCAATAGAACTTTATTTACGATTTGTTTTTTCGGATTTGGACAAAGCTGCAGAGATGGATGCTACTTGGCTTAATTTAAAAAAATCCATTGCCCAAACGATTGTTAAGAATAATTTCATTGTCAATCAACAGATTAACGAAGGAGCTGTCAATAATTTTATTAAACTTTATGGCGAACGATATTCCGAAAGAGAAAAGTCGCACAAAGAGATTATCCTTGTTAAGTAAAATAAATGAAACAGCCAATTTTGGCTGTTTTTATATTATGACAATATGAAAAAAATACTATTATTATTTATTGTAATTTTTGCAATATCATGTAAAGCACAAGATGTATATCCGCTTAAAACGCTCTATACAGAATTACCCAACTATGTGTATCTAAAAGATACTAATAATGAGCTTTCTGGTTTTACAGGGACTTATACTGCTAATTATGAAGGTAAAAGCATTACATTATTTATTACAAAACATAATAAAAAGCTACTTGATAGAATAAATCTTTTTTATAAAGATATCTTAATTGTAAATTATTTGATAAAAGATTATAATGGGAATATATTAATAGATAGTAGGAGTATTACTTTCAACTCAAATCTTACTAAAGACTTTATTATTAGTCATTGGGTAGATGATAATGGACAAAAGCTATTCGCAACCTATGGTGGGACTAATTGTGGCGTTGGCAACGGGATAGTCAATCTAACGAAGCTTAATGCAACACAACTATCATGGGAGTATGTATCAGGGGTTACGATATTAACAGATAAAACTTGTCCTCCAGGTACAGATATTAAAGTATATCTTCCCAAAACTAAAGATTTAATATTTACTAAAGCATTTGATTTTGGTGAGGTAAGAACAAAATAAACTATTTTTAGATATACAAAAAAGCAGTCAATTTTGGCTGCTTTTGGATCATATGACAATATTTATAATGAAGAAAACTGCAGTTTTATTTAGCTTATTTATAGCTTCTGTATCATGTACAGCACAAACACTTCCTCTTAATACTTACTTAGACGATATTCCTAATAATGCGTATGTTAAAGATTTAGATAATGAGTTAAAAGCTTATACAGGTGTCTATGAAGCAAGCTTTGAGAATAAAAAGATAACATTATATCTTACAAAGCAAGAAAATAAAATTGAAAAAAGTATTAATAAGACTTATTTTATGGATGCACTTGTCGTTAAGTATGTTGTTAAAAATGCATCAGATAGCGTTCTTCAGGATACAAAAAATATTACAAGTAATAATAATCAACTCTATAGTATAGCTACCCGAGCTGCTCAAAATGAGGTAACATTATTGTACTCTGGCACTAACTGTTCAGTTGGTTGGGGTGTTGTAATACTAAAAAAGCTTAATGCTAATCAGTTATCCTGGGAATATCGTCCTAATGATATTATATTGGACGATGCCACTTGTCCTCCAGGTATAGACCTTACAATATATCTACCAGAGACTAAAGATTTAATATTTACTAAAGCATTTGATTTTGGTGAGGTAAGAACAAAATAAACTATTTTTAGATATACAAAAAAGCAGTCAATTTTGGCTGCTTTTGTTTTTAAAATTAATAATTTCCGTATTTTAGTTTTAAAGAAATGAAATTTTACTTTCAATCTAAGTTCTTAAGCAAAATGACAAAAAATATTATAATTCTCTCTATTCTGTTAGCTTTTACTTCTTGTAAAAAAGAAGAGTCGGTTTCGAATCTTCAGAATTCAGATTCAACAACAATTTCAAAAAATATTGTAAAAGATACATTGGCTCAACCAATAGAATTAAAAGAAATACCTCAAGATCCTCATGATATTTTGGATACCTCTTTTATTGGGAAAACAACTATCGAAATCAATAAATTAAATATTCATGAATGTTTTGGGATGTTGCTTGAAGATAATGAACAAAAATTTGCAATAGCAAAATATTCAAATGTTGTAGACGATTGCTTCAAAGGAAAGAACAAAATTCTTTTCGAAAAATTTATGAATTACTATGATAATGGTAAAGCTAATTTTAAAATTGTTGATGAACTAAATGTAATAACTAATCATCCCAAAACTTATTTTAATGCTGTTCACTTGACATTAGACGGTTCCGAAAAAGTGTATTTGGCAGAGTATGAGGATAGCGGAAAAGAAAGTATTACAAGGATTTACAAAATTTGGAAAATCGATTTTGATGTAGAAAAATTTGTTGAAATAAAAGTGCCTCAAAATTTAACATTTCTAAATCCGGAATATGCTGAAGAATAATATTTTCTTATAAATAATAATGTTATGAAAAACATAATTCGGATTATTGTAGTTTTTGCTTCGGTGATGTTTTCTGCCCAGCATTTGGAATTGGGAAAGGATAAGATAAACTTGGAAAACTTCAAAATGCCTTTTGATGTCAATAGTTTTTACAAAAAACAGTTAGAATTAAATAAAAAAACGACTGAACTTCTTGAACAAGACAAAATGGACACACCTGCTTATGACAAGCTTTTGAAACAATATAAATTTGTTGAAGGCATTAAAACAATTGACGTTTCTGATACCAAAAAGTTGCTGTTATATGAGATGAAAAGCATTAATACAAAAGATACTTTGGCTTTTTTTGGAAATGTGAAGTTTCAAAAACTTGAAATGATTAGCAATCAAAAAAATGAGTTTCAGTCTTTACGAGCTGTATCATTTTCTTATAAAGATAATAAGAAGAATTATGAACATCTAAAAAATATTCTAGTCAAGAAGTTTGGAAATCCTCAAAAAATAGATTCTGATAATTTTGCTGAGAAAGAATATTTTCTATGGAAGACAAAGGACTTTGTCTACATTTTGAGCCTTAAAATTGAAACAGAAAAAGATGTTCCAAAATATTATTATTCGGATTTATACATTATAAATGGAGAAAATTTTGAGGATTTAAAAATGAGTTTTAATAAAATTTATAATTACTGGAATTTGTAATAAATGCGTTTTTTTTAAAACTAAAATAAAAAAAACGGCTTAGTATCTTGTAATGCCAAAGCGTTTTTATATTTTACAAAATTCTAATAAACCCGTTGTCCAAATATCGCAGAACCAACACGAACAGAATTGGCGCCACATTCGATGGCGAGATGGAAGTCATCACTCATTCCCATTGACAAAACGTCTAATTTTTTCTGCATCGACAATTGGTCAAACAATCTTTTCAAGAACGAAAATTCTCTTTTGACTTGTACTTTATCATCGACAAAACTTGCCATTCCCATCAAGCCTACAATTTCAATATTTGGAAATTCACCTTGAAGATATTTTAGAAATAATTCTTTAGCTTCTGAAACTTCAAGACCTGTTTTGGTGTCTTCTTCAGCGATTTTAACTTGAAGAAGAACTTTTATTGTGCGTTCGTTTTTCTCAGCTTGTTTGTTGATTTCACTAAGTAATTTTTCGCTGTCAACACTTTGTATCATCGCTACGAAAGGTGCAATATATTTCACCTTGTTGGTTTGTAAATGCCCAATCAAATGCCACTCGATATCCGACGGAAGATTGGGTTGTTTCTCCATCATTTCTTGGACTTTATTTTCTCCAAAAATGCGTTGTCCGAAATTATAAACTTCTTGAATTTTTTCAATCGGGTGATTTTTAGAAACTGCAACCAAAGTTACATCCTCTGGAAGTTGAGATTTAATATGTTGATATTGTTCTTTAATAGACATTTTTCTTAATTGTTAATTATGAATTATGAGTTATGAGTTATGAGTTATGAATTATGAATTAATTTTGCTAAAACCTAAAACCTAAAACCTATTTACTTATTTAATAGATTAACGGTTTCATAAAGGTCTTTTCGACGATCGTTCATGACTTGTACTGCGCCATTGTAATGTAATTCTTTTAAAAGATTAAGATCTACATCGACGATTAAAGTCATTTCGGTATTTGGCGTCGCTTCACCTTTTGTAGCATTGGACGGAAACGCAAAGTCTGACGGCGTGAAAACTGCCGCTTGTCCAAACTGTATATCCATATTGCTAACACCTGGCAAGTTACCAACGCAACCCGTTATAGCAACATAACATTCGTTTTCGATGGCGCGCGCAGCTGCACAATTTCTAACTCTTGTGTATGCGTTTTGTGTGTCCGTCAAGTAAGGAACAAACAAAATCTTCATGCCTTGATCTGCTAAGATTCTAGGTAATTCTGGGAACTCGACATCATAACAAATTACAATACCAATTTTTCCGCAATCGGTGTCAATAACTTTGATGTCGTTACCACCTTGCATCCCGTAATAACGTCTTTCGTTAGGTGTAATATGGATTTTTCGATATTCGTCGATTTTCCCATCGCGGTGGCAAAGATAACTAGCATTAAACATTTTGCCATCTTCCATGATCGGCATACTGCCCGAAATAATATTCACGTTGTAGCTAACAGCATATTCCGAAATTTTATTTCGAATTTTTTCCGTCATTTCGGCAAGCTTTTCCATCGCTTCGCGCTCGTGCATGTGATTAAACTGCGCCAACAAAGGCGTGTTAAACAATTCTGGGAATACACAGAAATCGGATTCATAACTTCCTAAAACATCAACAAAGAATTCAACTTGTTGATAAAAAGCGTCAATATCTTTGAAGTGACGCATTTGCCATTGTACCAAACCAAGTCTGATGACGCTGTCTTGCATCGTATTCTTTTTGGAGGTATAGTAGATGTTATTCCATTGTAGAAGAACTGCGTATTCTTCGGATTCCACATCGCCTTTTAGATAACCTTTTAATATTTTTAGAGGAGAAAAGTTATTCGATAATTGGAAACTAAGAACTGGATCGTAGATTTCTTTTAATCTAACTTTTTTGATGTATTCTCGAGGAGTTAACTCATTGCTATACAGGTGATAATTTGGGATTCTTCCACCTATGATGATGGATTTTAGATTTTTAATTTCGCATAATTCTTTACGCGCATCGTATAATCTTCGTCCCAGTCTTAACGTACGATATTCTGGATCGACAAAAACCTCGATGCCATAAAGTGTATTACCGATATTACTGTGCGTGTTAAAGCTCTCTTGTCCTGTAATTTCGTCGTAAGTATGTTGATCTCCAAATATTTCGTACTGTACAACGATCGAAAGTGCTGCAGCAACCAATTTTCCGTCAACTGTAATACACAACTGACCTTCAGGAAAAATAGAAGTTAATTTTTGAATATTTCGTTTTGCCCAAACATTATCTTCAATATCGGGATAAGCATTTTGCATGGCTGTTGCCAGTTCGTCGTAATCGTCTATCGAAAGTTTTCTAATATCTACTTGCATATTGTGTTTTTAAATGTTTGATTTTGAATGAATTAATCTTGACGAAAGTTTTAAAAATCTTGTCACCAAAAGTACAGCTGAGATCGTCAGTCCAATTCCTAATGCAATCCACATACCGAGTGCGCCCATTTTCTGAATATAACATAAATAATAACCCAGTGGAATTGTGAAAATCCAGTACGCAATAAAGGTAATAATACTTGGGATTTTAACATCTTGTATGCCTCTCAATGCGCCTAATGCTGCTACTTGTATGCCATCTGACAATTGGAAAAGTGCTGCGATTATCAATAATTTTGATGCTAAAGTAATGACTTCAACATCGCTTTCTTTCGTGAAGAAATGTGGTAAAATATCTCTAAATGTAATAAAGATTAAACCACAAAATATCATAAATAGAAATGCCATTTTAAGATTGTTGATTCCGACTTTTCTTAAACCTATAAAATCATGATTTCCGAGTCGATTACCAATCATAACTGTTGATGCAACGCTAAAACCAATACAAAGATTAAAAGTAAACGATGCCATGGACAAAGCGATTTGGTGTGATGCAATGTCTTTTGCACTTATTAATCCGCAAATAAAAGCCGCACCAGCAAAAGCCGTTACTTCAAAAAACATCTGTAAAGCTGTTGGAAGCCCAAGTTTAATCATTTTATTAAACATTGACTTGCTAAACTCCGATATTTTAAGACTAAATTCTTTAATATAACGTTTTGTTTTTGGCTCCTTAACCATCACAAAATAAAGGAAAACTACCATGAAAATTCTCGCAATTAAAGTGGCTAAAGCCGATCCTTGTACGCCCATTGCTGGAAGTCCAAACATACCTTTTATGAAAATATAATTGAGAACTACATTAATGATATTGGCAAGAATTGTTGCTTTTGTTACACCAATTGTATAGCTAAGACCTTCCGAAACCTCGCGCAAAGTTTGGAACATCATAAAAGGTATCATACTAATCGCCATAATGTGCAAAAAGTCAATGGTATCGGGGATAATTTCCTTTGGTTGATCCATATGATAGAGTAGTGGAAGTGCTAACATTAAAGCTAACATCAGTATAATCCCAACGGTCATATTAATGACGAAACCGTGACGAAAAACATTATTAATAATCGAATGTTTTTCTTGAGTTTTCGCTTCCGAAACCAAAGGCGGAATTGCAAAAGAAAATCCTAATGCTAAAACAAAAATCGAAAAGAACACTGCATTTCCCAATGACACCGAAGCTAGAGCTTGCGAGCCAAGCAACTTGCCGACAATAATGTTGTCGAACAAGTTAACGGAAACTTGTCCAACTTGCGTCAACATTACTGGCAATGCTAAGGTTAGAGATTCGCGAGTATATTTTAAGTCAAGAAACTTCATATATTATTAAATTTTTAAAACAAAAAACCGCAGATTTTAAAGTTCTGCGGTTTCCATAGAATATTAAAATCGTTTACTTTCTCACAAAATTAGCAACATCTTCCGCCGAAACAGGATTTGCACCCAAAATAACCAAACGTTCTACAACGTTTCTAAGCTCACGGATGTTACCAGTCCAACTGAATTGTTTAAGAGCCGCAATGGCTTTATCATCAAATTTTTTCGCAGCATTTCCTTGCTCATCAGCGATGTTTTTTGCAAAATGCTCCACCAAAAGAGGAATGTCATCTTTACGATCATCCAAAGCCGGAACATGGATTTCGATAACAGAAAGTCTGTGGAACAAGTCTTCACGGAATTTTCCGTCCGCAATTTCTTTATGCAAATCTTTGTTAGTCGCTGCTACAACTCTAACGTCAACTTTTATTTCTTTATCGCTACCAACAGGAGATACTTTGCTTTCTTGTAAAGCACGAAGCACTTTAGCTTGTGCTACCAAACTCATATCACCTATTTCATCCAAGAAAATTGTTCCGCCATTAGCTTGTTCAAATTTTCCAGATTTATCTTTAATAGCTCCTGTGAAAGAACCTTTAACGTGTCCAAATAATTCACTTTCAATAAGTTCTGACGGGATTGCCGCACAGTTAACTTCAACCATTGGACCTTTCGATCTTTCACTTTGTGCGTGGATCGCGTGCGCAACCAATTCTTTACCAGCACCGTTAGGACCTGTAATCAAAACTCTAGCGTCAGAAGCTGCCACTTTTTCTATCATATCTTGGATCATCTTCAAAGCTGGAGAATTACCAATCATTTGATATTTTTTGTTGACTTTCTTTTTAAGTTGGTTGTTTTCTGATTTTAAACTTTTATTATCTTTCTGTAGATTACCTTTGTCTAAAGCATTTTTAACGCTGGTAATCAATCTGTTAATGTCGATAGGTTTTGATATGAAATCATAAGCGCCATCTTTAAGACAATTAACAGCTGTGTCGATATCGGCATGACCAGAAATCATTACAAAAGTAGTTTCTGGTTTTATTTGCATGGTTTCTTTTAGTAATTCGGTACCAGAAAGTTTTGGCATTTTGATATCAGAAATAACCAACGAGAAATCTTCTTTTTCAAGAATTTTTAAGGCTTCGAGCCCGTCGTTAGCGATTTCGAATTCGTAATCTGTAAGCTCTTCTGATAAAATACTATGAAGAACGCCTGAAATGGCTTTTTCGTCTTCTACAATAAGAATTTTTTGCATAGGGCAAAGGTAACAAAAATTGTACTAATTATTAATTAATCATTTAATTATGAAATGTTCTCTTAATCTACCAATATTTTTTTGGTGTGAGAAATTCCGTCTATCGATAAAGTCCCAAAATAGACTCCTTTTCTTAAGGATTGAATGTTAATGCGGTCTTCATTTTTAATATTTAAAACTGTTTTTCCCAAAGCATCAACGATACTAAAATTATATTCTTTAAGTTTTTTATTTAAAAATTCTAAAGTAATATAATCGTTAGCGGGATTTGGAGAAATCTTTAGACTTTTGACTTGATCTTCGGGTGTACAAACTGCCATCGTTTGGTTTTTTGCACCAGCAAAGTGCATCATTGCGCCAGTTGCAGCTTTAGCAACATTAAAAATATATACAGGATCTAACTTTGCGAATGTATCGCCAGAAGAGTGCGGTTGATCGCTTTCATTAGCTTCGTAGAAACCAGTAATCACTTCACCATTATTTTCAAACGGCATATAATCGGAATTGTAAGCGTGAGACAACTTTGGTTGCAATGGCGAATATAGACTTACATAAGACATCAACTGCTGCGTAACCGTATTGGATGCTGCATTGTTAGAACTAACATAGTTACTCTCATCACGCTCACACATGATTTGGTTGTTGACTTTACCAGCTACGCCGCCAACTTCATCAATATTAAAAACCAGTTTAATATTCATTTTTGGATTTGTGCCATTAACAACATTATTGACATAAGCCGAACTTCCGATAAGACCTTGTTCTTCACCTGCAAAATTGATGAATTTGATAGAATATTCGGTTTCGATATTTTTTAAAAGTCGAGCTACTTCCAAAATCACAGAAACACCACTTCCGTTGTCATTAGTCCCAGGACCGTTAATCGTGTCATAATGCCCGCAGATAATCACAAAAGTATCAGGATATTTAGTCCCAGTTTTTGTTATGATTAAATTTTTGGAGGTTGTACCTTGGTAATTAAAACTATGTTCTTGCATTTCTGAAGCACTGTAACCAAAGCCTGTGTATTTAGTTTTAAGCCAAGTTAATGCTTCTGTCAATTTTGTACTTCCAGTAGTTTTGATACCAATATTTTCAAATTCTTGAAGATTGGTTGTAATATTACTTTGTGTCACTTGATTACTAATCGACGCATAATAAGGATTTGCAGTTTGACTAAAGTACAAATTGGTTATAAAAGTGGCAGCGATTAACAAAGAAGATTTTAGTGTCATTTTAAAAGTTTAGGTTTCCAAAGATAATTTTATTCTTAAACATAAAAAAGAGGAATTATAAATTCCTCTTAAGTAAATGATAGTGCGTTAATATGAAAGCGCTTTTAGCTTATTCTTCTTTATTAGAATCTAGCTTGTCAGCGATATTATCTTTAATTTCTTCAGTTTTATCAGCCGCTTTTTCGTAAAGTTCTGATGTTGTATTTTTTGTCGTTTGCCAAGCTTCTTCTGCGAAATCTTTGGTATCGTCCCAAGCATTAGCAACCGAGTTTTTTATTTGATCAAAAAAGCCTTCTTTGCTAGGTTCTTGGTTATTTCTCTTTTGCTCGTCAATATAGTTTTTAGCTTTATTCGCTAATTCTGTAATTTTCTCTTGAGAGTTGTTTGCAAAGCTATTAAGAGATTCTTTTGCATCGTTAACAACTTCTTTTGCTTTGTTATAATCTTGATTGTCCATTGTTTTAAATATTTAATGTTTGATGTTAATAGTATTTTCAAAATATATTCCATCATAGTTATAATGGATGTTAAAATATTTCTTATTTTTTCACAAACTTTTCTTAACTAAAATTTGACAAAAATGGAAAAAATAAGATGTGGTTGGTGTGGTAAAGACGAGCTTTACATGGACTATCACGATAACGAATGGGGAAAACCAGTCTATGATGACGAGATACTTTTTGAGTTTTTGGTTTTAGAAAGCTTCCAAGCTGGACTTAGTTGGATTACGATTTTAAGAAAAAGAGAAAATTTTAGAAAAGCTTTTGACAATTTTAATTATAAAATTATAGCTGAATATAATGATGCGAAAGTGGAAGAGTTGATGGCTGATACTGGTATTGTTAGAAATCGATTAAAAGTTTTAGCAACGATAAATAATGCTAAACGCTTTATGGAAGTCCAAAAAGAATTTGGAAGTTTTTCAAAATATATTTGGGGATTTGTCGATAATCAACCCATTATTAATCAACCTTCAACTCTGAAAGACGTACCTGCAACCACTGATATTTCTGATGCTTTAGCAAAAGATTTGAAAAAAAGAGGATTTAAATTTCTTGGATCGACGGTTGTCTATGCGCACATGCAAGCGACAGGTATGGTTAATGACCATATTTTGGATTGTCATGCGAGATAGTTTTTATTTTAAAACCGAAAAAAAAGAAAGCCTAGACATAAATCTAGGCTTTTTTATTTGGATTAAATGAGAGTTTCGAACTTATTTAATAACACGTTCTAGCACCCATTCGATCATCATTTTTTCTGAAGCATGGTGATCTGCAGCAAATTCGCCACGTCTTCTGTTCGCGATAACGCAGTTAACAGTAATAGCTTTGTGTCCTAATAATTTTGAAAGTCCATAGATTGCCGAAGTTTCCATTTCGAAGTTTGAAATCCCTAAATCATTTAGTTTTTCTAAGAATTGATCATCCAAAGCTTTTAGTCTCAATTGACGTCCTTGCGGCGCATAGAATCCAGGGAAGGTCGCCGTATTACCGTGGTATTTTGCATCCTTGTAAAGATCTAGCAATTCTGGCGCACAATCCGAAAAGTACAACATTGGCTTAATGTTAGCGTAAGGGAAGTTGTCTAAAAATGACTTACTGAATTCGTTTTCAAATTTATAATCGCTATAGAAATGCATTAGTCCGTCAAGACCAACAACATTTTCGCTCACCAAAAGATTGTCAACTTGGATGTCAGGATTAACGCTGCCACAAGTCCCCATACGGAAAAGATCCAAAGACTTATGTTCTGTTTTGAACTCTTTATTCTTAAGATCGATGTTCACCAACGCATCCAATTCGTTCATTACGATATCGATATTTTCGGTACCGATACCTGTTGACATCACAGTAATTCTTTCGCCACGAAGTGTCCCAGTATGCGTATAGAATTCGCGTTTGTTTTTCTTTATTTCTACGGTGTCAAAATATTTTGAAACACGTGGTACACGGTCAGGATCGCCAACTAACAAGATTTTGTCAGCAATATCTTCTGGTAAAAGGTTAAGGTGATAAACACTTCCGTCGTCGTTAAGAACCAGCTCCGAAGCTGCAAGTTTATTAAGCATATTTTATTGTTTTTTTAATTAATGAAAAACCTCTGTTTTAGAAGCTTTTGGAACGGATTGAAGTCAGCATTCGTTCGGTAATTTTTAAGTCTAAAAATTTTTAGAGGTGCTAATTTAGTAAATATTCTCACATATTCACTAATATATTAATCTTGCGTTTGTCATATTTAGAATTTCTTGATTTAATCAAAAAAACGTAAACATATCATAACATAAGATTAAGCTCTAGATAATATGGTAACAATAGTTTTGTAGGAAAAATTTTTCATGAAGTATTTTATCTATGTTTTGGTGATTGTTATTGGATTTTCTGCAATGTCGTTTGATAAGAGTTATAATGGCAAAAAAGCAGAAAATAACTCAATTAATATTGGACTTTCCAATTTTAAAAAAGCTTTAGAGAAATTAAAAACAGATGTTCAGTTATTTGGTGAAGATAAAATCTCTACTGAAGCACTTCAACAATCTTTAAAAAACACAAGAAATAGTTTTAAAGAAATTGAATTCTATATCGCATACCATTATCCCGAATTTGTAAAAACCAATATTAATAGTGCGCCATTGTATCGTCTAGAAGGCGCTGGTACAACGTCTTATACATTGCCACCAGAAGGATTGCAGGTTTTGGATGAGCTTATTTTTTCAGATGAAATTAGAGACAATAAAGAGCAAATCAAAGAAATAACAGGTTTGTTGTTTAATAAGTACAATAATTTTTATCTAAGTGCCACTACTAATGGCATCAGCAAAGGCGCTAACAAAACCTTACCTTTGAGGATAGAACTGATAAGAATCTACAGTCTTGGTGTTACAGGATTTGATACGCCAGGCTCTTTGAATATAGCAGAAGAAGCGCGTCATGCTTTTTTAGGAATGAAAAAATACGTGAATGATGATGCTTATTTCAAAAATTTTGATGTTAAAAAAGCCAATGAATTTTTTGATTTGGCTGATGTTTATCTTTCTAAAAATACCGATTTTGAAAGCTTTGACCGAATCGAATTTTATAAAAAAATAGTTCAGCCTTTGTATGAAGAATTGGAAGGTTGGGATGGAAATCCTGACGATCTAAAAGAATTTTCTGGTTGGAATGTTGGTAACAAAAACTTTTTTAGTAGCGATTTTCTTAACCCGTATTTTTTTACATTATTAAAAGAATCTGAAGATAATAAGGATTTGCGAAGTCTTGGGAAAGCTATTTTCTATGATCAAAATCTTAGCGACAACGGAAGAATGAGTTGCGCTACTTGTCATCTTCCCGAGAATGCATTCACAGATCTTAAAGCCAAGTCGCCAAGTAATGTAGAAGGCAAAACGGTTTTGAGGAATTCGCCGTCACTTTATAATGCTGTTTTTGCAAAACGATTTTTCTATGACATGCGAGCTTTTTATTTGGAGCAACAAGTAGAGCATGTTATTTATAACGAACAAGAATTTAATACAAGCTACGAAAGTATTTTGAAGAAACTGAAATCCGATTCTAAATACAAACAAGCTTTTAGAAAGGCTTTTAAAAATGGGAAAGTTGATAAGATGAATTTTTCTAAAGCTTTGAGTTCTTATGTGGCATCACTTTACTCTTTCGATAGCGATTTTGACCGTTTTATGAGGAATGAAAAAGACATTTCTGATGATGCTAAAAAAGGCTTTAATCTTTTTATGGGGAAAGCCAATTGTGCGACTTGCCATTTTGTGCCACATTTTTCAGGATTAGTTCCACCATTTTTTAATGAAAATGAATCCGAAATTTTAGGTGTTACAAAAGCTCCTATTAATAAAAAACCATTAGAACTGGATACAGACAAGGGAAGAGCAAATAGTATTGTTAAAAAAGAAAGTTCTTGGATCTACGAAAACTCTTTTAAGACAACTACAGTTCGTAATATCGAATTGACAAAACCTTATTTTCATAATGGTGCTTTCAATACTTTGGAAGAAGTTGTCGATTTTTATAACGAAGGTGGAGGCGAAGGACTTGGTCTTAAGGTTAATAATCAAACGCTTCCTTCTGATAAATTAAACCTAAATGATGCTGAAAAAAAGCAACTTGTCATTTTCCTGAAAAGTCTTACGGATATTAGTAAAAACAAGAATTAATGTTAAATTCATACGTTAACATTGAGTTTTAGATTTAGTAAAATTTAGTTTCAGATTCTTAAAATCCTCGTAACAGAAAGCTTTAGCAGAAGAAATAATTTTGTTTCGAAATAAAATAAAAGTTAAAAATGAAAACAAAATTACTATCAGTTGCTGCTTTAGCATTGATGATGTCTCAATTGGCGAATGCCCAGTCTTCTTGCACAGGAACGCACATTAGTTGCTTTAAGTCCATCGCGCCAACTTCACAAACTGGAAAACTTATTATCCCAGCAGAACACAAGTATCAGCTCATCCTTAAAGAAGGTGATAACTATACCGAAGGTGGTGGTAAAGTTGGTGGTCAAAACGACTTTACAGGTTATGTTGCAAAAAATGGAAGTAGCGTTGATGGTTATCTTTCAGTTAACCATGAGACTAATCCAGGAGGAGTTACAATGGCTGAGATTAACTACAATGCGACAAAGAAGTTGTGGGAGCTTACAAAATCTAGAGGTGTTAATTTTTCTACTCCAAGTCTAGTACAAACAATCCGAAACTGTTCTGGTGGTGTTACACCATGGGGAACAATAGTAACGGCTGAAGAATCTGTAACATCTAATGATACCAATGGTGATGGTTACAAAGATTATGGTTGGTTAGTAGAGATTGATCCTGCAACAGCACAAGTTATTTCTAAAAACCAAGATGGTTCTCAAGGTAAGCTTTGGCAAATGGGTATTATGAATCACGAAAATGTGGTAATTAATAATGCTGGGACAATAGCTTATTACGGTGAAGATGGTGGAACTAATCTATTCTATAAGTTTGTGATGGATACACCTAATGACCTGTCTTCTGGAGATTTATTTGTTTTAAAAGCTGATCAAGGTCTTAGCAATGGCGATCCGGTGGTTACAACTGCGCAATGGATCCAAGTGCCTAACAAAACGAAAGCAGATCAAAATAATACACAGAATCTTGCAAAATCGCTAGGTGGTACAGCATTCAACGGGATCGAAGATGCAGAAATTAATCCATTGGATGGTAAAATCTATTTTACAGCAAAAGGACTTAACAAAGTCTATCGTTTCAAAGATGATGGTACAACAGCTTCTGAGCTAGAAACTTTTGTTGGAGGTCTTAACACGATGTACTCTTTCGAAACTGCAAACGGGACAATGTCAGAAAAATGGGGAGATGGTAACGATAATTTAACATTTGATGAGTTAGGAAATCTTTGGGTATTACAAGATGGTGGTAAAAATTACATTTGGGTAATTGCACCAGATCATACACAAGCTAACCCGAAAGTAAGATTGTTTGCGTCGATGCCTTCAGGATCGGAGCCTACAGGACTTACTTTTACACCAGATCACAAGTTTGGCTTCTTCTCGATTCAGCATCCAGATTCATCAATTTCTACAGATGTTGATGCGACTGGTAATACAATTGACTATAGAGGGAAATCTGCAACAATCGTTATTGCGCTTAAAGATAATTTGGGATCGTCAGGAAGTTTAGGAACTCAAAATGTTGATAATAACATTACAGTTTCTCCAAATCCTACGTCAGGTTTGGTGAAGATTACCTCGGATAAAGGTCTTAAAGATATCAACTTAACTGCTTATAGCATCGACGGAAAAATTGTTTACACAAAACAAATTTCGGGTGTACAGAAGAATGTAGAATTAGATTTAACAAAAGCTTTAGATGCTTCAAAATCTTTAATTCTTAACATCGAAGCTGAAGCTTTCCAAAAAACGGTTAAACTTTTGAAAAAATAATTATTAATGCAATTTAGCTCCTGATACTTTGTTATCAGGAGCTTTTATTTTTTATGAAAAAGATTCAACTTTTCCTTTTTGTTTTAAGTTTTCATGCTTTTAATGCGCAGATAGATCCTATCAAATTTCCGACTTACACATCTGTTGAAGATGCAAAAAAGGCGAAAGAAAAAATATTTAGTTTAAGTTTTCGCGAAAAAGGACTCTTTAATGTTCCGCCTGAAATCACTAATTTTCAAGAGGTGTTTTTTCTAAATTTTATGGGAAATAATTTAGAGAAAATGGATGAAAAAATATTCAGTCTTAAAAAACTCGAGTATCTTTATTTGAATAAAAATGGAATTAAATATATACCCGATAATATTGCAGAATTGACACAGTTGAAGGAGTTTTTTATGAACCTAAATGCTTTAACAGAAGTTAATCCTAATCTTTCAAAACTTCAAAACTTGGAAGTTATACATCTCGATGCTAACAATTTGTCGGTTTTTCCAGAAGCTTTAATCGAGATTAAAAATCTGAAGGAAATCAATTTGCAAGGCAACCAGATTAGTTTTATTCCTGAAAATCTTGACAAAATAAAAGAGTTGAAATACTTGAATTTATCCATGAATCAGATTAATGATTTAGAAAACGTCAACTTTCCTAAGAAACTGAAATATGTAGAACTTCAAGAAAACACCATTATCAACCTTCCTAAAAGCTTATTAAAGCTAAAAAAATTAGAATTTCTTAATCTTAGTAACAACAATATCGAAAGCTTACCATCTTACATACGTCAACTAGAAAATGTTGAAAGTATCAATTTGGCTAACAATAAGTTAAGTCTGATTCCTGCAGAGATTAGTTCGCTTAAAAATTTAAAAACTTTAATCCTAACAGGAAATCCAATTGATAAAAAAAGCATTGAAAATCTTAAATCTTCAATGCCTCAAACACAAATATATTTTTAATTATCCGCCGACACGTTTGGTTTTATAACCCATATCTTTCAGAATAGTCATAATCTTATCACGGTTGTCACCTTGGATGACGATAACGCCATCTTTCTCGGATCCACCGATGCCTAGCGTTGTTTTTATCTTTTTAGAAATCGCTTTTAGCTCATCTTCGCTACCTTCGAAACCTTCTATTAAAGTAACGGGTTTTCCGTTGCGACCTTTCTTTTCGAATTTGCACACGAGCGCTTCTTTTTGTTGAAACTTTTCCTCGGGCATTTCAAAATCTTGCTCTTCATGATCGGGGAAAAGGTTTTTCAATTGGTCTCTTAAGTCCATTGTATTTTTTATGTTTTGAAAAAGAATTTAAAGATAAATAAAATATCGAAACTAAAAACATTAATTTTACTAGAATTCTTAAGCCTTATTTTTTAAATTTGTAGAAGAAAAATTTCCAAAATCATGTCAAAAAAAGCGATACTAGCCATCTTAGATGGTTGGGGTTTGGGTACTAATCCAGAAGTTTCTGCACTTGCAAAAGCCAATACACCTTTTATAGATAGTTGTCTCAAAAATTTTCCTAATACAACATTGGAAGCTAGTGGTTTAGCTGTTGGTTTGCCTGCGGGACAGATGGGGAATTCAGAAGTCGGACATATGAATCTTGGTGCGGGACGTGTGGTGTATCAAAACCTTGTTAAACTAAATATGGCAGCCGAAAATGGCACTTTGGGAAGTCAAAAAGAAATTCAAGATGCCTTCGAATATGCAAAATTAAACCATAAAAAAGTTCATTTTATTGGTCTAGTTTCTAACGGAGGCGTGCATTCGCATATCAATCACCTTAAAGCTTTGTTAACTGCTGCGCACGATTTTGGTTTAGAAAAAAATGTATTTGTACATGCTTTTACCGATGGACGCGATTGCGATCCACACTCTGGATTAGGCTTTATTGAAGAACTTTTGGATCATATGAAGCAGTCGACAGGACGTTTGGCTTCCATTATTGGTCGTTATTACGCGATGGATCGTGACAAGCGTTGGGAACGTGTCAAATTAGCTTACGATCTATTGGTGAAAGGAAAGGGACAAGAAACCAAAAATCCTTTGGAAGCTATTGAAAAATCATATCAAAATGATGTTTCGGATGAGTTTATCAAACCGATTGTTTGTATCCAAAATGGTCTGCCAATCGCTATTATAGAGGAAGAAGATGTTGTGATTTGTTTTAATTTCAGGACAGATAGAGGTCGCGAAATTACAGAGGTTCTTTCTCAACAAGATTTCCCAGATTACGATATGCATAAGTTGAATCTTAAATATATCACGTTGACCAATTATGATAAAACTTTCCAAAATGTTGAGGTTGTTTTTGACGAAAATGTTCTAGAAAATACAATGGGCGAAGTTTTAGAAAGAAACGGAAAATCCCAAATTAGAATTGCAGAAACAGAGAAATATCCACACGTTACATTCTTCTTTTCTGGTGGTCGCGAAGCGGAATTTAATGGTGAAAAACGTTTGCTTTGTCCAAGTCCAAAAGATGTGGCAACTTATGATTTAAAACCAGAAATGTCGGCTTATGATATTACTAATGCGATACTTCCAGAGCTGGAGCTTGAGACTGCAGATTTTGTATGTTTAAATTTTGCTAACACAGATATGGTGGGGCACACAGGTGTTTTTGATGCAGCAGTTAAAGCTGCGGAAGTTGTGGATTCTTGCATCGAAAAAGTTGCTACAATGGCTTACGAACATGGCTATGCTGTATTTATTTTGGCGGATCATGGTAATTCTGATATTATGAAAAACGAAGACGGATCGCCTAATACGCAACATACAACCAACTTAGTTCCGTTTATTGTAATGGACAAAGATCATACTTGGACATTAAAGCCTGGTAAATTGGGAGATGTTGCACCAACAATATTAAGTGTGATGAACGTTGCTAAACCAGAAATTATGACTGGTGAGAGTTTAGTATCTTTAACTTAATTTCGTTATAAAATACAAAATTAGATGCTATCCTACGCATAATATTATTAACTTTGCAAAAACTTAAAATTAAATATTGATGTATAACAAACTGGTAAGGAAGGAGGTGATGAAAAATTTAGAAACTGAAATGTCAAGTTTCATATCGAAGTTTCTCACACCTATTGAAAAGATATGGCAACCCTCGGACTTTTTGCCAGATACATCTAGTGCCGATTTTAAAGATCAATTGGATGAGTTACAGACATTTGCGCACGAGATGCCTTATGATCTTTTTGTAACTTTAATTGGCGATTGTATTACAGAAGAAGCACTTCCTAGCTACGAATCGTGGATCATGGGGATCGATGGCATCAACCAAGAAGAACGAGTTGGTTGGGCAGAATGGGTGAGAGCTTGGACAGCTGAAGAAAACCGTCATGGCGATTTGTTGGGTAAATATCTTTATCTATGCGGACGTGTTAACATGCGCGAAATGGAAATTACAACCCATTATTTAATTAATGATGGTTTTGATTTGCAAACAAGTATGGATCCTTATAAAAACTTCGTATATACGAGTTTCCAAGAGACAGCGACTAATATTTCGCACCGTCGTGTTGGGACTTTAGCTAAACAAACGGGGAATACCAAATTGGCTAAAATGTGTGGTGTTATTGCTGCGGATGAAGCGAGACATGCTAAGGCTTACAAGCATTTCGTGGAAAAGATTTTCGAATTGGATCCAAGCGAAATGATGTTGGCTTTCGAAGATATGATGCGTAAAAAAATCGTTATGCCAGCGCATTTGATGAGAGAATCTGGTCAAAAGGCGGGCGAACTTTGGGAACATTTCTCAGATGCTGCACAACGTTGCATGGTGTATACAGCGCAAGATTATATTGATATCTTAAAAGATCTTTTGGTAGATTGGAAGATTGATAACATCGGTGGACTTAACGAGTCTGCAGAAAAAGCTAGAGATTATCTAATGAAATTACCTTCTAGATTACAGCGTATTACAGATCGTCTAGCGACGCCAGATAGAGAATACAACTTCAAATGGGTTAAAAGTTAGATTTTAATTCATAACGTTTAAATATTACAAATCCAGCATGATAACGTGTTGGATTTTGTTTTTGGATTAAACTATCGAGTCTTTTATTTTTCGTATATTTGCATACTTTTTAAGCTTTAAAATAATGATGATCAACAACAAAAAATTGGCTATTGATTTTGATGGTACAATTGTAGATGATGCTTACCCAGGAATTGGAAAGGCTAAAATTTTCGCTTTTGATACCTTAAAGAAGTTACAGTCAGAAGGTTACAGACTAATTTTATGGACATACCGTCATGGTAAAGAACTTAACGATGCTGTTGAGTTTTGTCGCAAAAATGGGTTAGAATTTTACGCTGTTAATTCAAGTTTTGAAGGTGAAGTTTTTGATAATGAAACGCAAAGTCGTAAAATTGATGCCGATCTATTCATTGACGATCGTAATCTAGGAGGTTTCCCAGGTTGGGGCGAAGTTTATCAAATCGTAAAAGAGCGTATCGAGTTTCAGGTTGCTGGAGGAGAAGTACACGCTTATTCAAAAATGAAAAAGGAAAAAAAGAGAGGTCTTTTTTGGTAAAATATTTAGACAAACATTTTTAATGCTGGTTTTTTAATCAGCATTTTAATTTTTTAATACAATGATACAGTTAAAAACAATAGAAGAACTTCGCTTGATGAAAGAAAGCGCTCAATTGGTTTCTAAAACTTTGGGTATGCTTGCGAAGGAAATTAAACCTGGTGTTACAACTAACTATTTAGATAAATTGGGTGGCGAATTTATTCGTGATCATGGCGGTTATCCAGCATTTTTAGGAATGTACGATTTCCCGAAAAATCTTTGTATTTCTCCCAACGAGCAAGTTGTGCATGGGATTCCGAATGATGAACCTTTGAAGGAAGGTGATATTTTGTCCGTAGATTGTGGCGTTTATATGAACGACTTTTATGGTGATCACGCCTATACTTTTGAAGTTGGAGAAGTGACGCCAGAAGTTAAAAAACTGCTTCGTGTGACCAAAGAATCGCTTTATAAAGGTATTGAACAATGTATTCGTGGTAAACGTGTTGGAGATATTGCAAATGCAATCCAAGTACATTGTGAGAAGGAAGGTTATGGCGTTGTTAGAGAGCTTGTAGGGCATGGTTTGGGACGCAAAATGCATGAAGATCCGCAAGTGCCCAATTATGGTAAAAAAGGAAGTGGTAAGGTCTTAAAAGATGGTATTGCTTTAGCCATCGAACCAATGACAAATATGGGAACAGAAAAAGTGAAATTCCATAATGATGGTTGGACGGTTACAACTTTGGACATGCTTCCTTCTGCACACTTTGAACATGATGTTTGTATCATCAAAGGTAAGCCGGTTTTACTATCAACTTACCAATATATTTATGATGCTTTAGGAATTGTTTCGGATGAAGAAAAAGCATTTCAGTTAGATTTTTAATTTTGTAAAAATAACTTTAATTAAAGTTTATAACCTTTTAATATTTAAATTGTTGTAAATTTTATTTAAAGTAGAATATAATTTATTTCATTTGAAAAAAATAGCAAAATTTCTTCTTAATAAAGTGTCAAGACCAATGCTTATCCAATTAAGTATTTTGGCGCGTCCTGTGATTTATCAAATCTTTAAGGGTGACCGATTTACGGATCCTATTGATGGTAAATCTTATAGGAAATTTCTTCCGTATGGTTATGGTAAACAACGCGAAAATGCATTGTCACCAGGAACTTTATCTTTGGAGAGACACCGTCAAATGTGGTTGTATCTTAAGAATGAAACAGATTTTTTTTCAAAGAATATTAAAGTACTTCATATTGCGCCCGAACAAGAGTTTCTTCGTCGTTTCAAAAAGATGAAAAATCTTGACTATACTTCTGCGGATTTGTATTCGCCGATTGTTGATGTTAAAGCCGATATTTTGGATTTGCCGTTTGAGGATGCAAGTTTTGATGTTATTATTTGTAATCATGTTTTAGAACATATTGTGGATGATAGAAAAGCCATGTCTGAATTGTATCGTGTGATGAGAAAAGACGGATGGGGAATTGTGCAAGTCCCAATGAAAAATAGTTTAGCCGAGACTTATGAAGATTTTAGCATTACTGATCCTAAAGAGAGGCAGAAGCATTTTGGACAGTACGACCATGTGAGATGGTATGGGATGGATTATTTTGATCGATTAAAAAGTGTTGGTTTTGAGGTTGATATTAATTATTATTCACAAAATTTTTCAGAAAACGATCAAAAACGTTTTGCTCTTCAAAAAAATGAAATATTACCGATAATCCGAAAGTTATAGCTTTCGGATTTTTTTGTTAAGTAAACGTTAAACATAGTGTGACAATGCTCTTCGATACATATTATCTATTATCTTTAATCGTTTTTATTGATGTAAATCAATCGATTGTTTGATTTTAAAACTTTATTTTAGCAAATCATTTAATTTTTTTAATATTTATGAGAAGAATATCGATACTGATGGCGGCTTCAGCGCTTATTGCAGTCTCTTGTTCACAAGATAAGAAGCCTGATGCGCAGAAGGATGCCAAACCGCAACCTTATGAATATATCGTTGCGAAAGCCGGAGCAGCAGATAATCATACCGAATATCCAGCAAGATTAGAAGGTGTGGAAAATGTAGAAATACGACCGAAGATTGATGGCTTTATCGAGAATCTTTATGTGGATGAGGGACAAATGGTAAGCAGAGGACAGTCTATGTTCCGAATTCGTAATCCTCAATATGAACAAATGGTTCGTGTGGCACAAGCTTCTGTTAACAGTGCACAAGCTGCGGTTGCAACAGCGCAAATGCAAGTAACTAAAACCAAACCTTTGGTTGATCGCAAGATTATTTCTGCTTACGAATTGCAAGCAGCACAACTTAATCTAAAAGCGGCACAAGCAAGCCTCGCTGAACAACAAGCGCAATTGACTAATGCGAAAGTTAACCAAGGGTACACGGTAATTACAAGTCCTGTGTCTGGAGTTGTAGGAACACTTCCGTTAAAGGCTGGTAGTTATGTGAGTGCCAGTACTTCACAGGCTTTGACAACAGTTTCAAATATCTCAAAAATATTTGCATATTTTTCTATTAATGAAAAAGATCAGCTTAACTTTTTGAAACATTCTCCTGGCGCTTCAATTCAAGAAAAAATTAAAAATACACCTTTGATAAGTCTTCGTCTTTCTGACGGAACAATGTATAACGAAAAAGGAAAGCTAGAATCTATAAGTGGTTTGGTAGATCCAAGTACAGGATCTTTTAGTATGCGTGCAGCATTTACTAATCCTCAAGGCTTGTTGAGAAGTGGTTATAGCGCAACGATTTTACTACCGAACAATTTAGAAAATATCATTGTTATTCCACAAAAAGCAACTTACGAACTTCAAGGGAAGGTTTTTGTATATGTTGTAGGAGCTAACAATAAAGTAAAATCTCAAGAAATCAAAATCACAGAGCTTCCAGATGGTATAACTTACGCCGTAGATTCTGGTCTAAAAGCTGGTGATAAAATTGTCGTGCAAGGTGTTGGTTTACTAAAAGATGACACCGAAATTGTACCTAAAGAAACCACTCTTCAAGCAACTTTGAAGAACTAATTATTTGAGAATTTTCTGAATTTTAAATAAGATTTATGTTTAAAAAATTTATAGAACGTCCAGTACTTTCGACGGTAATTTCCATCATTATCGTCATTTTGGGAGTCTTGGGCATCTTTACGCTTCCCGTAGCGCAGTATCCAGATATTGCGCCACCGACAGTTGTAGTTAATGCCAACTATATGGGAGCCAATGCTGATGTTATCTTAAAAAGTGTCATTGTCCCTCTGGAAGAGCAAATCAACGGGGTGGAAGGTATGACGTACATGACATCATCAGCAACCAATGATGGATCTGGATCGGTTACAGTCTATTTCAAACAAGGGATAAATCCTGATATTGCAGCGGTTAACGTACAGAACAGAGTTTCTAGAGCCAACAGTTTGTTACCTCGTGAGGTGACACAAGCTGGGGTTACGGTTGTTAAACGTCAGAGTTCCAATGTTTTAATATTTTCATTGTATAGTGAAAACCCGCAATTTGATCAAACTTTTATCCAAAACTACGCGAACATCAACATTATTCCACAGATTAAAAGGGTAGCAGGTGTTGGTGATGCCACGGTTTTCGGTACTAAAGATTATTCGGTTAGGATTTGGTTGGATCCGCAAAAGATGGCGGCTTATGGCTTAGTTCCTTCGGATATTAATGCCGTTTTAGCAGAACAAAATATTGAAGCTGCGCCAGGAAGTGTTGGTGACGAGGCTAATACAAGTTTTAGATATACTTTAAAATACAAAGGTCGTTTAACAGAGATTCCTCAGTTCGAAGAAATCGTTTTGAAAGGAACTGAAAACGGACAAATTCTTCGTCTGAAAGATGTTGCTAAAATAGAATTAGGTGCGCAAGATTACACTGGGAAGAGTTTTACAGATGGTAATCCGAGTATTGGTATTGCGATTTCGCAAACGGCTGGATCTAACGCGCAAGATGTTATTGATCAAACTTTAGCAGTATTAACCAATGCCGAAAAAGGTTTCCCAAATGGTATTAAATGGACAACACTCGTTAACGCGAATGACTTCCTAGATGCTTCTATTGAGAAGGTTGTGCATACTTTGATTGAGGCATTTATCTTGGTTTTCTTGGTGGTATTTTTGTTCTTACAAGATTGGCGTTCAACATTAATTCCTGCAATTGCGGTTCCTGTTGCGATTATTGGTACATTCTTTTTCCTAAATATTTTCGGATTTACAATCAACTTACTAACGCTTTTCGCTTTGATTCTCGCAGTTGGTATTGTTGTGGATGACGCTATTGTTGTTGTTGAAGCGGTCCATAGTAAATTGGAACAAGGTGAAAAATCGCCACTTCGTGCATCGGTTAATGCGATGGGCGAGATTAGTGGAGCGATTATCAGTATTACGTTAGTTATGTCCGCTGTATTCGTACCCGTAAGTTTTATTACAGGTTCGGCGGGTGTATTTTATAAGCAATTTGGTTTAACTTTAGCAATTTCGATTGCACTTTCGGCGGTTAACGCTTTGACATTGAGTCCGGCTTTGTGTGCGATTTTCCTAAAACCACATTCGCATGAAGCTAAGAAAATGAATGTGATGCAACGATTTTTCATGTATTTTAATACCATTTTTGATGCATTTGTTAAACGTTATTCAACTTGGGTATTATTTTTATTAAGAAAAAAATGGGTTGCAGGTTTAGGACTTGTTGCTTTTACAGGAATATTTATTTGGTTGATGAATACAACGCCTAAGTCTTTTGTTCCGTCAGAAGATATGGGTGGTGTAATGGCTGATATTTCGTTGCCGTTGGGTGCAAATGAAGTTAGAACACAGGCTGTTCTTGATGAAGTAGAAGCTATTGTTAAACAAGAGCCAGAAGTGGCGCACATTCTTAAAGTGTCTGGTCGTGGTATGATGTCGGGATCGGGAAGTAACAATGGTATGTTAATTCTGAAATTAAAACCTTGGTCTGAACGTAAAAGTAAAGAAGAAAGTACACAAGCACTTTTAGCAAGGTTATACCAAAAAACTGCAGGTATTAAAGATGCAAAATTGGTATTCTTTGGTCGACCAACGCTTCAAGGTTTTGGTAATGCGGCTGGTTTCGAATTTCAAGTTCAGGATCAAAAAGGTGGGAGTATTGAAGATTTAACGAAGGTAAGTAACGACTTTATAAACGCATTGAAAGAGCGTCCAGAAGTACAAAATGCATTTACGTCATTTAATCCAAACTATCCGCAATATATGATTGATATTGATGTGCCGACGGCTAAAGCTGCTGGTTTTACAGTTAATGATATCTTATCGGTGATGCAAGGTTATTTTGGTGGAGTATATTCTTCCAATGTTAATTTGTTTGGAAAACAATATCGTGTCATCTACCAAGCACCAGCAGATCAACGTCAAAGTTTAGAAAATCTGAACTCGATGATGGTGAGAAATAGTGCTGGGGTTATGGCACCAGTTAGCCGTTTTGTAACCACTAAAAAGGTATATGGTCCGCAAGCAATTGGACGTTTTAATCTCTTTACTTCTGTGTCAGTTAATGGTACGCCAAATGCGGGTTACAGTTCTGGTGACGCGATTGAAGTTGTAAAACAAGTTGCGGCAGAAACACTTCCAACAGGTTATGGGTACGAATTTTCTGGTTTAACAAGAGAAGAGGTTAACTCTGGAAGTCAGACCGTATTTATCTTTATGCTTTGTTGTGTATTCGTTTATTTCTTGTTGGCAGCGCAATACGAAAGTTATTTACTTCCATTTGCTGTAATGTTGTCATTGCCAGTTGGTTTGGCTGGAGCGATGATGTTCTCAAGCTGGATTGGTAAGTCAAACAATATTTACACGCAGATTTCCTTGATTATGTTGATTGGACTCTTGGCAAAAAATGCAATTCTTATTGTTGAATTTGCTTTGGATGCGCGTAAAATGGGTTACAGTATTGGTAGAGCTGCTATTTCTGGAGCTAAACAAAGGATTCGTCCGATTTTGATGACCTCGTTTGCATTTATATTTGGATTAATTCCGTTAGCGTCTGCAAGTGGCGCTGGTGCGATTGGTAACCAATCGATTGGTATTGGTGCGATTGGCGGTATGTTGGTTGGGACAATATTTGGGGTATTATTTATTCCAGCATTGTTTGCAATCTTCCAATATTTACAAGAACGTGTGTCTAACAAGAAAGTTTTCGAAGAAGATTATGGAAACAGACTTAGCGAATAATCTCACAAGAAAATCTATTACAATGAAAATTAAAACTTCACATATAGTTTCCACAATAGCTTTAGCGGGATTAATGCAGTCTTGTAAAGTCACGGAAACCTATCAAAAACCAAGTGTAAAAGCCGATTGGGATAAGTCGTTGTTTAGAAAGCAAACCAACGCCGATTCGTTGTCTATGGCGAAAGTCGCTTGGAATCAAATTTTTGCGGATGACAAACTACAAAGTGTTATCAAAAAAACGATTGAGAATAATTATGATTTAAAAATCGCTGTAACGAGAATTAATGAAGCGGATGCGGTTTTCAAACAATCGCAACTCAACAATTTGCCAACTCTTGACGGAATTGCTTCTATAAAAGACACCAAAAATAGTGCGGCGGCGCAAGGTAGTAATTTTAGAATGCCAGACATCATGAACTTCCAATTGGGCGTTTCTGCAGGTTGGGAAGTTGATATCTGGGGAAAAATGGCTGCAATGAAGCGTTCTGCTTACGCTGGCTTTTTACAAACTGAAGCGGCTAGAAGAGCGGTACAAACACAATTGGTGGCGCAAGCTGCAAGTTTGTATTATCAGTTGTTGTCTTTGGACAAACAGTTAGCAATTACAAAGCAAACGGTCGATCTTCGTACCAAAAATGTTGAAGCTGTGCAGTTGTTGATGGATGCAGCCTATTTGACGGGTGCGGATGTTGAGCAAAGTAAAGCCAATTTATATTCGGCGCAGTTGATGATTCCAGATTTGGAAATTCAAATTCAACAAACCGAAAATGCACTTAATCTTTTAATGGGTGAAGCACCAAAAGATATTGAAAGAAATAGCATTGACTCGCAAGTTGTTTCGTCAGATTTCAGAACTGGACTTCCAGCATCGTTGTTGCAGAATCGTCCAGATGTTTTGTCGGCTGAGATGGCATTTCGTCAAGCTTTCGAAAACAAAAATGTAGCTTTGGCGCAGGTTTATCCATCACTTAATATTACGGCAGCATTAGGTCTTTCGTCGAAGAATATTAAAGACTTTTTCAAAGAGTCATTATTCTATACCGTTGGCGGAACTTTAACCCAAAATATCTTCCAACAAGGCAATCGCAAGGCGCAAGTCAAAATAACGGAAGCTCGTAAAGAACAAGCTTATCTCAATTTTGAAAAGACTTTGTTAACAGCTGGTGCAGAGGTTTCGGATGCTTTGGTAACTTACGAAAAAGCAAAATCCAAAGAGACAACGCGTCAACTACAAATCGAATCTTTACAAAAGACGGTTGATTTTAGTAATGAGTTGTTAACTTACTCATCCAAAGTTAATTACGTTAATGTTTTGACGGCAGAACAAGCCTTGTTACAGGCACAATTATCTGCAGTTAATGACAAGTTGCAACAATTGCAAGCCATGACCGAATTCTATCGTGCACTTGGTGGCGGACAATTTTAGAATTTTAAAAAACATAATAAAAATCCTAACTAAAATTTTAGTTAGGATTTTTTTTTGAAGCTTTTTCCCGCTATCCACTATATCTTTTGTAGTGTCGCTCGGACGACTCCGCTACGCTCCGTCGCCTCACGCCACCACAAAAGGATGCCGTTCCTATCGGGGCTAGTGACTACTAGTTGTTTTTATTTAAGATTTTTAATTCCTCTAAAAATTTCGTTTCAAATCTTCTTTTTCCTAATTCAGAAAAAAATAATGGGGCGAAGATGAAAATTTCAAACAATAAAATGGCAACTATTATTTTATACGGGTTAAATGAATCTATTTCAAGTTGTTTGTCATTGATAATGAATGAAATAATTAAAACAAAGTTGATTAAAGCTGGAAAAATTCTCAGCCAATAATATCCGAAAGCTATCGGTTTTACTTGATAATTAACATCTGTATTGTATTTGTTCTCAGAAAAGTTTCCCTCAATTAAAAATGGAATAGAAAAATAGTTTGAGTTTCTAGTTATTCTAAATTCACCTTCGTTAATCAAGCCATAAAAAGGACATTTTGAATTATTGAACGACAAAATAGCAAAAGGATTTCCTTTTATTTCAGGTTTTCCTTTTGTGGTTAATTCGTTCAGTTTACTTTTAAAAACTTGACAATTATAACTTGATCATTGTTATTTCTTTCTCCTTGCTTTCCATTTTTTCCAAAGAAATATTAATACAGGAATAATCAATAAAAATGGCCAGAATGAAACCAATCCTAAAACGAAATCAACAAAATTATTCCAACCTTGAGATATAGAATCCACGAATTTAGTTCCGAATCCTATTTTGGAAGTTACCGAGTTTTGAGGTTTTATTTTCGCAATTGTCATGTCGATTGTACTGTATTTAACACGATCATCAATGAATTTTAGTCGGCCTTTCGCTGAGTCAATTTCCTCTTCCAAAGCTCTTATTTTCTCCTGAATTTCGAGAATATCTTTTGTAGAATTGGTTTGTTTTAGAAGATCACGATACTTGTCGAGGAAAGCTAATTTATTATTTAATCGAATTGAAACATCCGTATATTCTTCGGTGACGTCATCGGATTTTACATTTTTAGAAATCAAATCTCCCAAACCTGTCGAAAACGAATTAATCAACGCATCAAAATTTTCATTCGGAACTTTTATGAAAAACGAAACAACATCTCGGTCAGGTTGTGAACTAAAAGTTTCGTTTTGGATGTAGCCTTTGTTCTTTTTTAGACCTTCTTGTATGTTTTGTTTGGCTTTTTCTAGATTCGAAACTTCGATATCGAGATTTGCACTTTTGATGATTTTTTTATCAATACTAACTGCGACAGAATCTGTAGGTGTTGATGTGTTGCTATTCGCGAAATCGACAGCTTTGGCTTCTGGCATAACCTCCATCAAGGAAGCATTAGCACTCGTTATTTCGTGCGAGTTTTGTCCACAAGATAGAAGAAAAATGAGAGCAAATAGAATATATAAATTGCGCATATTTAGAAAAATTTGGTGTTATTCGATTTTATAAATGTTGATTTTATATTGATTGTCAGATAGTTTAACGGGATCTTCGACATAATATAAGTTATCTTTAACCGTAACAATTTCTGGCAAAAGCTTGTTGTCCATTTTTGTTAAACCTTCCTTGCCTTTCGTTTTAATTTTGTAATAATAAAGAAAAGAAGGCACATTTTTTAAACCAAAAATCGGGCTGTTTTGTACGCCATCAATTTTTGTTTCGGTATCATAGACGATTTTATCAAGAAGTTCAGCTTTGTAAAATACAGTGTCATCATACTCAAATTTGCCATAAGGATCGAAGAAATCATCACTTTTAAGATTCGGAATAGAATCGTTTTTTAGATAATTTGATTTCGTAAAATACTTTGTTTTTCCGATGATGATGTCGTTGGTTAAAGAATCGATTTTAAAATTTAATCGAAAATCATAATCACTTCGTTGCGTACTTATAATTTTGTCACCATTTATCACGCTAAGGTTGATAAGATAAGGATCATTCTTTTGGGGATCTCGAGTGTTGCCTTGATCTGTAATAAAAATAACAACAGCAAGCATGGAATCTTTAATGATAAATCTTTTCTGAAAATATGCTCCCATATGATTGGGTTCAAGATCAAAAATAACTTCATCGATTTTGGTGAGCTTTAGTTGATTGTTTTCAAATTTTGGAAATTTTGGAATGTTGGGGTATTTATCTTTTTCAACATGATAGCTTTTCCCGCAAGAGAAAAGCGTAAATGTTACCGATAATAAAAGTAGAATATTTTTCAACATATTTTTTTTAATAAACGTATTCTAAAGCTTCGAAATCTTGAAGTTTTGGGAGTGACTTCATTTTGTCAATCGATTTTTTATACATTAATACTTTATCTGTTTGATAATCAATGTGTTTGTTGATTTTAACGCCTGTTGAGAGATTGTAATCCACATATTCTATATAACCCGCAGAAGCATTATTTTCTGTAAAGCCGATCAACTCAAAATTTCCGTTCTGAAACCGAAATTTATGTACGTAATTTCCTCTGATAAGTTGATTGGTGAAAATTAAAAGTCCGTTTTTTATTTCCAAATTTTCTAAATTAACATCAGAAATTTCTCCTCCAGCTGGAAATTTTGGCGTAACAGCTTTCGTAGATCTCAAAACTTTTTTATAAGAACCATCAACATTTTTAAAAAAGATTTCCAACAAATAAGGATGTTTTGAATCTTCAGCATTTTCTCTAACTACAACTTTGTCAGCAAGTCCATCTTTGTTAAGATCACCTTTTATGTCATATACAATGTTGCGATATTGCTCGTCAGAAGCTTGACCAAAGCTTTTGTGTGAGACAAAAATTAGTAAAAGAATAGCTGTAATTTTTAATTTCATTGTTGTGTTTTTGTGTCAGAAATTACTTTTAATTATTAAGAATGCTTCGTAAAATTATTGGTAAAAAAAGAACGAAAAATATGATGAAAGTATTCCGTTGATAATATTTTTTAACATATAATCCTAAAAGAATCATCAGTTGATCATCTTCTTTAATGTTGATTTCTCCATTGCTAAATCTCGATGTATACTCGGCTTTGTTACCTGTCGTACTTTCAATAATCCATTTATTGTTGAGAAAATTGTTGTATCGCCAAGTGTAACGTTTACCTCCAAATTCTATGTTCGCTTTGTTGTTCCAAATATTGAAATTAATGTTTCCTATTTGGCTAGAATCCTCCGTATTTTTAAAACTTACAGAACTATCAAAAATGCTCTTTTTATAGAATAAAAATTCTTCTGTATCTATCTTTCCAATGATTTTATCGGTAAATAGATCTTCCTTGCGTAAGCTTCCAATTTTTTGCGCATCATTAAAAATTGAATAGTCACTAGCAATATTTTTTTTCCAAGTCAGTTTCATATTGTGTTTTATTAGGTGTATTTACAATTTTTTTAATCTATTGATAATGCTTTCTGTTTCTTTATTATCGATAGTTTTGATGTCAATTTTTTCATCCCAAAAGTAGTATCCATTTTTATCTTTTGCAAAACAACCGCAATCATCACAAGTTCGGAAGCTTCGATAATCGAAAATAGTATCTGTGTCCATATTTCGTTCTGTAAAGATTTTGTTTTTGTCTTTTGCGTAGCAATTTCCCAAAACCTGAAAAGTTTTGACATCAGCATTGTCAACAATCCAAAAATTACCACCATCCACCATCACATAATGCGTGTAGACATGGTTTTTGTCTTTATAGAACGAACTTCCAATATAGGAAAAAGTTGCAGAATCGATTACGGATTTTAGTGGTTGACCATCAGCCATTTCAGTAATATATTTTTCGATGATAATACCTTCTTCGGTGCCTTCGTTGGTTTTTAAAGCCAAATCCCCATTTTTAGATTTATAAAGTCCAAAACTGGTTTTAGTCCAAGCTAAACTTTGGTTGATGCTGTCTATTGTTTTTTATAGTTGTTTATATTTTCCGTTCTCGAAGCTTCTACTTTTTCAATCTTCTTTTTTTCGTTAGGAGATTTGCAACCCAATAACGTAAAAATGATGATAGTTATATAAATTGAATTAAAACTCATCACGCTATTTCTTTTTATAAAATTGATAGAATCTTTTATCCGAATAATATAGTAACGTGTCTTGGTCAGTTTTTGGTGAATTTAACTCATCAAAATAATTATCCGAATTGTAAAACAAATTGGTTTTGAACTCGACTTCTTCATTTTTTAATTTCATTTTAAAGAAATAATCTCGACTTTGTGTGAAAATGCCTCTGTCTTTTTCGTAAACTTTTCCGCGCCCTTCAACACCAGAAGATGGTGTCCCGTAGCTTATTCGACCAAGACTGTTACCAGTAACTGCTTTATCAAAAAGTTGAATATTATGCACATTGATGCCATTATCACCAGCCATTTTTATTGCGATGAGATTTCCGTCAAAACTTAATTTTTTGTTTTTAAATTTAGTTTCTGATATATCATGAGTTTTTAATGTATTAATATCTAAGACGAAAGGCTTCAAATCTTTATTTTCGCTTGATGCAGAACTAAAATAAACCCAATTTTTTTGTGCGTCGTAACCATAAGATACACTGCCTTTAGAATAAAAATCGTAGATAGGCTTTAGATTTTTTTTAATTACAGCGATTCTGGTTTCGTCATTATTGTTGTCGCTTTTTTTATAATTAATTAAAATATAATCGGTCTTCGGAATTAAATAATAGTTGTTAATATAAAGACTATCAACTTGTTGGTTAACAAATTGATCTGAGTTGGTTGTTTTTGGAAAATACGGAATTTCAGGATGTTTGTTAGTATTGGGAATTTTGTAACCCGAAAGATAAATTAATCCAATAATGGCTATAATAAAAATGCCACCAAGACTAAGAAGTATTTTTTTCATTCAATTAATTGTGAATTTAAAAATACTCAAAAAAAGCCTAATCTGTATAATTTGTTTTAAAATAAACCTTGCAACAATCGATGAATTAAAAAGCTTGAAAACCAATTGTTATAATTCCATAAAATAAGTGAAAGCATTATTGCTGCAACTAAAAATGGAACTAAAAACGAGGCTTGGCGGTACTCGAATTTCTTTGGAATAACTTCGCTCCAAGCAAATAATAACATAAGGAAACCAATTGCAGCAAACAACATTTCGGGACTTTTTCGTAAGGAAAAATTGTTGTGATCTGACATTGGTTTTAGATATGGAAAAGCTAAAATTTGCAAGATGTTAAAAGTCAATCCAAATATTAAAACGCCAATAACACTCGATGTTTTCTTGAGTTTGAAACAGTTATAAGCTAATAAAATACTTCCAGAAAAAGCACCAAATACCAAAGCAAACATTGTTACTAAATAACGGCTTTGCAACGGAAAAGCATCAGGATTTTCTGTGATGTAATCTTTGTGTTCTAGCGCTTTCTCTTCCTGGATTTTAATCTCTTCTTCGCGACGATTTTTGATTAAAGATTTTACACGCTCAGTTTCAGAAATGTCAAAAGTAGCATTGCGTTGTTTTAGAATTTCGAAAGCCATTTCAATGGCTTCGGCCACATAACGACTTTCTGGTTTCAAATAGTTGTTAAGCTCCTGATTCGATAATTTTTCTAAAACTTTGCGATTGACCATTCTATTTTTACGAAGCGCAAAGATATTGTTTGAAGTTTAAATTTGAAAACAAAAAAGTCCGCCAAATGACGGACTTTATATTGGAATTTTTTTAATTAACAGTTTCGAAACTTGCAGCACATTCTTTTGCTGCTTCTACCATCGCTATCAAAGCTTTTTCTGTTTCTGGCCAATGTCTGGTTTTTAGTCCACAATCGGGATTTACCCATAATTGCTTTGCCGGAATCACCGCTTCGGCTTTCTTTAATAAATGTAACATTTCCTCTTTTGAAGGAACTCTTGGCGAGTGGATATCGTAAACACCAGGACCAATTTCGTTTGGATATTTGAAGTCTGCAAAAGCACCAAGCAAATCCATCTGCGAGCGCGAACATTCGATGGTGATAACATCTGCGTCCATATCAGCAATGTTTTGGATAATATCATTAAACTCGGAATAACACATATGTGTATGAATCTGCGTCGAATCTTCAACGCCACTTGCCGAAATTCGGAAACATTCAATTGCCCACTTCAGATATTGGTTCCAATCTTCTTTTCGAAGTGGTAATCCTTCTCTAATGGCAGGTTCGTCGATTTGAATAATTTTAATTCCAGCTTCTTCCAAATCCTGAACTTCATCGCGAATCGCAAAGGCAATTTGCTTGCAAGTTTCGGATCTCGGTTGGTCGTCACGTACAAATGACCACTGCAAAATGGTTACCGGACCTGTCAACATTCCTTTCACCCATTTTGAGGTTTGCGATTGTGCATATTTTGACCAATAAACCGTCATTGGCGTCGGTCGCGAAACATCGCCAAAAATAATCGGAGGTTTCACACAACGGCTTCCGTAGCTTTGTACCCAAGCGTTTTTTGTAAACGTAAAACCATTCAATTGTTCGCCAAAATATTCGACCATGTCATTTCTTTCGTATTCACCATGAACAAGAACATCGATGCCAATTTTTTCTTGCCATTCGATTGTACGTTTTGTTTCTTCCTTTAATAAAGTATCATATTCCTGCTCGCTAATTTCTTTTTTCTTGAATTTCGAACGCCAATTTCTAACCTCTGTCGTTTGCGGAAACGATCCAATTGTTGTTGTGGGAAATAACGGAAGCTTTAGAAGGTCTTGTTGCGCACGTTTACGAACGTCAAAATTGTTTTTTCTTTCGGCATCTTGCTTAGTGTAATTTCCGACGCGATGTTTTACTGATTCGTCATGAATCAAACGAGAACTGCGTTTTAGTTCGGCTGCTTTTTTATTTTCATTAAATTCTAAAAGCAATTTTTCGTCATCACTTCCAATAGCCAAAGCTTTTAGGCTTGCAAGTTCATTAACCTTTTGTTTGGCAAAAGCCATCCAGTTTTTGATTTCAGGATTTAACTCGGTTTCAAAATCCAAATCGCATGGCGAATGCAATAATGAGCAAGATGGTGCTAAAAAGATTCTTTCGCTACCGATTTTTTGGACCGCTTTGTCAATCAATCTTAACGAAGTTTCATAATTATTTTTCCAAATATTTCGTCCATCGATAATTCCCAACGAAAGCTGAAGCGAATCTGGAATAACTTCCAAAACATCTTCCAATTGCTCGGGGTTTCGTACAAGGTCAATATGCAAAACGTCGATTGGTAGGGAAGTAGCCAACAAAAGATTGTCTTTCAAACCATCAAAATATGTAGCGACAATCAATTTAAGTTTTGGGAATTTTTTGCGAAGTTCAGCATAAACCAATTGGAAAGCGGCTTTTGCCTTTTCTGATAAATCCAAAGCCAAGAAAGCTTCATCAAACTGAATGTATTCCGCGCCTTGCTCCTGAAGTTTTGACAAAATTTCTGTATAAATAGGAAGTAAATTTTGGACTAAATCCAATTTGTCAAAACCTACTTCTTTTTCTTTACCCAACAAAAGATAAGAGACCAATCCGATAATTACAGGTTTTGCATTAATTCCAGCTTGTTTTGCACCAGCAAATTCATTTATGATTTTGTTAGAAAATAACTGGAATTTTTGATTTTCATGAAATTCTGGAACGATATAATGGTAGTTAGTATCAAACCATTTTGTCATTTCCATTGCGGTGATGTCGAGGTCGTCTTTTTGGTAACCTCGCGCCATTGCAAAATAAAGATCCAATTCTGTATTGGATTTATTTAATAATATTTTTTGATAACGTTTTGGGACTGCACCAAGCGTCAAAGTCATGTCCAAAACTTGATCGTAATACGAAAAATCATTACATGGAATAAGGTCTATGCCTGCTTCCTGTTGGATTTTCCAATTGTCGTTGCATATTTTTCGACCAACATTAAGAAGTTCCTGAAGAATAATCTTGCCGGACCAATATTGTTCGCAAGCTTTTTTTAGTTCACGTTTGCTACCAATACGCGGATAGCCAAGGATGTGTGTTTGCATTGTATTTAACTTTAATTATTTATTTTTAAATTTTAAATAACGCTACACGAAGAGTCTATTGAATTGCAAAACACAATCAAACATTCGATTTCTGTAGAGAAACCAAGAGAGATTGCATCTTAAAGGATCAAAAGCTTCTAATCGCGAAAGCATTGACATTGCAATAAAGGCAGGTCTCCTGGCTTGTAACCGTTTTATTTTCCTTCCCATTTCGTTGAAGAAACAGTGGATTTATTTAACAAAACGTTCGCATTACTTACAGTTGCGCGACAGCTCGTGATTTGCACACGATTCCCTATTAATTTACTTTACGTAAAACCGATATTGTTTAGATGCGGTTGATAAAATTGATCAATTTTTATTAACAGTATTTAAGTCTTTGTAAAAATAGATAAACAGAATTTTATATTACATTAAATATAATAAATAAGAAAATAAAACTTTTATTGTGTGTTTTTAAAGTTTAATATCCTTTATATTTGTTTAAAATTATTAACCAAAAGAATATTATTCTATGGATCAACTGGATGACAAGGATTTTAACATCTTGCGACTGTTACAAAATGATGCAAAACTTACCATAAAAGAGCTTGCTAAGGAAGTTAACCTTTCGGCTTCACCCGTATTCGAAAGAGTAAAAAGGTTGGAGCAGGAGGGATTTATCAACCGATATGCAGCGGTTTTGGATGCCGAAAAACTCAATCGAGGTTTCACTGTTTTCTGTCAAGTGAAACTAAAAATCCATGATAAATCTGTCGGAAATGACTTTGTCAACGAAATACGAGAAATCGATGAAGTCGCCGAATGTTATAATATTTCTGGTGATTACGATTTCTTGCTAAAAGTCCAAGTCAGAGATATGAAGCATTACCAAGATTTTGTTTTTAATAAGCTGGGTTCGGTGGATTCGATTGGCAGCACACACAGTACTTTTGTGATGGCCGAAGTCAAAAATATCCATGGATTAATGATTTGAAATCTTTTTTTAATTAATCGTTTTAAAATATTCTTTAATATTTTTTTGACTTAAAAATATTATTCTTTAAGATGTAAGGATATCGCTTGATATTCATATTTAAAAACGAAAAGCCCACCAAAAGGCGGGCTTTGATTATTTAAAATTTTATAATATTATTTTACGATAAAACGTGTAACATCGCCTTCGTTAGTTTTCAAAACATAAACGCCAGTTGCAAAATTTGTTGTATCTACGGTTAATGCAGATTGTCCTTCTTTAACAAGTTGTCCAGACATATTATAAATTTTGAAATCTGCTTTTCTGTTGAAATACATCGTTTGACCTTTAGTTACGGGATTTGGGAAAGCGACAAATGTTTTCGATTTTGAAATCTCATTGTTATCCAAAGTTGCAGTATTTAGAACTTCGTAGATAGACAAAGTTCCGCTGATTTCGTTTGCAACAATCACATAAGCTTTTCCAGTTGTTGTATTTTCAGCTGGGATAAAAGTGATGCCTTCTGGACCGTTATCACCTGCGAAAGCAGAACTAGAACGTGGATTTTTATAATCTACGAATTGTGGCGCTTGAGGATTAGAAATGTTATAGACCATAACGCCACCTGTTCTTTCTAAAGTAATGAATGCAAATGTTTCGTTTCCAATTTTAGCCAAAGTTACGCCTTCAGGTTCTGGACCTTTTGCGCGACTTCTCGACTTTGGCGAGTTACTTTCATTATCAGAATTGAAAAGTTCTGGTTTGTACTGCGCTGTATAACGTTCGAAATGGTCGCCACTGTCAAATACCAAACTTTGCGTATCTGCATTGAAGATTGAGAAAGATCTTGCTCCCATAGAATTGATTTCTTCATAAGCAGCGTCGCTATCTAGGTTTCCGTTAACGCTGGTTGTACGGAATCTACCTAAGTTGTGCGATAATTTCAGGACAGAAGCATTCGGGAAAATATCGGTATCCAAAGCATAATTGTTTGCGCCAACCGTCGTTCTTTCGCTAAAACCTGATAAATCTCTCTCATCACCTTCATTAGCTGTTACAATATAATTGGTTCCGTTGATGTTGTAAGTTTGGATAGCGTCTGGCGTGTAGTAACTTTTCACAGGCCAATTTGCGATAAGTATTTCGCCGTTATTGTCCGAAGCATCAAAACCATTTCCTGGAAGACTCATATCTTTTTTGCCAAGAGGCCACAGTTTCGAAATTTCTAGTGTTGATAAATCTACTTCTACAATGGCATTATTCTCTTGAAGTGAAACAAAAGCTTTTTTAGAATCTTCTGAAATACTAATATATTCAGGTTCAAAATCTTGCGATAGTGTGCTTGTAGATTTTACTTTTCTAATTCCTGATGCTAACAGTTGTGTTTCTTGACTATTATATTGTGTAAAACCTAAAGTTTTAACCTGATTTTGAGTAAGATTTGCAATACCGTTCGATATGTCGATAATACTTATAGAACCTTCTGGATCTACGCTATAGTCGTTATTCGGTTCGCCTTCATTTGCTGTCAAGATTTTAGTTCCATCATGCGTAAAGGTCACCATATCTGGTAAAGCGCCAACTTCAACTTGTTTTAAGAAATTCCCGTTGATGTCAAAAAATACGACACTTCCGTTTAATTGAGGATTTGCGTTTGGTGAAGCAACGGCTAATATTCCGTTTTTAACAGCAATACTGGTAATTCCACCGTAGGATTTCATATCAACTGTTTTGATGACGTTTGGCGTCGTTGGATTACTAAAATCAATAATATCAAAAACATCAGACAATGCGCTAATTGTGAACAAACGTTGTGTCGCTTTATCATGAACAACAATTTCTGTCGAACTATTGTTAGTTCCCGAAGGATCAAAACTTAAAAGATAATTAAGTTCAATCTGTTTGTTAGGTTGTGCAATTGGATTATCGTTATCAATGATGTACACTGTATTTGTTGCTTCACCAGTTATTTGTATGCCATTGGCGTTTTCGAGTCCGAGTACAAAATATTCTGCTTCTTGTTCTTTTTCGTTATCGTCAATAATCGGAATATTAATGATATAATCGGTTTGATTCGGCGTGATATCTACTCGCTGACTTTGGAACGTGAAATCATTTTGATTAGCTGTATTAAATGAGTTTGGTTTTAAAACCAAATCAATACTAGAAGTGGTAGGATTCGTAACTTTTAATTTAATAGAAACTTGCCCTTCATCTTCTTTTACTTTTTGGAAATTTTTATCAAACGAAATACTGCTAGAACCCGTTGTAAAGCTTGTTGTCGAAATAGAAGTTACTGCGTTGTCACTTTCATCTTCGATTACATTTGCTTTTAATGCAACATAATATTTTTGATTTGTTTTAAGCGCAGATGTTGGTATGATGCTTATTTTATTATCAACGAATGTCGTCGTAAAAGGAATCGCGGCACCCGAAGCGTCCGTTTCTTTTAGTTCAACAAGGTTTTGAGCGGAAGCAGCAGTGATGGGAGAATTGTCAATGTTTCTAACATTTTCGTTAAACGAAATTACAGGTTGGAAATTTGTAGAAATATTCGTCGCATTATTTGCGGGAAGAATACTAACTGTCGGAGCAGTTGTGTCCGCGCCGCCCATCGTTATTGCATCTAACGTAAAGTTATCGAATCTGTTGTTACCAACCTCGCCACCTGGACCTTTTGCGAATTCAACTTTTAATTTAAAATTGGGGTTGTTGTTAACTTCTTGGATGTTTGAGAAGTCTAAAGTAATCAATTGCGGATTTCCATCTTGTGGCGCAACTGTCGAGAATTGCGTGTAATTGGTTCCGTCAGTAGAGTAGAACCAAGTTTGCGTACCAGCGCCAGAACCAGAACGACGTGTCGTGAATTTTACAACATTGTTTTTATAATTAATTGTTGGCAAGGCAAATACCAGACTACCACCAATTGGGTTGTTAAAACGAAGATGCGTTCCCGAAGGATCGTTATTTCTAGCGTTTAGATTTTCAGTATTGAAATTTTGTCCAGTTCCCCCAGCAAAATCAATCAAACTATTGGCTGTATTAACATTGGTTAAAGTTGCGCCGCCAACCGTATAAGTCGGCGTTTTTATTGTGGCTTCTGTTGAGTTGTTGTTAAAATTCCAATAATGAACAAGATTTTGAGCTTTTCCAATCATGGGAAGCGTTACAGCAGTCATTAATAACTTTGCAAGAACGTAATGTTTTTTCATTTTTTACTTTTATTTAGATTCTTGCAAAAATGAAGTTAATAGATTCTAAATATTTTAATAGAAAATGAATTATTAATTAATTAAAACTATCCTATATGTTCCCTTTTATAAATTGCGTTTAATATTTAATTAATAGAAGCTTGAGTTAAATTATTTTTTTTAACTGCTTTTGGACTACTGGTTCGAGATATTTTGCAACGATATAAGCTAGGATTATAATAAATATTGACGACAAAATAGGCAATAAAAAATATGGTATTTGTGGGAAATAATTATGAATTTTAATGATAGATGCAATTAGCATATTCTCGTGCAACAAATATAACGGATAACTTATAAAGCCAATAAATGTAAAAAGTCTTGTACAAAATATAGCCCCAAACTTCTCCCAAAACAATGCTGCAAAAAACACCAGATTAACCGCAATTAAATAGATTAATAATATCAAATCTTGGAATTTATAAGCATAAAATAACGAACATACTACTGTAAAGATGATAGCCAAAAGCGTCTTTTTATCAGGTTTTTGATAATACATATAAGTTAATGCACCCGCGACGAACCACCCAAAATGTATAAAAGATCCAATATAAGTTTTCAATAATCCAGATTCGTGGATAAGATTGTGGAAGATAAAAATTTGCAAAATGCAAGCTGACAAATACAAAAGAAAGATGCCTAATAACGCTATATTTCTGTTAAACATAAAGTATAACGCACCAAAAATGATGTAGAATTTAACTTCGACATATAGCGACCAAAATGACAATTCTAAAACAGGAAAATCTGTTTTAAAAATCATTTCCAAAATACCATTATTAATAAATGTAATCCCAGGCAAAAGCGATTTTAACTCTGGAATTCCGAAAGGCCTTTCATAGAAAAAACTTGCGGTTAAATACACGAGTAAACTGCAAATTAACATACTCGGAAAAAGTCTAATCCATCTATTTTTCAAAAACTTCCAGTAATTTGGTGTCTTTTCAACGGACATCAAAATCACAAATCCGGATATCAAAAAAAATAATTGAACGCCGAGACTTCCATATTTGAACAAGATAATCTCCGAAAATTGCCTTTTATAAGGATAGTATGCGTCCCACACCGAGTAACCATGGAATAATAGTACCAGCAGAATTGCCAAACCTCTTAGCCCATCAAGAACTAAAATACGTTTTTTACTTGCAGTCATATTTTTTTCGTGTAAAGAACAATTTGCTCTTTGTTATTGTGTTTTTAATAAAGTCAAACGCAAATTTAGTTTATTTCTTAAAGAAAAATCTATTTTAACAAGTGTGTTTTTTATAAAGATGAAATTTGCATCAGTTTAATTTATATTTTTTATCAGAACATTGATTTTGGTGTATTATTTTCAGTAAAAATGCATTTAGTGTGTGATGTTTTAATTTCCTACTAAAGAAGGTGATTTAGTGAAGCAATTCTTTTAAATTCAAATAAATGTTTCTTATAGGACCAATTGATTTCATCGAAAAGCTCTTTGTTATTTTCTTTTGGTAGCTTTTTGACTACGTCGATTGCTTTTAGGAGCAATTCCCGCTATCCGCTATATCTTTAATGCGCCGCTCGGACGGCTCCGCGAAGCTCCGCCGCCTCACGGCGCCTCAAAGGATGCCGCTTCTATCGGGGCTAGTATAATAATAAGATTACTATAGTATAAAATCCAGATTCATGATAAATTTTAATTTTCTTACTTTTGAACAAATTGTAAGAATATGATTTTCGAGGAAGCCAAAGTCTTTAGCAACGGAAACCTACAAGAACATTTGGTTGTCGGTCATCCGTATCATCCCGCAAGACCTGCTTTTTTGTTTTTGAAAGAAGGTTTTATCAAGCTTCGTGAGCAGATTAATGTTTACACGCTTCATAAAAACGGTGTGATTCTTATTGATAGCACTTCCGTTTACGAAATCCTAGAATACAGTGAAGATATCGATATTCTTATCGTTGCTTATAACCGAAATTTCTTTGATACACTTAATTTAAAACTCAATAGGCTTCACGCTTTTCGAAGTATCAGAGCCGAATTTAAGAAAGGTTATCAAGCAAGCGAATCTGAGTTTCCTGTCTTGTGGCAAAATGTTCTCAATATCCAATATTATATCGAAAACATTGATCAGCAGGAGTATCAAATCGAAATTATTGAATCTTTATTTGCGGCTTTGGTTTATCAATTGGCCAATATTGTCGCACATCAACGGAAAATTTCCAAACAAAAAATGTCGCGCTCTCAGGAGATTGCGTTCGATTTTATAAAACTGGTTACAGGCAATTTTAAAATTGAACGGAATGTAGAATATTATGCGCAACGCTTGATGATTTCAAGTCGGCATTTAACGGTGGTTTTAAAAGAAGTTTTTGGGAAAAGTGCCATTCAGATTCTTAACGAATTTGTATTGAACGAAGCCAAGGCACAACTTAGTTCTAGTTTAAAACCGATTAATGAGATTTCTAATGAACTGAAATTCAGTGATCAATATTCATTCAGTCATTTCTTTAAAAAACATGAAAATTTGAGTCCATCTCAATATCGAAATCAATTTTAGATTTCAATCTTACTTTTGAACATCAAAACACGTAAACTGAATCATTTTAAACGCTTGTTTAGCACGCTACCTTTGTCCTGTGAAAATTGAAGTAGAAAAAACTTCAAAATAACAACAAGGAAAACAATGAAAAACAAGGTACAACAAACGATGTTAGCACTCAGTATGCTAACATTTGGACTGTCTTATGCTCAAGAATCTCGCGATCTATCTGTAGATCAAGTGATGGATTTGGCTTTACAAAACCATCAGCAACTAAAAGTTTCAGCAAAAAATATCGACATTGCAAAACAACAAACCGAAGTTGCAAAACTTCAGAAGTTGCCTTCTATTACAGCATCTACAAGTCAGTTCTTTCTAGGAAACGCACTCATTATTGACAAAGATTTTTCCAATTCGACCAAAGTGGAAATGCCGCATTACGGAAGCACATATTCTGTACAAGCGCAGCAACTTATTTTCAAAGGTGGATTGGTAAATAAGTCGATTGAAATGTATGATTTGCGCGAACAATTAGCAGAGCTAGATGTCGAAAAAGATCAACAGAATGTAAAATTTTTGGTGACTTCCAATTATTTGGACATCTACAAATTGATCAATCAAACGGAAGTTTATCAGAACAATAAAAAATTAGCTCAAGAACGTTTAAAAAACATTCAAAAATTCTATCAGCAAGGCATGATTACACGAAATGAAGTGATTCGTGCGGAGTTGGCGATTAAGAATTTGGATCAAGGACTTTTGATTTTAGAGAACAACCGAAAAATTGTGACCTATCAGTTAAACGTTGCTTTGGGACTAAATCCAGATACGCAAATTAATCCGACGGAAGGTATCGATATTCAGGAAAAAGGTTTGGATAGAGATTACTATCAAAATTTAGCATTCGAAAATCATCCAGCAATGAAGTCGGCTTATAAAAACGTGGAAGTTGCAGATAAAAATATTGAAATTATCAACACCGATAAAATGCCGACCATTGCGGCTTTCGGCGGTTATAATATGCAAAGACCAATAACATCGAGTGTTCCCGCAATGGATATGTACACGAATTCGTGGCAAAGCGGAATTTCTTTGAGTTATAATATCGATAATTTATATAAAACCAAAGAAAAAGTGAAGTTGGGACAATTGCAAAAAGAGCAAGCTAACGAGGCGACTTCACTCATCAAAGAACAGTTGGAAGTTGGCGTTAATGCGGCTTATGTGAAATATGTGGAAGCGATTCAGCAAGCAGATTTGTTCAACGATTCGAAAAAACTAGCGGAAGAAAACTACAAAATTACCGAGGCTAAATATCTAAATCAATTAGCGGTACAAGCCGAAATGATTGATGCGCAGAATCAAAAACTACAAGCAGAATTGGATTTTGCCAATGCTGAAATCAACGTTCTATATCAATATTACAACTTACTAAAAACGACAGGAACTCTTTAATAACGGACAATTACAAATGGAAAACAAGGATACACAACAAGAAAATACAACTCAGCATCAGGAAAACGAACCAAAAACGCAACACGTTTCGCGACCTACAACAGCTGAAAAAGTAAAACAGAATAAGAAAAACAAAGCAAAATCGATGATTTCAAACGTCTTGGTTTTAGCGATTATCGGATTTGGAATTTATTGGTTGATCACGCAATATTTCCACATCGGAGATAAAAATTATACCGAAGCCGCGCAGGTTGAAGAATTCATCAATCCGATTAATACAAGAGTTTCTGGATATATTAAAGAAATAAAATTCAACGAACATCAAACCGTGAAAAAAGGCGATACGTTGGTTGTTTTGGATGAGCGCGAAATCGAAACGCAACTTGGACAAGCGGAAGCGGCTTATCAAAATGCTTTGGCTCAAAAAAATGCAACAGGATCTTCGGTGAATACGGTTTCGAACAACGTTAACGTGATGGAATCGAACATTGCTGGCGCTAAAGCAAGACTTTGGAATGCAGAACAAAATTTAAATCGATATAAAAATCTTTTGGCTGCGGAAGCAGTTACAAAGCAACAATACGACGCCGTGAAAACGGAATATGATGCCTTGAAAGCGTCTTACGAAACTTTGATTAATCAAAAACAATCGGCGAATCTTTCGATTACAGAAGTGAAATCTAAAATCGGAATCAACGATGCGGAGATTAAAAGAACCAAATCTGCTTTGGATATGGCGCGATTAAATCGTTCGTATACGGTTATTACAGCGCCTTACGACGGAATTATGGGAAGAAGAACGATTTCTGAAGGACAACTAATGCAGCCAGGTCAACAAGTTGCGACCATCGTTTTGGAAGGAAGCAAATGGGTGACGGCGAACTTTTTGGAACGTCAAATGCCGAATATCAAGATCGGAAGTAAAATCGTGATGTCGGCTGACGCTTTGGGTGGCGAAAAATTTGAAGGAGTTGTTACAGCAATTTCAGCGGCAACAGGTTCTAAATATTCAGCGGTACCAACGGATAATTCAACAGGGAACTTTGTAAAAGTTCAGCAACGTATTCCGGTTCGAATAGAGTTTACAGATAAAAATGATGCTGCGAAAGTAAAACAATTACGCGCAGGGATGAATATGGTTTTGAAGCTGGAAAAGTAGAGAGAAGAATTAAGACGCTAGATTTCAGACATCAGAAAAGAAACAAAGCGTAAAGAAATATATGAAAAATTATAAATCTGAAATCTTGAGTCTAGCATCTAATATCTAAAAAAACAAAAATGTACAATAAAGGATTATTTAATGATTGGGTTCCGAAACCTGTCCAGCTTTTATTGGTGATACTTTTCGCAGGTATCCTGATGCCAATGGGCGGGATTTACTCGGGAAACATCGCTTTTATGGCGAGTGATTCGGGATCCATGACCGAATATTATATGATGGCGAATTTTGTTTCATCCATTGGGATGGGCGCGGTGATGCCAATTGCTATTCGACTAAAAATGCGTTTCAAAATTCGAGATAAAGTCACTTTTATTTTAATTGCTTTAGCTGCTTTATTATTCATCAGTGGGACAACCGAAAATCCGTGGATTATCGTCATTAATTCCCTTTTAATCGGGTTTTTAAAGATGGCTGTTGTTATGGAATTTATGTTACCACTTATGATGATGGTACCAAGTCGAGGCGCATTTTACAGCATGTTATACGGTTTTGTACTCGTACTATCGCAATTGGCGAATTATTACGTGGTAGAATTTTCCATCCTCTACAATTGGGAATATTTTTACATCCTAACGGCGGTTACATGTTTGATTTTGGCGCTGATGAGTTGGATTTTCATGCATGATAAAAGATTCGCACTCAAAATGCCGCTGTATTACATCGATTGGATGAGTATGTTGATGTTTGTGGCGACATTTTTTATGTTGGCTTATGTACTGTCATTCGGGAAACAACAAGATTGGTTTAATTCGCCGTATATCGTATGGAATACCATTGGTTTTGTCGTGAGTTTGGTTTTGCTAATTGCCCGTCAATCCCATCTAAAACGTCCATTTTTATCATTTAATATTTTTAAAAAGAATAACGTTCAGCACGGGCTTTTCATGTTATTTTGTTTAGGGATGTATATGGCGCTTGGATCGATGCAAAATACCTTTGCGTTGGGTGTTCTTCAATACGATCAAATGACGAATGCGAAATTGAATCTTTTGATGATTCCGGGACTTATTGCGGCTGCAATTGTGGCTTTGTATTGGTTCAAAAAAGAATTTAATCTTAGAATGTACATTTTTTCAGGCTTTGGCGCGATGCTGATGTTTAGCATCATTCTGTATTTTTCCATGGTTCCTGAAATGAATTTTGAACGTTGGTATCTGCCGATGTTTTTAAAAGGTTACGGTATGTGTAGTCTTTTCATTGGGGTTTGGTATTACGCGATGGATAAGTTGGATGTTAATGACCTTTTGCCCGCATTCGGATTCGTTTTATGTTGGCGTTCGTTTATCACGATTGGCTTGTTTTCAGCAGCGTTTTCGTGGATTCAATATCAATTTCAGGTTCAGGCGGTTGGCGATTTGGCGGTTCATATGGACAGCATGATTTTAAATCCGCAAGCAGCAATGGCTAATTTGAAAGCCATCCAGTTAAATGCCATTCTTGTTGCTAACAAAAAGCTTCTTGGCTTGGTAAGTATCGCTGGATTTTTCATTCTTATTTATATTTATTTCCATCATTTTGGAAGAATAAAACATACCGAAGTTCGTTTAATTCGAGTTTTGAAAGGTAAATCTTACATCGCAAGACGCCGAAGAAGAGAACAACAATTACTGAAAGAAACCATCAATCCTATTAAAGACGTAGGAGGTGTTAGTAATATATAAAATTCCTTGTTTTTCTTGGAAGCTCCGAAGTCCATTGGATTTTGGGGCTTCTTTTTTTAGGAGCTTTTCCCGCTATCCGCTCTATCTTTTGTGCGCCGCTCGGACGACTCCGCTACGCTCCGTCGCCTCACGTCGCCCCAAAGGATGCCGCTTCTATCGGGGCTAAAAATAATTAGGCAAGAATTTAATAAGGAAGATCTCGAATATTTAATTTTCAATTGAAAGATACTAAGCCTTAGATTGTTAGTGATTTGACATGACGAAAATCCATTGAAATGTTGTATTATTGTGAGCCTTTCGATTTTGTTAAGAATCTATGAAAGTTTTAGTAAAACTTCAACCACTAAATAAGTTGGACCACTGTGACAATACAATATTATTTTTTTTAATAATTGTTGTTTGGCTCATTTTTACTTTTTTGTCGAAGTTATTACTCAAACAAAAAGAGTTCCACTCAAGTCGGGGCGCGGAGAAGGGATAATTAGCAATTTTTAAAAATCCAAAATTTAGGATATTTTACTGATAGTCTTTTACAAATCAATTAATTATACTTGGTTTAAAAACTGACCTCCAAATTCCTAAAAAACTTTATATTTGCTAGATGGATTATAAAAGACTTATCATAAGAGGAATTTCCTATAGCCAGACACAATCTGGTGCCTATGCATTATTATTAGAACACGAAGAGACAGGTGTCAAACTACCTGTTGTTATAGGTAATTTCGAAGCACAATCCATATCACTCGGCCTCGAAAAGGATATACAACCACCGAGACCATTGACGCACGATCTTTTTTCAAGCTTTGTAAAGGCAACCCAATACCGATTGAGTTCGGTTGTTATTTATCAAATTTTAGATGGCGTATTTTTCTCCAATCTCGTTTTTACAAACAATATTTCGGATGAAGAATTAATTTTGGATGCACGCACGTCGGATGCTGTTGCAATGGCAGTTCGATTTGATGCACCAATTTTTACGACTGAGCAAGTCCTTAGCGAAGCCGGAATTCTTTTAGAAATCAACGAACCTGAAGAGATGTCGGCGGATGTTGAAGGAAGTCAACCAATAGTAGGACTAGAAGAAACCAGCCTTAGCAATTTATCATCACAAGAATTAGCGCAACTTTTAGAAGACGCAGTTAAAGAAGAAGATTTTGACACCGCTTTACAGGTACAAGAAGAGATCAAAAAGCGCAACAGAAAGATTGAATAATATTTCTATTTACATTTCATAATTATGAACATAAAATTACGTTTAACCATCATGAACTTTTTAGAGTTCGCAGTATGGGGGGCTTACTTGACTTCAATGGGAAACTATCTGGGGTCAGTTGGTTTGGGTCCTAAAATTGGACTTTTTTACGCTATGCAAGGGATTGTTTCAATCTTTATGCCAGCCATTATGGGGATTATTGCAGACCGATGGATTCCTGTCCAGAAGCTTTTAGGTATTAATCATCTTTTAGCTGCAATTTTTATAATTGGTGCTGGTTATTACGGACAGACTGCTGGCTCTAATGTTGACTTTACAACCATTTTTACATTGTATTCTTTAAGTGTTGCATTCTTTATGCCTACCATAGCTTTATCGAACTCGACGGCTTATACCATTCTAAAACAAAACAATCTCAACACAATAAAAGCCTTTCCTCCTATAAGAACTTTCGGGACGGTTGGCTTTATAGTTGCGATGTTATTTGTTAATTTCTTTGGAATAGAGAATGGAAGTTATGGATTTAACTTCAGCGGAGATGCTAGTTTTAAGAGTTTTCAGTCGGATTATAATCAATTCTACATTTCAGGAATTTTAGGGATATTATTGTTTTTATATAGTTTTTCATTACCTAATTGCCCTGTTGATGAGTCTACGGAAAAGAAGTCTATGAGCGATGCTCTAGGATTAAAAGCCTTTGCTTTATTTAAAGATAGAAAGATGGCGATTTTCTTTATTTTCTCGATGTTACTTGGGGTTTCATTGCAAATTACAAATGGTTATGCAAATCCATTTATTACGACTTTTAAAGATATTCCTGAGTATGCAAATACATGGGGTGCTCATAATGCAAATGCTTTAATTTCGTTATCACAAGTTTCAGAAACGCTTTGTATTCTTTTAATTCCTTTTTTCTTAAAAAGATTTGGTATCAAAACCGTAATGCTCATGGCAATGACTGCTTGGGTATTGAGATTTGGATTATTTGGACTAGGAAATCCGGGATCTGGTGTATGGATGTTTATCATTTCAATGATCGTTTATGGTATTGCGTTTGACTTTTTCAATGTATCGGGTTCGCTATATGTTGATAATGAGACAAGTAAAGAAATTCGCTCTTCTGCGCAAGGCGTATTTATGATGATGACCAATGGTTTTGGTGCAACAATTGGGATGTTAGGTGCTCAAGAGGTTGTTAATCATTTTGTATTTAGTCAAACTGATCTTGTTGATCAATTAGCTGGTTGGAAGACATCTTGGTATATTTTTGCTGGTTATGCATTGGTAGTAACTATATTGTTTGCTATCATTTTTAAACACAAACACAATCCAGAAGATACAGCCAATATTTCGCATTAATTTTATTAAACTTTAAATATTACAAAACTCCGAACTCGATTGATTTCGGAGTTTTTTTATTGTATTTTTGAAACTAAGATTTTTAAATTTAAAACAATGACAATTTTAGAACAGATAAAAAACGGAGAAACTAATTTTGATTTTAATAATGTTATCGCTGATATTGACAAACATTATGACTTTTTTCCAACCAAATTTACCAACGGTGATCAAATTAACGTTGCCAATCAGAACAACGGCTCTTGCAAGATTTTTTATTTTGCTAAAATGAATAACCTCAGTAAAGAGCAGACTTTAGATTTGTTCGGAGATTATTACAAAAAAGAGGTATTGCAAGATCCCGAAGGAGACGATCATCAAAATATCCGCAACTTTATGAAGTATGGTTGGGATGACGTAAAATTCGATGGTGAAGCTTTAGTAGAAAAATAATCAAGCTAATGATTGTGGCTTAAATCTTGTTTATAATCTTTTAAATATTCAAATTATGAGATCGAGATTATTTAAAACACTTTTGACAATCTTAGCGCCTATCGTTATCGATTATGTGGTTAAGAAAGTTACTCAAAAGAAAACACAGCCAACTGATAAAGAGTTGCAACAGTCTTAAAAATAAAAAAAGCTATTCGAAATCTGAATAGCTTTTTTGTTATGTTTTAGTTTGGTTTAGAATTTCCAACCAAGCGTAAATACTAAATTGTTCATTTGATTTTTAACTTTTGATACGGCATAAGCAGGAGAGTTGATATCAAAATTGTTGCTGTAATAACCAGTTCCGTTATTTGCCGAACCATACAAGAACGGATTGTCATATTCTGATGACACGTTTTGATATGATGCATCGATGTAGAAAGCTTTAAAGTCATAGCCAAGACCTACGCCCAAAGTATTTCTTTTAGAAAGCATTAGATTAGAGTAGTTAACATCATGTATAGATCCATCATTATTGTAGCTAGACAACATAATGTTATTGAATGGATTATTAGCAAATGCATAACCAGCTCTCACACGAAGACCTTCGTAACGATATTCAGCACCAAGTCTCACTTCTGATGAGTTTTTATAATTCTCATTATAGAAAGCATTAAGATCTGAATTCACAGCTGAAGTCGTTGTATATTTAGGCTTACTTAATCCTTGGATATAATCGACGTTAAAAGCGAAATTTTTATTCGGAACAAAAGCGGCACTCACCGTTGCTTTGAAAGGTGTTCTTAGATTTCTAGATTCCGAAAATTCGGCAGTATCTGTATAACCATCATTCGCAATTGCATAATCTCTATACACTCGGTCTACATTCCACCAAGTTGGCGTTTCAATAGCTGCTCCTAAACGGAATTGATTGTTGATTTTACCAATAATACCAAAGTTAGCTGAGAATCCTCTCGAATCTTCTAAATATGGCGTGTATTGCTTTTCGTAAGAATCGGTAACATTATTTGCATCTAGATGAAAAAATGAATAATCATCCTGTGTATAACTAATGCTACTCATGTTAATACCTGCTCCTAAATAGATTCTGTTATCATAATTGGCACCAATCGTAAAGTTAGTTTTATCGGAACGGCCATCTCTGCTATAGACATGTCCTTGATAACTTAAATTACCAACAAGTGGATTATTATTTTCATCTATTAAATCCTTTTGGATTTTGATATTGCTATTTCCAGGAGTTCCAACTTGATCATTTAAGAACGTTGAATTGTAGCTAACACCAATGTTTACAAATTTCCATTTAGAATTAAGATTACTTAAGTCAAATGCAATAATTGCAGAGGCGTTGCCTAAATCAGTTTTATTAACTTTATTAGAAGCAGAAGCGCTACCTAATGTACTTGTATTCTTGTTAGAATAGGTTGATAAACTAAGACTAAGGTCACTTGCAATATTAACTCCCAAACCTGCAGGGTTAACATTAACGCTAGAGATATCGCCACCTAAAGCTCCCATTGACCCCGCCATACCTACATATTTTGCGGTCCCATTAATGCTATTGTTGTTATAGACATCGGTTGTATTCTTAATTTCTGATATATCCTGAGCTTGTAAATAAAAAGCTGCTGGTAAAGTAAGTATCAGTAATGTTCTTTTTAACATATTAAAGTTCTTAAATAAAGACTGTTTTATAAGTTTATAATTATTTTTTTAAATGGGATTAACGTCCGCCAGATCTCATTCCGCCTCCGCCTCCAGAACGCATGCCACCACCGGTGCTACCACCCATACTTCCGCCAGATCTTGTACCTCCACTAGAGTTGAATCCTCCGCTGCTAGATCCGCTATTACGATATCCTCCAGAATTTTGCATTGGTGTTGTATTTCTGAAACCACCGTCGTTACTTCTAATGCCGCCGTTATTACTACGAGTACCACCATCATTTCTCATACCTCCATTTTGGCGGATAAATCCGTTATCATTTTGATTAGGGAAAGATTGAGGATTTCTGTAACCACCCATATTATTAGGATTTCTTACATTCCCATTATTTCCGTTATTAATCATACCTTGGTTACGAATGCTACCATTAGAATTTCTTCCGCCAGAATTATTAGTAGTAATATTTCTTACACTAGTTTCTCTTAACATTCCAGAAAGTCTATTTCCGTTTGTATTTCTTGTTCCTCTCGGAATATAGTATGAGTTGTTACCATAGTAAGGATAATATCCGCCACCATATCCGTAATAATACGGTGAGTAATATGGCGAATAGTAGCTTCCCCAATATCCACCTCCATAGCCATAACCCCAGAATGGATCATAGAAACTGTTGTAATACCAAGGGCTTCCCCAACCCCAATTCATTCCGATATTCCAACCATAGCCCCAACGAGAACCATAATATGGCATACCGTATCCATAATATCCAGATCCCCAACCCCAATTATTATTGGTGTAATAAGTTTCTGTTCCTGTATAATTTCCCCAATCAGACTCATAACTTCCGTAACGGTTGTTACTAAGTTGTTGGTTTTTCACAGATTGTTCAACGATACCAACATCGCCATAGTCATAATATTGGTCTACCTGATTACCATAATTCCCTGAATAACCTTCTGGAAGGCTATCTCTATTAGGATCATAGTATACACCATCAGTCTCAGAATAACCTCCTGTATAGACAATACAAGACGTTAATAGGAAGCTGCTGGAAATCATTATTAAGGCTTTTGACTTAACAAGATTAAAAATGTTATAATTGTTAAAAGTTTTCATTTTCAACAGAGTATTAAGTTTATTATATTTGCATTTCTTTATACCAAATTTGTACCAAAAAGTACGATAAATAGGCAGGTAAAATTACTGCTTTTATTTTAGATTGGCTTTATAAAGAAAAGTTAAAAAGAAATATCAAAAAAATTTATGGCAAAGTTAACAACAAGGGCAGAAGATTACAGCAAATGGTACAACGAATTGGTTGTAAAAGCTGACTTAGCAGAAAACTCTGGTGTGCGTGGTTGTATGGTGATTAAACCTTACGGTTATGCAATTTGGGAAAAAATGCGTGACGAGATGGATCGCAAATTCAAAGAAACAGGACACGTTAATGCTTATTTCCCCTTGTTTGTCCCGAAAAGCTTGTTCGAAGCGGAAGAGAAGAATGCGGAAGGTTTTGCTAAAGAATGTGCGGTAGTTACGCATTATCGTCTTAAAAATGATCCAGACAATCCAGGAAAATTAATTGTTGATCCTAATGCAAAATTAGAGGAAGAACTTATTGTTCGTCCAACTTCTGAGGCGATCATTTGGAGTACTTATAAAAACTGGATTCAATCTTATAGAGATTTACCAATCTTGATTAACCAATGGGCAAATGTTGTACGTTGGGAGATGAGAACGCGTCTATTCCTTAGAACAGCCGAATTCCTTTGGCAAGAAGGACACACAGCGCATGCAACGCGTCAAGAAGCGATTGAAGAATCTGAACAAATGTTAGATGTTTATGCAGATTTTGCAGAAAACTTTATGGCAATTCCTGTTGTTAGAGGTATTAAAACACCATCTGAGAGATTTGCTGGTGCGGACGAAACTTATTGTATAGAAGCTCTTATGCAAGACGGTAAAGCTTTACAAGCCGGAACTTCTCACTTTTTAGGACAAAATTTTGCGAAGGCTTTCGATGTTAAATTCACTAATAAAGAAGGTAAAATAGAATATGCTTGGGCAACGTCTTGGGGAACGTCAACTAGACTAATGGGTGCTTTAATTATGACGCATTCAGATGATCATGGTTTGGTATTGCCACCAAGTTTGGCTCCAATTCAGGTTGTTATTGTTCCTATTTTTAAAGGAGAAGAACAATTAGAACAAATCAGCAAAGTAGCTTTGGATATTCAAGCAAAATTAAAAGCGAAAGGTATTTCTGTTAAATTTGATAACGATACACAGAACAAACCGGGTTGGAAGTTTGCTGAATACGAACTAAAAGGTGTGCCAGTAAGAATGGCAATTGGTCCTAAAGATTTAGAAAACGGAACTGTCGAAATCGCGAGAAGAGATAATTTGACTAAAGAAGTGCAACCAATTGATAATGTTGATACTTATATTGAAGAATTATTAAAAACAATTCAGCAAGATGTATTTAATAAAGCTAAAACTTACAGAGATACTCACGTAACTAAGGTTGACACTTATGAGGAGTTCAAAAAAGTTTTAGAAGAAAAAGGAGGTTTTATTTCGGCGCATTGGGACGGTACAGATGAAGAGGAAGAGCAAATCAAAAATGAAACAAAAGCCACAATTAGATGTATTCCTTTAGATAACGAAATGGAAGAAGGCGTATCTCTTATTACAGGAAAACCATCAAAACAACGTGTTTTATTTGCGAAAGCATATTAAAATTTAGTTTTATTTGATAAAAAGTTAACACATGGTGTAGTTTTTGATTATCTTAGTATTATCAAAAAAAATAAACACTTATGGCAATTAACTTAATCGACCTTATCAAAGGACAACTTAGTCCAGAAATTGTATCACAAGTATCAACACATTTAGGAGAAAGTAACTCCAATGTGTCAAATGCAGTTAGTGCATTCTTACCAGCTATTATTGGTGGAATGGCAAATAATTCGGGGGACTCAACACTTTTCTCTACTCTGAAAAGTCTTGCGTCTTCCGATTTTGTTTCTCAGATGACGAGTGGTTCTGACAGCGTTGCTGGAACTATCAAGTCAATAATTTCTTTAATTTTTGGAGGAAAGGCAGATACTTTGGTTAACACGGTATCTAATTTTGCTGGTGTTAGTCCAGCTTCTGGTCACCAATTATTAGATCTAGTAGGAGGGAGCAGTTTTGGATTTTTAGGTAAGTATATTACTGATAACAATCTAGATCAAAACCAATTCACTAATTTGTTAAATGATCAAAAAGGCATTGTTTCGGGCTTATTACCAGCGGGTCTTAGTCTTGCAGGTTTAGGTCTTGGTGGAGCCGCAGCTGCAGCGACTCCGACAGTGGAAGTTCCGAAGCCTGTTGTTAACAAAGAGACAGAGTATGTTGACTCTGGCGCTCATGTTACAAAAAGCGGAAATGTACACACGCCACCACCAAATGACAATGGAGGAGGAGGTTCTATCCTGAAGTGGTTACTTCCATTGTTACTTCTTTTATTGGCTGGTTGGTTCTTATGGAAACAATGTGGCAAAAAAGGTGATACTGTACCTGCTGGTACCACAGATAGTACTGCAATTGTAACAGACACTGTTGCATCGAGTACAACTGTAGATTCTACTGCTAATGGTACAACGGTGCAAAGAGAAAGTATGGTAGTTACTTTACCTAGTGGTAAAACTATTAATGCTTACAAAGGAGGTATCGAAGATCAAATCGTTACATTCTTAAAATCTGACGAGTATAAGAACTCAACAGAAGCACAACTTAAAGACAGATGGTTTAATTTTGATAATTTAAATTTCGAGTTTAATTCAACTAAATTAACACCAGAATCTCAAGTTCAGTTAGATAATTTGAAAGCTATTCTTGCTGAGTTCCCAGCTGCTAACATCAAAATTGGTGCTTACACAGACAAAAAAGGTGATGCTGCAACTAACCTAAAATTATCTAAAGAAAGAGCTACAGCTGTTAAAACTGCTTTAGGTTCTGCTCAAGTTAAAGAAGCAGAGGGTTATGGTTCAGAATTTGCAAAAGTTCCAGCTGATGCTTCAGACAAAGAAAGAGAAGCAGATAGAAAAACTGCTATTCGTTTTGTGAAATAATAAAATCAATAATTTAAAAATAAAGATGGTCGAATGTATTTTCGACCATTTTTTATTTTATTAAACTCTTGAGCTGTCAAATATTTAAAAAAATATATTTAAAGAACTGGAGTGTTATTTGGTTTAAATATTTGCAAAGTTTTAGTATTAATTTTTGCGCAAAATACTTTATATTCTCTATAATAAATATAGGTGTTTTATGAATTTTGCAAATGGTAATATGTTGATTATTAGATTTTTAATTTGTTTTAAAATGGACAATAAATGTTTTTAAGCCTTAAAAAGGCGCTAAATTATTTTGCTGTTTTCTAAAAAAAATAGACAACAAAAGCCAAATACGAGATTCGGCTTTTACTTTTATAAATGATTATTTTTTAATTTTTAAAACTGTTCACGTTTGTTTTTAGAGATTTGTTTAATTAATGTGTATTTAATCGAACTAGCATCTGCGGGTGGATTAGCGATTTTGGTTGTAGAAACTGTCAACACATAGTCGTAACCAGGTTGATACGTAAATCCATCAATTTGATTATAAAAGTAAGTCCACTGGTCCGTTGGTTTCTCTCGGACTAACATACATTTTTGCGTCCCAGCTCCGTTCGAACAATCTTTCTGTTCTGCACTTACAAAAAGTGTCTTAATACTTGTATTATCCGACGTCTGTACACTACATTGCACAGATGAGATGAAAAATACAGCAGCTGATAAAAATTTAAGGCTTGATTTCATAATTTTAGATTTAATAGTTAAGTTTTTTCAATTACTATGCCATGACACGAGGTTATGTAGCATCAGTACTTTTAAAATAAATAATCAATCTTTTTTGCGCCAGAGAATCTTTCTTAATCATGGTCAAAATCTTACATTGCTTTGAAGATTATTTATCGTCGCCAAAATGTAAATGAGGATGATTTCCGTTTTTATAAATTACTTGCAAAAATGCAAAAACCATGGCTGTTGACCATCCAACAAGCATAATGCCGTTAATGGCTTCCAATCCTGCAAGAATCCGCCATTCGGAATCGATGACGACATCGCCATAACCAATGGTAGTAAAGGTAATTAACGAAAAATAAATAGATTCGGAAAAGCTTGATAAACTTGAAATTTGTGGATTCAAATAATAGACTGCTGCCCACAAAGTGCATTGCCCACCGTGTAAAAGTGTGAAAAACATGATGAGAAATACCAACATTGCGAATGCAGTTAGCAATTCATTTTTTGTGCGCCAACGTTTGAATTGTGGAATAAATATTTTAAGGAAATAAAGAGTCGACAATGCCTGAATAAATACATTACAGGCAACTACCAAAATCCCAACTAATACAATTTGTAACATGTTGCGAAGTTAAGGAGAAATTTGACTTGCTAAAATATATTAGAGTCTGCTAATTGTTTTTCACTAAAATCCAACCATTTTTTGTTTTGCCTTTGCCATCTTCGAAGATGTACCAATAGGTCCCCGATTTAAAATTTATATATTCCTGATGTGTTGAGGTTGAGTTAAAAACGGCCATTATTTTCCCGAAACGATCTATAATAGTTAGTTTAGCTTCTGGCGCCTTTTCTAAATACTTTAGGTTTAATTTATCATTTTTTCCGTCGTTGTTAGGTGTAATGACATTAGGTATATTTAAAAACAAATATTCGGCTTGCGATAGACAGTCCGTCCCAAAAGTTCTTACTTGCACAATATAAAAATCTGGTTTTAAATTGATGAAAGAACTGTTTGGTTGCCAAGGTATTATGATGTTTTCTTCACTGTCAAGAAGTTGATATTCGTACGTAGGCGTCCCAGCAGTTACATTAACATTAATAGAATTATTTGCCAATTCTTCAATATTGATGTTTGAGTTATTAATTAACGGAATAGTGATACTAAAGATTTTAGCACATTGTCCTTTATCTGGTGTGAAGGTATATTTAATTTCTTTTTGGTTGTCAATTTCGGGTGACCAAGTTCCTTTGATGCCATTGTCAGAAGTTGTTGGCAATGGAGGATTAGTTTGCTTAAAACAGATTTTATTCAAGCTCGAAAATTCAGGATCTGTTCTTGGTTTTAGTTTAATTTTAGAAACGATAGAAACGGTTTTATCACAAATATTATTTGTAAAGCGAGTTACTTTTAATTCTTGTTCGGTAGTAATATTGGGGATTTTAATTTCAAATCGACCAGTACTATCAATGGTGATTGTTTGTGTTGATCCATTGTTTAACGAATATTCCACTTTATCATTTGGGGTACTTCGTATCGTGAAAATAGCTTCGGCTTCTTCATCACAAACCGGGCTGTTATTTACAATGCTTGGGTCATTACAAGTAACCCCGCATACCGAAACTTCTGGTGTTATGACAAAGTTGTAAGCCATTTCTACGCCATCACTTACTGTTCCGTCGCCCATGGAGCCAGCAATATGATGTCCTGCATAACCATAATGCGAACTACCTTTTTTAATGACTGCACTACAATGGCTACCTATTTCACAAAATGTTATAATGTCTGATGATAAAATGCCATTCGATGCTCCCCAATAATTATAAGTTCCTTGTTTTTCTCTACCAATCATGTAATATCCATTATTACCAGCGGTGTAGTATTTTCCATCTTTTGTAATTATTCCGGTATTCTCTCCCCAACTTTGATGTTCGCCAGAAGAAACCCAAACAATGTCATTAACAGGGCTGCCATCTGTATATCTTGAAATAGCCCATGTCTTTTGTATCTTTTTTATGTATGGAACTGTTCCTAACTGTCCATATTCATTATGGCCGAGTACAAAAAGTTGTCCTAGATCATCTAAGACAAAATAAGATGCAGTATCTAATTGTCCAGTTCCCATCTGTATCATTTTTATTTTCGAAATACCAGTTGGCACAAGCATTTTAGTTGCATAATCAAGAGAAACAGTCTGTGATATTTGATTGGCTCCTAGTTGTACTTTTTCGCCCCAAGTCCATAGCGAACCATCTTTTTTTAACGCATATCCTTTTGCACTTTGCCCACGACAGACGATGACATCTTTAAGTGACGTAGTAGGATTTTCCATAACTTGATGCCACACATTATCACTTCCTTGCTTTCCATTAGCCCAAGCTACTGGGTTTTCGCTTAGGACATATACCTCGCCGGTACATGTTGTCAAGATTAATGTATAAGTGGAAGCGAAAAGCATTTTGACATCTTGTGGTGTTATCCCAGCTGGCAAACCATCTGACTTAGAATCCACAGTCACTTTATCAAATTCGTCAGTCGGTTTGATACTTAACGGGATTACTGCCCCAGAAGCACCTCCAGCAAATAAACCTTCTGTTGTTAATACAATTAATTGACCATTACCATAAAAGGAGCCTAGTGCAACTTTTAAAATATCACCACGTAATTTTGGATAGTTTTCTTGATTTATTATTTGGGGAACACTCGCTGGTGTGGTGCCATCCGATTTTCCATTTGCGCCCCAAATTTTCCATTGACCAAAAGCATCTTTAACCACTGAGGTATGAAAAGCAACTGTAAAATTATCATATTCTATTAGGCTAGGATCATTGCCAGAATATAAGCCACTATTAGGATTACAATCCGAAAAGGTGTTACATTGGGAGTATATTAATATTGAAAAAAAATATGGTAAAATGAGTAAAAATTTTTTCATATTTATCTGAAGAATAATTTTGATAGTTGCTGACTTTTTTTTGTTTTGTTAAATCTACAAAAAATAACTACTATTAATATAAAAAAGTAAAATATAGTATTGGTTATCAATGTTATTATTAATTTTTATAACATTGCTTTTAAAATAAGACACCTTTAATGAGTAAAAAAATCATATGGAAAGTAGGAAAATTTATAAAAATTATAATAGTAACAAACTAGACAGTAGCTGGTCTCAATTAACGTAATGAATGCTGTCAATCATTTAGTTAAAAAAAAACAAGCAAAAAAGTTGTCGAAAGAAACATTGACGATAAAAACTCTTTACTAAAGTTTGGCGTAAAAAATAGCAAAGCAATGCTAACAGTCTACATAGTGTAAAATATGATGTTTGTAAATCTGCGAAAATCATAAACTCGCGAACAGAAAGTTTAGATCAATTTCAAGAAACTTTTGAAAATTACATATCTTCTGTAGATGAAATATAAAGCAAAAAAACCTCGCAATCGCGAGGTTTTCTGTTGTTTCAAGTTTTATGTTTTCGAGTTTAAAGTTAGAATATCAAATTCCAATCCTATTTATCTATCATTTTCTGTTGTGCAGGCGCATAACGCTCGCCAACAAGTTCTATTTTGGATGATAGTTCTTCAATTTTTTGAAGTTCTTCTATGGTAAGTTTTACTTTTGTCGAACCAATATTTTCTTCTAATCTGTGGATTTTTGTGGTTCCTGGAATTGGAGCAATCCATGGTTTTTGTGCAAGCAACCACGCTAAGGCAATTTGAGCTGGAGTTGCATTTTTTTGTGCCGCCAAATTGGTTAACATATCCACCAAAGCTTGATTGTTTTTTCTATTTTCTTCATTAAATCTCGGAACAGTATTTCGGAAATCGTTGGCTTCGAATTTGGTGTCCGAATTGATGGCTCCTGTCAAAAAGCCTTTTCCTAAAGGGCTGAAAGGCACAAAACCAATTTCCAATTCTTCTAAAGTGGGAATGATTTCTTTTTCGGGTTCGCGCCAAAATAGAGAGTATTCACTTTGTAAAGCAGTTACAGGAAATTCCTTATGCGCTCTACGAATGGTTTGTGCACTTGCTTCGGAAAGCCCCCAATGCAATATTTTACCTTCATTAACCAAATCGCGCATCGTTCCAGCGACTTCTTCAACAGGAACTTCTGGGTCTTGGCGGTGTTGATAGAAAAGGTCGATATAATCGGTTTGCAAATAACGTAGAGAATTCTCAATAACAATACGAATGCGCTCTGGACGGCTGTCTAATCCAACTGAAGAACCACCTTCTTTAAAACCAAATTTAGTTGCCAAAACAACCTTGTCACGGAATGATTTTACGGCTTTTCCTAAATATTTTTCGTTCAAACCTTGACTGTAGGCTTCTGCAGTATCAAAGAAAGTAACACCTTTTTCATAAGCAGTTTGGATGATTTCGATGGCTTTATTTTCTTCGACAGCATTTCCATATCCAAAAGTTAATCCCATACACCCGAAACCAAGTTCGGAAACTTCAAGTCCATTTTTTCCTAAAATTATTTTTTCCATTGTTTTCTATTTTTTAAGTTTTTAATATTTTCTTCTTTTACATGACAAAATTCCGAAGATTTTGATAAGTCTTTTGTAGATAAATTACTTTATTATTTACCATTTTTACAGATTGGGGTTTCTTCATTGTTTTTGAGTTTAAAGATTGTGTAATTTTGTGTGACAAAACCGAGATGAAATGGCTGAAAGTATTCATTTTAAAAGCGTTAAAGATTACAACGACTTCAATAATAATCCAACTTTGCATCCTTTGGTAGGCATTGTTGATTTATCAAAAGCGGCTCCAAGAAAGGAACATCGGATGCATTTTGATTTGTATTGTGTCATCCTGAAAAAGACAAAATGTGGCGACCTAAAATATGGAAACAATACCTACGATTATCAGGAAGGGACTTTGGTTTTCTTTGCGCCAGAACAGATTGTGGAAACATCCAACGTGGAAGATGTGTATCAACCGAGTGGAATGGCATTGGTTTTTCATCCCGATTTTTTATTTGGAACAAGTTTGGCGAAGAAAATTCATGACTATGGATTTTTTTCCTATAATACGTCCGAAGCTTTACATTTGTCAGAGAAAGAGAAATCGATGATTATCGAAATTTTCTCAAAAATAGAGGCGGAATTGCACCAAAATATCGATAAACATTCGAAAACTTTAATCAGCTCGAATATTGAATTGTTGTTGGGCTATTGTACTAGATATTATGATCGTCAATTTATCACTCGAGATCATATTAATAGAGGTATTCTAGAAAAATTTGAGGATTTACTGAACGATTATTATTCATCTGAAAAACCGATGAAATTGGGCTTGGTGTCCGTTTCTTATTGTGCAGAGCAGTTGCATTTGTCACCCAATTATTTTGGAGATTTAATTAAAAAAGAAACAGGAAAAACGGCTCAAGAATTTATACAGAACAAAGTAATTTCGATAGGTAAGGAAAGGATTTTTGATTTGGAAAAGTCGATTTCTGAAGTCGCTTACGATTTAGGTTTCAAATATCCGCAGCATTTTACGAGGTTATTCAAGCAAAAAGTTGGCATAAGCCCGAACGAATTTAGGAATTTGAATTAAACAAAAAACCTCGCAATCGCGAGGTTTTTTTATTGTTTTGAGTTTTAAGGTTTTTTGAATTTAAAATTTAAATCTCAAATCTCCACTCTCAAAATCTATTGTCTAATAATGTCCTTTCTCCACGTAATGTGCAGCAATTTTCTCTGTAAGTGCTACAACATTTGGAGTGTTGGTGTATTTCGTGAATCTTCTAAGACCAGATAACATCATTCTTTGCTCGTCACCTTCTGCGAAAGAAACGATACCTTCCTTAGCCGCTGTGATGATTTTCTCGATTGCTTTGTAAAGATTCAATTGAGCCATTGCTGCTTCCACTGAATCTGGTGAGAAATGTTTTTCAGCTCTTAGGATTGCAGATTCTGCCATGTAAATTTGGTTCAAAATCTCAGACGCATTTAGCAATAAATGTTGTTGCTTTTCGATATCCATCATGTATTTTTGAAGCGCTGCGCCTGAAACCATCAAGAATACTTTTTTCAAGTTTGCGATGATCGCTTTTTCTTCGCTCATGTAAGCCGAATAATCTGGAATTTCGAAAGATGGAATTCCCATCAACTCTTTAGAAATCGCCATTGCAGGAGTTAAAAGGTCTAATTGTCCCTTCATAGCGCGCTTAATTAGCATTCCAACTGCAAGAAGTCTGTTAATTTCGTTGGTTCCTTCATAAATTCTTGAAATTCTTGAATCTCTCCAAGCTGCTTCCATTGGTGTATCTTCTGAGAAGCCCATTCCACCGTAGATTTGGATACCTTCATCAGCTGTATGTTGTGCTAAATCTGAAACGAAAACTTTTAGAATTGAACATTCAACGGCAAATTCTTCAACACCTTTCAATTCTGCTTCTTGGTGATTCATTCCACCAGCAACCAATTCGTCGATTTTATCCTGAACATCTTTTGCAGCACGGTACGAACCTGATTCAGAAACGAAAGTTCCTGTAGCCATTTCAGCTAATTTCTTTCTGATTGCTCCAAAAGTTGAAATCGAAACGCCAAACTGTTTTCTTTCGTTTGAATATTGAATTGAATGATTTAAAATTCTTCTTTGAGCATCCAAACAAGCCGCTGCTAACTTGATACGACCAACATTTAATGCATTTAAGGCGATTTTGAAACCGTTATTTCTTTCCCCCAACATATTTTCCACTGGAACTTTCATGTCGTTGAAGAAAACTTGTCTTGTCGAAGACGCTCGGATTCCTAATTTGTGCTCTTCTTCACCTAAAGTTAGAGAATTTGGATCTTCCAATTCAGAACGATTGATAACGAAACCAGTGATGTTTTTATCATCATCAATTTTTGCGAAAAGCGTGAAAGTATCTGCAAAACCTGCGTTAGAGATCCACATTTTTTGTCCGTTAATGATGTAATGTTTTCCATCAGCCGAAAGAACCGCTTTTGTTTTCCCAGAATTCGCATCCGAACCTGCATCCGGCTCTGTCAAACAGTAAGCCCCGAATTTTGTTCCTGCTGCTAAGTCTGGAAGATATTTCGCTTTTAAAGCTTCAGAACCGTACAAAAGGGTAGGAAGCGTCCCGATTCCCGTGTGCGCACCGAAAGCCGTAGCCAACGAGCCCGTAGCACCAGAAAGGTAATCGCAAGCCAACATCGTGTTGATGAAGCCCATTCCCATACCGCCGTATTGCTCAGGAACAGTGATTCCCAACATTCCCATTTCGCCTAATTTTTTCATACATTCTTCCGTGAATGCGTAATCATTATGTTCGAATTTTTCTCTATTCGGAACAACTTCTCTGTCGATAAACTCTTTTGCAGAGTCGCGAAGCATTTTTTGTTCTTCATTTAGCTCCTCCAAAGAGAAGATTTCGTTTGCTGGGATTTCCTTGATTAGGAACTCGCCGCCAGTTAAATTTGCCATATTATATTTTTTTAATTTTAAATTTTGGATTATAGATTTTAAATTATTGAGACTTGGTTATAAATTTTCAGATGAAGTTTTTATGATTTTAGTTAAAATGTTAATAATGCTTTCAATTTCAATGAGATATTGAGTTACATCAAATTGAATTAAATTTGAAGATTGATATAACTTTAACCAATATTTGGTTTCACGAGCCTCTTTATTTGCTATTGAAAGTTTGGATATAAAATCACGTCTTGATTGTGCGGCAATAGCTTCTTCTACATTTGCACCAATCGAAGTTCCAGAGCGGAGAATTTGTTTAGACAGAACGTATTCGTTTTGAGATTTACAAATTGAATAAAGTTTGATTATTTCAAGTGCAAATTCAAAAGATTTTTTCTGAATCAAATTATCTTCTTTGAAACTCATTTCATCTAAAATTTATAATTTAAAATCTATAATTTTATAAAAGTTCGTAGATCGCCGCAGCTCCTTGTCCAGTTCCAACACACATGGTAACCATTCCGTATTTGTTGCCACGTTTTTTCATTTCGTCGAATAACTGAACCGCCAATTTTGCTCCTGTACATCCAAGTGGGTGACCAAGCGCTATTGCACCTCCGTTTACGTTCGTGATTTCTGGATTGATTCCTAATTCGTTTATTACGGCAACCGATTGAGAAGCAAATGCTTCATTAAGTTCGATTAAGTCAATGTCGTTTAATTGAAGTCCAGCTTGTTTTAAAGCTTTTGGCACCGCATAAACTGGCCCCATTCCCATGATTCTTGGTTCTAGACCTGCAGCGGCGTAAGAAACCAATCTTGCTTCTGGTTCAAGACCTAATTCTTTCACCATATCCTCTGACATTACGATAACGAAAGCTGCTCCGTCTGACATTTGAGAAGAGTTACCTGCCGTTACGCTTCCTCCTTGTGCGAAAACAGGTCTTAGTTTAGCTAAACCTTCCAAAGAAGTGTCTGCTCTTGGACCTTCATCCATTGCAAAATCAAACTTTTTAGATTGTAATTTTTGCTTATCGTCCACGAAAGTGTATTCAACTGGAATTGGAACAATTTGATCTTTGAATCTCCCTTCAGCAATAGCTTTTAATGCTTTTTGATGAGAGTTGAAAGCAAACTGATCTTGAGCTTCACGGGAAATATTATATTCTTTTGCCACTGCTTCCGCTGTGTAGCCCATTCCCCAATAATAATCTGGGTTAGATTTTGCTAAAATTGGGTCTGGAACTGGTTTGTAACCACCCATTGGAATATAACTCATAGATTCTGTACCACCTGCAATAATACAATCTGCCATTCCTGACTGGATTTTTGCAGTTGCAATCGCAATAGCTTCAGATCCTGATGCACAATATCTGTTAATGGTAACACCTGGAACTTTATCTGTATTCAATCCCATTAAAGAGATTAATCTTGCCACGTTTAAACCTTGTTCTGCTTCTGGCATTGCGTTTCCAACGATAAGATCGTCGATTCTGTCTTTATCTAGTTGCGGAACTTCAGCCATTAATTTTTCAATAACTGTAGCCGCTAATTCGTCTGGTCTTGTAAAGCGTAGAGATCCTTTAGGAGCTTTTCCTACGGCTGTACGGTAACCTTTTATGATGTATGCTGTTTTCATTTTAGAAGTTAGAATTTAGAGGTTAGAAGTTAGACGACTAACCGTTAATTAAATTGGTTTTAAACTTGTAAATCATTTTCTGAATTTCAGTTAGATCATTTAGCAGAGGTGTAATTTTTTGTTCTTCAATAAATTGTAATTCAATTAAAAGAATTAATTGTGTTTCCAATTCATATGTTGAGCCTGAAGCAATTCCTAAAAATTGATAAAATTCTTTCGGATTATTTCTACCAGCACCTTCTGCGATATTAGAAGGAATTGAAATTGCATATCTTCTCAATTGAGAAATAAGACCAAACTTTTCTTGAGAAGGCAATTCTTCGGTGATAAGATAAATCTCTTTTACCAAAGTCATTGACTTTTTCCAAATCATTAAGTCTTGTAATCTGTGCGCTTTCATCTAAATTCTAATATCTAACATCTAACTTCTAATTACGCAATGGTTTCCCAGTTTGTAACATATGCTGAATTCTTTCAAGGGTTTTTCTTTCTCCACAAAGGGAAAGGAAGGTTTCTCTTTCAAGATTCAATAAATATCTTTCGGAAACGGCAGTTGGTTCGGAGAGATTTCCACCTACCATTACGTTTGCTAGTTTGTCTGCAATTTTCTTGTCGTATTCGGAAATGAAATTTCCTGCAAGCATTTGGTCTGTTCCTACGTAGAACATTCCTAAAGCATCTTTTCCAAGAACGGTAACTTTTTGTTCAATTGGTTGTGTGTAACCTTGTTCTGCTAATAGTTTTGCAACTTTTTTAGCTTCGGCAATTTGACGTTTTTTATCAACAACAACGATGTCTTTTCCATGCTCTAGAATTCCCATATCGTAAGCTTCATAAGCAGAAGTTGCTACTTTTGCCATCGCAATATTCATGAAAGCATCACGAAGTCTGTTGGTTTTAACATCGTCTTTCATGAAATCTTTACAAGTTCTCAATGTCAATTCTTTGGTTCCACCACCACCAGGAATTACACCAACTCCTAATTCAACCAAACCGATATACGTTTCTGCTGCTGCAACAACTCTATCGGCGTGAAGCGTCATTTCGCAACCACCACCTAAAGTCATGGTGTGAGGCGCAACTACAACAGGAATAGATGAATAACGAATTCTCATCATTGAGTTTTGGAAATACGCAATTGCCATATTCAAATCGTCCCAATCTTGATCTACCGCCATCATCATAATCATTGCTAAATTAGCACCTACAGAGAAATTTGCTCCTTGGTTACCAATTACCAATCCATCGTATTCTTTTTCGGCTAGATCAATTGCTCGGTTCAATCCGTCTAAAACTTCACCACCCAAAGAATTCATTTTTGAATGAATTTCAAAATTGATGATTCCGTCGCCTAGATCTTCAATCGAAGCACCTGAATTGCTCCAAAGTGTTTTGTTTTTTCTTATATTATCAAGGATGATAAAAGCTTCCTGACCAGGGATTTGATCGTAGTTACCCGTATTTTTATCATAGAAAATACTTTGACCTTCATCATTAACTTTATAGAAAGTTTCATTTTTTGAGGCCAATTCTTTAGCCCAATCCGAAACTTCGTAACCTGCTTCTTTAGCCAATTCTACACCTTTTTGAACACCAACTGCATCCCAAATTTCGAATGGTCCATTTTCCCAACCGAAACCAGCTTTCATCGCGTCGTCGATTTTGTAGATGTCATCAGAAATTTCAGGAACTTTGTGCGAAACGTACGCAAACATCGATCCTAAAGTCAATCTGTAGAATTCACCCGCTTTATCTTTACCGCCGATTAACACTTTGAAACGATCCAAAGGTTTTTCAATGGTTTTCGTTAATTCTAAAGTTGGGAAACTTACTTTTCCTTGCGCTTCGTATTCTAAAGTATCAAGATTTAATCTTAGAATTTCTGAATTTCCTTCAGCGTTTTTCACCTTTTTGAAGAAACCTTGACCCGATTTTGAACCTAAGAAATTATTCGTCGTTAAGAAATCGATGTAACTTGGCATTGCGAACTGATCTTTGAACATATCTTGCTCAACACCGCTTTCGCGAACGCCGTTTGCCACGTGAACCAAGGTATCCAATCCAACAACATCCGCCGTACGGAAAGTCGCTGATTTTGGACGACCGATAACTGGACCAGTCAATTTATCAACATCAGAAATATTTAAACCTAATTTCTGAATCGTATTAAAGATGTTCATAATTCCGAAAACGCCTATTCTGTTTGCGATAAACGCCGGCGTATCTTTCGCCAAAACAGTCGTTTTTCCAAGGAATTTCGCTCCGTAAGACATGTAGAAATCTACTACTTCTGGAAGTGTGTGTGGCGTTGGGATAATCTCCAACAATGGCAAATAACGAACAGGGTTGAAGAAGTGCGTTCCTGCGAAATAATCTTTGAAATCATCGCTTCTGCCTTCTGTCAAAAGATGAATCGGAATCCCCGAAGTGTTCGATGAAACCAAAGTTCCAGGCTTGCGGAATTGTTCGATTTTTTCGTAAACGGATTTTTTGATGTCCAATCTTTCCACCACAACTTCGATAATCCAATCGGTATTTGCGATTTTCTTCATATCGTCGTCGAAGTTTCCTACCTTAATTCTGCTCGCAAAACTCGGCGAATAGAGTAGCGCAGGACTTGCTTTCTGAAGTTTTCCTAAATTTTCGGTTGCAATTCTGTTACGAACCGCTTTGTCTTCTTTAGTCAAACCTTTTTTTTGTTCAGCCTCAGTAAGTTCGAAAGGAACGATGTCTAAAAGCAATACTTCCACGCCAATGTTTGCAAAGTGCGCAGCAATACCGCTTCCCATGATTCCGGAACCTAATACTGTAACGTGTTTGATTCGTCTTTTCATTATGATTTTGTATTTAATTTTATTTGAAAAATGTTCTTTTTAAAAACATTATGTTATTTTTTGTTATTAAGATCGTTTGCGATTTTTAGAATTTGAGTCATCACTTCCTTAAAAACTTCAAACTTTTCTTGAGGAATAGTTTCGACAACTTTGGTATTAAAATCAAGGACAACTTTTTTAGATAGGTTACGCGATTCGATGCCTTTATCGGTTAGTTTAATAATAACTTCGCGTTTGTCGGTCGTCGTTTTTTCCTTATAGATATAACCATTGTCTTCTAAAAGTTTGATGATTCGAGTCAAGGATGTTGGTTCAATGGCCATTTTAGGACCAAGATTCGTGCTTCGAGTGCCTTCTTTGGGGTCAATTTTTAGCAATGTCAATGCCTGTACCGCTGTTGAATTGTATAACGACGCTTTGTCGGAATACATTTTGGATACGGCTAACCACGCAGATTTAAGTAATAAATCTACACTTTCAACTTTATCTGAATTTTTCTTTTCCATAATAACCTTTAAAGTGATTACTCAAAAGTAGGAAAATATATTATGCATGCATAGTATATCTAAGTTAAATAAATGTTAAATATTGAAAATCAGAGGGTTAATTGCTATGCTATTCGCAATAAATTGAAAGTAAAATTATTTAAAATGTAGATTTTAAGCGAGTTTGTAGCGAATTTTTGATTTCAGAGAGGTTTTTGTGATAGCTTGTTGAAGAATTTTCGCTAATTGTCCACAAATTGTCATTGTAAGTTATTGAAAACAAGGATAAATCTTCATTGAAATTCTTTTGAAGAAATGAAAATAACAATTCTTTTTCGAGTTGTGGTGCGAAAATTTTAGGCGAAACAAAATTAGAATTAATGTCAAAAATATGAGGATCGAGGAAGTTTTTGTGTTCTAGCAGAATTTCTTCTGTAATTCCTGAATTTAACTTTTGGTCACGAATCCACCAAATTTTATCAGCAAATTCACGAGCGAGACGCCAATCATGTGACGAAAATAAAATTAATTTGTTTTGAGTTTTAGCAAGAGAACGAAGTAAGTTTAGAATAATTAATTTATTATCTTCATCCAAATGTGTTGTTGGTTCGTCCAAAATAATGATTGGAGAATTCTGTGCTAAGGCTCGACCAATAAAAGCTTTTTGAAGATTTCCATCAGATAAATGTTGGAGTTGTGTGTGACGATATTGTTCTAGATTTAATTTAGAAATAATTTCAGAAATCTCAGCTTTATCTTTTTCATCAATTTTAAAATAATAAGGATAATGAATATATTTTCCAAAATTGATAAGTTCTTCAACAGTATAATTGGTAGGGATTTCTGCTTTAGAAAATACAATGGCAATATCCTCAGCAATATCTTTCTGCGAAATAGTTTTTAATGATTTCTGACTAATTAAAACCTCTCCATTTAAAATTTGATTTTGTTTTAAAAGAGTTTTAATCAAAGTTGTTTTACCAACGCCATTATTTCCCATTAATAGGATAATTTCGCCCAAACTAGCTTCGGTATTAATCTCAGAAACCAAAGTTTTTTTATAGCCAATGCTTAAGTTTTTCAATTCTAAAAATGTACTCATAATTATATATTTTTAGATTGTTTGAGAAGCATTAAAAGTATAACAGGAATACCAATAACTGACGTAATAATATTAATCGGGAACTGCGTTAACTCTGATAAAATCGAAAAACTTAACATAATGAAAATTCCTAAAATCATATTAAGAATCCATTGATGCCAAAGTTTGGAAGGATTAAATAACAAACGACAAAAATGTGGTACGACAATTCCGACGAATAAAATAGGACCTAAAAAAGCCGTGACAGAAGCTGATAGGAGAGATGTTGCGATGATCACGAAATATTTTAAAGTATCAAGATTAACACCGATACTTCGCGCATAAGAAGTTCCGAACGCGCTTCCCATTAAAGGTTTTATTGATTTAAAACTAAAAAAAAGTCCTGCAATTACAAACAAAAACAAAATCAAAAGTTGCTCTCGACTTACATTATTATTTGCGCCAAATGACCAAAGAATATAATTTTTGAGGCTTTGACTTTCGACATAAAATTGCAAAATGCTAACAACAGCACCCGCCAAAGCAGAAATTAAAAAACCGAAAATAATAATGAACGACGAATTTTGAAAGCGTTTTGAAAACAAAATCAAAACAATCATTAAAGCTAAACTTCCACCAATAGCTGAAAAACTAATAAAACTATTTTGTAAAAAGTCGGGCAAAATCCACGATTGCGAAAAGAAAATAAAACAAGCAACCGCCAAACTCGAGATTGAGGTTATTCCCAAAACATCTGGTCCCGCTAAAGGATTTTTAAAATATTCTTGTAATAAAAATCCACTACTGGGAATCGAAATTCCTGCCAAAAACATCGCCAGAACACGATTGACTCTAATGTCAGCAATCGCAGCATTTACAGAATTTTCATTATAAAAATCTTGAAATTGTAGTTGGATAAAACCTATGTTCAGGTTGATAGCAACAGCGATGAGAATACCGATGCCTAAGACAATACCAAGGATTCCGAAGCTTTTAGCCATAGTCTTATTTGTGCGCCAAAATTACAAATTATTCATAAAGAAAAAGACATCCGATTGGATGTCTTTTCGATTATTTTTTGCCAGTAATCTTACTTTTTTCTTTTTGTTGGTCGATGCTCGGCGCAAAATTAGCCGCCATCATTTTGTCAATTTTGCTGTTAATTTCCTCTTTTTTCATCGATCCCATATACTCGTCGACCATATTTCCGCGACGCATTAATGTGAACGGAATAGCTTCACCATTCCAAGTGTCAAAATTTTGACTAAAGAATTCTGGTGTCAAAGTAGTCCCATCAAGAAGTACAATATTGTTGCGAAGTCCGTATTCATCAGCGAAATCGTTAACAGCCGTTTTCCAATCTGATTTGTTGTCAAGACTAACAAACGTGAATTTTACAGGTTGACCTTTTAACGATTCCATTTTTTCTTTAAAATGAGGAATCTCGACCATACAAGGTTGGCACCAAGTCGCAAAAAAGTTGGTTACATAAAGCGTGTCATTCGTCTTTGCAGTCAATAAATTAGGCATTTGTTCTGCTTTAACTTCTAACAATTCTTTATGCGATTTTAGCGAATCTTCTTCAACATTAGTTGCGATTTGCGTAGAGTCAGCGTCTTTATTTTTATCTTCAAATTTTAGTTCTTTATCGTTTTTACATGCGATTAAAGAAACTCCCAAAACAAGGCTTAAGACTAATTTTTTCATTTATTTTAAGTTGAATTTTTAAGATTATTATTGATTTACTTGAAATTATACTTTGATAATTTTTGATTAATTTTGAAGCTATGACAGAACAAGTTTTATCAGTTGGTAATCAGCCTCAGTTTTATCGGTTAAAATTAGTTAAAAAAATAGACTTGACCAAAGATAGTTTCTTATTGGGTTTTGAAATTCCAGTTGAATTAAAATCTGTATTTAGCTATCAATCAGGGCAGTATGTTAGTGTAAAGTTTATTAAAAATGAACAAGAAAAAATTAATGATTATTCGATAACGACTTCTCCTAATGAATTTAATTTCGAAATTGCTATTAAAATTAGTTCTCCAGAAAGTTCTGCAAAAGCACTTTACGATAATTATAATATTGGTGACGAAGTCTCTGTCAGTGCGCCACAAGGACGTTTTAGTTTGGTGATAAAACCTCATGAGAAGCGCAGTATTCTTGCTTTTGCGGCAGGTATTGGGATTACGCCGATTTTTAGTCAAATTAAAAATCTTCTTTTCCAAGAACCACGAACCCGAATTTTCTTGTTTTACAGTAATAAAACTAAAGATGACGTCATTTTTGAATCTGAGTTAGACGCGCTTCAACAGGAACATTCTGATCGATTTTTTGTGTATTATTTTTTCTCCAGACAGAAAATTAATAATTTACTTTTCGAAGGACGTTTGGATGAGAAACGTGTTAATTTGATCATTAATCAGATTTTGCATTTGGATGAAGAAGACGAAGAATCTACGATTTGGGATGCGACGGATAAAGTTCTGATTTGTGGCCCGGGAGATATGATAAAATCCGTTGCCAATGCGTGTTACAACAACGGTATTCCGAAGCGCGATATTCATTTTGAATTGTTTGAATCTTTTAATGATGATATTTATCCGCAAGAAAAAGCTTTTCCGTTAATCGAAAATATTAAACTTAAAATTAAATACAATCATCTAACGACCGATGATATCATTCTTAAAAATAACAAAGGAAAAATCCTGCAACAACTTTTAGGAATGGGGATTAATGTGCCCTATTCATGCAAATCTGGCGTATGCGGAAGCTGTATTTGTAAACTTAAAAAAGGTGAAGTAGAAATGGAAGAAAACGAATATTTAACAGAAAAAGAAATGGAACAATCGAAGATTTTGCCATGTTCTGCTATCGCAATGAGTCAAGAATTATTTTTAGATTTTGATGTAATCGATTAATTATTTTTTCGTCTTTTTCAAAAATTATAGTTAAATTCACTCTCTCAAAAATTAAGTTAAGCGAACCTGTTTGTATGTTGAAGTTTATAAAATCTTTTTTCAAGACCATCTTTGTCAGCCTTGAATTGATTTTTTTGTTGATGCTGCTTGCTAACTTCTGGGTTTTTGCCTTGACGAGTGGGAGGACTTACACCAAAATCAGCAAAGTTCCGCCACGAGAATGCGCCTTGGTTTTGGGAACGTCACCTAAGATGAAATCTGGTTTTGCAAATCCTTATTTTACTTCTAGAATGGCTGCTGTAGGGACTTTATATCATCATGGGAAAATTAAAAAAATAATCGTGAGTGGCGAAAAATCAAAAAATTATGATGAGCCAGCAGCGATGAAGAAGTTTTTGGTTTATACAGAAGGTGTTCCGCCAGAGATTATCATCGAAGATCCGAAGGGTTTTAACACGCACAAAAGTATTTTGCGTTGCAAAGATGTCTATAAACAGAGCAATGTTATCATTGTTTCGCAAGGTTTTCATAATCTGAGAGCGCTATTTTTTGCTCGTAATAATAATATGAATGCGTTGGGATTCGATGCACAAGATGTCACCAAAAACGAAAGTTATTATCGCAACCATACGCGCGAATTTTTCGCAAGAGTTTTGGCAGTGTTCTATTATGTTTTAGGAATTTCACCTAAAGAAAATTAATCCTTTTTTTAAATAAGATTTGTTTTAAACTTTAAAAACTAATATCCTTAAAAACAATATCCAAATCTCATTATTTCTTATCAATTCTTTTGTACCGAATGTTATTTTTAAATTAAATTTGTAAAAAATCAAAGTATGCTTGTAATTGGGATTGCCGGAGGAACGGGATCAGGAAAAACCACTGTTGTTAACAAAATTCTCCAACAACTTAATGTTGAGGGTGTTAACGTTCTTTCTCAGGACAATTATTACCATGATAATCCAAATTTAACTTTGGCGGAGCGCGAAGCTCTTAACTACGACCACCCAAAATCTATCGATTTCGAATTGTTGACGCAACACGTTAAAGCGCTTAAAAACAACCAATCGATCGAGCAACCAGTTTATTCGTTTGTAACGCATTCGAGAACGGGTGATCATGTTTTGGTGGAGCCGAAAAATGTATTAATAGTTGAAGGAATTCTAGTTTTAACAAACAAAGAATTGCTTAAAGAATATGATCTTAAAGTCTTTGTACATACAGATTCTGACGAAAGATTAATCCGAAGAATCCGTCGTGACACGCAAGAGCGTGGAAGAGATTTGCAAGAAGTGCTTCATCGTTACCAAACGACGCTTAAACCGATGCACCAAGAGTTTATCGAACCATCAAAAAACGAAGCCGATCTTATCGTGCCGAACATGAAAAACAATACCGTTGCTATTGATTTTCTGACCACAGTTATTAACAATTCATTGAAAAAATAATGAAAGAGCTAATCAAAGATATCAAGAAAAAATCTAGCGGTTATAAATTTATTACCAGCTACATTCTTAATAAATATACCATTACTTTGGTGGCGTTTTTTGCGTGGATGATATTCTTTGATAACACCTCTTTTCTAGTTGTTAATGAGTTAAATGGTGACATTACAAAGTACGAACATCAGTTGGCTTATTACAAATCCGAATACGAGAAAAATGATGCTTTCTACAAAAAGCTAATGAATAATAAAGACGAGAAAGAAAAATATGCTCGCGAAAATTACTTCATGAAAAAGCCAAATGAAGAAATCTTTATTCTCGTTGCCGATAGTACAAAAATTGATAAAAAGTAAAAATGGAATTTCCAAAAGTTAGTCTTCAAGATTGGGAACAATTGGTGAAAAAACAATTGAAAACCGATGATATTGATTCAATTTTAATTAAAGAAAATCTTGAAAATATTGTTGTAAAAGCTTATTACGACAATAGTACACCGAAAGCTGAAAAGCTTCCACGTATCGAAGAAAGTACACATCTTGTTGCTAAATACAACGACTTTTTGGAGGAAGATGCCTACGCTTTTTTAATCGATAAAGATGTTAAAGTTGCGGAGAAAACTTTGTTTTTTTCTAATCTAGAATTAGCGAATCTTACAACGGCTGAGACCAATCAATATGTTAGTTTGGTGGATGTTTTTTCTAAAGATGCTAGTATTGATGAAGCTTTGGTGCAGTCTTTACTTAAGAATAACTTCAAAAGAAATATTGGTGTAGATGCTTCGGTTTATCAAAATGCTGGTGCTTCTTTAGTACAACAATTGGCGATTGCTTTAGCAAAAACTAAAGATTTGGTGGAGAAATTTGGATCTGAAATTTTAGAAAAACTAAGTTTCAAATTCGCAATTGGACATCAATATTTTTTAGAAATTGCTAAAATTAGAGCTTTTAAATATTTATTCAATCAGCTTTCTAAAGAATACGGATTGAATATATTTCCTTATATTTTTGCCGAAACAAGTTTTAGAAATAAAGCCAACAACGACGAAGAGAATAATTTGATTCGTTCGACTTTAGAGTTGTCTGCAGCGATGATTGGTGGCGCTGATGCGGTTTTTGCCAACGATTTCAAAATTAAAAATCAAACCAAACTTTCCGAAGAATTGTCTTTTAAACAGATGATTGTTTTGGCGTACGAAAGTATCATCAATGTTTTTGAAGATGCGACATCAGGAAGTTATGTGATCGAAGATGTGACGCGTCAGTTGTCAGAGCAAGCTTGGACTTTATTTTTAGATTTTGAAAATAAAGGAGGATTTGCGGAAAATATTAAAAATGGAGCAATTCAAAAAATGATTTTTGAGCAAGCGACCAAAGAACAAACTTGGGTAGAAGAGGGCAAAATCAAATTGATTGGTGTTAATCTTTATCCAAAATTGGAGGTTACAAAACAAGTTTCTGATCTTTACAACGACAACGAAATAAAAGCTGTTCGTTGGGCAGAAATGTTTGAGTAGTTTTCAGATGTTTTAAAAATGGAAAAACTTCTTAATAAAGAAATTCAAAATTATATTAATGCAAATCTCGACGCAGATTTGCATTCTTTGTTATTGAAGAAATCGCCTTTTGATGGCGTTTCCATGCAGGAAATTGTGCAACAAATTAAAGGTCGAAAAGTTGCCGAAAAGAAGTTTCCATTTTTGAAAAAAGACAACATAATATTTCCGCCAAATCTCAATCTAGAACAAGCTTCGTCCGAAGTTACAGCGGCTTATAAATCTGAATTTTTAAAAGGCAAAAACTTCCTCGATTTGACTTGTGGTTTTGGGATTGATGCTTATTTTCTTTCAAAGAATTTTGATGAAATTGATTTGGTTGAGCAAAATCCAGATCTAATTAAAATTGTTGAACATAATTGGAACATCCATGGCAGAAAAGCTAATTTCCACAATCTTGATTTAGAAGATTTTTTAAGTCAAAACAAAAAGCATTTCGATGTCATATATCTCGATCCAGCGCGTCGTGACCAAAATCTAAAGAAGAAATTTTTATTGGAAGATTTATCACCCAATATTTTAGAAATTCAAGATCAATTACTAGAAATCGGTGATAAAGTAATTATTAAATTGTCTCCGTTAATCGACATTAGTTATTTGGTGTCGGAGGTTAAGCATCTTTCAAAGATCGAAATTATTGCTTGGCGAAATGACGTTAAAGAATTGGTTTTAACTTTAGAAAAGAATTTTATTTCGGGTAATCCATTGATTTCTTGTATTAATTTGGAAAGTCAAGATTCTATTTTTGAGTTTTATTTTGAAGATGAAAAATCAATAAAAGCTGACTTTGGCGACATTGAAAATTATCTTTATATTCCCAATAATTCGGTTCTAAAATCGGGTGGATTTAATAGTATTTCAAAATTGTTTAATCTTAAAAAATTACATCCCAATACACATCTTTACACATCTTCGCAATTGTTAAATAATTTTGCCGGAAGAATTTTAAAAGTTAAAAATATCGATCCTAAGAAGTTAATTAAAAACGAAAAGTTTAATATCATTTCTAAAAATCATCCATTGACGCCAGACGAGATTAAAAAGAAGTACAAAATAAAAGACGGTGGACAAGATTATTTAGTTTTTACACAAAGTCAAAAAGCCAAATTGGTCCTCCGAAGTTTGGATTAACTAGAATTATCAAGAATCGGAATAAATTTCTGATAATTATTTTGTTGTACGAACGAGTTTTAGTAATTTTGAACTTTAAAATTTTAAGAATGAAAAAATCTCTTTTATTATTGGCTTCAGCTTTATTTGTAGTATCTTGTAGTTTACCAGAAGGAGGTAACAAAGGTCGTCTTAAAAAAACTGACGATGTTGTTAGATATGACGATCCTAACGCACCACACGGAACTTACGAAGCTAAAGTTGACACTACGAAAGCTGCTCCAGTACAGACTGCGGTTGCGACGCCAACAGAAGCTGCAAAAGTTGATACTGTTAAAGTTAAGTAATAATAGATTCTCACAATATATAATGTCTTACTCGCGTGAGACATTTTTTATATCAATTAATTCCAAATAGTTTTAGATATGAACGAAACTCAAAATTATATTCAGGAAAACAAACAACGTTTTTTAGACGAGTTGTTTGATGTGTTAAGAATTGCGTCAATTAGTGCTGATCCAGCTTACAAAGACGAAGTTCTGAAATGTGCTGATACGGTGGCTGACCACTTAAAAAAAGCGGGCGCTGACAATGTAGAAGTATTAAAAACTAAAGGTTATCCCGTAGCTTATGGCGAAAAGATGATTGATCCAGCTTTGCCAACGGTTTTGGTGTATGGACATTACGATGTTCAACCAGCTGATCCGTTAGAATTATGGACGAGCGATCCTTTCGAGCCAGTGGTTAAGAAAACAGAATTACATCCAGATGGTGCAATTTTCGCACGTGGTTCTGCGGATGATAAAGGTCAATTCTTTATGCACGTTAAAGCTTTTGAAGCCATGATGAAAACGAATTCTTTACCTTGTAATGTTAAATTTATCATCGAAGGAGAAGAAGAAGTTGGTTCTGCAAGTTTAGCTGATTTTTTAGAAGAAAATAAAGAAAAACTAAAATGTGATGTTATCTTGATTTCGGATACACATATTTATTCGGTTGAGCAACCAACGGTTACAACAGGACTTAGAGGTCTTAGTTATGTAGAAGTGGAAGTGGAAGGTCCTAACAGAGATTTACATTCTGGACTTTACGGAGGCGCAGTTCCTAATCCAATTAATGTTTTAGCTAAAATGATTGGTGATCTTATCGATGACAAAGGCCACATTACAATCGATGGTTTCTACGATAATGTTTTGGTTGTTTCTGACGAAGATCGTAAAGAAATGAACAAACTGAAAGATGATCCAGAAACTTACAAAAAGTCTATTGGATTAAATGATATTCAAGGCGAAGAAGGCTACACAACTTTAGAAAGAGCTTCTATCCGTCCAACATTGGATGTTAATGGTATTTGGGGAGGTTACACGGGTGAAGGTGCGAAAACTGTTATTGCTTCTAAAGCTTTTGCTAAAATCTCTATGCGTTTGGTTCCGAATCAAACACCTGAAGAAATTACAGAGAAGTTCACAAAATATTTTGAGAAGATTGCTCCTAAAAGTGTTAAGGTTAAAGTGACGCCGCACCACGGCGGAATGCCTTATGTTTTGGAAAGCGATACTAAAGAATTCCAAGCGGCGAAAAAAGCAATGGAACAAGCTTTCGGTAGAGAAGTCCTTCCTTATAGAAGTGGCGGAAGTATTCCGATTACCTCTTTGTTCGAAAAAGTATTGGGCGCAAAATCAGTGTTAATGGGCTTTGGTCTAGATTCTGATGCGATACATTCTCCTAACGAACATTACGGATTGTATAACTATTACAAGGGAATTGAGAGTATCCCATATTTCTTCGAGTATTATACAAAAGGTTAAGATTACTACACATAGTTATTATAAAGCAATATTTTTTTAAAAAGTATTGCTTTATTTTTTAAAAAGTTGTAAATTGCTTTCGAATTAAAAAAGTATTTTATGAATAAAATTTTTACATCTTTAGCAATTGCTATTACAGCAATTACTGCAAACGCACAAGTAATCACTCAAAACGCAACACCTAATACAGTATCAGCAACTGGTTCTGTTGCTTGTGGTAGTCAGGCTGGTGGTTATACATCAGATAACTCTTACTACAGAGTGTTTAAACTTGCTGACTACGGTATCAACTATGATTATAAAGTTACAAACGTAGCGATCGGTGTGCAAACAGCTAACAAAACTTATCCTGTAGAATTTAGTTTGTCAACTTACACAGGAACTTTCCCTAATGGAACTTCAAGCTACCTAAGTGGTGGAATGATTGAGATTAGTCCAAGTAAAGTGGGAGGAATGGCAGACTCAGGAACTAGCTATACACAAGTTATTCCAGCAGGTTCTACTTTTGTATTAGAGGTATTACATGATGGACAAGCTAACACAGAGCAATTTTATTTTGGAACAAATGCAGGAGGACAAACAGGGCCATCTTACTTAATGTCAGAGGGATGTGGACTTAGTACGCCAATTGCAACTGGTACTGGTGCTTTGGCAGGTTTTGCTTCAGCTAAATGGGTAATGACTATTACAGGTGTTAATAACTTAGGTGTTACTGAAATTATTAACTCTAAAGATCTTCAAATTTTAGGAAATCCAGTTAAAGATATTCTTAGATTCAAGTTTGGAAATAATGTTGCTGCCGAAGGTGTTGAGATCTATGATATGGCTGGTAAAGTTGTTAAGTCAACGTCTAGCAAATCAAATGACATCAACGTTTCTGGTTTTGCAAAAGGTGCTTATATCTTGAAAGTTAAAGCAAACGATGGTAAAGTATATATCCAAAAAATTATTAAAGACTAATCCAATAGTTTATAATATTTTTAACAATACTACAAACGCTCCGAAAGGGGCGTTTTTTTTATTTTTGTAAAACTAAACAATCAATATGTCACAAATTAAAGTTGCTTATATAACGGGCGGAACAAAAGGTGTCGGTTTTGGGATTGCAGAGGTTCTGTTGGAAAATGGTTTTAAAATTGCTTTCTCAGGGCGAAAAGCAGAAGATGTAGAAAAAGCATCAAAACAATTGGATGCTTCTGGCGAAAATGTATTAGGAATTGTTTCCGATGTTAAAAGTTTTGATGATGAGCAAGAAGCGATTTCTAAAGTTGTAGAGAAATTCGGGAGATTAGATTTGGTGATTGCCAATGCTGGTTTGGGACATTTTGCACCGATTGAAGATTTGAGTATCGAGGATTGGCAAGATATGATTGATACCAATTTGACGGGTGTTTTTTATACTTTAAAATCGAGTATTGAAGCTTTAAAGAAAACTGAAGGTTACTTTATTTCGATCGCGAGTTTGGCTGGTGAATATTTTTTCGAAAAGGGAAGTGGCTACAATGCTTCTAAGTTTGGTGTCGTTGGATTTACCCAAGCAGCCATGTTGGATCTTAGAAAATACAATATTAAATGTTCTGTGATTTTACCAGGATCGATCAATACCTATTTTAATAATTCGGAACCATCAGAAGAAGAATCGTGGAAAATACAACCGAGAGATGTCGGCGATTTGGTTTTAAATATGATGAAAATGGATCCTCGTGTTTTACCAGCAAAAATTGAATTAAGAGCTTCTCAAATCAAAAAATAATTAAAGGAAATAAGATTTCGGATTTAGAAATGATTTTTGGGAATTATGATTCTTGTCAAAACTTTGTATTTGTTTTAAAATTTAATTCAAAACTTTTTGCAGATTCTTGCCATATTCCTTTTAATCAAATGTTGACGGATTCTTATTCATAAAATAACAAAATATTATGCGTGCATAGTATTATTTAGTATATTTACAAAGCTTAATTTCAAAAAAAATTATCCAAATGAAAATATTAGTTTGCATCAGCAGTGTGCCTGATACGACAAGTAAAATTAACTTTACAGCAGACAAATCTGCTTTCGACAAAAACGGAATCCAATGGGTAATTAATCCTTTGGACGAATTTGCTTTAACAAAAGCTATAAAATTACAAGAAAGCCAAGGTGCTACAGTTACTGTGGTTAACGTTGGTGATGCTGGGACCGAAGCTGTTATCCGTAAAGCATTAGCAATTGGTGCTAACGATGCAGTTAGAGTTAACTCAGAAGCTAAAGATAGTTATTCGGTAGCTAAAGAGATTGCTAAAATCGCTCAAGACGGTGGATACGATGTTGTATTAGCTGGTAAAGAATCTATCGATTATAACGGTGGAGCAGTACCAGGTATGGTTGCAGCATTGCTTAACCAACCTTTCGTTAACGCTTGTGTTGGTCTAGATATCAACGGTGCTGAAGCAACGGCTGTTAGAGAGATTGAAGGAGGTAAAGAAACTATTTCTGTTAAACTACCTGCAGTTATCGCTGGTCAAAAAGGTATTGTTGAAGAAAAAGATCTTATCATCCCGAACATGAGAGGAATTATGTCTGCAAGAACGAAGCCTTTACAAGTTGTAGAACCTAGCAATACAGAAGTTAAAGTTGACGCTATTTCTTTTGATGCGGTTCCGCCAAGAGCAGCTGTTAAATTGGTTTCTCCTGACAACTTAGACGAATTGGTAAGATTACTTCACGAAGAAGCTAAAGTTATCTAATATTAGAGACTAAAAGATACAAGATTCGAGACACAAGATTACTCGAATAACATCTTTTAATCATTAAATCTTTTAATTTTTAAATTCAAGAAAATGGCAATATTCGTATATGCAGAAAATATAAATGGTGTTTACAAAAAAGCAGCTTTCGAAGCAGTTGCTTACGCCAAAGCTATTGCAGACCAAGCTGGTGATACTGTAACAGCTATCTCTATCAACCCAACAGATTCTTCAGATTTATTATATAAGTATGGAGCATCAAAAGTAATTAACGTTAAAGACGAAGGACTTAAAAACTTCAGCGCAAAAGCTTATGCAGATGCAGTAGGACAAGTTGCGGATGGCAACATCGTTGTTTTCCCTCACACGACAGACGCGTCGTCTATCGCACCAATGTTAGCAATCCAAAAGAATGCATCATTGTTAACTAATGTTATCGCTGCGCCAGAAAGCCTTTCACCATTCCAAGTGAAAAGAAAAGCTTTCTCAGGTAAAGGATTTATGCATGCAAAAGCTGACGCTGCTAACGTTATCGCGACAGTATCTCAAAATGCTTTCGGTGCTAAAGAAAATGCAGTTTCAGGTTCAGAAGAAGTTAAAGATCTTAGTATCGTTAACGAAGATACAAAAGTGGTTAGCCACGAGCAATCATCAGGTAAGTTAGACCTTAAAGAAGCTGAAATCGTTGTTTCTGCAGGTCGTGGTCTTAAAGGTCCAGAAAACTGGGGAATGATCGAAGATCTAGCAAACGTCCTTGGCGCTGCAACAGCATCGTCTAAGCCAGTTGCTGACATCGGTTGGAGACCACACGCTGAGCACGTTGGTCAGACAGGTAAGGCAATTTCGCCTAACTTATATATCGCAGTAGGTATTTCTGGAGCTATCCAGCATTTGGCGGGTGTTAACTCTTCAAAAACTATTGTAGTTATCAACAACGATCCAGAGGCGCCGTTCTTCAAATCTGCAGATTATGGTGTAGTTGGAGACGCGTTCCAAATCGTTCCTGCCTTGGTAGAAAAACTTAAAGCCTTCAAATCTTAACCGATTTTTAGACTCGATATAAAGCCTGAGAATCTTCTCGGGCTTTTTTATTTGGAATTAACTGGATCTAATTTTTGTAGTAGGACTTTTTGTTGAAAGCTTTTTGACTACATCTATTATTTTTAGGAGCTTTTCCCGCTATCCGCTCTATCTTTTGTGCGCCGCTCCGTCGCCTCACGCCGCCCCAAAGGATGCCGCTTCTATCGGGGCTAAAAATAATTAGGCAAGAATTTAATAAGGAATATTCAATTTTTTAAGAATAAAACTCAGAAGCCAAGCTGGACCAACCAGTAGAAATTGTAAATCTTTTAGAAAGCTCGGTTTTTTGCCTTCAATTTTATGACCATAGAATTGCCCAATCCATGATAACACAAAAACAGCAACAAAAACAATCCATGACTTAGATTCAAAATAGACATTAACAGCATAGCAAAGATGCTCCATAATCAACATGACAATTAACATTATCACTGCAACAACCCACGACAATCTCATATAGAATATCGACACCAAAATAAGTGCAATAAAGCTTGCGATGCTAATACATCCAAAAAATGCAAAACAAAAATGTGGCGTAGGTATTAAAGAAATAAAACCTAAAATACTCCAAAATATCAACGGAACACAAATCCAATGTATCGTTTTGTTCGTGTGGTTTTGATGACTTTCACCATATTCTGCAAAGAGTTGATCGATTGTTCTCATGTTATCACTTTTCTATAAATAAAATTACTAAAATATTGTAATACTTTTTAGATTTTAAAATGCAAAAAAAGAGACTACCAAGGCAGTCTCTTCTTTGTCAAATATAAATAAGTAATAATTATTTTTTAATAGTCTTAATAGTTTTTACGCTACCATCTTCCATTTTAAGATTAATCACATAAAAACCTTTTTGAAGTTTAGAAAGATTAATTTCTGAACTTGGAGCAAGTGTTGCTACTAATCTTCCAGTTGCATCATTAACAATGATAGATTTAACACCTTTAACGTCAGATATTTTTAGAACGTCTACAAAAGGATTTGGATAAACAGAGATATTATTTTTATTAGTATCAGACACTTGCATCGTTGCTGCTGCAATATCAACAGTGTAATCTTCTACTTCACCAAAATCAAAAGTTCCGCAAGGACCTGTACTTTCTGGGTTGTTATATTTATCATATAACTTTACTCTCATTCTTGTTTGTCCAACCTTTGCATCGGCTGGGATTAAGATCTCTTTTGTGTATGGTCCTGTTCCAGTTTTTGTGAAAACATTTTCTCCAGCATCGAATACACCATTCTGGTCAAAGTCAATCCAAACTAAAAGTACATCACCACCATAATTCTCATCATTAGCTTTTACGGTTAAGGTGTATGATTTGTTTTGTTGAACATTAGCGATCTTAGAAGTGAAGTCACTATAATTTGGAGTGTCCGTTGATGCATTGTCAATATTTGAAAATTTAACGTTATTGATTTTTTCAAATTCAGGAGAGTCTGCCCCACCTTCACAGTAAGTAACTTGAGCATTTGCAGTTAAACCTAATGCGATTGAACTAAAAAGTAAAACTTTTTTCATATATAAGAATTTTTTTAATTGTTTGTAAAATTAATTATAATTTTAAGTTACGCAATAGTTTTATTTGTGAATTTTATTCAGTTGAGCTTTTTTAATTTTTTTTTAATTTTTTTGATTTTCTGAAAACAACGCAAAAAAAAGTTCTCAAAACAAATTGTCTTGAGAACTTTTATATATTTAATAAGAAGATAATCTAAAATCTTGGTTCTAGAATTTTGTATCTAAATCCTACCCAACATCAATCCCGTTTTCTACGGAATCATCTGGCGTAACGAAAGAAAGTTTTCCATCAGGTTTTGAAGTCAATAATAACATTCCTTGAGATTCAATTCCACGGATTTTTCTTGGCGCTAAATTCACCAAAACCATTACTTGTTTCCCGATTAATTCTTCAGGTGAAAAACTTTCTGCAATCCCTGAAACCACAGTTCTTACATCGATTCCCGTATCTACTTTGAATTTTAAAAGTTTATCGGCTTTTTCTACTTTTTCAGCTTCTAAAATAGTTCCGATTCTTAAATCTATTTTACCGAAATCATCAAAAGAAATCTCCTCTTTCATAGGTTTTGCGTTAGGATTTGTTTTTTTATTATTTTGTTTTGTATTCTCTAATTTTTGGATTTGTGCTTCAATGACATCATCTTCAATTTTTGAGAAAAGAAGAGAAGCTTCGTTGATTTTGTGACCGCTTTCGATAAGAACTTTTGAGTTTTCAACATCGTTCCAATTCATTTTTTGAACATTAAACATATTCAATAATTTTTCTGAACTGAAAGGCATAAACGGTTCACACAATTGCGCTAAACCAACTGCAATTTGAGCGCCCACAAATAGAGATTGAGCTGCTTTTTCTGGATTATCTTTAATGGTTTTCCAAGGCTCTTCGGTTTGAAGATATTGGTTCCCGAAACGCGCCAAATTCATTAAAGCTGTCAAAGCATTTCTAAACTCAAATTTTTCTAAAAATTCGTGAATTTCTTTCGCAGATTTCGAAACTTCATTTAATTCAGGAGCGTTTACATTACCGTTTGGAACAACGCCATCGTAATATTTATGAATTAAAACCGCAACTCTATTGATAAAGTTCCCGAAAATCCCGACCAATTCTGAATTGTTTTTGGTTTGGAAATCCTTCCAAGTGAAGTTATTATCTTTCGTTTCGGGAGCCGAAGAAAGTAATGCATAACGCAAAACATCTTGCTGACCTGGGAATTCCTCAACATATTCATTTGCCCAAACCGCCCAATTTCTTGAAGTTGAAATTTTATCGTTTTCAAGATTTAAAAATTCAAAAGCAGGAACGTTTGTTGGCATCACGTAATTTCCGTGAGCCTTCATCATTGCAGGGAAAATAATACAATGGAATACAATATTATCCTTTCCGATAAAGTGAATTAAATCTGATTCTGGGTTTTGCCAATAATCTTTCCAGTTTTTTCCGTTTTTCTCCGCCCATTGTTGCGTGAACGAAATGTAACCAATTGGCGCATCAAACCAAACATAAAGTACCTTTCCATCAGCATCTGGAAGCGGAACAGGAACGCCCCAATTCAAATCTCTGGTCATCGCACGAGGTTTAAGACCGTCATTTAACCAAGATTTTACTTGTCCGTAAACATTAGGTTTCCAATCGTTTTTATGACCTTCGATAATCCATTCGTTCAAAAAATTTTCGTATTCATTTAGAGGAAGATACCAGTTTTTTGTTGGTTTTAAAACTGGAATATTTCCACTCAACATCGATTTTGGATTAATTAATTCTGATGGCGAAAGTGTCGATCCACATTTCTCGCATTGATCTCCGTAAGCATTGTCGTTACCACAATTCGGGCAAGTTCCAACGATGTAACGGTCTGCTAAAAATTCATTCGCTTGTTCATCAAAATATTGTTCTGAAACTTCTTCTGTAAACTTTCCGTTTTCGTACAAAGTTTTGAAGAAATCCTGACTAACTTCATAATGCTTTTTGTCCGTTGTTCTTGAATATTCATCAAAAGAAATTCCCAAATCTGAGAACGATTTTTTAATGATTTCATGGTATTTATCAACGATATCTTGAGGTGTAACGCCTTCTTTTTTTGCACGAATCGTGATTGGGATTCCGTGTTCATCGGATCCGCAAATAAACGCAACATCTTGTCCTAATCTTCTTTGAAATCTTGCGTAAACATCCGCAGGAATGTAAACTCCCGCCAAATGCCCTATATGAACCGGTCCGTTTGCATAAGGCAACGCCGCCGTAATCAGTTTTTTGTTTGACATTAAGTATAATTATAATTAATGCAAAAATAAGGAATTATTAGCTTAAGTTAAGTTTGTAAAAAGAATATGCAAGAAATTTACTTTAAAAAAGCAACTTAAGTCTCAGAATATAATTTCTAATTTACCTTTTTATGTTCTTGTAAAAGTATTTTTCTACTGCATTCGCAAAGTTTATTTCATTATTGAAATTAAAAATGAGATAATATGTTTGATATCTATTCCTTAATTCAAAATAATAATAATGAATTATGTTTAAACTTTTTATAGAAATAATATTTTTTAACAAGGGATGTTTATTCTTTGGTAATTCAGTATTTGACGTCTTTTATTTGTAATTGATTTTATGGTTAAGTTCGATAGGGTTATTGTCTTGCAGAATTTCGTTTTGGACTTCTTTAGCGACTTCATTTATATCCATGACATTGCCGTTAGGTCCAGTCATTGTAACTTTGCGTCCCGCTTTAGATAGTAAATCATACGGATCATTATAATAAGACTTGGCAAGCGATTCATATTTTTTCCAGTCAATTGTAACAGTTTTGGTTCTAGCATCAAAAAGATTTTCATACTTTTTTACTTGGATCAAATTGAACGAAAAATCGTTTTTAGAATCTTGGATAGAGACTATCAAGCCTGGTAAACCATGAAAAATGTAAGGACCATCGTTAAATGCCAAATCGGTTGTAAACCAAGCCGACCAATCGCGACCGCCATAATTAATTTCAGCTTTTTGAACAGTATATTTCCCGAGTTTGGTTTTTTCAGGTTTTATAATCCAATTTAGCTTTTCATCAATTGGTAATAGATAATTAACGCCTAGATAAGTGATTATCTTATCGACGCTATCAGATTGAAAGTCTTTTTTAACATAGTAGTTATTTTCGACGCCCATTTTTGTCATTCCTCTGCCGTTATTAAGTCGTATCGAATCGATTTTTTTGTCATCTATATCTCTAAAAATGGATTTATTGTCGTCAATTTCCAAAAGCATATTTTTTTCATAATAGTCATTTGGTTTATCGGAATTATATCTGAATTTTGTTTCATAAATAAAACTTAATTTTTGGGAAAAGCTAAGATTAGAAATTATTAAGAAATACAAAATACATCTCATGGATATAGGTTTTTATCAGTTTTTTGATTTATGTTTAAGAATAATTATTTATAAAGCGCAACTTCGATAAAGTTATTATTTTTCTTAAAACTTTCGGCAGCACGTTCTTCTTTTCCTTTTATTAAATCCTGTTTTGACATAGGACTTCCATTGTTTGCATTGTAAAATAAAGTCTCCGACATTTGGGACGAGCTGTGGATTAATTTGATGTTTTTTGCGGGATCTTTTTTGTATTCATTCCATAAAAAATTAAATTTTTCTTTGGTAACAAAGATGTCTTTCATTTTAGAATCCATAAGACCTTGCTCGTGCTTAATTTTTTGATTACCCACAAATCTGAATTGATGATCTCCTTTGTCATCTTCGATCGTTAAGATTAATCCCGGTAAACCACAAAATTTATAAGGCCCATCTTGGATTTGGATGTCATTAGTGAACCAAGCAATCCAGTTGCGGCCTCCGAAAGTTGTCGTCGCTTTTTGAGCTTTGAATTTCTCAATTGTTTTTGTCTCGGATAAAACTGTCCATTTTATTTTTTCCACTTCTTTGATCGCCAAATTTGTTGCATTAAGCATGGAATGATATACTGTCTCAAAGCTTGGATAGGTTTTTGAAATTCGGAAATTAACTTTTGATTTTTTTATTTTTCGCATGTCCAAAACCATAGATTTAGCCGCATTAGCTTTTTCAAATTCAGCTTTAAAAAGTGAATCGCGCGCAATAAGTAATGCACTATAAAAGTAAGATCCTTCTTTGCTAACATCAAGATTCATCAGTTCTTTTTCTACGTTATCACGATTTAAAGAATCCATTCTGAAGCTGTATTCGTAAACAAATCTTTGATTTTGAGAACATACAAATATGGATAGTAATGAGAAAAAAAAAGTTAATATTTTCATTTAATTTATTAGATTTTTGTTGAATCGAAAATACACTTTTTTCAATAAGTATTTTTCTTATTCGTTAATGAATTCTCGCATCGACTAGTTGTTACGATGACAAAAGAAATATTTTCATCGGTAAAAATCTATGTTCTATCGGTAAAGATTTTAATTAACGTTTGTTGGATTTAGTTTTGACAAAAAATAAACATTATGTCACTACTAACACCACTTCTTTGGATCGCAATTATGCTTCCATTCATCATTTTAGCAATTGTAAAAACTAACAAACCAAACTTAAAATATCTACTCTATTTTCTTTTATATTTTTTGGTCGATTGCAGTATACAAGGTTTGGCAAAAGATTATTTTCACTTCAAATCTTTAGAACTAAATTTTGCTTGGGGAGGAAAAATTTTAAGTTTAGTGCTTTCGTTAGGAATTATATTTTCTTTAAACAAACAAAACCGCGAAGCTGCTGGATTCAGTTTTAAAACCAATTCTAAAAGACAAGTAAAATTCGGAGTTTTTGTGTTTCTAGGATTTTTGTTATTCGATTTTATTTTCAAAATGATTTTGTTCCCAAAAGGAGGGACTTTCGATTTAGAAACTTTTTTGTTTCAAGCGTCAATGCCAGGTTTAACAGAAGAACTTGCATTTCGTGGAATTGGATTTTGGCTTTTAGATAAAGCTTTTCCACCAAAATGGAATTACAAAGGAATCCAATTTGGTTGGGGATTTGTCATCATCACAATACTCTTTGGTGTACTTCATGGAGCCATTTTAACGACAGATTATCAAGTGAAATTTGATTTTGTAACCATTATTTATCTCATTTTAATCTCATCATTTAGCGTTGGTTTACTCAGAAAATTCAGTGGAAATCTCATTTTTCCAATTATTGGGCACAATTGTATTAATCTCATGAATGCTCTTATAAGAATTTTGTAATATTTTTACCTTCGAAAACTTTATTGAAAGCTTCTTTTCGATAAAGTTTTCTACTAAATTTTATGGAAAATTCATCTTTTTTATCCAGTAAACTGTCCGAAAAAATTGCCGATTTCGATTTTGAAAAAGAAATAACTTGGAAGACTCGAATCTTACTTCACACCACTATGTGGCTAAGTTTTGCAATCCTTTTATTTTTGAGTTACCGATTAGCTTATGATTTAACAACATTCAATAGTGTTATTTTAACCATCCGAATGGCAGTTAGTAATATGACGATATTTTATTTGTTTTTTTATGTAATTGCTCCCAAATTATTTAATCAAAAATTGGGAATTGCCATGATAATTCTTAGTGTCACATTGCCTTTATTGACAGCCATTTGGTTATGGATTACTTTGGGTTTTTCGGTTTTATACCATTATTTGGGCTACGAAATTGGTTTTGGAGAATTAAAAGGAGCGATAACTGCAAGTGCGCAACAAACATTTTGGGGAGCGGTTTCGGTATCTAGAATTATATCGCAAACTATCATCATTATTTCGCTGTTGTCGCCTTTTTTCTTTGTTAAAATTTTGTTTGAAATTTCAAAATTATATTCAAAATCTTTGAAAATGGCGAAACAAAATTCTCAACTTCAAATCCAAAATATCAATATTGAAAAAGACTTTTTAAAATCTCAACTTAATCCCCATTTCTTATTTAACACCTTAAATAATTTATACAGTTTAAGTCTTAAAAAAGATGATAAAATGTCCGATATGATTCTCAATTTATCTGACACGATGAGTTACACACTTTACGAATCGAATGCAGAAAGAGTACCATTAACAAAGGAAATTGAGTTTATTAAAAACTATGTCGAACTAGAAAAAATGCGTCATGGTGAAGAGAAAAGTATTTCGATAATTTTGCCCAACGAGAACGAAACCAAAGGAAAAACAATTGCGCCTTTACTCACATTTTCACTTATTGAAAACGCTTTTAAATATGGTTTAAAAAATAAAGAAAACGCATTTCTTAATTTAAAAATTGAAGTTAAAGATCATCAGTTTTCATTTAATTTAGAAAATGATTTTCTTCCCAAAACTGAACTTAAAAACTTTGGAGGCATCGGTTTAGAAAACCTTAAAAAGAGACTTCAATTGATTTATCCAGAGGAACATACTCTCTTGGTGACGAAGAATAAAAACACGTTTAACGTACAACTTGACATCAAGCTATAACCTATGAAGACGATAAAAACGATCATTATTGATGATGAGCCTTTAGCAATTGAAGTGATTGAAAATCTTGCTTCACAAATTCCTTTTTTGGAAATTATTGGGAGTTTTCAACATCCTTTGGACGCGATTTTGTTTCTGCAAAACAATGAAGTCGATTTGGTCTTTTGCGACATCGAAATGCCGCAGATTAATGGTTTAGAAATTGTCAAATTTTTAGAAAAGTCGCCTATTTTTATTATGATTACGGCGTATCGAGATTTTGCAATCGATAGTTTTGAAGTTGGCGTTTTTGATTATTTGGTGAAACCTGTTCGCATGGATCGTTTTCTAAAAGCTGTAAATAAAGCCAAAGAATTCATTGGTTTGAAATCACATTCCGAAATTCAACAAGTTAATGATGATCGAATTTTCATCAAAACAGAAGGTAAATTGGTGAAAATTTTGTTACACGAAATTGTCTATATCGAAGCGCAAGGCGATTATCTTAAATTTGTTTTAAAAGATCAAAGTTACTCTACTCAAGCGACTTTAAAATCGATTGAAGAAACTTTGGTTTTCCAATCTTTTTTTAGAGTTCAAAGGTCATTTATCATCAATCTTGAAGCGGTACGAAGTATCCACGGCAACCTTGTTGAACTGACCACAGGAACACAAATTAGCATTGCGCCCAACAAAAAAGAAGAGCTTTTGAGATTGTTGGGAATTAAATGATAGTTTGATATTCTGTGTTTAAAAGCTAGGTGACATACTTTAATTTAATCAGTTACATTAATTGAATAGAGTAGGAGCAACTATTTATTTTGGGTAATGTGTATTTTTTATATGTTAATAGTTAAATTTTTAATATTAAGTAAATTATATATAGAATGCGTAATCAATTAATTGTTACTAATGTTCTATAAATCTGGTTGTTATAGTGTTTTTCTAGTGATGACTAAATATTAAAAATTTTATGTTATCTTGCATGTATACAATAGTTATCTGCAATTATCTCAAAACACCGTATGAAATTGAAAATCAATATATTAATTCTATTTTTAATTACTAATTTATCATTTGCACAAATAAAAATGAGAGAATTAAATGAATTGATAAATAAAAATGAAGATGCAATAAGTCTAATACATGAATGGAAAAATAATGCGAAAAATAAAATTCAAATTCTTGAAAATGATTCGTTAAAATCTAAAGAAGCATTGTTCAATTCCCAAGTTTCAACACGTTCACCAATGGGAGCAATAATTTTCCATACAGGTGGAATTTTAATCAATAATGGTTGGATTAGAATTTATGGTTCTGGAAATGAAAAACTGAACCGTAATTTACCTGAATGGAACAAAGGAAAAACTTTTCAAAATTATGGAGAAAAACCAAATCATTTAATTATTGCGGATGATGCAGTTGGCGGATTTTTCTTATTAAATGGCGGAGATTTAGGAAATGATTTAGGTAAAATTTATTATTTATCACCCGATAATTTAGAACCTGAAGCTTTAGATTTAAGTTATACAGATTTCATTGATTTTTGCTTTAATGGAAATATTGAGAATTTTTATAAAGATTTACGCTGGAAAAATTGGGAAAATGATTTCAAAGCATTGAATACAAATGAAGCATTTATGTTTTATCCTTATTTATGGACAAAAGAAGGAAAAAATATAAATAAAGTTCAGAAAACTAAAGTAAATATGGTAGAAATTTACAAACTCCGAACGCAAAAATTATAACTGCAGATAACATTGTATTGGCAAAATGCGGGGTTAAATATAAAATAGAAAAAGTGGAAATATTTATCCGCCGCTGCTTTTCATATAATCTTTTTTACTAAATTAGCTTATCTGAAAAAGCATCGGCTTCGCTTGGTCTGAACTTGAACATTCGTTCAAATTAAGCCCGCACTTCGCCAATACTTTTTCCGTTAGCAGAAATAGTATCCAAAAATGCGGATATGAGTGAAAATATGATTAATTTTAATATTGATGAATTTTTAAAAGAATTCTCAGTATGCTTAGAACCCAACGAATTTATTCATTTCATAAATAATACGAACAGCAATAATGAAGTCTTCATTGAGTTAACTATTCTTGAAAAACTCAAGAATAGAAAAAAGGTTATTGATAAGGAAAAAAATAGAGAACAAGATGGTCAAAAGATTTATCAAGAAGCTAAGAATTTAGAACTTATTGATATAAATAAAGCAATTAGATTATATGAATCAATTATTAATGTAAACCTTCATCGTGATGTTCTAGATCGACTAATAATCTTATATCGAAAAATGAAAAATAAGAAGGAAGAAATAAGAATATTAAAATTTTTGATAGAAGAAGAACAAAACAAAGAATATAACCGAATGACTTTTTTAATATCAAAAAATCCAATTTTAGAAAAAGAAATAAGGAATTGTTATAATAATGATTTGACGTTTATTGAGCCAGTACATGGTTTTCGAATAAATTTTAATACAAAAATTAATAGACTTAAAAGCAGATTAGATAAACTAGAAAAATAAAAACTACTTCTGCTAACATAGTATTGGCAAAATGCGGGATTAAATGTATAATTGAAAAATTTGAAATATTTATACGCCAATATTTTTCAATTCCACATTTTTTATTAATTTAGTTCCATTGAAAAAATATTGGCTCCGTTTGGTCTGAACTTGAACAGTCGTTCAAATTAAGCCCGCACTTCGCCAATACTTTTTCCGTTATGCGACATTTTATAAAAAATCAGATTACAATTTGAAAATGAATTATTTAAGAACAATCATTTTAATAATTTCGATATTTTTATTTGGTTGGTTAATTTCATCTAACTTAAATGAAATTGATTTTGCAAAAACTAAAAATGATTCAAATTTGAGAGAGAAAATTGAATTAATAGAAAACTCTAAAAATATTGAAGAAATTAAGAAAATTGCCATTAATGAAATTAATTTTCAGAAAAAAAATAGAGAAGCAAAATCTGAAAATGCAATTGCTAAAAATTGGATTATTTTTGTTTTAATTACTTTAAGTATTTTACTGTTTTCACTTCCAAAAAAGAAAAAAATATGAAGTTTCGCAATTTTTTATCATTAATTTTTTTGTTTTCATAATACTTATAATTGAATTTTGGTATTTGTTAATATTTGACGAAAATTCTGATTTTGAAAATAAATTTTTGAATTTTTTTCTATTTATTATTGAACCATTAAAACTTATTTTCAAAATTAACCCCATTAAATCTGAATTAGAGTTATATTTAACTTCCATTCTTTTCTTATCATTAATTTATACTTCAATAATTTGTTTTTTAATACAATTTCTTAAATCTGAGAATAAAAAAAACGTCGCATAACATTGTATTGGCAAAATGCGGGGATTAGGTATAATTGAACTACTCTACTTTTTTACACGCCGCTGCTTTTCATATTGTTTTTTTTCATAATTTAGACAATCTGAAAAAGCATCGGCTCCGTTTGGTCGTTCTTGAACTAAAGTTCTTCGAAAGCCCGCACTTCGCCAATACTTTTTCCGTTGTACGACATAGCAAAAGCAATATCCCACACAATAATTTTTCATATATTTGATATAAATTTGAAACAATGAATACAAGTATTAGAATTGACATATTAAACCCGAAAGCCGTTAAGCTTCTAAAAAGTTTAGCTGATTTAGATTTGATTTCAATTAAAGAAGAATCTAAGAAAGGTTTTGCAGATGTTCTTAAAAAACTTCGTTCAAATGCGAAGTCGGCTCCGAGTCTTGATGAAATAACAACTGAAGTAGCAAAAGTTCGAGCAAAAAGATATGAAAAGTAAAAACCAAAGAATTATACTTGATACAAATCTTTGGATTAGCTTTTTGATTTCAAAAAATTATTCTCAACTTGATGAAATCATTTTTGAAAGAAAATGTATATTAATTTTTAGTGAAGAACTTTTAAATGAATTTTTGGAAGTCATCAAAAGACCAAAGTTAAGACGTTTTTTCTCTCAAGAAGACACAGAAAACCTTATCGAAACAATTGAAGAATATGCAGAATTTATTACTGTTACAAGTAAAGTAGAAGTTTGTAGAGATGAAAAAGATAACTTCTTACTTTCTTTATCCAAAGATTCTAATGCAAACTTTTTGATTACTGGAGATAAAGATCTATTAGTTTTAGAAAAATTTGAACAAACTAATATTGTAACAATTGCTCAATTTTTGGAAACAAAATAATGTAATCGCTACGTCGTACAACATTGTATTGGCAAAATGCGGGGTTAAATGTATAATAGAACGATTTTGTAATATTTACACGCCGCTGCTTTTCATATTGTTTTTTTCTTTAATTTAGACAATCTGAAAAAGCATCGGCTCCGTTTGGTCTGAACTTGAACATTCGTTCAAATTAAGCCCGCACTTCGCCAATACTTTTTCCGTTAGGCGATATAATAAACCAATCCCATGTATATAAATTTGAGATCTGTAGAGGTTATAATTGAAAAACTTCATCAACTTCAAACAAATTATCAGTCTAATAAAGCACTTATACTAACTGAGAGCGATTTAAAATGTCAATTATTTAGATTGATTTATGAATTGTTTCCTATCGATAATAGTACTTTTTCAGAAGAGATTACAGGTTGTGCTGTTCATTCTGAAGTTAAATTTTTTGATGAAGATGGAAAACTTACTTTGGTACCAGACATAATTATTGTAAACACAGAAAATATTAGTATTTATCATTCAACCGAATATGTATTTAAGAAAGGGATACCTCAATATAGAAGTAATCCTTCGAAAAATTTCACAATTGCCGGTGGAGCGATATTAATAGAATTGAAATTTTGTAGAGACAAAATCGGAATAAATGATACTGATATAATTTCTTATCAAAATGACATAAATAAAATGATAAGAATAAAAGAAATAATTGAAAGGCAAACAAGTGGAGAGGAAAAAGTATATGGAATTTTCGCAGCATTTAATAAAACTAATAATGGAAATGAAAAGTTTCAAGAGTTCCGACAAAATAACATTATAAATGAAGATATTAATATTTTTTATGGAACTGGATTAGTGGATTTCAATAATACTACTCAATTTCCATTTTCCAATCTTGATGAATAGTAATTACATCGCCTAACATTGTATTGGCAAAATGCGGGGTTAAGTGTGAATTGAAAAATCCCTCATTTTTATCCGCCGCTATTTTTCCATTCCACTATTTTTTTGTAAGTTCGTTTCATGGAAAAAATATCGGCTCCGTTTGGTCGTTCTTGAACTTTTAGTTCTTCGAAAGCCCGCACTTCGCCAATACTTTTTCCGTTAGCTGCAAGTCTTCGCAAAAATTACGCATGAAACTAAAAGAAATTTTCAAAGCAAATAATTCAAATATATTTCAAGTTATTAATGATGATTTTGACGATGAACTTGAATGGGAAATTGAAGAAACAAAATTTAAAGTAATTCCTGATTTAGAAGGTACTTTTTATGTTCCATCAATTCTAATTTCAGAAAAAAATTATGAAGAATGTTATCTTGAAATTATTACACCTGAAAGAATAAGTGAAAATGTAGTATTAAGTAATGATAAAAAAGTTTCTTTTAATTTAATTCATGATTTGAATGCTGAAATAATTCCAATTGTTGGCTCTGAATGTTTAGGATTGTATGAGCTTTACTATTCGAAGCAGAATCCTATTTTTGGAATTAATATTTTGAAAAAAGCATTCGAAAATTATCCAACTTTAGCAATAACAGAAGATCTCGGTTATATTTTAAGAGACGAAGGAGAATATTTGGAAGCAATTAATTATTTTTTAATTAGCGAAAAATTAGGGCCGAGTTCTGAATATATTTTTTTAGAACTTTCAAATCTATTCAAGGAAGTTGGAAATGAAGAAAAAGCGACGTTTTACAAACAAAAATTTGAATATTAAATGAACTAAAAAGACCTGCAGCTAACATTGTATTGGCAAAATGCGGGGTTAAATGTAAAGTAGAAAAAGCAGAAATATTTATCCGCCGCTGCTTTTCATATTGTTTTTTTCCTTAATTTAGACAATCTGAAAAAGCATCGGCTCCGCTTGGTCTGAACTTGAACATTCGTTCAACTCAAGCCCGCACTTCGCCAATACTTTTTCCGTTAGCCACAATTTTACAAAATCAGTACACAAATGATAAAAAAGACAACACTATTTCTATTTTTTATTTCAATAGTTAGTTATTCACAAGAAATTAAAGGAAAAATTGTAGACACTGAAAATAAACCTGTTGAAAATGCAAGAATTGGAATTGAAAATGAATCTGTTGGAGATTTGACAGATGTAAATGGAAATTTCAAAATAGATTTAACAAACATTGACTCCTCAAAAAAAATAAAGGTTTTAGTTAGTGAGTTTTTACCTTTTGAAACAAATATTAAAAGCTTCATTAATTCAAATCACGAAATTATTTTAAAAGAAAAGATAACAAAAATTGAAGAAGTAAAGATTGATCAAAAAAAATTCGCTAAGAGAAATTTTGGAACCTCAAATTCAAAAAGAGCATATTGCGGATACGATTCTGAAAGAAAAGATAAAGTGTATAGAGAATATGCTATTAGAATTGAAAACAAAAAACGTTTAAAAGTCAAAAAAATCAATCTAAATTTAGTAAGTATCAATCTAAATTCTCCAGCTGATCTAATCTTTGATATTCAGAATTCGACAAATGGTTTTCCTGATGATTCAAAATCATTAACAAATGAAACAATAAAGCTAACTATAAACAAGGAAGACGTCATAAACAACAAAGTATCAATTGATGTTAGTGATAAAAACATCTGGACAAATGAAGATTTTTTTGTTACCGTTCGAGTTGGTGAGGGATTTAATGGAAGATTAATGATTGGCGGAAATATTTTTGCTTTTTCAAAAAATACCTACTATAGAAATTATTTTGGAAGTTGGGAAAAATTTTCAGCTGGAGAGCCATCAATAAACGTAGATGTAGCAGTCGAAAAATAAAAACTGCGGCTAACATTGTATTGGCAAAATGCGGGATTAAATGTATAATTGAAAAATTTGAAATATTTAGCCGCCAATATTTTTCAATTCCACATTTTTGTTTAATTTAGTTCCATTGAAAAAATATTGGCTCCGTTTGGTCGTTCTTGAACTTTTAGTTCTTCGAAAGCCCGCACTTCGCCAATACTTTTTCCGTTAGCTGCAATCTTAAAAAAAATCGCACAATCCAAATGATTGAAAATTTAGCCAAGTTAATTGGGCACGGAACTAAACCTTACACATTTCTTAGTAAAGTTGTTTTTGAAAATAAAATTTCAAGAATCTTTATGACAGTACTATTTTCAGTACTTATGGTAGCACTTATAGGTTTAATATTTTATTCTCTTCTTTTTGTTAAAGATGAAAATGAGAGAAAATATATTTTCGAGAATTTCCTGCCATTTATTGTAATTCCATTAGCAACAATTGGGTTTCTTTACATGCTTTATATGCAAGAAATTTACAATGCAAAATATGAAGAAGAAATTAGTGATTTAAGATCTGAAAGGAAGGAAATTACAGACAAAATAGAAAAAGACAATGATTATGACATTTTCAATACAATTCAATTAAGCCTAAATCAGTTAAATGAGTATTATACAATTAATAAAAATCAAGCTAAAAGTAGTTTTCGTATTAGTTTAATTTCTATTATTATTGGCTTTGTAACAATAGTAACTGGAATTTGGTTTTATTATTTTGAAATTTCTAGTATTGAATTATCGTTCTTAACAGGCATTTCTGGACTATTGCTTGAATTTATTGGTGGAGCATATTTTTTTGTATATAAGAAAAGTCTAGAACAAGTAAATTTCTTTTTTGCTCAATTAATTAAAGTTCAAGATACTATGTTAGCGATAAATCTAGCAGAAAACATTGAAATACTTGATAAGAAAAATGAAATGACTGAAAAAATTGTGATTTCCTTATTAGAAAGAAGCTTAAAATAAAGACTGCAGCTAACATTGTATTGGCAAAATGCGGGGTTAAATGTATAATAGAAAGATTTGTAATATTTACACGCCGCTGCTTTTCATATTGTTTTTTTTTCTTAATTTAGACAATCTGAAAAAGCATCGGCTCCGTTTGGTCTGAACTTGAACATTCGTTCAAATTAAGCCCGCACTTCGCCAATACTTTTTCCGTTAACTGCAATAAGATTCCAAAATTTCGCACAATTTGTAATTTAGAAAATTTGTACATATATTTGTACAAATAAAAATACAAAATTATGCTAATTGCAAGTGTTTCTGATTTTAGAAAAGACATAAAATCATATTTAGATAGAGTTGCAAAGAATTTTGAAACTCTAATTATCAATCGCGGAAAAGATTCGGGAATTGTTGTCATGTCTTTAGAGGAATATAATTCTTTGATGGCAACTAATTATGAATTATCATCGAGAAAAAACGAAATGCGTTTGGATTCAGCAATTGAAAAATTGAAAAACGGAAAATCATTTTCAAAGGATTTAATTGAAGAGTAATATGAAATATACTTTTGTTGACGAATCTTGGGAAGATTATTTGTATTGGCAGAAAACGGATAAAAAGAAATTGAAACGAATCAATGATCTTCTAAAAGATATTTCAAGAAATCCATTTGAAGGAATTGGAAAACCTGAACCATTAAAACATAAATATTCTGGATTTTGGTCTCGTAGAATTGACGATGAGCACAGATTAATTTATAAATATCAAGAAAATGAAATTTTAATTGCAAAATGTAGGTTTCATTACGATTAGAAAAAATTCTTACTGCAGTTAACATTGTATTGGCAAAATGCGGGGTTAAGGTATGAATTGAAAAATTCCGCATCTTTAGCCGCCTCTATTTTTCCATTTCACTAATTTTTTGTAAGTTCGTTTCATGGAAAAAATATCGGCTCCGTTTGGTCGAAAATTGAACTAAAGTTCATTTTTAGCCCGCACTTCGCCAATACTTTTTCCGTTATGGGCAATACAACCAAAATACCGCACAAAAATTAGTATAAAATATGGGGACAATTAAAAACGGTTTTTGGAAATTGGGATTTATTCTAAGTCCTATTGAATTTAGTAGCTTTGTAAAATACTGCGAAGAATTAAAAATCAAATTTGTTCTTCAAAAAAATGAAAATATTTATGAGGAATATCAAAAGTTTTATAATTCGCTTATTTCAGAAAACATTCCTAAAAATTATACTACACAAGGTAACATTTCTTACATCAACATAAACAGTTTTGTTTGTAGTTTGAACTACGAAAACAATATTGGTTTTATGATAAATCCAGCCAATATGGTTCATTGGCCATATTACAGAGAAGCTGTACGAATTCATTTTTGGGCCATACAATTAACACTACAAAAAGGTGTTAGTGTAGATAAGGAAGACGATAAAGGTAAATTTTTCATATATGAAGATATACAATTACATTCACCAAACTCATATCCTTTATACCAAAAAATATCGTCCTATATAAAAAACAAAACTAAACCTTTAAGAGTTAATGCACATACTATTGATGCGATTGAAGAAATAAAACCTCCAGTAAGAATAAGCGAACAGGTTGCTGTAGATTTAGCAAATAGTTGGATTTTCAAGAATTATGAATTCGAGATATTAAGCTATCGAAAAAAATAATTTCAACTTAATTATCAATAAAAATGTACTGCCCATAACATAGTATTGGCAAAATGCGGGGTTAAATATAAAATAGAAAAAGTGGAAATATTTATCCGCCGCTGCTTTTCATATAATCTTTTTCACTAAATTAGCTTATCTGAAAAAGCATCGGCTTCGTTTGGTCTGAACTTGAACATTCGTTCAAATTAAGCCCGCACTTCGCCAATACTTTTTCGTTATGCGACACCACGTTTGACCACCCAACAACAAATTTAATTTTGATTTCACGTAAATAATATTTAATTTTACACGTAAATATTTTTATATGAATACCAAACTCACATTAAATCTAAATAAAAGCATTATTGAAAGTGCTAAAGATTATGCAAAAGATAATAAGGTAAGTTTATCAAAACTTATAGAAAATTATCTGAATTCATTAATTACTAAAGAAAAAAGGAAAATTGAAATAAGTCCTTTAGTTGAAAGTTTAACTGGGGTTATTCCTACACAATCAGAGCAAAATTCTGAGGATGATTATTATGAATATTTAAGTAAAAAATATTC
>NZ_FUYZ01000005.1 GCF_900167905.1 Soonwooa buanensis | reverse complement strand
TGCTCCTCAGCAGAGCTCATTTCCTCTTCCAATCAATCTCAGTATATTACAAAATATTTTGTGAAAAAACACCAACTATTTTTGACCACATTGCCAAAAAAAAATAAAATCCCGAATCAAATAAATGATTCGGGATTTATTTTAAAGTAATATGAAGAAAAAAAAGCTTTTGTGTTTAATTTCTAAATACGTTGGATTAGTTACCAGCATCAGCTACGTCAAAGCTAGTAAGTCCAGTCCATCCTTTTGCCCAATCTGGCAATGCAGTACCGTTACCAGCACCTTTAGCATCAGCATTCTTTGTGAAAGCTTTAGATAAATCTGGATTTGGGTTAGCTGTTGTTGCTTTCGCTTTCCATTCTGTACCAACGTTTACAAAACGTACATTGTTAATTTTTGTACCGCTATTGAACCAAGCATAAGTTCTATCCGTTTCGAAATCTAAACCTGTTTGGAAGTTTGCAATAACGATATTATCAAAATTACCTTGAGAACCAGCTCTGATCTTCAAACCTTGAGATTCTGCACCTGCAGTATTTCCGATGAAAGTAGCATTCTTAACTGTAGGGTTAGATACCCCACCATTAGCACCATTGGTTGTGTTAGGATCGGTATCTTGACTATCTGCTTCGATACCTCTGTTACCTGGCTCAACTGCACCCATAAATGCTTTCATTCTTGCAGCATAAAGATAATCTACAGTACCACTCCAGCTTTCTGTCCAGTCAAAAGAATCATCTCCAACTCCTGTTACTACAATGTGATCAACATTAACGTTACCACCAAACATCTCTACACCATCATCAGCACCATTAGTTATATATACGTAAGAAACTGTTGTTCCGCTACCAACACCAAATAATGAAAGACCGTTAAATTCTTTTTCTGGGTTGTATTTATAACCTGAGTCTTTAATAACTACATACTTAATAACACCTGAGTTATCAGCTTTATCTGTTCCTCCGTATGTTAAATCTCCTAATTCTGAAGTTGAAGTTCCAGCAGCACTTCTGTTAGATGGTGCATTACCTAAAACTACGATACCTCCCCAATGTCCTTGCTTATGTGCTGTACCTTCGAATACAACTGGCTTAGCAGCAGAACCATTGATGAAAATTTTAGCACCTCTTTCTACGATTAGATAATTAGCTCCTTCAGCTACTTTAATCTGTGTACCTTCTGGGATTGTAAGAGAAGCTCCCGCTTTAACTGCAACTTTACCTGTAATGGTATATACTTTAGCTGGATCTAATGTTACATTTTTTGTAATATCACCTTTAAAGTTATTTGCATCGATACCAGAGTTATCAATTACTACTGGATCATCATTGTTCTTATCATTACAAGATACCACTACTGCTGTTGTAGACGCTACTAATGATAAACCAAGAATAGCTTTTAAAAATGTTTTTTTCATTTTACTTAGATTTTAAATATTTACTTTTAATTATTTTGAAAATTTGTATGTTAAACTAAGGCCAACTTGACGACCTCTTGTATAGTCTTTATGGATGAAAGTACCAGCATCATTAATCTGTTCAATTTTAGAATGCGGATTTAGTAGATTTTTGCCGCTAATTCCAATACCTATTTGTTTTAGTGAAAAGTTGATATTAACATCTAAGATATCTTTTGCAAGCTCATAGAAGTCACCAACTTTGTTAGTACCAATAGAGTAAAGATTTTTACCTACGCGAGAGTAAGAAACAACTAGATCAACAGTATTATCGCCGCCCCACTTATAATTATATCCAACATTAGCATTAGCTAAGAATTTTGCAACACCTTGCACGTCATTTTCTAATTTGCTGAACTGTGCAGTTTTTCCGTTGTTTTCTTTAGCTAGTTCGGTTTCATTTTTTAGCTCTTGTTTCGACTGCATAAATGTTCCGTTCACAAAAGCATAAATTTTTGATTTGTCCCAACTAAAGATATCTTTTCTAATTTCTGCTTCAGCACCATAGATATAACCCCAATTTGCAATATTGAAAAACGTCATATCACTTGGAGAAGCAGAAGAATATGTACTTCTACCAATTGGGTTTTGGATGTATTTACCAAAAGCTGTCAAAGAGATTATCTCTCCAGTTTTCGGGAAAAACTCCCATTTAAGATCAGCATTATAATTATCTGAAGGATACAAATATGGATTACCATATACGTTAGCAGTTACATCATAATAAGCAATTGGGATCAACTCTTTTGGCTGAGGTAATGTATAGGTTTTAGAGGCAGACAATCTCAAGTTTTGTCTATCATTTATGCTATATTTAGCGTTAAGTGCTGGCAAAAACTTGTTGTATTGTTTTTTTCTTGTACTGTCATCTAAGATGTCTTTCCAAGCCATATCAAAATCAATATAGTCGAATCTTCCACCGATTTGCAAAGTAAATTTATCTGAAAGATTCATATCGAAGTTTGCAAAACCAGACTGGATATTTCTTTTGATAGAATAATTACTTTTTTGAATATTATAAATAAATAAACTATTATTATAAGCATTAATGAAAGCATCAATATCTTGATAATTAACAGGTACTGAGGTTGTGAAGTTCATCCCCAAAGTTGTTTGGTTAAACTGTCTATCCTTGTATGACCCATCATAACCAACAACTAATTTATAATTTTGGTTAAACTTTTTAGTTAAATAAAGATGTCCTAGATAGGTTTTATCTTTTAACTCATCAAAATATCTATGATTACTAATTGCACTACTTGCCAAGAATTCGTTAGTCTCTGCATTAATAGTATTCTGCATACGATCTGGTCTTTTGCTATTCATCAGGTTAAATGCTAAAGCCCAATCTAAAGTCCAACTATCATTGATGTTGTGATTTCCGAAAAGTTGATTAATCCAAGTGTCGGTTAACTTGTTATCACCTCTGTTAATAATTACATTTCTATCAACGTCATAAGCATAACCATTGTAGATTTTTGCTTCTTGCTGAGATGAATGTATGTAGTTAGTCGTAAATTTTAATTTATTATTCGAGTTAATTTTATAGTCAACATTCAATAACGCTGTTGTGTTTGTTTTATAATCTGACTTCTCAACGTTATAATCTTTGTTAGCATCACCGTTTGCAAAGTAGAAACCTTCTTTTCCGATGCTATACTCGTAAGAATTATCAAACCCTGCATAACCAAACAACATAAACTTCCCTAGTCTTGCACCACCTTCAAAATCCATACTGGTATTAAAAGGATTCTGAGCGTTTTTAAAATTCCATTTCGTTGTGAAAGGATATTTATCGTAAGGACTTCCTGTTCTATAAGTTGCCTCATTAAAACCAAAAAAACCTGGTCCACCATCTTGCATCTTAAAATTAGCCTTATCATAAGTCTGAAGATTGATAGAACTTCCCAAACCAACTTTGAAATATGGTTTTCCTACATGCGTTTTAGAAACGATATCAATATTAGCACCACCAAAATCACCAGAAAATCTAGGATTATATACTTTATCCAAAGAAAGATACTCGATCATCGAAGTCTTGAAAATCTCTAAATTAATATTCTTGAATTCTGGATTATCCGAAGGAATTTCAAGACCATTAAGAGTTGTACCATTATAGCGATCTCCTAATCCACGAACAAAGATCTGTCCGCTTCCTTCTTGCTTTTGCGTTCCTGTTGCTTTGGTAACTGCTGTTGCCACGTCGCCAACACCTTGTTTTTCTAATTGTACAGAACCAACTCGTTCTATAACTTCAACAGATTTTCTTTGTAAATTGATAAGGTTAGACTCTTTACCTTTTTTGGTGCTACCTTGGATGATGACACCTTCGATATTTTTTGTAGATTTAACAGTGTCGTTTTTTTGTTGAGCTAATAGCATTGTGGTACTTCCTAATAAGAATAATACGCCGATGCTTAGTTTGTTGATTTTCATTTTTACTTACTTACTTTTTTTCTTCGCTGACAAAGGAACTGAAGTATAGTAGGAGAATTCGTATTGAAAGATTTAATTAAATTTTAAAAAAATATTAAGAAATTACACTTTATGTTAAATTAATTTTAACATCTGAATTTTACATAAACTTCCGTTCATTTATAGTTAAATTTGCAGTATCGAAAACCAATTTTGGAAAATACAGTTTTATTAAAAAGCCTATTATTCAACAGTTTATAATTTTAAGCTTTTGTAACATTCCAGATTAATTCATTTTAAATCATGAGCATAGAAAAAGCAATAGAATCTTTACAAAACGGTGGCACAATTCTTTATCCAACGGACACAATTTGGGGCATTGGATGTGACGCAACTAATCCTGAAGCGATAAAAAAAGTATTCGACATCAAACATCGCGACGCGAATAAATCCATGATTATTTTGGTGGAAAACGAAAAACGACTTCAAGATTTAGTCGATGTTCCGGAGATGGCTTGGGAGATTATCGACCTCTCCGAAAAACCAGTTACCATTGTCTACGAATCGGCAAAAGGTCTTCCAAAAGAAGCTTTAGCCGAAGATGGATCCATCGGCATACGTTTGGTAAAAGATGATTTTTGTAAAAAACTAATTTCTAAACTTAACAAACCAATCGTTTCAACTTCAGCAAATCTAAGTGGAGACAAAAGTCCTCTTAAATTCTCAGATATTTCTCAAGAAATAATAGATGCGGTAGATTATGCCGTAGAAGAAAACCACGAAAAAATTTCTAAATATTCTGGTTCTTCAGTTATTAAAGTTTGGAAAAATGGACAGATTAAAGTCTTGAGAGAGTAATTTTTTTTAATTAAAAAACTTCAGGCGACACCTACGATGTCGCCTGAAGAAAAAATAAACTATGAAAAAAAACTACTACTTTTTACTACCCAATAAATTTTTGATGAGTTAGCTTTTGTTCGATAAGATATTCACCATATTTGTACCAACTAAGAAAATCTGCCATCGTTAACAACTATCATACTAATAAGTTATAGAAATTTGACATATTTGTCAACTTTTTCTAAAATTATCTGACAACATGGCTTTTTCTTAGAATCTGTTTAAATTTTATTGATAAAATTTTAAACAGACTCTTATTCAAAAAATGACAAATCATAATTAAGGAAAGCCTTATCTTTGCAAGCAAATATTTGCGGAAAGCCTTATGAATGTTAATTTAACTCAGAACAAAAATTTAAAACTATTCAAAATCATTTCGGAAGTTGCCCATCGCAACGGTCAATCTGTCTATATAGTTGGAGGTTATGTTCGAGATTTGTTAATGAAACGCAAGGCGCCGACCGACATCGATTTTGTCACAGAATCTTCGGGAATCGAGCTTGCAGAAAGCATTGCGAAAGAAATTAATCCTAAACTTAAAGTTGCCGTTTTCAAAACTTATGGTACGGCAATGTTCCGTCACAACGACCTCGAACTAGAATTTGTTGGTGCACGAAAAGAAAGCTACAGCGAAGACAGTCGCAAACCTTTTGTAGAAATCGGAACTTTGGAAGATGATCAAAAACGTCGCGATTTCACGATTAATGCAATGGCGATTTCACTTAATAAAGATAACTTCGGTGAGTTGATTGATCCTTTTAATGGACTTCAGGATTTAGAACAAAAAACGCTTCGCACGCCGCTAGAACCTTTACAGACTTATTCGGATGATCCACTTCGTATGATGCGCGCGATTCGTTTTGCGTCAACACTTGGATTTAACATCGAAGAAAAATCTCTAGAAGCTATAAAAACTGAAGTTGAGAGAATCCACATCGTTTCTATGGAACGCATTATGGTAGAATTCAACAAAATTATGCTTTCCGAAAAGCCTTCAGTTGGACTCAAATTATTGGAAGAAACTGGACTTCTTCAAATTATTTTGCCCGAATTAACAGCTCTAAAAGGCATCGAAGATGTCGATGGACAAACGCATAAAGACAACTTTTATCACACTTTAGAAGTGGTCGATAATATTTCTGAAAACACTGACAAATTATGGTTACGTTGGACAGCGCTACTCCACGACATTGGAAAAGCGCCAACCAAGAAATTTGTTGAAGGAACAGGTTGGACCTTTCATGGACACGAATTTTTGGGTTCCAAAATCGTAAAACATATTTTTAAGCGTCTTAAACTTCCTTTAAATCAAGATTTAAAATACGTTGAAAAATTGGTCAGAATGCACGCACGTCCCATTGCTTTGGTGACAGACAATGCTTCGGACTCTGCACTGCGACGACTTTTGTTTGATGCTGGCGAAGATTTGGAAGATTTAATTATTCTTTGCAAATCTGACATTACGACCAAAAGTTATGCTAAACAAACCCGTTTTAAAAAGAACTTTGAATATGTCGCAGAAAAAATAAAAGAGGTTGAAGAAAAAGATCATATCCGCAACTTTCAACCACCTATTTCGGGAGAAGAAATTATGGAAATGTTTGATCTAAAACCTGGTCGCGAAATTGGTATTCTGAAAGAAAAAGTTAAAGAAGCCATTTTGGAAGGTATTATTAGTAATGATAAAAAAGAAGCGCGAAATTTTGTCATCGAAGAAGCAAAACTTCTAGGTTTAAATTTGGTATCCTAAATCAATTTTTCGTCATTTCTTTTTTTATTAAATTTGAATTTCAATACGTTTAAAAACGGAAACTATTTTCTGTTTTAAATATAAAATTAAACTCTCATGCAAAACTATTTGGATCTCCTAAAACATATTAAAGATAACGGAACTGACAAAACCGATCGCACCGGAACTGGTACTAGAAGCGTTTTTGGCTATCAATTGCGTTATGATTTGTCGAAAGGTTTTCCGATGGTTACAACGAAAAAAGTTCATCTTAAGTCGATAATTTATGAGTTGCTTTGGTTCTTAAAAGGTGACACCAACATTAAATATTTAAAGGATAAGGGCGTTTCCATTTGGGACGAATGGGCGGACGAAAACGGAAATCTTGGTCCTGTCTATGGCGCACAATGGAGAAGTTGGGAAGGTGCCAACGGAAAAATCGTTGACCAAATAACAGAAGTGATTGATCAAATTAAAAAAAATCCTGATTCTCGCAGACTTATTGTTTCCGCTTGGAATGTTGCTGAAATTCCAAATATGGCTTTAGCGCCTTGTCATGCGATGTTTCAGTTTTATGTAGCGGACGGAAAATTGTCGCTGCAACTTTATCAAAGGAGTGCGGATGTCTTTCTAGGCGTACCTTTTAATATTGCGAGTTATGCGTTGTTATTGATGATGGTAGCACAAGTTTGTGACCTCGAAGTTGGCGATTATGTGCATAGTTTTGGTGATGTCCATATTTACAACAATCATTTTGAGCAAGTTGACAGACAATTGGCGCGCGAACCAAAAGCGCTTCCAACAATGAAACTAAATCCTAACATCAAAAATATTTTTGATTTTGATTTTGAAGATTTCACGTTAGAAAATTATGATCCACATCCAGGAATAAAAGCGCCTGTTGCAATTTAGAAATTTTAAAATCGATAATAAATCCTTACTAGCCCACGGTTTAAACCGTGGGCTTTTTTTATATTTATTAAAAATCTTCCTATCAAGAATTTGATAATTTTCTAAAACTAAATGGACTACAAATTGTCGAATAAATAACATTTTTTTGTGATAGTATTTTGTAACAATTTATCATCTTCGAGCACTTATTTAATAACAATTCAATAAAGAATGAAAAAAACATTCTTCATCATTTTTGCTGTTTTATGCGTGTTAATCGGACTTTATCCTTTGATTTATTTTTTCATAGATCGAAGTTTTGGACTACTTCGCTTTAAAGACCAAGACACCTTACAAAATCTATTTTGGAATATTGGTTTCTACACGCACATCATCTTTGGAGGACTTTCATTATTAATTGGATGGATTCAGTTTATTCCAAAATGGCGAAATAAAAATCTAAGCTTCCATCGAAAACTCGGTAAACTTTATATCATTTTTGTATTTTTAAGCTCGTTGGCTGGGATCGGAATTGCGACACAAGCCACTGGCGGAATTAGTACTGCAATTGGATTTGCTTCCCTAGGCATTGTTTGGTTTTTAACAACATTTTTAGCATTTACTTCCATCAAAAAAAGGAACTTAGTAATGCATCAAAAAATGATGATTTACAGTTATGCTGCGTGCTTTTCTGCGGTGACATTAAGAATTTATTTACCGATACTACAAGGTATTTTTCAAGATTTTATCATCGCTTATCGCATCGTTGCGTGGTTATGTTGGATTCCAAATATTATCTTTGCTTATATTATCACTAAAAATATTAAAACATCGACTTTAGATGTTATTAAATAATAGAACTCTTATGAAAAAAATCGTCATATCTTCATTATTGTTAGGCGCTTTATTTAATTCTAATTTAGCTTTTGCACAAACCGATTATTCGGGACGAGAAAAAGTCTATCGCGCGACACATACCAAAATGACAGAATTAAAACACACCAAATTAAAAGTTAGTTTCGACTACGAGAAAGAACAACTTCATGGTGAAGAATGGTTGACAGCATCGCCTTACTTTACGCCGACAGATTCTTTGGTTCTTAATGCAAAAGCCATGTTGATCCACGAAGTTGCTTTGGATAAAAACGGATCAAAACAAGCGCTTAAATACGATTACAAAAACGATATTTTAAAAATAAATCTTGACAAAACTTATCAAAAAAATCAAGATTATACAGTCTACATCAAATATACAGCGCGTCCTAATGAAGTAACACAAAAAGGAAGTGCCGCGATTAACGATGCCAAAGGTTTGTACTTCATCAACGCTCAAGGAAAAGATCCTGACAAACCAACGCAAATCTGGACGCAAGGCGAAACCGAATCTTCTTCGGCTTGGTTCCCAACCATTGATAAAACCAACCAAAAAACAACTCAGGAAATCTACATGACGGTTCCTGATAAATATGTTACGTTATCGAACGGACTTTTGAAAAGTTCAACAAAAGAAGCGAACGGTCTGCGCACCGATTATTGGGTGATGGACAAAAAACATTCGCCTTATCTATTCTTTATGGGCGTTGGCGATTTTGCAGTTATTAAAGATAAATGGAAAAATATTCCTGTAAATTACTATGTAGAAAAGGAATACGAGCCTTATGCTAAACAGATTTTTGGAAACACACCAGAAATGATGGAGTTCTTTTCAAACAAGCTAAATTATCCATATCCTTGGTCAAAATATGATCAAATGGCTGGTCGCGACTATGTTTCTGGTGCGATGGAAAATACAACAGCGACGCTGCATGGCGAAGCCTCCCAACAAAAACCAGGCGACCTTATTGACGAAAACCGTTGGGAAGATACCATTGCACACGAATTGTTTCACCATTGGTTTGGCGACTTGGTAACTGCCGAAAGTTGGAGCAATTTGACTGTTAATGAAAGCTTTGCTGACTACTCCGAATATCTTTGGAACGAGTATAAGTACGGAAAAGATGAAGCCGATTACAAATTGATAAAATCTCTTCAAGCTTATAAAATGAATCCTGCCAACTTTACAAAAAATCTAGTTAGATTTGATTATGATTCTAGAGAAGATGTTTTTGATTCTGTGACTTATAACAAAGGTGGTGGCATTTTGCACATGTTAAGAAGTTATTTGGGCGACGATGCCTTTTTTGCAGGATTAAACGATTATCTTAAAACTTATGAATACGGAAATGCTGAAGCGCAACAACTTCGTTTATCTCTAGAAAAAGTGTCTGGGAAAGATCTTAACTGGTTTTTCAACCAATGGTATTATGGTGCAGGACATCCAAAACTTAGTATCAATTACACTTACGAACCTGTAAAAAAACAAGTGAATGTCGCGGTTACACAAACGCAAACTGGTGCATACTTTCAGTTCCCGTTAGCGATTGATGTTTATGAAAATGGTATCCCAAAACGTTATAATGTTTGGGCAGATGCGAAAGCTAGTCAAAGTTTTACTTTCAACTTTGCACAACAACCAAACTTAGTGAACGTTAACGCCGATCAAGTTCTTTTAACAGAAATAAATGACAACAAAACTGCTGATCAATATGTAGTTCAATATACAAAAGCAAAAGAATTTAAAAGTAGATATCTTGCTGTAGAATTTGCAAAAGAAAATATTGATAAAAACACTTCTGTTTTAAAAATATTAGCAGCGGCGCTTAAAGATTCTTCACATAGAATCAGAATTCTCGCACTTTCAGCCATTGATTTATCAAAACCAGAACAAGCTAAACTTCTTTTAAAAGATGTTGAAAATATCGCACAAAATGATCCTAAAACTTTAGCTCAAGCAGCGGCAATTTCGGCACTTTCTAAAACGAAAGATAAAAAGTACGTTAGTATTTATGAAAAAGGAATTTCTGCGGTTTCCAATTCAGTTAAAGGGAATTCTATCGCGGCTTTAGCAGATATCGAACCTCAGAAAACCGTTGCATTAATGCAAAATATTGATTTATCAAATGCTTCTGAAGATCTAATCAACAAACTGATGCCGATTATCGTTAAAAATAAAATCGAATCGCAAATGGAAAATATTGGTGGTCAAGTTTTATTTTATCCTTTTATTAAATTCCAAGATGCAGAACTTGGCGCTGTTGCCGAAGAAGGTTTTAACTGGATTATGAACTCTGATAATACGAAAGCGACAAAAGCGATGACCAAAGTTATGGGACAAGCAAAAAGTGAAATTTCTGCAAATCCACAAGCAAAAATGATGTTGGTACAAATCATGAAAGAAGGTTTAAATAAGAAGATGCAACTTCTAAAACAAAATCCTCAAAGCCAAAGTCTTCATGAACAAATTGACGCGATTAACAAAGCGATTGAAGATTATAAATAACATTTTCAAGAATTATTACTAAAATAAAATCCCGCGAAACTTCGTTTCGCGGGATTCTTTATTTATTTAAGAAAAAGCTTACTGAAAAATATAGGAAATACCTACATTGATGATATGTTCGCTTTTCTTGCTATAGACACTTGGATCTTTTGTACCTTGTTCGGTAACAGAATCTTTAAGATGTGGGTAGACATTCATAAGATGGATATCATAACGTGCTGTAATTTCCCACTGACGCTTATAACTGTAACCAACCCCAGCGCCAACACCCAAGTTAAACTTTGCAGCTTTACCATAGCTATCTGCCGAATAATATTCTTTACCTGGAGGAGGATTTTTATCATTTTGACTAATCATAAAATCAAATCTTGGTCCTGCTAAGGCAAAAAACTCACTTTCATTTTCAGAAAAATAAGTTTTAAAACTAATAGGAATACTCAGATAATTATTAGCATATACTGCATGAGGCCAGCCCTTTTTGTCCTCAACACTCTTGTCCCCGCCTTCACCTGCACCAAAGTATAAAACTTCAGTCTGAATGTAAAACTGATCATCAGTTCCAATAGGTGTTAAAGCTAAAGCACCTGCCATCACCGAATATCTAGGGCCCGATGGGTTATGAGCATTTTGGATTCTTGAATAAGTCCCTCCTGCCGTTAAACCAAATCTCGTTGCACTAAAGTCAATCTGTGCTTGCATCATTGCGGCCAATGACAAAGCAGTTCCTATTAATATTTTTTTCATCAGAAAGTGTTATTTTTTTTCGGAAGTCTTATCCTAAAACTTTAGCTACAGTAGCACCAATCTCAGCTGGAGAATCAACAACGTTGATACCACATTCGCTCATGATAGCCATTTTAGCTTGCGCAGTATCTTCTGCTCCACCTACGATAGCACCAGCGTGCCCCATTGTTCTACCTTTAGGCGCAGTTTGTCCAGCGATGAAACCAACAACTGGTTTTTTAGAACCGCTATCTCTGTACCATCTTGCAGCTTCAGCTTCTAGAGAACCACCAATCTCACCAATCATAACAACTGCTTCAGTTTCTGGATCGTTGATGAATAATTCTAAAGCTTCTTTAGTTGTAGTACCAATAATTGGGTCACCACCAATACCGATTGCAGTAGAAACACCGTAACCAGCTTTTACAACTTGGTCAGCAGCTTCGTAAGTTAAAGTACCAGATTTAGAAACGATACCTACTTTACCTTTTTTGAAAACGAAACCTGGCATAATACCAATTTTAGCTTCATCAGAAGTAATGATACCTGGGCAGTTAGGACCAATTAATCTACAATCTCTGTCTTGGATGTAGCTCTTAACTTTTACCATGTCTTCTACAGGGATACCTTCTGTAATACAAACGATAACTTTGATACCTGCATCTGCAGCTTCCATAATTGCATCAGCAGCGAATGCTGGTGGTACAAAAATGATACTTACGTTAGCTCCCGCTTTTGCAACAGCATCTGCAACTGTGTTGAATACTGGCTTTCCTAAGTGCTCAGTTCCACCTTTTCCTGGTGTTACACCTCCTACTACGTTTGTTCCGTATTCGATCATTTGACCTGCGTGGAAAGTTCCTTCGTTACCTGTAAAACCTTGTACGATTACTTTAGAATCCTTGTTTACTAATACTGACATTTTATTTCTATTTTTTTAAATTTTAAATAATATTGATAAAACACAAAAATAGTCAATATTCTTGGAAAGTGAATACTGATTTTTGTTTTTTATCACAGAATTAATTTAGAGATTCTTTAGTTTCACTTCTTTTTTAAGATAACTGCGGAATTCTTCTGCAATTGGCCCAAAATAAGTTCCTTTTTTCAAATCACGGTTAACACCAGTCTTGGCAAGAAGTACCGTCCCAGACTCAATTCTAAGACCTGACGCCATACCAACTTGCCCCCAAATTGTCACTTCGTCTTCGATAATACAACAACCTGCAATTCCTGTTTGCGATGCAATTAGACAACGTTTTCCAATAACTGTGTCATGTCCAATTTGAATTTGGTTGTCAAGAACGCTGCCTTCACCGATTAACGTAATATCTGTAACGCCTCTGTCAATCGTACATCCAACACCGATTTCTACATTGTTTTCGATAACAACATTCCCGACAGAAATAAGACGATCAAAATTGCCGTTTAACTTTCTGTAATAAAATGCGTTTCCGCCCAAAACCGTATTGGCTTGGATTATCACATTATCACCAATTATCGTATCATCTCCGATAACGACATTAGGATAAATAATGCAATTTTTTCCGATTTTAACATTGTTACCAATAGTTACACTTGGATGGATTTGAGAATTTTCGCCAATTTCTGGTTTAGAAAGTTCACCAAAAAAGTTAGTAATTTTCGTGAAATGTGTATTAATTTTATTAAAATCTCTAAAAGGATCTTCCGAAATCAGCAGAGCTTTTCCTTCCGGACAATCGACTTCTTTATCAATTAAGATAATTGTTGCATCGGAGTTTAAAGCTTTATCATAATATTTAGGATGGTTAACAAATACAATTTCTCCAGCTTTAACACGGTGAATTTCGTTAGTTCCTAAAATTTGAAAATCTTCGGGACCAACATATTTTGATTGGATAAGATCAGCGATAGACTTAAGCGTCTGTGGTTGGCTAAATGTCATAACAATAACTATTTATCAAAAAAAAGCGCTTTGGAAATCAAAACGCTTATATTATTTATTTTACTCTTTCCAGATAAGAACCGTCTTCTGTATTAACTTTAATCTTATCTCCAGCTTCGATAAACAACGGAACCAAAACTCTTGCGCCTGTCTCAACAATTGCATTTTTAAGAGCGTTAGTTGCTGTGTTACCTTTAACACCTGGATCAGCTTCTACAACATCCAAATATACTGTTGGTGGGATCTCAGCAGAAAGTGGCGTCTCATCAGCTTCTTTCAAAACGATAGTTACCTCTTCTCCAGCTTTCATGAATTGTGCGTTTTCAATCATTTCTTTATTGATATAAAGTTGAGAAAAATCGTCGTTATTCATAAAGTGGAAACCATTTTCGTCATCGTATAAATACTGGAATTTTCTAGTAATTACTTTAACTTCATCGATTTTGTGACCTGCAGAAAACGTGTTATCTAGAACTTTTCCGTTGGTTACACTTTTCAATTTTGTTCTTACGAAAGCAGGACCTTTTCCTGGCTTAACGTGTTGAAAATCGATGATTTTGTAGATGTCGTTACTGTATTCAATACAAAGACCTTTTTTAATATCAGCTGTTGTTGCCATTAATATTTATTTCTTTATTTTATGATTTTTAAATTTAATCTTTTGATGAGCCATAGCCTTTAACAATACCTCGCGGTGAGTTTTGGATAAAGGTTAAAATCTCGTCTCTTTCTACCGTTGGTAGCATTTCTTTTTCGATGAATTCGATGGCTTGTGTTGTGTTCATTTTCATTTGAAAAATGGCACGATAAATCTTCTGAATTTCAAAAATTTTATCATTGCTAAAACCACGTCTTCTAAGTCCAACCGAGTTAATACCAGCATACGAAATTGGATCTCTCGCTACTTTAACATAAGGCGGAATATCCTTTCTGATCAACGATCCTCCAGAAATCATCACGTGTTTTCCGATTTTGCAAAACTGCTGAACGGCACTCAATCCGCCCATCACAACGTAATCGCCGATTTCTACGTGACCTGCAATTCCGCAAGCGTTAGCAATAATAACATTATTACCCAATACGCAATCGTGAGCGACATGCGCTGTTGCCATAACCAAACAATCGTTTCCGATTTTAGTATAGCCCAAAGCTTTGGTGCCACGGTTAACTGTTACGGCTTCGCGAATCACCGTGTTATCGCCGATATACACAAACGTATCCTCACCATCAAATTTTAGATCCTGTGGTATACCACCTAAAACGGCACCTGGAAAAACTTTGCAATTTTTTCCGATTTTGGTACCATCCATAATGGTGACATTAGGACCAATCCACGTTCCTTCTCCAATTTCTACATCTCCGCTAATTGTGGTAAAAGCTTCCACAACTACATTTTTGCCAATCTTGGCACGTTTGTCTACGACTGCTAACTGATGTACCATTTAGTCTACTTTATTTCTTGCTACTTGTGCCATAAGTTCTGCTTCTAATGCAACAGAATCGCCAACATAACCGTAACCTTGCATATGTACAATACCACGTCTTATTGGTTCAATTAATTCAATTTTAAAGATAAGCGTATCTCCTGGAACAACTTTTCTCTTGAATTTTACTTTATCAATTTTAATAAAATATGTCGAGTAATTTTCTGGATCTGGTACGCTTGCTAAGACTAAAATTCCTCCAGCTTGTGCCAAAGCTTCTACTTGCAAAACGCCTGGCATCACCGGTTCTTTAGGAAAATGTCCCACGAAGAAAGGTTCGTTCATGGTTACATTTTTAAGACCAACCACGTGCGTATCTGACAATTCTAAAACCTTGTCTAACAACAAGAATGGCGGACGATGAGGCATCAACTTCATAATACCATTAATGTCAAACACCGGCTCTTTTGTTAAATCAAAATCTGGAACATTTTTCTTCTTCTGAAGTTTCCATTGTCTGTTAAGTTTTTTCGCAAACTGTGTGTTTACAAAATGTCCAGGCTTGTTAGCGATAACGCGACCTTTTATTTTAACACCAACTAAAGCCAAATCACCGATTACATCAAGTAATTTGTGACGTGCCGCTTCGTTAGGATAGTTAAGCGTTAAGTTATCCAAAATACCGTTTGGACGGATAGAAACATCTTCTTTACCGAAAGCTACTTTCAGTTTTTCTGTTGTTTCTGGTGTTAATTCTTTATCAACATAAACGATCGCATTGCTAATGTCTCCACCTTTGATAAGGTTATGATCTAACAATTGCTCAAGTTCATGTAAAAAACTGAAAGTTCTTGCCGAAGCAATTTCTTCTTTAAAGTCAGAAAGATTTTTTAAGCTTGCATTTTGAGTTCCCAAAACTTTAGTGCCGAAATCCACCATCGTTGTCACTTCGTAATTCTCCGACGGAATAATTGTAATCTCTGAACCTGTGTTAGGATCAACATAACTAAGAACTTCTTTAATAACAAGATATTCTCTGTTCGCAGCTTGTTCTTCAACACCAACTTTTTCGATAGCTTCTACAAAAAACTTAGAAGATCCATCTAAAATTGGCGGCTCCGAGCTATCCATTTCCAAGATAACATTGTCAAGATCCATCCCAACTAACGCCGCTAAAAGATGCTCGCAAGTGTGGATTTTGACTCCTAATTTTTCTAAAGTCGTTCCACGTTCAGTAGTTGTTACATAATTAACATCAGCTTCAACTTGTGGGCGACCTTCCAAATCTGTTCTTACGAAAACAAAACCAGTATTTTCTTTAGCTGGTTTCATGGTAAGATTCACTTCTTTTCCTGTGTGCAGTCCTATACCTGACAGATGTATTTCTTCTTGTATAGTTTTTTGTTTATCACTCATTGCAAAGATATTTTTTTAACAAATTTTATTTTTTGTTATTTTCTAAATTATTAATTCTCGTTATAATATCGCCAAAGTTTCTGAAATGTACATAACTTCTACGATAATCTCCCGCAGGAATAGCTGGCGAACCATAAAGAACTTCTTTGTCCTTCACGTTACTATTAACGCCACTTTGAGCTTGGATTTTGACTTGGTTCCCGATTTCGATATGTCCAACAATACCAGCTTGACCGCCGATTTGGTTCCAGTCTCCAATTTTGGTTGAACCTGCAATACCAGCTTGTGCAGCAATGACGTTATTCTGACCGATTCTCACATTATGTGCAATCTGGATAAGGTTATCGATTTTCGTCCCCTTTCCAATTACGGTTGAACCAATGGTTGCACGATCTATACTACAGTTAGAACCAATCTCAACATCATCTTCCAAAATAACATTTCCTAATTGAGGAATTTTTTTGAATCCTTCCGGACTTAATTGAAATCCGAAACCATCACCACCAATAACTGTGTTAGAATGGATGATACAATTATCACCAATAACACAACCATCGTAGATGCGCGCACCAGAATCAATTTTACAATTTTTTCCGATTTTAACGCCTTTGCCGATGTAGACTTGTGGATAGATTTGACAATTATCGCCGATAACCGCCTTATCCGAAATATAAGTAAATGCACCGATGTACACGTCGTCGCCAATTACCGCAGAATGGCTAACGCTAGACGGCTGTTCGATGCCTGACTTTTTCTTTTTGAGATCGTTGTAAAGATTCATCAAAATCTGAAACGAAAGATAGGCATCTTCCACCGCAATAATAACTGGTGAATAGGTTTGGTTTTCGTTCAAGAGATTTTGTGACACGATAAGTACAGAACAATCTGTAGTGTCTATGAAATGTGAAAAACGCTCTTGTGCTACAAATGATAAATGACCACTTTGGCCATTTTCTATAGGAGAAACCCCAGTAATAACTGTATTTTTATCACCGATGATTTTACCATTTATAAAGTTAGCAATTTGCTCTGCAGTAAATTCCATATCGTGCAAAGATAACAATTTCTTAATTACACATTACATTTTTGATAACTTTTTACAATTTTGTCAAATATTTTTGATCTACTAAATTCTCTAGATTTTTTTGAAAGATAATTTTTTCTAAATAATTTTCTATCACAGATAATCTGATTAGTAATACATACTAAAACTGGAAATTTTTTGATTTTATTGAATTAAAAACTATTGGAAATACATAATTTTTTTCTTCATTAATTTTCTAAAAAATGCAAACTAGACTTTCTTTTTTTGAATTGTCAATGAAATTAAAATATTATTAAATTTTGGAGACTTTATTTTCTAATTATTTCTGCAATAGGGATAGAAGCGGCATCCTTTGGCTTGGCGCGAGGCGGCGGAGCGCAGCGGAGCCGTCCGAGCAGCCAAGTTAAAGATAGAGCGAATAGCCCGACCTTGCGGATTGGGCATCGGAAAAGCTAGGCGAAATCCGCAAGGGATTGCCCAAATATTATATTACTTCGCGAGGAAAAGACAGAATATATTTTGTATTGACTTGATTGATAAACGACGACAAAATCTGATTTTCGGAATCTTCCAATTTGATTTTTTTGCCCGATTTATCTAACAAAAATATTGGTTGCTTTTCGGTGTCATAAGGCAAAAGACTTCGTGAAATCTGGTCCACCAACTCGTTACCGTTATCGATTCCGAAAAGTTGATTGGTCTTATGAATTTTGGTCTGAATAAAGTCCTCAGAAAAATATTGCGATGACGACATCGTTTTTGGAAAATGACGATAAATAACAGCTTTACAAAGATAAGACAACACAAAATCTTCCGATTCTGTCCACGATTTTATAGCTTGAAAAACGTCCATATCATCCAACATGGTGAAGTTTTTCAAGTTGAGTTCGTTCTCTTCTTCGAAATGCTGATTTTCTAAGAAATATTTTAAATATTTTGGCGCGTCCAACGACATTCCTTCAGAAACCAACTTCTTTGCTCTTCCCAAAATTTTCACCAAAAGATGTTCTGACAAAGCCGCCGTTTTGTGGTAATAAACCTGCCAATACATGAACATTCTCGCCGTTAAATAATTTTCGATCGAGTAAATGCCTTTAGAGTCAACGACCAACTCGTCGTTCGACACATTAAGCATCGAAATAATACGTTGCGTATTGACATTACCTTCGGAAACGCCCGTGTAGAAGCTATCGCGCTTTAGATAATCCAAACGATCGACATCCAACTGCGACGAAATTAACTGATTAAAAAACTTACGCGAATATTGTCCTTTGAACATCTCAATCGCCAAAGTCAACTCACCCGAAAATTCTTCGTTTAGTTTTGTCATTAACAACAAGGACAACTTTTCGTGGTGCCAATTGTCCATCAATCTGTTTTCTAGCGCATGAGAAAATGGTCCGTGGCCAACGTCATGCAACAAAATCGCCAACAAAGCCGCTTTTTCTTCTTCCTTGGAAATGGAAACGCCTTTTAACTTCAAAGTTTCGAGTGCCGTAAACATCAAATGCATCGCGCCTAAAGCATGATGAAATCTAGTGTGTTTAGCGCCTGGAAAAACCAACGACAACAATCCTGTCTGAGAAATTCTGCGAAGTCTCTGGAAATAAGGATGTTCGATCACATCATAAAGAATCTCGTGTGGAATCTTGATAAAACCGTGAACTGGATCGTTGATAATTTTGAGTTTGTTAAGCATCGTAAACTATTGTTGATAATGATTACAAAGCTAACGAAATTCCGTTTAACTTTTATTTAGGACTGCTTTACGATAAAGTTAAGAAGAGCAATTTCTATTTTTGAAAAATTCAAAAACTCACTATGTTAAAAAACTATTTTCTCGGAGTCGCATTTTTATTATTTAATTGCCAATTTCTTTTTTCGCAAGAACAATTATCCGAAAATCAAAAACTAGAACAACTTTGCAAGGTTTGGGGTTTTCTAAAATATTATCATCCGCAAGTTGCAGTAGGAACTTTTGACTGGGACGCACAACTGATTTCAAAAATCCAAGAGTCTGAAAATACAAATACTAAAAAAGAATTCAATGCCTTGCTCGCTAATTGGATCGATCAACTCGGCGAAGTCAAAAAATGTAAAACTTGCAAAAAAAATTCTGACAAAAAATATTTTTTAAAAAACTTTGATCTTAGTTGGACGGATGATAAAAATATATTTTCGGACGATGTTATCAACAAATTAAATTACATTGAAGAAAACCGAAATCAAGCGGAAAATCACTATTACTTTTTTGACAAAAAACTTGAAAAGATTGGTATTCAAAATGAAAAATATACAACTGATCTTTATCCAACTAAAGAATTGAGATTGGTGGAACTTTTCAGGTATTGGAATTTGATTGAATATTTCTTCCCGTACAAATATCAAACGGATCAAAAATGGAGTTCGGTTTTACCAGAAATGATTCCAAAATTTCTTAATACCAATAATCAAAAAGACTATGCTTTGGCAACTTTTGAACTTCTTGCCAAAACGGATGACTCGCATGTGGTTCTCAAAAGTTCTGATTCAACAAAGTATCTTTTTGGAACGCGAAAGCTACCAATTGAGGTTGTAAGCGCGGAAAACAAAATTGTTGTTTCTAAAGTTCTTGATAGAAAATCTGGTGAAGAAGTCGCTTTGCAAACCGACGACGTTATCCTAGAAATCAATGGTGAAACGATTCCTGATTTGGTTAATAAATATTCTAAGTACATTTCCGCATCTAACTCTTGGGGAAAACTACGCAGCATTAAAAATTTAGTTTTGTGGAGTAATAATCCTAATATTAATTTAAAAATTGAAAGAAAAGGAATTGTTCAAAATATCGATGCTAAAACTTACTTTATAAATGATATAATTAAACCTCAAAAGGCTGATGTAGAAAAATGGAAATTCCTAGACGAAGAGCAAAAAATTGGTTACATAAATGTCGGCGCAGTTGAAATCAATGATGTTGCGGGAATTTTTAAAAATTTAAAAAATACAGAAGCTATTATTTTTGATATTCGCAATTACCCAAAAGGAACAACACAAGCATTTTCTTTTCAGTTAATTCCTAAAATCACAAACTATTATTCTTGGATGCTTCCTGATCTTCAATATCCAGGAAAATACTATGAGGAGAAAGGATACGTTGGTAGAAAAAATGCTAACAATTACAAAGGAAAAGTTATAGCACTAGTTAATGAGACAACTCAAAGTCAAGCTGAGACTCTTACCATGATGCTGAAACAACACCCAAATTGTACTGTTATTGGAAGTAACACAGCTGGCGCTAATGGAAATGTTGTAAGATTAAAAATGCTAAATGCTGAAACGCAATATTCTGGTTTAGGAGCCTTCTACCCTGATGGTCGAGAAACGCAAAGAATCGGTCTTGTTCCCAACATCGAAGTCAAACCTACTGTTAAAGGTATTTTGGAAAAGCGCGACGAAGTATTGGAGAAAGCCTTGATGCTTATCAATGAACCTTTACTTTTAAAATAATCGTAAGTTGAATTAAACCACAAAAGCCAAAACATTTTGCAAGTTTGATAAAGTTCAAAAAAAAGGCTTGTTAATTTATTTTTAAAATTTTATTTCGAGAACATTTTAATCTAAACCAAAATTCTCAAACTTTTCGGAAGTACTTTAACCTCAACTGGCGATTTTATTTTGTGATATTCACCATCAAGATGCCACGCTTCCGAATCTACAGTAAAAGAAATTTTCGAGGTAGAAATATATTGTAAATATTTTCCAGGTTTTAAGCTTTTTGTAAACATTCGGTATGCAAATGAAAGTCCTGCAGGCAACGGAAATTTCTTAACCAAAGCGATTTCTACTTTTCCGTCCGACATATTTGCTTGTGGCGCAATGTAGGCATTATTCCCGAATTGACGACTGTTAGCGACATTCACCATCATATATTCGCCGTCGAATTGTTTGTATTTTTCTTCAAACTGAACTTTAATAGGTTTAAATTTAAAATACTTTTCTACCGTAATTTTGATGTAACTGCTAAAACCACGTTCAGAATGTTCGAATCCTTCGATGATGTTACCGTCCAAACCAACGCCAGAAACGTTAATCGACAAATTACCATTCACCGAGAAAGAATCTACCAATTTGAAATCTTTCTTTTTTAGCTTTGTTAAAAGAGAATCGATGTTTTTAGAAAAATTAGTTTCATTAGAAAAACCATTACCAGAACCAGCTGGAAAAACCGCTAAAATTTTATCAGAATTCACCAATTTACTCGCAACCGTAGAGATTGTCCCATCGCCGCCAATTGCTACAAAAACATCAACATCATTCCAATTTTGTTTAATAAAATCAAAACTGTCTTCAATCGATTTTGAAACTAAAACCAAAGGATTTTCAACTCTCGATTCTAAAGCTGTCAAAAAGCTTTTATAATTTTTTTTGGCTGAAAAAGGATTGATAATGTAAGCTGTTTTCATGGATAAATTCTAATAAAAAACTCCGATAATTCGGAGTTTTGATATTGCAAAAATACGTTTTATTAATTAATTGTTAATTAAATCGTACGCGTTGTAAAAATTCAGGTTTTAGTTGGTCTTTAATATCTTTATAATCTAAAGTAATATAGACTACACCCGCTGCATAAGCGGTAATCTCGTATTGGTTATAGACAAAAGTTATCGACTTGTTTCCAAAATAGAAATTAGTATTAAGTGGAATTACTTTTTCTAACAACATATCTTTTTGACCATCTTTATCATTTTTCGTAAAACTGTCCATCAAGAGCTGATTCCAGATTTTATCTTTTGGGTTTTTGACAACGTCAGAAAGTAGGATACTTTTATTGTTTTTAAGGTCAAAAACTTTATAAAGTTCGTTATAATAACCATGTGCACCACCTGAAAAACCGCCGTTTGTATATCGAATTGTTAACATGTCATCTTGGTTAGAAAACACGGACATGTGCGATTGAGTATCCCAAGTCTGATGCGAGGCTGGTTGAAAATCTTTTGGTTTACTTTCTTTATAAAAATTAGATTTATCTTCTTCGAAAGCCGTTGCAAATCCTGTTTTAGAATAATCATTTGTCTTTAATAATGTTGGCGCATAGATGCTATCCAAAACCGTTTTATCAGTAATCGTCGGAAATAACAAAACGCTATTATCATAAGCCAAAGTTAGATTAGTACCAGCTTTTATCGAGTCCGAAATTTTGATAGAATCCATCTTAAATGCTGCTTCCGCGGCAATGGTATCTTTATCAAACGTAGGGATATTGACCTCTGTTGTTTGCTTTTTTGAACAACTAAATAACACCAACGAACCTAAAACTAAACTTCCAACTAATGACTTCATAATTTAAAATTTTGCTTTTTGATAGCAAAAAACCTTCCAAAAGTGGAAGGTTTTAATGTTTTATTTTAAATTTTAAAAGAAAAACTAAGCATCGATTCTTGCATAAATTGCATTCTTCTCAATAAACTCTCTTCTTGGTGGAACTTCGTCTCCCATCAACATGGAGAATGTATTGTCAGCTTCAACCGCATTTTCAATTGTAATTTGCTTCAAAGTTCTGTGTTCTGGGTTAAGCGTTGTATCCCAAAGCTGTTCAGGATTCATTTCCCCAAGACCTTTATAACGTTGTACTTCTACTCCTTTTCCGTCTGGTGACATTTCTAAAGTAATTTCTTCACGCTCTTTTTCGTTATAGGCGTAGATTTTTTTGTTCCCTTTTTTCAATAAATATAAAGGTGGTTGAGCGATATAGATATATCCATTCTCAATCAATTCTTTCATATATCTAAAGAAGAACGTCAAAATCAACGTCGAAATGTGAGATCCATCGATATCGGCATCGGTCATAATCACAATTTTATGATAACGAAGTTTTGTTAAATTCAAAGCTTTTGAATCTTCCTCCGTACCCACACTTACACCTAAAGCTGTGTAGATATTTTTAATTTCGTCATTATCATATACTTTGTGAAGCATCGATTTTTCAACATTCAAAATCTTACCTCTCAAAGGAAGAATTGCTTGGAAATGACGGTCACGACCTTGTTTTGCCGTACCACCCGCGGAATCTCCCTCTACTAGAAATAATTCTGATTCTGCTGGATCTTTTGAAGAACAATCGGATAGTTTTCCAGGAAGCCCAGAACCACCCATTGGCGATTTACGCTGAACCATTTCTCTCGCTTTCTTAGCTGCTTGACGCGCTTTCGCTGCCAAAACAACTTTCTGAACGATAATTTTTGCTTCTCCCGGATTTTCTTCTAAGAAGTTCGTCAGCATTTCACCAACGATTTTATCAACCGCACCCGAAACTTCAGAGTTCCCTAGTTTTGTTTTCGTTTGACCTTCAAATTGAGGTTCCATAACTTTAACAGAAATCACTGCTGTAAGTCCTTCGCGGAAGTCATCTCCTGTAACTTCTACTTTTTCTTTTGCTGGTAAACCAAGTTCATCAGCATATTTTTTCAAAGTTCTTGTTAATGCTCTACGGAAACCAGCTAAATGCGTTCCTCCTTCGTGTGTATTAATATTGTTAACATACGAATGAAGATTTTCGTTAAATGACGTGTTATAACGCATCGCAACTTCTACAGGAATACCTTCTCGATCACCTTCCATATAAATAACGTGCTCCATGATCGATTCACGATTTCCATCGATATACTCAACGAATTCTTTAAGACCACCTTCAGAATGGAAAACTTCGTGCTTGAAACTTCCATCTTCCAAAACTTGTCTTTCGTCGGTTAAAGTGATTGTAATTCCTTTATTTAAATAAGAAAGTTCTCTTAAACGATTTGCTAATGTATCGTAATTGTAAACCAACTCAGTAAAAATACTATCATCCGGCTGGAAGAACTGCATTGTTCCACGCTTGTCTGTATTTCCTACTTGCTTAACATCTTCTAGAGCTTTTCCTCTTTGATAATGTTGTTGATACACGTTTCCGTCACGGAAAACCGTTGTAATCATGTCGTTAGAAAGTGCATTAACACACGATACCCCAACACCATGTAAACCTCCCGAAACTTTATACGAATCTTTATCGAACTTACCTCCTGCTCCAATTTTGGTCATTACAACCTCCAAAGCTGATTTTTGCTCCTTTTCGTGAAAGTCAACCGGAATACCACGACCGTTATCGGTCACTTCGATTCCGTTGCCTTCTTTGATGGTTACGGTAATCGTATCGCAATAACCTGCCAAAGCCTCATCAATAGAGTTGTCCACTACTTCATAAACCAAATGGTGAAGACCTCTTGTGCCCACGTCACCAATGTACATCGAAGGACGCATACGTACGTGCTCCATTCCTTCCAATGCCTGAATACTACTTGCTGTATATTGTTTTTGACTCATATAAAATTTTTAATTTTTGCGCTGTGCAAAGACCTACAAATATCGTGAAAATTTTCGGGTTTTGAAAGTTTTTAGCATTCAAAAATTAGTTAAATAATATAGTCAACATGCTTAAATAAATTATATTTTAATAGATGAAATTTATCATTGAAATTATTCCATAATAATGTAAGTATGAATAAGTTATAATTCTTAGCTTTAATCATTCAAAACAGTAACAGGATGGATGATTTTATCGCGGCTCGGTCGCAAATGGCTCTATCATTAGGTTTCCACATCATATTCGCTTGTGTTGGGATGGTAATGCCTTTTCTTATGGCCTACTCTCATTGGAAATATCTAAAAACGGGAAGCGAAATCTACAAAGGACTTACCAAAGCTTGGAGTAAAGGTGTTGCAATTCTTTTTGCGACAGGTGCGGTTTCAGGGACGATGCTTTCTTTCGAGTTAGGTTTATTGTGGCCAAAATTTATGGAACATGCAGGTCCTATTTTCGGAATGCCTTTCTCGCTTGAGGGAACGGCATTTTTTATTGAAGCCATCGCTTTAGGTTTTTTCTTGTACGGTTGGGACCGATTAAACAAATGGTTTCATTGGATTTGCGGATTAATTGTTGGGATTAGTGGTTTGGCATCGGGAATTCTTGTTGTCGCCGCTAATGCGTGGATGAATAGTCCCGCTGGATTTGATTTTGTGAATGGAGAATACATCAATATTGATCCCATAAAAGCGATGTTTAACGAAGCTTGGTTTCCACAAGCCTTTCACATGACTGTTGCTGCATTTTGTGCGACTGGATTTGCGGTTGCTGGCGTTCATGCTTATTTAATTTTAAAAAAGAAAAATGTCGAGTTTCACACCAAAGCATTCCGAATTGCGATGGGATTTGCATTGATTGGAGCTTTTGGAGCGCCTTTAAGTGGTGATATCGCTGCGAAATCTGTTACCAAAAGACAACCAATCAAACTAGCTGCGATGGAAGCGCATTTTGAAACTGAAAAAGGTGCCGCTTTCGTTTTGGGCGGAATTCCTGATGAAAAAACGGGTGAAGTAAAATATTCCGTTAAAGTTCCAAAAGTTTTAAGTTTTCTTGCGACAGGCGATTTTAATGGTGAAGTGAAGGGTTTGAATGAATTTCCAAGAGATTTGTGGCCACCGGTTGCTGTCGTTCATTACGCTTTTCAGATTATGATTTTCTTTGGTGTTGTCATGATGTTGATGGGTGGAATTTATCTTTTCGCCTTGTACAAAAAGAAAGAATGGATGACCAAAACATGGTTTCTTAAAATGTTTTTTATTGCGACGCCATTTGGTTATATCGCTCTCGAAGCAGGTTGGACGGTAACCGAAGTTGGGCGACAACCCTGGATTATTTATGGTGTCATGAAAACCATTGATGCCGTAACGCCGATGCCAGGAATACAATATTCGTTTTACTTTTTCACGTTTATATTCGTGACTTTAGCGATGATTTTAGCGTTTTTATTGTCAAGACAAATTAAAATGGTTCCGAAATTATACGACCCAACCGATCCAAATTATTCACCTAAAACTAAAAAGTCATGATCTACGTAGTTATCGCCTTTCTATGGCTTTCCGTTTGCTTGTATGTTGTCTTTGGTGGCGCTGATTTCGGTGGCGGAATTGTCGAACTTTTCGCTGGAAAAAACACGAAAAAGAAAGTTCACGACATTATGCACGATGCGATTGCGCCAGTTTGGGAAGCCAATCACATGTGGTTGATTATCGCAATTGTGGTTTTATTTGTAGGTTTTCCGCAGATTTATGCCGGAATTTCAACTTATCTTCATATTCCTTTGGTGTTGATGTTAGTGGGAATTATCGCACGTGGAACGGCTTTTACATTTAGAAATTACGATGCAGTCGAAGATCAATGGCAGGTTTTGTACTCGAGAATATTTTATGCAGCAAGTTTGTTGACGCCTTTCTTTTTAGGCATTATTGCAGCAGCAACCGTTTCATCATCAATAAATCCTGATGCAACTAACTTTTTGGATCTCTATATTTTTAGTTGGCTCAATCTTTTTGGAGTCGCGGTGGGACTTTTCACGATTGCAATTTGTTCGTATTTGGCGTGTATTCTTTCTATCCGAGAAAGCCGAAGTGATGACGAAGTAACGATGATGATCGGAAAATCTAAAAAAGCAATGCTTCTTGTAGTCTTGACAGGCGCAATGGTCTTTGGTGCCGCTTATTATTCAGGGATCCCATTATTTCAGTGGATATTTTCGAAACCTTTAGGAATTGCAGCCGTTGTTGTTGCAACGATTTTGTTAGGTTTAATTTTCTATTGCATGAAAATCCGAAAACTCCTTCCAATCCGATTATTTGCAGGATTACAAGTGGTTTTAATCTTAGTAGCAGCGACTTATCAGCATTATCCAGATATTGTTTTATTAGGAAACGGAAATCATTATTCTTTGATAGAACACGCCGCACCAGAAGCAACCATTAATGCATTGGCTTGGGCGCTTTTAATTGGTTCCCTTTTTATCCTTCCGTTTTTGTTTTATTTGATTTACGCGATGAGACGGAAATAAAAAAAGCCACTTCAAAATTGAAGTGGCTTTTCCGTCGGGGCGGCAGGATTCGAACCTGCGACCTCCTGGTCCCAAACCAGGCGCGATGACCGGACTACGCTACGCCCCGAGGTCAACGAAACTTTAATAAAAAAACTCACAAACAAGTTGTGAGTTTTTTGTGAGCGCGACAGGATTCGAACCTGTGACCGTCTGCTTAGAAGGCAGATGCTCTATCCAGCTGAGCTACGCACCCTTCCAGAGATTACTCTCATTATTTTTAAAAAGTCGGGGCGGCAGGATTCGAACCTGCGACCTCCTGGTCCCAAACCAGGCGCGATGACCGGACTACGCTACGCCCCGAAATATAATATAAGTGCGGAGGGTGTGGGATTCGAACCCACGCGACCCTTTCGGGTCGACAGTTTAGCAAACTGCTCCGTTAACCACTCCGGCAACCCTCCTACTTTTATTTAATTTTAATGATCGTTTAACTGCTGAATTGCGAGTGCAAATATAGAACACTTTTTAATATGTACCAAATTATTTTTGTAATTTTTTTTCATATTTTTGACACAGTAAAACACAATAAAAGCCCCATGTATGCGTAATTCATTATATGTCATAGGATTAGGAATCACTTTAGTTTCTTGTGGTTCTCAAAATAATTCTAAAAAAGTTGCAGCGACGCCAAAGCCTGTTGCCAAAATTCAACCAACAAGTCCAACTACTCCAGTTGTAAAGCCACCTGTTAAACAAGAAGAAGCCGACTTCTTCAAAGTAAACATTGCGGACATTACCAAGAATGATAATACGATTAGCTACGGATCAATTGTTGCTGCAAAGCCTAATAATTATAAAGTTGTGAAAACATACTTTCCTGCAGTTGCACAAAATTTTCGTCAACGCTATGTCATTTTACACTATACTGCTTTGGACAATGATAAGTCTGTATCTGTACTGACGCAACAATCTGTAAGTGCACATTATCTTGTAAACTCTTACGATGATAACGAGATCTATCTTTTGGTTGATGAAAATAAACGTGCTTATCACGCTGGTGTTAGCAATTGGAGAAATGACCAAAATCTGAACGACATCTCAATTGGTATTGAAATCGTAAATGGCGGTTGGGCAGCAGACGCAACAGGAACAAAAAGTTTCCCTGGTTTTCCGGAAGAGCAAGTAAAAAAAGTAGCTAGCCTTGTTAAAGACATTGCAACACGTTACAACATCCCTCCTACTAACATCCTTGCGCACTCCGACATTGCCCCAACTAGAAAACAAGATCCAGGTCCAATGTTCCCTTGGAAAAAGTTGTATGATGAATACCAAGTTGGTATGTGGTATGATGATGCGACAAAAGCTACATTTTTAGCAACAACGACACAAGAAGATTTTTTAGCACAATATAATACACCGCAATTTATTTATAAAATCCAAACAGCGTTAAATAAATTCGGATACAAACTTGACAATACAACTGCTTGGGATAAGCAAACGAAGCAAACAATAGAAGCCTTTCAGTATCATTTTCGACCTGAAAAATCAGACGGAATCTTAGACATGGAGACTTGGGCTATCTTACAAGCTTTAATGCAAAAATATCCTTCTAAATAAGTTTTTAAAAGATGACGTTTCGTTTCGAAAGTTTCGAAAGTTTGTTATTTTTAAATAAAATAAACCCGAATCAGGGACGACTTCGTCGTCCCTGATTCGTGCTAAAACACGCCTCAATTATTTAGGCTATAATCTTTTTTTTAAAATTTTTTAAAAAAAATCTTGAAAAAAATGACGTCACAATAAAAAACTTATAAACACAAAAATTTTGAACACTGCCTTAAACAAAACAGCCGTCAATAAATATTTGTTATCAAACCTAATTTTAATTTTATTACAGTTTACTACTTTTATAACGGGCAGTTTTTACATTGAATCAAAACCTCGAGAAGCTTCGCAATGGTTTTTATATATCGACTGGAAAGCATTTTTTATTGTTACCTTAATTATCATCGTATTTCCACTAATTATTAGCTTTTTAAAAATGTTGAATTGTATAATGTATCGATCTGTTATTCAATTGGTATATATCAAGCTTGGGAATTGGTGATTCTAAAATCATAAATCTTCAATAAAAACTCTAATTTTTCTAATGCGCAGAATATTCTAGCCCTGATGGAAGCGGCATCCTTGCGGCGAGTGAGGCGGCGGAGCGCAGCGGAGCCGTCCGAGCGAGCTCGTCAAGATACAGCGAACAGCAGGAATAGCTCCTAAAAAATGTTTTGAAAATTTTGACTAGCTTTGTGTTATGGAAGAACGCGTAGTTTTAGTAAATCCACAGGACGAGATTTTGGGATTGATGGAGAAGATGCAAGCGCATGAAAATGCTTTGCTACATCGGGCTTTTTCGGTGTTTTTGTTTAATGACAAAGGTGAAATGCTATTGCAACAACGTGCCGCCGGAAAATACCATTCGCCGCTACAATGGACTAATGCATGTTGCAGCCATCCGCGCGAAAACGAATCTTACCTAGATGCCGCAAAACGCCGTCTACAAGAAGAACTAGGAATTTCGGCAGAGTTGACAGAGCGTTTTAATTTTTTGTATAAAGCTGATGTTGGGCAAGGTCTTTGGGAGCATGAGTTGGACTATGTTTTCACAGGGGAATATAACGGTGATTTTACACTGAATCCTGAAGAAGTGGCGGACATAAAATACATCTCCATCAACGAGCTAAAACGCGAAATTGAAGAATTCCCCGAGCGTTATACGGAGTGGTTCAAAATCATTTGGGATGAATACCGAAATCATCTAGAAATTTCTTAATTCTTTTTATTTTTCGTAATTAAAATTAAATACGTTGGTATTTTTTTTATATTTAGATTCAATTTTACAACCAAATCTAATATGAAGAAAAAACTACTAACTGGCATCGCTGTGCTAAGTCTTGGACTATCGTTAAACGCTCAAAATGTGACAGTTTTTAATGATGTTCCGTTCTACAGCATGTACCATTATTTGGGTGAAGGACAAAGTCTTCCGCCTGAAGCTTACTCACAAATTCCGACAGGTGCCATCCGACTTCACGGTTATGAGCGTGATATAATTTCTAGAAAATTAACGCCCGAAGAAATCGAAAGTATTGGCAGCAGCGTTTCTGTCGAGGTTGATCTTATCGCGGCATGTGATAATTATGATCGTCTAGCTGGTATTAATATAGCTTTAGTTCCGAAAGGTTTGACGACTTATACTTGGGAGCAAACGGATGTTAAACGTATCGAGCTTGGTCGTTTTATCACGCCATTTATGAACAAGAATAAAACGCCAACCACGGTGCCTTATCAATTTAAAACTGATAATCTTGCGAATCTTTTACACGATACCTCGATAACTCAGAATTATGACATTTGGATTGAATTCCGTGCAGATGGTTATTCTGCTGCAGCTAACACACAAGTTGCTGGTTGTGCAGATAGAACAGATGTTTTTAGAGGGAATTTAAGATTCGTCTCTACTGGTTCTGCGCCGACCAATTCTAATTTTTTCATGCCTTTACTTTATCGTTCAAATCTTAATAAATACAATTCAACAGAAGAACCTGGCACTACAACAAGAACCGTAAATTTCACATTAAATACTCCTGTTGACAATGCAGTTTTACATTTAATTTCGTCCAATCACGGTGCCAATACCAATGGCGAAGAATATGTAAGACGTGAGCATTATGTCTATCTCGATGATAATCTTGTGCATCAATACAAACCTGGTGGCAAGTCTTGCGAACCCTTCCGTGTTGTAAATACACAAGGCAACGGCATCTACGGTTCGACCGAAAAAACATTACGCAACTGGCTATCTTTCAGCAACTGGTGTCCTGGAGATGCCATTCCAAATCGAGAGATAAAACTTGGAAATCTAGCTGCGGGACAACATACGATCAAACTAAAAGTTCCTGATGCTGTTTTCGCCAATAATGAAGGCTACTTCCCTATTTCGATGTATCTTCAAAATGCTAGTAACGGTGAGGTTATTTGTAATGGTCCGACTAATTTTAAGCTAAGTAATCAGGTTAATCAAAGCTATGATCTAAGCTGGACACCAAATCCAACTGCTGTACAATCGCAAGTTTTGTATGGACGCCGAGGCGGATATTCTACAAGTTTGGAAACTTATGTTGACACAGACCAAAGTAATCTAAGCGTGAATAATTTAACGGTATATTGGACTTATGAAAATTACATCAAATCAAAATGTACAGATATTAACAAAGAAAGTCTGTGGATTGGTCCAGTTTTATCACAAACTATTGTATTAGGAACGAGCGAAACTTCTAAAAAAGATGTAAGCATCTATCCAAATCCTAGTCAAAAAGAAGTTAATATCCAATCAAACGATAAAATTAAAAACATCGAATTATATAGTATTGATGGTAAAAAACTAAATAATTACCAATCGAACAAAATTGATATTTCTAAATTGAATAAGGGCGTCTATAACTTGAATATCCTTTTTGAAAATGGTGAAACATCCAACCAAAAGATAATTAAAAATTAATTTTAGCTCAATAAAAATTAAAACTCAATAAAAAAAGCGATTCGTAGGAATCGCTTTTTGTTTTATCTTGTTTCTAAATATTTTTGCCATTGCCAAGTTGTTCTCAGCGCTTCTTCTAGTGAAGTGTCAGCTTTCCAATTTAGTTCTTTTTCAGCTTTGTCAGCGTTAGCATAAGCAATTGTAATATCGCCGGCGCGACGATCACAAATCTGATACGGAACATCAACATTATTCGCCGATTCAAAAGCTTTAACAACTTCCAAAACCGATGATCCTTTTCCAGTTCCTAAATTATAAATATCTATAACTGTTTCTTCTTTAGAATCGATTAGTTTTTTAAGTGCAGCAACGTGAGCTTTCGCCAAATCTACAACATAAATATAATCACGCACTGCTGTACCATCTTCTGTTGGATAATCATCTCCCCAAATGCTTAACTTCTCACGAATTTTCGCGGCAGTTTGCATTACATAAGGCACCAAGTTATTTGGAACTCCGATTGGTAATTCACCCAATTTAGCTGATGGATGCGCTCCAATTGGATTAAAATATCTTAGCAAAGTGATTTTCTTTTGATTCGCTAAAGCAAAATCTTTTAGAATCTCCTCGCCCATTTGTTTAGTCTTTCCGTAAACGCTTTCTGGCATTTTGAGCGGCGTATTTTCGTCAATCGGCATTTGATCCGCTTGACCATAAACTGTACAAGAAGAACTAAAAATAAAATTAGATACATTTCTAGTTTTAAACTCTTGTAAAATATTAATCAACGAAAACAAATTGTTTTCATAATATTCCAAAGGTTTTTCTTGACTTTCGCCCACCGCTTTAAAAGCTGCAAAATTAATACAACCTTCAATATTATGCGCTTCAAAAACTTGAGATAATAATTCTTTTCGTCTTAAATCAAATGGATAAAAAATCGGTTTCTTACCCGAAACTTCTTCAATATTATTTAAAATAAATTTTTCAGAATTAGATAAGTCGTCAACAATTACCACTTCAAAATCATTGTTAAGAAGTTCTACAACCGTATGCGAACCAATATAACCTAATCCTCCGGTTACTAGTATTGCCATTAATTTTTTGTGTTTTATTTAGTTCGAAATTATTCCGCAGACATAAATTCCAAAACGGCGTCTGTAATATATTTCAGTTGCTCTTCGTCCAGCTCTGTATGCATCGGTAGAGAAATAACTTCATTCAAAAGTTTATCTGTATTTACAAAATCTGCATCGTTACTTTCTTGGTAATAAGCTTTTTGTTTTCTAAGTGCAACTGGATAATAGATCATCGCAGGAATATCCTTTTCAGACAAGAATTTTTGAAGTTCGTTACGTTTTCCGTTCATGATTCTTAAAGTATATTGGTGGAAAACATGGTTAGTATCATCAGCTGTAACTGGTGTTAAAATATCCGCATGATCCGCAAATGCTTCGTTATAATAATTAGCCGCCCATTGACGCGCTTCGTTGTAATTATTTAATAATGGAAGTTTTTGTCTTAATACAACCGCTTGGATGCTGTCCAATCGAGAGTTAACACCAACTTCGTCATGATAATATCTTTCGTACATGCCGTGGTTAACAATACCACGAAGTCTGTGCGCTAAATCATCATCATTAGTAAAAATCGCTCCACCGTCACCATAACAACCTAAATTTTTAGAAGGGAAAAATGACGTCGTACCAATCGTTCCCATAGTTCCTGATTTTTTAACCGTACCGTCTGAGAATGTGTAATTTGCACCAATAGCTTGGGCATTATCTTCGATAACGTAAAGATTATGTTCTTTAGCAATTTTTAGAATTTCTTCCATATTCGCACATTGTCCAAACAAATGCACAGGAATAATCGCTTTAGTTTTTGGAGTGATTGCTTTTCTAATTTGTTCTGGATCGATGGTAAATGTATCGTAATTAACATCTACTAGAACAGATTTTAATTTTAATAAATGAATAACTTCAACTGTTGCAGCAAATGTAAAATCTGCAGTGATAACTTCATCTCCTTCTTTCAGATCCAGCGCCATAAGCGCAATTTGCAAAGCATCTGTCCCATTTGCACACGGGATAACATGCTTAACATCTAAATAATTTTCTAAATCTGATTGGAAAAATTTAACTTCTGGTCCATTAATAAACGCTGCCGAATTCATCACATTGATTACAGCGTTATCCACTTCATTTTTTATTTTATAGTATTGACTTTGAAGGTCAACCATTTGAATTTTTTTCATAACGAAACTTTGATTTTGTAAATTTAAGCTTAATTTAGTTCTTACAAAAAATAACCTGTCATAAATCTATGAAAAAAATCTTTACCAGCTTGATGCTCGGCGGACTCTTTTTCGCCCAAGCCCAACAAACGGAATTGGTTTTTGTCTTTTTTAAAGATAAACCTAACAAAGCAACATTTTACGCGAATCCTTTATCCGAATTGACTCAAAAATCTTTGGATAGAAGAACTCAAAAATCGATTGCTCTCAACGATCAAGATGCGCCAATCGAAGCCTCTTACATTCAAAATGTAAAAAATTTAGGATTCATTGTTAAAGACTATTCCAAATGGTTAAATGGTGTCGCGGTTAATGCAACCACAGCACAAATCCAAACTTTAAAATCTCAGTCGTACGTCTCGCATGTGGAATCTTTTGTGAGAAACCCCAACGGCGGAAAAAAATCGGAAGCCGAACGTCCTAACAAATGGCAAAATTTAGAAGCAAATAAAGCCAACTTTAATTATGGTGAAGCTGCTTCACAAATTGACCAAATGAACCTAAGACCTTTACATGTTGCTGGTTACACTGGTACTGGGATGACGGTTGCGGTTATCGACACTGGCTTTCCTAGTGTAAATACAGGAAGTGCTTTCAAAAGGTTGAGAGATAATGGACAAATAAAAGGTGGTTATAATTTCGTTTCAAAAAACAACGATATTTATAATCAAAATCTCAACTCGCATGGTGCGGTTTGTTTAGGAACAATGGGCGGTTTTATCCAAAATCAATTTGTCGGTTCTGCGCCAGATGCTAATTTTTATTTATATGTTTCTGAAGATGCAGACATCGAAATCCCAGAAGAGCAACTCTATTGGATCGAAGCCGCCGAAGAAGCTGACAGAAAAGGCGTTGATCTTATTTCGACTTCGTTGGGCTATTATGAGTTTGATGATAGTCGCTACGATTACACCTACGCAGATATGAATGGCACAACTAGTTTTATTACTCGTGGTGCGCAAATCGCTTACGAAAAAGGAATTTTCATTAATTTTGCGGCTGGTAACGAAGCCGATAATTCTTGGTTTTACATCATAACGCCAGCCGACAATGCAAAAGTATTTTCTATTGGTGCTGTCGATTATAATGGTGATAGCGCAAGCTTTTCATCCTACGGCCCCAATTCTGTCGGCGTTATTAAGCCGGATGTTTGTGCTCGAGGTGTGGCGACAGCAACTGTTTTCAATAATAATGTGACCCAAGCAAGTGGAACTTCGTTGGCAAATCCTTTGTCAGCGGGAGGTGTTACTTCATTGCTACAAGCGCTACCAAAAAGTGTCAATCTTGATGATGTTAAAAATAAACTTCGTTCGACTGCTTCTCTCGCAACTGCACCAACAGACCAACAAGGTTATGGTATTGTTAATTTTGAAAAAGCCTATAATCAATATTTAATGGTGGATAATGTGAAGCAAAGCAACTTTAGCATCTATCCAAATCCTGCTAAAGATTTTATCGAAATTAAAACCAATTCTAAAATCGAAACTGCGCAAATTTTTGATAATCTAGGAAGACTTCTTAAAACTGAAAACTCAGCGAAAATAGATATTTCGAATCTTGAAAAAGGCGTTTATTATTTAAAAATAAACAATGGCCAAAAGATAGAAAAATTCATTAAAAACTAGATACAAAAGGCTTTAACTCTAATGTTTTTAGAATTTAATTTTAAATTCTATTGATGATTAATAAATGACGAAATTCGGCAACGATTTGAAGTCGAAAGCGAACGATGTAGTTGACCAAGCAAAAAATAAAGCGGGAGAATTGAAGCAAGATGTTGAAAACGCGGCTCAATAATTTTTCTTTCGAGAAGTAAAAAAGACGGCTTTTGCCGTCTTTTTTTGTTATTTAATAAGGTTTTGAACTTGTAAATCTCCAAATCCAAAAACGCCGTATTTTAGTTTTACTTCTTTGAAAAGATCTTCAAAGTTTTTATAATTTTCTGAAAGTTGTTTTAATTCAGATTTTGTTTTGCCGGATTTTAGATCAATAATTGAATTTATTATTAAATCTAGCTTTCGAAAGACTTTTGAGTTTTCGTAAGAAAGTCTTTTTAATTCTTCTAAATCGTTTTCTGAAAATGCTTTCCAAAGTTTTTTCGCCAATGCAATATCTCGCTCTGAAATTTCGATCGCAGTTTTAATTTGATTTTCAAAATCTGTTGCTTCAAGATTTGCAAAACCGTCCCAAGATTCTTCTTTTGGAAAAACACGGAAAAGCTTTAAATCTTTTTTGACTTCACTTAGTAAAAACCAAAAATTGAGTTGACAAAATACATCGTCTTCAAACCAAAAATAAATTACAGAAGCATCTTCTATATTTTCAAACTTTTGAAATTCTGAAAACACTTTTTGCTGATAATCTAACTCAGATTCAGCATAAGTTTGAGCAATAAAATTTTGACGGTTTATCCAAAAATTTTCTTCTTTAACAGGTCCTTCGATAAGACATTCTCGCCAAATTATTAACTGAGATTTATCGACAACATTCTCAAGCGTCTCAGCAAGACAATCACCGTTAAGAACATGAAAAACCTTTGAATTTGTCATTTATTTTATAATTCAATATTCAAAAAATCCTCTTGGCGAATAGTTCTTTGCTCGCCAGTTGTAAGATTTTTAATTGTCAAGGTTTCGTTTTCAATTTCTTCTTGACCTAGAAAAACAAGACTTGAAATTCCTTTTTTCTCAGCATAAGTAAATTGTTTTTTTAGTTTCGCAGCGTCTGGATAAAGCTCTGCTGCGATGTTTTTATCTCTAAGTTTAGAAATAATTTTATAAGCTTCAATCGCTTCTGCATCGCCGTAATTTGCAAACAAATACTGAACTTGATTGTCATTAAAACTTGGGAATAAATCTAACTCTTCTAAAACCAAATAGATTCTGTCCAAACCAAAAGAAATCCCTATTCCGGGCATATCTTTAACGCCAAAAACTTCTGTCAAATTATCGTAACGACCGCCACCGCCAATAGATCCCATCTCGACGCCATCCGCTTTAACCTCGAAAATTGCGCCTGTATAATAATCTAAACCACGAGCCAAAGTGATGTTAAATACCAAATTTTCCGCATCAATTCCTAAATCTCTGGCTTTTAAAATGACAAATTCTAACTCGTCAACACCTTGAAGTCCGATTTCGATATTGGCAAAACGTTCTTTTAATTGAAGCAAATTTTCTAAAGCATCGCTTCCTTGTTCAAAAAGGAAATCCAGTTTTGCGATGGCTTCTTGAGAAATATTCTTCTCCAACATTTCTTTAACCACGCCATCTTTACCGATTTTGTCCAACTTGTCCAAAGCCACCGTAAAGTCAATCAATTGATCCGAAATTCCCGCATATTCCGCCAAACCTGAAAGAATTTTGCGGTTATTCATGTGGATTGAAACTGGCAAATTAAGATCCGAAAATGATTTAAAATACAACTTCAACAATTCCACTTCTTGCCAAAGACTTGTGCTCCCAACAACGTCTGCATCACATTGATAAAATTCTCTGTAACGACCTTTCTGTGGACGATCAGCACGCCAAACGGGTTGAATTTGATAACGCTTGAACGGGAAAGTCAACTGTCCATTATTCATTGCTACAAACCTTGCAAAAGGCACTGTCAAATCATAACGAAGCGCTTTTTCGGAAATTTGAGAAATCAATTTTTGAGAATTTTTCGCTGACCAATCTTCCTCTTTAGTTTTGGAAGCATAATCTCCAGAATTCAGGATTTTAAAAATTAAACGGTCGCCCTCTTCACCATATTTTCCTGTTAAAGTGGCAAGATTTTCAAAACTTGGTGTTTCTAAAGGTTGAAAACCAAATAGTTCAAAATTCTTTTGAAGTTTATTAATGATATATTTTCTACGAAATACCTCTTGCGATGTAAAATCTCTTGTTCCTTTTGCTAAACTCGGTTTCATGCTTTGAAAAATTCTTCTTTTTGATAAAAGCAAAGTTACTAATATTCTAAGAATTTTCGATTTTGATTTTTGTTGTAGGTATTATCAGTTTTAAAACTTGTTAGAATAGATTAACTTCATCAAGAATCGTCGATAAAACCAGCCTAAATACTTAGCTTTGTCATCAAAATAATCTTGCTATGAAATACCACACTAGAAAATGGGTAAAACCTGAAGACCTCAACCCAAATCATACACTTTTTGGAGGAAGACTTTTGGAATGGATTGATGAAGAAGCTGCTCTTTATGCTATTATCCAGCTAGAAAATCAAAAAACTGTAACCAAATATATGTCTGAAATTAATTTTGTAAACTCTGCAAAACAAGGCGACATTATCGAAATCGGACTTATGCCAATCGGATTTGGACACACCTCTCTCACTCTAAAGTGTGAGGTTAGAAACAAAATGACTCATCAAACCATTATCACCATTGATAAAATTGTGATGGTTGCTTTAGGCGAAAACGGAAAACCAGTCGCACACGGCAAAACACAAATCGAATATGTTGATGATCGATTAAAAAATCAAAATAACACAGAAGATTAGTTCTGTGTTATTTTTTTAAGATCAATTACTTAATAATAAAATCTCTTCAATTCGGATTTCGGTTATTTGTCGTTTTACCCCATCTTTATCTTCGTAATTACGATACATAATTTTGCCTTCGATGGCAATTTCTTTTCCTTTAGGTACATATTTTTCTAAAATGTCGATTATTTTCCCATAACCGACCAAGTTATGCCATTGAGTTTCTTCCACTTTTTCTCCATTTTGGTTAATATAAAAATCAGATGTTGCAAGGCTAACATTTGCTCTTTTTGTACCACTTTCGAAAGTGTGGATTTCTACTTCTTTTCCTGTGCGACCGATAAGTGTCACGCGATTTCTTAAAGACATGATTTTAAAATTTTAATTAAACAACTAGATTCTGGTCGTCATTTCTTTTCCTGAATCTCTGTGACAAAGTTGCGAGAATAAGAAAACATTAGTCGGTTATAAAGTATTTAAAATCGTTTGTAGTCGTTTGTAAACGGATAAGTGTTATTAAGAATTTCGTAATACACTGGCATACAAATGACAAACTTATACCGGATCTAATTATTAAAAACATTCAAAATATTTTTTCTGAAAAACATCTTTTTTAAGAATAATATTTCTAAATTTAATCCACTTTTACAAAAATCAATATGGCAACTAACAGAAGAGATTTCATAAAAACAGCCAGTCTTGCAGGCTTTGGCGCTCTAGTCTTACCAAATACAATGTTCGGGAATATTATTTATCCCAAAGATTCTAAACTTCAAAAAGTAAGAGTTGGTCTTATCGGCGTTGGTCTACGTGGCCAAAATCACTTAGAACTTCTTGCAAAAAGAGATGACGTGGAAGTTGTTGCTTTTGCTGATCCTAGCACAATTATGCTAAAAAGCGCTCAGGATATTCTTAAAAAATACAATCGACCTGCTGCTAAAGAATTTTCAAATGGCGACTATGATTACAGAAATCTTCTTCAGTTAAATAATATTGATGCGGTTGTTATCGCTTCGCCTTGGGAGTGGCATCACAAACAAGGAATCGAAGCCATGCAATCGAAGAAAATCGTCGGTATGGAAGTTGGCGGCGCTATAACTCTGGGCGAATGCTGGGATTACATCAAAACCTACGAACGTACCAAAGTTCCTTTATTTGCAATGGAGAATGTGAATTATCGTCGTGATGTAATGGCTGTTCTTAACATGGTAAGAAAAGGCATGTTTGGAGAATTGGTGCATGGTCGTGGTGGTTATCAACATGATTTGAGAGGTGTATTATTTAATGATGGTGTTACACCTTACAACTCTGGTGTTGAGTTTGGCGCAAAAGGTTTTAGTGAAGCCAAATGGCGCACGCAACATTATGTAGATCGTAATGGAGAGCTTTATCCAACGCATGGTCTGGGGCCAATTGCCGCTATGATGGACATTAACAGAGGAAATAGTTTGACACATCTTTCGTCATTTTCTAGCAAAGCTTTAGGCTTACATAAATATATTGTTGATCATCCAAAAGGTGGCGAAAATCACCCAAATGCGAAAGTAAAATTCAATCAAGGTGATGTTGTAACGACTCAAATTGCCTGCGCTAATGGCGAAACAATTTTGTTAACACACGACACAAGTTTACAACGTCCTTATGATTTGGGATTCCGTGTGCAAGGTACCGAAGGTCTTTGGCAAGATTTCGGATCTGGAGGCCTTGACCAAGGTCACATTTATTTCGAAAAAATGATGAACCATACGCACAAATGGGACAATTCTGAAAAATGGTTAAAAGAAAACGATCATCCACTTTGGAAAAAATATGAAAACGACACCAAAGGTGCTGGACATGGCGGAATGGACTTCTTCGTGATGAATACTTTTATTGAATGTATCAAACGTAATATTGAATTCCCGCTAGATGTTTATGATCTTGCAACTTGGTATTCGATAACGCCTTTAAGTGAAAAATCTATTAAACATCAAGGGAAAGTTATGGAAATTCCTGATTTTACAAATGGTGCTTGGAAGAATAGAAAACCTGTATTTGGATTAAGTGATGAGTTATAATAAAACATTAGTCATCATGGCGGGTGGACTTGGCAGCCGCTACAAAGGTCTGAAACAGATTGATGGCATTACGGACAACAATTCTCCAATTTTGGAATATTCGATGTATGATGCTTTGGAAGCTGGTTTTGATAAAGTTGTTGTGATTTTAAATAAAAAAATCCCTACCAGCTTTATTGACCGTTTAGAAAAGATTTCAAAAGATAAAAACATAGATTTCCATTGGATTTTTCAAGATATAGATGATCACCTTCCAGAAAATTATAATCGTGGAAACCGCGAAAAACCTTGGGGAACTGGACATGCATTATTATGTGTAAAAGATTTAGTCAACAACGCTTTTGTTGTGATTAACGCCGATGATTTCTATGGAAAAGAAATTTATAAAAACGCGGCAAAAATCATCAACAATGGACAGATAAACACCGATCAATATGGCATTATAGCCTATCCTCTCCATGCGACGTTGAGTGATAACGGTTCTGTCTCACGTGGTATTTGCAAGTACAATGACAATGATTATTTAGAAAAAGTAACCGAGCGAACGCAAATTTTTAAAGAAAACGGAAAAGCTTATTTTAAAGAAGAGGATGAAATTGAAGAAGTTGCGTTGGACACTTTAGTATCGATGAATTACTCCATTTTTCATCCAAGTATTTTTGAACATTTACAATTTTATTTTGAGCAATTTTTAAATGAAAATCCACACGAAAAAGCTGAATATTTAATACCAAATGTTATTCAGAAATTAATAGAAGGACAAAAAGCGAAAGTATTGATCAAAGAATCTCCGTCCGAATGGATGGGCGTTACTTATGCCGAAGACAAAGCGCTTTTGAAAACTTTTATTGAAGAAAAAATTAAAGCTGGCGATTATCCAAAAGATTTATGGAACTAAATTTAATCATAAATAATTTTTTACCCGAAACTAAAATTAATAAAGTTAGTCCAATCGGCAATGGCCTTATCCATCAGACTTTTCTTGTTGAGACTAGTCAAAAATCTTATGTTCTTCAACATATTAACGATTTGGTTTTTCAAAATCCAGAAATCCTTGTCCGCAATCATTTAAAAATTAATGAAGGATTAAGCAAAGTCAATTATAAATTTGAACTTTCTAATCCGATAAAAACCCGTGATAATCAACTTATTTTTGTTACAGACAACCAACATTGGCGCCTTACAGAATACATTGACAACAGTGTAACCTATCAAAAAGTAGCTTCTCCAGAAATGGCTTTTGAGGCATCCAAAGCCTTAAGTTATTTTCATTATTGTATCAATTCTGACCAAAATATCAGTTTAGAAGAAAGTATCCCAGAGTTTACAAATTTTGAAAAAAGATATGGCGATTTCGAAAAAGCTAATCAACATCTAATCGATAAACGTGCTGAAAACTGCGTTAACGAGCTACTTTTCATATCAAAATACAAGCATCTTTGTAATCTTTGGATAGAGTTGAGAAGTAAAAATATGCCAAATCGAATTATACATGCTGATCCAAAAATCAGTAATATTTTGTTTAATTCTGAACAAAAACCAATTGCGATCATCGACCTAGATACGGTACTTTCGGGACCAATTTTGTATGACTTTGGCGATATGGCGCGCTCTTTTACCAATCGACTAGAAGAAGACGATATTAGCACAACTGACAATTTCGATTTTGAAATTTATAAAGCCATCAAAGAAGGTTTTTTGCATCATTCCGCAAGTTTGTTATCGCCACTAGAAATTGAGCACTTCAATTTTGCAGCGAAAATTATTGTCCACATCCAAGCCATGCGATTTTTGGTTGATTATCTAAGAGGCGATATCTATTACGGTTCGAGTTACGAAGGTCAAAATCTTGTCCGTGCAAAAAATCAAATTAATCTTCTGAAAGGCATGATGAAGTACGATCTTTAATCTGCTGCCAAACTTTCAACTTTTTATCAAACGAAATCGTATGTAACGGACTTGTAGAAGGCAAAGCAACAATTGGTATTTCAATATTTTTTCCGAAAGTTTTTATTAAATTTTTGTAAGATTTCTGGCCATTACAAAAGATAATTTTGAGATTAGGATAATCTTTTAAAAGTTTTAAAATATCATTTCCCGTTTCGTTTTTAATTTCGGAATCGAGACTTCCTTTGCGCTCACAAGAGTCGATAACATCCCAAAGCGCAATTTTATTCTTTTTTAAAATTTGAAGTTTTTGCTGATAATCTTTGGTAAAATCTTCATTAAATAATTCAAAAATAATCGTCCAAAACTTATTCTGAGGATGCGCGTAATATTCTTGCATTTCCAAAGATTTAACACCTGGAATTGATCCTAAAATCAAAATTTCGGAATCCTTATTAATAACTGGCGGAAATGAAGAAATACGATTTGACATTTACTTCAAATTATCCAAAACATTGAACAAAGCTTGGCTGATATCGCCCGATTGATAGTTGTTGAGAATAATCGCGTAGACATATTTTTTGCCCGCCTTCGAAGTGTGATAACCCGCAAAAGATTTGGTATCGCGGATGGTTCCACTTTTCATTTTCATGGCGTTCTGTGTTGGAAATCCTTCAAAATAAGCCGAAAACCACGGCTGCTTTTGCGCGTATAACAAAGCTTGAACTTCCGCTTTTGCTGACACATAATTTTGTGGTGATAAGCCGCTTCCATCCGCAAAATTTATCATGGATGCGTTAATACCTTTTGACTTCCAAAAATCTCTTAAAAACTGAACGCCAACTTTGTAAGACGAATTTCCTTTCTTCTCTTTTGCCATCGTTTTCAAGAAAGTTTCGCCATAGAAGTTGATACTCTTTCTTAAAAACCAAAATACCATTTTGTCCAAAGTCGGCGACTGGTATTCGAAAAAATTATTTTTAACAGGATAAGCGTCCATTTTTTTACCAGAAAGTTGGTTGCCGTAATAGGTTTCCACATTTCCAGAAACACTAATGTTTTTAGAATTTAAAAAAGATTTTAATTCTACTCCTAATTGCAAAGGCGGATTGGGAACAGAACCAGAAACCGTCATCGCCTTCCCTGCTGGCAAACTTCCATTAATTAAAGCAACATCCGAATGTGGCGCTGTAAAAATCAAACTTTGATCTGAAGAACCCGCAGCTTTTAACTCATTAATCCATTTTACATTTTCTAAATCATAAGAAAAATTCTTAAACTGCGTTCCGTTGGTATTGATGTCAAACTGATTTTCGCGCCAATTGATTCCCCAAGTTCCGGCACCGTAATAATTCCCGATATCGTCCCAAGGCCAACCCCCTGGCACCGACTGAAAATCGAAATAAGAATCATCGATTATGATATTCCCTGCAATAGATTTTATACCTTTTTGTTGTAAAGCTTGATAAAGTTTTTCTTTAAATTTATCGGGTTTGTAATCATCATAGCGCCAACTTCCCAAAGTTGGATCACCGTTAGAACTCACCCAAAGATCGCCTTCCAAATTACCATTCTTGATCTGTCCAGAGTAACTTGCCATCGTCGTGTACCGATAATCTTTTCCTAAAGTTTCTAAAGCTGCTGCTGCCGTAAAAATCTTTTGCGTACTTGCCGTAGAAAGACCTTTATTTGGCTGATATTCGTACACCAAATTCCCACTATCATCAGCAACATAGAAAGATAAATTTGCAGAATATGCTCCTGAAGAATTAAGAAGTTTCTGCGTCGATTTATCCAATTGATCTGCAACATTTTGTGCCATAGCAACTTGCGTCACCAAGACCAAACTCAAGAATATCCTTTTCATTTAATAAAAACTTTATGCATTTCAAATATAAGAAATGCGAGATAAAGTAAAGCTTCCCAACAGAGTTTTAGTTTTAGTTTTAGTTTTAGATTAAATTTAATAATAAAAAAAACGCCCCAAATAATTGGAGCGTTTAAGAAATATTTTAAAACTAAATTAGTTTTTAATAAACTTGTGAGAAGTTGATCCTGCTTCAGCAGTAACTTTAAGAACGTAAGCACCTTTTGTAAGATTCTTAACATCTACTTTACCATCAACCAATGTAGCGTCAGATACTTTTCTTCCCATCATGTCGAATACCTCAACAGCTGATACTTTTGACCCAGCAGAAACATTAAGTACTTCAGTTGTTGGGTTAGGATAGATGCTAACTTTTGTTTTAGAAACATCGCTAACTGCAAGCGTTGTTGCCTTTACTGTAACGTCATCAAAGTTAATCAAAAACATGTCACTAGAATTATGATGTCTTATAGCAACATAAATTTTTTCTTTATTCTCAAATGATGATAAATTTATTGTACGCTCAACCAATTCACCAAACAATGCATCTGGATCGTCACCTATATTTTCCGAAAATTTAACTGCAGAAGCTAAAAAATCTGCTTTTGTATTTCCTGTTGAAACATAAACTGTATAAGTCTCATCAGCCCAATCTGGATCCTGTGGTCCAACTAAATAAGATAAAGAAAGACCTGTCGCTCCTGTTACATTGATAGCTGGAGAAATAGCCCAGTTATCTGGAGTAAGTGGAGATTGAGTATCATTGTCGTAAGATACTGATGACATATAATTACGTTGTCCGTTTTGAGCAATTGAAGGATCATAAGGAATAAAATTATGTCCATCTCCATCCTCATCTAATAAAGTCCAGTTAGAAATATCTTTGTCTTCGAAATCATCTTTCCATACTTGAACTTGAGCGGTCATTGTGTTAAAAGCTAATGCTAAAGCACCAGCAAAAAGTAATTTTTTAATCATAATTTTTATATTTAGCTAATTAATTCGGTGCGAAAATAAATAATTTATATAGGATTTTAAAACAGTATTAATCAAATTTTAAAAATTTAACAAAAAACATCGCTTTAAGATAACTGTACCAAACATTAGGTATTTTAATTTTTTCTTTCATTAAATATTGGGTAAATTTGTAAGACTTAAATTCAAAAATAAAAATACTACAATATGTCAAAAGCAATTTCGCAAGTTCCTATTGCGATTAACGAACCTGTAAATTCTTACGAACCAGGATCTTCAGAAGTAAAAAGCTTAATCGCCACTTACAAAAAAATGTGGGCAGAAAAGATCGAAATTCCAATGGTTATCAATGGTAAAGATGTTAAAACCAACAACCACGTTAGATTACAATCGCCACAAGATCACCAACATGATTTTGGATTCTATCACCAAGGTGATATGTCGCACGTTGACCAAGCAATTGATACAGCACTAGCAGCGAAAGCAAAATGGAATGCACTAGGTTGGGAACAACGTGTTTCTATCTTCTTAAAAGCGGCGGACCTTATTGCAGGTCCTTATAGAGATATCATCAACGCAGCAACGATGATTGGTCAATCTAAAAACGTTCACCAAGCTGAAATTGATGCTGCTTGTGAGTTTATTGACTTTTTAAGATTCAATGCGGAGTTTATGACAGAAATGTATGCTGAGCAACCAATTTCTGATAACGGCATTTGGAACAGAGTTGAATACAGACCATTAGAAGGATTCTGTTTTGCGGTGACGCCTTTTAATTTTACTGCAATCTCTGGTAACCTACCAGCTTGTATGGCGATGATGGGTAACGTTGTAGTTTGGAAACCATCTGACAAACAAATATACTCTGCTAAAGTTATTATGGACGTCCTAAAAGAAGCTGGTCTTCCTGACGGAGTTATCAATATGATCTTCACTGACGGTAAAGAAACTGCTGAGAAAGTAATGGCTCACAGAGATTTTGCTGGTCTACACTTTACAGGTTCTACTAGAGTTTTCCAAGGAATGTGGAAAATGATTGGTGATAATATCCACAACTACAGAACTTATCCAAGAATCGTTGGTGAGACAGGTGGTAAAGATTTTGTAATCGCACATCCATCGGCTAATGTAGAAGCTGTTGCAACTGCTTTGGTAAGAGGTGCTTTCGAATACCAAGGTCAAAAATGTTCTGCGGCATCTAGAGCTTATATTCCTCAATCGCTTTGGAACGATGTTAAAAAAGTAATGGAAAACCAAATGTCAACTATTAAAGTTGGTTCTCCAGAAGATCCTTCTAATTTTGTTAATGCTGTTATTGACAAAAACTCTTTCGAAAAATGTAAAGGTTACATCGATAGAGCAAATGCGTCTTCTGAAGCAACTGTTGCAATTGGTGGTAAATATGACGATGCTAAAGGTTGGTTTGTACATCCTACAGTTATCGAAACAACCAATCCTCAATACGAAAGTATGGTTGAAGAAATCTTCGGTCCTATCCTATCTGTTTATGTTTACCAAGATGCAGATTGGGCAGAGACATTGAAGTTGGTAGATTCTTCGTCTCCATATTCTTTAACTGGATCTGTATTTTCACAATGTCGTTATGCCATTGACGAAGCTTACAAAGCTTTAGAAAATGCATCTGGTAACTTCTACATCAACGACAAGCCAACTGGCGCTGTTGTTGGTCAACAACCTTTCGGTGGTGGTAGAGCATCAGGAACTAACGACAAAGCAGGTTCTAAAATGAATCTTCTACGTTGGGTATCTGTACGATCTATTAAAGAGACCTTTGTATCTCCAAAAGATTATAAATATCCTTATTTAGGTTAATCCTATTTAATCACAAAACAAAGAAAGCCAGTCCGCAATTAGACTGGCTTTCTTCTTTATTAAAAAAACACAAACTCTTCTAGTTTCTTCCTAGAGATTTTTTAGGACTGGTTGATGTTGATTTTTCATCGCCACCTTGATGATTAACTGACCAAAATTTTGCCATAGCCGCATCAATGGCTTGTTGACTAGGCATTTCGTTTTGTTCTCTTCCATCTTTGTTATAAAATACCCAAACATCTCCCTTATCATCAGTTGTTCTTTTAGGTAAAGCGTTAAGAATTGCATTGGAAGCACTTTGTTTAATCTTATTTTCACTAAAGTCAAGATAATCTAGTTTAGTATTTTTTGATACATCAAGACTTGTTAGCTCATTACCTGCAAGATCCAATTCTTCTAACTCTACAGCGTTTCTAACATCTACGCTTGCAAGCTTCTGGTTGTAAATCGAAAATTCTGAAATACTATTAGCATTAGGCGCATAGATTTTTACCTCTTTACCTAGTAATTTAGAATTTACAATAATTTCGTCAGTCGTTGTACTTTTAGTTTGTTTAATCTTCTTTCCATCGCCAAAATCTACTTCGATATCATCTTTTGTTGTAATGTAGAATTTAACATTAGCGTCATCGGCAAGATTAGTTACAAAACTAATTTTTGGTATCCCTGCGTCATTTGGGTTATAGGGATTATCATCATCGTCATCTCGACATGACAAGATCGTAAATCCTAATACAAACAACAATAGGTAAATAATTTTACTACTTTTTTTCATTACTTAATTTTTTTTTAGCTTGTATTAAAACAATATTAATAGTTAATTATTATTTAGTTATTTACAATTTATAATATTTTAAAAGCTTTTATAATATTTTAACAAAGCTTTATTTCTATCTTTTTTAGCCTAAAATTCAAAATAAATAAAACAAAAAAAGCCAACTTGTTTCCAAATTGGCTTTTTATAATTTATCTGAAATAAAATTTAATCTTGATTTCTAAATTCACTTATGAAGTGTAATTTAATGTTCGGGAATTTCTCCTGCGTCATGTGAATGGTGAATGAAGAATCTGCCAAGAACACCAATTGATCGTATTTATCTCTCGCTAAAAAACGTTGTTTAAGTCTTGCAAACTCACGGAATTCCTCAGACTTTTCATCCGCCTCAACCCAACAAGCTTTGTGGATCGACAATGGCTCATAAGAACATTTTGCACCGTATTCGTGTTCTAGACGATACTGGATAACTTCAAACTGAAGCGCCCCAACTGTCCCAATAATCTTACGACCATTCATTTCCATGATGAATAACTGCGCAACACCTTCATCCATTAATTGATCAACACCTTTTGACAACTGTTTAGCCTTAAGAGGATCATCGTTATTAATGAAACGGAAATGTTCTGGTGAGAAACTCGGAATACCTTTGAAGTTTAGCTTTTCACCAGCTGTCAAAGTATCACCAATTCTAAAATTCCCTGTATCGTGAAGACCAACAATATCACCTGGGAAACTCTCTTCAACAATTTCCTTTTTATCAGCGAAGAATGCATTAGGTGACGAAAATTTCATTTTTTTGCCATCTCTCACCAAAAGATAATTTTCATTTCTTTTGAAAGTTCCTGACACAATTTTCACGAAAGCCAAACGGTCACGGTGTTTTGGATCCATATTCGCGTGGATTTTGAACACAAAACCAGTAAAGTTTTTCTCCTCAGGTTTTACGATTCTAAGGTCTGACTCTTTTGGTTGTGGCATCGGCGCGATTTCAATAAATGCATCCAAAAGCTCGCGAACACCAAAATTATTTAAAGCCGAACCAAAGAAAACAGGTTGTTGATTACCATTAACATAAGCTTCTCTATCAAATTCTGGATAGACAGATTCGATCAATTCCAATTCTTCACGAAGTTGGGCAGCAGCTTTTTCCCCAATCATTTCGTCGATTTTTGGATCGTTGATATCATCAAACTTCACCGAATCTCCAACTTTTTGTTTTTTCTCTTCTAAAAATAATTGAATGTTCTTTTCCCAAATATTATAAATCCCTTGGAAGTCGCTTCCCATACCGATTGGCAAAGAAAGTGGTACAACGCTAAGACCTAATTTTTGTTCAACTTCATCCAAAAGATCGAAGGCATCCTTCCCTTCTCTATCCAATTTGTTGATGAAAACCAACATCGGAATATTTCTCATTTGACAAACCTGAACCAATTTTTCAGTTTGTTCCTCAACACCTTTTGCAACGTCAACAACCACAATCACCGAGTCAACCGCAGTTAAAGTTCTGTAGGTATCTTCTGCAAAGTCCTTGTGACCAGGCGTATCGAGAATGTTGATTTTATGATTTTTATATTCGAAAGCCAACACCGACGTCGCTACAGAAATCCCTCTTTGACGTTCGATTTCCATAAAGTCAGACGTTGCACCTTTTTTTATCTTGTTGGACTTAACCGCACCAGCTTCTTGGATCGCTCCACCGAAAAGTAGTAACTTCTCCGTCAAAGTCGTTTTACCAGCATCGGGGTGCGCGATAATACCAAATGTTTTTCTTTTGCTAATTTCTTTTTCTAAAGACATAATAAAATTTCAGATTGCAAAAATCGTGATTTTTATTCAAAAACTAAAATTAGAATTGATATGAATTTTTCTTGATACTTTATCATTTGAAAATTATTAAAATCTAAGTATTTTTGCCCATGAAAACAGTATCAAATGTTTAAATTTTTAAAGAAATTAATTTTAGTAATAATCATTGCTAATATCCTATTCATAGCACTTGGCATATTTTTTAATCCGCCAATAACGTGGACGCAATTGGGTGGTATTATTAAATACGGAAAGCTAGAGCGCGACTATATTTCTTATGATGATATGGGAAATAATGTAAAAAAAGCGGTGATAGCGTCCGAAGATCAATTATTTTTTACGCATAATGGTTTCGATACAAAAGCCATAGAAAAGGCATTAAAACACAACGAGAAGAAAGGCGAAATCCGTCGTGGCGGAAGTACGATTTCTCAACAGACTGCAAAAAATGTTTTTTTGTGGCAAGGTAGAAGTTGGTTCCGAAAAGGATTGGAAGTTGTTTATACATTTATTATCGAAAAAGTTTGGGGCAAAGACGTTATCCTTGCGCGTTATCTTAACTCCATCGAAATGGGACAAGGCGTTTTTGGTGTAGAAGCAGCATCTAATTATTACTTTGGTAAAAGCGCTAAAGATTTAACAAAAAGCGAAGCCGCTTGGATTGCTGTTGTACTGCCTAATCCTAAAAAATACGATCCAAAAAATCCGACACCTTATTTGCGCAAAAAGCACAATTGGGTAATGCGCCAAATGAATAACATTGTTCTGAAATAATTATCTTTGCAAGACTTATGGCTTTAAGATTAAAAAACAAAGACAATTTTAGTACGGTTCTAAAAAAATATTTTAGTGCCAAAAACGAAACTTTTTCTCTAGATCCGCTTGCTGAATTAATAGCTGCGGTAAAGAAAGAAGACATCGGCGTTTTTGTAGCTTATCTTAAAGATAACCAAGATATTACAGAAAATCTTAGTTATTACATACATAACGTTTTTAAAGATAAACCATTCAATCTATCTTTAACAGAAGCGGATATTTTATCCGAAAACGCTTTCTTCCCTGAACTGAAAAAACGACTTCTAAATAAAGTTCTGCCAAGCATCGAAAACGAAGATACTATTTGGTATCTCGTGGATTTTGTTTCGGTTACACCAAAAAAAGATTTAGATTTTTTTATTAATTCGCAAGAAGATAAGCTGAGTGAGCTTTTTAGACTTTTGAAGGTTGACCGATTTGTTGCTAATGCTCATGTGAAACGAGAATTGCTTTTTGCGTTCAATGTTTTAGCATGGCGCGTTATCGGGAATGCGATGGATGTGGAAGTTATGAAGATGGTACCCAAGTATCGTAATCTCGATAATCCATTTTTGGCTTTACAAAACGAATTGGATATTTTAATAACACAATTCAAAGAAGATCCTAACTTCCAGCTCAACTCAAAGGATGAAGTTTACAAGCAGATAAAAGTCTATCTACAACAATGTCAAGATTTCGTAAATATCGCTTTTAAGAACAGCGGCAAATATGGGATTTCTAGTAAGATTAATCTTTATCTTTTAAAGATTCGTCAGCAGTTGACGAGAATGTCCGATATTCTGCAAATCTTTGTTATCGATACGCCTGAAGATTACGTCGTACGATCAAAACAGTTGTTTCTCAATATTCTTCGCTACAAATCTCATAAGAATAATGTACAGGATTTGATCTCTGACAGTACGCGATTGATGTCACACCTGATTACCAACCACACGGCAGAAACAGGAACGCATTACATCACATCTAACGCTAAAGATTACATGAAAATGTTTTGGAAAGCTAGTGGTGGCGGTGTTATCGTTGGGGCACTTTGTGTTCTCAAAATGTTGTACGGTAGTCTCGAAGGTAGCGATTTTAGTCACGCATTTTTGTACTCGCTTAACTATGCGATGGGATTTGTGATGATCTACCTCATGCATTTTACACTTGCGACCAAGCAGCCTGCAATGACAGCGGCGACTATGGCAAAAGTGCTAGCAGACGGAGAAAGTAGAAAATCAAACTTTACAGATTTTGCGCATTTGGTTTCAAAATTATTTAGAACTCAGTTTATTGCTTTTGTTGGAAACGTCTTGTTGGCATTCCCGATTGCGTTGGCGATTGTATATGGACTCGAAGTTTTATTTAAACAAAATTTTGCAATCGACAAATCGACCAAGTTGCTGACCGACCTCAACCCTTTTGAGTCAAAAGCTATTTTCCATGCTTGTATTGCTGGTTTTTTCTTATTTATTTCTGGGATTATTTCTGGTAATATTGGTAACAACTCTATATTTTATAAAATACCAGAACGTATTGCGAAGAATCCATTTATCAATTATTTCTTCGGAAACAAGTTTGCAGAAAGCCTTTCTAAGTATTATTCTAAAAACTGGGCTGGGATTGTCTCTAACTTTTGGTTCGGGGTTTTCTTAGGTGCGACGGCGCCGATTGGTTTATTTTTCGGATTAGACCTCGATATTCGACACATTACCTTTGCAGCTGGTAACTTTGCGCTAGGACTTTATGGCAAAGACTTTTCTGTAGATTCTTACACGTTTTGGATAAGCTTTATCACTGTATTTTTAATTGGATTCTTCAACTTTATTGTGAGTTTTGGACTTTCGATGATTTTGGCGTTTCGTTCAAGAAAAATGAATACTGCCGAAGTTGGTGCCATCTTTAAAGAAATCTTTAATTACTTTATCAAAAATCCTTTGAGATTCTTTATTCCGATACGTTCAAGACTAGACGGAAAAGCGCAAGAATTAATGGAAAAATCGAAATCTTCTACAAAACCAAAAGATCTTTAAAATCGAAATCGTCGCCAAGATTGGTTTTAATTTTATTTAAATAAAAACTTTTTCGAAGTCTAAAATCATTTTTTAACAAAGGTGATTTTATCTTTATTAAAAGTTGATCTGCATCAATATTAACCGACTCTATTTCATTAAAAAGATCAGTAGAAAGATAATCCTGCAAGAAATCTTTAACTTCAAAAGCCCGAAGTTTTGACTCAAATCCATGGATTCTTGCAAAACTTTTCACCAACTCCGAAGACAAAAACTCTCTCTTCTTTTTCTTTCCCATTATTAAAGCTTTTCAACAATATTAATCGCTTTTCTGCGACGATGTAAAATTAAAATTTAAAAAACAAAATCACTATCTTTGCACGCGATTATTTGAAGCAAATTCAATATTCAAATTATTAAATATTAACTAAATAAACATCGACATATAATGAAATGTGGAATTGTAGGACTTCCTAACGTTGGAAAATCAACACTTTTTAACTGTCTTAGTAATGCCAAAGCGCAATCTGCGAACTACCCTTTCTGTACTATCGAACCTAACTTAGGAACGGTTTCGGTACCAGATCCACGACTTTTCGAACTTGAAAAAATCGTAAATCCTGAGCGTGTTTTGCCAGCAGTTGTTGAGATTGTTGACATCGCAGGACTTGTAAAAGGTGCTAGCAAAGGTGAAGGTCTTGGTAATCAATTTCTTGCTAACATCCGCGAATGTGAAGCTATTATCCATGTTTTGAGATGTTTTGATAATGGTAATATTATCCACGTAGAAGGTTCTGTAGATCCACTTCGTGACAAAGAGATTATCGATATCGAGCTTCAGCTTAAAGATCTTGAAACAATCGGAAAAGCAGTTGACAAAGCAAAAAAATTCATCAAATCTGGTAAGAAGGAAGATATCTTGACTTACGAAACTTTACAAAAGCTTCAACAATTTGTAGAGGACGGAAAAAACGCAAGAGAATTCCCAGTTGATGATTTAACAAAATCGATTATCGACGAAGTACAATTGTTGACTAACAAGCCTGTTCTTTATGTTTGTAATGTTGACGAAAACTCAATTAAAAACGGTAACGACTGGATTGCTAAAATCGAAGAAATGGCGAAAAATGAAGGCGCAGAAGTTGTTGTTCTTGCCGCACAAATCGAAGCTGACATCAACGAGCTAGAGTCTTATGAAGAGCGTCAAATGTTCCTAGAAGAGCTAGGTCTAGAAGAACCAGGCGTTAATAGATTGATTCGTCAAGCCTATGCATTATTGAAACTTCAAACGTACTTTACGGCAGGTGTTAAAGAAGTTAGAGCTTGGACAATCGGGAAAGGTTGGACGGCGCCGCAAGCGGCTGGTGTTATCCACACAGATTTTGAGAAAGGCTTTATCCGTGCCGAAGTTATTAAGTACGACGACTACATGACTTACGGTTCTGAAGCTAAAGTAAAAGAGGCTGGAAAGCTTTCTGTAGAAGGTAAAGAATACATCGTACAAGATGGTGATATTATGCACTTTAGATTTAATGTTTAATTAAATTTTTAGTTTAAAATAAATTGTCGAAACACTTGCTCTTGGGCGAGTGTTTTGTTTTTTAGTACATTTGGTCAACTTAAAATATTATTTATGATTAAAAAACTATTTTTTACTGCAACATTTTCTATTGCGGCATGCGCGTATGGACAATATGCTACAGTTTTTCAAGAAGGATTTGATACTCAAGCCGACATCGACAAATGGACTAATATCGACCGGGATGGTGATGGCGAAAAGTGGGAATTTTATAATGCGGAGGAAGAAGATATGCCAGCATTTAGTGGGAATTTTGCAACCTCGTGGTCTTGGTTTTTAGAAGCCTTTACGCCGGATAACATTTTGGTAAGTCCTAAAATTACATTACCTCCTACATTAGATGCTTACAACTTAACTTTTAAGGTTGGTGCTTTTGATGACGAACTTTTTCAAGAACATTATGCAGTCTATATCATTCCTGCAGATGCAAGCTTTACAGGAACAGAAACTCCAGTTTTCGAAGAAACGCTTGATGCAGGATATACGCAAACGGCAAAAAATATAAGTCTTATGATTACAGAATATCAAGGACAAGATATTAAATTAGTGTTTAGACATTACAATTGTACAGATATTGCCTTTATCGGAATAGATGATATTAAAATAAAAGGCGTTCCTGGACTTGCTACTTCTGAAGCTAACAAAACGGCAGTAAAAATTTACCCAAATCCAACTTCTGATTTAATAAAAATTGAAGGAATTAGTAATATCGAAAAAATCCGTGTTTTTGATATGTCAGGAAATATCGTTTTGGAAACAAAAGCTTCTGAAGCTAATATACAAAACTTGACTCCTGGTAACTACATCGTTAATATTTACTCTGGTAAAGATGTAATCTCTAGAAAGATTATTAAAAAATAACTTTTCATTAAATTAATGAAACAAAAAAAAGCTACTCAAAATTGAGTAGCTTTCTTATTATGTGTTTTTGCCTGATTATTTAGCAATAACTAATTTCTTAGAAGAAACTTTGCCATCAGCATCAACTTTTAAGAAGTAAACTCCTGAACCTAATTGAGATAAATCAATTTTATCTAAGTGCTTGCCAGAAGATTTTAGATCTTTTTTCATCGCTACTAGACGACCTTCTGCTGAGAAGACGCTGTATGATACATTTTTAGCATCTACTTCGATAGTAAAGATACCATTTTTAGAAGGGTTTGGATGGATAACGACCTCTTTAGCAGCCTCTACATTACTTGTTGCTAAGTCTGAGTTAATTTTAAATTTAACCTTGTTAACGTTTAAGAATACATTATCAATCGCCTTGATCATGATTCTTGCATCATCACTAACACCTAATCCTCCAGGCACTGTAAATGTATATGATCCATTATTTGGTGTACTCGCTACCAACTCATGAGGGAACGTTAAACCACCATCTGTCGATAATAAAATCTGTACATTGGCAGTATTAACTGGAGCAACATTTGTATTTGCAACATCCCAAGTAATTGTTTGTGTCGAACCTAAATCCCAAACGATATCCGCAGCATTTTGAGAAGTTACAAGGAAAGGTCCTGCTTCAACAGATACCGTCAACTTTACGTCATCTCTACCAGACTGTCCACCAACTGGATTGTTATCTCTAACCAAAAGAGAGAAGTTAAGAGGTCTAGCTACGTTAGAAAGTTTTTCCCATGCTCTATAGTTAGTTTGTGCATTAACATTAGGATTGTAACCTTCGATAATCGTTGATAATCTTGGGAAGTAACGTTCTGGAGAAACTGTCGCAGTCATTGATCTAAACATTGGACCAACAGTATTAATAGGTCTTGGAGGCATTGTTGCAGCACCAGTGTCGATTTGTTCCCAGTTATAAGTAATGGTATCACCATCTTGGTCAGAGCCAATCCCTTTAAGTACAAAAGGTGTTTCTTTAGGGATCGTTCTATCTGGACCTGCATCTGCAGTTGGCGCATTATTACCTGTAGCCGTGTTAACACTACAACTAGCTGCACCTGTAACATGAGCGTACATCTCTCTTATACTCACAGAGTGGAAGTAAGCATCACTATTACCTTGTACATTTGGCGAACAAATACCTGCATAGCCCATAATAGTACTAGCACTACCTGGCTCTATCGAAGTACCATCATTTCTGTTACAATTATTGTTTTGTGTATGGTTAGCTCCAAACTGGTGCCCCATTTCGTGTGCAACATAGTCAATAACAAAAGGATCACCCACAGGATTTGCAGAACCCGTTACCCCACCTGCTTTCAAATTGTTATTACAAACAGATCGAAGATAAGCTACACCATTGTCATTTCCTTGTTGTGCTTGGAAATATACGTGACCAATATCGTAATTTGGTTTTCCAATTAAGTTATCAACAGCCGTTTGGTTAGCCCCTAACATAGAAGATGCACTTAATGGATTATAATTATCCGAATCGATAAATATTAACAAATCGTTATTAGGCACTAATTCTAGCTTAACAGATAGATCGTTACCATATACTTCGTTAAGTCTATTAACTGTTAAGTTAAGAGCTGCCATAACTGCTGTTTTCTTCTCAGCGTCAGTTCCATTACCAACTCCAGCTGCATTTGCTGTATATGATGTGTATTCTACAGCAGTAGCCAAAGCGAGTCTATACTTACGCATTTGACCGTCTTTAACTGTTTTGCTTTGACTAGCATTTTCCATTGTTTGATGGATTTCTTTTTCGCCGTGCTCATCAAAAAGACAGTTAAAATTACGTTCCGAAGATGCATTCTTACGATTATACATCATGTAGATTTTGTTATCCTTAGAGTAAGAATCTACATAATAGATACCTTTTCCACTTCTTACACTTGCATTAAGTCCAAAATATGGATCATAAGTAAAGGTAATTCTCGTTAAAGGATCTCCAACTTTAACCCCTGTGAAAGATCTAACATCAGCATATTTTGCTTGTAGATCTGGGTGCATTGTAGAAGATTCTATCACTTCAAAAGTATCTGTAGTACCTTGCTCATTAGGGAACTTCATTAATGTTTTCCCTGAGTTTTTTCCGATAGCTGATAACTGCGCTTCAAACTGAGAATTGTTAAGGCTTAACAATTTGTAGTCTGTTACAGTAATTGATCTTTCTCTTGCATTAGACACATTCTTTGTAGCAATGTTCATCCAAGAATTTTGTTGAGCGTAGAAAGCTCCAGTAGACATTAGAGTTACCCCTAACCCCAATAATAATTTTGATTTCATTAAAATTTATTTTGCGATTATATTATTTTATTTTTTCTAAAATTAAATTTTTAGGACTACTTTCAATTTTTAAAATTAAAACAGGATGCGTTTGTTTTGCTTCCTTATATTCCCAGTTTTCAATTTTTTTATATTTTACAATAATATTTTTTTCATCTTTTTGAATACTTTCGATTTCAATATCTGAGTAATCTGTTGCAGAACTTGCCTTTGGCTTTACAACTAATAGACTTTCACCAGCTTCTATAATAGGAATAGGTGCAGAACGTTTGAATTGTGGATCTTGCAGTTTACCATAGAGATTTGTAACTTCATCCATTGTTGATAATGCAAAAATTTCTTTCGAATCAAAATCTTTGTTCAACCTACGCTCTTCTGTATATTCTACTTTCTGCATTGTTTTACCTTTTTGCGCATGCATGCTAGAAGTGCCATTACATGACATTAAAGACAATCCAATTGCTATTGTTGTAAATATTTTCATCTTTTTCGGTAAATATAGAAATAATATAGCAAAAAATAAAATTAATCTACATTTGAAATAGCAAAAACTGCAAAACTAGCTAACCAATGATCTCCGCCATAATTACTACTAAACATTAAAGGCATTCCGTTTTTTAAGAAATGTTCCGCTGTATCTTCAAATTGTTTTTTAAGTGGATGACTATTAGATAAAGCTCTGGAAATCCCCTTCATACACCAAGCTTTACTAAAAGATAAACCCACCAAATGTACCGTTTGATAATCTGACAAATCGCTTACAACTGGTATTTGAGAAATATTTTCGAGACTTCTCTTATCATAAAATTGATCCAACCAATTTTCAAAATCTTTTTGAGAAAGCACACGACGCATAAGATCGGCTATTTCCAAACTTGGAGAGAAAAAGTCCGAACCATCTGGCTCTAGATAGGCAGGCGTTTTTTCATCTTTTAAATAAAAACTTTTAGCCTTTTGTATCAATTGATTTTCAAAATCTTTATCGCCAATTTTTCTCGCCCAATCGATGGCAAAACCTATTGCAAAAGCAGAATTGGGATGAACGCCTGTTCTGTTAGGATAAGTCTGTTTAGGAAGATAATCTTTCCACATTCGCAAAATCTCATCTGTAAGAGGTTTCATATTTTGATGCCAAGTCTTAGCTTGTGGTGTATCCCAAGTGGCTAATTCTTCATCAAGCTTCAGGATCCAAGCCCAACCATAGGTTCTTTCAAAGTTTTTTGCGAGATCATATTTAGTAAAATATTGTGCTTCCTTTTTAAGAGATTCGGCATTGAAACTTTTGTCTAAAATCTTTGTAATACGCCAAGATTGCGCAAGATTTGGTTTTTCTTTTAAAATTTTCAACAACATCCAATGACCATGAACAGAGCTATGCCAGTCAAAACAACCATAAAAAGAAGGATGCAGATCTTTTGGTGACAAGCTAACTTCTTGTAAAGAGTTGATAATATGAGCAGTCTTATTTGGATATTCTTGCTCAATGCATTTCAAAGGCATCTCGGATAACTTAGTTGCTAACGCATCTGTTAATTGCGTTTCTTGTGCATATAGACTTATCGATGCAAAAGCTAAAAGGATTAGATATTTCATTTAATAATGATTTAATACGAAGTTTAAAAATACAAAAATCCCTTTCATTACTGAAAGGGACTCTTTTATTATTTCATGCTGATAACTTTATCAACGACATACACTGTATTTCCTCGCCACGGCAAGCTACCATGATATTCTTTGTAATGTAAATCGAAATACTTTCCGCTATTAAGTTCTAATTGCTTGAAAACAGCTTCATCTTCGATAGAAAATTCAAACTGATTGCTTCCAAGTGCACCACCAACTTTGGTCGTGCCAAATCCTTCTTGGATCAACTTCCCTTCATAGGTTTTGAAAACATTTCCTTTTTTAACAGCATAGTTTAGATAACCAGATTTAACGCCTTCTCCGAATACAAAATAAAATTTATACCAAACAAAACCGCCTAGTAAAAGCACTGCTGCTGCCAAAAAAATCCAAAAATATTTCATGATAATTTATGTTTAATTGATAAAGATAACAACAAATTATTTCTTAGCAATACTTCTAGAGATCACAATCTTTTGGATTTCTGAGGTACCTTCGTAGATTTGTGTAATCTTCGCATCACGCATCAATCGTTCTACGTGATATTCTTTAACATAACCATATCCACCGTGTACTTGTACCGCTTCGATAGTTGTATCCATCGCAACTTGAGACGAATAAAGTTTTGCCATAGCGCCACTTTCTGAGATATCTTTACCCGCATCTTTCTCAACTGCCGCTTTGAAACAAAGCATTCTAGCCGCTGTAATGTTAACGTGCATATCAGCTAATTTGAAAGCAATCGCTTGGTGGTTGATAATCTCTGTACCGAAAGCTTTTCTTTCTTTAGCATATTTAAGCGCCAATTCGTAAGCACCAGATGCGATACCTAAAGCTTGAGACGCGATACCAATTCTACCGCCGTTAAGAACCGCCATTGCAAAGTTGAATCCGAATCCGTCTTCACCAATTCTGTTTTCTTTTGGTACTTTAACATCTGTGAAAAGTAAAGAATGCGTGTCACTTCCTCTAATTCCTAATTTGTCTTCTTTTGGACCAATTTCGAAACCTTCCCAACCTCTTTCTACGATGAAGGCGTTGATACCTTTATGCTTCTTTTCTGGATCAGTCTGCGCAATAACGATATAATAAGATGCGTTACCACCGTTAGTAATCCAGTTTTTAGTACCGTTTAATAAATAATAATCACCTTTATCCTCAGCAGTTGTACGTTGAGATGTTGCGTCAGATCCAGCTTCTGGCTCAGACAATGCGAAAGCACCGATAACTTCTCCACTTGCAAGAGGTTTTAGATACTTCATTTTTTGCTCTTCGCTAGCAAATTTTTCTAGACCAGCACATACTAAAGAGTTGTTAACTGACATTACTACTGCAGCAGAAGCATCAATTTTTGCAATTTCTTCCATTGCAAGAACGTAAGATACACTGTCAAGACCAGCTCCTCCGTATTTTGGGTCAACCATCATACCTAGGAAACCAAGTTCTCCCATTTTCTTAACTTGTTCTGTCGGGAATTTTTGATGTGTATCTCTTTCGATAACACCAGGAAGTAATTCAGTCTGAGCGAAATCTCTAGCTGCCTGCTGAATCATCAGTTGTTCTTCTGATAAATTAAAATCCATATCAATTACTAGTATTAATTGCTTGTAAATTTACGATTTTTACGAAAATTATAACGATATGTATCGAATAAAATACATTTTTGCCATTTGACTAAAAAAAACTATATTTACGAAAACCTACTTTTTATTAAATTTAATTTAAAAATTATCAAATATTTAACGATATGTCTGTTAAAAGAACGTTTGATTTTGCTCATAAGGCTCTAAATCAATATCCTAAAAATGATGCTTTGGTCACGAAAAAGAATGGGGAATGGAAAAAAACGTCCACCTTAGAGTTTATTAACCAAGCAAACAAAATTTCTCGAGGACTGTTAAAACTAGGGATAAAACCTGGTGACAAAATCGGATTAATCACAAGCAACAACCGTACAGAATGGAGCATTATGGATTTGGGAATTTCTCAAATCGGCGCTATTTCGGTGCCTGTATATCCAACCATTTCGGAGGAAGATTATGTGTATATTTTTAATAATGCCGAAATAAAATATTGCTTCGTATCAGATGTTGACTTATACAAAAAAATGCAGGTTGTAAAGCCTGAGGTGTCATCTTTGGCTGGTGTTTTTTGTTTTGATGATGTAGACGGCGCTCCTAATTGGAAAGAAATATTAGATCTTGGAGAAGATGATGCGACACAGCAAGAAGTTGAAGATCTATCCAAAGGCATACAAGAAGATGACGTGGTGACATTAATCTACACTTCTGGTACAACAGGACGTCCCAAAGGCGTGATGCTAACACACAAAAACATCGTGTCAAATGTTTTGGGAAGCGATTCTCGAATCCCAAGAGACAAAAGCATTAACTATAAAGACCTTCGTGCATTAAGTTTTTTACCGATTTGTCATATTTTTGAAAGAATGGTATATTATATTTTCGTTAATAATGGTATATCGATTTACTATGCCGAGAGCATCGAAAAAATTGGTGAAAATGTCAAAGAAGCCAAGCCTCACTACATGACAGTTGTTCCACGTTTGGTAGAAAAAGTTTACGATTCTATTTATAATAAAGGAACTTCAGCTGGTGGTATTAAATCTAAAATCTTCCTTTGGTCAATTTCGATTGCCGAAAAATACAATCTACAAGCGCCAAAATCTTTTGCGCATATTATTGCTGACAAACTGGTTTTCAAAAAATGGAGAGAAGGCTTGGGCGGAAATTTAATAACATTAGTTTCTGGCTCGGCAGCCTTATCTTCAAGATTAAACAGAATGTTCCAAGCTGCGGGAATCCCAGTTTTGGAAGGTTATGGCTTAACAGAAACTTCACCCGTAATTTCGGTTAACAGTTTCGAAAAAATGAGATTAGGCTCTGTAGGCGTTCCACTAAGTAATGTTGATGTTAAAATAGCTGCTGATGGCGAGATCACAGTTAAAGGACCTTCTATTTTTGGTGGTTATTACAAGGACGACGAAAAAACGCAGGAAGCTTTCACAGAGGATGGTTATTTCAAAACGGGCGATATTGGACACATTGACGACGATGGCTTCTTATTTATCACCGATAGAAAAAAAGAAATGTTCAAAACTTCTGGAGGAAAATTCATTGCTCCTCAAGTTATCGAGAATCATGCTAAAGCTTCAAAATTTATTGAGCAAATCATGGTTGTTGGTGAAGGTGAAAAAATGCCAACCGCTTTGGTACAACCAGATTTTAATTTCGCACAAAATTGGGCTAAAATTAAAAACCTCAACATTGGTACAACACCAGAAGAAATGGCAAAAAGCCCAGAACTAAAGGAAAGAATCATGCAAGAGATGGAAACGCTTAATAAAAAATTAGGCAAGTGGGAGCAGATTAAAAAGATTGAACTCACACCAAAAGTATGGTCAATAGATGACGGACTACTAACACCAACTCTTAAACTTAAACGTAAAGCCATCAAAGAAGCTTTCATCGATTTATATGAAAAGTTGTACGACAGAAAATAATTAACATAAAAAGCTATCCATTGGATAGCTTTATTTTTTTGAAAAAACTCATAATTGTTATATTTGCATTCAATCTTTGTTACAAACAACATGACATTAACTCGAATTTTCGATATTCCTTATATTACACTAGAAAAATTTCCAAAAAAAGACTACATCAATGACAAAATTGGTGGAAGTTGGAGAAATCTTTCAACTGAAGACTTCATTGCAAAAAGCAATCAATTTTCTAGAGGTTTAATAAAATTAGGTTTAAAAAAAGGTGACAAAATAGGACTTATCACCACAACCAACAGAACCGAATGGTGCATTATCGACCAAGCAGCTTTGCAACTCGGCATTATCACGGTTCCTATCTATCCATCGATTTCGCAGGCCGATTGCGTCTATAATCTTGGCGATTCGGATTCGTTATTTTGCTTTGTATCGGATGAAAAGTTATTTAATAAAATTAATGAAATCCGTGATCAACTTCCTTTGATAAAGGAGATCTATACTTTTGATAAAGTTAATGCTGCTAAACATTGGGAAGATATTTTAGAACTTGGGAAAGATGACAGCCTTCAAGCTGAAGTTGACGATATTAAAAAGGAAATTTATCCAGACGACTTAGTGTCGATTATCTACACTTCTGGGACGACAGGAAAACCAAAAGGCGTGATGTTAACACACAACAATATCGTCCAAGACATCATTGGTTGCGAAGACAGAATCCCGCGCAGACAAGGCAACGACAGTCGTGCATTGAGTTTTTTACCGATGTGTCACGTCTTCGAAAGGATGATTTTCTACCTTTTTACTTACAATGGTTTTGCTATTTATTTCGCTGAAAGCACAGACAAGCTTAGTGAAAATCTTCAAGAAGTAAAACCGCATTATATGACGGTTGTTCCGCGTGTTATCGAGAAAGTTTATGATTCAATTTATAAAAAAGGAACCGAAGCTGGCGGCATCAAAAAAAGTATTTTCTTATGGTCACTCAAAATTGCCGAAAATTATAAACTTGGTGCACCAAAAAGTTTCTTCCACAAGATTGCTGACAAATTAGTTTTCTCGAAATGGAGAGCTGGTATTGGAGGTAATATTTTAACTTTAGTATCTGGTTCTGCGCCACTTTCTACACGTCTTAATATTATGTTTCAGGCAGCTGGCATTCCGATTCAGGAAGGTTATGGTTTGACAGAAACTTCGCCTGTAATTTCGGTTAACAGTTTCGAATTTATGAAAATGGGTTCCATCGGAAAACCTCTTTTTAATGTTAACGTTAAAATAGCGGAAGATGGCGAAATCACGGTTAAAGGACCAACTGTAACCCAAGGTTATTACAAGAATCCAGAATTAACTAAAGATGCTTTTGATAATGAAGGCTACTTCAAAACAGGTGATATTGGACATTTGGATAAAGATGGATTCCTTTTTATTACCGATAGAAAAAAAGAAATGTTCAAAACGTCGGGCGGTAAATATGTTGCACCACAAGTCATCGAAAATCTTGCGAAGGCTTCTTTATTTATTGAACAAATTATGGTTGTTGGCGAAGGTGAAAAAATGCCAACAGCACTTATACAACCCGATTTCGATTATGCTAAAAAATGGGCGAAAGACAACAATGTCAACATTGGGACAACGCCTGAAGAGATTGCAAAAAGTCCAGAACTAAAAGCTGCCATCGAAAAAGAAATGGAGAACATTAACAAGAATCTTGGTCATTGGGAACAAATCAAAAAAATAGAATTAACACCCGAGATTTGGTCTGAGGAAAACGGAATGTTGACACCAACTTTGAAGTTAAAACGTAAAGTGATTAAAGAACATTTTATGGATCTTTACAACAAACTTTATGATAGATAAAAGAAAAGCCAGTTGATGACAACTGGCTTTTTTTATTTAAAGGGAAAAAATATTTTAGTTCTTGATAAACTTTTCTGTCGATTTTTGTCCGTTATCAAAAGTCACAACCAGCGTGTAAGTTCCTTTTGCTAAAGTTTCAACATTAACTTCTGATTTTGTTGATGTTAAAACCAACTTTCCATCCAAAGAATAAACTTCTGTCGATTTAACATTTTTAGCATTAATACTAAGTGTTTTAGAAGTTGGATTTGGATAGACTTTTATAGCAGATTTAGTAATGTCGTTAGCTGACAAAGCATCTTTACCGTACAATTCGAAAGCCATACCTGTAATCCCCATAGAAGGCCCTTTAAGGTCGGTCCAAGTCGTATAACTATTCATCATAATATCATCAGGATCCACCATTTTTGCTTGTTCTAGCTTAGGTGTGGTCGTTGTTGATGCCGCCCAATAGAAAAACTTTTCGCTAAAAAAATTCTCTTCGCTTTTTACAGTTGGGAACACACTTATCCAATATTTTGTATTTGGTTGAAAAACAAAACTATTATCAGTCGTATCAAACTCAACCGAAATATTAGTAGCATCATTTCCAGCCTGCGTTACGGTCACACCTCCTTGAGAAGCTAATTTGCTAAATTTGTAAACTACGCCAGTTTCATTTTTTCCTGGAATGGCAGATGGCTTGCCAGATTGATCTTGAAAAATTAAAATGTTCCAAGAAATAAGATTTCCTGCATCTAAAAAGCCAGCATCAGTTTTTGCGAAAACCTTTACTTTTTCAATCTTAACTGCCTTTGCTAGTTCGAAATCGTCTGCAATAAAAATACTTTTTTGTGTCGTATCATTAAGAGATGGCGAATTAAAGGAATTAAGTTGGTCTTTTTGCGGCTGAGAGAAAACAGACTGCTGCGCAAAACTTAGTTGTGAAGCGCATAAAAGGAATAATAATTTTTTCATACTTTTAAATTTTACTCAAAAATAAAATTCCTTTCTCGGCAACACAAACAATCATTAACAACAATCGTCATTTTAATTAAATTTATACACTTTTTAACAATTTAATTTCAATAATATCAACCTGATAGAAATTTAACATTTCTATCATCAATAAATAAAGAAAAACTAAATATGATTTTAAAAACAAAAAAACTCGCACCAAAATTTTAATCTTTCAATCAAAATCTGTTACGAGTTTTAAATATTTAATAATTACTACTCTCAATTGAGTTACTTCAACATCTATTTGAAATGATGCTAATATTTCATCCTAAAACTTGGACAAATTAATATTCTGTATCCGCAGATGGTCCGTAGCTTGGTGGCAATGGAATATCATTTAATCGATAATAGACGCCTAGCTGCGCTCTGTGATGCGTCGCTTGATTCAACGCATGTCGGATAGCGCCATACTTTGTCCATTCCATCATCGTTTCGCCATTATTTTTTATAGCCCAATTTGGTTCTAGTTGATCTTCGGTCGCCGCTTCTAGACTCGCAATTCCCGCATTGTAATCGTCTTCTAACTTCTGCTGAAGTTCGGCTTTTGTTGAAATCTTAACTGGTTGATAATCGCCTTTCCCAAAGTCTAACTCTGATGTGTTCAGAATAAATTTTGGCCAAGCAAAAACCTCAGCAATATGTGACGCTAACGGCATTAATTTCATACTTTTCTCGTGCGGTGCGTAATCATTTTTATCCTCAGGAAAACGATCAAAAAATGCTTTAGTTGTTTCGTATTCGTTTTTTAATTCTTCTTTAAGTTGTGATAATGTATCCATTTTTTTGTGATTTTTGAATTATAAAATTACTGTCTTTAATTTCAAAAATATGTTAATGCTTTATTAAATAAAAGATAAAACTAAAGCTTCTCGATTTCATTTAATAAAAGTTTAAAAAAACGACAAAATTTTAAATCTAACGTATCGCATAATAAATATCATGAAAGTCGGGTAAGGTATATATTTTGCAAGTCTATTGGTATTCAAAAAATTATTACAATGAGTCAAAACTACACAAATCCGTACAAATACTGGTATCTTCCGTTAATTACAGGGATTATCTTTATCATTAGTGGAATATATATTTTCCGTACACCGCTTGCTTCTTATTTAACATTATCGATGATATTTGCAGCTATCTTTTTTGTTACAGGTATCATGGAAGTTGTTAACGCTTTTAGCAACAGACATTATCCCAATTGGGGATGGTCGTTAGCTGGAGGTATTGTTGATTTAATTTTAGGGATTATGCTAATCTCCTCACCTGCTTTGAGTGCGACAATATTGCCGTTATATGTCGGGATTACGATTTTGTTTCGTTCGATTATGGGGATTGGATCCTCTTTAGCATTAAAAAAAGTTGGGATTAAATCTTGGGGAACCGTGATGATTTTTAGTATTTTGGGATTATTATTCGCTATACTAATGATTGTAAATCCTGTATTTGGAGGTTTAACAATTGTGTACTACACCGCTATTTCATTTATTATGATTGGTGTTTTCCAAATCATGCTTGCTTTTGGTTTGAAAAAACTGAAATAAATACAATCTTTTTTAAACAAAAAACAGTCTCAAAATTTTGAGACTGTTTTTTTATTTTTTAATCGCTGCTAAAGCTTTATCATAGTGAGGTTCTTGGCTAATGTCTGCGACTTGCTCTTCGTAGACGATTTTGCCTTGTGGATCAATAACAACCACCGCGCGACTTAACAAGCCTCGTGATGCGCCATCTATCATTTCGACGCCGTAACGTTTTCCAAAATCTGTTCTAAAATCTGACAACATCACAACATTTTTGATACCTTCTGCACCACAAAAACGCTTTTGCGCAAAGGGTAAATCTTTAGAAATACATAACACCGAGGTATTGGGAAGATCCGCAGCCATCTCATTAAACTTTCTTACCGACAGCGAGCAAACGCCTGTATCAACACTCGGAAAAATATTTAGGATTAAATATTTTCCTTTGTAACTCTCAAGACTTTTGCTTTCCATTTTGTCATCTGTCAATTCAAAATTAGGAGCTGCAGTACCAACATTAGGAAGTTTTGCAAAAGTTTTTATTTCTTTACCGCGCATTAATACTGTCGATTGTTGAGCGTTTGAAAATCCAACAACCAGCAACAATCCGAAACTTAATATTTTTAAAACTTTCATTATTTTTTAAATTTAAATCAAATTTAAAACAAAAAAAACTTCCTTTCGGAAGCTACAGAGTCTATTTAAAAATTTTAACGAAATTTGCTAATATACATTTAAAATAATCTTTGCTATATTTTGTAGCTCTTTTAAGCCAATTTTTCACCTCGTATTCTTGATTTAGTCCACCAAATCTTCAAATCCGAAGTGAAAAATTCATCTCAAAATAGCAGTCAAAATTTAACAATAAAATTTAAACAGACTCTTAATTTATTTTAATGAAGAGGTATTAATCTCGCTCATCACAGCTTTTAGTTGATCGAGCGTGTAACCTTCGCCTTCTATTTTTACTGCATAACGGTCTTTAACAAGATACTGAATTTCGGATTCCATAATTTCTCCATTTTTCTTCTCAGAAATGCTTGCACGTACATTATTAAAATTGGTCGTTTTTTCATAACCTTCAGCATCTGTTTTTTCTGACTCTGCTTTTAGCCCCATCATCAACATAGCAAGCATGCCGCTACCAGCTTCGCCTGCGCCGTCCACAATGCTAATTTCAACATACTTATCGGCGTTGTCGCTATACTTTGCATCTGCCGAAGCCAATCCTATCATAGAGCTATCTCCTACTCTTATTTCGGTTCTTGCTAAGCCTAGTGCGGTTGTTGGCAGAATAGACTTTAGCTCATCATTAGTTGCTGGAGCTGTTGTTTTCAACTCTTCCATTTTTTTCTCGATATCATCCATAGATGCGGATAAGTTGTTGAGCGTTTTTGCACCGTTGACAACGTCACCTACCGAAGTGGAAGTTTTCGCGTTAGCATCTTCATTTTTTTTACAAGCAACTAAGCTGACTACAGCCAATGCTAAAAGTGTTCTTTTCATAATTTTATCTTTGATGTGATACAAATCTAATATTTTAAAACTAAATTATCAATTATCAAATTTGAGCCTCGAAAAAATAATATTATTTTTTTGTAACATTTTAAAGAATCAGTCACTAACCTTGTGAGAACTAAAATAAATGACAACTCTAGAATCTGAGTTTTTACTAAAAATCGAAAAGCATAAAGGCATCATTTTCAAAATTTCGAAAATGTATATGGACAATCGGGAGGATCAGGAAGATCTTTTCCAGGAGATTACATTTCAGGTTTGGAAGGCTTTTTCGAGTTTTAAAGGCGAAAGCGAATTTTCGACTTGGCTCTATCGTGTAGCGCTTAACACTGCTATTGTATTTTTAAAATCAGAGAAAAGAAGAAGTTTTATCGACAATGTAGAAGTCTCAAATTTTAAAATTGAACAAGAAGATTACAACCACGAAAAAGAAGAGAAATTACAAAAAATGTACGAAGCCATCCAACAACTTAATCCCATTGACAAAGCTTTTATCTTCTATTATCTCGAAGATTTTTCGGGAAAAGATATTGCGCAACAAATGGGAATTTCTGAAGGCAACGTCCGTGTAAAAATGAATCGTGCAAAAAATAAATTAAAAGACATTTTATCTAATCCATAAATTACAACAAAATGAATATAGATGAACTAAAAAATATTTGGGATAATGACGAAGGCCAAAACACGCCTGAAGTCAGCCTAGAACAAAGAAAAAGCCTCAATCTACCTTTAGAAAAAATCCGTCGCAATATGCGTTGGGAGTTTTGGTCAACCGTTATACTTTTAGCCTTTGTTTTGGTTGCAATTTGGGGAATCCAGATGCCATTTAGATTCCGATTGTATCTAGAAATTTTGGTAGCAGCAATGACTGTGGTTACCTTCTTTTTCTATGCTAAATTTTTCAAACTTTACAAAGAAATCAGCAATCCCGAATTAGAAACTTTAACATCGTTAAAAGACTTGTTAACTCAATTTAATCTTAATAAGCAATACTATTTATCGTTCTACATTAGCTTTGTGCCATTTTTGGTTGGCGAAATGATTATCGTTATCGAATCTATTCCAAAATCTAGAGATTTGCCCGACCTAGCATTAGCAATTTATTTTGTCGGATCTATCTTGGCTGGACTACTATTTTTATGGCTTTTAGGAAAATTCTGGTTTCAATATTATTACGGAAAATATATTGACAAAGTCGAAAAACTTGTTGAAGAATTACAAGCTTAATTATTAAATACGAAGCGCGATGTCCAAGGACATCGCGCTTCTTTCACTCTTATTGTTTAGCTTCTGTATAACTTTGGAAAGCCTGTTCGAGACTTTCGTATTTCCCTTTGAATTCTGAGATTGGAGAATCTTGAATGATATTTCCTTTATGAATCAAAATCACACGTGAGCAAAGTGCTTCCACTTCTTGCATGATGTGCGTTGACAAAATCACCGTTTTTTCTTTCCCAATTTCTTTAATCACATTTCGGATTTCGACAATTTGGTTAGGATCTAGACCATTGGTTGGTTCATCCAAAATCAATAAATCTGGTTGATGAAGAATCGCTTGTGCAAGGCCAACACGCTGTTTATAACCTTTAGAAAGTTGACTTATTTTTTTTGATTTCTCAGGTGTTATCCCAACCAATTCGATAACCTCGTCTACTCTATTTTTTTTGATTCCGTGGATATTCGCCACAAACTGAAGATATTCTTTAACGAACATTTCTTGATAAAGAGGATTATTTTCTGGGAGAAAACCAATCTTCTTTTTGCTTTCGATATCGTGCGTTGTGATGTCTTTTTGATCCAATAAAATTTGACCTTCATCAATCTTCAAAGCACCAACAATAGATTTCATTAGCGTTGATTTTCCTGCACCATTTGGACCTAGAAGTCCGATAATTTCGTTTTTATTAATTGAAATATTAACATCATTAAGCGCCACTTGGTCACCAAATTTCTTCGTCAGATTTATAATATCTAAAGCCATTATTTACAAATATCTAGGGCAAAAATACTAAATCTTAAACATTAAATCATTTCTCTTTTAAAACAATTTTCAAAGCCTAAAATTTTTCGTAAATTTGCAAACCTATGGGACAAATCCTCGCAATTGACTACGGAAAAGTAAGAACAGGACTTGCAGCAACCGACGATGCTAAGATTATCGCAAGCGCATTGACGACCGTTGAAACGCCAAAGTTGATCGATTTCCTAAAGGATTATTTCAGCAAGAATAATGTAGAAGCAGTTGTTGTTGGCTTACCAACCGACCTCAAAGGACAACTTTCTGAAATAGAAACGGACATTCAGCAGTTTTTAAAAGTTTTTGAAACTGAATTTCCTGATAAAAAAGTACATCGTTTGGATGAACGTTTTACTTCCAAAATGGCTTCATTTTTTATAAGTCAAAGCGGAAAAAATAAAAAACAAAGACAAGAAAAAGGTCTTATTGACCGCGTAAGTGCAACCATAATTTTGCAAAATTTTTTAGATCAACAATGATTTTACCAATACGCGCCTTTGGCGATTCAATATTAAGAAAAGTGGCTCACGATATCGACAAAGATTATCCTGAGTTACAGACTTTGATAGACAATATGTTCGAAACCATGAATGGTGCTAACGGCATTGGCCTTGCTGCGCCACAAATCGGCTTGGACATTAGACTTTTTATCGTGGACATCACGCCACTTGCGGACGACGAAGATTACGAAGATATTGCGGAAGAACTTAAGACTTTCAAAAAAGTATTTATCAATGCGCAAATCCTTGAAGAAAGCGGTGAAGAATGGAAATTCAACGAAGGTTGTCTATCGATTCCAGAAGTTAGAGAAGATGTAAAACGCAAAGAAACTATCAAAATTGAATATTTTGATGAAAATTTTGTGAAACATATCGATACTTTTTCGGATATTCGTGCGCGCGTTATTCAACATGAGTACGACCACATCGATGGCATACTTTTCACGGATCACCTAAGCGCACTAAAAAAGAAATTGGTAAAAGGAAAACTACAAAAAATCGCTAACGGCGATGTAGGCGTTAACTACAAAATGCGCTTCCCGAAATAATTTAAAATAAATAAGAAAAAAAATAAACAACGACTAAACATTGAAACAATGCAGTTAGAAAAAATAATTTCAATCTCAGGAAAACCAGGACTTTTCAAATTAGTTTCTCAATTAAGAAACGGATTTATTGTTGAAGATATCACAACTAAAAAGAAAGTTAGCATCTCAAACTCTAGCCAAGTTAGCTTACTAGATAATATCGCGATGTTCACTTTTGATAAAGAAGTTCCGTTATTTGAAGTATTTGAAAATATTGCTAAAAAATACGATTTCAAACAAACGATTAACCACAAGTCAAAAAGTGACGAGCTTAAGACTTTTATGGAAGAATCGCTTCCTAACTACGATACAGAAAGAGTATACGAGTCTGATATCAAAAAATTAGCGCAATGGTATAACCTTTTGCAAAAAGCGGGTTACATTACACCAGAAAGCTTTGTAAAAGTGGAGGAAGTTGTAGAAGAAGCGCCAGTAGCTGAGGAAAAACCAGCTAAAAAAACGACTAAAAAAGCAGCTGAAAAAACTGAAGATGCTGAAGAAAAGCCAGCTAAAAAACCAGCAGCTAAAAAGACTACTAAAAAAGAAGATTAATTATAAATCGTCAATTCGGGTAAAATTCGTTGAGAGTTTTATGTAAAGAATTGTCACAATTTTAATTAAAACAATAAAAACTCCATCAAAAAGTTTATTTTTGATGGAGTTTCTTTTTAATATTGAGTTATGAAAATTGTGTCCTTGGTGCCGTCGTTGACAGAGATTTTGTTTGATTTTGGATTGACTTCTGAAGAAGTTGTTGGCAGAACCAAATTCTGTATTCATCCCAAAAACAAAGTCCAAGATGTTGCGATAATTGGCGGAACCAAAAACATTAATATTGAAAAGATAAAATCTCTAAATCCCGACATTATCCTCGCCAACAAAGAGGAAAACGTTAAAGAGCAAGTCGAAGAATTGATGCAAACGCACAAAGTGATTGTCACACACGTCGAAACTTTGGAAGACAATTATTATTTGCTAAAAAACCTCGGAAATTTATTTAACAAAAAAGAAATTGCTCAACATTTTAATCTTAAAATTCAGGAGCAATTTAATTTTGACAAACCAAAAGTCAAACTAAAAGTCGCTTATCTTATTTGGAAAGATCCTTATATGAGCATTGGTCGAGACACTTTTATTCATCATATTTTACAAGACATCGGTTTCGAAAATTTCTTTGCCAATCAAAAACGTTACCCGAGTTTTGAACTAACAGATTTAGCGGAAGCAGATGTTATTTTTCTGTCTTCAGAACCTTATCCTTTTAAAGAAAAACACGTCGAAGAACTTCAGAAAATTTATCCCAACAAAATCATTAAAATCGTAGACGGCGAAGCTTTTTCTTGGTACGGCACCCGAATTGCGCACATCGGAGATTATTACCAAAACTTGGTTTCGGAGATTTTAAAAAGTAAGTAGAGAGGATTTAAATCAAACTACTTTTTATACTCCAAGTAAATTCCGTCCCACATTTTTGCAATTTCTTTTGATAGTTTTTCAAACGATTTGTTTTCGGATTCTATTCTCAGATTATCTACATCTTGATTTTCTTTCCAAATATTAGATTTTTTTTCTACTTCATCCGTTGCTTCTGCCAAACCGTATAAATACTCTGTCTGCACATCAAACAAAGCTGCAGAAGAAGTCGTTCTCACTTTTACTTCCTTGTTTTTAAGATAGCCCAAAGCAAAAACATTTTGAGGTCCAAAATTCTTTGCATCCACCGAAAACTCTGTATCAAAAGTATAGACCAACAACATTTGCGCTTTCATTTTTGCAGCAGCCAAACGCAAATCTTTTATCGTTCTATAGTTATAAGGTAGCAACAATCTGTTGAATGGCGAAATCTGTTTGATGCCTTGCAATTTTCCAATCTCTTGAATTTGCTTTTCCTCGTTTGCATCTCGTGTCAATATCATCGTAAAATTTCCATTATTGGCTTGATTTTCATTTTGAGAATAACGATAATTAGAATATCTCGGTGCTTGGATTCTTGCAACGGCGATCGTTACGGGAAATTCTGCGGTTGGTTTGTTAGACAAAACTTTAGAAATATCTTCATCCGCCAATTCCGAAATTTTGACATCGCCGCCTGGCGTCACATATTTGGTCGAGCAAGAACTTAAAACAAGTAATAAAAAAACTGGTAAAAAGAGTTGAGATTTTAGTTTCATAATAAATAATTTGAGTATTGTGATTTTGTTAATAATACAACGGAAAAATAGTTTTACAAGTATTTGGTAAATAAATATTTTTTGAACAATTCCCAAAACAAAAGGCTAACTTTTTCAGTTAGCCTTTTTATTTTTTTGTAAGATTAAATCAATGAAAACTTAGTACAGATTTCATTTCTTCGATAATGTTGTCATTGTTGAGATATTCTGCTTCGCCAAAGTTGAGTTTAAAATCAAATTCCTTCGAAAGATTTTCCAGAATCTGAGGCGAAGATTTTATTTCACCTTCAAACCAATTAGACCAAGCGAATAAGATTTCTTCTTGATCTTTTTTAAACTGATAAAAATCGAAATCAACGCCTTTATCAAAAGCCAAATGACTGTATTCACAAACTAACTTCCAAGAACTTTTTTGCAAATATTCTATAATTGCATAAAACTTAGAAGTCTCGATATTGATGGCAATTTGTAAATCCATCCCTCAAAAATATTGATTAAATAATCTCGGCAACTTTCTCACAAATCCACTGCAAAACCTCTTCATCAGCCTTTGTGAAAGGATCAATCTTGTGACTGTCGATGTCGATTTGGCCAATGTTTTTTCCGTTTTTAAAAATCGGAACAACAATTTCGGATTTTGTATCAATCGAACATGACAGATAATTGTCTTGTGTATGCACATCTGGGACCACGAAAGTCTCTCCAGAAACGGCAACTTGCCCACAAATCCCTTTCCCAAACGGAATCACCGTATGATCAGTTTCTGCACCAACATAAGGTCCTAAAATCAATTCTTCTTTTTCACCATTTCTAAAATAGAAACCTGTCCAATTGTAATATTCAACCTCTTGATCAAGAAGTTGACAGATTTTTAATAATTTAGAATTTGTATCTGTATCTGGCGCGTCTAGAATTAGGCTTGCACGTTTTTTTAATTCGTTCATTTTCAATAATATTAATCGATAAGACTTACCTCTTTGTAACCAAACATTCCTCGGTCTTTAATGATTTCGGCAACACCTTTTGGCAACTGCTCTTCCCAGCCGCATTCGTGACAATTGATTTTTTTGAGAACGTCTCTCGAATAGATTTCTAAAAACTGAGGATTGTAATCTTTGATGTCAACAATTCTCTTATTTAGTTTAAAATATTTGTAAAGTTCTTTTAGATTTGACTGGACTTTTAAATTCTCAGAAGTAAGCAAATCGCCTGTTGTAGCATCTTTGTACGGATAAAGATACACACGCATATCTTTTTTGAAAAATTTACCAAAAGCTTCCAAAATTCCGCCTGATAAGTTTTTGTAATACTCTTCATCAAAAACATCCAAAAGGTTGTTAACGCCCATCGCTACACCAATATTCTGATTGGTATAGGCTGAGAAATAATCCACCATTCTGTAATATTCTGAAAAGTTAGAAATCATAATCGTATAACCTAACTTAGCCAAAACATCCACCCTATCAAGGAAATCTCTTTCGTCAATATCGCCGTCTGCACGTAGATTTGCGATGGTAATTTCGAAAAGGACTTGCGTATCTTCATTGGTACAACCAACGTCTTTTAGGAACATATCGAGTCCATTGACAAACATATCGATGTTCACTTTTGTAACTGGTCTAAAGCTTCCTCTAACTGCGAAAATATTTTTCTTGTACAGAATATCTGCTGGCAGCATATTGTTACCTTCAGAATTAAAAATAACCGCATCAGTCATGCCTTTTTTCACCAATTGCAAACTCATCAATCGATTATCAACATATTCGAAACATGGTCCACTAAAGTCAATCATATCGATCTCCACGCGGTCTGTCGACAATTCGTCATAAAGCGAATCGATCAATCTTCTCGGATTGTCAGCATAATAAAATGCACCGTATATCAAGTTAACGCCCAAAGCACCCAAAGTCTCTTGTTGCAAAGTCGCATCATTGTCATTAAATTTGACATGGATAACGATTTCGTTATAGTCTTCATTTTCTGACAATTGATAACGAATACCCACCCAACCATGACCTTTCATGGTTTTATCAAAATTGATGGTTGTTACAGTGTTAGCATAGGAAAAGAATTTTTTCCCTGGATTATTGTCTCGAGAAATACGCTCTTCCACCAAGCCTACTTCATAGCGAAGCATCTTGCGAAGACGATTTTGGGTTACGTAGCGGTTTTTAGTTTCTTTTCCATAAATAGCATCACTAAAGTCTTTATCGTAAGCCGACATGGCTTTTGCGATTGTTTGTGATGCCGCCCCAGCACGGAAAAAATATCTTACTGTCTCTTGTCCCGCTCCAATTTCCGCAAAAGTTCCGTAAATTGAACTATCTAAATTAATTGCTAAAGCTTTTTGTTTTGGTGTTAATTTTTGATGAATAACAGACATGTAGAATTTTTTGTAAATTTACCAAAATAAATCCAAATCTAACGAATGCGGCTTAAATTTTTAGGCACCGGAACTTCCCAAGGAATCCCTATTATAGGCAGTCATCATCCTGTCTGTTTATCGACAAATCCTAAGGATAAACGCCTTCGCGCGTCAGTTATTATCACACTTGATAATGACAAGAAAATCCTTATCGATTGCGGTCCAGATTTTCGCCAACAGATGCTTGCTAATCACGAAGAACAAGTGGACGCCGTACTTATAACGCATGAACATAATGACCATGTTATCGGATTGGACGATCTACGCCCTCTCATTTTTAAAAATAAAATGGAAATGCCACTCTATTGTCAAGAGCGCGTTGGTAAAGAAATTAAATTCCGATTTCCGTATGCTTTTGCAGAAGAAAAGTATCCAGGTTCGCCATCATTTACTATCGAAAGAGCGACTGAGCATTTCGAAGTTTTCGGAGAAGCGATTACAAGTATTGATGTGATGCATTCTGCGTTACCTATTTTAGGTTACAAACTTCGAAATATGGCTTATGTAACAGATGCTAGTCACATTTCTGATATCGAAAAAGAAAAGCTTAAAAATCTTGATTTTTTCATTATTAACTGTCTTCGTAAGGAACAACCGCATCATTCGCATTTTATCTTACCAGAAGTTTTAGAATTAGTGAAAGAATTAAAACCAAAAATGACATATTTGACACATATTTCTCATCTTTTAGGATTTCATGATGATTTGGTAGCCGAACTTCCTTCACATATCCAACCTGCTTATGATGGTTTGGAAATAGAATTTTAAATTTTTGAAATTGATTTTCAAACAAATAGAATCTCCAGATTAAAAAAACACGGAAAACATTTTTAGTAAAACGAAATATTTGTATATTTGCACACCTCAATACAACGCTCGGATGGCGGAATTGGTAGACGCGCACGACTCAAACTCGTGTTCCTAGGAGTGTGGGTTCGATTCCCACTCCGAGTACTAAAAGCAAGCATTTTAAATGTTTGCTTTTTTTTGTTTTTAAACTTAAAACTCTTTTATAAGTTCTAAGTATAAGAATTTAATTTAAACCAAAAACGACTGCCCTCACCTATTTCACTTTCTACGAAGATTGTTCCACCTTGGGCTTCAACAAATTGTTTGCTGATGGTAAGTCCGAGACCTGTTCCTTCTTTTCGAGTTCCTGGGATTCGGAAATAGCGATCGAAGATTTTCTCTTGATATTCCTTTTCGATGCCGCGACCTTGATCTTTAACAGCAAACAAAATTTTGTCATTTTCAGGATAAACTTCAACCGTCACTTTCGAATTTTCATGCGAATAACGTATCGCATTTGATAAAAGATTATTAAGAACCCACGAGGTTTTTTCGCTGTCTGCCGTTACAAAGTCCGCATCATCGGAAAGCTTAACTTGGATATCGATTTGCTTTTGTTCGGCAGCCGCTTTATTTGCCATCACCGCATAATCAACAATTTCTGCAACGCTGGATTTTTTGATATTCAGTTGCATTACACCACTTTCGACTTGCGTAATGTTGAGCAACTCAGATGTAATTTTTAATAAACGTTCGGTATCTTCTTTGATGCCGTCAACAAGATTTTTTTGTTCAGAATTTAATTCGCCAATCCTATTATTTTCTAAAAGTTGCAATCCCATTTTAATGGAAGAAATCGGCGTTTTGAACTCATGCGAAACCGTCCCCATAAAGTTGGTTTTAGCCAAATCTAATTCTTTGAAAGGCGTAATATTTTTAAGCATAATAACCTGACCGATAAACTGCGAATCGCTCTCTCCTGTTGGTATAATGTTGATGTCGATAACTTCTTTTTCAAAATAACTTTCTTTAGCATCTGCATAGATTTTCATCGGCTCTTCGTTAGGATTAATAGGAGTCCCAGCAATAATTTCTTTAATCATTTCACGAATTAAATCGTTATTAATAGCGACATCCTGAATTTGTTTTCCGACAAGTTGTTCTTTTTTTAAACCCGAAATTTTTAAGGCTTCATCATTTACAAAAAGGACGATTTTATGTTCATCAATTCCGATGACAGGATCGTGCATATTGTCGATAAGTGTTTCTATACGACGTTTTCCTTTGATGATACGATCGAGTTTACTTTCAGAATAAGCCTGAATTTTTTCTGCCATAATGTTAAAAGATCGCGCTAACTCTCCAAATTCGCTGTGGCTCTCAAAATGGACACGTTCTTTGTAATTTTGATTTGCAATTTGCTTAATACTGTTCGACAATTCTTGGATTGGATTTGCAATATTAGCTGGTAAATTAATTAATAAAATAAATGCTAAAAGAAAACACAAAGTCCCAACCACCGATACGACTGTAATTGCATTGTACGCTGTTGTGTCTGCGATGCTACTTTTATGTTCGATAGCTTCCATGTTAAGCCGCATTAGTTCTGCAATATCTTTCCTAATAGAGGAAATAATCTGCTGATTTTCTGGCTCTGTTTTTAATAATTCAAAATGGCTAGCAACATTTTCGGTAGCTTCTTTTTCGCCAAGTTCTGTTACATTTTTTTGTTGTTTCTGGAGGTGTTTTTGAAAGGTCGAAAATGCCATTGGATCGGACTTAACATCTTCCAAAGTCAGCAACATATTACGAGAATACAACAAGGTATTGTAATTGGCCATCAATATATTATTGGTGTCGCGTTTTAACTGATTGATGTACCATCCACTAACGACAGAAAGTACAATAATCATCAAAAAAAGGAAACCTACACCAAAGGTTAATTTTGTTTTTATTTTCATCTCAAATTGCGTATCTGTGGTATATTAGCTAAGAATTACCAAATCTATTTTTTCTTTTTCTAAACGGTTAAGAAGACTATTAAAAGTATCGGTTGCCAACACGATTTTCCAAAGTTTAAGCCTTGGTTTCCCGATGCATACAGTTGTAATCTTGCGCTGGTCACATTGTTCGATAATACTTTTGGTTACATTAGAAGCCTCCACTTTTATAATTTCGGCGCCCAATTCTGTCGCTAATTTAAAATTATTAATTAAATGTCGTTGCTTATCCAAAGCTATTTTGTCAGCACTTTCTTTCGGAATTTGCACATACAGTACAAACCATTTGCTGTTATAATAATTTGCTAAACGAGCCGTTTTTCTAATAACATTTTTCGCGGTTTTTTCGTTGGAACTTATACAAGCCAAAAATTTTTCTTTCTTAGTATTTTTTGGTAGTACAACTTCTGTTTCAACTTTTCTTTGTACTTGCGATGCGACTTCTTTCAGCGCTAATTCGCGAAGTTGCAGAATATGTTCGGATTTAAAAAAGTTAGTTAACGCAGACTGAATTTTGGTTTGATCATAAATCTTGCCCTGAGTCAATCGACTAATCAACTCTTCGGCAGTTAAATCGATATTAACAACCTCATCAGCCTGCGCTAAAACACTATCAGGAATTCTTTCTTTAACCTCTACACCTGTAATCTGCCGAACTTCTTCATTAAGACTTTCGATATGTTGAATATTAACCGCGCTTATCACGTTAATACCAGCATCCAAAATATCCATCACATCTTGCCAGCGTTTTTCGTTTTTGCTACCTTCGATATTGGTATGCGCCAACTCATCAACAATAACCACTTCGGGATGCATATTGATTACCGTTGCAACATCCAACTCTTCCAATTCTTTGCCTTTATAGAATAATTTGCGACGCGCAATCATCGGAAGACCTTCGAGTAATGCATGGGTTTCTTTACGATTATGAGTCTCGATGTACGCAATTTTGACATCAATATTGTTAGCTAAAAGACTATGCGCCTCTTGAAGCATACGGTAGGTTTTTCCAACGCCAGCACTCATCCCGATGTAGATTTTGAATTTTCCACGGCGAGATTTTTTAATGAGATCTAGAAATTCTTCTGCAGATTTGCGTGTTTCCTCCATGTTATGTTTAATTCTAATCGAATAGTATAAGTTACTTAAAATTAAGTAAAACGATTATTTCCATTAAAAACTGACTGCCAGAGATGTCGTTACAAAATAGTTGTTAGGAACCAACTGGTTATCTTTTTCAAAAATTCTATCTTTCGACGATAAGCCACGGGCTTCAATACGCCACATTACATTATCTAAGATTTTGTAATCGTAATTGATTGAATATCCAAAAGTTTGAAATCCATTTTTAGTTTCCGTAGGAATCATCACACCATTTTTATCATTATAATATTCTAACCTTGCACTTAGTCTGCTTTTTTCATTGGGTGTAAAATGCGCCATCATCACAGGCGAATACCAGCAATTATATTGGCTACTAGCTTTTTCTTTCTGTTCTACACCAATGTCGAATCCAGCTAATAATGCCCATTTTTCGTTTAATTGAAAATTGGCATAAAGGTCATGAAAATAACGCATCTGGCGAAGGCTATCTGTTTTATCATTACCAATGAAAGAGCTACTATTAATACTTATTTTATCATTGAATTTATAAGTCAATTGATGACCAAAGGAAATGGAGTTATTGCCATCTACTTTTTGGATCCTTTGCCAACCATTAAGCACCAATCCGGCAAGATACAATTTGCCGTTATCCGAGGTGTAAGATACGCGCGCACCAGTCTCAAAATAAGGCGAATTTTCGGCAGCAATACTTCTTGTTAAAGTCCAACAATCGGTTCCAATAGCACTTTCCCAACCGATATGAGAAGGTAAAACCCCAGCATCTAACCAAATATCTTTGGATTTTGATACCTTAACTCCAATGTTAGCTTCGTATATATTTTTAAGTACACCTGACTCTGCAGCATAATTCGCATTCATGTAAGTACCAGTCCCCAAAGCGATGTTAGCTCGTACATTCTCTTTGTTATATGACGCTTTTATCATACCGATATTAAGATTAACTTCATTATGACGCTGAAATGCGTACATAAAATTGGGACGATTGTGATGACTTGGATTTCCGAAATCGTAGCTATAATAGATATCAGCATATCCACTGATTTTTAAAGGAGATTCTTGTTTCAAAGAATCGATTTGTGCATAAGACATTGTAGTAAATAATGTCATAATGCCGAAGAAAAGTTTTTTCATTGTTTTGAAGAAATTTTCCGGCAAGCCTTACAACTTGCCGAAAAACAAAATATAAATTAATAAATATGGATTCTTTAGAAATTGACGAATAATAGTCATCCGTCAATCATTTTTTAGTGTAATTGATCTAGCGCAATATTGAGCTTCAACACATTAATTTTTTCTGGTCCAAAAAGTCCTAATGCAGGTTTTTCGGTTTCAGTTTTTATTAGATCTAAAACTTTAGTTTCAGAAAGTTGACGAAGACTTGCAATTCTTTTAGCTTGTACCTCTGCAGCTTTTACAGAAATATGAGGATCTAGACCTGATCCACTCGCTGTAATCATATCCACTGGGATCTCTTGTTTTGCAATACCAGGATTGTGTTTCTGAAAATTCGCAATTCTCGCCTCTACTTCTTTAAGATATTCTGGATTGGTTGCGCCTTTGTTACTAGCGCCAGAACCTGCTGCGTTGTAATCTACAGCTGATGGTCTCGACCAAAAGTAGTTGTCATTATCAAATTTTTGTCCCACATTCGAGTAGTATTTTTTGCCTTGATAAGTTACAATTTCACCTTTTCCTTGGTTAGGACTCAACTGGGCAATTCCCCACATCAAAGCTGGATAAGCAACAGCCAAAACAAGTATCAAAACTAAACTCATACGCAAGGCTGGTAATATATTATTTTTCATTTTTTTAAATTTTAAATAAAAACAAGTCAATGATTAAAAGAAGAATGACAGTAGAATATCGATGATTTTAATCCCTATAAACGGGACGATAATACCACCAAGTCCGTAGATAAATAGATTTCTTCTTAATAAAGCCGAAGCTCCAATTGGTTTGTATGCAACACCTTTCAACGCCAACGGAATTAAAATCGGGATAATAATCGCATTGAAAATAATCGCAGAAAGAATAGCTGACTCTGGCGAATGCAATCGCATGATATTAAGTCCTTGCAAAGCTGGAATTGCGGCAATAAAAAGCGCTGGAATAATGGCAAAATATTTGGCAACATCATTCGCAATACTAAATGTGGTCAGCGTTCCACGCGTCATCAAAAGCTGTTTTCCGATTTCTACAATCTCGATCAACTTCGTTGGATCATTATCCAAATCGACCATGTTTCCGGCTTCTTTGGCTGCTTGCGTTCCACTGTTCATCGCGACGCCGACATCAGCTTGTGCCAAGGCTGGTGCATCGTTGGTACCGTCGCCCATCATCGCTACCAATCTTCCTTCGGATTGTTCTTTTTTGATGTAATTCATTTTATCCTCAGGTTTTGCTTCTGCGATAAAGTCGTCTACACCAGCTTTCTCTGCAATATATTTCGCAGTTAAGGGATTGTCACCAGTAACCATCACGGTTTTAATTCCCATTTTGCGAAGTCTTTCGAAACGCTCTTGGATGCCTGGCTTGATAATATCTTGAAGTTCGATAACGCCTAATACTTTCTCATTTTCTGCCAAAACTAAAGGCGTTCCACCGTTAGTCGAGATTCGGGTTACTTCTTCAGCAATCTCTTTTGGAACTGTATTTCCAGCTTTTTCCACTAAATTTTTAATAGCATCAAAAGCACCTTTTCTAATTCTTTGATTTTCGAAATCCAGTCCAGAACTTCTCGTCTCTGCCGTGAATTTTATAAATTGAATTTTAGACAAGGCATAATTCAACATTGTTCCGCGGTTGTTATACGCGATTTTCTCGCTGTCCGTTGTCCATTGTCCTTCGTCCTGTTGTGCTGCCAACTCCACAATCGACTTACCTTCTGGCGTTTCGTCCGTTAATGAACTTAAAGCGATAACATTTAGAAAATGTTGACTTTCTACTCCTTGTGCTGCAAAAAAGTTAGTCGCTTTACGATTTCCGATCGTGATCGTTCCGGTTTTATCCAAAAGTAAAACATCGATATCACCAGCCGTTTCTACAGCTTTACCACTTTTAGTAATAACATTGGCACGCAAAGCTCTGTCCATCCCCGCAATCCCAATCGCAGAAAGCAATCCACCAATCGTTGTCGGAATAAGACAAACAAATAATGAGATAAATGCTGCAATCGTAATTGGCGCTTGTGCGTAATCTGCAAAAGGTTTTAGCGTTACTGTAACGATGATAAACACTAATGTAAAGCCAGCCAATAAGATTGTTAAAGCAATTTCGTTAGGTGTTTTTTGACGTGCTGCACCTTCTACCAATGCAATCATTTTGTCCAAAAAACTTTCGCCTTGTTCGGTTGTTGCAACCACTTTAATTTGGTCAGACAAAACTTTAGTTCCGCCAGTCACACTACTTTTGTCACCGCCAGCCTCACGAATGACAGGCGCACTTTCGCCAGTAATGGCACTTTCGTCAATCGTTGCCAAACCTTCGATAATTTCGCCATCGGCAGGAATAATATCGCCCGCTTCGCAAAGGAAAATATCGCCTTTCTTTAAAGTTGATGAGTTGATAACCGTAATCGGATATTGATCAGATTTTTCACGCGAAAATTCACCGTTTCCGATATTTAGTTTTTTTGCGGGCGTTTCTTCTCTTGTTTTTCTAAGACTATCCGCTTGTGCTTTTCCTCTGGCTTCTGCGATAGCTTCAGCAAAATTTGCAAAAAGCAAAGTCACAAATAAGATTAAAAAAACTGCAAAATTGTATGCAAAACTGCCTTGTGATTTTTCGCCAAGTAGCGTCCAAATACTAACGCAGAGCATAATAACTGTCCCTATTTCTACCAAAAACATAATTGGATTACGGAACATTGTTTTAGGGTTTAGTTTCACAAAAGATTCTGCGAGTGCTGTTTGCACCATATCTTTTTGAAACAATGATTTATTTTGAGATTTCATTTTCTGTTAAAATTTATTTTATAGAAAAATATTCAGCGATTGGTCCCAAGGCAAGTGATGGGAAAAATGCAAGTGCTGCAATGATGATGATAACGGCAAAAACCATTAATCCAAAAGTTGCGGTGTCGGTTTTTAAAGTACCTGCACTTTCTGGGATAAAGCGTTTCTCAGCCAATAATCCAGCGATGGCAACAGGACCGATAATTGGAAGATAACGGCTAAGGATTAATACAAATCCTGTCGAGATATTCCACCAAGGCGTGTTATCACCAAGTCCTTCGAAACCACTTCCGTTATTAGCTGATGCGGAAGTAAATTCGTACAACATTTCGCTAAATCCGTGGAAACCTGGATTATTAAGCGTTGCTGCGCCTTCACTTGGCATTGCCGCTGTTAAAGCTGTACCAACAAGAATTAAGAAAGGATGTAAAAGTGCTATCATCATAGCGATTTTCATTTCGCGCGCTTCAATTTTTTTACCCAAAAATTCAGGCGTTCTACCTACCATTAATCCGCTGATGAAAACAGCCAAAATAATAAAGACGAAAAAGTTAAGAATACCAACGCCACCGTAGAAAGCATTAATCATCATTGCTAACAGCTCATTCATCCCAGATAAAGGCATCGAACTGTCTTGCATTGCATTAATAGATCCTGTCGAGATAACTGTCGTTACAATACTCCAGAAGCCTGATGCCGCCGCACCAATTCGGGATTCTTTACCTTCCATCGCACCTAGTGCATTATCAATCCCCATGGACGAAATCATTGGATTCCCATTCATCTCCGTAATGATATTTGGTACAGCTAATGCAAGAAAACCAACAGTCATTACACCATAGATCATCCAAGACAATTTTCGACGTTTAATAAAGAATCCAAAAGCGAAAACCATTGCCACAGGAATTATGAACTGCGCAATCATCTCCGTCATATTACTTATATAAGTTGGGTTTTCTAAAGGATGAATACTATTAACTCCGAAAAATCCTCCACCATTGGTTCCTAAATGTTTAATAGCGATAAAAGCTGCAGCAGGACCACGAGAAACTTCGACTTTATCACCTTGGAAATTAACAATTGCGTCTTTACCTTCAAAAGTCATTGGTGTACCTTGGAAAGCCAAAATACTTGCAACAACTATAGACATTGGTAAAAGAATACGTGTACAAGATTTCACAAAGAAGTTGTAAAAATTACCGAGTTGCGTTGTTGTTTTGTCTCTAAATGCGCGGAAAACAACTGCAGCAGCAGCCATACCAACACCCGCACTTACGAATTGTAAAAACATCAACCACATTTGTCCCAAATACGACATGCCCGTTTCTCCAGAATAATGCTGAAGATTACAGTTAACCATGAAAGAGATAATTGTATTAAATGCTAAATCTGCAGACATGCTAGGATTATGATCAGGATTAAGAGGCAAGCTACCTTGTGTCATCAAAATAACCATACCTAATAGAAACCAAACCAAATTGATTGTTATTAAGGCTTGAAGGTGTTTTTGCCACGTCATTTCTGCATTAGGATTAACACCTGCAACTTTAAAAATTAGTTTTTCTAGTGGACCGAAAATCCGATTTCCACTTTTACTTTCTCCGCCATATACTCTGGCAATGTATTTCCCTAGCGGAAAAGCCAGCAGCATTGTTAGCGTAAACATGGCTATAACGCCTAGTATTTCTGTATTCATTTCTGAAAAAAATATTTTATAGAATTATTAAATCTGCTTTAGCCGAATCAAAGCCAAGTATATTATGGCAACAACAAATGCCCACATCATTAATACAATAAAAAAATTGTGAATTTGCTTTTTGATTTCGGGTTTCATTTTTTAGAATTTTTCCGGTTTTAGCAATACATAGATGATGTAGATAAACACCATGATTGCGATAATAAATAGTAATGTCATTTTTATAAATTTTGAATTTTGATCTGTAATTACATTTTTTCGAAAAAGTCAATGGCTTTATAAAAAATTGCAAAACACATAATTCCTGCAAGGACTAGAATAATTGTAAGCATGAGTGGAAAATTTAATCATGATAAAAATTGAGCGATGGCACATGCGACAAATCCGAAGATTGCAATTCCCAAAACAATATGTTTGGGTTTTATACCGTAATGATGAAACTGTGTTCGTCTTACTAAATGAATTTTTTGAGCTTTTGTTCTCATATATTTATTTTATTTGTTCGAAAACACTAATGCCAAAACATAATCCATTTTAGAAATAAAATATTTAAAATATTAATTATCAAAGCATTATCAAATAAAAGCTTAATTCCAAACACAAAAAAAGCCTATCAAAATGATAGGCTTCTTCTCAAAACGATACTATTTTTTAGAGTTGGTACTCTTCTATTTTTCGGTACAAAGTTGCAATTCCGATTTCCATGAGGCGCGCCGCTTCGGCTTTGTTACCTTTGGTAAATTTCAAAATCTTTTGGATATGTTGCTTTTCTATATTCGCCATCGAAAACTCAGACAAATCATTATCCTTAGCAGAAGCCGAATTAACAATGAAATCCAAAGGAAGGCTTTCTAACAAAAGTTCGGAACCGTCGGTTAAAATAACACTTCGTTCGATGATATTGCGAAGCTCACGTATATTACCCTTCCAGTTGTGTTTTTGCAAAGCCTCCAAATATTCTGGTGAAATCGACGCAATATGTTTGGAAGATTTAACGGAAAATTTAGATAAGAAAAACCGTGCTAATGCAGGAATATCGGCAACTCGGTCGCGTAAAGACGGCAACGAAATTTGGAAAACCGCAATCCTGTAAAACAAATCTTCTCGGAAATTAGCAGCATCAATTTCTTGTTGCAAGTTGCGATTGGTCGCTGCAATAATCCGTACATTCACCTTTATTGGTTTGGTATCACCGACTTTCAAAAACTCGCCAGATTCTAGAACTCGCAATAATTTGGCTTGTAAATCGAGCGGCATTTCACCAATCTCGTCAAGGAAAACCGTTCCGTTATTGGCTTCTTCAAAAATACCTTTTGCATCTTTAGTTGCGCCAGTAAAAGCACCAGCTTTGTGTCCAAACAATTCATTTTCTAAAAGTTCTTTGCTAAACGCCGAACAATTGACCGCAATAAAATTCTGCTTACTTCGTAAACTAGCATTATGAATGGCTTGTGCAAAAACTTCTTTTCCCGTTCCTGTTTCGCCAGTCAACAAAACTGTTGCGTCCGTTGTTGCGACTTTCTTTGCTGAATCTATTGCCAACTTCAGCGACTTCGAATCGCCAACAATACTGTCAAATGATTGTTGATTTCCTAACTGTTTTTCAAGTTGAAGAACGCGACGATTGAGCTTAACTTTTTCGGCAGCTTTGTAAACCAATGGAATAATTTTGTTATTGTCATCGCCTTTAGTAATATAGTCGAATGCACCATTTTTAATCGCTTGGACACCGTCTGGAATGTTTCCAAACGCGGTCAACAAAATAACTTCAATCGCTGGATATTGGCTTTTTACCAATTTAGAAAAATCGACGCCGCTGCCGTCCGGCAATTTGACATCGCAAACCACAACATCAATATCTTCTAGTTCTAAACGCTTGGAGGCTGCTTTCAGATTAGAAACAGTGATAACATCAAAATCTTCAAGACCCAAAATTCGGGCTAATAAAGTTCTGATTTTTTCTTCGTCGTCGATGATAAGTACTGCTGCCATTGATAAAATAAAAGACAAAGGTAAAAGAATAAAATTTGATTTTATTGCTACTTTGAAATATAGAGTTCGCAATGCCCAAAACAAATCTTAACAAACAATTATTATTTTTCGAACCTCTGTCTCGGCAAGCCAATTTCGTGCTCTTGTGGGTACGGTTTTCGGTGCGTCATGCTGATGTCTTCTTTTAGATTTTGCAGAACTTCAAAGCGCTTTTCTTCTGTGGAATGATAGCGCGGATCAGGAATCATCGGCATTTTCGCCATTTTGTGAATTGTAATCGTCGGAAAATGAAAATCGACTTCCACAGTTCCCAAAAGTAAATAACAACCGCCACCTTGAAAATCGTATTCTTTTAAACTATCAGGAAAATGCGCGGTATCGAAATAATCACCATTTACGTCAATCCAAGTTCCGAAATACATCGTTCCTTTCTTTGTGGGAACGTGTTTTCGCGAAATAAGATATGCCAACATTCGCACTTGTTTTTTATGATTTTGAAGTAAATCTTTCACAAAAATATCACCTCGAAATTTGGTTTGCAACAAGTCAAAAGGTGTACAAGAAACGGTAAAACCAATCAATTCGAATTCATCAAAAGCATCTTCAAAAGGCTCTCTTTTCAGTTGTGGAAGCCGATATTCTTGGATTGGTTCTTCAATAAGCATCAAACCTCTATTTTCTGGTTTAAAATTGACTAAAAGCAATCTCGCCTCGACGAGCAATTCGTTTTTTTGTTTTCCTGTAAACCTGAAAGCATCAATAAAAATTAGGATTTGTATCGTTTCCAAACCAACGGGAATTCAACGAATAAAATCGTGTAAAGATTTAAAATCTCCATTTTTATTGCGTTCTTCGGCAATTCCATGTGCAATTTTAGATTCTAGCCCATCTAAAAGCATAAAACCTAAATAAATTTCTTTTCCTTTTAAAACCGTTTGAAAACAACTCGTATTAACACAAGGATTTCTAATGATTCCACCCGACATTTTAGCTTCGTGAACATAAACTTCGGTACGGTAAAAACCTCCTTGATTGTTAATCACCGAAACCATAAATTCCAGCGGATAATAAACTTTAAGATACAAACTTTGATAACTTTCGACCGCATACGACGCGGAATGCGCCTTACAAAACGAATATCCTGCAAAAGATTCTATCTGTCGATAGGCTTCTGCAGTCAGTTTTTCGGAATGCCCTTTTTCTTTACAAGATTTGAAAAAATTATTTTTTACTTCTTGAAGTTTTTGGATAGAACGACTTTTGCCACTCATCGCTCTTCGCAGAATATCGCCGTCCGCCAAAGTTAAACCTCCAAAATACTGTGCAATTTTAATCACATCTTCCTGATAGACCATGATTCCGTAGGTTTCCTTTAAATGCTTTTCAAATTCGGGATGAAAAAACTCAAACTTATCGGGATTATTATGTCGAAAAATATACTCCCGCATCATTCCACTTTGCGCCACACCAGGACGAATAATGGAGGAAGCCGCAACCAAAACCTTGTAATTATTGCACTTCAAACGGCGCAGCAAACCACGCATCGCAGGAGATTCGATGTAAAAACAGCCGATGGTTTTTCCAATCTGCAAATATTCGTTGGTTTTTGCTTCATCTTTAGATAAACTCGTGTCGCGAATATCAACGTCGATTCCGCGGATTTCTTTAATGAGTTTTACAGTGTCATTAATCGTTCCTAAGCCACGTTGCGACAAAATATCGAGTTTTTCGAGCTTAATATCTTCGGCAACATTCATGTCAAACTGAACAATCGGAAAACCTTTCGGCGGCATTTCCAACGCGGTGAAATTCGTAATCGGCTCCTCGGAAATCAAAATTCCACAAGCGTGCATACTGCGCTGGTTCGGGAATTTTTCCAGCAATAATCCATATTTATGAACCATTTTCACCACATCATTTTTATCATGCGTCGCCATTGGATTTTTCGCCAATGCATCGAGTTCTTCTTTGGGCAAACCAAATGCTTTCCCCACTTCCCGAAAAATCGAGCGGTATTTAAACTCTACATTCGTTCCGCAAAAAGCAACATGATCGCGACCATAACGATTAAAAATATATTCTAAAATCGTATCCCGATCTTGCCAACTCCAATCGATATCGAAATCGGGCGGAGATTTTCGGTTTAAATTTAAAAATCGCTCAAAATACAAATCCAATTCGAGCGGACAAATATCCGTGATTCCCAAACAATAACTGACGATAGAGTTGGCGCCACTTCCGCGTCCAACATGCATAAAACCCATCTTATTACTATACTGAACAATATCCCAAGTGATGAGAAAATAAGCACAAAAATTAAGTTCATCGATAACTTTCAGCTCTTTTTCAACTCTTTTTTTGGCGACTTCATGGTTCAACCCATAGCGTTTTTCCAAACCAGAATAGGCTAGTTTTTTAAGAAGTTCTACATCTTCTTTCTTGGATTTTGTATAGGAACTTTTGTTCTTAACCTTTTCAAAATCAAACTCAAAACTGCATTGTTTCACTAAATTTTCGGTATTCTCTATTAATTGAGGATGAAATTTAAATTCATCTTTTAGCTGTGATAAAGCTTTGAAACGCTCGTTAGCTTTACAACAATCCTTATCATTGAGTTTTGCAATTAACGTATTAAGTTCAATAGCACGTAAAATCTTATGAAGATTGAATTCTTTTTGCGAACTCACCGTCACAGGCTGCCAAACGAGCATTTTGTGTTGTAAATCCTTTAATTCAGGGCGGATTAAAAAATTGAGTTCTTCTTCTCGAATGCCAATAAACTCGTTTTCTAAAAGTTTTTCGGGGATATTTTCTAAAGGATAAACTACAAAAACCTGCTTGAAATCTGGATTTTGTATTGGTAAATCGATGTCGTGACAATTATAATTGGTCAACATTTTATTGATTTCACCAATCCCTGAAAACTCCTTTGCAATGCAGATGTACAGTAATTTATTATCTTTTCTGATTTCTACACCAACGATAGGTTTAATACCATTTTCCTCACATTTCTTCTTGAAATCGTAGATTCCCGTTACGGTATTAATGTCGGTTAACACCAATTCTTTTAAACCAAAATATGCCGCTTGCTCCACCAAATCGTCGATGGATAAAGTGCCGTAACGCAGGCTGTGATATGAATGACAGTTGATGAACATGGGAGGATTTGAGGTTTGAAATTTGAGATTCGAGATTCGAGATTCGTGACGTAAAACATTAAACCGAAAACCCGAAAACCACAATATATATCGCTTTATTAATAAAGTTAGATATTGCGTCAGTTCGAGTAGCGAAGCGTATCGAGAACTTTTTTTACTAACCTATTCTTTACAAATTTTTTTCATGTTTTTAGTCCCTTAGAAAACTAACTAACAAAGTATTTAAACAAAGCAACAGATACCCAAAATTGTAAAACATTTTCATCAAAAATCTTAAAAAATCTTAAAATCAAAGTTATGGAAAAAAGTAAGATAAGATAGTACATCAGATAAAAAACATTAAAGAATAAGAGCAAGTCTTATACAATATAACTTTACTTATATAAGTTGTAATTTCAGTTATTTTTTTTGCTTATATGACCATGTTGTGCCACTCAAAGCAACAAAGTTTTAAATAAAAAATTATCATTTCAAACAAAAAGGAGTTGCCTTTCGACAACCCCAAATAAAAAAACGTAGAATTTATATAAAGTGTGCTTTTACTAGATTTTGGCATCTAAACAAAATTGCAATGACAACTCGTCTTTGACAACCACAACGCCGCCCATCTTCTTTGGAGGTGTGATTTGGAAGTCACTGAATTTTACATTTCTTTTGCCGTTTAACCTCCCATTTTGGTTTGAAAAATTAATTTGATACTTCTGAGTTTTGTTCATTATTTTGACTTCAACATTCGCTAAATATTGATTGTTACTGGTTTTAGAAAAGTTCAAAAACTTAACATACATAGTCGGATATTGCTTCTCAGAAAGTGTCTTTTTGAAATCGTTGGTCATCACTCGGTTTTTACAATCGAATCCATTGACTTTAATTTCGAGTTCGGGAAGTTGTGCTTTGCTAAAATTGATGCTATTGCTATCATTAGAAATATCATTAACACATTTGAAGCTATTGATGTTGGTTTTGCCATTTATTTCAATAAAATTTTGCTGTCCAAACATCATCAAAGCACCAAAAACAGCAAAAGAAAAAATGTATAAGCGTTTCATTTTAATAAAAATTAAAAGAGGGAAGATGTCCGAGAAATAATCTTCCCTCTAACACAAACAATATTAACTATCAATTATTTAGAATGAAATAGCCGCTTCTAGGACTACGCCATTGAATTTTCCGTCGTACAAAATATTTGCTGGAGAATATCCATCGTATTTTTGATTAACATATTCTGCTTTCGCCATGATATTTTTAGTCATAAACCAGCCACCACCAACGTTGTATCTTTTAACTTCTACGTTGCTTTTGTCTGCCATTTCACCTTTAACCATGTTGTAACGACCGCCCACATAAAGGTTCTCGTTGTTTCCGAATCGATACAAAAGTTCTGCGCCGTATTGGTTCCATGTTCTTCTGTCAACCTCTGTAAAGTTTCTTCCAGAAGCATTTTCAAAGATTCCGAAGAATTCTAAACCTTGGTATTTAACAAAAGGGTTAATCATGACGCTAGTTACTTTGTTCTTAAAATCTGGGATAACCTGTCCAGATCTGAAATTAGCAGAAGATGTAGCCGCGGCATTTTCCATCACATAATAATATCTAGATCCAGCTCTGTCACCGTCATAGAAATCTAATCTCTGTGTTTGCGCCGCATTGTAAACCGAACCTGTCAAACGAACTCTAAGATCATTGTTAACTTGCTTGTCATAACCAATTTTTGCGTAGACAGAAGGACTTGTTCCGCCTGTAGCATTTTGGTTAAGTCGCCCGTTGGTAACACCCGCCATTCCTAAAAAGCCATTTCTTTGATAATAAACTTCTGCAAAAACCATTGTTGCATAGGCGTCCATTAGATAATTTCCTACAAATGGATTTCGGATTGTGTATGCGTTGTCACTTCTTCTAAAATGCGCATCACCGTAATTGATCTCATCTTGTCCAACTTTAATAGTTGCATATTTCATAAAATCTCCAAGAAAATCCTTTTTAATAAAGTCTAATTTGTCAATTTGTAAATAACCACCTTTTACATAAGTTTCGTTGTGGTGGCGAGACGACAAGAACGTTCTCAAGTGCAAATTAACACCATCATATAAAGCAACATCGATATCCAAATTGGCTGTTGGTAAGTTAAAGTTGTTCCCGATGTTATACAATTTTGTAGCTGGATTATTTTGATCTGCACCGCTCTCATGTTTAACCCCTTGGAATTGTAGTGCGAAGGCACCGCCAACTCTTACCTTTAGTTTTTCAAACGTTGTCACAGAGTCTTTTGGACTTTCGAATTGGTTAACGCCATGTTGATCTCTTGGTGAAAAGTTATCAAATTTTTGTTCTTGCGCATGTCCTAATCCACTGAAGAAAATGGCTGCTAAAGCTGTTGTTTTAAGTATATTTAATTTCATAGTTTCTTATTTAATATTGTTAAAAAATGTGTTGACTTAGTTCTTATTTTGTACTAATATTGAAATTGATATTGATCTCATCGCCCGATTTTATAGTTCCCATCATCACACTAGGAGGTTTAATCCCGAAAGTTGTCATTTTCAATTTTGTACTTCCTTTAATGTTGTAAGAATTCCCACTTTTAGTAACATTAACAGGAATGCTAATATTTTTGGTGACATTGCTGATGGTCATATTACCTTGCACGGTTGCACTTCCGCTAGTTGGTAAACTACTTGTTGTAAAGACAATGTCAGGATATTTGTCTGTATTAAGTGCCTTGTAGGCGTTTTTGTCTAAAGAAGAATCTTTACTTTTTAGGCTAGTTGCTTTCAGTACAAATTTTACATCTTCGATTTTGTTGCCTTTAACATCGCCTGAAAAGGTCGATTGAGTGGAAGTCATATCCCATTTATGCAAAGTCGAAGTGCCATCTATTTTTACATTTGAAGATTGTTGACTTATTTTTTGTGCATTTACTAAATTGATAGAAAGCCCAAACATTAATGCTCCAACTAAAATTCCAATTTTCTTGTAAGTAGTTTTCATATCTTTAAGTTTATATATTTATTATTGAATAATCTTTCGTTATTTTGTATTACAAATTTATAAACATTGTATTTTGTGTTAAAATATTTTGATATGATAAAAATCCTAACAGTTGTTAGTTTTTATTGTTTTTGCATTAAATTTAACTTTTTTGTGTTTTTTTAATATGTATTAAATGATTGTATGTAGAAATACAAAGAAATATGGATGTTAATTGAAGAAAAAATATTTAATAGTCGATGAATAGGACTTTTGAGTGATAAAAATCAAGGTTTGAGAACTCTATTTTGACAAGAAAAATTGTAAATTAATAGAATTGAATATCCATCATGAAATCAATGACATTATCTAAATGAATAGTGATAAAACTATTATCTATTTCTAATCTCACATTTTAAAAATAAAAAAGCCTATTTTTAAACAAATAGGCTTTGTAATTTATTTATTGATTTGATTGGTTTCGTTAAGATTGTTAAAGATATCTGGGAAAAGTGCGGCTATCGCAAAGTATCCAATTATCATTAATACAATAACTACAAACAAAACAATAACAAATATTGGAGGTTTATTTTTTAGATTTTTCATAATATAAAGTTTTGATGTACTAAATATCGATGCAAAAATCATTCTTATTTTGTATTTGTTTTAAATAAATGAATATGTTTTAAAATAATTAAATCTAAACTTAGAGTTTTTATAAGAGCTTTAATCAATTACAACTTTTATCCAATTTCAAGAATAAATACTTTACATAATTTTAAAAATATTCATCACAGCCTGAATAAAATCTTCATATTTTGCATATCGAACACGGGTAATGAGCAACGAATCGGCTACTTTTTGCTGCGAAATTTCTTGTTGACTTCTCAAAAAGTGCATGCTATCGGACAAAATCAATATTGTTACAATTTGTATCGTTAAATATTTCATTTATTGATATAAAACATACTAATTTTGTAAAATGGATCGTGCAATTGTACATATGGATTTGGACACTTTTTTTGTATCATGCGAGAGACGGAACAATTCTGAACTTAATGGTATCCCTTTGATAATCGGCGGTGGCGATCGTGGTGTGGTGGCGTCTTGCTCTTACGAAGCGCGTAAATTTGGGGTTCGTTCTGCGATGCCCATTCGTATGGCACTGAAGCTGTGTCCCGATGCAAAAATTATCCGTGGCGATCACGAATTGTACTCTAATTTATCACATCTTGTAACCGAAATTATTCAAGAAAAAGTTCCTGTGATGGAGAAAGCGAGTATTGATGAATTTTATCTCGATTTATCTGGAATGGACAAGTTTTTCGGGTGCTATCAATGGACGACAGAAATTGCTGAAGCGGTAAAAAAAGAAGCTGGTTTGCCCATCAGTTTTGCATTATCTACGAACAAAACCGTTTCTAAAATTGGGACTGGTGAAGCCAAACCTTTAGGGAAATTGGAGATTAAAGAAGCGCTTGTGAAACCATTTTTAAATCCGCTATCCATCAAGAAAATTCCGATGGTGGGAAATGTTACGTTTCAATTATTATCAAGAATCGGGATTAGAACGATACAAACTTTGTCGGAAATGCCTGTTCATATGCTTCAACAGATGATTGGTAAAAACGGTACCGAACTTTGGAAAAAAGCCAACGGAATTGATGAAAATCCCGTCATTCCTTATTCTGAAAGAAAATCGATTTCCACAGAACGAACATTCACCAACGATACCATGGATATTGTCGCTCTAAAAGGTTTGATTGCTGGAATGGCGGAGCAACTAGCGTATCAACTTCGGAAAGAAAAATGGTTGACTTCCACAGTAACTTTAAAAATTCGATATGCCAATTTCGACACCGAAACCAAGCAGTGCAGAGTTGCTTATACGGCTGTAGATCATACTTTGTCGCGAGTTGCGTTGGATCTTTTCGAGAAATTATATACCCGAAGAATGCGTTTGCGATTGGTCGGACTCCGATTTACGAATCTTGTTCACGGTCAACATCAAATGGATTTATTTGAAGACACCGAAGAGCTAATCAACCTCTATCAAAGCATGGATTATCTCAAAAATAGGTTTGGCTCCAATGCAGTCGGTCGAGCGGCGGGTTTTAATGTGTTGAAAGTGTAAATTTTCAATGATTGAAACTTCTTGTTTAGAGTCAATCTGGATAAAACAAATGCCATTTTTTAATTAAAAACATTTAACTTTTAATGTTTTATAATAAAATTTCTTTTTTGTTTTATTTAGCATAATCTACAATGCTTATTGAGCGAAAAGACGAAAGATATAGCATTTCGACTACGCTCAATATAAACCCTAGCGGGATTAGCTCCTAAAAAAACAATTTAGTTTTCAAAGTATATAAAATCCCGTTCCGATAAAAATGCGTAAATTGGCTCAATTTTAATGCTAAGAAATGAAAAGTAAACTTCTATTATCAGCAATCTTACTACCTGCCGCAATGGCTTTTGCTCAACAATACGGCGGTATGTGGATGCCAACAGAACTTAATGAAAAGGAAATGAAAGATTTGGGTATGAAAATCTCTGCAAAAGACATTTTTGACCCTAGTAAAGCGAGCATCAAAGATGCTGTGGTACAGTTTGATGGTGGATGTACGGCCGAAGTTATCTCGGGACAAGGTTTATTATTGACCAATCACCATTGTGGTTACGATAATATTCAGTCACACTCAACGGTAGAAAATGATCTTTTAACGAATGGTTTTTGGGCTAAAAATATGGAAGGTGAACTTCCAAATCCTGGCGTAACTGTAGATTTCATCGCGGACATCAAAGAAGTGACACCACAGATTTTAGCTGGGACAGACGGACTAACTGGCGCTGCTCTTGATGCGAAAGTAAAACAAAATACAGAGGCCTACATCGCTTCTCAAAAAGTTGAAAATTATCAAAAAGTTACTGTAAAATCAATGTATTACGGTAACAAATATTATGCTTATGTTATCGAAACCTACAAAGACATCCGTCTAGTTGGTGCACCACCACAAAGTATTGGTAAATTCGGAAGCGATACTGACAACTGGGTTTGGCCACGTCACACAGGCGATTTCTCGATGTTCAGAATCTATGCTGACAAAAATAACAAGCCTGCGGAATATTCTAAAGATAACGTGCCTTACAAACCAAAACACTTCTTGCCTATTTCTATCAAAGACAAACAAGAAAATGATTTCACGTTTGTATTTGGTTTCCCAGGAAGAACTACGGAATATCTTCCTGCTATTGCGGTGGAAAAAATCATGAACGAAACCGATCCAGCAATGATTTCGGTGCGTGATGTAACCTTGAAAGTTCTTGACGAAAAAATGAGAACGGACAATGCAACAAGAATTAAATATTCGTCTAAATACGCTCGTATCGCTAACTCTTGGAAAAAATGGATCGGCGAGGTTGAAGGTCTTAAAAAATCAAATGCAGTTGGTAAAAAACAACAATACGAACAGTCTTTGATCTCGAAAAATCCTCAAATAAAAGCAACAATTGACGGATTAAACAAAGCTTACAACGAGCAAGCGCCTTACGCACTTAACAGAGCTTATTATTCTGAATTACCACGAAATGCTGAGACACTAGCTTTGGCAAGTTTGTTCTCTAGTTATGTTGAAGCTGTTGACAACGGAACTTTCAATGCGAAGTCTTTGGACGGTTTTAAAACTAGATTGTCAGAAATCTACAAAGATTATGAAAGTGACTTAGATGCAAAAGTAACGGCTCAGGTTTTGGCTTTGTATGCTACTAAATCTGCACCTCAGTTTTTACCAAGCGGTTTAGAAAAGTTTAAAGATGCAAAAGCGAATGTTGCGGTTTTGGAAAACTATGCTAAAAACTCGATTATTACAGGACAAGCCAATGTAAACGGTGCAACAACTTATAGTGATATCAACAAAGTATTTGCTGACCAAGCGAGTCTTGTTAAAGCTTTGAAAAACGATCCTTTAATCCAGCTTTGGAACAATATTAAAGGCGCTTATGTTAGCACAACACATAGCAAAGTTACAAGTCTACAAGCGGACATCGATGCCTTGCAAAAGACCTTTATGGCGCAACAAATGGCAACGGATAAAGACAGAAAATTCTTCCCAGATGCTAACTCAACGCTACGTGTAACTTACGGAAAAGTAAAAGGATCTAATCCTCGCGATGCGGTTAGCTACGGTTACAAAACCAATCTAGCTGGCGTTATGGAAAAATATGTTCCTGGAGATTACGAATTTGATGTTCCTAAAAAACTAATCAGTCTTTACAATGCTAAAGATTACGGAATCTACAAGGACAAAACTGGCGACGTTCCGGTTAACTTCACAGCAACCAATCACACAACAGGCGGTAACTCGGGTTCTCCAGCTTTGGATGCGTATGGTAACTTGGTTGGTCTTAACTTTGACAGACAATGGGAAGGTACGATGAGTGACATCAACTACGATCCGAAATTCAGTCGCAATATTATGGTGGACACCAAATACATCTTGTTTATCGTTGATAAATTTGCGGATGCCAAATGGCTTCTTAACGAAATGAAGATTATTAAATAGTTTTTAAAATACGATTACAAGTATTAAATAATATTTTCTTAACATTGTCAAGGCGAAAGCTTTGACAATGTTTTTTTTATAGTGAGCGCAAAATCTATCTTTTACAAATCGGCTTCAACTTTCTTGGCTTCTTTTTCTTTGGAGAAACTTACAACGTATCTTCCTTACCGAGATGTGGTTATCGTCTATCACAGCGTAAGTGATGAAAAGCTAAAACACGCCCAATACCTTTTCCCCTATCGTAGTTCGAAAGATTTTATTAAAGATTTGGATGAACTTTCCAAGGTTTTTGACTTTATCGATTGGGACACTTTTTTAGAAAGAAAACCAACTAAAAATAAATCGGGAAAGCCAAAATTATTGTTAACTTTTGATGATGGTTATTCTGACTTTCATGATGTCATCGCTCCTATTTTAAAACAAAAAGGCATCTACGCGACCAACTTTATCAATCCAAAATTTATTGATAACAAAGACCTCATGTGGCGTTGTAAAGCCAGTCTTTTAATTTCAGAGATTGAAGAAAATAAAGATCTTCAACAACAAGTTTTAGGTTTTAAAAGTTTAAAATTAAATCCTGATTTATCAAATATTAAACAAAATCTTCTTTCCATTAAATTTGAAAATCAACATCTTCTGGATGAGCTTGCAGCTTTTTTGAACATCGATTTTAAGACTTATTTAGCACAAAATAAAGTTTATCTCACGACTAACGAATTATTAAAATTAAAACAAGACGGCTTTGGAATTTCGGCGCACGGCTGGGATCATCCTTTGTATCACGAATTAAATCTTGATGCGCAACTTGACAACACGCAAAAAGCTTTGGATATTCTAGAAAAATTAGGATTAAATAATGATTCGTTTGCTTTTCCATTCACGGACTTTGGTGTAAAAAATGATTTTTTCGAAAAGCTATCAAAAGCTAATCCTCGACTTCAATATACTTTTGGTGCAGCTGGACTTAAGCTCGATTCGCGTTTCAAAAACTTGCAACGGATTCCGCTTGAAGTTGAAAATTATTCTGCAAAGCAAGTCATCAAAAACGAAATCATCTATTACAACTTGCTAAAATTAATTGGAAAACACCGAATTTAATTAGAAATCATCAGCCTTTTGCGATGATTAGTTTCGTTTTAAAAATCAAGTTTGTTATATTTGTTTAAAATTGAAAACTGTGATAGAAATTGTCGGACTTAACAAAAAGCAACTTAAAGGATTTACAACTTCGCAAGCCTTTAAAAAGTTTGAGTTTGCGCCAATTTCTGAACTTCGCGAAGTCTCGCACATCGCAAATCCTCGCGCAACTGACGACGATACTTTATTATTTTTAGCCTACGAAGGCGAAGAACTTACGGGTTATCTTGGGATTTTGCCAGATGACATCGCAAAACCAAACGGCGAAGTTTTTCATTTCGGATGGTTTTCGACTTTGTATGTCAGCGAAAAACATCGTGGCAAACAGATTGCGCAAAAACTTCTGTATGCAGCCGAAGCTGCTTACAATGGAAGAATGATGATCACCGAATTCACGGATAGTGCGCATGGACTTTACAAAAAAATTGGGCTTTTTGATGATCTTGAACCTAAACAAGCGGTTCGATATTATTTTAAATCCAATCTTGCGGAAATTCTTCCAGCCAAAAAAGAAGTTTTTAATCGAAACAAAAAATGGATTTTAAGATTTGACAAATTAATAAATCCAGTCATTCCGTATCTTTCTAAATCATCAAAATTAAGTTATTCTATCGCTTACCATTGGGATGACGAATTAAAAAACTTTATTGATAAACAAACTAAAAATCCGTTACATCGAAGCTCAAAAGAGTTCGAGTGGATCCTTAAATATCCTTGGCTTTCAACTCAAAAAGAGCAAGCGAATTATTTGTTTTCATCTTATTCGACTTCCTATCAAATGTTTTGGGTAAAGCTTTACGAAAATGAAATTTTGACAACTTGTTTTTTATGCTCAATCCGAAATTCGCATCTTAAAGTTCTTTATTATTTTGCGGATGATATTTCGAAAATTGCAATTTCACTTCCTGCAATTATCAAAAATTACAAAGTGAAAATGATGACAATCTATGACGATCAACTTAATGAAGAATTAGCAAAAGGACAATCGGTAAAAGCTTTGTACAAACGATATTTTAAAAGAAACTACCTTATCACCAAAACGCTAAAACAAGAGCTTGGCGCCGACTTCCATTACGAATTTGCGGATGGCGATGGCGATTTTAGTTTTACTTAATCACAATTACATTTCGCACGACGATGTCTTTTAAAGTCGTTGTCCCAAAATGGATACAATTTTAATCCTATAAAAAAGTTGGCAGCATGTAATTTTTTATGATTAAACAAGAGCGGAAAAATATTTTCGCTTCCCAATATAAGTGGACCAAGACGTAGATAGGCGCCAAACTGCAAATTTTTATAATCATAAAAAGAGGTTGAAAAACCATAGGCAATTGCAGTTTTTTGAACTGAATAAGTTGCTGAAAGTGCATTAATTCTTTTAAGACTGTTTTCAAAAATTGGTGTGCGTTGTATCCAATTAAAACTCAAATAGTGATTCGGTCTTATATTTTTACTCAGAGCTAAATGAATACTCGTTGGTAACCCGATTTTGAAACCGTCAGAAATATGAGATTTATTTGGATCGCCATAAACTTCGTTGCTTAACAATCTTAAATACTGCTTAATCGACTCGAACTTGGTGTTATCAAAATTAGGATTATCGTCCAGCAAAACTTTTGTTTCGCCGATAAATACATGATTTTCACCATTAAATTTAACATAACCAACATCCAAAATATTAAAATCAACCTTAAGATCATAAGCCTCGGAATCAGAAAATTTATTAATAAAACTTAAGCCTAGATCTAAGCCTAAACCACTTCCCTGCTGCTTAAAATCATATTTTTTGGTTTCGAAATTATAGTTACTTACGTAGCTTGCAGCGATGTCGTAACTGGTAGCCGTTGTCTGGTCATGATCTTCCGCATTAACTTCTGTACTTAGATGTAAATCCTTATTATTCTGAAGATTATAAGCATCAAAACCCATTTCGTATTTTAGGTTAATACCCAAAACCCACTTGTAATCTGACTGACGAAAAATTTCTGTTGCGAAATTTAATCCCAATTCGCCCCAATTCATAAAACTAGTTTTGAATGGACTGACAGCATAGTCTATTGGTCGTGATAAATTTTGATTCTGAAATCTAAAATAATTGTCAAAATCTACAACTGAGGTTTGGGTTCTCAATCTTGTAAAAAGTCCAATATTAAAATCGGTTTCACCAATTTTTGATTTAAAAGAAAATGACGGTCCCAATACATCGGAATTGAAGAAAAGATTCGCTAAGTCCTTATTGTAATAATCGAAAACGTGGGCTTGACTAGCGCCTGTTATTCCGTTTTTAGGATCAGCAGCGACAATCTCTCCTTTTGTTAACCCCAATAAATTCCCCTTTGAAACATAAGCGTAATCATTGTAAACATTAATATCTTCAGAAAATATTTGGATATCCCAAGGATTTGGGTTGATGTAAGTTTGTGTTGGCGAGAGCGAGCTTGCACTAATCCCGCTATAGATATCATTTGAAAATAATAGGTTTTGTTGCGCTTCTACTTTTTGTAAAATCAACAAAAGCATCGTTAAAAACAGTTTAGAAAAAATCCACTTTTTCACATGCAATTCCGCTATGTAGTAAAAACGAATTTAATACTAATTTCTTATAAGATTTAAAAACAATACAACGATTTATTAATTTAATTAATTTTTAATCTTTTTAATAAATCCCTAATTAAAATCACATAGATTTGGCCGGCCCTCTTATGTTTGAGGGCACGCCCAAAATATTATTTAGTACGAATCCACTTCCAAAGTTCTTTGGCTGTGGCTTTGTTTCCGTACATCAAAATTCCGATTCGGTAGATTTTTGCCGCAACAAAAACCATGAATAGAGTAGAAGCGATAAGCAGCGAAATTGATAATAAAATCTGCCACATCGGAACGCCAAACGGAATTCTTGCAACCATCGCAACTGGCGACGTGAACGGAATAATCGATAACCAAAAACCTAAAGGTCCATCTGGATTATTGAAAATCGTGAAACTTCCGTACATGCCCAACATTAGTGGCATTATCGCAAATAAAGTAAATTGTTGTGTTTCGGTTTCGTTGTCAACAGCCGAACCAATTGCGGCGTACATCGAGCTGTAGAAGATATATCCGCAAAGGAAAAACACGATGAAGACGGCGATTATCAATCCGAAATTCATGTCCAATAATGTGTGTGACACTTGTCCGATAATCTGTTGGATGTCCATTTTGCCCATCGCTTCGCCAGCTTGTCCTTGTACATTGCCTTGCATTGCGGTAAAGCCTGTGTTAAGGAAAAGTGCCGATGTGACAAACATCGCAATCCAAATGATGAACTGCGTCAAAGCCACTAATGTTACACCAATTATTTTCCCCATCATCAATTCGAAGGGTTTAACCGACGAAATGATAATCTCGACAACGCGGTTGTTTTTTTCTTCCAAAACGCTACGCATCACACGAACACCATAGATGATGATGAACATAAAAGTGGCGTACACCAAAACCATGCTTAGTCCAGTTTTGATGCTGAAAGCCATGTCGTTGTCAGGTTTGTTATTTTCGGCAATATTTTGCGTTGTGATTTTGAAACCAGAATTAAGATCAACAATTTGCGTTTCGGAAAGTCCAAGTTGTTTGATTTTTTCTTTTTTTAGAATGTCGCTTAGATCACTGTTTATTGAAGATTTGGTGTCCATTCCGATTTTTTTGTTCGTCAAAAGTTTGGTCGAAGTTTCCAACGAGTTAAAATTTTGATTCTGAACTTGCGGAATAATCAGCAATCCGTCAATACCTTCCATATCTTTCAAAGTACTTGTCAGCGCACGTTCAGTAGATTCGGGTACGAAAGTATAAGTAATGTCTTTTGTCGATTTTAGTTGTTTTGTAAAAATACCACTTTTGTCGATCACATTAAAGTGATATTCGGACTCGTTAGCTTTGAACATAAAAGCGACCAAAACGCCAAAACCAATCATTAGGAGCGGCGCCAAAATCGTAAGAATAATAAAAGATTTTTTCTTAACCTGCGTCAAGTATTCTCTTTTGGTGATAAGTATAATGTTTTTCATTTAGTCAAAAATTAGTGCAGATTAATTAGATTTCACAGCGTTGATGAAAACTTCGTTCATGCTTGGTATTTTTTCGTTGAAGCTTCTCACGTTACCGATATTCATCAGATCTTGAAGCAAAAGATTTCTGTTTTCAACATTTTCAAAATCAAAAGATACCAACGCATTTTCTTCTTTAACATCTTGCAATTGATGCAGATTGCGGAAGTTTTCGAATTTTGAATTGTCGAAATCTGATAAAGTCACTGCAAAAATATTTTGCTTAAACTGCTCTCTAACATCAAAAACTTTTCCGTCCAATACTTTGCGAGAATTGTTGATTAGCGCAACATAATCGCACATCTCTTCAACACTTTCCATGCGGTGTGTCGATAGAATAATCGTGGTTCCGTTTTCTTTAAGTTTTAGGATTTGATCTTTTATCAAATTAGCATTAACAGGGTCAAAACCAGAAAATGGCTCATCCAAAATCAACAATTTTGGGCGGTGCAAAACCGTTACCACAAACTGAATTTTTTGCGCCATACCTTTAGAAAGTTCGCTTAACTTTTTCTTCCACCATTGGTCGATTTCCAATTGCGCAAACCAGTATTTTGCTTGTTCCAAAGCATCTTGACGCGTCATACCTTTCAGCTCACCAAAATATAAAAGTTGGTCGCCGACCGTCATATTTTTATAAAGTCCACGCTCTTCGGGCATATAGCCAATTTGTTTGATGTGCTCGGGATTAAGCGGTTGATCGTTGATCCAAACTTGACCTTCGTCTGGTTGTGTAATTTGATTAATGATACGGATAAAAGAAGTTTTTCCGGCGCCATTAGGGCCCAAAAGTCCATAAATACTCGCGGTAGGAACATTGATGCTGAAATCTTGCAAAGCAACTTTTTTTCCGGCGTTGTAAGTTTTTTTGATGTGTTCTGCTCTTAGCATAATTTTATTTTTTAGGAGCTTTATCACGCTGTCCGCTATATCTTTGGGCTTGTCGCTCGGTCGGCTCCGCTGTGCTCCGCCGCCTCACTCCAACCCAAAGGATGCCGCTTCCATCGTGGCTAGGATTTCTCATCCGTAGAAAGATTCTCCTTTTTTATTGATTTTTTTTGAATCTATAAAATTAGTATAAACTTTCCTGAAATGTTACAGAATTCTTTAGAAAAAATAAGCTTTCAAAACCCTAGAGTTATGCTTTAAGTTTGAAAAAAAAATTTAAAGATAAAGCAACACTTACAAAACTTCCATTTAAAAATATACTAATGCTACAACGCAGTCAATTTGAGATCTTGTGTTGCAGAAGTTCCTCCTCCGTTGGAGATCAAAGATTCGGTGTAGCCAATGTCAAAAAAAAGAAAGGGCCATTCTCAACAAAGCAAAAAATCTTAGGTTATGAATTATTAATAAAACCACTAAAATTAACTTTTGGGTTCTCTGCTCTTGATTCTCGAGTCTTGTTTCTTGTTTCTTGTTTCTTGTTTCTTGATTCTTGATTCTTGATTCTCGGTTCTCGGTTCTCGGCTCCTGATACATTGCTCTTGGTTTGCGGCTCTTTATTCTTTATTCTTTATTCTTTATTCTTTATTCTTGAATATCGGTTCTTGATTCTAGCATCTAAAACCTGACTTTCGACACATTTTTTCAATTATTTGTAAAGACTTTTTTCTAGTTTTTTCAGGCATTGTAACTTTGCAACTTCAAATCTTAAATCTCAGTTCAGAAAATGGTAAATTTTGTTTTGATTGCGGTATGCATTATTGCGGGAATGCTTTTCAAAGCAACAAAATCGATACATCCCGATGCACACAAAGGCATCAATACTTGGATTTTGTATTTGGCATTGCCAGCAGTTTCGTTTAAATATTTACCGAAAGTTCAATGGTCAACGGAAATGCTTTTTCCGATTTTTTCAACTTTGTTAATTGCAGTTGGAAGCGGCATTTTCATGAAATATTATTGCAAATACAAAGGCTATTCTCGTCGTTCGCAGAGCACTTTGGATTTAGCAAGCGGCTACAGTAATACGTCTTTCATCGGTTTTCCGTTGATTTCTGCTTTTTATGGCGAAAGTTTGCTGAGTATCGCCATTATTTGCGACCAAACGATGTTTTTGGCATTATCGACTCTTGGAATTATTTCCGCTTTAAAAGGTGGAAGCAAATCTGGAAATATCAACGCAAAATTTATCCTGAAAAGATTATTTACATTTCCGCCTTTCCTTGGCTGTATCGGTGCTTTGGTGATTTCTCAATTTGTAGATTTAAGTTTTGCAGAACCGTTTTTCGATAAATTGGCAGCAACGGTTGGACCATTAGCATTATTTTCTGTAGGACTTCAATTGAAATTTAATGGTTGGAAAAAATTAATGCCTCAGATTTCCACCTCGATGTTGTACAAACTTATTTTAGCTCCAGCGATCGTTTTTGGATTGGCTTTAATTTTCGGAATTAAAGGCTATGTTGCTAAAATCAGTATTTTCGAGGCAGCAATGCCAACTTTGGTAACATCCAGTATTATTGCAGAACAATTCCGACTCAACACAAAACTCACCAATTTAATCATCGGAATCAGTATTATTGTTGGCTTTTTCACCTCGGCGATGTGGTATGAGTTGATTGGTTTATTTTTCTAAAACAAAGTCATAGTTTTTTTTACCACAAAAGCTACGAAAGTTTAGTAAAACGCAAAGTTAAACAAAGCAATTTCTAAATTATTTTTTAAATTTTTGTCATGTTATATGCTTAACTTTTATAAAATCCTTTGTGTTCTTTTGCATTAAGAAAAAATTTTTATCTCTTCTGCTGTGAAAATATAGTACGATAGCTGTATCTATTAATTAAAAACCTTTACAGCATTACGTTTATAAAATTCTTTTGTTTCTTTTGCGGTAAAAAATCTCTATTTTTACGCTTTAATTCAGATTTTGCATTACGCCCAAGTTATTTTACCGCTCAATCTCGCAGGTTCTTTTACGTATAAAGTGCCTGATGAATTGTTGGACGAAATTCAGCTCGGAATGCGGGTTTTGGTGCAATTTGGTGGTAAGAAAATTTATACAGGAATCGTTTGGGATTTGCATCAAAATGAACCCGAAACTTTTGTCCCGAAAGACATTATTAATATTCTCGACCAAAAGCCGATTCTTCCCATTCAACAAATTGAGTTTTGGAACTGGCTTTCCGATTATTATCTCTGCAATTTGGGCGAAATTTACCGTTTTGCATTTCCGTCTTCCTTAAAATTGGAGAGCGAAACTTATCTTAAATTAAAACCCAATGCCGTTGTCGATTTTCAAAATTTGGATGTTAACGAAATGTACTTAATTCAAGCTTTGGAAGTTCGACAATTGATCAATTTAACGGATATCGAGGCTTTTATTCCAAAAAAAGACATTATTAAAACCATCAATTCGCTTATCGATTTGCAATATATTGAAATTGATGAGCAAGTTGCGGAAAAATACCGAGCCAAGGAAGTGGCTTATGTGAGGATAAAAGATGAGGTTTTAAAGAATTTTGAACTTACCGAAATCCTTTCACAACTGAAAAGAGCGCCAAAACAAAAAGATTTGTTTTTGGCGATTTTGGATAAACAAACCGAAAATCCAGATTCTCCGATAAAAAAATCGGAATTGTTTGATGATGGATTTTTTGCTCATTCACACATCAAATCTTTAATTGATAAAAATTGGGTTGAAGAATATTTTCTTCAAAAAGATAGAATCGATTACTACGACGGCGATACCGAAGATTTAGAAGAGTTGACATCTGCTCAAAAACAAGCTTTGGTTTTGGTGGATAAAGCCTTTTCTGAAAACAAAAATGTGCTCTTGCATGGCGTAACATCTTCAGGAAAAACGCACATTTATTTAGAGAAAATTGAGGAATGCATCAACGAGGGTAGAAAAGTTTTGTTTTTGCTTCCCGAGATTGCTTTAACCAAACAAATTACGCAGCGTTTAGAGAAAAAGTATGGCAGCGCGCTTGGGTTTTATCATCAAAAATTGACCGATTTCGAAAGAGTAGAAGTGTGGCGAAAAGTAAAGAACGATGAACTTAAAATCCTTATCGGAACGCGAAATGCGTTGTTTTTGCCTTATCAAAATTTAGGTTTAATAATTGTTGATGAAGAGCACGATTCTGCTTATCGTCCTAGGGAAGTTTCGCCGTTTTTTAATGCGAAAGATGCTGCACAGATTTTAGGTCAAAAATATAAAGCGAACGTTATTTTGGGTTCTGCGACGCCGTCTGTTGAAAGCTACTTTGCTGCTCGAAAAGATAAATTAGAATACGTTTTTTTAGGTGAAAGATTCGGGAAAGTAGATTTACCGAAGTTTGAACTTATTAATTTTAAAGAAGCTCAAGATTCTAAGAATGTTTCGGGAGATTTTTCGTTTCATTTATTGGAAAATATCAGACAAAATTTAGAACATAAAAATCAGACTATTGTTCTTCACAACCGCCGTGGTTATGCCAATGTTGTGGAATGCGAGTCTTGTGGTTACGTTAATTATTGTTCGAATTGTGATGTTGTGATGACCTATCATAAATATTCGAACGAGATGAAATGCCATTATTGCGGTCAACGTGCTTCGAAACCGAAAACTTGTCCGAAATGCCATTCCGAAAATCTGAATGAAAGAGGTGTTGGCGTAGAGCAAATTCATGAGGAATTGCAAAAACTTTTCCCAGAAGCTGAGGTCGATAGAATGGATGTAGATTCGATGCGCAAGAAATTTGCCTACGAAAAATTATACGAAAAAATAGAAGACCGCGAAACTGACATCATCGTTGGAACGCAAATGATTTCCAAAGGTTTGGATTTTGACCACATCGAATTAGTTGCCATTCCGAGAGCGGATTCTTTAATGTATGTTCAAGATTTTCGGGCGGAAGAAAGAGCTTATCAGTTGATGACGCAGGTTTCTGGACGTGCTGGTCGGGTTTCTGGACAAGGAAAAGTTTTAATTCAAACTTATAATCCTCAAAATCCTGTTTTTGAATTGATTCAACGAAATGATATTCAAGGGATTTACGAATATTTTCTGACTGAGCGCAAAAAATTCCATTATCCGCCATTTACGAAATTGATAATGATAGAACTAAAACACCGCCGAGAAGACAAAGTGAATCGTGCGTCTCAGTTTTTAGGTTCAATCCTTAGAAAATACTTGCCCGAAGATTGCATTTTGGGTCCCGAACCTGCTTCTATAGCACGTTTGAATAATATGTATCAATTTCAAATTTTGCTAAAACTTCCTCGCGGTAAAAACTATTTAATATTTAAAGATTACATCCGCCAAAGCTTTGAAGAATTCGAAGAAATCTCTGCTTATAAAAGTATTAAAAAGCTAGTTTACGTTGATTTTTAACAAAGTTTAACAAAGTTTAAAAGCTTTTATAACGTGTAAGAGCATCGACGGAAGCAATAATGTCTAACTTTACTTCGTTTTGAGAAAGGTTGATTTTATTTGATAAATATAGAATTGTCAAATTTTCAACTTTTTTATCTAAATGTTTGAGAATGAATAAATTTAAGAAATACATTAGCGTACTTAGTTTAGGTTTTTCCATTAGCATTTTTGCACAGACATCTGCAGTATCTTCAATTCCTCAATTTTATGAGCAACCAGGTCTTTTGGCGAAAGAGATTTCTCCCGAAAAATCTTTGTTATCTCCTAAAGAGAATATTGAAGTTAACATCAACAGAATGTTTTCGGATCCTGTTCTAAGAACTGCAAATTGGGGATTTGTTGTGTACGATCCCAAAAGCAACAAGATTATAACATCTTACAACGAAACAACACCATTAATTCCTGCTTCGACGACCAAATTATTAACCACAGAAACGGCTTATTCTTATTTTGGAGGAAACTTCAGATGGAATACGCAGTTGGAGTTTTCAGGAAATATCGATGAAAATGGCGTGTTAGATGGTAATCTTTACATTATTGGAAGTGGTGACCCTTCTTTTGGAGCTTTGCGCGTTGGTTCTACATCGGCTTCAGGTCTGGTTTCGCAATTTATGAATGCTATTCGCGATAAGGGAATAAAAAAAGTAAATGGCGAGATTATAGTAGAAACTGGCGTTTTTAAAGAAAACAAAACGGATTTGCCATCTAATATCGTTTGGTTAGACCATAATAACTACTATTTGCCTGTTGGGACGACAAGAGATATTAATCCAAGAAATGAGAAATTTATTGTTAAACAAAATAATCCTTTTAACAACGAAAAACGTTACTTCTATATGTCGCCATATAATAACAAAATGGTATATGCCGACAAATTTGAAGGTGGAGGATTAACAACAAAATTAGCGGATCCACCAACGACGCTTGCAAATTCTTTAAGAGCATCGATGTTAAAATCTGGTATTGCAGTTCGTGGAAAAGTGACAGCAAGATTTGTCGATCCAACGCCTGAACCAAGAGAAATACTTAGCAATTACAAGTCGCCGATGCTTTCGGAGATTGTACATTATACCAACCAACATAGTGATAATGCCTTGTCGGAAGCTTTGTTAAAATGTTTAGGATTTTATGTTTCTGGAGATCAAGTCGCAGAAGCTGGAAAGCAAGTTGTCCGTACGCATCTTGAAGGAAAATCGTTCGATACCAATGGTCTTAACTATGTTGATGGTAGCGGTTATTCTCGTAGCAATCTCGTGACGCCAATTGCGCAGGTTAAGTTTTTGACTGGATTGATGAAAGAGCCTTATTATAAAGACTATTTTGAATCTCTTCCTATTGCAGGACAGTCTGGGACGCTAAAAAAGATGTTTTTAACGAACTCGAATGGACAGATTTTTGCTAAAACAGGAACTTTAAGTCGTGTAAAAACTCTTGCAGGTTACATAAAAACTAGAAGTGGAAAAACATTAGTTTTCTCACTGTTAATCAACAATTACACTGGGTCTGTTGCACAAGTCAAAGATAGGATGGAGCAACTTTTGGATCCTACTTTAGATTTGTAACACAATATTTTATAATTTTAATACTCGCAACATTGCGAGTATTTTTTTTATATGAAAACAAAATTTACCATTTTAATTTTATCTATGATTTCGGTTTTGAGTTTAGCACAAAGCAGAAACGAACAAGATAAACTGATTGAGAGTGAACGTAAAAGAGCGTCTAAAGCAATGCTTTTTAACGAAAATGAAAATCCAAATACGCTTAATTACGATCTTCGTTACATCCGTATGGAATTGGATCTTGATCCAGCGCAACAATTTGTTAAAGGAAAGGTGACGTCACATTTTAAAATGTTAAGCCCGTCATCAACAATTTATTTTGATTTGTCGAATAATCTTAATGTGAGTGAAGTTAAATATCATAATCAGAATTTGACTTACCAGCAATTATCAACCAAGGAATTGAAAATTAATTTTCCCGCAAGTATTCCTGCTGCAACTTTAGACTCTTTATCTATTTCTTACAGTGGTGTACCTGATGATTCCGATGATGCTTTTTCATCGCAGATGCAAAATGGAGTCCCAATCTTAGCAACATTATCAGAGCCTTTTGGTGCAAAAGAATGGTGGCCAACTAAGCAAAGTCTTAATGACAAGATTGAAAAAATCGATATTAAAATTACAACACCGTCTCAATATAATGTCGCGGCAAATGGCGTTTTGCAATCAGAAACTTCTCTCAGTGGAGGCAAAAAATTGACTTATTGGAAAACTAATATTCCAACGCCTGCTTATTTGGTAGCATTAGGTATTACGAATTATGTCAAACTAAATGATACTTTCGGGACTGGATCGGACGCTTTTCCGTTTGTTAATTACATTTATCCAGCTACCAATAACAACCCTTCTGAGATGAGTAATATCCAATGGACTAAAACTTGTATGGCAAAGTTTGAAGAACATTTTGGACCTTATCCTTTCCGAAGCGAAAAGTATGGACATATGCAATTCAATGCTGGAGGTGGAATGGAGCATACCACGATGAGTAGTATGGGCTATTTTTCGAAAGGCTTAATAGCGCATGAGTTGGCGCATCAATGGTTTGGTGATAAAGTAACTTGTGCCACATGGAATGACATTTGGCTTAACGAAGGTTTTGCAAATTTTGGAGAACATCTTGTCTATGAAAAATTATTGATGACTTCTAGCGACTTTCAGAATTATCTAAAAAATCAAATTGATTATATATCGATGTATCCTACTGGTAGTGTATATATCCAAGATCCGGAACCAAGTTCGAACAGAATTTTTGATGGAAGATTAACCTACGCAAAAGGAGGTTTTGTCTTAAGAATGTTAAAATGGAAACTTGGAGAGCAGAAGTTTTATAATCTCTTGAAAGCTTATACAACGGCACCGCAATTTGCAAATACTTATGCAAAAACTTCGGACTTCGTTACTTTTGTCAATACTTTTACTGGAGAAAATCTCACAGAATTTTTTAATGATTGGGTATATGGCGAAGGCTATCCAACTTATACCGTACGTTGGAAGCCTGGTACAACTAATGTAACATTTAAGATTTCCCAAACGCAAAGCCATAATTCTGTCAATTACTATGAGATGCCTTTACCTATTAAAGTGATGGGTGCTAATGGACAATCAACCCTTATTACATTAGATAATACGATCAATAATCAATATTTCACCAAAGATGTTGGCTTTGCAGTAACCTCAATTTCGTTTGATCCAGAACATCAAATCTTAACACCTAACCCAAGTGTTATTAGAGATAATTCTTTAGCTGTTGAAGACTTTAAAAATTTAAAAAACCAAGTTTATCCAAATCCTACTAAAGCAATTTTAAATATCAAAACTGTTGAACAAATTGCAACGATTGAAGTTTTTGATGCTGTAGGACACAAAGTCAAATCTTATCAAAGTACCAAGACACTTGATTTATCAGAATTGATTGCTGGTACTTATATCGTGAAATTAAATATGGTGGATTCGACTTCAAAAAGTTTTAAGGTTATTAAAAAATAAACTACTACAAAATAACATGTAGATGTTTAAAAAATTTTATCAAAAATAAAAAAGGAGCGTTGATTGTAACGTTCCTTTTTTAGATTGAGTAAACTAATTGTCTAATATTATAAATTTCCAAATTCCATCGGTCTCTTAAACAGCAAACTAAAACTTCAATTTCTTATCTTTGTCGTGTGCAAGTCAGTCAAGAAAATTTACAAGAATTAGAGTTTCCGCGCTTGTTGGCCGAAATCGCGCCACTCGCCTACTCTCCCAAAATATCCGAAAAAATCCTCGAGCTTCAACCAATGTCTATTGATGAAGCCGAATTATCATTAAAAAAAACATCCGAATTCTTAAGTTCTTACGAAAGCGAAAATGCTATTCCTTTTGATGAGTATGAAGATATCGAAGATGCGTTAAAAGTGATGCACATCGAGAATTATCGATTAGAAAATCATGCTTTTATCAAAATCAAAAACTTAACAGAGCAAGTTGGCAAGCTTCAAAGTTACTTTCCAAAGTTGATCGACGTTTTTCCAAATCTTAATAATGATGTTAAAGATTTAGATTTTAGAAAAGAAATCATTGATAAAATCGCAAAGGTTTTTAATCGTTTTGGAGAAGTTAAAAGTGATGCATCATCGGATTTAAAAACAATTCGAGGCGAAATTCAACATGCTAGAAAAGCCATTCAGGAGAATTTTAATCGTGCATTATCTTCGCTTGCGCAAGGTGATTTTTTAGATGACATTCGTGAAAGTATTATCGATGACCAACGCGTTTTGGCAGTTAAATCTGGTTACAAAAAAAGAGTTGCAGGACGTACATTAGGTGTTTCCAAAACGGGATCCATCACTTACATCCAGCCAGAAAGTGTTGTTAAACATCAGTTCCGTCTTCGAGAAAATGAAGAAGAAGAAAAAAAAGAAATTGACAGAATTCTTCGAAAACTAACTGCCGAACTTGCAGAATTTCAGCCACAATTAGAGGATTATCAAACTTATATTTTTGACCTCGACATCATCCGTGCAAAAGCTAGATTTGCAAAAATGATAAATGGTGTTTTACCAAAAATCAATCGTCACAAAAGCTTAAAACTGATTAATGCTTTCCATCCTTTACTTTGGTTAAGAAACAAAGCCGAAAACAAAGAGATTTTTTCGCAGACTTTAGAACTTTCAGAAAAAAATAGAATTATCTGTATTTCTGGTCCAAATGCTGGCGGAAAATCGATTACGTTAAAAACTTTAGGTTTGCTTCAATTGATGATTCAGACGGGGATTTTGGTTCCTGTCCATCCAAAGTCGGAGATGTTTTTCTTTGATAAATTAATGACGGACATCGGCGACAACCAATCAATTGAAAATCATCTTTCGACTTACTCTTCTCGACTCAAAAAAATGGCGAGTATCATTCGCGAAGCCAACGACAATACTTTATTGTTAATCGACGAATTCGGGACAGGATCCGATCCAGAATTGGGAGGCGCTTTGGCGGAAGCTTTTCTAGAGTTTTTCTACGAAAAAGGAAGTTACGCGATTATCACAACGCACTACACCAACATCAAATTGGTTGTAGAACAACTTCCACACGCGATGAATGCAGCAATGCTTTTCGATGAAGAAACTTTGGAGCCGATGTACAAATTAGAAATCGGACAAGCAGGAAGTTCGTTTACTTTTGAAGTTGCGGAGAAAAATAGAATTCCGAGATTCATAATTCATAATGCAAAAAAGAAAGTTGAGCACGACATCGTTAATCTTGACAAAACAATTGTAAAACTTCAGCAAGAAAAATATGAAGTCGAAAAACTAAAATCTGATCTTACAACTCGAAAAGAATCTGTTGAAGACAAACGTGATAATCTTCACAAACTGAATGAACAATTGCAACAAAAGCTTTTCAATTTTCAAAAATTGTATGAAGACGAGCATCGCAAATTGCAATTCGGAAACAAAGTTGAAGCCTTTATAGACAGCTATACCAAAGGAAAATCGCGTAAAGATGTGGTTAAAGATTTTGTTAAACTTTTGGAACAAGAAAAATTCCGAAAAGTTGGTGCCGACAAAGATGAATCCAAACGTCTGCAAGTTGTAAAACGTAAAATTACACAACAACTGAAAAAAGAAGAAGTCATTGAAAAAATTGCTGAAACCAACGAGAAAATTGAAGAAAAGCGTCAAAAAGAACGTGCGCTTTGGTTGAAAATTGGTCAACGTGTTCGCATCTCGGGAAGCACCAGCGTCGGAACCATCGAAATGATTAATAAGAATAAAATCACCGTTAATTACGGAACTTTCAAAACAGTGATTAGCGCTGATGAGTTGGAGAGAATTTAATTTTTCGTTTTAAATAAATAAAAAAATGCAAGATTGAAATATTCAGTCTTGCATTTTTTAAACTCAATAATAACTCTATTTCGAAAAATGTCGAAACATCGCTAAATAAAAATAAGCCATTTCTTTAGAATGTCGATCGTTAACCCAATTGGAGATATTTTGTGTGGCTAGAAGCACTTCTTTATTTTGGATTTTAGTTTTCAAAATGGCAGCATAAGCGACATGATCAAAAGCGTCTGTCAATTCCAAAATCATCGCATCCGCATCCGAATATTCTACTCTAAAACTTTTATATTTTGCAAACGAATAGTATTCAGCATTTGGAAAAATGTTTTCGTCGACATCTTTTATCTTTTTAGAATAATAATTTTGAAGTGTAGCCCAAGCTTTTGTAGCATCTGTAACAATTGGCATCACTTCCATGGACATTAATTTTAATTTAGAAAACTGCTTTTCTTTAGCAGACTCTAAGTTTTTTGCGAGTTCTGATTTTGTTTCTTTAATCGTTTCTAAATCTAGACTATTCAAGCTTTTTTCATAAGCTTCCCAATCTTTCGGCAAAATTGTAGCTTCTGACTTAAAAAAGTTTTTAGCCAAAGATAATTGACTTATTGCAAGCTCTAATTTTTGAGGAATTTCCAGCTCAAACGAAAAATGATCATTCGACGAAAAGAATAAAGCAAAGGCTTTTTTATCTTTTAAATATTTGAAATAAACACTGTTAACCGAACCTCTTTCGCGATAGATAATACTTTCGTTATCAGAATAATAAATAGCATCAACATCTTTTAACTGCTCTTTAACCTTTGCAATCGTCACCGCATCTTGCTTGTCTGTCCACACAAGATTCATCGCACCTTGATCGAGATTATTAAATTTATACTCTAGCTCATCTTCAAAACCAAAACTGAAAAAATTATCACTTTCGCTATTTAATTCCAAATCGCCAAGTTGCCACAAAAACAGAGATTCTGCACGGTTCTTGGCTTTCATTTTAATATTAAAAGGCAAGGTAAATTTATCTTTATCAAACGTCACATTTTTCTCAACTTTCTTTAATTGAAGCATTTTCGCGATCTCTTCTTGCGACGGAATTTTCTCTAAAGTTGTCGTAGGTTTTACAATTTTTTCAGTTGAGACTGCTGGCTTTTGCGCTTTATCAGAGCAAGAACTTAGGAGACAAATTGTTAGAAAACTAACTCGGAATAATTTCATTTTTAGTGTTTTTATTTTTTCCTTTTTTAAATATAAAAAAATCAACCGTTTTAACTTAAAAATTTCACCATAAAAATGAAAAGATTTAAAAAAATTTGATCTGAAATTTTAAAAACTAGAAATATATTTTTATTTTTAAAACAGATACAAAATCGATGACACAATCCAAGTTTTACTTTTTAATATTCTTCATTTCTCACATTTTTTTGTCTGCAAATATGGCGAAACCTACTGTTGATGGCACGACGACCTCGACTTTATTTGGAAGTAAGGATTGTACTGTTATTAAGGAAAAAATTGACTTAAAACTTACGAAGGACCACTCAGATTACATCAAATCTTATTTAATAAACTACAAAATAACTTACAAGATTTCATCTCCAAAAAAAGAAAAATTAGATTTGGTTTTTGTTGGTATTAATATGATGAATTCAGAAAATATCAGCGTTAATGGAACGACAATTACAGCTTCTAAAATCAAGAAATTTCCAGAAAATTTTAAAGACAAAGACGGTGATGGATTGTACGAATTGAAATTCGATCAGGCAAACACCTATTATATTCCGCCAGATGACGCTATTAGTTTTGTTGCAAATCTTGAAGCTGGCGAAAACGAAATAATTATAGAATATAATGGATATCCGGAGTACAACGTTTTTGGAATTTTGCGAGAATTTAAAATTGAATACGCACTATATCCGTCAAAATTTTGGAAAAGCTTTGGTCCAATTGAAGTCAACATCAATATGCCCAACGACACGGAAATCCGAAGTGTTAACCAAGGCGCTCTCCAAGATTTGAAAAACGGCAACTATCAGCTCAAGATTGATAAGATTGTGCTTGACGATTTGGAAATAAATTTCTCAACGAAACTTTCTATATTGGGGAAAATTCTACTTTTTATCCAACCAATTGGTTTGACATGTATTTCGTTTTTAATCTTAGCTTTTCTTCATTTTAAATGGATAAAAAATACTAGAAAACGTAGACCAAAAAAGTTTAATTATAGCGTAATTTTAGGTTCTTTACTTGTTATAACACTTTGTTTCTTCGTTTTTATATTCGGACACGATCTAATACTTTGGGTTATTAACGAGGAACATATGAAGCAAGGTTACATACTTTTAGCAGTTTTTACTTATCCTATTTTTTTAATAATTTATCTCATGATTGCGTGGTATTTTGATGCGACTTGCAAAATGAAGTTAAATGAATAAAGCCAAGAATAAAAACCACAACTTTACTTTGTGGTTTTATAATTCATGCTGTTTCCCATTTTTTCATATTCGATGTCGTTGGGTTCCCAAAGCTCAATTTTGTTACCTTCGATATCCATAATATGTACGAATTTTCCGTAATCGTAGATTTCAATTTTATCAAGAATAGTAACATTTTCTTGTTTAAGAACGTCGACTAATTTTTCTAGATTTTGCACGCGATAATTAATCATAAATTCTTTTTCTGATGGTTGAAAATACTTAGTTTTTTCATTAAAAGGACTCCATTGCGTAAAGCCTTTTTTAGAATTGTCCGCGCCTTGATACCACTCGAAGACCGAGCCATAATCGTTGACACTAAGTCCGAGATGATCGCTGTACCATTGTCGAAGCGCTTTCGGGTCTTTAGCTTTAAAGAAAATCCCACCAATGCCTGTTACACGTTTCAAATCTTTATCTGACTTCCAGCTTGTATCGGTTAAAGTTTTAAAACCAAAACCCAAGAAAAATGCTGCCAAAATAGAAAATGCAAATAGTATTTTTTTCATGCTTAAATTTTAAAAACTATGTTATGAAATTTTGTCAAAATATCTTGAGAAGCTAAATTTCTTTTATAAGATCGATTAATATAACTCGGATGATAGAAGCAATTATCGTCAAAATTATCATTATAAATCGGCGTTAGTGATTTATCATAATTTGCAAAAATTCTTTCTGCAACACATTTAAAAGCTCCATTTTTTCCTTCATTTCCCCAGCCAAAATAGACTGGTTTTTCAGAAAAAAAATTAATTTCATTAAATACAAATTGAGAACAATTATCGGAATTTCTAAAATTCTTAATTGCATTTTCAAGATTTGGATCTCGAAAATAATAACAATTAAACAACTGAATTACTCCATCTAATTGTTTTTCTAATCCCAAATACCAACCATTAAAAATTCTTTCAATACGTAACATTGTTTGATCAACTGAAAAACGATGCCATTCCGAAGGATTTTCTAATTTGTATTGATGTGTAGACTCATAAAAATCAGCTACAAAATCATTATTTATTAGTTTATTTGTTGGTTTTGCACTACCTGGGTTCATTAAAACAATACTTCCAATTAATTGGCTAGATTCTCCAAATTTTAAAAGAGTTTTCTGACGATACTCAACGCCATCTTTTTTGACAAATTCTGCAAAAACATCCATACTAGTTATTCTAAATTTTATTTCAATCGTCCTTCGGCAATGTTTTTTTCAATAAGAATATCGAAAACTTCGCCCATTTCGTCCGATGAACGCTTCACAGCATTTTCGATAATTTTGCGCGCTTGCTCCGACGTAACACCAGCTTCTGTCCAGCTTTTCCCTTCTGTATAAGAGTTTAGGATAAATGGCATTATGCGATCGATAGAACAAGCAAAAATAGCATCAGGCGTTTTCTCTTCTTCAAACTCTATCCAGAGATTATAAAATTCTTCAGCTAAATCTTCATTAAGAATCCCGAATATCTTGCGTGCTGCAATTTTTTCGCGCTCGAATTTCCCTTCCATTAAAGCTTCATCAAAAATAAACGTATCTCCCGCATGAATCTCCACCAAATCATGGATCGACAACATCCTGATCACGCGTAATAAATCAATTTTTTCTTTTTGCTTGGCGTAAGGATAAAGAATCTGTGCCAAAATGATAATCTGCCAGCTATGTTCAGCGGTGTTTTCGCGACGACTGTCGTCAGCATTATAATTTCTTCGGTTAACATTTTTTAGCGCATCAACAGCTAGTATAAAGTCTATTTCTTTCTGTAATTTCATTTTTATTATTTGTAATAATCATTGATTTTGTAGGTCTTAGTTTTAGTTTGCCATTTACCTTTAACGAGGTTTCGGGTCGTAACTTTTACAATTTCCCCACCCATTGCATCTTCTTCAAACTCATATACTTTTAAAAGTCCTTTTTTTGGAACAACCTCATATTCGGTTTTAATATGATAACAACAGCCCGATTTTGCATAAGTTATAATACGCTTACGGTCATTATCAGTCTCAAACATACCAAGATTTTCAAAAGTTAAATCGGTTAATTCTTGACTAAGGACAAACTGCTTTTTGGTCAAATTATAAACATAAACATTATAAGATGGTCCACCATAACTTCCTTCATTTCCGTTCCTAATTGCAACATCTTCGGAACCATCAAAATTAAAATCTCCAAAAATAAGTGGACTTTGTTCGCCATACATTTCGATGACATTGACGCTTGGTTTTTGATTCTTGTTGAGATAAAAATATAAATTATCCGATGTCAAAGTCTGGAAATGTTTTTTTGTCTTTTTATCAATTAAGTTTACGGTACCTTCACCACTGCATGTATCGCCTTCACAGTTCTGAACCGAAATTTCAGCATCAAAACGACTGCTCGCATTTTTGAGGTTAAAATTGTATTGTCCAAAATAAAATTGTCCCAAAACTACGACTGGTAAAAAGACTATTTTTTTCATCGTTTTATGTGTTTACAATTCGCTTCCCGACTCGATTTCGTAAGGTTCTTTGCCTTGCTCGAATATTCGGGTTAGTTGTGAGCCTTCAACTGTTATTCTGTTGTCGATTCTTCTAATCCAGTTTCCTTCTCGTAAGCCAACAACTTTAAGATCGTTCTGCGTTAGAAATTCCAAAATTCTTGTTTCACGGGTTTCGCCATTATGGTGCAAATCTGGATTTGGATCTAAATAATGTGGATTGATATTAAATGGAACCAATCCCATACAATCGAAACTTGGCGGATACACAATCGGCATATCGTTGGTGGTTTTCATATTAACACCACCAATATTGCTTCCTGCGCTGCATCCTAAGTAAGCTTTTCCTGATTCTACATTTTGTTTTAAAACTGACATCAAATGTTCTTCGTGTAATGTCTTTACCAATAGAAAAGTATTTCCTCCGCCTGTGAAGTAAGCTTTTGCTTGGTTAATGGTTTCGGCTTTGTCCTCGAACTCATGAAGTCCTCTGACTTTTTTACCAATTGTCGAAAAAAAACTTGCAGCTTTTGCCGTGTATTCTTCATGCGAAATGCCTCCTGGACGCGCAAATGGGATAAATAAAATCTCGTCAACGTCGGCGAAAAGTTTTTCTAATTCTGGTTTTAAGTATTCTAAATATTGTCCTCCAAATAATGTGGAAGTCGATGCTAATATTATATTCATTTTTTTTGGTTTACGGTTTATGGTTTATGGTTTATGGTTTATGGCAAAATTAATTCGTAAATCTTAATTCGTAAATCTTAATTCGTAAATCTTAATTCGTAAATCTTAATTCGTAAATCTTAATTCGTAAATCTTAATTCGTAAATCTAAAAACTTCTCGATACGCTGCGCTACTCGAAGCGACGAACTCCTAATTCCTAATTCCTAACTCCTAACTCCTAACTCCTAATTCCTAATTCCTAATTCCTAATTCCTAATTCCTAATTTATACACAAATTTCGGGATTCTGATTTGGATGAGGAAATTTTCTTATTATCACTTTCTGTGAGGGATGGCAGCGGCATCCTTGCGGGTGAGTGAGGCGGCGGAGCGCAGCGGAGCCGTCCGAGCGAGCTCGTCAAGATATAGCGAACAGCCCGACCCAAGTGAGGAACTGGAGGCGCGGCGTAGCAAGCGCCGGAAGTTACCGAGCGAAGGGACACAGCCTAAAACAAAAATGCTTCGCAAAATCGCGAAGCATTTTTTTTATAGTTTAAACTCTAATTTTACATTAAAGAATCGTCCTGTCAATCGAACCGGAACCGGATAATAAGCGGTGCTGTTAACATCATTAACCCATTGATTGGCAACTGTATTATTGATATTAAACGCATTGAAAATCTGTACACCCAACGTCAATTCTCGGAAATTACCCCAGAATCCGCCAGTCACTTTGTTGTCTTTTTGGTCGATAAAAACTTTAGAAAGTCCAATATCTACACGCTTGTAAGCTGGCAAAGTTTTTTGGAAAGTATAAGCCGCAGTATAATCTGGTTGTCCATTGCTATCGAACGTAACTGGAGTACCAGACGGCAATCCACTTGCGTAAGTCAAGGTCAAGTTAACACGCATACTCGGGAACTTCGGCATATAATCTTGATAGAACAACGAAAATCTAAATCTTTGATCCGTTGGTCTTGGGATATAACCTTTGTTTTCAATATTTTCATAAACACGAGCATAACTTGCAGAAATCCAAGAATCTACACCCGGAACAAACTCCCCAAACAATCTTGTATCCAACCCATAAGCATAACCTTCCGCATTATTTTTACCAGAATAACGTATTCTCACATTATCCAAATAATAAGGAATTAAGTTATCAAATTTCTTATAGTAAGCTTCAGTCGTTAACTTAAACGGTTTTGAATCTTTAGCTGTTCCGATACGGAATTCGTAGTCGTTGCTCAAGATAATTTGATAAGAGCGTTGCGCTTTGATATTCGGGTTAAAATCACCATTAAGGTCTTTAATTTCCTTATAGAAAGGCGCTTGGTAATATACACCACCCGTCAACTTGAACAACATATCCATATCCCAATTTGGTTTGATCGCAAACTGAGCTCTTGGACTTACCAAAGTTTCTTTATTAAAACTCCAATTTTGTACTCTCACACCTGCATTAACAAAGACTTTGTTATCTCCCCAATTGAATTTTTGAGAATATTGGGCGTAAGCTGATAATCTCGTCGCATCGATATCGTTAACACCAGCCATGTGGTATTTTAACTTTAAAGCAGAAGCGTCAAGATTTCCTGGAAGGACAAAATCTCTCGGCGTACTGTAACCTAAAGAATCGACCAATTGCCATTCGTTAGTGTTGTCTTGTAGTTTTTCTTTTTCGACTTTAACACCAACTTCAAAATCAGTATTTACATTTGGTGAAAAACGAGCTCTCGCCTGCGCCCCCATCGTACGAACTTTAAGATCATTACGAGCGTGATCGATTTGTCCGCCCGCATCGTAAGTCGCTTCTGGATCGCCAGTTTCTGGGTTGAATGCTTGTAACATATACCCCGAAGCAATGCTGTAATATTCGCGCTCACGGTTTTGATAAGCAAAAGCATCAACACCAAGATTCCATTGTTTGGTTGGCTTGTAGTTAAGGCTTAAAGTTCCCATCATGTTTTTGTACTGATCGTCTTCTTTACCATTGTAACCAACAGTCAAACGAATTGGCTGAAACAATGATCCAAACTCAACTTCTTTTTGTTTTGGAATCATCTCGTAATCGTTTTTCGAAAAATATCCTAAAAACGATAATTTTAGTTTATCATTAAAATCGTAGTTGATATACGACTGAAAATCCATGTACTGCGGATTAAAATCCGTGTCTTCATTAAGTGTATTTAAAACCAAATTCGTATTTCGATATCTTCCACTTATCAAAGCTGACAATTTTTTATCCTTTGTTGTTCCGCCTAAAGTTAATCGACCACCGATAAGAGAAGCCTCACCAGAAAGTTCCAATTCTCGTGGTTGTCTATAATAGATGTTAAGCACCGATGACATCTTGTCGCCATAACGTGCTTCGAAACCTCCCGCAGATACGTTAAGCGAACCAACCATATCTGGGTTAATGATACTCATCCCTTCTTGTAAAGAGTTTCTAATTAAGAATGGACGATAGATTTCTATATCATTAATATAAATCAAGTTTTCGTCATAATTACCACCACGCACCATATATTGCGAACTAAGTTCGGTATTGGAGTTAAATTGTGGAAGCGTTTTGATCAAACCTTCTACACCACCAGAGAGTGAAGCGACAATTTGCGCTTCTCTTGGCGAAATTTCAACAGAACTAAGGTCATTAGATTTTGGTTTTATTTTCTTTTGGAAAACAACTTCTTTAATCTCATTAACCTTTGTAACTGGTATAAACAAGACGTTAAGGTTCTGCGTTTTTGGCGTTAGAGGAATTTGTTTGGTAAAAGATTTGAAATCTTCTTTCTCCACCGATAAGCTTGTAACTTCGGTTCCTAAAGGGATTTTAATAAAACCTTTGTTGTCGGTTTGGTATTCTTGATTGTTATAAGTCACTTTTGCTTGGCCAACTGCGTTGCCGTCTTCATCCAAAACTTTAAGGTTAATTTGCGAGAAAACAGCCAAAGGCGTCATCAAAAGAAATAAGGAAATATAATTTTTCAATGCTTCGTTTTTTTGGTCGTTAAATATACGATTAATGTTGATTATTTAAAATCTAAAAACGTGTAAAGCCTTAAAAAGATTGTTTAGATGTCATTAAAATTTTTAATTATTTTTTAATCACAAAAAACTATGTACAAAATACAAATAGCCTAGCTTTGTTATATTAAAAAATCATTCAGATTTTTAATTGTTGTAAAATTTTTTCCACTAAAACAAAAGGAGTTTGATACTTTCAAACTCCTTTTTTATTTTTAAATAATCGCTTCTCGTACGCGTGTCAATTTTTGCATAAGATCTTCTAATCTGTCTAACCTTAGCATATTTGCGCCGTCGGACAACGCCGTTTCTGGTGTTGGATGCGTCTCAATAAACAATCCATCTGCACCCACAGCAATACCAGCTTTCGCGATCGTCTCAATGAGTTCTGGTCGTCCACCTGTAACACCCGAGTTTTGGTTAGGTTGCTGCAAAGAATGTGTCACATCCAAAATAACTGGCGCATATTGTTGCATGGTCGGGATTCCGCGGTAATCAACAATTAAATCGGTGTATCCAAAAGAATTTCCTCTTTCGATAATGGCAACTTTTGGGTTGTTAGAATCTGTGATTTTCTGAACTGCAAATTGCATCGCTTCTGGTGACAAAAATTGACCTTTCTTAAGTGTTACACATTTTCCAGTTTTAGCAGCTGCAACCAAAAGATCGGTCTGACGCACCAAAAATGCTGGAATCTGCAACACGTCAACATATTGCGCTGCCAAAGCGGCATGTTCGTTTTCGTGGATGTCTGTTGTTGTTGGAATGTTAAAAGTTTCGCCAACCTTTTTAAGAATTTCTAGAGATTTTTCTTCACCAATTGTTGTGAAAGAGTCTACTCTACTACGATTCGCTTTTTTAAAACTTCCTTTAAAAATGTAAGGAATATTGTATTTATCAGTGATTTCAATCACTTTTTCTGCAATACGCAGCGCCATATCTTCACCTTCGATAATACAAGGTCCAGCAATTAAAAAGAAGTTTTTGGAATCTTTGTGCTTTATGTTTTCTAAATATTGTATCATAAGATTATTTCAGTTTTGTTATAATTTTTTCAATGGTGTTAAAATTACGACTTGTAAGTTTATCCTTTAGACTTTTCTTTCCCAAAATTTTGCCAAAGTCGGATTGCAAAGTATTTCCTTTCGGAGTCTGCCAATAGAACACATCCTTGACAATTTTGGCAGATTCTTGATCTTTATTATTAGCGTTTTCGAAAAAAATTAGCAAGTCTTTCGTTGTATTTTTATCCGAAATAAAAACATAATTATGAAAATCTTCTTTAGTTTCAAAAGGTATATTTTCTGCAATAGATTTAATTTCCTCCAAACTTCTGACAAACAAAAAAGCCTCGTAACTAAAAGCCTCAGACATCGCTTTCTCTAAAATTGGTTTTAAAGTTTCAGCATCATTTTCAGGTTCAAAAAGGATATTACCACTTGCTAAAAGGCTTTGTACATTCTGCATTCCCGAATTTGAAAAAACGTTGCAAACGTCTTTCATCTTCATGGAAGTACCGTTGACATTGACGCCACGAAGAAATGCACAAAATTTCATCTTTAGGTTTTAGGTTTTAGGTTTTAGGTTTTAGGTTTTAGGTTTTACAAAATTAATTCATAATTCATAATTCATAATTCATAATTCATAATTCATAATTCATAATTCATAATTCATAATTCATAATTCATAATTCATAATTCATAATTCATAATTCATAATTCATAATTCATAATTCATAAATCGCAATTACTATTTAATTCTTTCGTACAAATTATAATCTCTACCAGAAGGTTTTAGTTTATAAATTTTTTCCAAAATTGGATTATCACTTTTAAGATGATCTTTAATTCTAAACTCTTTTAAAAGTTTATAATGCTGTCTATAATACTCAGATTCAGGATCTTGATAAATATCTTTGTAAGCCAAAATATATTTTGGTTGTCTATTTTTAATGGTATTAAACCAAAAATTCTTTTTATCTTTTATCATTTCGGTTTGTACGCCACGATCAACCAAACCAACTTCGTCAATGGTTTTAAGATGCGAATAATAAGGAACAAAACCAGCTGGCTCTAGGAAAATCCATTGGTTTTTATCTTTTTCATACTTGTCCAAAAATAATCCAATGCTTCGTCTGTAATTCCATTCGCCATTTCCTGTTGCGATAGAATGTATGGTTTGATAAGCAAGCATCGGAACAATGTAAAATAAAAGCAACAAAGCCATCCAAAGATTTCGTTTTGTTTTTTGTTCTAAAATAAATACAATAATCACCGCAAATAACAAAATCTGTGGCACCCAATAATACCAATCGAAATAAGATTTTTGAGAGATAAAAATAATTTGTTTAGCCCAAGCAAAAAGAAAAATAATCCACAAAAAAATGTTACGAGAATTCTTTTTTGTCACTAAATAAATGAAAGCGCACAACTCAAATAACAACACCAAAATCGTGTAAGGATTAAAGTTAGCCGTCATCTTTAACATTCCCCAATAGTTGCCGTAATTAATCAAGAAATACTTCCAACTAAGACTCGTTGAAAATTCTTTATCGTAAGCCAATTTTTTCGCAGTAATCGTATTGTTGACAACTTCTCCAAAGTAAAACCAGTTAAAGGCTAACACAACGCCAACACCGATTATTCCGCCTAAAATGTAACGCCAATTTATTTTTTTGTTCCAAATTAAATCAACTATAAAAACGATTCCTAAAAAGATAACCGTATCAATCCTTGTAAACAAAATCAGCGGCGAAAAAAGCAATAACGCCCAGTTCTTTTTTTGATAAAATCCATAATACAGCAAAGACATTTCTAAAAAGAAAAGAATACCATATTCCATCCCAAGAATTGAAATCTTAATCGACGGTGGCAAAATCCCAAACAGTACAATAAAAACCGCTTGTTGCCAATATTCTTTTAACAACATTTTCGATAGAAAATAACTTCCTATTGTAAACAAAACTGAATTAAAAATGAGAAGCGGATACATAAAATACGCCTTCCCAAAAATCAAATTGAAAAAATAAGAGACGAAAACATAAGTATGCGTCGTAGAAGATGAGATTTTTTCGTCGCCATTAAAACCTATAACGCCGTAGTCCAAAAGATTCTGAGCGACACGCCAAGTGATCAACGCGTCCTCCTGAATATGATGCGTCAAAAGAAACAAAAACTTGATCAACACGATGGCGATACAAGCATAAATGGGTAATTTTTTATTCATTGTTTGTGTTTTATAATAACAGGCCTCAAGAAAACTTAAGACCTGTATTTATTTTAATTTTCAATAAATTTTATTGCGCGACTTTCATCAAAGCTTGTGTCACTTGTGCTTCTTTTTCTGTGGCGTAAGTTGTGTCATACTTATTGGTCACATCAAATAGATATTGATAGAAGTTTGTAATGTTATGAGATTCGTCCAATCTATTAAAAGCTTTCTCCTTTCCTAACATTTGTAACTCTTTTACAAAAGCATCAAATCGTTTATCAATAACTGAAACAGCATTAACCGTGTATTGATAACCTTTGTCTTTTTGACCTATCACATTATAAGCTTCCGAAATAGAATTCACTAAATACGCATATTCCATTGGTTTTGCTCCCATTTGTCTAGCCGAATAAGCTTGGAACTGAGGCGTTAAACCTAAATAATAATCGTATTCTTTAAAGATATCTTTCTTAATAGCCTCCGCCATTTTAAGACCTTTCTGTTCGTCACCAGCAACAATGTATGCATAAGCAATTGCACTTACAGAACGTGGATCATTGTATTTTGACTCAGGAATTTCTTTACTAATAAGATTAAGTAATTCGATGGCTTTTGCTTTTTGACCAGTTTGCGCCAAAGCAACAGCAGCACGACTTGTCGACAATCTGTAACCTAAAATATTTTCTAATGCAGCAACATCAAAATGAACATTCAGATCTTTGAAATTACCCCATTTATAATTTTTAACAACATTATACATCTGCTCAGCATTAACTCTTCCCATTTCACCAGAGTCAGATTCTGGCGTTTTGATCGGAACCAAACGATAACTGAAACCATCCAACTGAAGATAATCTTGAAGGAAGAATACGTTTTCAGAATCGTACACGCCACCATTTGAGAAGTTAAGCGGGCGTTTCCAATCAAAGTTTGCAAGAATATCCAACAACATCAAATTGTTTTTGAACATGCTATTTTTCTTGTAATTAATCGTAATTGATTTTTCAGCTAAAGGCGCTTCAGCCGCAGTAATAATACCAGATTTAACAGCATTATTAATATTAACTGGCAATACAAATTTAGAAACTGGGATAAAATTAAAACGTTCTGTTTTGCTATTTTCACCGAAAATCATTTTTAAGATTTCGGTTTTATTTTCAGATTTTTGCTTTAAGAAATTAACTGCTTCTTTAACCGTCATCGAGTCTTGCGTTAAGAATTTTCTATATTCAGCAAACTCCGTTTCTGGCGCACCCGCTTGGTGTAGATTAGCAAAAATATTCTCCCAATCTTTTTTGGTCATCATATAGACTTGGTCATTCGCGCCATCTCTATAATCTTCGTGTACAAATGTTGAAGGAACTGGCGCAGCTTCGTAAGTTTTACGCTTCATTTGGTCAAGATACCAAGGCGTTGCTAACAATGTAAAGTTTACGATTTTAACATCTGGACGCATCTCTTCCGTTTCTTGTAATCCCCAAACTGGGTAAGTATCATTATCTCCAAATACAAACAATAATGCATTTTTCTGTAAAGATTTAATAGAAGAATAAGAATAATCGTAGGCCGCACTTCTTTTACTTCTGTCATGCGAATTATAATTCTGGAAGCCCATCATTAACGGAATTGCAATTAATACCGCACCTAGAGCCCAGTTTACATTTTTGCTATCCGCTTTTCGTTGTACAAAATGGAAAACCGTTGCTGCTCCCAAACCAATCCAAATCGCAAAGGCATAGAAAGCGCCAACCATCGCATAGTCACGTTCTCTAACTTCGAAAGGTTTAACACCTGTGTAGAAAACAATCGCGACACTCGTCAATATAAATAAGGATAAAATGGCATAAAATCTTCCAAAATCTCTATTAAGTTGGAAGAAGAATCCTAACAATCCTAGTAATAACGGCAACATGAAAAAGTAAACTGTACTTGTATTTCGGAATTTCGCAGGCATATCATTTTGATTACCCCAAAGATTATTATCAATAAAAGAAATCCCTGTTATGAAGTTACCATTCGTGTTTTGCATATTTCCTTCAAGGTCATTTTGTCTTCCTGAGAAGTTCCAAAGTAGATATCGAACGAAATAATAATAGTTTTGAAATGTGATAAAATAATCTAAATTTTGTGCTAAACTTGGACGCTGAACATTAATTAATTCAAACTGTTTAGCCTCGTTATAATCGCTATATTTTAAACTTCCGTTCTCGAATTTCTTTCTTAAACCATCGAAATATTGTTGTGCTTCTTGGCTATTTGCAGCGTCCTCGTTATCATAATTAAATGTAAAATCTGGCGCACCATACATCGACATGTAATTAGCAATAACGCTTTTATCTTCACTGAACATTCTCGGTAGGAAGCTAACTTGCGCAGGATTAAAAACATAATTAAAACGCTCACCAACCACACGATAACGTCCAGATTTTTCATCTTTTTCGTAAATATCACCAGTTTTGTCAGTTTTAAAACTTCCGTCTTCGTTTTTAAGAATTCCGTTGTAATCTAGATATGCTGTATAATTTTGACCATACATTGTAGGCCAATCACCGTACTGCACACGATTATAGTAATCTAACATCCCAATTGCGTTATCAGGATCATTCAGGTTCATAGGAGGATTTGCGTTGGCACGAATCGGAATCACCATCCAACAAGAGAAACCAATCACCATATATACAATCGACAAAGCAATCGTTTGATACAGCGACTTCCCTATTTTTCTTGAATAATTGATTAAGAAATAACAAATCAAAACCAAAACTGCAAAAGCGAAAATCGTCCCACTATTGAAAGGAAGTCCCATTCCGTTAACGAAGAAGATTTCACTCTTACCAAATAAAGTCATGATCAAAGGGAAAATACCTTTAAAAACAACACCTAATATTAATAAGGTAACAAGATTTGCGATGATAAAATTCTTCCAAGTGAATTTATAATTACGAGCATAATACACAAAACAAGCTGCTGGCAATGCCAACATACACATCATGTGTACCCCAACAGAAAGTCCTACTATAAAGAAAATTAGGATAATCCAACGCTCACTGCCACGGTCATGATATTCGTTCTCCCATTTAGTACTTAACCAAAGTAATAATGCAATAAACATGGTTGCCATCGCATATACTTCGCCTTCAACCGCTGAGTACCAAAATGTATCAGAAAATGTGAAAGCTAAAGCACCAATAGCTCCAGAAAACAATACGCCAATTTGCTCGGTTACCGAAAGATCCGAATATTCTTTATTAAATAATCTTCTTGTGAAATGTGTAATCGTCCAAAACAAAAATAAAATGGTGAACGCACTACAAATTGCCGACAAAGCATTAATTACTAAAGCATAGTTCTCGGAATTACCTAACGCAAACATCGCAAATACAGCTCCAATTAATTGAAATAAAGCTGCACCAGGCGCGTGCGTTACTTCCAGTTTAACTGCGGAAGAAATATATTCTCCGCAATCCCAAAAGCTGAGACGACGCTCCATCGTTGATAAATACGTGATTAAAGCAATGCCAAAAACAACCCAACCCAAGATGGTATTCCATTGTTTAAAAGTCCAATTCTTCATATTTTACACAAATTAGTGCGAAAATAAGACTTTTAACTGATTTTCATTCGTCTTTTAACAGAATTTTAATTTTTGGCGCAATATTTGAAAGTTTGATAATACTTTAAAAAACCATGAAAAAGCAATAGCTGATATTTTTTAGTGATAAAGACTAACTTCGCTATTATTTTTTTTGTATTTTTGCAAACAGTTTTTTAGTGAGAAAAATGTTAAATAATGACTAATGTATACGATAACATTCTTGGTTTAATTGGGAATACTCCCCTTATAAAATTAAATCAAGTTACAAAGGACATTCCTGCGACTGTATACGCTAAGTTGGAATCTTATAACCCTGGACATTCTACCAAAGATAGAATAGCGCTTCATATTATAGAAAGTGCCGAAAAGAAAGGACTATTGAAGCCTGACTCTGTCGTTGTAGAAACTACTTCGGGCAATACGGGTTTCTCTCTAGCAATGGTGTGTATTATCAAAGGTTACAAATGTATCCTGGCTGTAAGTGACAAAACAAAACCTGAAAAAATCGCCTACCTAAAAGCTTTAGGAGCAACAGTTTTCGTTTGTCCAGCTAACGTAGCAGCCGACGATCCTCGATCTTATTACGAAGTCGCTAAGCGTATTGCTAGCGAAACGCCTAATTCAATCTATATCAATCAATATTTTAATGAATTAAATATTGATGCGCACTACCAGACAACTGGTCCCGAAATTTGGGAACAAACACAAGGTAAAATAACTCATCTTGTGGCTTGTACTGGTACTGGCGGAACATTAACTGGATCGGCTAAGTATTTGAAAGAACAAAATCCAGACATCCAAATTATTGGTGTTGATGCTGATGGTTCTATTCTTAAAACTTATCATGAGACAGGTAAAATAGATAAAACTCAGATTCATCCTTATCAGATTGAAGGCATGGGGAAAAACTTAATTCCTTCTGCACTTTTATTTGAAAAAGTGGATCGTTTTATCAAAGTTAATGATGAGATGAGTGCTTACCGCACAAGAGAAATTGCTCTTAAAGAAGCAATCATGGGCGGTTACACAACTGGTGCTGCGGTGCAAGGATTAATACAATATACTAATATCAATCCTCTTAAAGAGACTGATGTTGTTGTTGTGATTTTCCCAGACCACGGTTCTCGTTACATTACTAAAGTGTATAGTGACAAATGGATGGCAGAGCAAGGTTTTGTCAACAATTGCTTTCACAATTACGAAGAAGTTTTTAAAACAGAAATAATTAAATAAAAATACTCCCGGTTTTTATCGGGAGCTTATTTTTTATAAAGAAATAGTACATGGATATTTTTGACAGAATTAAACAAAACCCTGGACCATTAGGACAATTTGCAGATTATGGCGAAGGTTATTTTATATTCCCTAGATTAGAAGGACCAATCGGACCAAGAATGCAGTTCCAAGGTAAAGAAGTTATCTTTTGGAGTGCCAACGATTATTTAGGGCTTTGTAATCATCCAGAAGTTATCGCTGCAGATGCAAAAGCAGCAGCAGAATACGGCATGTTCTACCCAATGGGCGCACGTGCAATGTCTGGAGAAACTGACCAACACTTACAATTGGAAAGAGAGTTAGCAGATTTCGTTCAAAAAGAATCGGCTTATCTACTTAACTTTGGTTACCAAGGTATGGTCTCTACAATCGATGCTTTGGTTGATCGTCATGACGTTATTGTCTATGATATGGATTCTCACGCTTGTATCGTTGACGGTGTAAGGTTGCACTCTGGTAAGCGTTTTACTTACAAGCATAACGATATCGAAAGTTTAGAAAAAAACTTAAAAAGAGCGACTAAAGTAGCAGAAGAAACAGGTGGCGGAATTTTAGTAATTACTGAAGGTGTTTTCGGAATGCGAGGACAACAAGGTAAATTAAAAGAAATTTGCGCGCTAAAAGATAAATACCAATTCAGATTATTGGTTGACGATGCACACGGATTCGGGACTTTAGGTGAAACTGGAGCTGGTGCTGGTGAAGAGCAAGGATGTCAAGATCAGATTGATGTATATTTCTCAACATTTGCTAAGTCAATGGCAGGTTTTGGAGCATTTATCGCTGGTAACAAAGATATCATTAGATATTTAAAATTTAATTTAAGATCTCAGATTTTTGCTAAATCTTTGACAATGCCGATGGTTATTGGTGGTCTTAAAAGATTAGAATTACTAAGAACGCGTCCAGAGATTAAAGCTAAACTTTGGGAAAACGTATATAAACTACAAAACGGATTAACAGAAAGAGGTTTTAACCTTGGTGATACCAACACTTGTGTTACGCCAGTTATGATGCAAGGTACACCAGTTGAAGCGACACTTCTAGTAAAAGATCTTCGTGAAAACTTCGGAATCTTCACATCGGTTGTTGTATATCCAGTTATTCCGAAAGGGATGATTTTATTAAGATTAATCCCAACCGCTTCTCATACAGACGCTGAGATTAATGAAACTTTGGCTGCTTTTGAAGCAATCCATGATAAATTGGTTAGCGGACATTATAAAGAACAAGCTGAAAAATTGTTAGCAGAGCAACATTTAGAATTCAAACCAATCTAGGTTTTAAAAATACAATACTGACAACGTCGATTTCTTTCTAGAAGTCGACGTTTTTTTATTTATTAAATTAATAAAATATCAATACATTTTCTAACAATATTGTAATAATTTATTTTTTAATAAAGTAAATAAAAACCCACTTTCTTCATAAATTGAATTTATAAAAAATCACTGCATTTTAAAAAATTAACTAACGTTAGTTAGTTTTTCGATAGATAAATTATCTACTCTTCGTACTAAATTCAACAATAATCATTCGCAATATATTGATTTCTAATACGTTACAAAAATTTTAAATTTTTCTTGCATCATTAACAAATGTTTGTATATTTAAAACCGAACAAAAACAGTAATATTTTCTAAATCTTATACTATTTTCAAAATATCTTTTTGTTTATATAAAATTTTAAGGATTTTATATTTAAAAATTACAATAAACCAAACAACAATTTTAATTCTTAAATTATTCAGTTAACTGAAAATTTTAACCAACACCTGAGTTACTATGAAAAGAAATCAACTAAAGGCTTTTTTAATTCTACCAGCTGTTTTCGCATTTATTTTTGGAAACGCACAATCTTACGAAGATCAAATTTCACAATATTTAAAATCTGATAAAAAAATGGCTGCAGTGCCAACTGCAATCAACGATTTTAAAATTAGAAATATCGACAACTCTCAATCTATGAATGCAGATGTGGTAGTTGTGCAACAAAAAATAAACGGAATACCTGTTTTTGCAAAATCTGCAACTTTTTTAATAAAGGATAAAAAAATAGTTTCCGCAACCAACGGATTTGCAACTTCAGTTACTAGCACATCTAATATTGCAAGTAATAAAGCTAGCCTAAGTGCCGAAAGTGCATTCGCTATTGCTGCTAATCGTTTGAAAATTAAAAATCAAGCAGATTATAAATTCGCAAAAAATAATTATGATAAAAAAGGACTTTTAAAAATAAATTCTGTTGGCGATGTAACTGACGAACTAGTTTATTTTATTAAAGGAACGGAAGCTAGATTGGCACATCAAATAAGATTTACTGAAAAAGGAACTTCAAATAGTTGGTTGACTTTAGTAGATGCTCAAAATTCTGAAATTCTTTTCCAATACAATACAACTGTTAAAGATCACTTTCATGACAGTGAGAGTTTTTTAGCTCAAAATTATAATTCTGAAAATGCAAAAAAAACATTTGCATTTCCACAGAATAAAACAGCAACCACTAGCCTACTAAAATCTAGTGCTGCAAAATATAATGTCTTCAAACTACCTGTAGAATCTCCAAGTTTTGGAAATCGTACAATTGTTGATGAACCATTTAACCAAACTTATGCGCCACTTGGTTGGAATAATACAGGAGATGCTGACCTTACAGATTTGCATGATTTTACAGTAGGAAATAATGTTACGAGCTACTCTGACCCAGATAATACTGACCAACTTGTAGATCCTGCACAATTAGCTTATGGTGGAACAGAGCGTAATTTTGATTTCCCTTATGACGGAAGTCTTCCTGCATATACTTTTAGAGATGCTGCATTAACCAACTTGTTTTATATTAATAACATGGTTCATGATGTATCGTATCAATTCGGATTTACAGAAAGTGCAAGAAATTTTCAATATAACAACCTTGGCAAAGGTGGTGAAGAAAAAGATTTTATATTAGCACAAGGACAAGATGGCGGAGGACTGGATAATGCTAATTTTGCACCTTACCCAGAAGGTACACCAGGCGTTATGCAAATGTATCTTTGGACACCTCCATATTATAGCGGTGTTCATGTAAATGCACCTTCGGACTTGGCAGATTTTGCTACAGATACCAAATTTCCGATGACCATAACATCTTGGCCAGAAAATGGTGTCACTGGCGACCTTGTAGTTGCACAGCCAGAAGATGCTTGTACCGAGCTAACTAATAATGTGACAGGTAAAATCGTCCTTGTAAAACGCGGCACATGTACCTTTACTGACAAATCTTTATATGTTTTAGCAGGTGGTGCAGCCGGTGCTTTATTCTACAATGCAAACCCAGCAGATGCAGTAGTTTCTTATGCTCCAACTTTTTATGAAGAACCAGTTTACAGTGCATTGATCAACAACGAATCTGGGCTTAAACTAAAACAAAAACTAGATCAAAATATACCAGTAAACATTAACATTAATAAAGATTATACAACGATTACTCAACCCGATGGTAGTCTTGATAACGCCATTGTCTCTCATGAATATACACATGGTATCTCTAACAGATTAACAGGATTAGGCGATGGGACATGTCTTAACGCAGGCTACTCTAATGAACAAATGGGCGAAGGTTGGTCAGATTATATGGCATTAATGCTTACCTTAAGACCAACTGACAATGCAACAATCCCTAGAGGAATCGGAACTTATGCACTTAGTGAACCTACAACAGGTGCGGGTATTCGTCCTGCTAAATACTCTCCGGACTTCAGCATTAACAATTTCACATATGGTAAAACTAATGGTATGGAGGTTCCAGCTGCAATGTTCGGAGTTAATATTGGAACAGTGCCTGACGTACATTCAATAGGATTTGTGTGGGCAACAATGCTATGGGATCTTACATGGAAAATGGTTGATAAATACGGTTACAATTCTGATGTAACTGCAGACGCTAACAGTGGTACAGCTAAAACACTACAATTGGTGATGGATGGTATGAAGTTACAGCAATGTAACCCGTCCTTCATTAATGGTAGAGATGCAATAATAGAAGCTGATCAGCAGATAAATAACGGTGCTAACAAATGTTTGATATGGGATGTCTTCGCAAACAGAGGTCTTGGTGTTAATGCAAGTCCTGGTGGACTAAACGGTAACTGGTATCAGCTAGATGAACCAAATCCAGAACTATATGACCAAGTTGAAGACTTTGAAGTTCCTCAAGAATGTAAGTTAGCAACAAACGAAACTGCTTCTAAAACAGATACTAGCATCTATCCTAATCCTGCAAAAGACCAAATTTTCATAAATACTAAAAATGCAAAAGGCAACTTAATTGTTAAAATTTACAACATGGTTGGCAACCTTGTATCCGAAAGCAAAATCGCATCTGGTTCTAACCAAAGTATCAACACTTCTAAACTTACTAACGGCGTATACGTTGTTAAAGTTGAAGGATTTGGAATCGACCAATCTCAAAAATTGATAATTAGAAAGTAGCATTTCGAATTATATTATTTAATTTTACAAACGGGAAAGCGCAACCAATTGTGGTTGCGCTTTTTTATAGCAATGTTTCCTTTATAGTATCTTTATTCAGAAAGCATATTTATATTAACTTTTCTAACTTTTGACTCTTTAAAACAGAGCTAAACGATAACTGATTATTACTGAACAAATAATTGGACTTCCTGATCTAGAAAATTTTATGCATATCAGATTGATTTTCAAATTAATTAAATTTTGAAATGATTTTTTTCCTAATTTTATTTCTGAAGAAAAAAAGCACATGAAAACAATTTTGCTGATAAGACATGCCAAGAGCGACTGGCCAGAAGGCGTGGAAGATTTTGACCGCCCACTTACCGAAACAGGACAAGAAAATGCCCCAAGAATGGCGAATTTTCTAAAAAATAACTCCGTTAACATCGATACTTTTATTAGTAGTCCAGCTAAAAGAGCACAGGATACTTGCGCTCTATTTTCAAAAGTTTTCGACAAAAATTTTTCGACTGAACATCAACTTTATAACGCTCGAGAACAACATTTTGAAAACGTAATCTACGGACTTCCAAAAGATAGCAACTGTGTCGCAATATTTTCGCACAATAATGGTATTTCGAATTTTGCAAATTATTTAACGGACGAAATTATAAATCTCCCAACTTGCGGTGTTGTAGCTTATCAAGTAGATTGCGAAGATTGGTCAGATTTTGAAATGGCTAATAAAAAATTCTTGTACTTCTACTCTCCCAAAAATATTTGATTTTTTTTATAATAACTCTAATTTATTTAAAATCAAATAATTGCATTAAATAAATGTTTTTGAGGTACTCTTTTCGAATAAAACAATATTTTATTCTATAGAAACGTTATCAGAAAAACAAATCATGAAAAATATAACTTCTTCATTCTTAATAGTTTGTTGCTTATTTTCTTTTGCTCAAAATAAAAAATGCAATTATATCGAAGACTATTATCCGCACGTTTATAAAGCGCAAATTCAGTATTTAAAAAAAAATTTTGATTCTGCTTATGTCAATCTTAAAAAAGCAGAACAAAATTGTCAACTAATCTTCAATTCAATTCTCAGCGCTCCAGAAATGCTTGCTGGCATCGAAGCTAGTCGCAACAATAATAATGAAGCTTATAAGTATCTTAATTTTTTGTTCGAAAATGGATATTCTTTGGATTTGATAAGTGAAAATGAACATCTTCAAGTTTTAAAACAAGATAAAAATTGGACTCAGTTTGTTGAAAATTCAAAAATAATAAGAGACAACTGGCGACAAAATGTAAATGTAGCTTTGAGAAATGAATATCTGAAAATAAAATCTGAGGATCAACGGGTTAGATTAACAAATGTGTCAAAAGAAGAATTTGATAGGGTTGATAATTATAATGAAAACAGAATTAAAACAATGTTAAAAGAGTATGGCTACTTCAACCCAAAACTTATCGGTAACTATACTATTGACAACAAAAATGAATTTTTTACAACAATTGTACTACACCTCCGAGATATAGAATATTTCAAACCAATTTTCTTTAGTTATGTAAAAAACGGAGAAGCTCCTCCAGAGCTCTATGCCACTCTAATAGACGCAGCAGATAAAACTAATGGAATTTTCACTTACGGAATCATGACCGGTCTTGGTAATGACCAATTAAAAGACATCAAAAACCTTGACAAAAGACGCATAAGCGTTGGATTGCGTCCATGGAAAATGGAATTAGAATTCCGAAAGCTGGTCTATGGCGATATTCAACAATAGAAAAAGCGATGAACAAAATCCATCGCTTTCCACAATACAAAATATATAATTATTTAATTACCAACTTTTTAGAAATCCTGTTACCTTCAGGTGTATTAATAACCAAGATAAGATTCTTAGTTCCTTTTGCAGCTTGAGCAACATTAACATTAATGTGGTTAATTCCGTTTGATAAATTCTTATTTTCAGATTTTATAAGTTTACCATCAAGCGAATAAAGCTCGACTTTTGCAACGCCAGCTTTCGAAGTTCTCAAGTCAATATTAATGTCATCAATAACAGGATTAGGATATACATTAACTGTCAGTTTACTGGCCTCAACCTCATTGTTAGCTAGCACCAATTCAGGAATGTTAACAATCCATCCGTAAGCAACAACTGCAGGTCCATCTTCAAAACCGATGATAAATTTTCCATTTGGAGAAATTGCTAAAGCTGGCCCCATATTGTTAGCAGTACCACCACTTTGGACTGTAACGCCTCTCGATTCTAAATATGCTTTCAGATCTAGTGGTGTAGTCCCCAAATTCGGATGATATATCGTTGCAAAACGGTTACTTTGTCCTGCTGTATACCACATTCCTACAATAGTCCCGTCCTCCGAAATGCTTGAAAATGCACCTCCAAAATATTTAGTAGGATTAGGGTTTGCAAACTCCGTATATGTATCCGTAGCAGGATCGTAGATAAATGGTAAATTATCAAATTGTCCAACCGCTACCCCATTATTATTAATGGCTTTAACTTCGTTATTAATAACCTGCGGCAAATTTCCGCTGTTATTTTTGATGTACTTAAAAACACCCGAATTACTATATAAAGTCGGCACTCTTCTCGTACTTGTCAACGGAATATCAATCCATCCTGCAGTATCTCCAGCATTATTAACTGTTAAAAAAGTTCCGTCTACAAAATCAGAATTCGAAGCTCTACTGGTCACGCCTGTTGTTGTATCAAATATGAAAGGTATTACAATATCTTTTTGTAATTGATTGTCAAATAAGCCCATACTTCCGACAATATACTTTCCGTTTTCTGAAATTTGATACGGAACCCCTTCTGTATATAAAGTTGAATTAATTGTATTTGGCGGCAGCGGTATTGAAGTCCAAGAATTGCTACCATTAAGCTTGTAAGACGCAACTTTTTGAGCACCAACAGTAACACCAGCGGTCATATCGCCATTATTATTAATAGATCTCAATCTATAAACTACTGATTCTTTTGGAGTTACCACCTTCGTAGTCCAATCATACATTAATCCAAAACCAACCGCAACGCCATTATCGTTAACATCTTGAAACGCTGAATTGGGTTGTGTAATCTTTCTATATTCTTGCGCACTCATTGCAGAAGACACAAGAAGCATTGCTCCACAAAGTTGTAAAAGTAAATTTTTCTTTTTCATATTATTTAAGTTGTTATTTATCTCAACAATATTAAAACAAGCATCGAAAAGCTACAATTAATGCTATTTTAAAATGCATGAATTTTTAAACAAAAAATTAATACAAGACTAATATTCAACCTATTACAAAAATAATTTTGATAAGTAAAATGGCAGTTAATTGCTTTTTAAAAAGTCTTTAGGTTACCAATTTTAGCAAACAAAACGCAAATATTTTAATATCAATAGAGCACAAAAACCTAAGTCATGATTATCAATAAAATCTCTAATAATCTTCCAAAATGTCAAAAAATAACTTTTGAAAATCTGTCTACAAATACAAAATCAACCGTCTACAACAAGCTGCTAAAACATTAATAATCAAAACGTTAAATAAACTACTCTTCTAGGTAGTAGATGGAACTACCTTATAACTACCTCAGTAAAATTTAGTTTTAATTTTTAAATAAAACATCTTTGCGTCAAGATTGAAACGCCTGAGTTAAGTACTTATAAATGTCTAACTCAAAACCATTAACCAACTAACGAAAAACTAAAATTATGCTGAGAAGAAAATGTTCAATTCTCCTCCTGTTTGGGATGACGTTATTTCCCATGACACTAGTTAACGCTCAACTTGGCCAGATTACATCAGTTATTAGTATTGCAAGCAAGTATGCAACCTTACTGAAATCTAACCAAAATGACGTTATATACGCTGATGAGAATCTCAAAGATGAAATCGACGAGCATGTCAAGATTGCGATTATTCCTTTTAATACGGCGATATCGTACATCAAACCTTTAGATTACACCGAAGAAATTGCTGAACAACAATTTGAAAATCAACAGATGATTGGTAAATTGTTGCAAGAACAGTTTTGGGATGTATTTGATAATTACAAATCCGAAATTTATTTACAAGACATAAGAATAACCAATAAACTTCTTCAGGATATTGGCTACTTCTTACATCCTGGCGATTATCCACCATCATATTTAGCTAAATTATTAAATGTCGACGCCGTACTTATTTGTACGTATGACCTCGAAGTTGATAATCAAAAAACTGGTTGGCAGAACCTTTCTAAAGCTCTAAGTGATCTAGCAATATCTCAGCTTAAAGGAAATATTCCTGGGATACAGGCGCTTAAGTTTATAAAAAATCCAAATGCTTTAATAGATGCAATTACAAAACCTGGTGAGTTTTATCAAAAATTAAAATCTGGAGATATTGCCGCAATTACCTCGATTGCAGGATCTCTTCTTCCCGAAGGTAATTGGCAAAAAGTAGCAGAAATTGCAGCAAAAAATTCAAAAACGATAACTAAACTTACGAAAGGTGATACCTCAAATTTATTTAGTGATTTAGTTTCCAATAATGCCAGCTTATTAGGCAGCGAACTCAACCTTAACCCTCAAGTTGTCAAGTTGATACAAAACAACACTAAAGTTGTACAGAATGTAATTGACGGTAATACGAAAGGGATTATGTTCGATATTATTTCTAGTAATGTAACAAGTATTACGAGCAAATATGCAGGTGAACAAAATTCATTTTTGACGACGGCTCTTAGCAACAATGCAAGTATTATTGCGAAGTTAGCGACGGGTGACACTAGCAATTTGTTAAATGATGTTCTTGACAAAAATATCGGTCATGTAACCAACATGATTGGCGGTAATAATGCGTCTTTTTATTCTAATTTAATTTTGAATAATAAAGAACTAGTTGGTAAAGCTTTGAAGGGTGATTTCACAGCGTTGACAACAGATTTGTTAGTTAATAATATTTCTTTAATTGGCGAAAAACTTCCACTGGGTGAAGCTCAAAAATATGCCGCTTTACTAACCAATAAAGAAGCTGTTAAAGGCTTATTGTCTGGTAATACGCAATCTATTATTTCGACTTTAACACAAAGTGGAGCGCAGCTTTTCGGAGATCAAATAGGAAATGCGGATGTACAAAAATTTGCAAAACTTATTGCAAATAATAGAGAATTTATCCAAAGTACTATCGATGGTGACCCAAAAAAAATGCTGAATTCTTTATTAAGTAAAGACAGTAATATTCTTGGGACAGCACTAGACGCAGCACAATTGGGAAAATTTGGAGAAATCTTAAATAACAATTCTGATATTATTGTAAAACTAGCTTCTGGCGATACTTCTAATCTGTTGCAAGATATGTTAAGCAAGAACATTTCTACCATATCAGGAATGGTGCCGACCACTTCTTCTAATTTTTACACAGATTTAATTGTAAAAAATAAAGATCTTTTTGCGAAAGCTGTTAGTGGTGATTTTACTTCTTTCACAAGTGATTTACTAAGTAACAATGCTTCTTTAATTGGCGAAATTTTACCATCGGAAGAAGCAAAAAATTACGCCTCTCTTCTTACAAATAAAGAAGCTATCACCGGACTTTTATCTGGCGATACGCAAATGATTGTAACTAATTTGACAGAAAATGGTTTGAAAATTTTCGGAGATCAAATACAAAATGTTGATATTCAGAAATTTGCAAAACTACTTGGCAACAACAAAGATTTTTTACGAAATGCAATGAATGGCGATGCGAAAAGTATGATGACATCCTTACTTAGTAAAGATGCCAATCTTTTAGGAACTGTGCTGGACAAAAACCAGTTGGGCGAATTCGGAAATATTTTAATTGACAACCAAGAGCTTATCGGCAAGCTAGCATCTGGAGATACGTCGAATGCTTGGCAAGAGGCTTTGGGTAATAATGTTGGGCGATTGGTAGGTAGTTTCGGAGATGAGTCAACGTCATTTTATACCAATTTAATTTTAAAAAATAAAGACCATTTGGGAGGAATCATCAAAGGTGATTATTCTGGATTGGTGAATATGGCTCTAGCAAATAGTAGCCAAATTATCGGTAACAAATTATCGACAGATGGCGTCCAAAAATATGCTTCAATATTAACGGATAAAAACAACATCAGCAGTTTAATAGATCTTGATCAAGAATCGATTATTAATAATCTTACACAAAACGGAACTCAACTTTTTGGAAACAAATTAGAAGGTATCGATATCCAGCAACTTGGACTATTCATCAGTAATAACAAAGATTTTATCAGCAATATCAACAGCGGAAATATCCAAAATATTATCACTGGTTTATTACAGCAAAACAGAAATCTTTTTGGTGTAGAACTTAACTTCAGCCAGATTGGACAATTTGCTCAAATTATCGGCAGTTCAACAACTTTGTTAGGCGATATACTTAATGACAATTCGCCGTCAGGAACGCTTAAAGTTTGGTTTTCAGGTTTAAAAACGGGGCTTAACGACAATGCTATTTCCAAAGCTTCGGACTTGTTACTTAATAATAAAGAAGGTATTTTGTCTCTTCTAAAAGGTGATAAAATCCAACTCGCAAATCTTCTTGGTAATGACGAAGCCACAGCAAATATTTTAATTGATAACCGTTCAAAAATTAATCAATTATTAGGTATTGCAGCCGACGAAGATTTTACAATTCTTAATAAAACACCAGAAGAATTGGAAGTGCTTGCGTACAGATTATCTGATACCAAAGAAGTCCTTAATGGTATTGTAAAAGGCGATCATCAGGAGATTATGGCAAGTTATGCTAATGATAATTTAGGAATTGATAAAAACTTGTTTGCACAAATTTCTAAAGGATTAACGCAAGAACAGAAAACCGTTGCCGAAGTTATCGTGAATTCTAAAATCAACCAAATGTTATTAAATGATATGATCGATTTACAATTCTTTGATTTTGGTAAAGATGCATTATCTCACAAATATGACACGGTAAGCCTGCGTGAAAAGACATTTTCGCAAACGACGGCTTCTATCCTTGATCCAACATTAGATCCGAAAGACAAATCAAAATTTACCATTAACGTCTTCGGAAAAGATAGCGACAAAGTGCTTTGGCAATACATCAACGAAAATTCTAAAACCAGAATTTACGACATGTCAAAAACCGTTGTCAATGTTATCAAGAGACTCAACAAGAATTTCCCTTATTTCAACAATAACTAACAAACAAATCTTAACATCATGAAAAAAATTTTACTTTCTGCGCTTCTCCTTGTAGCAGCGTCACAAGTTAATGCCCAAATGGCGATGCCTCCAACAAAGGCAGTTACCAAAGCTATTAAGAAAAATCCACAAATCCTTAACGCAATTAACGCTAATCCACAGTTAATCAATTCATTAAACATGAATGAAAAACTATTGGATGCAGTCGTTGACGAACCTCAAGTTCTAAATTTAATAATTGCTAACCCGAACATTATCAATACAATTAATGCAAGTCCAGATTTTTTAAAATTATTGACTAAAAATGAAGATGTTGTTTTAGCTCTTAGTCTTAATCCAAGTATTGTCACTACACTAAATAACAATCCAGCTTTAATTAATAGCTTGGTTAAAAAACCAAAAACAATCAGCCAAATCGCAGGTTCTACAGGTAATCTAGGTAATATGATGGTTCAGTCGACTGGTACAGTGACGACAAAAGCACCTGAAGAAAAGAAAAAACCTAGTCTTGGAAACATGATTTTGGGTGCTGCAACTAATGGAATTATTGGTACAGATCCTTTTACTTCAGGAAAATTATTCCAAAAAAGTACTGATCTACAAACGAGTTTGGATAAGTCGAAAAACAAAAATATTTTCCTTTCAAAACGTTATGACGATTATATCACAGCACATAAGACTGTAGCAATTATTCCTTTTTCTGTTGACATCGAAGGTGAAAACAAAAAACAAATTACCAGTAAAAAAGAACGTGTCCGTAACGAAAAAGAAATAGAAGAAAAAGTACAAGAAAGCCTTTACAAATTTTTGTTAAGAAACCAAAATAGTTACTCTATTGAGTTTCAAGACATTAGCACAACCAATCTTAAACTAAAAAATAGCGGCATTATGTCGACACTTTATACAACGAGCAAAGAAGAAATTGCGAAAGCATTAGGTGTTGACGCTGTTATCGCTGGAGATTATGTACAAAAAATGAACAACAAAGAAAGTAAATCAGGTATCATCAAAATTACCTTATTCGACGGTGCTTCTGGCGATTGGGTTTGGAAATTGGACGAGAATGCTGGTTCTAAATATTCTCTAATCGATGAAACTGACAAACTAATGAATAATCTTATGGACAAAGTGGTTAACTACTTCCCATACAGAATGGCAAAATAAAAGCAAGTAGGTGATTTGTATTGTTTGAAAAAGGAAACTGTAACAATCATTCGACAATAATTTTCATTTGTAAAATCTCTATGTCTGCCTTTGAACACGCTATTTTAACATAGATTTCAGTATTTCAATCCAACTTACAAATGACTTTTAAAATCAAATTCATTGGAAAACTTCTACTTGCTTTATCGTTTTCTTTTGGAAGTCGAATGATCTGTTACTTTTTCTTTTCTTAAAAAAAAACTAAAAACCATCATTATATTTAACGTTTTTCAGTTCGCTGAAAAGCAAAATCGGGAGCAACTTTGTTGCTCCCGATTCTTTTTTATATTATAAAGCTTAAAATCTTTTTACAATCCTAATGCTTTCTGATAAGCATTTTCCAATCCATCCAGATTTTTACCACCTGCAGTTGCGAAACCTGGATTTCCGCCGCCGCCGCCTTGGATTTCTTTTGCTAAATCTTTTACGATTGCACCAGCTTGGTAAGTTTTTTCCAAATCTGCTGAAACACCAACCGTTATCATTGGTTTTCCATCAGCATCCGAAATAATAACTGTTACTGAATTTGGAATTTCACGTTTCAATTCGAAAACAATGTCTTTCACTGAAGCAGCGTCCAAAGAGGTTTTCTTTACCAATAATTGTTTGTCGCCTTTTTGCTCATAAGCATTTTTCCAATCGGAGATTTCGCCTTTTGCTTTTTCTTTTTTGTAAGCGTCTAATTCAGTTTTTAAAATATGATTTTCTTCCATTAATTTCTCAACAGATTTCAAAACGTCTTTTGATTTCAATAATTGAGAAAGCTCAGAGATTTGATTTTCTAAAGATTGATAATATTCTTGTGCTTTATCGCCAGAAATAGCCTCAATTCTTCTAATTCCAGCTGCTGCAGAAGCTTCTGAAACCAATTTGAAATGTCCGATTTCGCCAGTTGATTTCACGTGAGTTCCACCACAAAGTTCTTTCGAACTTCCAAACTGAATCATTCTGACATTATCACCATATTTTTCTCCAAATAAAGCCATCGCACCTTTGTCCAAAGCTTCTTGAATTGGAATATTTCTAAACTCTTGAAGCGCAATATTTTCCTTGATTTTAGCATTTACTTTTTCCTCAACCAAAGCCAATTCTTCCTCATTCATTTTACTGAAATGCGAGAAGTCGAAACGCAAATAATCTGGACCAACATAAGAACCTTTTTGCTCAACATGCGTTCCCAAAACCTCTCTCAAAGCTTCGTGCAACAAGTGCGTTCCCGAGTGATTTGCTTGAGAATTTCTTCTGTCCGCCGAATTTACTTTCGCATAAAAAACTGCAGAAACATCTTTCGGAAGTTCTTTAATTAAAGAAATAATCAAGTTATTTTCTTTTTTAGTTTCTAAAACTTCGATGTTTTCAACTGCATTTTCCAAACTTCCTTTATCGCCAACTTGTCCACCACCTTCTGGGTAGAAAGGTGTATTGTCTAAAACGATTTGATAAAACTCACCGTCTTTATTCTCAATTTTTCTGTAACGCGTGATGACAACTTCATTTTCCGTTTTGTCGTAACCAACAAAGGTTTCTGGCTTTTCTTCTAAAACAACCCAATCGTAAACTTTCGCAGCCGAATCTTTTTTAGAACGTTGCTTTTGCTTTTGCAATTCAGCTTCGAAACCTGCCTCATCAATCGTCAAACCTTTTTCTTCTGCGATAATTCTCGTTAAATCATCTGGAAAACCGTAAGTATCATACAATTCGAAAACCTCTTCACTTGGAAGCACTTTTTCTCCTTTTGAAATCGTTTGCTCAATTAATTTCTGAACTCTTACCAAACCGTTTTCAATCGTTCTTAAGAAAGAAATTTCTTCTTCTTTAATCACTTCCGTCACTAACGTTTCTTGCTTCACAATTTCTGGGAAAGTTGCGCCCATTTGGTTTTTAAGAACGTCAACCAATTGATAAAGGAAAGCTTCTTTCATGCCTAAAAAACGATAAGCATAAGAAATTCCTCTTCTTAAAATTCTGCGGATAACATAACCTGCTCCGTTGTTAGAAGGCAGCTGTCCATCGGCAATCGCAAACGAAACTGCACGAATATGATCAACCACAACACGAATCGCGATGTCTTTTTCGTCCGTTAAAATTCCTGTATATTTTTTCCCTGAAAGTTCTTCAACCTTAGCAATTAAAGGTGTGAAAACATCAGTATCATAATTCGATTCTTTGTGTTGTAAAGCCATACAAAGACGCTCGAAGCCCATTCCGGTATCGATGTGTTTTGCAGGAAGGTTTTCTAAACTTCCGTCTGCTTTACGGTTGTATTGCATGAAAACGAGGTTCCAAATTTCCACAACTTGAGGATGGTCGTTATTCACCAATTCAAGACCTGAAACTTTTGCTTTTTCTTCGTCAGTTCTTAAATCAACATGAATTTCTGAACATGGTCCACAAGGTCCACTTGCACCCATTTCCCAGAAATTATCTTTCTTGTTTCCGTTGATAATGCGACTTTCGTCAATGTGAGCTTTCCAAAAATCATAAGCTTCGGTATCTCTGTCTAAATTTTCAGATGCATCACCTTCAAAAATAGTTACGTAAAGATTTTCCTTTGGAATTCCATAAACTTCAGTCAACAATTCCCAAGCCCAATCGATGGCTTCTTTCTTGAAATAATCGCCAAAAGACCAGTTACCCAACATTTCGAACATCGTGTGGTGATAGGTATCACGACCAACATCGTCTAAGTCGTTGTGCTTTCCAGAAACTCTTAAACATTTTTGTGTATCGGCAATTCTTGAGGCTTTTGGTTCTTTGTAACCTAAAAAATAATCCTTGAACTGCGTCATCCCCGAATTGGAGAACATCAAAGTAGGATCATCTTTTAAAACAATTGGCGCAGAAGGCACAATAAGGTGCTCTTTGCTTTTGAAAAAGTCTAAAAATTGCTGGCGTATTTCTTGTGAAGTCATATTTATTCAAGTTTTGGAGTTTTGAGTTTTAGGTTTAAAGTTTTTCAACTTGGTTCATGGCTCTCAACTCTTGTCTTTGTAATTTACAAGATGCAAATTTAGTGAATTTTATCATCTTTTTGGATAGAAAAAATAAGAGCCTGTTTAAAATTTTACCAAAACTTTTTTTTGAAGCGTTCCAACCTTATTTGCTAAATTTTCATGCCTCTTTGAGCCTATTTCTCACTTCATATTTTTGATTTATCCCGATAAATCTTTAAATATGAAGCAAAAAATCCATCTCAAATTGTCTATAAAAATTTTAGCAATAAAATATAAACAGACTCTAAGCTTTTCGATGGAAATAAAACTAAAAAACCGAAATCCTCAACAAATCCGAAATCGCGGCCGGGATAGTAAGGGCGCGACTGAAAGGAGCGGTCTGAAGAAAAGGCGTTGGAAAAGCGGAGGCTTTCTGAAGACGAAACCCCTGAATAGCCCGAATTGTCCGCCAAAATAAAAATTAAATTAATTGTAAATCCACATCAAAACTGGCTTTTTGGAGGCTTTAAGTTGTGGATCGATTTCACGAAATGCGTTATTAGAAATCGTCGGGCAGCCCCAACCTTCAGGCGAACCTTTCGGAAAAACCTCTTCGTCGCTCATCTTCTCCCACGAATGGAACACGATAATTCGTTTGACCGCATTGCTGTTGGAATCTTCCAAACCGTGCATCAAATATTTGGTATTGACGCCCCAATTGCTGTAACCACGCGCGCCCAATTTGTACTTACCCAAAGACGTGCGATGGCTGTCCTCTACATTGCTGAATGTGGGATTATCTTTGGTTTCGTCGGCGCTCCAAGATGCATCGCCGCAGCCATGACCGACAAGATATTGATTGGTTATCTCTTGCTTTTTAAAATCATAAACGAGGAATCGTTTGACTCCGGAATGCAAGCTCATGTCAATAAGAATGCAAAAATCTGTATTAAAATTTTGCGCTTTACAAAAAGCTAAAGCTTCGTCGGCTTTTAGTTTTGTTTTTTCTAAATCGAGTTCTGGTTTTTCTTGTTTAATGGAAGTTTCGTCTGTAATCATCAATTTTTTTTGTTCTAAAATTTCTTTTGAACAACTAAAAAATGACACCAATAAAAATACGAAACAGAGCGTCCTCATTCTATTTATAATGTTGGAAAATTCCGAAATCTGATGGCGACCAAATAGCAGCCTTTTGCCCAGCAGCTTTTAGAGCGTTGTTTGCCCATGTATTACAAGTGTACAAAAAGCTGTAACTGCCTTTTGCATCATAGAAGGCATCGTTGTTTCCATAAACCGCATCTGTCGGAATCAAGACATAATCTCCGCTAGCATCGTGATCAAATCGCGCATCGATAAACTTAATAAGGTTTTGATATTGCTTTTCGGTCAGCATAATTTTTTTGCAGTCGTCGCCTTCTTTCATTTGGTTATAAAAAGTGACATGCATCGCCGAGTCGCTCAACCAAAATGCGGCATTAAAAGCTGTTGAAAATTTGAGATCCGCCCAAGTCGGCGTGTCCAAATAAAAGCCTTTGTCTCCCCAACCAAATGAGGTGTATTTGAAATCTGTTTGCTTTCCTTTGGTATTGGCATACAAGATTTTGGTGCTCCAATCCATCTGTTCTGTTTTGGTTGGCACCACAATATCGGTGTGTACACCGTTGGTCAAAATATATGCTTCTATGGTTTTGGGATCGTTGGTTTGTTCGGCTTTAACAGGAATCATCGGTAGAAAATACGCAACAATTACATACAGCAAAACGATTCCGATAATAATGCCTATCATCTTTAGAATACTTAAAAGTACTTTTTTCATCAATTATTAAATTAAAAATTAAATATAGGATAAAATTTAAGATGATTGAAACAAAAATTTAACATCGGAATTAACTGATATTAAAAGCTTTTGATTAAATTTAGGAAACCAATCAAGCAAATATTTATGCAAAAAAATCAGAAAAACAACCGTCGATTCAAATTCCGAGTTAAAGTAGCGCCAAAAAGATTTCAGAAAAAATATTAATCTGACAGGAAATCCAAATTGCGCTTAAGACCCGCAAATTTGGTTCTTTTAACTGGTGACTTTCTGAAAACCGAAGAAAAAATCTCTTGGGTCATTTCTTTCCACTCCGTTTTGGTGAAGTTTTGCAAAGCTTCATTCGGGTGGAATTTCTCTTCTAATGTCGGTGCCGAAAAACGATTCCAAGGACAAACATCTTGACAAATGTCGCAACCGAACATCCAATTCTCCATTTTATTTTTAAAAGAATCAGGAATTTCTTCTTTTAATTCGATGGTTGCATAAGAAATACATTTGGAGCCGTCAATTAACTTATCACTGACAATCGCATCCGTTGGACAAGCATCGATACATTTTCTACAAGTTCCGCAATGATCGGTTGTTGCGTGATCATACTCTAAATCTAAATCGCAAATAATCTCCGCCAAAAAAAAGAAAGATCCACTTTGTTTTGTGATGATATTCGCGTTTTTACCAACCCAGCCAATACCAGATTTTTTAGCCCAAGCACGCTCCAGAACTGGCGCCGAATCAACAAAAACACGAAATCCAAATTCGCCAATTTCGTCTTGAAGTTCCGAAATCATTTCACGAAGAATTTCTTTTATAACTTCATGATAATCTTCACCATAAGCATATTTAGAAATTTTCTGCAACTTATCTTTAAATAAATCTTGCTTCGGAAAATAGTTATAACTGAGCGAAATAACAGATCGAGAACCTTCCACCAACAATCGCGGATCGAGACGTTTGTCAAAATAATTTTCCATATACTTCATCTCGCCATGGAAATTATTTTTCAACCAAGCTTCCAACTTTGGCGCTTCTTCTTCCAAAAATTCTGACTTTGAAATACCACAAGACTGAAAGCCAAAATTCTTGGCTTTATCTTTAATTAATTTCGTCAGTTTTTCGGATGAATTCACGATTGCAAAGTTAAGTTTTCTAAAGCATTAATAAGAAGTATAGAAATTTTAAATAAAAATTATAATTTCTAAAAAGATGAATCCAAAAATTAAGTTGTAGTTTTGTTTAGAATCAAAAAAATTAAATAAAATGGCTATAGAAGATGTATTATTAACTGGTAATTATCACCTAATCGATGTTCGCGAACCAATGGAATTAGAAATGGATGGACACATCGAGGAAGCACAAAATATTCCACTTGGCGAGCTTGAAGATCGCAAACAAGAAATCCTAAATCTTAGCGGAACAAAAATTTTCTTTTGTAGAAGTGGAAATAGAAGTGGAAAAGCTACAGAATACTTTAAAGCAGAAGGTCTAACTGACGTATATAATGGCGGTGGTTATAACGATCTAAGCGAAGTTTTGGAAAATTTAAAAAAATAATTTTATTTAATCCTATAAAAATGAGCATTAAAGACGGAATTATAGCGGAACTAAAACACGAAACTAACAATACAAAACGTGTTCTTAATAACCTAAATCAAGATCATTGGACTTGGAAACCTCACGAAAAATCGATGTCAGTTGGAGAATTGGCTAGCCACATTGTAGAATTACATTCTTGGGTTGCTGGTGCTGCGGACAAAGATGTTTTCGATTTTCATGTAGATTATAAGCCAATGGGAAATTATAGTCTTGACGAGCTAAAAACAATGTTGGACGAGAATCTACAAAAGAATATTGATTTTGTAAATTCTAAAGACGAAGCGTTTTGGTTACAAGATTGGACTTTGAAAGCTGGCGATCATGTTATCTCGCAGTTGCCAAGAATAGGTGCGGTGCGTTACATTATCACCAATCACCTGATCCACCACAGAGGTCAATTGACAGTCTATATGAGAATGCTAGATCTTCCTCTACCAGGAATCTACGGACCATCTGCCGACGAAAAATAAATATAAAATCCGATGATTAATCATCGGATTTTTTTTTATAATTGTTACTTCTTTCCTCCCATAAATTTGGATAAGATCCAAATAATTAAGGCAATACCAGCGAACATTAAGATAAAAGCCCACCACATTCCGGCTTTAAAAACGGTACTTACTGCTTCACAACTTGTCAACATCGACAACACTAAAACTGCAAAAAATCCAAGGCTTACTTTCTTCATTTTTATTAAATATTAAAAACATCAAACTATTAGCAAGATTACTGCCAATAAATAAAAAATCCTACAGTTGATGTAGGATTTTAATTGTATTTTAATATTTTTAAAACTAGATAACACCTAATTCTTTTCCAACTTTTTCGAAAGCAGCAATCGCTTTATCCAAATGCTCTCTCGTATGCGCTGCAGAAAGCTGAACTCTAATTCTCGCTTTACCTTTTGGTACAACTGGATAGAAGAATCCGATTACATAAATACCTTCATCCATAAGCTTTTCCGCCATTTTTTGAGAAAGTGGCGCATCGTACAACATTACAGGAACAATTGCAGCGTCACCATCAGGAATATCAAAACCTTTAGCTTTCATTTCGGTTCTAAAATACTCAGCGTTGTCCATTACTTTATCGCGCAAAGATGTATCATCAGAAATCATATCCAAAACCTTCATCGCAGCACCAACAATACCTGGCGCCAAAGAATTTGAGAATAAATAAGGTCTAGAACGTTGACGTAGCATATCGATGATTTCTTTTTTTCCAGAAGTAAATCCGCCCAAAGCACCACCTAAAGCTTTTCCTAAAGTTGATGTAATGATGTCTACTCTACCCATAACGTCGTTAGCTTCGTGCGTTCCACGACCTGTTTTACCAATAAAACCTGTGGCGTGAGAATCATCAACCATTACTAAAGCATCGTACTTGTCCGCTAAATCACAAACACCTTTAAGATCAGCAACAATACCATCCATCGAGAAAACGCCGTCAGTAACGATAATTTTGAATCTATGATTTTTCTTCGAAGCCTCAATTAATTGTGCTTCTAAGTCTTCCATATTGTTGTTTTTATAACGGTATCTCGCCGCTTTACACAATCTAACACCATCAATAATTGAAGCGTGGTTAAGCTCATCAGAAATAATTGCATCTTCGTCCGAGAATAATGGTTCGAAAACCCCACCATTAGCATCGAAACATGCAGCATAAAGAATGGTGTCTTCAAGTCCTAAAAATTTAGAAATTTTAGCTTCCAACTCTTTGTGAATATCTTGCGTTCCACAAATAAATCTAACCGAAGACATCCCATAACCATGTGATGCAATCATGTCTTGTGACGCCTTCATCACTTCTGGATTGTTTGATAATCCTAAATAATTGTTGGCACAGAAATTAAGAAGTTTTTTTCCATTAGCTTCAATCTCGGCAGATTGTTGTGAGGTGATAATACGTTCTCTTTTGAAGAGACCTTCGTTATCGATATTTTGTAATTCGTTTTGTAAATTTTCGAGATACTTTTTAGAGATCATAATTTTCTACTTTTCAGTTTTAACAAAAGTACAAAAAAAGCCATCAACACAACGATTGAAAAGCGATTAGAAAGTGTTAATTTCATTTAAAATTTAATCCTACAAAAACAAAAAAACCACTCTTACGAATGGTTTAATATTGAAAAATTTAATTTGATATAAATGACTTAGACACCGTAGTGACTTTTAACTTCATTAAGAACTTCTGCATCGTTAAGCTGCGAATCTGTGCCTAAAGTTATCTTTAGATTTTTGTATTGAGGCGTTTCTAGAAGGTAATTTCTAAGTTCCTCTTGCGCAGTGCCAGGACCAGTAATATAAAGCTCTGTACTGTTGGTGATTTCTTTTTCTATCTCTTTATAGAATTTTACTCTGTTGGTTTTTTCTACATTGTTCGCAGTATGTTCGTTAGAATTACCGACTTGTACTTCAACTTTTAGATTTCCTTTTACTTCAAAATCAGAAATAGTTTCGGCATTGTGATTACTTACAACAATTGCTTTTCTCCCATCGATCCAAAGACCGGCTACTTTTTTATTTAACATGATACTGTGTTTTATAATAACAGTATTTGCAAAGTTGGTGCAAGTCATACGTTAACAAAGGTTAAATATTTTACAAAGATTTCACAAATAAAAAATCTCAGAATATTCTGAGATTTTAAATATTATTTTTCGGTTTCATCATCGTCGTCTTCGCCCATTAGATAACCCCAAGCTTTGGTATTATCGATACGGTCAAATACAATTTTTGCAATCGCAAGAATCGGAATCGTTAACAGCATCCCAGAAATCCCCCAAAGCATCTCTCCAACCACCAAACCAACAATCACAATAAGCGAATTAATCTTCACTTTAGAACCGACAACTTTTGGCATAATAATATTGCCATCTATCGCATGGATAACAACTATAGAAATCACCAAGAATAATACACTCGACAAACTTGATGTTGCAAATGTGATGAGAACGCCAATTAGCAAAGCCGTAAAAATGCCGATGTATGGTAAAATATTGAGAACGCCTGTTAAAACTGCCAACATTACATTGTATTTAATCCCAATAATTGTATACGCGATAAAGGATAAAATCATCACTATTATCATTTGTAAAAACAAACCTACTAGATATTTTTTTACCATAAATTGAATATTTTCAACAACTTCGTACACAACATTTTTATGTTCGTCTTTACTAAAACTTAATACTAAAAAATGAACTAATCGAGTCCTATACAACAAGAAAAATAAAGTGAACAAAAATGTAAATGCCGAAATCATCAAAACATAAGATACCGAACTGACAATCTTTTCCAAAATAGCTGTCCCTGTACTAATGCTCTTTTTGGCAGTATCATTAATATATGTTAATTGCTCACTACGTTTAACGCCAAATGTGTTGTAAAACCAACTCTGCAACTGATCAAACAGATCTGTAATTTGTTTTTGGAAAGCTGGCCAATCTTCGGATAACTTACCAATCTGAACCGCCATAATATAAACAACACCCGAAATCGCTAACATTGCTAAAATGCTAACAAATATCGACGACATACTTCTAGAAAACCTTAGTTTCTTTTCTAAAAAACGACTAGCGGGCGTTAACAAAATTGAGAATAACAAACCCAAAATCATGGGTACAATAATGCGTTCGCCAAGTTTAGCTAAAAAACCTAAAATCACTATACTTACAAGGACACTCGAGAGTTTTAGATAAAATGGAAATGTGGTTTTCATAGTATTTGTGTTTGGTATTTTATTATTTTCCGATTAAAAAAACGGCTGGTATTTTATGTAATTCTGGTTTAGATTTTGACCAATCTTTAGCAGATTTTGTTTTGATAAATTCGTGCTCAGGATCGTTGATGTTTGCCGCGATACACAGCTGAGTATTTGGTTGTAAATACTTAATTAAATCCTCCAGCATTTGGTTATTACGATAAGGCGTTTCCATAAAAATTTGGGTAAAACCAGTCTTCTGCATCAAACTTTCTAAATGCTGAATTTGCTTTTTCTTTTCTTGCTTATCGATCGCCAAATAGCCACTAAAACTAAATTGTTGACCATTAAAACCACTCGCTACCAAAGCCAAAACAAAAGAACTAGGTCCATTAACTGGAACAACTTTTATGTTGTGTTGGTGTGACCACTTCACCATAATATTTCCGGGATCACCAATGCACGGCAAGCCCGCTTCTGACAACAATCCAAAATCCACATCCGACTTCATCAAGTCTTGTGCTTCTTTGAGATCCGACGTTTCAGAATATTTGTCGAGTAAATATAATTTTAGTTCAGATTGTTTTTTTTCAGGCGCAAAAAATTTAATAACACGTCTTGCAGTTTTTTCGTTCTCAACAAAAAAATGATCGACATTCATAATAATCTCACGAATGGTTGGCGCAAAATAATCAATCGGCGAATTTTCTGACAAATATGCTGGTAACAAATATAACATGCTTTAGATTGTTTTTGAATTAAAATTAATTTCCTTTGCAATCACATTGCAGGCTTCATCCAACATTTGATAAACCTTTTCAAAATCGGATAAATCGCCCCAATAAGGATCGGGAACTTCATTGCTTTTTCCAGAATTAAGAACATCCAAAATTAAACTAACTTTTGCACCTTGTTCATTATTTTTCGCCATTGATAATGCATCTTGAAGATTATGCAAATCCATACAATAGATTCTGTCAAAATTTTCAAAATCTTTAGTAGTAATCGGGCGCGAACGATGTTCGTTAATATCGACATGGTGATTAGCAGCCACTTTTATCGAACGCTTGTCCGCTTTTTCACCTTCGTGCATCGAGATAGTTCCGGCGCTATCAACCTCAAAGTCAGAGGATAATTTACTTCTTAATATTCCTTCTGCCAATGGACTGCGACAGATATTCCCTAAACAAAGCATTAAAATTTTCATGTTGTGAATTTATTAAAAAAAGAAAAGGCTTTAAAATAAATTAAAGCCTTTTCTATATTATTTATCATCGATTAATGATTGATACGTTCTTTCAAATCTTTGATATATTTTTTTATTTCTTTATCGATTTTCGAAACATCACGAATCGTGTCGCAAGCGTAGATTACCGTAGAATGGTCTTTTCCGCCCATTTCTTCACCGATTTTTGTATACGTAGAATTGGTTAATTCTTTTGCAAAATACATGGCTAACTGTCGTGGCAATGCTACTTCTCTTTTTCTAGATTTTGACAACAACAACTCTCTGTTGATCCCGAAATATTCGCAAACCACTTCTTGAATATAAGGAATATTGATCGTTTTCTTCTGAGTTGTCGCAATTTTGTTAATCGTCTCTTTAAGTAATTCTAAACTTAAATCCGACTTATAAACTGTTGAGTAAGCAATCACCGAATTGATAACGCCCATCAACTCACGAACGTTGGTTTTAACTTCTGTTGCTAAGAAATCTAGCATATCGTCTGTTAAAACGATACCGTCACGACTTAGTTTATCAACGATAATTTGACGACGTGTCTCGAAGTTAGGCGATTTAATTTCTGCTGTTAAACCCCATTTAAAACGAGAAACAATACGTTCCTGAATATCCATAATGTCAGCTGGCGCTTTATCAGACGTCAAAATAATCTGTTTTCCGTTTTGATGTAGATAATCAAAAACATGGAAGAAACTATCTTGTGTTGCCGCTTTTCCTGATAAAAACTGGATATCATCAATTATTAAAACATCAACTAACTGATAATAATTTTGGAAATCTGTTTTGTTTTGAGATTTCGCCGCTTTAATAAAATCTTGAATAAATTTCTCCGAAGATTGATACAAAACTACTTTATCTGGACAAGAATTTTTAACTTCTAGACCAATAGCTTGTGCTAAGTGCGTCTTACCAACACCATAACCACCATGTACAAACAATGGATTAAAAGCAGTTGCACCAGGACGTTTAGCAATAGTTTTACCAACTGTCGCAGCCAATTTATTACTCTCTCCTTCTACAAAATTATCAAACGATAAATCTGCTTTTAGGTTAGATTCTATATTAACTTTTTTGATACCTGGAACCACGAACGGATTAATGTTCGTTTCTTTTTGGATTGGTAAAGCTTCCTGTATTTTAGGCGTTTGCGTACTATTACCTTTTACATTAACAGTAATTGGAGCTTCTTTACCAACTGGTTTGTTTTCCATAACAGAATACCAAAGCTTAACCCCTTTACCAATGTATTTTTTAAGCGCAGCAGATAGCAAAGACAAATAATTGTCTTCGATATATTCTTTATAAAAGTCACTAGGAACTAATAAAGTCAAATTATGATTAACTAAAGATAATGGTTTAACTTTATCAAATAATAAATCAAAAGAGTTTTCTAATTTTTTAAGGTCCGAATGATCCTCTGCAGCATTGAGATTATCTCGCATGAACTGAAGACATTTTTCCCATATCAAAACTAAATTTTCATCCATTTTTCTTGCTGCTTTTTCCAGGTTAGACCACTAATTTTCATAGGGGTGACAAATATCTAATTATAATTTAATAAAAAAAATTTTTGCTCTATTGCTTATTAAAAAATATATTTGTATGTATTAATAATCGCTTAAAATGATACACACAACAACCTCAATAAGAGTACGTTACGCCGAAACCGACCCTATGAAATATGTCTACTATGGTAACTATGCAACCTACTTAGAAGTAGCCCGAGTAGAGCTATTTCGTTCACTTGGAATATCTTATGATGAGATCGAAAAGAAAGGTATTTTTCTTCCCGTGTCGGAATATCAAATCAAATATATAAAACCTGCGTTATATGACCAAGTTTTGAATATTAAAACTTATGTTAAAACAAAACCTGGCGTAAGAATCATCTTTGATTACGAAATATATAATGAAAATGATGAAAAAATTACAGAAGCCAGTACTACTCTATTCTTTCTGAATGCCGAAAATAATAAAATTATTAAATGTCCAGAATTTCTTATGGCTTTAATTGATACAAAATGGAGTAAATAATGTTTTAAAATCCGTTATATTTTATTTAAAATCAGTATCTTGCAGTACTCTTACTTTAAAACACAAAAAACAATTGAAATACACATTAATATGTCACCATAAAAACTAAATAATTTTAAACTAAAACTAAATAACCAAATGAAAATTTACATTATTGACCAACATCAAATCGTTATTGATGGTTTGGTATCACTCCTATCGCGAAAAAAAGGATTCGAGATTGCAGGATTTACAAACTCTCATTATGAGGCTAGCCAATGGTTAGAAAAAAACCAAGTCGATTTAATAATCACTGAAATAGTATTTGAAAACGAAAATCCTACAGAGTTTATCAAATCGATAAAAAAACTTCATCAAAATACGAAAATCCTAATCTTAACTGGTGAGAACAAGATCAAAAGAATTACCGATCTTTTTCAACTTGGTATCGATGGATTTGTCGAAAAACACAATGATAGTAAAGTAGTAGTTGAGGCATTAACTTGCATCAAAAATGGAAAAGAGTATGTTGGTGAAGAACTTCGTGAAAAAATCATGCAGTCTTTACTTAACTCTCCTAATTCTCAAAAAAACTTAAGTCTTGGCGATACGCTCGATAGCATTACTAATCGAGAATTAGAAGTAATCCAACTTATATGTGATGGCTGCAACAGTAAAGAAATTTCTGATAAATTATTTATTAGTTTCAATACTGTAGAAACACATCGAAGACATATTTTTCAAAAGTTGAATATTAGAAACTCTACCGGATTAGTACGTTTTGCCATTCAACACAATCTTATTGATCATTAATTAGTTTAAAAAAAAACGAACCTCTTCAATATTGAAGAGGTTCTTTCTGAAAAAAATGTAACCTATTCCCAGTCGGGCATCCAGGCATTGCTGAAAAGCAACTTTCTAGAATCCTCATCTGATATAGAAAGCCTATAAACATCTTTCCTAGATATACCGTCATTGGAAGTTTGAGTAAAAATAACTTCTGCTTCGTTTGGCGAAAATCGAGGATCAATGTCAATATAGCCGGCTGGGATTTTCGTTTTACTTGATACATCTAAAGTTGTATCAGTAACTAAATCGTAAATGAAAATGTGAGTATTGAGCTGTCTATAGTCACTATTTTCAAAACCTGAAATATCTTTTGTATATAAAATTTTACTTCCGTCAACCGAAAAGTCTAATCCACCAGCAGCACCTGTCACGCCGCTTATAATATCTTTAATTACATTCCCTAACATATCTATGACATAGATTTTCACATTATAGCCATTGATATTATTAGTCTTTAAAGCAATTTTTGTCCCATCTGCTGACCAAGCGCACTCCGAAATAAAGCTGGCATCAGGTGTTTGATACACCAACTGTGTTCCGCTACCATCTTTATTTACACGATATAACTTATCAAAACTAGGATACAAAATTTCCTTACCATTTGCACTCCAAGAGAAGTCCAACTCATTGATGTTAAATCCGGAAATTGGTATTGTTGTGACTTTAAACAAATCTGATCCATCTGGTTTCACGGTAAAAATATTGGGATTACCATCAACAACTTTTATAAAAGCAATAACACCAGCTGCATTACTTTTCCTTGGTCTTATCGCACTTGTATTATCTAAAGTTAATTGAAAACTGCTACCAGCTTCGTTAGAGGACATAATCCCTAAATTATTACCTATATTTCTAACAAAGTGAAAACGATTTTCTGGAGTTTTAATAGTTGTGAATTTATTTATCTTACTAAAAACTTCAGGATTAATATTATCCGACGCTACGACTTGCCAAAAATAACTTGTACCATACACAAGACTATCAATAGTTAAATTTTTATCAACTAAGTTTTTATAAGTTTTAACATTGTTGTTTTTATTATTTTTCAAAATTACTTTGTATGTCAAAGAGTCACTATCCGCATCTGTACAATTCCAACTTAATTTTACAGACAAAGCTTGGTTTTCTGCATTATCTGCAGGCGTAATAAGATCTGGAACCGATGGTGGTGAGTTAAGTGCATTATCGTCCTTCATCTCGAACACCACACTTACTGTTTGCCCATCATCTTTGAGGTTGGCTCCTTTTATTTCCATGATATAACCATCTAATTCTGCTTTAACAGAATAATCTCCAATTGGCACATCGTTAATAATAAAACTACCATCCGCACCAGTGAAGACAGTTTCTGTAGTTGGTGCCGTCGTAATTTTCACTTTTGATAAAGGCTCATTTGATTTGTATTTAACAACCGTGCCTTTTATGCTTGCTTTATTGCTTTTTTCCACAAGATCCTCACTACAACCTACCGAAAATACGAGCAGGAATAGTAAAAGGAAATGCAGAATTTTATTTAAGTTCATAATTCAAAGTTTTTAGGTTACATTAGTTTTTAGGTTTTCCAAAATAATAATTAAGACTAAAGCCAACTCGAAATAGATTATCATTCCGTTTCCCATTGACAAAGTTGTCCCAATCGTCATTCATTCCAAAGTCATATTCACCGTACAACCTCAACCCAAACTTAGGCAGCGGCATATATTCGACACCGACTCCAGCATTAATTTTAGTTTTAATATTATTAAAATAGGAATAACTAGAGCCGATCAAGCCCACACCTCCATATGCATAAGGACTTATGTTATCCGAAGGCATAAGAATATATTCTAAATTAAAATCTAAACTATTGAATTTTCTTTTGAAGATTCCAGAATTTTCTAGATAAAAATCTGACCAAGAAGCGTCTATATTAAAACTTTTATTAATGAATAATTTAGCTCCGATATTAAATCCAACTTTAGCCTTAGCGTTAACATAATCACCTTTTATAGTGTTCGATTGCAATCCTCCTCTAATGGCAAAACTACCACGTTTATCAGCCATTATCCGATTATCAACTCTGAAATTATCGTTAATTTCCTCCTCCGTTTTTTGGTTAGTAATAAGACTATCAATTACCTTTTTATTTGAGGCTTCCGATTCCCATAGTCCATCTTTAACGCCTTCCAAAACTAAAGAGAAAACAGCCTTTTCTATTGCCTCTTTTACAGCAAGGTGCACAGGTTCATTTTTTGTGACACCAATTTCAGCTTCTAGTAGACGCTCTGGATCAACATAACGGAAAAAACTTCCACTAAGAGATTGCGATAATATTGTCTTTGAAGTATAAATGGTTTTGAGAATTTTACCATTATTGGTAGATACAGCACGCAGATATACAGAGATACGATCTTGTCGATATTGAGAACTTGCTCCAATACCAAAATAACGTGCACCAGCTCCTCCTGTCATGATATTAGTATCGTATGAAACAATACCACCTTCAATAATCACCCCTGCAAACAAGAGCGGAGGCAAAGGAGTTGCTGAACTTTTTTGAGCACTTGTTTGATTTTGAAGTGCTACATATTCTTGACGAGTAGATTTTATGATTTGTCTTTCGTTTAGCAAATCACTAATATTTTCTCTTTCAATTGTTGTGAACCATTTTGAGTCTTCCAAAGCTTTTAATAAAATTGAAGTCGTCCCTTGCGGGATCGCTGTACTCCAATTAGAAATATTCTCTGAAGCTTTGTATTGACCAGTTTGGTCTTTAAATTTATAAACAGCTACCACCGTTTTTTCTTTAGGCTCTGGTAAAGTTTTTAACAACTTTGTATAAGGTGTCACTTCGCCCAATGTAGAACTTTGGTAACCTGTAGGAGCTTTAAACAAAGCACTACAGCTGTAAAGAAAAATAAATAAAATCGAAAGAAGAAAATGTACTTTTTTTAGGTTACGGTTAAAATACATTTTTTCAGATTTTTGGGTTACATTATTTTATTTCAATTTGTATTAGGAAGATTAATATTAGTTTGTTCACCAGTTTTGATATCAACTATACTGATATTTAGTCCTCCAAAATAGTCTGAGATCGATATATTTAAAGATCCCATAGTATAAACACCAGGAGTTAGTGTTGCCTCTCCAAACTCACCTCCAAATAGGTTTTTTGAGATTTGACTAAGAATCTGTCTGTTAAGATTCTCTTGAAATCCACCAATCGCGGTTTGGGCTTTAAAACCTGTTGTTTTATTATCGTCAAACTGATTTTGCGCATTAGCCGAACTTAGTAGCCAACTATAATTAAAATACTCACCACCCAAAGCTGGGTTAATCGGTTTATAAGCCATTTGCTGAGACTTTAATTGTAAAAAAAAACTAAAGCTAAAAAGTAAGACTAGCAAAAATTTTAGGATATTATTATTTGTTTTCATGTCTTAGGGAGCTCCTAACTCCTTATCTAATAGTTTACTTTCCCTATAATACTTATTAAGATAACGCATGGTCATTTGTGCTTGAGCAGCTATATATTCATCATTTGGCACTACTCGAAAACTATAAATATTTTGATCACTAGTATCGATATTGATAATTCCATTTCTTCCAATTGACGGCAACTCATTAACATTAATTACAAAAGCATATTGCTCAGTAGAATCTCTATAAGTATTATAAAATGTTTCAAAAAAGTCTTTCCCTACTTTACTTTTGGTATTATCAACCACAAGTCCTTTAAGTTCAAAATCTTCTTCGGTAATTTCGGTATCTGGATTTTTAATCGATCGATTTGTACTCATCTGGACACCATCAGTTACATTAATAAATAAAGAGTCTTTAGAAATTAGTTTATTCTCTTTTTCATTTCGAATGAATAAATAAATCTTTATCTGATCATCTTTTGTATGGTTAATCGTAACATGTGATAAATCTTTAGTCTCATCTGGGCTAATAACAAACTTGCCTTCTTGCTTATTATTTGTCATATTACCATTTGACGATTGCTTAATACTTATAAGAAGATAGTTAAGATCGTGTACAACTTCATCATTATTAATAGCTTTAGCATAAATCGATGAGATATCTTCAGCATTTTTAACTTCAATAACAGCCTTCACGTTGAATACGTTTTCAATTTGAGAAAAAAGAGATATCGGGAAAAGAATTAAAAAGCAAGAAAACAAGAAATTAAAATACTTCATGATAAATATATTATCTGTTTTCTATAAATATCGTTTTATTATTGCCAATAACTTCCACACTCATGTTATTAGAAATCGAATTGCTACCATCAACCATTATTAGATTATTATCGCCAATAGATTGTATCAACATTCCTGCTGATTGCGATGGATTATAATCCTTGTAACTAGTTTGGTTATTATTACCGAGCTGTACACTAATAAGTTGATCATTAATTAAAGTAGCTTCGATAAGATTATTGTTTCCTATTTGGATAATATTACTAGCACTTTGCTTAGATTGCATATCCACAGTAGCATTCGAAAGATAACTAAAGATATTATTTGAGTTAATTTCTTTAAATGACTGTGACTTAACCCTTAAAAAAGAGCTAAGACAACAGATTATCAAAAGAAATTTTGTTTTCATTTTTGACAGAATAAAAGAATAAAAGAGAGGAAGAGGCTTGATAACAAGTCTTCCTCTCAAAAATTAAACTAATTCCCTAGTTACTTTGGTTAATAACCATTGAGTTATTATCTCCTGTTTGAGTACCTACATGCATGTGTCCGTCTCCAAGCTGAGTAACAATAGAACTGTTAAGGTTACCAGTTTGTTGATCTAATGCACCATTACCAGTACCTTGTTGCCATTGATCAGCATAGTTTCCTAAACCATCTTGATAAACAAGTGCAAGGTTACCATCGCCTAATTGCGTTTGGATAGATTCATTCAACATTCCAGATTGATTAGCGTACGCAAAGTTGCCATCACCTTCTTGCCATTGGTCATTACTGTTAAGAATTCCGTCCTGAATTGCCCATGCAGTATTACCATCGCCCAATTGAACTTGTTGACTCATATTTGCCAAACCAACTTGTAGAACTTGAGCATCATTTGCATTACCAATTTGATATTGTGCACTTTCATTCCAAAAACCAGTTTGAGAAACCCAAGCATAGTTATCATCTCCTAGTTGTCCAGAATAGCTGTCATTTTGATAACCAAGTTGTGTAACGTCAATTTCGTTACGATTTCCGTAACTTTCGGATTCATTCATGTTACCAACTCCGTTTTGGTCGGTTTTTGCGATGTTGTCATCTCCTTGTTGCATAATAGAGTTGTCATTAACAGCGCCAACTTGATCTACTTGAGCAGAGTTACCATTACCTAATTGTGTTGTAACATCATTGTTTGATTGAGCGAATGCAAAACTTGTTGCGAAAACTGCACATGCAGTTAAAATTAACTTTTTCATGATAAATTGTTTTTAATTGTTTAACAGTCCAAAGATATATCCCCTCAATTCAAAAAAAAATCGCTCTTATATATGATTTTTGGACATCACTATTTTCCGTTACCCCTTTACATACCCATTAATAGCTACCTAACTCTCGTAAGCATCTGTTAATTATAGATTTATTAAAATCTCATTTTAAGAATTTTTTAAGAATCCATTCAAAAGATGCTATTCTAAGCATTACATCTAGATCATCTAGTTAACTTCAACACTTTCTATTTTTAAAAAAAATATGCAAAAAATCAATTTTCTATAAAAAAGACCATTACTTAGAAGTAAAAATATTAACTATGCTAAAAATTAATTTGCGTAAAAACAAAACCTTGTTTTAATACCATATGAAAATCGCATTCTTAGGGCCAGAAGCCTCTTTCACGCAGTTAGCAACAACGCAACTTTTTCCGACAGAAACTAAAATTCCGCAGGTTAGTATTTTGGATTGCTTCAGGGCGGTTGAAGACGGAATCGTTGACAAAGCCGTTGTCCCGTTAGAAAACTCGATTGAAGGAACAGTTTCTATGACCTTGGATTATCTTTATAAAACACCTGAAATCCATATTGAGGCCGAAGCTGTTATGCCAATTGCTCATCATCTCATGATTCATAAATCACAAAGTAATGATGCTGATTTAGAAAAAATATATTCGCATCCGCAAGCTCTAGCGCAGAGTTTCCATTATTTGGATCAGCATTATAAAAATATCCCAAAGCAAGATTTTTCGTCAACTGCAGCAGCTGCAAAACATGTTTCTGAAAACCCAGACCGAAAACTTGCGGCAGTTGCTAATCAGTTTGCTGCAAAGCTTTATGATTTAGAAATCATTCAACGTAACATCCATGATTTTGAACAAAATCATACGCGTTTTATTATTATTTCGAAATCGAAAAAGTCTTATGACAACTCGGGTTTAGAGAATATCGGTCGCAAATCGGGATTGCTTGTTAGCTTACCCGAAGACCATGCCGGAGGATTGCATCAGGTACTTTCTGTTTTTGCTTGGCGTAATATGAACCTTAGCAAAATAGAATCTAGAACCTTAAAAACAGGTTTGGGTAACTATTTCTTTTTCCTAAATATTGTTGGCGATTGGCATCCTATTCTCCACGAAAATGCATTAGAAGAATTAAAAGCACTCGGAACAAAAGTCGATTTTCTTGGAAATTACAATGAATATCTTTTGGAAAGTTAAATGCTATACATCCTTAAAATATGGTTTTCTACTGCAATATTAGGTGCTATTTTCTTTTGCATCTTTGCTATATTAAATGCCGAAAATTTCAAATTTTCCGTAATAATTGATTCTATTCCATTGTTTTTATTTGCTTTTATATTTGGAATTGCATTTTCCTCTATTCCAATGGCTATAATAGCTTACGCGTACTATCTTTTTTACAAAAAACTTTCTGAAAAAAAATCAAAAATAATACTAAGTATAGTATCACCATTTTGTATTGTTTTTTCATTTTTAATATTAAATCAAGATTTTTCGAACACATTTAACTGGACGTTAACACTACTAATGCTATTATATTCCGCTTCCATGCTTGCTATGATTTGGATTTTCAAGATAGATAAGGAAGTAGTTTAAATAAAACTTTACAAATTTTAAAATGAATATATTTGAGTAATATTAAAACAAATGGAATTATTACTCCTATTTTTTATCGTCATCGTTATTTGGATTTACTACCATTTTAATGGACGAATAAAAGAGCTTGAAGAAGAAGTATCTCGACTAAAAGGTCAAAATACAAACATCAATCTTCCTTTTGAAAAACCAGTTATTCCTCAGGAAGTAAAGCCTGAGCAACAACCAATCGAAACCTCAACAACACTACAACCAGAGTTTGTTGTTAAACCTGAACCTCCAAAACCAAGCCTTGACGAGAAAATCACACCAAAAGAACCCAACGTTTTTGAAGGAAAACTAGAGCAACTAATGTCTTTTTTAAAACAAAATGCATTGAGTGTTATTGGTATTTTCACATTGGTTTTAGGGATCGGTTATTTTGTAAAATACGCGATCGATCGCAATTGGATTGGTGAATCGGGACGCGTTGCAATTGGGATGATAACTGGCGGAATCCTTTTAGGCATCGGACATTGGCTCAGAAAAAACTTTTCAATTTTTGGATCAATTATTACAGGTGGCGGCATCAGCGTTTTCTATCTAACAATCACAATTGCTTTTCAAGAATATGGTATGTTTTCGCAAAATGTTGCATTTGGGATTTTAGCAATCATCACGCTAGCATCGGTTCTTCTTGCAAATTTTTATAAAAGTGAAGTTTTAAATATCGTCGCATTAATTGGCGGTTTTTTAGCACCAATTTTAGTAAGTACTGGACAAAGTAATTATCTATTTTTATTCAGTTACTTAAGTATTCTCAACATCGGAATGCTAGTTATTGCTTTCCTTAGAAATTGGAAAAGTCTCGGCTGGCTAGCCTTTACTTTCACTTCCATTTATTTTTTAACATGGATTATTGACGCACCAAGCACCAAGATTATTTACTTTATCATTTTATCCTACTTGATATTTTACGCTTTTGCGTTACAAAATTATTTCAAAACAAAAATTATTTCTACAGCAGAAATATTACTTTTAGTTTTCATCAATATTTTCGCTGTTTTAGGAGGAATCTATGTTCTTTGGAGCGAGAATATCAAAGGATTTAGTTTACTTCCAATTGGTTTTGCAATCATTAACGCATTACTCATTTTTAGAGACAAAAAAGCGGATACAAAAAGTCTCAATTTTGCAGTATTTACGGGCATCGCCATAAGCCTTGCCACAATAGCTGTCGCTTTAGAATTAGAAACTTATTTTGTGACAATCATTTGGGCGATCGAAGCGAGTTTACTTTTATTTATTTGGAAAAAAACGGAACAAAAAATCTTCAAACAATGTTTTAATATTTTGTTTCCGATATTGATTATTTCGCAAATCTATACGTGGAGCAATTATTTTTCTGAAAGTCATTTAGCTGTAATTTTCAATCCAATTTTTCTGACAAGTTTGGTTGTAATCGCATCATTTTTGTTCAATTTATTTTACATTAAAAACCTTAGTGAAGATGTCGATGACCAAAGTCGATTTCAATATGTGAAGTTTTTTTCAGGACTAAGTTATGTTGTCATTTATTTTTCGATTTCGTTTGAGATTTGGTATCACATCCAAAATCAGTCTGACACATTTATTTCTTGTATCATCCTTGTTTACACGATTTACTATTTGTTCGCAATGTTACTTTTACGACAAAAACTTAACTACCAACCTACATTCGTCAACATTTTGATTGGTCTTTTATTTTTGTTTGCGCTCATCCATGTTTCGGTGACGGATATTAATTTTAGCATTTTTAAACATGAGGTCAGCAAAAGTTTTTATCTAATTTACTTATTGTATTGGATTCCAGTTTTGGTTTGTTTAGTTGGTATTATTCCTAAAACGAGTTTCCTAAACGAAAAATTGGCATATTGGGCTATAGGTTTTGTGTTCGTGTATTTGATAAGTTTTGAAATTTATCACATTTACATTTTACTAAAACTGAATCAACTGAAAGATTACGAATGGTTACAAAGTCATTTTATTGTACTTTATCTTCCTATTATTTGGACAATTTTGGCAGCAAGTTTTATCTATTATGGTTTACAAAAATCAAAGCCAGAAATCAACAAAATTGGTTTTGTATTAATAGGTATTACGATTGCAAAACTATATTTGTACGATGTTTGGCAGTTGGATAATGTATCAAGAATTGTCGCATTTATCCTACTTGGCGTCTTGTTGTTATTAAGTTCGTTCTTGTTCCAAAGACTTAAAAAAATTATTTCTAAAATGGTGGAAACCAAAACGGAGAATAACGAAGATTAAAATACAGCTTAATAAAAAAACAAAAACGCTTCATTTATGATAATTTTAAAATTATTATGAATGAAGCGTTTAATTATATTAAAAAAAGAGAACTCTACAACCTACTCATAACGACTTCCCCACTTTTTGTTGAGCTGATCTTTAATTTTTTGTTCTGTTGAATTTTGCCCAGGCTGATAAAATTGTAATCCCGAAATATCTTCTGGCAAAAACTCTTGATCCACAAAATTACCTTCGTGAGAATGGGCGTATTGATAGTCTTTTCCGTAGTTCATATCTTTCATCAATTTGGTTGGCGCATTTCTAAGGTGTAATGGCACCGCAAGGTTTCCAGTTTTTTTCACCAAAGCCATCGCTTCATTAATCGCCATATACGCCGAATTACTTTTGGGAGAAACCGCCAGATAAATTGCCGTTTCGCTAAGGATAATTCGTGCTTCAGGATTTCCGATCATATTGATCGCTTGGAAACAATTATTCGCCACCACCAAGGCATTTGGATTCGCAAGACCAATATCTTCGGACGCCAAAATTACCAGTCGCCGCGCTATGAATTTGATATCTTCACCACCGACTAACATCCTCGCCAGCCAATAGACCGCAGCATTTGGATCACTTCCACGAATCGACTTAATGAAAGCCGAAATAATATCATAATGTTGTTCACCGTTTTTGTCATAAAGCGCCATGTTTTCTTGTAAAACCGACAAAACCTCATCATTGGTGATGTGTGTAATTTTCGAATTTTTAAACTGATTAAGCACCAATTCAATCGAGTTAATTAATTTGCGGGCATCACCACCAGAATACTGTATAAAAGCCGCTTTGTCATCGAGGACAAAATCGGTTTTATTGAGTTCATTGTATTTTTGAAGACTTGTATCTGCCAGTTCTTCCAACTTTTCAAACGTCAAAGCTTTGAGAACATAAACTTGACTTCGTGACAAAAGCGCCGAAACCACTTCAAAACTAGGATTTTCCGTCGTGGCACCAATCAAGACTATCCAACCTTTTTCGACAGCGTGTAACAAAGAATCTTGTTGTGACTTATTAAATCGGTGAATCTCATCAATGAATAAAATCGGCGATTTTCCAGAAAAAAGATTTTGCTTTTTAGCATCGTCGATAACATCGCGAACATCTTTAACACCAGAAGTCACCGCACTTAGCTTATAAAATTTTCTTTTCGATTGTTCAGAAATAATTTCCGCCAAAGTCGTTTTGCCCGTTCCTGGAGGTCCCCAGAAAATAAGTGAATTAATGGTATCATTCTCCAACATACGACGGATAGGACCTTTGGGACCAGTCAAATGTTCTTGACCAACAACTTCTTCAAGATTTTTAGGACGCAAAATTTCTGCTAAAGGCGAATTACTATTCATATTTCAAAATTACGAAATAGAAAACGAATTCAATTTTAACAAAAATCACACAATTTAATTCTGGTATTAATTTAAAAGGAAAAAATAATTTAAAAACAATTAAAAACCAATAAATAAAATGCAAAATATCAAATTATAACCAATATTAATTAAACATATCGTTAAAATAAATAATTAAAAATAAATTACAACTAAAAATATTGCTAATTTTATAAAAATAACCCAAGCCAATGTAATAAAACTTATAAACTAAAAACCAAAACCACCATGAAAACAAAATTACTAATTAGTCTTAGTGTAATTTTTACAATTACGCTAAATGCGCAAGTTGGTATTAACACTACCAATCCCGAAGCTACTTTGCACATCAACGGAAACACAAAAATAAATACCGTCCAAGAAATTACTAGTCTCAGCAATACCAAAATCTTAACTTACAACCAAACAACTTCCGAAGTAACAAAAGCAGACATCTCTCTAATACAAGCCTACGTCAACACAACAATTACAAAGGCGACATCATCTGGCAGCACAATTCTTAGCGGAAATCTTTTCACAGGATGGGATCGATTGAGTTTCACAAAAGATCCAAATTTCACCAGCAACTTTAATGAGACGACATCCACTTACAAAGTGCCTGTAGCTGGCGTTTATGCTATCAATTTTAAATTCAGATACGGAACTGGTGTACAGTTATCGTTATTAAATTTTGGAGGAACGCCGAAAATTGGCATTCTAAAACATTTGACAACTGGCGGTTATACAGAAATTAATAAAAAAGACTTTAGTGGTGCTACTTTGCCGCTAGTTTTAAGTCTACTAATAAGCGATACCGAAATAAATTCAATCCACAAATTGAACAAAGATGACATACTTTCTTTTGAGTATTATCGGGGCGGAATCTCGTTAAATCTTCTCACTGGAAGCGTTTCTGAAATAAGTATTTATAAAATATCTGACTAAATTATACCATTACAATTTTCTGCTAATCACATAATCCAACATCAATTCTAATGATTTTTTAGCTTCAGAATCAGGAAATTCGGAAAGAATGTCTAAAGCTTTTTGTTGATAATCTTTCATGACTTTGATGGCGTAATCCATCCCGCCAGAAGTTTTTACATAATCAACCAACTCACGAACTTTTTTAGGATCGTTGTTGTAACGCTTTATCGTATTAAAATACTTTTTGTAATTTTCTGGTGTTGAAGTTTTGAGTGCATGTATTAAAGGCAAGGTCATTTTTTGCTCTTTAATATCGATACCTACAGGTTTTCCGATGATATTACTACTGGTATAATCGAACAAATCATCTTTAATCTGAAACGCCATCCCAGTGTAAGTCCCGAAGTCTTTCATTTTCTTTGCAAGAACTTCGTCAGCGTTATTCGACAAAACACCAACTTCGCAACAAGCCGCAATTAAAGTGGCTGTTTTTTGGCGGATAATCTCGTAATAGACATCTTCGGTGATGTCTAATTTTCTAGCTTTTTCTAGTTGAAGCAATTCTCCTTCTGCCATTTCGCGAATCGTACGAGAAATAACAGAAAGCAAATCAAAATCTTTATTGTCCGTAGACAGTAAAACCGATTTTGACAACAGATAATCACCTACAAGAACAGCGATTTTGTTCTTCCAAAGCGCGTTAATCGAGAAGAAATTTCTTCTTTTAAAACTCTCATCCACAACATCATCATGCACCAAAGTCGCCGTATGGATCAACTCGATCATCGATGCGCCACGATAGGTTTTCTCGTTAACGTCACCAACTAATTTTGCACAAAGAAACACAAACATCGGACGCATCTGCTTCCCTTTTGTTGTCACGATAAAACGAGTCACTTTATCCAACAAAGACACGTTACTCTTCATCGATTCATAAAACTTTTGTTCAAAAAGTTTCATCTCGGTACTTATCGGACGTTTGATTTCTTCTACAATATTAGCCAAAGCAAGAATTATTAGGTAATACGCAAAGATAAATTTTTCTTTGCGAGAAACGAAATTTCGTTATTTTAATTTTTCAGTTGGGATAAAATACAATCGCGGCTTCACAGTTCCTAAAGGTGTTTTGAAAAATTCACTAGAAATATAGATTCCATCATGGTTAACAGCAATTCCTTCGATTTGTCCAACGGACAACGCACTTCCTAAATGGTATTTTTTTCCTTTTTTAGAAAAGAAAAATCCATCTTCTGATTCTTCAAAAATCATTAAATAGACTTGCGTCATCTTCGTATAACCCACAACATACAGTTTTTTATCAAAATAAGAAGCGTCGGTCACAACAAATCCTGTATCATAAGACTCTAGCTTTTTTGCAGGTTGTTGTTCAAAAACATTGGGATCAACTTCATAGCGTGTTACACTTCTACTCGCCCATTCTTTCGTAAGAACTTGGAGTTTATCCTTATAAAAAATTACAGCTTCTGCATCGTAATCTGTATTTAGATTTTTAGAAGTAAAATCTTTTTGATCTGGATAAAAATAAGAAATGACTTGTGTTGAATCAACTTTGAAGTTCTCCCCAGAAAAAGGAATTTTATATATTTTTAAATCTTTTCTTGTTCCGTTATTATTTCCGAAATCCGCAACGTATAGATTCGCTGAATCTTTTGTAACAGCTTCCCAATCGCGGTTGTTAAGTTGCGTAGGAATATAATCTGTGATTTTTCCAGTTTTTGGATTTAGCAAAAATAAATCTCCAGCATTGCCACTATCATTAAAACTTATAAGTTTATCACCAATAAAATCCAAACCTGAGCTTTCTTTCAACGAATCCGAAAGCTCTGCGACTTGATAATTTTTAATTTTAAAAATCTCAGCTTGTTGCGCAAATCCAAGATTCACACAAAAAATAAAGATTAATAAAATTTTAAATTTCATAGTGAACTAAGCAATTTTTGTTTCCTCTTTCTGCGATTCTTTGGCTTTAGCTTGCGCCTTTTTTTTAGCCCAATATTCGCGTTGATAATCGCTAACGGTTTTTCCTTTTCCGTCATGGCGCCAACCCGGAGAATTAAAAATATAATTGAAACGGTCTTTAATGGTCAAATTAGGTTGACGAAGATCTTTTCCAATTTTTCGCCATTCGTACAACAAAGTCGTCAAAGGTCCATCATCTGGCATTTTTGGATAGATCCCGAATTTTACCGGAACTTTTGGATCTTCAGGCTCGAATGTTCCAAAAATTTTATCCCAAAAGATAAACACCATTCCCATATTTTTGTCCAAATATTTGATGTTACAACCATGATGAACACGGTGGTGCGACGGCGTTACCAAAATATATTCTAAGAATCCCATTTTCTTAACCGTCTGCGTATGCACCCAAGTTCCGTAGACTTGACCAACAGCGTAGCAAACCATAATCGACCAAGGATTTAATCCTAAAAAAGCCAATGGTGAAAAGAATAAATAACGGTATAATGGTTGGAAAACTGGACTTCTGAATCCTGTTGTTAAATTAAAATATTCAGAGTTGTGGTGCGTGATATGCACCGCCCAAAATGCTCTTGATTTGTGATCGACCAAATGATGGAAATAATAAGCTAAATCGGTTGCCATAAAGCAAAATACCCAATAATACCAAGTCCCCATATCGAAATCAAAAATTCGGAAGCTATAAAAGAAAAACATCACGCCCATCGCGAAAGCCTTCATTATTAAGTCAAGGCTAAAATTCATTAAAGCGAGATAGATATTTGTAAACAAATCTTTTCCACTATACAACTTCGCTTGCGCAACACTGCTGTATATCATTTCTGCCAAAATCACCGCAGCATGTAGCGGAATTGACCACATATAAACACTTTCTAAAGCATTTTCTCCAAATACAAAATCCATGGTAAAATAAATTTATATCTATATTATTCTGCTGTTTTATTTGCTAATTGTCCACAAGCTGCGTCAATATCGCCGCCACGACTTTTTCTGACCATAACTGTAACACCAGCTTTCTCCAGCTCGCGAACATAACGTTCTTCTGCTTCGATACTTCGATGATCGAACTTACCTTCGCCAATTGGATTATACTGTATCAAATTAACTTTTGATGGTACTTGTCTCGCATATTTTATTAAAGCTCGGATATCTTCATCTTTGTCATTAATGCCTTTCCAAACGCAATATTCGAACGTGATAACCGAACCCGTTTTTTGATACCAATATTGCATAGCTTCCATAATGTCTGTCAACGGAAACTTATCCGAAAACGGCATAATCTCGTTTCTAGTTTTCTCAACTGCGGAATGTAATGACAACGCCAATTTGACGCGAAGACCTTCATCAGCCAACATTTTTATCATTTTTGGTATTCCGGAAGTTGACACTGTAATTCGTCTTGCAGACATCCCCAAACCTTCTGGTTCTGTTATTTTTCGGATGGCTTCAACAACGTTTTTATAATTCATCATCGGCTCGCCCATTCCCATAAATACAATATTGGAAAGCGGACGATCGAAGTACGTTTTACTTTGGCTATCAATTAATGCAACTTGATCGACAATCTCGGCAACTTCTAGATTTCGCATTCTTTTAAGCTTTGCGGTTGCACAAAATTCACAGTTAAGCGAGCATCCAACTTGTGAAGAAACGCAAGCTGTAGTACGAGTTTCGGTTGGTATTAAAACCGATTCCACCATTAATCCGTCATGAAGTTTAACACCATTTTTGATGGTTCCGTCTTTTGATTTTTGTAAAAGATCAACAGCAATAGGATTGATAAAAAAATCACGCATCAAGTTTTCTCTCAAATTTTTTGAGAGGTTGGTCATATCTTCAAACGAATGTTGGTTTTTACTCCAAAGCCAATCATAGACTTGTTTGGCGCGAAATGCCTTCTCACCAATACTTTCGAAATAGTCTTTTAACTGGTCAAGAGTTAACGTACGAATATCTTTCAAATTATATTAATTTTCGGTGCAAAGATAAGGCTTTTCATATAGAGCACATCTACTTGTAGAATCGATTTCGAATATTAAAATCATATTAATACTAAAATATAGAGCCTTGATATTATGTATCTTTGCAAATACAAACTTGTGAGCTTATGACGTTTAATCAACCTTTTGATTCTCCTTTTCAGATTACTTTTACTTTTAAAACTTTAATTGATGAAATAAAATCCTTAGCTGAAGTTGACAAATTGTATGCGGAGCGACATGAGTATATACTTAACGAACTTGAAAAAAATCCAAATCTTGGACTCGCCCTATCCGATAGATTGCTAAGTGAAAACGATTATTTTTATAAGCAACTGCTAAGTGAGCTTTTCCCGCCATTATTGACAAACAATGAGATAAAAGCTGTAGGTATTCCGTTTGCTAATTTCATTTATAACCCGACAAAGCGTTTTCAGAAAATCATTGAAAATGCTGGCGAAGAATTTTATTTACAAATTAGTGGCTTCACTGCAGAACAATTTTATGTTTTAAGTTGTTGTGTGATTTTGGAATCTTATTTTGGAACACCTGTAAAAATTGATTTTCCTTTTATATATGATATTCCAAATAAAGACGGTTATCTTAACCATTATCGAATCTTAACCAATGCTGACTTTATCGAAATAAAAACAACCGAAACTTCAAAAATTTTAACACAAGAAGAAATTGAAGAACTGGTCGATAACTTCGATAACATTGATCTTTGGAAAGAAAAATTCCCGCCAAGCTCTTGGGAGCTCACAGGTTTTGGAATTGTGTCGATGTACGATGCCACTTCAGAAATCGCAGTTTCTAACCTCAAAAGTCAGTTGATACAAGCGAAGGATGATTATCGCAACATCAAATCTGACATTACGAATATTTTCCGATCAATTTTCCGACTTTCTGATTTAGAAATTGGTTATACCGCTATTAATTATAAAGAAAATAAATTTGAGATAACACCTATTAATACAGTTATCGAAAGTAAAATTCTATCAACAATTCCGAAACAATTTTTGTCAGACAAAGTGCACGAAGCTTTGTTACAAAACGCCAAAGACCAACGTAGATATTTTAGTATTTCGGATATTGACAAAGTAGAACTTCAAAAAACCGATGCTTTTATAGTTTCGACTTTTAAAAATTTAGGAATAAAAAGCGCCATTTTTGCACCACTTTATAAAGATGGAAAACTTCTTGGTATTATGGAGCTAACCTCTTCTAGAAAAGCGCTCAACAGTATTAATGCTAACAAAATGGACAGCGTTATCATCTATCTAGAAGACACAATTAACCAGCTCTACGAAAATCTCGAAAACCACGTTGTTGCGTTGATACAACAAGAATATACGGCGATACACCCGAGTGTCTACTGGAAATTCCACGATGAAGCGATGAAGCACATCAATATCGCTAACGAACATGTTGATAAATCGCCCTACAAAAGTATTATTTTTGATAAATTAATTCCTTTCTACGGACAATCGGATGTTAAGAACTCTAGTAATGAACGTAACAAAGCGATTGTTAAAGACATTAAAACTAATCTCGATATCCTCAACAACTTACTAGCAACTTTAACGTCTTCCGAAGATCTTCAACCGATTTTTGATAAACTCACTTCAAAAAAGAATGAATTAAAATTTGGCCTGAAAGCCAATACTGAAAGCGAAATCCAATCTTTTTTGCAGGAGGAAATCTACCCGACGCTTAACCGATTAAAGTTCGAAAGCCTTAGTAATAATGAGGAAATCACGACCTATTTCAAACAATTAGAAAAAAATTCGCCCGTTATTTATCATTATCGAAAACAGTTTGATGACAGTATTTCGATGATTAATAAAGAGCTCAGTAATCTACTAGACAAACGCCAAGACGAGCAACAGAAACGCTTCCCATTCTATTATGAACGTTTCAAAACGGATGGTGTCGAGCATAATTTCTACATGGGCGCAAGCATCGCACCTTGGCTGAGTTTTGACAATGTATATCTTAAAAACCTGAGACTTTGGCAGCTTCGCGTGATGACAGAAAGCGAAATTAAGTTCCGAGAACTTACCAAAAAACTTCCTATGAAGTTGGATATCACATCTCTTATTTTAGTCTACAGTGCGCCAATTAGCATAAGATTCCGAATGGATGAAAAACGTTTTGATGTCGACGGAAGTTACAATGCACGTTATGAAATGATTAAAAAACGCATCGATAAATCTTTAATTAAAAATACAACAGAACGCCTTGTACAAACAGGAAAACTGAGTGTTGTTTTCTCTCAAGAAACCGAAAAATACGATTATCTTAAATTTATCAAAATCCTTCAGAACGAAGGCCATCTAGAAGATAATATTGAGATTGTAGATATCGAAGATCTACAAGGTATCGCCGGTCTACAAGCGATAAGAGTTGGTATCAACTACGATCCAACGCCAATGCAATACGAATTTTATCCCGAAATTTAATTTTATTCGAAAACAAAACGACTTTATAAAAAAAGCTTGTAGTAAAATTCTACAAGCTTTTATTTTTCTTAAATAATTTCTCGGAAAGCCAAATAAAACGTAAGCACCGAAACCAAAATCCCAACTGTAAAAATAGTGTAAGTTGTTCGCAACAATTTGTATTTTCGATTCAGGACAATACCAAGATAGTACAAATCTTTAACGAGACTATCGTACAGATAAGTTCGGTCCTTCATCATTTCTTTCATCGCCCACATATATTCGTCAATAGGCATTTTGTGGAAATTTCCAAAAAACAGAAGATTCACTTTTCGTTCCTCGATTTCTTTTCTAGTGAAAGTTCCGCTTGATATTTTTGGACGTGTCGACATAATCGCCATAATAATAGTGGCTACGCTAAAAGCAATCATCATAAAAGTCGGAATCACCAAATGTGCATTTTTTGGCGAGTCAAGTTTCGGAATAATCGTCGATAACGCCACCGAAATAATAATCGCATTAACCGATAACAAAATGTTAGCTTTTGTATCTGCAATTTGACTTAGACGCGTATGGTTATTCATTGTCACACGGAACATCGTTTCTATACCACGTTCTGGCGAGTCCAATTTTTCAAGTTTTTTCTTATTAAGCAATGCCTTTTCTTCCTCTGTATTTTTCGATTTTTCTTTATCCTTAATGAGGTCAGCAATTAGCTCTAACGTTTTTTCTACATTTTCAGTTTTAGTCTCTTCCCAATTTTTTTTTGCGTAATCTGTGTAGAAGCGATGATGTTGCGTCAAAAACTGCAAATTTGTATTTGCCCAATCCAACTTGCTTATTTTCTTTTGATAAACTTGCTTACATTCTTGGCGTAGAGTTTCTGTAATATTAAAAAAGTCTTCCGATCCAATGTGTGAGCAATCGGCATCTTTCATAATTTTTTCTAACAAATTTTGCGGTTGATATTCCATCGAAGTTGCATGGATCAATTGTTTAACCGCATCAATTTCTTCTTGCGAAATATTTTCTTGTTTTAAAAAAATTTCTGCTTCTTGCATCCCAACATTCTCATGGACTGTACAAGTTTGACAATAACCAACATCATGAAACCACGCTGCCAACGTCAAAATCTCCATGTCTTTTTCGTTAACATTCTCTTCTTTGGCCAACAATTCTGTAGCAGCAACCACTCTTTTGGTGTGCTCAAGATTATGAAAAGAATAAACTGGAGAAAGCTTATCTTTGAAAAGTTGAATAACGTATTGCTCCGCTTTGTGTACGATGTTCATTTATAAAATGTTTGATTCAAATTTATGAAAATATTTGCTGCAAAATATACCATGCTTTCTGCACTGGCAATTATAAGCATTTCTTGTGCTACAGAAAAAGCTCAATATGGAAAAAATATCAAAAACTTTAATACTTCACAACGTATAAAAGACGAAGATATTGCCCACACTTTTTATCTCGTAGGCGACGCTGGTAATGCCGACCAAGATCATGCAAAGAAAATTCTGAATCAATTAAAATCAAAACTTGACTCCGCTGACCAAAACAGCACGCTATTATTTCTTGGTGATAACATCTATCCGCGTGGACTTCCTAGCAAAGATTCTAAAGACCGAAAATTAGCGGAAGAAAAACTCGACGACCAAATCGCGTTAGCAAATAAATTCAAAGGTCAAAGTATTTTTGTGCCTGGCAACCACGATTGGTACAGCAACGGCATTATTGGTCTAAAAGAAGAACAAGATTATGTCATTGAAAAACTAAATGACAAAAAAGCTTTTTCTCCAAAAAATTCTTGCGCCATCGAAACTCGAAAAATCGGAAAAGACATCGCTTTAATAACGATCGACTCCGAATGGTTTTTAGCAGATTGGGATAAAAACCCAGGTATTAATGAAAAGTGCGACATCAAAACAAGGGAAGATTTTTTCACAGAATTTGAAGATCAAATTTCGAAAAATCAAAACAAAACAATTATCGTAGCAGTCCATCATCCATTAATTGACCACGGCTCGCACGGCGGTTATTACTCGATGGAGAAACAATTATTCCCTTTAGAGAACAAAATTCCGTTGCCAATCTTAGCAACTGGAATTAATCTAATGAGAGCAACTGGCGGTATCACGCACCAAGATTTATCAAATCCTAATTATCGAAAATTAGCAGCTAGAATCAAAACTTTAATTGCTGATAAAGAAAATGTGATCCTTGTTTCTGGTCACGATCACAATCTACAATACATCGAACAAGGTAACATCCGCCAAATCATCAGCGGCGCGGGATCTAAATCCGAAGCTGCAGCAGCTATTTCTCCAAATGATTTTTCTTACGGACAAAATGGTTATGCCGTTTTAAAAATTTCAAAAAAAGGAGAAGCTTTCGTTGACTATTTTGGAAGAGAAAACGACCAAGAAAAATTGCTTTTTAGCCATTCAGTTTTAAAAGGTGATAATTATACAAAAACCGATTATCCAAAAGACTTTCCAGCGACAACAACGACAAGTATTTACAATCAAAAAGACACCAAAAAATCTGGATTTTATAAAATGCTTTGGGGCAACAACTATCGCGAAATGTATGGTACGCAAGTTTCGGTTCCTACTTTGGATTTGGACACGCTTTACGGTGGCGCAAAAGCAACGAGAGCTGGTGGCGGACATCAGACCAACTCTTTGCGATTGGACACGCCAAAAGGCGAATATGTTATCCGAGCGCTTCATAAAAGTGGCGTAAGATTTTTGCAATCGGTGGCTTTTAAAGATCGTTATGTTGTTGACGATTTTGCAGACGGATTTGCAGATCAATTTTTATTGGATTTTTACACGTCTTCTAATCCTTACACGCCTTTAGCAATCGGTACTATGGCAGAATCTATCGGGGTTAAACATACGGATCCGAGTTTGGTATATGTTCCGAAACAAAATGCACTTGGTAAGTACAATCAAAATTTTGGAAACGAATTGTATTATCTGGAAGTTCGACCTGCCGAAACCGAAGAAAATCCAAATAAAGTCTTGAGTACAGAAGATGTTATTAAACTTTTGGCTAAAGATGAAAAATACAAAATGGACGAATCCGCTTACATTCGCGCACGTCTTTTCGACATGCTAATCGGCGATTGGGACAGACATTATGACCAATGGAAATGGGAACAAAAAGCTGTTGGCGACAAGGTTTTAATTTCTCCTATTCCTAAAGATCGTGACCAAGCTTTTGTAAAATATGATGGCTTGGCAACCCAAATGTTTTTGAACTTTCCGGGACTTCGTCACATGCAAAGTTTTGGACCAAAAATCAAAAATGTAAAATGGTTTAATATGGAGCCATTCCCTTTAGATTTGGCATTTACAAACAATGCAACCGAAGAAGATTGGAAGCGCGAAGCAGATTTTATTAAAGCTAATTTAACAAAAAATGTTATCGAAGAAGCTTTTAAAAACTTGCCGAAAGAAGTACAAAATGCCGACATCGAATCTATAAAACAAAATCTTGAATTGCGTAAAAATGACCTTGCAACCTACGCTTCCGATTATTATAAGGTGTTAAGAAAAACCGTAATTTTGACAGGAACTAATAAAAAAGATCGATTCGAAATTACACGTCTTCCAAATCATGAAACGCAAGTAAAAATATTTAGAAATAAAAAAGACGGCGAAGAGTTGACCTTCGAAAAAGTTTATAATAAAAATGAAACTTCAGAAATTTGGGTTTACACTTTGGGCGACGACGATGATTTAGTCGTAAAAGGTGATCAAAACAATCCTATTAAACTGCGTCTTTTGGGCGGTCTCAACCATGACAACTACAATATCGAAAGAGATAATCGTGTCAAAATTTATGATTACAAATCTAAAAATAATACGATTTCTAAAAATGCGTCGGCGAAATTAACAGATGATTATGACCTTAACGAATATAATTACAAACGCCTTAAATACAGCTTTTGGACTGCGACACCTAACCTTGGTTATAATCCTGACGACGAAATTGTGCTGGGCATGACGACAAGTTTTGTTAAAAATGGTTTTAAACGAAATCCTTTTGCTGCAAAACACAATCTCAAAACCAACTATTTCACAGGCTCTAAAGGTTACGAAATTGCTTACGAAGGCATTTTCCCAAGATTAGTTGGTAATTGGTATTATGGCTTAAATACTGGATTTACGAGTTCTCGATTCATCAGAAATTATTTTGGAAACGGGAATTTAACAATTAATGAAGAAAAGATTTTTGAAGAAGATTTTTATCGTGTCCGTGCGAAAGAATTTTATGTTAAACCTTCGATTAATTGGAGGAAAAATGCAAGTTGGTTTACCGCAAATTTAGCCTACGAAGCTATTAAAATCGAAAAAACAGCCAATCGTCGCATTAGTCTTCCAAATATTGTGGATGACCAAGTTTTCAAAACACAGCATTTTGCAGGAATCGATTTAAAATTTGATTTTGAAAATTTAAACAAAAATGTAAATCCAAGTTTGGGAATGAAATTCAAGGCGGCGTTTAGTTATCGTCAAAACCTTGAAAACACGGATAACAAACTTCCAACTTTCGAGACGGGATTAGGTTTTATCCATTACATCACCAACAACGAAAAAGTAATTGTCAGCACTTATGCAGAAGCAAAATGGCTGTTATCCAACGATTATCAGTTCTTCCAAATGGCGACTTTGGGTGGCAATCAAAACTTGAGAGGATTTAGATTCGATCGTTTTTACGGTAAATCTAGTTTTTATCAAACCACAGATTTGAGATTCGATTTAGGAACTATTAAAAATGCTTATTTACCAATAAATGTAGGTTTGTTTGCAGGTTTTGACTTCGGACGCGTTTGGATCCCGAACGAAATCACCGACAAGTGGCACAACTCTTTTGGTCTGGGACTTTGGCTAAATGCTTTGGACAAAATTGGTGTACAAGCAAGCTATTTCCGATCTAGCGATGGCGGCAGAATTGCTCTCGGATTCGGGGTTGATTTTTAAAAAAATAAAAGGAGAAACTTATTACAGTTTCTCCTTTTTGTTTGGATTAAATTTTAAATTAATGTTTTATAATCCTGCCAAAAATGCCATTGTATCAACATTATCAGCGTAGGTATCTAGTGATGGTTGTTGCGCCTCCCCTAGTTTTACGCTTTCTGTACCCAAGTCTAGATTGGTAACCACTGCTTGTATATCGCCTTCGTTATCGTTAATAAAAGCCTTAACCTCATCTAGGCTTTTGTAACGACTAAAATTAATAACCGCTAAAGGACTAAACAACTTATCATCCTCTTTTAACATGACGAAGTTATTGTCCCAAAACTTATCTTGATTTAGTAGAAAAACCGCACGGTTATAATCGTAGTTATTGGCATATTTATTATGATTAATAATCGATTGGTAATCAATAAAGTTTTCAAAAAGGCGATCGAGTTTATAGTCTTCAGGGATCAGCAATCGTGTTACATTACGACAACCTAGTCCATAATAGATAAAAATATCATCTGCCAGTTTTCTAAGATCCTCGTCGCTATCATTTTCCGATACAACTGCTACCGAAGTTCGGTTCTTTCTGATAATGCTTTTATGATCTTTAAAATAATATTCGAGATAACGTGCCGTATTGTTGCTACCTGTCGCAATAACAGCATCAAAATTCTCTAACCTTTCTACCAACTCATAGCTGATGCCACCTTCGGCATTGTCATTCCAAAGTTTTAACAAAAAAGGAATTAGCCAACGGTCCTTAGATGATAGTTTAATAACAGGGATATTACCAGATAAGATTACCGACATCACGTCATGCCAACCTACCATAGGGATATTACCCGCCAAGATAAGGCCTACTCTTTTGTTTTTTGATTCAAAATGATACTTCGACAACCACGTTTCTAGGGCTGAGGCATTAAGCAAAGATGCCCAACTTTCTAAAGAAAAACGCAAATTAGCCTCATCGAACCAAGGGTTTTCAACTTCCGAACGCTTAAGGATGGCTTGCAATTCTTGTTGTTTAGTATCATAAGTATCAGGCGATTGAGTTAAATAGTTGTTTAAAAAACTACCAACTTTTGTCAGTCCATAAATTTTATCTTGATTAATCATTACTTATCTTATTTTTCGTAATTTTGCACAAAATTAAAAATAATATAGCAATGGCTATCAAAATAACTGATGAATGTATTAATTGCGGGGCATGCGAACCAGAATGTCCTAACAACGCAATTTATGAAGGTGCAGTAGACTGGAAGGCTTCCGAAGGAACAACTCTAGAAGGGCGTGTAACGTTGACATCGGGACTAACCATAGATGCTAACGATCCTCAAGAGCCAGTTAGCGACGATGTTTATTTCATCGTGTCAGACAAATGTACAGAGTGTAAAGGCTTCCACGAAGAGCCACAATGTGCTGCAGTATGTCCTGTAGACTGTTGTGTGCCAGATGACGACCATGTAGAGTCGGAAGAATCTTTATTAGCAAAAAAAGCTTTCCTACATAACGAGTAATCGTTAACTTTAGACACCGAAATCTAATAAAATAAAATGAAAAAACACAATTTCAGTGCTGGACCAAGTATCCTTCCACAAGAAGTCTTCAAAAAAGCTTCAGAAGCGATCTTGGATTTTAACGGCATGGGGCTTTCTTTGCTAGAAATTTCACACAGAAGTAAAGAATTTGTTGCCGTAATGGACGAAGCAAGAGCCATCGTAAAAAGATTAATGAATCTTGGCGATGACTACGAAGTGCTTTATCTACAAGGTGGCGCAAGTCTTCAGTTCTTAATGACACCTATGAATCTTCTTACAGAAAATGGCAAAGCAGCTTACACCGATACGGGGACGTGGGCAGCTGGCGCTATTAAAGAAGCTAAAAAAGTAGGTAACATCGATGTAGTAGGATCTTCTAAAGAGGATAATTACAGCTACATCCCAAAAGATTACAAAGTTGGAGCAGACTATGACTACTTCCACTGTACATCTAACAACACCATCTACGGAACACAAATGAAGAGCTTCCCAGAAGTGGATACTCTTATGGTTTGCGATATGTCGTCTGACATCTTCAGCCGCCAATTAGACTTTTCAAAATTTGATTTGATCTATGCTGGTGCTCAAAAAAATATGGGACCTGCAGGTGCGGTTTTAGTGGTTGTTAAAAAAGATATTCTTGGTAAAACAGGTCGTAATCTGCCATCTTACTTAGATTTAGGTCTACACATTGCTAAAGAATCAATGTTAAATACACCGCCAGTATTCCCAGTTTACGTGTCTTATTTAACACTTAAGCATCTTGAAGAGAATGGTGGTATCGCCGCTGCTGAAGCTAAAAACGAAGCTAAAGCAAAACTTCTTTATGATGAGATTGACAACAATCCATTATTCGAAGGTTATGCGGCTAAAGAAGATCGTTCTTTAATGAATGTGTCTTTCAAATTGACTGATGAAAGTAAGAAAGAAGCTTTTGACGCTGCTTGGAAAGCGGCTGGCATTAGCGGACTTAACGGACACAGAAATCTAGGCGGTTATAGAGCAAGTATCTATAACGCAATGCCAATCGAAAGTGTACAGGTTTTAGTTGATGTTATGAAAAACCTTGCTTAAAATTTTAAAGATATTACAAAAAAACGCCTTCTATTTTCAATAATAGAGGGCGTTTTCATATATTAATATGAATTCACAAAAAAATATTGGCTAGTTTTTTAAACTTTCGTATTTTTGTGCAATTTTAAAAACTAAACAGAACGTATCAGGCAACTGATCATCAACACCAAACATTAAACAATGAAAGTTCTAGCAAATGATGGGATTTCTCAATCCGCAGTAGACAGACTAACCGACGCAGGTATCGAAGTGCTTACCAATCGTGTCGCTCCTGAGCAACTTACGCAGTTCATCAACGATAACCAAGTTGATGTATTATTGGTAAGAAGTGCAACGCAAGCACGTGCAGAACTTATCGATGCTGCACCTAGCCTAAAGATTATTGGTAGAGGTGGTATCGGGATGGACAATATCGATGTAGAATACGCAATTGACAAAGGCCTTTATGTCATTAACACACCAACTGCTTCTTGCAAATCTGTAGCAGAGTTGGTTTTTGCACATTTCTTTTCATTAGCGAGAAACCTTCACGAGTCTAATCGACTAATGCCTCTAGAAGGTGATACTAAATTTGATAGCCTTAAAAAATCATTTGCAAAAGCTTATGAACTTTCAGGAAAAACTTTAGGTATCATTGGTCTTGGTAAAATAGGTATAGAAGTGGCTAAACTAGGGATTTCTCTAGGAATGAATATTGTTGCTTATAACAGAACACCAAAAACAGAGGCCGTAGAACTTAACTTTTTTGATGGTCAAAGCTTAAAGTTTGAAATAAAATCTGTAACTTTAGATGAAGTCCTACAAAAAGCAGACTTTATCACAGTTAACACAAGCAAACTGAAGTCTTATATTATTGACGCGCCTCAATTCGAAATGATGAAAGATGGCGTCTTTATAGCTAATGCAGCGCGTGGTGGTGTTATTAACGAAGTGGCTCTAGTAGACTATATTGAGAACGGAAAAGTAGCTGGTGCCGCTTTGGACGTGTTCGAAAGCGAACCAAAACCAGAATTACCGCTACTTATGAATCCAGCTTTATCATTGTCACCGCATATTGGTGGTAATACCATAGATGCGCAAGAGCGTATTGGGTTAGAGCTTGCTGACCAAATCATCAACATCAAAAAGGAATTAGAATAATGCCAACTTTCAAAGCTTTTAGAGGTGTAAGACCTCGTCCAGAGATTTTGGACATCTTCCCTACACCTTCTCTCGACAACTATTCGCAGGACGAAATTAACAACAAAGCCAACGTTGAGGATTCTTATGTCCAAATGATAAAACCTGCTGTTGTCAGCAAATCTAAAGATGTTGACCGCAACTTGAGAAAAGTTCGCACCAACTTTGAAGAGCTACTGGATGCAAAAAAATTAATGCAAGACGATTCTTCTTACTACTTGTACGAGCAGATTATGCCAAATAAGCATAGCTTCCGAGGTCTTCTTGGTTTAGTAAGTGTCGATGATTTCTTTAATGGTAAGATTAAAAAACATGAGTCTACCATTACTGAACGTAAAATGAAAATGGCACATTATCTTGAGAAAGTACACATCCAAGCAGAACCTGTACTTTTAACTTATAATGCTAACGCAAAAGTGGAACTTCTAATGTCCCACGAGCAAAAAAACGTGCCAATCCTTAACTACCTTGATGATCGTGGCGTAAGACACAAAATGTGGAAAATTGACAATCGCCTAAAGCTTCAACAATTTAAAGAAGTATTAGATCCTATCGATTCGTTCTACATTGCAGATGGTCACCACCGTATCGGAAGTGTTGGCGAGCATGCAAAACGTCTTCGCGAAAAAAATAAAAAATATTCTGGCAGCGAACATTTCAACTTTGTATACAGCTTTATCGTATCCAACCAATCGATTAAAATCCACGATTACAATAGACTTTTAAAAGATCTAAATGGTGTAGGTAAAGAAGCTTTACTCGAAGCTTTGGCGCAAGATTTCCAAATCCATGAGAAAGGCGAAGAGATCTACTACCCTTCTCAGAAATTCCATATTAGCATGTATTTGGATGGTAAATTCTACAGTCTTCATGTTAAACACGATATACGTCTTTCCGAGAAAGAAGTTAATGACATGGATCATTATCTGCTCGAAAAGTATGTTTTTGAAAAGATTTTAAAACTTGATACCGAAGAAAAACGTGCTGAAAAAACAGATTACATCAAAGGTAACTCAACCAAAGAAAGCATCGAAAGAATTAAGGAAAAAGTAGATTCTGGAAAGTACGAAGCTGGTTTTGGAGTCTATCCTGTAAGCTTTCAAGATTTGATAAAGATATCGGATAAAAAGATTAAGATGCCGCCAAAGTGCACCTACATCGAACCAAAACTTATCACAGCATTAATGATGTACGATATGAAATAATTCTACATTAAACATATTACAAAGGATAATAACGCAAGTTGTTATCCTTTTTTTTATTATCAAATTGTACTTGAAAACATTTTAGAAATAAAAAAATTATTTCATTTGTTGTTCTTCCGCTTCTTCCATCAATTTTAGATAATTGATATAGCGACTGCCTTCGATTACGCCATTTTCGACAGCTTCGAGAACCGCACATTTAGGTTCGTTAATATGTAAACAGTTATGAAACTTACAATTCTGTGACATTCTAAAAATCTCAGGGAAATAATGTTGAATCTCCTCTTTTTCAACATCGATGAGCGCAAACTCTCGAACACCCGGCGTATCGATTACACTTCCTCCAAAATTCCAAAAGTGCATTTGTGCGAACGTCGTCGTGTGTTTTCCTTTAAGGTGAACATCCGATATTTCGCCAGTTTTAATATTAAGATCAGGTTGCAAAGCATTCACCAAAGTTGACTTTCCACTTCCCGAATGACCGAAAAACAAAGACGTTTTATCTTTAATAAAATCTTTTAAAACTTCAAGATTCAGATGAGCATAAGAAGAAATTTCGAGACTATCATAACCGATTTCATTATAAATTGCTTGCATCTCGTTTAAGATTTCCAACTCTTCATCAGATAACACATCAACTTTATTAAATAAAATTAATGGTTTTATATCATAAGATTCACAACACGCCAAAAAGCGATCTAGAAACCCCAAAGAAGTCTCAGGATGTTTTAGCGTAAAAATAATACAAGCCAAATCCATATTAGAAGCGATAATGTGCGCTTCTTTAGAAAGATTAACCGACTTGCGAATAATATAATTCTTGCGAGGAAAGATTTTAGTAATCCACGCAATGTCATCTTGCTCCAAAGTAAACTCCACCGAATCGCCCACTGCCAAAGGATTTGTCAATCTGGTTTTTATCAATTTGAATTTTCCTCTGATGCGTGCTTCGTAGATTTTTTTCTCAGATTCCTCCAAAACCTGATACCAACTTCCCGTGGATTTAATGACGATTCCTTGCATTAATTTTAAATAAAAAACTTCACTTTTAGAACGTTGACAAAGCTAAGGATTTCTAATCGCTCTCGCAAAATCAACATCATAGAAGTGAAGTTTAAAAATTTGACGTTAAAAACGCTTATTTATTAATCATAATTTTATTCTGAACTTCAATCGATTCTTCATGTATCGCTTTGAAAACTTTTTCGATAAACTCATGACTCATCCCAGATTCATTGGCTTTTTGAGCGGCATAATCTGCAATAATTCTCCAACGTTCTGGCTGGAAAATCGCAATGTTATTTTCTTTTTTCAAAGTTCCGATTTTCTCAGAAATCTTCATACGTTGCGACAACAACTCGATCAATTGGAAATCCAAATCACTAATCAAAGTTCTATGTTTTCCCATTTCGTCTTCGTAACCAGAAATATCAGATTTACGAATCTGGATACTGTTAATCATATCCGCCAAAACTTCTGGTGTAATCTGTTGCGAAGCATCACTCCACGCTTCATCAGGATTACAGTGACTTTCAATAATCGCACCTTCGTAACCAACATTGAAAGCTTCCTGTGTAACGCCTGCCAATCCAGTTCTGTTTCCGCAAATATGCGACGGATCGATAAACATAGGAATATTCGGGAATTGATGTTTGAAGTCTAAAGCAATTTGCCAGTTCGGGATATTACGGTATTTTGTCTTTTGGTAAGTTGAGAAACCGCGGTGGATAACACCTAAATTTTTAACATCTTGACCTAAAAGTCTTTCTAAGGCACCAATCCACAAAGCCAAATCTGGATTCACTGGATTTTTCACCAAAACTGGTTTATCAATACCACGAAGTGCTTGCGCAATTTCTTGAACCGTGAAAGGATTAACTGTTGAACGCGCGCCAATCCAAAGGACATCGACATCCGCTTCTAAAGCTGCAAAAACATGGTGTGCATTTGCCACTTCCGTCGCCGTTTTGAAACCGTATTCTTCTTTCACTTTTTTAAGCCAATTAAGACCGATAACGCCAACACCTTCGAAGCCGTTTGGCTTGGTACGAGGTTTCCAAATTCCAGCACGGAATACAGAAACATCGGCATCACTTTCTTTAAGTCTTTTAGCTGTTTCCAACATCTGGCTTTCACTTTCCGCAGAGCAAGGACCTGCAATAATGACAGGTTTTTCGAAGCCTTTTATCCAATTATTTTCTAGTTCGTTTAAGTTCATTTTATCTAAATATTTGCTGAGTTAATACACGTGTTAATCTGTTATAAATGAGGATTTATAATTCTTTTCCAAAAAAATGTCGTTTAAAAAAATCTTAAATGATTACAGAAATGCGAAAAACGCACTTTTTTTTGAGAAAGAAATTTAGTTAGCTGTACCAATAATATCGGTAAGAACTTCCAAAATTTCTAAAATAATAAGCACCAAAAAAGCTAAACAATCCACCAAAAGTAAAGGCAGATTCTAAAGTTGTTGAATATGGAAAATGGTTTGATTCCATTGATAATTCCTTTATTACAAAGGTTTTATTAGCTATTTTTGATTAAATCATCTACCACACTTGGGCAGAAATACAAGACAAAGGTAAAACTTTATAGCAAATACAAAGTATTTTTTTTCATTTTTTTTAAATAAATGAAATTTGGATAAAAATTTTAAGTCAAATCAAAACGCATCAAATCGTTAAGATCCTTTAGAACAGGATTAATCTCAGCGAATTTTTCGAATAATTTTTTCTTCGTCATCACTTCCTGAACAATCGTTTTATCTTCTTTAAAGTGAAGCTTTATTCCATAATTTTTCACTTTATGTTTAAAATGATTTACAAATTCTCCAGCAACTTTATCGAATTCTGCTTTCGCTGTTGAAGATGAAAATAACACTTCAATTTGATCTTCGTGGGTTTTTGTCAGTCTAAAATTGTTAATTGCATTATAAGCTACCGAATCTATTTTCGATAATTTAAGAAGGAAAGCCTTCCACTCTCTTTCGACATCAGGCTGCGAAAAATGCTCTTTTGGTAAATCTTCCTCAGCTGGTGCAAAAAGCTCTTCCGTCTCCTCTTTCTTGTTCATAAACGCATTAATGCTGAACTCAGAAGGCTTCGCTTGTTGTTGCAAAGGTTTTGATGCTTTTTCAACTTTTGGACGCTCTTCAGGAAAAGTAGGCGCAGATTTTTTAACCTCAGTTTGTACTTTATTTTGAGGAACTTGTGGCGTCGAAGTCGTTGGTGTTTTAAGATTAGCTTGAAGAAGTGGCGCTAATATTAAGAACTTTTTTTTTTAGCTTCCAAGCCAGCTGTAAGACTCGAAAGTTGCATCAAAGCAATCTCGACAGTCAAACGTGGATTTTTAGAATTTTTATAATTAATATCCGCAAAGTTGCAAATTTCGATGGCGTCGATTAACTGTTGCGCCGTCCATTTTTGACTTTGGTCAAAGAATTTTTGTTTCGTCTTCTCCCCAACTTCGATTAATGCTAAAGTTTGAGGATTTTGCGACATCATCAAATCACGGAAATGGCTTCCCAATCCAGCAATAAAAACATGCGGATCGAATCCTTTTTTAACAATGGTATCAAAAGCGGTTAACACTTCTGGAATTTTGTTCTCTTTTGCTAAATCAACAATATTAAGATATTGGTCGTAGTCAAGGATATTAAGAACTTCCGCCGCTTTTTCTAAAGTAATATTCTTTTGAGAGAAAGTTGACAATCTATCAAAAATCGACAAAGCGTCACGCAAAGCACCATCCGCTTTCTGCGCAACCATATAAAGTGCGTCGTCTTCGTAAGTTACACCTTCTTTATCAGCTATTTTTCTAAGATGATCTTGGATGTCTTCGATGGTGATTCTTTTGAAATCGTAAATCTGACAACGTGATAAAATCGTCGGAATAATCTTGTGTTTTTCCGTTGTTGCTAAAATGAAAATTGCGTGTGCAGGCGGTTCTTCCAAAGTTTTAAGAAAAGCATTGAAAGCTGCCGTTGACAACATGTGAACCTCATCAATAATATAGACTTTGAACTTCCCAACTTGTGGTGCGAATCGCACTTGATCCGTTAATTCTCGAATATCATCTACCGAGTTGTTAGACGCAGCATCGAGCTCATAGATATTTAAAGCAAATCCATCATCATCGCTAGCGCCAGATTTTTCGTTAATTTTTCTTGCCAGAATTCTCGCACAAGTCGTTTTACCAACACCACGAGGTCCACAAAACAACAATGCCTGAGCTAATTGATTTTCATCAATTGCATGCTCCAAAGTATCTGTAATGTGAGATTGACCAACAACTGTATCAAACTCCTGCGGACGGTATTTTCTAGCTGAAACAACGAAATTTTCCATTGCTCAAAAATAGGGAATATATTTGAATTTTAAAATCTTTATCCAATTTTTAACCTCAGAGTCTTTTTTAAATTTTAACGAAGTTCTTTAATGCTACTACAAAAAATCTTTGCTAAATTTCAGGCTCCTTTAGGCCAATTTTTAATTTGATATATTTTATTTAGCCTGCTAAATTTTCATGTATCAAACGAAAAATTCATCTCAAATTAGCTCTGAAAATTTTAGCAATAAAATTTAAACAGACTCTAAACAAAAAAGCCGACTTTCGTCGACTTTCTCTTCCAAAACTACTAACTATAATGTTGTCACGCGGACATCAATTCTTCGATTTTTGGCTTTACAATCTGGCGTATCATTCGCTTCACATACGGGATGCTCTTGTCCATAACCTTCGGTTTCGATACGGTCGCCAGCAATTCCGGACTCTGTCATCTTTAATTTTGCTGCATTTGCTCTTTCTAAAGATAATTTTTTATTTCCTTCAACATCGCCTGTATTATCGGTATAACCACCGAGTTTTATTTTTAAATCAGGAAAATCTTTCATAATCGCAATTAAGTTATCAAGTTGCGTCGCTGACGAAGCTTTCAAATTACTTTTTCCCGATTCGAAATAAAGATTTTCAATTGTAAACCAAGCTGTTTTATCAACTAAACTAGCATCTTTTACTTTAAGTTTTTTATACAAATCATAAAGTTGGCTATTTGCACCAAGATTAATTTCTTGACCAGAATTTAATGTCACTTTTTCCAAATCTCCAAGTTCGTAAACGAAGTCGCCATCAGCATTTACTGTTCCTAAAACGACAGGCTTTTCTTCAATAGTTTCAATTTTTTGATCAGAACCAGAAATCATTTTAGAATTGAGGTTTTCAATTTTTTCTAAACGTTCTTTAATAATTTTATCCCCAAACATATTTGCCAATGTTGGTGCAATTACTAAAGAAACGATCGACATTAATTTAATTAAAATATTCATTGATGGTCCAGAAGTATCTTTAAATGGATCACCAACTGTATCGCCTGTCACGGAGGCTTTGTGTAAATCCGAACCTTTATAATAAGTTTCACCATTAACGACAACACCCTTTTCAAAAGATTTTTTAGCATTATCCCAAGCGCCACCAGCATTATTTTGGAACATTCCTAAAAGAACGCCACTCACAGTTGCACCTGCTAAAAATCCGCCCAAAACTTCGGGACCAAAAGCAAAACCAATAATTAAAGGTGATAAAATTGCAATCGCACCTGGCGGCATCATTTTTTTAATAGAAGCATCTGTAGAAATAGCAACGCACTTTTCATATTCGGGTTTTGCTTTGCCTTCCAAAATACCTGGAATTTCACGGAATTGTCGTCGAACTTCTTCAACCATCGCCATTGCTGCTTTACCAACTGCTGTAATCGCCAACGACGAAAATATAAACGGAATCATCGCTCCAACAAATAATCCTGCCAAAACATCAGCGCGATAAATATCGATACCATCAATACCTGCAATCCCAACAAATGCCGCAAATAATGCCAAAGCCGTCAACGCCGCCGAAGCAATCGCAAAACCTTTACCAGTCGCAGCAGTTGTATTACCGACCGCATCTAGAATGTCAGTTTTCTCACGAACTTCGCTAGGGAGCTCGCTCATTTCTGCAATTCCGCCAGCGTTATCTGCAATCGGACCAAAAGCATCAATCGCTAGTTGCATCGCCGTCGTCGCCATCATCCCCGCAGCAGCAATCGCAACACCATAAAGTCCTGCGCACAAATAAGAACCATAAATTCCTCCAGCTAAAACTAAAATCGGAAGCATCGTAGATTCCATACCGACAGAGATTCCGCCAATAATATTAGTCGCGTGACCTGTGCTTGATTGTCGAACAATGCTTTTAACAGGACGTTTGCCCATTGCTGTATAATATTCTGTAATGACACTCATAAGTGTACCGACAACCAAACCAACGATAATTGCTCCGAAAACGCCATTTCGAGTAAACTCAAAACCGCGAAGTATCATTTTTTCTGGTAAAATATATTGAACCAAAAAGTAACACGCAATTGCTGTGATAACAATACTTCCCCAGTTACCCAAGTTAAGCGCATTCTGAACTTTAGAAGGATTAAGCCCCGCAGAATCGCTTATTTTAACAAAGAAAGTTCCGAAGATTGAAAAAAGAATCCCAAGACCTGCAATTAACATTGGTAAAAGAATTGGCGCAAAACCACCAAACTGATCGACTGATAAAGTCTCTCTTCCCAAAACCATTGTTGCCAAAACGGTTGCGACATAAGATCCGAACAAATCGGCTCCCATCCCAGCAACATCACCAACGTTATCACCAACATTATCGGCAATAGTCGCTGGATTTCGAGGATCATCTTCTGGAATACCCGCTTCTACCTTCCCTACCAAATCAGCACCAACATCGGCAGCTTTGGTATAAATACCACCGCCAACACGAGCAAACAAGGCAATAGATTCTGCTCCCAACGAGAAACCAGTAAGCACTTCGATAGCGCGTTCCATCTCGTGAGAATTGACTAACGCGTCTGGCGCAATCAAATGTTTAATAATAAGATACAATGAACCAAGACCTAAAACCGCTAAACCAGCAACGCCCATTCCCATAACAGAACCGCCTGTGAAAGAAACTTTTAGCGCTTTAGAAAGACTTGTTTTAGCAGCTTCCGCTGTTCTAACATTGGCTTTGGTTGCGATTTTCATACCGATAAAACCAGCTAATGCGCTGAAAACTGCGCCAATAACGAAAGCTAAACCGATTGACCAATGCGAATTAGAATTCGAAAAACCCATAAAGCCAAGTAATAAGGCAACAATAATGACAAAATAAGTGAGAACTTTGTATTCTGCGGTTAAAAAAGCCATCGCACCGTCGGCGATGTAACCACTAATTTCTTTCATTCGGTCATTGCCTGCAGGTTGCCTGCTAACCCAATTACTCTGAAAAAAAGTATACAATAAGGCGACTACTCCAAATAGAGGAACTAAATAAAATAAATCCATAGTTTATTGTTTTAATATTAAAAATGTGATTGGTTTGATAAATATATAAAAAATATCAAATACTAAAGCAAAAACAATAATTTAGAAATTTATTTAAAATCTTATTGAAATTTAAAAATGATCCTATATTAAAATTTAAACAAAATCCATTAAAAACAAAAAGAGCAGACAAAATGCCTACTCTTTTATAAATATTGAAATTTTATTTTAAAAATTATCCGCCGTAATTTTTAGCATAATCTTTTTGAGAAGCTACAATAACTTCTTTCGCATGATCAGCACCGTAAATCTCATCGATTCTACAATTTGCAGGTTCGAAAGGTAAGTTTTTGTATGTCAAAAAGTAATGTTGTAATCTAGAAACCTCAGCTTTTGGAAGTTCTGAAATATCGCGAATATGACCGTAAACTTGGTCGTCAACTAACACAGAAATAATCTTGTCATCAGCCTCTCCTTTGTCAATCATTTTGAAACCTCCGATTGGAATAGCATCCATCAAAAGTCCGCCTGAATGGATATTGTGAGAGCTCAACACCAAAATATCCAATGGATCATGATCACCTTCTGTAACGTCTGTAGAACCTCTTTCGATAGCTAATTTTTTAACTTCTTCATCACAATAAGTTCTTGGTACAAAACCGTAAACCGCAGGAATAATGTTAGAAAATTTTTGAGGACGGTCCACTTTAAGGAAACCAGTTTCTTTATCTACTTCGTATTTGATCGTGTCAGAGGGTACGATTTCTACAAAAACCGTTACTACGTTTGGCGCATCTGGTCCAACAGCAATTCCGTGCCAAGGATGCGATTTAAAATTTGGAATCATAATTTTATTAAACTATTTATCTTTAAATTAACTTATTAACATCATTTCTTAAGCCGTCTATGCTTTCGCTGATATAGTCTTCATCATTAACATAATTCATTAAGAATACAGTTTTGAAATCTTCGAGTTTTGAGTCCTCGCTAAGATTTTCGTAAGTCTTATGAAGTAGCTGGATGACATTATTTTTAGAAGTCAAAATATTATCCCACGAGGTTTGGCTAACGTACAATTGTTGCGATGCATTGTACTCAAACTCTTCGTTAATACTTTTTTCAACTAAAAATAAAAACTCATGAACGGCTAGGTTTTTATCAAATTTCATGACAAGATTCGAAGGTTTTAGACGTTCAAGAAAAAGCGTCATTCTTTCGTAAGCTTGCAATTTAATATCGTTATTCGATTTCCCCGAGATCAGTTGCAATTCCTTCTTTTTAAGGTCAAGAAAGCCATAGACAAACTGTTTTGCGAATACCAAAAAAGGTATGGCAATCAAGATTGTTACGGCATAAGGAAAATAATCTGAGTCGAACATTTTTCATTTTAAATGAGGTTGCAAAATTAATAATAATTATGCTTGTTTTTACTAAAATATTTAATAAAAGTTATTTGCTTTACAAAAGCTTAATATAAATTAGAAAATTCTAAGAAAACAATTTGAAAAAAGCCTTTTGGATAACTTTAGATTTAGGATTCGAAAAACTATGGTAAGGCTTTAGTTCTGGGCGAAATCCACGGAAAAACTCTTCAACATTTGGAAGCTCACTCCCTTCAAAATCAAATATTCTATGTTCAACATTTAATCTTATAGCGTCGTCTATTAAAACGCAAGCACCACTAAGTTTAACAAATTCTTTATCATTAAAGGTCCCCAAAAGTATCGCCGAAAAGTCATCTTCGTACATGGCGATCATATTAATCCATTTGTTATGGTATTTAAAACCATAAAACTTAACGAAATTTAATTTATGAAATTCCTCAAAACGCAAAATAAACTCATCTAAATCTTGGCCTTCAACACCAGTACTATTATTTTGAATGAAATTTCTAATTTCGGAAAAATCGGTGACCAAAATACGTTCAGAATTTTCCAAAACTTCTTGATCTAATCGTAATTTACGTTTTCTTTTTGGTGAATACTTTTGTCGAATTTCCTCATAATTACCTACAGGAATTAAGAAGTTCTTCCTTGAAACTAAATCAGTTTTTAAAATATTGACATCATTAAAAGCATAATACCAAACCGCATAATGCTTACATAAAGCATCATAAAATTTTTGATTAACTTCAGCATTATCAAACCTTGAAAACACACCAAGTTGCTGACAAAGTTTAGGAAGAATCACGAATTGCAATCCCATTTTTTTTTGTAGCGGCACTGGCATAACTGCATCGTAATCACCTTTCACAAGGATTTCCCAGCTTCCTTTACCAGCTACGACATCAAGATAATGCGGATAAGCATAACTTTTTCGTTGTACTGAAATGTCTAAACATTTTTTATACTTTTCGAAATCAATATCTTGATATTTTACTTTTTTAATCATATCTACAGCATGTTTTCGTCCGCAAAACTGAAATAAGATTTTTGCGAAAGAATCAAATGATCTAGCAGTTCAATTTTTAATAATTTTCCTGCTTCTTTTATTTCTTTGGTTATTTTAATATCCTCGGCACTAGGTTTTAGACTTCCCGACGGATGATTGTGCGCTACAATAATACTAGTTGCAACGTGTTCTAATGCTGAACGAAACAACAATCGAATATCGACAACAGCTTGCGCGATACCACCTTGCGACAAACAAGATTTATGTATGATTTTATTACTTTGATTTAAAAATAAAACCCAAAACTCCTCATGTCTTAATTCCGAAAGAAAAACCTTAAAAACCTTGTAAGCATCATTACTAGAGCCAATTTGTATTTTATCAGGAACTTCTTGCAAGGCTTTTCTGTTTCCGATTTCTAAAGCTGTTGCAATGGAAATTGCTTTTGCTTCGCCAACACCTTTAAACTTCATCAAATCTTGAACAGACAAAAGACTCAATTGATGCCAATTGTTATCGACAGTTTCCAAAATACGTCGCGCCAATTCTACAGCAGATTCGTCACGGTTGCCACTTCCCATAATAATGGCAAGCAACTCCGAGTCCGACAACGCATTTTTACCTTTTAGTAAAAATTTTTCGCGCGGACGATCATCTTCAGCTAAGAATTTGATACTCATTTTTTGAATTAATTATAAGCTAACAGAATAATTCTCTTCGACGAATTGTCAATATACTTTTCCACTAATTTAAAAAAATTATTAGACAACATCGGACATCCCAAACTAAAACAAATCGGATCATTTTGTTCTTTATCTGGCACACATTTTAATTTGTGTAAAACAATAGCTCGATCGAACACATTGCTGTTAGAATCGTCCAAACCATACAATCTGTAAGACTTTCCAAAATCGCCCACATAACTTTCGCCCACAACATATTTACCAAGTGACGAACAATAAGAACCTTCTACGTTGCTGAATTTCAGAGCCTTTTTTGTTTTTCCTTTTTCTGAACCAGAACCGTGAGCGACCAATCCTTTTTCAAGAATTTTATCATTTTTAAGATCGTAAACAAAAAAACGAAATTCTCCCGAAGCTTTTGTAAAATCAATTAAAAAAGCTAAATCTTGATCGTAATTTGAGGTTTTTAAAAAGTTTTTTAATTCAATTACATTTTTGCTTGATGCTAAATCTGCGTTCGTTTGCCCTTTACTCGAATCCGAACAAGAAAGCAATAACAGAAATACAAAAAATGTAAAAAAGGAACGCATGTTTTAATCTTAAACAATTAATCCATCCTTCATCACCAACTTTCTGTCGGTACTTTCGGCCAAAATCGTGTTATGGGTTACAATCACAAAAGTCTGATTGTATTTATCTCTTAAATCAAAAAATAATTGATGTAAATCGTCTGCATTTTTCGAGTCCAAATTACCTGTCGGTTCATCCGCATAGATAATTTTTGGAGAATTGATCAAAGCTCTAGCAACCGCAACTCTTTGCGCTTCTCCACCCGACAATTGTCCTGGTTTGTGATGCATTCTACTTTCGATATTAAGATCTTCAAAAATAGAAATCGCTTTATCTGTCGCTTCTTTCAAGTTTTTGTTTGCAATTCTCGCAGGAATCAAAACATTTTCTAAAGCTGTAAATTCTGGAAGCAATTGGTGAAACTGAAATACAAATCCAATATTTTGATTTCGGAATTTTGACAATTCCTTATCTTTCATATTTAAAAAAGATTGCCCATCCAAATCAATTGAAGTATCAAATTTATTGGGTGTAGACGGCGTATCCAAAGTACCCAAAATCTGCAACAATGTCGATTTACCAGCACCTGATTCTCCAACAATAGAAACCACTTCGCCATGTTTGATATGGATATCAACACCGCGAAGCACCTCTAAACTTCCATAAAATTTATGAATATTTTTAGCTTTAATCATATTGCAATATAGGAATTAAATCTTCGTAAGTTTTGCGAATTTTAAAATTAAATTTTTCTCGCCTTCGTTCGCGAAATGAACTTTAGCTTTTATATTATTCGGATCTGTTCCGTCTAAGAAAATGACTTCACCAACGCCAAATCTGTCGTGTCTCACATGATCTCCAACTTCGATGTCTTGCGACGATTGTCCTGACGGATTGATGATTCTGGCAGTTGCAACAGGTTTTAGATTTTTCGGAACCGCCTCTTCTTTTGGCGTAGAACCAATCGTACGTTTTGCTTCTTTCTTTTTAAAGAACGGCGTTTCGGCAGATGGCGCTTCATCAAAAATTGAAGAACTAAGTCCCGAACGGTTAATTGTACGGCGCTCCATCGCAGGATTAATAAATTCTAGAAACTCCGAATCGATTTCACTTAAAAAACGAGAAGGCTCCGCATCCGTAATTTTTCCCCATTGGAAACGCGAAATTGCATACGTGAAAAAGGCTTGCTTTTCGGCTCTTGTCAATGCCACATAAAAAAGACGTCTCTCCTCCTCCAATTCTTCTCGTGAAGAGCTACTCATAAAGCTTGGGAAAAGATTTTCTTCCAAACCAACCAAATGTACAACAGGGAATTCCAAACCTTTGGAAAGGTGAATCGTCATTAACGACACCATATCTTCTTCGTCATCATTACGTTGTGTATCTGCTGAAAGTGCGATGTTTTCTAGGAAATTTGACAAACTTGCGTCGCCATCTTCCAATTGTTGTTGCTCTTCCAAGAAACCCTGCATCGAGTTTAACAATTCCTGAACGTTTTCAACCCTTGAAATTCCTTCTGGCGTTTGGTCATCTTTTAGAAGTTTGATTAATCCACTTCTCTTCGAAACTTCCATCGCAACATTATAAACATTATCTTGTTTTAACATCACTTGGAAAGCTTTAATCATCGACCAAAACTCTCCCAATTTATTAAGAACACCATTATTAAGTCCTAATCTTGGCGCATAAAAACCTAAATTACTCAGCAGTTCCGCAATCGAAATATTATTTTGATCAGCAAAAACAATCAATTTATTCTGAGTCGTTTCGCCTATACCTCGTGCGGGATAATTGATAACGCGCAACAAAGCTTCGCTGTCATTTTCGTTAACTAAAAGTCGTAAATATCCAATTAAATCTTTAACCTCTTTACGTTGATAAAACGACAATCCGCCGTACACACGATACGGAATATTTCGTTTTCTCAAAGCATCTTCGAAAGCACGTGTCTGCGAATTGGTACGATACAAAATCGCAAATTCTTCAAACTTTCGTTGCTCACGATTTCGGATTTCCCAAATATTAGATGCCACGAAATTCGCTTCATCCGCATCAGAAAGACTTCGATAGATTTTGATCTTTTCGCCTTCTTCATTTTCGCTGAAAACATTTTTCTTAAACTGTTGTAAGTTTTTAGAAATAACAACATTAGCAGCGTTCACGATATTTTGAGTCGAACGATAATTTTGTTCCAAAGACACCGTATGCGCGTCAGGATAATCTTTTTTGAAATTTAAAATATTGTAAATATTCGCACCACGGAAAGAGTAAATCGACTGTGCATCATCACCAACTACACAAATATTTTCAAATTTTGAAGCTAATGCTTTGACAATCAAATACTGAGAATGGTTAGTATCTTGGTACTCATCCACCAAAATGTAACGAAAACGATCTTGATATTTCGCTAAAACTTCTGGAAACCTCGTCAACAACTCGTTGGTTCTCAACAACAAATCATCAAAATCCATCGCACCCGATCGGAAACAAGTGTCGACATATTTGCGATAAATTTCGCCCATCAATTTCATATTCGCACGCTCGTCAGCCTCGATTATTTCGGGATTATTGAAGTACGCATTAACCGTAATCAGGTTATTTTTGTATTGTGAAATTCGTCCCAGTACTTTTTTAGGTTTATAAACATCAGAATCGATATTCATCTCTTTTAAAACCTTTTTTAGAACATTAAGACTGTCTTGTGTATCGTAAATCGTAAAATTGGACGGAAAGCCAAGATAATGTGCTTCACTACGTAACAATCTTGCAAAAACGGAGTGAAAAGTTCCCATCCAGAGCGACCTTGCGTCACTTTCGCCAACAACTTTTGCGATACGTTCTTTCATCTCGCGCGCCGCTTTGTTGGTAAAAGTCAAAGCTAAAATATTGAAAGGGTCAACACCATTTGTAATAAGGTGCGCGATGCGCATCGTCAGCACACGCGTCTTGCCAGAACCAGCGCCCGCCAAAACCATCAACGGCCCTTCTAATGTTGTAACTGCTTCGTATTGAGACTCATTTAATCCTTTCAAATAATCCATGTCGTATCCAAAATTTCGGATAACAAAATTAGGGAATTTTTATGGGATTAGTAAGTGACTGACTGGCTAATTCTTAAACTTAAAAACATAGATTCTAGTTTTAAGAATTTGAAAATTTAGAAATCGAAAAATAAAGAATTATTTTATCATTTTTAATAAAACCTGTTCAGCTTTCTCACGAATCTTTTCTTTTGAAAAATCAGAAAATTGATTGAGTTTTTGCTGTTTTAAATCTTCAAATTGTGTCCAAACATCTTCTATTTCGTTATAAATAAAATCTAAGTCTGTTTGATAATTTAATGGAAAAACAGCCTGTTTTCCGAATTTAATTGCATCACCAATATTTCCTGTCATTTTGGAAATTCCATAAAATTCTGGAATGCCCAAAAATTCTGTTTCTTTTTGAATAGGACACCAAAGTACATCTGCTTTTTGCATCCAAACATCAAAATCTGCTTGCGAAACTTTCTCTTGAAAACTGATGATTTCAACTTTCGAATCTAAAACTGGTTTTAAATTATCAATCGCTTGTTGAATCTCAAAATTCGCTTTTCCAAGAAAAATAACTTCGACTTTACAAGTTGGATTATTAAGATTTTTTAGACTTTCTAAAATATGAAAATAATCGCGACGACTTTGTGAAGCAGCTCCAGGAACGACAATTCTTAAAACCTCATCTTTATTTTCATCATTTAAAAATTGATTAAAAAATAGACCTAAATATTGAAATCTCTCATTGGAAAAAGCTTTATCCAAAACCAAAAGACTTTGATCTTTTCGGTACAAAGCTGGTGCAGATAACAGACTTTCTTTTAATAATAATTTTAATCGATAACGAAAATCTTTGATAAAAACCGATTTTAACAATTGACTTTTTGAAGCTTTTGTAAAATTAAGATTGTGACAAATAATCGCTGAATTATACTTCGCTCGAATCGCTAAAAATGTATTAAAATAACGGTGCGCCGTCCCGATAATCACCAAATCATATTTTTGTTTGGATAATTGATCCAAAATAATACTCGGTTCCGAAAGTTTAACAGAATTTGACTTAACATCAAACAATTTGTAAACTCTCTCCGACAAATAAAAATCAACATCAAAGATTTTGGAATCTTTAAAAAGTTCGTAAAAATTCTTTGCAATTTCGGCGTGCGTATCTAGTTCAATATAAGCGATTTTCTTCATCTTACTTTGATTTTAGATATTTTTTAAACATCGTTTGCCAGCGAAGTTGACGAATATAAAGAATCTCGTCGTTGGTCAAAACACGCTCTTGATTTTGTTTAAAATAAGATTTAATTGTAATAAAAAACTCAGAAAAAGATTTGGATTTCATGGCGGATTTTGCTGATGAAATCATCGCCAGAGGAATATCTAAACCAATATTGTAAAAATATTCGCCAAGTTTTTCAGCTTTTTGTTTTTTGTATTTATAAGCAGTTGGACGAAGATGTTTTACCCACAAATCTTTGATTGTAGCTACTTCCCAACCTGCTTTTTGCGCCAACATGACATCGATATTATCCCAACCCAAAACAGCGCGAAGTCCCTTCATTGCTTCGAAACATTCTTTTCGATAAGCTTTAATAGGACCGCGAACATGGTCTTTTGAGGACAAATTTTCAAAAACCCAATCGCCTTTTTCGTTTTGAATATAAACCAAACCGCTCAACATTCCCAATTTGGGATTTTGTTCGAAACCTTGACTTATTTTAAAAAGATAATCTTGTGGAAAAACAATATCTGCATCGTATTTGCAAATAATATCTACATCGGATAAATCTTCGTATTGAAGACCTTTTTCGAAAGTTTGGACAACTTTAGCACCAGGTTGATGTTCGGATTTTTGAAGATTTTTAATCCAAAAATTAGGATGTTTTAATAAAAACTTTTCAACCAATTCTTGAGTAGAATCTGTTGAGCCATCATTAACCACAACACAACGAAAATCCTGAAAACTCTGTTGAGCCAAAGACTCCAAACATTGCAAAATACAAGCTTCCTCGTTGTGCGCGGGAATAATGATAAGAAATTTCAAAATTTATTTTATTAAAATGAATTCTGTTTAACCGTAATTTTAAACAATGATTCTGGCGTTTTTGGACTTTCAAAAGTTTTGGTTTTAAAATTTCCTTTTACAAAAACGGCACACATTGTATTTTGGACATGATATAGATGTTGATGAAATTCTGTCGGTAAGGCATCCAAAATAGCTTTGAAAACTTCATATCTAACTTTCTCCGGATTGTAGGCGTAATCGTGCCAAACAACAATCGTATTCTCGTGCATTAGATTCTCAAAAACCTTTTCTGTATCGTGCTTTACCATCTCATAAGAATGATCGCCATCAATAAAAATAAGGTCAAATTTTTGATTCAAAGATTTAAAATCAAAAGTCTTGGTATTTGATTCAAGATGCTTAATATTTGGATTCTTTTTCGACAAAACGCCATGCAATTCTGCATATTTAGGATTCCAACCTAAATCCATCATTTCCTTTTTAGAAAGGTTAAGCGTATAGCAATTATCTATGTTTTTGGCAACATTCCAAACACTTTCGCCACGCCAAGTTCCGATCTCAAAATAGTTTTTCTTATTTTGAGCCAAAGACTTAAGAAGCGCAATATCTGTTGGTAAAGAGCCTCCATCTAGCACAAACAAATCAACATCCACATCCAAAGGAACACCTAACAATTCGTCAAAAGACAATAATGGCAAGGTCTTTAGATTAGGATATTTTTGAAAATGTTCTTGTTCGCGAACAGAGTTCTCATCTAGTACGAGATTGAGCAAACTCGGTTCACTAATAATATTTTGGGTAGCTTTTACTAACTTTTTTAGTTTAGACATTATAATAAATTATGAGGCGTCAACATATTGGCAGGATCAAGAATAGCATCTAGTTTTTCTTGTGTTAAAATCTGATGTTCTAGCACCAAATCATAAACACTTTTACCAGTTTCTAAAGCTTCTTGAGCAATTTTAGTTGAATTTTTGTAGCCAATATACGGATTTAAAGCTGTAACAATACCAATACTGTTTTTAACCATATTAAGACAAACCTCTTTATTAGCGGTAATACCGACAATACATTTCTCACGAAGCGTATCTAGAGCGTTGCTCATAAAGTTGTTGCTTTCCATAATCGCGTGACAAAGCACAGGCTCCATCACGTTAAGTTGTAACTGTCCAGCTTCTGCTGCAAATGTTACTGTTAAATCGTTACCGATCACTTTATAACAAACCTGGTTAACAACCTCTGGAATTACTGGATTAACCTTACCTGGCATAATTGAAGATCCGGGTTGCATTGGAGGCAAATTAATCTCAAAAAATCCTGCTCTAGGCCCAGAAGCTAACAAACGAAGATCGTTACAGATTTTCGACATCTTAACTGCTAGACGCTTCATCGCCGAAGAATAAATAACGTAAGATCCTGTATCAGGCGTAGCTTCCACCAAGTTAGGCGCAGTTACCATCGGCATTCCTGTAATTTCGGCCAAGTTAAGAGCACAACGTTTTGCATACATTGGTGGCGCATTAAGTCCTGTACCAATCGCGGTTGCACCCATATTAATCTCAACAAAGAGAAGTGCGTTATTATTTAGTTTAGAAATATCTTCTTCAAGATTGGCTGCATAAGCTTCAAACTCCTGTCCCAAAGTCATCGGAACAGCATCTTGAAGTTGCGTTCGTCCCATTTTGATAACATCGTTAAACTCTACACCTTTTGCACGAAATGCATCAATCGTTTTAATTAATTTTTGAACTAAAATCGCATTCATGTTATATAAAGCGATCTTAATAGCTGTAGGATATGCGTCGTTAGTAGATTGCGATAAATTGATATGGTCATTTGGCGAACAGAATTGATAATCACCACGTGATTTTCCCATCATTTCTAAAACACGGTTAGCGATAACTTCGTTAGCATTCATGTTAACAGATGTACCTGCGCCACCTTGGATCATATCGATTGGGAATTGATCATCAAATTTACCTTCAACAACCTCATCACATGCTTTAACAATATACTGATAAAGTTCTTCATCAAGCAAACCTAGCTCATAATTGGTTCTAGCAGCACCTTTTTTAACATAACCTAAAGCTTTAATAAACTCAGGAAATTGCGACAAGGTCTGTCCAGAAATTTTAAAATTATTAATAGCTCTTTGGGTTTGCACACCATAATAAGCCTGCGCTGGGACTTGTAATTCTCCTAATAAATCACTTTCTATTCTGTAGTCTGTCATACGATCAAATTAAAGTGGAAAGTTAAAATATTTTTGAAGAAGTGGAAAATTTTAAACTTTCTTTTTGTAGATTTTTTTTGAACAAAATTATTCATGCGATTCATAAAATTAAAAGCATGCCTGTGGATAAATATCGGAAACAAAAAAACGAACCGAAGTTCGTTTTTTTTAATATATCATTAGGATTCTGTTATGCCAATTTCATCAACAAAATATCATCTACTTTTTCCACTTTTACCAAGTTATTTTTAGTTAAAGTTTTAGAAGCTTTGTCCCATTTCTTTCCTGAGAATTTGGTTTGCTCTTTTACGTCATTCAAAGGCATTTGCTCTCCAGATTTTAGGATTTCAAGAATTAACTTTTCATCTTCTCCTAGCTCAATTGTTGGCGCTACTTTTTCTGGCTTCATTTGAGGGAAGAACAATACTTCTTGGATTGATGGGTTGTTCGTTAAGAACATAATCAATCTATCCATACCGATTCCTAAACCTGAAGTTGGTGGCATACCATACTCTAAAGCTCTTAGGAAATCTTGGTCGATAAACATTGCTTCATCATCTCCTCTTTCAGACAACGCCATTTGCGCTTCAAAACGCTCTCTTTGATCGATTGGGTCGTTCAATTCTGAGTAAGCATTCGCGATTTCTTTCCCACAAACCATCAATTCGAAACGCTCTGTAAGACCTTCTTTGCTTCTATGTTTCTTGGTTAAAGGCGACATTTCAACAGGATAATCTGTAATGAAAGTCGGCTGAATGAAGTTTCCTTCACATTTCTCGCCGAAAATTTCATCAATTAATTTTCCTTTACCCATCGTTTCGTTTACTTCGATACCAATAGATTTTGCAAATTCGAAAAGTTCTTGTTCAGATTTTCCAGTAATATCGAAACCTGTATATTTTTCAATCGCTTCTTGCATAGAAACTCTTGGATACGGCGCTTTCCAGCTAATTTGATGTTCACCAAAAGTAGATTCTGCAGTTCCGTTAACTTGCGTTGCACAGAATTCTAATAATTTCTCTGTGAAATCCATCATCCAGTTGTAATCTTTGTAAGCTACATAGATTTCCATGGCTGTAAATTCTGGATTATGAGTTCTGTCCATTCCTTCGTTACGGAAGTTTTTCGAGAATTCATAAACACCATCAAAACCACCAACGATCAATCTTTTAAGATACAATTCGTTTGCAATTCTTAAATACAAAGGAATATCTAAAGCATTGTGATGTGTAATAAATGGTTTTGCAGCCGCTCCACCTGGAATCGATTGTAAAATTGGCGTTTCAACCTCGAAATATCCAGCATCATTGAAAAAATTACGCATCGCAGTGAATAATTTTGTTCTCTTCACGAAAATTTCTTTCACATGAGGATTCACTACTAAATCGGCGTAACGCTGTCTGTAACGCATTTCTGGATCGGTAAAACCATCATGAACATTACCATCAGCATCCACTTTTGGCAATGGCAAAGGACGAAGCGACTTTGTTAAAAGAATAAAATTCTTAACATTAACGGTCATTTCGCCTACTTGAGTTTTGAACAAATCACCTTCGATACCGATGATATCACCGATATCTAAAAGCTTTTTGTAAACTTCGTTGTATAAATCTTTATCTTCTCCCGGACAGATTTCGTCACGGTTAAAATACACTTGGATACGACCTTTAGAATCTTGAAGTTCCGCAAAAGATGCTTTCCCTTGGATTCTTCTGGACATTAATCTACCTGCAATCTTCACCTGTTTACCCTCTGCAAAATCCTGTTTTATAGATTCTGTAGTATCAGTAATTGTGTATTCTTCCGCTGGGAATGCATTGATCCCCATTTTGCCGAGCTCTTCTAACTTTTGTCGGCGGATAATTTCCTGTTCAGATAATTGCATTGTCTTATTTTAAATAACGTGCAAAATTAGTGAATTTAGAATTGATGGTCAATTGCTTTGCTGAGATTTTTTTTAAACTGAATTAAATTAATTTGTCCAAGATTTTCTTTCGTTTTTCGGAATAAAAGTCCAAGCCAGAATTCGGCTTATTTTTTGACCTTGCGCCATGTCGATAACTTTAACATCGATGACACTTATCTTTTTTAAATTTTCTAAAAGTTTCGGAAGATGTTCCTTTTTAGAAATCAAACATGTGAACCATAAAACTTGTTGTGAAAAAGTTTTACTTTCTGTAATCATTTTTGTAACAAAAGCTAATTCGCCACCATCGCACCACAACTCGGATTGTTGACCTCCAAAGTTGAAATTAACTTTTGGAGTTTTGTTTTTATTAAGATTTTTAGTTTTTCGAGAATTTCCTTTTATCGCTTCTTCTTCAGATTTATGAAAAGGTGGATTACACATTGTCAGCGTAAACTTATCTTCTACCTGAATTATATTTTTAAAAATGAAATCAGGATTCGTCTGCTTTTTTAATTGAACTAAATTGGAAAGTTCAGGATTAGCATTTAATATTTTTTGAGCATTTTCCAGCGAAGCTTCATTAATGTCAGTTCCTAAAACTTGCCATTGGTATGACTGACTCGCGATAATTGGATAGACCATATTAGCGCCAACGCCGATATCTATTAATTTGACATTTTTATTTTTAGGAATTTCACCAAGATCTTCCGCTAACAAATCTACTAAATAATGTACATAATCTGCTCGACCAGGAATCGGCGGACAAAGATTGGCATCGGGAATATCCCAATCTTTAATATGATAAAACTTCTGAAGCAAAGCTTTGTTCAGAAGTTTCACCGCTTTCGAAATACTAAAATTAATGGTTTTTGCACCAAATTTATTTTCGAAAACATAATGTTTAAGCTCTGGAACTTCGATTATTAAATCATCAAAATCGTAAGCTTGTCGATGAAGATTTCTAGGATGAAGATTTGATTTTTCGTCGGACATCAAACTATTTCTTCAAGCTTAGAACATAAGACGCCATCAACTTTGCATTTTCTTTACTAAGTCCAGGATGTGCAGCCATAGGGACATTTCCCCAAACACCAGAACTTCCTTGGATGATTTTTTCGGCAAGCGCGTCAATATTTTCGGGTGTATTTTCGTATTTCGCAGCCACTTCTTCGTAAGCTGGGCCGATCATTTTTTCATTAACTTTATGACAAGCCAAACAATCCGCACCTTCAACCAAAGATTTACCCTCTTCCAAAGGCGTTAATTTCGCTTCTTCTTGTTTAGGTTCTTCAATAAGTGTTGTTGATTCTTTAGAATCTGTTGCCTCAGCTTTCTTTGAACAAGAAAAAACTAGCAAACCAACTGCTACTAAAAGGATTTTTTTCATAATCTTACTTTTCAACAAATTTAATCAAAGTATCTTGAACAAAAAAAGAGAATGTCAATGACATTCTCTTTTTTAATTTGCTAAATAATCATCGATTTTAACCAATGATTATTTTGCGTCCCAATTTTATGAGTGATTGCGTTTTTGTGTTTGCAAATCTGCAAAAAGAATATTAGTGAAAAAATACCTATTTCGGGGTATATTATAATTTATTTTAACACTAAAATTCTCTCTTAAAATGCATGAAAATAAAATTTTAAAAATGCGTATTTTTGCAGCATGGTAAAAATTGGCAATATAGAACTTCCTGACTTTCCGCTTTTGCTAGCGCCGATGGAAGACGTTTCGGATCCACCTTTTAGAAGACTTTGCAAAATGCATGGTGCAGATTTGATGTATTCAGAATTTATTTCTTCAGAAGGACTCATTCGTGATGCCATAAAAAGCCGAAAAAAACTTGATATTTTCGATTACGAAAGACCTGTTGGTATCCAAATTTTTGGTGGAGACGAGGAAGCGATGGCGATGTCAGCAAGAATTGTGGAAACTGTAAATCCAGATATCGTAGACATCAACTTTGGTTGTCCTGTCAAAAAAGTCGTTTGCAAAGGTGCTGGCGCAGGCGTCCTAAAAGATATTGACCTGATGGTACGTTTGACAAAAGCTGTTGTGGATTCAACACATCTTCCTGTTACCGTTAAAACTCGTTTGGGTTGGGATACGGACAGCATTAACATCGATGAAGTTGCTGAAAGACTACAAGCAACTGGTATCAAAGCCTTGACGATCCACGCAAGAACGCGCGCCCAAATGTACAAAGGCGAAGCAGATTGGAATCATATTTCGAGAATTAAAAACAACCCAAATATTGAAATTCCGATTTTTGGAAATGGCGACATCGACTCTCCTCAAAAAGCTTTGGAATATAAAAATAAATTCGATTGCGATGGTATCATGATCGGTCGTGGTGCCATTGGTTATCCTTGGATTTTTAATGAGATAAAACATTATTTTGAAACTGGCGAAATCTTACCAGAACCAACGATTGCAGATCGACTAGAGGCCGTTAAAAACCACGCCGAATCGTCTGTAGAATGGAAAGGCGAACGTCCAGGGCTTATGGAAATGCGTCAACATTACAGCAATTACTTCCGTGGTATTCCGCATTTTAAAGAGTTTAAAACTAAATTTTTACAAGCTGTTACTTTGGAGGAAGTTGAAAACTTAATTGAAGAGACAAAAGTTTTTTATTCCGAAAAAAGCTTTTCATAAAGTAATGCGCTTTTTTGTCTTACTAATTTCAACGTTATTGGTTTTATCTTGTTCAGAAAACAAAGAAAACGACACTTATGAAATTTATAATACGATTTTGAAAGATCAAGTTTCTACTTACGGAATTCTTTTATCATATTATGACTTTTCACAAAAACTTAGCGAAAAAGAAGAAATAGGAAGGTCCAAAAGAATTGAAGATAGTCTTATTAAATCTAAAAGTCTTACTTATTATTTATCTCCAAAACTAAGCATTCTGGACACGCTTAATCCGTCTGATGAGTTTCGTGTTTCAAAAGAAGAGCAATTAATAGTAGAGTTTCGACCGAACTATTCTACTAAAAATATTGATTTTTCTAAACTTAGGCAATTAGAAATAGGTAAAAGAATTGATAAATCCCTACCAATTGACGACAATCAACCACATAGAACTTTTTTAGGCGATTATGATTTGTCTGAACCTATTTTCTACGCACAAAATAAAGCAGTCATAAGGCTACAACATAATTGCGGATCAAAATGTGGTGTGGGAATCCTGATTTATCTTGTTAAAAATAAGTCTAGTTGGAAAATAACTGAGATTAAAGATATTTGGATTTCCTAAATTTCTGTAACATTTCAGGAAAGTTTAGACTAATTTTATAGATTCAAGAAAAATCAATAAAAAAGGACAGACTTTCTACGGATGAGAAATCCCTAGCCACGATGGAAGCGGCATCCTTTGGGTTGGAGTGAGGCGGCGGAGCGGAGCGGAGCCGTCCGAGCGACAAGCCCAAAGATACAGCGGACAGCGTGATAAAGCTCCTAAAAAAACTACTGCATCGTATCCCACAAACTCATCACATCAACTTTATCCAAAGTTTTTGAAAGTTTAATCTTTCTTTTTTCGTTGGGAAGTAAATCAAAGAAGTTATCGGAAAAATGCGTATCGCCAATTAAGTAAACATCTTTTGCTAAAACATCTGTGGAAACTTCAATTTCGGTTGGAGAAATTTTCTTGATTTTGATGTTGGGTTTTGGAAGATTTAAGTCTTTTGGAGAAACAAAAAAATGCAATTTAGAAATTATTTTATCGGGAGTTTTTAGTTCGATTTTTAAAACGGCTAATTTATCAGTTATCCCTTTAAAAATTAAATTATTGAAGTCATAAACTTGCGTTGAACTATTTTGATTTACCAAAATTTCTTTGTCAAAACTTTGCATAGTTTCGCCTTTAAAATTCAATAAACTCAATTTAAATTTACCTTTAACCTTCTTAAAATCATCATTAATGAAAAAAACTTTGTAATTATTCCCCTCTTTTTCCATCGAAAAAATTTGAGGTTCAAAACTCCGTTTCGTTTGATAATGCAAAGCTTTCCAGTTTCCCAAATAGTCAATCGCCGACCACGAAACCACTGGCCAACAATCGTTAAGCTGCCAAATTAAAGTTCCCATATTGTAAGGCTTATTTCGGCGGTGCGCTTCGATGGCGATTTGCATTCCGCGAGCTTGCAATAACTGAGAAACATAATTGTACTGCACAAAATCGGTCGGGACTTTATAATCCCTTTCCATGTATTTATTGATGATTTCCCAACCTTTTGGATGTTTTTGATGGGCTAAAATCACTGGATTTTTTAAATTCAAATCAGGTTTTCCTGAAAACATGGCTTTTGTTGCTTCCAAACTTGGCATTCCCTGAAAACCGTATTCCGAAGCGAAACGCGGCACTTTTTCATTGTAAATTTCAAAAGGTTGTTCGCCCCACCAAACGCCCCAATAATGCGAATCGCCTTCTGTTAAACTTTCTTTATGTCCCCAACCAATCGATGGCGAGCTCGGCCAATAAATCGCATTGGGAGAAACTTCTTGCAAAGTTTTTGGAATTACTTCATGAAAAATCGTTTTGTAATCCCTCCAAACTTGTAAAGAATCTGCTTTTGAATATTTGAATTGCTTTTGATAACCCCAATTAACAATTGCTTCGTCCACTTCATTATTTCCGCACCACAACGCCAACGACGGATGATTTTGCAAACGTTTTACTTGGCTTTTAACTTCATTTTTTACATTTTCTTGAAAACGCTCATCGCTTGGATAAAAACTTCCCGCAAACGCAAAATCTTGCCAAACGAGAATTCCGTTTTCGTCGCAAGCCTTGTAAAACTCGTCGTCTTCGTAAATTCCGCCACCCCAAACTCTAATCATATTCATGTTGGCTTCTTTGGCGTCAGCAATTAATTTATGGTATTTTTCTTTCGTAATTCTTGGCAAAAAACTGTCGGCAGGAATCCAGTTACTTCCTTTGATGTACAAAGGTTTTCCGTTGACTTTGAAATAAAAAGATTTTCCTTTTTCATCTTTTTCTTGAACCAATTCAATCGTTCGAAGTCCGATTCTTTCGGTTTGGGAATCGATGACTTTGCCTTTATTAATAACTGAAATTTTAAAATCATACATTTCTGGTTTCCCAACACCATTAGGTTGCCACAATTTTGGATTTTTAATTTCAAAAGGAAACGAAACTTTATTGAGTTCTCTTTTTAGTTTTAAATTTTTATAAATTTTTCCATTAATCGAAACTTGAAGTTTTTCTAAATCGTCATCGCCAATTTCAGATGCATCTATTTCGGTATGAAAAACCAAATCCGCTTTTTTATCTGTTATTGATTTTTGTTCAACTCGAATATTTTCGATTTTGGCTTCGTCCCAAGTAATGAGTTTTACATCTTTCCAAATTCCAGCGGTTACCAAACGAGGTCCCCAATCCCAACCGAACTGATATTGGGCTTTTCTAACCAAACTTCTCGGACTTTCAGGCAACTGAAACGGAATTTCTTTGGCTAATTCTTTTCCTTCTTTAACGCTTGATGTAAATTTTATTGTCAAAACATTTTCGCCTTCTCGCAGATAATCGCTCACATAAACAACTTCTGGCGCAAACATATTGAAGGTTTTCGTGAGCGGACGACCATTGATGTGAATTTCTGTAAACGTATCTAAACCTTCAAAAATCAAGAGTTTATTGAGGTTGCTCCACTCTTTATTTGTAATCGTAAAATGACAGCGGTATTCCCAATCTTCATTTTCTATCCATTGCACTTTTTTCTCATTTTCGTCTAAAAAAGGATCTGGAATAATTTTGTGAGCCATCAAATCGGTATGAACCGTCCCTGGAACGGAGGCTTTCAGCCATTTTTCATCCTTCACATTTTTGAATTCCCAGTTTGTGGAAGAAAGACTTCGCGTGGTGGATTGAGACGACATAAAATTTAATCCTATTAAAAAAATGATGAATGAAAAAAACTTCATGGCAAATTATCTAAGTTGTTGCAGTAATTTTCTCAACTCTTCAACATCGATATTTTCTGAATCTGTCGAAATACAAGCCGAATGCAAATAATCAAAATTTTGCTTTAACTCAGCGATATTGGTTGATCTAACGCCACCGCCCACTAAAATTGTGATACGATCGCCAGCCAAGTTTTTAAGTTCTTTTAATTTATCCAAACCTTGCATTGCCGAACTTGCGCCGCCAGAAGTCAGAATGGTTTTAAAACCACATTTGATGATATCTTCCAAAGCTTCTTCTTGATTTTCGATGCGGTCAAAAGCGCGATGAAATGTACAAGGAATACCTGCTGCGTGGCTTATCATTTCTAGATTTTTATCAAAATCGAAACGATTATTTTCATCCAAAATCCCGAAAACGAAACCGTCCGCACCAACTTCTTTTAACATCATAAGGTCGGATTTCATTTGTTCTAACTCTTTTTCGTTGTAAAGAAAATCGCCACCACGAGGACGAATCATGGCATAAATAGGTACGTCTGATTTTTGTTTTAACTTAAGCAAAGTTTCGACATTTGGCGTAATGCCGCCCAAAGAATAATCTTCGCAAAGCTCGATTCTATCGACATTTTCTTGAATGGCTAAAAGTGCAGAAGCTTCGTTAAAACAAGCGATTTCAATTTTTGACATAATTTGACTTTTCACAAATATAAAAAGAAAAAGCTCTCAAAATTTGAAAGCTTTATGGGTTTATTCATCTTCTAAAACATCGGCAATTAAAAACTTGCCATCTTGCGCTTTGACTTTGATAATGCGCGGATAATTCTCATTAAATCCAACATCTCGAATATTAACATCAAAAATTAGAGTATCATTTTTCTGGCTAATTACATCAGATTTTGTGACTTTGATGTCTTGCCAATCTTGACCAGAAATTAAAAATCCGGTGCCAATTCCTGCTTTTTTAGTATCAAATTTTGATTTCCATTTTTTATCAAACTCTTCTTGTGTTAATGCATCATCGACATCCAAATCAACATTGGTTGCATCCGTTTTGTAATCGTAATAGTCTTTAGTGGTCATCGTTTGCATCGCTTTGTCATAATCGTTATCGGATTTGAAAAAAGCTTCGATATTTTTCTTAAGCCAATCTTTTGCTAAAGTTTCGTTTATTTTTGGCGGATCCATTGTTTCAACTTTTACAGAATCTTTTTTAACAATAGGTTCCGTAGCAATAGTCTCTTTTTTATTTTGACAAGCTAAACAAAAAATTAAAATAACAGGAAGTAAATATTTCATCGTATGTGTTTTTAAAAATTACTTCAAATTTAATTTAAAAAATAAAAATATGTTTATTGTTTATGAAGATTAAAAGTTACATCGGTCTCAACGCGATACATTTTTTTAATTTCTTCAAGAGATTGACCTGTATAAAAAACCAACATTTGATAATAGTCATTTTTCAGATTGGTCAATTTCATATTTTTTCCATCGTTAAATAATTCGACAGTCATCACGCCGGGATACCAAGTTACCGTCACTTTATTATCGTTAACATTATATTCTCCCATGTCGTTCACTTCTATGTCACCATCATACAAATACAATCGGTTGTCTTTGGTAAAATAAAATGTTTTGCCTTTCCAATAAGTATTCAGAGGGACTTCGACCTCGGGCGTACCTGGTACAGTCATATAAAGTTTGCCGTCGACATTGTCAACAATCCACTTGCCACGAAGACTTTCTCGAGTTATAGTCGGCGGTAAATCGTCATCCGTTTTGTCACCGCAACCCACAAGAACAGCAATGCTAAGACATAACATCGAAATAAAAATAAGTTTTAAATAATTGTTTTTCATAACCTTATATTTTAATTAAAAAATGAATTAATGTTATTGATGATAAAGTTTTTGTAGTCCGCGGCATTGGTACAATGTCCTTCTCCTGACGCAATTAGGAATTTACTTTTAGCTTTAACATTAGCGTTTGTGTTTGACTCAATCCCAGTTTTGAAATCTGTCCCGTTACCGTTAGTTGCAGCGTCAGTTGCATTTGCCATGTACAATACGGGCAACTTTAGTGCGCTGCCTTTCCATTGGTCGCCGCCACCACACTCAATAATTAATCCTTTGATACCCTCAATTGGTTGTCCGCCGTTGCCCATCTGTCCCGGAAGACTGATGCCAAGACTAAGGTTACCTCCTTTAGAAACGCCTCCTACAACAACATTGGATCTTGAAATGTTGTACGCAGGAGCTTCTTTACTAATAATTTCCTCAATATTTTGTTTGAATTTTATATTGCCGTCAGCGTAAGAACTTCCATTTTGATAAGTCGTTACAATGGCAACAAATCCCATTTTAGCAATGGCTTCGCATTGATTGTTTAACAAGGCATCATTAACATTTCCGCCATCGCCAACACCAAGAATGATAATACCTCTGCGCGCATTTTCACTGTTCGACTCTGGGTAATATGCTCGGTAATTAAAATTACTTGCTTGGATATCTTTAGTCAAAACCTTGTATACTTTAGGCAACGGAAGCGGTCTTTTCGTAGCTCCCTTTTTTAAAAGTTCGTAATATCTATCTGTTATTTCTTTGGAGATAGTTTTTTGACTTTTAAAACTTCCAATTCCTAGAAGTGACGCCATAATGACGAATAATTGTGTTTTTGTTTTCATGGTAATTATTTTTTTAATTAGAGTTTTTAAATTGTAAATCATAAATGATATTTGATAAAGTTTTAGCATTCTTATCCGTTTTAATTAGTCTTACATAGCCTAAATTATTATCCATAAAAAACCAATACGAATTGTCTATTTTTAAAAAATGAGCATTTAAGATTCTTTGTTTTGAAATTTTGTTTGAATCCAAATTAACAGTGTATCTATCAAGAGCTGATATTTTAAAAGTTTGAAGTAAATCGCCTTTCTTATTGTATTTTTGCAATCCATTTTTAGAAGAAACTTTCACAATATTTTGTTTTGAAATACCAAGCGGATTAATCTTTTTGGGAGCGTCAATAACTTGATAAAAATCTCTATCCGACAACAAATTAAAATCTCGAATCCACAAAGTGTCGGTTACAATTCCTTTTTTTGAACCTTTCATTAATCCAGCATAACCGTAGCTAAGGTGTGCTTTGGTTTCGCAGTTTATATCTTTGTAAGCTTGAGATGATCGATCTGGTGTTGCAAATTTTTGTTTGTGCACCAGCATAAAAAGCTTCTCGCCCTCGACATCAACTTTATACAAAGCGTTTGCAGTTGGATCTGTATCCATAATCTCTTGAAAACATTTTGGAATTGTTTCTTTTTTTTGTCCAAAAACAAAACATGAGAAAAGTGCAAGAAATAGCGAAATTGTTTTAAAATTTAACATCGTAGTATTTTTTTTATTTCAATTCAAGTTCGTATTGCAACATGATTTTCTCTTCGCCTTTGTTAAAACTTAGGTTTCGATAATGCGTCACTTTTCCTTTATTAAAAAGCGATTTAACAAGATAGTCGTCGGCAGGTTGTTGATCCAAGACAAAAGAACGTCCGTCTGCTATTGTAACTTTGGCGCTAGAAGTCGCAAAAATAATATTGGTATAATCATCAATATCTGTTATTAAAAGAGGAAGTGACATCCCAAGATTAGCAATATTTGCAGAACTTGTGACTTCCACTGGAGGAATATTGTCAATAGGACAATTTTTTTCTGCGGCTTGTGGCGCAAGTTGATAACCAAAATTAAAAGTAGGACAAAACTCTGCATAACTCCATGTAGAACTGTGGAAGGGATATAACAAAGTATGACTGCGCATCACTGCAATAGCTTCATAAAGACTTAGGCTAACTTTGGAAGACGAATTGGTCTTGTGCCAGACCTTTACCAATTTGACACTTAGTTTTTTTCTTAGCTTAATGACCTGTCCTGTAATAATTGGTTTTACCTCTATTTTTTTTACATTCTCTATTTTTCGAGGTCCGCTTTTTTCTTGTGCAGAAAATGTTTGGCTTATTACGACAAGGAATAATGCAAGGATAACATTTGTTTTTTTCATGATATGTGTTTTAAGATTATTAATAATTTTATTTTTTTACTAAATGAAAAACAATATCACTAGGCACTCGATAGATGCTTTTCACTTTGTCCAAAGGTATTTTGGTTTGCGAAGCTAGGATTGCATAGAACGATTCTGGGCTTTGCGTCATGGTCATATTTTGTCCCGAATTTGTTACCAAAAATGGCATCGAAAATTGGCCACAATATTTCGGAATACTAAAAGCTTTGCCATTATCAACAATTGTGTAATCGCTACTAATCATCACCGAATTGCCGTTAACAACATCTACTTTTCCATTGTTTTGAAACTTAAATACTTTCCCAATCCAAAAGCTAAGTGGCGCTTCGATTTCCATATTGCTTTTTTCAGGTTTTACATAGATATGACCATCCACATTTGTTATTTCCCACGAGCCAATAACCTGCATTGTTACAAGATTATTATTGATTTTAATGTTTGAAGATTTCGGGAGATTCTGTATTTTTTTAACAACGACTTTTTGTGCTTTAACAAAATTGGTTGACAAAATCCCGAACAACAACATAAAAAGTTTAATTTGAGTTTTCATGATACTTGTTTTTATAGGCTAAATGTCAGAAGATTTGTTACTAAGTTTCGGTACCAGTTGTCAAATGGTTGGTTTGACTTGTCGAATGGCGAAGATTTGCCCACAAAACACAAAAATGCCTCAGAATAACTTCCAAGGCATTTTTTATTTTCTTTGAATTAAAATTTATTTTAAACTAAATTCTGGTTTTTCTAATCGATTTCCTTTCTGATCATGCACTGCAAAGCTAAATCCATCCTGAATACAATATGCGCCATACTCACCTTTTTTGTTCAAGGCGATAAAGCCAACTTGGATATCTTTTAAGTTTTTTCCTCGACGTTTTGCGATGTTTACAATACGTTCCACAGCTTCTTTACAAGCTTTTTGAGGTGTTCGTCCTTGTCGCATTAATTCCACAACGAGATGCGTCCCGACAGTTCTTATAACTTCTTCGCCGTGGCCAGTTGCAGTTGCTGCACCAACTTCGTTATCGACAAATAATCCTGCCCCAATAATCGGCGAATCGCCCACTCTACCATGCATTTTGAAAGCCATTCCGCTGGTTGTACAAGCGCCCGACAAATTGCCATTCGCGTCCAAAGCAATCATCCCAATTGTATCGTGATTTTCGATGTTGACAATCGGCTTGTATTTACTTTCTTTTAACCATTCTTTCCATTCTTTCTCGGATTCTGGCGTTAATAGATTTTCTTTTTTAAAACCTTGCGAAATCGCAAATTCTAAAGCACCATCGGCAACCAACATCACATGTGGCGTTTTTTCCATAACCGCACGCGCCACCGAAATCGGATTTTTGATATGTTCCAAAGCTGCAACCGAGCCAATATTATAGTTTTCATCCATGATACAAGCATCCAAAGTTACTTTTCCGTCGCGGTCAGGACGTCCGCCATAACCTACACTTCTTTCGGTTGGATCGTCTTCCACCAAACGAACGCCTTTTTCTACAGCATCTAAGGCTCTTCCATTTTTTGATAAAATCTTCCAAGCTTCGACATTAGCTAATAATCCAAAATCCCAAGTCGACAGTACAATCGGTTTGTTGCTTGTTTTAGGTTCTGTGATGTTTGAAGTGCTAGCTAAAACATCAAGAGGATTTAGCAATAAAGCTGATGAAACAATGGCTGAATTTTTTATAAATTTTCGTCTGGAAGAACTCATATTAAGATTTTTAAATTGTGCTAAACAAATATCTGCATATTGTTGGATTGCGCAAAATCTATTTTAAAAATGATAACAAATTTATAATGAGAGAGCGTTTTACTACTATTTTAAAACAAATAAAAACCTTAGATTTAATAATAGATCACGACAACTTGGAAAGCTGCATTTTTTAAATATAAATTGTTTTAACAAATAAAATTATTCACTTAAAATCTTTTGTATTAAATGAGAATTATTAACTTCATAATTGCTAAACATTTATGATGTCGTTATGAAAATACAACTAACGCGACCAATTATTCTAAAACTGCTAGGTATTGCTTTTATCATATTTTTCGTACACAGATGCACCGTAGTCAACTTTAATTTTTTTTTGCCGTCAGGTAAGAGTGTTCCAGACTTATCTAAAACATTGAAAAATAAAACTTTTGAGCTCTTTAAAGTCATAGGTTCGATTTGGAATGAAATCCGCTATGATCCTCAAAATGATTTTTTCCTCATTGCGCAAAGCAACGCCATTACAAAACTGGACGCTAAAGGTACAAGATTATATTATTTGGATATGAATGAGCGTGATCCCGATGGTATGCCCGATAACATGGACTATACGCAAGCAACGTCTTACGTGGTTAGCTGGTACGGAATTTATGATTTATCAAAAGAAAAACCTTATTTGGAGAAATTTAGTAAAGTCATAAATACTGAGGGAAACATGGATAAAGACGCTTGGGATCTAGCGTTTCAAAATCTTTACGAAACCTCTGACGTTGTATTTTGGGGTTTTCGAAAATCGCTAAAAAGAGCATGGTTAAAACCGCTATATTTTCGACAGAACGGAAAATGGATTGTTCTGTACACCAACGAATATGGTTCGGGATACCGCATGGATAAAACGCCTCAATACAAAATGAATAATAAAATAATTCCGCAAAAATTCAATCGACTTTATTTGTTAAAAGACATCCAGCACAATGACAGTTATAGCGATTATCTTACGTCTGGCAATCAGTACGATTTTAGCAACGAGCCAGAAAGCAAATTGAAATATAGTAAACGCGCCAGCATCAAAACTTTATACTTTAAAAAAGAAGAAGTAGAACATGGTCCATATACTATTATTCCTGTACAATTTTCGGGAACGGCTGTTAATAAACTTCAATTCGAAAATAGCAGCATCACTTTTAAATCGATAGCACAGAAAGGCGCTGGACTGAATTTTTATCCTATTGAAACCGACTTTTTTATTTTTGAAGTTGCTGACGAATTCAAAAAAGAAAATACGCCATCCTTTCTATATTACAAATATCCAACCTCATGGAATTCGGACGATAACGAAGGTGTATATGTGATAAGAAAACTCAATAATAAATAGATGCAATAAAATTTTCTATTATAAAACAAATTACTAATCCAAACTAAAAAATGATGAAATGCTTATTTCTAAACATTTACAAAGCTTCTCTAAAACAGTTCAAGTTTCTCTCCATTGCTTTTGTATCAGTTGCTTGCGGTTCAGGTTCCAAAGACTTAAAACAAACCGAAGTTGAAAATTCTACTCAATTGAAAAGTGAAATCATCCAAGAAATTGCTAAAACAATGTCACCAAAAGACACGCTATTTTTAGTAACTCAAAGGATTCTGGGCGTTTGCGGAAATGACGATCGTTATGATGGTAAAACGACTATAAATGAAAAACTGGAGGAGCAAAAACACATTAAAGAAAATCCTTATTTCATCGATCTTTCAAAGGGTTTTGACGAGCAATATACAATTGATGGAAAAATACTTTTCACGGGAACTGCTTTCAATAACGAATTTAGTACTACAACACAACATTTTAATAATGATTCTTTAAAAATCAAGAAAACTGTTCGTGACATTCAAGCATTAAAAGTGAAAAAAGACAGCGTCGAAATCATTCTTCGAAATCAATCTGACAATGAAGATTCTAGAACATTCCTTTTCGTTAAAAATAATTCTAAATGGGAAAAGCGATAAAATTTTTGATTTTTAATTCACCGACAATTCATCCACAAAAAGCCAAGCTTTGTTACCTGCGCCAGCTTGTCCGTCGGGAATTAATCCATAATTTTGGATGGAAATTTTAATGTAGGTTTTCTTTTGTTTTGGAAAAGAAATATCCATAATTCCTTTGCTTTCAATAATGTCGTCTTGGGATACTTTTTTGATTTCTGTAAAAGTTTTTCCGTCATTAGAAACAGAAATTGTTACCGATTTTGGAAGATAAATCCAGCTTCCTTGTCTGTCCAAAGTATTGAATTTTAAATTACTAAACTCTGCTTCATCATCAAAATCGATTGTGGCTACCACGTCGGTTCCATTGAAGCCTAACCAATTTTTGCCATAATTTTTGGTATTTCCTAAAACACCATCTACTAACGTATTTTTGCCACCAGTGCTATAAGCTTCGGCAGGTGAATTTTCTAATTCAATAAATTTCCCAGTCGATTTTGAGAAATTAAAATTTTGAGTGGTAATAGGACTTAGGCGTTGTCCGTTTTCAAAATAGGCGGATTTTATAGTGCCGGTTTTATAAATTTCTAAAATATCTTTATAAACATTGGATGCATTTGTAGGCTCGGTTCCGTCGGTTGTATATCGAATATTTTTAGGGTCTTTTGCAGAACTTAAATCATAAAAAACTTTCCCGTGACTGCTAACAGAAACGTTTCCATTGACTTCAAAAATCGCTTTTGAATAATTGATTCCTTTTTTATCTAAAATATTAAAATGCTGAATCACTCGGTTTTCAAATTCTTTATATTCTGAAGGATTTGAAGTTCCCCAAGCAACTTCAGAAAGTGCCATCATTCTTGGAAAAATCATATATTCCACATGTTTAAAATCCAAAATATATTCTGTCCAAAGGTTTCCCTGCGTTCCCCAAATGAATTCACCTTCCTCCTCCGACAATTCACTTGGTATTGGATTATAATTATAAACTTTTTTCAAAGTCACATCGCCCCCAATCGCAATAGGTTCGGTATCTGGACTTCCTTGATAATAATCGAAATAATTGGTAGAAGTCGGCGTCATAATCGCTTTGTGGCCAGTTTTTGCAGCGTGAATGCCACCTTGAATTCCAGTCCAGCTCATAACCGTTGCATTTGGAGCTAAACCGCCTTCCAAAATTTCGTCCCAACCGATAATTTTTTTGCCTTTGGAATTGATATACTTTTCCATTCTCGTAATGAAATAGCTTTGCAAACCGAGTTCATCTTTTAAATTCAATTTCTTGATTAAATTCTGGCAGAATTCGCTTTGTTTCCATCTAATTTTAGGAGCTTCATCACCTCCAATGTGAATGTATTGATACGGAAAAAGTGGCATCACTTCATCCAAAACATTTTCTAAAAACTTAAAAGTTTCTTCTTTCGGACAAAAAATTTCCTCGGAAACACCCCATTGTTTCCAAACTTCATGAGGCCCTTTTGTACATCCCAATTCTGGATAAGCCGCCAAAGCCGCTTGCGCATGACCCGGCATTTCGATTTCTGGGATAACATCAATATGTAATTTTTCGGCATATTTTACAACATCTTTGATTTGTTCTTGTGTGTAAAATCCGCCGTATTTCTTATCATCAAACTTCATATCAGAATAAGCTCCGACTTGCGAACCATTTCGCCAAGCGCCAACAGAAGTTAGTTTTGGATATTTTTTGATTTCAATTCTCCAACCTTGGTCGTCTGTTAAATGCCAATGGAATTTGTTGTATTTGTACATCGCGAGATAATCCAAATACTTTTTGACTTCCTCAACCGTGAAAAAATGTCGACAAACGTCGAGATGCATTCCACGGTAAGCGAATTTGGGCGCGTCAGAAATTTCTAAAAAAGGAAGTTTTAAATCAGATTGATATTCTTCAATCAATTGTAAAAGTGTCTGCACACCACGAAAAACTCCAATATTGGTGTAAGCCGTGATTGAAATTCCGTTTTTATCGATTTTAAGACGATAAGATTCTGCCATCTTATCGGAGGGCTCTTTTATTCGAAGAACCGCTAATCTAATTTTTCCTGATTTCCCAATTTTAAAATCTTTTCCAATATTTTTTTTAAGTTGATTTTTTAGATAATCTGCTTCTGAATTTGAATCAATACTTTGAATAACAAAATCATTGGATAATTGTAAAAAACCATCATTAACTTTGACTTCTTTTGGTTTGGGAATGAATTGATTTTGTGCCATAATTTGACTTGACAAAAATAAGACAACAACAGAAAGCAGAATTTTTTTCATTTTTAAAACTTAGATAAAATAAATATACTCATTTAACACAAAAAATCCCCACCAAAACTGATGAGGATTTATTTATGTTTAAAACAAAACTTAAGCTTGTTTTCTACGTTTCAATTCTTTTTCGATAAGACCAAGCTCACGTCCAGTTTGTCCAGCAACAGACGTATTTTCTTGTGCTCTTCTTGTCAAATATGGCACTACATCTTTCACAGGTCCATAAGGAAGATACTTGGCAACATTGTAACCTTTGTCCGCAAGATAATAACTGATATTATCACTCATCCCGTACAATTGTCCAAAATATACATGCGGATTGTCGTGTTCCAAACCTTTAGCTTGCATTTTGTCCATAATTAGCTCGGTTGACTTTTCGTTATGCGTACCAAAAAATGCAGAAACTCTATCAAGGTTATTCATCATAAAGTCGATACCAGCATTGTAATTAATATCAGAAGCTTCTTTGTTTGGTTGGATTGGATCTGGATAGCCTTTTTCCGCAGCACGCGCTCTTTCTTTCTCCATATAAGCGCCACGAACGATTTTGTAACCGATGAAGTAGCCTTTTTCCTTCGCTCTTTCAAGATGTTCTGCCATATATTCTAGACGGCCAGTTCGGTACATTTGGATGGTATTCCAAACGATTGGTTTTTCCTTATTGTACTTCTCCATCATCTCTTCACAAAGTTGATCTGCAGCACCTTGCATCCAAGTTTCCTCTGCATCAACCATCACTTTTTTATCGCTTTCGTAGCACAATTTACAAACATCATCAAAACGTTTAACAACACGCTCCCACTCTGCTTTTTGACTTGTCGTCAACTCTGCGCCCTTTCCTACTTCTTCATATAAGTCGATTCTACCAAAAGCGGTCGGCTTGAAAACCACAAACGGAATGGCTGGATTACCAACAGAAAAACGAACAATATCTTTAATTTCTTTACAAAAAGCATCAAAAGTCTCTTCATCAACTTTTCCTTCGATAGAGTAATCGAAAATACTTCCTATCCTATGTTTGAATAAAGTTTTTACAACTTTCATACTTTCCTCACGCGTCTCGCCACCGCAAAATTGTTCGAACAAAGTTTGCTTTACAATACCGTCAACAAAAGGAAAATTATTTCTAACCACAAAGTTAAGCATCGAAACGCCCACACTCGTCAAACTTGGATTTTCGATCGCCTTGAACATCCAAAAAGCCTTCTTAAGTTGTGCATCTGTTTTATCTGCAAAGGCCAATTTAGTATCATTAAAAATACTCATATCTTGAATAAAATTTGAATCTTCAAAATTAAGCATTCCTAAGCATTAAAACTTGGATTAAGCCAAAAAATAATACATTTTAAAAACCTATTCTTGATGAAAATTCTCATATTTTTGCAAAAAAGCATTTTATGATTACTTTATTAGATGATGATTTCTCGGGATTAAATCAATTTTTAAATGACAATTCGACGAGCAAAATATTCATTTTGGTTGACGAAAACACCCACGAATATTGCCTTCCTACTTTGCTTGCCAATATGGAAACCAATGTTCCGTTTGAGATTATCGAAATAGAAGCTGGTGAAGAACATAAAAATATCGGAACGGCAGTTCAACTTTGGGAAATCCTTTCCGAGTTTGAAGCTGATAGAAAAGCTTTGGTTATCAATCTTGGAGGGGGTGTTATCACTGATATGGGCGGTTTTGTGGCGTCGACTTATAAAAGAGGAATTAAATTCATCAATATTCCGACAAGTTTATTAGCGATGTGTGATGCTTCCATCGGTGGAAAAACTGGAATCGATCATCAATTTTTAAAAAATATTATTGGCACTTTTGCAGAAAGTGAGCAGGTTTTTATTTATCCTAAATTTTTAAAAACATTAGATTTTATCCAACTTAGGAGTGGTTTTGCTGAAATGCTAAAACATGGTCTTATCGCAGATGCCAAACATTGGGAAGATCTAATTAATATAACAGAACTATCCGAAAATAACCTTGAACCCTACATTCTTAGAAGTACAGAAATAAAACAAGACGTTGTCGAAAAAGATTTTAAAGAACAGAATATTCGTAAAAATCTAAACTTCGGACACACCGTTGGTCACGCCATCGAAAGTCTTTACTTAGCCAATAATCAATTACTTCCTCATGGCGAAGCTGTGGCTTTGGGCATGATTATCGAGACGCATTTATCTTACCTAAATCAATTAATAACTGAAGAAACAAGTTTAGAAATCATCAATAATATCAGGAAGTTTTTCCCTTATGTTGATATTTCTCAATATAAAGAAGAAGATATTTTGGCGCTGATGTTTAATGATAAAAAAAATACGGATGGCAACATCAATTTCTCATTAATCGAAGGTATAGGAATTGGTGTTTTTGATCAAAAAGTAAGCGAATCTAAGCTAATTTCAGCCTTAGATTTTTACAAAAACTTAAAAAATTAGTCAAAATTTGGGATCATTTTCAACTAAAATTCGAGTGTTTTTGACATTTTTGTAAACAAATTACAACCCATTAAATATCAATATTTTAAACTCAAAATTTTAACAAATAATGAAGAATAATTGAATTAAATTTCGAAATAAATAAAGATTTTGGCAAAGTATTTGAAAGTACTCTTGGCGTAAAACAAAATTTAAAATTGAAATTTAAAAATTTAATATTATGAAAAAGTTATTTGTAGGATTAGCAGTTGTAGTAGGATCAATGTCATTCGCACAACAATTCGGTATCAAGGCGGGAGCTAACATTTCATCAATATCTAAAGATGGATTCGAGGATACAAAATCAAAAGTAGGTTTCAACGCTGGTGTATTCATGAATGCTCCTTTATCAGAACAATTCAGTATTCAACCAGAGGTTATGTATAGCCAAATGGGATCAAAAGTTAACTTTACAGATAATGCGTCTGCTACACTAAAGTTAGATTACATCACAGTACCTGTTATGTTCCAGTTTAATGCAACGCCACAATTCTACCTAGAGGCAGGACCTGAGTTTGGATTCTTAGTAAGCTCTAAAGCGAAAGGTGAAGTTAACGGTAACACGCAAACGGTAGATCTAGATAAGGATAATTTCAACTCTTTTAACATGGGAGCTGGTCTTGGTCTTGGATTTAACTTCAATAAAAATATTGGTATTAATGCGAGATATGTTGCTGGTTTCACCGATATTAACAAAGACGGCGAAACGTCACTTAATAACGAAAAACATACAAACAGAAATAATACTTTCCAAGTTGGATTGAATTATAAATTCTAATTTTGATATTATAAAACGAAAAGGCTGTCAATTGACAGCCTTTATTATTTAGTGTTAATTCTTCACGAACTTTGAAGTCGTTTGTTTAGAATTTTCGTCGGTTACTGTAATCATGTAGCTTCCTGCTTTAAGAGAAGAAACATCGATTTTATTATCTTTCAAACTTTCAGCTTTTATCAACCTACCAGAGAAATCGGAAATTTTCGCCTCTGTCAATTTTGAAGAAGAATTAATGATTAACATATTCTTGACTGGATTGGGATATATTTTAACATCATTTTTAGCAACATCAGAAACCGCTAAAGTACCTTGGGAAATTTTAAAATCATCAAGTATTAAATAGAAATCCCCTGTCCCAGCTTGCTCTCCAGAAACACGAAGTTTGAAACCCGCATTTTTAGGCACCTCACCTTGCGGAATCTGGTAAGAAAAAGTTGTGCAGGTTATCACTTTATCCAAAGTAAAATTTCCTATCTCTGTATAGGTTGTACCACCATCGGCAGAATATTCTACTTTCATACTTCCTTCTACTTTCCCAGAAGTACCCAATAGGTAAGTTCTGTATTTGAAATCGACAGTAATTGAAGCTCCATTAGACGAAAATGATGAAAAAGTCGTAGAACCAACTTTTCCACCGCTCCAAAAACTACGGATAAGAGCATAAGAGCCTTCACAAACTGGTGTTGTTTTACTTCTAAAAAAACTAACATTACTATAGTTTCCATTATCAACTTCAAAACCTTGGTTATCGTTAATTTGACTAAAAGATAAAGCAGCAATCCCGACTGCTAAAGAACATAAAACTTTTTTCATAAAATTATTTTAAATTTAGGACTGCAAGGATAATCAAAATTTTAGAAACAAAAAAATTCGCAAGTAAAAACGAGCGAATTTCATAATATTTAAAGCAAAAGCTTATTAATTTAGTTTTTTCTGCGGTAGATTCATTAAGACTATCGCAAATAGTATCATTGCAATTCCGCACCATTGGATGGCTTCTACTTTTTCATCTAAAAGAATGAACGCCATGGCAACAGAAACTGGTAATTCCATAGAACTGATAATACTTCCCAATCCTAACCCGGCTTTTGGAAAGCCTGAATTAAATAAAATCGGTGGTAAAATTGTTCCAAACAAAGATAAAATCAAACCATATTTAATAAAAATACTAAAGTCAAATGCTCGGATATTAGCAGGATTATCCGAAAAATTAGAATAAAAAGCCTTTAATCCATCAAAATAATAAGGTCCAATCTGGCCAAAGAATAAAAACAAACTTACAATAATCCCTCCACCGCAAAGCATGAATAAAGTTTTACGAAGTGGCGACGCATAGGTTGCAATCGTATTAGCAGCAAACATTGTTGTAGCAAACGACGATGCAGCTAACAATCCCCACATAATTCCTCGCCAATCCATTGCAATATCCTGATTGATAATGTTGGTTGCCAAAAGTGTCCCCGCAAGTACAATTGCGACAGAAATCATTTTTCGAAGACTTGGTAATTCTTTTTTAATAAAAGCTTCGATAACAACGCTGATCCAAACCGATTGCATCAATAGCACAATCGCCACCGAAACATTAATATATTGTACCGCTAGATAATAAAACAAACTGGTACATCCCATGGAAGTCCCTGCAAGCAGTAACTTCTTTTTATCAACTGCAGTGATGCTTGGATAAGCTTTTTTAGAAAATTTAGCCTGATAAAGATTTAATAATAGCATCCCTAAAATCCCCAAAACAAATTGAGAGGTTGTTACTTCGGCTGTTGTATACCCTTCTTTGTAAGCCAACTTAACAAAAGTGGCCAACATCCCATAAAAGCTGGCTCCTAGTCCTACTAAGATCACACCTTTCAAAACATTATTCTGTTGCATAATTTCTTTTTAATCCAATGTCTTTTTGATATTTAAAAACAAAGGGCGACAAAATTACGCCTATTTTTTGAATCCTAAAAACATCCCACAAAAAAACCGCTTCATTTCTGAAGCGGCTTAGTATTTAAAAGTGGATTAAGGATTATTTACCTTCTTCCATTCTCTTTTTCAATTCTGCTAGAGCGTCGATATCTCCAAGAGTTGATTTTTCTTCGTTGCTAGAAGATCCAGCAACTGCTTTGTTAGATGATTCTCTTACAGCTTTTTTCTCCTCGTCTCTGAAGATACCTGTGTGAGATACAACTACTCTCTTGAATTCTTTGTTGAATTCGATTACTTTGAACTCAGCAGTTTCTCCTTTCTTGATTTTAGATCCGTCTTCCTTCTCTAATAATCTTGATGGGCAGAATGCTTCAACTTCAGCATCTTCGAATTGTACAGAAGCTCCTTTATCATGAACTTCTACTGCAGTACCAGTGTGTACAGTTCCTTCAGCATATTTAGTTTCGAATTTATCCCAAGGATTTTCTTGAAGTTGTTTGTGACCTAAAGAAAGTCTTCTAGCTTGAGTATCTAATTCTAATACAACAACATCTAACTTATCTCCTACGTTGCAGAACTCAGATGGATGTTTGATTTTCTTAGTCCAAGAAAGATCAGAGATGTAGATAAGACCGTCGATACCTTCTTCTAACTCTACGAATACACCAAAGTTAGTGAAGTTTCTTACAGTTCCTACATGCTTAGAACCTACTGGATATTTAGTTTCGATATTTTCCCAAGGATCTTTAGATAATTGTTTGATACCTAAAGAGATTTTTCTTTCTTCTCTGTCAAGAGTTAAAACTTCTGCTTCAACCTCATCACCAACTTTCACGAAGTCACCTGCAGATCTTAAGTGTGTTGACCAAGACATTTCAGAAACGTGGATAAGTCCTTCTACACCTGGAGCGATTTCTACGAAAGCACCGTAATCAGCAAGAACAACTACTTTACCTTTAACTTTATCACCAACTTTTAGGTTAGCATCTAGAGCATCCCAAGGGTGTGCTTCTAATTGCTTCATACCCAATTGGATTCTTGTTTTCTCATCGTCGAAGTCAAGGATAACCACTTTAACTGTTTGTCCATCTTCAAGGATTTCTGATGGGTGGTTAACTCTAGACCAAGAAAGGTCAGTGATGTGGATAAGTCCATCAACACCTCCAAGATCGATGAATACACCGTAAGAAGTAATGTTCTTAACAGTACCTTCAAGAACTTGACCTTTTTCAAGTTGAGCGATGATTTCTTTTTTCTGTCCTTCGATATCAGCTTCGATAAGCGCTTTGTGAGATACAACAACGTTTTTGAACTCAGGGTTAATTTTAACAACTTTGAATTCCATTGTTTTACCAACGTATTGATCGTAATCTTTGATTGGCTTAACATCGATTTGAGAACCTGGTAAGAATGCTTCGATACCGTGTACGTCAACGATCATACCACCTTTAGTTCTTGACTTAACAAAACCATTAACGATTTCTCCAGTTTCGTGAAGCTCATTAACTTTATCCCAAGCTTTAAGCGTTCTAGCTTTTCTGTGAGATAATTGTAATTGTCCTGTTTTGTCTTCTCTTTTGTCAACCATTACTTCAACCTCGTCACCTACTTGTAGACCTTGGTTGTAACGGAATTCGTTAAGAGAAATTACACCTTCTGATTTGAAGTTGATATCAACGATAGCTTCTTTATCAGTCAATCTTACAACTTTACCAACGATAACGTCGTTTTCTGCAAGATCGTTAAGAGAACCATTGTAGATTTCTTCTAATTCTTTTTTCTCTGATCTGTCTTCTGCGTTAAGACCTGATTCGAAAGAATCCCAATCAAATTGTTCTGGTGCTACGTTTTGGTTTAATAAAACCTCTGCTGAATTTGTCTCTTTTGACATAATTCTAATTTTAATTTGTATTCCTATTTCTTTTTAGTTTCAGCTAAAATGGACTAAAGAAATTCGGAAGATGTTAATTTATAATCATTTACCTCGCTGAAATCACTCCATAAAAAGTGGTGCAAAAATACAATTTTTTATTGACATGAGGATATATTTTATTTAATGTTTTAAGTTTTTTTGTTTCGGTTTGAAAACATTAAACTTTCAAGCTTAAACTTAAAACTAAACACGAAACCTTATCTTTGCAGCATGAATTTAGAATCTATTCTTAAAAACTTGCAGATTCAGGAGCTGAATCAAATGCAAAAATCAACATACAAAACGACGGAAAACAACCAAGATACTGTTTTGCTTTCGCCGACTGGATCAGGAAAAACATTAGCTTTCTTGCTTCCCGTTCTTCGAAATTTAAAACCGAAAACTAAAGGTGTTCAAACTCTAATTTTGGTTCCTGCGCGTGAATTGGCTTTGCAAATTGAGCAAGTTTTTAAAGCCATGAAAACAGATTTTAAAGTGACCGTTTGTTATGGTGGTCACGACAAAAAGATTGAAGCTAACAATCTGATTGAAGCTCCTGCTCTTTTGATTGGAACGCCTGGTCGTGTTGCCGATCATTTAAGACAAAATAATTTCGATCCGTCAAGCATCAAGACCTTGATTTTGGATGAATTTGATAAATCGTTGGAGTTTGGTTTTCAAGAGGAAATGAGTTTTATTATTTCGACTTTGGAAAATCTTTCACAACGAATCCTAACTTCTGCAACTGCGATGGAAGAAATTCCAGATTTTACAGGCTTGCAGAACGAAAAATACATCGACTTTTTGAAATTGGGTGAAGCAAAACCTGATATTCACTTCAAAAAAGTGATGACAACAGCCGAAGATAAATTGGATACACTTTTCCATTTGATTTGTAAAATCGGAAATAAAAGAACCTTGATTTTCTGTAATCACCGTGAAGCTGTTGATAGAATTTCCGAACTTTTACGTGAAAAGGGAATTGAAAGAGAAACCTTCCACGGCGGAATGGAGCAAGACGAACGCGAACGTTCTTTGTTGAAGTTCAGAAATGATTCGGCGAGAATTTTAATTACAACAGATTTGGCAGCTCGTGGTTTGGATATTCCTGAAGTGGAATCTATTGTTCATTATCAACTTCCTGCGAAAGAAGATGCGTTTATTCATAGAAACGGACGTACAGCTCGTATGAACGCGAAAGGTTTTGCCTATTTAATTATGAAAGAAGGCGATAATTTTCCTTTTTTAGAAAAAGATATTCCAGTTGTTAATGTCAATGACGAAACTCGAATTCCAGCCGCAACACCGTTTGAAACTTTGTACATCAGCGCAGGAAAAAAAGATAAAATCAACAAAGTAGATATTGTTGGTTATTTGATGAAGAAAGGTGAATTAGAAAAGGATGACGTTGGTTTAATTGAAGTGAAAGACACGACTTCCTACGTTGCAATTTCTAGAAAGAAAATAAAAGATTTAATTAAAAAACTAGCCAACGAAAAACTCAAAGGCAAGAAAGTAAAAATGGAAATTGCTTATTAAATTTTCTTAATTTTGTAATTATTTACTTGTTTCATGAAAATTAATCTACCGGACAAACTTTATTATTCTATTGGCGAAGTTGCAAAAGCTTTCGACGTAAATACTTCTTTAATAAGATATTGGGAGCAAGAATTTCCTATTATTAAACCCAAAAAGAATAAAAAAGGAAACCGATATTTTACGCCTGAAGACATCAAAAATTTAAAGATGATTTACCATTTGGTGAAGGAAAAAGGCTATACGTTGGACGGAGCACGCATCGCGTTAACAACGAATACCAAAATTTCTGAAACTATAAGTATAATCGACCGCTTAGAATTTGTAAAAGCTGAACTTAAAAAGCTAAAAAAATCTTTAGACACGATTCCTGAATAAAAAAAATGCTAACTTTTTGGTTAGCATTTTTGTTTAAAAATTAAATAGATTTCTGTGTGGTTACTTTTATTTCTACCCGTCTATTTTTTGCTCGTCCTTCAGGATTATCCGATCCATCGGGATTCGTATTAGGTGCTATTGGATCTTTTGCACCTTTTCCTTCTGTTAAAATTTGATTTTTAAGACCTTTATCTTCTAACCATTTTTTAACTGCCATCGCTCGTTGATCCGATAATCTTTTGTTATAACTGTCAGAACCTTTTGCATCGGTGTAACCTACAACCAAAACATTGGCTTCTGTTTTTCCATTGATATCGTCAAATGCTTTTTGCAATTCTACGTCAACTTCAGGTTTTAAAACCGCTTTATCAAAATCAAATAATTGATCGGCAGACAAATTTATTTTAATATTAAGGTTGCTAACACTTCCCGTCAAACTACTTCCTCCATTGTCAGAAGATTCCGTTGTAGTCGTCGGTTTTGTTTCGCCAACAATTTCGCTTTGGTTTTCCGTCAAAACATTTTGCTGGACAGAATCTGATTTGATAACAACTGTAGTTTTTTCAGTTTTAGTACAAGCCATAAAACCTAAAGTAGACATTGCTAATATATATGAAAACCTCATGACTATCGTGTTATTGGAATGGAGTCAAACGAACCAAAATCTGGAATATTTAACGTAATCGTTTTGCTTGTTTCTGGCGGTGCAGCAAATTTTAAACTAACTAAAACTTCCCTCGCCTTATACTTTGTTGAAAACTGCAATCTACTAGAACCCGAAGTTTGCAATGGTGAAGCTTGATACACACCTTCATCATCTTTTAGAACGTCATGTTTTTTTGCTTCAGCATCATCAACATAATTAATTTCGCCAATATCAATAACATGAAGTGATGTGTTCCCCGCATCTGCATTCTCCGCTTTAGTAGTTAGTTCAACATACAAAACTTTACCAATAACTTTAGCTTTAATTACAGAAATCACCTCTCCTCCTAAAGATTTTGTACTTAACGAAATAGGCGCTTCAACTTTTGGTGTTGCGGTATCATCAGGAGCTTTCTCTTCAGATTTTGTAACCTCAGAACTTGATGCACTTTCTACCGACTCTTCTTTTTTCGCCTCTTTACACGCAACAAGTGCAAGAGAAGCGAGGACAAATACTAACTTTTTCATAATTTTTTATTTTTTGGTGTTTGTAAATTTTATTTTAAATCATTACAAGCATTTCAATGAAATATTCATAATTAAATTTAATCTTAATTAAAAAGAAAGTAAAAAAGTAAAATATTCTCTATAAATATTGTAATTTTAACAGTAAACACAAACAAAATGAAAACGCAATTCTCCTATCAAATGAGACGGAAACAAATAATTGCTTTATTAATAAGTAGTTTGTTTCTTTTAAGCCTTCAAATTACATTCCATTTTTACAAAAATCAATTTTCTAAATCCTCAGAAAACATTGAAAATCTGACTTTTGCACCAACCGAGAAGACACAAAAATCAATAACGCCGTTTAACCCGAATGACTTACACATCGAGGATTGGGAAGACTTGGGGTTTTCAGAAAAGCAAGCTTCAACCATTCTGAAATACAAAGATTTGGTTGGTGGAAATTTTGTTTCGAAAAACCAACTAAAAAAGTGTTATGCTATCTCAGAAGAAAAATTCAAAGAGCTTGAAGCATTTATTTTGTTGGAAAATAAAGAACCGAAAGAAGAGTCTAGCCACTCAAAAATTGCAAAAAATTTAAATATAAATAGGAAGTTCGATCCTGATAAACTTTCGCAACAAGATTGGCAAAACATGGGATTTTCGGAAAAGCAAGCCGCAGCGATTTTAAAATATAAAAACTATCTCGGCGGAAGTTTTGTATCAAAAGAAAAGCTTAAAGATTGTTTTATCATTAATGATGAACAGTTTTCTCAAATGAAGCCTTATTTACTTCTTCCTGAAAAAACGCCTGAAAATTTCAAAGCTTTTACTCAAACTAAAAAAGAAATTAAATACAAAAATTTTGATCCAAATCTTTTAGAAATCGACGATTGGGAAAAGCTTGGTTTTAGTGATAAACAAGCGCAAGTTATCGTTAATTATCGTGAAAAAAACCTCAAAGGAAGTTTTCGCAGTTTGGAAGATTTCAAGTCGTGTTTTGTGATTTCTGAGGAGAAATTCAATGATTTAAAAGCTTATATTATTCTCAATCCAAATAATTTTAAAACAACAAATTCTGAAAAAATTATTGTAAAACAAGAAACTGACTTCTCGAAATTAGACTTAAATAAAATTACTTTTAAACAACTGATAGAATTTGGTTTTGATGAAAAAGCAGCAGGAAGTTTTATTGGTTTTCGTAAAAAACTTGGCGGATTTATGAACACACAACAAATGCTTGACACTTACAACATCGACAAAGACCTCATGCAAAAGTTGATAAACACTTGTAAATTTTCAACAGATGATGTCCAAAAACACACGCTTGTTGAAGCGCCTGAAGAATGGTTGAAAAATCATCCTTACTTCAAATATTCAGCGGACAAAATTATCTTCTACAGAACAACATATCCAAATGATGAAAAAATTTGGAAGTTTTTAAAACTAAAACCCGAATACGAAACGAGAATGCGTTGGTACACGAAATAGGTCTTGGTTGAGGTTGATGGGTGATGGTTGTTGGTTGTTGGTTGACGGTTTAAGGTTTAAGGTTTAAGGTAAAGCTAATTCCTAATTCCTAATTCCTAATTCCTAATTCCTAATTCTTAATTCAAAAAAAACAGCGCCTCAAAATCGAAGCGCTGTTTTTGTTATATTTCTGAAATTTATTATTGGAATAAATCTTCTTCTACTGGTTTTTCAACAGGATATTTTTCTGTGAAACATCCGAAACAATGATTCTTAGATCCTAAAATATCTTGCAAATTAGGAACAGACAAAAACTCCAAACTATCGACTTCTAGATAATCTCTAAGCTCATCTTTGGTCATGTTTGCAGAAATTAAATCATCTTTCGTCGGCGTATCAATTCCTAAGAAACATGGCGCAATAATTGGTGGCGAAACGCTTCTAAAGTGAATTTCCTTAACACCTGCTTTTTTAAGAATTTTAACCAAACGTTTTGACGTCGTTCCTCTAACAATCGAGTCGTCGATAATCACAACACGTTTATCTTTAATTTCGGAAACAATCGGGTTGAGTTTAAGATTCACATAATGCTCGCGCATCTCTTGCGACGGAATGATAAATGATCTCCCGATATAACGATTCTTGATCAACACTGGACGGAAAGGGATTCCCGAAGCTTTTGCAAAACCAATCGCCGCCGGAACGCCAGAATCTGGAACACCAATCACAACATCCGCTTCAACAGGCGCTTGTTCCCAGATTTTCATACCAGATTTCTCACGAACTTCGTGCACATTGATGCCTTCCAACATCGAGTCAGGACGTGCAAAATAAATATATTCGAAAGAGCAAATTCTATTTGTGCAGTTTTCTTTAACCAAATAAGATTGAAGCCCTTCTTCGTTATCGCTGGTATACACGATTTCGCCTGGAAGAATATCACGTACATATTGCGCACCAACGCCATCCAAAGCGCAAGATTCCGAAGCAACAACAAAAGTTTTTTCGTCGATTGCTCCTAAAACTAAAGGTCGAATACCATTAAAATCACGGAACGCAAAGAATTTATTTCGAGTAACGCCAACTACAGAATAAGCACCTTCAATCTTTTCCATCGTTGCTTTAATCGCACCACGAAGTCCAAGATCTAGGTTTTTCTGAATTAATCTTAAAATAACCTCAGAATCCGAAGTCGCACGGAACACCACACCTTCTTCTTCCAACTCTTTTTTAAGTTGTTTGGCATTGGTCAGATTTCCGTTATGTGCGATGGATAAGATAATTTGATCATATTCGTTCTTTGCAAAGAAAGGTTGATAATTGTATTTCTTTTTGTCGCCAGCTGTTGTATAACGCGTATGACCGATAACACAATTTCCCATGAAAGTTTCGGGATTTTCGATGGTTTTAAAAACGTCCAAAACCAAACCTTCATCTTTTATAGAATACATTTTCCCATCATTACCAACAGTAATACCACAAGCTTCTTGCCCACGATGTTGCAATGCAAAAAGTCCAAATTGTGATAACGAAAATGTGTCTGTATTTTCGTCGGAAACCAAACCAAAAATCCCGCATTCTTCTTCCATTTTGTCAAATGGGTAAGCGCCAGCTTCTGGTTCTTGATTTTTTAATTCTTCGAATTCGTTATAGCGATTCTGAAACGCATATTTTGGTAACGAACTGAAGTTTTGAAATTCTAAATTCATTTTTTAATTTCTATAGAACTTATGAATTAACTGCTTTTTGTAATCTATCATATATCTCTTCGTAAGCTTCTGTAACTTCTCCAAGATCTCTTCTGAAACGGTCTTTGTCCAACTTCTTCATCGTATCTTTATCCCAAAGACGACAAGTATCTGGTGAAATTTCGTCTGCTAAAACAATTTTCCCGTCCGAAGTTTTTCCTAATTCGATTTTAAAATCGACAAGGATAATATTCATTTTATCAAATAGAGCAATCAACAATTGGTTGATTTTGTCCGTTAAAGCGTACATTTCTTTTAGTTCATCATAAGATGCAGCGCCCAAAAATACAGCGTGATGATCGTTGATTAGCGGATCTCCCAACTCATCTTTTTTGTAGCAAAGATCAAAAATAGTTACTGGCGATTTAAGACCTTCTTCGACACCAAGACGTTGCGCCATACTTCCTGCAACATAGTTACGCACCACCATTTCCAACGGAATAATGTCCACTTTTTTCACCAATTGCTCGATGTCACCAAGCTTTTCGATAAAGTGTGTCGGGATTCCATTTTTTGCTAAATATTCGAAAATTAAAGTTGAAATAGCATTGTTTAATTCGCCTTTTCTAGCGAAAGAACCACGCTTTTGTGCATTGAAAGCTGTTGCATCATCTTTGTATCTTACAACTACTTCGTCAGCTTTGTCTGTTGCGAAAACTTGTTTTGCTTTACCTTCATAAAGCATTTCTTTCTTTTCCATTTATTCTTTTTACTTTTTTACTTTTAATTTATTTCTATACAAATTTACGGAAATAATTGGTTTAAATCTGAACCAAAATTCCCGTTAAAATTGCGATTCCAAAACTTAATAAAGTCCCTATTAATACATATTCTGTCAGTTTCCGTTGTTTAGCTTGTGCCAAATCGCTAAATCTAAAAACCGACTTCGCAGCAATCATAAAACCCACACCTTCCCAATGATTAACAACTATAAAAACGAAAACCATCAATCGTTCCAAAATCCCAATATATTTCCCTGCGTTGGCTAAAGAATCTGTCTGAACCGAATCTTTATCTTGTGGATTGGGCGTCCAAAAACTTATCAGTAATTTAATGATAATGGAACAAGGCGTCGTTAGGAAAACAGCTGCTGTAAATAGTTTGAGATTGGTTTCATTAAAGATAATACTCCAATCTATATTTTGTTTAATGATTAAACTCAAAGCAACAATTACTGCAATATGTAAAAATTGATCGATGAAAAACCATAATCGTTTATTTTTAGTTTTTTGAAACTGAAGTTTTGCAGCATCAATCACAAAATGTGTTACGCCAACAACCAATGCAACCCACCAATAATTAAGATTCCAAAGAAATACGAAACTCAAAATTGTGTGCAACAACACATGAATGTACAAATATGGACTTGCTAGTTTTTTTTGCTCTTTATCCTTAACCCACGCATTTGGCTGGAAGACGAAATCTCCGAGTAAATGAGCCAATATGAGTGGTAAAAAAATCATTTTTGCTGAGAGATTAGTTGTCGATAATAAGCTTCGGTTTCCATCAAAAGATCGTAGTTAGCGCGTTTTAGACGTTGGCTAATGGAGGATTGTGTCAAGTTAAGTTGCTTCGCAGCTTCGTCTTGGTTGATGTCTTTTTTATTCAAAAACAAATCAACGATTTCTGCCGACATCACACTCCAACTATCAACGGTTAAACTCACCCATTTAAAAATAAGGTTAAGTTGAGCATCAAGTTCTGGTTTTTCTGAAGCGATGTGAAGATTAATTTTTTCGGCTTTTATACGTTCGAGATTGCGTCCAGAATTGACAAAAGCGCTGCCGTTACTTTGTGACACTTTATCAGCAACAAAATTTTGATCACCCAAACCAATCGAGATACGAACGTCTAAATCTTGGATTTTTTTGATGCCTGCTTTTATTTTTAAAAACTCTAAAAAAGCATCTTCAGCATTTGGAATAAGATACTGAAACTCGTCACCGCGGTAGTTTTCCCACTCTTGCGAAGTTTTCCCTTCAAAAATCTCTTGCAAAGCTTTGTACCAAACTTCTGCCCCGAATTTTTGAGAGTCAATTATATCGCCTGTGATGACCGCTTTCATAATGCAAATATAATAAAAATCGCTAATATTTTAAAATATAATACAAAAAGCTTATAAATTAAAATATTAGTGAAAAACATTATAATCAATAAATATTAGCAAAATAACTTATATTTATCACATATTAGCGAAATAGCTTATCTCTTGATAAACTGCTGAACTTTGTCGTCCAATTTTAAGAAATACACACCAGCAGACAGATTAGCAACATTTACTGAAGCATTTTTAGCATTCAAAGTTCCTGATTTCACCAATCTTCCCATAGAATCTAGAATCTGGAAATTGACAATAATTTGATCTGATTTAACATTCAAAATATCTAAAACTGGATTTGGATAGATGCTTGTATTTGCCAACAAACTCACATCTTGTGTCGCCAAAGATCCTAAATTCTGACAATAATCTTTTGGATAAGATTGCCATTCTGCGACATCATAAGTTTTGGTCGGATTTTTAACACTTGCCAAACGATACAAAGATTTATCCGTATTCGTATTATCAATCCCTTTATTACCAATCGCATCAACAGGGAAATTTTTATAGTTAAGCTCTACATAATTGTAACCCGAAAATGTCAAAGCTGGCGACGCCGATTGGAATCTTGCATTTTCCGTTGGATAACACGACAAAGTTGCATTAGGATTAATTGCTACAAAACTTTCCCCATGTGGCAAAATTCCTTCTAGTTCTAATGGTTTTTCAAAATAGTAGTTTGCGCCACTTTTATATTGCGCAGATAAACGATAATTTTTGAGATCGATATCGTGTCCAGTAAGGTTTTTAATTTCTAAAGCACGATTATTAGACGTCCCTTCGATATATTTATCAATCATCAAATCGCTGGCGTAGGCATCATTTTCCAAAGTCGTGGTTGATAGCATATTACTTTGCGGACTTTTCAAATAAGCATTATTATATGCAATAACGCTGAAGTTATAAGTCGTTAATGGTGTTAAACGATTGGCAACATATTTATTAGAAGAAGTTTTACCGATTAACGTTCCGTCTTGGTAAACTTCATAACCGATAACCGTTGGATCTTGACTTGGTATCCATTGCAAACTAGCAAAATACGCAGAAGTTTTGGTTGTTACTAAATCCGAAACCGCTTGTGGCGCAGTTGTCGCAACAGTTTGATTCCAAATTGAATTAACCCATTCTGGGTGATCGATAAAAGGATTTTTATTTTTCTGAATTTGATAAACGTAATTGTTACGATCAATTTCTTTTTGCGAAACAGGATCTAGATTATGCCAATTAATCAACATCTGGATGTACCATTTTTCAAAAGCTTGCTCCTCGCTGCCATTCAAAGGGTTTTGATCTTTTGTAGGATCTGCGTTTGTATCAAAATTAAAATTTCCCAACTTGCCTTCATAACGAACAGCAAAATAAAGTAAAGACCTAGCTATATCACCTTTAAATTCGTTAATTGGTTCATAAACTCGACCTGTGTAAGTTGCGTTTGGTACTGCACTATTCCCAATTTTTGAAGTATTCGTAAAAGTATGAAAAATTGTTGATCCCACTATTCCGTACGGATAATTACTTCTCAACTGATTGATTCTTGCATCCGTCGGAATCACAAAAAACAAATCCGAATACATTGGATAATTGCTATTGAAGGAACTTTGAGGCATAACATGCTCACGATTCCAGCCAAGACCTTCGGCATTAGCAGAGCCAATCATTTGACTAAAATTGTATACATAAGCATCTGGACCAGTCGGAATTTCAGAATACATATCCAACAAACTTCCATCCTTTTCGTAATAACGATCTACATCCGTCGTCGCATAGAAAGTTTGCAAATCACCATAATTCCAGCTAATAGGTTTGGCAGAAATAATGTCGTGTAGTTTTGATTTTAATTGGTAACCAGAAAGATTTTCGGTACCATTGTAATAATCACCTGTTTGACCAAAAAACAAACTTGGTAGAATTAATAATCCAAAATAAAGTTTTTTCATACTCTAAAATTATAGGGCGTTAAAGATAAATAATTATCTATTGGAAAACTGAAACACATTATTAATATATTATTAAAAGCTAATAAACTAACTACTAATACTTTAATAAACTAAAACTTAAGCATTAAAAAGAAAAATTTTGTCTCCTTTCTAAATTGAGTTATATTTGGGATTCAAAAAATTAATATGGACAATACTATCGACAGTTTAAAAATGGTCGCTGAAACGGCTAGAGAATTTGCAGAAAAAAATATCCGCCCAAATATTATGGAATGGGACGAAAGTCAAACTTTTCCAAAAGATCTTTTTCATCAACTAGGCGAAATGGGCTTTATGGGAATTGTTATTCCTGAACAATACGGAGGTTCTGGACTTGGATATCACGAGTATGTAGCAATTTTAGACGAAATTTCTCAAGTTGATCCATCAATTGGACTGTCTGTAGCAGCACACAATTCTCTTTGTACTAACCACATCTACGAATTCGGGAACGAAGAACAACGTATGAAGTGGCTTCCACAACTAGCTTCTGGTAAAGTTATCGGAGCTTGGGGACTTACAGAGCATAACACAGGATCTGACTCTGGAGGTATGTCAACAACTGCGGTTAAAGATGGTGACGAGTGGGTTATCAACGGTGCTAAAAACTTTATCACACATGCAATTTCTGGTGATATTGCTGTTGTTATGACAAGAACAGGAGAAAAAGGCGCTAAAAATAATTCTACAGCTTTCGTTTTAGAAAAAGGAATGCCAGGTTTCTCTTCTGGTAAAAAAGAAAATAAATTAGGAATGCGTGCTTCAGAAACAGCTGAGCTTATTTTTGATAATGTACGTGTACCAGATTCTCACAGATTGGGCGAAGTTGGAGAAGGTTTCAAACAAGCGATGAAAATCTTGGATGGTGGTAGAATTTCTATCGCTGCTTTATCTTTAGGAACTGCGAGAGGCGCTTACAAATCCGCTCTTAAATACGCTAAAGAAAGACAACAATTCGGGAAATCAATTTCAGAATTCCAAGCGATTAACTTTATGTTAGCTGATATGGCAACAGAAATCGATGCTTCTGAACTTTTGATCCAAAGAGCTTCAACTTTAAAAATGGCTAAAAAACCAATGACTAAAGAAGGCGCAATGGCAAAACTTTATGCATCTGAAGCTTGTGTAAGAATCTCTAATAATGCGGTACAAATCTTCGGTGGTTACGGTTATACGAAGGACTTCCCTGCTGAGAAATTCTACAGAGATTCTAAACTTTGTACAATTGGTGAAGGGACTTCAGAAATCCAAAGATTGGTTATCGGAAGAGATATCACAAAATAGAAATACATTTTTGATCAAAGAGTTTTAATTTATGATTCTATGATTGTAAACTAAAACCAAAAGATTTTAAATAAAAATAAAGACCGGAAAATTGTTTCGGTCTTTTTCTTTGCACCTTAATCATTATATTTGCTTAAACTTTTATAAAAAAATGGACAAAATAGATAGCTTGAACCAAGTAGGAGAATTTCATAAAACCTTTAAAGCACCAATTCTGGATACGCCACAAATTCCGTCAAAAGAACGTTGCGATCTAAGAGTTAGTCTTTTACAAGAAGAACTTAACGAGCTAAAACAAGCGATTGCTGATAATGATTTGGTAGAAATTGCAGATGCACTTTGTGATCTTCAATATGTACTTTCTGGTGCAGTTTTAGAATTCGGGATGGGTGACAAATTTGTGGAACTTTTCGACGAGGTGCAACGTTCTAACATGTCAAAAGCTTGTTCTACAGAGGAAGAAGCAGAAGCAACAGTTAAAAATTATCAAGACAAAGGTGTTGATGTTTTCTTCGAAAAATCAGGCGAAAAATTTAATGTTTATCGCAAAGAAGACAACAAAGTTTTGAAAAGTATCAACTACTCACCTGCTGACCTTAAGTCTCTTCTATCTTAATTAAAAAAAACAAAAAGATGATAAAATCAATTTCAAAACTAATGTTATTTGGTGCTTTAGCATTAAGCATGCAAAGTTGTTTCGCACAAAAAGTTGTCGTTAACCGCGAAGTTGACACACAATCTGACGGCAAAATGTTATTAGGTGAACAGACTTTGGAACAGTTTAAAAAAGAACCGTTTTCGGATTGGTATGACAAAGAATACAACGATTACAAAATAGATGAAGAAAGCTTAAAAGCGCTTAAAAAAGAGAAGGTTTCGGGTTATTCTTACATCGTATTTTTAGGAACTTGGTGTGGCGATAGTCATCGAGAGTTCCCTCGTTTTATGAAGATTATGGATGCAGCAGGTGTCAATCATAACAAAATCCAAATTATCACTGTTAATCGCAAAAAAGAATCTCCAAACGGTGAAGAAGGACTTTTTAATATCCAAAGAGTACCAACTTTTATCGTTAAAAAATATGGAAACGAAGTTGGCAGAATTATTGAATATCCTGAATCTGGATTCTTGGAAAAAGATCTCTTAAATATTTTAAAAAAGAAAGGTCAAACCAAATTAGCACCAGAGGTTAATGAAAAATATTAATACAATATTATCTTTTGTGGTTGGAATTCTTCTAACCATTTTTTGTCTATTAGCGTGGAAAGGCTGCCACAAAGAAGAAGGCGCCGTCATCAACAAAGATTATTATCTACTGACCAACCAAATCACCAAAATGAACAAAATGGTGGTTATGGAACAGGATTTTTCTAGTTTCCAAACGCATAAAAGCAAGGCTTTTTCGATTGGCGGTTATGATGTCTTGCCTAAAGAAATGGTGCTTTATACAACAGCAAAAGCACAGGTTTCTTATGACTTAAAAAAGATGAAAATTGATGTCGACACAGTTAACAAAAAATTGGTGATTGACGCGCTTCCACAAGCGGACATCAAGGTTTTTCCTGATGTTAAAATCCACTTTATGGACGATTACGCGATCAACCGTTTTAGCCAAGCTGACATCAACGGCATTATGGATTCTGCGAAGAAAAACATGGAGAAAAACATTGATTATACCAAACTAAAACAAGAAGGTAACAAACAATTAATCGATAATCTTAACGAGATTTTTGTTCTCGCAAAAGCACTCAATTATAAAATTGAAGACCGAACCAACACAATCAAACTTCCTGATTTATAAAACAAAAAGTCCCGAATTGTTCGGGACTTTTTTATGTTTAAAAATTAAATTCTTTTATAAAATTTCACAGGTTAATCCGCGTTCGGACAACATTTGATTCATTGGTTTTAACAAATCCAAATCGCCAGTTTTCACTGTACATTTCCCTTTGTAATGCACTAATATTGTACATTGTTCGGCTTGTTCTAAGGTATGTTTGCAAATCTCAATAAGGCAATCTGTTACAAAATCGAATGTATTAACATCGTCATTGTACAACACCAACTTATAGACTTCGTCTTCTTTTTCCAAAACCAAAACGTCTTCTTCGTACTGACGTTGCGGTTTATCAAAAGAATCGTGATTATAGATTTTCATTTTTTAAAATTTAAAATTTCATTTAAAACCACAAAAAACAAAATAGTTTTATTTAAATATTATTGAAACTTAGATTAACCTGAGTTCGGGATAAGAAAATTAACGTCACCTTGAGTGGTTTTCGAAGAAAATTGTATCGAAAACAAGTTAATTTTCTTATTATTAAAGCTTCTCGATACAAAATCTTTCAGATTTTTATTCCTTTAGATTTGTAACAAGAAAAGAGATAACTTTAAGATAAAGAGAAAAGTGTTTAAGTAAACTAATATTTACTCAGAGTTGTGGCTCATACTTCGATTTAGACTTAAACACTTCTTATCATAAACTCAGATAGAAATTCGGGTTTAAAACCCATTATAAAGGAGTTGAGCTCTAGATAAGTTTCTCTTTAAAATCTTAAAATCAAAGTTATGGAAAAAGTTTTTATTGGAGTAGATGTTAGCAAATTAACCTTGGATTTATTTGTAAAATCCAACAAAACGGAAAAGCATTATCAAA
>NZ_FUYZ01000006.1 GCF_900167905.1 Soonwooa buanensis | reverse complement strand
CTCTTGATAAGGGCAGGTTGCACACGTGTTACGCACCCGTACGCCGCTCTCAATCTTCCGAAGAAAATCTACCGCTCAGCTTGCATGTGTTAGGCCTCCCGCTAGCGTTCATCCTGAGCCAGGATCAAACTCTCCATTGTAATGTTTGTTTAATCCTTAAACTCTTGCTCAATTTAAAATTGACGCTTTGGTTTTTTTTTCCTTACTTGGTTGTTATATTATTATGTCAATGATCTCTTTTTCTGTTCGCATCCTCGGCTTCTTTTTTCTGTCATCTGTCTGCCGATTTGCGAGTGCAAAAGTAATTAAAAATTTTAATACCCACAAATGTTTTTTAATGTTTTTTTTAAACCCTCTAAAACATCCTTCCGAATATTAAACCCTTATTTCTAAATATCTCCTGCGCTGCTTGTCATTTCTGATTTGCGAGTGCAAAACTAAAAACTTTTTCCGAATCTCACAAATATTTTTTCAAGTTTTTTTTCGTAACCCGAATTCACATTGTAGTGTATTCTTTTTATTTGTTTCTAGTAACTTCTGCGCTGCTCACCACTTCTGATTTGCGAGTGCAAAAGTAGTTTCTTTAACCCTACCAATCCAAACTTTTTGTAAACTATTTATTAATTTAATCTTAACTTGCTTATTGTCAGGTACGTTTATTTTGGTTTCATGTTTTTTTGTTTTAAGTTTAATTAAAATAGGGAACGTGAATTTCGGATCTGGCTTTATACTTTATAATCAAAAGAGATTTTATCGCAAAGTGAAACTAAGGTTTTTATATATCATCCTCTTTTAAGGAAAACTAAGGCGCAAGCTTACTTTGGTAAAAGAAAGTTGTTTTGCTTTGTAAATTTTAGACTAACCACAAAAGAGAACATAAGATTTATGCAAACACAAACTTGAAAGTGGATATTGACTTCGTCGAACCACTTCGTTAGGTTTCTGCGTGTCGTTCTGAATGACAAACTAAATAAAAATATTAATTTAATCGCAAGGCTAAACAAAGGCTTTTAATTATCTCTCCTATTTTAAGGAAAACTAAGACGCAAAGCTTAATTAGGAAAAACAAACTTCTTTTGGAAGCTTAACCACAAAAGGGAACAAAAGATTTAATTGGGATTAGTTTCATATAATGCCAAACATAATTCATAATTCATAATTCATAATTCATAATTCATAATTCATAATTCATAATTCATAATTCATAATTCATAATTCATAATTCATAACTCATAATTCATAATTAAAAATCGGAAATCTAAAATTGAAATTCATAAATCGAATTATTATCCAGCATCCGCAATAGGGATGGAAGCGGCATCCTTGGAGCGGAGCGAGGCGACGGTGTTACGGCGCGACGAAGGAGCAACGTAACATAGACGACCGAGCGAAGCTTCCAAGATACAGCGAACAGCCCGACCGAGCTAGCAAAGATTCAGCAAGGTGCGAGGATTGCCCGAAATAGAAAAAATAAAAATTTAAATTCTGCCTTGTCGCTTCAGCTTCCAATAGCATAAAAGCCCAGAAACAGACATCCAACTTCTGGTAAAGCATATCATATAGTAGCATTGAAACACTTGTTGTTATAGTATACGAAAAGATGGGCTGTGGAAAATATATTTGATTTTGATCTGTGAAGACTCCTCCTTTTCTTGGATGAATGTTATCCTCGAAAATTAAATCTAGATGCTCTTACAAGTATTGGATATTGTAAAGGGGCTTAATACTGATACTGGAACCTTAAAGGCATGTTGTATAGAGTGATAAAGAAAGGATTCAGGAAAGACATTAAAAATGTACCCCATTAAGCTTTAGGATCGTGGTATAGGAAAGCTACATGAAATAACTACGTGTACAGTTGCTTGCCTTTTGATCTGAATCCTTTTAATTAAGAAGCTCATTAAACTAGCTGAATCTCGCCAACATATATCGAGTTAGCTACTTCAGGTGTATCTGCTGCTCGAAAGGCTATCCAAACATGAATTTTTTGACCTTGCAGGTATACGGGTATCGGAATTGACACCGTTGTATCGATTCTTTTTGCCATATTCTCCATAAGGATAGGTGTAATAGCGTTGTCTTGTAGAAATAATACTTGAAGATCATCATTCTCTCTAATACTGCCAGCGGGCGCATTGTTGTACCACTCTATATCAAAGGTTCCGACAGTACTCGCTGACAAGCCTGTTGGGAGAGGCTGCAACAAAGCACCTTTAGAAAATGCGATTTCTGAATAGGTTGGTGTAATGGTCATACTTGTGTAATCGACTTTGAAAGCCAACAACAAATTATTCATCGCTAGATTATAGCAAGAGCGCAAACCTACTCTATACCCAAAGTGTTTGCAAGCAAATGCTGAATAGCCTCCAATAAAGTCCAAACATTTTTTCATCCTTTGCTGAATGAGAGATTGTTTGTCTGATGGTTGATTCGTACGTCTACGAGGGCGCATTCTAATAACTTCTATTCCCAAAACATTAGCTACAACTAAACGGCCTGTGCGACCGTTAGACCCCGATAATAAGGAGTCGCTTAATTTTCCCATAACAAAAAATTTAATGGTTAATGTAGTCCCAAAGTTATAGGTCATGAGAGGCGTTATCAAGTACTAGTCCGAAGATTGCCAGACAAGGCCATCTGCAACCAAAGAGGTCTAAGAATAAGTACAATAGTATGACTTTGTTCGATGCTTGTTCGATGCTTGTTCGTCCACTCTTCGATGCTATTATTGTATTTAATGGTTTATGGAGTGAGGTTTTAATACAAAGCTATCGAGATCGTTTTATTCGCAAATTGCTCTAGCTGATGTTCCTGGTTTAATTTAGTCTGTTTAACCACAAAAGGAATAATCATAACTTTTCTTTGTAATACTTTAAACGCTGAGTTGCACGAAGAATTGAGGTTTATATTTATAAACATTTTAGCTATACAATGCCACTTCGTTTAGCAAAGAGCTCTCGATACAATTTTCTGTGAAAATTACTGGAGCTGACGTTCGTGGTTATTGCATTTTGGGGATTTATAAAGTGAATCTTTTCTTGTAAAGCTCGCGATACAATTTTCTCCGAAAATTACTCAAGCTGATGTTCCTGGTTTATTTAGGCTGTTTAACCACAAAAGGAATGATCAGACTTTTTTCTTGCAATACATTAAACGCTGAGTTGCACGAAGAATCGAGGTTTAGATTCTTAAACATTTTAGCTATACAATGCCACTTCGTTTAGCAAAAAGCTCTCGATACAATTTTCTGCCAAAATTACTCGAGCTGACGTTCGTGGTTTACTTAGGCGTTTAACCACAAAAGGAAAAATCATACTTTTTTTGAAATACCTTAAACGCTGAGTTGTACGAAGAATTCAGGTTTAGATTCTTAAGCATTTTAACTATACAATGTCACTTCGTTTAGTAAAAAACTCTCGATACAATTTTCTGTGAAAATTACTCGAGCTGACGTTCGTGATTCAATCTAGGCGGTTTAACCACAAAAGGAATGATCAGACTTTTTCTTGCAATACATTAATCGATAAGTTGTGCGAAGAATCGAGATTTAGATTCTTAAACATTTTAACTATACAATGCCACTTCGTTTAGCAAAAAGCTCTCGATACAATTTTCTGTGAAAATCGCTCGAGCTGACGTTCGTGATTCAATCTAGGCGGTTTAACCACAAAAGGAATGATCAGACTTTTTCTTGCAATACATTAATCGATAAGTTGTGCGAAGAATCAAGATTTAGATTCTTAAACACTTTAGCAATACAATACCACTTCGTTTAATAAAAAACTCTCGATACAATTTTCTGCAAAAATTACTCGAGCTGACGTTCGTGATTCAATCTAGGCGGTTTAACCAAAAAAGGAATGATCAGACTTTTTCTTGCAATACATTAATCGATAAGTTGTGCGAAGAATCAAGATTTAGATTCTTAAACACTTTAGCAATACAATACCACTTCGTTTAATAAAAAACTCTCGATACAATTTTCTGCAAAAATTACTCGAGCTGACGTTCGTGGTTATTGCATTTTGGGGATTTATGAAGTGAATCTTTTCTTGTAAAGCTCTCGATGCAATTTTCTGCGAAAATCACTCGAGCTGACGTTAGTGGTTTATTTAAGCTACTTAACCACAAATGGAATGATCAGACTTTTTTTTGCAATACATTAAAATTAGGCATAGCTAATAACAAGCTTTGAGAGAACAATATAATTTAATTTTTGCAATATTTATTTATTAAAATCGTTGTTTTTTCAATGTAATTATTGTAAATTTAATAAAGTAATTAACCAAAAAATAAGAAAATCATGAAACCAAAATTTTCTTTTAGTGAGGGAGATTATATGAATTTGCATCACATTGCAGAAGATTTGCTAATTAGCTCCCTAGAAAAAGGTGTCGCCATCCAAAAGTCTATGTTATTATCTGAAGATGACGTTTGCCAGATTTTGCAGATTAGCCCGAGAACATTGCGAAAGTATCGTAGTGAGCACTTTTTCCGATTCATCAAGCTGCATGGCAGGATCTATTTTTTAAAGCTAACTTTTTATCTTGATTTGCTAAAATTGAATGAAGACAGCTTGGAGTATTAATTTTTGAGACTTCGGCTTGGCTCAGTGACCACATGTATGTCATACTAGAGATATTTGAGTCGAGCCGAAGTTCTGTATAGGTTTACAAGAGTCTCTCAATACCAAAATCAATTAATAGACGATCTAAATAGTTTTACAAAAAAACACACCCCTTTTAGATAAAAAATAAGATCACTTTAAAGCAAATGCTTAATATTATTTTTCACTATTCTATATTTACCGCTTTTTTCAACAGGAATATCTTGTACAATTTGCATATTGATTGTCATTTGTTGCCCTACCCGAGCACGCCAATTTGACATAAATACTTCTTCAACTTTAGGAGTAAAGCTATGATCAACTACTAGCAAAATACTAATTGTATTTAACTCATCTTGAATTGCTTGAAATCTCAATATACCTTTTGTATCTTTAAGCGTATTAGATACATTACCGAGGTTAATTTTTCCAGTTTCTGGTGAATAGATATAGTCATCAATACGGCCAAGTATTTCCTTTACCAAAGGATTGTTATTACCGCACTGACAGCTTCTTGCGGGATCGTCCAATATGATTGAATCTCCAATATCATACCTTATAAGCGGAGTCCCTTCTGTTGTAAAACTAGTAATGACTAATTTCCCCTCCGTTGTCGGTTGGTTATTATCATCTAAAACCTCGAAAATCCCACTTTGTAATTCTAAATGTAAACTTCCTTCTTGACATTCAAAAATAAAAGGTGCGCCTTCTGAAGATGCATACTGGTTGAGCATTTTCGTTTTGAAAAATCCTTCAATATGCAGTCTCATTTCCTCGGTAATGCTTTCGGCAGTAGGGAAAATAGCTTTAACAGTCTTTGCAGGAAAAGTATAACCATGATTAATACCATACTTCGCTATTTCTAGAATTGTTGAAGGAAAGCCAACCATATACTCTGGTTGATACTTAATGAGATCTTCAACATAATATTTAAGATAACTTTCTTTAATATGAAACGTTGAATAATAACGAACTTTGTTTAGAATATCTGTTTTCCAAAATCTCTTTTTTGTGAGATCTTTAGAAGTCAGTAAATCTTTTCCTGAAAACCAAGCTGTCTTTTTACCCAGTTGATATCCCGAACGTCCTCGAAAGTCATCTAACATCGCAAAGCGTTCCTGCATATTATCGGCGGTATATAATACTTCTAGAGACTTTCCTGTGGTACCACCAGTTTTAGAAACTATAGCATCTTTTTTAGAAATAGTAACAACATCCTTAATACTTTGTCGAAGTTGCTCTTTTTTTAAAATCGGAAGCTGACTAATGTCTTCCAATTCAACAAGCTCATAATTCTTATAGAAATCACTTTTCTCCTTTGAAAAAGATAAAAATTCAGCAAAGCGTTTCTTCTGAACAGCTACTAATTCTTCTCTTGACAGTGTTCTATTGGCTTTAAACTTATTAAGATAATATTGATACTTGCCACCATAGCGTTCTTTATATGCAAGCTTATTAAAAAGGCTTATCAATAAGCCTTGCAGAAAATCAGGTAGTATTTTATAAATTTTATCTTTCATTACTTTTCTAATTCTGTTGATAAAACGTCAGTCATTATTTCGCGATGCGCTTCACATCTTAGCAAATTAAGCAATAGCACTTGGTGCTCTTTGGAATGAAGGAAAGCTTTTGGAATAAAATTCCTTTTCATCAACTCCCTTATATATTTATTCTGAATAAGTAAGTTTGACTTATAATTTACTTTTTCTTTTTCTAGGTAGTTACGCCATTCTTTTAACAATAATTCATCATTACTAATTATTGCATTAAGTTCATTTAGTTTTCCATGAAAACCTTTAGATTCTTCATCATTCAAAAGACGTATAGTAGGATCCTCTTCTCGCCCTTGTTTATATGCAATAATCTCGAAATCTAACTTCTCAGCAGACAAATCAAAAATAACTGCATAAGCTTCGGTCCACATTCCCTTTTGATACTTTTTCTTATAATCAAAAATAAAATTCCCTAAACTGTAAAAAATTGGTTTCTCTTGATAATATTCGAAACCACTGTAACAATGAGGATGGTGTGCTACCACAGCATCTGCACCACTGTCAATAAAAAAATGATAACGTTGCTTGGTTTTAGGACTTGGTAACTGATAATGCTCTCGACCACCATGCACTATGACAAATAAATAATCACATTTTATTTTTGCCTCTTTAATATCATAGGAATTTTGTATTGGATCTAATGGATTAGCCCCAGGAGATTCGCCGTAAGTATTACCAAATTCATTCTCAGCTACATTATAGAATCCAATCTTAAGATCCCCATGGTTAACAAAAAATACTTTTTTAGCCTCATCTAGATTTTTTCCTGCTCCTACTGTAGCGATATTATTCTGATGACATAATTTTATACTGTCCATTACTCCAGCACCGCCATAATCTAATATATGGTTATTGGCAAGTGTAACAAGGTTAAATCCTCCTTTTGTAAGAAGTTTTATAGAATCAGGCGTTGACTTAATAGCAGCGCCAGACTTTATGATAGCTTTGTCGCTTGTTGTCAGAGGGCATTCAAGATTTGTGACGGCATAGTCTACACCTTGAAGAATTGGCAACATATCGTTATAAACATCCTCCATTCTATCTTCTTCAATAAAGGACTGAATTCTATTAATTGGGCAAAAATCACCTGATATAAAGATTTTCATTTTTCTTAAGATTTCCTAGATTTAACGATTACTTCTTGATATAGATCTAAATATTTGTCTACCATAATTTCAATATCGAATTTTTTAGCATGCGCAACGCCTTGATTGACAAGGTCCGTTCTAAAACAAGAGTTTGTTTTAACCTCCGAAATTAGTTTGGCAAGAGCGACCTCATTACCTGCTTCAAACAAAAAGTTTGAATTTGGTACAATATCATTAACTCCTTCTACATCTGATCCCAAAAAAGGTTTTCCAGATGCTAACGACTCCAAAGCAACGCCAGATAGTCCTTCTTTCCTAGTTGATAAAACATTTAAGTCAACCAAGCTCATTAATTTGTAAACATCTGGACGGAGACCAAGAAAGAAGCATCTATCATCAATTTTTAATGCTTTTGCCTCATTTTTAACATTATCAAGATTTGGTCCTTCTCCTGCAAAATATAGACAAACATCAGTATCTAAAAGGCTTATGCCTTTTAATAAAGTTAATTGGTCTTTAGCAATAAAATCAAAGCGCCCAACCATCAATATATTAAACTTAGTAGTATTAATGAAATTATAATCCTGATTACGCAAATTAGCTTGCTGAGCATGTATCTCTGACAAATTAACACCATTGTTAATCGTTACAATTTTCGCATGTTTTAGCCAGTTAGTAAACACTACATTAACAATATCTGTGATCGCAATTATCGCCTTATACCGATTATATATAAACCGTTCAAGTCTTTTAAGATAGGCTTTTCTATTTCGAGAATTATAGACAGAATGCTCTGTTTTGATGAGTATGGTATTTTTGGGTACAAAAAAACTAGCGAGCGCCAACCAATATTGGGTAGGAAAAAGATGCGCATGCACAATATCATAATTCTCCTTTCTTAATAAGCGAATGATAGATAATATCTGAGTGATATTAAAATTTCCTTTATTAAGATTAATAATATTAATATGATGCTTCTTTATTTCGTTTTCGAATTTTTCAACGTTATGTTCCGACCTCGCTAAAAGCAAACTGACATCATGACCTTTTGCTTTCATGATAGGTAAAATATCCGAAAGTAACTTTTCTGCACCGCCAGAACCCAGATTATTAATATAATGTAAGACTTTCATCGTTTTTTCAATAAGTATAGGTATAATAAAAATCCAAAGGGTAACAGCAAAAAGCTTAATATTTTATATTTATTATCCTGAAATGTTACCTGGATATCCTTTGTGATGAAAAACAAAGCACTGAGATGTACACAATATTTTATAATTTCCTTTATTGATTTTGTATAGTTCAATTTTAGCTTTCGAGCATATGCAAAACCTCTTGGCGACTGAAAATATTGCTTAAAAATTGTATTACTTGATCCTCCTTCCTGATAATCAACAATACAAACAACTTCATTAAAAAACACGTACGGGAATTTTTCTCCCATCATCATGTATAAAATCCCAAGTGGCACGAGCTTCTCATCTTTATACTCTGGGTATTTCGGAAATTCTTTGAGTAAATCTGTTCTTAGAATAAATTTTTTATCACCATTAGCCTTGTACTTATAATATACATCGAAATAAGAACCACGTTGGACATCTTCAGGCAGTTTTTGACCAATTAATCTTCCTTGCGTGTCCGCATCCAGCGCAATAAGACCTGCTACATTCTTTTTATCGCTTATACTATTCCATTTATCAAGAAGTTTTGCAATCGCATCAATTGGCATATAGTCATCAGAATCAATACAGACATTAAGCTCAGTATCAATTAAAGAATAAGCAAGATTATGCCCTGTATGCATACCTCCATTCTCTTTATAATGATATTGAATCTCAAAATCTGCTTCAACAATCCATTTTTCCATTATCGATTTTGTCTCATCTCTAGATCCGTCGTCAATGATCATCCAAACAAAATCTTTGCTAGTTTGTTTTATCAAACTTTCATACAACTTAGGCAGTAGGTGTGCCCTATTATATGATGGCGTAAAAACGGTAATACTTTTCATTTGGTTAGAGAATAACATTCATAAGATAGGTAAACATAAAATAAAGCAATAGGACAATCGCAAAAATTTTGTACTGGTTCTCCCACACTTTATATCTAAACATCGGATAGGCAATAACAGCAGGCATTAAAAACCAAGATAGATAGGCAAATCTGTTACTAAAAGCAGCAGTTATGACCAAAATCCAAAAGGCATTGGCAATACAGTATGTCCCAAATAAATGAATATAAAATTTATCTGTAATTTTCTTTTTAAAAATAAAGTACCACCCAGCAAAAACTGCAGAGGCACTGTATAACAAAAAGTCCCAACGAAAGCCTGTTTGCGAAAAACTACTATCATATTTTTCTCCTCCCGTCAAATAACCCTGTGTCCGATCTTCGGCAAAACCCAAACTCGAAAAAAAACCTGCCCAAGCCGATCCACCTGCTAATGATAAGGGAATTGCAAGGAACCAAATCGCGAGATAAGCTTTAGGGTTTTTATATAGTCCTGAAACAACAAAGGCCGCAATTGGAATAATTAACGAAGCATGCATGAAATACGACACCATAAATAAAGCATACATCAACCACTTGCGTTGGTAAAACACTAAAGCTAACAAGAAAAAGGATGTCCCCAAGCCATTTCTAACGCCATTAACACCATAAGCCCAAAAAGAAAAGGACGCCATAAACATGAACATAGCAAAAAACCAGTAGTTCCCAAAATACTTTCTTGAAAATAAATAACATGGTAAAATGTATAGGACAGAACATAATTGTAAAAAGCCACTAATGCTCATTACTTGACTAAAATACAACATCATGTAGTTAAAAAAATAGTCTTTTTCAATTTTGAAACTTTCGCCAGATTGCATCACCTTATAAACCTTATTATAATTCACAGTATCACCAAAACGGTAATTAATCTGACGTTGCCCCATATACAGAATCATAAAAACAGTAAGTGATATCCCTAATATCTGAAAAAATTGTAAACTTTGTTGGTCTCTAACATCGTAAACCCATGAATGTGCTATTATTATCAGGAGTACCAATAATAGAATATTATATTGTATCGCGGTGTAAAATTCTACTGGGATAAAATCAAACATTCGGCAAATTTAATAAAGTTTGCCATTGTTTCATGACTTCAGTAGTTGTAAAGTGTAGATAATTGTGTTTGGCAAGTTTCTGTATACGTTGCCTCTCGGCAGGGTTACGCATCATAGTCTTTAGTTCTGTTGCTAAAGCCTCAACATTTTTATGTTTCACCAAAATCCCATCTTCGCCATTATCGATTATATGACGAGGTCCGTTGGGACAGTCGTAACTCACAATGGGTAAACCGATCGATAAAGCTTCCAACAAAACCATGGGAAAACATTCGGTTTCGGAGGTCATGGCGTAAATACTATATTGTGACATTAGCTCCAACATATTTTCTGTACTTCCTTTGAAATGAATTACATTTTGTAAACCAGCTTCTTCTATTTGCTGTTCTAGTTTCGTTTGAGTTCCTAAATAATCTTCCCCATAGATGTCCAACTGCCAATCGGGAAATTCTTGATACACAAATCCCCAAGCTTTTATTAAATCAGCAAAATTTTTAACTGGTGAAATGCGCCCTGCAGCCACCACTTTTTTTGCAGAAATATCAGCTAATAAATTAGATATTTTAACCGGATTTGGGATTACTACCGCATTATTGGTTTTCACATAGCTGGCTTCATCAGGATTAAGAACTACAATAGCGTCATATTTTTTTTCGATCCAATCATTGATCTTGAATCGTAACTTTTTTATAAAACTGATGTTTTTTCGTTGCGTAACTTCATAAAATCTTGAGCCATGACGTTCTTTAATGAGTTTCGCTTTTTGTTTTATAAAAGGCAACCAATAATGATCAAAATTAAAATTAGGCGAAATGATAACATCGGGTTGCAGGTCTGCAAACAATTGCTTTTGTCTTTTATAATGTTGCCAAGCTTTTTTTAAATTTTCAAATGAAAAATAAGACGTACCTCGATCGTAATTAACACCAAAATCTACTAATCTAACACGCTCATCCAACGGATATCGTGGCGGCAAATTGTGTTGCTCAGTAGTTACAATAAAGACTTCAACATCAGGCAAGTTCGCCCAAAAGTTGACTTTGGTCGCCATCACTTTCTCGATGCCACCATGCAAATGAATTTGGTCTGTATTGAATACGATTTTCATTACTTTAAAAACAAACTTTTAAATAGATTATCCCATAACATAATGATTTCTGAAGGCAGATATTTTTTCACATTCTCTTTTGCCATCATTCCCATTTTTTTTCTTAATTCTTCATTTCCTATCAACCGAATGATTGCTTCTCCAAATACTTTCCCATTTTGATTTTCTACTAAAATCCCATCAATGCCATTACGTATAATATCTCCAGGCCCCGATGGACAATCGAAACTAATGCAAGGAACACCACAAGCCATCGCTTCGATCAACACCATCCCAAAACCTTCGGAACGCGACGGTAATAATAGCATGGACGATTGCAGATATTCTTTTTGAATGTCCGCAACAGGCTGATGAAAAGTTACGTATTGTAAATCTAACTCCTTCGCCATCTTAACATAGGTTTCATCTTGATCTATTTTTCCGAAAATAGCTAATTGCCAATCAGGATATTGGGTTTCTATATTTTTCCAAATTTTCAAAAGGTTGTCATAGCCTTTGTTATAAGAGTGAGATCCTACAACAATGACCCTTTTAGTGTCTAAAGCGCTTGACTCTTTCGGATAAAAACTGATTGGATTAGGAATCACCTCAACTGCGGCATTTTGCCATTCTTCTTTATTAGCATTGGTTAAAACGACAAAGCGATCAAATTTATTAGCCTGTTTTTGCATAATTTGCGCAGACAATTTTCCCACAATACCTTTTTGTTTATTTAGTTCTTGTGACGCATGCCGTTCGTAGATCCACTTGGCTTTTGTTTTAATAATTGTTGGCAAGAAAAATCCTTTAAGTCCATCATCACATACTAAAATTATATTGGGATTCATTTGATTTACTGTATTTTGAATCTCCGTTTTATACTTAAAAAAGTAAGAAATAGGATTGCCTCCAACATCAATGGAATGAAATTGAATCTTTTCGCTAAAAGAATAAAAGCGATTTTGATCGGTATGATTTAATACCAATAGATGAACTTCGTAACCTAACACATCAGCTAAATATGATGCCTTTATAGAAAGCACCCGCTCGAGTCCGCCAGAACCATTAATTCCATTAGTGATGTAGAGAAGTTTCATGAGAATAATTCATTTATTTTTACTAAAGACGTTTCTTTATCAAGGCTTGAATTGTTCTCCAAATTACGAACAAATCTCTGTGACAAATCTCTGTCAACAATTAATCTCTCAATATGGTGAGCTACTGCTTCAGCATTCATATCAACAATCAATCCTGTTTCGTTATGTTTCAAAATCCCGTGTGCGGTAGGGAAATCGGTACAAACGATAGGTTTATGCAGAATGGCGGCTTCAATCACAGTTAAACCCAAACCTTCAAACAACGAAGTTTGCACATAAATATCACATGCCTTCATATAAGGATAGGGATTTGGATCGGCCCCTAGTAAATAAAAGTTTGCAGTCAGATTTGAGCTCTTTATTTTCTCCTCTAAAGATGCTCTTTCATTTCCTTCACCAACAACATACCATTGTATGGGGTAGTTTTTATCAACTAAAATTTTACATGCATCTACCGCTAAATCAAATGCTTTATATTCAACCAAACGTCCAACGGATACAATATTGATTTTAGTACCATCAAAATCTATTTTCAAATCTTGATTCGCTTGTTGCTGAATCATGTTAACATCAGAAATATCTTTAATCACCTCGATATCCAATTGCTTTCCAACATTTTGTAAACTAGCTTTTAAACTTTGTTCAGCTTGTGGAGACACTGTAATAACTTTGTCATAATCTTTGTAAAAAGGGTAATCAAAACCAATGGCATAACCTGCCTTTTGATAATCGGTATTGAGCCATGCATATTTCATATTTGCTTGAACAAAATCGTGCACAAAATATGTTGCAAAACCTTGATTGTAGGCGATTGCAATGTCATATTCTTTATCCAGTCGTGAAAAATACTTTTTAACCAAAGGCCAAAATTTTTGTGCATGGTGTCTTTTGGAACCAATCTTTCGCTGCAAAGCATACACGAAACGATCTTTTAAAGACAGTCTAGGAAATACGATATCAATTTGATTAACTTCTTCTGGAACCATATCCCTAAAGAAGCCACCAGAATGAAAAGTAATGAGGTCAACTTTGTATTGCGAATAATCTAAATTCTGCAATAAAGTCACTAAACTCTTTTCCGCGCCTCCTAAATGCAAGGATTCTATGACAAAAACAAGGCTTTTCATGATTGGATAGCATTTAGCAAAAATTCCTTTGAGCGTTTAATATGATACTGTTTGCTCATTTTTAAATCTGAAAAGTCGATGGAATCTAATCTAGTGTATTCTTCTTTAGCAGAAATCAATCGCTTTTCCAAGCTGAATAAAACCAACAAATCGCGCATCCGCGTATTAATTTTCTCGCTTCGATTAACCACAACGATTTGCTTTTCAAAAATAAGCGAGAAAGCAACCGCATGGAAAGAGTTGGTGATGGTATATTGCGAATAATAAACTAAGGATAAAAACTTCTCTGGACCTTCTAAATAAAAGTTTTTATCGGCATAATCAATATTTTGATTAACGGTGTAAATTTTACATTTCAGTTTTTTCTTCAACTCCAAAGCAATCTCTTTAATCAATGGATTAGAGTCAAAATCGTAAATAAAAATAAATTGGTCTTCTATAGGTTTTACAAAAGTCTGTTTCCAAAAATCGGCGTCCAAAAGAAACACAGGATCTAAAACTTGAACTGCATTGTTGATTCCTAAATTCTGTAAAATACGCAATCCCGAAGTTTCGCGTACCCCGACTGCATCAAAAGTAGCGACATTATCTCTTACAAGCGGTTGAATCTCTTCCGCCACTTCATCAATTGCAAAAGAGGCTGCATAAGCAATCTTCTTTTTGTCATTGGGCACAAAATTGAGATAGAAAGCAGGATCTTTTCCATTTTGGAAGAAGGAATTCCAAATTTGATCACTTCCACAAATATAAATATCAGCTTCTGGTAGATTATTTTTTAACGCCTCATTCGATTGATACAAAGTGGAATCAGTTGGGATATAAGCTTTATGAAAAGCATCAAAGTGGTCTCTACGTTGTAAAGCTTTCAGCCTTCCAGGAAGTTTAGCTAGCAAATAAAGTTGTTTGACAAGCGGTAAATTAAATTTAGGATTACTGATGCCCCACAAATTAAAATGTTGCGATAGATAAGGCGGCTTATAATGAATTACTTGTGCATCATGCCCAGCATCATTTAGAAAACGCAACAAAGCATACTCTTGCAAAGAGGCGCCATGATTGTAAACTTCGTGACAAGTAATGGTTTTAATTTGCATATTTTTCTATGAGTAATTTAAATTTACTTTTCATATCAATTTTTGCAAGTATAATGTCTTTTTTTGAAACTATACTTAGGAAATTTTTATCTATTGTCACTGAGCTAGAATAATTATGCTTTAGTGATTTCCTAATATTAATTAATCTCACTAAAAACTCGATGAGAATGTCTTTGTTTTTTTTGACGAACAATAATCTAGTAATTTCTGTTGTCACGTAAAAAGAGTCTTCTTCTTTCTTGCGAGTATTTGCACTTGTCATGGTAGAGTTACCTCTTGTATAGTAGTAATACAAGCCTTCCTCTGAAATGCAAACTTTTTTAACTATCTCAATCAGATTCAAAATCATCAAATTATCCTCATACACGATTCCTTCTTTGAAAGTAACATTCTCAAATAATGATGTTTTATAAATTTTATCCCATATAACCCAGCTAATTTGTTTACTATCAAGCCATGCTTTATAAAAATCAGTTTGAATAAGAGTTGTTTTTGGTTTTCTTATATATTGCTGTTCTGTTGCATAATTCATGAAAACGGGATATTGCAATACATCGATCATTTGATCATTCAGTAGAGTTTGCATATTTGAGGACAAAGTATCTTCTGCAATTTCGTCATCTGCATCTACAAAAGTAACATAGGGGGTTTTCACCTGTTGCAATCCATAATTGCGTGCTGCAGCTTGCCCTCTATTTTCTTGTGAAAAAACAATGATGCGAGAATCTAATTTCTCATACTTTTTACATATTTCCAAAGAAGAATCAGTTGAACCATCATCCACTAAAATCAGTTGCCAATCTTTGTATATTTGATTGACAATTGACAATAGGCAGTTTTCAAGGTATAGCTCTGCGTTGTATATTGGAATTATTACGGTAATCATTCGATAAGAAAACTTATAAGTTTTTTAATTAAATTAATTTACGTTTTATTAATGATAGCAAAGGAATTATATAATTTTTATTAGCTTTCGTTTTTCTGAGAACAAATAATAATCGATTAAAACTAAATTTTTCATTAAAAAACGTCCTATAAAGTTGTATTGTTATATCAACTCTAGTCTGTTTTAGCATTTTTGCTTTTATTGAAATTGGTAATAATTTGTAATGATTTTCAATATCTTGTAACTCGTCATATTTAACAACACAAGCATCAAAATTTAAGGTATGTGTTTCTTGTTCATCATGTTGTCTCCAATGATAAACTTTTTCTCCCCAAAAAAGAATAGAACTTACTGGTAAAATTTTCAAATAGGAATAATAGTCAATATCTAAAGCATTAATATTGTAAAAATCTTTACTTTTAGCATCTTTCACATTATAAAAAATCGATGCATGGGTAAAACCTAAATTATGATGAAAATGCTTTATATAATCTATGCCATTTATAAGGTATATTGATCCATTAATCAACTGATTAGGAATATTATTATCTTTAATCCTGTGCACGAAAGCGCCACCCTGAAAAACAGAAACACGTTCTTTTGTTGATAAAATTGATTGTATTGCGGTTTTAACAAAATTACGATTAGTAAAATAATCGTCGCCATCCAAATTGACAAACCAATCGCCTTTTACCAGATCATATAAACAATGGTGATAGTTGCCTACTCTTCCAAGATTTTTTTCATTCCGATGAATTTCGATTTTAGGATGACCCACATAATCTTTTAAATATTCGAAAATATCATAGTCAGGCGAACAATCATCACAAACTACAATTTGCAAATGTTCATAGTTCTGCGCCAAAGCAGAATCTAAAGCATCCTTTATGAATTCTTTTTGATTATAGGTTGGGATTTGTATTGAAACTAGAGGATATTGCATATTCATCTATTTTGTATAAATTTTATTATATAAATAAGAAGAAAAAGCGTATTTCGCAAGCATTAGTCTAGCTTTTCCTTTAGCAAACGAATTTCTTAAAAATCTAGCTACAGACCTATGTTTTTCTTTTTCCCTTTCGTATAAATCTAAATATGAGTCAACAATTTTTTTTATGTCTAAATTATTTTCGGCAAAAGACCTCATATCCTTACCTGTTTTTGTATTATACAAAAGAAATTCCTCCACTAGGTCATCAACTGTAAATTTTTTTTTCAATCCACGTCCAGAACAATTAAACCGAAAAGACAAATCAATATTTTCAAAATTAATATAACCATCAGCATTAGAGTTCATATAGTCTCGTTCATCATAAACGATTATTGGTCTTCCACATGCCATTGCATCATATGCAGATCTACCAAGACCTATCACTAAATCAACTTTATTAATATAATTTTCAATGTCCCAAATAGGTGTTTTAAATTTATTAATAGTAAGAAGCTCTATATTAAGCATGTCACAGGCTGTTTTTAACTTTTCATTGGCTCTTTCAGAATGAGATAAACTTAAAATTCTTGTTAGTTTCTCATTCAAAGGTCTATTATTATGAAATCGCTGAAGATCTATACCATTGGGAATAAAAACACTGTCTCTACCTTTTGTCTTATTAAAATCTTGAATTTCTCGTGAAATTGAAACAAATAGATCAGCATACTTATTTGGAAATTCTAAACTTGAAAAAATTCCATGCATAGTTTGAATAATCACTCCCTTATTTAATAGTCTATCAATAACATTTGTGTGATTTGCTAATATAAGGTCATACTTTTTTTTAGACATAAAATTAATGCCTATCTCTTCTAACTTTTTCGAAGTAATACCTCTACTAATTGTAAAATATTCGACATCATAGCCTCTTATCTTGAGTTCTTTTGCTATCGTATAACACCATGACTCTGTGCCTCCAATTCTACTTAAATTATAGGTTGCTACAAGGACAATTAGATTTCTACCTTTTGCCATTATATACCTTGTAGATTTGTCAAATTATTAAAGTAGGAAGATTTTTTCTTTAGTTCTTCAAAATTTCCAAAATTTTCAATCTTACCATCTTTAAAAACATAAATTACATCAGCATTTTTAATTGTTGATAAGCGATGCGCTATTATCAACATAGTAACTTTACCGTGCAGCGAATCTAAATTATTTTTAATTTCTAATTCGGTTTCTGAATCTAGTGCAGATGTAGCTTCATCCAGAATAAGTATATCAATGTTCTTATATAACTCGCGAGCAATAGATATCCGTTGTCTTTGACCTCCTGATAAATTAATACCACTATTACCCAATATTGTGTCTTCTTTGTCTTTTGTTGAGCTAATGAATGAGTTGAGAGATGCAGCCGACGCTACCTGATAAAATTTAACTAAATTTTCATCATTTTTTTTGTCCCAAAATGTAATATTATTGTATATCGTATCATTAAAAATTGTTGGTTCTTGTGTAATGTATCCTATCTTGGAATTAAAACTTTGAGGGTCATAGCTATATAAATCAATACCATCAATAAGAATTTCGCCCTCATCGCTCTTTAACAAGTTAATCAGTAAGTTTGCGAAGGTTGTTTTCCCACTACCACTTTCACCGACTAAAGCAACAGTTTGATTCTTTATAATATTAAGATTAATATCCTGAAGAATTTTATTTTTATCGTAGCTAAATGATACATTTCTGAAAAATATATTTTCTTTAAAACCTCTGAAGTAAATACCTTTTGGGGTTTCCTTATTTTTTTGCAACTCAAGATAGAAATCATTAATATTATTAATTGCTCCTTGATTTGTGACGGTTAGATTGTAACTACTTTGTACAGTCACTATGCTTACTAAAGCTCTATAAAAAAATAAAAGACTTACAATAATCGCTGAAATTTTACTTTCAATAAAATACACTTGAATACCTATAACTAACGCAATAACTATAATAAGCAATGGTTCCCTAAAAGCAGCTATCTGATTAATTAATAGATTGATTTTTAAGTTTTCATGTTGTACATCATCTATTGATTTTTCCAATTTATCACGATAGTTATATATTTTTCCAGTAGCTTTCAAATACTTGAAATTATTGACATATTGCATTAAAAGACCAGCAAATGCATTATTAACAGAAGATATATTTATTGATCTTTCTTTTGTTAATTTATTTACTTTTAAAAATACTAAATTGGATAGTACACCTCCACCGCAAACTAATAGTGCAAATTTCCAATCAACAATGAAAGAAAATAACATATAAACAATAATTAATATCGCACCTTGTATCATGGTAACATAATTACTATACGTATTACTTAATCTTAAAACTTCACCTAAAAATATATTTTGAATTTTACCTTGTTCAGTTTGGACAAAACGAGAAAATGAATAAGTTGTTAGACCATTAATAATATTCATCCTAATGGTCTTGGTGAGAAGTTGTTGTGTCTTTACTTTATATATTCCAGAAAAATACATAACCATTCCTTTTAACAAAAAGACAACAACAAGAATAACTAAAGCTTTAATGACTGTTAACTCAATACCAATTGCCTTAAGAGCATCTGTTAAAAAGCTAAGACTACCTAAATCTGTCGTTGTTCCACCATCTGCCATTTGTAATAAGGGCAAGAACATTGTAAGACCCAAAGAATCTAATAATCCTCCAAAAATTGCCAATGCAAATACCACGAGAAGTCTATATCTTAAAATAGAATAGAAGAAAGTAAAATTGCTAAAATTTTCAATAATATATTTTTTGATCCCCTTCATAAAGTAACACACTGAAGTCCAACAATAGTTTTAGTAATATTGAAAATACAACTAGCCTTTCAAGCTGAATCTTTTTTTCCCTTTCGTATGATAGTAGCCATAGCCATACTTATTACCATAACGTGAAAACTCGGGTTTTACATTATTAAGAACAAAAGACAATTTGTCGATATTGTGCTCTTTGATAAAGCTATCTGCAAAATGCAACATGTTTCTGTCGGTATAAGATGCTTTCGCCACATAGAGTACAAGATCGGCCGACTCAATTAGATGCAAGGTATCTGACACCAACATTACTGGTGCAGAGTCCAAAATAATGTATTGGTATTTGTTTTTTAGCAAGGTGATCATCTCATCAAATTTCGGCATATCTAGTAAGTCATTAGGATTAGGGGCAGAAGCACCACTAAACATAACATCTAGATTGGGCGACAAAGCTGTATTCGAGATATAAGCTGTCACATCGGTATCATTACTCACCAAATAGTCTGTAAGACCTAGTTTGGCTTTTGTCATAAAACGTTGTAGTTGGGGATTACGAATATCAGCTCCTATGATTAAGACTTTGGCATTGCCTGCAAGACTTAGTGCAAGATTCATTGATATTGTAGTCTTACCTTCACCTTTTACGGATGAGGTTATCAAAATAACCGGTGCACCATGTGTTTGTTTAACTTTAAGAACATACTTGAGGTTAGAAGATAAAATCCTAAAAGACTCAGCAAATACAGAAAAATCATTGGTCCCAATAAGCTCATTCGCAGCATCATGTACTGGGATTTCGCCGACCACACTAACGTCATCAACCAAGTTAATGACATCATTTTTGGTATAGACTTTATTATCTAGCAAGATGCGTAGTGCCGCAATAGCAAGTGCGAGGATTAATCCTAAAGCTGTAGCTCCCCAAATAATCATTTGTGCTTTTGGCGCGACAACGCCTGTGGTATAAGGAGGATTGATTACTTTAGCTTTTGGTAGCGCCACTGCAAGGTTAATGGCGTTTTCTTCACGTTTTTGTAATAAGAATAAGTAAAGCGCTTCCTTTAAATTCTGTTGTCTGTCGATACTACGGAAAATTTTCTCTTGCGTTGGATAACGATCGATCTTGCTTTTATCATTGTTAATATCACCTTGTAATCGCGATATATTGTCTTGCAAAGTTCTACGAACATCGCCAAGGTTACTACGAATAGCATCTTTGAGTCCAGCAATACGTTTGTTCATTTCGATCACTGCAGGGTTGGCATTGGTTGCTTGTTTTAAAACACGGTTGCGTGTTAACACCAAATCGTTATACTGAGAGATTTGTGTATCGATAGATCCTGCTAAGCCTAGTCCTGTCGGCAACAAATTGGCAGAGCTACTATTGGCTAAATTGTATACTGAGGTTACCAAGTCTAATTGCGTAGCATAGCCTAAGACTTCTTTGGTATTGGCATTAACATTGGTAAGTGCCAATTGCGCTTGTGTTGCTAAGTCTGTAATTTGGTATTCTCGTTTAACACCTTCTTTTTGATTCTCGATGCCTGCAAGTTCATCAGTAATGATTTGTAAACGGCCGTCAATAAAATCGGCAGTGAACTGGGATTCCTGATTTTTATCTTTAATACCCTCTTTGTTGTAAACATCAACCAATTCTTTAAGGATGGCCTCAGATTTTTTATATGTAGGACTTACCATACTGATGTCCATCAAAAGGCTTTTGTAGATACTAACCGTCAAAGCACCTTCTAATCCTGCTACAATATTTTTGGGATTTGCAAATACGATTTTAAGATTCTGAATCGACTGATGAACTGGTGTTTTTTCGAAAATGACTTTTCCAAAACCGAGATCTACCAAAGTGCCAAACTGGTATTTTTTAAGATTGCTACCATCAGCAGCGGACAAGCTAAAAGAATTACCCGATTTCGAATCCAGAATAAAACTAGCACCTACAAACTTATCAGGATTGCTAAGCTCTACAACATGGGCACGAATAGGAAGTTCATTATAATATTCAACTTCTTTGATCTTGCCTACCGAATAATATTTAACATCTAGATTTAGGTTCTTAACTACCTGGCCTAGTATCGGTTTAGAAACCATCACTACCGTCTCGGCATCCAATTCGTCATTAGACACCCCAACGCCAAGATTCTTGAGGTCATTAAGCGCTTGCGTTGCGGCACGTCCTGATGCTTGTTCGAATTTTAGTGTGGTTTTGCTAAAATATTGCGGCTGGCTGTATCGTATATAGATCTTTGCTGCCATATAAAACAGCAAAGGAAGAATGATAAATAGAGGCCACAATTTTCGAATTTTGTTAAGCTCTTTTTTAATATCAATCTTCGTTTTTTTTTGAGAATGATGGGGTGATGAATCTAGTAACTCCATGAAGTTTACTTAAATCTTATTATTAAACCAATCGTTGCCAATAATACACCAAATAACTGAAAATACAATGCTTTATTTGGATTAGTATTAGCTATAACTTGTCTGTTTTTATCAGGCTCTACGTATACGATATCATTCTGTTGAAGATAGTAGTATGGGGAATTCACAATGTTAGATTCTGATAAGTTAAGCGCTACTACCTCATCTTTTTTTTGATCTTCCGAATAGCGTATAAGCTTCACATTGGTACGATCTCCACCATCGGTCATATCTCCCGCCAATGCGATTGCTTGAAAAATATTAAGACGCTCGGTAGTGCTCGTCTTTTGGCCAGGGCTTTTGACCTCGCCAATAATGCTAACATTAAAATTCACTAATTTGACGGTTACCAAAGGATCTGTTAAATAGGTTTTTAGTCGTCCCTCAAGATCGGTCTTTAGCTGTTGTTTTGACATGCCTTTACAAAAAATCTGCCCTAACACTGGCATGGCAATATAGCCATCTGATGATACTGTGTACTGGTTGGCTTTAGCAGCACCTGCTTGTCCTGCCTCTACTCCAGCGCTATTGGTCTGCTCCATCGTACTAAGGTTGAAAGGCTTAACGGCAATATCATCGTAAGCAGAAACTACAATCTCTAAGACATCACCTTCTTGTAGGTTAAGCCCTTGATAACGTGCTTCCGACACTTCTTGTTCAAAATTATGGTTTTGCAAATACACCATATTTTGTTTTGGCTTACACCCAATTAGCAAGCCTACCGCCAGCAAAAGCATCCAATACAATTTTGCTTTTTCCATCTTCATCATCAATAAATTCAAAATAAAAATTATCTTATTCAGATTTTATATAGTAGTTAATACCAACACCTAACAAACGATTATATGTGGTCGATTTATGTGTATAATCTGGGTATATCTTACTAAAACCTCGATCGAATCTTACGAAAGCTTCTAACTTGTCAGATAGCTTAAGACCTGCGCCTACAGAAAGTCCAAAGCCTACAGAATTAATTTTTTGTTCTTGATCAACAAATTGAGGATAGACCTCTGGTCCTTTTCTGTCATGTGATATTAGGAACTCCGCGCGTGGACCAGCCATTACGAAAAGAGGACCTTTCCATCCGTTAGGATGAAAAAAGTATTTTATATAGATAGGAACGCCTATGTAATGATTGGGAAATTGTTGCTTAGGTTGGTTAGCATAAGGTTCTGCATTTTCGCCTTGCATACTATATTCTATCTGTGGAACAAGGTATAACCAAGCCGAGTCAAATATGTCATTATTCACTAAAGGAATTTCACCAAATACGCCAAAGCCTCCTCCCCAAGCTGGTTTGGAAACATCATGAATATTAACGATCGAACTTTTATGGATGTTAGCGGTTACTCCTATCTTAAAATCTTGAGCCGATACAGCAGCTACACAAAACAAAAAAAGTAAACCTAGGACTCTTTTCATATTTTATTTCTTAAATATTTGACGAAAGTAAGAATTTTTTGATTAACATATACTAAAAATTGTTAACATAAAACAATTTTATCATATCAAGATTAACCAAGTTACCAAAATTATAATATCTAATTTCTTAATTGTACGACATAAAGCGCATTAAATTTTAAAACTATTGGGTGCTTTGCACATTCTATAATGTGGTTTTCATAAATGGATTAAATGTCTTTGTTTTGTTTTAAAACGTTGTTTGGATCGTTTTTCGTTTAACGAGAATACAAAATGATATGTAAAGTTGTATTATCTTCTACTTTTAATAAAAGAATGTTGCTCGTCAATGATTGATTAAATGCTAACGTTTTTCGAAAAGCTCTCGATACAATTTTTGCGAAAATCACTCGAGCTGACGTTAGTTACAAACCTACTTCGAAGGATGATGAAATGAAATCTTTTGTCATTAAAGCTCTCGATATAATTTTTGCGAAAATAACTCGAGCTGACGTTAGCTACTGATATATTGAAAGGATGATGAAATGAAATCTTTTGTCATTAAAGCTCTCGATATAATTTTCTGCGAAAATCACTCGAGTTGACGTTAGTTCCTATTTTATTGCAACGAATTATGAAATGAAATCTTTTCTCGAAAAGCTCTCGATACAATTTTTGCGAAAATAACTCGAGTTGACGTCGACTTTGGGCATTTTTATTAAGTACAACAACGTCTATTCGCTTAATAAGACAACAAGACAAGATCTAAGTATTTTTAGTTTTAAAAAAAATGATCAGTGGTTTTAACATCTATTATATAATGATGAGGGCGCGAGCGAAGCGAGCGCCAAAAGAGTATAGTAGTAACAGGGAATCGCGCGCGTGAGCGATGGTAGCGGATATCCTTTTGTAATTGGCGCTTGGGCTCAGCTCAGCGACCTATCCACTCCAACGCCAATTACAAAAGATAGTAGCGAACGTAGCGACCCGCTTGTTTTTTTTTGGATGGCCAAAGTTTAGAAAAAAAACAAAGGGACACGCCCAAATAATTTTAATAAAAGATTTGTAGATTAAAAAATATTGTTTAATTTTGCAATCTCAAATACCAGAGTAGTAGGAAGCCATTACGTCCGAAACTCATATTTAAACAAAAATTTTTAAAAAATTCTGAAATGAAACAAGGTATACACCCAGAAAATTATAGATTGGTAGTTTTCAAAGATATGAGTAACGATGAAATGTTCCTTTGCAAATCTACTGCTGATACTAAAGACACTATCGAATACGAAGGTCAAGAATATCCATTAATTAAAATGGAAATCTCTTCTACTTCTCACCCTTTCTACACAGGTAAAACTAAGTTAGTTGATACTGCAGGACGTGTTGATAAGTTCATGAACAAGTACAAAAAATTCGCTAAATAATTTTAGAGAATTAACGTAAAATATAAAAGCTTCCGGAAAATCCGGAAGCTTTTTTTGTGCATTGTTTTCTCTTCAAAAATAAACTCGGCATAGATATTAACTGTGCCGAGTTTTTTGATTAGTTTTGTTCTTGTATGTTGATTTTCTTTCTGGCTAAAAAGATGCCGACGATTGCAAATCCCAATAATACAAGTGTGTATTGATTAATGGGTGCTGGTTCGCCAGGGTTACCAATACCTTTTTGTGGCTCTTCATTAGGAATATCGGTTTGTTGTTCAGATTCTTGTTCAGATTCTTCACTTTGCTGAAAGCTATTAATATTATTTATGTTTTGTTCTTCATTAAAACGATTGTTGTTATCTTGATATTGGGCTGCAATCTTGACATTCAGCATCAAAAGAAGAATGATTGATAGGACTTGTTTCATTGTGTTTTTTTATTTTTTAAAATCTTAGGATTAACGCTAATTAATACTAGTTTTTATTTAATAATCTTCTTTGTTAATACTTCGTTGCCGCTATAGATTTTAAGAAGATAGAAACCTTCTGTCAAATTGGTATGATTGATATGGAGCTCGTTATCGTTTTTATCAAGTTTAGAAATTAAGCGTCCCGCCATGTCAAATAGCTCAACTTTTTGCATTGGCGTTTTGTTAATAATTACAAAGTCAGTTGCAGTTTTATAAATTTTAATATTTGTCTTGTCTACGTTTTGAGTGGCTAAGAATGTGCTCGATTTATAAGCGATTTCGAAACGATTGCTTTCGGTACCTTTAATCGCAGAGAAGTTATAGTCAGTTTCAGACAGGTTAACTTCTTTGTTTAACAATTTATCTCGCAGGAAGATGTTTTGATCATTTGCAAATACACCTTCTTTACCGGCTAAAGAAAAACGATAGTTAGCATTAGTAGCATATCTTGCGCCTAACGGAACAATGTCTTCGGTATTAAGCGGATACTGTCTTCCGTCAATCTGCAATTTCTTATTTTGAAGTATACTGTATAGCGAGTCATCACCTTCACTCATTAATTCGCTATCATAATCACCATCATAATTGTTAGTCGCAGCACCCACATAGCCAATAAGGATGGTGTTAGTATACTTATCATCTGCTGTTAATTGTAGCCAAAATCTGTCTTTGGGTTGACCTTTGTTCGCATTGTAGAAAACCCCATCTTCGTCTGATCTCATAGAGTTATCAAATACCAATTGATGCGTAACAGGTAACGCACCTATCGTAGCAGGATTATCTTTAACCTGAACTATAAAACCTTGACCAACTTTGATATACTGCGTCGGCGTAAGACTAGGATTTGGTTGTGGTGTCGTCGGTGGCACTCCACCTGTTAGGCTTAAAGATGCATAATTGTTACCATTGTAACTCGAGCCTTGTTGGTCAATACTTGGTGATGCGTTTGTCCAGAACCAAGCCTTAGCACTGATAAAATTTTTGTTAGTTCCAAAATTAAAAAACTTATCAAAATCGATATTGGAAGGATAAGGATTCCCGATTAGGTTATTACCATGCTCCGACGTTCCTGTATTTTTAGATTTCTGAACTTCGACTGTAACTTGTCCGTTATTAATTCCTCCATTAAATTGATATTCGTAAGTAGTAAATGGCAAATTGCCATCAGTAAAATTATCTTTTCCTCGAATTGCATAAGCTTTTCCTGCCACAAAATACTGATCCGTTGTTGGTTTGAAATAATCATTTGGTTCGTTATAGAAGTAGATGCGATTGTTAGGCGTCCCAACAGAAAAACCATCGCCACCGTTATCTAACAACTTTTGGTTAGATACTGGCGTTCCCCAATAACTATAATCCATTTTATTCATCTTGATGTTTCGCTTTACAATAATCTTATGATTACTATTTTGCGCATTATTAGGTATCTGGATGAGGTTAGCATCGCTTTCTAAAACAATTTGATTGTCTTTGCTCTGCGTGATATTTTCTGCAACGATGAGACTAGCGTTACTTTGGATGTTGAGTTGTCCGTCTGGAAGTATTTTTATTTTTTTAACATTAAGCTTGTTGCTTAAGTTGAGAGTCGCATCAATACAAGCATTTACACCTTCGGTTGGTGGATTTTTTGACCATAAGCCGTCCTTCCAAATTGTAAATTGTTCTGACTCTGTGTGTTCGTAAGCCCCCATATCAATCACACAGCCTTGCGTACGAGATTGACCAACAAGGTCTTCGTCTTTATATAGACTTCCTCCAGCTTCAGCATACAACGTCCCATTACCAGCATCTATTGCTGGACTGTTTGTCGACAATCTCAAATCGCCAGTCGACATATTTACAAATTGAGGATCAACACCTACTTTATTATTATCAGCAGCATTTCCTGTTGTGTAACTCTGCGTGAGGCTGTTTTTGAGTGTTACACTTGCGGTAACAGTGTTAATGATATCTAAACCTAAGCTATTAGTACTTGTAGGGCTTCCTTTTTTATTGTTCCAAAAGACGGTATTGTAGATTTTTGGACTAGATTGAGAATCGCTCAGAATTGCGCCTCCATCATTTGTATTAGTACCAGAATAATTATTAACAATTGTAACATTGCTAATTATTGGTGACGCATTATTGTTGTATATAGCTGCACTACGCGGACTTGCTATGTTATTAATGAAAACTATATTTTTAAGTGTGGGAGTTGTTGTAGGAGGGAAGGTTGAATCTCTGTTAACCATTCCTGCTCCACCAAGTGCAAAATTGTCACGGATTATTAGATTTCTGTAAATTGTACTACTGTTATAGTTGTAAATGCCACCAGCTTGCCCAGCTTCAATCACAAGGGGATTTGGGGGAGAAAGTAAAGGTGCATCGCTTGCATATGCCCCACTTATAGTGAAGCCGTCTAAAATAGTTGTGTTAGGGTTCGCATTCGAGATAACAATGTGATACGTATTATCAGTTGTAACTGCTGTCCCTATCTCGCCACTTAAAACACTCTTATTACTAACTAAACTAAGATCTCTTTGTTCTAGACTATCTTCTGTCCCAGCAAAACCTCCAAAGACCTGTACGTTATTTAATAATTGAAAGGTATTGTTTCTATTGGTTGCATTAGCAGTGCTAAAACTATTGTATGGATAAAGCGGTGTATAAGTTCCACCAGCTACCCATATCTGTAGTGGTTTGAGAGGTCCGTATGCAAATCGATTATCATAAGCCTGCTTTAACGCATCCGCCAATTCTTTATAAGCAGTTGCCCACGAAGAGCCATTGCCACTTGTTGCTACATTTTTATTGACATATAAAAAACAGTCTCCAGGTTGGTCATTAATAGTCCATCCTTTATTTAATAATGTTTGATGCGCAGCGTTGGCGATAGGTGTATAAAGCTTGTTGTCTGCACCTAAACTTACACCTGAAACTATATTAGGATTAGCTGCCCAACCCATCAAAGTTGCAGAATACTTTGCGCAATCCATACCAGAGTTAGATAACATATCACCAAGGTCGGTTATAGAATTTAGTTTCCAATTACCAAGACTTTGGTTAAAAGCCGTCGCTATTTTAAACATTTCCTTCATCGTCGTAACCTTTCTAGTATCCCAACCGCTAATGTCTTGATTAAAAGACTTAGTGTTATTAAACATCGCCCGCATATTTGTAACATTAGAAGTATTCCATCCAGCAATGTTTTGGTTAAACAACTTATTACTGTTAAACATGTCACTCATATCAGTAACTTGGCTAGTATCCCAGCTACTAATATCTTGGTTAAAAGAATTAGCGAAGGCAAACATGCCTCCCATATTGGTTACCTTCGACGTTTTCCAACGACTAATATCTTGACTAAAAGAACTTGCCTCAAAGAAAGTCCCCGCCATATTTGTTATGTTACTGGTATCCCAGCTGGCAATATTTTGGTCAAAATCTGTTGCAAAATAGAACATCTGTACCATGTTCGTCACTTTAGTAGTTTTCCAACTTCCTATATTTTGGTTAAAAACATAAGCATATTCAAACAACCTCTGCATATTGGTGACATTTGAGACGTTCCAATTGTTGATGTTAGATGGACCATTTAATACAAAACAATTTGAAAACATCATACTCATATCTGTGACAGCACTTAGATTAGGGATATCGGTAGCACTAACATTAAGCTTGTGACAATTAGCAAATGCACTTGACATCGTTGTCCAGTTAGCCGTGCCCCACTGTTTGACATCAATTAATCTATCTCTGTCTGTTGAGCCAATCGCGAAGGCTTTCAGGTTGCTAGGATCGAGACTTAGTTCAATGGTCTTTCCTACTGGAAGCGTATTAATTGTAGCCGTGGCAGTTGTTATGTTACCACTACCATTATCTAATCCATCTATAGACTTCCATGTATATCTAACAGGGCCAGAAAAGCTTAGATCGAATTTTATTGTAGTATTATCAGAGCCTGATTGGCTAAGATCCCAAACTGTTACAAAAGCTTGGCTTGCACTTTGAGTATTATCTTTTGCATTACTCGAGCTTGTCGGAACGTGCGCAAAGTTTTGATTGTTTTTGGTTTTGATATTGAGTGCGGAAATCAAGGGCTTTCGGTCATTCTCATAACCAATTTTGCTGTTAGGAGTCTTTGCCCACATAAGGACATGACAAAGCATCAAAAATACCTGAAGTATATTTTTTTTCATAAGTGTGTTTTTTAGTTTAAAAAATTAAATAGTTTTCCTTATCCTTTAATTTGGAAAGCTACCTAAATTTATAAGCAATCGTCAAAAGTAGTAAAATTCGGAGAAAAATCATTGACTGGATGCAAACTAATTGAGCTTATCTTAGCTTTAGAAAAGAAACAAGTTTATCATTAATTTTATCAACAATCTTTTTCTAAACTGATCCAACCTAAACTAATTTATCGATCCATCGCCATCCACCATCATTTTGATAAAACCTCTACAATAAGCAAATTGCTTTATTAAAAGTAAATCGCATCACCATCTAATTACGGAATTCTGGTCTAAAGTTCGACATGCATTAATTAACATACTTGAATTTAATTCAAACTAAGATAATTTGGTTATCAGTGGCAATTGGCTTAAATTCGTACAAGATAAATTTTAAAACAAATAAACAATGAATCAGGATATCATCTTCGACCTTATCGAGAAAGAAAAACAAAGACAAACACATGGCATCGAGCTTATCGCATCAGAAAACTTCGTGTCAGATAATGTAATGAAAGCGATGGGAAGTGTGCTTACTAACAAGTATGCAGAAGGTTATCCTGGTAAAAGATATTATGGTGGTTGCGAAGTGGTAGACGAGGTTGAGACTTTGGCGATCGAACGTGCAAAACAACTTTTCGGTGTAGACTATGTTAACGTACAGCCACATTCCGGTTCTCAGGCTAATGCTGCAATTTATTTAGCTGTGTTAAAAGCTGGCGACAAAATTATGGGAATGGATCTTTCGATGGGAGGTCACCTAACACACGGTTCTGCGGTTAACTTTTCTGGGATACAATATGATGTTGTTTCTTATGGCGTAGATCGTGAGTCAGGACTTATCGATTATGATCAAATGCGTGAGGTAGCGCTTCGTGAAAGACCAAAAATGATGATTGCTGGTTTCTCTGCATATTCTAGAGATTTGGATTATGCTAAATTCCGTGAAGTGGCTGACGAAATTGGTGCTACACTTTGGGCTGATATTGCGCATCCAGCAGGTCTCGTTGCTAAAGGACTTCTTAATAATCCTTTCGATCATTGTCATGTGGTGACGACAACAACACATAAAACGCTTCGTGGACCTCGTGGTGGTATGATTATGATGGGTAAAGATTTTGAAAACACTTACGGGCACAAAACACCAAAAGGTGACATCAAAATGATGAGCCAAGTTTTGGATGGTGCCGTTTTTCCAGGTATCCAAGGTGGTCCGCTAGAGCATGTTATTGCTGGTAAGGCGGTAGCTTTCGGAGAAGCGATTGATACACAATTTGAGGTTTATGCAAAACAAGTGAAAGCCAATGCGCAAGCTTTAGCAAAAGCAATGATTGCAAATGGTTTTGATATCGTAAGTGGCGGAACTGATAATCACCTGATGTTGGTGGATCTTCGTAACAAAAATGTCAACGGTAAAGAAACCGAAAAAGCTTTAGTAAAAGCCGATATCACATGTAATAAGAATATGGTTCCGTTTGATGATAAGTCACCATTCACAACATCTGGTATTAGATTAGGGACAGCTGCAATTACAACAAGAGGTCTTAAAGAAAATGATATGGAAGCTATTGCTTCTCTAATTTCTGAAGTGGTTGATAACATCAAAAACGAAGAAGTTTTAGCATCTGTTAGAACGAAAGTTAACCAACTAATGGAAGGAAAAGCGCTTTTCAATTACTAAAATTTTCGTTTTTAAAATAAATAAAATTCCAAAGTCGTAAGGCTTTGGAATTTTTTTTTAACCAAGTTTGCGAAAGCAACTTCACCTTTTCAATTGTTAGAAAGTCATGCTAAACTTCGCTTAATTAATTATGATATATCTACGAATATTTGCGGAGCATTAGCAACAGCGAGCGTCCGAACGAGCCGTCATGTGGCACGCCCAAAATAAAAAAGTCCCGACTCTTGGTAGAATCGGGACTTCTGATATGTTAAGAAAAATCTTAAGCTTGTACGTTGTTACCTCCTAATACGAAAGGTTCAACTTCTTTGATTTCTCCGTATTGTTGCTCGTAGTTAGCGATGTTTTGTTGTAACGCAGCTAATACTCTCTTCGCGTGAAGTGGAGCCAAGATTACTCTTGATCTTACGTTAGCTTGTTGTACACCTGGCATTAATTGGATGAAATCCATAACGAACTCTGATGGAGAGTGGTTAACTAATGCTAAGTTACAGTATACACCAGCAGCTACCATTTCGTTAAGTTGGATGTTGATGTTGTTAGGATCTTGATTTTGATTGTTGTCCATTTTGTTTTAAAATTTTAGATTTTGGATTTTAAATTTTAGATTAAAATTATAGACTACGAATATATCATTTAAAATTTATAATTCGTAATCTATAATTGAAATTTTAGTTGATGTCTTCGAATTCTTTTTTAGAACCAACGATTACGTTTTGGTATTCTTTAAGACCTGTACCTGCAGGGATTCTGTGTCCTACAATTACGTTTTCTTTAAGACCTCCTAAGTAATCTACTTTACCAGACACTGCTGCCTCGTTAAGTACTTTGGTTGTTTCCTGGAAGGATGCTGCTGACATGAATGACTTAGTCTGTAACGCTGCTCTTGTAATACCTTGTAATACTGGCGTTGCTGTTGCAGGAAGTGCTTCGCGTACTTGTACTAAAGCTTGGTCTTCACGCTTCAACTTCGAGTTTTCGTCACGTAGCTCTCTAGCTGTGATCATCTGACCTGGTTTTAGGTCTTTAGAATCTCCAGCGTCAACAACTACTTTAAGTCCAAATACTCTGTTGTTTTCTTCTAAGAAATCATATTTATGCTCTAATGCACCTTCTAGGAACTGCGTATCGCCTCCATCTACAATCGAAACTTTTGTCATCATCTGACGAACGATAATCTCGAAGTGTTTGTCGTCGATTTTTACACCTTGCAAACGGTAAACCTCTTGGATCTCGTTTACTAAGTATTCTTGTACCGCAGTTGGACCTTTGATGTGTAGGATATCGTCTGGCGTAACTGATCCGTCTGATAATGGAGATCCAGCTGTTACGAAGTCATTCTCTTGTACCAAGATTTGGTTAGAAAGTTTAACTAGGTATTTCTTGATTTCACCAGTTTTAGCTTCTACAACCAATTCGCGGTTACCTCTCTTGATCTTACCGTAAGATACTACACCGTCGATCTCTGTAACAACCGCTGGGTTAGATGGGTTACGAGCTTCGAACAATTCGGTAACTCTTGGAAGACCTCCGGTGATATCCCCCGCTTTTGCAGATTTTCTTGGGATCTTAACTAAGACTTTACCAGCCTTAATTTTTTCCCCGTCGTTAACCATAAGGTGGGCACCAACTGGAAGGTTGTAAGCTTTTTGTTCAACACCTTTAGAGTCTACAACTTTAAGTGTTGGTACAGCTTTCTTATTTCTAGATTCAGAGATAACTTTCTCTTCGAATCCTGTTTGTTCGTCAATTTCTAGAGCGAATGAAACCCCTTGGATAATATCTTCGTATTCTACTTTACCAGCAGTTTCCGCAATAATTACCGCGTTATATGGATCCCATTTAGCGATCATCGTTCCTTTAGAAACTTTCTCACCTGGTTTTACAAATAATGATGAACCATAAGGTAAGTTAGCAACCATGATAGGTGTACGTGCTTCGTTATCCATCACCAAACGGAATTCTGTTGAACGAGATACAACGATTTCTGCTGTATTTCCGTCTTCGTCTTCCGAAGTAATAGTTCTAACTTCGTCCATCTCAACAATACCATCACGTTTTGCAACGATAGAAGGATTTTCTGAAATGTTACCTGCAGTACCCCCTTGGTGGAAGGTTCTCAATGTTAACTGTGTACCAGGCTCACCAATAGATTGTGCAGCGATTACACCAACTGCTTCACCCATATGGATCATCTTACCTGTTGCTAGGTTACGTCCATAACACTTAGAACATATACCTTTTTTAGCTTCACAAGTTAATGGAGAACGTACTTCTACAGACTCGATACCAGCAGTTTCGATTGCTTTAGCTAATGCTTCATTAATCAATTCTCCTGCTTCTACGATTAACTCGTCAGATTCTGGATCGTAGATATCGTGAAGTGATACTCTACCTAAGATTCTTTCAGAAATCTTCTCAACGATTTCGTCATTTTTCTTAAGTGGTGTAACTTCTGTACCTCTTAATGTACCACAATCTTCTTCAGTAATGATAACATCCTGAGCAACGTCAACCAAACGACGTGTTAAGTAACCAGCATCGGCAGTTTTAAGAGCGGTATCCGCAAGACCTTTACGAGCACCGTGGGTAGAGATAAAGTACTCCAAAATCGAAAGACCTTCTTTAAAGTTCGCGATAATTGGGTTTTCGATAATCTCAGCACCAACAGAACCAGCTTTTTGCGGTTTTGCCATCAAACCTCTCATACCTGATAACTGACGGATCTGTTCCTTAGAACCCCTCGCACCAGAGTCAAGCATCATATATACAGAGTTGAAACCACCTTGGTCAGTTTTCATTCTGCTCATGATCATTTCTGTTAGAGACGCATTGGTATTAGTCCAAACGTCAATAACTTGGTTATAACGTTCTGTATCGGTGATAAGACCCATGTTATAGTTAGCCTTAATTTCGTCGACAGATTCGATAGCCGTAGCAATCATTGTTTTCTTCTCAGCAGGAACTACGATGTCACCTAATGAGAACGAAAGACCTCCTTTGAATGCGTTAGAATAACCTAAGTCTTTCATATCATCCAAGAACTTAACCGTTGTAGGGAAGTCTGTATCTGCAAGGATTCTACCGATAACGTTTCTAAGAGATTTCTTAGTCAACAATTCATCGATATAACCTACTTGCTTAGGAACGATTTGGTTGAACAAAATTCTACCAACAGTTGTTGGGATAAGTTTAGTTACCAATTCGCCATTTTCTTTAACTGGAAGACGACATCTTACTTTTGCATTTAAAGAAACTTGTCCTTCAGCGTAAGCAATTTCTACTTCTTCTGGAGAATAGAAAGCAAGGCCTTCACCTTTAACTTTCATAGTTTCTGTAGAATCCAATTGTTTTGTCATGAAATATAGACCCAAAACCATGTCCTGAGAAGGTACCGTAATTGGAGAACCGTTCGCAGGGTTTAGGATGTTTTGAGAACCTAACATCAATAACTGAGCTTCCAAAATTGCTTCTGGACCTAAAGGTAAGTGTACCGCCATCTGGTCACCATCGAAATCGGCGTTGAATGCCGTTGTTACCAATGGGTGAAGTTGGATTGCTTTACCTTCGATCATCTTAGGCTGGAATGCTTGGATACCCAAACGGTGAAGCGTAGGTGCTCTGTTCAAAAGAACTGGGTGACCTTTCATCACGTTTTCTAGGATATCATAAACTACAGGCTCTTTTCTATCGATGATACGTTTAGCAGATTTTACTGTTTTTACAATTCCTCTCTCGATTAGTTTTCTAATGATGAATGGTTTGTAAAGTTCAGCTGCCATATCTTTTGGAAGACCACACTCGTGCAATTGTAGGCTAGGCCCAACAACAATTACCGAACGAGCTGAGTAGTCAACACGCTTACCTAATAAGTTTTGACGGAAACGACCTTGCTTACCTTTCAATGAATCTGAAAGTGATTTCAATGGTCTGTTTGATTCCGACTTAACTGCAGAAGACTTTCTTGTGTTATCGAATAATGAATCAACCGATTCTTGAAGCATACGCTTTTCGTTTCTTAAGATAACTTCTGGCGCTTTGATCTCCAATAATCTCTTAAGACGGTTGTTTCTGATGATAACTCTTCTATAAAGGTCGTTAAGATCCGATGTTGCAAAACGTCCACCATCCAACGGAACTAATGGTCTTAATTCTGGTGGTATAACTGGAAGAACACGCATTACCATCCACTCTGGACGGTTGATCATTCTTGTATTAGCACCTCTAAGGGCTTCAACAACATTTAATCTTTTTAATGCTTCAGTTCTTCTTTGCTTAGAACCTTCGTTGTGAGCTTTGTGACGAAGATCGAATGACAATGCGTCTAGGTCGATTCTCTTCAACAATTCTTCAACAGCTTCGGCACCCATTTTAGCAACGAATTTGTTAGGATCAGAATCGTCAAGATATTGATTCTCCACTGGAAGCGTTTCTAGAACATCTAGATATTCTTCTTCTGTAAGGAATTCTTTATCCTCGAAATCTGAACCGTCTGCTTTTTTAGCAATACCTTGTTGGATCACTACATATCTTTCGTAGTAGATGATCATATCTAGCTTCTTAGAAGGAATACCTAATAAGTAACCGATTTTGTTAGGTAAAGAACGGAAATACCAAATGTGTGCAACTGGCACAACAAGTCCGATGTGACCAATTCTTTCACGTCTTACTTTTTTCTCTGTAACTTCTACACCACAACGGTCACATACGATACCCTTGTAACGGATACGTTTGTATTTTCCACAAGCACATTCGTAGTCTTTTACAGGACCAAATATTTTTTCGCAGAACAAACCATCTCTTTCTGGCTTGTGCGTACGATAGTTAATTGTTTCTGGTTTTAGAACTTCCCCTCTAGATTCTTGAAGAATAGATTCTGGTGAAGCTAAACCGATAGTGATTTTACTAAATCTACTTGATTTATTTTTATTTGACATTGTTTAGATTTTAGATTTTAGATTTTAGATTTTAGATTAATTGCTCTGAATTTTTATAATTCAAAATTTATAATTCAAAATTTAAAATTACTCTTCTAGTCTTACGTCAAGTCCAAGACCTTGTAACTCGTGAAGTAATACGTTGAAAGATTCTGGAATACCAGGTTCTGGCATTGCTTCTCCTTTCGCGATCGCCTCATACGTTTTCGCTCTACCAATCACGTCATCCGACTTAACAGTCAAGATTTCTCTAAGGATATTAGATGCACCGAATGCTTCTAATGCCCAAACCTCCATCTCTCCGAAACGCTGACCACCGAATTGCGCTTTACCTCCTAATGGCTGTTGCGTAATTAATGAGTAAGGTCCGATAGAACGTGCGTGCATCTTATCATCTACCATGTGTCCTAACTTAAGCATGTAGATTACCCCAACTGTTGCAGGTTGTGTAAATCTCTCACCTGTACCACCATCGAATAGATAAGTGTTACCATAAGCAGGAAGTGATGCTTTGTCTGTGTATTCCGTAATTTGATCTAGCTCTGCACCATCAAAGATTGGCGTTGCGAACTTCAATCCTAACTTCTTACCAGCCCAACCAAGAACGGTTTCGTAGATCTGACCAATGTTCATACGAGAAGGTACCCCAAGTGGATTCAATACGATATCTACTGGTGTTCCGTCTTCTAAGAATGGCATATCCTCTTCACGAACGATTCTTGATACGATACCTTTGTTACCGTGACGACCTGCCATCTTATCACCAACGTTTAGTTTACGTTTTTTAGCGATATAGACTTTAGCCAACTTCATGATACCTGCAGGAAGTTCGTCTCCAATAGAAAGTGCGAATTTCTCTCTGTTTTTCACACCTTGGATATCGTTATACTTAATCTTATAGTTGTGGATTAATTGTTTGATTAATTCATTTTTGTCCGCATCAACTGTCCAGTCAGAACCGCTAATGTTAACATAATCCTCAACGCTTGTCAATAACTTTTGAGTGAATTTAACACCTTTACCGATTACCTCTTCATCCAAGTCATTTTTAACACCTTGTGATGTTTTTCCTGACACTAAAATGTTAAGTTTTTCGATCAACGTATTTCTTAAATCATCGAATTTAGCTTTGTAAGTATTTTCGATTTCTTCAAGTTTGATTTTCTCTTCAGATCTTTTCTTTTTGTCTTTGATGTTTCTAGAGAATAACTTCTTGTTGATAACAACACCTCTTAATGAAGAGTCGGCTTTCAACGAAGCATCTTTAACATCACCAGCTTTATCACCGAAGATTGCACGAAGAAGTTTTTCTTCTGGTGTTGGATCTGACTCACCTTTTGGTGTAATCTTACCAATCAAAATATCACCAGGCTTAACTTCTGCACCGATACGGATCATACCGTTTTCGTCAAGATCTTTAGTAGCCTCTTCAGAAACGTTAGGGATATCTGCTGTTAATTCTTCCATACCTAATTTGGTATCACGAACTTCTAGAGAATACTCATCAACGTGAATTGACGTAAACCAGTCCTCACGAACTACTTTCTCGTTAATTACGATAGCATCCTCAAAGTTGTAACCTTTCCAAGGCATGAAGGCAACTACCAAGTTTCTACCCAAAGCTAATTCTCCGTTTTCAGTTGCGTAACCGTCACAAAGAACTTGCCCCTTCTCAACAACGTCACCAACTCTTACGATTGGCTTCAACGTGATTGTTGTAGATTGGTTGGTTTTTCTAAACTTAGTTAAGTTATAAGTTTTAGTACCTGTATCGAAAGAAACTAGATCTTGATCTTCGCTTCTGTCATATTTAATAGTAATCTTGTTAGCATCAACATATTCTACAGTACCAGTACCTTCAGCATTGATTAAGATTCTAGAATCTCTAGCAACTTGCTTTTCTAGACCTGTACCAACGATAGGTGCTTGTGGTCTAAGTAGAGGAACAGCCTGACGCATCATGTTAGATCCCATCAACGCACGGTTCGCATCATCATGCTCCAAGAAAGGAATCAATGAAGCCGAAATACCAGAAATCTGGTTAGGTGCAACGTCGATAAGGTCAACTTGCTGAGGCTCAACAACTGGATAGTCACCATCTAGACGTGCAATCACACGGTCTGTAGCGATTTCTCCGTTATCCTTCATCTCAACGTTCGCTTGTGCGATTACTTTATCTTCTTCGTCTTCTGCGTTAAGGTAAATCGGAGCGCTGTCCAAATCTACTTTCCCGTTTTCAACTTGACGATAAGGCGTCTCGATGAAACCTAATTGGTTAATTTTTGCATAGATACCTAATGAAGAGATCAAACCAATGTTTGGTCCTTCCGGCGTTTCGATTGGACAGATACGACCATAGTGTGTATGGTGAACGTCACGAACCTCGAAACCTGCTCTTTCTCTTGATAAACCTCCAGGCCCTAGAGCAGAAAGTCTACGCTTGTGCGTGATTTCTGAAAGTGGGTTGGTTTGGTCCATGAACTGAGATAGCTGGTTGGTACCAAAGAATGAATTAATAACTGATGTTAAAGTTTTAGCATTAACAAGGTCTAGTGGTGTAAAGATTTCGTTATCTCTAACGTTCATTCTTTCTTTAATCGTACGAGCGATTCTTGAAAGACCAACACCAAATTGTCCTGATAATTGCTCACCAACAGTTTTAATTCTTCTGTTAGATAAGTGGTCGATATCATCAACTTCCGCTTTAGAGTTTACCAACTCGATCAAGTGCTTAACGATAGAGATAATATCTTCTTTAGTTAAAACTTGAATATCTTCAGCGATGTTAAGACCTAATTTTTTGTTCAATCTGTAACGACCTACTTCACCTAAAGAGTAACGTTGCTCTGAGAAGAATAATTTTTCGATAATTCCTCTAGCTGTTTCCTCATCTGGTGCATCTGCGTTACGAAGCTGACGGTAGATATATTCTACAGCTTCTTTCTCCGAGTTAGTTGGGTCTTTTTGTAATGTATTTTGGATGATTGAGAATTCGTTAGAATTTTCGTTGTGGATAAGGATTGTCTTAACCCCAGATTCCAAAATAATATCAAGATGTTCTTTTTCTAGAACAGTCTCACGATCTAGGATAATTTCATTTCTTTCGATAGAAACAACCTCACCTGTATCTTCGTCAACGAAATCCTCGAACCAAGTGTTCAATACTCTCGCAGCCAAAGTTCTACCTTGTACTTTTTTAAGGTTTGCTTTGTTAACTTTAACCTCTTCTGCAAGGTCAAAAATCTGAAGAATCTCTTTATCAGACTCATAACCAATCGCTCTAAGAAGCGTTGTTAAAGGTAACTTTTTCTTACGGTCGATATACGCATACATTACACTGTTGATATCGGTTGTAAATTCCATCCAAGATCCTTTGAAAGGGATAATTCTTGAATAATACAACTTCGTACCATTTGCGTGGTAAGTTTGACCGAAGAATACACCTGGAGATCTATGCAACTGTGTTACAATAACACGCTCAGCTCCGTTGATGATGAAAGATCCTGAAGGCGTCATGTAAGGAACTGGCCCTAAATAAACGTCCTGAACAACCGTTTGGAAGTCCTCGTGTTCTGGATCTGTACAATACAATTTCAATCTAGCTTTTAACGGAACGCTGTACGTCAAACCTCTCTCAACACACTCGTCGATAGAATAACGTGGCGAATCTACTAGATAATCTAAGAATTCTAGAACGAATTGGTTTCTAGAATCTGTAATTGGAAAATTCTCCTGGAACGTACCATAAAGGCTTTCATTAAGACGTTGTTCAGGAAGCGTGTCTAACTGGAAAAAATCCTTGAAAGACTGGATTTGGATATCCAAAAAGTCAGGAGTTACAATCTTACCTTTCGCAGAAGAAAAGTTGATTCTTTCAGTCCCTTTGATTTTTGAATTTGCCTGTGTTTTACTCATAAAATTACAAGAAAAAGGTTAAAAAATATTTTGTTTATCTCAAAAATATCGAAGCAGAAGCAGAATTTTGAAAAAGAAGAAAAACACTTGATTTTTGGGCTATCAGAATTGGTTTTAAATCTTTATCTTAGTTCTTGATTCTAATTCTAAGCAACGCTGGTATATCTTTTCACAGCGTAATGCAAAATATTCTTTTCTAATTAATTTTTGGGAAATAAATAAAAACTTATATAAACGACAAAATCCCTTGTAGCCGAAGACACAAGAGGTTCTAAAGTATTGTTACCTATAAAAAGTTTATTATTAAGCCCAAAATGAGGTGCAAAGATACAATTTTTTATCCTGACTCACAAGTGCTTGCATTTCTGAAAAGCGTTAAACATTTCATAAAAAAATAAAAGTACCGATTGTCGGTACTTTTAAATATTTCATTAAAAAATCATCGTCAATTGAATGCGTTTTCTTTGTTCATCAATTTCTACAACCTTCACTTGAACATGTTGATGCAGCTTCACAACTTCATTAACATCCGAAACAAAACCTTCTTTAAGTTGGGAGATATGAACTAAACCACTTTCTTTAATTCCGATATCTACGAAACACCCGAAAGCTGTAATGTTATTGACAATCCCAGGAAGAATCATGCCTACTTTCACGTCAGAAAGTTTTCTAATATTTTTATCGAATTCGAAAACCTTTGTTGCTTTTCGAGGATCGAGACCAGGTTTTTCTAATTCTTTTAAAATATCTTGAATTACCAAAATACCAACTTCAGCATTGGCATAATTGGAAGCTTGAATTTTTGAAATTAAATCTTTATTTGAAATTAAATCCTTCACCGAAGTTTTTAGGTCTTTCGCCATTTTTTCCACTAAAGAATAAGCTTCTGGATGAACCGAAGAATTATCTAATGGATTTTCAGCATCACGAATTCTTAAAAAACCTGCCGCTTGTTGAAATACTTTTTCGCCCAAACGAGGAACTTTTTTTAATTCTTTTCTTGAATTAAACGAACCATTTTCTGAACGATAAGTGACGATATTTTCGGCCATCTTTTCACCAATTCCAGAAACGTAACTCAAAAGCGATTTACTCGCGGTATTCAAATTCACACCAACGGAGTTCACGCAACGCATCACTGTCGAGTCAAGTTCTTCTTTTAATAAACTTTGATCAACATCGTGTTGATATTGTCCAACGCCGATGGATTTTGCATCAATTTTAACCAATTCCGCCAAAGGATCAGAAAGTCGTCGACCAATGGAAACCGCACCACGAACAGTTACATCATAATTAGGAAACTCATCACGAGCAATTTTGGAAGCTGAATAAATCGAAGCTCCAGCCTCAGAAACGACAAAAACCTGAATCGGTTTATCAAACGCAATTTTCTTAATGAAAAACTCCGTTTCGCGAGACGCCGTCCCATTTCCGATAGAAATTGCTTCAATATTGTAAGCGTTCACCATCGATCGAATTTTCTTCATCGCCATTCCGCTTTCATTTTGAGGCGCATGTGGATAAATGGTTTCGTTGTGTATCAAATCTCCTTTTTCGTCCAAGCAAACAACTTTACAACCCGTTCTATAACCGGGATCGATGGCTAAAATTCGTTTTTCACCCAAAGGTGCAGCGAGAAGAAGCTGTTTTAAATTTTCAGAAAAAACATCAATCGCTTTGATGTCGGCTTTCAATTTGGCTTCAGATAAAACATCATTGGAGATTGCAGGTTCTAACAATCTTTTAAAAGCATCTTTTGCTGCCAATTCAATTTGTTCGGCGCAAGCATTTTTTGATTTGATAACTGCTTTTTCAATCAATTCTAAAGCTTCATCTTTATCGACATTGATTTTTACTTTTACAAAAGATTCGGCTTCTGCACGAAGCATCGCCAACAATCTGTGCGAAGGAATTCTCGACAAATTTTCTTCCCAATCGAAATATTGACTAAACTTTTGTGCAGCCTCTTCACTTTCTTTGGTTTTAACCACTTTTGAAGAAATTGTAGCTTTTCTTTGATATAAAAATCTGAGTTGCTTTCTGATGTACAAATTCTCGTTCAGCCATTCTGCGATAATATCTCGAGCGCCTTGTAAAGCTTCTTCTTCAGACTCCAATTTTCCTTTAACATATTTTGATACGGTAAAAAGTAAATCATTAGAATTTTGAGACATTATGATTTTCGCTAAAGGCTCTAAACCTAAGCTCCGTGCAACTTCTGCTTTTGTATTTTTCTTTTTCTTGAATGGCAAATACAAATCTTCAATCAATTGCAAATCGAAGGCATTTTCTAATTTAGATTTTAAATCAGGTGTCAACAAATTTTGTTCTTCAATAGATTTTAATACCGAAGTTTTTCGTTTAAGAATTTCATCAAAATTTTTAGAATGTTTTTGAATATGTTCAATTTGAACTTCGTCTAAATTCCCTGTTTTATCTTTTCTGTATCGTGCAATAAACGGAATTGTGCAATCTTCATCAAAAAGCTGAAGTGTTGCATTAATCGATGAATTAGAAAGTTGAATATGATTGTGTATAAATTCCGTTTTGTCCATTTCAAAAATTAGAAAAGCGAAGATAAAAAATGTTTTTTAGAAAAAAGAATCAACAAAAAAGCCACCCCAAATTGGGATGGCTTCATGTATTATATAAATTGAAAATTATTTCAATTCAACTTCAGCACCAGCTTCTTCTAATTGCTTTTTAAGCGCTTCAGCTTCGTCTTTAGATACACCTTCTTTGATTGGAGAAGGAGCTCCGTCTACGATATCTTTAGCTTCTTTAAGACCAGCACCAGTTAAATCTTTTACTAATTTAACAACAGCTAATTTAGAAGCACCAGCTGACTTAAGGATTACGTCGAATTCAGTTTTTTCCTCAGCAGCATCACCAGCACCACCAGCAGCTACAACTACAGCAGCAGCAGCAGGCTCGATTCCGTACTCATCTTTAAGGATAGTAGCTAATTCGTTAACGTCTTTTACAGTTAGGTTTACAAGCGTTTCCGCTAAATTTTTTAAATCTGACATTGTATTAATGTTTTGTTTGTTGAACTTTATTGATTTGTTTTGAGTTTAATTATTCTGCGCTAGCTTCTGGTGTTTCAGTAGCTGGAGCTTCTTCTGCTTTTACTTCTTCTACAGCTGGAGCTTCTACTTCTGTAGCAGCTTCTGCTTTGTTTTGTAATGCAGATACCAATCTTTGGATTGGAGATTGAAGTAATCCAATGATTTCTCCGATCATCTCCTCCTTAGACTTGATGTTAGCAAGAGTGTCTAGGTTGTTATCACCAACATAAACTGTTTCTTGTAAGAATGCAGATTTAAGAGCTGGTTTTTCAGCTTTTTTTCTGAATCCTTGGATTAATTTAGCAGGAGCGTTAGCAGTTTCAGAGATCATTACTACTGAATTCCCTTTGAAAGTTGGGAACATTTCAGAATAATCTACACCTTCAACTTGCTCCATAGCTTTTTGTAAAAGTGTATTTTTAACAACTTTTACTTTGATATTTTGCTTGAAAGCTTGTCTTCTAAAATCTGAAGTCTGACCAGCATTCAATCCTTCAAGATCAGCTACATAAACAACTTTAGCATCTTGTAGTAGATCTTTTATATCTTGTATTACTAATACTTTTTCTTCTTTTGTCATTTCTTCTCGATTTTAGTTTACAGATTTCGTGTCAATGGCAATACCTGGACTCATAGTAGAAGAAAGGTAGATAGACTTAACATATACACCTTTAGCCGCAGTTGGCTTTAACTTCATTAGAGTTTGGATTAATTCCTGAGCATTTTCCTTGATTTTATCAGCATCGAAAGATACTTTACCGATAGCAGCGTGGATAATACCATATTTGTCAACTTTGAAGTCGATTTTACCAGATTTCACTTCAGAAACCGCTTTACCAACTTCCATTGTAACAGTACCAGATTTTGGGTTTGGCATTAGACCTCTTGGACCTAATACACGTCCTAAAGGACCTAGTTTACCCATAACTGCTGGCATAGTAACGATAACGTCAACATCTGTCCAACCATCTTTTATTTTTTGTAAGTACTCATCAAGACCTACATAATCAGCACCAGCTTCTTTAGCTTCTGCTTCTTTATCTGGAGTTACTAAAGCAAGAACTTTAACATCCTTACCAGTACCATGAGGAAGAGATACAACACCTCTTACCATTTGGTTAGCTTTTCTTGGATCAACGCCTAATCTTACAGCGATATCTACAGAAGCATCAAACTTTGCAGTGTTTACTTCTTTCACTAAAGCAGAACCTTCTTCTAATGAATAAGCTTTGTTCTTTTCTACTTTTGCTAAAGCTTCCTTTTGCTTTTTTGTTAATGTTGCCATAATTCTTACGCGTTTGTTGGTTTAGTTCCTGTTACTCTTAATCCCATAGATCTTGCAGTTCCTGCAACCATACTTAAAGCTGAATCCATTGTAAAGCAGTTAAGGTCTGCCATTTTATCTTCAGCGATTTTTTTAACTTGATCCCAAGATACAGATCCTACTTTGTTTCTGTTTGGTTCTCCAGAACCTTTCTTTACCTTAGAAGCTTCCATCAACTGAATAGCTGCTGGAGGAGTCTTGATTACGAATTCGAAAGATTTATCTTCGTAAACCGTAATAACTACAGGTAAAACTTGTCCTGGCTTGTCTTGAGTTCTTCCGTTAAATTGTTTACAAAACTCCATGATGTTAACACCTGCAGAACCCAATGCTGGACCTACTGGTGGCGAAGGGTTTGCTGCACCTCCTTTCACCTGAAGCTTAACCATTTTAAAGACTTTCTTAGCCATTTTGATTTGTTTTTGTGTGAATAATTAATGAATTTGGAAGCATTATTTATTCATACCAAATTGTTGTCTCACCCAACAAGATGGTATTTCGGATTGCAAAATTATAAAATATTTTTGAATCTACAAACACTAATCTACTAAAATTCAGATTATTTAAAAAAAACAAATAGATATATTGTTACAAGGTATTATATAAAAGTTGTTATAAAACTGAATATGTAAAAAATTGAAAATCTTAGATTCTAATAGCAACAATAGGCAAACTACTTTAATAATACTGATGTTATTATTATTACAAAAATGCAATTTCACTTACAAACATTTATATTTATAAACATTATTATCGACTGTAAATGCGTTCTTTAAAAAGTAAAAACTTGATTTTCTTGTAGATTAATAAGTATTAAACATTCTGTCGTTAAATATTTTTACATTTCTGCAATACTCATTATAAATTATTAGAAGCAAATATTCAAGCTATAATCCATTGAAAATCTAACTGCTGCCAATCGAACACAAAAACGACTACATAATAAAATAACAATGGCCAGAACTAATTCTGACCATTTTATATTTAAAGAAAACTTTATATAAAGTTATTTTTTTATAAATTTAGATGTTATTTTTTTTCCATTTTTAAGAGTGATAAGCCCAAAATAAGTTCCTGAAGCCAGTCCTGAAACTTCCACAATTGACTTACGAGAAGTTATAGCTAGACGTCCCGTAGAGTCGTACACCAATATACTTTCAAAATCTTTAGCTATAATATTCAAATTATGACTCACAAGAGTTTCTGCAAAAACAGAAGTTTTGTTTGAAAACAATTCGGAAGTCCCCAACACATTTTTACCTTCAATTTTGAAAGTTAAACCAGAGACCAAATTACTCCAAGCTCCATTGGTATAAGTTCGCGCAAGACTTGTTCCCGAAGTGTTAACCCCTGGATAGTTGTGCCAATCTGTTAAATTTGAAGGATATGGTGCGTTAATATTAGCACTGAAAATAATCCAATACTTTTTATTGGCTTGTAGATTCACATTCTTAGAACTTAAATCAATCATAAAGTCTTGCACCATACCACTACTTTCCAAAATAATACCATCTAGACTATCTACAGATTGATACACAACGTTCTCGCTCCCTGGCTCTGTATTTAAAATTTCACCCTCTACAATATAGAAGTCAACAGAACGCAAAATACTAGCAAGATTGGCGTAAATCTGAGCACCTTCCAAAGTAATTTTAGTAAGTTTAGAATTATCATTTAAAATGAAATCATCTGCAATATGAATACTTCTAGAAACTGAAGAAGAACCACTAATTGCGGTACCATTAGACTGTTGTTGCTGATCAAACAAGGTTAAATCCTGAGCGTTTAAATTGCTAAATCCTAAACATAATCCAATTATGGATGAAAAGTAGATTTTTTTATTACACATATATTAATATTTATTCAAATATAAACAAATATAATTAAAAAAACCACTCGATTGAGTGGTTTCAAATATAGTATAATTTTTTTTATCCTACTTTTTCTACTTGTACGAAGCTAAGCTCCATAGGTGTCTTACGACCAAAAATCATAACTGACACTTCAAGTTTTTTCTTCTCTTCAAGAATTTTTTCGATAGTACCGTTAAATCCATTGAAAGGACCATCGATAACTTTCACATTCTCTCCAACTACGTAAGGGATTTCAACATCTGTTGCAAATTCTGACAACTCATCCATCTTACCTAACATTCTGTTAACCTCTGATTTTCTCATCGGTACAGGATCTCCACCTTTAGTTAAACTTAAGAAAGAAATAACCCCCGGAATGTTTTTGATGATGTGAGGCACCTCACCTACTAGATCCGCTTCTACCATTAGATAACCTGGATAATAAGGTCTTTCTTTAGGAACCTTTTTACCATTTCTAATTAAGATAACTTTCTCCATTGGAATAACGACCTGAGTAACATAAGACTCCATGTTAAGTCTTCTCATTTCGTTCTCAATATAGTTCTTAACTTTATTTTCCTGCCCGCTGATTGCTTTCAGCACATACCATTTCAACTCACCCATCGCAGAAAACCTTAGTTAAATATATTAATTAAAGAAGATACAAAATTCTTAATTGTCGTACTAAACAAAGTATCTACACCGAATGTAAACATAGCTAGAATAACAGTAGATATTGCAACAACGATAGTTGAAGATTGCAAATCTGGCCACTTCGGCCACTCTACCTTATCTTTAAACTCTGTGTAAGAACCTTTCAAAAAATCAATTAGCGAACTCATAAAATTCTTATTAGCACGGGCACAAGGACTCGAACCCTGATCAACGGTTTTGGAGACCGGTATCCTACCATTGGACGATGCCCGTAGATTAAAAAGTTCCGCAAGCTTCCTTGCGGAACTTTTATATATTTTCGATATTAGTCGATAATTTCAGTTACCTGACCAGCACCAACTGTTCTACCACCTTCTCTGATCGCAAATCTAAGACCTACGTTAAGAGCGATTGGTTGTAACAATTCTACTGTAATAGTTAAGTTATCACCAGGCATTACCATCTCAACACCTTCTGGTAAGAAGATCTCACCTGTAACGTCAGTTGTTCTTACGTAGAACTGAGGACGGTATTTGTTATGGAATGGTGTGTGACGACCACCTTCTTCTTTAGAAAGGATATAAACCTCTGCTTTGAATTTTTTGTGTGGAGTTACTGAATCCTTCTTAGCGATTACCATACCTCTCTTGATGTCAGTTTTTTCAATACCTCTCAACAATAGACCTACGTTATCACCAGCTTCACCTCTATCTAGGATCTTTCTGAACATCTCAACCCCTGTAATAGTAGAAGTTAATTTTTCATCACCCATACCAACGATATCAACTGGATCACCAGTGTTGATAACACCAGCCTCGATTCTACCAGTTGCTACAGTACCTCTACCTGTAATAGAGAATACGTCTTCGATTGGCATCAAGAATGGCTTATCTGAATCTCTAACTGGTTGCTCGATCCAAGTATCTACAGCGTTCATCAATTCATCAACAGTTGCAACCCATTTTGGCTCACCGTTAAGCGCTCCTAATGCAGAACCAGCGATTACTGGAGAATCTTCTGAATAGTCATAAGTAGATAATAAATCTCTTAATTCCATTTCAACAAGTTCTAACAATTCTGGATCATCAACCATATCCACTTTATTCATGAATACAACAATTCTAGGTACGTTTACCTGACGACAAAGAAGGATATGCTCTCTAGTTTGAGGCATTGGACCATCTGTTGCAGCACATACTAAGATTGCACCATCCATTTGAGCAGCACCAGTTACCATGTTCTTAACATAATCGGCGTGACCTGGACAGTCTACGTGAGCGTAGTGACGGTTTTCAGTTTCGTATTCAATATGTGAAGTATTGATAGTAATACCTCTTTCTTTTTCTTCTGGTGCAGAGTCAATCGCAGAGAAATCTCTTTTCTCAGCAAGACCTTTATCAGCTAATACTTTACTGATCGCAGCAGTTAAAGTAGTTTTACCATGGTCAACGTGACCAATAGTACCAATGTTCAAGTGGGGTTTGTTACGATTAAACGTTTCCTTTGCCATGACTTTAATATTTAATTATTTACAATTCAATTTTTAGGTGTGCAAATATAGTGATTTTTTTAATACCAAAATATTTTTTGATATTTTTTTTAAAAATTCACCAACATTTACACCTATTTATTTTTCAGATGCAAATTTACAAAAAAAATTCACTTTCGAAAACTTATTATTAATTAGTTCAAAATTATTCAAAAGATATTTCTTTTTTATTTCTGTTAAACATCCAAAATATAATAGGAAATATCAACAAGGTTAACACAGTTGCAGTTATCAAACCGCCTATAATAACGATAGCTAGAGGTTTTTGTGACTCAGAGCCAATACCTGTTGACAATGCAGCTGGCAATAATCCTATCGACGCCATCATAGCCGTCATCACTACTGGACGCGTCCTAACTTTAACACCTTGGAAAATGGAATCCTCCAAACTTAATCCCAATTTAACGTTATGATGAAACTCCGTTATTAAAATCACACCATTTTGGATACAAATCCCAAGTAAGGCAATCATCCCAACGCCAGCCGAAATTCCGAAATTCATATTGGTGAGATGTAGAGCCAAAATCCCGCCGATTAAAGCAAACGGAACATTGGCTAAAACCAACAACGAATCTTTCATGTTCCCGAATAGAATAAATAACAAGAAGAAAATCATTATAAAACTAATCGGCACCACTTGTCCAAGTCTGTGCGTCGCACGCTGTTGATTTTCGAACTGTCCTGTCCAACCAACCGAATAGCCTTCTGGCAACTTGATGTCAGCAACTTTCTGTTGTGCATCGGCGATAGTGCTTCCCAAGTCACGATCACGGATAGAAAATTTAACACCGATATAACGTTTGATATCATCTCTATAAATAAACGCCGCGCCATTATCCTTCTCAATTGTAGAAATCTCTTTTAAAGGAATTTTAGAACCATCTTGCGTCGGCACCATCAACGATGCGATATCGGTTTCGTTCTTTCGATATTCTTCGGAGTAACGTAATCTAATCGGAAACTTCCTTTCACCGTCAAACATTTCCGAAGCTGTTTTCCCTCCGAAAGCCATTTCTAAAACCGCTTGCGCATCCGATGCCATCACACCATAAGCTGCCATCTTATTACGGTCAAGCACCACGACAACTTCTGGTTGACCAATATTTTTAATAATTCCGGCATCTTTAACACCATCAACATTTTTAATCGATTTTAAAACATCTTCTGCCAAACGATCCAAGGTATTAAGATTGTCGCCATAGATTTTAATACCATTTTCAGCTTTAAAACCTGCAACCGCCTCAGCAACGTTATCGGAAATCGGTTGAGAATAATTAAATGTTATCCCTTGATAATTTCTAAGTTTAGCATCAATTTCTTCAATAAGTTCGTCGTAAGTTATCTTACGCTTCCACTGATCGCGTGGCGCAAGATTAACTGCAAACTGAACGAATCCAAAACCATTAGGATCGGTCCCGTCGTTACTACGTCCTGTTTGTGCCAAAACGCCAGTTACTTCCGAAAAGCTCATGATATCTTTTTTAAGCTCATCCGCTGTTTTCAGAGATTCTTTAAGCGAAGAACTCATCGGCATCTCCGCAGTTATCCATAGCGAACCTTCATTAAGTTGCGGAAGAAATTCGGTACCAAGGAATTTTGCAGAAAACAAAACACTTCCCAAAATGCCAAGCGCGATAATGATGCTTTTCTTTTTATTTTTAAAAGTGAATGAAAATCCTGCTAATACGATTCTGTCCCAAAAATTAACAAACGGATTATTTTTTTCTTTTACGTTTTTATTTAAAAGTAAATGCGATAAAACCGGCACTAAGGTCAATGTAAAAAGTAATGCACCCAACAACGCAAATCCCAAAGTATAAGCTAGTGGCGAAAACATTTTGCCTTCAACTTTCTGGAATGCAAAAATCGGCAGCAAAGATGTGATGATAATTAATTTTGAAAAGAAAATCGCTTTTCCAAGCCCAGTTCCGGTTTGTTTAATCCAACCGCCTTTTGCCATTTTGTTAAACCGATCCATGCCATATTTATGAGCACGATGGTCGAGCATTACAAAAAGTCCTTCAACCATGACGACGGCGCCATCGATGATAATCCCGAAATCGACAGCACCAAGCGATAAAAGATTGGCGCTCATTCCAGCGAGATTAAGACACAAAAACGCGAACAACAACGACAACGGAATAATAATAGACACGATAAAGGTCGTTCGCCAGTCCGCCATAAAAATAAAAACAATAACAGTTACCAAAATAATCCCTTCGATAAGGTTATGCATCACCGTTTTTGTCGTAAAATCCATAAGGTCATCGCGATCATAGAACGTCACCATCTTCACACCTTTTGGAAGAATCTTTTCGTTAAGCTCTTTAATTTTTGCTTTGACACCGACCAGAACTTCGCGTGGGTTTTCACCCTTTCTCATGACAACAATTCCTTCGACGGTATCTGGATGATGGTTAAGTGACGCTTGTCCAACTCTTGGCATCGACGACTCGTGGACTTCTGCAATATATTTAACCAAAACTGGATTTCCACTATCATTCTGAATGCTAATATTTTCAATGTCTTCAATCGATTTTGCAAGTCCAATCCCACGAACAACATAAGCTTGCCCATTTTTTTCGATGACGTCACCACCGACATTCAGGTTACTTTGTGTCACCGCGTCATAAACTTGTAGTGGCGTCAAATTATATTTATCCAAACGTCGTGGATCGATACTCAACTCGTAGACTTTCTCTTGACCACCAAAAACATTGATATCCGCAACGCCAGGAACGCCGCGCAGCGCACGATCAACCACCCAATTCTGAAGTGTTAGCAATTCTCGAGAATCTTTGGTTTCACTTTCTAAAGTATATCTAAAAATTTCGCCAGTTGGTCCATAAGGCGGCTGCACTTCTGGATCGACTTCGTTGGGAAGACTAACTGTCCGAAGTTGGTTGTTGACTTGATTCCGTGCAAATGTGTCATCTACGCCATCATCAAACAGAATTTTAACAATAGAAAGTCCAAACATCGTTGTACTTCGGACGCTTGTTTTTTTCTGAACCGAGCTCATCGCAAGCTCAACAGGCGTGGTCACAAAACGTTCTACTTCTTCGGCGCTTCTTCCATTCCATTGGGTAATGATGACAATCTGCGTATTGGTTACATCAGGAAATGCTTCAATCGGCATATTTTTAAAACTGATAAAACCCGCGACCGCCAAAATAGCAACCCAAATAAAAGTAAAGGCTTTATTTTTTAATGAAAATGAAATTATATTTTTAATGAATTTGTTCATAATAATTTTTTGAAAGTTTTCAGAAATGTTGGTTAGTAGCATCCTGAACAATTAGAATTAATTGCTCTAAATGCTTTCAAAAAAAGGAAAAAATGAAAAGAAAGTTTAAATCAAATTTCTAAACAATTAATGATCGATAGATTAAAAGTTGGTTGTTGGTTATCACTTCTTCGCCTTCGGAAACGCCTTCGGAAATGTAAGTGACGTCGCCAACTTGTTTAAGAATTTTAACCTCTTTGACTTTGATGTTAGTTCTTGATTTAAAAACCACAACAAAATAGCGGTTGTCATCATAAATCACCGCTTTGGACGGAACCGCAAGCGCAGTCGTACTATCTGTAGAAGTCACTTTTATCGTCGCTTTACTATCTGGAATAAGTAGACCGTCAGAATTATCCAAAATAACTTTGGCTTGCATCGCATTGGTATTTGGATCAATGATTTTAAAAATTTTATCAATCTTACCAAAGAAAGTTTTGTCAGGATATGTCAAAGTCGAAACTTCCGCTTTCATACCCAAATGGATTTTATCAATATCAGCTTCATTAATGTTCATAATCGCCCAAACCTCTTTGGTATTCGCCACATCAAAAATATTGTCACTTCTGTCGCTGCGCAATTGCATGTCTTTATTAATGTCTTTATGAACGATGTAACCGTTAATCGGCGCCAACACTGAATAAATATTTCCTTTTTTAACATTGTAAACCGTACTAACCGCATTGGCGCGTTGCATTTGATCTTGTGCTTTTTTCACTTGACTTTTGGCTTCGAGCACATCTTTTTCGGTGGTTAGTTTGCCTTCGTACATTTCTTTAGCCACACGAAGATTATTTTGCGCCACCACCAAATCGGTTTTAGCATCGCTAACATCCTTCTGAACTTCCGCAAGCTCTGTACTTCTAATGGTCGCCAAGACTTGACCTTTTCGGACATAATCGCCAAGTTCTGCATTAACACTCAACACATTACCGCCAACCAACGGAAACACATCGATGTAATTATTTTTGTCGGCTGCAATTTTTCCAAAAAAACTGATTTCGTTTTCTATAAATTTCTTTTCAACTTTTGCGAATTTGGTGGTTGCATACATTGTATTACTAAGTTCAAATCCTTTCTGTATCGGCGCTTTGACGTCTTTCTCGTTTTTAGAACAAGAAAAAAGTCCAATAACAACCGTCGGAATAATGATTAACTGTTTCATGATTAATAGAAAATTTTTGTTTGTACTAATTGATTTAATTGCTCGGCTGACAAAATAACTTGTCTTCGCATGTCGTAGAGTTGAAGCATCGTCTCGCGATAACTGTCCATAAAGTCGGTGAACTCAATAAGGCTGATGTTAGAATTTCTAAAATTCTTCAACATGCCATTATACACGGCGTGTAGATCTTTGATGTCCTCCTCGGTAATGGTTTTCAGTTGGTCGTAATTATTCTTCCAAGTGTTATAGGACGAAGCCACTTGTGTTTCTAAATCTAATTTTTGAAACTCAGCGTTTTTTTGATTTTGTTGAATCGCAAAGTTGGCTTTGTCAACATTTCCTTTATTACTTTTCCAAAGCGGAATCGGGATACCAACATTGAGGTTAACTTCATTACGAAAAACTCCACCATTTTGATCCCAAGCCGCACCAAGATTAAGATCGGGCACATTGAGCGACTTTTGCCATTGCGCATAAAGTTTCGCATTGTCTATCAAACGTTGAGCGTACTGATAGTCGGCATTATGAGTGATTGCTTTGGATTTAATCTGTTCCAAATCATCAGCTGTTGAAAGATCGAGAAGTTGCGAAGCATCGAGAGATTCGACAGCTGGCGTTATATCCTCGAAAATCCCTGTTAAAACCTTTAGAGTCTTTTGAAGTGCCAATATCTCGTTGTTAGACGCGATTTTATCATTATTCAATTGAATGACGAAACTTTGCAAACGCACTTTATCTTTTAAAGAAATATTGCCTTTTTTGACTTGAACATTATAAGCCGACAAAAGCTCTTCCATGTAGCCAAGTTGATGTTGGACATTTTCTAGTTTTTTGTTTTCGAAGTAAAGACTGAAAAAAGCGACTCTCAGCTGCGCTTTAAGATCAACTAACAATTGATTGAACTGCAACATCGACAATTCTTTATTTGACTTTGCAAAAGCAATTTCGTTTTTCTTTTTGCCACCAAGAAAAATAAGTTGCGACACGCTCACACTTTTAGAATGCGCAGCATCAAATACTTTTTTGTCCTCTGGGTTGTAAGCATTGACTTGCAAACTAAGTTCGGGTAACGGCCAAATCTTTGACTGCACAATGTCAGCATCTGCCATACTCAGATTGTATTGCTCTGCTAATAGTTGCAAATTGTTTTTTTGAAAGGCGACTTCACAGTCTGCGAGAGTCAGTTTTTGCTGGGCTCCAAATAGGCCACTGAACGCAAAAATTAAGCTTTTTACATATCTCATCTCATAGGCTTTGAGACAAAAGAGCACTTCTCAAATTAAAACCTCCTTAAAATTCAATTAAAAAAACATTAAATTATTTAAATACAACTAAACAAACAAAAACATAACACATTGATTTAAAACTAATTAAACTACCAAATCACACAAATTAACATTAGTTAAGTTTAAAAATCAAAAGAGGCGCTTTTTTGAAAATATTGAAAAATCAAGAAAAAAAGTCTAAAACAACTTAAATCTAAAATGTAAGTCTGAAGAGATTTTCGTTTTCGGATTTTGCGATGTAAGAAATATCGGCGTTATGATATTCCAGAATTCGCTTAGTAATTCGAAGTCCAAGTCCAGAGCCAGATTTGTTTTGCGTATTGTCGCCTCGCATAAAAGCTTCATACAATCGAGATTGTTCTTCTTCACTAAGCGTTTTTCCTTTAGAACAAACATCTACAACCAAATGATTATCGATCTGCAAAATGTCCACGCTAGCTTTCTGATCTTCTGAATAGATGGCTGCATTTTTCAATAAATTAATAAAAACGATTTCTAAAAGCGACTTAACACCACGAAGTTCTAAAATTTCGAGATCATCGATACTATCCAAGATTTCGAAATCCATCTGCAATTCTGGAAAGTTACTTTCAACATTTGCAAAAGCATCAAACACGACTTCGTCAATTCTCACAAGTTCGAAAATACTTCGGATGTTTTCTTTATCAAATTTGGTTAAAAGCAACAGCGAATTCGTCAAATCTGACAATTGATGGACGTCGGTGTGCATTCTTTTTAACGATGCTAACACTTCATCATCATGTTTTTGAAGCTTTATTAAATTCTCCAACTGGAAAGACATCCTCGTCAACGGCGTTCTGATCTCGTGCGAGGCACTTGCTGTAAAGTCTCTTTGCGATTGGAACACATCATTAAGCCGTTTAATCATCGTATTAAAAGACCTTGTCAATACACTTATTTCGTCTTTATAATTCTGCTCTGGGATTTGATTGGTTAATTTGTGCGCCGTAATCTCCGAAACTTGAGCGTTAAGTTCTTCGAGCGGTTTCAAAAACTTTCCAACGATATTGTAACAAAACAGCCAAAGAATAAGCAAACTAACTGCGTAGGAAAAAATTAAAAGATATTTTAGAAACAACAATTTCGAGTTACCATTAACATCAACCGCAGTTGTTAAAATGTAATATTTGGTGTTATTAATCTCACGAAGCGCCGCGTAGATTTCGGGAGAAGCACTTTCGTCGTAGATAATTTTCTTCTTTTCTAGATCATCCAAAATCCGACTATCCCAACTCACTTTTCGATCTTTAATCGTGCTGTAGATTAGTTCTCTTTTAGCATTAAAAATAAGAATCTGCTCATTAAGCAACACGTTATCAGAGTTTTCATCAAAAAACAAAGGCGCTTCTTCCTCAAAGTTTTTAGACTTTTCGATAAAAGTAATTGTAAAATCAAGCCGCTTTCTGAATCGTTCTTTAAATTCTTCCTTTCTAAAACCATTAAAAAGAATATAAATAACAATCATCACCAACCCAAACAAAATTGAAAAGGCGATACTTAGGTTAAGCGCTATCTTCCGTTTTAGAGTCATCTATTGTACAAGGCTAAGATAATAGCCAAAGCCGGAACGCGTATGGATTAACTTAACAGGGAAATCTTTATCGATTTTCTTTCTTAAAAAATTAATGTAAACTTCTACCGTATTGGTATTCGTACTAAAATTATGTTCCCACACTTGTTCGGTTATCTGCTGCTTAGACACTGTGCGACCTTGCGCTTCTGCCAAGAAAACCAAAAGTTGAAACTCTTTAACCGTTAAGTTAATTTCTTGATTTCCGCGAAAAGCTTTGTGATCTGCTTTGCTAATCTTAAGATCACCAATTATAATAACATCTTCAGAAGGCGAATCCGTAGACACTTTTCTACGCAACAAAGAGTTAATGCGCAGTAACAATTCTTCAAACTGAAAAGGCTTAACTAGATAATCATCTGCCAAACGGCTATAAGCATCTTTTTTATCCGATAAATCCCCGTAAGCAGACAAGATAATGATAGGCGTTGTTTTGTCGTAAGAACGTATCGTTTCGCAGACTTCTAGCCCGTTAATTTTAGGAACATTAATGTCTAGAAGAAAAAAATCATAATGCTGCATTTTGGCTTGACTTAAAAAAGCTTCGCCATCATAAACCTTATCACAAGTAAAATCATTAGCAGTCAAAAACTTGCAAAGTTCTTCTGATAACACCAAGTCGTCTTCGAGAATTAATACCTTCATCCGAAAAATTTTTCTGAAAATTAACAAAAAATAAAGACATAAAAAAAATCCTAGTATTATTTTAGGATTTTGATTGTTTTAAATCTTCACTAAAATGCAAACCTTTTTTAAAAGTTTAAAAATGGTGTGAAAATAGTGTCCATAAATTATCTGTAAATTCAGATTATTACAGATAACACATAAAAGAAAAAACCGCTATAAAAGCGGTTTGTATAGAGAGCCAACAATGAGATTTGAACTCACGACCTCTTCCTTACCAAGGAAGCGCTCTACCCCTGAGCTATGTCGGCTTGGATAAAAAAAAATCACATTCCAGAAGAGGTTTGTGATTTTAGTTGAGCGGAAGACGGGGGTCGAACCCGCGACATTCAGCTTGGAAGGCTGACGCTCTACCAACTGAGCTACTTCCGCAATTTTGTTTCCAAAAATGTTGGTAACGGGAGCAAATTTAAAAATTAAATTTTGAATTTGCAAAATTAAAAAAACGTGGGGAGAGCAGGATTCGAACCTGCGAAGCCGAAGCAACTGAGTTACAGTCAGTCCCATTTGACCGCTCTGGAATCTCCCCAGTATTTTTAATAGAGCCTCCAGAGGGATTCGAACCCACGACCCCGAGATTACAAATCACGTGCTCTGGCCAACTGAGCTATGGAGGCATTTATTATTTAAGAACTCTTATCTTGCTTTGGTTAAGCGGTTGCAAATATAAAACTTATTTTCTTATTTTCAAAAACTTTTTCAAGTTTTTTTTTAATTTTTATTTTTTTGTGACTTTTTGCAAAGCCTTATAAAAACTGAGGATTTCAAAAAACTTTCGTTCTGTTTTGCGAGTGCAAATATAACGTAGTTTTATTGAAATCCCCAAATTTTTTATTAAGTTTTTTCAAACTTTTTTCTAAGCCATTTCTTTTCTCTTGATTAACAATTTCTTAGCGGTGTCCGCACAAAGATCAAGACTTTCTTCAAAGCTAGCGCAAGTCTTCTTAACAACGATATCGTCGCCCGGAATTTTTACAATAAGCTCGGTAGTTTTGTTTTCTTTGTCCGAAGTATTTTCTACTTTTAAGAATACTTGACACTCGACAATTTTGTCATAAAACGTATCTAATTTGTTTAATTTGTTTTCAATTCTTTCTTCTAATGGTTCGTGAGGTGTCAACCCCATTGCCTGAACTGTGATTTTCATAACAACATTTTTTTTTGAAAATTAATATTATGGATGTGATGGTGTATCACATTCTTCCTATTTCTTTAGCGCTCTTGGGTGCGCTTTGTTAAAGACCTTCTTCAATTCTTCTATATTAGCTTCGGTATAGACTTGTGTTGAGGCTAAACTGGAATGTCCCAAGATTTTTTTTACTTTCGAAATTTCGGCGCCGTTGTTCAAAACATGTGTAGCAAAGCTATGTCTGAGAATATGCGGACTTCTCTTTTCTTTTGTAGTAACAAGACTAAGGTACTTATTTACCACCGAATAAACAAATCTTTCACCGAGTTTTTTGCCCTTTTTGTTAACAAAAAAATAAGTTTTATTTTCTTCATCAGGACGACGTACTTCGGCATAATTTTGGAGGTCACGATGCAATCTTTCTGAAATCGGAACTACACGCTGCTTATTTCCTTTACCAATAATCTTAAATTCGGATTTGCTAAAGTCTACGTTTTCGAAAAGGAGATTACAAAGTTCTGCCTTTCTCATCCCCGTTTGATACAAAGTCTCAATTATCAACTTTTCTAACAAAGACATGGCTGACTTATTTTCGGTCTTCTCCTGCAACATAGTCATCTCATCTTGAGAAAAGGCTTGTTGCTTTTCTGCATAGAACTTAAGGGACGAGATACTTTCCATCGGAGAGACTGTAATCTCTCCAATTCTGAGTAAATAAACGTAAAAACCACGTAAGGACGACAGCTTCCGGTTGATACTTCGTTTGCTGAGTTTATTCTCGCTAAGCTGTACTATAAAATTACGAATTACCTTCTTGTTAACGCCACGAAGATCTGCGGTGGCTTCGGTTTCTAAAACAAAGGAAGCAAAGTCTTCTAAGTCTTTTTGATAAGATGTTATGGTGTGTACGGAATATCGTTTTTCGATACGGATATAATCCAAGAATTTTTCTAACATCGACTAAAATGGATTAGGTATAAAACAAAAAATCACTCTCAAATATACGAATTTGAGAGTGATTGTATGATTAGCTAAAAAGAATATTAAGCTTGTTCTTCTTTGCTTTGTAGTCTTTGTTTATGAGCTGCTTTTGCTAAAGCTTGTCTGTTAGTTACAGAAGGCTTGATAAATTGTTGTCTTGCTCTTAGTTTACGAACAACACCTGTTTTATCAAATTTTCTTTTGTACTTTTTTAAAGCTCTGTCGATAGACTCTCCGTCTTTTACTGGAATTATTAACATATTTTACATCTCATTTTGAGTTGCAAAAATAGAACTATTTTTTGAATCTGCAAATTTTATTTTCTTTTTTTGAAGAATTTTTATCAAATACACGGATCTCGCGTGAGCGATGTTAGCGGAAATCCTTTGGCTTGGCGCGAGGCGGCGGAGCGTAGCGGAGCCGTCCGAGCGTCAAGCCAAAGATTGTAGCGGACGTAGCGACCCAAGCGAGAAACTGGAGGTGCGCAGCGAAGCAAGCACCAAAAGTTACCGAGCGAAGGGACACGCCATAAAAAAACTCCCAACAGAATCGGGAGTTAATTGTTTATGCTTTGATGTACATTGCTTTTTTTATTTCAGCTTTTACAGTTTCTAGTTTCGGGAACCATTCTGCAAATAATGCTGCCGAATATGGAGCAGGCGCATCTGGCGTCGTAATTCTCTTAATTGGTGCATCCAAATAATCGAAAGCTTTCTGCTGAACCATATAAGTAATTTCTGAAGCGACAGAACCAAACGGCCAAGCTTCTTCTAAAATCACCAATCTGTTTGTCTTTTTAACCGAAGCCAAAACAGTTTCGTAATCTAATGGTCTAACTGTTCTAAGGTCGATAACCTCAACAGAAATGCCTTCTTTTTCTAAATCTGCAGCAGCTTGCATCGCCAACTTCATGATTTTACCGAAAGAAACTAAAGTCACATCTTTTCCTTCTTTTTTGATATCGGCTTTCCCAATCGGGATGTAATATTCTTCTTCTGGAATTTCCATTTTGTCGCCATACATCTGCTCTGACTCCATGAAAATAACTGGATCGTTATCCTGAATTGCTGTTTTCAAAAGTCCTTTCGCATCGTAAGGGTTAGATGGTACAATTACCTTAAGCCCTGGACAGTTAGCATACCAACTTTCGAAAGCTTGCGAGTGCGTCGCCCCCAACTGACCTGCTGAAGCTGTTGGTCCACGGAAAACGATTGGCACATTCCACTGTCCACCACTCATCTGGAACATTTTTGCAGCGTTGTTGATGATCTGGTCAATAGCAACCATCGAGAAGTTAAAGGTCATGAATTCTACGATCGGGCGATTCCCATTCATAGCTGATCCAACTGCGATACCAGAAAAACCTAGTTCTGCGATTGGTGCATCGATGATTCTTTTAGCTCCAAATTCGTCCAACATACCTTTAGAAGCTTTGTAAGCTCCGTTATATTCTGCAACCTCCTCTCCTACTAAGTATATGGATTCGTCCTTGCGCATCTCCTCGCTCATAGCTTGAGCAATGACTTCACGAAAAGTATATTCTTTCATTTATTGAAAAATTTTAGACTACAAAAGTAAGATTTTTTTATTATTTGCATAGCATAAAAAAGCAAGCTCCTGAGAACTTGCTTTTTTTGATATTAAATTTTAAGTAATATTAGTCTACTTTGTGCCAAGTTTGGGTTCTTCCGATAAGAGAGATTCCCATGTAACCTCTTACATTAAGTTTGTCTCCATCTTTTGTAATTGTACACTTGTAAGTTTTACCGTTTTTTGGATCTGTGATTGTCCCTCCAGTAAATTCGTTACCGTCTTTTGATAGTCCACGGATAACTTCCATACCCAAAATTGGTTTTCCTTTGCGGTCATCTTTACAACCTGTACAATTAGGATCTGTAGGCTTAATCAACAATTGGGCTACTTTTCCGTAATATTTACCATCAGATTTCTTAAAAATCTCAACATAAGATTTTGCTTTTCCTGTTTCGTCATCGATGGTTTTCCATTTTCCTTCGATTTGAGCGAAAGACATAGCACTAATGAATATTGTTGCAAACGCAAGCATGTATTTTTTCATAATTTTAAATTTATTAACAATGTTATGATATAAAGAACTTGTTAAAGTTAAATTAACATTCGATAAAAATAAATAAATATTCTATACCAACAAGTATTTTTTAATTAATGATTCAAAAAGTAATATGCATCTAATACAACTTTTTGTTAATCACGCGATTCATATAATCTTGATACCAAGCTTTTACCTTCATCATATCCAATTCTTGCTGCTTAGATTTTGGTTTGTTAATCTGATTATTGGTCAATCCTAAATCAGTTTTATCATAGATCCCCGTTACTTCTTTTCCATTAAAAGTATAAATAAAATCTCCAATAATCATTTGTTCTTGGATAGAATCAGAGTTTACAATAATGCTCGGCTCACTTTTATCAGACACCAAACTTCGTCCCCAACTTCGGATTGGTTTATTGTATCCCATCAAATCTGCTAAAGTTGGATAAATATCAATCTGCTGGACGAAATCTTTATTAACACCTTGAAGATTATATTTCGGGTTGGGAGAATAAAACAACAACGGAATTGCAAAGCGATTCATTGTTTTTTGATATTCTGGATAATGGATCATATTGGTATGATCCGCCGTAATCACAAAAATCGTGTTTTGATACCAAGGTTTTTTAGAAGCGGTTTCAAAAAACTTTTTCAGAGACAAATCCGTGTATTGAATAGGTTCGTGGATCGCCAAAGGTCCTTTTTTAAATTTACCCTTATATTGTTCTGGAATCTTAAAAGGATCATGTGACGAAGCTGTGAAAATCGTTGACAAAAAGGGTTGGTGTTTCCCGATATTATTTGCGAAATACTGGAAAAATGGCTCATCCCAAATTGACCAAATTCCATCAAAATCTTTATCATTATTATATTCGTCTTTTCCGAAATAATGTTTAAAACCTAAAATATTTCCAAATCCTAAAAAGCCCATCGAGCCATTTGGTGCACCGTGATAAAAACTTGTATCATAGCCCAAATCATTAGCGACAGAAACAATCGACTGAATTTTTTGGTTAGAATATGGCGACGACGTAAAAGCATCCGTCAAACTCGGAATCCCCGCCAACACAGAACTCATCCCATGTATCGACTGGCGACCATTAGCAAAAGCATTAGTGAAAATCAAACTATGTTGCGCCAAACTATCTACAAAAGGCGTGTAGGACACATAATCTTTAATATTTGTTTCTTTATTAAATGCACCTGAATATTCTTTTCCGAAACTTTCAACAATAAAAATAACAACATTTGGTCGGGCCTCAACTTGCCGATTGTAATGTTTATAAGGTTGAATTTCCTTTTCGATAAAGGATTCATCAACGAAATGAACAATTTTAAAACTGTTCGTATTTATCGTTCTGAAAAACGAAAAAACACTGTTAAGAACAACATTGGCTAAAGTTGGATTCTTGACATGTTTGTTTGCGTCCACCAAATTAATCGGTCGCGTACTATGTCTAAAATCGCCACGAATACCGCCAACAACCAAAACTGCAGTTCCGCACAATATCAAAATGCTCGAAATAAAATACACCAATAAATTCTGTGGTTTTCGATATTGGACTTTAACACGTTTATACAAAAACACCCAAAGCGCCATGCACAACACAAAACTTATCAAAACCATTGGATTCTGAATAGTTGAATTCAAAAAAACCTTGGTTAAATTACTTTCGTGCTCAACAACAGAAAGCACCGAAGATGTCAAACGCGACTGGCTAAATCTGAAATAAACAAAATCTCCAAAATTAAAAGAAAACGCAATCCCATTAGTGATAAAATACCACCAAAATAAAAATTTTTGATATCCCGCTTTTGAATTAACAATTATTGGAATTAAACTCAACAATATAAACACCGAATTGACATACAAAATCGCGGTCGTATCGAAGGCTGTCCCATGATAAGCAATATTAAAATAATCACCAATGCTATCGATTTTTAGCAAGTCTCGGTTAAAAAACCAAAACAAAAATCTCGCAATTTGATAAAAAAAGTAAACCAAAAAAAGGCGATACATCAGGATTAAAAACTCCTGCCATCTTATTTCTTTCATCTTGCAAAAATACATTTTTTACATGTTCAGTATGTATTTCCTGACTTTTCTTCTTGCAAATTGTCATTGCCCAATATCAATATTTTGTACTTTTGTGCTATGAACTTTATTAAAAATAATCTTGCCAACGCCTTTACGCTTGGCAACTTGTTCTCTGGCTGCGTCGGGATCATCCATTTGTTGAACAACGACTACCAGACGACTGCGCTTTGCATTATCATTTCGTTGGTATTGGATTTCTTCGATGGTTTTGTAGCGCGCGCGCTTAAATCCAATAGCGATCTTGGCGTTCAGTTGGATTCTTTGGCCGATATGGTAAGTTTCGGATTTTTGCCAGGCGTTGTCCTTTACAAGTTTTTAGAATCTTATGGTAACACAGCATTTGGAATCGATTTCCCTTTTGAATTAAAATATTTAGGCTTTTTTGTAACGCTTTTCTCATGTTTGCGATTGGCTATTTTCAATCTGGACGAAGACCAAAAATATTATTTCAAAGGTCTTAATACGCCGACTAATACTGTTTTCCTTTTTGGATTATATTATATCGCTCAACAACATTCGACCACGGAATTTTTTAATGCTGAACAATTAAACAATCTGCTATCACCAGCGGTTTTAATAATCTTGACGGCACTTTGTAGTTGGCTTTTGATAAGTCCAATTAAAATGATTTCGATGAAGTTTAAATCCATGAAATTAGAAGATAACTATCCAAAAGTTGCATTATTAATCGGTGGTATTATTTTATTAATAGCTTTAGGTGTTAATGCAATTCCGCTTTTGGTTGTGTATTATATTTTAATTTCTTTGGTATTTCAGAAACAGCTTAAATAGAAATTAGTGTTTAGTGTTTAGCATTTGGTTTAATAAAAAACATAATTCATAATTCATAATTCATAATTCATAATTCATAATTCATAATTCATAATTCATAATTCATAATTCATAATTCATAATTCATAATTCATAATTCATAATTCAATAAAAAATGAATTTAAAACTGCATAAACCGCTTTGTGTTTTCGATCTCGAAACAACAGGCACCAACGTATCGACAGACAGAATTGTAGAAATTTCGATTCTAAAAGTTAATCCCGACGCATCCAAAGAAACTAAAACTTGGCTTGTTAATCCTGGTATGCCGATTCCAGAACCAGCGAGTTTGGTACACGGCATCTACGACAAAGACGTGATGAATGCGCCAATCTTTAAAGATATCGCACCCAAAGTTTTAGAAATGATAAAAGATTCAGACTTGGGAGGATTTAACTCCAATCGTTTTGATATTCCTGTTTTAGCGGAAGAATTATTACGTGCTGGAATGGATTTCGATTTAACAAAACATAAATTTGTTGATGCGCAAACTATTTTTTTCAAAAAAGAACCTCGTAATCTTGGCGCTGCTTATCAATTCTACTGTGGAAAAACCTTAGAAAATGCACACTCTGCCGAAGCAGATACTTTGGCAACTTTTGAAGTTCTAGATGCGCAAATTGGTAAATACGATGATCTTCCGAATGATATTTTAGGATTAAGCGAATATTCTTATCATCAAAAAAACGCGGATTTAGCAGGTTTTATCGGTTTTAATGACAAGAATGAAGAAATCTTCAACTTTGGAAAATACAAAGGACAAACTGTGAAAAGTGTTTTCCAAAAAGATCACGGTTATTATGGCTGGCTTCAAAACGCTGACTTCCCGTTGTACACGAAGAAAATCTGGACAAAAATTCAATTAATGAGCAAGTTTTAATCTTGCTTTTTTATTTTAATTAAACTTAAAATCAAGACATGAAAATCATTTGTATAGGTCGCAACTATTCCGAACACGCTAAAGAACTCGGCAACGAAGTCCCTGAAAATCCAGTAATTTTTATTAAACCTGATACAGCGGTTCTAAAAAAAGATTCCGATTTCTACATTCCCGAATTTAGTAACGACGTTCATTATGAATTGGAAGTTGTTGTGAAAATCTCAAAAGGCGGAAAATATATTCAAAAGGAAAACGCCAACAAACATTATGACGAAATTGGCTTGGGCATTGACTTCACAGCACGTGATTTACAAAGCGAACTAAAAGCAAAAGGTCTACCTTGGGAACTTGCAAAAGGATTTGATGGTTCTGCTGTCGTTACAGATTTCGTTAACAAAAGCGATTATGATTTATCATCATTAAAATTCTCTTTGACAAAAAACGGCGAAAAAGTCCAAAACGGAAATACGAGTGATATGATTTTTGATATCGATAGTATTATCGCTTTTGCGTCGCAATATTTCACGTTAAGAGTTGGTGATTTAATCTTTACAGGAACGCCAAAAGGTGTCGGCAAAGTTGAGGAAAATGACATTCTTGAAGGCTTTTTAGAAGATAAGAAACTTTTATCATTGCGCATTCAGTAGAACTTTAATTTAGAATTCTTATCTTTATAAAAGAGAAAAAGATTGATTTAAAGTTAATATTATTGAATTATTAATTCCGAATTAACATCATATCTTTAAGATAATCATTAACCTGAAAATTATAGTCATGAAAAATATTATCCTTCCCATTGACTTTTCTGATAGTACAGAAAAACTTGTAGATTATGCCATTTCTTTCGCAAAAGATGTTAATGCTAAAATCCACCTTATCCACGTAAGTCCGACTGACATTGGATTTGTAATAAGCGACATGGGTTACCAATACTTCCCAGAAGTTGAGGAAAACGAATTAAAATACGAACTGAAAGAACTTAACAGACTCGAGCAATATATTATCGCTCACGATGTTGACGCATCACATATCTTGAAACAAGGCAACGCATCGGAAGTGATTATGGATTATGTTACTGAAAAAACTGGCGATTATATTGTAATGGGATCACACGGCAGAAGTGGAATCTACGATGTTTTTGTTGGATCGTTAACTAAAGATTTGACTAAAAATGCCAACATCCCAGTTGTTGTAGTCCCTTGTAGAAAAGAAAAATAAGACAATTATCTTTTAATAAAATAAAGCCCACATTATCATAATGTGGGCTTATATTTAATATAATCAATTTATTTAACCTTCGTTCTTGTAAAGTTTTGGATCGTAGTAAGGGAATTTACCTTCTGTTTCAGAATGATACTCTTTATCCTTATCACCACCTAAAGTAACTACCAAAATATAGCACCAATAAATGAAAAATCCAGATGCTACGATAAATAGTACCCAGTTTAGGAAATTACCTGCAAAATCAAAGAACCCGAAAGTCCACTTGAAAACACTACCTAAGAATAACCAGAAAGATGTCATTGCTCTTCTTTTTTTAAATTAACTTTGCACAAATTTATAAAAAATGTTTCGATTACTTTCTAAAGAAAGCAATATTTTTTCAATTCCTGTTTACATTGGGTTTTTACTGTTGATTATAATTGCATTTAACGCAATGGATATCAACAGATTGGATGCCATATCAGCGGTTATTACCTTCGCTGGAATTTCGTTGGGGTATTTTTTATTTAATAAGCTAGATCTTACTTATCAGACGCATTTGCCGTTGTTTTTATACACATTTTTTGTATTTGCATTCTATCCAGGTGACCTCAGCATCGGTCTAGCAGTCACCTTGTTAATTAACTCGTTTTTACTTTTAATTTTAACCTCAACTAGCGATAAGCTGCGCAAAGGCTCGTATCTTTTAGTAGGTGCATTATTGTGCGTTAATTATCTTTTTTTGCCGATATTTTGGCCAATGATATTTTTTGTTATCATCCATGTTTTTGTAACATCAGGAAAAGCTTTTGCTAATTTATTTAGATTAATTTTCGGTGCAATGTTGGTTTTAATCGCTTACTTCAGCGTGATGTATTGGATTGATTATAGAAGTTGGGATCCCGATTATTTACCTTTTACAAAAGAGTTTAAACTCGTTGATAAATTCACGAATTTGCTATTTATAACCCCGATAATACTTATGCTAATCTATGGTATTATGGACCATTTTAAACATTTTAATGAAAAAAGTCCGACCAGTAAATACAAATACACATTTTTACTACTTTTTTCTTTAGCATTATTAATATCCGTAATTTTGTACATGGGAACTAACTACGAAATGCTTTTGGTTTTAGCACTTCCCGTAACAATTATCCTAAGTCGAATGTTAAAGTTTCTTCCCAAATATTGGATGCAAGAAGTTGGCGTTTGGTTAATTTTGGTGTCATTATTTATTTTTAAAATAGCACCATTTATATTTCATATTTAGACATGATTCAGTTAGAAGATAAATTAATTTCTGAAGATATTTTTTCTGAAGAATTTGTATGTAACCTTTCCAAATGTAAAGGTGCATGTTGTGTAGATGGCGACACAGGTGCGCCTTTGGACGAAGACGAACTTCCGATCCTAAAAGAGATTTTCCCAAAAATAAAACCTTATCTAAGACCCGAAGGCATCAAAGCGATTGAAGAGCAAGGGACACATGTTATCGATAGCGAAGGCGATTTAGTAACGACTTTGGTCAACAATTCGGAGTGCGCTTATGTTATTTTTGACGAAAAAGGTTGGACAAAATGTGGCATCGAAAAAGCTTATGAAGACGGTGTTATCGACTGGAAAAAACCAATCTCTTGTCACCTTTATCCAATACGTGTAACCAATTACAGAACCTTCACCGCGCTTAACTACCACGAGTGGCCAATTTGTGATGACGCTTGTACATTAGGAAAAGAATTAAAAGTAAAAATATATCAATTCTTAAAAGAGCCTTTAACAAGAAAATACGGTGCTGAGTTCTACCAAGATCTAAGCAATGCTGCTGAAGAATGGGAAAGAGAATATAATTCTTAAGAATTTTTAAAATAAAAGAAGTGCTATAAGCCGGATTCTGTGCCCTCCTAGGAGGGCGCTTGTTATTTATCTGATTTGCAAATTGCTCTGCAACTTTAGCTGCTTACCCCTCGCCAACGACCGAGCCGACCTTAACTGGCGATATACTTAGCATTGCACCACATAGAGTTTACCTGGTTTCACTACAGCCGAACTGTACTTGCTTTCTGTTGCACTTGTCCTACGCTCACGCGTGACGGATGTTATCCGCTATGTTGCTCTTTGGTGTCCGGACTTTCCTACCTTCTCGAAAGAAAATCAACAAGCCGCACTTCTTTTATGCTGCAAAATTATCGTTTTCTGAAACAAGTTCAGATATTTTTTTAAATAAATAACATCGCTAAAGCCAACACCAAACCAATTGCAGTGAAAATCATCCCACGTCTGAAAGCTTTGGTCTTAGGGTTAAACATCCAAAAACTCGAAATTACAAAGAAGAACAACGAAATTCCAAAGAAAGTATTGAGCGGCGACAATGTATCTTTGGATTGCGATTTGTGCAGTTTTGTCATTTTATCTAAGACAAAAGGCAATTCTTTTTTAGAATATTTAGCTTCACCTGTTGCGATATTATAAATTCCTTGTTTGAAGTACATGATGCCGTTTTCGTTTTTATCAACTTCAAAACCTTTGATTTTTATTTCTTTACCAAGTGCTTTTTCATCCAAATTAGCATCAAATTTCTTTTCGTATTTAATTTCTTTTTTAAGAAAATCGGTATCGCGATAGACTAATAAGATTCCGCTAATGGCATACACCGCCATAATTCCTGCTAAAAAATAGCCCAAATAGCGGTGTACAATTCTCATAAAAGTTTTTGTGTTTTTAATCTTGTCCATTATGCATTTATTTTTTTATGTGAAAACCCAAAAAGTGGAAGCTAATAAGCCTCCACTTTTTGATATGAAAAATTTAATTCTAGTAAAAATTATAATTTGTATGTCAAAGTAACATAATAATTTCTTGGTGCAATAGGATTAACCGAATAATTCTCGTGAACATTGTAGTTAACTGTATCGAACAAGTTGTTAACTTTCGCTTGAATCATGAATTTCTTCCACTCATAACCCGCAGAGAAAGATACTGTTGTGTAATCTTTAAGATCGTAAGTTCTTGTCACACCATTTCTTGTAGCAAGTAATGCTTTAGTATCATTCCATCCTGCAAGTCTATCACCTACGAAATAAGCACCTGCACCAAGTTTTAAGCCTTTAAGTGCATCAGTAAATTTATAGAATAACGACAAGTTGGCTGTTGTTGCTGGCGTTCTTACTAATCTTTGATCTTCAACATAACCAGTTACAGCTGGCGTATCTAAGTACACTGAATTATTATAAGAGAATCCACCAATAATTGAAATATTTTGAGTTGGGTTACCGGTAATATCTAATTCTACACCTCTACTTCGCATCTTACCCGCAAACTCCTTAATAGTTGTATCATTGTTAGCAGCGCCATTTGCTAAGAATTCTGCAGTTTGATAATAGTTTTGATAAACGATTTGATAAACTGACAAGTTAACAGCTACAGCGTTATCCCACAAGTTTTTCTTTGCCCCCACTTCAAACTGATCGATTGTCGTTGGCTTTAAAGAGTTGTCATAAATATCGCGTCCTGTATTCGCTGAGAACGAATTGGTATATGTTGCAAATACAGATAAGTTATCATTCGGCATGTACACCAAACCTAATTTTGGAGAGAATGCATTATCAGAAGTGGCTGAATTAGCAACAAAATCTTTAGTCGACGTCGCATAAGTAGTCCTGTAAGAAGGCATGTTTTGAATATAAGACCAACGCAAACCAGCGATCACCTTAAATTGTTTTGTTAAGCTAATAAAATCTTGCGCATACACACCAACTCTTCTAGTAGTTGCTCTTGTCAAAGTATTATTTTTTGACGTTGGCATCGCAAGACTTCCGTTATTCCAAGTGGATTGATCATCAAGAAACAAAACACTATTAGGAACATTTGATAAGCTGTAAGCGTAAGCATCTGCTTGATTATAGTCAGCGTCTGCACCAACTAATACTTTATGCCCTATTCTACCTGTATTAAATTCACCGTTCAAGTTAACTTGTGCCGAACCATAATTCTGTTCGCTATAAGTTTTATTAAATGGTGTTGTCCAGGAATATCTTCCCGAGTTTTTTTGATAAACCCATTGTACACGTTCTGTTGAAAAATAATCTTTCGTGTAATTTTGGTATGTTGCAACAGCATTTAAAGTCCATTTATCACTTAACTGTGTATTAAATGTGATATTTGTCGAACCTTGCTGTACGTTTTGATACTGCCAGTCTGTTCCAAAGAAAGTATTTCTAGGCAACCAATCTACGAGTTGAAAACTTCCGTCAGCTAAAGTCATTGCACCGATCCCGAAATCTGGTGTTGAATTATTTTTAAGATAATCTGCTTCAACAATTAATTGTGACTTTTCGCCCAAATTAAATAATATTGAAGGATTAAAATAATACTTTTCTGAATGTACAACATCACGGAAGCTATCTGCATATTCGTAAGCGCCATTCACTCGGAAAGCAACTGTTTTAGACAAAGGTCCATAAACATCGATAGTTGGCTTGTAAGAATTCCAGCTACCAACATTAAACGCAGCGCTACCACCGAAGTTGAAACGAGGTTTTTTAGTTACCAAGTTAATAACACCACCTGCTGCTGTATTTCCGTATAACATTGCATTAGCACCTTTTAGCACCTCAACACGCTCAAGGCCAGAAACCTCAGGAAAGACACCACTATTCATACGACCACCGTTTTTGAACATGTTATCATTACCTAAAGAAAAACCTCTTCCCCCAAAGCTATCTTGTGCGCCACCTCTAGATGAAGTTACATAGACTCCATTAACATTTTGCAAAACATCACTTAACTGCTTAGCTTGTTGCTCCTCAATAATCTCATGAGTAACAATCGCTACAGGCTGAGGCGTTTCCATCATCGTCAAATTAGACTTTGTAGATAGAGGTTTTGCTTTGTTAGGATTACCAGTTTTATGAAGAAGTATATCTTCAATCTGTTGAATCTTTACTGTATCACTTACCGCTTCATATTTCATTTGACTGAAAACCAATCCTGAAATGGCGATTAATCCGAGGCTAAATATTTTCTTGTTCACGTTATATTTATTTAGAAAGATTTAAAATAACGATGCGAATTTATAAATATTTAACATTTCTACAAATTTATTTTTAATAATTCTAAATAAACAATCAATAAAAAAGTCTAACTAATTGATTTAGCTAGACTTAAATTAATATGACATTTCTCAACTTTCTTAAAATCGAGAAAATTAGTTAAAATTTAGTTTCTAAAATCTTGCATATCCAGTTTTAGAGAAAAAAAGTTTGAATAAAAATTAGACCCGCCAATTCCAGAATTTGTAATGGCGTAATCTAAAGTCAGACCTTTGTATTTAATACCGATACCTGCGCTCGGTTGGAAGGACATTTTTCGTTTTAAGCTTTCGATATCTGTTATATTACTAAATTGGTTAACACCCAATCTCACAAAAATCATATCTTGAAAAGTAAGTTCGGCACCAGCATAAGGCGTAATACTCGCAAAATCCGTCGAAATCAAAGATGGCGTTTTAGCAAAATCAACATTAATTCCAGCTTCGGGAAGAAGTTTCAAATCACGATTAATCTCAAAAAGTCGGCTTGCTCCAACATTAAGCTTTGGCATCGTAATTTCCATTTTATCTTTTGGCGCAGGGTTAAACTCTTCCCCATTAACCACCGCTGACAACTCTTTCTGATTAACTGTCCAAAAGTTAACTGTCGTCGTTGCATCGCGTAACATGGCACCATAATTCCAGCCAGATTCGCTTTTATATATCGCACCAAGGTCAAACCCAAAGCCATAACCGCTAGCAAATTTACCAACATTACGATAGACAACTTTGGCGTTAGCACCCAAACTTAATCTTTGATTGCCCGAAGGATAAAAGGCGTAAGACAAAATTGCAGCATAATCTGCAGTCGAGAAAGAGGATATTTTATCATAATCGATATTCCCTTCTGGATCGATCATTTGCGTCGTATTAAGAATATTATCCACGCCAAGACGCACTAACGAAATGCCAAAAACACCACTCTCTACAGATTTTGCAAAAGCAACGTAATCGTATTTAGCAATAGATTCAAAATATTCTGCGTGCATTGCAGAAGCTTGCCAATCGCGGTCTATACCGTTAAGTCCTGCAGGATTCCACATTGGCGCATAGACATCTTCTTGGTTAGATATAACCGCACCGCCCATCCCGAGACCACGTGCACCAGCTCCAATATTTAAAAATTCATTAGAATATTTTCTAATAATCTGAGCATTAAACAAACTAATCGCCAAAAGGCATATAAAAAATAAATATCTTTTCATTAATCAACGATCTTATTGGCTTCCAGCAATTCTGCTGCTTTCTTCCTTTTAGATTTTATTAAACCATTAACGACAATGGACAAAATCATCACAGCTGAGGCGATATAAAAAATCGGACTCATATGTTCTGACGCCCCAAAGATAAAAAAAGCTAAAATAATCCCATAGACTGGTTCTAGATTAACCGTTAATATTAGTGTAAATGGCGAAATATACTTCATTAGCTTGATACTTTCGAACATTGGATATGCTGTGAAAACACTTGCTAATAAAATTACTAACGCATAATCATGCAAACTTATTTCATGCGCAAAAGATAATTGTCCCGTTAACAAGAAAACCGCTGAAATAACAAGCCATCCTCCAAAGATTTCATAAAAAATAATATTGCCCGACGAGGTTTTACCAAACATTTTACCATTAAGAACTGAGAAAATAGTTCCGCAAAGCGCACAAAGTATTCCATAGAAAATCCCAAGCTTATATTTAAACTCCGCATTGAAAATCAATAAAATACAAGCAACAATCACAATCCCAATCAGAATCTCAACCCAATCCACTTTTCGTTTAAAAATAACAGGTTCGATAACTGCCGCAAACAAAGTGGACAACGACAAGCACGACAATGCAATCGATACATTCGACACTTTAATGGATTCAAAAAAGAAAAACCAATGTGCCGCCATCACACTTCCAATAGCGACTAAACGGAGCAGCGTTTTTTTATCAATTTTTAAACTTTCTTTTTTAAAAAATCTTAAATAGATAAATAAAAAAAATGCTGTGAAAAGCATTCTGTAAAAGACTAATGACGACGCATCTATCTGAATTAACTTTCCTAAAATTGCGGTGAATCCCCACAAAAAAACAATTAAATGTAATCGAAATAAATGCGAACTGAACATTATGAAAACGGGCTTGTAAAATTTAATACAAACTTATGCATAATAAAGTTATTTTTGCAAAAATAAAAGAATGGAATTTTTACAAATTTTCACCTCTGTAGATGCGCTCATTGCACTACTGACCCTAACATTTTTGGAGATCATCTTAGGGATTGACAATATCATTTTTATCTCCATTGTCACCGGAAAACTTCCTCCCGAAAAACGCAAACGTGCCACAAGAATTGGACTTTTCTTAGCGATGTTCATGAGAATCGCTTTGTTATTTGGGATTACGTGGCTTATCGCGATGAAGGCAACACTTTTCGGATTCGATTGGGGTTGGTTCCGTGCAGATTTTACAGGTCAAGCGCTGATATTATTAGCTGGAGGTATTTTCTTAATCTATAAAAGTACAAAAGAAATCCACGAAAAAGTTGACGCCAAAGGCGAACACGAAAGAGAATTAGCAACTGGATCTGGCGCAAAATCTTTCGGAAACATTATTTTTCAGATTTTATTAATCGACTTGGTATTCTCGATTGACAGTATTTTGACAGCAGTTGGGATGACTAATGGCGTACATGGCGCACTTCCAATTATGATAACGGCAGTTGTAATTTCGGTTGGTGTTATGATGTTGTTTGCGGTGCCTGTTGGTAATTTCGTTAATCAAAATCCATCGATCCAGATTCTAGGATTGGCTTTTCTAATTTTGATTGGTTTTATGCTAATTACAGAAAGCATGCACTTGTCAGGTGCTGTACTTGGCGGACAAGAAGTTGGCGCCGTACCAAAAGGTTATCTGTATTTTGCAATTTTCTTCTCGCTGGTCGTAGAATTTTTAAATATGAGAATGCGTAAAAAGAAAGCTTAAACCTATAAAAATAAAATCCCCACCTCGATTGAAGTGGGGATTTTTGGTTAATTAGTTTTTAAAAATGTTTTCTGGGCTATTAATTTCTGTATCAAAATTAGACATTGATTTTAACAAAACTTTAAGTAAAAACCCCTCAATTTTAAAATGAGGGGTTTTTACTATTTTATTGAAGTGGCAATTCTTCGAGTTTTACAATATTCTTCTGTAACGCATAGACAACCAATCCAGTCACATTTTTAACACCGATTTTCGCAAACAATCTCGACTTGTGACCTTCTACCGTTTTTTGAGAAATAAACAAAGTTTCGCCGATTTCTTTTGCTGTGCGTTGTTGGCAAAGCTGCCTGATGATTTCTATTTCACGATCCGAAATGCTTTCATCTGACTCTAAAATCGGTTTTGGAGAACGACTAGATATTTGGTCGCGCAAAGCTTCAACTTGATCAGGTTTAAAATAAAAACCAGTCACTGCAACTTGTTTTATAACGTTAAGCAAATCAAAAGGTGACATCCCTTTAGGAATAAATGCTGAAACACCTTCCTTTACCATAAAACCAACCGAATTATCTTGGTAATGACTGGAAATAACGATAATCTTCAAATCAAAATTTTTGACTTTAATATGACGAAGTACCTCGAGACCATCAATTGTTTTCATTTTTAAATCCAAAAGAAGAACATCAATCTCTGCGCCCGACTCAAGATGTTGGAGCAATTGGTAACCGTCTGTAGTTTCGAAAACAACGTCCAGTTGTGGGTCTTGCTCTAGAAAACTTTTCAAAAGACTTACGATAAGATAATCGTCATCTACTATTGCTATGCGAAATTTTTCCATAAGACATATCAAAGATAAAGCGTGTACCTTTATCCTGTTTGGTTCTAAATTTATATTTTGCGTCAAGCTGATTCGCTCTCAAATCGATATTTTGAAGCCCAATACCCTTTCCTTCATTTTTAGAAAAACCGACGCCATCATTTTGTAAAACAAAGGAAATTCGATCTTTTTTAATCCTAATGATCATTTTAATCTCACTAGCTTTTGCGTGTTTGTGGATATTATTAAGAAGCTCTTGCAAAATCCTGACAATTTGCAATTTCGTATTCTTATCAACAACTAAATCATCATCTGCAACGATGTAGAATTTAACAATATAAATACTTTCCCAACTTTCTAAAACACTTCGAATAACATCTACCAAAGTTTTATTTTCATACAAAGGTGGCGCGAGGTCATGCGAAATTCTACGCGACTCGTCAATCGTACTTCCTAAGAGATGATCCAATTCTTTAGAATCTGTTCCCATGGCAGACTTCAGCCGGATGATGGTTAATTTACTGATAATATTATCGTGTAGATCTGCAGCAATACGCTCTCTTTCCTTTTCTTGCGCTTCGAGACTGACATTGAGAAGTTTTTTCTCATGTTCCAAAGTTTTATGATGTTCGGCTTCTTTACTTTTTAAAAGACGATGATAAGAAATATAAATAACGCTAACCGTTGTTACCACCAACAAGACAATCACTATAAGAATAAATATAATGATTAACAGAAAGTTGCTCGGATCTTGCCAGTCGTACATAACAAAAATTAAAATCGAAATTTACATAGTTAATTGCAAATTTGATTAGGTAAAAACCCTCTATTTTAAAAATTAGTAATTAGTCTTAAACTTGTTAAAATTCCAGATAAAATAAAACATAAAACAAGCAAATAGAAATTCAAAAATAATAACTGACAGCATAAAATAAAAAACACTATTATTCTGTAAAGCATTATTCAACAAGAAATTAACAACAATGTCGTACAATAAGGTAAACGAAAAATAGGTTAATAAGCCGACGCAAAGCAACAAATATTTAAAACTAAAGGCTTCTTCATTTTTAAGTTGCAAAATAACGTAACCAATACAAAAACTAATAAACATTAATTTCATAAAAATTACGGCGTAAGCATTATAGTTGTTTATAGTAATATTTTCGTGACCTAAAATAGTCATTGCAAAAAAGGAAAGACTCAACGTCCCAAGCACGACAACTAAAGTTTTTAAAACGCTCGAAGCACTAAATAAATCGTAAAAAATTTTGCAAAAAATAATTACAAAAGTACAGTTGACAAAATCAATATAATTATCCGAAATCGAAACTGAATTCCGTTCAGGTGGAAAAAACACTGATCCAATAACACTTTTCAACGTATGCATGCCACTTATCAAGCAGAAAATCCCAAGTAGTCTAAGATTAAGTTTATCAGAAGAACTGGTTTTTCGCAACGAGTAGACAAAGGCCAAAATCAATAAAATCCCGATTACAAAACTTGTAACATTATACGCGCCGATAGAAAATTGCAAAAAGTCCATTTAAGACATGATTATTAGTTTTCAAAAATAGTTTTTTTCTTAAAAATGAGATTATCAAAGATCAAATTTTGTCCATATCTATAAAAACAAGTATTTTTAGACTCTAAGAAAAATTACAAAATGGATTTAGAATTCAATAAGCGTGAAGATCAAAACAAACTGAAACTTTCAGAAATAAATAGACTTTATAACCAAATAAAAAAAGGCGGCGGCGACAAAGCTTTACAAAAGCAACACGACCAAGGCAAATTAACTGCCCGCGAACGTATCGACTATCTTCTTGACAAAAACTCCGACAGCATCGAAGTTGGTGCTTTTGCAGGATTCGACATGTACGAAGAACACGGTGGTTGTCCATCTGGCGGTGTTGTTGTCGTTATTGGATATGTTTCTGGTAAACAATGTATTGTTGTTGCGAATGACGCAACGGTAAAAGCTGGCGCTTGGTTCCCGATTACTGGTAAGAAAAATCTACGTGCACAAGAAATCGCAATGGAGAATAGACTTCCGATCATCTATCTAGTAGATTCTGCTGGTGTATATCTTCCGATGCAAGACGAAATTTTCCCTGATAAGGAAATGTTCGGACGTATTTTCCGAAACAATGCAAAAATGAGTTCTGCTGGAATCGTTCAGATTTCTGCGATTATGGGAAGTTGTGTTGCTGGAGGCGCTTATCTACCAATTATGAGTGACGAAGCGATGATTGTTGACGGAACTGGAAGTATTTTCCTTGCAGGAAGTTATCTTGTGAAAGCAGCCATTGGTGAATCTATCGACAACGAAACTTTAGGTGGCGCAACGACACATTGTTCTATTTCTGGTGTTACAGATTACAAAGCTAAAGATGATAAAGATGCATTAGATCGTATCAAAACGATTATGAAATCTATTGGCGGTTACAACAAAGCTGGATTTGACCGTATCGAAAGCGCACCACCAAAAGAAAATCCTGAGAATATTTTCGGAATTATGCCTGTTGGTCGTTCAGAACAATATGATACTTTTGATATTATTAAATGTCTTGTTGACAATTCTGAATATGAAGAGTACAAACCAGATTACGGAAAAAGCATCGTATGTTGTACAGCTCGTATCGATGGTTGGAGTGTTGGTATCGTTGCTAACCAAAGAAAACTTGTAAAAAGCGGAAAAGGCGAAATGCAATTCGGTGGTGTGATTTATTCGGATTCCGCTGACAAAGCAACGCGTTTTATTGCAAATTGTAACCAAAGAAAAATCCCATTGATTTTCTTACAAGACGTAACAGGCTTTATGGTTGGTTCTAAATCTGAACACGGTGGCATCATCAAAGATGGCGCAAAAATGGTAAATGCGGTTTCAAATTCTGTCGTTCCGAAATTCACAATTATTACGGGTAACTCTTATGGCGCTGGTAATTATGCAATGTGCGGAAAGGCTTACGATCCGAGATTAATTGTGGCTTGGCCTTGGGCGGAACTTGCTGTAATGGGCGGTCAACAAGCAGGAACTGTTTTATTACAAATTCAAGAATCTGCGCTTAAAAAGCAAGGCAAACAAATTACCGAAGAAGAACGTAAAGAGATTTTGGATAAAATCGTTGCCAACTATAAAAAACAAATCGATCCAAAATATGCGGCGGCAAGACTTTGGACAGATGCCATCATCAATCCTGTTGACACTAGAAAGTGGATAAGCATGGGTATCGAAGCGGCTGATCATGCGCCAATTACAGAGAAGTTTAATCTTGGCGTTATTCAAGTTTAAAATAAAACGCTAAAATAAAAACACACAATGAAAAAAAATTTAAGTTTATTATTAATTAATACAACAATCATAGTTTTTGCACAGTGTAAAATTATTGGACCATCAAAAATTATGGTCAATGAGAAAGTAAAATTTAATATTGAAAACGAAAATGGACAATGTCAAGATTGTCATCAATGGTCACTTAGCCCAAATATTGGCTTAATTGAAAGTGATGCACGTAAGAATTTTGTTGATATTACACCTACAAAGCAAGGTCGTGCAGAATTGACTTTGTCGGTGATGACGACTTCAGGTGTTGAAAAATGTAAAAAACCGATCAACGTTATTGTAGCAAAAGCAAACACTGAAGTTCGTAATCAAGAGATTATTGGCGACACAACTTGCGACATTCCAAATCTTAATTATACAGAAGTTAAATACACGGCTGGAAAATTAATTTTAGTACCGGAACAAAATGCGCCAGACTTTTCATATACATGGACAACCACTTTTAAAAATGGAACAAACGCAGAATCCAAAGACAAGAATCCGCAATTTGTCTATGCTGAAGATAATCCGATTGAAAAAATCCAATTAGTCCTTTCTTCTAGAAAATGCACCAAACTTTCGATAAGAACATATCAAGAAGATTTTTGGAAATAATTTTTTTAAAATCAATAAAGCCTTTCCTTGTGAGAGGCTTTTTTATGGCTTGATTTAAATAAAATTTATTCATACTTAAAATATTTTTAAATTTAATTAAAATAATTTTTAACTTTATCAAAAATGATTTCAAAATAATGAAACTCCCAATCTTTTGTCCAAGCTGCGAGTCGACGCTGCGTGTCAGTCAAATGACTTGCGGAACCTGTAGCACTGTGGTCAATGGAGACTATGACTTACCACTTTATTTAAAGCTAAACCGAGACGAGCAAGATTTCATCCTAGAATTTTTTCTTAACAGCGGCAGCATCAAAGAAATGGCAAAACAAGCAGAACTCTCCTACCCGACTATGCGCAACAAAATGGACGACCTCATCGAAAAAATAAAAAACCTAAAATCATAACCTATGTACTGGACATATATTTTTAATCCGCTTGCCAAAATATCATCAAAAGCCTTTATGCTAATTGGGCTCATATCTGCCGTTATTGGTTCGTTTATCTCCCAATTTTATTTTACAATTTATGATGGCCTAATCGATGCGCACACATATTATTTGCTGACTTATGCGCAAGCCATTACAGCCAATATGATTACTATTATTTTGCCTTGTATTTTGCTTTTTATCTTGGGACGAATCATCAATCCAAAAACCAGAATGATTGACGTTCTTAATACGTCTTTCTTGTACAGAATTCCGATCTACGTTTTTCCATTCTTTACAAATCTTCCCGCAATGAAAAGTATTGAAGCGAAGATAAATGATCCATCAATCGGCATTAGAAATATTCAATTTTCTCCTGACGAAACTGGCACAATTGTTTGGGTTTCCATTCTTAGTATTGCTTTAATAACCTATGCAATTACTTTAATGTTTTTCGGTTTTAAGACTGCGACTAACGCTAAAAAAACGTGGCATTATATAGCTTTCGCTGGTGCTTTTATTATTGGTGAAGTTTTAAGTAAAATCATTATTCGTTCAATATTATAAAATTCAAATCATGAAAAAATTAGTTTTCACGTTCAGTTTTTTGTTATTAAATGTTATGATTTTTGCGCAAACTATTATCGGAAGTTGGCAAGGCGAACTCGAATTTTCAGGGCAAAAACTTCCGTTAATTTTTAATCTTAGCGGTACTCCAGAAAACTTAATAGCAACAATGGATAGCCCAAAGCAAGGCGCCAAAGGCATTCCTGTTGAAAAAGCTAGCTTTAATAATAATCAACTCAATCTTAATTCAGAAAAACTAAACATTACTTATCTCGGTATTTTTAAAGACAATAAAATCACTGGAAAGTTTATGCAGAGCGGCTTAAGCTTTGATCTGATTTTAACACCTTATTCAAGAAATGAAAATGTTGTTCTCGAACGACCACAAACTCCAAAACCGCCTTTCGATTATTTCACCGAAAATATTAGTTTTAAAAACCCAAAAGACAGTAATACACTTGCAGGAACTATTAGTCTACCGAAGGATAAAAAAGATTTTCCAATTGCAATTTTAATAACAGGTTCTGGCGCTCAAAACCGAGATGAGGAAATTGCTGGTCACAAGCCTTTCGCTGTTATCGCAGATGATTTTGCTAAAAAAGGAATCGGAACATTAAGACTTGATGATCGTGGTATCGGCGAATCTTCGGTTGGTTCTCGCAACGATACATCCGCTAACTTCGGAGGAGACATTGATGCCGCAGTAGATTTTTTATTAAAACGTGGTTACAAAAATATAGGTTTGGTTGGTCATAGCGAAGGTGGTATGATTGCACCAATGGTCGCCGTTAAAAATCCAAATGTAAAATTTATTGTTTCGCTTGCCGGTCCTGGCGTTGCGATCAATCAATTGATGTATCAACAAAACGAAGATATTCTGAAACAAGCTGGACTTCCCGAAGATATCGTAAAAAAAGATTTGGATCAGAAAAAAGCGATGTTTGATTACATTGCAAATTATAAGGGCAAAAATATTACTGCTGACTTTTCTGATTTTTTGACGAAAACATTTCCTAATTTAAATCCACAAGAAAAATCCGCATATTCTCAACTAACACAGCCTTGGATGGCTTATTTCCTTCAATACAAACCTGCAGAAAACTGGTCTAAAATCAAAATCCCCGTATTAGCGCTTAACGGAAGTTTAGATTTACAAGTTTCTGCGAAATCAAATCTAGAAGCCATTAAAATGGCTTTGACTAAAGCTGGTAACAAAAATTTTAAAACTGAAGAAATTGCTGGTCTCAATCATCTTTTCCAAACGGCTAAAACAGGAAGCGTCGACGAATACGGAGAAATCACAGAAACTATTTCACCGAAAATTTTAGATATAGTTTCGAGTTGGATTTTAAGCTTAAAAAATTAATTTTCAGTACTTTTGCAATTAGTAAAAATGAAAGAAAAATGAGTCTAAAAGCCGTATTATTTGATATGGATGGTGTTATCGTAGACACCGAACCACTGCACAGAAAAGCTTATTTCGGGATGTTCAAACATTATGGAATGGATGTCAGCGAAGAGTTGTTCAAAACTTTTACAGGTCGCACAACCGATAGCGTTTGTTTAGAATTAATTGATAAATACAATCTCGACGCCCAAAAGGAAGAACTGGTAAAAAAGAAGCGTGAAATCTTCAAGGAACTTTTTGACAACGATCCAGAATTTGATTTGCTTCCAGGCGTAAGGAGTTTAATCCAACATTATTTTGACAACAACATCAAATTGGTTTTAGCATCATCGGCTTCTAACACGACGATCGAAATGGTTTTTAATAAATTTGAATTAGATCCGTTTTTTATTGGAAAAATTAGTGGCGCAGATCTCAAGGAGTCAAAACCTCATCCAGAAATATTTCTTCGCGCTGCCGAAATCGCCAACGAACCGATTGAACATTGTATGGTGATTGAAGATTCAACCAACGGAATTTTGGCGTCCCATCGCGCTGGTATTTTTTGTGCCGCTTACAAAAGCGAACATACTTTGGGGCAAGATTATACATTAGCCAATACTTTAGTTGACAATTATAAAGAATTGGAACTGTCTAAAATTGCAAAACATTTCAACTAAAACTAAACAAAATTTTGGATTTATAAAGCGCATCTCGAAAGAATTTAATTTAAACAAAATCAAATATTCTTGTTATAAACCTAAACATATCTATCAAACATTAAATTTTAACACTACAATCCATTGACAATCAGTTATATTTTTGTACCTTAGGAATAACCAAATTCCAAAGTCATGTATGTAGATAGAAAAATTTTAGAGGAGAAAAATGATAAAGAATTAGAACTTTACATTTCTCCCAATGATCGATATGTTTCAAAATCGATTGAATATGCTTTTAATATTTTAAAAAATAGAGGACGCCGATTTAGCCTTCAAGAGGAAGAGCAAATTCGACATCTTATTAATGATAAAAAAAGAACGGAGGAAATCCATATCCACGAAAATCATATAAAAGCTGGGAATCTCGTGTATCTTTCTGGCGCAATCGGGATAGGAATTTTCATATGGAAGTTCGACCAATTACCACATCCAGCTTATAATGTGATTCCATTTTTAGCTTTAGTTGTCATTTTTATTATGGGATATCTTATGCAAAAAGGTGTCGACTGGATGAGATTTATTTTGCTAGGATTTGTCGTCGTCGGGACTTTAGCAATGCCTATTGTTGTGATGAATATTCTTAATGATCCAATCTTAACGATAGCTAACGCAATACAAGGTGTTTTACAAATTTGGGCTTTAGTCTTAATGTACAAAATCCCAGAAAATTGCAGAAATAAAGATTAAAAAAAGGCAGGAAAATTATTCCTGCCTTTTATATTTTTAGTAACCTAAAAGTTTCAGTACATCTTGCGGCTGTTGCGCTTCCTGAAAGACTTCATAGGTAAAATTACCTTCATCATCTTGATTAATCAAAATATGTTTTGGCTGTGGAATCAAACAATGATGTACACCGCCGTAACCACTAATCGTATCTTGATAAGCTCCGGTATGGAAGAAACCTATATATAAAGGTTTTGTATCGTTATACACCGGCAAATAAATTGCGTTGGTATGTTGTTCTGAATTGTAATAATCATCAGAATCGCAAGTCAATCCACCAAGGAAAACTCTCTCGTAAGTATCATCCCAACGGTTAAGCGGAAGCATGATAAAGTGACGAGAAATGGCCCAAGTATCTGGCAAAGTCGTCATGAAAGATGAGTCAATCATATTCCATTTTTCTCTATCGTTTTGACGTTTCTGAGAAACGATTCTATAAAGCGTAGCGCCACTTTCACCTACTGTAAAACTACCAAATTCGGTATAGATATTTGGTGCTTCAACGCCTTCTTCTTCACAGAATTTTTTAATTTGAGAAACGATTTCATCAATCATATATTGATAATCGTAATCAAAATTCAAAGAAGTTTTAATCGGGAAACCTCCACCAATATTAAGAGAATCTACTTCTGGCGCAATCTTCTTAAGACGGGCATAAACACGAAGACACTTGTACAATTCGTTCCAATAATACGAGGTATCTTTAATACCAGTATTAATGAAGAAATGCAACATTTTTAGTCTCGCATTGGGGTGTTCAGCGATTTTTTGACTATAATAAGGGATGATATCGCGATATCCAATGCCTAATCGAGAAGTATAAAATTCGAATTTCGGTTCTTCTTCCGACGCAATACGAATCCCGATATTAAAAGTTGTGTCGATACTTTCTGTAAGCTTATCCAATTCACGATAATTATCCAAAATCGGTGTTATATTTTCAAAACCTGAATTGATCATATCTGAAATCTTCGTCAAATAATCATCGGTTTTAAAACCATTACAAATCACTTCGATACTTTTGTCAAACTTCCCTTTGTCATGCAGACTTTTGACAATATCCATGTCAAACGCAGAAGAAGTCTCGATAGAAATATCATTCTTGATTGCTTCCTCAATCACAAATGCAAAATGACTCGACTTTGTACAATAACAATAGCGATAGTTTTTTTGATAATCGTGTTTTTCAAAAGCTTCTTTGAACCAAGCTTTTGCACGTTGGATATTTTGAGAAATTTTCGGAAGATAATTGAGTTTTAAAGGGGTTCCGTACTTTTCGACAACCTCCATCAAAGGAATATCGTGAAAGGTCAACTTATTCTCCTCAACATTGAATTCTTGTGTAGGAAAATAAAGGGTCTGATCAATTAACTCCGAATATTTTATTTTCATTTCTTAAATCCTGATTTTACAAATTATAGAAGTACAAAATTAAATAAAAAAAGATGCCAAATGCACCTTTTAATATTTTTTATGATAAACTTAATGTCCAACAAAAATTAGGAGATTTCCTTTTTCATATTTTATCGTAACCACATCATTTTCAGCAATATTACGCGTCCCGATGCGTTCTCCTATTTTTAAGTTTTCTTTGTAAAGTGGCCACTTCAATCCTTTTGTCGTAATACTTTCGGCTTTTGGAAACGGAAAAAGTGAAATCATCTTGCCTTGAACACTAGAAATTTCAAAATTTTTCGGAATAAAATAATAGCTTGAAAACTCATCAAAAAACTGAATTTTCATTTTGGATTTCATAAAATCGGCAACGCTTAAATTTCCTAAAAAATGATCCATTTCGCCGCCGCTTCCACCGTAAACATCAACAATTTCAATTCCTTTTTCAAGGATAATTTCTAAAGCTTTTTGGAAATCGGTTTTGTTTTGGTCGGGCGTTTCTATAAATTTTTTGTCAACCAAATCTAATCGTTCATGCGAGTCAAAATCTCCAGAAATAAAATCTAATTTTGAAACAATTTCGGAATCAAATTTTAAAAGATAGTTTAATGCTCCGTCTGTACACGCCACCAAATCATATTGTGAAAAATCAACTAAATTTTTCGTTGGCTCACCATTTATATAAAGCAATGCTTTCTTCATTCGATAATGTAATTTAACTTCAGAATTTTCATTTATGAATCTAAACTAAGTTCTGTCATTTGGATTCCAATATTCTTCTGGCTCGTTTTCGATTTTTGAAATATATCTGGATAATACAAAAAGATAATCCGAAAGACGATTCAAGTATTTTATCAATTCTGGCCGAACTTCTTCGGATTCATTCAAGAAAACCATACTTCTTTCGGCTCTTCTGCAAACCGTTCTTGCTACGTGAAAATGTGTCGCCGCTTTTCCGCCTCCAGGTAAAATAAAATATTGAAGCGGTTCCAATTCCTCCTCAAAAGCATCAATCCAATTTTCTAATTCTTCAATTTCTTTTTCAGAAATCACCAATGGTAATCGAGCTTTCCCGTTTGCTAAAAACAATTTATCAATTGGAGTAGCTGCTTCGGAACCAACTGTAAACAAATCAAATTGAATTTTCTTCAATTGTTCTAAAACTCTAGAATCTGTAACATAAGATTTTGCAACTCCAATAAAAGCGTTGAGTTCATCGATGTTTCCGTAAGATTCTACACGCGAGCTCGCCTTAGAAATTCTTGTTCCGCCGTACAAACCAGTTTCGCCTTTGTCACCCGTTTTTGTATATACTTTGAATGTCATATTTATAGAATTAAAGCCTAAAAATACGGTTTTTTATCGCATTTTTAAGCTTCAAATAATTTATTTTGATGAAAATTAAATCTATGTTTTATTATAATAAAAACATCTTAAATTCTTAGGAAACTTCTACAAATTGGTAAATCACGTTTGTTTTTGGATTAACAATAATGGTTGATTTGTTTGGAAAACGCTTTATTCTGTAGAATTCTATTGATTTGTCGGTCTTAATTTCATTTAAAAAATTAGTATCCAAAACGCCTTCTGGAATAAATTTCTCAAAGAAACTTAGTTGGTCAATGAACTTTTGACCATCGATTTTCTTTGCTTCTTTATCCGATTTTGTTTCGTCCGTTGTTGGTTGAGCGGCCATTAATTGCAATAATTCAGTTTTGTCGGCTTTGTATTTTAAGAAATAAGCTGGACTTCCGTTCGGAAATTTCATTTTCTTGCCTTTAAACTCGGAAACAATATCCGTTTTTGCGTTTGGAAAAACCTCTTGAAAACTTACGTCTTGCGAATTTGTAAGCGAATTTATCGTTTCATTCACAGCTTTATCCATCGTTTCTTTTACTTGCTCTTGGGCTTTTTGCTTGACCGTTTCGGTGGCTTGATCGATGCTTTCGTTGATTTTCTCTTCAACTTTGTTACACGAAATCAATGTTAAAGCCAATATTGAAGCAATTGCAATATATTTTTTCATTCTTTTTAAAATTTTGAAATCTACATTCAACAATTAACTTGCCAAGATTTCCTATAAAAAATGAACGCGAAATCCCGTGTGAGGGCGGAGCCGGAAATCCTTTTGCCGACACGAAGTGGAGGTAAAAGATTGCAGGCGTAGACCGACCGCAAGCTGTGGGAGCGCGAGCGAAGCGAGCGCCAAAACGGCAAGCGGGCACACCCAAATAAAAAAAAAAAAAAAAAAAAAAAACAATATTAATAATCAGTTAATTACAAATTATTTTCATTTTTTTTGTAATAATTGGAAGACTTCCTAATCTTATAATCAGAATATTCTAAAACTGAGTTTATAATTTAAAATTTAAGAAAATGGAAACTTTACATACAGCTTTTTGGACAATTATTGGTGCAATATTGATTTTGAAAATCTTTAAATCTCAAAAACTAAATATTTTTAAAGGAATTTTCACAATGGGAATTTTGCTTGGCTCTATCTCGATGTTGAGCGCGCAATCGAAATACGATTTTGATGTAAAAATTGTGGGAAAAGGAACGCCGATTATTATGATTCCGGGCTTTAGTTCGAGTGGTGACGTGTGGAACGAAACTGCCGAACATTTGAAAAACAACTACGAATGTCATATTCTTACACTTCCTGGTTTTGCAGGTGTAAAACCAGTTGCTGGTGATTTTCTTCCTAAAATGCGTGACGAAATTATCACGTACACCAAAGAAAAACATCTGAAAAATCCAATTATTATGGGACATAGTTTAGGTGGATTTCTAAGTGCTTCAATTGCAAGTACGGAACCTCAACTTTTCAAAAAAGTGATTATTGTAGATGGCGTTCCGTTTTATCCAGCGTTGCAAAATCCAGCAATTACAGAGGAACAAGCAAAGCAATTCATCAATAAAGATGCGTCTGTTAAACAATTTACGTCGATGACGGACGAGCAACTAAAAGCGTTTTCTGAAAAAGGTGCTGCTGCTTTGGTTACCAATCCTGAAAAAGCAAAATTAGTTGCTTCTTGGGAAATGAAAAGCGATAGAACAACCTTAGGAACGGCTTTTTACGAAATGATGACCACCGATTTGCGAGGTGATTTAACAAAAATTATTTGTCCAGTTTTGGTGTTAGGAAGTAATTATGGAACGCTTGAACAATCTAGAACAATGCTTTCTGAACAATATAAAAATGTAAAAAACTTAACTTTACAAATTGCGGACGCTAAACATTTCATCATGTACGATAATCCGCAATGGTTTTACGATAATTTGGATAAATTCTTAAAAAATTAAGATGCCCTCACAAGAATATTTCAACGAAATATATAAGGAGTTTGCGCCAGGAATTAGGAAACTTTGCTTGAGTTACACAGGTGATACCGACAAGGCGAAAGATGTTCTGCAAGAGACTTTCATAGCGGTTTGGCAAAATCTGGAACAGTTCAGAAATGATGCAAAATTGAGCACTTGGATTTACAGAATTGCCGTAAATAAATGCCTAATGAGTCTCGAAAAGCAAAAGCGAACGGAAAGAATTTCTGACGCAAAACTCCCCAATATTGCAGACGAACCGAGCGATGACCGTCAACAAGACATCCAGATTCTTCACAAAAGTATTCACCAACTAAAGGAAGCCGACAGAATTATTATTTCTTTGGTTTTGGAGGAAAAAGCTTACGAAGAAATTGCAGAGATTACAGGAATTACCGAAAATAATCTGCGTGTGAAAATTCATAGAATAAAAAAAGAACTTACCGAAATTTTTAAAGAAAATGCAAGACTTCAATGATATACAACAGCTTTGGAAATCGAACTCGGAGCCCGCTCCAGAACTAAAGTTTGATTTTTCTAAAATGACAAACAGCCAGCAAAAAATGATTCGTAAAGAAAGAATTGGAAGCATTTTGCTAAGCTTAACAGCAATCTATATTTTAGGATTGGCATATTTTATAGATTTTCGACATCCGAGTGTGACGCTTTATTTTGCCATGTTTGCAGTTGCTCTCATCTGCCTTTTGCAAGCTATCGTTTCTTTTGTAAATGCAAAAAAAATAAAAGAAATTGATGAAAATGCAGAGCCTTCTAAATATCTTCAACAATGGCAAAACTATAATGAATACAGAAAAAAATTAGTCCGTTGGAATATACCTTTGTATTTTATTTTGTTAAGTGCTGCGTTAGGACTTTATATGGTTGAAGTGCTGCAAGATGGTAGTTTACAGTTTAAAATTATCGCTTATGCCTTAACTTTTGGATGGATTTTGTTCGCTTATTTCTATTTAGGAAAACGTCAATTAAGAAAAACGGAAAATCGCATCAATTCTATTATTTCTGAACTTCAGAATTTGGAAAACCAGTTTAAATAAAGTAAATGTTAAATGTTTAAATTTTAATTTAATAAAAATTGACGAAATTAATTCTCAATTAAAAATCATAAATTTCAAAATTAATAATATCGAGAATCTTTATAAGCTTCTCGATATTTTTTTTGAAGAACCACTTACATTCATATAAATTATCAAATTAACCAACTTCCAAATTTTCAAATTAACTATTCCTCATCTTTATAAGTTTTCACCAACAAATCAAGGTTCAAACTTCGGGCGGAAGCATCAAAAATTTCTTTATAAGTTCCGTCTAAATGATATAATTCATCGTGGTTTCCATGTTCTACCACTCGACCTTTTTTCATCACATAAATCGTATCCGAATCGATAATTTGTGACAACGAATGAGAAATAATCACCACCGTTCGTCCTTTTTTAATGGCATCCAACGAGTTTTTAATTTGTTCCGTTGCAATTGCATCCAAACTTGCTGTTGGTTCGTCTAAGAAAATAATAGGTGGATTTTTTAAGAACAATCTTGCAATTGCAATTCGTTGTTGTTGACCACCAGAAAGTTGCGTTGCATCATGCTGATAAGCCAATGGCAAATCTAAAACTTGTTCGTGTAAATAAGCTTTTTTCGCAGCTGCTTCTACTTCTTCAAAACTAGCGTTCATGTCGCCGTATCGAATATTATCTTCAATACTTCCTTTAAAAATGTGATTTTTTTGAAGCACCAAACCAATATCATCCCTCAAAAACGTATTGTCGTAATCGTTTAAATCTACATTATCCAACAAAATTTCGCCAGAATCTGGAAGATAAAATTTACACAGCAAATTAATCACCGTTGATTTTCCTGCGCCTGAAAGTCCGACCAATGCTGTGGTTTTACCATGTTCAATTAACATATTGACATCAAAGAGCGCTTGTGTTCCGTTGGGATAAGAGAAATTTACGTTTTGAAGTTCAAAAGTCCCTTTTATTTCTTTTTCAATAAATTTTCCGCTTGGTTCTTCCTCATCATCAGCATTCAAAATATCAAAATAACCTTCAGCATAAATCATCGCATCATTCATATCATCATAAATCCTGTGAAGCTGACGAATAGGCGAAGAAACGTTGTTGAACAACATAATATGCAACATAATTGCACCAATCGTCATCTGCTGATCGAGCACCAAATAAACCGTTAAAAGTATGATTAAAACAACGCCAATTTGCTCGATAAAAGTTTTTAATCCATCATAGAAAAAGTTCGTTTTACGCGTGTACAACTGACTTTCCATCAATTGCATCTGGAGATCGTATTGTTTTTTCCCTTCAAATTTTTCTCGAACAAAACTTTTAATCACCAAAATTGAATTGATGAGATTGAGTAACCCAGAAGTTTTTTCTTCACGCTGATTTCTCAATGTTCGTCGGACTCCCGAAAGCTTTTTAGCTTGTAAATTGCTTACCCAAAAATAAATAGGAACAATAATCGTGGAAACCAAACCGACATACACATTCTGCATGTACATCACGATTAACGCAATAATCGATGTTGTGAAAAGTGGTAAAATATCGATAAAAAAGTTTTGCACAAGCTTTGTTAAACTTTCAATCCCTCTATCGATACGGGTTTGAAGTTTTCCAGATTCATGGTTTTCATCATTGAAATAAGAAACTTTGTAAGTCAGAATTTTATCAATTGCGCGCTGCGCTAGCTCTGAACTGACATTAATTCTAATTTTTTCGCCATAAAATTTCTGTCCAAAATTGATAAAGATATTCGCAATTTCCTTCACCAAAAGAATAATCGAAATAACGACCAAAACATGAATACCTTCTTTCATCGGATGCGGCAAATCTATCAATTTTTGCACCTCATCAACGGTATATTTCAGGACAATTGGGTTGACTTGCGCCGCCAAAGCGCCTAACAAAGTAAGAAGCAGCGTCCAAAAAATCATCAAACGATAAGGCTTAATGAAAGGTTGAAGCTGCTTAAATATTCCAAAAATTGTGATGGTTCGGTTGAAAGGATTTTTCATATTTCAATTTGCGAACCATAAATGTAGGAAAAATATGAGTTAGATGGGACGAGTTTCGGGTTTTAAGGTTTAAGGTTTAAGGTTTAAGGTTTAAAGTTAATCATATTTTAAACTTGTAATATTAAGATAAACCTCTATCACGTTTCACATATCTCGAATATCGCAACTCGTATCCCGAACCTCGCATCTCTAATGCGGCAATTTTTCACGGAATTTACCGTAAACCCAAGTTCCCAAAATGGCTGAAAGTAGCGTCACCGTTACGACCAAAGCGCCAGTTCCGATTTGCGCAAACAATGGTCCTGGACAAGCGCCTGTAATCGCCCAGCCAAATCCGAAGATTAATCCGCCATAAATTTGACCTTTGTTGAATTTTTTGTCTGCGATTTTTATAGGTTCGCCATCCAAAGATTTGATTTTGAATTTTTTGATTAACCAAACCGACAACATTGCCGTCACAACGGCACTTCCGATAACGCCGTACATGTGGAAAGATTGCAAACGGAACATTTCCTGAATTCTAAACCAACTGATGAGTTCGGCTTTTGTGATGACGATTCCGAAGAATATTCCGGCTATTAAAAATTTTATATAATCTAATGTTTTCATTTTTTAAATTTTGATTTGAATTGCAAGTTTTGAGTTTTAAGCTTAAGGTTTCACATCCTTAAATCTTGATTCTAGGCTCTTGATTCTAGGCTCTTTACAATGATAAAATCCATGGCATTACGAAATTAGCAACGATGAAGCCGCCTAACATAAAGCAAATGGTTGCAACCAAAGATGGCCACTGAAGATTTGATAATCCCATGATGGAATGTCCGCTTGTACAACCGCCTGCGTAACGCGTTCCGAAGCCGACTAAAAATCCGCCAACGACGAATAAAAAGAAGCCTTTTAATGAAAATAAAGTTTCCCAGTTCATGAAATCAGATGGAATTAAACTTGAGAAATCTGTAATTCCGTAACCTGCTAATTCTGTTTTTAGATTTGGGTTAACATCGACTGGTTGCCCATTTGAAAGAAAATTAAAAGCAATAAAACCGCCGATTAAAATTCCGAAAACGAAAACTAAATTCCAGATTTCGCTTTTCCAATTGTATTTAAAAAACGGAATATTCGATGGCGCACAAGACGCACAAATATGTCTTAACGACGACGAAATTCCAAAAGTTTTGTTCGCTAAAATAAGCAACATTGGGACTGTAAGTCCGATTAAAGGTCCCGCAACATACCATGGCCACGGATTTTTTATAAGTTCTAACATTTTTTTTAAGATTTTAGATGCTAGAACCAAGAATCAAGATTTGAGATATTTTTTTCATATCACTTCTTGGCTCTTGGTTCATGATTCTTGATTCTATTTTTTTATAACTTCTAGCTCAACAAAGATTTCACTGCCTTTTCTTGGAGGAATTGAATTGTAACATTCTTCCATTTTTTTGATTTTGAAATAAGGTTCAAAAATGGGTTTGTATTCGCAGGGACAACCACCAAACGGAGGTCCTTGATGTTCGAAAACCGTATCAAACATAACGCCTACAATTTTACCATTTGGCTGCAAAAGTTCAGCAGATTTTTTCGCATAGTTTTCTCTCATTGATGGCGGAATTGCGCAGAAAAAAGTCTGTTCCAACATCAAATCATATTGTCCTTGATGTTCAAAAAAATCACCTAAAATCACTTTTATTTGAGGATCATTCCTGAATTTACTTTGCAAAATTTCGACTGCTTTAGGCGCAATATCGATGAGAGTAATATTTTGAAAACCATTCTTTAAAAGATATTCGGCTTCGTAAGCATTGCCACAACCAGGAATTAAAATCGAAATATTTTTATCCTCAATTTTATCCATATAATCAGTTATTACAGGTGATGCGTAGCCAACATCCCAAGCCGTTTCTTGATTTTCCCAACGTGTGTCCCAATATTTTTTGTCTAAAGGAAGGTCGCATTGCGTTACGCAACATTTTAGATCTTGATTTTTATTTTCTTCTGTATTCATTTTTATAGTTTAAAATTTGTCGCAAGGAAGGAATTTATTTCAAATTTAAAGTTGATGTATAATAATTAAAGATAAATCTATATTTTCATCAGATTTCTTTTAGCATTAAGGTCATTTCGAGTAGCGAAGCGTATCAAAAAATCTCTTTCAAAAAAGTTCTCGATACGATTTTTTCAAAATCTACTCGAACTGACGGAATACTTCAAAATTTAAATAACTAAACGCAAAGTAAAACAAAGATTTGAATCTTCGGTTTGTTCTTAAAGTAAAACTAAGCCACTTCGTTTATCATCGGAAAACAAAACTTTTCTCTTACTTCAATAAGTTTTACGCCTTTGTCTATCTCATTTTTACATCAACTTATTATTTTCCTTTGCGTTCTTTGATTCTTTTTTATTTAAAGTGAAATTAATCATTTCGTCATTTCGAGTAGCGAAGCGTATCGAGAAATCTCTTTCAAAAAGTTCTCGATAAGATTTTCTCAAAATTTACGCGAACTGACGATAAAGCTGTGATAGTGTTCTCTGATATATCGATGTTTCAAAAAATCAATTCGTCGTTAATTTTTTCATATTTTGCAAAGAACCTCCATTAAAAACGTTCTCAAATCCAGCTTGTTTTAAAATAGATTGCGCTTGTTTACTTCTCATTCCACTTCTGCAAAAAACCACAATATTTTCTTTATTTTTCAACTTGTTTTTTTGATTTGAAATTTCATTTAACGGAATATTCACCGCATTTTTTATACTTCCCGAAGCAAATTCTCCTTTGGAACGAACATCGATTAAAGTCGCTCCATTCGTGATAGCTTCCATCAGTTTTTCTGAATCTTCGGAACCGAAAATCTTTTTTAGAAAATCAATAATCATAATTGCATTTTTTTAGATGGACAAACAAAATCTGTTTTTGGAATATCCGTTTTTGAAATGGCACTAAAACCTCCATCAACTTCCGAAAAATTACGATAACCACGTGCTTGAAGAATACTTGCAGCCATCATACTTCTGTAACCTCCCGCACAATGAATGTAAAAAGGTTCGCTAGAATCTACATTATTTATCCAATCATTAATATACGCCAAAGGTCTGCTGTAAGCATTTTGCACGTGTTCTGCTTCGAACTCGCTTTCTTTACGAACGTCCAAAATTTTAATATCTTCAAAATATTCTGAACTAAATTGTTCGGCCGAAATTCTGTTCACGGTATCGATTTCTTTTCCTGAATTTTTCCAAGTTTCAAAACCATTTTCAAGATGCCCTAAAATATGGTCAAAACCAACACGACTCAATCTGGTAACTGCTTCTTCTTCATTTCCTTTATCGGTTACTAACAAAATCGGTTGTCGAACATCTCTCACCAAAGCACCAACCCAAGGCGCAAAATCGCCATTCAGACCAATATTTATCGACTGCGGAATAAATCCCTTTGCAAAATCTGCCGCAGAACGAGTATCTAAAATCAAAGCTTCAGAATTCTCTGCAATTTCTTCAAATTCTTCGGCTGACAAAGCTTTTAAACCGTTATTTAAAACCTCATCAAAGTTTTCGTAACCTTTTTTGTTCATCGCCACATTCATCCCAAAATATGCTGGCGGAGGCAACAAACCATCTGTCACTGCTTTAATGAAAGCTTCTTTATTAGGTTGATTTAATGCATAATTGGTCTTTTTTTGATTTCCTAAAGTGTCAACCGTTTCTTTTTGCATATTCTTGCCACAAGCGGAACCTGCACCATGAGCTGGATACACCGTAATATCATCCGACAAAGGCATAATTTTGTTTTGCAAAGAATCATAAAGCAAACCTGCCAAATCTTCCTGCGTCATATTTGCTGCTTTTTGAGCTAAATCTGGGCGACCAACATCACCCAAAAACAAGGTATCTCCAGAGAAAATCGCCGTTTCTTTGTCGTTTTCATCAATTAAAAGATAAGTGCTACTTTCCATGGTGTGACCTGGCGTGTGAAGAACTTTAATCTTGATGTTCCCGATTTCAAAAATTTGTCCGTCTTCAGCAATAATTGCGTCAAAATCTGGATTTGCAGTTGGTCCGTACACAATTTTCGCGTCTGTTTTTTTGCTTAAATCAACGTGACCGCTAACGAAATCTGCATGAAAATGCGTTTCGAAAATGTATTTTAAAGTCACATTATCTTTTTGCAATCTTTCGATATAAGGTTGGGTTTCACGAAGTGGGTCAATTATCGCCGCCTCGCCGTTGGAAACTATATAATAAGCGCCCTGCGCTAGACATCCTGTATAAATTTGTTCTATTTTCATATTCTTTAATTTAGTTGTACAAAGTTCTTACTATTTAAAATCTTACACCGCTACTTTTGTTACATAGGGTATTGATGGTTGTTGGTTGTTGGTTGATGGTTGATGGCTAATGGTTTTTTAAGAAAAATAATTCATAATTCAATTAACTTCTCGATACGCTGCGCTACTCGAAGTGACGAAATGTTGCTTAAATTCTGATAATTCATAATTCATAATTCATAATTCATAATTCATAATTCATAATTCATAATTCATAATTCATAATTCATAATTCATTACAAAAACATTTCTTTTACAATTACAAAAATTCCCATCACCAGAACAAACCATCCGAAAGTGGGTTTCAGTTTTTTCCCATCAATATTTTTGGATAGTCGCGCACCAATTAAAATTCCGAGAATTGCTAATCCAGAAATTGTCATTAAAAACATCCAATTTATTTCTCCAAAATGCTCATACGAGGTTAGAAAACCGAATGCGGAATTGACTGCAATAATTAATAAAGAAGTTCCAATTGCTTTTTTCATGGGCGTTTTTAATAATCCAACCAAAGCTGGAATAATTAAAAATCCACCACCAGCTCCTACAAATCCAGTAATTACACCAACCATTAATCCTTGAAAAATCACTAATGGATAATTGTATTTTTGATTAGTTGGCGAAATTTCACACTTATCTTTTTTTATCATTTTAAAAGACGCAATAAGCATTAAAATCGCGAAAACCAACATCAGGAACATACTTTTCGAAACGTGAAAATCTTCAATTTCGAATAATGTATTTGGAATTTGAGGAAGAATAAAATGTCTTGACAAATAAACACCAACAATAGACGGCAAACCGAAAGTAATGACAGTTTTTAAATCGATTAAATTATTTTTGAAATAACTGGTTGAACCCACCAAACTTGTTGCACCAACCACAAAAAGTGAATATGTCGTCGCCAAAACGGCATCCACTTGGAATAAATACACCAAAACGGGAACGGTTAAAATACTTCCGCCACCGCCGATTAATCCGAGTGAAATTCCTATTAAAATTGATGCTAAAAATCCTGCTATCTCCATTTTCTATCTTGTGATGATGCAAAATTGGGATAATCGGAGAAATTGTACAGCTACTTTTGTTACAAAGCGCTGCGCTGGTAAAAATTAAATGATTAAATGATTAAAAGATTACTTAAATCAAGACTAACTTCTAACCTCTAATTTCTAACCTCTAATTTTTAACCTCTAATTTTTAAAGTAAAGTAATTTTATTGCGACCAAGTTGAACTTCGCCGTTTTCTTCAAGTTGTTTTAGAAGTCGGGAAACTACAACACGAGCGGTTCCTAGTTCGTTGGCAAGCTGTTCGTGGGTAACATTTAAAGTGTTGGATTGCGTGAGTTCGGCCTTCTTTTCGAGAAGATTTAGTAAGCGTTCATCTACTTTTTTAAAAGCAATTTCGTTGATGATGCCCAACAATTCCTCAAATCTTTTATGATACAATTTGAAGATATAATCGAGCCACTCAGGATGTTCTTTTATAAACTCTGAAACCTTGGTAACAGGAAGGAAAAGTATCTCCGCATCTTCCTCGATTTCAGCTTTCACCTTGCTGGTTTCATTGTGCATTCCGCCCAAAAAAGACATGATGCAAGATTCGCCAGCTTTTATGTAATACAACAGAATTTCGCGGCCGTCTTCTTCTGTACGAACGACCTTCATTGCGCCTTTTGTAACAATAGGAATTGCACGAATACTCGAATTTTCATCCACAATTACATCTCCAGCTTGATATTCTTTGCTAACGCTGTATTTATAAAGCTTTTCAAGGAGTTCTGGCGTGGATTGAAACTCTTGTTTTAATTCTGGACTATCCATTTTATTGTTGGCTATCAAAAGTTGTAAGGTATTTTAATCTCGTGTTAGAAAGCTGTTCTGCGCTTCGGGCAACTTCTTCATAACTTTGATTGGACTTCAATTCAGTTTTTTGAAGAACGAAAGAATTATGCGCATTTTTATCGACAATATCCGAGAAAATAAATTCAATTTCGGAATTTGCTAAAGATGCAAAACTAATATCTTCGAAACCGTAAAGCAGTTTTAAATCTTTAGTTGCAGGATAAAACTCATCTACATATGCTTGGAATTCATTTTTTGAATCGAAATCGCCCGCCCAAATATTATAAACATAATGCTTTTTCGTTGATTTATTCAGAATATCTTGATACACGAAATTCTCACCCAAATAAGCTTCACGAACTTGCGGGTCGTTCGCTAAATCCTCTGGAAGACCTTCTTTCAGGATTCTTCCTTCGAACATAATATAAGTTTTGTGTGTAATCGCTAAAGTCTGTTGAACATTGTGGTCGGTAATTAAAATCCCGATATTTTTGTCCACCAAACTTCGAACAATTTTCTGAATATCTTCCACCGCAATTGGGTCAACTCCAGCAAATGGCTCATCGAGAAGAATAAAGTTGGGACTTGTTGCCAAACATCTTGCGATTTCCGTTCTACGGCGCTCTCCACCAGAAAGCAAATCACCTCTGTTTTTGCGAACGTGATGAAGAGAAAATTCTTCTATCAACTCGTCACATTTCATTTGTTGTTGCTTCTTAGAAAGATTCGTCAACTGCAAAACGCCCATCAAATTATCTTCCACAGACAATTTTCTGAAAATAGAAGCTTCTTGCGCCAAATATCCGATACCTTTTTGGGCACGACGATACATCGCATCGTTGGTAATTTCTTGTTTATCGAGGAAAATTTTACCAGAAGTAGGCTTCACCAAACCTACAATCATGTAGAAAGAAGTGGTTTTTCCGGCACCGTTAGGACCTAACAAACCGACAATTTCACCTTGTTGAACCTGCACAGAAACGCCTTTCACAACTTTCTTTGGTCCGTATTCTTTAATTAAATTTTCTCCTCGTAAAATCATAGTGACAAAGATAATTATTTTTTGAATCTAAATAAGTTTTAGGATTTTACTTCTTCGCAGATTTTCTAGCCCCGATTGAACGGCATGTTTGAGCTCATCCCAAATAGCGAGGAAAAAGCTTGGCTTTGGGATAGCGAGTAGTGAAAGCGGGATTAGCTCCTAATTACAAAATAGATGAAAACTAAGATTTGAAATTTGGAAATAGCACAAAATAATAACGTAATTTGTGGAAAAATAGCAGAAATGCAAATCATTGAAAGTTTCCAGAACGAAAAAATAAAGAAAATTAGTCGTTGGCTAAGCAAAAATAGTGACCGAAAAAAAGCCGAAGTTTTTTTGGTGGAAGGTCAACAAGAAAATGAACGTGCACTACATTTTGGCTACGAAGCGGTGGAATTTTATGTTGCGCCAGATATTTTTGTAGGCAAAACACCTACAGAAAATGTGAATTTTGTAAGTAAAGCGGTGTACGAAAAAATTGCATATCGTGGAACGACGGAAGGAATAATTGGCGTCTATAAGAATAAGGAACTGAATTTGGCTTCTCTGAAACTGAAAGAAAATTCTACAATTATCATTTTGGAAAGTATCGAAAAGCCTGGAAATCTTGGCGCAATATTGAGAAGTTGTGAAGCTTTTGGGATCGATGCTTTGATTGTGACCGATCCAAAAGTTGATTTTTATAACCCGAATGTAATCAGAAGTAGCGTCGGTTGCCTTTTTGGGATGAACTTTTTTGCGGTAAGTAATGAAGACGCTTTCGACTTTTTGAAAAGAAATGCTTTTGAAATCTACACGACTTTTATGTCTGACGATGCGCAATCTCTAGACTCGCGTAATCTAAAACAGAAAAGTGCTATTCTTTTTGGGACTGAACATTCTGGACTTAGTGACTTTTGGAAGGAAAAAGGAAAAAACACGTTGATACCGATGGCTGGAAGTATTGACTCTTTGAATTTGAGCAATGCTGTTGCGATAATTTGTTATGAAGCACTTCGTCAAAAAATGAAATAAAAAAAACCGTTTCGAAATCGAAACGGTTCTTTTTTTACAAATAATTTTTAATTATTTTGTAGCTTCTTTTACTTCTTTAGCAGCATCTTTAACTTCTTTAGCAGCATCTTTAACAGTTGCAGCAGCAGAGTCAACTTTAGCAGCAGCTGAATCAACAGTAGCTGAAGCTGAATCAACAGTAGCAGCAGCAGTATCAACTACAGCAGCAGCTGAATCTGTGTTAGCAGCATCTACGTTTTCAGTTTTTTTACAAGCTACAAGAGCAACAGCAGCGATAGCAGCTACAAATAATGACTTTTTCATAATAAATTAAATTTAATTTTGTTTGTTATTTTAAATGAATTCTTTTCTGTTCTATCAATTTGAACAGGACAAAGGTATGGCAGCAAAAAAATTTGTGTTAGAAAATTAATTGTAATATCTTTGTAAAATAGTTTTACAATTAAAAGCATCTGTAAAACAGTTAATTATAAATTTTTCAGCATTTGGACAATTTAGAAATTTTATACTTTGAACAGCTAAAAAAAGAGGTTCAGGCCAAGTATTTAGACAATCATACACCTTCCCACAATGATATTACTAAGTGGAAAGGTATTGACATCATATATTTTCAAGAAGACTTAAGAAAATACGCTAAAGGAAACATTAGCGAAAAGTCTTTTTACACTTATTTCAAAACCTCGCCAGTAAGCAAATTACCAAGAATTGACATGCTTAATTTATTATCAAATTATGCAGGTTACGAATCTTGGTTTAATTATAAAAAGCTCAAACCAATTGCTTTACCAACTACTGAAGTAGATGAACCAGAACTAGAAATTACACCTACTGAAAAAACAGTAAAAGTTGTTGAAAATTCAACAATGGATAAGCAAGCAACGATTGATGTTATTCCAAATAATCTTGAAGTTGAAAAAGTCGATAATAATCTACAAGTTCAAGATAGAAATGATTTAGAAAAATCGACAAAAAAAGAAGTTTTACAAATAAACAATACTGATAATCAACAAATTGAAACCCTATCCAATGTTCAGAAAAGAAATTTTTTCAAGAAAAACATTTGGTACATCATAACATCTGTGTTAAGTCTTTCGATTTTATTCTTAATATTTCGAGATCAATGGTTATATAAAGAATATACATACAGCTTCATTGACTCTGACCGAAATACATTAATAAAGGATGAACTAGATGTAAAAATCCTTAAAGAGAATGAATCTCCAATCCTTATAAGAATTAAACCGAACGCTCCTTTCAAATACACAACACAGAGCAAAACTTTAACTATGATTGTTTCTTCCCCTTTTTATAAAACTGATACCATCAAAAGGAACTTAGAAACAGCACCTGAAAAAGAAAACATTGAGCTAAAACCTAATGATTATGCGATTCTACTTTACTATTATTCTAGATCTATAAAAGATTTTAAAAAGAAAAGAGAACAGCTAAACCAATTGATTAGCGATGATGCACAAATAACGCAAGTCTATGACAACGAGACTTACGCTGTTGAGCGACTTGATAAACAAAAATACATTAGCCTCGTTACGTTACCAACCACCGCTTTAGAAAACCTAAATGTGATTGATACACAGATGAAAAATGGCAAAATAGTACTTATCCGTTTTAAAATTTCAACCAATGAGAAGTAAAATACTATCCATATTTATAGCAATTTTTGTAAGCATTAGTATTATTTCGTGTAACAAAAAATACGAAGGCGAATCGAACATCAACGATGTTAAATACAAGAATAATCGCAACACGATTCCATCGGCAAAAATGGATAGCGCACAAGCTATAAACATAATAACTAAGCAGAAAATACAAGATCTATTGGATCTTTCCACGCTTTATATTTCTGGAAATAAGGATACCGAAATAGACTCTGTAATCTATGCACAAATGCAAAGTTATTTTTTAAAAACGGATTCTACTCAACTAAAACCTTTATTTAAGGACCTTGACAGCCTCAAAGTTCGCTACGCAAGTATCAATAATTTAAACATCGAAAGAAAAATTACTGAAAAAGACACCTTCGATGTTGCTAAATTTAATGTTGAATATTATAATAGCAAAAAAGCTTTTATTGGAAGTTATGATAGAAATGCTGAATATGTCTTGAAATCTATGCCAGCGAAAGACAATAATGAGTTTAAGTTTTATTTCAAAAATTTTTACACCGATCTAAACAAGAAAAAAGACTCGATATCCGTGCAAACTGAAAGCACTCAAGCTACATCAAAAGAACAAAAATCGCAGAGCAAAGCAGAAAAATCAATCAAAAAGAAATAAAAAAAGCCTCCGAATGGAGGCTTAATTGTTTAAATCTTATTTAGATTATTTTTTAACTGCATCAACAGCTTCTTTAACTTCTGCTTTAGCAGAGTCTACTTTAGCAGTTGCAGAGTCTACTTTAGCTACTGCCGTGTCAACCTCTTTAGATAACGAATCTACTTTAGCTGCAGCTGAGTCAACAACGTTTGTATCAACAGTTTCAGCTTTTTTACAAGACACTACTGCTAATGAAATGATCGCTAATGTTCCAAATACTTTTTTCATAATAAAATGTTTTTAAATAATTAATATATGTAAAATTTGTGTTTCGCCTTATCTTTAAGACATTACAAATATATACCAGCAAATAATACAAATAAAATAATTCAGTTGTATAGTTCTTGTAATTCAATTTACAAATTTACAATACTATAAATCACTTATTTACATAAAATTACACATACTAAAATACAAAAACCTGATTAGGGATTATTAAAAAATCTAACCTAATATCTGAATACAAAACATCTACAACTAAAGAATTTGGTTTATAAAAACTTAATCCAATTTTATTATCAACAACATTTTCGCTAAAGAATCGATCATAAAAACCTTTCCCATATCCTACTCTATTACCTTTTGGATCGCAGTACAACAAAGGTGTCAAACAAAAATCAAATTCTTTGATAGTGCTACCAACATTAGTTTTTGGTTCTTTTATATTCCATTTACTAATAGAAAATTCAGTATCAGGTGTTACTTCAATAGAAATTAGGTCATCACCTACAACTTTCGGAACAAAAATCTGAATGCTATTTTTAAAACAATAATCAAAGAAAAACTGCGTATTAACTTCGTTCTTAGACGTTATCGGCAAAAAACAATGAATTTTTGAATTCGGTTTTAAATTAAATTCTTTTAAAAACATTTCAAAAATCTGCTCAGAAAACAGAAAAACCTCGTCTTGTGACAAGGTCATTCTTTTATCTAAATATCTTTTTCTTAAAACTTCTTTTGTTTCAAAAATAGTTTCCATTATATCTCTTTAACCGAAATAATATTAACAGGACAAGCTTTTGCAGCTTTATCACACGACTCAAAAGCATCAGGAAAAGGCGTTTTAATGGTAAAAAAACCTTTCTTTTCAATTGATTTTAATAATACAGATTTGCCATCTTTTTTAGACATTCTAAAAAATTCTGGTGCAAATTCCGCACAATAATTACAACCAATACATTTGTCTCTTTGCAATGTAACAATAACCATCAATCCTAATATTAATGCGAATAAGCGCCTTCTTCTACATTATTTTGTTGTGTTCCTGGCTCTTCAACCTTCACAACTTTATAAAGTTTGTCTGATGGACGCACACGAAAATCAGTTTTGAAAGTAATAACATCAGCCTTTGTTGCTTTTGTAGCACCTTCTTTACCATCCACCATTAGACCTTTAATCACCATTTCTTGCGAACCAGTTGTTGGACCTTGGATTAAAACAGTATCTCCTTCCGCCAAATCATAAGCTTCGATTAAGAATTCTGCAATTTCTGATTTTGGATAGAAATGACGACCTTTTCCGATATAGACTTTCTTTTGCGTAGCGCTAGATCCAGAATTATCAGACCACTCCCCCAATTCTTGACCAAGATAATAACCTGCCCAAAAACCTCTGTTATATACAGTTTCTAGACGCTCCATCCAACCTTTTACTTTTTCTTGAGAGAAAGTCCCGTCTGCGATACTGTCAATCGCTTCACGATAACATTTTGTCACCATCGCCACATATTCTGGCGCACGACCACGACCTTCAATTTTCAAAACTTTAACGCCAGCATCTTCAATTTGATCTAAGAAACCAATTGTACAAAGATCTTTTGGCGACATCATATATTCGTTATCCAGTTCGATTTCGAAACCAGTTTCTTGATCGATAACGGTATATTTTTTACGACAATTTTGCTTACAAGCACCTCTATTAGCTGACGAATTGTTAGAGTGAAGACTCAAATAACATTTACCCGAAACTGCCATACAAAGCGCACCATGACCGAAAATTTCAACTTCTACTAAATTACCAGAAGGTCCTTTAACTTGTTCTTTTTCAATTTGTGTCGCAATTTTTTTGATCTGAGAAATACTCAACTCGCGACTCATTACCATTGTATCAGCAAAAAGTGCATAGAATTTCACGGTTTCGATATTGGTAATATTAATCTGCGTCGAGATATGAATTTCCATACCGATTTGTCTTGCATAAGCAATAACCGCTTGATCCATCGCAATAACCGCTGTAAGATTAGCAGCTTTCGCCTTATCCAAAAGGGTTTTTATAATCGATAAATCATGGTCATATATAATCGTGTTAAGCGTCAAATACGTTCTTACACCTTTCTCTTCACAACGTCTTGCAATCTCAGGAAGATCGTCAAGTGTAAAGTTCATGGTAGCACGGGCACGCATGTTAAGCTGCTCTACACCAAAGTAAACAGAATCTGCACCATTGTCAATCGCCGCTTGTAACGAAGTAAAATCTCCTGCGGGAGACATTAGTTCTATTCTTCCTGTCTTTGTCATTTTATTATAACTAAATTTTTTGCAAAGGTAATTAATTTATTCTTGTTTAAAATTAAAGCCAATTGATAGTTTTATTAACATAAAATTATATCCTCTATGAGAAGTTTTGTCAGCTTTTAAAAAATCATTGACAAATTTTCACATTTAACAAAAATAAAAACCGTGTTTCAAGTCTTAAAAAGCCTTTAAAACCGCTAAAAAACTCTTAAAATCTAAAAATATTTATTAATTTATATTTAATAATGGTTAAACTTCGTTAAATCTGTAACACTAAGTTTTTAGTTTATACTTATTTAGCATTAAATTTGTTTAAAGATTAAAATCAAAAACTAAAGGAAATATAAAATGAAGAATACATTTAAAAAACTAATGCCGTTGGCTGTAGTTGGGGTTTTATCAGGCGCAACTACTTTTGGAGCTATTAAATATTTTGATCCACATAATTCTGGTGAAGATTTTTCATACTTTACAAAATCGAGTAACAATGCAAGCTTTGCTGGTCTTAATACTGGCGCAGTCGGGGATGACTTTGTAAAAGCTTCTAAGATGACTGTTCCCGCAGTTGTTACCATAAAAAATTATTCTGATAGATCTGCGCAAAGAGCGCCAGATAGCGACTTGTTTGATTTCTTCTTCGGGAATCCTTTTGGAGGAGGAAGACAACAACCGCAGCAACGTCAACAACCACCTAAAAATATGCCTTCTGGTTTAGGTTCTGGCGTAATTATCTCTCCTGATGGTTACATCATTTCTAACAATCACGTAGTAGCAGGAGCTAGCAAACTAGAAGTTGTACTTAGTAATAAAAAAACTTACATCGCTAATCTAGTTGGTACCGATCCAAATACAGATATCGCGCTTTTAAAAATTGAAGAAAAAGGTCTTCCTTATCTTAATTTCGCAAACTCAGATGCGGTTGAAGTTGGACAATGGGTTTTGGCAGTTGGTAACCCCTTAGGTCTTAATTCTACAGTTACAGCGGGTATTATCTCTGCTAAAGGAAGAAGCATCGACCTTTTAAGTCAACAATCTAGAACACCAATTGAAAGCTTTATCCAAACGGATGCTGCGATTAATCCAGGTAACAGTGGTGGCGCTTTGGTTAACGTAAGTGGCGACCTTATTGGTATTAATACAGCTATCTCTTCAAACACTGGATATTATGAAGGTTATGGTTTTGCAGTTCCTTCTAACTTAGCAAGAAAAATTGTTGAGGACATTAAGAAGTTTGGTTTGGTACAAAGAGGTTTCTTAGGTGTTGGAACACTTGACCTATCAAACGACAACCAAGTGATGGCTTACAACCAAGAGAAAAAAGCCAATTTAAAAACTGGAAATGGCGTTTATGTGCGAGAAGTTAGCGATAATAGTGGCGCTGGTGATGCAGGAATAAGAATCGGAGATGTCATCACTAAAATTGATAACACAGACATCAATAGCTACGCAGATTTATCTTTCGTGATTGGTAGCAAAAGGCCTGGTGACAGAGTTTTGGTGACTTATACCAGAAACGGAAAAACAAATACAGCTAACGTAACGCTTAAAGATCAAAAAGGTAATACATCTGCAAGAAGTAAAGCTGACTTAACGGTTACTGAAAAAATCGGTAGTGAGTTCGAGCCATTAAGTGATAGAATTAAAACAAACTATGGACTTAACAGCGGCGTTATTGCTAGAAATGTGACCGAAGGTGGCGAAATGGACAAAATCGGAATCGTTGACAACTACATCATTATCGAAGTTAATGGTAAACCTGTTAACAGCCAAAAAGATGTTGAAAAAATCCTTGATGGATATTCGGGAAATGTACAAGTTAAATACGTTGACGAATACGGAAGAATGACAACTAGAGGTTTTAAAATGCCTTAATCAATAAACAAAATTCAAAAGAAAAGCAGCTCGAATAAGAGCTGCTTTTTTAGTTTTAAAACAATGTCAATCTGGATGGATCACTTCCCATTTGTGGAATATGAATTTCTTTTCCCCAAGCTTCATTTAGTTTTTTAATAAAATGTGCAGACAAAAGTGGCGATGCTTTTTCAATGTTTTGATGAACGAAGAAATACAAGTTTTCTAAACCTTCTTCCTTCCAAGTTGTCAATCGATCCAACCAATCATCCAATCTTTGATAATCGTTCTCAGCATTAGCACCAACATATCTAATAAAAGCTGTTGGCGTCGTCAATCGCATGTGTAACATATCACGACGTCCAGCAGTATCAACAATAATATTAGTCACATTATTATCTTCAAACAATTTACAAGTTTTATCAAAAACCTCTTCATCTACAAACCATTCGGTGTTACGAAGTTCGACTGCTAAAGGCACTTCTTTTGGCCAATTTTGGATAAACTTTTCTAAACGTTCATAATCTTTAGGCTTAAAATTATCGTGTAACTGTAAGAAAACCATTCCTAATTTATCTCCGAAATTAAGAACCGAAGTTGCAAATTGTGTCACAACATCATCAATATTTAATAATCTTCGAAAATGCGAAACCGTATTGGTAATTTTAGGAAAAAATTTAAAATCATCGGGCGTTTTATCTTTCCAAGTTAAAACCTGATCAGGAGAAGGCATCCCGTAAAACGTTGCATTCAACTCAATGGAATTAAATTGCGTCGCATAATAACTCAATTCATCTTTTGTACCTTTTGGATAAAAGCCTTTAAGGTCGGTTTTATTCCATTTTGCACAACCAATTGATATATCTTGCAAGCCTTTTTTATTTAGTTTTAAAATAGTCTTCGTATGCGAATTATCTTGAGGTAGCGTAAAATCTATTTTTGAAGGATCTTCAACTTGTCCGAATTTCATTGTGATTAAATTTTTAATTCAAAGTTTAAAGTTAGAAAAAAACTGACATCTTTTGTAAATGTTTAATCCAAAAAAAGACCGCAGAAAATCTACGGTCTTTTTAAGTATCAATTATTATAAAGTCATTTTGTTATGCTTCACAAGAAGAACAACTTACAAAGTTCACCATCAATTCTTTTGACACCGACGAACTTCTTTGGTAATATAGGGTTTTTACGCCTTTTTTCCAAGCTTCAATCATCACATAATTAACATCTTTAACCGGCATTGTAGACGGAATCTGTAAGTTAAGTGACTGCGCTTGATCGATATATTGTTGTCTTTGAGCAGCTTGTGATACAATTTCCATTGGAGAAATCTCTCTAAATGTTTTGAAAACTGCTTTTTCATCATCCGTCAAACCATCAAGATGTTGCACAGAACCGTGATTTAACATCACATTTCTCCAAGTTTCTTCGTTATCAAGACCCTTTTCTTCTAATAGTTTAGCAAGATATTTATTCTTACGCATAAAGTTTCCTTTTGCCAAACCAGCTTTGTAATAGTTAGAAGCGAAAGGCTCAATACCTGGCGAAGTTTGCCCCAAAATTGCAGAACTAGAAGTTGTCGGTGCAATCGCCATCAAAGTTGTATTACGAAGTCCGTAACCTTTTAACATTTCTGGTTCACCATAGATGTTAGCCAACTCTCTAGAAGCTTGCTCTGCCTGCTCTTTAATATGTCTGAAAGCTCTTGCGTTAAATTGTGTCGCTTCGAAACTTTCAAACGGAATCATATTCTTTTGTAAATAAGAATGGTAACCCAAAACACCCAAACCTAAAGCTCGGTGACGCATTGCGAAATTACGTGCTGAAGTCAAATAATAGTTGCCTTCAGTTTTTTCGATAAACTCCGACAATACAGCGTCTAGGAAATAAATCGCCAATTTAACAGCGTTGGTATCTTTCCACTCGTCGAACAACTCAAGGTTCATTGAAGAAAGACAACAGATAAACGACTCGTTGGTTGTCGATGGCAACATAATCTCCGAACAAAGATTACTTGCATTAACCATTAATCCCGCATCTTTGTAAACTTGAGGTTTATTTCTGTTAACATTATCCGTAAAGAAAATATATGGTAAACCTTTTTGTTGGCGGCTTTCTAGCACGCGCGCCCAGATTTTACGTTTTTCCATATCACCATCTACCATGTCTTGCATCCAATAATCTGGAACGCAAACACCTGTAAACAAGTTTTGGATAGGACTTCCGATATCTTTGATTGATAAAAACTCTTCAATATCTCCGTGGTCGATGTCTAGATAAGCAGCAAAAGCACCACGTCTCACACCACCTTGTGATACAACATCCATCGCGGTGTCAAACAGTTTCATGAACGAAACCGCACCCGAAGATTTTCCGTTGTCTGTAACAGCAGTACCACGATTACGCAATTCTCCAAAATAACCCGATGTACCACCACCAATTTTGGTTTGCATAATGACTTCACCCATTTTGTGCGTAATTCCTTCGATACTATCTGGAATATGAACATTAAAACACGAAATCGGCAATCCTCTTTGTGTTCCCATATTTGCCCAAACTGGCGAAGAAAAACTAATCCAACCTTTTACAATCATCTCTTTGAAAGCTGGTTGTAATTCTGGTTTGAAAAGTCTTTTTGCCGCAGCAGTTGTAATACGATCAATTGCGCCGTCTACAGTTTCACCTTTTAGAAGATAACCTCTGTTAAGCATTTGCTCGGACTCTTCGTTGAGCCACCAGATATCGATATTTTCGTCCATCATACGTTATATATTGAGAATCACCAAAGTGACGTTAATTTAAATTAAAACAAATCGTTTGCAGTAATCGACTTGTCATGCTTAGTATAATCTACAGGTCTTTTTGCAAAGAAATCGTCCATAGAGTTTGCGAATACTTCCTCCTCGAACCAAACCATTGGTCTGTATTGCTCTGGAGAAACATCATAACGTGTTTTCATACCGATTTTTTTAAGAGAATCGTCAACACGGTATTTCATAAAGTTAAGAAGATCTTCTTTTGAAAAGTTATCCAATTCGCCTTGTTCGAAAATCCAATCAAGAATTTCTGCTTCTAACGCGATAGATTCATCAACCAAAGTATAAATGTCTTCGATGTCAGAATCCGTCAAAAGATTAGGTTGCTCTTCTCTGATTTTGTTGATTAAATAAATACCAGCATTAGCGTGGATTTGCTCATCAACAGAAGTCCAAGCAATAATGTTAGATACATTCTTCATGAATCCTTTGAATCTTGTAAACGACAAAATAATCGCAAACTGAGAGAACAAAGACACGTTTTCAATTAAAATCGAAAACAATAATAAAGAAGAAACATATTCTTTCGGCGTTGTAGAATTAGCATGTTTAAGAACATTTGACAAAAAGTCAATTCTTTTCTTAACCGCAGGAATTTCTACAACACTGTTAAACTCTTCGTTATAACCAAGAACTTCCAACAATCTAGAATAAGCTTCCGAGTGACGGAATTCACACTCCGCAAAAGTTGCTCCCAAACCATTAAATTCTGGCTTCGGTAAATGGTTGTAAAGATTTCCCCAAAAAGTTTTAACCGAAACTTCGATTTGAGCAATTGCTAAAAGCGCATGTTTAACCGCAATTTTTTCATGTGGCGCCAATTGAGAATGGAAATCTTGGATATCTGCGGTAAAATCTACTTCAGAATGAACCCAAAAAGACTTGTTAATCGCTTCTACAAATTGCAAAATCTCTGGATACTCAAATGGTTTGTAACTAACTCTTTTATCAAAAATGCCCATAATTCTTTAACTTTTTATTCGCGTTTTATGCTTTCTAGCAGTGATTTATTTTCCTTAGAAATATTTATTTGTTTCAATTTCAAGAATTTAGAAAATATGATTTTGAAACAAATCGGTCTTACAAAAATAGAAATAGAAAGTCTAAAAAGAAAATCCAAAAGCCCCGAAAAGTCGAAAATTAATGTTAATGTTTTAAAAAGTTTTCCACAGAATTCGCCAAGCTTTGATTAGCAATAGGTTAGCAAAATTCTAAACTAGATTTATCCACAATGATGCTTTTCACAATTAAACAAAATAAAATTAACTACTGATTATCAGTTATTTAAAAACAAACACTGATTAAAATGTTTTTAAAAACTAGAGACACTAAAATTTAGAAAAGAAAGACTAGATAAAATTCGTATCTTTGTAGACACACTTGGGGTTGACTGGTTTCGACAGCAAGACCAATGTGTAAGTAAGCATGCAGAGAACCGTAGCGCGATCTCTTTAATCCCTTGCTACAAAATTTTAACTGGCAACGAAGAGTTCGCTCTTGCAGCTTAATCCGAAGTTTAGTAGGTTCTGAGCGCTTTCCCGAAGATAGTAGGGAAGCAAGATGTCTCACCAATGTTCTGTTCTGCGACGTTGGATTCTGGGGCATAGGAATGCGGAAATAAGGTTTTGGAAGCTTCGGCTAAAACACGAAAATCTTAGAAGATAAGATGTAGGTTGGGTGTTTGCTCTCTGCCTATGTTCGAAAACCAATAGCAAAATAAGCATGTAGAAAGCTTATGTATTGCTTGTTTGGACGAGGGTTCGAATCCCTCCAACTCCACTTAAAACTCTGTAAATAATTGATTTACAGGGTTTTATTTTAAAAGGTGCTATTGTAGGTGCTAGTTTATTTTTTTCCTTTAGGATTGCTAGATGATGAATTTTCAATTCTAAATAGTGCTAACAAACGTAACTTTAATATTATAATTAAAAAATAAATTAGTCGAATATAATTTTCGATAGAAATTATTTATAATTTTGTAGCGTTGAAAACTTTGAGTAAACATATTAGCTTTGTAATTTTAATCTGTTTGGGCTTTTTGCTTATACCGAGTACTACTTATGCTTGCTCAAAAAAAACAACAAAGACAGACTTAAAGTCAGTTTCAAAAAGTCAGTTCCATAAAGCAGAAATAAAGGATTGCTGTAAAGCAAAATCTTGCAAAAGAGATAAAAACCATAATGATTGTAGTGGAAAATGTAAGCATAGTTCTTGTAGATGTAGCACTTTTTCATCTTCATTGAGTTTACCTATACCGTTTTATATAGAGAACGAAAATCAGTTTGTTGAAATTAAACAACAAAAATTCCATTTCAAACAAGCCTACCATTCTTCAGGCTTTTCTTCCATTTGGCAACCACCTAAAATAGGCTAAAATTATTTCTTTCAAGCCATAATTATGTCTTGTCGAAAACTAAATTAGTTTTCGTAAAATTTTTGTATTCCTAATAATTTAAAAATTTCAAAATGAAATCAATATCAAAAATATTGATGGTAATCACCGTATTACTATCAACCATAAACATTTTTGCCCAAATCAAAAATTCAAAAACAGAAACCGTAAAAGTATATGGTAACTGTGAAATGTGTAAAGCAAACATCGAAAAAGCAGGAAATTTAAAAAATGTATCCACTGTAGAATGGAATAAGGATACGAAAATGGCTACACTCAGCTATGATAGTAAAAAAACAAATCAGGACGAAATATTGAAACGCATTGCCTTAGCTGGTTATGACAGTGAGAAATTTTTAGCTCCAGACGACGTTTATTCAAAATTATCAGGCTGTTGCCAGTATAATAGGGAGCTTAAGCCAGTTGCCACAAACAAAGATGCTGTTATGAATATGAAGGCTGAACACGCAAACCACGACCCTAAAGAAATGGCTGTTACAAATACGGCAACCATTCAAAATGTTCCACAACTTAAATCCGTTTTCGATAATTATTTTTCAGTAAAAGATGCCTTGGTAAAAACCGATCCTGCTATCTCATCTATAAAAGCTGCTGAATTGCTAAAGGCGATAAAAGCTGTAGAAATGACAAAACTCTCAACAGAAGAACATAGCGTTTGGATGAAAGTAATGAAGGATTTAACAGCAAATGCAGAAAAAATTTCTACCGCTAAAGATGTTTCAAAACAAAGAGAAACTTTTGCCTTACTTTCTAAAAATATGTATGAATTAACCAAAGTGTCAAAACAAGAAACACCTGTTTATTATCAGCATTGCCCTATGTACAACAATGGTAAAGGAGCAAATTGGTTAAGCAAAGAAGACGTAATTAAGAACCCTTATTATGGTTCTAAAATGCTTACCTGTGGTAGCGTGCAGGAGACAATTGGCAACAAATAAAGCTCCTCTATTATGGAAAATGAACACAAAATGCAACATAGTTCTATAAATGAAGGACATAGTGGTAAACATTCTTTAGCAATGTACAAACGCTTCGCAATTATGGCAGTTATAATGTTTGCAGCTATGTATTTTATAATGTATGCTATGATTGATGGTTTAAATAATCTTATCCCAAACATTAATAATTTGTATATGACCTTGCTGATGGTTTCTGTAATGTTGATAATAGAATTATGGATAATGAAGGGTATGTATGAAAATAAGAAAATCAATTGGGGCATTATAATAATTTCTGCTGCGATAGGTATCTTTTCGTGGTTTGGGATTCGAGAGCAGTTATTTGTTGGTGATGAAGAATTTGTAAAAGGTATGATACCACACCACGCAGCAGCAGTATTAATGTCTGAAAAATCAAACCTTACCGATCCCGAACTGATACAGTTGCAAAAAAACATACTTAAAACCCAAGCAGAAGAAATAGAATTTATGAAGCGAAAGCTTAAAGAATTTGAAACAAATAAGTAAAAAATCATTCTTTAATAACTTTAAATATTATTACAATGAAAAATATATTTTTCTCCATCATATCATTGGCAACATTAGCAGTATTAACAGTTTCCTGCAATCAGTCTTCCAATAAAAACGACAACGAGCAAGCTAATGATAGCACTGCAATAGCTAAAACGCAAGATTTGTCATCAGCAATACAAAATGATACAGTAAAAGCTTTTGCTTCAAAAGATACGCCTTCTCAAGAAGGTGAAAAACATACTGCAAAGGAGCAAGCGCAAAACTTTATTATCACACCAATTGTTAAAGATTATTTGGCATTAAAAAATGCACTTGTTGCAGATAATGATAAAGCAGCATCCAGTGCAGGCAAACAGCTCATTAGTACATTAAGTAAGGTAGATATGAAAACCATACCTGCAAACAAGCATAAACAATATATGGACATAGCTGAAGATGCCAAAGAAAATGCAGAACATATTGGTGACAATGCAGGAAAGATAGACCACCAAAGAGAACATTTCGCAATTTTGAGTAAAGATGTTTCCGACCTTATTACCTTGTTTGGAACTACAGAAAAACTGTATCAGGATTTCTGCCCAATGTTTAATGATGGCAAAGGTACTATTTGGATTAGCGAAGCCAAGGCAATAAAAAACCCTTACTATGGCAGTAAAATGCTTACCTGCGGTTCTTTAAAAAAAGAATTATAAAATGAAGAAAGTATTAAAGATAATTCTGGCAACATTGCTGTTTATTTTTATTGCTATTCAATTTTACCAACCTGCCCTCAATGTTAATAAAGGGCAGGTTTATCAAACCGATTTTGCAAAGGTTTATTATGTTCCGACAAATGTGCAAAGAATTTTACAAAACGCCTGTTACGACTGCCATAGCAATAATACCAAAGATAAATGGTACGCTAACATTCAACCTATGGCTTTGTTAATGAAAAGACATATTGATGATGGAAAGGCGCAATTAAATTTTAGTGAGTTTGGCAGTTTAGGTAGCCGAAGGCAAATAAGTAAAGTGAAAGGAATTGCAAACCAAATTAAGAACGATGAAATGCCTTTAGCGTCTTATAAAATAATGCACAGCAATGCGAAGCTTTCAAAGAAGCAAAAAAAATTGATGGTAAATTGGATGAACAAAACAGCAGACAGCCTTTCGACTATAAATTAAAACAATGCGCAAAATAAACAAAGAAAACTAAGCAGGGTTTTTATAAATACAAGTTTTTTTTAAATAAAAAAATTAATAAATGAAAAATATAACACTAATAATATTCATCCTTTCCGCATTTTCCCTTGCACAAGCACAGGATATGAAAGGTATGGATATGAGTAAAAAAGAAAATGTTCAGCAGACAACTTATACTTGCTCGATGCATCCTGAAATTCACGCTAAAAAACCAGGCAACTGCCCAAAGTGTGGTATGAAACTGATAAAAGAAAAGGCTAAAGTGGTAATGCAGTCATCAAACAAAAAGAATGATGAAATGCAGATGCCTCCAAAAGAGCAGCCGAAAAAGGTGGACAAAATGAACAATATGTCGATGCCAAAAGGGAAACCTCAAATCGTAAAAAGAATTGTAAAGACAATACCACCAAAAACAGTTCGTTACGATTTATATGTAACAGATACACTGGTAAACTATGCAGGTAAAGAAAAAAGAGCTATTGCCGTAAATGGTCAAATACCAATGCCTACACTTACATTCACAGAAGGCGATACAGCTGAAATTGTTGTACATAACCAATTAAAAGAGAGTACATCGTTGCATTGGCACGGAGTGTTTTTACCTAACAAAGAAGATGGAGTGCCTTGGCTTACACAAAAACCAATTGAGGCCGGTGCAACCTATACTTATCGTTTCCCGATTATTCAACACGGAACGCATTGGTATCATTCCCATTCCGGTTTGCAAGAGCAGATTGGTATGTATGGCAGTTTTGTAATGAAAAAACGTGATGATGATAAAACTTTTAGAGAAGGAATTGATGATTTACCAACTGTACCAATTATTTTAAGCGAATGGACAAATCTTAATCCGGACAACATTAATCGAATGTTGCATAATGCCAATGACTGGGCGGCTATTAAAAAAAATGCAACTCAGTCTTATGTCGAAGCTATTAAAGAAGGTCATTTCAAAACTAAGGTCACAAACGAATGGAAACGGATGTTGGCGATGGACGTTAGCGATGTGTATTATGACAAAATTTTAATCAATGGAAATAACGCTACCGACTTAAAAATGGTTGATGGCAAAAAGCTAAAAGCAGGTGACAGAGTGCGTTTACGTGTCTCAAACGGAGGCGCTTCATCGTATTTTTGGTTGCGATATGCAGGTGGTAAAATTACTGTAGTAGCCAATGATGGCAATGATGTAGAGCCTGTAGAAGTTGATCGTTTAATTATTGCAGTTTCTGAAACTTATGATGTCGTTGTTACGATTCCGGACGATGGTGTGGCTTATGAGTTTTTAGCTACCACTGAAGACAGAACACAGTCTGCAAGCTATTTCGTAGGAAACGGTATTAAGCAACTTATTTCTCCGCTTCCTCGTCTTAAATATTTTGAAGGAATGAAAATGATGAACGATATGATGAAGATGAATGGTGATCTGGATGATATGGGAATGAAAATGAGCTTGAACCAAATGGATATGAATGTAGTGATGTACCCAGAAATTACTGGTGAAGCAAAACAGAAGCAAGATCATAGCGAACACAATATGAATATGAATATGGATAGCGACCCCAATCGTTACAACGCAAATGCTTTAGGAGATATTAAGACCCTGAATTATGCAATGTTGGAATCACCTTACGATACTACGCTTTCAAAAGATGCTCCGGTAAAGGAATTAAAATTTACACTTACCGGAAATATGAACCGCTATGTGTGGAGTATGGATAATAAGATTCTTTCCGAAGTTGATAAAATACCTGTCAAAAAGGGTGAAATTCTACGTATTACCATTTATAATAACTCTATGATGCGACATCCTATGCACTTACACGGGTTCGATTTCAGAGTGATTAACGGTAAAGGCGAAAAATCTCCGCTGAAAAATGTGTTGGATATAATGCCAATGGAAACTGATACGATTGAGTTTTTAGCGAATGAAGAAGGAGATTGGTTTTTCCACTGTCATATCCTTTATCATATGATGTCGGGAATGAACAGAGTTTTTGCGGTTGACGACTATCAAAATCCTAATTTACCTGACAAAAAACAAGCATATAATATGTTGCAGCGCGAGAGTAATATGCCACACTTTATGGCACAGAATGATTTTGCTACGAATGGGAATGATGGTGACGCAATGCTTCAGAACTCAAGATGGAGTTTAGGTACAGAATGGCGTTTAGGCTATAACGATATGCACGGTTATGAAGTAGAAACTCACTTAGGGCGATACATTGGTAAAATGCAGTGGTTTATGCCATTCATTGGTTTTGACTGGAGGTATCGTAAAATGGGTATGGATGAACACGAAACCAATTTATTCGGACAGAAAAACGAGAAAGATACTCGTCGAGCTATAAGTTTAGGTTTTATGTATACAATGCCGATGTTAGTTAATTTTCAAGCAGAAGTCTATCACGATGGTATTGTTCGTCTTTCCTTAATGCGCGAAGATATTCCTATAACAAAAAGATTAAGAGCAGGTTTTATGGTCAACACCGATATGGAATATATGACCGAACTCAAATATATTATCAATAAAAATGTAGGTATTCGTACACATTACGACAGTGATATGGGCTTTGGTGTGGGTTTATCTCTCAATTACTAATTATTTTAAATTGTACTATAAATTAACGTATTATTATCATTTAATATTTTTAAAAACAAGATCCAGCTCTAAGAGCTGAATCTTGTTTTTATATTAATATAGTTTAAAAAAATCGTCTTTTCTTTAATAGCAATACAATGCAACTAATATCTTAACTCCCTCACGATCACTGTCATCAACTTCTAATTGTATAAAATTGGTATTTGATGAAGAAGAAAGATATGATAATGCAAATCAGGAAAGAACTTAGTCCAGAATTTTACAATAAAAAAATGCCAACTCTAGTCGGTATTTTACTCATTTATAAGATTAAAAAATTGTTCAAGAGTAATTTTTCTTGCTTTGCATATCCTATAAAGTGTTTCAACGGGAATTCTATATGTAATATCACTTTTAATTTTTCTGATAGTACTTTCTTCAACATCGTGATTTTTAGCAAACGAGTTTTGTGACTTATTTTCTTTAAGCCAAGGAACTAACCAATTTTTAGTTATATAAGAACAGATTTTCTCGTTTATGTCAATCATATAACAAAAGAAATATTTTGTAATTGAAATATTACGGTCGTTCGACCGTAATTAAATTATTTTTGTTATATTTGCAATACAAGTTACAGTAATGTAATTTTGCGATAGTTCAAAAAAAACATAGAAGCTATTGCTTAGATTCTCGATTGGAAAACTGGCACTTTTCAAAAAGCAACGAGTTGATAAGTAAATGTGCCCACGACTTCGGCGTGGGCTCACTTATCGTTGCTCGGTATGCCAGTACCTCCAGTCGGTAAGTTGAGTTCCACGCCTTTTGTTTTTTTGACAAAATGTAATGAGGTGGTGATATGAATAGTTTGTTGCTTTCATACAAAGATCTAAGCAGTTCCTTCCAGTAATAGATAGCTAAATCCGCTGCTTATGAAAAGAACAGACTCTTTCTCCCGAAAACTAAGCAATCTTCAGTTGTACGAACTGCTGAAAAAAGGCAATCCGACCGCTTTGGAACATATTCATCTGCGCTACAAAAGACTTCTTTTCTGGGTTGGAAGGCAAGTGCTTGAGGATGATTTTGTAGTGGAAACTATTCTTCAGGATACATTCCTCAAATTGTGGCTACACCGCAACACCATTGAAACTCCGAATCATATTCTTGGCTTTTTACGGTTTGTGATGAAAAGAGATTGTATATCTTATGTTACTGCTCCAAGAAATAAATTCAACCGTTTGATGGCTTCTCTTGAAAGTTTTGAGAATTATCAAGATTATCTAGTGGGTTATGATCCCCTAACTGATAAAGAGAATCTCCTCAGTCACGAATCGGATCAGAAAAATTTCGATGAAGTCAAAAAGGTTTTACCCATTTTGGATCCCAAAAGAAAACACCTTATTGAACTTTGCTTGGAATATGGCTTTCAGCACAAGCCCATCGCAGAAGCAATGGGTAGCAGTGTGAAAGACATCAGCAATGAGGTGAGCAGAGCTATAAATGATCTTCGCAAAATTCTTAATAGAAGTTCTTTTGAACAGCCACAGGAAAAAGCTTTTGACAATAAAGAGCAGTCAGAAAAACTCAGTAGTCAACAACTCGATATTTTGAAAAGAAGGTTTGAGAAGAAATCTTCATTTGCAGTTATTGCCCGAGAACTCAAATTACCAGAAAAGGAAGTCCATCGGGAATTTATGTACGCCTATCAGTATCTGCAAAATCAAAACACTTCTGAAATACCTCTTTGAAATGGAAAAATCCACGATGACATTGACCCGAAGAATTCAGCTTTTGATAGATCTTCCTGCAAATGAACAAAAAGAAATGTGGGAAAAACTTTACCGATATCAGAACCGCTGTTTCCGAGCAGCTAATTTAATTGTTTCTCATCTGTATGTTCAGGAAATGATCAAGGATTTCTTTTACCTAACCGAAGAAATCCAATACAAGCTTGCTGATGAAAAAAAAGATGAAATGGGAATATTTACACGTTCCAAAACAAATACAACGGCACGCTTGGTTTCTGACCGTTTCAAAGGAGAAATCCCTACCGATATTCTGGGAAGCCTGAACAATACTATTCAATCTACCTTTTCTAAAAACAAAGCCGATTACTGGCAAGGAACAAAATCGCTGAGAAATTTTAAAAAAGACATTCCAATTCCGCTTCCTATCAAATGCATCAGCAAAATGAAATATGATGAGGGAAAGAAAGCGTTTTGCTTCAATATGTTTGCAATTCCTGTTAAAACGTATTTGGGAAAGGACTACTCTGATAAGCGACTGATAATGGAACGCCTCTTAAGAGAAGAGATAAAGCTTTGCACATCGCAGATCCAGCTGAAAGCAGGAAAAATCTATTGGCTTGCAGTATTTGAATTCGAAAAAGAAGAGCATCATTTAAAACCTGATATCATTGCAGAAGCTTCCCTGTCTCTGGAGCATCCTATAGTAGCAAAAGCCAACAATGTGCGAATCAATATTGGCTCAAAAGAGGAGTTTTTATATCGAAGGCTTGCGATTCAAGCAAGTCAAAAAAGAATCCAAAACGGAGTCGCCTATGCCCGTTCGGGAAATGGAGCCAAGAGAAAACAAAAGGCATTGTATAAAACAGAAAATTTGGAAAGCAAATATGTGAGTCATCGGCTACATTTGTACAGCCGGAAATTGATTGATTTCTGCATCCAACAACAGGCAGGCACACTCATTCTAAAAAATCAAGAAGATAAGATAGGCATTGCAAAAGAACAGGAATTCGTCCTTCGCAACTGGAGTTATTATGAATTGCAGAGCAAAATAAAATACAAAGCAGAAAAAGCAGGTATCGAATTAATCATTGGATAACTAAAAAATAACGAGGGTGCTTGTAAACCCGCAGGGTGAGGTCTTGAACACTCACTAAATACTCTAGTAGTATGTACAACGGCGTGGGTTCTTTTTTTAATCCATAAGAATGCTGAAAGAAAAGGGTGATATGGTTAGATCCAAAATACTTATCAATAAATAAAAAAATATAAGTAATACGAGATAATTACTATTTCACAAGAAAGGTTCAACAAATTGTTGAACCTTTCTATTTTATTAATCTAGAGTGAATAAATTTTTTAGTACAGATAAATTTAAACTAGACATATTAAAACTTCATCTTCTGAATTCTTACCGCATTCAGAATAGCTAATAAAGCAACACCTACATCAGCAAATACAGCTTCCCACATTGTCGCCAATCCGCCAGCTCCCAAAATCAATACAATTCCTTTAACAATAAACGCTAATATGATATTTTGCCAAACTATTTTTTTGGTTTGTTTACCTATATTAATTGCCATCGGTATTTTACTTGGTTTATCATCCTGAATGACTACATCAGCAGTTTCGATAGTTGCATCACTACCTAAACCACCCATTGCTATACCAACATCACTTAATGCTACTACTGGTGCATCGTTAACACCATCGCCTACAAAAGCTACACTTTCATTATTTGCTTTAAGTTCTTTTACTTTATTTACTTTGTCTTCCGGCAATAAATCGCCAAAGAAATTTGTAATTCCCAACTTATCTGCAACAAATTTTACAACGGTACTTTTATCGCCACTTAACATTGTGGTATTTACACCTAACTCCTTTAGTTTATCAATGGTTAGCTGTGCGTCTTCTTTTATGCTATCGGCAATGGTAATGTATCCTGCAAATTTACCATCGTAAGCAATGGCGATTATGGTATAAACGATGGTGCTTGGATTCAAATCATAACTGATATTGAATTTATCCATCAACTTAAAATTCCCTACCAGTAGTTGTTTTCCGTTTACATTAGCTTTCAAGCCGTGTCCTGATATTTCTTCTGTGTTTTCTAATTTAATTGAGCTGTCAATTTCACCTACATAGTTATGAATAGCTGTTGCAACCGGATGCGTACTTTGGTTTTCCAAAGTATTTACCATTTTTAGGATTTCGTCTTTATTAAATTCTGGTTTCAATATTACTTCCTGTACTTTAAAAACACCTTCGGTCATTGTACCTGTTTTATCCATCACAACATTTTGGATATTCGCAATTATATCCAAGAAGTTACTTCCTTTAAACAAAATACCATTTTTAGAAGCCGCACCAATTCCCCCAAAATAACCCAAAGGAATACTGATGACCAAAGCACACGGACAAGAAATAACCAGAAAGACCAAGGCTCTGTAAAGCCAGTCTCTGAAAATATAATTCTCTACAAAAAAGTATGGCAGAAAGCAGATCAATACTGCTAGTCCTACAACAATTGGTGTATATATTCTTGCGAATTTTCGGATAAAAAGTTCTGTAGGTGCTTTTTGAGCCGTAGCATTCTGAACCAATTCAAGAATTTTGCTCAACTTACTGTCTTCGTAAGCAGTAGTTACTTTCACTTGAGCGATGGTTTGAAGATTTATCATTCCTGCCAATACAGCTTCACCTTTATTTTTTGTATCGGGCTTACTTTCTCCGGTTAAAGCAGCAGTATTGAATGATGCTGATTCACTTATTAATTCTCCATCTAAAGCTAATTTTTCACCCGACTTCAATTGGATAACATCACCAATCTTTGCCTGTTCTGCCTGAATTGTTTTCGGCTGATCATTTACAAGAATGGTTACTTCATCTGGTCTTTGGTCTAATAATGCTTTAATATTACTTTTAGCTCTGGAAACGGCCAAAGTTTGGAAGACTTCTCCAACGCTATAAAACAGCATTACCGCAACACCTTCGGGATATTCGCCTATGGCAAATGCGCCAACTGTAGCAATACTCATCAGAAAGAATTCCGAAAAAACATCACCTTTTGTAATGCTTTCAAATGCTTCTTTCAAAACCGGAAGACCCACTGGAATGTAAGCAACCGCATACCATAAAATTCTGACCCAATCTTTGAACCATTCCTGAGGCAAGAAATAATCCATCGCAATACCTGAAAATAAGACAATTAAGGAAATAATTGCTGGCAAAAACATTTGGAATGTACTTTTTTCGGAATTACTATGCTCGTGATCGTGACCATCGTCATCGCTATGTTGTTCTACAGGTTTGCTTTTTTTCGGCGTACAACATCCATCACCTTCAATTATTTTTTTAGCACCTGCGTCTTCATATATTTTATCTTCCTGCGCAGTTGGCTTTTTCTCAGGATGATTTTCGTGATTTATATTTTTATGTGACATAATTTATTTATTTAATGTTCGTGTTCTCCAGAATTACTCAATTTGGCATTGACAAAAAACGCACCTTTTACAACTACCTGCGCGTCTTCTGGAATTTTATTGACTGAAGTAATTGCCGTATATCCCATATCAGAAGAACCTTTTACCACTTCTATTTTTTCAAAGTTGATTGTTTTCATTTCTTTCTCAGGTACTTTCTGTTCTTCTTCCTGTTCGCTTGCCTCCTCGTGATGACTCTCTGCTTTTTTGTCTGTTTTGACAAAAATATAATATTTGCTGTCTGCTTCTACAATAGCATCGTTGGGAACTGCTGGTGTGGTACTTTTATCGAGACTTACTATTCCTGTGATGTTCATTCCATCGATCAATCCAGCTTTGTTTCCCGTTACAGAACAGTGCACAGAAATCGTTTTGCTGTCATTTTCAAAGGATGATCCAATGCTATATATTTTTGCATCATATTCAGTTTCCGGATTATTGGTCAATTTAAAATGAACGATTTGTCCAACCATCATTTTGGGCAAATCCTTTTCAAAAACCTGTAAATCTAAATGCAAAGAACCGTTATCAATAACTTCTGCAACTGGCGAAGAAATATCAACATAACTTCCTATCTGCGAAGAAATGTTGCTGACCGTTCCACTGATCGGCGATGTGATAACTAGTCCTGATTTCAAATTGCCATTGCTGATATTCGAAGGATTAATCCCCATAATCTGAAGTTGTCTCTGCAAAGATGAATACTGAGTTCTAAGACTTTTCAGTTCGGCATCAGAACTTTGAAGATTTTTCTTTGCGCCAGCATCATTATTAAACAACTCCTTTTGTCTTCTGTATTCCTGCTCGGCAAAGGCAATTCTGCTTTTTACTGTTAGATATTGCTCTTGTAACTGAATGTATTCCGGATTTGAAATAGAGGCAATCACCTGCCCTTTTCTTACAAAATCCCCGATTTGTACATTCAAAGTTTTAATAATTCCTCCGTACATTGAGGTAATGGTTGCTTTGTTATTATTGGGAACCCGTAATGCACCATTTGCTTTAATTGTTGAAGTCAATTCTTTCATTTCTATTTTCCCCAAAGAAATGCCGACCGCTTTCATCTGTTCTTCTGTAAGACTTGCAATGGTTTGTGGTGATTCCTCGCCGTGTTCTTCGGTTTGTTCGGTTTTTAATTCGCTTTCAGATTCATTAGAATCTTTCTTTCCGCAGCTTATGAGAAAAACAAAGGCAAAAGCCGTGTAAATAATATGTTGTTTCATTTTATTTATTGATTAAAGAATTAATGGTAATAACAGACTGGTTTACCTGTTGAATGGATTCCAGATATTTCAGCTGAATGTTGGTTGCGGTCTGCAAAGCAAAAAGATATTCGACGTAAGAGATTTCTCCCGTTTTATATCCGAGTTGTCCAGCTTTCACAATTTTTTCAGCATTTGGTAAAGCTTGAATGACGTAATACTCATACTGCTGAACATCCTGCTGATATTGTCTTAAAACATTTTCTAACTGTGTAGTCAGTTGTTTTTGCTGAAGTTTCGCATTGGATTCAGCGATTTGCTTCTGATAATCCAAAGACTGAATTCGGGCTTTCGTTGCTCCGAAAGTCAAAGGAATTGAGATACCAATATTGGCTACGTTAAAACGGTTTCCCGCATTATAATATTTTTCCTGACCGTTCACGGTATGGAAACCAATAATCGACTGGTTCGTATAACCCAAACTGAACTCCGGCAAACCTTGTGACTTCTCCACATTTTTATTCTTCTCGGCAATTTCCATTTCCTGATAAAAAGCTTTAACCGTTGGATGACTGGCAATTGTAATACTGTCCAGAACATATTCCACTTTCAGTGGCTGATAATTTTTTGTGAGCGGAATCTCAATTTCATCATCAGTATTAAGCAGAGTTTTCAGGTTTTTGTATACATTTTTCAGATAGATTTTATTCTGATTTAACAAAAGATTGATTTCTCCTTTCTGAGTTTCTGCCGTGTTGATTTCTATTTTTTTAATGTCACCAGCATTAAATCTCACCGTTGCAATCCTGATAAAATCCTGATACAAACTGTCGAGTTTCATCAGTTTAGTCTGATTATAATGCAAATATTCAATCTGATAAAAATACGTTCTCACCTGTTTTGCCAGTTCATTGACGGTAATCTCTCGGCTGATTTGTTTGCCTTTGATTTCTTGAGCAATAAGTTCTTTTCTTGCCTTAAACAAAGTAGGAAACGGAATACTCTGAGAAATCGAAAATGACTGGTCAAATTTTGGACTGTTATATTGTCCCAACTGCGCATTGAAATTCATTTTCGGAATTTCGTTGGCAGTTGGTTTCAAAGCTTCAGAAACTTTAATATCCAAATCTTTTGACTTGATTGAATAATTATTGCTCAAAGCCATTTCTGTTGCCTGTTCCACCGATAGCACATTAGTGTTTTGGGCACTCAAAGTTTGTCCGAATAATAGAAATCCTAAAACCACAATCGTTGTCAAAGATTTCATTTTAAAATTATTCCTTCTGAATTTTGTATTAAAAATTAGGTACAACATTGGCAAAACGAATAATGTCAGGAAAGTCGCCGTTATCAATCCTCCAATCACGACGGTCGCCAAAGGTTTCTGAACTTCTGCTCCAGCTCCGGTTGAAATTGCCATCGGAAGAAATCCTAAAGAAGCCACGGCAGCAGTCATTAAGACTGGTCGAAGTCTTGTTTTAGTGCCTTCAAAAACGCGCTTCAAAATATCAGTTTCCCCATCTTTTTCCAGTTGGTTGAATGTTCCAATCAAAACAATTCCGTTCAAAACTGCAACTCCAAACAGAGCTATAAATCCAATTCCAGCACTGATACTGAAAGGCATATCTCGTATCAATAATGCGAAAATTCCGCCAATCGCACTCATTGGAATGGCGGTAAAAATCAAAGCAGCCTGTTTGAACGAGCGGAATGTAAAATATAGCAAGAAAAATATCAGAAGTAAAGAAACGGGAACAGCAATCATCAGACGTTTACTGGCTGCCTGAAGATTCTCAAACTGCCCGCCATACGTGAAGTAATATCCCGAAGGCAACTTGATTTGCCTATCCAATTTTGCCTGAATATCATTCACAACACTTTCCACATCGCGGTTTTTCACATTAAAACCAATCACAATTCTACGTTTACCCTCTTCTCTACTTATCTGTGACGGCCCGAGTTTGTAACTGATATTGGCAACCTGAGAAAGCGGAATCTGATTTCCCGAACTCGTGGAAATCATTAAATTATTAACATCATCAATGTTGGTTCTGTGAATGCTGTCTAAGCGAACTACTAAATCAAAACGTCTTTCGTTCTCAAAAACTTGACCGGCTGACTTTCCTGCGAAAGCTGTACTCAAAGAATTATTGACATCTTCAATGTTCAATCCGTAATTGGCCATTCTTGTACGGTCATATTCAACATTGATTTGCGGAAGTCCGCTGATTCGTTCTATTTGCGGAGCAGTTGCACCATCAACAGTTTGAACTACCTTATTCACTTTTTCAGCATAAATCGCAAGAGAATCCAGATTTTCACCAAAAATTTTCACGGCTACATCTTGCCGGATTCCTGTCATCAATTCATTAAATCGCATCTGTATCGGCTGGTTTTTCTCAAAGAAAACACCGGGAATCAGTTCTAACTTTTCTGAAATCTCGTCTGCGAGTTCATCATAAGATTTTTTGGTTTTCCAATCGCTTTGCGGTTTTAAAACGATAATCAAATCAGTTGCTTCCGGAGGCATTGGGTCGGTAGGAACTTCAGCAGCACCTGTTTTACCAACAACCATCTTTACTTCATCAAATTGTTTGATAATTCTGGAAGCCTGCATTGATGTTTCCACACTTTGGGTAAGTGAGCTTCCCTGTGGTAATATACAATGAAATGCAAAATCACCTTCCTGCAACTGCGGAATAAACTCACCTCCCATTCTTGAGAAGATTACAATACAAACAGCAAATAAAACGACCGTAGCAGAAACAATGATGTATTTCAATTGCAAAGCTTTTCGCAATAATGGCTGATAAAAACTTTGCAACTTATTCATCATCTTATCAGAGAAGGTTTCTTTGGTCGAAACTGTTTTAGATAAAAATAAAGCACTCATCATCGGGATATATGTCAGTGATAAAATCAATGCTCCTAAAATTGCAAACCCAACCGTTTTTGCCATTGGTGTAAACATTTTTCCTTCTACACCGACTAACGTTAAGATTGGTATGTAAACGATTAAGATAATAATTTCACCAAATGCTGCGCTGTTTCTGATTTTGGATGCGGACAGGAAAACTTCCTCATCCATCTCCGACTGTGTCAGTTTTTGATTAGATTTTCTGAGACCTAAGTGATGAAGTGTAGCCTCTACAATGATAACCGCTCCATCAACAATTAATCCGAAATCTATTGCCCCTAAGCTCATTAAATTGGCACTAACACCGAAGACATTCATCATTCCTAGTGCGAAAAGTAGCGACAGAGGAATCGCTGAAGCAACGATTAATCCTGCTCTGAAATTCCCAAGAAATATGACCAGAACAAAAATAACGATGAGCGCTCCTTCAATCAGGTTTTTCTCAACGGTATTGATTGCTCGTCCTACTAGATCAGACCTGTCAAGATAAGGTTCTATTAGAACATCTTCTGGCAAAGATTTTTGGATGGTGGGAATTTTATCTTTAATACGGCTAACTACTTCGTTGCTGTTGGCACCTTTTAACATCATTACAATACCTCCAACTGCATCTACCTGACCATTATATGTCATTGCGCCGTAACGGATTGCGCTTCCCAATCTAACATCTGCAACATCTTTTATAAAAATTGGAACACTGCCCGTTTTATTAACGATGGCGATATTTTTAATATCTTCCAGAGAAGTCACAACCCCAATTCCACGGATGAAATAGGCATTTGGTTTTTTGTCAATGTACGCTCCGCCAGTATTCTGATTATTTTTTTCCAATGCAGTAAAAAGCTCTGTAATGCTGACTCCCATTGATCTGAGGCGGTCAGGGTTGACAGCTACTTCATATTGTTTCAGCTCACCGCCAAAGCTGTTGACTTCTGCAACACCAGGTGTTCCGTTCAGTTGTCTTCTTACAATCCAATCCTGCATTGTGCGCAGTTCCTTGGATGAGTATTTTTTCTCGCTACCTTTTTTTGGATGGAGAATATATTGATAAACATCACCTAGACCTGTGCTGACTGGTGCAAGCTCTGGTGTTCCAACTCCTTTAGGTATTTCTTCTGTTGCTTGTTTTAGTTTTTCGGAAATAAGCTGACGGGCAAAATACACGTCAACATTTTCTTTGAAAACGACAGTAATAACAGACAATCCGAATCTTGAAATACTTCTGGTTTCCTCAATATCTGGAATATTTGCTATGCTTTGTTCAATTGGAAATGTAACCAACTGCTCCACCTCTTGCCCTGCCAATGTTGGACAAACGGTAATAATTTGAACCTGATTATTAGTGATGTCAGGAACAGCATCTATGGGTAATTTGGTAGCGCTCCATACGCCCCAAATAATCAATAACAAAGTCATTATACCAATGACGATTTTGTTGTTGATGCTAAATTTTATGATTTTATCTAACACAGAATTTGATTTAATTTTTATTGATTTCCAACCTTAATCTTATCATTAAGAAATTGATATAATTTAGGAATACAAATATGAATAGATGAACCGTGCAATCCTATTGCATAGTATCTCTAAAAGTTGATGAAAGATTTTCTTTCATCTGATCAATAAAAATTAAATTTTGGGAGGTTGCCAGATATGGTCGTAAACCTGATAGGCAATATTATTCTTTTGAAAAAGAATTTTTTTTGAGAAATAAATCTTAGACTGTACTGGAATCTGCAATAACTTTTCGCAGTTAAATGTGCTAATTTTGATTTGACAACAACTACATAGGCAAAAAGGAGAACACGGATCATCTTTTTCTTTAGAATGAGAATTGTCAGCATTCATTGAAATTTGATGATTGTCACGAACCTCCGACTGAGCTTTAACATCACTGCAAGGCATTAAAAGTAATGCAATGAAGTAGATTGTTAATATGAGTCTTAGAAATTTCACTTTACAAAAGTATAAAATTTTATTATATTGCTTCAACATAATGGAAAAACTTCGTTATGTGAAAGATTGGTTAAGGAAAAGAAGAAATGCTGGCAAGACTAGAAAATCTAATTAAAAAAAGAATATTAAAAATAATCCAAGACAACTACTTTTCAAAGAAACGGAACAACCATACTGATTGAGCCGTTTTTATTTATTAAAGATCATTGCGAATAAAAGATAAATTTATAGTGATATATATAATATTTTTAAGAGCTGAGAAATTTTATTAGAATATTAGCACTTCCATAACTCCGTTAAATATTCTGAAATGACTATTCCTGTTTATAATACTTTTGTTTCAGCCATAAACTAACTCTAACTAATAAAATTAACACAGGCACTTCCACAAGGGGGCCAATGACACCAACAAATGCTTGCGAAGAATGGATTCCAAAAACTGCTATAGCAACAGCAATAGCTAATTCAAAATTGTTTCCTGTTGCCGTAAAAGCGATAGAAGCATTTTTGTCGTATGGTACTTTCAATGCCTTACTAATGAAAAAACTGATGAAGAATGTAAGAACAAAATATATTACTAATGGGATGGCAACTTTAACAACGTCCATTGGTAGCTCTAAAATTTTGTCTCCCTTCAAACTGAACATCAATACGATGGTAAACAGCAAAGCATACAAAGTAATAGGTGAAATAGCCGGAATGAATTTTCTATTGAACCAATCTTTTCCTTTCAATTTAATTAGAAAATAACGGCTCAAAAATCCTGCAATAAATGGAATTCCCAAATAAATGAAAACACTTTCTGCAACATCTTTCATTGGTACAGAAACATTGAAATTTCCTAAACCAAGCTTTTGTGGTAATACATTAATGAAAAGCCAAACATAAAAACTATAAAACACCAATTGGAAAATACTGTTCAATGCGATTAGCAAAGCGGCGTACTCCCGATTACCTTTTGCCAAATCGTTCCAGACAATTACCATAGCTATACATCTTGCTAAACCGATCAAAATTAGACCGATCATATAGTCTGGCTCATCTCGCAGAAAAATGATAGCTAAAACAAACATTAAAATAGGGCTGATAATCCAATTCAGTAATAATGATACTGACATTACTTTTTTGTCTTTAAAAGCCATTGGTAATAGAGTGTAATCAACTTTTGCCAAAGGTGGATACATCATTAAGATTAAACCTATTGCTAAAGGAATATTAGTTGTTCCAATAGATAAAGAATTTGTGACAGTAGAAATATTAGGAAAGAAATTTCCCAAACCAATACCCAGAAGCATTGCTAAAAAGATCCATAGGGTAAGAAAGCGGTCGAGGAATTTTAATTTTGGTTGCATCGTCTAATTATTTAGTTGAGCGTATTGTTCCGTTGTTAATAGATTTTCAGTTTCTCTTAGGTCTTCAATTGCAATTTTGACCATCCAGCCATTATCAAATGGATTAGAATTTACAAGCGTTGGCTCTTTTAAAAGTTGCTCATTGGTTTCAATTATTTTTCCTGAAAGAGGCATAAATAGATCGCTGACAGTTTTAATGGCTTCTACAGAACCAAATACTTCGTCTTGTTTGAAATGATGATTAACATTCGGCAAGTCAACATATACGATTTCTCCTAATTCGTTTTGTGCGTAAGCAGTGATACCGACAGTTGCGTTATTGTTCTCAATATGAACCCAAGTATGCTCTTTCGAATAATATAAATCTTTTGGAAGTTCCATTTTTTAGATTTTAAAGATTAATAGCCACGTCTTAGATTTTCTGCGTACTCGTTTGGAAGAGGGCTATCTTCCACTGCCTTTGCAGCTTTTTCAAAGTCATAGTCGAAACGGATAAATTCTACACTGATGCTTTCTTTGTTCAAAACAGAACTGTTTTCATTAATTGTCAACATCACATAACCACCTCTTATATCGTTATCTTTTGGCTTCCCAACGGAACCGATATTCACTGCGTGACGGAAATGGTCTTGTCCATCAATACCCGAATTTAAAACTCTGTGATATGGCTTGTGTGTATGTCCGAAACACATAATGTCGGCATCGGCTTGTTCCATAATACGAAGCATACTTTTTTCTTCACGGTCTTCGAAAAGATATTCATTTATTTTTCTCGGACTCCCGTGTACTAAAAGTAGGTTCAGTTTGTCTTCGTTCAATTGAAATTCCACTTTTATATGTGCTGGAAGTGTACGCAAGTAAGCACGTTCATCATCCTTCATCAATGAATTGGTATAAGAAATAGAAATGTTCCCGTTGTCCTTCTCAGCGTCCGTTTTATAGGCGCAACCGCATTCATTGCTCATTCTCCCAATTCCAAAATCGTAGTTGCCTGCAATAGTTGGTATTTTTCTTTTACGGATTTCATTGACCACTTCGTTTGGCCAGATATTATAACCTACTAGATCTCCCAAACAATAAATGCTGTCGGGATTTCTTTTTTCAACATCTGCAAAGAATGCTTCTAATGCAGGAAGATTAGCGTGAATGTCACTGAATAATGCAATTTTCATTTTTATTGATTTTATAATTTTTATTTTTAATCGATTCCGACAATCTTACTTCTGTACTCCATTAATATATTGTCCTTCCAAACCCCATTCTTCTTTCCAATTTTTTCTCTGTAGCCAACGATTCTAAAACCACATTTCTCGTGTAATTTTAAACTATCTATGTTTTCTGCAAATATCCCAGATTGTAATGTCCATATTTCATTTAATTCACTCTCCTTAATCAATTCATTCAACAACATTTCTCCAATCCCTTTTCCCCTTGCAATTGTTGCTACATATACACTTACTTCTGCTACACCTGAATAAACACATCTGCTGGAAACAGGAGATAACGCAGTCCAACCAAGCATCTCGTTATTTTCATATATGCTGATCCTGCAAAAATCAAGGTGTCCTTTATCCCAATCTTGCCATACTGGCAAATCATTTTGAAAAGTGGCAATATTAGTTGCTAATCCTTGTCGATAGATTTCTACCAACTCCGGAAAATTGTCTTTGGTAATTGTCTTTGTTTCCATAGAAATTGAATTAGCAACATCCAGAATTTGGCGTGCAAGAATTGTTTTGATTTACACCAAGTTCAATTAGATTCTTTTTTTCTTTTTCTGATGTGATTCCACAAGCGTCCTGTGCTAAACAAGCAGTGGTCTTACTTTTTAGAATAAATGTTTTCCCATTGAATTCTAGATCATATTTTCCAATAGTATCACTTTGATATTCAACTTCAATATCAAAATCCTCAATTCCTAATTTGTCCTCAGAAAGCTTGATAATGTTTAGTAATTTGTTTGGCTTCAAACGATGTTCAAAATCGTCAGCATTCCAAAGCTGAAAATTCACAACTTTCTCTGAACGGATGACACCGCCACAATCAATGAAGTTTTTAGTAATCATTCCTACTTCTGTAACGTGAAAATGTTCCGGAACAAAAGCTCCATTTTCTAATTGAAATTCAACATTTTCTAATGTTGGCAAAATTTGTTTTACTTCTGATAATTTCATAATTGAATCTTTATAGTTTAAATGCAATATTGCGATAAATCAAGCTAAAAAAATGCTTAACAGCATTTTGATTTGGTAACAGTTTGTACTATTGCGGAAAAATAAGTGTTTAGAATTTCGATAGTCTTTTCGTCTATACAGTAGCAGATAGCGTTTCCGGAAATGTTACCTTTTATAATTCCTGCGTTTTTCAATTCTTTTAAATGTTGTGAAACGGTGGGTTGAGCCAAAGGCAATTCATTCACGATATCACCACAGATGCATTCATTGACTTTCATCAAATACTCAATAATCGCTATTCTGGCAGGATGTCCTAATGCTTTTGCAATTGTTGCAATTTGATTTTGTTTGTCTGTAAAATGTTCTGTTTTAGTAGCTCCCATAATTTCCGTAATTATATATCGCAATATTACGATATAAAATCTATTTCGCAAAATATTTTTTTTATAAATTGTATAAAGAGAAACCTAGAGGTAGAATTCACTAAGATTTAAACAGCCAACAAAATGTATTTTTCCATTTTTTTACCTTACTTTTCCAATTTAAAGAATGCTCCAATTGAGTAATAATCTTCTATTGATTTTCCTTACTAGCTTTATACCCATCCTTGAACCTCAGAAAATCTTCTGCTTTTTTGGGATTGTTTCTAATCCACAATTGCATTACTTGTGTATTTTCGTTTAATATTTTTATCTCATTTTCATTGTAGATTTTTTTTCCTTCATTAGCAATTTCATTTAATATATCTTGGCGCAGTTCACTTTTAGCTTTAATACTTTCTTTGTACCAATTGGTTGAGAAATTAATGGCGGTGATCAGTACTAAAACCGCAAAGACAAAAACTCCAATTCCGCTCCAAATAAATTTCTTCTTCCATTTTATATCCTTTACAAAACTGTCCAAATAATCTTTAGTTTCTTTTGAAAGAACCATTTCTGTCTGGGTAGGAATATTGGCAATTAATTCAGTTATTTTGGCTTGCACTAATTTAAAAAAGACTAAACTTTCATTATTGATTGACTGTCCATCTTCCAAGCTGATCTTTAAGTCGTTCAATAGAGTCGTATGATCTTCAATGGCAAACTGAAGTTTGACATTTTGTTCCATATTTTCCTTATTTGATTTGATAACATTTTCTAAAAGTTCCATTCCGTTACTTTTAGATTCTTTATTTTCATTTTCCATATTTATTTTTTTAAATTTTTGATTATCGTCTTAATTTTCGCTTCTTTTTCCAGAGCTCATCTTCGTCCTGAGAAACATAGGTTGGATTAAGGAAGTCACCTAATAATCCACCTGCAATTTCTATTAAGCTCTCATTTGTTTCTGATTTCAAATGACTGCTTGCGTCATTTAATACACTATTTTGATTCAATGATTTTACCGCATCCACAAGATCAAGATCTATTGCCAACAGTGAGAATCCGACATTTTTCCGAAAAAAGAATCCATTTTTCTCTTGACCACTACCAATTTTATTTATCCAAAAATCTTTGATTTCATTTTTTTGACCAGCTTTATATTCTCCTTTGTATTGGATTTTCACAGAAAATCCTTTCTGTTGTAAATTCTCCCAAAATACCTTTAAGTTGTCAGCATTTTTTTGTGCTTCCCAAACTGCTTTTTTCATTTCAAATACAGATTTTATTTCAGAAATTTTCAGTTGATTTGAGATTTCAGATAATTTGTAACCAGCTTTATAGATCCTTTCAGTTTGAAAATTTTTGTCTTTTTCCATCAGAATTCGCATTCCCGAAATTCCGTCTTTGATATTTGAAGACAATTGAGTTTCAAAACCTTTTTTCTTCATTGCTAAGATCAGATCATCAAAATTATCTTCTGACCTAATAGCTTCGGTCAAGCTTTTCAGCATCTCAGCTTTTTTCTGAATTCCAATTTCTATATCAGTCAACAATCCTCTTTCTTTGCAAACTTCTCTGACTGCATCACCAAATCTCTTTCCGATATCGTGTGATTTCACAGTGCACTTTCCCGAAATATCAATCCTGTTTACGACAAAATGAATATGCTTATGTTTTGTACTATTGTGAATATCCAATCGGTACTGATTTTTGTTTGTCACTCCAATTTTATCTAAAGCTTTGGTGGCGATTTCTGCGAATTCTTCATCCTTCAATTTTCTACCAATTTCGTCCGGTTGAGAAATGTAACCCGTCAATGCCCATTTCTTTACGTTTGGGTTTCGTTCAGAGACGGTTTTCATTTCTAAATACTGACCTTTGGCTTCATTTTCTTTAGTGGCTTCATATATAAATTCTTGTAAAAAGTCTTTTTCCATTGTGTTAATTTTAATGTATTTACAAACATTTCTGACGATAGGAAGAAATCAAAAATCCCAATTTGCAATCAGCGGATACGCTTATTGTAAACTTTGGGTACTTTTTGCACTAACATCCTACCATATCTCACCTGTGATTATTTTACTCACCTTCTCCTAAGTTTCACTTGTCTCTCATTTGATGGATTTTTGTGGATCACCCAATCATTCAAGTCTTTGAAATCTGAGTACAAAAACCGACAATCTTCTGCTATTTCATTTTCGTTTTTAATCATTTCGACGGCACGATTTCCGGCATCATCATTGTCAAAATAAAGCTCAATATTTTCGTAATCTTTTAGTGAATTTTTGATATTGGAAATCATCGAAACTGAATTTAGAATTAGATAATCCGAATGTTTATTTCCTAAAGATTTTTCTATGCTTTTAAAGGAAATAAAATCAAAAAAGCCTTCAAAAATCCGAATTGAATTTGAGCTGTTTTTTATCGTAGAAACATCTTTTCTACCTAAGCAGATCTTTGAATATTTATTGCGAATTTCGTAACCACCGGAATCGTTTTTAAATCCAATTCCGAAATAATTTTTATCGTTCATTCGATAATGAATCTCTTTTAAAAATTCGATTTGGCTATCTACTTTTCTGTGATTCAGATATTCTAAAAGTGCAGGATGCTGAACTTTTTTAACTTCAATGATCCGATAGTTTGCAGGAAGATCTTCTACTTTCCGATCTGAGATATTTTGCTGTTGAAAGGAAGAAAAATTCTGACTTTCTGCCCATACTAATACTTCATTGACCGAAGCGTTCATATATTTCTTCATAAAGTCGGTATTCGTTCCACCGATTCCTTCTGAAAATAGATACCAATAGTTTAGGATTTTATTAATTTTAAAAGAGGCTTGGGATTCGCTGGCAAAGGGGTTGAGATACCAAGCTTCTTTTTCATTTTGTTTCGTTGGAAGGTGTCCGAGAGAAAGGAGGACTTCTTCCAATGATATGCTGTTGAATTGTTTGCAGTTCATTATTGTAGTTTTAAATGTTTTTAGTAATAAATAGTTTGTGTACTATCAGCGAAAGTGACTGAGTTTGTATTTGACTAATTTTTGATGAATTGATGAGAATAACTTATAAAAAACTGATTTATAACAAATTACACCCTCATCAAAGTCTCATCATCTCATCAAAGTGGAAATATTCTTCTCATCATCCTCTCATCAAAAATCAAGGTTGAAAAGTTTGATGAGGCTTTTGATGAGATGTAACTAATTGATTTTATTTTCATTATCAATTAATTCATCATTTCATCAAATTTTTGAAGAATAAAATTCCTTTCTATTGAAAAATACCGCCCTGTCTTGTTCTGTTGGAAAAAACTTAAACCATAATCGAGATCGTATTTGATGTAGGCCAAAGAATTACTTTGAGGTTCGAGTTTCCAGTTTTCTTTCAAGATTTTCCGGACATCGTTTACTGTCCAATATTGTTTGCTGAACATCTTAACAAGCATATTAAAAATATCCTGAGGAATACAATGGATCTTGCTGTCGTCGGTACTTTCGAAAAACTCATATAAAAGCTCGATGATTTTCGATTCAAGTTTGTTATTATTTTTCCAAACCAATTTCTGAAGAGCTTTTGTTCTGATCTCTGAATCCGTGAACCACATTCTTGTCTGCTTATGACTGTGGTAAGATCTTTGAATTAAATATCGAAGAAAATAAGGAATCTCTTTGTTGAGATTTTTAAGAAATTCGGTGTTTTCGCTTTTAATCGAATTTACTTTGATGATCCAGAATCGGATCTCATTTTCATCGATCTGAATAAAGTTATCTTCGTTATTAGAGCAGAGAATAAATTTGCCAAAGAATTCGACTTCTTCACGGTCTTTTCCCTTTGCCTCCTTTTTGTCTTTGTCAGTAGTAGAAAGATATTTTAAGCGTTCAGTGATTTCTTTTTTATCAAAGAATACCTCATCAATTGCAACAATCAGCATTGAAGTCCAATCTGAATTGAACTGACTGCTGAATGAGTCTCCTTTGATGTAGGTCATATTTAATCCAAAGATGGATTTCAGCCATTTGATAAAAGTAGACTTTCCGGTAGATCTTTCTTTACTTACCAAACAGAGAATTGGAAGAATCTGTGTTGGATATTCAAGTAATATCTTTATGTAATCTAAACCTAACTCTAATTGCTCGCCGAAAATATGCTCCATAAATTTAAGTGAGAATGGAACTTTATTTTCTAAATCTTCAGAGCTTATATTTTCATTGACTGGTTGATAAGGAATCTCATTGTACATATTGTAGAATCCGTCAATGATTTGTTTATAGTTAAGATGAGAAGGAATACAGCAGAAACCATCATACTTTGAAACTTTTGAAACGTAAATTTTTCCGTGGTCGCTAATTATCGTTTCACGGTTCCAACGTACCAAAATTGAGATCTTGTCACCGGAGATCAATGGTTTTTCGATACTTTTATAATAGGTTGTGCCTACTCTTAGGTATGGGATTTTTTCGCTCATATTTTAAAGGTTTGATTCCGTAAGAAATACGGACGGTTGAATAAGAATGATTGATAAATAAAATCTTTATCTATCTCCTATACTTAAGCGATTTGACTTCGTTTAAAGCATCCATCAGATCAAAATGATTGACCCTGTAGAATCTTCCGATTTGTTCCGCTTTGATGTTACCTTTTAAAATGTGTGAGCGTACGGTTTGATAATCAAGTTTAAGAATTTCTGAACACTCTTTGATAGAGTATAGTTTCTTTTTCAACTCAATTTCAGGTTCTTTTTTAAGGGAATAAAGTAAGTCTTTCACTTCCCCTAATTCGTCGAGAATGGTTTGGAATGGATTTGTTGTCTGCATAATCTATGAAATTTATTTGCAGACAAAATTGTATGATTAGAATAACTAATAATGCAATTCTACTCAATTGCATAAAGTTTAATAATTGATATATAGTTGCTTATGTAAATTATTGGAGTAAACATTTCGTTCATCAGTAATTTAAAGATCAAAAAGATTGTTCCAATTTTTTAGAATTAATATAAGCCGATGTTAGCCGATGTGTTATTTATTGAGTATGATAAAGTTGAATAGCTAATCTAATCTCTCTATTTTTATCACCATTTATATGAAATCTATAATTAAACCAATTTTCATCACTTTTTGACACAAATCCTATATAATTAGGATGTTTAGAAGTAGTTGTCTCTACTTTTGACAAAATAGTTGTAAAATCTTTTTGTTTAACAAAGATAATTACTGAACCTTTTGTATCTCTCCAAGTTAAGTAATTGATTAATTGTGTTATTGTATCAAGATAACCTTTTTCACCTGTCCAAAATTTACATTCTGCAATAAATATTACAGAACTGTCATATCTAAGTTGAATATCAGTTTTTCCTGTTTTATTAAATGTTTCACCAGAAGCAGAACCAAATTCAAAGTTTGGATCTAAAGTCATAAGTATATGATCTCTTAAATCCTCTTCACCTTTGCCTTTATAAACACTTGGCATTCTTTCAAAATTTTTTCCTACATCATTGATGAGTTTTAAAATTTGATTATAAATATCTAAATCTATAGTAGGTTCTGGTTTAAAAGGTTGGGTACTTGCTTCAGGCTTACTCACTTTTATTTTTGTTCGTAATGTGGGTCTTGGGACAGAAAATGTTTCAGGTGTATTTTTACTTTTTTTCATTGGAACACCTAAAGAATTCATAAATTCATTTTGTGATAAAAACTTATTTTTTATTTTTTTTATTTCTCCAATAATCCAGCTTTTGAGAGAATTATTAAATTCATCAATATTCTGATGTAATTCACTTAATTTGCGTTGTGTAATAACAACATTTTCATCATATTTTGATTTAATGATTTTTGCATCATTGTAAAAATCAATTATTTCAAGTTTTAATTTATCGAATTCAACTTCAAAATCAGAACTTCCTCCACCTATGGTTATTCTGTTAATTCCAGGTACATATTTTAATAATTCAGAGTTTCCTGCAATCGGTACAAAGAATTGAATAACTTGTCTTGGATAAGAATCTCTATCTCTTATGTGGAATGACATTGGGAAATATTCCGCAGGAATGTTTTTTTCAAAATTATCAGCATAAACATCTTCAAATTGAATAATAGGTTTTTCAATTTGGTACTTTTCTAATAAATAGTCTGTAAATTGTTCTTCACTTACATTCAGAATGTAAGATTCACTAGTGGCGTTAATTTCAGTTTCTAAACTATTTGTTTGAGATTTAAAATATTCTACAATTGAACCCTTTCCTCCAAATATTCTACTTGACGAATTTCTATACATTATGTTGGTATAATATTTCTGCTAACGTCCAAATATACGCAATTATTGGTAGTGAAAATTGACTCAGTTCTACCAACCATATAAAATTCAATACTTTATATTAAGCAACTTAGATAATTCTTGGTAGATATTTTCTTCAAAGTCATTGGGTTTAACTGTGATTGCTCTAGAAAATGTTCCTTTATCAAAATTCGTATTATATTCATTTTCCATAGCCTCAATTATTGTGGTATCTTGAAAATCTGGGTTGATAATGTGATTGTCTTTTAGAAAACGGTGAATTCTTATAAATGAAGATTTCTGATCCACAAGCAAATTGTGATTTTCATCAATGAATTTTTTTTCTTTTAAAAATGCAATGAAAATTTTAGAACTATTTTCACCAATCATAATATCTGATAAGCGAATTTCTCTGTTTGTTTTGCTATCTAAAACAAAATATAAAAATAGTGTAGTTTCGGCACCATTTAAAAAATTGCCCTGCAATTTCATCAGATTACTTGAACTTATAAGACTTGTAGATTCTTTTTTATATTGATCCAAACAATATTTAATCTTTTCTTCAAAATTGTGATTTCTTGATGCATTAATATCTTTGAAATGGAAACTAAAAAAGTTCTCCAACTTTTCATATTTAATCAAAAACTCATTTCTTAATTTTTCGTTTAGAATAATTTTAGAGGAATTTTGTTGAGCTTTTTCAATTCTCTTTTGTAACAGCTTCTCAATCCTTTCTCCTTTTAACCAATAATAAATCATCATAGGATAACCAACAAATTCTTCCCAAATATTCCATTGTCCGTAAAGTTTTTTTTGATCCATAATTAAAGTTAGTGATTATTTAAAAACCTCATTCATATAGTTGATCTTATCATCTTCGCTTGGTCTGTAATACGCATTAAAGACTTCCAGACTAGTATGACCAGTGTAACTCATAATTACTTTATCAGGAACTCTTTTGTTCTTCATTATAGTGATGAAACTTCTTCTTGCAGTATGTGAGGAAATTCTTGTCCAAAATTCCGCTTTTTGATCTACCAGTTCATCACCATATTTCATAGTCTTCTTTATCTCATCAGTAAATTCCAACTTTTTAAAAACTTCCTTAATATATTCATTCATCTTTTGATTTGTAATACTTGGCAGATTATAATCATACTTTTCCAGAATTGATTTAGAAATACTGTTTAAAGGAATTGCCAAGTTTTTAGATTTACTTTTTAAATCAATGACCCGTATGAAATTACCATCAACATCACTTCTTGAAATCGTACTATAATTGCCAAACCTCATTCCTGTAGTACAACCAAAAACGAAAAGGTCACGTACTTTTTCCAACCTTTTATTTTCACTAAAGTCATAATTGTAGATGAGCTCAACCTGTTCGTAATTTAAAGCTATTTCATCCGTTGTGAATTTCGCAGGTTTTTTGAAAGTAATAAAATTGTTATTGTAAGTGTATTTTTTATTAAGAGCCCACAGGAGAAAAGTTTTGAGCAGACCAACATTTCTGTGTAATGTATTTGCAGAATGCTTTTTTTCTTCAATACAATACTTTAGAAATTTATTATAAAGTTTATCATCAAATTTTCCCAAAGTGATCTTAACTTTATAATTGCTTTCAAAATCTTCGAGTAGATTCTTATTGCATTTGTAGCGCTTTAGCGTTGAGTTTGAAATCGAATTCCCAGTATAGTCATTTTCCTTCTCATCTAAAAACTCCTGGTAAATTCTAAAGAAATCACTTTTAACAGTAATTTTTTTGAACTTTTCATCGAATCTTTGTTTAAGAATATCGACTGTAAGTTCTTCATTAATGTTCTTATATCGATTGACAATCTCTGTAAAGAAACTACTGTATCGATCTAACTGCATCTTGACGCTTCGATGAATTTCTGCCTTCTTAGTCCTTCCGTTTAGGTCATTTGGTTGTCTGCCTTCAAAATCCCATTCGCTTGGTTTTATTTTCTCACCAGTAGAATAGATAAAATTCTTATTTTCGTTGTTGAAAAATGAACGGAAATAAATCAGTGTTTCCTTTGTACCATTGGGTTGCTTAAGCTTGAAAGTATAATTCATCAGGTGCCAGTTTAGGTGCTACTTCTTCTATATTTAGACATAAAAACTAAGTATATTAGTTTATACAAATATAGTTAAAATACTGATAAATAGACAAGTTACATATTTTGAGTTATGTTAAAATATAATAGGTTCGAAAACCTCCAACTCCACAATTAAATAGACAACCATCTGATTATCAAGATGGTTGTTTTATTTCTAGTCAGCCGTTAGTCAGCGAGTTCATTTTTTATATAATTTACACCTAAAGTTAATTAGCTAAATAATGTAACGCTCTTAGCTCAACATTAATAGTTCAACACTCATTTGACGTACATCCCCTAACAAGCAATCTAAGTATTTTGCTTTTTATAGAAGTATCTAGATTATGTACCATATAAAGAAGTGGTGTTGCATTTATATCGTTTAGTTGTATTTGTTAATAATGATGTATAATAATAAAGGTTCATTTAAAAAACTACCCGATATAATAATAAGACCACCCTTTTTTTGTATTGAAAGTTATTAGTTACATAGCCATAGGTTAAGTATGCCATAACGTACGTCATAATAAAATTGGCTGTATACTCGAGAAATAACATACCGCCCCTTGAATCTCTGCATAACAAATCTGAAATTCCAAACTCGATTTTCAATGTACATGGCGTGCTGTTGTGCATCCATTATGGTATTGACACTCGCCTTTATTTATAGTAGCTCTGTAACTATTGTAGGTGTATTGCATTGGTAATGCTGTAAACAAAAATAGTCCCTTGTGAGGACTATTGTAATAATTTGCGCACCTTTCTACGGTGGAGACTTTTCCGTTTACGGTGGAGACTTTTCTGAACCGTCTTAGAAAATGTTCCTAGTAGTAAATGTGATTATTATTTTATCTTCTGCGTTTTCTAGTCTTTATCTTTGATAGTTCCAACAGTAGTTTTTTATCTCTAATATTATCCCATACCATGGAGAGGTCTGTATCTACATAACTAGGTGTTAAATTATATTCTTTATCAATTATCCTAGATATGCCTAGAATGGTTAGAACTTCTTTGATAGTATAATTGTCACGATAAGCGAGATTAAATATTATTCTTGAATCCATTAAGGAAATGAAAATTGCAGTTGGTTAGGATGATAATTGCGTTGTTCATAGCTTCTGCGGTTGTGTATAGTGTTGAAATGTTTATTTCGAATATTGTGTGCCAAGTAGTAAAGTTTTTCTTCATTGTTGACATACTCTTTACTAAGGTTTAAAAATTGTTTTTCTAGTTTCTTGTAATTGCTAGAATCATACTTTTTTAGAAATCTTAATCCGACCAAGTTAAGGAATTGACTATTTTCTTTTTGGCAAGATATATCAACACCTGTAACCTTGCACTTTTTCGATTTTGTGTTATTTGCCAAGTACAATGATTGGCAAACAATACAGTTTTCACTATCGGAATCTCTTCTAACGCCTTTGTTTGTAGTGGTTTTGACGTTTTCTGTTTTGTCTGATTTTTGCTTCAAAAATGCGGTGGAAATTGCAGTCTTTTCAAGTTCTTTTTTTAGCTGTATTTCTATAAGATTTTTAATGTTTTTTCGCTTTGGCAAATTGTCGTATTTTTTCTTATCTCGGTCTAATGTCTTTGTTTTATACCAATAATTTTTTGTTTTAAATTTTTTGAGATATTGTTCGTTTTTTGAGTTTTTCGTGATTTGTTTTGTGGCAACACTTTGGTGGTCAAAAACAAACACCCTAGCAAATTCCAAAGCCATAAATTCTTTTATTAACTTTTCTGCACCATCTCTAAATAAGTCTGATAATTCTCTTATTTTTAGTCTAGGGACTTTTGCGAGTCTTTCTATCGAGATTTCCCACCGCATAAGATTTTCTTGACAGTAGCCTAATTCGTAATTTGGCAGTCTTTTTATTTTATCAATTTGCCGACCTTTGGAATAATGTTTAAAAATTATATTATTTGTTCCTTTTTCCGATTTTGTATTTTTGAAATATGGATTTTTCTCTTGGTTCTGGTACGAAAAAAACTTTGACCCAACCATAAGCATTGCATCTAAAAGATATTTTGGCTCGTCATTTATATCATAATTAAATCCTAATTCTATTTTATCAACATTGAAATAATGGAAGTGAAATTCTGTGATTTCCAAATAAGCTAAGATTTTTTTTATAGTTATTTTTGCCCTTGAAAAACTTAAAAAATCCGCATTGTGTAGACCGTTATTTGCTTGTTTGTGAACGCTGAAAGAAACGTACATTCTGCGGAATTTATTAGCTTCCGTGCTTCTTATAAAAGAGATAATAATGTCGATTCCTAATTCAAAAGAAATGGATTCATGACCTTTTTTTGATGGAATTAATGTTCCGTTGTCATTGGCTATTAAGTAAGAATTTCTTATTATATCCGTGTTGTCCGTGTGAATTTCAAAAAAATCTATCATTTTTCTAATTTTGGTTTTTTAGAATTTTTTGATAAAGCTTAATTTTAAGATTCTCAGAGATAGGAGAGCAATATTGCAACGCCCTATTTAAGGCAACAAGCTTATTTACGTTCTCCATATTCATCAAGATTTATCATTGCTGCTTCAACCTCCTGCCAAGAATAATAGATACGCCCTCCCAGCTTCTTAGCCGTGATTATACCTTGCTTGCGCCATTGATGGATGGTAGGTTTTGTGATTGAAAATTCTGTACACAATTGCTCCGCTGATAGATAGCGTTGAGGAGTTACTCCAATTAAATTTCTCTCGATTTCCGCTGAAACCGTTTTTTGGATTTTATCTGATATTATTTCAAAAAAATCAGAAAATGCCAAGCCAGCAATCTGGATTGTTTTGTCCATTTTATATTTTTTAGTTGAGTTTATATTGTTCCTGCAATACAAATCAATTATTCAAATAAAAAAATGGTGGTAAAATTTTATAGAAACCTTAAATCAATTAAGATGCGATAAAGTTTCTTCTATGGTGTATTCCAAAAGTACGAAAAATTAAAATGAATAAAAAAAAGACTGCGATACTGGCAGTCTTTGTTATCAGATTATTTGAAATTTACTTTCGTTTATAAGATATTTGTTTTCTTATAAACGTTGCTGTTGTCATTTATACAAAATGGCGTTTTTGTATAAACGTTCTAGTTTAATTGGTCATAAATAGTGTTCAATACCTCTTTAGATTTTCTCTTTTGTATTCCGTTTAGGTCGGGACGTGCGTTTCAACTCCAGATTTTGTAACTTTTCTTCAATTGCAGTTTTTACAAAAGCGTTCAAATTAATTCCTAATTCATTTGCCTTTAATACAGCTTTACCATGCATATCGGAAGGAATACGCACATTAAATGCTCCTGTATAAGATTTTTGCGGTTCTATTCCTTTCATTTTGCACTCCTCCAAATAATCATCAATCCCATTTTTAAAATCCTGCTCTAGCTCATCAACATTCTGCCCCTCATAAGATATTAACCCTCTAATGCCTTGCACCTTTCCGAATAGTATCTTATCTGTTTCGGAATATTCTACACTCCCGATATAATGTTTATACTTCAACACTCCCATAATTAAATAAAATTTTCTTTCCTAAGTTCGTCAATCACTTGTTTAATAACATACTCTTTTAAGATTGGTTTCGGATGTGGTTTATGTAACCTAATTGGCATATCCGCTTTATCATGCATAAACATTACCCTACTTCCCGAAGTCTTACCCTTTGTTGTTTCTATGTACCCGAAATAGTTTAATATTTTCGTTAACTCTGTATAGGTAAAATCTTTGGGTATAGATAAAAACCTCTCTATAAGTTTATCAATCTTTGTCATACAAATATAACTATTTTTAGTTACAATTTAATTAATTTACCGTTTTTATGGATTGTTGTATTTGTTCTGTTCCTTTCTCTTTTCTCCAATAATCAAACATCTGTTTTGAAAGGTCGTTGGTACTTTTCCCGATATAATTCAAAAACTCTTTTTCTGTTTTATGTCCTGTTACTGCCATTATTATGGGCGTCGGCATTTTAGCATAATTATGTGTCGCAAAAGAACGTCTACAAACGTGGGAACTAATAATTTCATGTAATGGATAATTACCATAATCAAAACGTTTGGTTTCGTCATTCCATTTCTTACCCCATTCTAATCGGTTAATGTTTGCTTGTTTAGCAATACTCCTAAGATTGGTATTAAAGATTGTCTTTGCACTCTCAATATTATCAGAATATGTAGGAGGAAAATTCCCGTTCCTTATTTTTAAAATTTCCTTTACTTTATGATGTACTGGGATTAATACAGGTGTTGCAGTTTTCTTTTGACTAAGATTAATAAATAAATCCCCTTCAATTTCTATTAATTGCCTTTTATTCATTTGCAATAAATCAGATGCTCTTTGTCCTGTGTAGAATCCTATTATCAACCAATCCTTTGTATTGGTGTGTCCAATATTTAAAAATGTAATATCTGCAATTTGTTGTAACTCGGATTCGGTAATATAGATTGTTGGTGTGTCCGTAGTATAGCCTTTAATTTCAGAAAGATGTTCGTTAACTTCAATGTCTAAAGTTTTGGCATGGCTAATAATCGTTTTCGGATATTTAACATAACGCCCAATAGTATTTTTTGAAATCCCTTGTTTTTCCAAAAACTGTTCAAACTTATTAGACAACTTAACATCATAATCAGAAACTTTTAACCTCTTGTTTTGAAGTTTCAAAAATTCTTGAATTTTAGAAATAATGGTCTTTTGTTTTTTAATGGTTGATTCTGTTATCGCCTTACCTCTATTTTTACGGAACGGCAACACATCTTTAAGATAATACTCCAAATAGTTATCTAAAAAATCTAATTGAGCTAACCTCTTACCACCCGAATAAAAAGCAATAATTGTTTCCTCAAGCCACAATCCATTAATAATATCCGTTTCGCTACGCTTTCTATATTCTTCGATAATGAAACGTTCAATTTTTGCAAGTACATTAACCAAGTCGTCTTTTTGATTTATTATATCTTTTGTACCAACTTGGATATTGATAGGAGTTCCTTTTTTAGAATTCCACTGTTTAGGGTTAACAATTTCCCTTGTTTTTCTTTTGAAAGATTCTGACTTCGAAAGCGACAATCTAACGTAAATTGGTGCATTATCACTTTCTGACTGTACTATAAACTTAACTGTCGCCATTTAATAAATTTTAATACCGCTAATATACAATTTAGTCAGCCGTTAGTCAGCCGTTTGCAAATTTATTTTAAACTCATATTATTTCATTTTTAATACAAGAAAAACAAACCTACACAATACATTGATTAACAACAAGTTGAATAAATTGAGTACACATGAAAAAATATGTTTAATTTAAACAGATTAAATAGTTATAGTCCCTCCAACTCCACAAAAAAAGTTCCGAAATTATTCGGAACTTTTATTATTTTGCAACGACATCAACAACTTGTTTTAAGCTTTGTAAGTCCAACTTATTTGATGACTTAACAGCGTTAATCTCATCTTTTTTATCAGGAAAAAGCTCAACAAATTTCTTCTTGGTCAAAGAAATTTCTTTTAGATCATCATTATTAATTTGGATAAAGTAGGTATCGCTCCCATCGCTATAAGATGCTGCCATATCTCTTTCTAAGGTAGATACAGCTTTAACAGCTGGCATAAACTTTTTACTCTTCTTCATATACACACCAACATTATCTTTTTCATAAAGTTGAAATACATAACCTGTAGCAGTACCTCCCTTCCAAGGAAAAGTTTTCTGAACCAAAATGCTATTATCTCGAAAAACAATAGGAGAATTTTCAACACTAGGTATCAATACCAAAGCTTGCCCATTTTCCAAATATTCAACTTGATCCTTAAATATATTATAACGAAAAGCTTTGTTAAGGTTACCTATTTTACCATTTACAAACTTATCATCCAAAAATTGAGAACCTTTAATGCTCTCAGCTTCTGGAGCTTCTTTAATACCAGAATTTGCTTGTCCAACCAGCTGCACGCTTTTTTGAGCTTTAGTTTGTAAAATTGAACAAAAAACTAAAGCTAGAAAAAAAACATTTCTATTTAAAAATATCATAACTGTGTATTTTGGTGGTTCATCACTGTTAAATGTACAAAATAAATCAAATATTAAACCTAAAAATTAAGTCCCGAAATTAACAATTGTAATTTTGCTTTAGTATCAATAACCACAGTAATATAAGACGGTGTTAAAATAAATTTACTCGGTTTAAAATCGACAACCTGACCTGATAATTTTAATCCTGGAAAATACTCTTTATTAAAATTCTCTGTCAAGCTTTGTTTAGACGCCGTTACCATATCTTTCATAGGGATGCCATATTCTTGCTCCACCATTTTTCTAATCTTACCTTCGAACAAAACTGTCACAGCTTTTTGAAAAATATTTTTCGTTTTTAAATTAAAATCGGTATTGGTTAAAACAATCTTTTGTCCAACTTCATCATAAGCAGCTTGGCCTTTAATAAAAGATGTTCCATTAACATAGCCCGATGTTGTAATTTCTAAAACAATATTCTCTTTTTCTGGATATACAGAAATGGCTTCTACTTTAACTTTTCGAGAAGGACTGCCTAATTCGATTTCCTTATGTAAAAACTGCTTCTCTGCTAAAATACTTGCTTCATTAAAACTAATATTAGTCGTTGTTTGTAAAACAAAATCGTCAGAAATATCAGGTTTCGAAATATAATTAGGAACTTGTTTAACCAAAGCTGATGCTGATGGCACTTCCCCAACAAAAGTCTCCGAAAGAAGGCTAAGGCCAACATTTGTCTTAATCTTATCCGCGTAGACTTCAATAGGTTTTAAAAACGTTTTTTGTGGCGTAATTTTTAACCAAGTATTATATTCTTGAGAAATATTAACTGGCTTTGCAAACTGATTCCAAGCAAGAACTAAGTAAGGTTGTAACTTGAAAGAATTTTTAATCTGTGTATCTATTAAAGAAGTGAATTTTGATTGTTGTTCTTTAAGTGTTGATTCAATAAAGCTAGCAACAGGAATTTTGACTTTGCCGTAATCGAGAACTGGTTTTTCTTTCCAAACAAAACCTGCACTTTGCGTCGACGTCGTCAAACTCCAATCTGGATTAGTAGAAATTGATGAAACAAAATTCATCACTAAGTTAAAATTGGTGTCTTTATATAAGTAAACGCCCATCGTCCCGTAACCTTTTTCAGCCCAAATTTGTAATGGTACCGAAATCATCAATCGGTTATTGGTTAAAGCTTTTAACTTGATATCAGAAAGCTTATTGACCTTAACTTTGAATTGGTCGTTATTATTATCCGTAAAAGATTTGTCTTCGTAGACGGTTCCTGTAACAGATTTATTAACCAGATTTTCAATTTCGGAGATTGGAAGTTGTATCGGAATACTAATATTGGAAGGGATCTGTGGAAGATCGAGTTTGGGGTTAGTTGTCGTTTGGCTCCATCCCAAAACAAAACATAAACTACATAACCAACTAAGGAAAATTTTCATTCAACTATTTTAAACAAAAATAATAGAATTCTAGTTACTATAAAAATAAAAAACGCCTTACAAAAGCAAGGCGTTCTTATTATGATCAAACGAAGATTATTCTTCAGTTTTTTCTTCTTTAGAATCAGCAGCAGGAGTTTCTTCAACTTTCGCTTCAGCAACAGGAGCTGTTTCTTCTTTTTTAGTAGCAGGTTTTCTACTTCTTCTAGTTGTTTTCTTCTCGTCAGCTTTAGGGTTGTAAAGCTCGTTGAAGTCAACAAGTTCGATCATAGCAGTATCTGCACTATCACCAAGTCTGAAACCAGTTTTGATGATTCTTGTATAACCGCCATTTCTTTCAGCGATTTTTGGTGCTACAGTTCTGAATAATTCTGTAACAGCTTCTTTACTTTTAAGGTAAGAGAATACAGTTCTTCTGTTGTGAGTTGTATCTTCTTTAGCTTTAGTAAGAAGAGGTTCAACGTAAGTTCTTAAAGCTTTAGCTTTAGCAACTGTAGTGTTGATTCTTTTATGTTCAATTAGGGAACAAGCCATGTTAGACAGCATTGCTTTTCTGTGCGGCGCCGTTCTACCTAAGTGATTGATTTTCTTTCCGTGTCTCATTGTAAGGATTATTTATCAGCGTCTAACTTATATTTTGCAACATCAAACCCGAAATTTAGTCCTTTTGCGTGAACCAATTCTTCAAGTTCTGTTAAAGATTTTTTACCAAAATTTCTGAATTTCATCAAATCAGACTTACTGAAGGCAACAAGTTCTCCAAGCGTTTCTACTTCAGCCGCTTTTAGACAGTTAAGGGCTCTTACAGAAAGATCCATATCTGCTAATTTTGACTTAAGAAGTTGTCTTGTGTGAAGTGTTTCTTCGTCATATTGGATAGATGCTTTAACAGCTTCAGTTTCTAGAGTAATTCTCTCATCAGAGAATAACATAAAGTGATAAATTAATATCTTAGAAGCTTCTGTTAATGCATTTTGAGGTGTGATAGAACCATCAGTCTCAATATCCAAGATTAGTTTTTCGTAGTCTGTTTTTTGCTCTACACGATAATTTTCGATGCTATACTGTACTTTTTTAATTGGTGTAAAGATAGAATCTATTGCAATAGTACCAATTGGTGCATTGTTAGACTTGTTTTGTTCTGAAGGAACGTAACCTCTACCTTTTTCAATATTGAAAGTAATCTCAAAGTTAACGTCTTTAGTAAGGTTACAGATAACAAGATCTTGGTTAAGAACCTCGAAGTTGTTGATACCTTTACCTAAGTCACCAGCCGTAATAACTTCTTGACCAGAAATTTTTACATTAACTTGCTCGCTAGATGGGTTTTCTGTTGTAGCCTTAAGACGAAGTTGCTTAAGATTAAGTATGATTTCAGTAACATCTTCGATCACACCTGGTATAGTCGAAAATTCGTGCTCTACGCCCTCTATTTTGATAGATGAAATAGCATATCCTTCCAGAGAAGAAAGCAAAACTCTTCTCAATGCATTACCGATTGTTAATCCAAATCCTGGTTCAAGAGGTCTAAATTCGAATTGACCTTTGAAATCTGTAGAATTAAGTAGGATTACTTTATCTGGTTTTATAAATGTTAAAATTGCCATAGTATGGTTGAGCAAAAATTTGAAAAAATTATTATTTAGAGTATAATTCGACGATTAACTGTTCCTTGATGTCTTCCGGAATTTGGATTCTCTCAGGAGCAGAAACGAAAGTACCTTCTTTCTTCTCGTCATTGAATTGTAACCACTCGTAGTTAACTTTAGATGCTAAAGAGTTAGCGATAACTTCTAGTGATTTTGATTTTTCTCTTACTGCAACTACATCACCAGCTTTTAATAAATAAGAAGGTATGTTAACCAACTCACCATTAACAGTGATGTGTCTGTGAGAAACTAATTGTCTTGCAGCAGATCTAGTTTTTGCATAACCTAGTCTGTACACAACGTTGTCTAGTCTAGACTCACATAATTGTAAAAGAACTTCACCAGTTACTCCTTTGCTTCTATCAGCCTTTTCGAAAAGGTTGGCAAATTGTCTTTCTAAAATACCGTAAGTATATTTAGCTTTTTGCTTTTCAGCTAACTGAATAGCGTATTCAGACTTCTTAGCACCTCTTCTTTTGTTAGGTCCGTGTTGTCCAGGCGGTTGGTTTTTTCTTTTTTCAAAGTTTTTATCGTCTCCGTAAATTGCTTGACCAAATTTTCTAGCAATTTTAGTTTTAGGTCCAATATATCTTGCCATTAGGGATAAATTCTAAAAATTAAACTCTTCTTCTTTTAGGTGGTCTACATCCGTTATGCGGCATCGGTGTAATATCAACGATTTCGCTAACTTCGATTCCTGAGTTGTGGATAGTTCTGATAGCAGACTCTCTACCCGCACCTGGACCTTTTACAAACACCTTAACTCTTCTAAGACCAGCTTCGTAAGCTACTTGAGAACAGTTTTCTGCTGCCATTTGTGCAGCAAAAGGAGTATTCTTTTTAGAACCTCTGAATCCCATTTTACCGGCAGATGCCCAAGAGATTACTTCTCCGTTTTTATTTGTTAAAGAAATGATGATGTTATTGAAAGAAGCTTGAATATGCGCTTCACCAATAGCCTCAACTTTTACTTTTCTTTTCTTAACAACTTTAGTTTGTTTTGCCATAATAAATTCTACAGATTATTTACTTGCTTTCTTTTTGTTAGCAACAGTTTTTCTCTTTCCTTTACGGGTTCTAGAATTATTTTTAGTTCTTTGGCCTCTTAAAGGTAATCCCAGTCTGTGACGTATTCCTCGTTGGCAACCAATATCCATCAATCGCTTGATGTTCAATTGCGTTTCAGATCTTAATTCTCCTTCAACTTTGATGTTGTCTGAGATATAACCTCTGATTAATGCCAATTCATCGTCATTCCATTCGTTGACTTTCTTGTCTTCGCTGATACCAGCGCTCTTCAAAATTTCTGAAGCTGTGCTTCTTCCTACACCATAGATGTAAGTAAGACCGATAACGCCTCTTTTGTTCTTTGGTAAATCAATACCTGCAATTCTCGCCATAATTTAATAGTGGTTGTTAACCTTGTCTTTGTTTAAATTTAGGGTTCTTCTTGTTGATTACGAACAGTACACCTTTTCTGCGTACAATCTTGCAATCAGCACTTCTTTTTTTAATAGATGCTCTAACTTTCATTTGAGAGATTTTTCTTTTATATTTCTATTATTACATTTAGATAATTAGTATCTAAAAGTGATCCTTCCTTTAGTAAGGTCATACGGAGACATCTCCAATCTCACCTTATCACCAGGAAGCAGTTTGATGTAATGCATTCTCATCTTACCAGAAATATGGGCAATAAGGATATGCCCATTTTCTAGTTCTACTCGGAACTGCGCATTCGAAAGTGCTTCCGTAATAACGCCGTCTTGTTCTATATGCTTTTGTTTTGCCATTTACAATTATTCTACGTTTGTTGTTCTAGACAATTTTGACTGCATTAGACCATCATAATGATGATTTAACAAATACGTATTGATCTGCTGAACTGTATCTAGGATAACACCAACCATAATTAATAGTGATGTACCACCGAAGAACAGGGCAAATCTATCTGTCTGAACAAACGCTCCGTGCACTATAGCCGGAAGGACTGCAAAGATAGATAAAAAAATCGCACCTGGCAAGGTAATTTTTGACAAAATGTCATCTAGGTAATCTGCAGTCTCTTTCCCAGGTCTTACTTTTGGTATCAAACCGCCATTACGCTTAAGGTCATCCGCCATTTGGTTAACTGGAATTGTGATTGCAGTATAGAAAAATGAGAAAATAATAATTAATAATGCAAACAATACATTGTATTGCCAACTAAAAACATTTTTGAATCCTGCCAAAAACGTATTAGACTCATCCACTTTTGTTAATAATCCTGGTACGAACATCAAAGCTTGTGCAAAGATGATCGGCATAACACCTGCTGCATTTACCTTCAATGGGATCCATTGTCTAGCACCTTGCATAAGGTTTCTGTTAACACCGCCTCTTGCCTGAGCACGACTTACATACTGAATAGGAATTTTTCTAACAGCTACTGATAAAATAATAGCTAAAAGAACTACTAACAACCAGAACAATACTTCTACTAAAATCATGATTGTTCCAAATCCACCTTTACCTGTCTGAGTTGAAAACTCTTGGATAAATGCAGTTGGAAGATCCGCAAGGATACCAACCATAATAAGGATAGAAATACCGTTTCCAATACCTTTGTCTGTAATCTTCTCACCTAACCACATTGCAAAAACTGATCCTGCAACTAGGATAACAATACTTGGTAACCAGAACATAATAGAGTTAGGATCTATATAATAAGCTGATTGGAATTGTCCGTAAGGTAAAAAGAATTGTGTTACCGATGTTAAGTATGAAGGTGCTTGTACCAAACATACTGCAATCGTTAACCATCTTGTGATTTGGTTTAGTGTATTTCTACCACTCTCACCATCTTTCTGTAATTTTTGCAAATAAGGAATCGCCATACCCATCAACTGTACGATAATCGAAGCAGAGATGTAAGGCATAATTCCTAATGCCATAATTGATGCTCTCGAGAAAGCACCACCAGTGAATGATGAAAGTAAACCCAAAAGGCCGGCCCCTTGTTGGTTCCCGCCTTGATTTTGGTAATGTTGTAGAAGGTTGCCCACCTCTGCCATGTTAATAGCAGGAAGTGAAATATAAGAAGCGAATCTATACACAAGGACTAAAGATAGAGTTAAAATAATTTTATCTCTAAGCTCCTTTAGGCTCCAAATGTTTTTTAGTGTTTGTATAAATTCTTTCATTTGATCTTTTATTAAAGAGTGATTGCTTTACCTCCAGCTTTAGTAATAGCTTCTTCTGCAGACTTAGTAAACTTGTTAGCAGAGATAGAAACATTAGCTTTAAGGTCTCCTCTACCTAAAATTTTGATTAAGTCATTTTTAGAAGCTAAACCGTTAGCAACCAATACATCTTTAGTAATCTCTCCAGAGATACCTTTTGTATCGACAAGATTTTGGATACTATCTAGGTTGATAGCTCTGTATTCTTTTCTGTTAACGTTTTTAAAACCAAATTTTGGCAATCTTCTTTGAAGTGGCATCTGTCCACCTTCGAATCCGATCTTCTCAGAATAACCAGCTCTTGCTTTTTGACCTTTGTGACCTTTGGTAGATGTACCACCTTTACCACTTCCTTGTCCTCTACCAATTCTCTTAGAGTTGTGCGTAGATCCTGATGCTGGTTGTATGTTATTTAAATTCATTACGATTATGATTTTTAAAATTATAATGTAATGGCCTAGATAAAGACCATTACACTATGTATACATTGTATTATTTCTCTTCTTGAACTTCTAGTAAGTGACCTACTGTAGCAACCATACCTAAAATAGCAGGTGTTGCTTCGTGCTCAACTACTTGGTGAAGTTTTTTCAATCCTAAAGCTTCAAGCGTTCTTTTTTGGGTTTTTGTTCTACCAATAGCGCTTCTTACTTGTTTTACTTTAATCTTTGCCATTGCTTATATATTAACCGTTAAACACTTTACTTAGGGAAACACCACGCATTCTAGCGATTTCTTCAGGTCTTCTGATGTCTAATAAAGCTTTGAAAGTTGCTTTAACCACGTTGTGTGGGTTAGAAGATCCTTTAGACTTAGATAATACGTCTTGTACACCAGCAGATTCTAGTACTGCACGTACCGCACCACCAGCGATAAGTCCTGTACCGTGAGATGCAGGTCTCAAGAAGATATCAGCACCACCATATCTAGCTGTAGTCTGGTGAGGGATAGTTTTGTTCATTACAGGTACTTTTACTAAGTTTTTCTTAGCATCTTCTACAGCTTTAGAAATTGCAGAAGCTACTTCCTTAGATTTACCTAATCCGTAACCAATAACACCATCTTCATTACCAACAACTACGATAGCAGAAAATCCGAATGCTCTACCACCTTTAGTTACTTTAGTTACTCTATTAACAGCAACCAGACGATCTTTTAGTTCTAATCCTCCAGGTTTAACTCTTTCTATATTGTCTAACATATTTTTCTGAATTTAAAAGATTAGAATTTAAGACCAGCTTCTCTAGCACCATCAGCCAAAGCTTTAACTCTACCATGGAATACGAAACCGTTTCTGTCGAATACGATGTTCTCGATACCAGCAGCGATAGCTTTTTCAGCGATTTTTTTACCAACTGCAACAGCAGCTTCAGTCTTAGTACCTTTAGCGTCAACACCTTTCTCACGAGAAGAAGCGAATACTAAAGTTTTACCCTCTTTATCATCTACGATTTGAGCGTAGATTTCTTTATTACTTTTGTAAACAGACAATCTTGGTTTTTCAGCAGATCCTGAAATCTTACCTCTAACTCTTCTTTTGATTCTGTTTCTCTTTTCAACTTTTGTTAATGCCATTTTCTTAAATTTTATGCAGATTTACCGGCTTTTCTTCTGATGATTTCACCTACGAATTTCACACCTTTTCCTTTGTAAGGCTCAGGTTTTCTGAAAGATCTGATCTTTGCAGCCACCATCCCAAGAAGTTGTTTATCGTGAGAAGATAGAGTAATAATAGGGTTCTTACCTTTTTCAGTCAAAGTTTCTACAGCAACTTCTTTTGGAAGTTCTACCACGATACCGTGTGAGAAACCTAGAGCTAATTCTAGTTTTTGACCAGAGTGAGAAGCTCTATAACCAACACCCACAAGCTCTAATTGCTTTGTAAATCCTGTACCAGCACCAACAATCATGTTGTTGATAAGTGCTCTGTATAGACCGTGAAGTGCTTTATGTTGTTTAGAATCTGATGGACGAGATACTGTGATTACGCCATCTTTTTCTTCAATTGAAATTCCATCGGTTAACTCTTGAGTAAGTTCTCCTTTTGGACCTTTAACTGTTACGATACCATTGTTGTTAGTAACTGTAACACCAGCAGGAATTTCTATAATTGCTTTACCAATTCTTGACATTATTTCCTATATTAAAAATTAATAAACGTAGCAAATTACTTCGCCTCCTACTTTTTCTTCTCTTGCTTTTTTGTCAGTCATCAACCCTTTAGAAGTTGAGATGATTGCAATACCTAGTCCGTTAAGAACTCTTGGAAGTTCTGCAGTACCTTTGTACTGACGTAGACCTGGTCTAGAAGCTCTTTGGATAGACTTGATAGCTGGCTTGCTAGTTTGTTTGTCATACTTTAAAGCGATTTTGATAGCTCCTTGAACTGAGTTATCCTCAAACTTGTAGTTAAGGATGTAACCTTGGTCAAAAAGAATTTTCGTAATCTCTTTTTTGATTTTCGATGCAGGAATTTCCACCACTTTGTGGCCTGCGCTTTGTGCGTTCCTTACTCTAGTTAGGAAATCTGAAATTGGATCTGTTACCATTTCTTTTTTTAATTTATTGATTGGTTAATAACAGCTAGTTTTGAGTTTGGATTTCAGATTTCGGATATCAGATTCCAGACTATAGAAGTCTGTCATCTGACATCGTCTATCTTATATCTCGAAAAACCAACTTGGCTGTCTAGATTAATTTTTAGTTGATTACCAACTTGCTTTCTTAACTCCAGGGATAAGGCCATTGTTAGCCATTTCTCTGAAAGTTACTCTAGAAATCCCGAAAGTTCTCATGTAACCTCTTGGACGTCCAGTTAACTTGCAACGGTTGTGAAGTCTAACTGGAGAAGCATTTTTTGGTAACTTCTGTAGTGCTTCGTAATCTCCAGCTTCTTTAAGAGCTTTTCTTTTCTCAGCATATTTCGCTACAGTAGCTTCTCTTTTGCGCTCACGCGCTTTCATTGATTCTTTAGCCATGTCTTAGTTCTTTTTGAACGGTAAACCGAAGTGAGTTAATAATGCTTTAGCTTCTTTATCTGTCTTAGCAGAAGTAACGAAAGTAATGTCCATCCCTTGGATTTTCTTTACTTTGTCGATAACGATTTCTGGGAAGATAATTTGCTCAGTAATACCTAAGTTATAGTTACCTCTACCATCGAATCCGTCAGCTTTGATACCAGAGAAATCTCTGATACGTGGTAAAGCTGAAGATGTTAATCTGTCTAAGAACTCATACATTTGGTTAGCTCTAAGAGTTACCATTGCACCAACTGGCATACCTTTTCTAAGTTTGAAAGCAGCTTCATCTTTTTTAGATAAAGTACCAACAGCTTTTTGTCCAGTGATATTTGTTAATTCTTCTACAGCATAGTCAACAATTTTCTTGTCTTGCGTCGCTGCACCCAAACCTTGGCTAACAACGATTTTAAGTAACTTAGGTACTTGCATTACTGACTTGTACCCGAATTCTTCCATCATTGCAGGAACAATTTTGTCTTTATATGCTTGTTTTGGTCTTACGATATATTCCATTGTAATCTAATTATAAAGTTTCACCAGATTGTTTTGCAAATCTTACTTTCTTATCACCATCTACTTTGTAACCAACTTTAGTAGCTTTTCCTGTTTTAGGATCAACTAACATAACGTTAGAAATGTGGATAGATGCTTCTTTCTCTACAATCCCACCTTGAGGGTTTTGTGCAGATGGCTTAACGTGTTTTTTCACGATGTTAAGACCTGCTACAATAACTCTGGCGTCTTTACCTTCTTTCTTGATCACTTCAATAACCTCACCAGTTTTACCTTTGATTTCTTTTCTTCCGGTAGTGATGATTACGTTATCTCCTCTTTTGATTTTTAACTTTGTCATTTTTTTGTAAATTTTAAAAATTAAAGTACTTCAGGAGCTAATGAAATGACTTTCATATATTCTTTATCTCTCAACTCACGAGCAACTGGTCCGAAAACACGCGTTCCTCTCATCTCTCCACCTGCGTTAAGTAATACACAAGCATTGTCGTCGAATTTGATGTAAGATCCATCTTTTCTACGTACTGCTTTTTTAGTTCTTACTACTACAGCTTTAGAAACTTGTCCTTTTTTTGCATTTCCTGATGGCGTAGAATCTTTGATAGTCACTACGATTTTATCACCAACTGAAGCATATCTTCTTCTGGTACCTCCCAGAACTCTGATAACCAATACTTCTTTAGCACCAGTATTATCAGCTACTTTTAATCTTGATTCTGTTTGTAACATTACTTAGCTCTTTCTATGATTCTTACTAATCTCCATCTTTTGCTCTTACTCAAAGGTCTTGTTTCTGTAATTAGAACAGTGTCCCCTTCGTTGCACTCGTTATTTTCGTCATGTGCAGTATATTTTTTCGTTTTCAAAACGAACTTACCGTACATCGGGTGCTTCATTCTCATAGTTTCACTAACAACAATGGTTTTTTCCATTTTATTGCTGGAAACTACTCCGATTCTTTCTTTTCTTAAATTTCTTTCCATTGTAAAAAGGAATTATGATTGTTTGTTAGTTAACTCAGTGTTTAATCTAGCGATTGTTTTTCTTAAATCTCTAATCTGAATTGGATTTTCAATCGGGCTGATTTTGTGAGCCAAAGTTAATTTGTTAAGGTTAGCTTTAGCTTCAGTCAGTTGATTTTTCAAATCCTCAACGCTTAAGTTTTTGATGTCAGCTTTATTCATTGTTATTCAGATATTAAAGAGGTTTAACAAAATCGTTAGCAACTACGAACTTAGTAACGATTGGTAACTTTTGAGCAGCAAGTCTCAAAGCTTCTTTTGCTACGTCGTAAGGTACTCCACCTACTTCGAACATAATTTTACCAGGTTTAACTACAGCTACCCAATATTCTACAGCACCTTTACCTTTACCCATACGAACCTCTGCAGGTTTTTTAGTAATAGGCTTGTCTGGGAATATTTTGATCCATAATTGACCTTCTCTTTTCATATATCTAGTTGCAGCGATACGGGCAGCTTCGATTTGTCTAGCTGTTACCCATGCTCCTTCTGTTGCCTTGATACCAAATGTTCCGTATGCAAGTTGATTACCTCTTTGAGCAATCCCCTTCATCTTCATTTTATGAATCTTACGGAATTTCGTTCTTCTTGGTTGTAACATAATTTAAATTTTAGATTTTGGATTTTAGATGTTGGATTTTAAAAAAGTAACGGTAATTTAAAATTTAATAGCCTAAAATTTTTAATTATTTTTTATCTCTTGAAGGTCTTCTGTTGTTATCTCTGTCACCTCTAGATGGTCCACCTTTTTTAGGTTGTCCTACTAGTGGAGAAAGATCTCTCTTACCATAAACTTCACCTTTCATGATCCATACTTTCACACCAAGCTTACCATATTGTGTAAGAGCTTCTCCGATGTGATAGTCGATATCTGCTCTGAAAGTTGACAAAGGGATTCTTCCTTCTTTGAAAGATTCTGATCTTGCCATTTCAGCACCGTTCAATCTACCAGAGATTTGAACTTTGATACCTTCTGCACCCATTCTCATTGTAGATGCCATTGCCATCTTAACTGCTCTTCTGTAAGAGATACGGTTTTCGATTTGTTTTGCAATGCTATCTGCTACTAGAACAGCGTCTAGTTCTGGTCTTTTGATTTCGAAGATGTTAATTTGGATGTCTTTTCCAGTTAACTTTTTAAGTTCTTCTTTTAGTTTGTCAACTTCTTGACCACCTTTACCGATGATAAGACCTGGTCTAGCTGTTGTAATAGTTACAGTAACTAGCTTAAGTGTTCTTTCGATAAAGATTCTTGAAATTCCACCTTTAGATAATCTTGCTTCAAGGTATCTTCTGATTTTGTAGTCTTCAGCGATTCTGTCACCGTAGTTTTTACCACCAAACCAGTTAGAATCCCATCCTCTGATGATACCTAATCTGTTACCAATTGGATTTGTCTTCTGTCCCATACCTTGAATTAGTTTTCTTTATTACCTAAGATTAACGTAACGTGGTTAGATCTTTTTCTGATTCTGTAACCTCTACCTTGTGGTGCAGGTCTTAGTCTCTTCAATTGTCTTGCACTATCCACAAAAATTTCTTTAACGATAAGGTTAGCTTCCTCGATGTCAGCACCTTCGTTTTTTGCTTGCCAGTTGGCCATAGCAGAAAGAAGTAATTTTTCTAACTTGTTAGAAGCATCTTTCTTAGAATATTTTAGGATATAAAGAGCTTTGTCTACTTGTTCTCCTCTGATGATATCAGCAACTAATCTCATTTTTCTTGGAGAAGAAGGACAGTCGTTAAGACGAGCTTTTACCACATCTAGGTTAGCTGCCTTTCTTGCTATTGCGCTATCTTGCTTTCTTTTTCCCATGATTATCTGCTACCTTTATTTTTGTTACCACCGTGACCTCTAAAAGATCTTGTCGGAGAAAATTCACCTAACTTGTGTCCAACCATGTTTTCAGTAACGTAAACAGGAACAAAAGTTTTACCGTTATGTACTGCGATAGTTTGACCTACCATGTCTGGAGAAATCATAGATGCTCTAGACCATGTTTTGATGACAGTCTTTTTGTTAGACTCGATATTTGCTTGTACTTTCTTCTCTAATGTATGATGAATGAAAGGTCCTTTCTTAAGTGATCTTGCCATAATTATTTTCTTTTAGATACGATGTAACGGTTAGACACTTTGTTTTTCTTTCTAGTCTTGTAACCTTTAGCTGGTTTACCGTTTCTAGATCTTGGGTGACCTCCTGAAGAACGTCCTTCACCACCACCCATTGGGTGATCAACTGGGTTCATTACAACCGCTCTTGTTCTTGGTCTTCTACCTAACCATCTGCTTCTACCAGCTTTACCAGATACAGTAAGTTGGTGATCAGAGTTAGATACAGAACCGATCATTGCCATACACTCAGTAAGGATCATTCTTGATTCTCCTGAAGGCAATTTGATGATTGCATATTTACCATCTCTAGAAGTCAACTGTGCTGATGAACCTGCAGATCTTGCAAGGATTGCTCCTTGACCTGGCTTAAGCTCGATACAAGAGATAACTGTACCTAGAGGGATATTCTTAAGTTTCATTGCGTTACCTACGTTAGGCTCTACGCTTTCTCCTGAAACTACTTTTTGGTCTACTTTGATACCGTTAGGAGCGATGATATATCTCTTCTCTCCGTCTGCGTACTCTAATAGAGCGATGAAAGCAGTTCTGTTTGGATCGTACTCTACAGTCTTAACTGTTGCTTCAACGTTAGCTTTGTTACGTTTGAAGTCGATAATTCTGTATTTCTTTTTGTGTCCACCTCCGGTGTAACGCATGGTCATTTTACCAGTTTGGTTACGTCCACCTGACTTACTAATACCAACTGTTAGAGATTTCTCTGGTTTGTTGGTAGTAATTTCTTCAAAGTTATTAACAACTCTGAATCTCTGTCCCGGGGTGATAGGTTTTAATTTTCTAACAGACATTACTATTATTTATAATTATAATTAATTCGTTGCAAAAATGTCGATTACTTCTCCAGCAGCTAATCTAACAACTGCTTTCTTTAATTTGTTGGTTTTACCAACTTGTAATCCTTTTTTCGTGTATTTAGAAGAAACTTTAGGCGCATAAATCATGGTTCTAACGTCTGCTACTTTTACACCGTAAGCTGCTTCTACAGCCAATTTGATTTGGATTTTATTCGCTTTAGTATTTACTAAGAAAGAATAGTCACCTCTCAAATCTGTAAGATAGTTAGCTTTTTCTGAGATAATTGGTTTAATAATAACTGACATGATTTATTATTTCTTTAAGTTTTCTTGAAATTTTTCTACTGCACCTTCTAAGAATACAATCTCTCCTGCGTTAACTAAGTCATAAGAACTGATCTCGTTATAAGTCATTACTTTAGTCTTAGGTAAGTTTCTTGAAGATAGGTATACATTCTTGTTAGCTTCTGCTAAAATGTAAAGAGATTTTTTTCCTTCAAAACCTAATGCATTGTTCAAGTTGATAAAATCTTTAGTTTTAGGCGTATCGAAGTTGAACGCTTCTAAAACTTTGATTGAGTTATCTCTCATTTTTTGAGACAATACAGATTTTTTAGCTAATCTCTTAAGCGCTTTGTTCAATTTGAAACGGTAGTCTCTTGGTTTTGGACCAAAAACTCTACCCCCACCTTTGAAAGTTGGCGACTTGATATCACCATATCTCGCAGATCCTGAACCTTTTTGCTTCTTAAGTTTTCTCGTAGAAGCAGTAATTTCGCTTCTCTCTTTTGATTTATGAGTACCTTGACGCTGAGCAGCAAGATATTGTTTCACTTCTAAGTAAACCGCGTGCTGATTAGGCTCTATTCCGAAGATTGTTTCGTCTAGACTTACTTTTCTTCCGGTTTCTTTTCCTGATGTATTTAATACTACTAGTTCCATTTTCTGATAATTACATAAGAATTTTTAGCTCCCGGAATAGCACCTTTTACTACTAAAAGATTTTGCTCTCCATCTACTTTCAACACCTGAAGGTTTTGTACAGTTACCTGCTTACCTCCCATTCTTCCAGCCATTCTCATCCCCTTGAATACTCTTGAAGGATCTGATCCTGCACCGATAGAACCTGGAGCTCTAAGTCTGTTGTGCTGACCATGAGTTGCTTGCATTACACCTCCAAAGTTGTGTCTTTTAACAACACCTTGGAAACCTTTACCTTTTGAAGTTCCTGTAATATCAACAAATTCACCTTCTGCGAATAAGTCAACTTTAACTTCGTCTCCTACTTTTACTTCGTCAACAAATTCTCTGTAGAATTCTACCAACTTAGCTTTAGGAGTTGAACCAGCCTTTTTGAAATGACCAGCTAACGCTTTACCAACGTTCTTCTCACTCTTGTCATCGAAACCTAACTGAACAGCTTTATAACCGTCGTTTTCAATGGTTCTGACCTGTAAAACCGAGCATGGACCAGCTTGGATAACTGTACAAGGAATGTTTTTTCCTTCTTCGTTAAACAAAGATGTCATACCGATTTTTTTACCAATAATACCTGACATTATTTAATATATATTATTATTAATTCTCAACACTTTAGCGGTTTTTGTCATGTACTATGTTTGAAATAGGCAGACTTCTTCCCTAAAATGAGTGTGCAAATGTATGAATATTTTAATAAACTCCAAAAAAAATTTAAGAAAATATTTGATTTTTTGACAGTTAGCTGATTTTAGAAAAAAATGTGCCACAAAAATTATAATCTAGAAACCTAGATGTATTTTGCGGAAATTTGATATAAAACAAATTTCAATAAATACATTCACAAAAAAAAGCTCACCCAAAATGGAGTGAGCTTTACATCATTTAGTCCTATTATATGTCTAAAATTAATTTTTGTAAGTAGTCAAAGCTTCGGAGATTCCGCCACCTGCAACAGTGAAGAACGCTGGACCAGCCAATAAATAAACTTTAGTTAATGGTTTGAATTGCTCCAAACGATCGGTTTTTAAACCTGACTGAATCTTATACTCGTTGATAATTCCTTTTGCAACATTTCCTGCCACTAAAGCCGTTGGAGAATCAATTCCAGCATCTTTTAGATCACTTGCAAATGCGAAAGTAGAAACATTAAGCTTCAAAGCTTCACGAGCTGCAATTTCTCCAATTTCTGTCATTAACTCTGGCGTAAATTGATTTCTGTCTCCTAAACCGATCAACAATAATTTTTTAGCGCCCAAAACTTTTTTATCTGGTGTAATTAAAAAGGTTTCTAGTTTTCTTCCTTTAAACTTCCCTGTTTTACGGATTTCTGTTAATCTTCCTTTCAAAGCCTCATCTAAGTGAACCAAACCGTTTAATTCTGCTGGCAAAGCTTCTTTACTGAAGATGTCGCCTTCTGTATATTCAAAAACACAGGCAATTTGCAAATCTGCCACCGCCGCAGATGGACCTTGCACCATTCCTATATATTGTACTCCATCGATCGTCCCCCAAGTTTTCTGAGTTCCGATAGCTGTCGTTGTGGTTGCAGTAGCTGGCTTTACCGCTGTTTCTTGCGCAAAAGCAAAACTTGTAGAGAATGCTAAACCTGCGATTAATACTGTTTTTTTGATGCTTGATAATGTAATCGTTTTCATAATGTGATAATTTAATGTATTATTTATTTTGTTAAAATTTAAATGCTAGTTTGGTATTGAAGAAATAAGCGTCTTTATGATTCGGAATTTCTTCGTTGATAAATGATCCTGTATTGAAATACTGAAAACCAGTAACCCAAGTCAGATTATTTGTAATATTATAAGTAAGGCTTCCCAAAAACGCCGTACCGATGTAAGCTTTTTTTGAAGTAGTTGGCGCTAAATTTAAGCTTCCGTTTGGTCTGTAAATCCCGTCTTGCAGAGAATATCTCCAGTTGAAAACAACATCTGCCTGCAACATCATTTTGTCATTAAGATTAATCGTCGCATAAGGATGAATGTCTATTAAATTGACTGGTCCAATCTGTGGTGTGAAGCCAAAGTAACCACCTTTTGGATATAATGGATTGAAGGTTTGCAGCTTCCCATCTCCTTTTTGTGAATCGCCAGAAATATAATCGTTTCTTAGATTAATAGTTGGTGTTCCTTTCACGTTTTCGAAACGGTAAGCTGCGTCAATAGAAGCTGTCCAAGCGCTGATATCTGCCGTCCCGATTTTTCCGAATTGATAAACCGCTTCCAAATTGTATAGAAATTCGCCTTCATCTTTCCATAATCTTGCGCCAATAGAATGTCTCAATTCTTTGGCTGTACTATCATTAAAATTAGTGCTATTTCTACTAACGCCTAGATAATACACATCCAAATTATGAGACGGCGCCAAAACAATCGTGTTGTACATTCCCCACAGATTGGCTTTTTTCGTTGATTTATTATCGAAAACACCTTTATTAAGAATGACATCTGCCATCACAAAAACATCTGATGTAAAACGATCGCGGCTGTACATTAATTTAACGCCATCAAAATTAAGTCGAACATTAGGACCTTCGCGCACCGAAATTAATCTTCCACTTCCGTAGTTGAGTTCTTGACGACCGATTCTTGCGGTTAGTTTTTCTTTATCATTTTTAATAACATCTACATCTAAAAACAAATTCTGAATTGCTAACTGATCTTCATCTATCGTACGCGGTCCATTATTTCGACCATCTTCCAAAGCACTTCGGATTTGACCAAAAACTCGAACTCGATTTCCTAAATGTAAATCTGCATGAAGACTATATCGTTGCAAAAAAAACGGATTATTACCAATGTCTGTTCTACCCCAATCCTCATTATTAAAATCGGTAAACTCCATTCTAGCCTCGCCTCCTAAAGATAAATAGGTGTTTCCATTTTCAGAAAGTGGAATGTATTTGAATTTTTCATACCATGTTCTTGTGGAATCTTTCAAGAAAGAGTAATCCTCATTATATCTTAACAATTCTGGCTCGGGTAAATCTTGCGAGAATAATTTCGCACCAAAAACCAAACTGAATAGTAATATTAACTTTGTCTTTTGCATCTTATTTATTTTTCTGAATGAAATAATCCAACGAATATTTTCCTGGTCCCAAAAATAGAATCACCAAATAAGACAAGCTGTACATAAAAGGTGTATCCTTAATTAAAGGTGCATCATGAAAATGCAAAACGAAATAGCCTGTCAAAGTCACCGCTAAAATCGGCAGCACCGCAATTCTCGTTGCTAAACCTGCAATCACGAACAATGGAAAAATCAAACTAGCTGCATCTGCAAATAAAGAATTAAAAGCTTCTGGCAAGTTCAACGGATTTGGAACCACTTCTGCTTCGCCAACGCCAACGCCTAATTTTTTAAGTCCGTGTGCATAGATTAATTCGCCTGATAACAACACTCGAAATGCAAGCAAGGTTACATCTTGAATTCTCGGATTTATTTCTGTGCTGAAAAGTTTTAATAATGAAGTTTTCATTGCTCTTATTTTATACTACAAATTTAGCTTACACAAAATCCTTAGTCGTTGAACTAGTTCAAGAAATGAATTTTTTTTATTTTTTTTTGGAAGCTTAAAAAAGCTTTCGATACAATTTCCCTTAATTGCATTTCGGGAAATCATTCAACCTGACGAAGCGCAAAAAAATCCGATTTCGTTTTTAATTCAAATAGAAAAACCTCATTTAAAAACAAAAGAAAACCGAACGCTTAGAAAACGTTCGGTTTAAAAACACAATGAAAAAAAATCTATCTATTTATTTTGATATCCTCCGTAATATTTCACTGGAGACCAAGCAGGAACCACTGGTAAAGCTTTTGGTGAAATAGTTTGATAATCTTTATCACCATAAACCACTTTCCCGTCAACAATCGTTAATTTAGAAACAATTGATTTTACTTCTTCGTCGCTTACTGAGAAATAATCTTTATCTAAAATGATTAAATCCGCGAAATAATCTTTAGCAATTTTGCCTTTATTTTGTTCTTTAATTAAATCGTAACCTCGGTAGGTGTATAGTTCTAAAGCTGTTTTACGATCTACCGTATTTTCTTTCGCCATCACTTGAGTTCCACCAACGGTTTTTCCAGTTGTTACCCAATACAATGAAATCCAAGGATTGTAAGTTGCTACACGCGTTCCGTCCGTTCCTAAACCAACTGGAAGTCCCATTTCTAACATCTTTTTAACTGGAGGCGCTGCTAAAGCCGCTTTTTTACCGTATCTGTGGATAAAACTTTCACCTTGGAAAGCCATACGATGCTGAATTGCAATTCCACCGCCCAAAGCTTTGATACGTTTCATATTGTCTTCCGAAATTGTTTCTGCATGATCGAAGAACCAAACCAAACCGTTTAATGGTGTCTCTTTATTTACTTGTTCGATCACATCAAGATCTCTAGAGATACTTTCGTTGTAAGTCGCATGAATTCTAAATGGCCAACGTTTTTGAACCAATAATTTTAAAACTTCTTTCATGCTTCCTTCCATTGTTGGTGGCAATTCTGGTCTTGGGAAAAGGAAATTTTCAAAATCTGCAGCGTCAGAAACAATATTTTCGCCACCACCTTCAACGTGATATTCTATTTCGTTATGCCCATTGTGTGCATGATTTTCGATCTCAACCATTCCTGTCCATTTCGTATAATCTGCCATTTCGGTTCCTTTCTTTTGAGCGAATAAGAAATAAGGCATTCTTAATGTAATTTTACCTTGTTTATCTAATTCGTCGGTGATCCCATAATCGTCTGGAAAATTTTGAAAACCTCCACCAGCATCCATTACCGATGTTAGACCTAGACGGTTAAGTTCCGTCATATATTGTAACGTTGAATTAACTTTTTCGTCGTGCGACAGCTCTGGAAGTTTTGCTAAAGTGGAATACAAAATAAACGCATTCGGCTCAGCTACTAAAAGTCCAGTTGGATCGCCATTGCTATCTTTTTCGATTAATCCTTGAGGTGGATTTGGTGTGTCACCTGTCATTTTTAATTCTTTAATTCCTGCTTTGTTTAACCAAGCTTTTCCATAAAGATAAAGGATGAAAGTTGGCACATCGCCCGTTGCTTCGTTAATTTCTTCTAAAGTCGGAAGACGTTTTTCTTCAAACTGATATTCGTTCCATCCTCCAACAACGCGCACCCATTGTCCTTTTGGCGTTCTAGCTGCTTGTTCTTTTAACATTTGAAGAGCGGTTTTCAAAGATTTAACACCGTCCCAACGAAGTTCTGTATTGTAAAATCTTCCGCCACGGATAACGTGAATGTGACTATCAAAAAGTCCTGGTACCACGCGATTTCCTTTGGCATCGATTAGTTTTGTATTGCTATTCTTTAGTTTTAGAATATCGGAATTACTTCCTATTTTTATGATTTTATTTCCTGAAATTGCAACCGCTTGCGCTTCGGGATTTTTGGTGTCTAATGTTGTAATTTTTCCGTTGGTGATGATGATATCCGCTTTTTGAGCAAAGCCAAAAGACGACACAAACAGAGATGCTATTAAGATTGATTGACTAATTTTCATTGTGTAGATTTTTATAGATTTATTTTTGAAAAAAGTGGCTTTTAATGTGCATTAAAGCCACTTTTGGGTTTATTGTTTGGTTAGAATTAAATTTTTAAACGCAAGGTTATACAAAGTGATTTATCAACGTTCTTCTATTTATAAGTTAAACAAGGGCGTAAACTTATCAATGAAATACAATTTGTTTTATTTCTATAAGCGAAGCGGCTTCGTTTTTCTTTAATAACATTTGCATCGTAGAAAACCTTGTTTGCCTTTGCGTTTAATACTTTAACATCAAACTTGCAGATTAGTGCTTCAACATATCGTGAGAGTATTGAATACCGATACCGTAAGATCCGCCATGTTTTTTAACAAGATCAGTAACTTCTTTGTATGTACCTTGACGTGCCCAATCTCTTTGTAGTTCTAATAAATATTGGATAGAAGTCATTGGTTTTGCACCAGCTTGTACCATACGAGTAACTGCTTGGTCGTGCGCCTCTTTAGAAACATCTCCCGATGCATCCGTAATTACATACACATCATAACCTTCGCTGATTGCTGACAATACTGGTCCTACGATACACACACTAGTCCAAAGTCCTGCGAAAACAATTTTCTTTTTCCCTTTTCCTGTGATTGCTTTATGTGCGTTAGCATCTTCCCAAGTATTCATGGTAGTTCTGTCAATATATCCGCTAGTTTCTTGAGGGTAAACTTCTAGGATTTCTGGGAAAACTGGTCCAGAGAAGCTTTTTTCTGCTACTGTTGTAACTACTGTTGGAACTTTGAAGATTTTTGAAGCTCCCGCAACGATTGCCACATTGTCTCTTAGCTCGCTCATTGGGATGCTGTGTGTTGCGAAAGCCATTTGCCCTTCGTGGTCAATTAATACTAATGCGTGGTTAGTTGGACTTAGTAAGTTTGGTGATGGTTTTTGCGCCGAAGCTGTTGCGAATGTTACTAATGTAATTACGAATGATAATAATATCTTTTTCATGACTTTAAAATTTAATAGTTGTTATTTTGATAATGTTGTATTTGTTATTTTGAAATAATTCTCAAGTTTAATTTTAGATTAAGCTTCTTTTAAAAATTGAATTTCTGAAACCAATTTAATCTCCTCGCCTACCAATACGCCGCCAGTTTCTAACGCTGCATTCCACGTAAGACCGAAATCTTTTCTGTTAATTTTTCCTTTTAAAGAAAGACCAACTTTTGTATTTCCCCAAGGATCTTTCATTAATCCTCCGAAATCCGCATCCAAAACAATTGATTTTGTAACATCTTTGATGGTTAAATCTCCCGTGATTTTGAAATCATCATCGCTTATTTTCTGGATGTTTGTTGATTCGAATTTTAGTTTTGGAAAATTCTCTACATCGAAGAAGTCAAAACTTCTTAAGTGATTGTCTCTGTCTTCGTTTCCTGAATCAACCGAATTAACGTCTGCTGAGAAAGAAATTTTTGAAGTTTCGAAGTTGTCATCTTCATTTTCGATTTTTGCTTCGAAAGCATTAAATTTTCCTGAAACATTCGTAAACATCATGTGTTTTACTTTGAAACCGATTTCTGAATGTGCTTGATCAATTGTCCAAACTGTTTTTGTTGCTGTTGTCATTGTTGTAAATTTTATTGTTATTATTTATTTAATTCTATTATCTTTGATTTAAATAGTAAGTTTTTTACTATTGTTATTTGATATTACAAATTTAGTTCGCTTAAACTCCCTAGTCATTGAACTAGTTCAAGAACTGATTTTTTAGTGAACTTTTTTTGACTTTATAATTTATGCTAAAGCCATTGGAACGTCCATCACAAGGATTTCGGTATCGGGCGAAGTTGCTTTAATTTTTAATTTTTGTGTGTCCCAAACTCCGAAACCATCTCTAGTTGCTAAGTCCTGACCTTCAACATTTGCAGAACCTTTGATGATGAAGAAGTAAACGCCGTTTCCTTTTTTCTTTAAAGAATAGGTCGTTTCAAAATCCTTCTCAAAATTTCCTAAATGGAACCACGCATCTTGCTGAATCGAAACGCCTGCATCGTCCTTACTTGGTGACAAAATCTGTTGAAAATTATTGTGTCTTTCGGCCAAATCCAAAGTTATTTGGTCGTAGCGTGGCGTTACATTTCTTTTATTTGGATACAACCAAATTTGTAAAAATCTAACTTCTTGGTCACTATTTTTATTGAATTCGCTGTGCATAATTCCGGTCCCTGCGCTCATCACTTGGATATCTCCTTTTTTGATGATAGCAACATTTCCCATGCTATCTTTGTGTTCAAGATCGCCTTCCAACGGAATACTGATGATTTCCATATTATCGTGTGGATGCGTTCCGAAACCTCTTGCAGCATCTACTCTATCATCGTTTAGCACTCTTAATACGCCAAAATGCATACGCTCTGGATTATAATAATTTGCAAAACTGAAGGTGTGTTTACTCAACAACCAACCGTGATCTGCGTTTCCGCGAGAATCTGCTGCGTGAAGAATAGAGTTATCTTTAATTTTTGAAGAAACATTCGGAAGATGATTGTATCCGATTGGTTCCAAAGGTTGGATCTCGTCAATCTCATTATTAATGATATTTCCGAAAGCGGCAGATGCTGCAAAAATTCCTGTTCCTAGTAATCCTTTTTTTATAAAATTTTTTCTGTCCATGATTTCTCTGATTTTGATATGACAAATTTAGAGTGGTCAGAATCGGATTACATTGAACTAGTTCAAGAAATGAAAATTTGAGTATTTTTTTGAAAAAAAAACATTTATAAAACAAAAAAGTTGGCTTACTGTGAAGCCAACTTTTTGCGTATTTTACTAACAAATTCGGGGGAAACGCCCAAATATGATGCGATGTAATATTGTGGAACCCGCTGCGGAATCGTAGGATAAAACTTAATAAACTCCACATATCTTTCGGCTGCAGATTTAGAAATGGTATTCAATAATCTATTTTGAATCGCTGAAAGATTACGCTGAACCAACAACCTAAAAAACCGCTCTAATCGTGGATTCTTCGCAAGAAGTTCTTCCTTTGTTTTTAGATTTAGTGTTAAGACTTCCGTCTCTTCCAAGGTTTCTATATAAAGTCGAGATGGTTTTTGCTCCGAAAAAGACGCTATATCGCAAACCCACCAATCTTCAATTGCAAAAGCCAAAGTTACTTCTTGTCCGTTTTCTCCATTATAAAAAATACGAACGCAACCTTTCTTTATATAGGCTTCGAACTGACAAATTTCACCAGCTTGTAGGAAAACTGTTTTTGGTTTAAAACTTTTCTCTTCGAAAAACTCACTTAGATCCTTTTGCTCGTCCTCCGAAAGTTTAATATACTTTTTAATATTTGTTGATAATTCTTCAAACATATTATTGATTTTCGGGATTAAGATGTGGCAAAGCAGCGTAAATTTCGTTTTTCAAAAGTCCACTTCCGCCTCCGAAATGTTCGATGACCATGATATTTTTTTCAACAACGATAGGATTTACTTTTATTTCTTGCTCGAAAGATTCGTCCAAACCAGAGCTTAGCAAAATGATATCAACTGGATTATTTGCAATATAATTATCAATTTGGCTTTCATCATTACTAATTTCGGCTTGCCAATTGTCGGTATTTTCTATAAGTCTTTTAAGTGTCGCAAGGATTTCATCGTTTTTCCCTAAAACTAAAAACTGGATATTTTGCATATTTCTGTAGAATAATATTTGCGAAAGATAGCTTATTACCGAAACAAAAACAACTTAAACTAGCTTTTAAAGTAAAATATAAATCTTGACAAAAATTACAATAATATATTATACCGACTCTACTTTTTCCTTGTGCTTTTTAACCGCCGCATCGATCGAATAAGACTTATGAATGTCTGCTTCTTTCTTTGCCAATTCAGCAAGCTTAGCAAAATATTGATGTAATTGATCCAACTCCTTTTCTGTCAAATCCTCAATATCGACCATGCGATTACTAGCTTGTTTGCTTGCAGCAATTAATTCATTAAGTTTAATTTGAAGCGCCTTCGAATCTTTATTCTGCGACTTTTGTATTAAAAAAACCATAAGAAAAGTGACGATGGTTGTACCAGTATTAATTACTAATTGCCACGTATCGGAATAGTGAAAAAACGGACCAGAGACTACCCAAATAACAACAACCAACAAGGCGCCCAAAAAAGCTATAGAACTTCCAGTAAAATTGGTAGCCCAGTTAGCAAAAGCTTCAAAAAAATTATGTGATTTCATAAGGTTAATTTGTAATATTTAGAACTAATTTAGCAAAATCTTAATGCAAAAGTATCAAGACTTCTGTAACTTCGTAAAAAAGGAAATTTATGTTTTCACGGCTTATCATTGGTTGTATGCGTTGGGGAATTTGGGGCAGCAATCTCAACAAAAATCAAACTAGTCAACTTATCGAAACTTGTATAGAAGAAGGTTTTACATCATTTGACCACGCTGATATTTATGGTGATTATACAACCGAAGCTCTTTTTGGTTCCGCTTTGGAAGATATGAAACTGGATCGAACACAAATTCAACTAATTTCTAAATGCGGAATCGTTCTTAAAAACGAAACTAACATAAAGCATTATAATTACGATTTTGATTACATCGTAAAATCTGTGGAACAAAGTCTAAAGAATCTTCACACAGATTATCTAGATATGTTGTTATTGCATCGTCCATCGCCACTTCTAAATCCAGAAGTTGTCGCAGAAGCTTTTCAAAAACTTAAAAATGATGGAAAAGTAAAGTCTTTTGGTGTGAGTAATTTTTCAACCACACAATTTGAACTTCTTAACCAGTTTGTAAACTTAGAAACCAACCAAATCGAGATTTCTGCAACAGAACCAAAAGCGTTTTTTGATGGAACTTTGGATCAAGTGATGTCCAAAAATCTTTCTCCACAAGCTTGGTCTGTTCTGGGAAATTATTTCAGTAATGAAAATAAAAATTTAACAGAAATCGTAAAAAGTTTAGCAGAAAAACATAATGTGGAAGAAGATTTGATATTGTTGTCGTTTATACTAAAGCATCCATCAAAAATCCTCCCAATTGTTGGGACGACCAATATCAAACGAATTAAGAATTACAACAAAGCTTTTGATATAAAGCTAAACACCGAAGATTGGTTCAAAATTTTGGAAGCCAGCCGTGGAAAAGAAGTTGAATAATGAAAAAACTATTATACCTTTTTATACTAATGCTTTTTTGGACGTGTAGCAAAAACATTGGTCACAATTACGGTTTTTATTATTGGCGAAGCACATTTAGCTTAAATCAAGAAGAAACCAAACTTCTCAATCAATCGAAGGTTGAAAATCTGTACACGCGTTTTTTTGACATTCAGAAAAATGGAAACAATTATGAAGCTGTTGGTATTTTAAAAAGGAAAGACTCTACCAAAATCAATAAAAAAATTGTTCCTGTTATATTTATCACTAATGAAACTTGGTACAAAATTTCAAAACAAGACGTCACACTTTTAGCACAAAAAACCTTTGATCAAGTTAATGCAATTGCAAAAAGCATGAATTTTGATTTGGCTAACGAAATCCAAATTGACAGCGATTGGACAAAAGGAACAAAGGACGATTATTTTCTGTTTTTGAAAGAACTTCAACGCATTTCGAAGCGCGACATTACATCGACTTTGCGATTGCATCAGGTTAGAGATAAAAAAACGATGGGCGTTCCGCCAGTTAAAAAGCTGTATTTGATGTGTTATTCGACATCTTCACCTTTGGAAAAATCTGATAAAAATTCGATTTTAGATTTAAAACTTTTAAAATCTTACCTCAGTAACATCGAAGATTATCCCGTGAAACTTGATATTGCGCTTCCAATCTATTCATGGGCGATTGTGACCAATCATTTAGGAAAACACAAACTCATTAATGCTGTAAAAACTTCCGATTTAGAAAATCCAAATTTTGAAAAAGTTGGCGAAAATAACTATAAAGTTTTAAAAGATGACTTCTATTTTGGGATGTATCTTAACAAAGGTTTCGAAATAAAAGTTGAAGAAATCCCAGAATCGGATATTGAAGAAAGTATTAACTTTATCGACAACAAGCTAAAATATCCTTACCAAATTATCTATTATCATCTTGATAGCCAATTCACACAACATTATAAAAACATCCTGAAATAAGTTATGAAAAAAATAGGTATCAGCGCGCTTCTTCTATTTGCGCTCAATCAACAGACACAAGCTTGTGCTTGGTACGATCCAGATTACGAATATTTTAATCTCTTCACGCAGAGCATTATTAAAGACAAATCTTACCTGCCGTTTTTGTTAAGTTATTCTTCTAAATTCTATGGTGACGAAGTCCATGTTCATGACGAAAATATCGAAGCTTGGCAGAAATTTTTCGGAAATAAATACAATTATGCCGAGACCGAATATTTAGTAAATAAAGTCTCTTATTACGATCTTAATGAGTTTAAAAAAGGAACGACTAACAATACATTTTTAAAAAAGTTAGGGCCGAATTTTTATACCCAAAATAAGGAAGCCATCGATTATTTGTTACAAGCAAAATATATGGAACCTTACATGCAAATCAAATTTGTGGGAAATCCAGACAACTATTATTTTTCGGAGCAAACGGTCTCTGTTAATGCGAGTAATTTGGATTTTAACAAAACCATGACGGCATTAACCAATCTTTATAATGCTGCAAAAAATCCTGAAATAAAACTTCGTTACGCTTATCAAATTGTAAGATTTAATCATTATACCCAGAATTATCAACAAGCTGTTGACGCTTTCAAAAAATATGTTGAACCTCTTAATCTAAAGTCGGCGCCTTATTATTTGGCTTTGGATCAAATGGCTGGCGCATTGCGTGGTTTAGGAAAAGGTCAGGACGCAAATTGGAATTTCTTTAAAGTATTTTCGTTTTCGAAAGCAAGAAAAGAGTCTGCTTTCACATCGATGCAATTGTCGGATAGCACGTCTTTCAAAGATCTGATGGCGCGTGCACAATCGCCAGAAGAGAAGAACATGGCGACTTTCCTGTTAGCTTATAAAGATTACAGCAACCCGATTCCTGCGATGGAAAAAATGTATGACATCGATCCAAATTCAGAAATCTTGAAAGTTCTTGCAGCACGAAGCATCAACGAGTTGGAGCGAAGTTATCTTCCGATAATGTACAATTCTGACGAGGTTAACAACCAAGGACAAGCGACAAGTAGTGGAAATTCAAATGAAAATTCTAGCACAAAATCTACAACATCAACAACGGAACAAAAAGTCGAGAAACCGAGCTTTTGGTCGAGAATTGTCAGCTTTTTCAAAAACTTGTTTGGCGGAAGTTCTGATGATTCGACGGAAAGAGGTGCAAATTTAAGTGACAAATCTTATCTCAATAATCCTAATAGAATTCCGTTTTTCTCAGCAAATGATAACCTTTGGGATGACAACGACAAAGTCCTCAACTACATCGATGATTTTGACAAATTTATTGATAAAACAAAAGACAAATCCAACGACGAGTTTTGGAAAATTGCTTCTGCTTATCTTAAGTTTTTGAAAAAAGATTACGATGCGAGTAATGATATTTTGAACGATATTAAAACCAACAATCCTGAATATCTTCAAGAAATCAAAAAAATGAAAGCGCTAAATGCTATCGTTTCGCAACCGAAAATTGATGCGGATTTCGAAAACAAATTAATGACCGAATACAAAGAGTATTTCATTAAACCTGAGAAAAAAGCAAGTGATAGTACAGAATATTACGAATATTCGCCACCGTCAACTTCAGATTTTTTGGTTGATATTTTAGCGAACCGTTACTTTTTGCAAGGTGAAGATGGCAAAGCTTATTTGATGAACAATTCGTTATCGTCTTTACAGTACAGTCCAAATGCAGATTTGGCGAAAAAGCTACAATCATTTATTAATAAAGATAACAAAACCGCTTTCGAAAAAGAAGTTGTTTCTAAAAATATCGATATCAAAGGAAATCCTGATGCGTTTTTCAATTTAATCTACGGTGATCAAGAAATGCGAAATGCAAATTTCACTAAGGCGAAAGATTATTATTCTAGAATAAAGGATTTCGGAGGTTTAAATGATTTAAGTATGTACAATAATACTAGTGATAACACGCCGCCGACAGATCCTAGCGTTTATAATGGTTTTAATAATATATCGCCATTAGTTTTTGGTCATAATGTTTGGGAGAGTTTTGGTAGCGCTGAAACCGAAAGTATGAAAGCTGAGCCTTTTGCAAAAGACTTCCCGATGATTGCAGCTGATATGAATAAATTGGAGTTGGCAAATGCTGCTATTGAACTTCAAAAAATCGGAACTGGAAAGGATCTGAAAGCTGCTGAGGCCAATCAACTACTCGGAAATATGTTGTACAACTCTTCTATTTTGGGATATTATCGCGAACTTTTTGTGATGGATCTCAACAATGCTGGTTGGAACAAATATGATTTTTGGAAAACCGACACACCGTACAAATATTACTACAAAAACTATTCGTACACGAGTTACATAAAACCTGAGAATTTTGATTTGTCAATTAATTATTACAAAAAAGCTTTGGATCAAACAACTGATAAAGACCAAAAAGCGAGAATCTTGTTCCAAATGGCAAGTGCGGAGCAAGGAAAATATTATCAGTGGGAGTCTAAACAAGAAAATAATTTATCTTGGGACGATCCTAACTATGATCAAAAACGTAAAGCTTTTGATGCGCAAATTGACAAAACTAAAAATGACAAATACAGAACTTATTTTGCACAGTTAAAACAAAACTATGCGGACACACAGTCCTTCAAAGATTTGCAAAGTAGATGTCTTTATTTTAAATATTATACCACCAAGTAAATATGAAAACACTTCTTTTAGCCTTTGGTCTTTTGACATTATTTAATTGTAATGCATCAAAAACCAATGCTGATGATAGCAAAAAACATGATAGTCAATTAATTGGAAAATGGTCTATGGCATTTGACAATGCATCAATCACAAGATCGCGAACCATAACTAGAGAAGCGGATGGAAAATTTGTCGCAGATAATGCAACAAGAATCCAAGGTCGCGCCCAACGCTATCAAACTTCGGGAACTTGGTGGACAGACAATGGGTTTTATTATGAAGCCAACATACAATCTGGCGACACCATTAAATACAAATACAAAGTCGACAATGTATCGAAGTTGAGCTTTGAAAAAGAATCAAGCACAGAAGAAGATTATAAATACTTTGAAGTACGCCAATAAATAACAAAAAAGAGATGGAAAGTTCCATCTCTTTTTAATTCTATTTAATAAAGAAATTAATTCTTCTCAAATTTGGTAGAAGTAGATTCACCGTTAATATTGGTTTTAATAATGTAAAGACCTTTAAGCAATTTAGAAACATTAATCTGTGCATCTTTAGACTCGCCTTTCATCACAAGTTGACCAGCAGCATTGAAGATTTCGTAAGCAACTGTAGATTTCACATTAGAGAAATGTACAACATCAACAACCGGATTTGGATAAAGTCTAACAGTAGTTTTGTTAGCTTCAGAAGTTGCAAGCGTTCCCAAAGTAAATTTCTTAACTGCGTAGAATACATTATTAATTGCAGAAACTCTTACGATAACTGTTTTGTTAGCTAACTCCGCAGGGAAAGTTACAGAAGCGGCTCCGTTATTAGGTGTTGTCTCCAAAAGCGTCACCCAAGTCGCACCATTATCAGCAGTATAATCAATTTTGACATTAGTAACATTATATGGTGAAGCATTTGTCCCAGAAACAACCCAAGTTAAATTAATAGGACTTCCAGCACTACCAGTTGGTGCGTTTACAGTGAAAGCTGCAGCAGATCCAACAACAATTTTTTGTGTTGCATAGGCAGTTTGCGCTTGACCAGCTGGTTTGTTATCTCTAACCGTTACGCGGAAATTAGAAGTTTTTGCAACGGTTGACACCGCTTCGAAGTCCAAAGTATTTTTAAGATTACCCGCTAAAACTGTTGCTAATTTTGGAAAATATCGAGTAGGACTAGTCGATGGCATCCATGATCTAAAGCTTGCACCACTTGTTGTGTTACCAATATTTGATTTTGTAACACCGTTTGCCAACTTACTAGGATTCATTTCTTCCCAAGAATAAGTTAAAGCATCACCATCTGGATCTGTTGCTTGAGCTGTTAACACAAAAGCTGTAGATTTTGGAATAGTATAAGTTGTAGGCATCGCAGTAACAACTGGCGTCCCGTTAGTAATAGGCGTTTTCACACTAACATTGCTAGATAATACTGTCTGCACTTGATCGATACTTATCGAATGAAAATATGGATCAGAATGTGCTTGTACATCTGTTGTTGACCCTGTAATACCAGCATAACCCATAATTGTCGATCCCGAACCAGGTTCGACTTCTGTATTTAAATATTGTTCGTAGAAACTATATGTGTGGCTATCTCCCAACTGATGCCCCATCTCGTGAGCAACATAATCGATATCAAAACTATCACCAAATGGTTTGTCATCGCCTGGAGACGTAATGCCACTACCTTTATAATTGTTAGGAGAATTAAATGCATAACCACAACCATCTGGGTCGCTCGCTGAAACCGCTGTATAAGACACATCGTTACTACCTATACAACCAATACAACCAGCGTTACCGCCACCTCCAGTAGCACCGAATAAGTGTCCAATGTCAAAACTAGCATCAGTTACACCATATTGTCCGCCGTGCAAAACATTCATTAATTCATAATTCCATTTACACATTTGTGATGATGCACTATAAGGATCGCTTGATGCGGATTCAAAAATTAAAGCTGGAGCATCAATAGCATTAACATGAAGATTAAATTCTTGCTCAAACACTGCATTAACTCTTGTCAAAGTCGCATTAATTTGTGCTAAAGCATTTGCCTTACCTCCAAAATAACTTGTATATTCTCCAGTTACAGACATCGCCAAACGAAGTGTGTGGAAGGTTTTATTACTGGATTTATTTGCAATAGCCGCCTCATCTTTTAGTTTTTGTAAACGTGCTACAGATTCTGGATTTTCTTTAGTACTACAAATAAAAGAATGTCCATTTTTATTAGACTTTTCGGTAACAGCATAGTAAGTTTTATCTAAACTGGTTGGGCTGATAAACTCGTATCTATCGCCACCCATAATTGTAGCTTGAAAATCATTAGGCGCCACACTAAAACGAATCGTTTTACTAGGATCGTCAATACCAACGCCCACATACGAACCTAAATTATATCGTTTCGCTAAAGCTTCGTCCATTACTGGAAAACTATTTACTGCAAAACGTTCTATCTTTCCAGAAGTTGTTGGAACATATACATTAACCGTTTGTCCTACTCCAACTTTAGAAGCTGATAACAACTGCGTTTGTATTTGCTTGATGTCAACTTTATAAAAACTTGCATTATTAAGATTGCTGTTTTTAAGTTCAATATCGCTAGGCGTTGCTTTTGTCCATTGTGCATGAAGCATAGGAACTGAAAGAGCCAAAGCAAAAGTTGTAATTATTAATTTCATAAAAATAAAAAGTTAGGGCGCAAATATATTACTTCGACAACAATAAGCGCTTACCATTAATAATATTTAATTAAATTTTAAGAACTAAATACATTTCATCAATTAAAATCTACTTTTATGATATATAGAATCAAAATTTAATTTTTGATATGATTTTCAAAATTAAAAAAGCGGTCTCAAAATATTGAGGCCGCCTCTTGTCAAAGAAATATTAAATTGAAAAATGAAAAGTGTTTTTAGAATTTGTAGTTAAGTTGCACCGCAAAGTTTCGAGGTTGTATTTGGTCGATATAACCACCGCGGAAGTATGAGCTATAACCAACAGAATCAAAAATATTATTGAAAAAGACTCTTACGCCAATTCCATTATTTAATGCATAACCAACCTGCGCATCAACTGTTATATATTCTGGCATGTCAAAAGGTTTAACACCAGGTCTCACGCTATTAACGTGTGCAGCTGTAAAAGTTTTTTGCGTCCACTCATCTACTGGACGTTTCCCTACATAATAAATTCCGGCGCCGATGTCCAATTTGTCGAGGATTCCTCCTTTAAATTTGTAGTTCAACCAAGCGTTAGCAGTATGTTTTGGGGCATTCATCGGGGCAGAACCATTGACGTAAGAAGGACTGTCTTGGTATTGTGCATCCAGATATGCCCAACCAGACATCACTTGTAGATTAGGTAAGATTCTACCGATTAACTCCACTTCCACACCTTTTCTTCTAAGATTACCAGCTAGACCATACAAAATATTTCCGCTGCCATCCTTAATTGGTTGATAGTCTTTGTCCAAAATTTGATATGACAAATTATTAGTTTTAATATCGAATAAAGTCACATTAAATCTTAATTTTTCATTAAACCAATCCGACTTAATACCAGCTTCCCATTGTTTGGTATCCGATGGGCCTACATTACCACCTTCTTGCAAAATATTATTAACTGAACGAAGCGAGGTTGTCGTTGTATAAGATCCAAAAACATTTACATTTTCTAGTGGCGAAATAATCAAACCAAAAGAAGGATTCCAAGTGTCTGCAACTCTATAAGTAGAACCACTAATTCTGCTATATCTAAGGCCTAAATGTGTTTTGACATATTTCCCAATTGCCATAACATTTTGCGCCATTATACCATAAGTTGGTGTAAGAATAGGATTGCTTTTCCCTAAATTTTTGAATACAACATTAACAGGAAGCGCATTTGGGATCGTGCCATTAACAACATCAAATACATCTAATGCATTGCCTGGATCGATACTTCCGTCCGTTCTAACGCTAGCTGCTTTTATTAAATTAGCAGGTGCAATAGAGTTCTTGTAAGCGGCATAAGTTACAGAAGAAGTTTCGGTTTCTCTCCAATCAAATCCAACTTGGAAGGTATGTTTAATAAAACCTGTTTGAATATCTTGTCCAATAAAATCAAACTGAAATACTTTATTAAGATCTTCCGACTGTGACTTTCCAATTGTTCTTTGTCTAACATTGTAATCCGAACTTTTTGGTAGCATCGATATTGAAGACGTTTCGTTATCCGAATTGCTAGAAGAATTAATGAAAGCTGCACGTAGTTTTAGTTTATCATTAAGTTTTCGAACTGCAGTCGTTGCAAAATTGAAAGTTTCTGTTTTAGCAAAATCCGATGCATAACCTAAGAATTTCCCTTTTGGCATGTGATATAACGCTTCGACATCACCCGAAGAAGTATTGATTGTTCCTCGATCTGGCGTACGATTGTCATGTAGATAATCCATTTCTACTGTGATCTCGGTTTTGTCATCGGGACGATAAGTTACAGATGGATTTACATAAATCCTTTCACCTTTTACAAAACTTCTAAAAGAATTATTATTTTGATAAGCTGCATTAAATCTTACTGCAACTTTCTTATCCGAGTCTAACACTCTTTGGAAATCTAAAGTTGGTCTATAAAAATCCCAACTTCCGTATCTGAAGCCAACATTAGTTTGGTCAATAAACTGAGGTCTTTTAGTCACAACATTGATAACACCACCAGCAGAACCAAGTCCGTTGCCGACACCTTGTGTCACAGCTGCTGATCCTTTAATAACCTGAATACTTTCAACACCTTGCATATCTGTAATCATACCTGCCGTCCTAAAATCAGAATCCATTTGGACACCATTTTTAAGAACAGGAACACCTCTATAACCGCGAATCGACATACTCTCGCTACCGCCACCATAACTAGAAAACAAGGTTACACCAGGTACATTCTTAGCAACATCTGTCACCGTAAGTCCACCAAGATCTTCGATAACTTTATTAGAAATTACAGAAATACTTTGGATTTGATCTCTTGTCTTAAGTGGCATTCTTGTAATAGCTTCAAGGCCTACAGGTTGCTTTTTTGCAACACCGAATAATTCGACTTCATCGATTTGTGTTTCCTTCTTTACTGTGTCTTTTTTAGCTTGTTGTGCATTAGCGAAAGCACCAGCAAGAATAAGGATAGAAACAGATACTAATTTGTTCATGTATTTATTTTTTACAAGTCTATTATTTTTATTAATTCTAAATAAATATTAAAAAATGATTTTTATCACGAACAAGCATAAAAAAATCCCTTTCCAAATAATGGAAAGGGATTCTATAATCATAGCAAAGTATGCTAGTATCACACTTTAATTTCTACATCAACACCTGAAGGAAGTTCTAACTTCATAAGAGCGTCTACAGTTTTAGAAGAAGAAGAGTAGATATCCATCAATCTCTTGTGAGCTGATAATTGGAATTGTTCTCTTGCTTTCTTGTTAACGTGCGGAGATCTCAACACAGTGAAGATTCTTTTGTTAGTTGGTAAAGGGATTGGACCGTTAACTACAGCACCAGTCGCTTTAACCGTTTTTACGATTTTCTCAGCAGATTTGTCTACTAAATTGTAATCGTAAGACTTAAGTTTTATTCTGATTCTTTGTGACATTTTAATCTAATTTAAAATTAACCTTTAGCTTTAGCGATTACGTCTTCAGCAACGTTATTAGGAGCAGCTTCGTATCTTTCGAATTCCATAGAAGATGATGCTCTACCAGAAGATAATGTTCTTAATGATGTTACATAACCAAACATTTCTGAAAGTGGAACGAATGCTTTGATAACTTTAGCGTTATTTCTGTCATCCATACCGTTAACTGTACCTCTTCTTCTGTTAAGGTCACCAACGATATCTCCCATATATTCTTCTGGAGTTACTACTTCAAGTTTCATGATTGGCTCCATGATAACAGCTTTAGCAGCTTTACCAACAGATTTGAAACCTAACTTAGCAGCTAATTCGAAAGATAATTGATCAGAGTCAACCGCGTGGAATGAACCATCTTTAAGAGTAACTTTCATTGAGTCAACTTCGAATCCAGCTAATGGACCATTTTTCATTGCTTCTTTGAAACCTTTCTCTACTGAAGGAACAAATTCTTTAGGGATGTTACCACCCTTAATTACGTTAATAAACTCTAAACCTGTTTTACCTTCGTCAGCAGGACCAATTTCGAATACGATATCAGCAAATTTACCTCTACCACCTGATTGTTTTTTGTAAACTTCTCTGTGATTAGCTGTAACTGTTAAAGCTTCTTTGTACTCTACTTGAGGTTGTCCTTGGTTAACTTCAACCTTGAACTCTCTTCTCATACGGTCTACGATGATATCTAAGTGAAGCTCACCCATACCAGAGATGATCGTTTGTCCAGAAGCCTCGTCAGTTTTAACCGTGAAAGTAGGATCTTCTTCAGCCAATTTAGCTAAAGCGTTACCCATTTTATCTTGGTCAGCCTTAGTTTTAGGCTCAACTGCGATACCAATTACTGGATCTGGGAAAACCATAGATTCAAGAACGATTGGGCTCTTTTCATCACATAATGTATCCCCTGTTTTAATATCTTTAAATCCTACAGCAGCACCAATATCACCAGCTTCGATAAATTCGATAGGCTCTTGCTTATTAGCGTGCATTTGGAAGATACGAGAGATTCTTTCTCTGTTACCAGATCTTGTGTTAAGAACATAAGAACCAGCATCTAATCTACCAGAGTAAGCTCTAAAGAATGCTAAACGACCTACGAATGGGTCAGTAGCAATTTTGAATGCTAACGCTGCGAATGGATCATTAACAGATGGTTTTCTGCTAATAGGCTCATCAGTCTTAGGGTTAGTACCGTGGATCGCTTCTTTATCCATCGGAGATGGTAAATAACGACAAACAGCATCTAACATAAACTGTACACCTTTATTTTTGAATGAAGAACCACAAGTCATTGGAATGATAGACATATCCAAAGTTGCTGCTCTTAGAGCTGTATGGATTTCTTCCTCTGTAATAGAGTTTTCGTCTTCCATAAACTTCTCAAGAAGGTTTTCGTCGTAAGCTGCAATCTCTTCGATCAATTGACCTCTGAATTGCTTAACTTCGTCTAACATTGATTCAGGAATGTCAACGATGTCAAAAGTAGAACCATAGTTATCATCATGCCAAACAATAGCTCTGTTTTTAACTAAGTCTACAACGCCTTTAAAGTCTGCTTCTTCACCAATTGGTAAAACGATAGGCACTGCGTTAGAACCTAACATTGTTTTAACTTGGTTACAAACATTAAGGAAGTCTGCACCTTGACGGTCCATTTTATTTACAAATCCCATTCTTGGAACTTTGTAATTATCAGCTAGTCTCCAGTTAGTTTCTGATTGTGGCTCAACACCATCAACAGCAGAAAATAAGAACACTAAACCATCTAATACTCTTAATGAACGGTTAACCTCAACAGTAAAGTCAACGTGTCCCGGTGTATCGATTACGTTAAAATGGTAATCTTTAGCATCTGGAAGTGGCTTACCTTGCTCTGTTGGGAATTTCCAATCTACCGTAACAGCTGCAGAAGTAATGGTGATACCTCTTTCTGCTTCTTGCTCCATCCAGTCAGTTGTAGAACCACCTTCGTGAGTTTCCCCAATCTTGTGATTTTTACCTGAATAAAATAAGATACGTTCGGTTGTTGTAGTCTTACCAGCATCAATGTGCGCAGCAATACCAATATTTCTAGTTAATTTAAGATCTCTACTCATTGTCTTAATTAGAATTTAAAGTGAGAGAAAGCTTTGTTAGCTTCTGCCATTTTGTGAGTATCTGTTTTCTTTTTATATGCAGCACCTTCTTCTTTAGCAGCAGCGATAACTTCAGCAGCTAATTTCTGAGCCATTGACTTATCATTTCTTGCTTTAGAATACTTGATTAACCATTTCATAGCCATAGAAATTTTTCTATCAGCTCTGATTGGCATAGGAATTTGGAAGTTAGCACCTCCAACTCTTCTAGATCTTACTTCTACGTGAGGCATAACGTTAGTTAATGCATCTTTCCAGATTTCTAGAGAAGTTTTCTCATTATCACCTTTTTTGTTTTCAACGATATCTAACGCATCATAGAAAATCTTGAATGCGATAGACTTCTTACCGTCTAACATAAGGTTGTTTACAAATCTTGTTACCAATTGATCATTAAACTTCGGATCTGGTAACAACGGTCTTTTTTTCGCTTTTGTCTTTCTCATTGTCTTGTACCTTATTTAATGATTATTTTTTCTTTCCTTTAGCTGGAGCTGCTGCTGCCTGACCTGGTTTTGGTCTCTTAGCACCATACTTCGATCTTCTTTGTGTTCTTCCGTTAACACCTGCAGTGTCTAACGCACCTCTTACGATGTGGTAACGTACTCCCGGTAGGTCTTTCACCCTTCCGCCTCTTACCAATACTATCGAGTGCTCTTGAAGATTATGTCCTTCGCCCGGGATATAAGCGTTGACTTCTTTACCGTTAGAAAGTCTTACCCTTGCAACTTTTCTAAGTGCAGAGTTTGGTTTCTTAGGTGTAGTTGTATATACTCTCGTACATACACCGCGTCTTTGTGGACAAGAATCAAGGGCAGCCGATTTGCTCTTCTTGGCAAGCGTGGCTCTTCCTTTTCTTACTAATTGTTGAATAGTAGGCATTTAATTGCTTTTATTTTATAATTCAGGGTGCAAAAGTAATGATATTTTTTTAATTTACAATAGCTTACACAAAAAATTAATATTCTTTCTGATTATAAATCATTTGTTTACATCACTAACAATAAATACTTTTGCGATAATTAATTTTAAAATTTAATGATGAAAAAAATTTACTTACTTACAAGTTTTCTTATAGCTGGTTTTGGTTTTGCTCAAATAAACAAAGACATCAAAACAGGTATTATCACAACTGTAACCAATGAAAAAATAGCAGCAAAAGATATTAAATGGGATAAAAATGGTAAAGCAAGCTTCCTAAATGCTAGTAATAAGCAAATGGAAGATCTTTATGAAAACTCGATAAAATCTTTAGAACCAACTGAAGAAAACACAGAAATTTTCACCAATATTACTAATGAGAAACCACTTGACCCTTCTGTTAAAAAAGTTATAGATGATGGATTATATCGTCCAATGTTACCAGAAGGCATCTATGTCACCAAACAAGAATTTATTGACAAAGCGCCATCTCAAAAGAAGCATTTGTCAAAGCGTGGACTTTATGGTTTTGAAAAACCTGTATTGGAAGATGCTGACCAAATATGTTTTTTCTTTGATGAAAAAGAATCAAAACTGAAAAACGTCTTTGCGGTTGTACAAAACGGCATTCTTTATTTTAATATTAAAGCTATTCTCGATATCAAAAACCGAAATAAAAACGACAGAGCACAAGACAGCGACAATCCTAACTCTTTTGCGCGTGCAACAATAGGAGGAAACAATTATTACTATTCGGAAATCAACATTGGAAATGTTTGGGCTAAAGGTCTAGCTTTAAATTCTCCACTAGGCGCAGCAATAGCAAGTCCAAAAAGCGGCACAATAACCACAGACCCTTACAGTAATATGACTGCCATGAATGCGTACAAAGGCATCGTTTGGGATTCAGCGAATCAAGAATTCAACATTTTTAAAAATTGTAAGGATTACAATGATTTTATAAAAGATAAGTCGCCCGAAGATGTACAAGAGTGCACGACAAACCAACCGGATAACTTCCGAGTTAGAAAAGCTATTGAAAAGATTAAGTAAACAAAAAAACGGATGAATTATTGTTCATCCGTTTTTTTTATTTTTTATTTTGATTCAATTTTATTTCTGATGTGTAAAGGACTTTTGATTTATCAGTAACGGTGTCATGAATTAACCACTTTTTTTTAGGATCTAAAGTGCCCGCAATTTGTCGTTTTATATCACCACTTTGGTTGTTAGAATGCTTATACTGAAACGCTTTATTAATGAAAAGAAAACGATATGTCGTTAAGGTTGTTTCTTCTTGTGTATCATCATATATAAATCTTTTACTAACAAATTTTGACATTTGTTGCTCGACCTGCTTTCTGTTATAGAAATAGTATTCAGGACTTTTCAAAGTATAGAGCAGAAAAAATATTAAAAATAAAACTGAAACCCTAAGCAATTTTCTATCAGAGGACTCATTTTTAAAATAAATAATTAAAAACGAAAAGAAAAGACACACATTAGCGGCAGCCATCATTCTTGTATTCATCTCTTCAATTTGCTGAGTCCAACCACTTATTAATAAGAAAATTGCATACACACCAGTTATTATCCACAATAATACATGAAAGTTATCATCAATTCTCGAACGTGATTTTTTAAAAAATAAAATAAAATATCTAAGTATAAAAATATCTACAATCATAACTATAATCTGAAAACCAATACTCATAACACTGCTAGACGCCGGCTTCACTCCAAAAAAAGGATTAGCAGCATTAATAACCCCTAAGATATTTCTTAACAAACTAACTCCCGTCATAGGATATGGAGCACCACGAAGGTCTTCTCCGGTATAGCTGTTGTAATTGTAGTAGTTATACCCTAAATAACTCACGATACCTAATCCAGAAATACTGAGAAACAAAACAAAAGACCAAAACAATTGTTTATTCTTAGACTTAATAAGCAAGTACATAGCAAATACACCAACTGCTAGGTAGATATAAATGCCAGAATATCGCACTATAAACATCATTACCATAATGATAGATGCAATTGCTACATCAGCTTTAGAATATGATGTATCTATCAAAATCTTATGTAGAAAATAAATTAAAAAATACAAAAGAAATAGAAATGGAGCTTCTGATAATGCAATAGAAAATACAAATAACATTGTTTTTCCCATAAACAACAAAACGGTCTCTCTAAAATAAAACTGTTTGAAGTAAGAAAACAAAAAAACTACAATCAGCATAGTAACATTCAACATTTTATATGCCCAAAAATAATCTCCAAAAACCATCTGAAAACTTCTAACCAAAATAGGATAACCTAATGGAAATAAATCTGTTACAGGATTTGGAAGATCAGCTGCAATCTCAAAATAGGATAAACTATCTCGATACACGCCTCCTGCGGGAAGAAAAAAGCTAGTGAAAAAACTTACGAAAACAACGATAATAGCTAACAGGATATATTTATTCATTTACATTTTATTTATAGAAACAGCAATATTAAGAAAATTTTAAGAGAATAAGCAGTTGGTTTTTATCGGTTGTTTGACTATCAGATTTCAAAAACTAAAACTGTCCCTCAAAAAAATCAATCAACTAATACATTTTAAATATATATTTGCAAAAAACATTTAGCTTTTGAAAAAAACTCTACTCTTTATACTGATTTCCAATTTTATATGGGCACAATGGAGCATTTCTAACGCACAAAGAAATGCTTTAGTAAGCCTTTACGACAATACCAATGGACAAAATTGGAATCGAACTTGGGATCTTTCAAAAGATCCTAGAACTTGGTTTGGTATCACGGTTAAAAATGGTGATGTTGTCCAAATTTCACTTAACAACAATGCTTTGAAAGGTGTTTTCCCATCTAACTTAGCTTTGTTTACAAAACTTCAAAAATTAGACTTAGGAAATAATGAATTGAATGGTGAAGTTGCACCTAGCCTTTCTAGTCTAGCAACATTAACGGTTTTAGACATTTCTAATAATAGATTATCAGGCGATCCCAGCGCTAGAATATCAGGTTTGACAAATCTTGAAGATTTAAGTATTGGTGGTAACAATTTCGAAGTATCAGACCTTAATGCTAGTCTACAGAATTTCAGCAAATTAAAATCCCTGAATCTTTCTCAGATGCAGCTCACAGAAATCCCTGCAAAGATTTCTACATTTTCTAATTTGCAACAACTTGACCTTAGCAACAACCAATTAACATCAGGTTTTAATAGACTTGGAAGCCTTATATTTTTACAAGATCTTAACTTGTCTAATAACCAACTGAATAACATTCCGGCTGAAGTTGCAACACTTATTAAACTTATAAAATTAGACCTCAGTCATAACAATATTTCTAATTACTCTAACCTTGGTAATGCGCTAAGTCTAGAACAATTAAACATCGCAGATAACAAGCTAGAGCAGATTCCTAGTAAGATTACGACGCTTCCCAACCTTCTTAATCTTAATCTGAATCAAAATAATATTAAATCCGGATTATCAAATTTATCGCAACTTAAAAAGCTTCAACAGCTTTCTATTGACGACAACGATCTTCGTGGTAGCTTTCCTACCGAACTTCTTAATATTCCAAGTCTTTTGATGTTATCAATTCGTGACAATCATTTGGATGGTAGCATCCCAAGCAACTTGCCACCAATTATTGACCTCAGTAACAATAGATTTACAAAGCAGGCTATAGAAGCACAATTTGCAAATCTTAACTTCAATTATGATAGTTTTTATTACTCGCCACAACGTTATGACGGGCCTGCAGAAGTATTGGGTGTTATTGGTCAGCCTGCAAGTCTTTATCAATCTTTAAGCGGAACAGATTACAGTTTTACATGGTTCAAAAATTTGGACGAAAACATGAACATCGGGACCGAAAATCTTTTCTTTAACGAGGTTAAATCCGAAGATTATGCAACTTACACTGTCGAAGCTTTCACTTACAAAAAGATAGGCAACAATCTTATGCAATTATCACTTTTCCGTGAGCCGATTAAATTAACAGATAAGTTGGGCGTTGAAGATCCATCAAGATCGATTAAGATTTTCCCAAATCCAACAACAGATTTCATCAACATACTTGCCACCAACAAAAGCATCGAAAAAGTCCTTATCTATGACCTTAGTGGCAAACAAGTTATGTCGACGACAGCAACAAGAATCAACGTTTCGCGGCTTCCTTCAGGTGTTTATATGTTGAACATCAAAACCGAAAACGGCATCAAAAACTTCAAATTTATCAAACAATAATTTGAAACTACGATAATAAAATTTTTCAGGAGCATGGCGATTTGTCATGCTTTTGACTTTTATACCCGCTGTCCGCTGTATCTTTAGGTTTGGCGCTCGGACGGCTCCGCTACGCTCCGCCGCCTCACGCCAACCCAAAGGATGTCGCTTCCATCGGGGCTAATTATTGAAGATTCCACATTCTTTTGACTAAAACTTATAACACAGAAAACGATAATTCAGTAGATTTGTATAAAACAAGATTTTATGCAACATGTAAGACTAAAGTCAATCCTAGATAACGATTTCTACAAAATAACGATGCAAAATGCCGTCGTAAAACTCTTCACAAACGAAATTGTCAAATACGAATTCATCAACCGTGGACAACACAACTTCCCAGACAACTTTGCTGACGAACTTCGCAAAGCCGTTGACGACATGGCAAACCTAAAACTTACCAAAGAAGAAAAAGCCTATCTCCGCAAGACATGTCCGTACCTTAGCCTTCCCTATCTTGATTTTTTAGAAGGTTATCAATACGATCCTAGCGAAGTCAAAATCGAACAAAATGGCAGCGACGTTAAAGTCAGCGTCGAAGGTTATTGGTACCGTACCATACTTTGGGAAGTTCCAATTCTAGCATTGATCAGCGAATTACATTATGAGATGAACCATCTCGAAAGACAATCTAACCAAGAAGTCATCGACAAAACCGTCGAAAAAGGAAAACATTTGACTGACCTTGGCGTTTCTTTCGCCGAATTTGGAACACGAAGAAGACATTCTTATCACGTTCATAGTTTGGTAATGGAAGCGCTTTTGCAGGACAAAAACTCAACTTTCATTGGAACATCGAATGTGCATTTCGCCATGAAATTTAATGTAAAACCAATCGGCACCCACGCCCATGAATGGTTTATGTTCCACGCGGCAGAATTCGGTTTCAAAATGGCAAATTCTTTAGCCTTAGAACATTGGATCGACGTTTATCGCGGTGATTTGGGTGTTGCATTGTCCGACACTTATACGACCGATGTTTTCTTCCAACAGTTTGACAAAAAGTTTTCGAAATTGTTCGATGGTGTACGTCATGACAGCGGCGATCCAATAGAATTTGCTGAAAAAACCATCGCACATTATCAGTCTTTGGGCATTAATCCACTTTTCAAATACATTATTTTTTCGGATGGTCTCAACCTCGAAAAAGTAGACGAAATCACAAAAGCTTGTCGTGGAAAAATCGGAATTTCATTTGGGATTGGCACCAATCTAACCAACGATGTCGGCCTAAAACCAATGAACATCGTTATGAAATTAATCGGTGTACAAGCGCCAAATAAAGAATGGATACCAACTGTAAAACTGTCTGACGAAAAAGGAAAATACACGGGCGATCCAAAAATGATCGAACTTGCCAAAGAGTTTTTAAGAATCAAGGAATAATTATCCACCATCTGCGTGAGGGCGAAGCGCATTGTCGGAGCTCGTTTTTTTTCCAAAAAAACAGCGACTGCGCGAAGACCGACCGCTTTGTTTTTGACTTGGGAAACCTTATAGGTTTAAGAGGTGGGAAAACAAAGAGGACACGCCCAAAAACAAAATAGGTTTAGTAGAATTAACGCAAAATATAAAAGCTTTCGGATTTTCCGGAAGCTTTTTTTGTTAAATTTGTGAAAATCTTGGAAAACCTCCAACAACTATCAACCAACAAGCAACAACAAAAATGCAAATCGTATTTTCGGACGCACAATATTGGGAAGATTTTCTTCCGCTTTCTTTTACACGACCAGTCGCAGAAATGCGTGTCGGGATTTTGACCTTTTCGGAACGCTGGAAAAAGCTTTTGGATATAGAAACGTCTTTTTATATCACCGAAGATTTTCTACAAGAAAAATATAAAAAACCTGCTGCGGGACAAAGCCTTTTTATTGTTCCGAATTTCTTGCCATCAGAAAGTCTTTTGCAACAAATTAAAGATCTGAAAGCTGGTGAAGCGCTAGTCTACGACAACGAACTTTTGGTGGCTAACATCAACATGGAAAATTTTTCTCTTAACCAGATTGAGAAAATGACCGATGTTACAGAAGAGATTTTGTTTTTCAAAAAACCTACAGATTTGTTTTCATATAATGACAAAGCCATCGATTTCGATTTTGAATTGTTAACGAAAGGTCGCACGTCGCAAGAGTTATCTTCGACTTGTGGATTTTTAGGTGACAAAAAAGATTTGTTTATTGAAGAAGGTGCTGTGCTAGAATTTGCAACAGTTAATTGTAAAACTGGTAAAATCTATATCGGCAAAGATGCTGAAGTCATGGAAGGTTGCAACCTCCGTGGACCAATTGCTTTGTGTGAGCATTCTAAGTTTAATCTAGGGGCAAAAATCTACGGACCTACGACCATCGGACCACATTCCAAAGTTGGTGGTGAAGTTAATAACATTGTAGTTTTCGGTTTTTCGAATAAAGGACATGACGGATTTGTTGGTAATTCGGTGATTGGCGAATGGTGTAATCTTGGTGCCGACACCAATTCTTCAAACCTTAAAAATAATTATGCTTCTGTCAAACTTTGGAATTACAAATCCAAACGTTTCGAAGATACTGGACTTCAGTTCTGTGGTTTGATTATGGGAGATCATTCTAAAACGGCAATTAATACACAGTTAAATACTGGTACTGTGGTTGGTGTTGCTGCTAATATTTTCAAAGCGGGATTTCCGCCTAATTTGGTAGAGAATTTTAGTTGGGGCGGCATGAAGGGTGATGAAAAATTCAAAATCGAGAAAGCATATGAAGTTTCGGAGAAAGTAATGGAACGTCGCAAAGTGGCTTTAACTGAAAATGACAAACATATTTTAAAATATATTTACGAAAATTATTAAATTTTATTTTATTGAAAATCAAGCGTTTAAATTTATTTAGACGCTTTTTTTATTTGTTTTAAATCGGAAAAGCTTTCGAAATTTTCGAAAAAGTGATGAAGCAACACAAGTGGATTTAACGCGCGAAGGCAAATAGATGTTAATTTTTATAATAAAAATTATTAAAACCGAAGATAAAGAGATATTTTGGTGAAAAAAAATTAATAAATCTGTAATTACACTATAATTATTATGTTAAAATTCATGTTTTTATATCATTTTGATTAGCTTTTAATTTGATTTTAAGTGTTGATTTACAGCGACTTAGCGATTATTTGTTATAAAAATTAACAAATTTTAACTTTTCTTATTGTTTTATTAAGAATAATACACATATTTGTGTGACTAACATTAACATTAACTAACAATGAAGAAAATTACAAATACTATTCTAGTGATTGTTTTATCATCATCTTATGCCCTCCTCAATGCCCAGGTCAAAACGCAAGATAGTGCTAAAGCAACAAATATTGAGGGAGTTGTAGTTACAGCTCTTGGAATTAAAAGAGAGAAAAAGTCTCTAGGCTATGCGTCGCAAGAGGTAAAAGCCGAAAAACTTTTTGAAGGAACAACCAATACTGGTAATATCGCATCTCAGTTGTCTGGTAAAGTTGCAGGATTGCAAGTTAACACCAATAGTAATTTTGGAGGATCTTCCAATTTGGTTATTAGGGGTATCAAAAGTTTAGGTGGTGCTAATCCGCTTATTGTAATAGATGGTTCACCAGTTAACAACTCATCAACCTATGATACAAGAACTAACCAAGATATGGGAAATTTACTTTCCGATATCAATCAAGACGATATTGCATCAGTAAACGTCCTAAAAGGAGCAGCTGCATCTGCTCTTTATGGTGAAAGAGGACTAAACGGTGTTATTGTTATTACTACTAAAAATGGTAGAAATAGCAATGATGCAAGCTGGGGAATAACCCTTTCAAGCTCTATACAAGCTGGTTTTATTGACAAGTCTACTTTCCCTGAATATCAAACTCGATATGGGGCAGGATATGCTATGAAATTTAAAGAGACAGCTGGTGATGGTACGCCTTACGTTAACCTAGGTGATGATGCATCTTGGGGACCAGAATTTAATCCTAATCTCTTAGTTTATCAATGGGATTCTTTTGACCCCAATTCTAAAAATTATAAAAAAGCGACACCTTATGTTGCTGCTAAACATGGACCAATCGATTTTTTCGAAACTCCAATAAGCTATGTTAATGGTATTACTTTAGAAAAGGGTAAAAAAGGAAATAACTTTATGTTGTCTTATGATAACATGTTATCAAATGGTTTGATGCCTAATTCGGACTTAAGAAAGAATACTTTGTCAACTAAAATCAATTATGACTTAACTGATAAATTGCACGCTACTGTATATTCAACCTTGGTAATGCAGCAAACTAGAGGTCGTAATGATGCGAATTATTCTGGTAATCTTGTAGGTGGATTTAGACAATGGTGGCAAACTAACGTGGATATTGTAGATGTTAGAAATGCTTATTACAATAGTGGAGAGCTTAATAAAACATGGAATTTAAAGAGTGCAAATAATCCTGTCGCAGCTTATTGGAATAACCCATACTACCAACGTTATCAAAGTTATGGTACTGATGATAGAACAAGAAGTTTTTCTTACGCACAAATTAGTTATGACTTTAATAAAAACTTTACTTTAACAGGAAAAGTTTCTTATGATAATGCTACAACCATATTCGAAAATAGACTTGCTCCTAATTCAATTCCTAAGACATTTGGTGCTTCGCAAAAGAATGTGAGCTCTGGTTTTAGTAGACAAAACTTAGTTACTACAGAGGCTAATTACGATTTGTTCTTAAACTATAAGGTTGACATTACTAAGGATATCAATGTAAGTGGTATTGTTGGAGGAAACGTTCGTAGAAATTATTCCAATTCAATATATGCATCTACTGAAGGAGGTTTAGAAACTCCAGGGCTTTACGCATTGGCTAACTCAAAATTACCAATTTTACCTCCTGATGAAAATGTTTATACTACTGTAACATCAAGTGCTTATGCAACTGCATCTTTCGATTTCTATAAGTTCTTTTATTTAGATGCGACCTTTAGAGCTGATGAAAGTTCTACATTACCAAAAGGTGATAATGTATTTACATATCCTTCATTTACAGGATCATTTATTTTGTCAGAATTTATTAAGCCGTCTTGGTTAAGTTTTTGGAAAGTTCGTGCTAACTACGCTGAAGTCGGAGGAACAGCAGATCCTTACCAATTACAATATTATTATTCGTATGCTGGTTTGTTTAATAATAATATTGTTATGCAAAATAGTCAAACAATACGTCCTAATAATGCTTTAAAACCACAAAGATCTAAAGAGTTTGAATTTGGAACTGAAATTCAAATTTTAAAAGGACGTATTAATTTTGATGCTGCTTTTTACAAAACTAAAACTTTCGATCAAATTCTTCAATTACCAATTTCTGCAGGATCTGGACTTAACTTTGCAATGGTTAATGCCGGACAGATCGATAATAAAGGTTTCGAAGTTCAGTTAGGTTTAGTTCCTATTAAGACAAGCAACTTTACATGGAACATGGATATCAACTGGTCAAAAAATGAAAACAAAGTAGTAGAACTATTACATAACGCCACTAGCGATGTTAGCAATTATTTATTAACAAGTGTGCAAGGTGGGGCATCGGTTAATGCAACTGAAGGAGAAAAGTGGGGAACTATAAGAGGAAGTGACTATACTTATGATGCTAACGGAAATAAAATAGTTGATGCTTCTGGTTTTTACAAGCTTAATGGTAACCAAATTATCGGTAATACAACTCCAGATTGGATAGGTGGTGTTAGAAATTCATTTTCTTATAAGGGGATAAGCTTATCATTCTTAATTGATGTGAGAAAAGGCGGTGATATCTTCTCAACCGATATGTATTACGCTTCTTCAACTGGTTTATACGTTGATACAGCAGGTGGCAACTATCGATCTGGCAAGGTAGTTCTTCCTGGTGTTACTGCATCGGGACAAGCAAATACAAAAGAAATTGATGCTTCTGTATACGGAAATCTTGGGTATCAAAAAAGACCTACAAGTGATTATGTGTACGATGGATCTTTTGTAAAACTAAGAGAAGCTAGTATTAGCTATGCACTTCCTAAGACACTTTTACAAGGAACATTCGTTAATGAAGCTAAAGTATCAATAGTTGGAAGAAATCTTTGGATAATTCATAAAAATTTACCATATGCCGATCCTGAATCTACTCTAGGAGGAGGTGTTAGAGGCTATGGCTATTCTATTGGTTCTTTACCAACAACAAGAGATATCGGAGTTAATGTAACATTTAAATTCTAAATTATTCACACAATGAAAAATATTTTCAAAACCTTTTTAGGTCTAACAATAGCAATAACAACACTTACCTCATGTGAGAGGGATACTACACTTCTAAATAACGATGAGAAGCATCCTTCTACCTTAACGTCAGGGGTGTTATTATCAATGGGGCAATACCAAGAGTTTTACTATATCGATAATCCAAGCGTTAATTTTAACAACTATAGATTTTTCACTCAGCAATGGTCAGAAACGACTTACACTGACGAAATGAACTATAACCTAATTACACGTGCACAACCTAGGGGGCATTTTCAAAGAATGTACGTCTACAGCCTTAATAACTTTGTAAAAGCTCAAGAAGCATTAGCAAAAGAGACTAATGATCCAGTTATTGCAAGTAACAAATGGGCTACCAATGAAATTTCGCAAATTTTTGTTTGGGAAAATGTAGTAGATACATGGGGAGATGTACCATATACTGATGCTTTAAAAGCTAGTTCAGATGGTTTTGCGCCAAAGTATGATGATGCGAAAGCAATTTATTCTGACTTGGTAAAACGAATTGACTTCGCAATTACCAAAATAAATACCTCAGCAAAAGGCTATGAGGTTAATGATATTGCCTTTAAAGGTGATATGACTAAATGGAAGAAACTTGCTAACTCTATTAAATTAAGATTGGCTCTTAATTTATCAGATGTGGATCCTGCTAAGGCAAAGCAATTAGCTGAAGAAGCTGTAGCATCAGGAGTCATGACTGCAACAACAGATTCCTATACCTTTGTATATGACGGTGTAACTTTTACAAATCCTTTATTTGATAATTTAGTAGCTTCTAACAGAGATGATTTTGTGCCTTCAGATGTTTTAATTAATATGATGAATACTAAAGCAGATCCTCGTAGAGATGTTTGGTTCACAAAAAAGGATGGTAAATTCATTGGAGGAATCTATGGTTCTCCTACTGGTAATCCTTATGCAAATTACTCTCATGTTGCTGATAGCTTTAAGAAAGCAACGACAGCATCTAACTTACTTAGTTATTCAGAAGTACTATTTATGAAAGCGGAAGCTGCAGCAAGAGGATTTAACGTAGGAGGAACAGACGAAACATTTTATAATGCAGCAGTAACAGAATCCATGACAGAATATGGCCTAACGCCAGCATCAGCGAGTACTTACCTTGCTGCCAATCCTTATAACTCAAACAATTGGAAAAAATCTATTGGTGAAGAAGCGTGGGTTGCGATGTATAATAGAGCTTTTGCTGCATGGAATTTTGTAAGAAGACTAGATACTCCGTCGTTAATTAATCCTCCTAACTCAAATGTTGCTGGAGTTCCGGTAAGAATGATTTACTCTGATCAAGAATACACTTTAAATAGAGCAAATGTTACTGCAGCTGCTGCTAAAATCGGAGGTGATGCTGTAACAACAAAACTTTTCTGGGATAAAAATTAATTTTCAATAATTTAGCTTAGTAAAATTAACTTCTAAGCTAATACATTCCTATCAATTAAATTTTGAGCAATAGTAATTTTCACTATTGCTCTTTTTATTTTTACTAAATTTTATTTTATTGAAAATCAAGCGTTTAAATTTATTTAGACGCTTTTTTTATTTTAAATGTAATATTTTTGTAATCATAGGTGTCTTACTTATAAACCGGCAAACATAACATGACTAAAGAAATATTTCAAGAATCGATATATACACTCAAGGATGAGATGTATCGTTTTGCGAAAAGGTTTGTTATGAGCGCCGATGAAGCCGAAGATGTAACGATGGACTTGTTGATGAAGTTTTGGCAGAAAAAAGAAGAATTACTTTCTATAGATAATCTTAAATCTTATGTATTAAGATGTGTGAAAAATGAGTGTCTCAACCGGCTGAAGCACCATGATGTTAAACAGAATTTCGCACAATTAGAATATGGAAGATCCGAACTTTATCAAATAGAAACCAATAATTTGAAAGAGCAAATCTTGAAGTTTATCAATGATTTGCCCGAAAAACAAAAGATGGTCATCCACCTTAAAGATGTTGAGGAATACGACATTTCCGAGATCGCCGGGATTCTCGAAATGGAGGAAAATGCAGTGAGAATTAACCTGATGCGGGCCCGTCAGAAGGTGAGAGAAGCCATTAATAAACTTTACGCGTATGAAAACCGACAAATACAAGGATTGGGAGTATAGATTCTTTGAAGGTGAGGAGCTGTCACCCGAAGAAGAACAACTTCTAAAACAAGAAAGCGACGACCCTTATTTTTCTTTTCTAAGAGAAGAGAAACAGGAAAAGATGATGATGGATTTCGATAGTTTTTTATCGAAAATAGAAGCTGCGGAAGAAAAGCAAGTTGAAGAGACGACGCCAATTATTCCGTTAGTTACAGCAAAACCAAAATTCGGAAGCGGTTTGAAGAATTATTGGATGGCTGCAAGTTTAGTAATGTTTATGGGAGTTTTAGGAGGTTACCTTTTTGTTAATGAAGAAAATGGTGATTTTAATAAACCTTTAAAAAGCGTTGTTAAACAAGATACAGAACCTGTAGAAATAGAACAAACTACACCGAAAGATTTAGGTTCTCAAAATATAGAAGAGCCAACAAAGCACGATACAGAGCCAAATATCTCTGAACCTACAACTATTGAAACAAAGACCCCAAGGGTGAATCAGGTTGCGACAACGATATCAAAACCAGAAACATCTTCCCCGGCAAAAAATAATCAGGCTAAACCAGCAAGCAAAAGCGAGGTTGCCTACAACCCAAGTTACGTGATGATCAACGGAAAACCGGTATACAACGAGCAAGAAGCTTTGGCGCTAACAGAGGATGCTTTTAACTATCTTGCAAGTAATGTTAGCCAGACTGTTGACCAAGCACAAAGTGTAAAGTAAATACGAACTGATTTTTATAATTTTAAGACAATGAAAAAACTATCAATATTACTCGTCCTGTTTTTCTTATCGACCAACATTTTTGGTCAGTCCGAAAAGCTGAATCAGTTATTCACGCAATATCAAGACTCGCAAGGTGTTACGACGATAAAGATTGCAAAACCAATGTTCGGCATGTTGAACAAACTTAACATCGGTGACTCCGAGCTTAGCAAAATAAAACCTTTGTTAAGTAAAATCCAAGGTCTTAATATTATGATCATGGAAAAACCAACCTTCCCAGCGGAGTTGGCTGCGGAAAATAAAATTCCGTTGCAGAATTATGAGAACCAAAAGAATAGTGTTTTATCAGCGATTAAAGCGATGAAGTACGAAGAATTGATGACTGTCAATAGTCGTGATAACAAAATCAAGTTCTTAGCTTCAGAAGCTAAAGATGGTGTGTTAAATGATTTATTATTAAATATTTCTTCTGATGAAAGCACCATTTTGATGATGCTGGATGGAAAAATCTCTATGGATGATGTTTCTAATTTAATAGAAGAAACTAAAAATGTAACAGCACTTAATCCGATTTCGAGCATTAATTCGACATCAGATGAAAATTCTAAAAGTGAAAGAAAGGTTGCAAATTTTGATGGCATCGAAGTGTCAACTGGTGTAAGTGTAAAATTCACGCAAGCTGCTAATCAATCGGTTGTTGTGGATGTAGAACCTGATAAATTAAAGTACATCATCACGGAAGTTGAAAACGGTGTGCTAAAAGTTTTCATCAGAAATAACGGGGTTAAAAATTTAAGTATTAGAAACTTGACAGTTATCGTTTCTGCTCCAAAAATGAATCGCATTGTCACAAAATCTGGTGCGAGTTTCCAAGCAATGAATACCATTACGGATCGCGCTTTAGCTGTTGAAGCAACTTCGGGATCGCGTATCGATGGTAAGTTTGATATTTCCTCTTCAGCAGCTTTACAAGCAAGCTCTGGATCCAATATTAGAATGGATTTAAAAACAAATGCTTTGGCGATTGATGTATCAAGTGGCTCTTTTGTAAGACTTAACGGCTCTGGCGATAATGTTGCTTACAGCGTGTCGAGTGGAGCAGCTTTGGACGGACTTGGTTTTACTTCTAAAAAAGCGACAGTTAGTGCATCTTCTGGAAGTAGTGTAAAACTAGCGGTTAGCGATGCTTTGACAGCACAAGTATCTTCTGCAGCGTCGGTTCAGTACAAGGGGAATCCTAGTAACATTGTGACCGATGTTAAGAAAATAACAGGTGCAAGTATTACCCAGATCAATTAATATAAAATTTCACCAATCACTTTTTTAAACGATTTTAAGTTTAAAAATTAAATAAAATTGTATCCCATGAAAAAATATTTATTACTTGTCGTTTTGACTTTTGCCATATTTAGTTTACAATCTTGTATTATTTCGCAAAAGCCGTCAGTTGACTTTTTTAATGCGCCACAATATAGAGGTCAAGCCAATTATATGAGCATTAATGTGCCTACTTTTCTAGCTAAAACTTATCTTAAAAATCAGTTACGAAACGAAGGCGACAACGAAGAAGTTATTAATTTGGTTAAGAAAGTTTCTAAAATCCGAGTGATGGTTTCCGAGAATATGAATCCGAAAGTCATGTCAGAATTTACGACTTATCTTAATGATGAAAAGTTTCAAGAATGGGCGTCAATCCGCAGCGAAGGCGATATTATCAACATCAATGCGCAACAGACAGATGATACGATTAAGAAGTTAATGATTGTGGTTAACTCGCAAGATCGCGATGCCGTTTTTGTTGATGTAACGGGCAAATTTACAATGGATGATATTTCGAAATTGGTGGCTGCGGGACAAAATGCGAAAGTGAAAATCAATTTTAAAAACTCAAAATCAAAACTTATCAGCCAAAAATCTTAGTTCAAACATTTTTCACTCAAAACTATATTTTTCAATTAAGGTTTAATAGTCAAAAATAGTTGGTAGAATTCTTTCTATCGCCTATTATTATTGATGATACGAGAAGTTTATTGAACTTTGTTTCAATAAACTTTTTTTATGCCTGAAAAATCAAAAAAAATCGTTGTTGGAGCTGTAAAAGTCTGAATGTAATTTCGTGGGGAAAACAAAATAATAAGAGACGTTTTAAATGTAAAAATTGTGGTATTTATTTTACCTCCGAGAACAAGTCTGTTGGCTTAAAAAATAAGGAAGTTTGGTTCAAAAAATGGATTGTTGGAAAACAGACTTATGAAGAAATTTCACGAGACTCAGGATACTCAGTTAGTACTCTGCAACGATATTTCAATATAATGCTT
>NZ_FUYZ01000004.1:157845-250648 GCF_900167905.1 Soonwooa buanensis | reverse complement strand
ATAAATATTTAATGAACAATCTTTTTTTGGTCACTTAAAAGGCAATCTCAATATTCATAGAGGTCTTACCAAAAGTAGAAGAAAGCAATTTATCCAATGGTATCTTTTTTACAAAAATCAAAAACAATAATACATTAGGTAGTTAAGGTTTTTTTTAGCCATAAAGCTGTTCCAATAATTTACAAAGAAGGATGGCAAAAGCCACCCTTCTAAACTATTGTTTACAGCATTGATTGTATTGCTAATAAGTTGCTCCTCAGCAGAGCTCATTTCCTCTTCCAATCAATCTCAGTATATTACAAAATATTTTGTGAAAAAACACCAACTATTTTTGACCACATTACCATTTTAAAACATAAAAAAAGCTGCTCAACAAAGGGCAGCTTTCTATTTTTATTTTAAAAATTATTTAAGAGAAGACACTGGTAAAGGCACAAATTCGGTCTCGCCCGGCACTTTCGGGAATTTTTGATCCTTCCAATCGTGTTTAGCTTGTTCGATTAATTCTTTACTAGAGCTCACAAAATTCCAGTGGATATAACGCTCTTCAGGAAAAGCTTCACCACCAAAAATATAAACTGTTGTATTAGCAGCCATTTCAAAAGAGCATAACTTGGTATCTTTTGCAATCAAAATCTGTTTTGGATCATAAGCATTTCCATCATTTTTGATTTGACCTTCCAAAATATAAAGCGCACTTTCACCATAAAGATGCTCACCGATATTTACTGTTTTAGACTCATCAGACTCGTTGATAATTTCAATAAAATAAAGCGGACTATGCACTGGCACAGGAGATTCTTTACCAAAAGCTTTACCAGCAATTAGTTTTATTTTAAGACCATCTTCCTCCCAAGCTGGGATATCTTTAGCTTCGATATGATGAAACGTAGGTTCCGACTCCTCCAAATGTTTTGGCAAGGCAACCCAAATCTGTAAACCATGAAGTTTTTTATCAGTATGACGAAGATTCTCGGGCGTTCTCTCCGAATGGACAACACCTTTACCAGCCGTCATCCAGTTAACTGCGCCAGGGTAAATTTCTAATGCCGAACCAATACTATCACGATGCATTATCGCACCTTCGAAAAGATAAGTTAATGTCGACAAACCAATATGCGGATGCGGCGGAACATCTAGATTCTGATAATCTTTAAGCTCTGCAGGTCCCATGTGATCTATAAAAACAAAAGGACCAACGGATCTTTTCTCGATGAAAGGTAAAAGTCGTCCGACCATAAAATTTCCGATATCTGCGGCACGTTCTGGGATGATGATTCCAATATTTGACATATTATTTTTTATTTAAATTTAAGCAACAATTCTATTCCACTCGGGGTGATTCTGCAAATATTTGACCACTAAAGGACAAAGTGGGCGTAATTTTTTTCCACTTTCTTCAATCGCCGCCAAAGTTTTTTCGATAACAGCAGTAGCAGCGCCTCGTCCTTGCAAAGCTTCTTCAACCTCTGTGTGAATTAACGTTATCGTAGCATCGCTTTCTCTATAAACGATAAAAGCTTTAGCGCCATCAATTTCTATTTCGTATTGTTTATCCGTTTTCACTAACGGAATATTTTCAAATTCTGGTTTCATAATATTTAGGTTAAAATGATTTTAAATTTAATCAGCAATTTTAATAACAAGGCGTTTTCCAGCTTCAACATCTTTATTCCACGCCTTTTCGATGTTCGAAAGCGGTTCGACATCGGTTTCAATTTTTAATTTTCCTTCCGCTGCCAATTCAAACATTTGTGGAAGTATATTTTTATGAAAATCTTCCAAATCCTTTGGTGAAAGACTTCCAAAACCAGAGCCCAAAATCTCAACATCTGTACTTCTCAACAATCCAGAACCTAGATTAATGTTAGCACCAGCCATTTCGCCAACGGTCACAATTTTAACAGGTTTTGCTTCGTGGCTTACACTAGAACCTTTCACAGATTTCAAAATCAGCTCCATTGGTTTTCCCCAAAGATAATCGATGACAATGTCAATATGGTGTTCTTGATGAATGTTTTGCAATTGTTTAATAATCGCTTCATCCTCTTGTTTTAACGGAACAACGATATCAGCGCCAAAATCCACTGTCTTTTGTAAAAGTGCTTCGTTACGTCCAGTAACGACAATTTTTCCAGCTTTATAATATTTAGCCAACTGAACAGCTAACATGCCTGTAACGCCCGTCGCACCATTGATAAGGATTGTTTGACCTTCTTCAATTTTTGCGCGATACAATAACGCCATTGCCGAACCAATAATAGCATTGGGTAAAGCAGAAGCCGTCTCAAAATCTAGATTCTCTGGCAAAAGCGTAATCTGATGAGGTGCAACCAAAGCCTGTTCTGCGAGCATTCCTGTGATACCTTGTGCATACACACGTCGTCCATCAGCTAAAATCCCAACGCCATCGATACCAATAGTTGTTGGCAAATTGCTGTAACTCGCATAATGCGTCCCTGAAGCTCTCGCCTTATCCAAATTTTTAACAGAAGCCGATTTAACATTTAATAAAAGTTGATTCTCAGAAGCTTTCGGTGTTTCAAAATCACTATAAATAGGTGCTTCACCAAGTTGGTTCAAAATTGCTGCTTTCATTTATTTTTTTATTCAAAATTAAATTAAAACAATAACATATCAATTGATCTATGCTAATAAGAAAATTTTAAACAAAAAAAGGCTGCCCTCTCGGACAGCCCCACCACATCACATATTAACGGTCTAATTTTCCGCCGAGGGCTTTAAATAGAAGAACGTTATTTCTTGTATTCTGGAACTGAAATTCTAATAAATTCAGTTCCGCATTGAGTTTGCTTCGTTGCGAATTGATTAATTCCATATAATTGGCATAACCCGTGAGATACAAATCGTTGGAAACTTCAATGGCGTTATCCAAAAATTTAACCTCATCGCTTTTGAGTTTTAAAACTTTTTGAAAAATTTCGGTTTGTTTTAAAATAGATTGCAATTCGTTGTAAGCCGTCGTCACACTTTTTTGATAAGTGATAAATGCAATTTCTTGCTCCTTATTAGCAACATTAAAATCGTGTTTCAATTGTCCTTTATTAAAAATTGGAACCATCAAACCACCCAATAATTGACCAGCCAACGAAGCGGGATTAAATAGCTTATCCACTGAAAATGAATTCAATCCGACGTGTGCACCCAAATCTATTTTTGGATAAAATGCAGCTCGTGCTGCCTTTGCATCTGCTTGCGTAGCTTCCAAAACAAAATAATTGGAAATAACATCCGGTCTGGAATGGATAATAGAATTGACATCCATCGACTTATTCAACATAGCTAAATTAGTTGCTAAAAGCTGATTGCTACGTTTCACTTCGCCACCGTAACGACCTGTCAAAGTCGTAATTGCTTGTTCTACAGAAACAATTTCAGCTTTTATGTGTTCAATCTCAGCAAGCCAGTTGTTGTTTTGCGCTCGAAATTGTTGAACAGCCAATTCCGTCGCCTTCCCTACTGCACGCTGTGCCGAAACAATTTCGTAAGCACGCTGTTGAAGTTTGAAGTTTTCTTGATAAATATCCAATTTGGTGTCCAATGAAACCAATTGATAATACAAGTTTGCGATTTCTGTAAATAACTCAACCTGAATTAATTTTAAACCTTCTTCAGATGCCAGATACTTTTTCTGAGCGGCTAATTTTTGATTTTTAAGCTTTCCCCAAGCGTCGATTTCCCAAGAACTTCGTGCACCCAACCAATAATTTGGTGTTATATTTCTGTTGACTTTTTGGTCTTCGGTGATGTTTCCCGACAAATTGGTGTCGTAGTTTCCAACACCTTCCATCGTGTATTTTCCGTAATGGTCGCCACTTACAACGGCTCCAATTTCCAAAGATGGCAAAAATGACATTTTGGAACGTTGCAAAAAGCTGTTCGCAATTTCGATGCGTTGTTGTGCAATTTGGAAATCTGGATTGGCTTTTACAACCTCATCAAAAAGATTCAACAATTCGGGGTCGTTAAAATAAGTTCTGAGTTCAACTTGCTGATTCAAATCTAATTTAACATCAGTTTCAGAAACCGCAGTTGTGGGGATTTCTTTTGCTTTTTTAATCTCGGCAACTTGTGGCGTAGCGCACGACATCACAACAAGCGATAAGATTCCTATTTTAAAATATTTATTTAGTTTGTTGTTCATTTCGTTCTTTTCTTTGTTCAAGTTTTGCAAAAAAGATGTAAAGTCCTGGGATAATTACCAATCCGAAAACGGTTCCGATAAACATACCTCCCGCTGCTGCTGTACCAATCGAACGGTTACCGATAGCACCTGCTCCAGAAGCGATTACCAACGGAATAAGTCCTGCGATAAACGCAAAAGAAGTCATCAAAATCGGACGAAGTCTTTGTCTTGCACCTTCGATGGCTGCCGGAATAATGTCGTAACCTTCTTTGTTTCTTTGGATGGCGAATTCTACAATCAAAATGGCATTTTTCGCTAAAAGTCCAATCAACATCACGAGAGCAACTTGGGCATAAATGTTATTATCTAAACCAACCGCCATCAAAGCGATGTACGAACCAAAAATCCCAGTCGGTAAACTCAATAAAACAGGTAACGGCAACAAGAAACTTTCGTATTGCGCTGCCAGAAGCAAGTACACGAAAATCAAACAGATAATAAAAATGTAAAAAGTCTGGTTTCCAGAAAGGATTTCTTCACGCGTCATTCCCGACCATTCAACATCAAAACCTCTTGGTAAACTTTCCTTTGCAATTCTTTCAACAGCCGCAATAGCGTCTCCTGAGCTGTATCCATTGGCGGGTTCACCGTTAATCATCGCCGACATATACATATTGTAGCGCGTTAAAACTTCGGGACCGTAGACTTTTTCAATATTAATAAAGGTTGAAAACGGCACCATTTCGCCCGAATCATTTTTAACAAACAATTGCAAAATACTTTCTGGCGTATCTCTTTGGTCTGGACTCGCCTGAACCATTACTTTGTACATCTGACTAAATCGGATAAAATTGGTCGCGTAATATGAACCCAACAAAGTCTGCAAAGTTGACATTGCATTGTCCACCGAAACGCCTTTTTTCGCTGCCATATCGTAATCCATCGTGATTAAATATTGCGGGAAAGTGGCATCAAAACTCGTAAAGTTGTTTTGAAGTTCTGGCGCTTCATTTAGTTTTTTAACAAAATCTTTCGTGATTTTATCCGTATTTTCTATGCTTCCGCCACTTTTGTCCAATAGACGAAGTTCGTAACCACTCGTATTTCCAAATCCCGGAACCGTTGGCGGTGCAAAAACTTCAATCTGAGCATCCGAAATATCTTTCGTTTTCTCGGAAAGGTCGGTGATAAGATCGTTTACAGAAATGTTTCTTTCTTTCCAATCTTTAAGGTTAATCATCGCCATTCCGTAGCTGGAACCTGCAATTTCAGTCACGATGCTGTAACCTGCCAAAGTGGTTACGTTTTCGACACCTTCAATCTTTTTCGCGATTGTTGTGACTTCATCCAAAACCTTTTCGGTACGCTCTACCGTTGCACCTTGTGGCGTTGTGACACTCACATAAGCCATACCTTGATCTTCCATTGGGATAAATCCTGATGGTAAAAACTTAGCCGTAACCACCATTAATCCTATAAAAAGGAATAAAACACCAAACGTAACACTCGTTCTTGTCGCAAATTTGGAAAGAATATTCGTGTAACCATTCGTCAGTTTTTCAAAACCTTGATTGAATTTTGCAAAGAATTTATCAACTATATTTTTCTTTTTCTCGTGGTTGTGAGGTTTAAGAATAATCGCACACAAAGCTGGTGTCAACGTCAAAGCATTAACGCCCGAAATCACGATACTAATTGCTAAAGTCAAGGAGAACTGTCGATAGAAAACGCCGACTGGACCATCCAAAAATGCCACAGGAATAAACACCGCCGACATGACAATCGTAATCGCAATTACAGCTCCCGCAATTTCTTTTGTTGCTTCAATGGTTGCATGAAGCGGCGCCATGCCTTCTTCCATTTTTACGTGGACCGCTTCTACGACGACAATTGCGTTATCGACGACAATACCAATAGCCAAAACTAATGCAAATAACGTCAATAAATTAATGGAAAAATCCAACATTTGCATAAACGCAAAAGTTCCGATAAGTGCCACTGGAACGGCTAAAACTGGAATTAAAGTTGAACGCCAATCTTGCAAGAAAATAAACACCACAATTCCTACCAAAATAAAGGCTTCAATTAATGTGATTAAAACCGCACTAATCGACGCATCCAAGAAACGCGAAACATCGTAAGCCATATTAAACTCCATTCCTGGTGGGAAAGAAGTCTCTTTTAGCTCCGCCATTTTGTCTTTAACGTTTTTAATAACTTCCGATGCGTTGGAACCTGGACGTTGCTTCATCATAATCGATGCTGACGGACGACCATCGGTTTTAGAAACCATTCCGTAGTTCATCGCCCCGAATTCTACGTCAGCAATGTCTTTCAACTTTAAAATCGTTCCACTCGCATCCGAACGAATCGGAATTTCCTTGTACTGCTCTGGTTGGAAAAATTTCCCTGTATATTTAATCACATATTGGAGCTGGCTATTGGTTTTACCCGAAGTTTCGCCAACTTTTCCAGGAGCTGCAGAGATGTTTTGTTTTTGTAAAGCTTTCACCACATCTTCCGCAGAAACTTTGTAAGCCGTCATCTTTTGAGGGTCCAGCCAAACTCTCATCGAGTATTCTTTTTGACCCATAATTTCGGCACGTCCAACACCGTCAATACGTTTTAGTTCCTGAAGAACATTGATATCTGTAAAGTTGTAAATAAATTGCTCGTCCTGACTTTCGTCTGTAGAAGTAATATTAAGATACATCAACATACTGTTCACCTCCTTTTCGGTGGTTACACCAGCACGAATTACTTCTTCGGGAAGTTCGTCTAAAATAGTTGTCACACGGTTTTGTACATTAACTGCCGCCACATCGGGGTCGATACCGACTTCAAAGAAAACCTGAATCAACGTTAAACCATCATTGGACGTCACAGTTGACATATACGTCATCCCAGGAACACCATTAATAGCACGTTCCAGCGGTAAAGCAACAGCGTTTGCAGACACTTCGGCATTCGCGCCAGTATATTTTGCCGTAACCGTCACCGACGGCGGAACAATATCGGGGAATTGCGTGATTGGAAGTTTCATTAAAGCCAAAATCCCCATCAACACAATAACAATCGAAATCACTAACGAAAGAACTTTTCGTCTAATAAACATTTCTACCATAATAATTTATTTTTGAATGTTTATTATTTTTTAACTCGAATTGTTTGTCCGTCACGAAGCGCTTGAGTCCCTTCCAGAACGATTCTATCACCCGTTTTAAGTCCAGATTCTACCATATAAGAATCGCGCAAAGTGTTGGCAATTGTGATGTTTTTCATTTTCACTTTGTTGGCAGCATCTACGACAAAAACATAAACTTTATCTTGAATAGAAAACGTTGCTTTTTGAGGAATGATAATCGATTTCGGTTGGAAATCCGAAATCACCAATTTACCTGACGTTCCGTGTTTAATTAAACGATCTGCATTCGGGAATTCCACTTTATAACGGATGGAACCCGTCGCTTGATCAATTTCCCCTTCGGCAGTTTTTAGAACACCATTAAAATCATATTTAGCACCATTTGGAAGCACCAATTCAATTTTGTTGGAGTTGTTTAATTTATCATTTTTTTGAAGTTCAAAATATAAATTCTCAGGAATCGAAAAGTAAGCGTAAATCTGATCCAAATAAGACAAAGTCGTCAGCAGCGAGCCATTCTCCACCAAACTTCCATCTTTAAAAGGAATAACGTCTATAACACCATCGAAAGGTGCTGTAATATTGGTAAAACTCACTTTTTGAAGTACCGCTTTACGTTCTGCATCCGCATAAGAACGTCTTGCTTGCGCTGCAGAAAGCTTGGCCTTCATCATGTCTAATTCGTTTTTGGCAACGAAATTTTTATTGAACAAAGATTGCAACTGACTAACCTCAACTTCAGCGATTCTTACATCGGCTTGAGCTTGTTTTAAAGTTGCGTTGGCTTTCAACAAATCTATTTGTAATTCGGCATCACTAATCTTAAACAGCAGTTGACCGCGCTTCACAAATTGACCTTCGTGTGCATAGACATGTTGCATAATGCCCGACATACGCGAATGGATTTCGATGTTCTTTTTTGCTTGAATATCAGCAACAAATTGGTTGCTAACAAGTGTATCTTTTTCTTTGATGGTAAGGACAGGAACTGCTTTTACATCATCTTTTTTTGCAGCATTTTCTTTGCCACAAGAGCTTACAGACAATAGCGCAACAAGGCCTATTATCCAATATTTAATTTGCATTGAAATTTAATTAGGTTAAAATACTTTTAAAATAATCTAAGATTGAATTAAAAAATATTTCCTAATAAAGCTGTAAAAGATGGAGAAAAGATTTGACGCCACAACGCAGTCGCGGACTATCATTGGTGATAAAAGTTAAGTTGCAGTCACTTTCAACTTCTAAAAAGTCAAAATAAAAATTTTCAAGATAAATTATCTTTTTTGAAACTTTTGGAATCGTGCGGTTGGCCGAAAAAATATCTTGCTCGTTGTCGCTATGTTGACAAAACTCTGGAACGATAGTATCTACAGCATACAGAATTGCATCCGGTGTTTTGGAGACATTAGAGTTTCCAAAAACACTGATGGTCGCAAATAATAGTGAGAAAATAAAGAATTTGAATATTCTACTCAGTTTCATAAGCTGCTGTTACAGATATTTTATGCAAAAATAAAACTTAAAGATTATAGATACAAATAATAGAATGTTAAATAATTATAAATAAATTCTATGACAATTGTCAGTTTTGTCTTTCTTAAAAAATTAAAAACTCATTTCTAAATTAAATTTAAAATCAGTTTCATTTTAAGTAATATGATTAATATTTCAAATTTTATCATTATTCTTTTCAACTTTATTAAAAAATATAATTCTGACTTAAAAAAAAGAAAATATTTAACAACCTGAAAATCAATCAAAATTATATAATGCAAATTTCGCAATCATAAATTATTATTTTTAATTGAATAGTTTTACATCTGGAACTAAAATTAGCTTATATGAAAGAACTTGTATTTAAACTATTATCCGAAGGTGGAAGCTTAAAAATCGAAAGAGAAAACAATAATCAAGTTGAAAAATTTCTTTATTATCACAACGAATACGACCCTATTGCTGAGGAAATCTTGAGCGATTTTGTCACAGAATACGAGAACTTTGAAGACGCTTTTCAAACGATTAATAAAAAATATCCTTGGTATCGACTGCATTTGGATTTTGTCCACGAAGATTACAAAAAATATGTCAAACTGGAATTATTAAAAACCTTGCGACATCATCAAATTCCTTTCAGTGATCTTAACTATCATCTTGATAATTTGAATGATAAATTAGATTTAGAAGCTTAAACTTTGTTTGAAAAGATTTACCTTCCCTTTATTAAAAAAATTAAAACTTATGGCACATTACAATAAATTTTTGATTGTTGGTTTAGCGCTTGTAGTAAGTTGTACAACCAGTAAACCGACTGTTCGCGATTATCAAAAAGATGTTTTGCTACACACCAATTACGGCGATATGGAATTGCGCTTAAGTGATTTGACACCAAAACATCGCGACAATTTTATCACTTTGGTAAAATCAAAATATTACGACGGTGTACTTTTCCATCGGGTTATCAAGAATTTCATGATTCAGTCTGGTGATCCAGACAGTCGTAACGCGCCAGCAGGAACACCTTTGGGAGAAGGAGGTCCAAAATATACAATCCCTGCAGAGTTTAATACCACTTTGTTTCATAAAAAAGGTGCTTTGGCAGCAGCGCGAGAAGGTGACGATGTCAATCCGCAAAAAGCAAGCAGCGGAAGTCAGTTTTATATTGTTCAAGGGAAAGTATGGAGAAATGGTGCGTTAGACACACTGCAAGTAAAACGACTAAATGGTGCTATCATCCCCGAAAATCGTAGAGCAATTTATACAACCGAAGGTGGTACGCCACATTTAGATGGAAATTACACTGTATTTGGACAACTCATCAAAGGCTTCGAGGTTCTTGATAAGATTGCGACCGTCCCGACCAGTTCTGGAAACGACAAAGATCGTCCATTAACAGATATCCGAATTATAAAAGCCAAAATGGTAAAGCGAGAGTAATAAAAGAGCATTTTTTTCAGCAATAATTGAGAATAATAATGCTAAGGCATCAATAATTTTACGGTTATCCGTAACCTTTTCTGTACTTATTTTGATAAATTTGAAACAATGTTTAAAAGTTTCAACTTAAGTACATTTTTAAAATCTTTGCTCAAATTGTTTTTGATGCAAATATTGTTAATTTCAAAAAATCGTCGCTTTCTAGCTTACTAAATCTTCCATTTTAATATGACTGAATCTCCAATTCCCGAAATCCTTGTAAAACACAGTCCTTACTTCAACTATATTTTTTGTTTAAACAAATACAATTTTCTGTACGAAGTTGTAATTGAAAATCTGGGAGAACATCACAAGAATCTAAAATTAGAAATCACTTCTAGCTTAGGAATTTTTGAAAACTATGAAATTTTTATTGACGATTCTTCCAACTACAATATCGTTGTGAGGAATTTTGATTTTCAATACCAATTAAACTTTTTAAAAAATCTTACCGAAAGAGATATTGACAGCATCAAAATCACAGTCTTTGCTGATAATTTGGAGCTTGTTTCGACACATTTCCAAATTGATGTTTTGCCGATGGATTATTTTGGTGGACTTCGCGCATTTCCGCAATTGTTGAGTTCTTACATTACCCCGAATCATCCTTCGATCTATAAAATAAAAAGCGATGCTGTAAAAATCCTTGAGCAGAACAACTATTCTCCAGCTTTTGAAGCCTATCAAAGCCATGATAAAGAACGCATTTTGCAAATGCTTTCTGCGTTGTATAAAGCGATTCAAAACCAAGAATTAATTTACAGCGCCATGCCTCCAAGTTTTGAAGAACAAGGACAGCGCATTCGTTTGGTTGAACAAGTTTTGGAAACCAAATTCGGGAATTGTATCGACATCACCCTACTTTTTGCGGCTTGTCTAGAAGCCATCGACCTTAACCCGATAATTGTTTTGACGAAAGGTCATGCTTTTGTTGGTGTTTGGTTGGAAGATAAACGTTTTGATTCCATGATTAATTTTGACCAAGCAGCGATTTCAAAAAGAATAGCTTCTGGCATTAAAGAAATTGCGTTGATAGAAACTACTAGTCTTTGCAAAGGCAGCGGAATGCCTTTCAGTAAAGCGATTTCTAGCGCGGAAACTCAACTGATGAAAGAAGCCGATTTTCTTTTATCCATCGATGTTAAAAATACAAGATCAAACGGTATTGTTCCGTTGCCAATTTTAAAAAATGATTTTAGTTTTAAAAAAGAGGTTAACAGCGGCAACAATTCCACAGATTTGGACGAAGATTATGACCTTGGCGAAACTTACGATAATCTCGAATTAACCGATTACAGCAACCTCAGCAAGCAAAAAATTTGGGAAAGAAAGTTATTAGATTTATCCTTGAGAAACAATCTTTTGAATTTACGTTTCACAAAAAGTATGCTCCAAATTGTTGATCTTAAAATCAATCTTTTGGAAGACACTTTGGCCGACGGCAAAACATATACGATACAACCCGATAACAATCAACCTGTTACACGAAAATATAATAATTATATTTCGCCACTTCATCCGTCTCAGGATTTGTTCAAACTGGCGGAAGACGAATTCAAATACAATCGGCTTTTAACGACTTATCACAACGATGATCTGGATACAATTCTGACTAATTTGTACAGAAATTCGAAGCTTGCAGAGGAAGAAAACGGAAAAAGTACGCTTTATCTTGGACTTGGATTGCTAAAATGGTTTGAACCCAAAAATAGAGACAATCCACGTTTTGCGCCTATTTTATTAATTCCTGTTGAGCTATCTCGAAAATCAGTCAATTCTAAATTTAACTTACGAAGTCGCGAGGAAGAAACCATGATTAATATTACATTAATCGAATATCTGAAGCAAGAATTTAATCTAAATTTAAATGCTTTAGAAAACTTGCCGATGGACGATCTTGGCGTTGATGTTCCAAGGGTTTTAGCAATTATTCGAAACACTATTCTTAACCTTGAAGGCTGGGATGTTTTAGAGCAAATTGTATTGGGAACTTTCTCTTTCAACAAGCTTATTTTGTGGCAAGATATTTCCAAATATTCTGACGAAATCCAGAAAAGTTCCATTGTAAAAAGTCTGATAGACGGCAAACTATCTGAAAAATTAGAAAATGTTGACGGTAACGATTTAGAACTTGAAGAACTCTCGGCTTCGGCTTTGACATTGCCAATTCCGACTGATAATTCGCAATTGAATGCTGTAAAAAATGCGAACCAAAACAAAACTTTCATTCTCCATGGTCCTCCCGGAACGGGAAAATCGCAAACCATCACCAACATTATCGCGGATGCTTTAGCGAATAACAAAAAAGTCTTGTTTGTTGCGGCAAAAAAAGCTGCTTTGGATGTTGTGCATAAGCGATTAGAAAATATTGGTTTGGCGCCTTTTTGCTTGGAACTGCATTCTAATAAATCTAAAAAATCTGATGTTTTAGTTCAATTTGAAAAAGCTTTGGAAACGCCAAAATATCAATTAACAAAAGATTTTTTAGAAGAAGCTACTCGACTGGACGAACGAAAAAAAGAGCTCAACAAATACGTTACACAACTGCATCATAAAAACCAAATTGGTTGGAGTTTGTACGATTCTATTTCATTTTTGGAACAAAATAAGATTGGCTTTTCGGATGTTGAAAAACAGTATATTGATTTTCAAAATCTTACGATAGCAAAATGGAATAATTGGAATGATTGGCTTGTTCCTTTTGCTTCTGTTGTTGAGAAAATTGGACAGCCAAAAAAACATCCGTTGTATTTGGTTAAGCTGAATCAACATCAGTTTGAACATCAAAATGCTTTATCTACAAGCATTGACAATTACCGTTCTGCAAATGAAAACTCGGCAAATCTTTTTAATAAATTTAAAATTAATGAAGATAAAATTTCGGATTTTGAAAAAGTTTTAGATTTCATTAAAGCTCATAAAATCGAAACAAAACTTTTTGATTTTCAATTTAACAACGAACAAAAAACCCAACTTCAACAATGGATTGAGCTTAATTCTAAAAAACAAAATTTAGAAACAACTATTGGTCAAAAATTCAATCGCAGTATTCTTGGTGCAAACTTGGACGAATCGCGATTGACATGGAATCAGGCGAAACATACTTGGTTTCTTCCAAAATGGTTGAAACAACGAAAAGTAAAAAGTCAATTGCAAGGTTACGCGAATTCTAAAATAGATTCGGAGCAAAGTGTTGACCAAATTTTCAATCAATTAGAAGATTTTCAAGATTCTAAAAACAAGCTTTCTGAACGTAGATTTGAGGTTTTCAATGTTTTAAATTCAACATATTTTAAAAATGAAAATCTAGACGTAGATTCTTTGAAAACTGATGCGCAAACTATTGAGCAATTAGAAAATTTACTAAAACAAACTTCCATTGAAAGCCCTGAAGAATGGTTAAAAACTAATTTTGTTCAACAAAATATTTCGGCAAAAATTACGCAACTTTCCACCACTGCAAAGAATTTTGAAGAAGCTAAAAATAGTTTAGAAAATTATTTATCGGAAATCCCGACTTTAGAAAAACTGAATGAAATAAAAGCCAATCTTCATCAGCTCGAAAACTGGATTAATTACAATATTTACAAAGGAAAAGCTTCCGAAAATGATTTAAAATGGTTTGTCAATTTATTAGAAGACGGAAAATTGAATCCAAATGCCATTCAGTTTGAATTTAATAAAATTTTGCATTTCAACAACTTCTTACAAACGACCTATCAATCGGAAGTTCTTAATAGTTTTGACGCCAATATTTATGAATCTCAAATCAAACGATACAAAGATTTGCACAAAGAATTTGTTGATATTTCTAAAAATCAATTAATTGTAAAACTGAGTTCGAACATCCCAAATTTTAACCAAGAAGCAGCGCAAAGTTCCGAGATTGGATTTTTGCAAAAAGCCATTCGCAGCAAAGGTCGTGGCGTGTCTATTCGTCGATTATTTGACCAAATTCCGACTTTAATTCCGAGGCTGAAACCTTGCATGTTGATGAGTCCGATTTCTGTGGCGCAATATTTTGATGTTAATACCGATCATTTTGACTTGGTAATTTTCGATGAAGCGTCTCAATTACCGACTGCAGAAGCCATCAGCGCATTGGCACGAGCTAAACAAGCCATCATTGTGGGCGATCCAAAACAGATGCCTCCTACAAGTTTCTTTTCGTCAACAAAAATAGATGAAGAAAACATCGAAATGGAAGATTTAGAAAGCATTTTGGAAGATTGTTTAGCGCTTTCGATTCCGTCCAATTATCTGCTGCGACATTATAGAAGCAAGCACGAAAGTTTGATTTCGTTTAGTAATAAAAACTTCTACGACAGCAAATTGTTGACCTTCCCTTCTCCCGACGACCTCAACCAAAAAGTAAAGTTTGAACATGTCCATGGCTTTTACGATAAAGGAAAAACGAGAACCAACACCAACGAAGCATTGGCGATTATTAACTATATCAAAAATCATTTTTCGTCGGGCAACAAAAAGTCCATTGGTGTTGTAACTTTTAGCCAAACCCAACAGACTTTAATTGAAGATTTGCTTCAAAAATTGTTTCAGGAAAACCCAAGTTTAGAAGAGTTTTCGATGAATACTGACGAACCAATTTTCATTAAAAATCTTGAAAATGTACAAGGCGACGAGCGCGACATTATTTTGTTTTCTATTGGTTATGGACCAGATGAAGAAAACAAAATTTCTATGAATTTTGGACCTCTCAATCGTGATGGCGGTTGGAGAAGACTGAATGTTGCAGTTACCAGAGCGCGTTACGAAATGAAAGTTTTTTCTTCCTTAAAAGGTGACCAAATTGACCTAAACAGAACGAAATCTGAAGGTGTAAAAGCTTTAAAAGATTTCTTAAATTTTGCAGAAAAAGGAAATTTTGCATTGGGATTATCTTTTCAAGAAAACTCTAAAATTTCTTTAATTGAATCAATCGCTGAGAATCTAGAAAAACAAGGCTTAAACATCAAAAAACATATCGGAACTTCCGACTACAAAGTGGATTTAGGAATTGTAAATCCTGAAAATAATAAAGAATACATCCTCGGAATTTTGGTGGACGGCGACAATTATTTTAACATCCATACAACCAACGACCGAGAATTGCTTGCACCAAGTGTTTTAGGAGCTTTAGGCTGGAATGTGCATCGTATTTGGACTTTGGATTGGTTAAAAAATAAAGATAAAATTGTTGCTGAAATTTTAGAAAAGCTTGAAATTTTAAAACATCAAAAAAAAGAGGAAATCATTGAAGAAATTAAGCTTTCTGAACATGACGTTTTTAAGTCTCAAAATAGTTTATTAGAAGTTCAAGATATTGTTTATTCTAAAGCGATGATTCCTTACGAATTTGCGATTGTTGATATGGCTCCAAATGCCAATTCAGAAAGTATTTATTATTTTGAAAACAGAGCCTTAATCCTTAAACAAATACAAAACATTATTGCTATCGAAGCACCGATTAGTAAAAATTTGTTGTTTAGAAAGATTTTAAAACTTTGGAATACCACGCGAGCTGGCGCAAAACTCAACAATTATCTTACGGAAATTGTTGATAGTATTGCTACAATTTCTAAAAACGCAACCCACCAAGAATTCTATTGGAATGAAAATCTGAGCCCAGAAAATTTGCGAAACTATCGCGATAATTCCATTGAGAAAAGCAGTATTGAAGACATTTCGCAAGAGGAACTAAAATTAGCAATCATGGAAATTATGGAAGCCAACTTGAGTTTGAGTAAAGAAGATCTTGTTCGCCAAACCTCTAAAACATTTGGATTTATGAAAGTTGGGACACAAATAGACCATATTATTACATTGGCTATCAGAAAACTAGTTGAAGAAAATAAAGTAAAAATGATTGATTTTCGGGTGGTTATTTGTTAATAAAAATTATAGCCTTGAATTTCAATTATTCAAGGCTTTTTATTTCATTTTTATCAATAACCGAAGTAGATAGTTTAGATTTTAATTCGGTTTTTACAGTTTAACAATAGTCGAATTAGCTTTATTAACAACTAAAAAATATTGTTTCTTATCCGCTCCAGAATCATCAGTAATTTGATATTTGACTTCGGTTTTAGACTTTTTTATAATTTTAGTATCGTATATAAATGAAAGACAACTTTCGGTCAAAAACTCGTCTGTTTTTTTAATATTCCAATTTTTATCAAAATAGATAATTCGATAACCTTTTTCGTCATCGCTTGCGCCGCATTGTCCACAAGCATTATGATTGGAAATACTTTCGAAATAAAAGATCAATCGATTTTCTGATTTGTCTTCCGTTAAACTATAAAACTGATTGCCACCATAGCCAGCAAACACTTTTCGCAAATTAATTTCCTTTTGATTGGGAAGTTCAAAATTCTCCAATTTTCTACCAATAAATATATCATCAGTATCCAAAAGGATTTCTGTAGTCTTATCTGCGTTCTTAAACTCGCCTTTGAAAGTTTTAGTTTTATTTTCGGAATAAAAACATCTATCGAATGATAAAATTTCTTCTGGATTGGAATTCCGATACAAACTATCTATTGTTGAATTGCTAACCAAATTTTGAAGTTTAGATACCACAGACTTTTGGTTTTTTCCAAAATTAAATAATTTCATGTCGCAGCCTTTCGTGTAACCATTCAAAGGGATTTTTGTTTTGTACTTATCGTAATAATACCAACCTTCGACAAATCTGTCGTAGTCATCGCAATCGATAATATCTTGGTTTTTCAAAAAAATCGTTAACGGACTACCTTGAATATTACCTTTAAATTGAACAGAATTCTCTGATTTCGTAATCACTTTATTTTGCGAAAACATGAAAACCGAAAGCAGAAAAAGAACAAAAGAAAAATTGTGTTTCATTGTACTATAAAGAATTGATTTATAATGAAAAGTGTTGTCTAACCATAAAAACCACCTATTCATCTGCTTTATTAAGTAATATTATCGCTTTGCTAGGTTTATCAGTAATGTATTAAATTTTACTTTTTTCATCATAGTAATTTAGCCATTTTTTTATTCTACCAACAAACATTTTAAGATAATTCTCTGTCAGAAAAATATTAGACCAATCAAATCTTTGGGCTTGTACACCAAGATAAAAAATAAAAATGGAGGCTCCCGCTTCTGGAATTAAATTCAATTCTTTTTTGGATAAATTCCTTTCTTTTTTGTAAGCATTTAGAAAACTTTCAACTTTCGATTCGTAAATATTTTTGTCTGCTTCTATAAAGAATAATTGTTTACAAAAATAACCGATGTCTAAAACCAAAGGACCATTTCCACAATTATCGAAATCAAATATTGTAATTTCATTTTCTTTATTTACCGCCAAATTATCGTACCAAATATCCAAATGAACTATGCCTTTTTGGTCATCGGAGAAATCGGTTTCTTTAAAACGCTTTTCTAATTGCGAGGAAATTTGTTTTAGATATTTCATTTCATCTAAATCTCCTGAAAAAAACATGTTTAGCTTATCATAGGCTTTGTATATCAAAACATCGCTATTGTAATCTACTCTGTCGATTCTTTTTCTCGCCGTTACATTATGGATTTTTGCCATCATCGATCCAATTGCTGCGCAGGTTTCGTTAGTCATAAAACGCATTTTTTCACCTTTCGCAAATGTGAAAAGTACAACATATCTTATACCTTCTGGCGTATCTATTTCTAAGATTTGACTTCCATTTTTATTGGGAATTGGAGTAGAAATTGAAAGATTATGCTTTTTGAGTAATATTAACAATTCCAATTCTTCTTGAATTTCAAGTTTGGTTCTCCAATTATGACAATATACTCTTATGACATATTTTGTATCTTCATTAGACAAAAAATAAGTATGATTAACGCCAGTTCTAAAAAGAGAACATTCAAAATCATTATTTAACTGGTATTGCTCGATAATAAATTCACCTAATTCTTTCGGTGACAAAATTGAGGCGATAACTGGGAAAGTCTTCATTTAGCTATTCGGTTTGGTGAAAATAAAATACAAAATATAAAGTTGAAAAATATAATCAAAATAAGACGTCAACAATTATACATACTTAGATAAAAAAAGCACCTACATAAATGTAAGTGCTTTATACTCAAGTGGCCCCACTTGGGCTCGAACCAAGGACTTGCTGATTATGAGTCAGCGAAATTTTCATTTCATTCTTTTTCACATTCTTTCAAAACCATCGTATTTAAAGGAATTTTAAATATAAAAAATATTTTTAATTTCATTTAATTTCCTATTTTTTCTATTTTTGTTAGACCTATGTTAGACCTTTAAAATATTTTCATGGCATCATTAAAATTTATTCTTAAAAATAAAGCACATTCAAATGGTTTGTTTCCTATTTATCTAAGGGTTACTAAGGATAGAAAATCAAAATTAATTTCTACTGGTTTTTATTGTGAAAAAGCTCATTGGAATGATAACAAAAATGAATTTAGAAAAACACATTTACAGTACCAACAAAAAAACTCCACTCTTGAAAAAATAAAAGCAAAAGCTGAAAAAGTATTTAGTGATGCTATTGCAGAAAACAATGATTTAACACTACCCGAGTTTGAAGAACTATTCTTCAGCTACAAAGCAGAAAAAAAAATATCTGTAAATGAATTTTGGACAACTACAATTGATAATTTGACAAAATCAGGTAGAACTGGAAATGCAAGATACTACGCAGATTGCAAAAGAGCCTTCTTCAATTTCTTAAATAACAAAACTATCTACTTTAGAGACATAAGTCCATTACTACTAGATAAATATGAAATTCACTTAAGAACTAGAGGATCTTCAGATAGTGGTATAGCTGTAAGAATGAGGGCTATAAGAGCTTTATATAATGATGCTGTAAAAAAAGGCTTAATTTCAAAAGATAATTATCCTTTTGATGCTTATAAAATTTCAAAATTAAAAGCCTCAAGCAATAAAAGAGCTATTTCATTTGATAACATCCAGAAAATAAGAACATTAGACCTTACAATAATCCCACAACTAACTAACTCAAGAAATTACTTTATATTCAGCTATTATACAAGAGGCATGAACTTCTATGATATAATGAAACTTAAATGGGACAATATTTCTGAAGGATTAATTATTTATACTCGAAGCAAAACAAAAACCAAGCTAACTGTCAAAATCACTGAACCAGTGCAAGAGATTCTTGACTATTATAGTAAAGGGAAGAAAAAAACAAAATACATTTTTCCTATTATTCTAAATGATGAATCTTCCCCAATTCAGCTAGAGTACAGAAAGGAAAAAACATTAAAAAAATTCAATAAAGATTTAAAAAAAATAGCTGAACTATGTCAAATAGATGCCAGTCTAACAAGTTATGTAGCTAGACATAGTTTTGCAACAAATCTAAAACAAAAAGGTGTTTCCACAGACGTTATTTCTGAAGCAATGGGACATCAAAACATTGCCATAACACAAGCTTATTTGAAAGATCTTGAAAATTCAGTAATAGATGAAGCAGTAGAAAAACTTCTATAATAAAAATCAATTTCTGCTAATTACAACAAAGTGCTAAAGTGCCAAAATTTTGCACAACCAAAAAAAAGACAAAATACCTCTAACTACAACAAATAATCATAGTGTATGAAAAAAAAAATAAAATTTTCAGCACTTTGGCACTCATATTATTCTGAAAAATCATTAAGAAAATTATTAATCCTTACAAATATTTTGTAAGGATTTTCAATTTAATATTAACATTTAATTTTAAAAAAAAATGCAATTAAGACAATCTGAAAGAAAGCAAGCCAGAATCAAAATGGCTTTACAAGGATCTGCAGGATCAGGAAAAACCTACTCCTCCCTAATCATAGCAAAAGGAATGACAAATGGTGACTTCTCTAAAGTTGCTATTATAGACACAGAAAATGGAAGTGCTGATTTGTATGCACATTTAGGAACTTATAATGTTCTTTCTTTAAAACCTCCTTTCACACCTCAGCAATATGTTGATGCAATCAATATCTGCGAAGAAGCAGGTATGGAAGTAATAATTCTTGATAGTATCTCGCATTGTTGGGACTACTTACTGGATTACCATAGTTCCCTAGCAGGAAATAGCTTCACCAATTGGGCTAAAATTAAACCTTTGGAAAAGCTCTTCATTGACAAAATCTTACAATGCAAAGCACATGTTATAGCAACAATGCGCACTAAACAAGATTATGTCCTAAATCAAAAAGATGGTAAGTTTGTACCTGAAAAAGTAGGTTTAAAATCAGTACAAAGAGATGGATTAGATTATGAATTTACTCTGGTCTTTGATATTGATATTAAACATTTTGCTGCAGCAAGCAAAGATAGAACAGGTTTATTTATGGGAAAACCTGAATTTAATATTACTGAAAAAACTGGTGAAGAAATTTTAAAATGGTGTAATTCAGGTAGTATTTCTGATAAATCTACACCATTAACTAACCCCAGTTATCTTCATTAAGAACTTTTGTTTTAATTACCTTCATTATATCTGAATTATCCGCAAATGATATTATACTTCTTCTTTCAATTCTTATTAATTCATATCCTCCTTTTGGCATTTTCAACCTGCAAAATCCGTTATCTTCCAAAAAAGTTAAAATTTTAGCAATCTTAAATTCAATAATATTCCCTGCATTTGTTGTTACAATATTGTAAAAAGTAGATTTCTTGTCACCTTCTAAATTGATATCTATCAAATCAAGATCTTTAGTCTTTAATACTGGTGTAGCCTTCTTAACTGCTACATCACTCTTAATAATTTGTTCTTTCATAATTTGTTTTTTAGAAATTACTGAGTCTATAATTTCATTTTTCTGCTTTTGTGTTTTTGACTCTTCTCCAAACACGTTTCTGATTTCTTCAGTTTTTTTAAACATGTACTAATTTTGTTTTTGTTAATAAATTTGTGCAGTAATCATCGTAAACTGCATCTTTAGTTTTAATCTCCCCTTTTAGTATCCAAGCATTGAGCTCTGATCTTTTAAAAAAAATCAACTTACCTAATGGCTTGTAGTGCGGAATTTCTTTTGCACTAGTCAATTTGTACAGATAGGATTTACTGACCTTTAAATAATTTAGAGTTTCTTCGAAATTCAACATTTCTTTGGCAGAGATGCTAATAACATTAATTTTGTTTTCTAGCTCTTTTAGAGCTTCAATAATTTGGTTATTTACCATTTTTTTAAAAATTTAAATTTTTAGTTTCAGTCCCTCTGAAACTTTCGATGGCAAACTTCTTAGAAAAATAGACTAACATAACTTTACACATATAAGTAAGGCTAAGTTTGTAAGTCTATTGAAACAAAAAAGCAACCCATAAAGGTTGCCTTATAAATAATATTTTATTGAAATCTAAATTTTAGAAATTATTGAATCTAAAAGGTCACTCTGAGCACAAGTTTTTGTTCTTCTAAAATCAGAAAGGGATGACTTCAAACTATCACTATTAAAAACATTACCATCATTCTCTCGAAATACATACAATATTTTTTTTCCAAAGTCAATGGAGGGTATCTCATTTATAAATCCATTTTCTTCAAGTTTATCTATAAAATAACAAAGAGAAATAATACTTGTTTTTCTACTTTTCCCAACAAGTAACCAATTAATTCCATTAGTAACAATTTCTCCAGAAAAAGCATTATAAAAATCTTCAAAATTGGCATCAATTACTTTAGAATGAGTAGTAAGCATTTCAAACAAATTTTTTAAATGATTTTTTTTTGAATCAAAATGCACAACATGCCAATTGAAAGAATCAGCGTTATTAAATTTAGAAAGTTCATTTTTCTTTATCGAATTTTCAAAATTAGTAGATCTGAGTTTAAATTCTGAAGAAAATAATTTACAATCCTTAATCTTTAAATTTATAAAATCATCAATTATAACTAGTGTTTCATTTACAAATGGATAATCAGAATACAATTTACAACTATAATCTAGCAGCATTTTGAGTCTATTCTTTAATTCTATTAAAAAAAATAATGGCGAATTATTTTGGAATCTACTTTCCAAAATAAGTAAATTCAGATTTTCAATTATTTTTTCACATTCATATTTAATTTCATTTTGAAAAACATTATAAAAAGAATAGGTTTCTATATCTATTGACCAAGTTTTTGAGTCCTCATCATAAAAACCAAGCTCAACCGTTACAATTCCATTAATATCATCAACATTTTTTAGATATGGTAATAATCCTTCCTTCTGATCTCTTAGCCATTGTTGCTTTTTAATTTCTGACTTATCTATTTCTAATAATGACTCAAAATATATTAAGGGATTAATCATGTTATAAAATTAAGAGAAAAAACATTCTAAATAAAATACAAAAAAGTTAGACCTATGTTAGACCTATATAAAAAACAAAAAGCACCTACATTTCTGTAAGTGCTTGATTTAAAATAAGTGGCCCCACTTGGGCTCGAACCAAGGACTTGCTGATTATGAGTCAGCTACTCTAACCAACTGAGTTATAGGGCCTCAAAATTTGGTTAAATTTTGTGAGTGCAAAAATACTAATTTTTCTGTGCTATGCAAATTTTTTATGCCTTTTCTTGGCACAATTCTACCAAGACTCCATTTGTAGATTTTGGATGTAGAAACACAACTATTTTATTATCAGCGCCATCTTTAGGTTCTTCTGATATAAATTGGAAGCCTGCTTTTTTTAATCTTTCGATTTCGGAATGGATGTCGTCAACGCCAAATGCGATATGATGAATGCCCTCTCCTTTCTTTTCAATGAATTTTGAAATGGGACTTTCTTCTTTTGAAGCTTCTAAGAGTTCGATTTTGGAATCACCAACTTGATAGAAAGAGGTTACAACGCCTTCGCGCTCTACGCTTTCTTGTTTGTAAGAGTCTTTCCCTAACAGTTTTGAGAATAAGTCGTCGGATAATCCTAAGGATTTGACGGCGATGCCGAGATGTTCTATTTTCATGTTTTAGATCTTATTATGTTTGCGTGAGGGCGAAGTGCATTGTTGGAGCTCTTCCCCAGTGGCGGCTCCGCCGCCACTGGGGAAAGCGACTGCACGTAGACCGACCCGATTGTTTTTGGCCTAGGCAAGCTTCTGGCTTTGCTTTGGAAAAACAACGGGGCACGCCCATATTATATCAAACAAAAGTATTAAATTTGCGCCATGAACGAAAGTAATAGACAAAGAAAAGTCGCACAAATTATACAAGAGGATTTTGCTGAGCTTTTTAGAAAACAATCTGCGGATAGTAACCAGAATTTTCTAATTAGCGTTAGCGACGTTAAGGTGACTGCCGACCTTAGTATTGCTAAGATATATTTGAGCATCTTCCCCGCGGAATTGCGCAAACCAATTATGAAGGAGATTGAGGAAAATAAAACTCAGTATCGTAATTTTATTGGGCAAAAAATGGGAAAACAGGTGCGTATTATTCCTAATTTATCATTTTATCTTGACACAAGTCTTGACGATGTAGAACGTATCGAAAAGGAACTAAAAGGCGAAGGCGACAATCCTATTTTGTAAGATTTGTGAGAAATAATCCGCTTTATATCGCATCGCGTTACATTACTGCCAAAAAAGGTAGTCATGCTGTAACTTTCATCACTTGGCTTGCTGCTTTTGCGATGATGATTGCAGTGGCGTCGATGTTTGTAATTGTCTCTGTATTTTCTGCATTAGAAGATATCAACAGTGATATGATTGCAAATCTGCATGCGGATCTCACTATTAAAAGTAAAAACGGAAAAACGCTTACAAACATTAAAGACATTAATAGTCTTCTAAAATCGAATACTAATGTCGAAAGTTTTTCTAAAATAATTGAAGAAAAAGTCTACATCAATTACAAAGACAATGGCGAAATAGCCTATCTGCGTGGTGTAGATTCAGCTTATACTCTCGTAAATCCGATTAACAAAACAGTGTTATACGGGACTTATCCAAGTTTTGAGTATTCTAACGAAGTTTTGATGGAAGGCCAACTTGACAATCGTCTGGCGATACCAGTCAACTCTTCGCAAGATTTTGCGACCATCTATATGCCGAAAGCTGGGAAAGGCATTATCCAGCAAGAGGATGACATTTTTAACAGAAAAGAAATTTATGTTACTGGGATTTTCCCGAGCAATGATCAACTCAACAATTATATTATTGCGCCAATTGAATTATCTCAACAGTTATTAAATCTTCCAAAAGACGCTGCTTACCAAGTTGTTATTAAACTTAAAAATCCAGATTTAGCAGACCAAGTTAAATTAAGCTTATTAAATCAACTGAAAAACACTGTAGAAATAAGTACAAAATCTGAAGAGAATGCCGCTTTTTGGAAAATGATAAACACCGAAAAACTAATGATCTACTTGATATTCTCATTGGTGATTTTCATTACAACTTTTAATTTGGCTGGAGCTGTTATTATTTTGCAACTAGATAAAGCGCCACAAGCCAAAACACTTCGCTCGTTAGGTTTTACGCAAAAAGATCTTAATACAACATATTTTAACACAGGTCTACTAATTGTAGTTATTGGGGTAATTTTAGGTCTAGTTGTGGGGACAATTTTATGTTTTGTACAGATACAAACTAATTTCTTCATGGCTGGTGAGAATCTTCCTTTCCCTGTTAAAATCACTCTTTTCAACTATGCAATTGTTTCCGCGGTTGGTTTATCTTTCGGATTATTAGTTGCTTACATATTTTCTAGAAAGTTAAAACGCTAAATTTTAATTTTAATTTAATTATTGAGATGAAGTTTAATCTGTAATTTTACAGTCAAATTTTATCTCGATATGAAAAATTTTTCTATTCTTATAGGCTTGACGATTTTTGGTTTCGCCTCTGCACAAATCCCGAATGGATATTATAACGGAACTGACGGACTAACTGGTGCCGCACTGAAAACTAAACTAAGTCAAATTATTACAGCAGGTCACGTTGATCAAGGTTACGGAAGCGGATCCTCTGGACTTTGGTTAGCTTACAAAACTACCGACAGAGATCAATACTACGAAAAAGACAACACGATTCTCGATATGTATTCGGAAAACCCTGCACCATCGGAACCTGGTACAGTTAACGATTCTTACGAATATAACTATGGATCTGCAAATGCTGGTGGCAACCAATGTGGAAGTGCTAACCAAAATAATGAAGGTTTCTGCTACAACAGAGAACACTCTTTACCAAAAAATTACTTTGGAGGACAGAGCGCATCCCCGATGTCTAGTGATGCCAACTTTATTATTCCTTCCGATTATTATGTCAATTCTCAAAGGTCAGATTACAACTATGGCGAAGTAGGAACAGCGACAAAAACTTTCACAAACGGTACAAAAATCGGTAATTCTATAACACCTGGTTATACAAATACCGTGTTTGAACCAATTAACGAATTCAAAGGTGACTTTGCAAGAATGCATTTATATTTCATCACAAGATATGAAAGCAGACTTCCATCTTTTTATGCTTTGAACAAACCAGAAACACCTTTTGATGGAAGCACTTACCAAGGTTTTAAAACTTGGTATATCCAGATGCTTTTGAGGTGGGCAGCACAAGATCCAGTTTCGCAAAAAGAAATTGACAGAAATAACGCTGTCTATGCCTTCCAAGGTAATAGAAACCCTTTCATAGATCATCCAGAGTGGATTTCTAAAATATGGACAAGCAATATGTCTACAGACGACTTGGCGTTTTCAAAAAACTACAAAATATATCCTAATCCTGTAAAATCTGGAGGCATTATAACTGTTGATGGTAAAAATTTGGAGCAGTATACTAAAGCATGGATCTACAATATTGTAGGACAAAGAGTTATGGAAATTGATCAACCCTTCAAAAATGGTAATACAATCCAAATTCAAAATTTACCAAAAGGTCTTTATATTTTAAAAACAAAAGAACTAAATACAAAGTTTATCGTAGAATAATTTAGTTTGTAATAAATCTGAAAAAGCATTCATTTAGTTATGAATGCTTTTTTTGTTAATTATAGTTTTTTAAACAATCTTATAGAGATTTTTGGGAGCTTTAATTTTATTTTCAAAAGCTAAACATTCTTTAAAATTAAAAAATATCATTAATATAAACGAAATTTAATTTTAAATATAACTAATTATAAATCAATAAATTAAATAATAAAAAATCTATTTACAAAGTCGAAAAAATCTTGTAAACAAAGGCATTTTAAGATTAATTAAAAAATAATGAACAACTTTAAAATTAAAATGTATATTTACCGCCCAATTTTATTGAAAATGAAAAAAATCTCTCTTTTATTAGGATTAGCTGCATTTGGCTTTGCATCAGCGCAGATCCCAGCAGGATATTACAATGGTACAGATGGATTATCTGGAGCCGCTCTTAAAACAAAATTAAGCGCTATCATTAGTGCTGGTTATGTTACTAAAAGTTATGACAACTTGTATAACGGTTATCCATCAACAGATACGGACAAATATTCGACTGGTGGTTACGAAAATGATGGTACAGTTCTAGACATGTATTCTGAAGACCCTAACGGGAAAGATCCGTATAACTATAACCACGGTCAGAAAAGATGTGGTAATTATTCCGTTGAAGGCGATTGCTACAACAGAGAGCACGTTGTGCCGCAAAGTATTTTTAGCGAAGCATCACCAATGGTTTCTGACATGCACCACATCCGTCCAACAGATGGTAAAGTAAACGGAATGCGAAGCAATTATCCTTTTGGAAAAGTTGGAAACGCATCTTATACTTCTAAAAATGGTACAAAGGTAGGATCTACTACGTCGCCGGGATACTCAGGAACTGTGGCTGAACCTATCAACGAGTTCAAAGGTGATGTTGCAAGAATGGTTTTGTACTTTGCAACTCGATATGAAGATAAATTATCTGGTTTCAAAGCAAATCAAATTTTGTCAACTACAAAATTCCCTGGATTACAAACTTGGGAGCTTAACACACTTCTTTTATGGCATCAACAAGATCCAGTATCTCAATTTGAGCTAGATCGTAACAATGCTACATATTTATACCAAAACAACAGAAATCCATACATCGATAATCCAGAGTTTGTAACTAAAGTTTGGGGACTTTCGCCACTTGCTGTTGAAGATGCTGGTTTTTCTACTAAATACAAAATCTATCCTAACCCAGTTAAATCTAGCTCTACGATTACTGTACAAGGTAATGACCTTAAGCAATATGACAAAGCTTGGATCTACAATTTGGTAGGACAACGCGTGCAAGAGATTGATCAACCATTCAAAAATGGAAATACAATCCAACTTAAAAATTTACCAAAAGGAATTTATATTTTAAAAACGAGAGAATTAAATACGAAATTCATCGTAGAATAATTCTTTTTTAAACAATATTTCGAAAGCATTCAGAGTTTTCTGGATGCTTTTTTATTTTGTTATTAAACTATCGTGTAACTTCTTTTATCATCTTTGCAGATTTAATAAAAATAAAAAATAATTGTGTTTTAAAAATTCACAAAACCTTAACATTCTGCATTTTACAAATAAAAAATATTGTTTATCTTTGATGCCCTTTCAAAAAAAATATTGAACTCGAAATGAATATTAAAGGTCAAATTATCGAAATCCCCGCAAACTCGCCACTTTATGGACTTCAAAAACCTGAATTCCAAAGTAAAGAAGCTGAGCTTACGTGGGAAGCAGAAAATCCTAAGTATTCATTATTTGACGGAATTTTGATTGGAGGTCATGATGGTATCGAACATTTTAAAATCGGTCAAAGAAAAGGTGTTAATCAAATAGGTGGCGCAAAAGAACCGCTTTACGTTATCGCTATCGACAAGTCTGAGAACAGAATTTTTGCTGGTGCTGGACATAATCATCCAGGTTTGTTTGCGAAAGTTTTTAAGTTTTCAAAATCAGATTTAAAATGGAACAACGACGTTCTAATCGATTCACCAATTAGTATTAAAATTGAAAATCAGTCAACTAAAAATATTCTAGACGGAACGCTTTATCTATTTGAAGAATTTTTTTTTTTAGAATTTGAAAAAGAGATTGAAAAGGTAATTTTTAATGATTCGGTTAACATCGTCAACAACAATAATATTATCGCAACAATATAACAAGCTTAAAATAAGAATCGAGTTTATGAAACTAAAGCTATCTTTTTTAGCATCTATTATTACTTTTGTAGTAAATGCGCAATCGGCACCTGCTTATTATAATCAGGTCGATTTTAATGCAACTGGTAATCAAATGAAAAGCCAGTTAGCAACAACTATCACCAGTACTCACACTACAACGATCTCTTACTCTCAACTTCAAGACCTTTTGAAAGTGAGTGACGTTGACAAAGATGTGGCTGGTAATCTGTTATTAATCTACGGATCTCAAAGTTCTGGTACACACCAAAGAAGTAGAAGCATCAACGGATCTTGGAACAGAGAGCACGTATATGCTAAATCTAAAGGAACACCTAACTTAGGAACTTCAGGTCCTGGTGCTGACGGTCACCACTTACGTCCAGCTGATATTACATTAAATAGTACAAGAGGAAATCTTTCTTTCGATGATGGCATGGGCGCAATGGCGCAAAAGTCTAGTCGTGGAGGTTGGTATCCAGGCGACGAATGGAAAGGTGATGTTGCAAGAATCCTTATGTATATGTACGTGCGTTACAACGATAGATGTAAGCCTCTTAACATCACAATGGGACCTAGCACTTACTCTTCAGACTTCCCAGATATTTTATTAAAATGGAACATCGAAGATCCAGTTTCTGCTTTCGAAGTACAACGTAACAACATCGTTGCTAACAAGCAAGGAAACAGAAATCCTTTCATCGATAATCCTTATTTAGCAACAGTTATTTGGGGTGGTCCAAATGCACAAAACACTTGGCCAGATTCATTTAACGGTGGAACTTCTACCGATACACAAGCGCCGACTGTTCCTACTAATTTGGCAGCTAGCAATGTTACTTCAACTGCGGCTAATTTAACTTGGACAGCTTCTACAGACAACGTTGGTGTAGCTAACTATACAGTTTTCATGAATAATGAATATGTACAAACGGCTTCTACTAACAGCATCAACATTACAGGTCTAGCACCAGAAACAACTTACACTTTCTATGTTAAAGCTAAAGATGCTGCTGGTAACGTATCTGCGGCTAGTAATACAATAGAAGTAACAACTACAAAATCTAACGGAAATGGCGACGGCGATGGTGGCAACACAGGAACAACTTGTGGTACCGAAACTTTCGACAACATCCCAGTTCCTAGTCAACCACCTGCATCAGCTTATTCATTAAGAGAATGGTCGACTAATGGCGTTATCTACGAAGCAACTAATGCAAGAACTGACAAACAAATCTATATCGATGGTGATACTAACAAAGCAATCAACATCAAAACTGGTGGTACTAATGCGGGACATCTAAAAGCAACAGGAATCACAGGAGGTATCGGAAGTCTTTCTCTTAAAACTTATTTGCCTTTCGGGACAGATAAAGCTGGAAGTCTTAGCGTTTTAGTTAATGGTCAAAAAGTAGGAACAATCGATTATTCTACAAGCAAAAAAACTTACACTATTTCTAATATTAATATTGAAGGAAATGTAGAATTAGAAATCATCGACCAAAATCTAACTTACATTAACCGTGTATCTCTTGACAACTTATCTTGGACTTGTTATACAAAAATGGCAACAGACGAAGTGAAAAATACTGATAACAAAATTAAAGTTTATCCTAACCCTGTTAAAAATCAGGAGATTTTTGTTGAAGGCATCAAAGCTTCAGAAAATGTAGAAATCTACAACCTTAACGGTCAAAAAGTTCAAAACTTTAACCAAGTTAAAAACAAGCAAAAACTTAACTTGAACAAATTGCCAAAAGGAATGTACATTTTAAAAACTTCAACTTCTTCAACTAAATTTATTGTTGAATAATATTGAAAATAATCATACTAAAGACCGGAGATTTCTTCGGTCTTTTTTTATAACTTTACTCTATGGAACAAGCGCAGCAATTTGGACTTTTAGGAAAAAACATCTCCTACTCTTTCTCAAAAAAATATTTTGAAGAAAAATTCAAAAAATTATTCTTACAAAATCATTCGTACAACTTTTTTGATGTTCAAGATTTAAATAAAATCAGTGACTTATTTAATACATCAGAGCTAAAAGGTTTTAATGTAACTATTCCTTATAAAGAAGCGATTATTCCTTTTTTGGATGAATTAAGTGAAGAAGCCGAAAAAATTGGTGCTGTTAACTGTGTCAAATTGATTGATGACAAAAAAATTGGTTTTAATACAGATGCTTTTGGATTTGAAAAAAGTCTTTTGATTCATAAAAAACCACATCATACCAAAGCTCTTATTTTGGGTGATGGCGGTGCTGCAAAAGCTGTTAAATTTATTCTTGAAAAACATAACATCGATTACAAAACGGTCTCTCGAAAATCTGAATTAAATTTTGAAAACCTCACGTCGGACATTGTTTCAGAACATTTTTTAATTGTACAATGTACGCCAGTTGGCACTTTTCCTAATGTTGATGACTGTATAAAATTTCCTTTTGAGGCTTTGACTAGTCAACATTATATTATTGATTTGATTTACAATCCGACCGAAACGTCTTTCATTAAAAACGCTAGAAAACAAGGCGCTATAACCATGAATGGCTATTATATGCTAGAACAACAAGCGGAAAAAGCTTGGTCAATTTGGACAAAATAGCTTTTAAAAATCGTTTCAAATATCAAGGATTTAATAAAAAAGCCTTAAAAGTTGGCTATTTCCATAAAAAAAAATTAATTTAGTACGATAAAAAGTTCTTATTCTAATAAAAAGTTGGGTTATGATAACAGAGACTGGAAATCCTGAAAATGAAGAAAACAAAGTATCTTTAGATGAATCTCAAAACAATTCGGAGCAAAATCATCATCACGATGACATCGATTACGAAGCAGAAATAGAAGCTTTGCCCGAAGAAAATCCGATAGAATCCTTGTCTTTGGATCAAATATTGGACGAGTTGGAGAAAATTGTCAACCTTAAAGACGCTGGCTCTCATTCGAGAAAATTCCAACAACTGAGAGATGCTGCTAATCTTCATATTCATGACGAAATTGAAGAGAAAAAACATCAATACACAGAAGAAGGTAACGACGAGGCCAACTTCAGTTATCAACATCCAAAGGCGTCGCGCCTTTCTGCTTTAGTCAACATTTATAAAGAAAAAATGGATGACTTCCACAAAAAGCAAGAAGAAGAACATTCTAAAAACTTAGCAGAACGTCACGATATCATCGAAAGATTAAAAAATCTTTATACCAATACCGAAGCTGGCACTAACCTTTTCAAAGCGATTCGTGAGATTAAAGAAGCTTGGTCTAATGCTGGACAAGTTGCAAAATCAGAGTTTAAAAACCTGAATAACAACTACTTCCATCATCTTAAGATGTTCAATGAGATGTTAGATCTTAACAAAGAATATCTTGAGCAAGAGTACAGCCACAATCTAGAAAAACGAAATCATATTATTGATCGCGCCAAAGAGCTTCTTAATGAGCCTTTGGTACAAAAAGCACTTAACGAGTTACAATATCTTCACAAACTTTGGAAAGAAGAAGCAGAACCAGTTGCAGAAGAATTCCGTGAAAAAACTTGGGAAGAATTCAAAGATATTTCGCAAAAAATCCACGAAAGAAAATCTGAACTTTTTGCTAATTTAGAAAAAGATCAAGAAGCTAATCTTGCGAAGAAAACCGAGATTATCGAAGAATTAAAAAAACTTGCTTCACCTAGTCAAAACGTCAACCACAATTATTGGCAAAACGCTATTAAAACTGTTGAAAATCTTCGTCTTGAGTTTTTAAAAACGGGAAGTGTTCCAAAGAAAGTCTCTAACCAAACTTGGACAGATTTCAAACAAAATCTTCGCGCTTTTAACACCGCTAAAAATAGTTTTTATAAAAATTTAAAAGATTCTCAAATCAAAAATTTAGAAACGAAATTAGCTTTAATAAAAACAGCGCAAGACAATATGTTATCGGAAGACTGGGAAACTATTGTCCCACTTTTCAAAAAACTACAAGAAGATTGGAAGCATGTTGGACATGTACCAAGATCGCAAGCTAATAAAGTTTGGGACGAATTCCGTGAGGCTTGTAACACGTTTTTCAAAAACTTCCGTGACAAAAACAACGCAACAACCGACAATTGGAAAGATAATTTCAAAAATAAACGCGCCCTTTTAGATCAATTAAAAACGATTTCTAACGAAGAAGGTAGCATCGAAAAAATTGAGCAAATCAAAAACCAATGGAATGCCATCGGTAAAGTTCCGAAAGATAAATTGGGCATCAATACAGAGTTTAACAAAACTTTGAGAGACAAGCTTAAGCTTAACAAAATCAATGAGTTTGACTTAAATGAGGAAAATCTAACAGAAAATCAGTTAACAGATAAAGCAAGAAAAATTAAAAATCAAATTGCTGATCTAGAAGCTGAAGTTGTTAAATTGGATAACAATATTTCGTTCTTTAGTAATGCGTCGCGAGAAAATCCATTATTAAAAGACACTTATCAAAAATTGGATGACAAAAAGGAGCAATTAGAAAGTTTAAAACAAACGCTTCACAACATTATTACCAGCAACGATAACTAAAATCTAAAAATCATGTTGAAAAAATTATCATTTCTTTTGATTTTCGGTTTTGCAGTTCTACAGCTAAGTGCGCAAGAAGACACAAAAATCGAAGGTCGCGATGTTGCAGATTATATTTCGGTTCCGGGACCTTTAAAAATTGGAGATTCTGAGTTTTTTCTATATTGGAATAAAAAAAATTCGGCAACATGGTTTCAACAAAAATATTTGAGAAGTGATGATAACTATGACACCTACGAAGAATTAGTTAATATTTCTTTTTTCAATAAAGAGATTGATATCGACGACGCTGTTAAGAAAAAAGTAGATAACATTACAAAAAGAAAGACGGATCTTAATGACAATTATTCGTTTATCGATGTTATCGAAAGTCCTGATGGCAACGAGTTGATCGTAGATTATTTGGTAACGATTGTTCCAAAAGAAGGTGATGGTGAAGCTTATGCAGAATATAATATTGATCGATTTCGCCCAACTAAAAACGGTGATCAAAATGGACTATTGATTTTTTCTTATTCAAAAAGATTGTATGGTTCCGATTTTAGAAGTGCTTCCAAATACATCAACAAGCAACGCAACAAATTGCTAGATTACGTAATTACAGCACCAATGCCAACAATTAAAGTTATCGCTAAATAAGCATAAACAACTTAATAAAAATTTTAAAACACTTAACTTTGCTTAAGTGTTTTTTATTAATATGACAGACAAATTTTATCTTCAACGCTGCATACAATTAGCAGAAAAAGCGATTGGCAAAACTTATCCTAATCCCATGGTTGGTGCAGTCATCGTCCATAACGACAAAATAATCGGCGAAGGTTATCATAAAAAAGCGGGCGAAGCACATGCAGAAATCAACGCTATTAATTCGGTTAAAGACGAAGATTTTAATTTATTAAAAGAATCTACGATTTATGTTTCTTTAGAACCTTGCGCACATTTTGGAAAAACGCCACCTTGCGCTTTAAAGATTAAAGAAATTGGTTTCAAAAAAGTGGTGATTGGGATTATCGACAGCCACGATAAAGTGAGCGGAAAAGGCGTCAAAATAATTGAAGATGCTGGCATCTCTGTAGAATCAGGGATTCTCGAACAAGAAAGTTTGACGCTTAATAAAAGATTTTTCACTTTTCATCAAAAAAGTAGACCTTACATCATTCTGAAATGGGCAGAATCTTCCGACGGATTTATGGACAAAAACTTCCAACCAACCCAAATTAGCAACAGTCTTTGCAAGCAATTTGTTCATAAAATGAGAAGCGAAGAACATGCAATTTTGGTAGGAAAAAATACTGCTTTGCATGACAACCCTAGTTTGACAACGCGAGAAATTACAGGAAGAAATCCTATCAGAATTTTAATTGATTTTAAATTGGAAATTCCTGAAAATTTCGCCATCTTCAACGAAGAAGCGGAAACAATTGTTTTTAATTCTGTAAAAAATGAAGTCAAAAATAATGTTCAATTCATTAAGATTGAAAAGGATAATTTCGTTCAGAATTTAATGGAAAAATTATTCGAGCAAAATATACAATCGGTTTTGGTAGAAGGCGGAAGCTTTACACTGCAACAATTTATTAATGCTAATATTTGGGATGAAGCATTTGTTTTAAAAAATCCTGATTTAAAATTACAAAACGGGACTAAAGCGCCAATTTTTAATTTTAAAACCAAAGAAAAAATAGATTTCCGTGATAACATAATCGAATATTACATTAATCCAGAAAACAATTTTATATAGAAAATGTTCGAATATCAAAGTATAGAAAAAACAGTTGAAGATGTTTTAATAAAGGAAAAAGGCAGCAAATTTATTGGATTTGCTTATCCTGTCATTTCTGAAGAAGAAGTAAAATCTTGCCTGCAAAAACTCTACGAAGAACATCCAAAAGCGACGCATCATTGTTATGCTTTTCGATTGGGACTTTCTGGTGAAAATTATCGCGCAAATGACGACGGCGAACCTAGTGGAAGTGCTGGTTTACCAATATACAACCAACTTCTTGCGCACCAACTGACCAATATTTTGGTTGTTGTTATTCGATATTATGGTGGAACAAAATTGGGCGTTTCGGGTTTGGTTAAAACTTACAAAGAAACTGCAAAATTTACTTTAGAATCTGCAAAAATCATTACTAAAGAATTGGAAAGCGATTTAAAATTGAGTTTTAAATTCAGCCAGCAGAATGTTATTTTTTCGTTATTAAATAAAAACGGTGCGCAAATCCTCAACTTCGACGCGCAGCAAATTTGCACGATTGATGCCCGAATAAAAACGGCTCAAAAAGAAAACATCTCCAACCAATTGGCGGAGATGCTTTTAGATTTCGAAATTATCGATTTATAATATTTGTTAGTCGCGACGGCCTCCAAAGAGCATCGATGCCCAGTAGAGAAGCTGTCCAAGAGAGCCAATCGCAGCGACAACATAAGTTCTTGCCGCCCATTTTAGACTATCTTCTACACCAACATATTCTTCTTGTGTTACGGTTCCAGATGATTTTAACCACTTCATTGCGCGATTACTTGCATCGTATTCCACTGGTAACGTCACAAATGCAAACAATGTTGTCACTGCAAAAAGCGCTACACCGATTGCTAAAATCCATGTATTACCTTGTGGATTGTCAATTGTTCTAGATGCGAACATGACACCAATACCCGCCATAATTACGAATTGAGACAAGGTAGAACTAATGTTAACCATCGGCACCAGTTTCGATCTTAGTTGCAACATCGAATAACCAACAGCATGTTGAACTGCATGCCCAACTTCGTGTGCTGCAACTGCCGCAGCCGCTGCATTTCTTTGCATATATACGGCTTCCGAAAGGTTAACTGTTTTATCAGCAGGATTGTAATGATCTGTCAATTGTCCTGGCACCGAAATAACTTGCACATCGTTGATGCCATTATCTCTCAACATCTTTTCTGCCACTTCTTTTCCGGACATCCCGTTCCTTAAGTGGACTTGAGAATAGTATTGGAACTTGGATTTTAACCGATTGGATACAATCCAACTCGCTAACATCGTAAGACCAATAATTAAATAATAACCCGTCATTTTTATATATTTTTATAACTTTTACTTTGAGTAAATTTGAGTAAAAAGTATGCCAAAGTATTGTAATAACTGCCATTTGCGCTTATATTTGTTTAATTTTGAAAATTATGTCACAGATCATCATAAAAAAGGTTGAAACTAAAAAGGATTTGGCAGATTTTGTCCAATTCCCGAACGATTTGTATCGCAACAACGATAATTACGTTCCGCCTTTAACCAACGACGAACTTAATATTTGGAATCCTAAGGAAAACCCAGCTTTAGAATATGCAGATGCACAACAATTTTTAGCTTTTAAAAATGATAAAATCGTTGGTCGTATTGCTGTAATGATCAATCATAAGGAAGAAAAGGATTTAGGCATCAAAAAAGTGAGATTCGGTTGGTTAGATTTTATCGATAATCAAGAAGTTTCTAAAGCTTTGATTGATGAAGCTATTAAATATGCTAAAGCCAACAACATCACGAAAATCGAAGGTCCAATGGGCATCACCAATCTCGACAAAGCTGGGATGTTAACACTTGGATTTGATAAGCTTGCAACAATGATTGGCATTTACAACGAGGCTTACTATCCAAAACATTTGGAGAATCTTGGACTTGTAAAAGAAAAAGAATGGGTAGAATTCGAAATTGTTTTCCCTGAGGTTTTACCAGAAAAAGTGGTGAAATTCAATAATTTAATCAAAGAAAAATATAAACTGAAAGTTTTAGAATTTAACTCAAAAAAAGAAATTCTTCCTCTTGTAGAACCAATGTTCAAACTTTTGGATGAGACTTACAAAGGACTTTCTACCTATACGCCGATTACTGACGAGCAAATCAAACATTATAAAGAGAAATACTTCGGTTTTATAGACAAAGATTACATTATTTGTATTGAAGATGAAAACCACAATTTAGTATCCTTCGCTATTACAATGCCTTCTTATTCTCGCGCACTTCAAAAAGCCAACGGAAAACTTTTCCCTTTTGGTTGGTGGCATCTTTTAAATGCTGGTAAGAAAAACGATCGCGCTAACTTTTATCTAATCGGTATCCATCCAGAATACCAAAGACGTGGTGTTACAGCAATTATTTTTAAAGAAATCTATGAGACTTTTAAGAAAAAAGGTGTTAAATTTTTAGAAACCAATCCAGAATTGGAAGAGAACAAAAACATCCAACTTCTGTGGCAAGATTACGATCCCGTTAATCACAAAAGAAGACGTACTTATAGCAAAGAAGTATAAAATTTAAGCAAATGTTTAGTTTTATTTAAAAAGGAAAATCAAAGAATAATGAAGACTCAAATTATCATATACGCAATTCTTATCGTCATATTTTTAGCTTTCAACTTTATTGATCCGATTAAAGACCCGAAAACTAACACCTTGATTAACATTGTTTTTGCAAGTATTTTATTCCTTTACATTGCATATATCGCATTTGTTATATTGAAAAAAATGGGTAAGAAAAAATAAGAATCCATTTATTTTTAACCATTCTAAATTAGCTTTTTTTTGCCATTCTAAAAAGACTTAAAGCCTAGGTTTTTTCTATTATTCGATCTTAATTTTGTACTTTTGCAGGTGCATAAATTAGGTACAATAATGAATTTGCCAGAAAATTATATTCCGATACTCATCCAAGCTGCTGTAGGCCTTGGATTTGTGATAGTTTCTTTATTAGGTGCTCACTTTTTAGGACCAAAAGTAAAAAGTGAAGTCAAAGACCAAAGTTGGGAATGTGGTGTGGAAAGTGTCGGTAATGCGAGAACGCCGTTTTCGGTTAAATATTTCCTAACCGCTATTCTATTTGTTTTATTCGATATCGAAATCGTATTCTTCTACCCTTACGCCGTTAACTTCCGCGAGTTGGGTGTCGAAGGCTTTTTAGCTATAGTAACTTTTGTATCCATCTTTTTCCTTGGTTTCTTTTATGTTCTTAAAAGAGGCGCTTTGGATTGGGATAAATAATTTTTAACATTAAAAGATTTAAACATTAAATAATTGAATTTTATTTCAAATTTTAAAATCATTGAATCTTTAAATATTTAAATCATAAACAAAAATGTCAGATAATAAACCAGTCGTTAACATGAACAACCCTGCTCCTGCTGGTTATGAAGGAGAAGGTTTTTTTGCGACAAAATTAAGTAGCGTTATTGGTCTTGCCAGAAGTTATTCGCTTTGGCCGTTACCATTTGCAACCTCTTGTTGCGGTATCGAATTCATGGCAACACTTAACCCTAACTACGATGCAGCAAGATTCGGGATGGAGCGTAACTCCTTCTCACCTCGTCAAGCTGATATGTTGATGGTTTGCGGAACTATTTCTAAAAAATTAGGTCCAGTTCTTAAGCAAGTTTACTCACAGATGGCGGAACCAAAATGGGTTGTAGCTGTTGGTGCTTGTGCTTCTAGTGGTGGTATTTTTGACACATATTCTGTACTTCAAGGTATTGACAAGATTATCCCAGTTGACGTGTACGTGCCAGGATGTCCTCCAAGACCAGAACAAATTATTGAAGGGGTAATGCAAGTCCAAGAACTAGCACAAACCGAAAGTCTTAGAAGAAGAGACTTACCAGAATATAAAGCTTTGTTAGACTCTTACGGAATTAAATAAATCAGGAAACAATGACAAACGAATTTGTACTAGAAGCTTTAACACGAGAATTTCCTGATTCTATCCTTGCATCATCGGAGCCTTATGGCATGTTAACCATCGAGGTTAAAAAAGATGATACTAAAAAGATTATTCATTATCTAAGAGATTCTTCTTTGGAATTTAATTTTTTAACAGATATCTGTGGTATTCATTATCCAGAAACACCAGATAAAGAAATCGGCGTTATTTACCATTTACAAAATATGATGGCAAATTTCAGATTACGTCTTAAAGCTTTTATGCCAAGAGAAAATGCTGAAATAGATTCTTTAACAGAATTATTTGCTGGAGCTAACTGGATGGAGCGCGAAACCTACGATTTCTATGGTATTAACTTTAAAGGACATCCAGACTTAAGACCTATTCTTAATATGGACGACCTTGGTTATCACCCAATGTTAAAAGAATATCGACTAGAAGACGGAACAAGAACGGATAAAAACGACAGCATGTTCGGAAGATAAAAAATAATGCATGAAGCTATAAGCAATAAGCAAAATGCTTAACGCCTAGAGCCTAAAGCCTAAAGCATTAATATTATGAAAGACAACGAATTATCAAACATACTTAACCAATACGAGTCAAAAGAACAGATTGACGGGCAGCTATACACCCTCAACCTTGGACCAACCCACCCTGCTACACACGGTATTTTCCAAAACGTGTTGACCATGGATGGCGAGCGTATTCTTCATGCTGAACAAACAGTTGGATACATCCACAGAGCTTTTGAAAAAATCTCTGAAAGAAGAAATTTCGCTCAGATTACGACGCTTACTGACCGTATGAATTACTGTTCTGCACCTATTAATAACTTAGGTTGGCACATGACAGTTGAAAAACTAATCGGTTGCGAAGTTCCAAAACGTGTAGATTATATGCGCGTTATCTTGATGGAATTAGCAAGAATTGGTGATCACCTTATCTGTAACGGTGTTACAGGTATGGATGCTGGAGCTATTACTGGTCTAACTTATATGTTCATCGAAAGAGAACGAATTTACGATATGTATGAGCAAATTTGTGGTGCTCGTATGACAACTAACATGGGAAGAATTGGCGGTTTCGAAAGAGATCTTTCTCCTAAATTCCATGAGTTGTTAAAAGACTTCCTTAAAACTTTCCCACCAAGATTCCAAGAGTTCTGTAATTTATTAGAAAGAAACAGAATCTTTATGGACAGAACCATTGGTGTTGGAGGTATTTCTGCAGAACGTGCTTTGAGTTATGGTTTCACAGGACCTAACCTAAGAGCTGCAGGTGTTGACTACGATGTTCGTGTAGCACAACCTTATTCATCTTATCAAGATTTTGATTTCGATATTCCAATTGGTACAGCTGGTGACACTTATGACCGTTTTATGGTACGTCAGCAAGAAGTTTGGGAATCGATTAAAATTATAAAACAAGCTTACGAAAACTTACCCGAAGGCCCTTTCCATGCAGACGTTCCGGATTTCTATTTACCAGAAAAACCAGACGTTTATACGAAAATGGAAGCTTTGATCTACCATTTCAAAATCGTAATGGGAGAAACTGAAGTGCCTCGTGGTGAAGTTTATCACGCTGTAGAAGGCGGAAACGGCGAGTTAGGATTTTATCTAGTAAGTGACGGCGGAAGAAGTCCATACAGATTGCACTTCCGTAGACCTTGCTTTATTTATTATCAAGCTTATCCAGAGATGATTACAGGATCTGTAATCTCTGATGCGATTGTAACGATGTGTAGCATGAATGTGATTGCAGGCGAGCTAGACGCGTAATTTGTACGAAGTACAAAGTAAAATGTAAAAAAATTTAAATATTATTAAAGTACGCTGTACATAGTACATAGTACATTTTACAAGAAATAAAAATGAGCGAAACTATTGCTTTTAAACCTGAAACTTTAGAACAGGTTAATAAAATTATCGCTAGATATCCAGAAGGTCGTCAGAAGTCGGCTCTTATTCCTGTTTTGCATGTTGCTCAAAAGGAATTTGGAGGTTGGTTAGACGTACCAGTTATGGATTACGTTGCACAAGTTCTTAACATCACACCAATTGAGGTATATGAAGTGGCGACATTCTACACCATGTTCAACATGAAGCCAGTTGGTAAATATGTTTTGGAAGTTTGTAGAACAGGACCTTGTATGGTAAGAGGTAGTGAAAAAATCCTTGACCACATTCGTACAACTTTAAACATTAAAGATGGCGAAACAACAGCAGATGGATTGTTCACATTAAAACCAGCCGAGTGTCTTGGTGCTTGTGGTTATGCGCCAATGCTACAACTTGGTAAGTTTTATCACGAAAATTTAACCATAGAAAAAGTTGACGAAATCTTGGAGCTTTGCAGACAAGGTCAAGTTGATTTGGGTTAATAAAGTTTAAAAAGATTTGATTTTTTTTTTAATTAAATCAAACCTAGGTAATTAATATTAAAATGCAAAAAGCTAACACACAACGCTTGTCAAAGTGTAAAAGCCGATTGCAATAAGCAAATAAAAATGAGTAAAAAACTTTTACTTAAAGACGCCCACGTAGAAGGCATTAGATATTTCGATGTGTATCGAAAGCAAGGTGGCTATGAGGCTGTTGAAAAAGCTTTGAAAATGACAACCGATGAAGTTTTAGAAGAAGTTAAAACTTCTGGACTTCGTGGTCGTGGTGGTGCAGGTTTCCCCACTGGGATGAAGTGGAGTTTCTTAGCGAAACCAGAAGGCGTACCAAGACACTTGGTAGTTAACGCCGATGAGTCGGAGCCTGGGACTTTCAAGGATAGATACTTGATGGAATTCATTCCGCATCTTTTGATAGAAGGGATGATCATTTCGTCTTACACTTTAGGTGCAAACACTTCTTATATCTACATTCGTGGCGAATATTCTTGGATTCCAGATATCTTAGAAGAAGCGATTGAAGAAGCTAAAAAAGCTGGTTTCTTAGGTAAAAATATCTTAGGAACTGGTTTCGATTTAGAAATATATGTTCAACGTGGTGCTGGTGCTTATATCTGTGGAGAAGAAACGGCTTTGCTAGAATCTCTTGAAGGTAAAAGAGGAAATCCTCGTCTTAAACCACCTTTCCCTGCTGTTAAAGGACTTTGGGAAAGACCAACCGTGGTTAACAATGTAGAAACAATTGCGGCAGTTGTGCCGATTATCAATATTACTGGAGCTGAATATGCCAAAATTGGTGTTGGACGCTCAACGGGAACTAAATTAATTTCGGCTTGTGGTAACATTAACAAACCAGGCGTTTACGAAATTGACATGACAATTTCTGTGGAAGAGTTTATTTATTCCGAAGAATATTGTGGTGGAATCCCGAATGGTAAAAAATTAAAAGCTTGTATTCCTGGAGGTTCTTCGGTGCCGATTTTACCAGCGAATTTACTTTTAAAAACTATTAATGGTGAACCTCGTTTGATGAATTACGAATCTCTTGCAGATGGTGGTTTCGCAACAGGAACAATGATGGGTTCTGGAGGTTTCGAAGTTTTGGATGAAGATCAATGCGTTGTAGAACATACAATGACTTTGGCGAGATTCTACAACCACGAAAGCTGTGGACAATGTACGCCTTGTCGTGAAGGTACAGGATGGATGTACAAAATCTTAAAGAAAATTGATGCCGGAAAAGGAACTTTAGCAGACATCGATCTACTTTGGGACATCCAAAGAAAAATTGAAGGTAACACCATTTGTCCATTAGGAGATGCAGCGGCTTGGCCTGTTGCAGCGGCGATTCGCCACTTCCGTGATGAGTTCGAATGGCATGTTAACAATCCGGAATTATGTTTAACTCAAAATTACGGCCTGGCTAATTATGCCGACCCAATTCCTGTAGTTGCAGGAAACTAAAATGAAAAAATTAATTGTAGCTGGACTTTGTGCCTTGTCAACAACTTTAGGTTTTGCACAATCACAAACTTCACAAGAGGATAGTTCTTTAACTAAAAAAGGAAAAATATTTTTATTCTGGGGTTGGAATACCGCAGCTTATAGTGACTCAGATATTCATTTTAAAGGAAATGGTTATGACTTTACATTGAAAAGTGTAAGTGCTCATGATAGAATTACACCATTCACTTTTAAGGATTATTTTGCGCCAGACAGTTGGACAATTCCACAGACTAATGCCAGAATTGGATATTTTGTAAAAGATAATGTTGCAGTTGTTTTAGGTCTTGACCACATGAAGTATGTGATGGATCAAAACCAAACTGTTGGCTTCGAAGGTCACATTTCGGATCCGACTTATGCCAATATGATCCAGCCAGGTTCGGCGGTTAATCTTACGAATGAGCAGTTTTTAACTTTCGAACATACCGATGGACTTAACTACATCAACGTTGGTGTTGAAAAATATCAAAACATCCTTAACAAAAAAGGATTCGATGTAGAATTTGCTTACGGAGCCGGTGTTGGCGCTCTGTTTCCGAAAAGTAATGTTAAATTATTTGGAAACGAAAGAAGCGACAGATTTCATTTAGCAGGATTTGGAGCTGATGCGAGAGCGAGTTTCAATGCTATTTTTGCAAATCATATTATGTTGAGATTGGAAGGTAAAATTGGTTACATCAATATGCCAGATATCAAAACAACATTGAACAATAAGCCTGATAAAGCGTCACAAGATTTTATGTTTGCACAGGCTAATTTAGGAATCGGATATATTTTCGGTTTAAAAAAGAAAAATTAACAGGCTTTTGCCTTAATGATAAGCTTATAACAATAAGATAATGAGCGAAGAAATTAAAAAATTTAAAGTAACCATCGACGGACAGACAACCGAAGTCTTGCCTGGTACTTCTATTTTGGAAGCTGCTAGACAAATCGGTGGCAAATCTGTTCCGCCTGCGATGTGTTATTATAGCAAGTTGGAAACCAGTGGTGGCCGTTGCAGAACATGTTTGGTAGAAGTGTCAAAAGGTTCTGAAGCTGATCCTCGTCCAATGCCAAAATTGGTAGCGAGTTGTAGAACTGGCGTTATGGACGGTATGGAAGTTAAAAATTTAACTTCGGAAAAAGCACAAGAAGGTCGTAAAGCGGTAACCGAATTTTTATTAATCAATCACCCTTTGGACTGCCCTATTTGTGACCAAGCTGGAGAATGTCATCTTCAGGATTTGGGATACGAGCACGGTGTTGAAGGGACAAGAACGGAGTTCGAAAGAAATACTTACGATGCAGATGACATCGGTCCTTATATTAAATTAAATATGAACCGTTGTATCCTTTGTGCAAGATGTGTCTTGGCTGCTAATCAGTTGACTGAAAAGCGCGAGCATGGTATTTTGTTCAGAGGAGATCATGCTGAGATTTCGACTTATCTTAACAAAGCTTTGGACAATGACTTTATCGGAAACGTTATCGATGTTTGTCCAGTAGGCGCTTTAACAGACAGAACGGCTCGTTTTGCAAGTAGAGTTTGGTTTACTAAACCTGTTAACGCAACTTGTAAATGCGAAAAATGTAGTGGTAAAGCAGTGTTGTGGATGAAAGGTGACGAAATTGTACGCGTAACTGCAAGAAAAGATCAGTACGACGAAGTGCAAGATTGGATATGTAACGAATGTCGTTTCGAAAGAAAAGATCCTAAATATTGGAGCATCGAAGGTCCTAGACATATCGACAGACATTCTGTTATCTCGCTTAACCATTACGAAAAGCCAAAAGATTATTACAGACAATTGGATAATCCTGATGCTATAGAAATTGCTAAAAAAGACGAGGAGAAAATCGAGAACAATAATTAATTTGAAAATTAGATAATTTGACGTTTTGAAGATGAATTTTATTCTGAATCGAATTTCAAATTTCAAATCAAAAATATGGAACTATTAACTTTTAAACTAATATTAGTCCTAGCTTTATTCTTGCTAGCACTTACGGTAGCAGCCTACTCGACTTGGGCAGAGCGTAAAGTGGCAGCAATTATGCAAGACCGTATTGGACCTAACCGTGCGGGACCTTTTGGACTTTTACAACCTTTGGCTGATGGTGGAAAATTCTTCTTCAAGGAAGATTTTACACCTGCAAATGCCGAAAAATTCCTATTCGTAATTGGACCTGCATTGGTGATGTTTATTTCATTAATTACAGGTGCCGTTATCCCTTGGGGAAAAAGTCTTAACATTGGTGGACAATCATTTGACCTACAAGTTGCTAACGTTGATGTTGGTGTACTTTACTTGATCGGAATGGTGTCAATTGGTGTCTACGGAATTATGATCGGAGGTTGGGCTTCTAACAACAAGTACTCTTTGATAAGTGCGGTTAGAGCGTCTTCACAAATGATTTCTTATGAATTAGCGATGGGACTTTCGTTACTAGCAATCATTATGATGGCTGGTTCTTTAGATTTAAAAGTTATTACTGAATCACAAACGCATGGTAAACTTTGGGGTATTATTCCTGAGGTTTCTGGGATGAACTGGAATATCTTCTACCAACCCGTTGCATTTATTATTTTCTTAATTGCAGCTTTGGCAGAAACCAACCGTCACCCATTCGACTTACCAGAATGTGAGTCTGAGCTTGTAACAGGTTACTCAACAGAATATTCTTCGATGAAGTTAGGATTATTCATGTTCGGAGAATATGTTAACATGTTTATTTCTAATGCTTTAATCACTGTTTTATTCTTTGGAGGTTTCAACTATCCAGGAATCGATTGGGTTACTCAACACTGGGGCGAAAACGTTGCTGGTATCTTGAGTGTTGTAGCATTTTTAAGTAAAACAATATTCGGTATTATTTTATTCATGTGGATAAGATGGACCTTACCGAGATTCCGATACGATCAATTGATGCACTTGGGATGGAAAACTTTAATTCCACTAGCATTGGTTAATCTATTAGTAACAGGAGCATTAATCTTGTTATTCGGACATTAAAAAAGTGATAATATGATGATGTAAGATGTGCTATCAGATAGAATTTATCTTTTAACATCTAACGTCTAACATCTAATATCTATAATTAAATGAAACTAACAAACAGATCAAAAGTTGTTTCTAACAAGAAAATGAGTTTGAAGGAAAAACTATACCTTCCTGCAATTGCACAAGGTATGGGGATTACTTTGAAACATGCTGTACGAAATCTTGTTAAAGGCGTACCATCCGTACAATATCCTGAAGAGCAAAGACCACGCGCTATTATCTGGCGTGGACAACATGTGTTAAAACGTGATGACGAAGGTAGAGAGCGTTGTACTGCTTGTGGATTGTGTGCTGTAGCTTGTCCTGCAGAAGCGATTACAATGACGGCGGCAGAACGTACAAAAGACGAAAAACATCTTTATAGAGAAGAAAAATACGCCGAAATCTACGAAATCGATATGCTACGTTGTATCTTCTGTGGTATGTGCGAGGAAGCTTGTCCAAAGCAAGCCATCTTCTTGACAGATCGTCTTGTAGATGTTGAAATGATAAGACAAAATTTTGTCTACGGTAAAGACAAGTTAGTTGAGAAAATCGAACAACGTATCGATATTAGTGAACGTCAAAAGAAAACTTATTAAGAATGGATCAGATATTATTTTTCACAGTTGCTTTTATTGCAATTCTTAGTGCTGTGTATTTTGTATTTGCAAGAAATCCATTATACAGTGTTTTGTCCCTTATCGTAACGTTTTTCAGTATTGCTGCGATGTATATTCTTCTTAACGCTCAGTTTTTAGGAATTGTACAGATTATCGTCTATGCTGGAGCTATTATGGTGCTTTTCCTTTACGTATTAATGATGTTAAACCTTAATGCTAAAGACGAAAGTAAAAAGAAAAATCTTCCAAAATTCATTGGGATTTTCACGGTTTGCATTTTGTTTATCGGGATGTTGGGTGCTTACAAAGGTCTTACTGGTAACACCACAGCAGCGGCAACAGTAGACTCTGGTGTTGGATTAACAAAAAATTTGGGAAGACTATTATTTAACGAATATGTTTTACCGTTCGAGCTAGCATCAGTACTGATATTTGCAGGTATTGTTAGTGCGGTATTAATTGGTAAAAAAGAAATATAAAAATGGGAGAAGTTAACAGTTTTATACAATCTGTACCTTTAGAATATTTTATTATTCTAAGTACCATTTTGTTTTGTTTAGGCGTGTTGGGCGTTCTAATTCGTAAAAATGCGATCATCATTTTGGGTTGTGTGGAGTTAATGCTTAACTCTGTCAATCTTTTGTTAGCAGCTTTTTCTGCATACAAAGGTGATGCGCATGGACAATTATTAGTATTCTTTATCATGGTTGTAGCAGCTGCCGAAGTAGCAGTTGGACTTGCAATTATTGCTATGATGTACAGAAATACTAAATCTGTGGACGTAAGTATATTTAATAAATTAAGAGGATAATTAGGAATGGAAAATTTAGTTTACGCAATTATTCTTTTACCATTAGCAGGTTTCCTCATCAATGGTTTGTTTGGGAAAAATCTTCCTAAAACTCTTGTTGGAGGATTAGCAACTTTGGTTGTTTTTGGATCTTTCCTTATTGCTGTTAGCATCTTTATAGGAATGTCAAAAGATAGCGCGCCTGTTATTGTAAAAGCATTTGAGTGGTTCACAGTTAATGGGATGCAGGTTAACTTCGGGTTCCAAGTTGATCAACTATCAATCATGATGGTGATGATTATTACAGGAATCGGGTCGTTGATTCACCTTTATTCTATTGGTTATATGAGCCATGACAAAGGTTTTTATAAATTTTTTACATACCTAAATCTTTTCATCTTCTCGATGTTGTTATTGGTATTGGGAAGCAATTATCTTATCCTATTTATCGGATGGGAAGGTGTAGGACTTTGTTCTTACCTATTAATTGGTTTCTGGTACGACAATGTTGAATATGGTAAAGCAGCTCGTAAAGCCTTTATCATGAACCGTATTGGTGACTTAGGATTGTTGTTAGGTATTTTTGCTTTAGCACATCATCTTAACGCGATTGACTTCTTGAGCGTTGCAGAAAATTCAACAGTTTTTGAATTGGATGGCAATGCGATTATCTTCATCACAATGTGTTTATTCGTTGGGGCTGTTGGTAAATCTGCTCAGCTTCCACTTTTCACTTGGTTGCCAGATGCGATGGCTGGACCAACGCCAGTTTCAGCTTTAATCCACGCTGCAACGATGGTAACTGCGGGTATTTATTTAGTCGTAAGATCTAATTTCTTATTCACTTTAGCACCGACAACACTTAATGTAATTTTGTTAATCGGTTTAGCAACATCTTTGGTTGCAGCTTTCATTGGTTTAAGACAAAACGATATCAAAAAAGTATTGGCCTACTCTACTGTTTCCCAGTTAGGTTTTATGTTTATTGCTTTGGGCGCAGGCGCTTATACAACTGGTATGTTCCATGTTATGACGCATGCCTTCTTCAAAGCTTTATTATTCTTAGGTGCAGGATCTGTAATCCACGCAATGAGTGGCGAACAAGATATGCGCTTTATGGGAGGACTTAGAAAGAAAATCCCAGTAACTTATTGGACATTCTTAATCGGTACTTTGGCAATTTGTGGTGTTCCGCCATTGTCAGGTATGATTTCTAAAGACGAAATTTTAGTAACGATTTACGAAAAAAGTCCTATTCTTTGGGCATTGACATTATTTAGTGCTGCAATGACAGCGATCTATATGTTCAGATTATTGTTCTTAACCTTCTTCGGAGATTTCCGTGGAACTGAAGAACAAAAGAAGCACATCCACGAAAGTCCAGCTTCTATGACGATTCCATTAATTGTTCTAGCGATTCTTTCAGTAGTTGGTGGTTTCATCAATCTTCCGCATTTTATTGGACATGGCGAATATCAAAACTTGGCACATTGGTTAAGTAAAGTTTACAAATATCCACAAGCTGCGGCTGAGATTCCGTTTAACATCGAAATGATTTTGTTAGCGCTAACGATTATTATGGTTGTTGTTATCTTCTTCGTTGTTAAAAATATCTATGTTAACAAAAAGAAAGTGGCGCTTCCAGAAGAAGAATACACTGGTTGGGAAAGACTTTCTGCAAAGAAGTTGTTTATCGACGAAATATATCAAGCTTGTGTTGTAAAACCAGTTGAAGGACTTGGTAAAGCAGCGTCAATGTTCGATAGATCTGTTCTTGATCCGATTGTAACTTTCATTGGACTAGGCGCAGCAGACTCTGGTAGAGCAGCGAAGAGATTGCAAAATGGTAAGGTCGAAAACTATGTTTTGATCATGTCTTTAGCAATCGGAATAATTTTAATTATTAACTTTTTATTGAAATAGTAATGTCATATTTAGCAACACTATTACTATTACCTCTTGTAGGTTCGGGATTGGTTTTTGCATGGAGAAATTCTTCTAGCAAGCATCTTGCGCTGGCAATTGCGTTTATACAAATGTTTTTAGCATTCTATATGTTATCCAATTTTGATTTTGGACCAACGGTAGATTCTAGATTACAATACGAAATCCAATATCCTTGGTTTCAGTTTATTAACAGTACACTTCATTTCGGGATAGATGGGATGAGTATGCTTTTGGTGATACTAACTAATATTTTAGTACCATTAATCATACTTTCTTCATACAACGAAAACAAGCCTTACAACAACAATTTTTATGCGTTAATCTTATTAATGCAATTTGGATTAATTGGAGTTTTCACAGCATTGGATGGTTTGTTATTCTACATCTTCTGGGAAGTAACTTTGATCCCGATTTGGCTTATTGCTGGCGTTTGGGGACAAGAAGACAAACGTATTAAATTCACAACAAAATTCTTTGTTTACACATTTGTTGGGTCTTTATTTATGTTACTTGGTTTCATCTACGTTTACAACTATTCGGCATCGTTTGCGGTAACGGATATGTACAACGCAGCGCTTAATCTTAATCAGCAGACGGTTATATTCTGGTTTATATTCTTTGCATTTGCAGTTAAATTACCAGTATTTCCGTTCCATACATGGCAACCAGATACGTATACTTATTCACCAACACAAGGTTCGATGTTGTTATCTGGTATCATGTTAAAAATGGCTGTTTATGGTGTTTTAAGATATTTATTACCGATTACACCTTTAGCAATTGGCGGAATTTCGGGAGATATTGTTGTTATTCTTGCAGTTGTCGGTGTTATTTATGGTGCATTAATCGCCATTGTCAACAACGATTCTAAAAGAATTATAGCTTACTCTTCCCTATCTCACGTAGGCTTGATGGTTGCAGGGATTTTTGCTTCTGCAATTTTGACAGTGCGACTTGCAAATCCAGCGTCATTGGTTATCGAAGGCGCAGAAGGTGCTTTGGTACAGACATTTGCACACGGTATCAACGTTGTAGGTTTATTCTACTGTGCTGATATTCTTTATAAAAGATTTAAAACAAGAGATATTAGACAAATGGGTGGCCTGGCGAAAATCGCACCCAAGTTTGCAATTCTTTTCATGATCATCTTACTAGGTTCTATGGCGGTGCCATTAACCAACGGATTTATCGGAGAATTTATCCTTCTTAAATCAGTTTTTGATTATAACCTCATCATGGGCGTTTTATCAGGATTAACAGTAATCTTGTGTGCCGTGTACATGTTGAGATTATACGGAAAAGCAATGTTTGGTAAGACAGATGACATGTTATTATCAACCGCAAAAGATCTTTCGACTGCAGAGTTTTCAGTTCTTGCAAGTTTATCTGTTTTTGTAATTCTTATGGGTATTTTCCCACAAGTTATTATCGAAATGGTGGGTAGTTCGTTGAAGTTTATCTTCTTATCAATGATAAGTTAATTTGATATATAAAAAATGAGTGTTTTTATAGTATTATTCATTACCGCAGTTTTAGCATTATTTGCTGGCGTTTTCGAACAAGGCAAATATTCAAGATACATCGGCATTGCAGGATTGTTAGTAGCTTTATATGTAAGTTATCTTCCAGATTGCGAGTTTTTCGCAGCCTACAAAACGATGTTCGATTACAGTACTAATGCTGCTTTGTTTACCAAAATATCTATCGTAACGACTTTGCTAATTTTCTTTATCGGAGGATTTGCATTTAGTAATCATAGAAGTCACCAATCAGAATTGTATGCGTTAATGCTAATTTCTTTATCTGGTGGTGTTGTACTTTTCGGTTATCAAAATTTAGTAACATTATTCATCGGTATCGAAATCCTTTCTATCCCATTATATGTAATGGCAGGAAGTAACAAAACTGACCTTCGCTCTACAGAAGCCTCAATGAAGTATTTCTTGATGGGAGCTTTTGCAACAGGGTTTTTATTATTCGGTGTCGCATTAGTTTACGGATCTGCTGGTAGTTTTGATCTTTATCAAATAAGTTCGTTCGCGATTAACAATCCTAAGAATTTGATGCTAGTTGTTGGATCGATTCTTATGTTATCCGCAATGGCTTTCAAAGTATCGTTAGCGCCTTTCCACATGTGGAGTCCAGACGTATACCAAGGTGCACCATCATTGATTACAGCTTTCATGGCAACGGTTGTTAAAATCGCAGGTTTCTTTGCGTTCTTAAAATTAATGACCATCGCATTTGGAGGAATCGTTGGAGAATGGATTAACATTGTTGGCGTATTATTAATCGTGACTTTGCTATTAGCAAACGTAATGGGATTGGTACAAACCAACGCAAAACGTATGTTGGCTTATTCGAGTGTTTCGCATGCTGGTTACGTGACGCTAATTTTCTTCGGAATGAATAGCCTTTCACCTTATAACTTAGCATTCTATCTATTCGCTTATTCGTTGTCTACGGTTGGTGTTTTCATGGCATTAATTTGGGTAGAAAAAGTGAAAAGAGAAACCTCTTTCAATGCCTTTAACGGTTTAGGAAAAAGACATCCATTATTGGCAATTGCAGCAGCAGTTTCGATGATATCAATGGCTGGTATTCCTTTAACAGCAGGATTCATGGCTAAGTTTTCGTTATTCAACCAAGCAATTAAAGGTGGTTTCGAATTCTTAGTATTAATCGCAGTTTTCGGTTCTGCATTGAGTATCGCTTATTATTTACGATTAATCATTGCGATGTTTTTCTATAAAGAAAGTACATTCAACACTTCAGAAAAAGTAAGCATCACTTACAACATTGTGGCTGTTGTTATTATTTTCGCCATCATCAGTCTAGGTGTTTATCCAGATTTGTTTGTCAAACAATTTGGACTTTAATAAAATTAAAAAAGCTTCAGTTCTTCTGAAGCTTTTTTGTTTTTAAATTAAGTTTAAAACTAAATAATTGTCTATAAAATTTTGGTTTAAAAGACTTACAAAACTTTCAAAACCTCAGTAGCGATTTCGTAGGAATGAAGCTTAGCAGCGAAATCATAAATATGTCCCGACACAATTATTTCGTCTACTTTATTCAACTTTACAAAATCTGATAATTTCTTTTCTAAAAGTTCTTTATCTCCAACAAAGGTTTTGGCAGACATTCTGTTAAGATGAACAGCCAACTCATTAGACATATCGCCCAATTGCGTTTCTTCAGGTGGCAAAAGTGGTTGACGCTGATCTGTCAAAATATTAACAAAAGCTTGAAAATGCGACGTCGACAAATAATGCGCTTCTTCGACTGTATCAGCGGCAATAATATTAATACACGCCATTTTATAAGGTTTATCTAAAACCTCACTTGGTTGAAAATGTTCTTCATAAATCTCAAAAGCAACTTCCATTTGTGATGGTGCAAAATGTGCAGCAAACGCATAAGGCAAGCCTAACTTTGCAGCAAGAAAAGCGCTGTCTGTCGACGATCCTAACATATATAACGGAACATCCGCTCCTTCTCCAGGAATTGCTCTAACTTTTGAATTTTTATTTTCTAAACTTAAATATTGTCGAAGCTCTTGAATATGAAATTCAAAATTATAATTGTTATCCAGTTGTCCTCGGCGCAAAATGCTTGCCGTCAGCATATCCGTTCCCGGTGCTCTTCCTAGACCTAAGTCGATTCTGTTGGGATAAAGCGCTTCCAAAGTCCCAAATTGTTCTGCAACGGACAATGTCGAATGGTTGGGTAACATAATGCCACCAGAACCAATTCTTAAGGTTTTGGTTTGTGATGCAACATGTCCTATTAATAAAGAAGTCGCCGCACTCGCAACATTGGGCATATTATGATGCTCCGAAAACCAATATCTTGTAAAACCTAATTCCTCTGCTTTTTGTGCCGCTCTAACAGATTTATCAAAAGTCTGGCTAAGATTATCGCCTTTAATAATAGTTGCTAAATCTAACACCGAATATTTAATTGCCATATTTTCTCTTTTCTAAATCGGGACAAAAACCGAACCACTAAAAAAATAGGACAAAGTTGCCAGTTTAGTCCGATGAAATAAGAATTGTATTAAAAATTATACTACATTTGATAGACACAAAAAAATTTCAAACTATGACAAAAAAATTATTTGCTGAATTTTTCGGCACATTTTGGTTAGTATTCGGAGGTTGCGGAAGTGCTATTTTCGCTTCTCAAATTGCCCCTGCAAGCACGGGACAAATGGGTATCCTTTTGGTTGGTGTTGCTTTGGCTTTTGGTCTTACGGTTTTGACGATGGCTTATGCTGTTGGTCATATCTCTGGAGGTCACTTCAACCCAGCGGTTTCTTTTGGGCTTTTCGCGGGTGGAAGATTTTCTGCTAAAGAATTGGTGCCGTACATTGTGGCACAATGTGTTGGTGCGATTGCAGCTGCTGGTGCGCTTAGCTTCATCAATGGTGGTGTTGGCGATGGCAGCGCTGGATCCTTTGCTACTAACTTCTACGAGTCCGCCGTCTATTTTGGTAAAAGCTATTCGATGCAACAAGCCTTTATGACTGAGTTTTTATTGACTTGCTTTTTCTTAATCATCATTATGGGAGCAACGGATAAATTCGCGAACGGAAAATTTGCGGGTATCGCGATTGGTCTAGGTCTTACATTGATCCACTTGATTTCGATCCCAATTACAAATACATCTGTTAACCCTGCAAGATCACTTTCTCAAGCTGTTTTTGTTGGTGGACAAGCGATGTCGCAGTTATGGTTATTCTGGGTTGCGCCAATCTTGGGAGCAATTGTTGGTGGTGCCATCTACAAATTCCTTTTGCAAAGAACTGACGAAGAAGTTGCAAATGCGTAATAAATTTAAAATAAGCTTAATAATAGTTGCGCTAATTCTTTTGGTATTAAACTTAATATTTTCAAAAGATTATGACTGGCTATTTTGGTTACGAATTATCCCTTTAGTTTTGATGATGATAAGTTGCTACTTAAGTTTAAATAAAACAAAAAATCCTATCGAATGATAGGATTTTTTGTTTTACAATTATGGCGGTTAGTAGTCGCGGCCGGGATAGTAAGGGCGCGACTGCAAGGAGCGGTCTGAAGAAATGCTTGGGGAAAGTTCGGGTTTCTGAAGACGAAACCCCTGAATAGCCCGAAATGCCGCCCAAATAAAAAAGCTAAGTCTTACGACCCAGCTTCTGAAATTATAATATGTTGTCCTCCATCATCTCGCGGTGCTGATAGTCCTGCACCAGCTCGATAGCGTTGGTCAAAACGTCGCTGAGCGCGGTGATAAACATGCCGTCCTCCGCCATGCTCATGGCGTGTTTTAGAGCTTCGATTTCTTTCGGAATAATCTCATAGCTGACTTCTCTGCCCGAGCTGTTGATGCCCTCGATGATGAGATTGTTGATTTCTTCCTCTTCGCGGCCTCGCAAATGCTTTTCGCTGCGGATAATGATATGATCGAACATGCGACCTGCAATCTTACCACACTCGCGGATGTCCTCGTCACGGCGGTCGCCAACGCCAGAAATAATACCGATTTTTTTGTTGGATTCGACGTTTTTCAGAAAGTCTTCGATAGCTTCGTAACCCGCAGGATTGTGGGCAAAATCGATCATCACTTTAAAGTTTTTAAACTTAAAGATATTAAGTCGTCCCGGCGTCAACTGCGCACTCGGGATAAAAGTGGTCAAGGCTTGTGCAATGTTTTGGATTTCGAAACCGTAAACGTAAGCCGCCAAAGATGCTGCCAAAACATTTTCGATCATAAAACGGGCTTTGCCTTCCATCGTAATCGGGATGTTTTTCACTTTTTCGATGCGGATTTTCCACTCACCTTTTTTGATGGTTACATAACCGTCTTCGAAAACGCAAGTCGTCTTGCCTTCTTTCGCATATTTTTGAATATAAGGATTGTTTTCATCCATACTAAAAATCGCGACTCTGCAATCCAAATCATTTTTGATTTTCATGGAATATTCGTCGCCAGCATTTAGAATTGCCCAACCATCTTTTTTGACACTGTCTAAAACGACACGTTTTACTCGTGTTAAATCTTTGAGCGTGTGGATATCATTAAGCCCTAAATGATCTTCTTTAATATTGGTTAAAACCCCAACATCACATCTTGAGAAACCAAGTCCAGAACGGAGAATTCCGCCTCTCGCTGTTTCTAAAACCGCGAACTCAACCGTTGGATCTTTTAGGATAAATTCTGCCGACAAAGGTCCTGTTGTATCGCCTTTTGACAACATGGTATTCTGAATATAAATACCGTCAGAAGTTGTAAAACCTACGCGATAACCACTGTTTTTAACAATGTGAGAAAGAATCCTTGTCGTCGTAGTTTTACCGTTGGTCCCCGTAACCGCCATAATTGGGATTCGACATTCTTTCCCCTGTGGATACAACATATCAACGACTGGTGCAGCAACATTTCTTGGAAGACCTTCACTTGGTGCCAAATGCATTCTAAAGCCTGGCGCTGCATTAACTTCTAAAATTGCGCCGCCACTTTCCTTAAGCGGTTGCGTCAGATTTTCTGCCATAACATCGACACCGCAAACATCCAAACCAATGATTCTGGAAATACGTTCCATCATGGTTATGTTTTCGGGATGCACCATTTCGGTAACATCAATGGAAGTTCCTCCAGTAGAAAGATTGGCTGTGGACTTTAGATAGACGATTTCACCTTTTTGAGGAATTGTTTCTAATGAATATTCTAATTTTTCGAGAAGCTCGTTGGTATCTTTGTCAACTTTTATTTCTGTTAAAACATTTTCGTGGCCATAACCTCTGCGCGGATCTTGGTTTTCAAGATCTATTAAATACTGAATATTATTTTCGCCATCCCCAATAATATGCGCAGGAACTCTCCTCGCTGCAGCTACCATTTTGTGATTAATCACCAAAACTCGGAAGTCAAAACCTGTAACATATTTTTCAACGATAACACGTCTAGAGACATTTTGAGCATGTTCTAAACCAATTTTTGCGGTTTCCCAATCGGTTACATTTATGGTTTGTCCACGCCCGTGATTGCCATCCAAAGGTTTAATAACAATCGGATAACCTATTTTTTTAATAACAGATTCTAATTGCTCAACATCGCTAACCAAGCCTCCCGTCGGAACAGGAATCGCCGCATCATCCAACATTTTTTTAGTTAGCTCTTTATTACAAGCAATATCCACGGCAATACTGCTCGTGTTACCTGTAATTGTCGCTTGGAAACGTTGCTGATTAACACCGTAACCCAACTGAACTAAAGAATTTCTGCCTAATCGAATCCATGGAATGTCACGCGAAACGGCTTCTTCTACAATACTTCCTGTTGATGGACCAAGACGTTCTTGCTCGCGAATTTCTTTTAATTTTTGAACGCAATCTGCAATGTTATAATCGGTGTTGTCTATCAAAGCTTGCGCAATCTTCACAGATTCTTCCGCAGCAAAGACGCCAACTTTCTCTTCTACGTAGTCAAAAACAACATTGTAAGTGCCTGGTGTTTTGGTCTCTCTTGTACGTCCAAAGCCAACCGACATCCCTGCTAAATGTTGAATTTCTAAAGCAATATGCTCGATGACATGTCCCATCCAAGTTCCCATTTCGATACGCTTGAAGAATCCACCTGCTTCCCCTTCGGAACAGCGATGCGCGTACATTGACGGTAGCAAAGCTTCTATTCTTTCTCTAAAACCATCGATTTTATTTGTCGGAAAATCTTCTAATTCTTCCAAATTTAAGCGCATTTGGATAAGCTTTTTTCTTCTTATACTCCAAATATTTGGACCGCGTAAAACTTGTATTTTCTCAATGCGCATATTTTATCATTTTTTAATCGTTATAATCAAAGATAAAAGATTTTCCTAATAATTAACATTCAAAACAATTAATATTTTATTAGAAAATGCAAACCAATTAATTTTCAACAATATTAATTCGGAAGTTTTAAAATTTTTTATTAATTTTTCAGTTTTAAAGAACTAAATCGAAATTATCAATAGCGATACATATTAAAGAGATTGCATATTAATAATTCTTAATTTTGTAATATGAAACCGATAGGAAAATTAGTGATCATAGGAGGCGCCGTTAATGTCGGCAGCTTTTCCGAAGTATCATACGACCAAGATGTAGAGAAAAATCTTAACTTTTTTGAAAGAGGTATTTTAAAGAAAATTATTTCAGAATCTCGTCTGAAAGAAGATTCTGTTATCGAAATAATTACGACAGCCTCTCAAATCCCTGATATCGTAGGACCAGAATATATCAAAGCTTTCACGCATCTAGGCGCGAAGCATGTCAACGTTTTGGATATCTTCACACGTGAGCAAGCTAACAGCGACGAGATCGTTGCAAGAATAAATGCTGCGGATGTTGTGATGTTCACCGGTGGAGATCAATTGCGTTTGACTTCAATTTTGGGTGGAACGCTTTTCCATGATGCATTATTAAACAAGTATCAAAATGAAGATTTTATCTATGCTGGTACTTCTGCTGGTGCAGCTGCGGCTTCCGAAAATATGATCTACCAAGGAAGTAGCACAGAAGCACTTCTAAAAGGTGAAATTAAAATGACGCAAGGTCTCGGCCTCATCGAAAATGTTACCGTGGATACACACTTTGTACAACGTGGCAGAATGGGGCGTCTCTTCCAAGCGGTGGTTAACAATCCTCGTACTTTGGGCGTTGGTTTGGGTGAAGATACTGGACTTTTTATCTCAGGTGATGTAATGACAGCCATTGGATCTGGTCTTGTTATTATTGTAGATGGTCGTTTTATAAAAGACACCAATCTTACAAATGTCGAAATGGGACAACCAATTTCTATAGAAAATCTTATTGTAAATGTAATGTCGATGAACGATACTTACAATCTTACAACACGTGATATGACGATTATTAACTCTCAATACAGTCCGATTCCGCAAGTTAATTAATATGATGAAGCTTATTATTCACGGTGGTTTTTTCTCGGAAAGTGACCAATCGCACGACACTAAAATTGCAAAGCAAAACGCTCTAAAATCTATTATTGAAAAGTCTTATGAGTTTTTAAAATCAAATTCTTCTTATGATACCGTAGCTTATGCTGTGTCTTTATTGGAAGATGATGAGCTCTTTAATGCAGGAATTGGATCACAAATACAAAGTGATGGCGTTATCCGTATGAGTGCTGCCATTATGGATGGCGATTCGCAAAAACTAAGTGGTGTTATTAATATCGAAAATGTTAAAAATCCCATTTTTGTAGCGAAAGCTTTACGACAAGAAGACGACCGCGTTTTGGGCGGTTCTGGTGCTAAAAATTACGCAACAGAACATGGCTTTGAAGATTTTTCAACCGAAATCCCTCAACGTAGAAGTGAATATGAAGCTAAACTAAAAACTGGTGGTAAAGGTACAGTAGGCGCAGTTGCCATCGACAGCAATGGAAAATTGGCTGTGGCAACTTCAACAGGTGGAAAAGGTTTTGAAATCCCAGGACGAATCTCTGATTCTGCTACTGTTGCTGGAAATTACACAAATGAATATTGTGCGGTTAGTTGTACTGGTGTTGGCGAAGATATCGTCAGCAATGCCACTTCTGCAAAAATTGTTACGCGCGTCACAGACGGTATGAGCATAGAAGATGCTTTTGCTAAAACCTTTATTGAATTAAAACAAATCGATGGTTTTGCTGGTGCAATTGGCATCGATAATAAAGGCAATATTTTCCATCAAGATTCTTATCCGACAATGGTATTTGCTAGTTTTGATGGAGAAAACTTTGAGGTTTTTGAATAAAAAGAAATGAATTTAATCTTACTTTCTACCCACATTTTGCGTGAGGGCGAAATGCATTGTTGGAGCTCGTTATGCGAGGCGGCGGAGCGCAGCGGAGCCGTCCGAGCATAACAGCGACTGCATGGAGACCGACCACAATAAAAAAGACTGCCCATATTAAGCAGTCTTTATTATTGTGGGCACGCCCAAAATACTTTAAAAATGTTAGTCTAGCCAACCCATTTCTTTCATCCACTCGTCGTTGTAGATTTTGGCTACATAACGGCTTCCGTGGTCGTGTAACAATACAACAATAACGTCATCTTTGGTGAACTGATCCTTCATCTGTACCAAAGCCGACATCGCACTTCCCGCAGAATAACCACAGAAAATCCCTTCTTCTTTCGCCAGTTTTCTAGCATAGATCGCACCGTCTTTATCGGTTACTTTTTCGAAATGATCAATCACCGACATATCATAATTGTCTGGGATAATATCCTCTCCAATTCCTTCTGTAATGTAAGAATAGGCATGATCGTAATGCAATTCGCCAGTCTCGTGGAATTCTTTAAGAATCGAACCATAAGTATCCACACCGATTACTTTGATGTTTGGATTTTTCTCTTTGAAGAACATACCACAACCTGTGACTGTACCTCCAGTCCCTGCTCCAGCTACAAAATGCGTCAACTTCCCTTCTACTTGATCCCAAATTTCGGGAGCCGTTTGCTCGTAATGCGCGGTTCTGTTTGACAAATTATCGTATTGATTAACATACCAACCATTTTCGGTTTCTTTCGCTAATCTTTTTGAAACTGAATAATAAGAGCGTGGATCAGTCGGTTTAACATCTGTCGGACAAACGATAACTTCTGCACCAACAGCGCGAAGAATATCGCATTTTTCTTTTGACTGTTTCGCGTTCGTCACAAAAATACATTTGTAACCTTTGATAATCGCCGCCAAAGCCAATCCCATACCTGTGTTACCAGAAGTCCCTTCAATGATGGTTCCGCCTGGTTTTAGACGTCCGTCTTTTTCAGCATCTTCAATCATCTTAAGCGCCATTCTGTCTTTAACAGAATTACCAGGATTGGTCGTTTCTACTTTTGCTAAAACCAAAGCAGGAAAATCTTCTCCCAATACTTTGTTAAGCTTTACCAATGGCGTATTGCCAATGGTTTCTAAAATGTTATTATAATATTTCATAAAATATTTTTTCTGAAAATTAATCGTATTTAATAGACTTCACTGGGGAAATCTTACTTATTAAATAACTTGGGATAATCATCACAATTGCGGATGTTATAAGAATTCCCAACGATATCGAAATGATATGCACTGGATTGAGATCCACAGGAACGGTACTAATAAAATAGTTTTTGGGATCGAGTTTAATAATACCAAAATACTTTTGAATCAACAATAGACCAACGCCAACGACATTACCTATAATTAATCCAGGCACCATAATCATCAAAGTATAATTAATAAAAATCGCTCGAATCTGACCATTAGTTGCACCAAATGTTTTTAAAAGTCCTATGGAATTTGTTCTTTCAATGATTAAAATTAAAAGTACCATGACGATGTTAATAACCACCACCAAAAGCATAATCGTGATAATCAAACTGATGTTTTGATTAAAAATATTAATCCAATCCAAAATCTGCGGATATCGATCGATAACGCGTTCTGCATAGTTTTTGTAACCGATATATTTTTCGATTTCGGGATATTCGCGGGTCATATTCGCGTTGTCTTTTAGGAAAATATCCATCCCACCAATATCTTCTGGTTGCAGTCCTTGGATTTTTCTAACATGATTGATGTCGCCAATCATATAAAGGTCGTCAACTAATTTAATGTCCGTTTTATAAATTCCTGTGACAACAAATTTTCTATAAATTGGTTTTTGTTCTTCCTTAGAAAAGATCGCAACAATGCTATCTTTTGGTTTTAAATCTAAGTCGTTAGCCGTTTTTTCGGACAAGATAATTTCGTTGTTATAGCCGTCCTCATTATAGTTAGGAATACTTCCTGCGACCATAAAACTTTGGAATCTTTCTTTATCAAAATCTTTCCCAACACCTTTTAGGATAACGCCCGAGAAGTTTTTTTCGGTTCTTAAAATCCCACTAACTGTTGCATAGGATTGTACGCCTGCAACTTCATCCAGTGATTTTAGAGCTTTAAGATTAAGACCTTTTTTGTCTAAAACAGAAGAGTTATAAGAATTATTAGAGCGCGTCGACTTAACAGTAATATCACCACTAAAATTGGAAATTCTGTTTTCTATTGCTTTTTTGGATCCAAGACCTGTTGCCACGGTAATCAGCGACACAATTATCCCTAACGCAACCGAGATGCGCCCGATGTAGACAATAACCTTTGATAGATTATTTTTGTTATCTTTGGAAAAGGCAATTTTTTTAGAAAAAAATACAGGAAAATTCAACTTAATGATTTTAGAGTTCAAAATTAAACATTTAGTTTTGATGTGCCTAATTTATTTTGGAATCAACCAAAATTTAGGTGCTCAAAATATCGCAAACACAAGCTTCCGAACTGGCGCTGACCAACCCGAACTTTATTTAGAAAAACTTAAAAGCAAAAAAAACATCATCGTCGTTGCCAACCAAACTTCGCTTTTGGAAAACAAACAACATCTTGTTGACTTTTTAGTAGAGAAAAAAATAAACATCAAAAGTATTTTTGCACCCGAACATGGTTTCCGTGGTGATGCTGACGCTGGCGAACATATCAAAAATGGTATCGATACCAAAACCAACCTACCAATTGTTTCGTTGTATGGTAAAAATAAAAAACCAAGCAACGATCAACTAAAAGGCGCAGATCTCATCCTTTTTGATATTCAGGATGTTGGGGTGAGATTTTACACGTACATTTCGACTTTGACTTATGTAATGGAAGCGGCGGCGGAAAATAATATTCCTGTAATGCTTCTTGACCGACCAAATCCGCACGATGGCTACATCGACGGTCCTGTCTTAAAAGAAAAATGGTCGAGCTTTGTTGGATTGCATCAAGTGCCTGTTATCTATGGATTGACGATTGGCGAATATGGCAAAATGGTAAATGGTGAAAAGTGGATGAAAAACGGTGTGACTTGCGATTACGAAATCATCCCAATGAAAAATTATCACAAACAAAAACGTTATCCAATTTCGGAGCGTCCATCGCCTAATCTTCCAAATGACCAATCGATAAATCTTTATCCAAGTCTTTGCTTTTTTGAAGGGACGGAAGTTTCGGTTGGTCGAGGAACGGATTTCCCTTTCCAAATATACGGTTCGCCTTGGATTAAAAGTATGGACTATAGCTTCACGCCAAAACCTAATTATGGTGCAAAAGATCCTTTCCTGAATGGTCAATTATGTTACGGAGAAAATCTTAGTAAAGATAAAAGCGATCTTAGAAAACTCGATATCGCTTGGTTATTGAAAGCTTACAAAAATTTTGACCATTCGAAAAAGCAATTCTTTTTGAAAAATTTATTCTTTGATAAATTAGCAGGGAGCGACGAATTAAGGAAACAATTAATCTCAAGAAAATCCGAAAAAGACATCCGAAACTCGTGGAAGTCTGATCTTGAAGCATTTAGTAAAATAAGAAACAAATATCTTATCTATCCTAACTAAAACATCTATTGATATAAAAACAAAAATCCTCAAATATTTTGAGGATTTTCTATTTGTTATAATTCAGTGAAATAATTTTTGGCACGATGCTTGCAAACTACTTAAACATCTTATTAAATCAAGAAAAACACACTTTTAATATAAACGACACGATTAACAATCGATAAAAATCCACCTTTTGGGGTGGATTTCTTATTTATTAATAATTTAATCAAAATTTTGTGGAGGATCATTATCCTTATTAAAGAACAACATCCATATTGTAAGTCCCGCAACGCCACCAAGTCCTGTTAAAACGGCACGTTCTACTTTGTCTGGATTATCGTTACCAATGTAATTCATTAAAAATAAAACTACAAAAACTGCAACTGCGATTAAAAGATATTTAGGATTTAAAATTTTCTTCATTGGTTTAAAGTTTATAAGTTAACATCACACCGCCACGATAAGGCAGCCACTCGCCACTTCTGTCCCACTCATGTCCTGCGCGATCTTCAAGATTATCGTAACGGTCGCCACTTACTTTATCATAGCCTTTATAGAAGCTCTGCATCGTCCCAATTCCTAAATAAATATCAAGTCCCCAATGATCGTTCCACTGGAATTGATAACCGCCAACTGCACCAAGGATAAACGTAAATCCTTTTTGATAAAGATTAGAATGAATATAAGGCGTTACTTCACCATTTTTATGAACATAAAAGTTGTCGTTCCAATAATTCCATTTTTGAATATTAAAAAATCCACCAGAAACATTGGCTCCGATATAAAACTTTTCGAATGCCTTACTGAAATAATATCGACCATCGAATCCCACCAAATAAGCTTGTGCATGTTTGCCCGCAAACGACTTCCAAGGTGACACAAAAACATCTGCTTGTACAGTATAATGTTCGCTAATCTGCTTTTCTACACCAACATTTATCATGCTTATCGGCAAGGTTAGTAGGTTAGCTTTTATTCTTAAATCTTTTGTATTGTTAGATTCTTGTTCCTGTCCAAAAGCAAAACTTCCTACACTAAGTAATCCTGCAATAAGAATATTCCTCATCTATTTTATTTCTGATTGATAATTTTGTTAAGCTCTGTTAGATCAACATTTTGATCTTTCGAATGCGCTACAGCAGATTCGGCAAAGCTTTTAGCTTCGCTCTTTTTTCCGATTTTGTTATAAAGTGTAGCAACCATCGCATTGGTTCGGAAAGAATCTTCTGTCATCAAAGCTTTTTCTGCCCACATCGAGGCTCTTTCTAATGAAGATTTTGTTGTTATATGATCACTAAAATTTTTAGCAGCCGTTAATAAATCTTCGGCTGAAAAGCCATCTCCAGTTTTAAAAACGTCTAAAGCAGCCTTTTCGTACTCTTTCCAGTTTTGTACGCTTTGATAAAAACTTAATTTAATAATAGAAAGCGATTTTTGAACCTCTTCTGCAGAAATATATTTAGACGCCTCTTTGATGTATAATTGCTCATCAAAAGTCTTTTTATCCACGTTAGTTGCATCCTGAATAATCTTCTGAATATTAACTCTGAAAATGAACTGCGAATAGTTGTCGTTGCCGATGTATTTAGAAAGTACATCTTTATTATTAACAATATATTGATAATTAAAATCTTGATTGGATTGGATGCTTCCAAACAACATATTAATTTCGTCAGCCGAAAATTCTAAATTCTTTTTTGCTTTAAAATAAGCTTCTGCAGCCATTTTCGCTTTAATAGGATTGGTCTGCACCGCTGTTTTAAAATAGCTAATTAAAAAATCTGGATCGCGATCGCCTTTATCAAAACGTTCTTGAAGGCTTCCTTGCGTGTTACCCGGTTTGTTATATCTTTCGCCAACTTTTATAAACTCTGAACTTTCGATATAACCTAACTCTTGTCCAACAGCTTCGCCATCACCATTTAAAAACAAAAAAGTTGGGTAACTTCTTACAGAATATTTCTGTGCCAATGTTCTACCTTCCCCTTTTTCCATATCAAAACGGGCATTGATGAAGTTTTTATTGTAATACTCTGCAACTTTTGCATCAGTAAAAACATTTTTTTCCATCATTTTACAAGGTCCACACCAAGCTGCAAAAGCATCCATAAAGATTATTTTTTTCTCTTTTTTGGCTTTTGCTAAAATAGTTTGGAAGTCTGTATCCTCAAATTTAATAGAGTTTTGTGCCCAACCAGCAACAGAAATCCCTAATCCAAATACAACTGCGGCTTTTTTCAACAACATAGATTGCTCAACGAAAAATGACATAAGCTTGTTTGTCTTTAATTTATAATATGCGAATATACTGCAAAATTGAAAAACCTAAGACAATGACTTTTAACAAAACTAAAACGCAATCGTAAGAATTTCATAAATTTGCAAATTATAAAAGTTATTTATGCAAAAATTATCTCTTCTTTTCATGAAGGACGGCTTGCAATGGCAAATTCTGAAAGCGAAAAAAGTCATTGAAGAAAAACAATTTTTCGTAACAGAAGAAAGTCCTGCAAACCTTATTGAAGAAGCACTTAACGAGGTGCTTTCTAGAGATGATTTCCAAGATATTACGGTGTTGAGTACGCTTAATCATTTTACAGTAATGCCAGAAGGTTTTGATAAACATAATCTTGGATTTGACCTTATTGCATACAATGCTGATGTTGACAAAGCGAATGAAGAGTTGATGTTATCGATTAATAAAAAATTCGATGTTCAATTCTATTATAGTTTTCCAAAAAACTTTTATAAAGCAATAAAAGCCAAAGACTTACCAACTTATTTCAACTTTACTGGAGAAAAATTTCTTAACACGATTAATAATAAACATAAAAAGGAAATCCACATTAACCTTTACAAAAATCAGGTTGAGTTTTTCGCTTTAGAGAATAAAAAAGTGGTGCTTTATAACAATCTTGATGCTTCTTCGGAAGTTGATTTTTTGTATTTTATTATGTTTACATTAAGTAAAATCGGCTTCGGAATTAACGATACGTATTTCTACATCTACGGCGAGACTTCAGAAAACGATACCTTTATCTCTGAGTTGCAAAAATTTGCAAAACACATGAAAATTCTTTTCGACAATTTGTATAAAAAATCCTTTATACTAAACGCTTAGAAGAGAAAATTCGATCTTAAAAATTAAAAAAAATGTACAGAATTATATCCGGAAAATGGAAAGCAAAAAGAATTGCTGCTCCCAAAAATTTTGATGTTAGACCAACAACTGACTTCGCAAAAGAAGCTTTGTTTAGCATGTTAGAACATCGTTTTGATATGCAATTTATTTCCGTTTTGGATTTGTTTGGCGGGATTGGTTCCATTTGTTTAGAATTCGCTTCTAGAGATTGCCCCGACATTACAACAGTGGAAATGAATCCTAAACATGCGGGGTTTATCAACACAACTGCGCAAGAATTAGGTTTTGGACTGCAAGTTAACGTGCAACGTTCTGATGTTTTTGAATGGTTAAAAAAGAAGCGCAATCAATCCAAAACTTATGATTTAATTTTTGCGGATCCACCATTTGATATGGACGAAAAAAAATACCACGACTTGATAACTTTGGTGATGGAAGGTGACTTTCTAAAAGAAAACGGAACTTTTGTTTTAGAACATCAAAGTCGACAAAAATTCGAACATCCCAATTACATCGAAACTAGAAAATATGGGAATGTGAGTTTCTCATTTTTTGACAAGAAAAAAGCTGAAGGTCTATAAGACTTTCAGCTCTAATGCTATTCGGTTTCCGAAAAACTTCTTCGAAATTCTCTCGAAATTCTTCGTAATATCTGACAAGAAAAATCTGTATTTAGGATCAGGATTTTCTTCGTTTAACAATTGATATTTATCCAAAACACTTTTCACTTGGTTGGCAACAATATTTGGCGAATCGATCACACGAACACGATTGCCGTAATACTGCTTGATCTCGCCCAAAAGCAAAGGATAATGCGTACATCCAAGGATTAAGGTTTCAATATTTTTGAGTTTACTATTGGATAGATAATTGTAAATAATCGCGTGCGTTATCGGGTGATTTGCAAAACCTTCTTCAATAGCTGGAACCAAAAGCGGTGTCGCCAACTCGTCCACTTTGATGAATTTATTATGCTTGCGAATGCTCTTTTTATAAAGTCCTGAATTAACCGTTGCTTTCGTCGCAATTACGCCAACATTATTATGAATTTCGAAAGCTACTTTTTCGGCAACAGGGTTGATAACGTCAAAAACAGGAACCTGCCCAGCAACCAAGTCCAGAATTTCTTTTAGAGCGTTCGCTGTTGCGGTGTTACAAGCAATAACAATCGCTTTACAGTTCATGCTTAGAAGGAAATTAACGATTTGTAAAGAATAGCCTACAATCGCTTCTTTGGACTTTTCGCCGTACGGCAAATGTTTGGTATCGCCAAAGTAGATTAAATCTTCCTGAGGCATCAATCTTTTTATCTCTTTTGCAACAGTCAAACCACCAACACCAGAATCGAAAATTCCGATGGGTTGCTTTGCTGATAGATGTGTATAATTAGGTTTCAAAAAAAAATCTTTGTGCAAAATTACTTATTAATTATCTTTTCAGCTTTAATATCGGAAATAAATTTTAAACCAAAAAAATGCTTTACCAACAGAATCAAAAAACTTCTACTTTTTAACCACAAACTTCTTAGTAATTATTTTGTCTTTTGATTTTAATTCTAGGAAGTAATTACCATTTTTAAGATTTGAAACATTGATTTCTGGTTTGAATAAACTTGTCAAAACCAATCTTCCCGAAGCATCATAAACATTAACTTCATCGAATTTAACATCTGTTTTAAAATTTAAAATATCTTTTACAGGATTTGGAAAAAGAGAAACCGATTTATTATTAAAGTCGTTTTCAAAAGTTTTTAAAGAAATCGTTCCCGAAAAAGGCATCGAAAAATTGAGATTAACACTGTCTTCGAGTTTTTTATAATCACAAACAACCTCGGTTTGATAAACATTAACTTTCAGATTGTAATTACTAGGAACTGTAGGAATACCGATATTAAAATCATGGTCATAATATGTCATCGCTCCAAAATCCGTTACTTTATAACAAAGTGAAAGTGTAATTTGTGAGCCTGAAGTTTCTATTTTATTAGTCAAATATTCACCAGCGGTAGAACCAGTCACTTTTAGATTTGCTTTTATTTGATGTTCACCAATTTGGGCTAAACTTAAATCAGAAATTCCCAAATATTCTGCATTTTGTGAAAAACTGAGAAAAAAGCAAAACAGAAAACAGAATGTGTAAAGTTTTTTCATAGTCATATTTTTTATTAAAAATATAACTTATTTTTACATAGAACTAAAATTCAGTAACAAATCAATTATTTAATTAGGAATTACTTAAACTAAACCAAAAACAAATCCGCTGCAATGCCATCTGCCATAAACCAATGTTGCTCAGGAATTATCAACCGATTATTTTCGATTTTTAAAATACCATCTTTTATTTTTTGCTGAATCGAGTTTTCAAAAGCAGAAATCATCTCACTTGAAAAACTATTTTTAAACCTCATCAAATCAACGCCTTTTTGCGTACGAAGTCCAATCATCAACATTTCGTTGTAGCGATCATTTTCATTAAGTTCTTCACGTTCGATCGGCAATTGATTTTCTGAAAGTGACTTGATGTACTTCGTATTATTAGCGACATTCCAACTTCTGAGATTTTTACCATCATAAGAATGTGCGGACGGACCAATGCCCAGATATTCCTTATACTCCCAATAAGAAGAATTGTGTTTAGAATGGAAATTCGGTTTTCCAAAATTTGAAATTTCATAATGATCAAAGCCATTTTCTTTCAAAAATTCTGACATATAGAAAAAGGCATCATTCTGAAACGCTTCGTCAGGAGATTTTATTTTTTGTTGATTAATCCAATTGTCTAAAATCGTTTTTGACTCGATGGTTAAAGCATAAGACGAAACATGTGGAACTTGCAATTCTATGATTTTTGCGAGATTCTGTTTCCATTGTTCCATTGTAGATGTTGGCGAACCATAAATTAGATCAACACTGATGTTTTCTAAACCAAAATCTTGTGCACGTTTGATGCTAGATTCCGCTTCCGAAGCTGTATGTGCACGATTCATTAATTTAAGATCGTCTTCAAAAAAAGATTGTGTACCGATACTTAAACGATTAATGCCAATATTTTTTATTTCTTTTAAAAATGAAGCATTCAGATCGTCTGGATTCGCTTCCAAAGTCAATTCCATGTCTGGATTAAATTCAAAATAGCGATTGGCTTCATCAATAATTTTTCCAATTTCCTTAGCTTCTAGAATAGATGGCGTCCCACCTCCAAAATACAAAGAGTCGATTTTTTTGTTTTCGAGTTCTTGATGTCTTAACGAAAACTCTTTGATAATCGACGAAAGCATATCTTCTTTAAGCTTTAAAGAAGTTGAAAAATGAAAATTGCAATAGCTGCATTTTTGCTTACAAAACGGAATATGTATGTAGATCATCAACAAAAAAAGCCAACTAATGTGGCTTTATGATATTTAATTTAAAATAAAATTCTATCTATATCGGAAACCTTGTCCATTAATAAAGTTCTCGAATCTGAAACCAAGACTCAACATAAAACTATTACCAACTGTCTGTTGCAACTCTGACATCCCGAAGTTATAAACTGCTCCAAAAGTGAAATTACCAACACGACCTTTAATAACTGGAGAAAGCCCCAAGTTTTGGCTACCAACGCTACTTTTTGCACTTCTAAAACTAACACCTCCAGAAAAACTTGCATTATCTGAAAAAATAGTTGCTAGAAGATTTAAATCCATCATACTTGATGAATTGGTATTGAGATTCCAAAGGACCGATGGTGTTATAAAAAAACTATCTGCAAAATGCCAATCGTAACCAGCATTCATAATAATTTTGGTAGGAGAAGGTTCGATACCGTTAACGATTGGGATGTCATTATTCAATGCAATGTCCATCACCGAAATACCACCAGCAAAACCTTTATATTTAACCGCCATACCTAAGTTAGCGTAGGCTAGAAAAATATTTTTATCATAAAGTACAGGATCATTAGGATTTTCTGGTGTTAACAAAGCTGTATCCAAATTCATGTTATAAAAACTTGCTCCTGCCCCAAATGAGAATTGATTTTCACGATTTTCTTCATCACCAAGCGGAATGAAATATGCGGATCCTACAGTAATACCATTTGCTGAAATGGGACCATTTTGATCTCTAAAAAAAGACGCGCCAACACCTACTCTATCGAAAACATTGGCATGCATCCCAACAGATTGTACGTTAGGCGATTCTCCAAAATTGGAAAACTGTTTTTGATAGTTTAGATTTAGAACAACATCATCCGATTCTCCATACAATGCTGGATTGAACAAGAAATCCCCATCCAATAAATATTGTTGATATAGTGGTAAAGTCTCCTGAGCTTTAACTGTATTTACATTAAATAAAGTCAAAACAAAAGCAGCGCTAAAGATTTTATAAATTTTTCTCACAAGGCAAATATAAAAAAATATTGTATTAGATACTTTTAATTACTTTCCAAATACTTTCGCCATCTCTCAACAGCCTCTTGCATATCACTAGGCATCGGACTTTCGAAGTACATTTCTTTTTTCGTCGTCGGATGGATAAATCCTAATGTATGTGCATGTAGCGCATGTCTTGGCAATACTTCAAAAACATTTTGAACAAATTGTTTATATTTTGGAAGATTAACACCCCTCAAAATTGTATGTCCCTCGTAACGTTCATCATTAAATAAGGTATGCCCAATATGTTTAAAATGTGCTCTAATCTGATGTGTACGCCCTGTCTCCAATTTACACTCCACCCAAGTCATGTGACGAAAACGTTCCAAAACTTTGTAATGCGTTACAGCATGTTTACCGTGACTGCCATCTTCATAGACCGCCATTTGCATTCTATTTTTTTGGTGGCGTCCAATATGTCCGCGTATTGTTCCTTCATCATCAGCAACATTTCCCCAGACAAAAGCCCAATACAAGCGTCTTGTTTTTCTATCAAAAAACTGCTTCGCCAAATAGCTTAATGCATACTCTGTTTTTGCAATCACCAAAAGTCCAGATGTATCTTTATCAATACGATGTACCAATCCTACTCGATCTAAATCTGAATTGTAATTCGGGTCTTTTGCAAAATGAAATGCCAAAGCATTAACCAAGGTCCCATCCCAATTTCCGAAACCTGGATGTACAACCATCCCAGCATCTTTATCGACAACTACCAAATCGTCATCTTCATAAACGATTTTAATTGGAATATCTTGTGGAATGATGACATTTTCTCTTGGTGGATGCGCAAGAAGTACACTAATCTCGTCACCTGGCTTTACACGATAATTCTGCTTAACAGGATTACCATTAACGACAACATTACCAGCGCGACAAGTTTGTGATATTTTGTTACGAGATGAGTTTTGTCGATAGATTAATAAGAACTTATCGATACGCAGTGGTTCTTGTTTTTTATCAACAGTAATATTAAGATGTTCATAGAGTCCACTATTCTCATCGGATAATCCCACTTCATCATTAGATTCTAAAGCATCATCAAATTCGTCTTCGTAATTATCTTCTTGCATACTTTTATTTATCAAAATTGGCTTCAACAACTAAGCTGAAGCCACTTTTATATATTTTATTTTTATTAAAATTATTCTATAATAACCTTTTTCTTTTCTTTTGGTTTTTCGGTTGTTATTGGTTTTTTGTCAGAAGAAGTTGCTGTCGGTTTTGTCGTTGTAGTCTGTGGCTTCTTCTCTGCCTCCGGTTTTGGCGTAGGCTTTGGTTTTGGAACAACTGGCACAGGCGCTGCTGGTGCGTCAAAATCTACTTCTTCATATCTAATTGGCGGTGGTGCCACTGTATCAACTTTTGGACGATACATCAAATCCAACTCTTTAACTTTATTAAACATCTCAGCAGGTGTTTTCTTACTTGCCCAAAGGTCAATTTGCATACCTTGATCACGAAGTGCACCACCTGGTGGATCTTGATAATATACAATGGCAGATTCGTCGGTTTTGCCGTCTTCATATTCTACGATACCAACTTCGAATAAATTCTGAGCGATAATCTTTTTAGCCTCTTGTACTGTACGCCCAACTAAATTAGGAATCGTTACGTTACGCATTGGACCAGAACCAATTACCAAATCTACAGAAGAGAATTTCGGAAGCAATTCACCTGGTTTGATTGGGCGACTTTGATATAAAATTCTAAGAACCGCATCTCTTTGGATACTTGGTTCATAAAGGGTGTCACCTACTTTGAGACCAACCAAGTTAAGCTGGTTAAAAGCCAAACCTTTGTAACGATCGATAATATCTGGCACTGCAACTTTTGCCCAAGTTCTTGGGTTAACTTTTAAAAGTACAGTTCTTCCGCCTTTAACATGAGATCCTGGTGATGGAGAAATCATCAAGACTTGGAAAGGTTTGTATACTGGATTGTATTGCGCACTGTCAACCTCATACTCTAGACCTGAATCGTCCAGAACTTTGATGGCTTGGTGCACTGTCATATTAACAACATTAGGAACAGGAATTTCTTCACCATGATTGGTATGAAACTCTAACCAACGGAAAGTCAACCAAACAAGACCTGCAAATACCGCCAAAGCGACAAGGAGGTTAACAAGAACTTTCCAATGGAAAAAAGATTTGAACATATTCTATTGTTTTGTTACAAAAATATCTAGCAAATATAAATAATAATTTTTGTAGTTTTTTCTTGTTGCTTCATTTTTTATGCCATTTTGCGATAGGGATAGCAGCGGATATCCTTCTGAAGAAATGGCTAAAGCGATGGACAGAAGATAGCAGCGAATAGCCCGACCGCAACTGTGCCAAGGAAAAAGCTAGGAAAAGTTGCGGAATCGCCCAAAAATAAAAAGCAAACGGGACGGTCCTTGTTGATAAAATTTTTACATTTGTTGCAATATAAATCTGTTATGGAAAAGAAAAATATAGCTGTTGTTATGGGCGGCTATTCTGATGAATATGTTGTATCGCTAAAAAGTGGACAATTGATCTACGACTCTCTAGACCGCGATAAATACAATGTTTATAAAGTTGTTATCCTAAAAGATGAATGGTACTTTTTGGATGAAAACGAACAAAAACTTGGCATTAACAAAGTGGATTTTTCGGTGACGTTGGCTGATGGTAGCGCATTGAAATTTGATGCTTGCTTCAACATTATCCATGGAACACCAGGTGAAAATGGTATTCTGCAAGCTTATTGGGACGCTGTTGGACAACGTTATACGGGCTGCAACTTCTACCAAAGTGCCTTGACTTTTAATAAAAAAGATACGTTGGCGGTTTTGTCAAAATATAATATTCCGTCTGCAAAAAGTATTTATTTAAGAAAAGGCGAAGTTGTCGATCAAGAAAAAATAGTTACAGAACTGGGACTTCCTGTTTTTGTAAAACCTAACCAATCTGGAAGTAGCCTCGGAATTTCGAAGGTTAAAGATATATCTGAACTAAACAAAGCGATTGAAATCGCTTATAAAGAAGACGACGAAATCCTTATCGAAAGCTTCTTGGACGGCACTGAGGTTTCGGTTGGCGTTTTAGATTATCAAGGAAAAACTATTGTTTTGGGAATTACGGAAATTGTGCCTGACAATGAGTTTTTTGATTATCAAGCTAAATACGAAGGCGCTTCGCAAGAGATAACGCCAGCAAGACTAGACGAGGAAACACGCAAAAAGGTTGAAGAAATTTCGATTCGTGCGTATGATTCTCTTGGGATGAGTGGTTTCTCTAGAAGTGAATATATCATCATGAACGGCGAACCTTATATGCTGGAAATGAATACCAATCCTGGTTTTTCGCCAGCGAGTATCCTTCCGCAACAAGCCAAAATCTATGGCATCAGCATACAAGACCTTTGTGGTAACGAAGTCGAAAAAGCACTAAAAAAACCTTTACATTAACCAAACTAAAACTAATGAGAATAGCAGTTTTCCCAGGTTCTTTTGATCCGATCACACTTGGACATTACGACATCGTAGAAAGAGCTTCCCCTTTGTTTGACAAAATAATTATCGCCATCGGCAAAAACTCGCAGAAGAAATATATGTTCTCTCTCGAGCAACGCAAAGAGTTTATCCGTAATACTTTCAAAGATTTTCCGAATGTTGAAGTTGACGACTTCGAAGGTTTGACAGTGGATTATTGTAAAAGTAAAGGTGTTAATTTTATCTTGCGTGGTCTTAGAAATCCAGCTGATTTTGAGTTTGAAAAAGCGATTGCACAAACCAACCGAGCCTTGACACGAGAAAATGTTATTGAAACCATTTTCCTACTGACTTCTTCTGGAAAATCCTTTATCAGCAGTAGCATCGTGAGAGAAATTATCTCTTTTGGTGGTAACTACGAGATTATGGTTCCGGATTCTGTGAGGGTTTAGAATTAAAAGAAAAATCAAGATTATAAAAACTAAAAAACCTCTAGAAATTCTAGAGGTTTTTGTTTTATTTTAAATCTTAAAAATTCGATTAAGAATTCTCCAAAATGTACGTAAACATCAATGGTGCACAGATTGTAGCGTCTGATTCCACGATATATTTTGGGGTATCGATATCCAATTTCCCCCAAGTGATTTTCTCGTTCGGAACAGCTCCTGAATACGAACCGTAAGAGGTTGTAGAATCTGAAATCTGACAGAAATACGACCAGAAAGGTACGTCTTCCCACTCCAAATCTTGATACATCATCGGAACTACACAAATTGGGAAATCTCCAGCGATACCTCCACCAATTTGGAAGAATCCAACGCCTTTTCCGCCTGAATTTGCACGATACCACTCCGTTAAGTAAATCATATATTCGATACCAGATTTTACGGTGTGAACATTAAGATTTCCTTTGATTACGTTAGAAGTAAAGATGTTTCCAGTTGTTGAATCTTCCCATCCTGGACAAACGATTGGTAAGTTTTTCTCTGCCGCCGCTACAATCCAAGAATCTTTAGGGTCGATTTCGTAATATTGTTCTAGAACTCCAGAATTCACCACTTGATATAAGAACTCGTGTGGGAAATATCTTTCGCCTTTTTCTTCGGCTGCATGCCAAACATCTTCCAAATGCGTTTGCAATCTTCTGAAAGCTTCTTCTTCAGGAATACAAGTATCTGTAACACGGTTGTAGTGTTGATCTAAAAGTTCTCTTTCCTGCTCTGGCGTTAAATCACGGTAGTTAGGAACTCTTTTATAATGCGAATGTGCAACAAGATTCATTACATCTTCCTCCAAGTTGGCTCCTGTGCAAGAAATAATATCTACTTTCCCTTGACGAATCATGTCCGCAAGAATTTTACCCATTTCTGCCGTTGACATTGCACCAGCAAGAGTAATCATCATTTTCCCGCCATCTTTTAGGTGGGCAACATAACCTTTAGACGCGTCTACAAGCGCAGCAGCGTTAAAGTGTAAATAGTACTTTTCAAGAAATTCTGAAATTGGTCTATTGCTCATTTTTGAAATTTGTTTTTGCAAAGATAGGAATATTGAAACGTATAGGCTAAATCTTGCTTAAGGAAAAGCCGATTTTATCATTTGTTAAAATTTCTGTTTTAATAATGAAATAAAAAAACATTTCTAAAAGTTTAAAATAAAGCTATATGCATGTCTTTTTTTAATAAAGACCTATCTTTGCCGAATCAATTCAATAAAATGAAAAGATATATTTTCGCTTTTTTACTTTTAAATATCAACTTTTACTTCAGTCAAAAAAACAAATCTTTAGATTGCTACGACTTGAAAAAAGTTCTCGAGGTTGAAGCAACACCTTTGTACCAACCTCATCTTGACGCTTCCAAAAAGTTTAACATCAAGCTTTTAAAAGACTCCAAAGACGTTACAAAGTACAATAACAGAGGGAAAATGCCGAAAGTTAAAATGACAGCGAAAGGTTATAAAGTTCAGAAATTGGATTACAGCCGACCTTATCTTGTTTCGAAAGCGAAAACAACTTTAGAAAAAATTGGTTCTAAATTTAGCAAAGACAACAAAGGCGCTACAATTACAGTTACTTCGATAACGCGAACTTTGGAAGATCAGTGCAAACTTCGTAAAGTCAATAAAAATGCGTCATTAGGCATTAGCTCGCACAATTATGGCAATTCGTTTGACATTTCTTATGTAAGATTTAATGGAAAACTTGAACATAACACCAAATTGGATGCTGCACTTTTAAAAGTTTTAAAATACTACGAAAGCCTTGGCAGAATTTATTTTATTAAAGAAAAGCAACAAAGCTGCTATCATGTCACGGTGAGGAATTATTAGTTTTGGTTGTTAATTGATGGTTGATGGTTGATGGTTGTCGGTTTTGGGTTCTTGTCTCTTGATTCTTGTCTCTTGTCTCTTGTCTCTTGTCTCTTGTCTCTTAATCAAAACTAATTCATAATTCATAATTCATAATTCATAATTCATAATTCATAATTCATAATTCATAATTCATAATTCATAATTCATAAGTAAAACTTCAATTTTCTCTCTCGCTTAAAATCCTTACTTTTGCACCGTAAAATTTAACACATGGTTTCAGTACAAGGTTTAGGGCTTCATCACTCCGGAAATTATCTTTTTAGAGATGTGAATTTCACCATTAAAAAAGATGACAAAGTCGGTTTGGTAGGTAAAAATGGAGCAGGAAAATCTACACTTCTTAAAATACTTTCAAAAGAAATTACTTTTTTTGAAGGCAACGTTGTTACAGAAGGTAATATAACGATTGGTTTTCTAAAGCAAGATTTAGACTTTGTAAAAGGTAGAACTGTTTGGAACGAAACCATGCAAGCTTTTGAGCAAATTAACGCTTGGAAGGACGAATTAGAAGAGGTTAACCACCAATTAGCAACGAGAACAGATTACGAAAGTGACGCTTATTCTGACCTTATTCAGAAAATGACAGAGCTAAACGATTTGTTGATGAATCACGATGCCTACAACCTAGAATGCTATGTGGAAAAGGTTTTGTTTGGACTTGGTTTCAAAGCGGATGATTTTCATAAAATCACTGACGAATTTTCTGGCGGATGGAGAATGCGAATCGAATTGGCGAAGCTTTTACTTCAGAAAAATGATTTGATGCTTCTCGATGAGCCGACCAACCACTTGGATATGGAATCCATTATTTGGTTAGAAAACTTCTTAAAAGATTATAACGGCGCCATTGTTTTGGTAAGTCACGATAAGCAGTTTATGACTGCTGTTTGTAACAGAACTTTTGATGTTAACAACAAAAAAGTTGACGATTACAAAGCCAATTATTCCAAATATTTGGTAATGCGTGAAGAACGTCGCGAAAAGTTATCACAAGCGAAGAAAAACCAAGATGCGGAAATCAAACAGATGGAAGACAACATCAACAAGTTCCGTGCGAGTGCGACCAAAGCTTCTTTTGCGCAATCTTTAATTAAAAAATTAGAAAAAATAGAACGTATCGAAATTGACAACGAGGACGTTTCTAAATTTAATATTCGATTTGTACAATCTGTTGTTCCGGGCAAAGTGGTTTTCGAAGCCGAAAAACTAGGAAAAGCTTACGGACAAAAACAGATTTTTGATGATGTCGATTTCTTTGTGCAACGTGGCGATCGTATCGCATTGTTGGGACAAAATGGTCAAGGTAAAACGACTTTAGCTAAAATTTTGGCTGGCGAAATTAAAGACCATTCCGGAAATTGGACTTTAGGACACAATGTTAATATTGGTTATTTTGCTCAAAATCAGGAAGAAGTTTTAACACCAGACAAAACGGTTCTTCAAGAGGCGGAAGATTCTGCAACCGAAGAAACGAGACCTAGAGTTCGTGACCTTTTAGGATCTTTCTTGTTTCAAGGTGAAGATGTTACCAAAAAGACGAAAGTCCTTTCGGGAGGAGAACGTAACCGTCTAGCACTTTGTAAGTTGTTGTTACGTCCTTTCAACACGTTGATTATGGACGAACCTACCAACCACTTGGATATTCAGTCTAAAGAAATCATCAAATTGGCGCTTCAAAAATTTGAAGGAACCTTAATTGTTATTTCTCACGACCGTGAATTCTTGCAAGGTCTTTGTGATAAAATCTTTGAATTCCGTGATGGAAAAATGAAAGAATTTTTAGGAAACATCGACGAATATCTAGAGTTCCGTCAGAAAGAAAGTATCCGCGAAATCTCTGCTGAAAAAGCAAAACTTCATGGTGAAGAAGCCAAAGTTGAACAACCGAAAAAGGAAGAAAAACCTGTTGAAAAGGAAACTTCGACTAATTCTGGCTTTGTAAGTAAAGAACAAAAAGCGGTTTTAAATAAGATTAAAAAAGTGGAAGAAAAAATTTCGGAGCTTGAAACCAAGGTTTCGGAATTTGAAGCGCAGTTCACGAAAAGTAATCCTTCGGACGAAACTTTAGAACAATACAATAAAACAAAAGAAGAACTTGATCTTGCGTTGCAAGAATGGGAATATTTATCAGAACAAACTTCTTAAATACTAAATCCTCCAATTTCGGAGGATTTTTTTTGTGCGCTTAACAAGGCTTTCAGCGGTTTAAACCCTGAAAGCCTTTTCCTTTATCACATTTTTTATTCAGTTATTTCATTAAGAAAGACTTTTATTTAACCCAAATTTCAAAATCAAGATAAATCCGTATTTTTGAGTACTTAAACAATTACTCAATGAAATTTATAAAATACTCACTAGTTGCTTTGACTGTTGGTAGCTTTGCTTTTGCACAGAATCAAAAATTCACAATGGCAGAAGCGGTTAACGGAATGCGAAGCAATTTAGCACCAAAAAACATTGCACAGTTTTCGTGGTCGGACGATGGACAATCTTATATTCAGTCTGTAAAAAATGCTTATTTGACAACCGATGTTAAAAGCAAAAAGCAAGATACATTAATCTCTTTAACACAACTTAACCAAAACCTTGGAACTGCAAAACTAAAATCGCTTCCAAAAATTAATTTTGTTGGTTCTGACAAAGCTTATTATGTTAGCGGAAACAAATTAACTTGGTTAACGAAATCTAACAAAACTTGGACAATTGGCGAGTCAATTACTTTAGGTGAAAACAACGATAATCTTCAACTTTTACAAGACAAAAAAAGTTTAGTTTACACCAAAGACAATAATCTTTTCATCAATCAAAACGGAAAAGAAACCGCTATTACGAACGACCAAAACAAAGATATTCTTAACGGTCAAGCTGTACACAGAAACGAATTTGGGATCAAAGGCGGAATTTTCGCAGCACCAAATTCTGAGATGATTGCTTTCTATAGAATGGACCAAAGTATGGTAAAAGATTATCCGATTATCGATTGGTCTGTGACGCCTGCGGTTAATACCAATATCAAGTATCCGATGGCTGGACAAAAGTCTCATGAAGTGACTTTGGGCGTTTACGATGTTAAAAGCAATAAAACCAATTTTCTAAAAATAGATGGTGATAAAGAGCAATATTTAACGGCTATTTCTTGGAGTCCAGATTCTAAATATGTTTTCGTTGCAGTGCTTAATCGTGGTCAAAATCACATGAAACTGAATCAGTATGACGCAAAAAGCGGAAACTTTATCAAAACACTTTTTGAAGAAACTAACGATAAATATGTAGAACCTCAAAATCCAATGTTGTTCTTACCAAATTCTAACACCGATTTTATTTGGCAAAGTCAACGTTCGGGTTACAATCATTTGTTCCATTATAATTTGGAAAAAGGTCTTGTTTCTCAGTTGACAAAAGGCGATTGGTTGGTAACCGAAATTCTTGGATTTAACGAAAAACAAAAAGACATTTATTTTATTTCCACCAAAGAAACTGCTTTAGAAAGACACATCTACCGCGTTAATTGGTCAACTCAAAAAATGGAAAGATTAGACAAAGCCGAAGGTATGCACCAAGCGGTTTTATCTAAAGATGGAAGTAAAATCTACGATGTCTACGCCAATGCAACAACGCCGCGCGTTGCCAATATTATCCATACCAACAACTTGAAATCCGAAAATATTTTAACTTCAGAAAATCCGCTTAAAAACTACAAGCGACCTGAAATTAAAAATGTAACGCTGAAAGCCGACGACGGCACAGATCTTTACGGAAAAATAATTCTTCCAACAGACTTCGATCCCAACAAAAAATATCCGACAATTGTCTATTTGTACAATGGTCCGCATTTGCAGTTGATCACCAACTCCTTCCCTGCTTCGGGTAATCTTTGGTACGAATATATGGCACAAAATGGCTACATTATCTTCACGATGGATGGTCGCGGATCGTCTAACAGAGGCGTTAAATTCGAGCAAGCTGTTTTCAGAAACTTGGGCGATACCGAAATGAACGACCAACTAAAAGGCGTTTCTTACCTTAAATCTCTACCTTACGTTGATGCTCAAAATATGGGAATCCACGGCTGGAGTTTTGGTGGTTTTATGACGACTTCCTTTATGTTAAAGCATCCAGAAGTTTTCAAAGCTGGAGTTGCTGGTGGTCCAGTTATCGACTGGAATATGTACGAAATAATGTACACAGAACGTTATATGGACACGCCACAAGAAAATCCAGAAGGTTACGCCAAAGCCAATCTTTTGGACAAAGTACAAAATCTGAAAGGCAATCTTTTGATGATCCACGGGGCGCAAGACGACGTTGTGGTTTGGCAACATTCCATCGACTTCCTAAAGTCTGCGGTTGACAAAGGCGTGCAGTTGGATTACTTCGTTTATCCAGGGCATCAACACAATGTCATCGGCAAAGATCGTGTCCATTTGATGCAAAAAGTGACCGATTATTTCGATCAACATCTAAAAAAATAAAACAAAAATCCGTTCTTCATTTTAGGAGAGCGGATTTTTTATTTGGGCGGCATTTCGGGCTATTCAGGGGTTCCGTCTTCAGAAGCCTAAACTTTCCCAAAGCTTTTCTTCAGACCGCTCGCTGCGCTCGCGCCCTTACTATCCCGGCCGCAGCTGGTGGATAATTACAAAAGTTATAATGAAAGAAATTTCTTTAAAAGCTTCAAATATTTATTTTATTTATCAGTTTTACCAATCTAATTTTAAATATCTATAACCTAAAACTATTTTAAATAATAAACTATTCCAAACATAATACTACATTAATTTATAGATTACCAATCTTTTAACATAAATAAAATCAATAACATCACAAACAAAACAAATGAATAAATTATAGACAATATTAATTAAATTACATAATTTATATAATTTAATTCTATTTATTATATTTTTCTCAAAAATTTTATTTTTTCATTAGGATTTTATTATACATTTGTCGATACCAAATCTTAAAAAATGAAAAACAAGTACTACCTTTCTGTTGCTGCTTTAGGAATAGCAGTAGCATTTTATGGTCAAGAACAAAAACAAGACCTTAACAATCAAAAATTTCACAACTCACTTATCGAATTTACAGAATCTAATGCACCTAATTTCCAAAAAGGTGTTTTTGCTTTCGATTCGAAAAGTACAAAAGATCAACTTCCAGAACTTAAATTCATTTCCTCAGAAATTGATAATCTGGGTATCGAGCATTATCGTTATCAACAAACCTACAATGGTATACCTATCGAAGGCGCTTATATCGTTCAACATGTAAAAGCTGGCAAATTGCTTGCTCAAAATGGATTAAGCATTAAAGAGTTCTCATCAGATATAAAAAGCAAAAGCTCAAAAATTTCTGAAAGCTCAGCATTAGCTGCTGCCAAAAACCTCGTAGGTGCTAAGCAATATAAATGGGAAAATCTAGCCGAAGAAGATTTCCTTAAAAAAGAAACTCAAAACAAGAATGCAAGCTTTCTTCCAAAAGCTGATCTTGTTTATTACAATTCTGGCTCCGAGTTCAAAGCTGATCAATTGCGTTTAGCTTACAAATTTGACATTTATGCAGAGGCTCCAGTTTCAAGAAAATTAATATATGTCGATGCACAAAACGGCAGCATCCTAGGAAGTGAAGACCTTATTAAAACACTGTACGGCGAAGGGACTAGCAGAGAAATACATATCGATTATCACCCAGTTATTGCCACATCATCTAGTATGTTAGCTAACACAACAGGAAGCGCAGTAACCGCATACAGTGGCACACAAAGTATTACAACAGATTATACAGGTTCTACCTATAGACTTCGTGAAACTGGCAGAGGCAATGGTATTGAAACTTACAATCTCAAAAAATCAACATCCTACACAAATGCTGTTGACTTTACCGATGCTGACAACAATTGGAACAATGTTAACTCTGCAGAAGATCAATACGCTACGGATGCACATTGGGGTTCCGAAAAAGTTTATGATTACTATAAAAATACCTACAATAGAAATGGTATCGACAATAACGGTATGAAAATGTTAAGTTATGTACATTATAGCTCTAACTACCTTAATGCTTATTGGGACGGCTCTAGAATGACCTATGGCGACGGCGATTCATCTACTACACCATTAACCTCACTCGATATTGTAGGTCACGAGATGACGCATGGCGTAACAGAAAGAACTTCAAATCTTGCTTATCGTGGCGAGTCTGGTGCGCTTAACGAAGCTTATTCTGACATTCTGGGAAAAGCAGTCGAATTTTCTGCAAAACCAACAACAGCCAATTGGCTAATGGGACAACAAATCGGAATGACTTTTAGAAGTATGAGTAATCCCAACCAATACAACCAACCAGATACTTATAAAGGTACAAAATGGGTTAATGTCTCTGGTTGCTCACCGACAAGCTCTAACGACTACTGCGGTGTACATACCAACTCTGGTGTACTTAATTATTGGTTCTACTTATTAACAGTTGGTGGCGCAGGTACTAATGATATCGGCAATAGTTTTAACGTTACTGGTATCGGTATTCAAAAGGCTGCTGCAATTGCATACAGAACAAACACATCATACCTAGGAGCTTCTTCAACTTATGCTGATGCTAGAACTTACTCTATCAAATCTGCAGAAGACCTTTACGGTGTTGGCAGCAACGAGGCCAATCAAGTCATGAATGCATTTTACGCCGTAGGAATAGGTTCTGCAGCTGGCTCAGGAGGCACCACAACTTGTACAGCACCTAGCACTATAACTTCTGCAAATATTACACAAACTACAGCCACAGTTAACTGGTCAGCAGTAAGCGGATCAACAGGCTATAGTTTTGAATACAAGCCAACATCATCAAGTACATGGACTACAAATTCTACAACAACAACTACACAGAACTTAACTAGCCTTACAGCGAGTACCACTTATGATATTCGAGTTAAAAATAATTGTTCGATAACTAGCAGTAGCAACTACACAACTGGACAATTCACAACTGCAGCTTCAACTGGCTCTTGCGCACAAGCTTACGAATCAAATAACACAACCGCGACCGCAACACCAATCACCGCACTTAGCACAGATTATAATGCAGCCATTCAAGTTTCTGGTGATATAGACTGGTACAAAATTACCTTTACAACTGGCGGACAAGCTACCATCAAACTAAGCAATCTTACACATGATATTGACTTAAGATTATACAATTCAAATGGTACAAGCATTCTAAAATCCTCATTGAATGCAGGTACAACAGCTGAGAAGATACAATATAATTTTGCTGCAGGAACATATTACATTAAAGTATATCCATATAGCGGCTACAATGCTAACTCTTGTTATTCTTTGCGAGTAGAACCAGGTTATACTGTCAATAATATTAATTCTCAAAACCAAAATTCAGAATTAACAAATGACGATATCAAACTATATCCAAATCCTGTTGTTGACAACTTCACTTTGAATATCCCTGCGAAATTAAGAAAAGATACCACTGCCAACATTTATGATGTAGCTGGTAATTTAAAAATGAGTGTTAAACTAACATCAGACGATCAAAACATCAATGTTGCAAGACTACAACAAGGTGTATACATTGTCAAAATTGACAACTCAGAAGAACCAATAGTTCTAAAATTCGTAAAAAAATAACACTATAAAATCATTATTTAATGGCGGTATTCTTCCGAGAATACTGCCATTTTTTTATTTAATCTTAACCTTCAAATCTGTTGTATATTTTCTAATATCTTTTTCTAATTTTTCAGGATAGCTAAAATTCAGTTTTACAGATAATTGCGTTCCAATTTCGTGCACCAAATCCATCATTGCAAATAAGGCTTTCCAGTTTTCATCAATATCGCTTCCTGAAAATGTTGCTTCAATTTTCTTCCATAATTCTGGCGACAAATAGTGTTTGAAAAGCCTTCCATGTTTATTAGTTGTCACTTTCCAATCGTGTTGACTTCCGATAAAATACTCAATCAACGGAACCAAATAATTACTTCGAATACCCTCGGACATATATTTAGCATAAAATAAATCGTCTCTTTTCAAACATTTTGAAACATAAGTTGTATCCCACCAAAAATCATTTAACAAGGTTTGAAATTGCGCTTCTGTCGGCTTCTTGATAATCGAAACTTGATAACTAGGCTTCTTCATAGCCTTGGTCATTTCGTCTTTATCTAGCAAAATTTCATAGCCAATATCCCAATCTTCCGGCAAATCTTGCTGATTAACTTCTTCACAGAATTTCGTTTTACTATACAATTTAAAATCCACCTTCACGCCATCTTCGTACAAAACCATCTTCATCGCATGCTTGCCATCAAAACAAGTTTCATCTTCTTCAATCATTGCAATTGGATTCCCAAAAATATTTAGCCAAGAATTATTTTCAACATATTTATCATTATTTTCAAAAACAAATTCGATATCCAAATCGCTCAAATCATCAACCGGCGCCAACGGATTCACCAAAGAACTCGTCAACAAAACCACTCGAATATCTTCGTTATTTTCTGCCCAAGCAATGATATTTTCTAACTTTTCATCACGAATTTTCATCAGAAATAGATTTGATTATACAATTCAAAAATCGCTCATTTATCCATCATTTCCAAAAAAAGTAGTATTATTTGGGCGGCATTTCGGGCTATTCAGGGGTTCCGTCTTCAGAAGTCTAAACTTTCCCAAGCCATTCTTCAGACCGCTCGCTTCGCGAGCGCCCTTACTATCCCGGCCGCAGATTTCGGATAATAAAAAAGCAAGTTAACAACAGTCAACTTGCTTTTAATATTTAGAATTTCTAAAAAGAATTATTTAATAAAACCTCTATTTCTTAACAATGGTTTGATGTCAGGATTTCTTCCCGTAAACTCTTTGAAAGCTTTATTCAAATCCACCGAATTGCCGACAGACAAAATATACTTACGGAATCTATCACCGTTTTCTCTAGTCAATCCACCATTATCACGAATCCACTCCCAAGCGTCTGCATCCAAAGTTTCAGACCAAATGTAAGCGTAATAACCAGCAGAATATCCGCCACCCCAGATATGCGCAAAATACGGCGTATGATATCTCGGCGGAACAGTCCCCAACGTGAAACCATGTTGCAACAAAGACGCTTTTTCAAAATCTAAAGCAGGTTTGAAGTCCGAATCTTTAGACACCGTATGCCAATCCATATCCAAAATCGCTGCAGACACCAATTCCGTGGTCATATAACCTTGGTTAAAAGTCGCTGCTTTTTTAATCTTATCAACCAAAGTCTGAGGAATCGGCTGTTTCGTTTGATAATGGATCGCATAATTTTTAAGAACTACTGGATCCAAAGCCCAATGCTCATTAATCTGCGAAGGGAATTCTACAAAGTCTCTCGGCACGTTAGTTCCTGACAAAGACGTATATTTTTGGTTAGCAAAAATCCCATGAATAGAGTGTCCAAACTCATGGAACATCGTTGTCACATCATCATAACTAATTAACGATGCCTTTCCTGGAGCTGGTTTTTGATAGTTATAACAATTCACGATGACAGGTTTAGTCCCCATCATGTGCGACTGCTCGACAAAATTACTCATCCAAGCGCCACCACTTTTAGAATCTCTTGTGTAAAAATCCAAATAATATATCGCCAAAGACTTTCCGTCGTGGTCAAAAACTTCGTAAGTCACAACATCTGGATGATACACCGGAAGATCGGTTCTCTTTTTGAACGTAATACCGTAGAACTTTTCAGCAGCGTAGAAAACTCCTTTTTCTAGTACGGTTGTAATTTCAAAATAAGGTTTTATCTCGTTGTCGTCAAGGTCATACTTAGCTTTTCTAACTTGCTCTGCATAAAAGTTCCAGTCCCAAGGCTCAACTTTGAAACCACCTTTTTGCTGATCAATCAAATCCTGAATATCTTTAGCTTCACGTCTTGCAGTTTCCACCGCAGGTTTCGCCAATTGATCCATTAACTGTTTTGCAGCTTCAGGAGTTTTCGCCATTTGATCTTGCAACTTCCACTCTGCGAAGTTTTGTTTCCCAAGAATTTGAGCTTTTTTAAGTCTAAGTTTTGCTAATTTTTCGACTGTATCTCTTGTATCATTAGCATCGCCTTTCTCTGCTCTACCCCACGACGCTTTGAAAAGCTTTTCGCGAGTCGCTCTATTTTTTAGGTTTTGCAACATCGGTTGTTGCGTTGTATTTTGTAAAGCTAAAAGATATTTTCCAGATTGTCCAGCAGCTTTAGCATCGGCAGCCGCCGCAGAAATTTCGTCTGCAGAAAGTCCATCCAATTCTTTAACATCAGAAATTAAAACACCACCTTGCTTTCTCGCTTCCAACAATTTGTTAGAAAACTGTGTTGATAATGACGCTAAATCTTGATTAACTTGTTTTAATTCTTCTTTTTTAGCTGCAGAAAGATTAGCACCAGCGATTTCAAAATTTTGTTTATAATATTGTAACAACTTTTTACTTTCAGGATCTAGACCATCTTCTTTTATCGATTTTACTTTATTATAAAGAAATTCGTTAAGGTAGATTTTGTCAGAATGCGCTGCAAAAATTGGTGCATATTCTTCATCCAAAGCCTGAATCGTTGGATTGGTATTTGCGCTACTCAAATTATAAAATACAATCTGTGCACGCTTCAAGACTTCACCACTTTTTTCTAAAGCGACAATGGTGTTCTCAAAAGACGGAACCATACGATTGTTTGCAATCATATTAACCTCTTGCTCTTGCTGCTTTAATCCGTAATCGAAAGCAGGTTTGAAATCCGAATCTTTAATTTTATCAAATTCTGGTGCTTCATATTGAAGTTTACTTTTCGTCATGAAAGGATTATTTTTCATTGACTCGTCACCAGAAGTATTTTGGTTAGTTGTTGCCACTTCGGTTGTTGAATTTTGTTTCATTGTACTACAAGAAATATTGAAAGCCAAAACAGCCATCAACACGCTAGTTGTTACTTTTTTCATTATAATGATTATTATTGAATATCTAAAGGTAGAAAAAATAATGCGAATGCAATCCTTTATTTAGACATCATTGGTTTTATCAATAGTTTTATGATCTTCCTCATCATCCTCACTCCAATAATTTTCGTCAAAAGATATGCTGTCGTAAGCTAGTAATTCGGCTTCGCGTTCGAGAGATTCTCGCAGACCAAAAGAAACAATATCGTTTACTTTTTGTTTGGCAAGTTTCTTTGTTGAAGCTTTATCAAGCAACATAAATCGTTTCCCCATACGACGTGCAGCATAACTTCGCATGCCCGTCGCTTTAAGAACATCCACCGCAAGATCAACGGCTGTACCCAGCGTTTCACGATAAATATTATCTACGCCATTATTGATAAAATCGTAGGCGTCTAATCTGTTTTTTGCTCTTACAAAAATTTTCACTTTAGGAAAATTCTCATGAACCCATTCAACAATTAGTTTATTTTTTTCGGGATCATCAAGACATAAAATTAACAACGAAGCTTCTTCTATCCCAGCTGCTCTCAATAAAGAATTTTTAGTAGCATCGCCGTAATAAACATTGAATCCGTTAGATCTCAGCAATGCTATTCTGTCAGGATCGCTATCCAAAACTGTTGCACGTATACCATTAGCTCTCAACAAACGCCCAACGGTACTTCCGAAATATCCAAAACCAACGATAATTATTTTTCTTTGTGTTATAGGTTCTAATGGCAAAGCACCTTTATCTTCTTTATTAAATTTATCATCGAGAAAACGTTCTTTAAACATTAATAAAAATGGCGTTATGCACATCGTTATCGCAACAATCGCTAACATTTCGGCGCTTGTTTGTTTATCTATTAAATACAAACTGGTAGAGAAATTGACCAAAACAAAAGCAAATTCGCCAACTTGCGACAATGCAAAAGCAATGAAAAAACTTTGATTGTTATTCATTTTATAATACTTCGCGATTCCAAAAAGTATTAAAGCTTTAACAAACAATACTGCAAAAGCGGTAGAAAAAATAAAAATAGGATCGTTTTTAATAATACTAAAATTAATGGTCGAACCTACACTTACAAAGAAAACAGCCAATAACAAACCTTTGAAAGGATCAATCTGGCTTTCTAACTCGTGACGAAACTCACTATTGGCAAGCATAACACCAGCGATAAAAGCACCTAACGCTGGGCTTAATCCTACTGAAATCATCAATTCGGATACGCCAATTACTAGAAATAAAGATGAAGCCGTCAATAATTCATTCATCCCAGATTTTGAAACAAATCTTAAAAACGGTACAAAAATATAACGTCCCAAAAGTATTAAAGCGGTTATGCCAACAATCAACGAGAAAGGTTGCAACCAATCTGGTAAATATTGTAGTAATATTTTCTCATGTGAGTTATCTGTATCTAACGGAGAAATAATCGGTAACAATGCCAAAATTGGTATAACCGCAATATCTTGAAATAATAAGATTGAAAACGATGCTTCACCACTTGCTGTCCTGAAAAGATTTTTCTCCTTTAATGTTTGTAAAACAATTGCTGTCGATGACAATGCAAAACACATCGCGATAACGAAAGCTTTGTTAACACGCCAACCCGCAAAATAAAATATTGCAAATAGAAACAAAATTGACAGCAAGAGTTGACTTAAACCAAGTCCTAAAATACGTTTCCGAATTGCCCAAAGTTTTTTAGGATCCAGCTCTAATCCTACAAGAAACAACATCATGATAACACCGAATTCGGTGGCATGCATCACATTATCGGCGGATCGTCCAGTAAGTTTGAGAACAAAAGGGCCAATAATTATCCCTCCAAGAATATAACCAATAACCGAACTAAGTCCCAAGCGCTTCACAATAGGAACCATAATAATTGCAGCTCCCAAAAATATTAACGCGATCATTGCAATCGAGCCTTCCATCAGTTATCGAGTATTTTTTTTAATTGGTTTGTAAATGGTTTTATCTCATAGACTTTAAGATCGTCAGCTTGATAAATGTATAATTCGTCTTTCAAAAGCATGTCATTGGACTCAATACTAAGTTTAAGACCAAGCGTCAAATCCGTCAAACCCACCTTATAACGACCCGTTTTAGAATAACTTTCCTCATTACCGCCAACCGTGACAACAATTGCGCATTCTTTACCTGCTAATGGATTCGGGAAACCTTCATTAAGCCATTTCATATCAAAAACTTCTTCTAGCCAAAGTTTAAGAAGTGGTGGCATACCAAACCAAATCATTGGATAATGAAAAATAATTCTGTCAAAATCTACAATTCTTTTTCGCTCCCGAAATGGCTGAATATGAAAATCTGGATAATCTTCATAAAGATCTCTAAAAACAATATTCGGATTATTTTGGTAGGCTTTTATTAACTCTACATTGGTTGTAGAATGTTCGAAATAAGGATGTGCAAAAAGGACTAAAGTCTTTTTCAAAATTGAGATTTCTGTAAAATTAATTAAATATCAAAAAAAATCCAATCTATCGCTTCGATTTATATAATAAAAAAGCAAGTCCCGATTGAGACTTGCCTGATTTTTTATGTTCAAAATTAATTACCAACCGCCACTGGCACCGCCACCGCCGAAGCTTCCGCCACCACCAAAGCCGCCAAAACCGCCACCTGATGATCCGCCGCCGAAACCGCCGCCCCCAAAACTACCTGGGAACGGGAAGAATCCGCCACGATATCTTCGACTTCCGCGACGTGACAATATCACATCATCGTCATCATAATTACCGCCACCCATACCATCACCACCACCTTTAATGGCGCCGATAAAGATTATTAACAAGACAATTATGAAAAGTATTGTCCCAATATTAACGCCTCCTTCGGGTTGCTTCTTCTTAACAATCGGCTTGAATTTACCTTCAACCGCTTCCATAATCGCATTGGTACCTTGGTCAATACCTTTGTACCATTCTCCATTTTTGAAAGCTGGTGTCACGAGATAATCCAAAATTTGTCCTGCGACTGACGCCGTCAAATATTGCTCGACTGCACGACCCTGCTGGATAGACATGGTGTGATCTTCGGTCGCGATCAAAAAGACAACACCATTGTCAACACCTTTTTTCCCTATGCCCCACTTTTCGCCATAACGCGCCGCCAAAAAGTTAACATCTTCTCCGCCAGTTGTTGGCAAGATTATGACTTCAATTTCGGTTGATGTAGAATCTGCGAATTTTATTAGTTTTTGATTAAGTCTATCTTTCTCTTGTTGATTCAAAAGATTCGCTTGATCGTAAACGGGGTATAGAATTTTCGGTTTTTCTGGAATAGTTTGTGCTGCTAAATTCCCGATGAAACTTAGTAAAACAACAACAATCAGAAAGCTACGAGAAACTAATCTCATTAGGTAATTCATTTTTATTTTCTCCTTTTATAGGGAAATATTTTTTTAACTCGTGTCCAGTTTTAAGAATAGCATTTTGGAGCGCCTCGCAATATTTGCTATTTGCAAAGCCTGTTGTTATCTCGTCATGCAATTGATCCCAAAAAGCTTGTCTCACCTTACGATGAATACCTTCGTCACCGATAATGGTTAAATATTTTTGTTCAAAATTAACATGAAACAAAACAGCATTTCGCTCCTTTGTTTGATCCATGTTAAGTGACCTGAAAACATCCCAAGCCACTTTAGCATTATGATCAAGCGTTGTAGAGTCGATATGCACCCGAATCTCTCCAGAAGTTAAATCTTCCGCAGTCTGGATCGTATCAACCAACGTGGCTATTTCTTTATCTGTTAAAAAAGAGGTGTACATTATTTGAAAACTTCTGGCGCTTTTTCTGCACCTGCTTCAGCTTTGAAGTAAGGTTTATCTTTAAAGTTTGTAAAATTAGCTACAACATTATTCGGGAATTTTTGGATCGCCGTATTGTATTCTCTCGCAGCATCGTTGTAATTAACAGTTTCCATACGGATGCTATTTTCGATAGCTGTATATTCTCTTTGGAAATTGATATATTGTTGATCCGCTTTTAAATCGGGATATTTTTCAACAACCATCATTAATTTCCCTAAAGCACCAGAAAGTTGTCCTTGCGCCGCTTGGAATTTTGCCATATCTGCTTCCGTCATATTAGTCGGATCGATATTAACAGACGTCGCTTTAGCTCGCGCTTCTACAACTTGTGTTAAAGTTTCTTGCTCAAATTTTGAATAAGATTTTACTGCTCTTTCAAGATTTGGGATAAGGTTAGCTCTTTTTTGATAAACAGTCTCAACGTTTGACCATTTAGATTCTACAACATTTTTTTGAGTCACAAAATTGTTGCGAACACCAACGCCCCACATCAATGCAATACCTGCAATAACAACAAGGGCGATTACTAGGACTAGACAGCCTTTTCCTTTCATAGTTTATGTATTTTTTATTTGTTACTAAATCAAAGATAGATATTTCTCTTTATTAAATTTAAAATTTTGTTTAATAAATGAAAAATCCAATCTGAGAAGACGGTGTCGAATTTACTTTTAGTTTAAACAAAAAATCCGAATTCAATATTTTGATTCGGATTTTATATCTTATTTAAAGCAATAATTTTAATTAAACTTAAACTTCAAATGTTTTTGCTTCTTCCCACAATTCGTCCATTTTTTCTAAACTTAAATCTGCTAAAACTAAATTTTTATCTCTAGCTAAATTTTCCATTTTTTGGAATCGAGAAATGAATTTAATATTAGTTCTTTCTAAAGCTGAATCTGGATTAAGCCCCGAAATTCTGGCATAATTTATCAACGAAAAGAAAACATCGCCCAGCTCTTTTTCCTTTTTATCATTTTCGGTTTCCGCGTGAAATTCACTCAGTTCCTCCTCTACTTTTTGCCACGCATCTTCCGCAGTATCAAACTCAAAACCGATACCTTTTACTTTGTCCTGAATTCTATAAGCTTTTATCAAAGCGGGCAAAGACTTGGGAACACCAGAAAGGATGGATTTGTTTCCTTCTTTAAGTTTTAATTTTTCCCAGTTTTGCTTTACCGTTTCTTCATCTTCTGCAACTGCATCGCCATAAATATGTGGATGACGGAAAATCAACTTTTCATTTAACGAATTGATAACATCCGCAATATCAAAACTTTCCTTTTCGGAACCAATTTTAGAATAAAAAACCAAATGCAGGAGAACGTCACCCAATTCTTTTTTTATTTCCTGTAAATCTTCACTCAAAAGTGCATCCGACAATTCGTAAGTTTCTTCCAAAGTCAAATGACGAAGTGTCTCGAAAGTTTGCTTTTGATCCCATGGACATTTCTCACGAAGATCATCCATAATATCGAGCAAACGCCCGAAAGCTTCCATTTTTTCTTGCTTTGTATTCATCATTTTCAGTGGTTTTTATCCTGCAACATTGGGACAAATTTATAAATCCCGAATTCTTCTTTTTCGATTTCTTTTTCCGAAATTTTTGTAAATCGACACAACATTTGTTGATCGGTTGGACCTAACGGAATCACCATTTTTCCACCAACTTTCAATTGGCGCAAAAGTTCGGTTGGCAATTGTTCTGCGCCGCAAGTCACGATAATTTTGTCAAAAGGAGCAAAACTCGGAAGTCCAGCAAAACCGTCACCAAAACTCTGAAACTTTGGTCTTAACATTAACTCTCGAAACATTCTTGTGGAAAATTCGTAAAGGCTCTTTTGGCGTTCGATAGTGTAAACTTGAGCATCCATCTTCATCAAAACTGCAGTTTGATAACCGCAACCCGTTCCGATTTCTAAAACTTTTTCGCCTTGTTTTAATTCTAACAATTCGGATTGCTCAGCAACAGTTGACGGATGCGAAATCGTTTGTCCAGCGGCAATCGGAAACGCACGATCTTCGTAAGCATAGTCTTCGAAAACGCTTTCTATAAAAAGATGACGTGGTACCTCGTTCATTGCATTAAGAACCAGCGCATCGCTAATCCCCAAACCGCGCTGAAGATAATCCACCAACTGCCGACGTTTTCCCCGATGTACAAAAGAATCTCTCATCTACGCAAAATTAAAAGAATGAAATCGCATTTCAAAATTTTAGTAATTAGTTTTTGGTTGTTGGTTGACAGTTGACAGTTGTTGGTTCTTGGTTCTTGGTTCTTGGTTCTTGGCTTAAGATTAAAATAATTCATAATTCATAATTCATAATTCATAA
>NZ_FUYZ01000004.1:0-157710 GCF_900167905.1 Soonwooa buanensis | reverse complement strand
ATAATTCATAATTCATAATTCATAATTCATAATTCTAAATCGTAAATTGCAACTTAGATTTTTAAAACTCAAAATATGCAAATCATCAAAACAGCTTTGTTGGCTTATGGCGGATCAGGAAAATTATTTCACGCTCCTTTTCTTAATGTTCATCATGGTTTTCAGTTAATCGGCGCTTGGGAAAGAAGTAAGAAAAACATTCAAAATGATTATCCAGATGCAAAAAGTTTTGATACTTTGGAAGAAGTTTTAGCAAGTGATGCAGAATTAATTATCGTCAATACGCCAATCTACACGCATTTCGAATATGCTAAAAAAGCTTTGGAAGCAGGTAAAAATGTTTTGGTAGAAAAGGCTTTTACAACAACGTCTGAGGAAGCAGAAATTTTGGATAAAATCGCAAAAGAAAAAAATCTAAAACTTTGTGTCTACCAAAATCGTCGTTGGGACAGTGATTTTTTAACGGTTCAGAAAGTTTTAAAAAGTGGAGAACTTGGCGAAATTTTGGAAGCCGAAATCCGATTCGAAAGATATAATCCTAACCTCAGCCCAAAAGCTTGGAAAGAAAAAAAACAACCGGGATCTGGAATTTTAATGGATCTTGGCGCCCATATTATCGATCAAGCTTTAGTGCTTTTTGGTTGGCCAGAAGCGGTTTTCGCAGATATTAGAAGTCTTCGTCCAAATACTGAAGTCAATGACTTTTTTGACATTCTTTTATATTATCCTGATAATCGCGTTCGATTAAAAGCGACTTTTTTTGCGAAAGAGCAACTTCCTGGTTATGTTTTGCAAGGTCGTAACGGAAGTTTTATCAAAATGCGTGGCGATGTACAAGAAGATGAATTAAAACTTGGAAAAATCCCAAATCGTGACACTTGGGGAACAGAAGATTCTAAAAACCAAGGTCTTATTAATGTTGGCGACAAGCGCGAAAAGCTAGAAACACTCCAAGGAAATTATCTGCATTTATTTGATGCGTTATATCGAAGCATCGTTATGGATGAGCCAGTTCCGGTTTCTGCAAGTGACGCTGTAAAAAGTTTAAAAATAATGGAAGCAGCAGAAGAAAGTTCAACAAAAGGAATTAAAATTCTCCTTTAATAAAGACGTAAAAAATCGAAAGTTAAAAAGCTTAAAATTGCTTATATTTACGATTCTAAAAAAATAAGTTCTATTATGTTAAAAGCTGGTCTTGTAGGCGCGGGACATTTAGGAAAAATCCACCTTAAACTTCTTAACCAATCCGAAAAATATGATTTGGTTGGTTTTTTTGACAACGATAAAGAAAACGGAAAAAAACTAGAAGCAGAATTCGGTTATAAATATTTTGACAATCTCGACGAATTGCTTTCTCAGATTGATATGTTGGATATTGTAACGCCGACTTTGTTTCATTACGAATATGCGCTAAAAGCGATTGAAAGTGGGAAACATTTCTTCATCGAAAAGCCTGTGACGCAGACTTTGGAACAAGCCGAAGAATTGATTAAACTTTCACAAGCTAAAAATCTAAAAGTCCAAGTTGGTCACGTAGAGCGCTACAATCCTGCATTTATTGCAACTAAAGACTATATTAAAAACCCAATGTTTATCGAGATCCATCGTTTGGCGGAGTTTAATCCTCGCGGAACGGATGTTTCTGTGGTGTTGGATTTGATGATTCATGATTTGGATATTTTGTTGAGTTTGGTAAAATCGCCTGTAAAAGATATCCACGCAAGTGGTGTTTGTGTGGTTTCTAAAACGCCAGATATTACCAACGCAAGAATTGAGTTTGAAAACGGTTGCGTTGCTAACCTTACAACTTCTAGAATTTCGATGAAAGCGATGCGTAAATCGAGATTCTTCCAGCAAGATGCTTATGTTTCTGTTGATTTTCTTGAAAAGAAAGCGGAAGTTATTCGTATGAAGGACGCTCCTGTCGATCCATCTCCTTTCGACATGATTATTGAAAATGCTGAAGGCGAAAAGAATCAGATTTTGTTTGAATACCCAAATATTCAACCTAATAATGCAATTTTGGATGAATTGGAAAGTCTTGCTGATGCAATTGAAAATAATGAGCCAATTCAGGTTTCGTTAGAAGATGGCACCGAAGCTTTGAAAGTTGCTTTAAAAATTATGGATTTGATTAGTAAGTAGTTGCTGGTTACTAGTTTTTAGTTTTTAGCAAAAATAATTCATAATTCATAATTCATAATTCATAATTCATAATTCATAATTTCATTAAATGAATCTTTCCAATAATTTAATACAAGACATCAAGCATCTTATTGCACAATCGAGAGAGCGGGCGGTTCGTGCAGTTGATTTTCAACGGACGGTTTTGTATTGGCATATTGGAGAAAGAATTTTCAACGAAGAGCAACAAGGAAAAGAGCGAGCAGATTACGGCAATTATGTCATCAAATACTTGTCGGAGCAACTTCAGCCAGAATTTGGAAGCGGTTTTTCTTACCGAAATTTACATTGGTACAGACAGTTTTATAGAACATTTCCAATTGTGAACTCACTGCGTTCACAATTGAGTTGGACACATTATCGCCTACTTTTACGCCTTGAAAACGAAGACAAAAGAGACTATTATATTGCTGAAACAGTCAAAAATAATTGGTCTGTTCGTCAAATGGAAAGGCAAATTAACAGCCAGCTTTTTGAAAGATTATTATTGAGCAACGACAAAGAAAGTGTTTTAGCAGTAGCGCGAAATGAGAAACTTCCCGTAACACCACAGGAAATCATCAAAGATCCAATGGTATTAGAATTTCTGGGGCTTCGCAGAGAATCAACATATTATGAAAAAGATTTAGAACAAGCCATTATTACTAATTTACAGGATTTTCTACTCGAACTTGGTAATGGTTTTTCTTTCGTAGCAAGACAAAAAAGAATTCATCTCGATGGCGATGATTTTTTTGTGGATTTGGTTTTTTACAACCGACTTTTACAATGTTTTGTTATTTTTGAAATCAAAACGCACAAGCTTAGTCACGAGGATTTAGGACAATTGCAAATGTATGTTAACTACTTCGACAGAGTTGAAAAAGTAGAACATGAAAAACCAACAATCGGTGTTTTGTTATGTGCAGATAAAAATAATGCAGTCGTGAAATTTTCGTTGCCCGAAAATAATAAAACAATCGTGGCAAGTCAATATGAGCTAATCTTACCAACCGAAGAACAATTGCTCACCGAAATAAAAAAAGAAATAGAAATATATAATACAAAATATACAGAATGAAAAACATAGTTGTTATCGGCGCAGGAACCATGGGAAATGGTATCGCACACACTTTTGCACAAACAGGTTTTAAAGTAAGTTTAGTTGACGTTTCGCAAGAAGCTTTAGACAGAGGAATTAAGACCATTACTACGAACCTTGACAGAATTATCGCAAAAGGTAACCTTACCGAAGAACAAAAAGCAGAAACATTAGGAAACATCACTACATTTACAGCTTTACAAGATGCTGCAAAAACGGCTGACCTTATCGTAGAAGCAGCGACAGAAAACCAAGATTTAAAACTAAAAATCTTCGGTCAAATGGATGAGTTTTCGCCTGAAAATTGCATCTTGGCTACCAACACATCTTCAATTTCTATTACTAAAATTGCTGCGGCAACAAAAAGACCAGACAAAGTAATCGGAATGCACTTTATGAATCCAGTTCCAATTATGAAATTGGTGGAAATCATCAAAGGTTATTCTACTTCTAAAGAAACTTTCGATACGATTTACGAAATGAGTAAAACTTTAGGAAAAGTTCCTGTGGAAGTAAACGATTATCCAGGTTTTGTAGCGAACAGAATCTTGATGCCGATGATTAACGAATCTATCGAAACATTATACAACGGCGTTGCAGGTGTTGAAGAAATAGATACGGTAATGAAATTAGGAATGGCACATCCAATGGGACCACTTCAGTTAGCAGATTTCATCGGACTTGATGTTTGTTTAGCAATCCTAAATGTAATGTACGACGGTTTCAAAAATCCTAAATACGCTCCAAACCCGTTATTAGTAAACATGGTAATGGCAGGAAAATTAGGTGTGAAATCTGGTGAAGGTTTCTACGACTATTCAGAATCTAAAAAAGCAGAAAAAGTTTCGAAAATGTTTTCGAAGTAGTTTTTAAAAATATTAGACTTAATGTTTAAAATAGAAAAAGACAAAAAACAATACTTCCTGTATTGTTTTTTGTTATTAATATTATTGATTCCGAATTTTGTAACAGCATTTTACGCTAGTGATTTGCAAGATAGTTTTGTCCTAAAATTATCGTATTTGCTATTTTCGATTTCAATTTGGCTTTTACCTTTAGCCATTATTAAACCTAAAATTTATTTTTCTATTTGTAGCATTTTCCTGCTTATTGCTCCGCTCGAAATTTCCTTTGTTAAAAGTGTTGGTCAGCCAATTTCGGACGGTTTTATAGAATCGCTTATCTACACAAACTACCGCGAAGCAACCGAACAATTGCCAGGACATTTGATAGAAATTGTTACATGTATTTTTATCATTATTATTTATTTTTTAATCTTAAGAAAAGCTCCAAATCTTAGAATACCAAAACGTGGTAAATTAATAATTGTCTCAATTTTTCTACTAGCGAACGTCGCTATTTTCGCAAAAATATACAAGATGACTTTTGCAATGAAATTCACACCAATCGGTGCTTTGCAATTTGCGTTAGAGTTTACGAGAACTAAGTACATAAAGACTTATCCAGCGAATTTATTTTTGAATACATTTACAGCTTACGAATCCATTTCTGAGTCAAAAGAATTCGAAAATAAACTTCAACATTTCTCTTTTAATGCCAAAATTGATGAGCATAAAAAAGAGTCTAAGCAGATTTTTATTTTGGTATTAGGAGAAACTGCAAGACAAGAAAATTTTGGATTATATGGCTATCATAGACCAACGACGCCAAAGCTTTCCAAAGAAAAAAATCTAGTAGCCTTTGACAACGTATATAGTGCAGCAACATTAACGATACAGTCTATTCCGCAGGTTATTACGCGCGCTAATCCGGACCACATCGATTTACAGTACAAAGAAAAAAATATTATTGACGCCTTTAAAGAAGCAGGCTTTTACACTGCATGGATCGATAATCAAAACATGTTGATTCCTATTACAAAAAGGATTAATAATATTGTTGATTTTCATTACAATACGAAAACCCAGAATGTACAAGATATGGAGGCTATTCCTATCATCAAGCAAGTTCTTAATAATACTGATAATAAGAAAGCATTAATCGTAATACATAGCATGGGAAGTCATTTTCGATATTCGAATAGATATCCCGATAGTTTTGACATCTATAAACCAAGCATTTCTAAAACTGGTTACGATAATATTAACATCAAAAACAAGGAAGCACTTGTCAATTCTTATGACAACAGCATTGTTTACACTGACCATTTTTTAGCTTCAATAATATCTTTATTAAATGATGAAAAAAGCGCTGAGTCTTGTATGTTGTATCTATCCGATCATGGCGAAAATCTTTATGACGATGGCAAAAAATTAATATTCCATGGTTCTATACAACCGAATATACACGAGTATCATATTCCGTATCTTGTGTGGACATCGGATTTTTACAACAAAGAAAATCCCAATATTGTTGAAAATTTAAGTAAAAACAAATCAAAAAAAGCGTCTTCAACTTCGACATTTTCTACATTTCTAAATATGGCCAATATCCGTTATGACAATTCGGATTCAGAGCAAATTAATAACTTAGCGTCTGACCAATACAACGAACCAAAAAACAGAAAAATCTTAACTGGTTCCGGAAAAGTAATAATAGTCGACTAATCAATCTACAACACCAATCCCTGTTATGGAACTCATTATCCTAATTGCATTAATATTACTGAATGGCGTTTTTGCAATGTCTGAAATGGCGTTGGTTTCTTCCAGAAAATTCAAGCTAGAAAGTTTGAAAAAGAAAGGAAGTCCAGCTGCTAAAACCGCTCTAAAATTAATGGACAACCCTACCCGATTTTTGTCAACAGTACAAATTGGGATTACGCTAATTGGTGTTTTGTTAGGTATTTTCAGTGGTGAAAGTATTACAAAAGATTTGAAAAATCTACTTCTAAAAGTGGATGTTCTTGCGCCTTACGCCAACCAAATTGCAGTTTCGGGAAGTGTAATTATCATCACTTATTTTTCTATTGTTGTTGGCGAATTATTCCCTAAAAGACTTGGGATGACTTTCCCAGAATCTATCGCTGTAATGTTAGCTAGACCAATGGATTTACTTTCTAAAATTGCTTCGCCATTCGTTTGGTTGTTATCCATTTCCAATGATTTTTTATCTAAAATATTTAGAATTGATGATAAAAACGACAACACGATTTCTGAGGAGGAAATAGTTTCTATGGTGAAAGAAAGTGCACAAGGTGGCGAAATCTTAAATATAGAACAAGACATTGTAGAACGTGTTTTTGAACTTGGCGACAGAAAAGCCAGCGCTTTGTACACGCCGAAAAGTGATATGATTATTTTTGACACTCAAGATTCTTGGGACGACATTCGGTACAAAATACAAGACGGAAAACATTCTGCATATCCCGTTTGCGAAAACAATAACGTAGATAATATTTTAGGAATTGTAATTTTAAAAGATTTATTTTTAGCCTCAAATACACCAGATTTTAAAGTGTCAAATTATATAAAAGAGCCTTTATATTTCAACGAAGCTGCAAAAGCTTATCAAGTCCTTAATCAGTTCAAAAAAACAAAAATCCATTACGGAATTGTAATCGACGAATACGGTAGCGTAAAAGGAATCATCACTTTAAATGACCTCATCGATGAGCTAGTTGGTGATACGATGCATGATGAAGAGAAAAATCCAGAGATTAAGAAAATAGATAACGACACTTGGATTGTAGATGCGGGAATGGATATTTATGACTTCCTAGATTATTTCAATAAAGAAGAGGAAGAAGAGCACATTAACAACCAATACAACACGGTGGCTGGTTACATTATCAACAATACCAACAATCTACCACAAGTGGATGACGAATTTGAAATAAAAGACCTAAAATACACCATTTTGGAAAAAAACGGACAACGTATTTCTAAGATTAAGATTGAAAAATAAGCATGAATTTCTCAACAAAACTATATAACCCAAAGCTTACCAAGTGTATTAATATTTTCTTGATTATTGCGACTTATGCAATGATTGTCGTTCGATTTTTATTGAATGAAAAAGGTCGTGTCAATCCAGATTCGATTCGATATATGCGACAGGCGCACATGTTGCCAGTTATAGACAATACAACAGCGCCATTAGGCTATCCTTTTGGGATTTGGTTGTTCACTAATTTTGGCTTGGACGAATTCTGGAGTAGTAAAGTAGTTGGTCTTTTAGCCTACACTGCAATGTTGGTATTCGCTTGGAAAAAAGATTTCTACTTCAAAGAAATCTCGATGATTTCGGCGCTTTTTAGTTTTGTATCGGTGTTTTCTTATACCATGAGCGAAGCACCAATTTTGCCATTTGTCTTTTTCCTTTTTTATTATTCTAAACAAGTTATAGCCGAAAATTTTAAAGGCTTAAAAGCTGTTTTGATACTGAGTTTGTTCTTGATTATTTGTTACAATATCAGATATAGCGCTTTGTTTTTGATGGCTGGTTTGGGTTGGTTTGGTTTACTGAAAATAAAAACAACTTATGGTAAATACTTTGTTTTATCGGCACTTTTTGGAATTTTGTTTGTGGTGCTTTTCAAGTTTTTGTATGTCGATTATTTTAATGAAGATTATGTCAAAGATTTTCTAAACATTGGACTAAAACCAACTTCTAAACTTCTAACCGAACTATGGCAAGGCCTTGCCACGACTTTTGATCCTTTTGTACATATTGCGGATCCGTCTGGCGGCATTGTCAATTATGGGATCTATGGTATTGGCTTAATCAACATTGGTGTTATTTTATATTTCGTTATTAAAACAAAACATTCGGATTTTGATTTGTTATTACTTTGGACAGGATTTGTTGGTATTGCTTGTTCTTATTTTGTACAATATTTTTATTCGGTTAACGCAATAGATTATCGATTGTTAGCGCCTTTTAGTCTTCCGATTTGGATGTATTATTTCCGAAGATTAGGGACGGTTTTTGGGAATTTGACTTACCTAATTCCGTTAGGAAGTTTGTTAACGGGATTTGCATTTACATGGTTATCAAAAGGAAATTATTTGGAAAACCGTGAAGAAATACAAACTTTTCTAAAAAACGAAAATAAAGAAACAGGAACGATAAAATTTTGGTTAAAATCTGAAGAAGATCTCGGAAATGTACGATCTGCAGAAATTATTAGTACGGTTAATCCGATGATTTATACTACTTTTTCGGCGAAAGACACTTTGGATCCAAAAGTCTTAACGCCTTATCGTGTTGATTCTAAACTAAAAATAAAGAGAAACCAGTTTCAGAAGTTTGATAAGAAATAGTTTGTCGATTTCAAAAAATATGATTTTCTCCGAAATCTGAATTTTCGGTTTTCGGAATAAGATTTTTTGTTATCTTTGATGCAAGGATTGAGTCTTTGGACTAAGAACTGAGGATGCTTATCGATAGCCCCGATTGGCGTGGAAATCCTTTTTGCGAGAGGCTTTGCCGAGCAAAAAGATTGTAACAAAAAGCGGGACAAATTGTCTAAAGTATGAGAAAATTGACTTGCTCCTAAAAAAAATTATTAGAAACTATTAAATTTTATAGATATGACTTTACCTAAGTTTTTATTAGCAGACAACACAGATTTCCCAGAAGATCTTTTTGTAGTACATACAGAATATCCTCGTTTTATCCTTAACGTTGAAGAGGAAGAAGTTGAGTGGTTGGATGATCTAGAAGGTGATGACGAAGAAACTTTGGCTAATGAGGCTACTAAAGTAGTTGAAGAGGCTTTCAAATTCTGCGATGCTGAGTTAGCAAAATACGATGACGAAGAAGAAGAGTAATCTAAATCGATATTAAAAAATGAAAACGGAACCCAAAATTGAGTTCCGTTTTTTTATTATTTTTTGTTGAATTTTAGCAACAATAGATTGTCTTTGTACAGCTCTAGACTTTCGCCATTTACGACATATCTGTTAGCTTGTTGTAGCATGTTAAGAAATCCTGTCTCAACACTCATATTCATACAAGCTTTTCTTGTAGATCCTACCTCGCTTGCTGCAAATGTACCTGCTTTGGCATCGATAGCAACGTTGTTAGAAAAATAATTGTTACATCCTGTGTTACCCGTAATTTTGCCTGCTTCTACAACCAAAGTCGGCTGCTCGGTGCTTACTTGCTCTGCCAAAACCCAAGAGCTGCCTTCTAATGCAACTTGGTTTCCACCCTTCTTAACAGAATAATTAGACGCGGCACATGATGCCAACATAACAGCTGCTGATATTGTAAGAAATAAATGTTTCATAATCTTAAATTTTTATGATGAGCAATGTCTTGCTTTTCTTTTTCAAAGATAAAATTAATTTTTAAAAAAATTAAACATTGTAATAAAAAGAGGCACCAAATCTACTATATGGTGCCTTTATTATTTTCAAAAAAGAACTAATTACCAAATTTTAACTCTTTCTTCTGGTTTTTTGTATAATTTGTCGAAAGCTTTAACGTCGAAAGCTTTGTAGAAAGCATCTGTGTTCACCGACGGTCCAAAACTTACTAAAAAAAGATTTTTTTGTAAGGATTAAAAATTATTGCTTAATAATCTTATGTGTGTATTGGGAACCGTTTGCATCTTTAAGAATCAAATAGTATATACCTACCTTCAAATTACTTATATTAATTTTTTCGATACGAATATGTTCATTTTGCAGCACCAATTTTCCATCTTCTGTTATAATTTGATAACTTTTAATATTTTGATTTTTTGATTGAACGAATACCTCATTCACTACAGGATTAGGGTATACAGATGTTTTTAACTGCTGTCCTAAATTTTCATTTGTTGACAATGAAAAGTCAATATTATTAAATCCTGCCATTACAATATCTGATGTCCCTGCTGGTCCTAGATTATTAAAAATAGGTGTATTAGTATAAAGGTATTTTGTTGCCTTAGAAGTACCAACCATTACATAGGACTGATCGTCTAATTGTATCACTGAATTAGCATAACTATCATCATTCCCTTTAAAAAAAATTCTTCCCAATAAATCCCCATTCCAATTAAGTCTAGCAAATGAAAAGGCATATCTAGCCGATCCTGCAGTGACATATTCATTATTAGAATTTATCATAAAGTCATACAAATTATCATTCCCATTATATGTATCATTAGTCATATTAGTGGTAAGAACCTTTATCCACATTTGATTGCCTAAGCTGTTATACTTTGCCACAAATGGTCTTAATAATGTACCTCCCGCATTTCCAGCAATTGCAAAAGTACCATCATCATTCGCTACGATATGACTTGCTTTATAGTACGAAGCATCATTTCCAAAAGAGGAAGTCCATATAACATCTCCTGAAAAGTTAATTTTAGCAATCTGTGTAGCATATTTATATCCACTAAAATCCAATGTACCTACTAGTAAAAAGCCGTCAGATATTGCTACAACATCATTATAAACTAAAGTACCTCCAATAGTTGTACTTTTATAAAATTTAGAATCAATCCAGTTACAGTTTTTGTCTGTAAACAATAAATAAGATTTTTCATCAATATAGGTAGTTAAAACGTAGCCTGTTGGAAAACTATCTATAGAATAAACTTCTCGGTCATAAGAAACTGGTGGAAGATCAAACCTTTTTTTATTCAATAAATTACCTTGTTGATCTAATTTAACAACCCATATTGACCTACCCGACGAAACGGACTCTAGAAAATCGCCATCATTCGAGTAAGAGTATAATACCATTACTAAATTTCCATCATCATCAACTATAACATTTTTGGAATAAGAAATCCCTTCATCCTTTGATCCTCCAATGTTTTTTTGCCACTCAACATTACTATTATCATCAAGCTTAATAACTTGTATGTCATCAGAAGAATTACTTACAACTCCTACTACAAAAAAACCATTATTCTTAATCTTTTTTAGAAAGTAACCATTGTCATTTTTGATTCCTCCAAATGATTTCGTCCATGTAAATTGTTGTGAGAATAGAAAACCACAAGAAAATAATACTACTAATAAAACTAGTTTCTTCATAATTAGATTTATTTATTTTTCAAATATAACAAAAAAACCACCCTAAAAAGAGTGGTTTTTTATTAATAAAAAGAACTAATTACCAAATTCTAATTCTTTCTTCTGGCTTTTTGTAAAGCTTATCACCTTCTTTAACATCGAAAGCTTTGTAGAATGCATCGGTATTAACCAACGGTCCAAAACTTCTGAAATACCCTGGAGAGTGCGGATCAGTTTTAACTTGGTTAATCATATACTTCTCGCTAGATAAAGTTCTCCAAACGGTTGCCCAGCTCAAGAAGAATCTTTGATCTTGCGTGAAATCGCTAATTTTACCAGGATTTCCTTTATCTTTAAGATACATTTGCAAAGCGTCGAAAGCGATATTAACACCTCCTAAATCTGCGATGTTTTCACCATTTGTGAAAGTTCCGTTTACGAAAGTTCCTTTTACTGGCTCATACTTGTCATATTGCGCTGCTAAAGCTTTTGTCGCTTTCTCGAAGTTCGCTTTGTCAGCTGGTGTCCACCAATCTACCAAGTTTCCATCTGCATCGAATTGCGCTCCAGAATCATCGAATCCGTGTGTGATTTCGTGACCGATAACTGCTCCAATTCCTCCGAAGTTAACGGCAGCATCAGCATTTGGATTGAAGAAAGGCGGTTGAAGAATAGCCGCTGGGAAAACGATTTCGTTATTTAATGGGTTATAGTAAGCGTTTACCGTTTGTGGCGTCATTCCCCATTCTGACTTATCAACTGGTTTTCCGATTTTATCTAAATCTCTTTGATATTGCCACTCTGTTACATTTTGTAAGTTGCTGTACAAGGTTCCACCTTCCGAACCAGCAGTAATATCTAGTTTAGAATAATCTTTCCATTTATCAGGATAAGCTACTTTAACCGTGAATTTATTTAACTTCTCTAAAGCTTTTACTTTAGTTGTTGATGACATCCACTTAAGATCGTTGATGTGTACCGCAAAACTTTTCTTTAGATAGTCGATAAGTTCAACCATTTGCGCTTTTGCAGACGCTGGGAAGTATTTATCAACATATAATTTACCAAAAGCTTCACCCAACACACCGTTAATTAATTGATAACCTCTCTTGTTAAGCGCTCTTTGCTCTTGTTGTCCACTTAGATATTTACCATAAAAGGCAAAACGTTTTTCGTCCAAATCTTTAGTTAAGTAACTTGCACTACCATTAATCATATGGAACTTAAGATAATCCTTAACTAATGGAAGATTTTTAGCATTAAATAATTTATCAAAATTTTTGTAATAGCCAATCTCTCCAATTATAGCTTTATCTGTGCTAACGCCCACACTTTTAAGATAAGCAGGAAGGTCAACATTTTTAACTAATGACTTTAGCTCGGCCATTGTTTTTGGATTATATTGCAAAGTTGCATCACGAATCTGCTCGTTAGTTAAATAGGTATTTGCAATTTGTTTTTCAAAAGCAACAATACTTTTCGCTGTAGTTGCTGAGTTTTTATAACCCAAAACATCTAGCATCGAAGCTACATATTTTTGATATTCAGCAATCGTTTCAGTATTTTTTTCATTAACTTTTTGATAGTAATCTCTTCCCAACCCTAATGAAGCGTCACCTAAATAGACAGCATTCATTTTAGAATCTTTAAGGTCAGCATCGATACCCCAACCATAAAGTGTATTCTCACCATCTTTAGTCACAGATATCAAATAAGATTGTAGATCAGCCATATTTTTGATAGCATCAATTCTATCCAAATTAGCTTGGATTGGCTTAATACCGTCCGCGTTACGCTTATCCATATCCATGTAAGTACCATAAAGATCTTGGATTTTTTTACCTTCGCTACCCGCTGCAAATTTATCCTTCAAAAGTGAATTCAAAATCGTCATTGAGTTGTTATCAGTATCTTCAGCAAGTTTATTAAAACTTCCCCAAGTTGGTTTATCTGCAGGGATTTTGGCAGTTTTCATCCAAGTTCCACTAACGTAATTGTAGAAGTCATCTTGAGGACGAACAGATTTGTCCATTAGACTAATGTCAAGTCCATTCTCTTTTGGTATTGTTGGCGTTGTTTTCACCTCTGTTACAGTTGTAGTTGTACTTTCTGTTTTGGTTGTAGCAGTCTTTGTAGAACCGCAAGAATTAAGAAATACTAAACCCGAAAAAGCTAGTATCCCAATATTGAGTTTTTTCATTTAATATAATTTGTTCAAATATGTCGTTATTTTTTTGTTTTTGTTACGGAATCAAATGTATTTATTTTTGAAATATTTTTGGATGTTTTGATTGAAATTTATTCTTGAAGTTGATTTAAAGGAAATCAAGCTAAGTCACCAAAATTTAATTCTTGCTCGAAGTCACAAAACCATCATCAGTTCGAATAGGTTTAAAAAAATCACATCGAGAACTTCTATGAAAAACTTCTCGATACGCTGCGCTACTCGAACGGACGCTTCGTTTCAACCTCAAAAAAAACGAGAAACCACCTTCATGATTTCTCGTTTTATATTTAAAATCCTATTGAGGATTGGTGGCAATATCTTTTACGTTTCCTGTTCGTTTTAGGAAGCCCCAAGTCTGTAATTCGCCTTGTAAAGCTTTGCGCAAACTTCGGAACAAAACGATGTACATCAACCATCTATAACCAAATCTTTGCGGAATAATGTAAAATAAATCTGTCCATTTTTCCTTTTGCATAAAGAATGCGATAAAGGCTAAAGCTGCATCCACAACCAAAAATAATAAATAATAGGTGAAAATCTTGCTGCCATTTCCTGACAAAATTCCAAAAAACATAATTAAGTCTGCCAATGGTGAGAAAAACGGAATAATATATTGGAACAACAAAATATTCGGCATCGCCCAAAGTCCCAAACCTTTGTATTTTGGATTTAGGAAAGTTTGACGTTGTTTCCAGAACATTTGCATAATGCCATAAGTCCAACGGAAACGCTGTTTCAAAAATTGTTTTACACTTTCTGGCGCTTCGGTAATTGCAACGGCTTTATTTTCGTTGGCAATAGTGTAACCGTTTTTTAAAATTTTAACCGTTAAATCGCAATCTTCCGCCAAAGTATCCGACGAATAACCGCCAACTTCATCAATCACAGATTTTCTGAAAGCACCAATCGCACCTGGAATTACCGTAATCGCATTGATGTTAGCATAAGCCAATCTATCGAAATTTTGACTCGTTGTATATTCAATCGATTGCCATCTCGTCAACCAATTGACGCGGTTTCCGACTTTTACATTTCCTGCAACAGCAGCGATGTTTTCGTCTTCTTTAGCATTTAAAAAACGAGCGATTAAATATTTTACAGCATCTTGCTCCAATTTGGTGTCCGCATCGATGCAAACAACATATTCGGCGTCAGTTTGCAAAATTCCATAGTTGAGTGCAGTTGCTTTTCCGCCATTTATTTTAGTTAAGATTTTAAGTTTAGATTCACTGGAAAAAGCGTCTTTCACCTTTTCCAAAGTCGCATCTTTACTACCATCATCTACAAAAACAATATCAAAATTAGGATAAGTTTGATTCAATAAATTTCGAAGTGACGAAACAATATTCACTTCTTCATTATAGGCAGGAACGATAATCGAAACTTTAGGATAAGTCTCTAAAATTGGGAATCCACCAAGTTTTTTTTCTTTTTTATGTTCACGAATTGCCCAATAAAGCATGAGCAATAATCGGATGATTCCAAGGCCTATGAAAATTGCAAATAATGCCACCAAGAAATGACTTACACCATAAATAACGGTTGCCAAAACCAAGTTAAGTTGCATAATATAATAAGCTTTTGTTTTTGGAACTTCGGGCATTAATTCGCTTTTACTTTTATGCAAAATACTTTCAAGATTCGTGAAATGATAGCCTTGTTTTTGCAGCATCGGAATTAAAATTTTCAAAGCTTTCACCGTTTCTGCGCGCGAATCACCACCAGCGTCATGAAGCAAAATAATGTTTCCACGTTCTCTTTTTAAACCATCCAAAACTCGGGCAACAATTTGGTCGGCTTTTACGCCTACTTCCCAATCTTCGGGGTCGATATTTTCGCCGATATCCAAATAATTTTGTTGTCTTGCCAAAGCCACAGGAATAATTTCCTCGGGCGTTGTAGGCTCGGAATCCGCATTATAAGGCGCACGGAACAAAATCGTGCTATGTCCAGTCACACATTCTATAAGAAGTCGTGTAAGTTTCAATTCCATTAAAGCGCGTTCTGGGGCGACTTTTGCAATATTTTCGTGTGTGAAAGTGTGGTTTCCGATTTCGTGACCTTCTTTGTAAATACGTTTTACGAGTGGCAAATTTTTCTCAGCATTAATTCCGACCAAAAAGAAAGCTGCTGGAACATGATATTTTGATAAAACATCCAAAATTTGTGGCGTATAAGTCTCATCTGGACCATCATCAAAGGTTAAAACCAGTTGCTTTTGTGGCGCTGCTCCATATTTTTTAACCTCGTAAGAACTTGGATAAGTCACATAATTTTCATCCGTGATAATTTGTTCGTTGGGGTCAACTTCTAACTTAATTTTACCATCGTGTGGTGTATTCAAAACATCCAAAACCTCGCCGTCTCCGATGTAATCGACCATGGTTTGACCTTTTACATTTTGAAGTTTTTGAACATTAAATTTCTGAATTCCGTCATAAGTTAAATCTTGATTATAATACAACCAAGTTCTGCTGTCTTCACTTCCCAAACGCCACAAAGCCGTACCTGCCAACGGATATTCCGAAGCGAAACGCATGGTATTAAACAACGACGCTGCGTCATTAAAATAAACGGTATGCGTATTTTTTTGACTGTCCTGATAAGAATAATTAAGATTAAAAGTATTATCATCAAAATTGATAGAAGCCTTACTGGCATTGGCTTTTGTAATGGCTTGCATGTAAGTTACTGACGTATTTTGGTCTTTGTTAGAACTCCAATCGTAACCATAAGCTCCAAGCCCCAAAATCACTTTTTGAGGACTTGTTTTTTTAATCATTTTGTCAGTTTGAGCTTCAATCCATTTTTGAGAAGAAACTGGACCAGCATCGCTATCCGATGAATATTCGTCGTAAGCCATCAACACAAAATAATCTACATAAGGATCGAGTTTTTGAATGTTATAATCGTCGTTGTCGGTCATGACATCCATCGTAATCAAGAGGTTATTTTTCTTGAAAACCGTACTCAAATCCTTCATAAAGTCCACTAAAACTTGGTCGGAACTAAGATTTAAGTCCTCGAAGTCGATGTTTATTCCTTTGAAATTATTTTTTACACATTGGGTCGCAACTTTATCAATTAAAGCCATGCGTTTTACAGGATCGCCCAAAATTTTTCCAATCCCTTCTGAATGGAATTCCTGATTGGAGTTATTACTCAAAATTGGCATCGCAGCGACACCAGTTCTTTTAATGATTTTGTAACCTTCGGGGTCCATTTGTGTTTTTAAATCGCCTGTTTTAGCATCAATAAAAAACCATTCTGGAAAGACAAGATTTAGGTTTTTGATATTTCTTTTTAGCGACATCAAAGATTGCGGATCCCACGCTACATAGAACGCAGAGCGAATTCCTGCAGGAAATTGATACCAATTTTTACTTTGATTTTTTACACGATCTTCTCTAGCTTTTGTGATTTTTTCTTCATTGGTTTTCATCCCTTTCGCATGAATAAAACTTCTAAAACCTTGATATTCTTTAGAAATTTTGTTCTCTTGCAAAAAAGGTTTATTAGCCGAAATTACAGCTTTGAAATCTTCACGAAAAGGAAGTTGGGGATTTTTATCTAACTTCATCATTAGCGCTAAAGCCCCGAAAAGTAGCACGATACAGAAGATAATGATACGACTACTCCACTTTACATTTCTCCAACGTTTTGTATTTTCCGTTTGAAAAATTTGTCTTGATTTTTCCACTTTCTACTCTCTTTTTTCTGATGTGCAAAGATTTACAAGAACCATGAAAAACAACTTAATTTGAACTTAAAATAAAATTAAATTTTAACAAAAAACTCGCTTCCCAAAATTGAAAAGCGAGTTAATATTTTTGTTGTGAAAAGCAATTTATTTCACAGCTGCATCGTAACGTTTTGAGATCTCGTCCCAATTAACAACGCTCCATAAAGCCGTTAAATAATCTGCACGTTTGTTTTGATATTTTAAATAATAAGCATGTTCCCAAACATCAATTGCAAAAATTGGTGTTCCTTTCACTTCCGCAACATCCATCAACGGATTATCTTGATTCGCAGTTGATGTAATTGCTAATTTTTTGTCTGGTGTAACGATTAACCAAGCCCATCCAGAACCAAATCTGTCAGCTCCAGCCTTTGCAATCTTCTCTTTAAACGCGTCCATACTTCCAAAATTATCTGTAATTGCTTTTGCTAATTTTGCAGACGCTTTTGTGTCTTTTTTCGGTGTTAAAACAGTCCAAAATAACTCGTGGTTATAGTGTCCGCCTGCATTATTTCTTACCGCTGGCGACTCTTTAGAAATATGAGAAAGAATAGTGAAAAGACTTTCCTTTTCCATCGACGTTCCCGCAATCGCCTTGTTAAGATTTGCGGTATATCCAGCCGCATGTTTGCTGTAATGAATTTCCATGGTTTGTGCATCCACAGCAGCTTCTAGAGCATTATACGCATAAGGAAGTGGCGCCTGTTTAAATTGCGCCGACATAAAACTTGAAGCCATCAAGAAACCGATAGCTGCTATTTTCAATATTTTCATTTTTAAAATTTTCGATTAAACATTAATTTAATTGTCTTAAAGATACTTTATTCATACCTTAAACAAAGTATCATTAACATTAATTAACGCCTATTTTAGAAGTTTTTTGATGTCTTCAATCAAAAGTTCACGGTCGGGATGATATTTTCCAACTAAACTGCTTTTGGTTCCCGCTTCATCTTCGTAATTAAGCCCAGAATAATACAAAATCGGCATGCCATCTTTCCCAAAACGACAACGGATGTTGCCGTCTTTATCTACCAAAGCGATTTCACCGCTATGGTTTAGACTTTCCGCTTTATCATTTTGGTCTCCAACGTAAATATCAAATTTCTTGGCAATGTCACCAATGTAAGTTCGATCACCCGTCAAAAAATGCCAATTCGGAGATTTTGCACCGATTTTTTTAGCATGCTCTTTCAGCATTTCTGGCGTATCATTTTCGGGATCGATACTTATGGAGATTATTCCAAAATTTGGATCGTTGATTTCTTCTTCAATGTGACGCATATTAGAATTCATCACAGGACAAATCGTTGGACAGCGACTAAAGAAAAACTCCACCAAATAGACTTTCCCGAGCATGTCTTTGCTGGTAATTGTTTTGTTATTTTGGTCTTTTAAAGAAAATTCGGGGACTTTCATCACTGTAAAAAGCGATGAATTCATGTATTGTCGAACACCAAAAACCAAAGCAGCAATCAGTAGAATTACCAAAATGGGAATCCATATTTTTTTTGATTTTGACTGAATGTTTTCGGTTGTTGACATTTTATTTTAAATAAGAATCTGGATTTTTTTTGAATTCATCTTTACACATCGAACTACAAAAACCATAAACCTGACCTTTATAAGTCAAGGTATCACTAAGATGTTCAGCGGTTTTCATGTGGCAAACAGGATCTTCATCATTTACCACTTTTGCCGAGATTTTAAATCCAGATTCCATTTCGGAAACGTGTTTAACTTCAAGATTTTTCTTTTCACAAGAAACCATTGCAAAAATGGTAGCTCCAATTAAAACTAAATTTTTCATAATTGAATTTAAAAACCTATCAAAGCTACAAAAGAAAATATTGATGTGAGAATTTCTTATAATGAGAATTATCAATGATTCTGCACCAACATCGCCACCAAATCTTGCAAAATACGTTGCGCAACGAAATTCATAAAATCTGTTCGTTCCATATAAGGCAAATATAAATGTGAAGCTTTTTCAATATCATGGATTCGAATTGAGTAAAAAACCGTTCCGACATCTTTGCCATCTTCGCCTTTGCTCGGTCCAGCAACGCCAGTTGTAGAAAGACAAATATTTGTTCCGAAAAGCTTTTGTCCACCTCGAGCCATTTCCAAAGCGACTTCTTCGCTTACGACAGTATGTTCAGCAACCGTTTCTTTCGAAACTTTTAGAATATCAATTTTCTTTTGGGTTGCATAAGTAACAATTCCGCCAAGAAAGTATTTAGAACTTCCCGAAACCGAAGTAATCAGTTTTGAAATCTCGCCACCTGTACAACTTTCCGTTGTTGAAATACTAAGTTTTCGATCTGTTAAAATTTCGCCTAAAATTTTTTCGATTTTATCTTCATAAGTGGCAATTACATTTTCACCAATAATTTTTAATAAAAATTGAATTTGCGTTTCAACATCATTTTCTAATTGCGAAAAATCCTTTCCAGAAGCTGTGATTCTTAATTTCACGCGGTTTCCGATTGGTAAATAAGACAACGAAATATGTGATGGCAAATGATCTTCCCAGTCTGCGATTCGTTCAGCCAAAATACTTTCGGGAACGTTGACCACTGAAACAATTCTGGTAAAAATAGAATCGAGCTCGAATTTTTCTTTTAAATAAGGAAGAATCTTGTCTTTTATCAAAGGTTTTACTTCGTAAGGAACGCCAGGCAACGAGAAAACCAATTTTCCGTTTTGCTCAATCATTTGGCAAGGCGCCGTTCCGAAATCGTTTTGAAAAACTATAGCTTTCGACAAAACGTCAGCTTGACTTTTATTTAATTCCAACAAATCTTGTCGATTTCTGGAAATCAAATAATCTGACAAATGCTTAAATGTTTTTTCATCCGAAATTAATTCATCATCAAAAAACTCAAGAAAAGCTTTCTTGGTTTTATCGTCTCTGGTCGGTCCCAATCCGCCCGTTGTTATCACCAAATCTCCTAAATCAAAAGCGTCTTTTAACGTAGATTTAATCACTTCTATTTCATCCGAAATCGTGAAAATTTGTTTTACAGAAATCCCGATGGATTTTAGTTCTGTTGCAATAAAGTTGGAATTGGTGTCAATTGTGTTTCCAGAAAGGATTTCATCGCCGATGGTGATGAGAATGGCGTTTTTCATACTTGAAATTTACGGAACAAATGTCGGTAAAAGTCCGCAATTCTTTTTAAATTTAATAAAGTTTAAAACAAATTTAAGATTGTTCATCTTCCATCCTTTGTTTAATTAAAAAAAATAAAAATATGCCTTGGAATCCTGACGTTTATAATCAATTTAAAAATATTAGATACAAACCGTTTTTTGATTTGATGGACATGATCGAAGATAAAAATAATATGAGCGCCATCGATTTGGGTTGCGGAACTGGTGAACAAACGTCGATTCTTGCGGAAAAATTTTCGACGTCCAAATTCTTAGGAATTGACTCATCACCCGAAATGCTAGAACAGTCGAAAGTTTTTAAAAAAGAAAATTTAAATTTTAAAATATCAACAACCGAAGCGATTATCAAAGATGATAAAACTTGGGATTTAATCTTTAGTAATGCGGCTTTGCAGTGGTCGGACAATCATAAAAAATTGTTTCCAAAAATTATTTCTAAACTAAATAAAGCTGGACAATTGGCCGTGCAAATGCCTTATCAACCCGAAAATAAACTTAACCAAATCCTTTTTGACTTGGCGGAAGAGCAACCTTACAAATCCCAACTTAATAATTGGAATCGCAAATCGGCGGTTTTAAGCATTGATGAATACGCGCAAATCTTTTTTGAAAACGGATTGTCCGATTTGAATTTATCGCTCAGAATCTACCCGATTATCGCTGAAAGTCATGATCAGCTTTTTGATTTTATATCTGGTTCTGCTTTAATTCCGTATTTAGAAAATATGAATGAAGCGCATCACGAGGATTTTATCCGAGAATTTAAAAATCGAATCGCCGACAATTTCCCAAAATTACCAGCGATCTATGCTTTTAAAAGACTTTTGCTTTATGGAAAGAAATCTTAGTTTGTTATTCGTTTTAGATTTAATAAAGATGAAAAAAGAACTCCTAGAAACATACTTGGGATTATAGTTACTATTAAATTTCCAATTCCAAGATTAAAGGATAAATAGCTTAATCTTACTAAAATTACGATAATGCTAACCACAAAAGCAGCAAACCAAAATCCGACATTAAAGAACATCGAATTGCTTTTACCCAAAGGTTTTTTGAAAATGTAAAACATTATTATCATCGCGCCAACAAAGGTGCTTACATGTTGTAAAATTTTAAAAACAGGAATTCTAAAGCTCCCAACTTTTAAAACTTCTTGTAAAAAAGGAATTTTCTCAACAAAAAAGCCTGTATCATGCGTAAAACTATCCCAAAATATATGGCTGAAAGCGCCTATAATTATTGAAAGCATTATTAAAAACCAGTTTTTTTTAAAATAGTCGTTCCAGCTAAAATCTATCACATAGTTAAACCTAGAATTAAGAAAGCTAGGTAAATTACGAATTAGCGCATCTCTGATAATATTATGATAAAGAAAACAGAGTAAAAGTGAAATCATCAAATCAAAATAGAAAATACCTGCGAAGGTATGTCCATGTTGATTTTCTAAATTCATTTTCAAAAAATATTCAAAATCTGGAGACATACTGCCAACAACTAAACCTGTTGTCGAAAACCATCTTTTAAAAGGGAGAGTTATTGCTGGATGCGAGAATGTAAATGGCATAGATAATATTCCTTATTAAATAAAATCACTATCTAAGCATAAGCTTTTTTAAAATCGCTTAAAAGTTCGTCAAGTTTGTGGCGTTCTACGAAGACTTTTTTCTCTTCGTTATAACGTGGCGATTTGTAAGTCACTTCATGAAAAGACATACTGCCATTACCAACTTTTTGGATTTTAAGAACCTGAATACCCAATTTTTCTAATTCTTGTTTAAATTCTTGAAACTCGTCTTCGATACTGAACATATTAATAATTTGTGTAAAAATAAAAAAAGCATCCATAACCCAATTGTTATAGATGCTTTTTCTTACTAACTAAAATTTTTAATCTTAATCGACAATTTCATATTCGATTGGAAGATGACCTGCTGATAGGCTACCAATCTCTTCAAAGGCTGCTCTCGACATATCAAACGCTCTACCTTTTGTAAAAGGACCTCTATCATTAATTCTTACCACTACGCTTTTACCATTACGAAGATTCGTAATTTTCACCTTTGTCCCAAATGGGATTGTTCTGTTAGCAGCTGTAAGGTCGTCGTTATCGAAAATCTCACCGCTTGCTGTTTTTCTACCTTCAAACTTATCGTGGTAGTACGATGCAAAACTTGTTTTAGCATCTGTGGCATCACTCTTGTAAGTAAAAGAGAAAATACCAAGTGTTGAAATCATCATTATGATTACTAGAATGAATCTTTTCATCATGTTGAACATTTTTTTATTTGTTTTGACTCCGCAAAGTTATCTCGAAATGACCTCAAGCAGCAAATTCGAGGGCGACAAGTCTTAAAATTATGTTAAAATTAAATTAACACAAGCTCTAAGTCTTTTATTTACAGTCATTTTCAAAGATTGTTAAAGAATGTTAATTTTATCTTGATTTTGTTAATTTTTAAAAGAAAATTTAATATTAAGAAAAGCTTAAAATCTGCTTAAAGCATTGATAAATAAGGCTTTTTAATATTTATTATGAATTTCATAATTTTAAACATATAATAAATCTGAAGCTGTTTTATAAAAAATTCAAAAATTAAAATAGATGAAAATATTATCATATTCGTAAAAATAATATCAAATAACAATCAATACTTTAAAATATTAAAATTTACAAACATTTAAAACAGATAAAATATTGATTTACAACAACTTAAGTCAAAAACAGACAAAATTTAAGAAAAACGAAAATTTGAGCATAAAAAAACCTTGAGGAAGTCTCAAGGTTTTGTGTTTATTTGGTTTTAAAACTAAACTAATTCACCATACAAATCGAACTCTTCAGCCGATGTAATCTTAACATCCGCAAACTCACCAATCGATATATAAGTATTCGTAGCCTCGACTAACACTGTGTTATCAACATCTGGAGAATCAAACTCGGTACGTCCAACAAAGTAATTTCCTTCTTTACGATCGAAAATACAACGATAAACCTTTCCAATTCTTTCCTGATTCTTCTCCCAAGAAATCTGCGATTGTATCTCCATAATTTCTTCCACACGCGCTTCTTTCACCTCTTGTGGTATGTCATCTTCCAGTACATGCGCCATTGTATTCTCCTCATGCGAATAAGTGAAACAACCTAAACGGTCAAAACGCTGCTCTTTAACCCAGTTTTTTAATTCTTGAAAACGCTCTTCCGTCTCACCTGGATATCCGACGATTAAAGTCGTACGAATGGCCATATCAGGCACTTTCTCACGGAATTTTGCTAAAAGCGCATCGGTTTTTTCATGCGTTGTACCACGCTTCATAGACTTCAATAAATCTGAGTTGATATGTTGTAAAGGAATATCTATATAGTTACAGATTTTCGGTTCCTCACGAATAATATCCAAAACATCCTCCGGAAATCCTGATGGGAAAGCGTAATGCAATCTAATCCACTCGATACCGTCAACCTTGATTAGTTCTTTTAATAATTCGCCAAGTGCACGTTTTTTATAAATATCAAGACCGTAATAAGTCAAATCTTGAGCAATAAGAATTAATTCTTTAGTTCCTTTTTTAGCTAATTTGGAAGCTTCTTCAACCAACTTTTCTATCGGTGTAGAAACGTGTCCTCCACGCATTAAAGGAATGGCACAAAACGAACATGGTCTGTCGCAACCTTCAGAAATTTTAAGGTATGCATAATGCTTTGGCGTTGTCGTTAAACGTTCGCCCACTAATTCGTGTTTGTAATCAGCACCAAGGTGCTTCAACAAAATAGGTAAGTCACGCGTCCCAAAATATTGATCAACATCAGGAATCTCACGAATTAAATCCGGTTTGTAACGCTCTGACAAACATCCCGTCACAAAAACTTGCTCTACCTCGCCTCTACTTTTTGCTTCAACATAGTCCAAAATCGTATTAATAGATTCTTCTTTGGCATTGTCAATAAATCCACAAGTGTTGATAACAACGATGTCACCTTTATCTTCATGAACAACCTCTTTGCCATTAGCTTGCAGCTGTCCCATAAGAACTTCGGAGTCGTAGACATTCTTAGAACAACCTAGTGTTACTATATTAATTTTCTTTTTACCTGTTGATTTTGTACGCATTATTAAGAATTTGAGTTTGCAAATTTAGGAATAAAAAAAGAACCAAAATTTGGTTCTTTAATATCTTTAAAAATTTCCTTCAAGAAAAGTTGGAGAAATCTTGTCTTTTTCTGATAAAACGACATCTTGCTCGGGCAATTGCCAATCTATATTAAGGTCTTTATCGTTCCATAATACAGAACCTTCGGATTCTTTGTTATAAAAGTTATCACATTTGTAAGAAAAAACGGCTGTTTCACTTAACACTGAGAAACCGTGACCAAAGCCTCTCGGAACGTACAGCTGAAGTTTATTTTCGGCAGTTAATTCAATACCGAAGCATTTGCCATAAGTTGGAGAATCTTTTCTAAGGTCAACTGCAACATCATAAACTTTACCTTCTAAACATGACACCAATTTTGCTTGTGCATGTTCTCCTTTTTGTAAATGAAGTCCACGAAGAACACCATAGGATGATTTAGAAATATTATCTTGAACAAAATGCCCATTCATTCCTGTTAATTCTTCGAATTTATTTTCATTAAATTTTTCGAAAAAATAACCTCTATCGTCCTCAAAAATTGTTGGTTCGATAATATAACAGTCTTTAAGTGGGGTATCTTTAATTTTCATAAATATTTAAATGTGATTAGATTAATCTTTAATAATTGCTAAAAATGTTTCAAAAATAATTTTCACATCTTTAAAAACACTATTATCTTTAATATAAGCTAGATTGATATTGAGTTTTTCAGGCATAATTACATCGATATAAGTTTTCTCAGGATCATCACTTTTTGCTAGTAATTCACTTTCGTTTCGATACTTAATTGATGCATAATCTGTTATCCCAGGTCGTACAGATAATACTTTTTTTTGTTCCTGATTATAAAGTCTAGTATACTTTTCTACTTCGGGACGAGGACCAACAAAAGACATATCTCCGAACAGCACATTAAACAATTGAGGAAGTTCATCCAATTTATATTTTCTCAGGAAATAGCCAACTTTGGTAACTCGTGGGTCACGATCACCGACCGTTAAAGCGCCTTTTGCAAAAGAGTCTGGTCGCATCGTTCGAAACTTCATAACATCAAAAGGAATATCGCCTTTACCTGTACGTTTTTGACGGTATATAACTCCTCCTTTGCTATCTATGCTGATTGCGATGGCTATAATTAAATAAATTGGGATAAGTACAATTATCCCAACTAATGAAAATATAATATCAAAAAATCTTTTCATTAAATTACTTTTTGATAAGCTTCTTCAATAACATTACAAATATAATCTACATCAGCGTCTGTTAACTGAGGATAAATCGGTAAAGAAATCTCTCTAGAATAATTATTGTAAGCTACTGGATAGTTCTCAATATTATAGCCTAAATCCTTGAACAATGTCAACATTGGCATTGGGATAAAATGCACATTAACAGATACGCCTTTATCAGCGATATGCTCCATCATTTTATCTCTTTGTTCCTCCGTAATATCATTCATACGAAGTGCATAAAGGTGATAACATGATGTTCTATCACTATCTTTTATAATAGGAAGCTGCGCCCAGTTTTTCTGTGAAAAAAAACTATGATAGCGCTCTGCAACACGTTTTCTTTCTTCCATTAATTGCGAAGTATATTTTCTAATCTGTGCCAAACCAATTGCTGCGCAAACATCAGGCATGTTAACCTTTAGACCCTGGAAAACAATATCATACTTCCAGCTACTTCCACCACCTTGCGATTTTGTAAAAGCATCTTTAGTTTGACCATTAAGTGTCCAAAGACGCATAGTAGCATACTCGGCGTCATTATCAAATGGTTTTGGTAAATTAATACAAATTGCACCACCTTCCGAAGTAGTAATATTTTTAACCGCATGAAAAGAGAAAATCGTAATATCTGCCCAAACACCGGTCTGCTTATCTTTATACAAAGCACCAACAGAATGCGCAGCATCTGATAACACTAAAATACGACCTAATTTTTCTTGATTTTCAGAAGTTGCGGTGAATAAGTTTTTGATACTAGGATCATTAACAATATCATTAACTGCATCGTAATCACAAGGAAGGCCAGCTATATCTACTGGCATAATAACCTTAGTTTTACTAGTAATAGCAGCTTTTACTTTTTCAGGATCGATAGTAAAGTCATCCTTAACATCAACCATCACAGGCGTTGCACCACAATGCAAAACTGCCAAAGCTGTTGCGCTGTATGTATATGCTGGTACAATAACTTCATCACCTTCTTTAACACCAAACCATTTAAGGATAAGGATAGCTCCAGACGTCCATGAGTTAACAGCTAAAGCTCTAGGCGCATGTGTCAACTTACATACTTCTTCTTCTAAAGCTTTAACTTTAGGGCCTGTTGTAATCCAACCAGACTCTAATGTATCTACAACTTCATTAATAACATCTTGATCCACAAATGGTGGAGAAAAGGGAATTTTCATATTTTTGTTTTTTTAATAAATCTATACATTTTTCTGGCATTATAACTTTCAAATTCATTGTGAATTTGATAACCAGAATCTTTGTAAAATTGCACTACCTTTTCATTACCAACAACGTCTGTCGTTAGCGAAATAGGTAGTTCAAAATTTTCATCATTTTTAAGAATCGTTTCAAAGGCAGACAAAAGAATTTTGCCATATCCTTTTTTATTAGAAATGGTGGCGATACTTAACAATTCTGCAAAATTAAGCATTTCTTGGCTAGATTTGCTAGCATTTGAGCTTAATCTTTTTAAAGCGAGTGGATTACTGAATAATATCACAAATCCTGCTTTTGCGAAGCCAAATAAATTGTTCTTCAAAAGCTTTTTAAAAAATGAATTATTATCATAGCTGCCCGCTGCAAAACCAACAACTTTACCTTCATCTTCTAATACCAACAACAATCCAGGTCTTTTAAGGAACCCACGATAGAACTCAATTAAAAAAATTTTCCCTAAGCTACTTAGGAAAAAACTTTGAAAACGATCCAGATGTATATCAACAACTTGATGTAAATCTTTACTAGTTGCTAGTCTTGTATTCATTAATTGACAATATTCTGTTTTAAAAAATTATCTACTTTTGTTGCCCCAGCTGCTCTCGAAAAGTCATCAGCATAGAGTTGTTTACTATTATTAAGTATCTTTTCAATAGTTGAAGCGTCCATATTATACAAAACCTCAATAGCTTTTAACATTGCATTATTATCTTCCGAGTTAAAAACTTCTCCTAAATTATTCGCACTTACAAGTTCGGCAGCTTCACCTTGTATCCCACCAAGAATAGGTTTGCCGACCTCTACATAAGCTTGGAGTTTTGATGGAATAATCGATTCATAAATGGGATCTGAAATTAAATGTAAAAAAAGACAGTCTGCAGCATTGAGGTACTTTGAGATCTCAGTACTTGAAACTCTTCCGTGAAGTTCTACATTATGAATTTGCTTCTCTTTTAATTTCGATTTCAACGCTTCAAAATCAGTACCATCTCCAAAAAAATGAAATTTAATTTTAGGATATTTTTCTTGAACTAGCTTGTAAGCATCTGTAAGCAAAGATAGACCTTGGTGTACACCAATATTGCCTGCATAGACAATGTTATAAAAATTTCCTGCAAATTGATAATTATCACTAGAAGTAGTACCATCAGCTTCAACCATAGACCAATTATACAAAGTTAACACCCGAGATTTGGAAATACCTTTGGATTGTACAATTTTATTAAAACTATTTGACACTGTTACAAAAAAGTCGAAAAAGCGATAATAAAAATTATTCAAGATAAAATCTAAAATATTAATAATCCATCCTTGTTTTATAACACCAGACACTCGTATATTTTCTGGAAATACATCTTGAATATCAAGTAACGTTTTAGACTTCGATTTGAAAAGCTTAACTGTCCAAGCAGTAAAAATTACAAACGGAGAAGATTGTAGAACGTAATAAAAACTCTCTTTTTTTCCGAACTTAAAAATAGCATAAGATGCTAAAATCCCAAAACATAAATAGTTAAGTATGCGTTTAAAAACATTAAGACTATGATCGGCATAGGTATAGGTACGTATCACCTTGATGCCTTCCATTTCTTCAATTTTAAATACAGAATTTTTGTAGCCAGAATATATTTCACCTTTCGGATAATTTGGAAATCCTGTGATAACGACAGGATCCCAACCTTTATCTTTAAGAGATTTAATAAAATTAATATCCTTAAGATAAGGCTCTGGTGTAAAGTATTGCGCTACATAAAACAGTCTGTTACTCATACTTATATTTCCTCCGACCAAACTGTTCTTTTGATATAATCTGCGTAAGAAATAATAATTCTAACAACTTTCTCAGAGACATTCGGCATCGAATAATCTGCAACTGGACGGAAGTTTCTTTCCTCACCTACTTTTTGTTGTAAAACCTGCACCAAACCTTGCATTATACGTTCTGGTGATAGCCCTACCATCATTACAGATGCTTCTTCCATCGCTTCTGGACGCTCATGCGCTTGACGAATATTTAATGCTCTGAAGTTAAGAATAGAAGATTCCTCAGAAATTGTTCCTGAATCTGAAAGACATGCATACGCATGCATTTGCAAAGCATTATAATCGTGGAAACCCAAAGGTTTAAGAAACTGAATTTCTGGACGCATCTCGATTTGCATCTTGTCAATCATGTTTTGCGTACGTGGATGCGTAGATACAATAATTGGATACTGATACTTTTCTGCAATAATATTTAGAGAAGTCATTAATCCTCGGAAGTTTTTCTCTGAATTAATATTTTCTTCACGGTGAGAAGACACAACGAAGAATTTTCCTTTTTCAAGATTCAGTTTTTCTAAAACATTAGATGCTTTAATTTCTGGCAAATAATGATTCAGAACTTCAAACATTGGAGAACCCGTTTTGATGATTCTGTCCGCAGGAAGACCTTCTCTCAACAAATATTCGCGCGCGATATCCGAATAGGTTAAGTTAATATCCGAAGTATGATCTACAATTTTACGATTCGTTTCCTCAGGTACGCGTTGGTCAAAACATCTATTTCCAGCTTCCATGTGGAAAATCGGAATATGTCTTTTCTTAGCGGGAATTGCACATAAACAAGAATTGGTATCTCCTAAAACCAAAAATGCATCGGGTTTCAATTCTTCCAGAAGAGGATCAATTTTAATTAAGATATTTCCAACCGTTTCAGTAGCTGTTTTTCCCGCAGCTTCTAGGAAATAATCTGGTTTACGAAGACCTAAATCTTCAAAGAAAATTTGGTTTAACTCGTAATCGTAGTTCTGTCCGGTGTGGACTATCGTATGTTCGATAGCTTCAGAATTGTCTAAAGCCATTAATACTCTTGATAATCTTATGATTTCTGGTCGTGTACCCACAACCGTCATTACTTTTAGTTTTTGCATTAGTTTAAAACTTTAAATTTAATGTTTTTAGAAACATTTACTTTTTTAACAAATAAGTTTCCAATGATTTCACCTTGAAAAGACGGATCAACAGTGATCTGATCATTAAAATTCTCAAAATATAATTTAGACGCCGTACTTTTACTTCCACTAATATAAGTTTCTGAGGAATCTGTCCAAACATTCTTGAAAGATCCTTGAACATTATTTGAAATTCTAAAGTTTTTGTCTTTATTTCCCTCAAGATGGATATTGTCAAATAAAATTTGCTCAACATCTCCTGTAATTTGAACTCCCAAACCATTGTATTCAAAAATTGAATTGCGAATACTATGTGTTACTAACTTATAATTTTCCGCAGTAATACTCAATCCTACTACCGAGCAGTGGGCGACCCAGACATTATCTAAATATGTACTTGTAGACGGCCCTGAACCTAAATCCCCTCTTAAAACAATTCCTTTTTTGCAATTTAAAACCTGAACATCTCTAATCTTCAAATTGATAGCCGAAGAAACATCAATTCCCAATTCTGTATTAAAGACTTTTACACTTTCAACGGTTGAATCATAAGCTCCTATTAATTCAATACCACCTCCATTAACAAATAATTTTTTGATGTTAATGGATTGACTCATTATATAATCTTTCCCATTTTGAATTCCTGTTACATTTGAAAAAGCTGTTGGAACTTGAGAGATAATTAAAGTATAATTGGTTCCCGCTCCTTCAATTGTAATATTATCTGGGATAAGTATCTTTTTAGAAATTTTATACTTACCAGCAGGCAAATACAATTTTCCACCTCCATAATTCCATCCATTTGTAATATTTTGTAGTGGAGAGCTTTTTTTAATATATTCTAAAGCTTTTTGAATAGCAGAAGCATCATCAACTATTCCATTACCTACAGCCCCAAACCACTTTACATTATAACCCGAGTCAGTATTTCGTTTATAATATTTTCCATTTTTTTTATAATAAACAATATTATCAACTTTTGAATCTGTCATTGGAGAAAGATCGGCCGCCAAAATTGTTTCTTCTACATTTGCATCTTGTGCAAAAATACTAATTGAAGAACATAACAACATAAAACAAAATAAAAATTTCATCATTCTAAGTTTAAACAGTTTCAAAATAAGTATCTGCATCTTCAGGATTGAATGGTTCATCAATCCAAAAAATAGTATATAAATCTTCAGTTCCTATGTTTTTGATATTATGCGTATACCAAATTGGCATATCCACATAAGCAGGTTCGGTTCCGTCTAAGTAAAAATCAAGAACTTCATCTGTATCAATTTTTCTTAATTGAATTAAAGCTTTTCCTTTAATCACTGCGAAACGTTCAATTTTACGCGTGTGGTAATGATTTCCTCTTGTGATATCTGGAACCGTTGTCGAGAATGAACATTGACCGCCAATTCCCAAACGAATCACCTCTACAAAAGCTCCTCTTGGATCTGTATGTTGTGTGAATTTAACTGGAAAATGCGTTTTATAATCAATGTACGAACGATAAGTATTGAATAAATTATGTTCGAATTTATCCGTTAAAACTGGAATTTCACCACCGTCGTAATATTTGGTTTTATAATCATTTAATAAAGCTAAAACTTCAGAAACTTTTTTAGTTGCAGTGGGCTCAACAAACAATTCTGGTTGATTTTTCTCTGAACGAATTTCATTAACAATCGTCATCACCAATTCTTGAACGTAGATTAGCTTAACCTCGCCATCGTTAGCAATTGTTGGTGTTTCACCATGCGTTAATTGATGACAAAACGTCGCGATAAATGAATTGTAGAAGGGTTTTCCGAACGCACCAAAAACGTTTGGAATAATAAGCCCTGTTACTTTTCCACCAGCCTCATTTGCCCAATTAACAATGGCTTCACGACCTTCACGTTTTGACTTTCCGTAAAGATTATCACGTTCTTCTTGTGTTGAAGAAGAAATTAAAACATGAGCTTTAGAATTTGTTCTTTTTAAAGATTCAACCAATTGTCTAGCTAAACCGACATTAGTTTCATAAATAAATTGTTCTGACTCGTGACGATTCATTGCTGCTAAATGAACAATTACGTCACATTTTGATGTAAATTCATCAAGCTTGGTTTCATCTTCAAAGAATTCTTTTTGAAAATCTACTCTTTCAAATTCTTCTGGGAATAAACCTAAAGTATTGTATAAATGCTTCCCTACGAAACCATTTTGTCCTGTAATTCCTATTTTTTTCATTATTCGTTTTTAAAATAATCTAATGCAAACCTATATTCATCTTGGATTTCACCCAAGGCATAATCTGCAAGAACCAACAATTTACATCCTTCTTTTTTTGCCTGAATAGCGGTAATATGTCCAGAAGGAATATGTAGGTAAGTTAAGGATTCGTCATTCAATTGATATTTCGAAATCTTTAAATCTTTCGAAGGCTGATCAAAATCATCAATTTCAATCAGGGAAATTTCAAATTCCCCCTTCATTGCGGCAAACCAACGTTGTTCAACTTTATGCCCTTGCCAACCTCGAACAAAATCTAAAGAATGATTCTCTATGGTGTAAATACGTTTGATTTCAGAAGTATCAAATTCATTATTAAATGTGATAATTCCTCTCTCATCCTTATGTTTTTTACCTTCAAAAATCATATTCTTGAAATTTCGAATTTAAAATTAATATGGATATTGCATTACATCCTCACCAAAAATCTCTTTACGGATTAACGGTAAAGTTGAAATTAATTTTTTAAGACCTTCAACACCTTGTTGTTCTGTATTATGTGAGTGATAATCTTCAATTTTAGAAACATCTTCTTCACCTTCGGAGAAGTATTTCGCATAATTAAGATCACGGTTGTCAGCTGGAATACGATAAAAATCACCCATATCTTCGGCTTTCATCATTTCCTCTCTTGTACAAAGGGTTTCATACAATTTTTCGCCATGACGTGTCCCAATTATTTTAACAGGAACTTCTTTACCCGTCATTTCGATTAATGCTTTAGCTAAATCTCCAATACTTCCAGCTGGTGCTTTGTTCACAAATAAATCACCTGGATTAGCATTTTCGAACGCAAATAATACCAAATCTACAGCATCTTCCAAAGACATGAAAAATCGTGACATATTAGGATCTGTAATCGTGATAGGTTCTCCCTTCTGAATTTGATTCAAAAATAAAGGAATCACCGAACCGCGAGATGCCATAACGTTACCATAACGTGTTAAACAAACCACAGTGTCAGTTAAGTTTCTTGCTTCTGCAACTGCTACTTTTTCCATCATTGCTTTGGAAATCCCCATGGCATTGATTGGATAAGCTGCTTTGTCGGTAGAAAGGCAAATTACCTTTTGAACTTTGTTAGATGCAGCCGCACGAATAACGTTTTGCGTACCTTCAACGTTCGTTTTTACCGCTTGCATTGGGAAAAATTCACAAGAAGGAACTTGCTTCAACGCTGCAGCATGGAAAATATAATCTACTCCACGAGTTGCTGGTTCTACTGATGCATAATCTCGTACATCGCCAATGTAATATTTTATTTTCTCATTTTTATAAAGGTTACGCATGTCATCTTGTTTTTTCTCATCACGAGAAAAAATGCGAATTTCTTTAAAATGATCTGTTGCCAAAAAACGGTTAAGAACAGCTGTCCCAAAAGAACCTGTCCCACCTGTTATCAAAAGTGTTTTATTTTTTATTGCTTGCATATAGTGTTTTTTTAAAAATATCTAAATATGACAAAGTTCTGTCCATACTTGTTCCAAAATTCTTAACATTTTCCAAACCTTTTTTAACTAGTATTTTTTCTAAAGTTTTATCTTTTTTCAAATTATAGATTGCTTTAGCATATTCCTCACCCTTCAGAGGAGCACAATACAAAGCATTATCTTTACATATATCTCTTGAAAATGGCATATCTGACGCAACAATAGGCTTTCCCATGTACATTGCTTCTAGATAAGTTGCGGAGAAAACTTCCAATAATGTCGGAATGAAAATAATATTCATCTGTTGATAAAGTGAGGGAATATTTGATAGTTCTATCTTTCCAATAAAGACAATATAACTATTGTACTCTTCGGGGAAATTAATATCTTGCTGCTCTAAGGTTATATAAAATTTAAATTTAAAGTCTTGATCAATTTTTTGTAAAGCATCAATGACTTTAGGAATTATAGCCAGATTTTTATGTGCATAATTTGCTGTTAAACAAAGTATATTTGCATTGGTTAGATCAAGTTGTGGTATATCAATTTTTTTCCAATTTTGCTTATTATAAAATACTTCATTTAAAGTATTACTAACTGTATAAGTCGCTTTTTTATAATTTTTCTTTTTTACAAATACTTCTCTTGCATTATCAGTTTCAAAAATTAAAGCGTCAGAATATTTTTTAAAACAATATGTTTTCAAAACATCAAGAGACTTATAATATATTTTTTCTTTTAAGGAAATATTTTTAAGAAATGGAGATTCTGGATATATAATATATGGAATTGCAAAACCTACAACTTTTGGAAAATTACTTTTATGATAAGATGGCCCAAAAACAGTAAAAATAATGTCAGGAGACACCTTATTTTCAAAATTTTTGAGAAACTTTATTTTCTTACTTTTGGACTTATCAGTTTCTTTATCTAGATTATAAAAACTAAAATTGGTAGGAAAGTCTTCTTTATTAATAGCGTTTGCAATATAATGAGATTGCACAACAATATATTGATCATCATGAGCTAAAGTAATTAAATCTTTAAGAAATGAAATCGCTACCTGTATCCCACCACCCGCAACTAGATTAGAATTATCAATTAATATTTTCATACTTTACAATCTTATTAAACAACATTATTATTTATCCGTTCTGAAAAAAAGACGTCTCATATAAAAATTTCCTGTATAAGACTCAGTTCTTTACTAAATTTTTCTAGTCTATTAGTATCACCAATAATCTTAGCTATTCTCATTTTGACTCTGTACTCAGAAACAAATGCTGTTAAAAATTTCTTTTTGTTAAGCCCATGCTTTTTAATATAATATAATAGGGATTTCATTTCATTTTTAAATCCAAAGTCAGAATATTCTATTCGATTACCAACAAGATGCATATATTTTTTTGACTTATCATATTGAATTTCATACCCAGCATTTAACAATCGATTAGAAACATCGGGCTCTTCAAAATACATAAAAATGTTTTCATCAAAAAGTCCTATTTTTTCAAACTTCTCTTTATCTATAAAGAAAAAAGCGCCAGATAAATAATGTTTTATGGCTGAAAAATTTTCAAACTTATTATATAATTTCATTTGAAATCCTGAAAAACTATTTCGAAATTCTGGTTTTAAATAAAATGAATAATCAAAACCTCCGGTTTGTTTATATCCTAATAATGCTAGTTGCGAATTAGATTGAAACTTTAGCAATGCATCTTTCATTAAAGGTTCTAAAAATAAAACATCAGGGTTCATTATGCAAATTATTTTGCCCTTAGCCTTACAAATACCTACATTATTACCTTGCCCATATCCTCCATTTTTAACATTATGAATAACATAAAGGTTGGACGCATTATAAAAATTATTTTCAATATTTTTTTTCAGCAATTGGTGTCCATCAAAAGGACTATTATCAACAATAATAATTTCAAACCTAGTTTTTGAAATATCTGCCAAGTTGTATATTGAATCTATAGCTCCTTTAATTAAATCTTGTGAATTATAGGTAACTATAATAATACTTATTTCTACTGTTTCCATAGCTTAATAAGATAATTTTCACGTTCTGTATTTTTTTCCTTTTCGAATATACTCCCATATGGAAAGAATACGGAATAATAATGATAATTTCCATAATTGGATATAAATAGTTTCACTAATAAAATACCAAATAATCCAACATGAAACGAGAGCTTAATAAAATTCGCCTTTACATGATATAGTAATTTCATTTCCGAATATATCAAATCAACAAAATAAATAATAATAGGAATATAAATGTAATTTAGCATTCTATCAAAACCAACCAAAACTTGCGATAATAAAGAAAGAACAAGAAAAGCAGCTAATAACCAGTCATTGGAATTTCCCTTTTTTATCTTTACACTATAAAATAAGAAGGGTAAAAATACAATTACACGTAAAAAATAAAAAAACAGAACCCCACTAACACTAAATCCAACTTTAGAATACACTTCCCCACGTTCTTGCATAGATTCTGTCACATAGAGTGCGCTTATCAAATCATAAAACAAAGTCTTTCCAACAATTAATGGTATAGATACCAATATTGAAATGATTATAAACTTATTAGTAAATTTTATCAATTTAAAAAAAGGCATTATAAACAATATTGTGGCTGAAATATGAAAATAAAATGCAATAATGGCAAAAATATAATACTTAATCCACTTATTTTTTTGGAAAGAATCATAACCCAATAAAAAGCAACTTATTGCAAACATCTCTCTTTGTACTTCATAGCCGAAATAAAAATACAACAAGTTAATAACTAAAATAAAAAGAACTGTAAATGGATTGTTAGAATGTTTTTTTATAAACCATAACCAAATCATGTTAAAAACAACGGAATACATAAATTGGTAAAAATAGTAATCCGAGTTAAAAGTTTTGCAAATCGCGACAAATAAGACCCAAAGAGGTTGATAATTGAGAAATACTTTATGATCAATAAAATATAAATAATTACTAATATCAGGATAAAGATAATAATAATCTTCGTATACTAAAGCATCTCCACCAACACGATACCGTAATCCTACCATCAAAGTACAAAAAACACCTACAAATATAAAATATGGATTCATAAAATGTTTACGCTTTAATATATCAAAGTGTAAAGCACCAAATCCAACTAAAAGAAATAAAACGATATAAACAACCATAACAATTTAGGCTTTATTATGAAATTTAGACTTTAAATTCGAAAATATATCCATAATAATAGCCTCTTTAACAAAAATCAAAAATAAGAAATATATAGCAAAACCAAAAAAAGTATTAATTACGAAAAAAATAGTATTATCATAGACACATAGCTTCTTGAGAATAACTGTTGTTAACAACATTAATGCACCAGCCACAAAATACTGATAGACATTATTGTCAAAAAAATTACTTAGCATATTCTTTCTGGTAATAAAAACATACATAGCAATTATAGCTATTAATTCTGATAATACAGCAACAACGGCAGCACCATTTTGCTGGTAGGTACTAATCGCAAAAAAATTAATAAGAATACTAAAAACAGCAGATAATACAACAGCCCAAGTATATACCTTTTCTTTACCCATTGGATATAGTACTAAGAACCCCATAAAATAAGCTATGCTTACAATAATACATAAAGGCGATAATATTTTCATTGTAACGACGGCATTTTCAAAATCCTTCCCAGCAAATAAATGAATAAGAGGCTCTGCAAAAACAAAAAAGTAAACAGTAAACGGAACCGAAAAAATCAGCATAAATGATAATGACTTTCTTAGATATACATGGTACTGCTCCTTATTAGCTGCATATAGAATAGAAAGTTTGGGCAACATAACAGACCCTATAATAGTAATAAAACCAATTACAAATCTTATTAGCTTATTGGAAACGGCATAATATCCAACATATTTATCTCCCACCAAGCTTCCAATCAAAAAATAATCTAACTGTAAATATATATTGACAGATATTGTACCTAAAAAAATCAACAATACAGGCTTAAAATGCCTTTTTACATTAACTTTCTTCCAATCAAATTCAACTTTTATAGTTTTTTTATATAAATAATAAATATTGAAAATATTAGCACCACAAGCAGTTATTACTAGGCAAAGTGCATAAAGAAGATAATCAGAAGGTGATTTAATGTATAATAATATAATTACTAAACTTATAATTCTAACTAAAACATAACGAACAGTTATATAAAGCTGATTTTCTAATCCTTGAAAAAACCATTCTGCTCCAATATTAGTTAAAAAGATCATAATACTCATCATTAATATTAGATCTCTATAATTAGAAAAATAATCTAATTGATAAATTACACCAAAAAGAGCAATGTAAGAGAAAAAAGTAGTAATCACTAAAATTGATAACAACTCAATAGTTGTTCGTGCCAAAAGTACAGGTTCATCTCTTACTTTAGAAATCTCTCTAATACCATACATTGGAATACCTAATGCCGAAAACATAAGAAAATAAGTAATCAAGGTGTTTACATATTCTACCTTACCTAATACTTCTGCTCCTAGAGCTTTGTTTATATAAGGCATTGTTACAATACCAATAAGAGCCCCCGAGAGGACTCTTGTAAGGTTTAGAATATAGTTAACCTTAACACTTTTCGAATTTAAGATACTAGAAACTTTATGTAACATTCTCTATCTAAAATTTGTCTTTAAATTTTTGAAACCAAGATTTTTCTTGTGCATTATAGCCATAGCCGTATTTATTACCATATCCGAAATTACTCTTATGCACATCATTAAGCACGAAAGCAACATTGTTAACCTTATGACTTTCAATATTTTTATTCGCAAAATCAATAAAGCCTTTATCTGTCGTTTCGGATCTTGTAACATATAAAGTAGTATCAGCATTTTCAGCAATTAGGAAAGAATCTGTTACCAACATCAATGGTGCAGTATCCAAGATTACATACTCATACATTTCTTTAACATGATCAACAAGCGTTTTATAACGACCATTTTCCAATAATGCAGTGGGATTCGGAGGTATACTACCAGAATAAATAATATCACAATTATCAGCAAATGAGCTAGGATATATTATATCTTCGATATTGTCAACGCCTCCAGCCAAATATTCTGTAAGACCAGCAACAGTCTTCTTAGATGGATCATATCGTTGTAATTGCGGATTACGAATATCCGACCCTACTACTAACACCTTCTTCTTTGGTGATGCTAATGCTAGAGCCAAATTAATAGAGATAAAGGTTTTACCTTCTCCTTTTACCGTTGAAGTCACCATAATCGTTTTACCCTTTTCCTTTTTAGGAAGCATAAAACTTAGGTTGGTTACCAAAATCCTAAACGATTCTGCCATCGGTGACACATCGTTTATTTGAATCAAATGCTCATCATTCTTAACTAATCTCGGTATCTCAGATAGTACTGGCACATTTGACAAACGTTCTAAATCGTGTTTGGACTCAATACTATTATTAAACAATGATCTCAAATAGATTATAGCAAAAGGAATTAATAATCCAAATACGACCGCAATAGCTAAAGCGATCAGTTTTTTTGGACTTTCAGGTTTTACTAAAGTATAAGCTTCATCTACCACTCTGGCTTTATTTGCAGTCATCGCCAAGGAAATAGCAGCTTCTTCTCTCTTTTCTAATAATAATAAATATAGATTCTCTTTAATCTGTTGTTGTCTTTCTATACTTCTAAACAATTTTTCTTGACGAGGTACTTTGTTCAATTTATTCTCTAAATCACCAACTTGACCTTGCACTTGATTTCTTGTCAAATTAAGTGAAGAAATACTTTTGCTAAGGCTTTCTTGTATAGAATTCCGAGTTTGTCTTATCTGATTATCTAAATCTTGTATTAAAGGATTCTCAGATGTTGCGTTTTCCAACAATTTATTTCGTTGCAACACCAATCTGTTATAATTTTCGACAATCTTAACAGCACCTTCATTATTGAGACCAATATTTACTGGTAGTAATTGATTATTTTTCTGTCCATTTAATGCGCTTAATAACATATTTGAAATCTGTAGTTGTGTTTCAATTTCTACATCTTTCGTCTTGGCCTGCATTGCATTTTGCACATTAATGCGCGCTTCTTGCATCAAATCAACAATATCATTATTAATTTTAAATTGTTCTTTTTGACTTTCAACATCACCTAATTCTTTAGATATTAAATCAATTCTCTCATCTATGAAATCTTTAGTCTTTTTTGATTCTAAATTTTTATCATTAGTTGCATCAAAATTATATTGCGTAATTAATGTATTTAATATATCCCTAGCTTTATCATTATTTGGATATATTAAACTTAAAACGATAATAGTTGCATCTTTATCAATAAGATCTACTGATATAGCTTTTTGTAAGTCATTAACAGCCAACTCTAAGCTGCTATATTCAAGAGTTAAATTCTCAACATCATCAAACTCTTTAACACTAGAACTATCAAAATCTTGGTTCTTTAAAAGCATAATATTAGCATACGGCAAACTCACTAGCTTGCCATACGTAGTAACTATATCACTTTTAAACTCTTCTGAACTTATAGTAATCTTATCTCCTTTTAATGAAATATTCAAAGGACCTGTTGGTTTCTTTGCTTTTTTTTCATTTATAACTTTTACAAGAATTGGAGCGGTCTGTTTATAAAGTTCAACCTTATTAAAGCCAGATTTCGCAAATAATTTTGTTTGTATATTAAGATCTTGAACTAAATCTATTGCTAATTTTTTAGATTTTAAAATTTGTATTTCATTCTCGATACTATTGGTCCCCATACCACCAAAACCTGCCAAACCTTGCAATACGCCAAAATCACCAGACGCACTAGACATTTTCTTTGCATCTTTGATCAAAACGGTGCTCTCTGACTTATATACAGGTCGTGTTAACTTAATATAAGTTATTGCTAATGCAATCATCACCAATAGACTTATAATAAACCAATGTATTTTCTTTACATAGGGTTTGATAATATCTTGCAAACTAATTGACTCTTCTACTTTTTTCTGATTATCCATCTTCTATTACTTTTACACTTAAACAGTGTCTAAAAAAAATTGTAATTAAATGTCTAGAAACATTTAATTACTTCTTAATTACCAAGGCTAAAATTGTTACCAATACTGACGCTACCGAAATCCAAACTCCTGTCTGAGGTCCAAACCAAGAAGAGTTTTGTTTTGCTTTATTGGCATTAACATAGATAACGTCATTTTGCTTTAACTGAAAATAATCAGAATTGAAAAGGTTCGCATCTGTAAGATTAATATATTGTTTTGTCATTTGACCATCAACATTTCTTACTAATAATACATTCTCACGTTCCCCATATATCGTAAGGTCACCAGCCATGCCCAGTGCTGTAAAAATTGTAGCGGTCTGTCCATCAGGCAACATATAATAGCCAGGTTTGTCAACTTCACCTAGCACAGTTACTTTAAAGTTAGTATTTTTAATATTAATCGAAGGATTTTTAACATAGCGAGATACCTTATCCCTTAAGAATGAACTAAGTTCTTCAATCGTTTTGCTCCTTGTATTAACAACACCTATTACCGGAAAGTCAATATCATAGTTAGAATCAACGGTATATGTTGGTCCAGAAACGGAGGTTTGAGCTTGTGTCGGGAGGTTAGTACTCGACTGCGAATATTGAGAGGTTTCACTCGATGACATTGATTGATTAAATGGTTTAACCACATCCATATCATTCGCACTAACTTTTATAATTAAGTTATCTCCTGGTTGGATAGTTGTCTTGTTAACACTACTATAAGAGGCTTCTATTGCAACATTCTCAATATTCTTTAAGTAGTTAATATTTTCTTTTGATTTACAAGAGTAATTAAAACATAATACACCAAGCAAAACCATGTAGAAAACTTTTTTCATAAGCGATTTTTATTCTTAATTTGCAAATATAATATAAAGTTATTTATCTAACGATTCATATTCCGAATTATTACTTTTAAATTCCTTTACTATCGTTTTGATTTTAGCAACTGCTTCAAATTTTGTATCTGTCTCCAAACTAGCTAACATATCCATAACCAAACCATTAATATCCTCAAAACTCATCACAGGATCTTTTGATATTAATATTTTTTCATGATTAGTGGGAAGTGTTTTTGCATCATCACTCAAAAGCTCTTCATACAATTTTTCTCCAGGGCGCAGACCAGTGAAAATAATTTTGATATCAGTCTCTGGTTCAAAACCTGAAAGTTTAATCATTCTATTAGCCAAATCTAAGATCTTAACTGGTTGCCCCATATCAAACACATAGATTTCGCCCCCATTCCCCATAATACCAGCATGCAAAACCAATTCGCAAGCTTCAGGAATAGTCATAAAATAACGTACAATATCAGGATGGGTGATGGTAATTGGTCCGCCTTTCTCGATTTGTTTTCTAAAATGTGGGATAACTGATCCATTAGACCCAAGAACATTCCCAAACCTTGTTGTGATAAACTTCGTCTTATTCTCTGGTAGATTTTGTAAAGATTGTACAAATAATTCTGCCACACGTTTGGTAGCCCCCATAACATTAGTTGGGTTAACGGCCTTGTCGGTAGAGACCATTACAAATCTGTTGACATTATATTGACTAGAAAGCGTAGCCAAATTTTTTGAACCTAAGACATTGACTCTTACTGCTTCTTGCGGATTACTCTCTACCAACGGTACATGCTTGTATGCTGCAGCATGATATACCATGGAGAAATTATATTTTTTAAATAAAGGTTCTATTCTTTGTTTATTCGAAATATCGGCCAGTACAAATACAAACTTAACATGCGGGAATTTTTCTCGCAACTGCAATTCGACTTCATACAATGGTGTTTCAGCTTGATCGACAACAACAACCAAAGAGGGAGAATATTTTGCAACTTGGTTAATAATCTCGGATCCAATAGATCCTGCGCCGCCCGTAATAAGAACCTCACGATTAAAGTGTCTTTTTTTAACCTCCTCGTTATCCAATCTAATAGGTTTTCTGTTGAGTAGATCCTCTATCTGTACAGTCTTAATAAAGTTAGCATTATCCGTACTACGTAATTTTTGTACAGATGGCGCTTTCAATATTCTTAGATCTTTCTCGAGAAGATAGCCTATCCACTCGTCCATAGCTTCTTTTTCAAAAGACTCCTTTACCATGATAACCCCTTCGATATCAAGATCCTCTTTCGTATTCTTAAGAAACCAATCCTTGCTTACAATTGTTTTTCCCAAAATTTTTGGAAGACCAATACCAACCGTGCTATCCTGTGTACTTATGAAACTCACAACATGATAAGGAAGCTTTGGATTATCAAGAATAGCTCTTGCAATAGCTATAGACTGTTCATCAGTACCCAGTACCATGATACGTTTTTTGAGATCACTCCTCGATATCTCTCTCGCAAAATGGAAAACTTCCTTCACGACAAGACGAAACATAAATAAAAACATTGCAGATATCAGAAAATACAATGCTATAAAAGAATTTAATAAAATCTTCTCTCCACGGAAAGTAATAAACGAAAGGTTTAATATAAATAAAACTGCTGCTGTACAAAGACATGACAACATTATTTTTAATAAATCTATAAAAGTAGAATGTCGGATAACGCCTGCGTAAGTTTTAAACAAATACATAAAGAGCACATTGATCCCCACAGTCATTACAGAAACTTGTGTATAATTGAAAACATCGTATGGACGCGACTTCATTTTCATTATCACAAAATAGGTTAGCAATAAAGAAACTATTAATATCGAAATATCAATAATAAAGACTACCCATCTGGGCAAATAGCGTATATCCGAAATATTAATAAGATTATCTCCTGTGTAGATACGCTTTCCTAAGCCTGTTCCTAACATAATTATTTAATTGCAAAATAAAATTAACTTTTCTTTTTTTTAACAGAATCCCTTTACATTAGCTCCTGTTTACACACCAAGTACATTTTGCAAAATAGCTTTTATACGATTTTTTTGCATCATAGTCATATTCGAACCCGAGGGTAAGCAAAGACCGTGCTCAAATAAATTTTCAGCAATACTTTTTCCATAAAATTTACAATTCTCAAAGATAGGTTGTAAATGCAGAGGTTTCCAAAGTGGCCGCGACTCAACACCTTCATTTAGCAATGCCAATCTAATGGTCTCTCTATTACAATTAGTTATCTTAGGATCAACCAATATAGCAGTTAACCAATAGTTTGAAAAATAATCTTCGTTAGGCTCTGTCAAAAGTGATACACCAGGTATATCCTTAAAAACCTCAACATAAAAATTATGATTCTCACGACGTTGCATAATGCGATCTTCAAGAACTTCCATCTGTCCACGACCAATACCAGCACTTACGTTACTTAATCGGTAATTATAACCCAATTGAGAATGTTGATAATGTGGCGCATCGTCTTTAGATTGTGTTGATAAAAATACAGCACGATCACGCTTTGCTTTATCTTTAACAATCAATGCACCGCCGCCCGATGTCGTTATTATTTTGTTACCATTAAAACTGACAATCGACAAATCTCCAAAAGTACCACACTTTCTTCCCTTATAACTACTGCCAAGCGCTTCGGCACTATCATCGATAAGCGGGATGTCGTACTTGCTAGCAATAGCTTGTATTTCGTTGACTTTATAGGGCATACCATAAAGACTTACAGCAATTATGGCTTTAGGTTTTTTCCCATGTTTTATTCGGTCTAAAATTGCTTCCTCTAGAGCGATCGGACAAATATTCCAAGTTTCTTCTTCGCTGTCAATAAATATGGGTTTCGCACCCAAATAGATTATTGGATTAGCGGACGCCACAAAGGTGAGACTTTGACACAATACCTCATCTCCCGCTTGGACGCCTAATAATATTAAAGCCAAGTGGAGCGCAGAAGTACCTGACGAGACCGCTGCAACATGCACACCCTCACCCAGAAAATCTTGTATATCTTCTTCGAAACCACAAATATTAGGACCTAAAGATGTAATCCAATTACCATCAAATGCTTGTTCAATATATTTTTTTTCTGAGCCGCCCATGTGGGGGGACGAAAGCCAAATCTTTTCTTCCATTTAGGACACAACAACATTAATTTTTACTTAATCTTCATTAAAACATTACGTTTCACTTAAAATAGATTGAATATTTTAATGGAAACAAATTTACACTATTACACGATAGTTTTCTAAAAATTTTTAATAATATTTTATAATATTTTAACGTAAGTATTAATAAATATTGTGTATTTTATAACAAATAGTTTATTCACAGTTATTAAAGGTGACAAAAGCCTACAAAAAACCAACATCACCAAGAGCCTATTGCTAGCCCTTTACAATAAAACCTCAACAAGCCCTAAAGCTAATCTATATAAAAGTAATGCTGAAAACAAAGCTATTATTGTCTTCCACTATAATTTCGTTTAGTCATTTTCTTACAGTAGAATTTTATATCATAAATAAAAAAATCCGAAACCTAGGTTTCGGATTTTATATAAACTATTAAGATTTTAGTTGTTGTTGTCGATAGCCATAATATGCAACGAGACCAATTCCTAATAACATAAGCCCTGGGATATAGTCATCGATAGGCGCATCTCCAGCATTACCTGGATTCTCACCATCATCTTCTCCATTTCCACCAGCATTAGCTGTAGCATCTGTATTAGGAGCTTGTTGTTCGACATTAGCTTTATTGAATCTATTATCTTGATCAGCATATTGTGCTGAACCTAGAAAACCAATGGTGATAAAACAAAATAGGATTAATCTATTCATTTTCTGAAAATTATTTCGGTGTAAAGATAAAAAATACATTTTAATTATCACACGTATTATTAATTTGCGCTAAAAATTTATTTTAGAACTTTCTTAACCTCAACATTTTGACCGCGACTAATCTTTAATAGATACGCCCCGTTAGATAAAGTCTCATGTGATAATTTTTGCTCTTTAGCAGCCTTATCATTGACTTGAATCAATCGACCATTCATATCATACAATTCAACTTTTGTAATAGCATCCGCTTTCGACAACACGACAAAAGCATCACTTGTTTTGTAAACAATAACAGCATCTTTGGACTGTGTATCTACAGTTCCTAAAACTGCGCCCGGTTTGTAGACAATCTCAAAACGCGTATCGTTACTGCTAGCGCTAGCATCAAAACTATAAGCCTCAGTCGTTAGGTCGATATATTTATTAAGCACTTTATCGTGTAGATAAATATTTTGTCCACCTTCGAAGACGCCATCTTTCTTAATAACTTTTATCTTATGTGTACCAGCTTTGTAATATTTAGCACCAAGCTTAACAGCATCTGTATCTGCAAAACCTCCTTTTCTACTTTGGATCGCTTGCTTGTATTGGTTATCACTTAACGAGTAGAATAGATCGCTATTGTTAGCATCCAAAATCGAAGTATCATAGATATCATTATTGTTTGTCGCCAAATCGTTATATGCGATTGCAATGGTGTTAACAATAGCACCCGGTGTTTCTAAAGCTAACCAAAAACGATCTTTATTGCTACTATTTTTATAATACGGTGTATTTGCATGTGCAGAAGCTAAACGTTGACCGTTGTTAAACTTAAGCACCTTGTCACCGCTTGTGTTGGCTCTCACCATAAAACCTTGTCCTGGCTTAACAATACCATCCGGAATTTTTGTAGGATCACCACCACTAGCAGCCCCTGTTGCTGGCACCCCCAATTCGGCATCTAGATTATAGATTGCATAATTGTTACCACTATAACTGCTACCTTGCTGCCATGTTATATTATTGTTAGTATTATCCCAAAATCTTACAAGATTCGTAATATTCTTGATACCTGAAACATTAGATGATGTATTGTCAGCATATAAAATGTTAAGATCCAAGTTAGACGGATAAGGATTACCAACCGCGTTAAAACGATTGCCTTCTACACTTAAAACTAACGGAACACTCGGCTCACCATTATTAGGCACACCTTTAAAGACTGCAGTAACAGCACCACTCGCATTATCCGCTAAACCTTTTGCAGAATAGCCTTTAGCAAAGTCCGAAGTTACGTTAGGGTTTACAATTGGCTTAAAGATATCACTCTTGGTGATATACTCCATCACCGTACCAGCTGGCACAGAACCAGCCGTACCGTATAGCTCATATAATTTTTGAGCTTTAACTGGCGAAGACCAAATATTGTATTGAGTAGATGGGACAGTTGCTTCACGATTTACAATTACATTACCGTTATTAACAGCATCCGTATCTTGCATTAATGTCGAATTATTTTCTAAGGTTAACAAAGCACCTGCAGCTACATTAACACCTTTTTTAGCAACCAAGACATTATTAGCTGCCACATTATTATTTGTTCTTGGAAGTTTTAACTCACCTGCTACAACATTAACGATATTATTAACCGTTGTTGTACCTGTTGCAGTTTTAACACCAGAACCTGAGATTGTTAGGTTATAATATGTTGAAACTGGAACCGCTCCAGTTCCATCTACTGCTATAAAGTTTTGATCCCCTAAATTTGCATATTCAACTACACCATTAAATGTTATTGACTTCATCGATATAAAAGGATTAGCGCCCTTCAACACCAAATGTCCATTTAGCGTAAGATCTCCACCAGCTTTCGTACCTGTTGCCTGAAACACCTTATTATTAGTACTAGTAGCTGAACTAATAACTGTAGCCCCAGATTCAATAGAAATATTTGGACTAATTGATGTACTTGTTCCCTGGTCTACAGATATAGTATTTGTCTTAGCATCAACATTACCTGATACAACTTTAAGGTCAGAAAACTTAACACTTGTATTAAGAAATAAGGTTTCGCCGTTATTCATGTTAATTTCAACGGGCATAAATCCAGAGGCTGGAGCGGGGGTTGTTATCATTGCACCCCACTCACCAGATACAGTTAAATTCCTTGAAGTGCCAACAACATTTAACCTACCACCAGTATTCGCCGTAAAAGGATACACACTATATCCATTAGTAGATGAAGTCCCAGGAATACCTCCAATACTAGCATAATAAGTACGAAGTTTACCATAAAGATCTAAGCTGTATACATCTAAGATAACTTTACCTAAAGTTGGGTTACTTGAGCTTGTTCCTTTAGAAATATGCAAATCTTTACAAGATTCATTTTGGGTCAATGTAACATTATGACTAGACTGTATGTAAACAACGTTATTCGCCGCTGGTGCACTAGTAGCCTGTGTCCATCCAGTTAATCCATCAGATGAAGCAAACCATGTTGTAGGATCATTCCAATTACCAGATTTATTTGAACGATAAACATCTTTATTAACCTCTACTGTAAGGTTCATTTCCTTATCCGTTGCTGCATTATAATTATCACTTCCAGCTTGTGATGCCTTAATTACAGTACTACCAATTGCCACCAAATGAATTTGATTATTAACCACAGTTGCAACAGCAGAGTTAGAACTCGTATATGTAATTGGATTTGCAGACGAAGTTGAAGTCGCTGGAGAAAAGTCTGGATTCCCTAAATATTTTGTCAATGTACCTAGCATCGTTATAACCTGTTCTGCTTTAGTAATATCTCCTAAAGCAGTAGCATCACTCAAAGTGCTATAGTTGTTTTTAAGACCACCATTGTTACCATCTGCAGTTGTATAAACTATATTTGCTGTTTTATCGACACCTACATTAGCATCAGTGTAATTACCTACTGCTGTTACACCTAACGTTTCTGAACCTACCAAACCTGTTATAGTTCCTAATGTAATTGTCCCCGTAGTTGTTGTACCATCATATGTTTTTGGAGCAATTATTGGTGTTGATATTGTAATGTTTTTAACAATAATATTGGCTGTTTTTGTTGGTTGGGTTAAGGTATAGTTAGAAGCTTTTGTACCTACCAGTGAAAATCCATTAATAGTAACTATCTTATCATTTCCTACATTTTTAGTATCAAAGGTTCCTGTAGCAGTACCAACCAATGAGACATCATCACTATCAACAACGCCTCCCAAAGTAGCAGTGCCTCCTATTGTAGCATCATTGTTTCCATCATAAGTTTTATTTTCTACTGTAAGATTTTCTACTGTGAGAGCTTTTTTAACAACATTACCAGATAAGCTAACATCATTACTTGTAACACCACTACCACTGTATGTAATTGCAACAATATCATTACTGCCATTATCATATGTACCAAAATCAAGACCTTTCTTTAATCTAACTTGAATAGTTTGACTTGTACCTGCATAGTTATTAAGTGTTATACCATTATCTGCATATGAATGCCATGACACACCATTGTCAGAAGAAATCTCCCAATGATTCCCAGGCAATAAAGAAGCACTACCCGTTCCACTTAAGCCAGCCCCTGTCAAAGTAAAGCTTTGTACTAGGGATGGTCCACTACCATATATATATGTAAAGCCTGATAAAGTTGCAGGTGTCGCAGTAAGCTTTGCACCAGTAACACTCGCATTTAAAACCAATTCTTTGATAATTGTAAACGGAGCCGTTGTACCAGTATATGTAAAAACAATTTTATCGGTGTATGTACCAATACTTTGATTAGCCTTTAATCGAACTTTTAAAGTTTTATTAATTGTCCCAGAAACAATTGGTAATTCTTCCCAATTGGTATAAGTAGTTCCTCCGTCAATAGAAAACTCAAAATGCTCAGTAGCTGAATTTGAATATGATTCTAAAATTGCATCAACATATTGCTGTGCAGAAATTGGCGTTAAATTACTGCCATTTATCACAACATCTTGACTAGTTGATGCTGGAGAATTATTAATCGCGACAAAACTCAAAGGGCCTGCAGGCGTAACATCAAGAATTGAAGTAGTTGCAGAACTCCAAGACAAGCTGACATCATCTATCGCACTTGTAGGCCTTCCTCCTGTACCAGTTGAAGCAGACAGTGCTACAATACGAATCCAAACATTTTGAGTTACATTGCTAACAGCAGCAGGTAAAGCTACAGAAACATTTGTACTTCCCCATGTAGAAGATGTTGCAAATGTAGTAGGCACTGTAGTCAAATCTACAAAAGATGTAGGGTTATTTCCTAGCCCATATTGCACTTTCCAAGTTACTGTACGTCCCGTTGCAGCATCCAAAGATTGCATTTTAAAACTAAGATTAAAATTACTCTTCCCTGTTGTATTCGCTATACGCAACATAAACGAAGCCCCAGGATCTCCAAAAGACCCAGATTGACGAACGCCTAATGCTCTATTTGTACTATTCTCTTGTTGAATCTCTGTAGATGTAGAAACAAGACTAGTTGCAGAAGCAAAGTTTGCAAATTGCGAAGCGGTTGAAGACCATTTTGTTTTAGTCGTAGTTAAAGTAGCAGACGTACCTAATGTTGTATTTGTAGCTCCGTTACTGATAGTCCAACCAGTAGGCAACCCACTTTCTATACCATCAAAATTTTGTTGATAAGGTGATGTTCCCAATGTTAATTGCCCCCAACCTTTTACTGAAAAGGACGCCAATAGAACAAAAAGAAATAGTTTTAAAGAATATAAATGTGTTTTCATATATCGTTGTTTATAACGGGCGATAAAGATATAGCTTTTATGCAATAAAAAGTATCTATAATTATAAATTTAACAATATATTGATGCAATAGCGATAAATAGGACTTTTATTTAATATTATTTATGGATTAATCTTTAAGTCCTCATACTTTGCACACTAACTTCCTCCCCAAAAACCTTAGCTAGCAAAGCTTTTCTTCTCCAATAGGTCAATAGTTAATTGCGATATTAGCAAGAATACGCGTACTGACAAAACATCAAACAAAAGAAAGTGCTTCTTTTAGTAACGCAGGATTCTGCAAAGTAAGGCAAGAAGTCAACAAGCCTTTCAGGGTTTTGAAGCCTGAAAGGCTTATTAACCATCATCGCTAGAATCTACTTTTCAAATTGTAGATTACCAAACTGTAAAGGAAGATTAAACTATTTTTGATGCAATTTCCACAAAATAAAATGAGTGTTAGTTTTCTTATCCCAACTTCAGACTAAATAATTATCCCGAAACTGCGGCCGGGATGGAACGGCCTGTTGGAGCTCGCGCCGCAGGCGCGGGCCATTGCGTTGGCGTGGCGCAGCGACTAGTGACAGCCCGAAATGCCGCCCAAATAAAAATGTTAAGACACCAAAAGACTGCAGCCGCGAATGTCGGAATGGTCGATTCTGCCCAAAACTTGGAAGCTTTTGCTAAGCGTTTTTGAATTTGGATTTTCAATGATTTTTCCTAAATCTTGCGTCGCAATAAAGCTGCAAGAATGGCGGTTGGCAAGGTCGATAATGTTGATCGCACCCATCCTACCCGACTCCATATACGACAACGGATCTTCGGTATTTCTCACCAAAATGCGCATCCATTTGGGACAATCGTAGATATTTTCGCCCATCGAATAAGCTTGAGATAGCAATTCGGTCATCGAATATTCGGAGTAGATTTTGTCGGTTTTAAATGCTTTTTGGAAAATCGACAACAACTCGTCTTTTGTCATTTCTTCTTTACGACCTTTCATACCGCCGGTTTCGATAACGATAAGATTTTCGGTAGAATTAAGTTGCAATTTCTTAGATTCCAATGTGTCCAAAAAGTCCAACAAGGCAAACGAAACGCCGAAAAGAATAACTTTTTTATCGGAGGTTTTATTTAGAATTTCGAATAAATCTTCGTGATTATAAAGAAAATAACCGTTCTCTGGTTTGCCCGATTTTTCGATAAGATAGTTGACCATATAGATCAACGACGAATTGTCGCGCTCCAAATAACTCGGCAACAAACCTAAAAAAATGAAATCTTCGGGCTTTCCTATAAACTGATCAAAGCTTTTGTAAATGCTTTCTTCGTACAAGCCAAAATCCGCAATCCAATGTTTGGAGAGATTCATCTGCGTCGTCCCCGAACTTTGAAAATACTTTTCAGCATGTTTTTCGATATCGAGAACTTGATGATTTTTGAACATTTCGATGGGCAGAAAAGGAATCGCTTCCAAAGTTGTCACCGTTTCGGGGTTGATGTTGAGATAATCTACAAACTTTTTGTAAACCTCAACATGCCAATATTGAAATCGAAAAGTCTCCAAAGCTGCTTCTAGAAAATCAGTTTCGGATTGTATATTGAAAATGTCAGTCTTCATAATAAAATCAATGCGATACAAATTTATGAAGATTAAATGGTTTTAAATTTTAGAAGCAGAACTTTTTACAATTTCTCTGATGCCTTCGTGATAATTAGTTGGCGAAAAGTTAAAGGCTTTATTAAATTTTGAACTGTCAAACACATAATTTTGATTATTTTGATACTGCATTTCTTTCAATTCTTCAATGTCTTTAGAGAACCAACCGATTATTGTTAACAACAATGGTGAAAGACGCATATACTTTGGTTTCACATTCATTTCTTCTGCAAAAATATTTACGAAATCTTTCCCCGTTAAGGCTTCGTTAGAAGTCGGAAGATGCCAAACCTGACCGTAAGCATCGTCTGTATTACCTAATATCGCCAAAGCTTTTGCGGCATCCAAAGTATATGTAAAGTTGTGAATTTTGTTAGCGTCTGACTGCCAAAAAGCACTTTTAGATTTTTTAAAATTATCATGAATCAAAATATTTAAAAAGCCATTTTTTGCATTCGGTCCATAAAAATCAGCACTTCTCCCAACAAGGATTTTCAAAGATTTTTCTCGTTGAGCTTTGTTAAGCATTTCCAAAAGTTGTGCGCGCACTTTTCCTTTTCTTGTTGTTGGAGCGATTTGACTGTGTTCGGTCATATTTGGAATTTCGGTTTTAGCATAAGCATATACATTATCCAAAAACACCAATCGCGACTGACTTGCAACACAAGCTTCGATTACATTCTTCATAATGATCGGCCATTGCTTTTCCCAAACGGCAATATCATAAGGAAGCCCCACCGCGAGGTAAACAATTTCAGAATCTTTTGTAGCTAATTTAACTTGTTCCGAATTGAGAAGATTACAAACGAATAATTCATCATTGTCGTTAACCTTCTGGGGATTTCTACTAACTAATCTAATTTTTTCTGTGTAATTTTTCAGTTCTTTTGCTAAAGAAGTTCCGATGTCTCCTCCTGCACCTAATATTGTTTGCATATCTTAATTTTTTGTAAAATTAGGAGGCGATTGGTGCTCAAAAAGATGACTTCGGTTAAGATTTTAGGATTTTGCCAAACGCTTTCTGATTCGGCTAAGACTCTCGGGTGCGATGCCCAAATACTGCGCGATATAGCGCTGCGGAATGCGTTGTAAGATTTGCGGTTTATCTTGAATAAGTTCTAAAAATTGCTTTTCCGGAGAAAATGATAGGAGTGATTTTGTTCTTCTAATGCTATCTGCTGCAACATTTTCCACCACCACAGAAAAGAATTTCGCAATGTCGTCTGACTTTTTAATCGCTTCCACCAACTTAACACAATTGGTCACTAAACAAATGCAATCTTCTTGCGCAATAATTGTTGAATGAGAAGGTATTTGTCTTGAAAAACTTTCTAAATCGGTTAAAAATTCATTTTCAAAACTGAAATTACAAATCTTCTCATTTCCATTTTCATCGATGTAAAATTGTCGAAGAGCACCTTTTAAAATAAAGAAAACCTCATGTGATACCTTTCCAGATTCCAAAAGAATTGTATTTTTTTTGTATTCCTTTTCTTCAAAAATGCTTAAAAACAAGTCTGCTGCTTCTGGAGAAAATTCAGAAGTTTTTTGAATAGTTTCTATTAAAGGATGCATCATCATACCACAACTTTATTCTTCAAAAGTTTTCAAATGGAATTCGCCATCAAAAACACCATAAGTAAAATAAGAAATCCAGTCGCCCAAATTGACATATTTGGCACCTTTCGGCAAGTCCAAAACCATCGGCAAATGGCGATGTCCATAAATGAAATAATCGATATCTTCGGTCTCTAACTTCTTTTTAGAATAGACAATCAAAAACTCTTTGTCCTCGCCCAAAAACGCTTTATCTTCCTCACCAGAAATCATTTTATTCTTTTGCGACATATACAATGCAACACGCATAGCAATGTCTGGATGCAACCATTTGAAAGCCCATTGTGCGATAGGATTGGTAAACAATTTTTTCATCCTTTTGTAACCTTTGTCGCCAGGACCAAGTCCATCGCCGTGTGCTAACAAGAAACGTTTGCCAGCAGCCGAAAAATATTGTTTTGAAAAATAAACCGTACAACCGATTTCTTCTTCAAGATAGTTTTTCATCCACAAATCGTGGTTGCCGACAAAGAAATAAATATCAATTCCTGAATCTTTAAGCTCCGCCAACTTTCCTAAAACACGAACATAACCTTTCGGAATAACGTATTGCCACTCATGCCAAAAATCGAACAAATCGCCCATTAAAAATAAGACTTGAGCATCTTTCCTTATATCGTTAAGCCAACGAATAAAGCGCTCTTCCCGAATCTTACTAGATTTGGGATCTGGCGCACCAAAATGTTGATCCGATGCAAAATAGATTTTTTTGTCTGGTGAAAGATTAATTGGCGTCATTCAGGAATTCGAAATACGATTTTAAAACTAAAATTAATTTTCTTCAGCCAACCATTCTCCATAAGAATTTTCGGTCTCGTGGAGTTTTAGATAAGCTAATTCGATAGTGTTAGGAAGTTTATTTTTGATTTTTGCAGCGATGTCGTACAACATATTTTCGCAAGTCGGCTGGTAATCGCAAAAGATAACTTTGTGTCCTTCGTCTTCTAACTTTTGACCAAGGTTTTTGTGTGGTGAAGCGCCATTTACCAAAACAGCATGATCCCAAACATCAACCACTTCTTCTTTTACAATTTTTTTAATATCACCAAAATCGACCACCATTCCGTTTTTTACATTATCCAAATTATTGATAGGATTTCCTTTTACAGTAACGAAAAGTTTGTAAGAATGACCATGCATATTTTTGCATTTCCCATCATAATTATAAAGAACATGGGCGGTCTCGAAAGTGAAAATTTTTGTAATACGAATCATATTGCAAAGATAAGCATTTTTAGTTTCAAGAATATTGGAATTCTGTTGCATGAAGCATTCGAAATTTTATGAAAAATTGGGTTTTTCTAAAAGTTTAAAAATTTGTAATTTGGCGAATAATATTTAAAAGTAGAAAAGAGACATGTCAACATTAACTTTTGCAGAAAAAATTGCGCAAGCAGAAAATTTCCTTCCTATTAACGGAACGGATTATATCGAATTTTATGTAGGAAATGCTAAACAAGCAGCCCATTTTTACAAAACAGCTTTTGGGTTTCAATCTGTTGCTTATGCAGGTCCAGAAACAGGTGTTAGAGATCGCGCTTCTTATGTTTTGCAACAAGGAAAAATCAGATTGGTTTTAACAACTGGTCTTAAATCGGATTCTCCAATTAACGAGCATGTTAAAAAACATGGCGACGGTGTTAAAATCTTGGCTTTATGGGTTGATGACGCTTACAAAGCTTTCGAAGAAACTACAAAAAGAGGTGGAAAACCTTACTTAGAGCCAACAACCATTACAGATGAGTTTGGTGAAGTTAGAATGTCTGGAATTTATACTTACGGTGAAACTGTTCACATGTTTGTAGAAAGAAAAAATTACTCTGGACCATTCATGCCTGGTTATGAAAAATGGGAGAGTGATTACAATCCTGAAGATGTTGGTTTACTTTATGTTGACCACTGCGTTGGAAATGTAGATTGGGACAGAATGCTTCCTGTAGTGAAGTGGTATGAAGATGTGATGGGATTTGTAAACATTCTATCTTTCGATGATAAGCAAATTAATACAGAATATTCTGCATTAATGTCAAAAGTAATGTCTAACGGAAACGGTTTCGCAAAATTCCCAATTAACGAGCCTGCGGAAGGAAAGAAAAAATCTCAAGTCGAAGAATACTTAGATTTCTATGAAGGAGAAGGAGTTCAGCATATCGCTGTTGCTACAAAAGATATCGTTCATACCGTAACTGAACTTAAAAAGAGAGGTGTTGAGTTCCTTTCTGCGCCGCCAGAAGCTTATTACGACATGATTCCTGAAAGAGTAGGAAGTATTGATGAAGACATCAAAAAACTTCAATCTTTAGGTATTTTGGTGGATTGCGATGAAGAAGGCTATTTACTTCAAATTTTCACAAAACCTGTAGAAGATCGCCCTACTCTTTTCTTCGAAATTATCGAAAGACACGGCGCTCAAAGTTTTGGAGCTGGAAACTTTAAAGCCCTTTTCGAAGCTTTAGAAAGAGAGCAAGAGAAAAGAGGAAATCTTTAAAAATAAATAAAAAGCTTTGTCTTATCTATAAAATATGACAAAGCTTTTTTACAAAAAAAACACTTTAATGAAAAAACTTCTTTTATTATGTTCATTAATATTTGCTACGGCTTACGTTAATGCACAGAATTACAGCATGCTAAATGACATTATCGAGAAAATCGAGAAACGAACAAAGCAGCAACAGAATGCGGTGGACTATGACATCCATAATAAAAAATTTGTTCTAGTCAAGAGCTTTGAGGATCACGATGAGCGTCACATTGTTGAATTTAATAATGATAATTCGGTGACATTAATAGAACTGTTTGATGATAAAGAAACAGGTCAGACTGCATCCAACATCTTTACTGGAGATTTTGTCAGAAAAAATAATGTCGTATCTATAAGAGCGGACAAATTAGAAGGAAAAAAAATTGGTCTCCCACTAACGTATACTTTGTATTTGATGAATGCAAAAAAAGTATGGTACCTTAAAGATTTAACTAACGAAAGCCGCTGGATTGAAAACTCCAAGCTTGGCAAGAAAAAATAAAAATTAACGATTATGAAATCATTTGTAGATTACAGTCATGACAGTGACTTTTCTATCCATAATATTCCGTTCGGTGTAGCGGTTTTTAATAAAGAATATATCGCTTGTGCGACAAGAATCGGTGACATCGTTATCGATTTAGCAAGTCTCCATGATTTTGGCTATTTCGAAAACATCAAAGGTCTAGACGAAAATGTTTTTGAAGCATATACCTTAAATGAATTTATCGAATTAGGTAAACCAATTACCAACGATGTTCGTTTAAAAATTCAAGAATTATTATTAGAAGGTTCGGCTTTAGCAAACGATGAAAAAACGAAAGAGGTTTGTTTCTTTGATTTGGACAAAGTACAAATGATGATGCCTGTACATGTTCCGAATTACACGGATTTCTACAGCAGCATTCAACATGCAACCAATGTTGGGATGCTTTTCCGCGATCCAGCCAATGCTTTATTACCAAACTGGAAACATCTTCCTGTAGGTTATCATGGTCGCGCTTCTTCGATCGTTGTTTCTGGTGTTGACATCCAACGTCCAGTTGGTCAAATAAAACCACCAACTGCTGAAAAGCCTTTCTTTAGTCCAAGTTTACAATTAGATTTCGAATTAGAAATGGGGTTTGTTGTGAACAAGAATACTGAACTTGGTGAGCACATCCCAATGGAAGAAACAGAAGATGCTATCTTTGGAATGATGATTTTCAACGATTGGTCGGCTAGAGATATTCAATCTTGGGAATATGTTCCGTTAGGTCCATTTTTAGGAAAGAATTTCGGGTCAAACATTTCACCTTGGATTGTTACTATGGAAGCATTAAATCCTTTCAGAACTGAATCTCCAAAGCAAGATCCAGAAGTTTTAGATTATCTAAAATTCGAAGGTGACAAAAACTACGATATTAATCTTGAAGTTTATCTAAAGCCAGAAAATGGCAAGGATAACCTGATTAGTGCTAGCAACTACAAATTCATGTATTGGAATATGTGCCAACAATTAGCGCATCACACCGTTAATGGTTGTAATGTTGAAGTTGGCGATATCTACGCAAGTGGAACGATTTCTGGTGAAGATCCAAAATCTTATGGATCTATGTTAGAATTAACTTGGAGAGGTCAAAATCCTATCAAATTATCAAACGGCGAGGAGAGAAAATTCGTTGAAGATAACGATACGATTACGATGAAAGCTTGGTCTGAAAAAGATGGCATTCGTGTAGGATTTGGAGAAGTAACTTCTAAAATTTTACCAGCTAGAAAGATTTAAGTTTTTTATCAATACGTTAACCACAAAAGCACTTTACATCTTAATCTTATTTTGTGGTTTAAAATATTTCAAAAACAATGTTTTAAAACCTTTTGTGGTTCAAAAAATATGAAAACATTAACACCATCGGACCTTACAAGTCCACAACTGCAATTGGTGATGCAGTCGGCAATTGCGCCACGACCAATTGCTCTGGCCAGTACAATTAACGCAAAAGGAGAAATCAATCTTTCTCCTTTTAGCTTTTTTAATATGTTTAGTACCAAGCCGCCGATTCTCATTTTTTCGCCGAGTCGTCGCGTTCGTGACAATACGACCAAACATACGCTTCATAACTTGTTAGAAGTTCCTGAAGTCGTTATTGGTAATGTTAATTACGATATGGTGCAACAAGTTTCTTTGGCGAGTACAGAATATGAGGACGGCGTTAACGAATTCGTGAAATCTGGTCTGACGATGAAGCCTGCCGAATTGGTAAAACCACCGTTAATTGCAGAATCACCTGTTAATTTCGAATGTAAAGTTTTAGAAATTAAATCTTTGGGCGAAGTTGGCGGTTCAGGAAATTTGATTATTTGTGAAATTGTAAAAATTCATATTCAGGAACAATTTTTTGGAGATGATGGCAATTTAGATCAAAACAAACTCGATTTAGTGGCGAGACTTGGCGCTAATTATTATTCGAGAAGTAATGCCGATAGTCTTTTTGAAGTTCCAAAACCTTTAGTAACAAAAGGTATTGGATATGATCAATTGCCAGAAGTTATTAAATCTAGTACTATTTTCACAGGAAATAATCTTGGGATGTTAGCCAATGTTGAAGAACTTTCTGGAACTAATTTTTCTGGTGAAGAAGCTGTACACATCCTTGCACAAGAGCAATTGCATCAAAATAAAATTGCAGAAGCTTGGGAAATTTTAAAACTTGATTAAATGAAAAAAATATCGACTTTAATTTTAGCTTGTTCTACAAGTTTAATATTCGCGCAAACGATTTCTGAAAGCAGAATCAAAGACATTGTAACAACGCTTGCTGCCGACAACATGAAAGGCAGAAAAGTAGGAACACCCGAAAATGAAAAAGCGGCGGAATATATTGCGGAACAATTCAAAAAAAACAAATTAGATTATTGCTATGGCAAATCTTATTTGGTTCCGTTTCATTATAATGACGAGATGTACTTCAATGTTTGTGCGATTAAAAAAGGAAAAACGGATAAAATAATAGCATTCGGAGCACATTTTGATCACATTGGCGAACGTACAACTGGCGAGGACAAAATCTATAATGGTGCTGATGACAACGCCAGCGGAACCTCTGCCGTTATTGCACTTTCCGACTACTACAAAGATCGAAAAGACGATTACAGTTATATGTTTTTAGGTTTTAATGCTGAAGAAATAGGATTGGTCGGTTCTGACAATTTATCGAATAATGCAGAATTCAAAAAGTATCTTCCAAATATCAAAGCGCTTTTCAACTTCGAAATGATTGGTACAACGTCAGAATTTGGAGCTAACAAAATGTTCATGACTGGTGATAATGTTTCGGATTTAAAAGATATTCTGAATCAAAATGCAGTTGGCGATTTCAAAATTGCTGGTGATCCTTATCTCGATCAAGGTCTATTCTATCGTTCTGACAATGTTGGTTTTGTTAAAAAAGACGTTGTTGCGCATTCTTTCTCAACGGTGGATATGAACCATCAAAATCATTATCATAAAGTAAATGATGATATTTCTGTTATCGATTTTAAAAACTTAACAGACTTGGTTAACAGCTTTGCAAAAACTTTAGATAAAACTTTACAAAAAGATTTTAATCCAAAGTATAACGATAAGCTTGAAAAATAAAAAAATGTCACTCAAATTTGGGTGACATTTTTTGTTTTGAAATACAGAAGAATATTATTCGATCTACTTAATTCTTTTAATAACACAAATTATTTGCTGAATTTCTTAGTAAGAACGCGATTGTTATTATCCGACTTCAAGACGTAAATTCCTTTTGGAAATGTACTGGCAGGGATTATTAATTCTGAAGAATTAACTTCTTTAGAAAAAATTAAAACACCAGACATGTTATAGATTTGAAGCTTGCCTAATCTTGATTGTGATTTAACCACAATATTCTCAACATCTGCAAAAATCATCAAATCTTGTCTTGACAAATCTGCACTTCCAAGGAATGTGCTAGGCTTGTAGACAATTTCGAAACGTGACTCATCATTACTAACAGCGGCGGATACTTGAAAGCTATAAGTTTCTTCGCTAATGTCTGTATAAGAATTGAGTAATTTGTCATGTAAATAAATCTTTTGCTCATTTTCGAAGATTCCAGTTTTCTTTATAACTCTGAAACGATGCTCACCAGCACTAAAATATCTAGCTCCTAACCTAATCTCATCGGTATCTATGAAAACTCCTTTGCGACTTTGGATAACTTGCTTGTACAGATTATCACTTAAAGAATATAATAAATCGCTTTGGTTAGGATTAAGAATTGTTGTATCATAGATATCATTATCGTTAGTTGCTAACTCGTTATATGCAATCGCAGCAGTAGTAAAAATAGCATCTGGTGTTTCTAAAGCCAACCAAAAACAATCTTTATTCGGGATTTCATTTTTAAAATATGGTGTACTTGCATTAGCAGTGGACAATCTTTGAGTGTTTTTAAAATTGAGAACATGATTACCACTTGTATTAGCGCGCACAACAAAACCTTGGCCAGGTCTAACAATGGCATCTGGAATTTTCGTTTGATCACCATTGGTAGCAGCGGTACCAGGCACTCCGACGCCAGCATCTAGATTATAAATTGCGTAATTCTGACCTTGATAACTACTACCCTGTTGCGAATAGGCGGTATTGTTGGTATTATCCCAAAAGCGAACAAGATTAGTAATATTTTTGATACCGGATGGGTCACTTGACACGTTATCATTATACAAACTATGTAAATCCAAATTCGATGGATAAGGATTACCTACAACATTAAAACGATTACCAGTAACACTTAAAGGAATCGATATATCGCCATTATTTGGTACTCCTGAAAATTTTGCCAACACATCATTGGTCGAAAGACCAACAGCGGAATAGCCTTTCCCTTGGGCAGATAGCGTCCCTTGCGCTACAGGTACAAAATAATCTGTAGTTGTATTATAAGCCATCACTTTACCAGCTGGAACCGAATTTGCGCTTCCATACAATGCGTACAAATCTTGATTGACCACTGGTGATGACCAAATATTGTATTGATTGGCTGGCACATGTGCTTTTCGCTGGACATTAATATTGCCACTATTAACTGCATCAAAATCTTGCATTAGCAAAGCATTATTCTCCAAGGTTAATGTCCCTCCTGAATTTTGAATACCTTTTTTAGCTACCAAAACATTAGAAGCGATATTATTTGCTGTTGCTGGAAGCACCATATCTCCACTTTCTAATGATAATACATTATTGACAATGCTTGTTCCTGTAGCGTTCTTTAGACCACTTCCCGATATTTTTAGATTCGCATAATTTGCCCCAGATGGAGTTGTTGTTGCCACTGCGTGTGTAATGGTTTGCGCGCCATTTCTAGAATATTCTACCGTACTATTATTATGCAAAACAATATTTTCTATATCGTTACTAATAGAAGTATTTGTCGCACCACTAAAACCGTCTTGATCACCAGTTTTGAACAAGCCGCCATCTTCAACAGTTAGCGTTTGAGTACCAATAGGGCCATCGATGGTTTGGGTATTAATCCCAAACTCTCCATTATTTTTAACTATAAAACTACCTTGATTGCGTAAGCTGATAGTTCCCGAAGTGCTCCATACGTTTTTGCCTGTCACTTCAATGTTGTAATAAATCTTAGGTCCACGAATTTTTTGTTCGCCTGCATTAGCATTATTAAATTCTATAACACCGCCTGTCAAATCATAAGTACCAGAGAGTCCTGGGTTGAAATCAGTTTTTTGTAAACGATATCGTCCTCCTATCATTTTGAGGGCTCCTAGATCTGTAGTAATAGGATTAACATCCGTAGCATCTGTAAAAGAACCCGTGCTGTTGTCAAGGACAATCCCTTTTCGGATTTCTAAGAATCCATTACTATTGATTCTTTTAAGTCCATTGGGTTGAAAAGTAAAAATATCTGAAAAAAGATCAACGATTACTTTTTTCGCAGATGCTGCACCAGGAAGTCCATTACCCGAACTTTGATTATCACGACCAATATACTTATAAGTAGCATCTCCAGAAAACACTCTTGTTGCTGCTGTCGCTCCAATCTGAATATTTCCGGTGTAAGCGTCTGCATTTGTAATCCCTTGTGGTGAAGTAATAATTAAAGTTCCGCCTGATTTTAATTCAAAACTTTGTGATATTTGATTTGATATTCTCGATATATTATTTGCCGTTAAACCATTTAGTCCAAAATCTAAAGAGCCACCATTTAAAACACTAACTTTGGTATTAGTCCCAACTTGCCATTCTTTAAGAAGTCGCACATTGGCATTGGCATTAATATTAAAAAAGAAGTTTTGTAAATCATTATTTGTGGTATTGGCGTTAGAAGAAATAGTTTGAACCGCATTGCTTGGGTTACCAACAAAATTGAAATTAACATTAACATTCCCCGCGTTTGTATTAACTAAATAGGAGATTACTGGACCTGAAGATTTCTTAAAATTACCGCCAAGATTAACCGTTGATGTATTGGGATCAGAAGTATTATTACTCATATTGAACAAACCTCCGGTAAGATCAAAATTACCTTTAATATTTAAAGTAGCAATTTTATTTCCTGCTTTCGCGAGAAGAATAAAACTTCCTGAATCTTTTTTGATGAAATTCCGATTAACTGTTAGCGATTTTGATCCATTGGCTGTTTGCATTTGGGTAACACCAGTACCACTAATAGTTAGGTCTCGTCCAACTATTATATCGCCACCATTCAGGGACATTTCATTAGTACCAGATGTATTATTTTCTACACTTAGATCATTGTGTGTAATTTGATAGTTGCCCGTGGGAAAAACTTGCTTCCAATTATGATTCGTTTTTATTGTTAAATTTCCGAATTTTGCAGAAACAGAATCATAAACATTGTTTGAAATATCTGTCGAATTAGTAAACAATAGATTATCATCCCATTTCGAAATTATAACATTTGAGTTTTCATGAAAAACTTCTACACCACCCCATAAATTTGGATTGGCTTCAGTAATAAGTAGATTCGCATTATTTTCGACCTCAAATAATGCAGTAGAATTGATACTTGTAATAGAAGCTGTGTTACTAAAACTAAGACTAGAACCAGATCGAACAATAAGTTGACTATTAGCGTTTAAAGTAATTTTTCCAGAAATGGTCAAATTACCAGAAATTATTTCCAAAGTTTTTCCAGAAGCAATTCCCAAACCAGTACCATTATCGCTAGAAAACACTCGAGCTGATGTATTAATATAGATATTATTATACAGTCTTCCTCCAGCGACATCTATAGAACTACCGCTTTCCAAAAAAATATTTTCTGGCGTCCAAGATGCTGTTTGTGGAGACACTGTTGCAGTCTGCCATCCACTGCTTCCGTAGACTTGCCAATTGTTGGGAGAGTTAAAAAAAATTGAAGCTATGGAATTGGGCACAGTTCTAAAATCGCCATTCTGAGGTGTAACTAATGTTTTATAATTGTTTTTATTAAAATTTTTAAAATCCCCAAAATACTGGTTAACCGAAAAATAATCAATGGATTTCTGAAAATTATTGGAAAATGATTTCTTCTTTAGATCGCTAAAAGAGTCTTGCTGAGCGTTTACAGCTTTGTCATTTTCTATTGATTTTAATTCTCTGAAAGCGCCTTGAATATTGAGCCAAGGCAATAGTATACACAAGGCTAACAAATAGGCAAATGCTCTATTGTTAATAGAAATAGTTTTCATCGTGTTGGTAGTTTTTAGTTTGATTAAACTTAATATATATTCAATCAACACGAAAATTAAAATTAAAAAAAAACTAAAAATACTTGTTTTCAGTGATAAATATTACACTTATTGTCAATTTAACACAATATTACGTTCAGCGATTTACTTTTAAGCTGTACTTGTCTTCGCTTCATTAATTTTTATAACTTTTGCGTGAGGGATCGACGTGGAAATCCTTTGGGTTGGCGCGAGGCGGCGGAGCGAAGCGGAGCCGTCCGAGCGTCAACCTCAAAGATTGAAACAAAGAGCCCGACCCGAGGATTTTGCGCAAAAGAAAACCTCATAGGTTTCAGAAACCTATGAGGTCAGCCTTGGCAAAAAATACGAGGGACACGCCCAAACAAAAATATGCGATAATGTCTTTAACAAAAAAAGCCGACTTCCTAGGAAGTCGGCTTGTATGAAGAAGTTCTAAAAATTATTCTTTAATAACTTTAGTTGTTTTTACTTCACCGTTAGAATACTTGATGTTTACGACATAAACACCTTTATTCAAATGTGATAAGTTAAGCTCTGCTGCTGGCTTAAGCTCTGCAACTGTTCTTCCAGAGATATCAGAAACGATTACAGAAGTCGCATCTTTAACATCAGAAATCTTTAACACATCTTTGAATGGGTTAGGATATACTGTTACATTTGACTTGTTGATATCATTAACAGCAAGATATTCATCTACCATTACATTGTAATCTTCTATTTGTCCATAATTTTGATCAGAACAAGGATCCACTAGCCCAACATTAGTTAGTAAAGAAGTTGATGCAGCTACAGTTGAATTACCTATGTATGATTTTTTAATTCTCATTCTAGTATTTCCTAATTTAGCTTCCATTGGTACTGCAATATTTCCTGTATTAGAAGTCGATTGTACTGTACTACCTGTCGCCGTTTGCTTCATCGTTACAAAACCGCCATTGGCTGCGCTAGTAAAATAAGTTTCATCTGCGCCAAAAGCACCATCTTGATTCCAATCTATAAATACAGTTACTGCATCTGTATATTGTCCTCCAACATTACCTTTTACAATAATTGGATAAGCGTTACCTCTTCTTACGCTAGCATATGTATCGCTAGACTTTAAAAAGAACTCATGACTATCAGATCCATCAAGAACATTGCTGCTTGCGTTGTTGATACCTGCAAAATCAACATTCGAGATAGGATCAACACTTTCATACGTGCTCAAAGGACCACAATATGGTAATGCTGAATTTTGTCCAGTCGTAAAATTAAATTCTGCACATACAGCCGTTTCCCCATTATCGTTAACGGATGTAACTCTATAGTAATACTTTGTATTCCCATCTAAAGGTCCTTGGAGACCTACACTAGTACCAGTTATAGGTGCATTATTAATTAGCTCTGACCCTCCTGGTGTCAATCCTAATGAAAACTTATAAGAAGCTGCACCAGTTGCAGGCTTCCATGTAAAAGTAGGTCTAACCAAAACATCGTCAGCACCATTCGCTGGACTTAATAAAGTAGTACATGCTGGAGGAAGCGGATTAACCTGCTTCACTACAAGATCATCAAAATAGATTGTTGAATTTGCAGATCCACTACGCGTGAAAGCCAACCCGAATCCATAATTAATAGTTGTATCTGTCAATGTTCCTTCTGGAATAACAGCTGTAATAGTTTTGCAATCGGCTGCACTTGATACAGTAACAGGACTACCTATGTATGTAATTGACCAAGTATTAGGGTTGCTAGGATCTGTAACATATGCATAAAACAATTGTGCAGTACCTGTTCCTGTCCCTGTAGTCTTCTTATATCCTGACGAAACTGTAATCTCCTTACCATTTGTATACTGTCCAATAGCTCCCATCTGCATCCCAACTGCAATCAACGAAGCAGATGTCGTAGCATTTTGAATTGAGGGCGCAGCCGTACAATATTGGGAATTACTTATTGCTGGAGAACCACCAAACAATAGTACACCAGCGGTTGTTTCCCAACCTTGCTTTAGATCAAACTGTGCACTCGCACCAATACCTAAGACTAAAAAGCCCGAAAGTAAAATTTTCTTCATAATTATTTAATTTAAATTGTGTTGACAAAAATATACTTTAAGACAACAAAAGCAAATATTAATTAATACAAATCATTAACAAATATTAAAAAATTTAATATAAATCAATGATACTCGCATTTTAACATTTATTAAAAAAAAATTAAATAATATAAAATCTATAACAAAAATATAAAACAGATAAATAATTCTTAATAAACATAAAATTACACAAAAAATATCTTACTCATTTTCAGAACTTATATCCCAAAACACACTTAAGAAGATTTCGTGGTTCAAAAAAACACCATCCAACCCGAATTTGCCCCTCTATCATCTATTTTTTCAACACACGCACACAACAAAACAATGATCAAATGCAATACATGACATTACAAATCGACAATGCATTTTTACCAAAATAAAGTCAATACATCTAACAGTTAAGAGACGGTCACAAGACGGTCAAACCCACATCAAAGTCTTTATAAATGAAGAAAATCCTAACAAACACATCGCCGAGACGATCAAAATAAAGAAAACAAATCTCGATTCTAAAACCAAAAAGACAAATATTAGCAAAAAAAAGCCGACTTCCCTGGAAGTCGGCTCATATTTAATAATCTAAGAAAAATTATTCTTTAATAACTTTAGTAGATTTTACGTCACCATTAGAATACTTAACGTTTACGATATAAACACCTTTATTCAAATGTGATAAGTTAAGCTCAGATGTTGGTTTCATCTCAGCAACCGTTCTTCCTGAAAGGTCAGAAACAATTACAGATGCTGCATCTTTAACATCAGAAATCTTTAACACATCTTTAAACGGATTAGGATAAACTGATAATTTCGGTTTGTTAATATCCGAAACAGCTAAAGTACCTGGCGCAAAAACCTCAACCGTGTAATCTTCAACCTGTCCATAAGTTGTGTTACCACATGGCGCTGGAGCTGTCGAACCAAAACTTAGACGAACTCTCATTCTTGTCGTACCTAGTTTCGCAGTTCCTGGAATCGAAATAGATCCTGCTGATACAGCCGCTGACGGCAATGTTGTCATCTCATCTGCTGTAAATTCGGAATCTTGATTATAGTCAACCCAAACAGCTACTTTATCCAAATCATCATAATTAGCAATATCTACAATTATTGGATACGCTTTACCTTGTTCCACTTTACCCGCTGGCGTCGTTGTAAAATCTTCATAACCTACACCACTAGAAGCAGGAGTCGTATTAGAAGCATTGTTGATACCTGCAAATTGAACTTTAGAAATTCTTTCGTAAGTTGCAGTCGTACTAGTTGCTGTTGCAGCACAATAAAGTTTTTTACCGGTTGTAAATGTAATTTCTGAACATCCTGTAGCATCGCCTAAACTGTTATAAGCTACTACTTTTGCAAAATACGAAGTATTAGGATCTAAGTTTAAAGAATGAGATACTCCCGTTGCAACAACACCATCTAAAACATCATAACTTTCAGACGCTTTACCAACATACACTTTGTATCCAGAAGCACCAACTGATGCTGACCAAGTTAAAGATGCTGGGTTAGGCGCTACATTAATTGCGTTGTTTAATGGCGCTGAAATCGTAGCACATGCCGGAACCGATGTTAAAGGCTCCACATTAATAGTATAATCCTCAACTTGTCCATTCAACATATCAGAACATGCAGTCGCTAAAGCACCATGTAAAGCTGTTGTTGAACTACTAAAGTTATACTTTATTCTCATACGTTTGTGACCATTCGTAACGCCAGCAGGCACAGCAATATTACCAGTCAGATTAACAGTTGCCCCAGTACCACCAACAAAATTAGCTGGCGTTGTGAAATACTGTTCACCCGCATCATTAAAATCACCATCATTATTCCAGTCTACCCAAACTGTCATACCAAATCTGTTAGCACCCAGACCAGTTCCTGTAACATTAAGAGGAAAACTTAAACCTGGAGAAGCCGGCATAATTGTACTTGTAAAATCCTCATAAGCTGGAGAACCTGGCGTAGCCGCTGATGTTTTGGTAACACCGTTAAAAGTTACAGAAGATATTGGATATGTATTTGCTGGATCAGTAGAAATGATTGGTCCACAATACGCAATTGTCGAATTAGTATTGAAACTCATCTCTTGACATCCTTCTGCATCACCGTTTAAGTTATAAGGCACAACTTTGGCGAAAAGATTTGCGTTAACTGGCAATGATGTATCTAGAGAAGTTCCTGCAACCACAGTATTTACAACATCAGAAGCTCCCGAAGTAGTCCCTATTGTCACTTTGTAACCAATTGCAGTTGGTGTATGAGGCCAAGCCAATTTAAGGTTACCTCCATTAACAGTAGAACCTGCTGCTGGAGCATTAATAGTTGTACAACCAGGCACCGTCGCCACAGATTCTTGTACAAAATTAATATCATCGACAAAAATATTACCCGTTCCGCTACTTTTTACAAACCAAACTCCGATACCAACTTCCTTACCTGGCGTCAATGCTCCAGAAGGAATTTCGCCAGATAATGGCATACAAGTCGTAATTGCAGACGTTGTAACATTCATCGTTGCTCCAAACGGCGTAACAGTCCACAGTCCGCTAACATCGTCTTTCACCATGTAAGCTAAACTAATTGTACCTGCTACTCCTGCTGCTTTTTTGTACATTGCAGTAACATTAGCTTTCTGGCCGTTATTAGTTTGCCCACTAATACCATTAAACTGAATCATAAAACCAGTACTTGTCGTTGTACTAGCTATAGCTAGTTGCCCTCCAAAGCCACCAGAGCAAGCTGCAGCTGCAGCTTGAGTACCGCCTCCAAATTGACCATAAATTGCACCTGAAAAATCATCTTCAAAGCCAGCATTGTAGCTAACCTGTGCAACAACTCCCATGCTTGCCATTGTCAAGCACGATAGTAAAATTTTCTTCATAAAAATATAAATTAAGTTATCGCCTCTAAAATATCATTTTAATAACAATAACCAAATATTTATTAATTGAAAAACACCAACACAACACAAAAAACCATCTCATAACAACCTAAAATAAAGATATTAACAATTTTATAAAAACAAAACAATAATATTAAATCTATATAAATAAAACATTATTAGTTAAAATATCTCAAAAATACAACATCCAAAGTGAAACAATCTGCTGGTTTTATGGTGTAATTTTTAAATTTTACCAAAAATTCAAGGCAAAAGCTAGACTTTTAAAAATTTCGAAAGTTTTTATACAAAACACCCATAAAAAACACCCATCCTAAAATCTGGATTAATGTTTGACTTTCTGCGCAGAATCCCGCGTGAGGGATCGACGTGGAAATCCTTTGGGTTGGAGCGAGGCGGCGAAGCGTAGCGGAGCCGTCCGAGCGACAAGCCCAAAGATTGCAACAAAGAGCCCGACCCGAGGATTTTGAGAAAAGAAAAGCCTCATAGGTTTCTAAGAACCTATGAGGTTTGGCCAAGGAAAAATACGAGGGGCACGCCCAAATATTTTTAACCGAGATTTATGTTTTAGTTGAGGAAAACTTCGTAATTGTTGACATCATGAATAATACTCAGTAACTCATCATTAATCTTGATCCGATGCTGCATAGACACCAATTCTATAACGCTATTATCTTCTGGATTTTTGACACAGAAGCTTAACTTTTGATCGCCATAATCGTGTCCCAAAAACGAGTTTTTGAAAAAGTCTATATCGGTCTGACGAAGACTATCGAGACTCACAACCACCGACATGCTTTTTGCAAACTTGTCAAAAGCTTCCTTCAACTCGATAACGTCATTAACATTAACGAAAACTCGACCGTCTTTAACTTGCGCAAATTTTATCTTTAAAATAACAAAACGTTGAACTTCTAATTTCTCTTTTAACTTCATATAATCGCGGTCGCCCAAACGGAAAGAATACGATCCGGTGTAATCTTCCAACGTGACAAACGCAACCTTCTCACCACTTCTAAAACCTTCCTGCACGCGATATTCGGTGATTAATCCTGCAACAGAATATTCTTTACCAGTATCTTTATCACGGTTGCGCCAATCTTTTTTGTCTTGTTCTGGCTTTGCTAGTTTTGGAAAAACATTGTCTTTAAAATAATCCAACTCATCAAGATTAAAGAAGTTAAAACTTCCTTTTGGTTCAGCATTTTTAGTTGAAGCTTCCACCAATTCGGATTCGCCATCGTGGTCTTCAACATCGATTTCAAAATCGATTTCCTCCACCTCATCTTTATCATCTTCTGCGGTCAACAAAGCTGGATTTTCTTGCGGAACATCGTCATTTTGACTTTCCAACACTGCTTTTTTCGACAACACACCTTGGATAAACTGAAACTGATATTTGAATTCGTCCAACGGATGCGCCGACAGATAGAATCCAATACTTTCTTTTTCCTTATTCAGCGTGTGCATATTTGGCCATTCTGCGCAAGGCAGAAGCTTTGGTTGTTCTATTTTAACCTCATCTGCAAAATCTGCAAATAAAGAGTTTTCCATTTCATTTTGACTTTCTTGGAAGCTTTGTCCATAACGCAATAACTTTTCAAGATTGGTTTTTCCGACTTGGTCAATATCAAAATATTGTCCACGATGGTAATTATCAACACCATCAAAAGCGCCAGCAATTACCAAACTTTCCGCCACTCTTTTGTTAACTTGCGATGCTGGTACACGCTCGAAAAAGTCATATATATTCTTGAATTTTCCTTCTTGTCGAGTTGCACAAATCGCTTCACTTGGACCTTCTCCAATTCCCTTAATCGCACCTAGACCAAAACGGATTTGACCTTTTTCGTTTACAGCAAATTTATACTGCGATTCGTTAACATCTGGCCCCAAAACATCAACACCCATCGCCTTACAATCTTCCATGAACATGGTGATTTGCTCGGTATTGTTAATGTTATTACTCATTACACTCGCCATATATTCAGCGGGATAATTGGCTTTTAGATAAGCCGTTTGATAGGCGATAAAGGCATAACAAGTGGAGTGTGATTTGTTAAAAGCATATTCGGCAAAGGCTTTCCAGTCATTCCAAATTTTCTCCAAAGGTCCTTCATCAAGATTGTTTTTACGTCCACCTTCGATAAATTTTGGATACATCTTGTTAAGAACATCGATTTGCTTTTTACCCATCGCCTTTCTCAAAGTATCGGCTTCACCTTTGGTAAAATTCGCCAACTTCTGTGACAGCAACATTACCTGCTCTTGGTAAACGGTAATTCCGTAAGTTTCCTTTAAATATTCTTCGGTTTCGGGCAAATCATAAACAATCTCCTCGATACCATGCTTACGGTTAATAAAGTTTGGGATATATTTAATAGGACCTGGACGATACAAGGCGTTCATTGCGATAAGATCAGCAAAAACCGTAGGCTTCAGCTCACGCATATATTTTTGCATCCCTGGACTTTCATATTGGAAAATCCCAATCGTACGACCCTCTTTAAATAGTTGATAAGTTTTGGCATCATCCAACGGAATCAAATCTGGATCGATATCGATATCATAACGTTGTTTCACCAACTTAAGGGCATCTTTAATAATCGTCAAGGTACGAAGTCCCAAGAAGTCCATCTTCAAAAGTCCTGCACTTTCCGCCACCGAGTTATCAAACTGAGATACTAAAATATCAGCATCTTTTGCCGCAATGGTCACTGGCACAAGGTTACTAACATCTTCAGGTGTAATAATTACCCCACAAGCGTGAATCCCCGTGTTACGAACGCAACCTTCCATCTTTTTAGCACTCGCCAAAACTTGGTAACGATCATCATTAGGATCATCCAAAACCATTTTCATCTCGTCCACCAAAAGCTGTTCTTCTGGTTTCAGTTTATCATATTTTGAAAGGGCCTTTGCAATATTCATTCCTGGTGTTGACGGAATTAATTTCGCAATATTATTGGTATCAGGTATTGGTAAATCTAAGACTCTTCCAGCATCTTTAATCGCAGACTTCCCTCCCAAAATTGAGTAAGTAATAATCTGTGCAACCTGCGTTTTACCATATTTTTCAACAACCCATTTGATAATTTTATCTCGACCTTCATCATCAAAGTCAATATCAATATCGGGCATTGAAACCCTTTCTGGATTTAGGAAACGCTCAAAAAGTAAATCATATTTAATAGGATCAACATTCGTAATTCCGATGCAATAAGCTACAGCAGAACCCGCCGCCGAACCACGACCAGGACCAACCCAAACGCCCATATTTCGAGCTTCGTTACAGAAATCTTGTACAATCAAAAAGTAACCTGGATAACCCGTATTCGCAATAACATCCAATTCAAAATCAAGACGTTCTTTAATTTCGTCGGTGATACCTGTTTCGACATAACGTTTTTTAGCCCCTTCATAAGTTAAATGCGTTAGATATGCCATCTCGCCACGCTTGCCGCCATCAACATCGTCTTCAGCATGGATAAATTGCTCAGGAATATCAAACTTAGGAAGTAAAACATCACGCTTCAATCGATAAGGCCTGAACTTAGCTAAAAAATCTTCGTAAGCTTCAAAAGCATCTGGATAAGCCATAAATGCCTTCTTAACATCGTCACTATTTTTGATATAATATTCTTGTGTGCTAAGACCTTTTCTTTTTCCAAAACCTTTACCAACAGGCGTTGACAACTTTTCGCCATCTTTGATGCACATCAAAATATCTTGGATATTTGCGTCTTCTTTGTTGGTGTAATAAGTTTCGTTTTGGGCTAAAATTTTAACCTCATATTTTTCTGCTAATTGTAAAAGGACTTCGTTAAGGTGCTCTTCTTCTGGCAATTCATGGTTCTGAAGCTGCACATAAAAATCATCTCCAAATTCGTCTTTCCACCATTTGAAAAGCTCCTCCCCTTTTTGCTCACCAATGTTAAGAATCGCATCAGGAATATCTCCATTAATTCCTGAAGTTAATGCGATAACACCTTCTTTGTATTGCGCAATCAACTCGCGACTAATTCTTGGAACGCCAAAATAAAAACCTTTTACAAAACCAATACTCGATAGTTTTGCTAAATTTTTATAACCTTCAAAATCCTTTGCTAGAAGCACAACTTGTGTTCTTTTATCAGGATCATCTTTAGTAAATTGTTTTTGCTCATAACGGTCTGAGATAAAAAACTCACAACCCAAAACTGGCATTAATGGTTCTTTCGGAGGTTCGGCGTCGTTAAATTCTTCGCCCTTTTCTTCCGCCTCTTGTTTCTTTTCAAGATAAGATTTGTAAGCTTTTTCGCGAGCGCCGTTAACATCTTCCATCGCCGAAACGAATTTGAATGCGCCCATCATATTCCCGATATCGACCATACCAACGGCTGGAAAATCGTTATCCAGCGCTTTTTTAATCAAATCATTAATACTTGACGACGCTTGCAATGTCGAATAAACACTGTGGTTATCAAAATGGAAATACTTGCCAAGGTCAATCTCGTCAAGACTTCCAAAATCTTTTTTCTTGTTTTTATTGTTAAATCCAGCAACCTGACGACGAATAACAATGTCGAAAGGCGCAATTGGATTAGGATGTAATTCTTGATAAAGACGAAGTTGATCTTCAGAAATCTTAAGTAAATCCGCAGGAATAATGCCGATTCTCATCATTTCGAAAAAAACTTGCGCCGTCGCATTAACGTCCGCCGCCGCATTGTGCGCTTCATCGAAACTTGTACCATATAATTTCTCATACAACTCACCCAATTTTGGTGATTTGTAACGACCGTTTCGTCCACCGCCTAACTTACAAAAATCGGTTCCCAAATGCATCGTATCAGCCTTTGGAAGCGCCTGCAATTTGTCCTCGATTTCTTTACGGTAAAACTCAGCACCAACAATATTGTAATCGAATTCCACATTATGTCCGGCACCAACTTTTGACCTTTCCAAAACCGCTTTGAATTCTTCTAAAACTTCCTTCAAATCTCGACCTTCTTCTTGCGCCATTTTGGTAGAAATCCCGTGAATTCTTGTCGCATTAAACGGAATATCATAGCCTTCCGGCTTAATAATATAGTCTTGATTTTCAATAAGATTACCTTCTTCATCATGCAACTGCCAAGCAATCTGCACCATACGCGGCCAGTTGTCCGAGTCTGATAAAGGGGCATTAAAATTCTTTGGTAAACCTGTGGTTTCGGTATCGAAAACTAAGTACATTAATTTGAAATTTTTGCGCTAATTGAGTGTAAAGTTAAGACATAATTTGTCAGAAAAAAAGTAGCAAAAATTTGATTTTATAAAAAAAATATAAAAGTGTTAATCATGGTTAAATATCACTTAAGTTTTAGTTTTAAATTTAATTTTAACAAAAAATATTGCGTGAAAAAAATTCTACTTTTTTGTTTATTACTAAGTTTTATAATTCACAAAGCACAAAACATTTTCGGAACTATTAAACTCAATAATTATCCAGTTGCTGGTGCTTTAATCATCAATCTGTCGAACGAGCGACGCACAACATCGACTGCAGTTGGTTTTTACAGTATAAATGCTAAAATTGGTGATAAAATAAGAATTGTTCGTGAAGGTTATGAAAATATAAATTTCTCAGTTCAAGAGCTTAATACATCTTATGATTTTAATCTCAACCCAATACCAAAAGAAATTGAAGAAGTCGTGGTTACTGCTACGCCAACTGGCGATTTAACCAAAGACAGCGAAGCTTTTGGACGTAGTTTAAAAGATAGACGTGTGAATGATGGTATCCGAAAAACTATGAAACTTAGATCCGAATTCTATGTTCAAAGCTTAAGAAAACCTGGCGATTTTGTACAACCAGTTGGAAAAGGAATTCCTGTTATGCAGGAAATAGACAACAAATGGGCGCTTCCCGATTGTGTCGAATGGCTACACAGCGAACTGACCGACGAATACTTTGCAGAATTCGGTCTCGAAAGTCAAGACGTTAACAGGTTTTTATCATTTTCATTAATGACTATGGACAAAAAAACTTACGCTGAAATCCTAAAATACGGTTATATAAGTCCTTTTAACATGGGACAAATAAAGCAAATTTTCGAAAAAACAATTTTAACTTTTAAGAAAAATCCAACGCAAAAAAAGCCTTAGACGCCGCTAATACTAAGCGAATCTTGTCTTTTCTTTTCAGCTTTTTCTATTAAAACCTGAGCCGCAACCTGATCGCGATTATCTTGCTCTTTAAGAATTTTGTCAAGTTCTGGCTGGATAACTTTAGTAATAGCATCTACCGACATGTCATTAGCCTTTGGATCGTCTATCAAGTTATACCAAGGCTTTCTACCGCCCCATTTGTAATCGCCATATACATAGACTGGCGTCCCATTAGCACGAACTGTTGCACCACCTTTGTTGAGAATCCACGTATCCGCAAAGCCGTACATCCATTTGGCATCTTCCTCCAACATCCTAAGACAAGAGTGCGACGCTGGATAACCTGGCATTTCGTATTGATGCCAACCAATACCTTGGAAGTTGCTGATGTTAAAATTCCATCTTAGTTTCCACTCATCGCTAACTGTTGAAATCGAAACTTCTTTTTTCCAATTTGCAAAATGTAAACCTCTATCTGTTTGCGACGCTTTTTTACCCATCGATGTTGGTCCCCATTTAACAAGGTTTCCGTATTCGTAAACGCCAAAAGCTTGGATAGGATATGAGAAAAACACGAATTTTTTAACATCCTTTAAGACAGGAACATTTCCTGGAAAAGGCGAATATTTTAGAAAGTCTTTTTCGACAACACTAGGCACAACTAAGGTATCAGGACGCATCATATTTTTACGATCGAGTCTATTAATTGCTAAAATCGTATAAAGTTCATCCGCAGAATATTTCTTTTTAAACTCTTTAACCAAAGAATCGTTTTTCTTCATGGCTAAAGCAGTGTAATGAAAATCTTTGTTCGGAATAACAGTTTTAGGAATTTCTTTTTTAACCTCAACTGGCTTTCCATCGATAACAGTATCGACTTTTACGACCTGTTTGTTAGGGTCGGTTGTAGTTGCTGTCGGCGTATTCGAAGAATTATCTGTCGGGACTTGGTCTTTTTTACATTGAATCAATACAAAAATTGGCATTAAAAGCCATAACTTTCCATTAAAACTGAATTTCATAACGTGTTTTTTAACGCTTTTTTAACTTTCAAAAACTAGACCAAATTTTCTAAAAACTACTTTGTATTAAGGATTTGTAATATGTTCTATAATTTTTTTAGCATGAATTCTCGAATTCTCTATAAACCACAAATGTGTATTGCGACCACCACAAACAACGCCTGCCAAATAAAGCCCTTTTACATTGGTTTCCATCGTTTCGGGATTATGAAGTGGAACTTCAGCTTCGCCTTCTAAAATAATTCCAGCATTTTTTAAAAATTGAAAATCTGGTAAATAACCCGTCAATGCTAAAACAAAATCATTTTCGATTTGATGGATTTCACTTTTAGTTTTAAACAAAACATCAGAAGTTGTGATTTCTGTAATTTCGGAATTAAAATAAGCTTTGATACTTCCTTCGGCAATTCGGTTTTCAATGTCAGGTTTCACCCAATATTTAACACGATTTCCAATTTCGGAACCACGGATAATCATTGTCACATCGCCACCTTTTCTATAAATTTCTAAAGCCGCATCCACCGAAGAATTACTTGACCCAACCACGACAACTTTTTGTTGCGCATACGGATAAGGCTCGGTGTAATAATGATGGACTTTCGGGAGATTTTCACCTTCAACATTCATCAAATTCGGAATATCATAAAATCCGGTTGCTATAATCACTTGTTTGGCTATATAACCCGTTTTCGAAGTGGTCACCGAAAATTCATTTCCATTTTTCTGAATCATCAAAACTTCCTCATACAAACGAATATTGAGTTGGCGTTGGCGCGTGATGCCTTGATAATATTCCAAAGCATCTTGGCGGCCAGGTTTGGGAGCGGTTGTTATAAACGGAATTTTGTCAATCTCCAAACGTTCTGCCGTGGAGAAAAACCGCATGTACAAAGGATAATTGTAAAGACTATTTGCAATCGTTCCTTTTTCTAAAATAACATAAGAAAGTTGGTGTTTTTCCGCTTCTATCGCACACGCAATACCAATCGGACCTCCACCAACTATGATTAAATCTAACATTTTTAGACTTTAGTTTAAAAAATTTAAAGAATCTCGTCACTTTCTTCCCAATCGAATCGTTTCACTTGGAGACGTTGCATTAGGTTTCTGTTTTCGGTTTGTAAATGTCGAACTTTTCTCAGCATATCATTGATAATTTCTATGCCTTGCAAGTTGACTTCTAAGTCGTAATGCCAATTCATAAATTTTTCAAAATCCGACAACTCGTCATGGATAATGTATCGAATGCTATTTTCGGTCTGCGGATGCAACAACTCAGAGTCGATAAGCGCATTCACAAAACTGTAATCAACTTTATATATTCTAATGATTTCTTCTATGGATATTCTTTCGTTCATCTTAGCTGTTTTTTAATTGTTCTACCAATTCTTTTTGTTTGTCATTAAGTTCTTTCGGGAAGTCAACTTTATAAGTCACAAACAAATCGCCGAATTGTCCTTCTTTTTTGTAAACAGGAAATCCTTTTCCTTTCAAACGAACTCTCGTATTGGGTTGTGTCACAGATTTCACCTTAAGTTTAACCTGACTATTAAGCGTCGGGATCATAACTTCTCCGCCCAAAAGCGCCGTGTACAAATCGATGGTAATTTCCGTTTCCAGATCATCGCCATTTCTTTTGAATACAGAATCTTCAGCAATATTAAACGTGATAAACAAATCACCATTTGGACCACCATTCATTCCGGCATTTCCATGACCTTTTAACTTAATTTGTTGGCCATCGTAAACACCAGCAGGAATTGTAATTCTTACTTTTTTGCCATTAATTTCAAAAGTCTGTTGATGCGTTTCCGAAGCTTGTTTTAAAGTCAAACTAAGCTCTGCTGAAACATCTTGTCCTTTGAATTTTCCCGAAGAACTTCCTCGACTGCTGCGACCAAAACCGCCGCCAGAACCGCCGAACATCGATTGAAAGAAATCTGAAAAATCTTCACCTTCGCCAAAATCAGCACCAGAGAATCCACCACCGCCACCGTAATTTTGAGAATATTGTCTTTGTTGCTGTTGCGCTTTTTCGTACTCTTCACCATGTTTCCAATTTTCTCCGTATTTATCGTACTTAGCACGATTTTCGGCATTGGATAAAACTTCGTTAGCTTCATTCAATTCTTTGAACTTTTTTTCAGCTTCCTTGTCGTTAGGATTAAGGTCTGGATGGAGTTTTCGAGCGAGTTTTCGATAAGCTTTTTTAATGTCATCTTGGCTAGCTTTTTTGTCTACACCAAGTATTTTATAGTAATCTATATAGGCCATATTGTTCTATGATTTTCTTAGATTTTAATCGCTATTGAAGTGCAATAATTGTTCCTTACAAAGCTTTTTCGATTATAAATTTAGTTAGCATAGCTCAATTTTCAAAAACATATTTAACTTTACTTTTACAAAAATTTTGACAATGCCATTTTTTCAATCCACTTTTTGGAATAGCTATTCTAACATTATTCTTTTGTTAATCGGCATTAGCGTCGGTAGTTGTATTGGTATTTTCTTTCCACAGACTATACATTTCCTAAAGCCTGTTGGTGATATTTTTCTCAACCTATTATTTGTGACAGTTATTCCGTTGGTGTTTTTTGCCATTGTGACTGCCGTATCATCCATCGAACAAGAAAGTAAACTTGGGAAAATCTTATTCGCAATGATGTTTACTTTTTTAACATTCGTGCTAATTGCTGCGGTTTTTAGCTTGGTTGCAGTTTATCTTTTCCCGACAGAAAGACCAACTGGAACTACGGCTGCAAAAGTGGTTGAAAACATTACAGACACCGAATCTTGGGGCGACAGAATTGTACGCTTCTTCACAGTTGGCGAGTTTTATATGTTATTGTCTCGCCAAAATATGTTGGCGCTTTTAATATTTTCATTTTTATTAGGAATATCGATTCGAAAAAGTGATCCAAGCAAGGTTAAAACTTTTAAAAGCTTTATTGAAGGTGGCAACGAAATCATGAAAAACCTTCTACTCTTGGTTATGAAAGCCGCACCAATTGGACTTGGCGCTTACATCGCTTATCAAGTTGGAACTTTAGGTCCGCAATTGGTTGGCTTTTATGCTAAACCTTTGGCTGTCTATTACGGTGCTGGTATCGTTTATTTCTTTGTATTTTTTAGTCTTTATGCTTTTATTGGTCGTGGTCCGCAAGGCGTTAAACTTTTTTGGAAAAACAACATTCTCCCTAGTTTCACTGCAATAAGCACTTGTAGTAGTCTTGCAACGATGCCTGTTAATCTAGACGCAGCAAGAAAAATCGGAATACCAGCTTCCGTTGCGAACGTAGTAATCCCGATTGGGACAACGATTCATAAAAATGGTTCGTCGATATCTTCGATTGTGAAAATATATGTTGCGTTTTTACTTTTAGGCTGGGACTTTTTCACGTTTAATAATATCATCATTGCACTCGGCATCACGGTTTTCGTGAGTGTTGTTGCAGGTGGAATCCCCAATGGCGGTTACATTGGCGAAATGTTAATGATTTCTGCTTATCAGTTACCACAAGAAGCCATCCCAGCGGTCATGATTATCGGCACTTTGGTAGATCCGCTGGCGACAGTTCTTAACTCCACTGGCGATACTGTTGCAGCAATGGTAACTGCTAGACTTATTGGCGAAAAGTATAATCCTCCAATATCGTAAATTATGTTGATTGATGCTTCCAAAATAGATTTAAAAGAAAACATTCCGCTAACCTATCAGGAAAAAGAAGAATGTATGCATCAGGTAAAAAGCCTTAGAAAAGTTGCACCATTTGTTTCTGCATTTGCGGTTGGCACAATAATAATCATGAGATTGTGGGCGAGCGATTGGCGAATTTCTAATTATGAAACTAGTGATAACATTTTATTCTTTAGTGCAATGTTGCTAAGTTTCTTCGCATTGATAGGTATATTCTACCTCTACTCTATTTTTTGGAAAAATAAATTTTTGAAAGATTTTAAAATCGGGAAGCAAATTCTAATTAGCTATATCATTGACAAAGACAGTACCGAAAACGAAACGATGCTAACTTTTGCTTTACCAAACAATAATAAAATTAGATTATCAGCAAGCATAAAGGATTATTCTCACTTTAAGAAAGGCGATTATGTACAAGTATCATTTTTGACACATGACAAATCCATCATAAAAATTTTTAGGTTAAACGAAAACTCTTAAAACAAGAGAAAGAAGTATAAAAAACTAAAAATTTGCTTTTAATTCAAATATTAAATTATCCTCGTTACCGTCGTCTTTTCTGGTTTCGTTTAATTCAAAATTAAATCGCTCTAGCAAAGCAATAGATGACTTATTTTTAAAACTTGTGAAAGCTTCAATCTGATTTAATTTTAAAACATTAAAAGCATAATCAATCACCGCTTTCATCGCTTCGGACATCAAACCTTTGCCATGTAATTCGTGTCTAAGATCATAGCCAACTTCTGCCGTTTTTCTATCTTCCGAAAACTGCCAAAGACAAATCGAACCTAACAATTCGCCACCGTCTTCATAACGCAAAGCCCAAGTTATCGATTGATCATTTTGGAATTGTTCAAAGTTCATATTAATAAAGTCAACAGCTTGCGAAATGTCGGTATAAGGCGCTCTTTTGATATATTGCATCACTTCATGGCTCGAACGCTGCACAAAAACAACGGGCGCGTCATCTAAAGTGTAGGGCGACATAGTTAATCGATCAGTTTTTAAAACAGGAAAAATTTTCATATTCAAGAAAAATATTCGTTAAAAATACAAATTCATTTAAAATAAAAAGCATTCGTTACAAACTTTGTAAGCTCACTTTATATCCTTAACTTGAAAGCTTAAATGTATAAAAGAAAAGTGTATGAAACTTAACATGAAAATGACACTTGCGGCTCTGCTTCTTTCTTCACAAGTTGTAGTAGCACAGCAAAGTAATGCAACCGAAAAACTTGATCCAATTGTCCAAAGTATCGTTAACGAAACCAACAATAATTCGCAATTAGAAAACCTTGCTTTTGAGTTACTTGACGTTATTGGACCACGATTGGTCGGTACGCCAGAAATGGAACAAGCTAATGATTGGACGATCGACAAATTCAAATCTTGGGGCATCGATGCTAAAAAACAACAATTCGGAGAATGGGCATCTTGGCAACGTGGCATCACGCAAGTCGAAATGACGTCTCCTCGTGTAAAAAGCCTAGAATCTATGCAACTGGCTTGGTCACCTGCGACTAAAAAAGCTATCGAAGCAGAAGTAGTCGTTCTTCCGAATGTTAATAATCCTGCCGAATTCACCAATTGGTTAAAAAGCATTAAAGGTAAAATCGTGTTAATGTCGCAATACCAACGTACAGGTCGACCAGATTATCAGGTTAAAGAATTTGCACTTCCCGAAAATTACGAAGCTTATAAAAAACAAAAAGAAGAAGATACTGAAGCTTTCAAAACTTTAGTAAAAAATACAGGTTATGATAACACAACGCTTCCCGAAGCTTTAGAAAAGGCTGGCGCAGCTGGTATTGCTATTTCTAACTGGACTGGCATTATGGGTGCTAACAGAATTTTTGGAGCTAAAACCAAAAACATCCCGATGATCGACATCGCTTTAGAAGATTATGGCATGCTTTACAGATTGGCTAAAAATGGGAAAGCTCCAAAAGTGAAAATCAATACACAATCTAAATCTCTTGGGACCGCGAAATCATTTAACACCATTGCAACAATTCCTGGAAAAGAAAAACCAAATGAGTATGTGATTCTTTCAGCCCATCTAGATTCTTGGGACGGCGCACAAGGTGCAACAGATAACGGAACAGGAACTATTACAATGATGGAAGCCGCTCGTATCCTCAAAAAATATTATCCAAACAATAAAAGAACCATCATTATTGGACTTTGGGGAAGTGAAGAGCAAGGCCTTAATGGTTCTCGTGGTTTCGTGTATGATAATCCCGAAATCATCAAAAATACACAAGCAGCTTTCAACCAAGATAACGGAACTGGTCGTGTTGTAAGCATCCAAGGTCAAGGCTTTGTAGATTCTTACGATTACCTGACAAGATGGATGGCAGCACTTCCGAAAAAGGTTTCAAAAAACATTGAAACGTCTTTCCCTGGAATGCCTGGCGGTGGTGGATCCGATCATGCTTCTTTTGTAGCTGCAGGAATACCTGGTATTTCTTTAAGTTCAAATAGCTGGGGTTATGGTGGTTACACTTGGCACACCAACAGAGACACTTATGACAAAATTATGTTTGACGAAGTTAGAAACAATGTTATCGCCGCAGCAGTAATGGCGTACATGGCTTCGGAAGATCCCGAATTGGTAAGCCGCAAAAAACGTGTTCTTCCTGACGGACAAAAATGGCCAGAGGTGAAAGAACCAAAACGTAAAGGAACTAACTAAACAATACACAATGCAAATCTTCGGGTTTGCATTGTTTGTTTCTAAATATTTTTAAAATTAAATTAGCTTAATAAAACATCAAAAAGTGAAAAAGGAAATCCTAATTGACGGATCAAAAATTTTGGACAAAACCAGCTTGTATACAGAATTAAACAACAAACTAATGCCAAACGAAGATTGGAAATTAGGAGAAAGTCTCGACGCATTTAACGACCTACTATATGGCGGTTTTGGAGAAATAAATGGCAATGAACCCGTTCGGTTAATTTGGAAAGATTTCCTTAGAATGAAAGAACTTTTCGGACATGACTTTACATTAAATTTTTATCACGAAAAACTCAAATACCCTAATAGTTACAATAATAATCTTATTGAAAATTCAATTAAAGAGTTAAATGCAGGAACGGGAAAAACTTACTTTGAAATTATTTTAGAAATTATCGCTGATCATCCCAATATTGAATTGGTTGCAGAATAAATTAAACTTTTTGAAATTCAAAATGTACGAGTGGATAAGGTTTTCCCATACCATCAACTTGACTACGTCCAACTTTCTTATATCCCACTTTCTCGTAAAAACCTATGGCACGAGGATTTTGCTCGTTAACATCTACTTTCAAAATTTTCAATATCTCGACAACATAAGTCACAGCTTGCGTGCCCAGTCCTTTTCCACGCGCTTCATCATGAACAAAAAGCATTTCTAAATTATCATCAGAAACACTAAAAAAAGCATCGATTTGTTTATTTTGCTCCAAAACAAAAACTTGTAATTGTGGTAAAAACTCTGATGGAATTAATTGTTTAAACAATTCAAAATCTTTCTTTTTCAAAAAATCATGCGTTGCCAAAACTGCACTTTCCCAAATTTCCATAATTCGTGGATAATCATGCAGAGTTGCTTGTTTTATATTGTACATTACTGTATAACTTGCTACTTTATTAACTTCCTTGTAATAAAAAACAAAACGGAACGCCAGAAAAATCGGGATGATCCTCCTTCCATAATTCTAAACCTTCAAAAAAAATATGATCATCATTAGCAAGACTTTCACAAACTTCGTTATGAATTTTGAAAAGCAACTCGCCTGTCGTAAAATTAGACGCATTATTCGCTTCCACAAGAAAATCACGCTCGATATCATCATCTTCCTCCTCATTCCAATAAGAATATTGAACCACAATTTTAGGGCAATTAAGTATAATTTCCGACAAATCTACGTTCTCTTTCCCTTTCGAAATCAACTCGTTATAATTGACCAATTCGTTCTCAAAATCCTGTTGAGATGAAAATTTATCTTGATTAAAATTCCAAAAAAGATTTTTTAATAGTTGTTGCGGTGGATTCATTTTTTAATTTCTAATTTGGCTTAAATATAAAAATTAATTTATAAAACTGTCCATGAAGGATATTGTGTTTCAATTAACTTTAAAGAGAAAATATGATTTCTAAAAAGCTTAATTTTGCAGCCTAAAATAGTCGTTAAATAATCATGAAATCGGAGTTTGATCATTTTAATCAAATAAAAACTGTATCGTCTTTTCCAGAGTTGGTGAACACAAAATTTTCTGGGAAAAATAATGCACTTTGTTGGCAAAGACCTCTGGAGGGTAATTTTGAGGAAATTGTCAATCTATTGGAATTAAAAGAAAATATCACAGTGATTTCGGAAGCTGATTTATTAAATTTAAACTTATCGGAACAAGGTCTTCTTGCTCGAGAAATTATCTTAAACGACATCAAACTTTTAAAAGAATTCGGTGCTTCGCCGACGCTCAACCTTCTGAAATGTTATGAACGTGATGATGAGTTTGATTACATCTCAACCGACGTTTATTCGTTTCATGTAGACCGCTCTCCTATTGCAACAGACACATTTTTGTGTACTTATTTTGGTGCCTCTAGCGATATTATTGCTAATGAAGAGGTTGCTCAAAAAATCCAAATTCCTGAAGTTCGAGAAAAATTAAAAACGCTGCACGACGCTCAAGACGGTGATATTGAAAGCTTTTTGGAAGATAATTTTTTTGATCTTCATTATCAGCCAAATGCAGATGCAAAACCTATCAATCTAGAAAATGGATACCTTTGGCGATTAGCCGTTGACCATCCCGAGCAGCAAGTTCCGCCCTGTGTTCATCGTGCTCCAGAGGAAAATGGGCAATTACGTCTTTTATTAATTTGTTAATTTTTTATAATTGAATTTAGGACAACTTTTGAAAGTCAAATTCCTACAAACTAATACTCAACCGAGTTAACTGCTTCGAAAAATGCTTTTAATTTAATAGCATCAAGCTTTCCATCCGTACGAACACTACTACACAAATCAAGGCCAAAAGCTTGTACCTTTTCGATTGCTTCTACAACATTATTTTGATTAATGCCTCCCGCCAAATACAGAGGAATATTAATAGATTCACGGATTTGTCTGCTCAAATCCCAATTGTGTGTACGTCCAGTTCCGCCTAATTCTTTCACTTTTAAATTCGGATTTCCGCTATCCAAAAGTAGAGCATCAACATACTGTGACACTTCAACAGCTTCCCGTACAGAAGTCTCATCGATCACATGAATAACTTGCACAAGTTTAACATGAGGAAGTGCTTTTTTAATGATGTCGTAATCAGACACTTTGAGTGCATCTACAATCTGAATGGTCGTCGTGTTAACTCGTTGATAATGTTTAATAATATCTTCAGCTTTAGTCTCACTGGTTAACAAAAAAGTTGAAATCGGTGACGGAACAGTTTTAGCAATTTCATATATCAAATCATCTGCTATCACGCCAGGACCGCTAGGCATATTGCCAACCAAACCAATTGCCGAAGCACCATAATCTATTGCCATTTTAGCTTCTTCAATACTGCTGATACAGCAAATTTTCACGTGCGGCTTTACCATATTTTTGTTCAAAAATAATGTTTTTAAAAGATATTAATCTTATTTAAAACAAAAACAGTATGCTAACTTTCCAGGCTAGTATATTGATTTTTTTAGAAAATTATTTCATCTGATAAGTGTACACATTATACGGAAGTAGCTTTCCAGCAAAATACCTTGAAATAAAACTCGCCATTAAAAGTGGAAAAAAAAGAACATAGGCATTCGGTGCTAGATTACATACCAAAAACAACGCTGTTAATGGCGCGTAAATAGAGGCTGATAAAGTTGCCGCAGCGCCAACCAACATAAAGTTAAGGTAGATTAAAGAAGTTCCTAAATAATTATTGCAAACATAAGCAAACAAAAAGCCCAAAAAGCCTCCTACCACAATACTTGGAGCGAAAACGCCGCCATCTCCTCCTGCTCCCAAAGTTAGTGCGGATGCTAAAGGTTTTAGAACCACCAATGACAATAAAAACAACATCGAATATTGTGTAGGATGCTGCAACAATGGTGCTAAGGCGTGGTAACTATCGCCATACAAAAACGGAAACACCAATATCATCAAGCCTACTGTAGTTGCACCAAGGTTAACACGAAAAAAATTGTTATTAATACCCGAAAAAAAGTTTTTTAATCGTGTCACCAACAAGGTGAAATACACCGACAATGTACCACCTAACAAACTTAAAACAATGAAAAACGGAAAGGCCGACCATTTCCAATCCGTAATATGATAGTCAAGAAAAATATCTGGTTTCATTACTAATAAAAATCCCCACGCCACCATCGCCGACATCGTGCAACTCACAAAAATACTTTTGTTAAGCTTTTTTGCAATCACTTCGACCGCAAATAGCCAACCGACTATTGGACTTCCAAAAAGAATTGAAACGCCCGCTACAACGCCTGCACAAATCAATTCTAGTTTATAAAGATTTGGTGAAAATCGATTTTGATAAATATTGTTCCCGATTGTTGCACTCGCCACCACAGTAGAAACTTCGATACCCGTGGAACCACCAAAAATTACAGTCAAAAAACCATTAATAAAATGCGATGGAATCTTAAACAAAGGCAAATGATCTTTTCTTTGATCGACAGTTTTGTAGATTTCTGTGATACCTTTATTTTTTCTATTTTTAAAAAAGTACTTTCTTAAAAAATAAATACCCGTTATCCCAATCGTTGGAAAAATGACAAACAGAAACTTCTTTTCAAGCGCTGTTTCGTATAAAAAGTCTTGACAAAATATTGTAATCGTTTTTAATAACAAAGCCAGTATTGACGCTAATCCACCAACAAGCGCACTTGTGATTATTAATCTAAAATAGAAATGTCGTCTTACTTTTTGTCTATCCATTATTCATTTTTCTAAAACAAATTTAGTTGATAGACAGTACTTTTCATAATTTTTATTTTAAAAAATGAAAACCGATGTCGTTTTGGGGATACGACAAAGCGATGGCGTAGATTGCTAATAAGCACTACGCTGTTGTGAAAACATTTGGGTCACCTCCTGTTCGTAATCAGGAGGTTTTTTTATGTCCAAAAGTTAAATTCACCAAATTTTGGTATGATGAATTAGCTTATAAAATTAAGTAAATACTACTTCTATTCGATTATTTTGAAACGCCGCCTACTTTATCATCAACATCTCACTAAAAAGATTCTCCAAATGCAATATCCGTTGGAAAGGACTTTTAACAGCTTTCAACACTTCAGGTCTTTGGATGTAACTATAGCGCGAAGACATATTATGCATATTCGACACGAGGATTAACCAACACTCATCAATCTTATTTCTGTAAAGAGGATATTTAATATTTTTCTTTTCTATAATGTTCAAGATTTTATTCGCGTGCAACTCATCAAACAAAGACAAGTTGTAGTCTAAAACCAAAAGAACGCCCTTATCATAAGGCGTTCTTCTAATCGATGTCACATATTTAGTCGTTTTTTGTTGCATCACAGCATTACAAATATCTTTCACTACTTTTTCTTCATGTTTAGTACCAACAAGTCGAGAGTCTAAACCAAGGTGGTAAATACCACAAGCTTGATCCGAGGTCAACAACCAATCCTCTACCCATCTGAAATATTGATTGATAAGCGCCTCCCTTTTCTTTAATTCAAAATGATTAATAACTTCTGAAATCTCTAAGCCGATACGCTTACCGTTAATTCTCACAATAAAATCTGGACTTTCACCTGTTAGATTTTCGATTTCGATATCGGGATAATGTTGCAGCAAAGTACTTAGGAGAAGCACTTCGGTTTTCTTTTGATAAGCTTCGCGCTCAGATAGTCGCTCGCGGTCAATCTCGCGACACCAATAGCTCAACTTTTCGGCAGCATCTTTATGTCGCAACATACATAAAGCTAGAGATTTTCCAAGATCTTCGGTGAACAACATAACAACCTAGTTTACAATTAATCACATCTTAAAGCTAAGCATTATTTCTGCTAAGTAATTGATTATTAATAAAATTTAATACCAAGACTCGCATAACATTTAATCCTATTTAAACGAAATACAATGCTTTTTCTAAAACTATTTTTATTCTAAATTCTTAAATTTGCCCACTCTAAACAAATGATAACTTAATGGATTTTAGAAACTTTAAGATGCCATACAGCATCAATCCTCAATATTCTAAAAAAACCGCTTACTTCTCTATGGAGTTTGCGATCGATCAATCGCTTAAAATATACAGTGGTGGACTTGGCTTTTTAGCAGGTTCTCACATGCGAAGCGCTTACAATTTAAAACAAGATTTAGTCGGCATCGGCATCCTTTGGAAATTTGGATATTATGACCAAGCGCGTAATCACGACCAAACGCTTAATCCAGTTTGGACTAAAAAAATGTACTCTTATCTTGAAGATACTGGCATCCAATTCCAAATCGAAATCCATAACGCGCCAGTTTGGGTAAAGGTTTGGTATCTTAATCCCGAAACTTTTAAGACTTGCCCAATGTTCTTTTTGAGTACTGATGTACCAGAAAACGATCATATTTCTAAAACAATCTGCCACAAATTGTACGACGCCAACGAGTCTACCAAATTAGCGCAGTATATTTTATTAGGAAAAGGCGGCGCTAAGCTTTTAGACGAAATGAATTTCGAGCGCGATGTTTATCATCTTAACGAAGCGCACGGACTTCCTGCAGCATTTTATCTTTTAAGAAAATATGGTGGCGATCTTTTTAAAGTTAAAGAAAAATTAGTTTTCACAACGCATACGCCAGAAGAAGCTGGTAACGAAAAACACGATCTTGGGCTTTGTCATAACATGTCTTATTTCTGTGGACTTAGCATGAAAGAAGTAAAACAAATCGAAGGTACTGACGACGAAAGATTCAACCATTCGCTTTGTGCGTTAAAGATGGCGAGAGTTGCCAATGGCGTTTCTCAACTGCATGGTGTGGTTTCTCGTGCAATGTGGAATAAATATCCTAACATCTGCGAAATAAAATCAATTACCAATGCGCAGGAATTCAAATATTGGGCGGACAAATTATTATACATTTCTAAAGACGATGGCGATACGGCAGCTTTCGATTTTAGAAAACACTATTTAAAGAAAAGAATGTTCCGCAATGTTGCTGACCAATGTGGTAAATTGTTTGATCCAAATATCTTTACCATTGTTTGGGCAAGACGTTTTGCAGGTTACAAAAGAGCCGATTTGTTACTAGAAGACAAAGAGCGTTTCCGTCGTTTATTAGAGAATAAAGAATTCCCAGTTCAGATTATTTGGGCAGGAAAACCTTATCCAATGGACTATTCAGCGATTTCGACTTTTAATAATTTGGTGGAAGAAAGTAAGAATTACAAAAACATGGCAGTTCTTACAGGCTACGAATTATCATTAAGTAAATCTCTAAAACAAGGTTCTGATCTTTGGTTAAATAATCCCCGCGTTCCTCGTGAAGCTTCCGGAACTTCTGGCATGACTGCCGCAATGAATGGTTCTGTCAACCTTTCTACAGACGATGGTTGGATTCCGGAGTTTGCAAGACATGGCGAAAACTCGTTTGTCGTTCCAAAAGCTGATTACGATAACATGACCACTTTGGAGCAAGACCAATACGATTTGCATAAGCTTTATGATATTTTGGAAAACGAAATCATTCCGACTTATTACAACGACAAAAATAAATGGCGCAAAATTGTAGCTAACGCTATGGACGACGTACGATTCCAATTCAATAGCGATCGTATGGCAGACGAGTATTACAAATTGCTTTACAATAATTAAATTTTAAACATAAATAAAAAGCTAGCAGAATTTGACAACTGCTAGCTTTTTTATTATTTCAGTATTCACAAAAACCCTTTCAGAGTTTTGAACTCTGAAAGGGTTCTACAATTATAATTAAGACTACCTAATCGCTAGAAGCTAGCAGCCATAAGCTAATCGCCTATCTAAAACTGCGCTGTTTCTGTAGAATCTTTCATCGCAACCGTTGCAGCCATTCCGTTGGTAACCACATTTTGTACTTCGTCAAAATAACCAGTTCCCACAAAACTTTGGTGTTTCACCGCACGAAAACCTTTCGCCTGCAAAGCAAATTCTCTTTCTTGCAACTCCGAATAACCTGCCATGCCACGTTCTTTATAAGCCAACGCCAACTCAAACATCGCCGTGTTCAACGCATGGAATCCAGCTAATGTTATAAACTGGAATTTATAGCCCATTTTCGCCAACTCTTCACGGAAGCATTCCATTTCTTCAACACTTAATCGTGCTGCCCAATTAAACGATGGTGAGCAATTGTACGCCAACATTTTATTTGGAAACTTTGCATGGATGCCTTCTGCAAATTGTCTTGCTTGCTCCAAATCTGGATTCGAAGTTTCCATCCAAATCAAATCAGCATAAGGCGCATAAGACAAACCACGATCAATGCCTTGCTCTACGCCATTTTTAACAACATAAAAACCTTCTGACGTTCTTTCTCCTGTAACAAATTTTTTATCTCTATCATCAATATCCGAAGTTAAAAGATCCGCTGCATCAGCGTCTGTTCTTGCAATAATCAAACTCGGAACACCCAAAACATCGGCTGCCAAACGTGCTGCAATCAACTTATTAATCGCTTCTTGCGTCGGTACCAAAACTTTTCCGCCAAGATGTCCGCACTTTTTCGCTGATGACAATTGATCTTCGAAATGAACGCCCGCAGCGCCTGCTTCTATCATTTGTTTCATCAATTCGAAAGCATTAAGATTTCCTCCAAAACCAGCTTCGGCATCTGCAACAATCGGCACCAAATAATCTTTGTCACCGCCATCATTTACCGACTGAATTTGATCTGCGCGCAACAACGCATTGTTTATTTTCTTTACAACCGCTGGAACCGAATTCGCTGGATACAAAGATTGATCAGGATACATTTCGCCAGAAAGATTCGCGTCCGCCGCCACTTGCCATCCAGAAAGATAAATCGCTTCTAGACCCGCATCAACTTCCTGTACAGCTTGGTTTCCTGTTAAAGCGCCCAATCCAGCAACGAAATCCTGAGTATTCAATTTATCCCAAAGTAACTCCGACATTTGCGTTGCAATCGTATAATCGAGTTTGTACTTCCCTCTCAGTTTTAAAACTTCCTCCGCAGAATAAGGTCTTGTGATACCTTTCCAACGTGGATTATTTAACCATTCTTGCTCTAAAATTTGGATTTGTTCTTGTTTTGTTTTCATAATATTTTGTGATTTAATGTGATTAAAATGTTTAGTATTTTGTTTTAAATCTTGAATAAAATCTCCCCTGTCACTCATTTTAGACTGAGTGATATTTATAAATTATCTTTAAAAATTATTTGCTATTCCTTATTAAGAAAAAGTTTATTTAAAAATTTAAGCTAAATATGGATAAGCTTTTAAGGTTAAAAACTCGTCGAAGTTTTCGGAGAAAACCATGTCATTAAATAGTTCCACAGCTAAATCAAATTTTCCACTTTCAAATCGAGTTTCGCCAACATAAGTTTTGATATTATTTAATTCTTCTTTTTGAAGTTTTAAAATCAAATCTTTAGTTACAACTTCTCCACTCTCCAACTTCACCAAATGCTTTAACCACTGCCAAACTTGTGATCGCGAAATCTCCGCCGTTGCCGCATCTTCCATCAAATTGTAAATCGCTGCTGCGCCAACACCCATCAACCAAGATTCGATGTACAGAATCCCGACATTAATATTTTTGCGAAGTCCTTTTTCAGTAATCGTCCCAACAGGAACTTCCAACAATTGACTTTCAGAAATTCCGTAGTCAAACAACTTATGAATCTGATTAGAAGTCGGCATATATTGGTCAAAAACCTCCATCGCAACTGGCACCAAAGCAGGATGCGCTACCCAAGTTCCGTCGTGACCATTTCGCACTTCACGCTCTTTGTCTGTACGCACTTTCTCAAAAGCTTCTTCGTTGGCTTGTGGGTTATCTTTCACAGGAATTTGTGCTGCCATTCCGCCAATTGCAGGCACACGACGCTTATGACAAATTTCAACAACTCTTTTGGTATAAGCGTCCATAAAAGGCGAAGTCATGGTCACTTGATCGCGATCGGGCACTAAAAAATGCAGAAGATTTCTAAATTTTTTGATGTACGAAAAAATATAATCCCAACGCCCACAGTTAAGTCCAGCGCTATGTTCTTTTAATTCAAATAAAATCTCATCAAGCTGGAAGGACGCCGTAATTGTTTCGATAAGAACCGTCGCTTTGATGCTTCCAGAAAGGATTTTAAGATAATCTTGAGCAAATAAAAATACATCATTCCACCAACGTGCTTCTTCGTAATGCTCCAATTTTGGAAGATAGAAAAATGGTCCACTTCCCTTTGTTAAAAGCTTCTTAGCATTTCTGAAAAAATAAATCCCAAAATCTACCAACGAAGCTGACATCGGCTCGCCATCAACCAAAATATGTTTTTCGTCCAAATGCAATCCTCGAGGTCTAACTAATAAAACTGCTGTTTTTTCTTTTAATTGATAGTGTTTGCCGTTGGTTTCGAAATCGATTGTTCTGTTAATCGCATCCGAAAGATTAATTTGACCTTGCATACAATTCTCCCAAGTCGGCGAATTACTATCTTCAAAATCCGCCATAAAGATTTTCGCACCAGAATTAAGTGCATTAATGACCATTTTTCTATCAACTGGTCCGGTAATCTCCACACGTCTGTCATGCAAATCGCGAGGAAGTGGCGCGCACACCCAAGCCGATTCGCGCACGTCCTTAGTCGCATCCAAAAAACTTGGTAATTTCCCACTATCAAATTCTTTTTGAATCGCTTCTCTCTGTTTTAAAAGACGTAAACGCTCAGGATTAAACTTGTGATGCAATGCTAAAAGAAAGGCTTTCAATTCTTCAGTAAATAATTGGCTGTAAGAATCTTGCGCTTCTATTGTTAAACTTTCTAAACTTGTCATTCGTACTTTTTATTTGTGATTGATTTGACAAATCTAATAAAAAAACTTTCACAATTAGCGAACGTTCGCTAATTTTATGAAAAAATTATTATGCCGACAATCGCAATTATTTTATATTTGTTATATGAATGCCGATAGCGACTACATCCGTGTAATTTTTGGACTCAAATTAAGACAACAACGTCAAAAGAAAAATTGGTCGTTGCAAGATCTAGCAAACCAAACTGGCTTGTCGAAATCTTATCTTAACGAAATCGAAAACGGAAAAAAATATCCTAAACACGACAAAATAATCCAAGTTGCCGAAACCTTAGGATGCAGTTTTGATGACTTGGTGTCGACAAAACTTGATCGAAGTTTAGCACCAATTAATGAGATTTTGCAATCGGATGTTTTCAAAGAAATCCCGTTAGATCTTTTCGGAATCAATCGCAACAACCTTATCGGGATGATAAGTGAGGCACCCAAAAAAGTGACCGCTTTCATTACAACGCTCATAGAAATTTCGCAAAATTACAACCTCGGAAAAGAACGGTTTTTCTTTGCGGTACTTCGATCATTTCAGGAATTATACAACAATCATTTTCCTGAAATTGAAGAAAAAGCAGAAGCTTTTTATCAGCAATACAACCTCAATCCTCGCGAACTAAAATCTGCTGAGCTAGAAAAGATTTTAATAGAAAATTTTGGTTATCAAATCCATTCTGAAGATTTTGACAAATTCGGGACTTTGCAACATCTTCGTTCGCTTTACATTCCTGAAAAGAAAAATCTTTTACTCAACCAAAGATTAGACGAAAATCAAAAAACTTTTATTCTAGCGAAGGAAATTGGGTTTCAGGTTTTGGATTTAAAAGCGCGTCCCAACACTTATTCTTGGGTGGACATCAATAGTTTCGAAGAAATATTGAACAATTATTACGCCTCTTATTTTGCTGGTGGACTACTTATTCCTAAAAAAGAATTGGTTAGAAAAACAGCAGATTTCTTTGATCATAAAGAATGGAATCCCACACATTTTGAAGATTTAATTCAACATTTTACCAACTCGCCAGAGACTTTATATTATCGTTTGACCAATATTTTGGCATCCGAATTTGGGATTAAAGATTTGTTTTATTTATGTTTTGTACAAAAGAAAAACAGTCCAAAAGTTCAGATTCTTAAAGAGTTGCATCTCAACCAACAACAAGCGCCGCGCTCTAACGCGATGAACGAGCATTATTGTCGTCGCTGGGTCGCGCTTAAAAATATGGAGCAACTCGAAAGCAGCGATGCGCAATTAACTAACGCACAAATCTCACATTATAAAGATTTTGGATTGAGTTATTTGGTGATTTCGACGTCGCAAAAAAATCCATTTTCTGATGGTAGCAACCGCAGTTATTGCCTCGGAATTTTATTAAACACCAACTCCCTCAAGAAAATTAATTTCGCAAAAAGCGCCAATCTACAGACTGTTGAAGTCGGTGTCACCTGCGAACATTGCAGCATTAGCAATTGCGATGTGAGACAAGCGCCTGCAACACGTCTTGACAAAGAACTTTTCAACAACGATATGAAAAAGTCGATTGATAAAATTAGAAATCAAATTTTAGGAAAATAATTTTTTTAGAAAATCCTCAGTTTGCTTCATTATTAAACCACAAAAGTTTAAATTAAAAAAAAATCTCTACTAAAAATTCTTATATTTAAGTAAAGAATTTTGCCATGTTTTTGGATTTATTTTTTCCGAATCGATGTTTGGCTTGCGAAGAAATTATCTCAGCAAATACAATTCTTTGTGATATTTGTGAAGAAAAACTGAGTTTTAGCCATTTTAAATTTGATTCCGAAAATCCTTTAGCTCAAAAAGCGAAACTCCTTTTTCCTATCGAACAAGCTTATGCTTTATTCATTTTTAAAGAAGAAAATTTAGCACAAAATCTTCTTCATCGACTAAAATATGGCGATCAAGAATTCATTGGAAAACATTTTGCACACTGGATTTTTGACAAAATTAAAATCACAGAAATTGACGAAATTGTCAGCGTTCCGCTTCATCCAAAAAAGTTAAAAAGGCGCGGTTACAATCAATTGACTTTATTTGGAAACGAATTATCAAAACTTTATAAGATTCCGATAAATCATCAACTTCTCAAAAGAAACTTTCACAACAAAGCGCAAGCTCAAAAAGACAAACAACATAGAACCGAAACCGAAAGTCTTTTTTCAGTAATCGAAAATCCTGAAAATAAACACATTCTTTTAATAGACGATGTTTATACAACTGGGAATACGCTCGCAAGCATTGCATGGGAAATCCTCAAACACCCGAATACAAAAGTTAGTATTTTGGTAGTTGCAATGGATTAAAAAAATTTACGATTTACGATTCTAAAATTAGCGTTGTAGTTTTTCGCCGTAAGATAAATCGCCAGCGTCGCCCAATCCTGGCGTGATATAACCTTTCGAAGTTAAAGAAGCATCGATGACACCAACCCAAATTTTAGCATTTGGAAAAGCCGATTGAATAGCATCAACACCTTGTTGACTTGCAATTGCTGCAACAATGTGCATTTCTGTCGGCGTTCCGTTAGTCAACAAATCTTTAATTGCTTCAATCAACGAAGCACCCGTCGCCAACATCGGATCCGCCACAATCAACGGACGACCATCTAGATTAGGACAAGTTAAATAATCTTGTTTAATGGAAAAATAATCGTTAGCATCATGCTTTCGGTAAGCGGCTACAAATCCGCAATCTGCTTTATCAAAATAGTTAAGAACCCCTTGAAATAACGGAACGCCAGCTCTTAGAATCGTTGTAATAACTGGTTGTACTGCAATTTCTTTAGCTGCAACTTTATCCAAAGGCGTGGTAATTTCGACGTCGACTTGCGCCATACCTTTACTAATTTCGAAAGCTGCAATCTCACCAATGCGTTCAAGATTTCGACGGAACTTCATGCGATCTTGTTGTACATCGACATTTCGCAAGTCATTAATCCATGAGTTAACTAAAGAAAATTCTTGGGACAATTCTGTTATCATAAAAGAGGAATTCTTTTTAAAAATATAAATTAGCTTTAAAGTTAAGAAATAAAAAGCCTTCCGAAAAATCGAAAGGCTGATATTTTATTTTTGTCTGAAATAAACTTCAATCGGAACACCCGAAAATCCAAATTCTTTACGCAATTGGTTTTCCGTAAACCTTTTGTAAGGCTCCTTAACATATTGCGGAAGATTACAGAAAAACACAAACTGTGGCGACGGCGTCGGCAATTGCACACAATATTTGATTTTCACATATTTTCCTTTGATAGCTGGTGGTGGCGTATTTTCAAAAATCGGCAACATCACTTCGTTAAGCTTAGACGTTTTGATTTTTTGTTTACGATTTTCATAAACCTCCATTGCTGTATCGACAGCTTTCAGGATACGTTGCTTGGTTAAAGCTGATGTAAACAAAATTGGAACATCACTAAACTGACCAATCTTGTGACGAATTGCAGCCTCGAAATCACGCATTGTATTCGTTTTTTTATCCTCAACCAAATCCCATTTATTGATAACAATCACAATACCTTTACGGTTTCTTTGGGCAATCCCGAAGATGCTCATATCTTGCGCTTCCCAACCTAAAGTTGCATCCACCATGATGATGACAACATCCGAATTTTCGATAGCACGAACCGAACGCATCACCGAATAAAACTCTAAATCTTCAGAAACTTTATTCTTCTTACGCATACCAGCCGTGTCAACCAACACAAACTCGTGACCGAATTTTTTATATAGACTCTGTACAGAATCTCTCGTGGTACCAGCAATATTGGTTACAATATTTCTTTCGTTGTCAAGCAAAGCGTTTGTCAATGTCGATTTACCAACATTCGGACGACCAACAATCGTAATTTTTGGAAGTCCTTCGAAAGGATCATTGTACTCTGTCGTAGGAAAATCCTTAACAACATCATCTAGCAATTCTCCAGTACCAGAACCAGTTGCAGAAGATAAAGTATAATATTTATCGATTCCTAATTGATAAAATTCTGTTGCAGCCAATTCTTCTTTTGAAGAATCAACCTTGTTAATAACGATGTATACTGGCTTGTTCGCTCTACGAAGCATTTCGTAAATCTCTTGATCAGTCTCTGTAAGACCTTCCTCAACATTTAGCATAAATACGACAGAAGTTGCTTCGTCAATCGCTAATTGTACTTGTTTCGAAATCTCTTCTTGGAAGATATCGTCATTATTAACGTCATAACCTCCAGTATCGATCACCGTAAATTCTACACCGTTCCAATCAGATTTTCCGTAATGACGGTCTCTGGTAACACCTGCAGTCGAGTCAACAATAGCTTCTCTTCTTTCTAGTAAACGATTAAACAACGTAGATTTCCCAACATTAGGACGGCCAACGATGGCAACAATATTTGACATAAAAAAATGTTTAATAATCCTTAGCTTTTAGTATTTGCATTAGGACCTGATTATTAATGAGTCTCTCCGACTTTCGGAGCCCAATTTTTTTGCAAAGATAAACTTTTTCAAATAAAATATTTTGTGTTAAATATTAATTATCAACTAAGTGCTAGAATATTAATAGCTTAAGCATTTATTTTAAATTTAATTCAAAGTAAATTTCGAAAATGATTAATAAAAAAGAAATAAAACTATTAGTTGAAATTTTCTTAAATTCACTTTTTTAAAAAAGCTTTCGGAAATGAAAAAAGTAATTACGGTACTTTTGGTCGCTTTTATCATGATTCAGTTTTTTCCAATTGATAAAATTAATCCTGAGATCAATCCGCAAATGGATTTTGTAAACACGAAAAAACCATCAATAACAGTTGCTAAAATCCTGAAAACATCTTGTTATGATTGTCATTCTAACGAGACAAAATATCCGTGGTATGCGGACATTGCGCCAGCATCTTGGTTTGTGAAAAATCATATTGACGAAGGTAGAATTAAATTAAACTTCTCGACTTGGGCGACTTACGAACCAAAACGCCAAGCTCACAAATTGGAAGAATCGATAGAAATGTTGGAGAAAGACGAAATGCCTTTGGAGTCTTATCTTCTCGGTCATCCAGAAGCGAAATTAACGCCAGAAACTAAGAAATTGCTTATCGAGTATTTCCGACAAGTTAAACAAGATACCGAAGAAGCTAATATTTTTTAATGGAAAAATTACCAGACAATTATCGCGATAAATACATTGTTTTTTATGATGGTGATTGTGGATTTTGCAACTTTTGGGTGCAATGGATTTTGGATAGGGATAAAAAAGACCAATTTCTGTTTGCGGCTTTACAATCTAATTTTGGACAAGCATTTTTAAAAGAAAGACAACTCGAACAGCAAGATTTTGACAGTATTTATCTTTGGAAACCGAATGCATTTTATTTTAAAAAATCTGATGCCGCTATAAAAATCGCAAGAACATTAGGCGGAATCTATCATACAGCAATTCTTGGAAAATTGCTTCCTTATTTTATTAGAGATTTTTTATACGACCAAGTTGCAAAACGACGCAAAAATCTGATGTCTCAACATTGCAGAATTCCGTCAGAAAAAGACCGAAAAAAATTTATCCCCGACGAATTTTAGTTAAAAAAACGACCGATAATTTAACATCTTGATAGAATTTTGAGCTATCAAAAATTTCTATTATTTCCTATATTTGCAGTTATGGAATATAACACCCAAAGAAATGCGCTTCAGATGCCAGAATATGGCAGAATGATCCAAGAGATGGTAGAAATCTGTAGAACACTACCAACCAAAGAAGAGCGAAATGATGCCGCAAGATCCATTATAGAATTTATGGGACAACGTAACCCGCATCTGCGTGACGAAGAAAATTACAAACACAAACTTTGGGATCATCTATTTATTTTAGCCAATCATGATCTCGATGTAGATTCTCCATATCCGATTTTGACACCAGAAGAATTAACGACCAAACCTAGAAAAATGCCGTATCCGTCTTATGATAACGAATACAAATTCTATGGTAAAAGTATTTTGCAACTTATCGAACGCGCTATTGTTCTTGAAGATGGAGACGAAAAAGATGCGTTGATACAAGTAATCGCAAATAACATGAAAAAATCTTACAATGTTTATAATAAAGAACATGTACAAGATGATGTTATTATCCGTCATCTAAAGGATTTATCACAAAATAGACTCGATTTGACAGGTATAGATTCTTTGGATAAGAGTAAAATCTATTACAACAACAATCGTAATAATAACAACAAGAATAACAGAAACCAAAACACCAATAACAACGCGAAAAAAAGACATCACCACAACAACCAGAATAATCAAAACAATCAGAAAAATAACAGAAAATAATGAACGGAGCTTTTGAAATACGAGGAGGAAAACAACTACATGGCGACATAACACCGCAAGGTGCCAAGAATGAAGCGCTTCAGATTTTGTGTGCTGTATTGTTAACGGATGAAGAGATCAGAATCAACAATATCCCCGACATCCATGATGTTAACCGTTTGATTGAAATTTTGGGTGACTTCAATGTGAAAATCACAAAAAATGGTCATGGCGATTACACCTTCAAAGCGGACGAAGTTAATTTTGATTACATAAAATCTCCTGAGTTTAAAAAAGATGGTGCAAAACTTCGTGGTTCTGTTATGCTGTTAGGTCCAATGCTAGCACGTTATGGCGAAGCTTATATGCCTACGCCTGGTGGTGACAAAATCGGAAGACGTCGTCTGGATACGCACTTCCAAGGTTTTGTTGAATTGGGTGCTGAGTTTTCTTATGATGAGGAAGAACAATATTATTCTTTAAAAGCGAAAGAACTACAAGGAAAATTCATCCTTTTAGAAGAAGCTTCTGTTACAGGAACTGCCAATATTATTATGGCCGCGGTTTTAGCAAAAGGAAAAACAAGAATCTACAACGCTGCATGCGAGCCTTATCTGCAACAACTTTGTAAAATGTTGAATCGCATGGGCGCTAATATTTCAGGTGTTGGATCTAATCTTTTAACGATTGAAGGTGTGACGTCACTTCGCGGGACAGAACATACGATGCTTCCTGATATGGTGGAAATCGGCTCTTGGATTGGTCTTGCTGCCATGACTAAGTCAGAAATTACCATTAAAAATGTTAACTGGAACCAGCTAGGAATTATTCCTGATACATTCAGAAAACTTGGGATCCAGTTAGAGAAAAGCGGTGACGACATTTTTATCCCAGCGCAAGAACATTATAAAATTCAAAAGTTTATTGACGGTTCTATTTTAAATATTTCGGATGCGCCTTGGCCAGGCTTTACGCCAGATTTATTGTCTATTATTTTGGTAGTTGCGACACAAGCGAAAGGTACTGTTTTGGTACATCAAAAAATGTTTGAATCAAGATTATTTTTCGTTGATAAATTGATTGATATGGGAGCGCAAATTATCCTTTGTGATCCGCACAGAGCCACAGTTGTTGGACTAAACCATGAAACACCTTTACGTGGAACAACGATGGTTTCGCCAGATATTCGTGCAGGAAATGCCTTGCTAATTGCAGCGCTTTCGGCAGAAGGAAAATCAACCATCCACAACATCGAGCAAATTGACCGTGGTTACGAAAACATCGATGGTCGTCTAAAAGCTTTAGGCGCAGATATTCGAAGAATTTAATTCTACAAAATAAACAAAAGACATTCTGAAAAGGATGTCTTTTTTGTTTTAAAACAAATATGTTCCAGTAAAATTCATTAATTTTAAATCAATAAAAAAATAAAATGATGGACAAAAAACATATTGGCATTTTCGTAGGAAGTCTTAGAAAAGAAGCTTTTTCAAAAAAAATTGCAGAGCAACTAATTGCTTTATCACCAGAAAATTTGACTTTAGAAATTATCCCAATTGGGCAATTAGCTTTGTACAATCAGGATTTTGATGACCATGATGAAGCACCAGAGAATTATAAAGAATTTCGTGAAAGCGTAAAAAAATTAGATGCTTGTATTTTTGTAACGCCAGAATACAATCGCGGCGTACCAGCAGTTCTTAAAAATGCCATCGATGTGGCTTCGCGACCAGGTGGAAAAGGCGTTTGGGGCAAAAAACCTGGCGCAGTTATCAGTAGTTCTCCCGGCATGTTGGGCGGATTCGGGGCTAATCACCATCTACGTCAGAGTTTGACATCGGTCAATATCTACACGATGCAACAGCCAGAAATTTATTTAAGCCAAATCGGAAAAGCTTTTGATGAAAACGGAAAACTGGATGAACGTACAACTGAATATCTTAAAAAATTTATGACCGCTTTTGTTGATTGGTGTACGATTTTTTGGAAATAAACTTTGAATTAAACATCTTTTGAAACGTTTCAAATTTGTTTTAATAACACTAAGTCTATTAGTTATTTTGCTGATAGGCTTCTTTTCATTTTCGAAACCGAAACAGATTCTCATTGCAGAATACAACCCAAACTATCTGTCGATTTATCCAAAAACAAACTTTATAAAATTTGAAAATAAAGATTTTTTAATTAAAGAAATTTATAAATATCAGTTAAATCTTTTGACGGAAATTCAGTTTTCGGGAAGTGAAGGTTTTGCAACTCAAAAAGTAGATGTCTCTGATTTAATTAAAACCAAAGAAAAAGCAGGCTTTCCAAAATTTTTAAAATTTAAAAAGAAAGACCACGAGATTATTTACAATTCCCAATCTTATCCAATTACAGAGCAACGTCTAGACAGTATTCTTTCAAAAAATAATGAAAATAAAATAATCTTGTTTATCAACTAGATAGCAATGATAAGGCTTACCAACCGCCGCCACCGCCGCCACCGCCGCCGCCGCCAGATGATCCACCGCCGCTAGAACCGCTAGAGCTAGAACCGCCGGAATAAGAACTCGACGAAGATGATCTAGAAGATGAGGACGAATAAGAGGATGAATCTGATGAGGAAGACGTAAAACTAGCTGGTGCAGGAGGATTACTAGACTCTAAGACCGACATCGAAAATGCCGAAGCAAAAGTAGAATCAAAAGCAAATTCAGAAAACTCAGTTGTGTCAACCAAAGACGATTTTAATGAACTTCGGAAACGCTGTCCCCAAATATCTTGAACATTCAAAACAATGGCGTAAGGCAAGAATTTTTCATATAAATCCGTTGTCATTTCTGGCGGATTATGGAACTTCAGTTGCGCTTCTTCCGCTGTCCCAAGATACATTTTGAAACCTTCTATCTCGGATTTCATTTGCACTTTTTCGTCAGAAGGTCGTTTAATAAAATATTTAAAAATAAGTAAACTAATCCCTCCAAAAATTAAAAATTTAAAACAATCCGAACCCAATCTGGTCATATCTTCTGAGCCGCCAAACGCAAAAAGAAATAATGGCACACAAAAAAGAATTAGAAAAATGAGTAATACAAAGACAATAAAAGTCTTGTAAAACTCCTTCCAAAGCGATAAAACCAATAAGATAATAAGCCCATCGAAAAAGACAAACATGGCGCCGATACCAAACATTTCGAAATTGTTATTATCCGCCAAAGATGCATACAATAAACCCAAAAGAAAAGTCCCGACAATCATCATCAAGGCATTATAAACAAAACGCATATTCGGAATATCTACCGTAAATTTTTCGAGATTTTTGCGTAATAATTTATGAAGATCTGCGCTGGCATTTTTCAAGCGTCTATCGTAGGTTCCGTCAATTTTAAGCTTGGAAGTTTTCTCTCCGAAAATATCATTAAAAATTAACTTTTCATCATCTAATAAAGCCTCTGTATTATCCGTCAATTTTTTAATATCATAAACTCGAAACGTGTTAAAAGTCTGCTGATGCGATGTATCTTCCTTTAAAGAAATCACTTTTTTAATAGCCATATCAACAAGATTGGCAGCAAGATGAGAAGCGTCATACTCGCCTTTTTCGATATAACCAATTGCAGCGGGAGACAAATTGTAAGGCGCATCAAACTGAGGAATAACAATAGGCTTGTTGGTAACGCGTCCATGTCTAAACCAAGTTTTAACAAAGTAAAAAACTAAAAAACAAGCCACCAAAATCAAAGGAATTCTATCCTTATTTTTTCTAAAAAGCTTAGAAAAAGCTGATGGCGCTTCTAGAATATTTGGTTTGAAACCAACTGCAATCGTAAGATTTTCTTTAAGTTTAAGATTAGAAGCTTCAAAAAACATTTCGGTTGGGCCAAGCGTTTTTGGTGTACAATTTTTCTCCTGACTTCCGTGCAGTCCTGTATAACAAGAATTTTGTAAAATATCTGCACCAGCTGGCAAAGTAATTTTTGCGCTGATATGCTCAATCGGGAAACTCCAATCTGTTCCATTTACATTCCAATAAAACTCATCATAGGTTTTAAAATACCCAATTTGATCGGTTGTTTCGTAAGTTATTTCGTAGGTGTAATTTCCAGAACTTAATAAATAATCTTTTGAGCCGATATAGATATTAAAAACTTCGTTAAGCCTTTCGATATGATATGGTTCTTTGGATCCATCTTTTTTAATAGAAATAATGTTGTAATCGACATCTTCGCGAATTCCATTAATATTTCTAATCATTGGTAGCGCGCGAAAAAGTCCACGTTTGATCTCGTAACCAGCGGCATAGACTTTAATAGTTTCTGTAACCCTAACAACCGATTTTTTAGAAATAACAATATCCGAATGGAAGTCAATAACCCGCTCTTTATACGCATTATAATTCTGAAGACTATCTTGATAATCTTCAGAATCTATATCTTCTAACGATATAATTGCAGGTCTTCCTTGCGAAAAAACAACTGAATTAATCGCTAATACAAATATTAAAAATAAATACTTCATGACGATTGTATCTTACCAGCCGCCGCCGCCGCCGCCACCGCCGCCACCGCCGGAAAATCCACCGCCGCTAGAACCACTTCCGCCAGAACTACTGTTAGATGGCGCAGTAGAACCAGAGCTGATAGAATCTGTCAAGCCTGAGTTGAGCGTGCTTCCGAAATTATTAAAGCCTACAAAATTACCAACATACCAAGATGCCGTATAACCTGTAGCCATCGCTAATAATGCGGTTTCAAACTTTTTGCCCCAAATATCGTCAACACCCAACACCATGGCGTAAGGCAAGTATTTTTCGAAAATTTCGGGTGTCATTTGTGGTGAATTATGAAATTTTATTTGTTCATTTTCTGCCGCACCCATGTACATTTTGAAACCGTCGATTAAGGATTGTTGTCTTAATTTTTCTTCGGACGGTCGTTTAATAAAATACTGGAAAGCCAACAGCAACAACAATGACAATATTGCAAACTGGAAGCAATACCTATAATCTTGTGGTAATGCCGAAGAAAAGCCCATTGTCAAAAATGGTAATATAAATGAAAGTGCAAAAAATAATACAAAAATACTCACGCAACCTTTTATCTTAACTTTTCCTAAAAATCGGGTTGCTACAAAATAAATAACAATGCTGATAAAGTATGGGAAAATACCTATGATACTAAACATAAAGTCATCATCTTTGAAACCAGCAAGTATTAATCCCGAAAAATAAACCGCAGACGCAAAAAGAAATAAATACAAAACAAATTTTTGATTATTTCCTTCTGTTAAAAACTTTTTGTGTTGGTATTCGATGTTGCTTTCGAAGTTGTCAACAGCGCTTTCTATTTTAGAATCGTAAGAACCATCCAAAGTCACCTCATCTCTATTATTGAAAAGATCGTTCATAACGCCAATTTCTTCTTTGGCTAAACTTTGATCAGGTTCTTTAACTTTCTGAATCGTATAATTTTTAGAAGAAGACAATCCTAAAAAGCCTTTGGATTCGGTTTCAACAATTTTAGTAAAACCTTTAATGGAAAGATTAACCAAAGTTGCGGTCAAGAATTTATTATTGAAAGATTCTTTTTTAATATAACCTAAAGTCGCTGGCGACATATCTTCTGGAACATTAAACTGTGGATAAACAGTAGGTTTTGGTGGATCGACACCATATTTTTTCCAAAGACTAAGACCATAACCAATCATACCCAACATCGACAATCCCAGCAATAACAAAACACCGTTTTTCTCAAGAAAACTTGGCGGCGGCGGCGGTACAAAAACACCCTTGTTAAAACCAACCGCGATTGTTAAATTCTCTTTAGCATTAAGATTTTCAGCGTTCCATTCGATAGTGTGGCTATCAATTTCTTTAGAAGAACAATTGCTTTCTTTACTACCTGAAGCCCCTGTATAACAAGCGTTTTGCAAAATTTTAACATTGGCTGGCAACGTCACTTTTGCAGAAATTTTATCAACTGGAAAATCCCAATCTAGACCGTTGACATTCCAATATAATTCATCAAATTTAGAAAAGAAACCAATTTGTTTCGCAACTCTATAGGTAATTGCAAACACATATTGACCTGCGGGCAAATCCGTCTCTTTGGAACCAATATATATTTTATAATAACCTGAACCCGTCTCTGTGTGGTAGTTTTCGGTCTTTCCGTCTCGAGTAACAGAAGTTATCTTGTATTTAACTTTTTGATTCTTGCCATTGAGTTGTCGCTCCGTCAAAAAAGTTCTAAAAATCCCGTGACGAATATTCTGTTCTAACGCATTGACTTTTATTGTTTCCGTTACTTCTAAGTCACCACTTACATCAACTTTAATATCCGAATGATAGTTAAGAATCCGTTCAGATTGACTATAATAGTCACTATTTGTATTAGTTTGTTCCTCATTAACATCTTGGGAAAATCCAAAAACTGAGAAACAAAATGTAAATATTAGCAGTAAATATTTCATTCCTAAAACTTTACAGTTGGCACTTCGCGTTCTGCAGCATTTTGAAGTTCGAAGAATTGTGCTTTTTCAAACTTATACATATTCGCCACGATATTGCTTGGGAAAGACTCAACCGCCGTGTTATTCTCACGAACTGTTCCGTTATAATAACGTCTAGCTTTTTCGATATCTCCTTCAATATTAGAAAGTTCGCCTTGCAATTGTTGGAAGTTGGCATTAGCCTTAAGATCAGGATATTGCTCTGCAACAGCCATCAAATTCATCATCGCTTGGCTCAGATTTTTCTCTGCTGCTTCTTTATCGTGTAGATTATTTGCGTTAACAGCGCTAGCTCTTGCTTGGATCACGCTATCCAAAGTCGACCGTTCGTGGGTTGCGTAACCTTTAACCGTCTCAACCAAATTAGGAATAAGATCGTGACGTTTTTTTAGCATAACGTCAATACTACTCCATCCTTCTTGGACAAGATTACGAAGTCTAACAAGTTTGTTATAAATAGAAATGGCATAGAAAGCCACTAGAACTGCGATAATAATAATTATCAATAATATAGTCATAACTTAGGTTTTAGATAAAGTTAAACATTTTCTATTAATAGCATAACTTTTCATAAATTAATTTTTAATTACTATTTTTGGCTTAAAGCTTTTAATCAAAATGAAATTATTATTGTTATTTGTATGTTTTATCAGCATTCAAATATGTAAATCGCAGACCAATTATCCGACGCCTGACAAAAAAGGAAATCATCTTTTCTACATCCAACATAGTGATAATCACAACACTTTTATGTACGATGCGGTGATGGATGGCAAGAATATTTCGGAGAAAAACCCTATTAATATTTATAGAATTCTATACAACGAAAACGCAGAAGTAAAACCATTAACCATGATACAAAACTCGATGGCGTATGGTATTAATTTTAAGAAAATCGATGATAATTTTTTTGAATTTTCATTAAAAGGACAAAAGACACTCAAACTTTATTTAGCTTTTAACAACCAACAAAAACCTGCAGTATTTTTAACGGTTAATGGCAACAAAATCTATCTTGAAAAAATGTTCATCCAATTAAAAAACTCAGGATTAAAGCCAAGTGCAGACTATATTCTCCTAACTGGAAAAGATTTTGAAACAGGTAAAAATGTCAGCGAAAAGGTAAAAATTTAATCTAAAACTTTGATGCGTTCTAACTTTTCAGAAGCCGCCAATCCATTGGGATTACAACCTAACTTCCCTTCCGGAACTTCGAGATTTTTCTTTTGATAAAAATCTTTCCAGAAAACATTAGTTACACCAGTTTTTGGATCGACAAATGTCATAGGTTCAAGTTTAAAAATATCGTCTTTTCTAAAAGAGCGTTCGATAAAATCTGAGCAATAATAAGCGTTTTCACTTAAAATATAATCAAAATTATAAGGTTTTCCGACCAAAGAATTCGCTTGTTTTATCGCATAAGGAATACTTTTCTGAAATGGATTTTTTAAACGATAGACCACAATATGTTGGCCTTTTTGCTTTTGTTCTTTCACAAAATCGGACATCGCTTGTCGTTGAGAACCGCCTCGTGGCGCAGCATGCAGCACAAAATAATCTTTGCCAGCTTTTTCTACCAAGCCGATGTGATCAAAATTGGCGCGTTCTTCTTTTTGCGTCACATTATTAATTGCCCCAGAAAGTCCCTCCTGTTGCGCCGTTACAAAAAGCAAATCTCCGTTTTCCACACCTTTATATTTTACATGAGAAGCACAACTTACCAGTATTAAACATAGCCCAACAAAGAATAATTTCAGTTTCATATTGCTTCATTTTTACGATTGCAAATTTACAAAAGCATTTTAAAACTTTTGAAAACTGACGCTTTAAGCGTTTAAATATTATTAAATTTGATGCAAATCCTTTTTTTATGAAAAAACTCTTACTTCCTTTTTTACTGATTAGTGCTATGACAATGGCTCAAAAAAAATATGTTATGGTCATCCACGGTGGCGCTGGCACGATAACTAAAGCCAATCTAACACCCGAAAAAGAAAAGGAATATCGTGATAAACTTATTGAAGCTTTGCAAAAAGGCTATTCTGAACTCAAAAACGGAAAATCTTCATTAGACGCAGTAACAACCGCAATTATGGTGATGGAAGACTCGCCTTTATTTAATGCAGGAAAAGGCGCCGTATTCACCAACGAGGGCAAAAACGAGTTGGATGCATCGGTGATGACAGGCAACAATTTAAAAGCTGGCGCAGTGGCTGGTGTAACCACGATTAAAAATCCTATTCTTGCGGCAAAAGCTGTTATGGAAAAGTCAGAACATGTAATGATGGCTGGCAAAGGTGCAGAAGATTTTGCAAAATTACAAGGTTTAGAAATTGTTGATCCTAACTACTTTTGGACCGAAAAAACTTGGAACAGTTTACAAAAAATGAAAGCTAAAGAATCTGAAAAGAAAACTTCGGCAACGCAGCAAAAACAACCTGATTATTTTTTAATCGATCAAAAATTCGGGACAGTTGGCGCTGTCGCTTTGGATAAAAATGGCGTTATCACCGCTGGGACTTCAACTGGAGGCATGACCAACAAAAAATATAATCGTATCGGCGATTCTCCAATTATCGGCGCCGGAACTTATGCTAATGAACAAGTTGGACTTTCAGGAACAGGCTGGGGCGAATTTTTCATCCGCACAGTGGCATCCAAAACTGCAGCAGATCGTATGAAGTTTTTAAAAGAAAATGTTAAAAATGCCAGTCAAGCAAGCATCGATGAAATTGGAAGATTAGGCGGAAACGGCGGAATTATCGCTTTGGATAAAGACGGAAACATTGCAATGCCTTTCAATACAGAAGGTATGTATCGTGGCGCAGTAACCGACAAAGGCGAAATTGAAGTCTTGATTTACAAATAAATTCAAAACAAAAAACTCAGCTAAGCTGAGTTTTTTTTTATCGTTTATAGTTTGATTCGTAACAGTTAATCCAATCTTTAGCTGTCATTTTTTGACAAAGCTCCGCGATTAAATCTAACGGAATATCATCCATCTTTTTGAACCGAATGCAAGATTTTCCCATGTCTAATTTTCTTTTAGAATGCTTTGGATATTCTTCCACAAACCAATCTAGCAAATCAGGTTTTGCATAAATCCCCATGTGATACAAAGCGATAAAATTCTTTTGCGAAGCTAAATTAATGAATGGTAAAGGCGTCCCAGGCGCGCAATGATAACCCGCTGGATAATCTTTTAAAGGGACAGCCCAACCCAGCATTCCGTAGCTTGTGATATTTTCAAAACCTTTTGGGAGATTTGTATTGATGACATCAATCATTTGTCTAATAATCTCTTGACGTTCTTCAGGAATTTTAGAAATATAATCTTCAACAGTTGTCGCTTCTATTTGCATACTGGTTCTAAATTTTAGTTTAAGGAAAAAATGAAGTTTAAATTTAGAAAATTAAATCTTATTTTTGCCATACAAATTTTTGAAATTATGCCAAAAATATCACAACGCGCTAAGCACATGCCTGCTTCGCCAGTTAGAAAATTAGTTCCTTTCGCTTTACAAGCAAAACAAAAAGGTACAAAAGTATACCACCTTAACATCGGTCAGCCCGATATCGAAACACCTCAAACAGCTTTAGATGCTATTAAAAATATCGATTTAAAAGTTCTAGAATATGCACTTTCTGAGGGAAATCTTGACTACAGAAAAGCCTTAACGACTTATTACAACACTCTTGGTTTCGAAGATATTACACCTGATAATTTTATTGTAACTAACGGTGGATCAGAAGCTTTAAACTTTGCAATCTCAACGCTTTGTGATGACGGTGACGAAGTCATTATCCCTGAACCTTATTATGCGAATTACAATGGTTTCACAAGTACATTTAATGTGAACGTTGTGGCTATCCCATCAAGTATTGACAGTGGTTTTGCGTTGCCACCGATGGAAGAATTTGAGAAAAAAATCACGGATAAAACGAAGGCAATTATCATCTGTAATCCTGGTAACCCAACTGGATATCTTTACACCAAAGAAGAATTGCAACAATTGGCGGACATCGCTCTTAAACATGATATCGTTGTGATTTCGGATGAAGTCTACAGAGAATATGTGTACGATGGCAAGCAACAGATTTCGATGTTATCTTTCCCAGAATTGTCAGAAAACTGCATCATAATTGACTCTGAATCAAAACGTTACTCAATGTGTGGCGTAAGAATCGGCTGTATGATTACACGTTCTAAAAAAATACATGATGCTGCAATGTTGTTTGCACAAGCGAGACTAAGTCCAGTATTATTGGGGCAAATTGCTGCTGCAGCGGCACACGTTAACGACGAAGCTTACATCCGTGGCGTTCGTGAAGAATATACAAAACGTAGAAATCTTTTAGTTGACTTGCTAAACGAAATCCCAGGTGTTATTTGTCCAAAACCAAAAGGTGCTTTCTATTGTGTTGCAGAACTTCCTGTTGATGATACAGAAGAGTTTGCACAATGGCTTTTGGAGAGTTACTCTAACAATGGAGAAACTATTATGGTAGCGCCAGCTGGAGGTTTTTATAGCGATCCAGAATTAGGAAAAAAACAAGTAAGAATTGCTTACGTTCTAAAATCTGAAGATCTAAAACGTAGCGCAGAGATTCTTCGAGATGCTCTTAAAGTCTACAATGACAGATAAAATAAATAGTGAAGCGGGAAAATTTTCCCGCTTTTTTTATGATGCTTTATGAAGTCAATTTCTTTTAATTTTGATAATTTAGCAGTTTCAAATTCTAAGAATGATTCAGAAAAATCTTTCCCTAAAAGCTTTCAACAGTTTTGGTGTTGAAGCGAAATCTAAATATTTTGTAACAATAAAATCTGTTGAAGCGCTTCGTGAAGTACTTCAAAATCCCGAAATCCAAAACGAAAATTTATTGTTTTTGGGTGGCGGCAGCAATATTCTTTTGACCAAGGATTTTGATGGTTGCTCAATTCAATTAGATTTAAAAGGAATTTCTGAAAAAAAACTAGACGACAATCATGTTTTGGTGACCGCCAATGCTGGAGAAAACTGGCATCAATTTGTGCTTTATTGTTTAGAAAAAAATTATGGCGGTTTAGAAAATTTATCTTTAATTCCTGGAAATGTTGGCACTTCGCCGATGCAAAATATTGGCGCTTATGGCACCGAGATAAAAGATATTTTTGAATCTTGTGATGTTCTTAATCTTGACACTTTAGAAGTTGAAACTTTCGATTTAGAAAAATGCAGATTTGGTTACCGCGATTCTATTTTTAAACAAGAAGGAAAAGGTAAATACGTTATTCTGAATGTTACTTTTCGTTTGACAACGCATCAACATCAAATCAAAACCGAATACGGCGCTATAAAAGCTGAACTCGAAAAAATGAATATCGAGAATCCGAGCATCCAAGAGGTTTCTAAAGCTGTGATTGCGATTAGAGAAAGCAAACTCCCGAATCCTAAAGAAATCGGAAATGCTGGAAGTTTTTTCAAAAACCCGACAATTCCTTTAAGTCAGTTTGAGATTTTAAAAGATAAATTCCCGAACATACAAGGCTATCCAAACGGCGATTGGGTGAAAGTCCCCGCAGGTTGGCTCATCGAACAATGCGGTTGGAAGGGCAAACAAATCGGAAATGTAGCGACGCACCATCTTCAATCTTTGGTGATTATCAACAAAACGGGAAATGCGACCGGCGAAGAAATATTTAATTTTTCCGCTGAAATCATCAATTCGGTTAAAGAAAAATTCAAGATTGAGCTAGAACGCGAAGTAAATATTCTTTAACTAAATTTTTAATTTAAAAATATCAAAGCACTCATAGACAGTGCTTTTTCTGACATAAATCAATTATTTAAATTTATTCTAAATTAATTTTTATTTAAACTAACAACTTCTTACTTTTGTCGTTTATTTATAATTATTAAAAATAAGCGTGTTAAGATTTTTTAGTTTTTTAATACTTATTTTGTTTCCGGTTGTTGTTGTAGCTCAAAAAATTGAGCTAAAAATTATAGTGACTGACAACAAAAATAAAAGCTTAGAAAATGCAACTGTAAAAGTTTCAGAAAACAAGCAACAGTCAACAAATCCTAATGGTGAAACTAATTTTTTAGTTGAGAAAGACCACTCATATTCTATTGTTGTTAAGCATCCATCCTACCAAGAAAGGGTTTTAAAATTTCATGCTAAACAACATCAAACATTAACAATAAAACTTCTTTCCGAAAATAATATTCAAGAAGTTATTGTTACTGCAAAAGAAGGAAAAGGCTTAACAAGTAAATCCGTCATCACGACAAAAGCCATGGAACATCTTCAACCATCGAGCTTTGCTGACATTATGGAACTTGTACCAGGAGGATTAGCAAAAACGCCAAGCTTGACGTCTTCTAACAGAGTTTTGTTACGAGAAAACGATTCTGCACCAAGCAGTTACAACACAAGCGCTCTTGGGACACAATTTATTATCGACAATAATATTTGGAATACAAATGCGGATATGCAGTTATCTCTTAATGACAGTCAATTTTTAGATGGTCCAAAATACAAGGCTTCTGCTGGCATTGGCGTTGACATGCGAACCATCTCCACCAACGACATCGAAAGAGTTGAAATTATCCGCGGGATTCCTTCTGCATCTTATGGTGATCTGACAACTGGCGTTATAAAAATTGATAGAAAAATTGGTAAAACGCCTTTACAAGCTCGTTTCAAAGCAGATGGTTTTAGTAAACAATATTACATTAGTAAAGGTTTTGCTTTAAAACAAAACTGGCAAATGACGGCTAGTATGGACTTGCTAGATGCAAAGGTAGATCCAACTGATTCCTACGAAAACTATCAACGCTTAACGGGATCTGTACGTTCTCGATTAAAAACAATGTTATGGAACAAACATCTCGAATGGCGTTCTAATATTGATTTTTCTAGTAATATTGACAAAGAAAAAAATGATCCCGACACTGGTTACGCGCCTGTTGATGTTTACAAAAACTCGAATAATCGATTGAGTTTAACTAATAATTTCGTTTATATCTTAGGCAAAGAAAACTTTTTTAATAAATTGACTTTCAACACGGCGATCCGTCAAGGCTTTGATAAGATTGAACAAACGAAACTTGTTCAACAATCTGGTCCTCGATCTGTTTCTATTGCCACAATCCAAGGTGAAAATGTAGGTTTTTTTCCTCAGATAAAATATATTTCAGATTTCTATACAGATGGTAAACCTCTCGATTTGTCAGCTCTTTTACAACTAAATGGAGTTAAAAAGTCTGGTCTTCTACTCCATCAATATGAACTTGGACTGGATTGGCGTTTCTCTAAAAATTTTGGAAAAGGTCAGCAATATAATCCTCTTACACCACCAACTGCTACGATGAGTGTGCGACCGCGTGCATACGATGACATCCCTGCTTGGCAAGTGATGGCAGCCTTTGTTGGAGACCAAATGTCTTATCAAATCGATGATCATAAACTGAATCTTTATGCAGGTCTACGTGCGTCTAAGTTATTGGGCGTGGATGAAAGTTATAGCATTAGCAAACAATTATTTTTTGAACCAAGATTAAATTTTCAATATGGTCTTCCAAAAATATTTATTGGTAACCACGCCCTAAAAGCTGATTTAACATTAGGTTATGGTCAATTCTACAAACAACCGACCTTATTGATGCTTTATCCCAACTCAAAATATTTGGATTATACGCAACTCAACTATTATCATAATGATGAACGATTCCGCTACGTCAACTTTATGACTTACGTTCAATCTTTAGAAAACAAAAATATAACTGCTGCTAAAAACACAAAATACGAAGCGAGAATTGATCTTAGTTATAAAAACCATGAATTTTTTGTAACCTATTTTCAGGAAGAAATGGCCAACGGATTCCGTAATACATTACAAACTACAACGCATACTTACAAAAAATACGACGCCTCTTTTGTCGACATTAATGATTGGAATAACGGACCAAATCTTGCCAATATTCCTTATCAAATGATCTCAGAATTCGGGAGCTACACATTAACCGAAAACGGTAGCGCAACGCTAAAAAAAGGAATTGAATTCGGATATACTTCACCGAGATTTGACGGTATTAATACGAGATTTACCTTAACTGGTGCCTATTTCCACACGGAATACCGAAATACAATCCCTGTTCACCAAAAGCCAAGTACTTCCATCGGCGGTAGTAATTTTCCTTACTATGGCATTTATAAAAATGATGATGGCTTTGTCAACTCCAATCTCAACTATAATTTCTTTGTTGACACTTATTTAGAAAATTTGGATTTAACAATATCTGCATCTTTTCAAGGATCAATTTTTGACCACAGAAAACGTGACCATCGTATGGCAGAACCGACTTCTTATTACGGTATCGACGGCGTTATACACCAGTTTACGGACAATGACAAGACCGACATTTACAAACAATGGCTAATTCGAGATGTGTCGAAAACGGATAATTTAGAAACCAAATACACTTATACCTTGAACGCTAATTTTAAAGTGACAAAAAAAATCTACAAAGCTTTGAGAACCTCAATGTTTGTTAATAAACTTTTTGGTTACGCGCAACCCTATTATATGAACGGCATCAAGATCGACAGAAAAAACCTTTCGACACCCTATTTTGGGATGGAACTTAATTACAATTTCTAAATAACAATTCTAAATAACAATTCTAAATAACAATATCTCTAATTTTTAAACTTATGAAAAAAAAGCTTTTACTACTCGGTCTTGTGGGACTAACGATTAGCTCGACCATTGTATCATGCGCAAAGGACGACGATGATTTTGGTTTTGAACAAAGTCAAAAAAGCACAGTTAATCTAACATTTTTAGGAACTGAAATTTCTAATTACAAATCTTTAGAAGTTGAAATTCTTGAAAACAATACAGGAAGCCTTGTAAAAAAATTGGTTGAAAATAACAATATCCTGAACTTAGAATTAGCTTATGGTTCTTACAAAATTACAGTTAATGGTAGCGTGGTAACTGCTTCTGGCGAAACTGTCGATGTTGCAGCTACAATGACGGCTGATATAAAAACTGCTTCTAGCGCACTTTCTATTCCGTTGTTGGTTAAACAATTCGGTAGCGATTTTATCATTGAAGAAGTATTTTACACGGGTGTAAAAACGCCTGAAGGGAAAAATTACAATTCTAGCCGTTATTTCAAACTTGTCAATAACACCGACAAAATCTTGTACGCTGACGGACTTATCATTGGTCAATCTGAGTTTTTGACAAGTGTTAACAACAACGTGACGCCATATACTCCAAACGAAAAATTTGCAATCAAAGGCATGATGCAACTTCCTGGTTCTGGAACTAATCATCCTGTTAATCCTGGTGACTTCATAGTGATTGCCGACAATGCTGTTAATCATAACGCCAATACAAGTACAGCTTTCAATCTTCAAAATGCTGACTTCGAATTTCCTTCAATTAAAAATGCAACATTAGCACAAGTTGATAATCCATCAGTCCCAAATGTTAAGATAATTTATACTTCGATGGCGTTTGACGATATGATTTATCTACACAGCAGCGGCGTTGAGTCTTATGTTATCGCGCGCTTCCCAACTGGTGAAAATGCCGAAAACTTTTTGCAAAATCATAAATACACTTATTCTTACACCAACGCAGCTGGTAACATCACCAACAAGAGCGCTTACGCAATCCCAAATTCTTGGATTGTAGATGGATTTAATAATAGTGTCGTTGACAAATTTCAACATATTCTAACGTCAACAACAATCGACTCTGGATGGACTGGCGTTGGCGAATTTTGGAACGACCCAAATCGTTTGGGAAAATCTGTTCGTCGTAAAGTTTTGGGTAAAACAAATACTGGAAAAAACATATACAAAGACACCAACAATTCAACAGAAGATTTTATTAAAAACGCTGAACCAAGCCTTAAAAACGGTATTGTTCATTAATATTTTTAAATATGAAGTTACGACACATACTATCTAGTTTTATCATTTTTACTTTCGGAATAACAAGTCTGAAAGCCCAAGACAGCATTCGTTTGTTTCCTAAGATTGAACAACAATATAGTATTAAACGACAACTTCAGAATAATCTTTACTATAATCCGGCAACGATGTCGGATTATAGTAACTTTTCATTTTCAGATTTTAATATCGGTTATGAAAACGAAAAACGAAATATCTACCGACAACAAGATGGTTCTGGCCAAAATGGACTTAGTATAAAAGTCAATTCTTATAAAAAACAAAACAAAAATCGAAGCATTTGGGGAAATGCAAGCTATCAAAATCTAAAACTTACTTCTGTAAAATGGAACGAAAACCTCGACTATGATCGCATTGCGCCATACAGCATTGCCGATTCTGCGGGTGGCGACACCAAGTTGGAGCGTTATCAATTTTCGGGCGGAATTTCTCAAAAAATAGATCGTTGGACTTTGGGATTAGAAGCGAGCTATCTTGCGCAGTTGGGTTCTCGCAATCGTGATCCGCGTCAGAAAAGCACAACGTCTGATCTTAATATTAATCTTGGAGCCAATTACCGTTTTTACAAAGATTTCGAAATTGGACTTTTCGGAAATCTTAACAAGTATACACAAAACACATCGATAAAATTTGTTAGCGATCTGGGACAAGCATTAATGTATCAAATGACGGGTTTCGGGTTTTCTAATTATTTTTTCAATGGAGGAAGTCCTGCAGCCATTTACGAAGAATTTGGCTACAAGTTAGGCGGACAAATTTTTAGAAATTCTAAAAATCCTTTTTACATCACAGGTTTTGTTTCTGAAGCTAAAAATCAAAAAAGTGTAACGCCATCCAATCGTTATTTTGACATTTCGGATCTGGACAAAAAACATTATCAAATCGAAGCTGCAAAATTCTTAAACTTCAATCATCACAGTTTTGGTATCGTCGCCAATTATCAAGCTTTTATAAAAATCGGCTCTGAATATGGCTACACCAACCATACCGAAATGATCGAGCAGATTTATAAAAGAAAAACCTATAAAAAAGAAGATTACATCACAACTGTAAAAGTGCTTTATCAATACAATTCGGACAAGTTTGTCGTTGGCGCTACACCTCATTTTCAATATCAAGAAACGATTGAGCAGCGTATGTATCCATTCAGTGGGCAAAAATTTAAAAATTATACTTTAGGATTTGATGCTTTTTACAAACAAGAAATTTTGAACAATCAGGTTATAAGTTTTTCGACCAATTTTTATTCTAAAAACATTCTTAAAACGACCAATGCGATCTCAATCGATCTTCGTCCGAATATCCTCGATTGGTTAATATCCGATTATAATTATCTGGCAAGTGACATCACAAACTATGGTGCAAAAATTCGTTACGACATAAAACTATCAAAACTACCAGCTTTCTACGTCGAAGGCGCGTGGCAACAATATAAGATGCAGAAAAAAAGCAATAACTTTGCACAATTAATTTTAGGAATTACATTTTAGATCATGAAGAAAATAATGCTTTTGGGATTGGCAACAATCGTGATGTTTTTGTTGAGTTTTGCGCCTAAAGTTAACCGTGAACTTTTAGAAATCCAAGATCCAAGTTTTCAAGATATCGTTAACAGCTACAAAAAAGCAATTTCGAAATGGCCAAAACCCAACATCGAAGAAGGTGTCTCTTGGAAAGAATTTTCTTCTATTAAAAGAGATTCTAACTACTTCAAAGAGCAAGAAAAACCAATTGTTGTATTGGGCAAAATGCTTTTCTTCGATCCTAAACTTTCCAAAAGCAACCAAATCTCTTGCAGCACTTGTCATGATCCAGAATTAGGCTGGACAGACCGTCGTCGCGTGTCGCTTGGCAACGACCATCTGGAAGGAAGTCGCAACACAATTAGCATTCTTAATATTGCTCAACGCCAATCTTTCTTTTGGGATGGCCGTTCGCAAACATTAGAAGATCAAGCTATTTCGCCGATTGCCGCACACCATGAGATGAATATGGAACCGCCTCAACTAGCTGACAAATTAGAAAAAATAAAAGGCTACAAAAAGCTTTTCGTTGATGCTTATGGTGACGAAAAAATCAACTTTGATCGCATTACAAAGGCCTTAGCGGAGTTTCAAAAAACTGTAAAAAGTCAGCCAAGTCGTTTTGATCAATTTCTTGATGGGAAATACGATGCGTTAAGCGATCAAGAAATCTACGGCATGCACATTTTCCGAACCAAAGCTCGTTGTATGAATTGTCACAACGGACAATATCTTTCGGATGAGCAGTTCCACAACATTGGACTAACTTATTACAAAAGAAAATACGAAGATCTAGGACTTTACACCACAACAAAAAAAGCAGAAGATATTGGTAAATTCAAAACACCGCAACTTCGTGATTTACTATTGACAAGACCTTGGATGCACAACGGACTTTTTGACGATCTAGAAGGTATTGTTAACATGTACAACAGCGGTATGCACATGATTGATCCGAAACCTGAGCAAAAACAAAAAGATCCACTTTATCCCGTAACAGATCCACTACTCAAAAAATTAGATTTATCAAAAGAAGAAACCCGTGCTTTAGTTTTATTTTTAGAATCAATGTCAGGAACTAAATTTAAAATGAGAAGGCCCGATTTCCCAACAGAATAATTTTCTTATTAATTTAAAAACAAAAGGATAAAATCACTATTTTTAAACAAAATTAAAATACAATTATCCAAACTATTATTTAAACATGAAAATCTGTGTTCTCGGAGCTGGCAATATGGGCGTCTCCTTTTCTAAATCTTTTTTAAAATATGAACTTATCAAAGCTTCCGACCTCGAATTAATCGTTAGAAGCGATAACAAAGCCGAAAAACTACAATCAGAATTCCCGAAGTCTCATGTTAGCACTTTTGATAAAGTTGAAAACATCGAGGCTGACCTCATTATTTTAGCCGTAAAACCGCAAGATTTTCAATATGTTGTAGAACATCTTCCATTCAAAATAAAAGAAAACCAAATGCTTTTATCGATTATGGCTGGTGTCAAAATTGAGAAAATTCAGAAAGCATTTAATCATAAATTAGTGGTTCGTGCGATGCCAAATTCGCCAACGCTTCTCGGCATGGGCATTACAGGCTACACTGCTGCCGACGGCATTAGCTTTAGTCAACTTATCAATATCGAACGATTACTTAACAGCACTGGACGTTCGGTTTATTTGGAAGATGAGGAGCAATTGGACGCTGTGACAGCGCTTTCGGGAAGTGGACCAGCTTATTTTTATTACATTATCGATGCAATGATAAAAGCTGGAATGGAAATGGGCATCGAAGAAAATCTTTCGAAACTGTTTGTTAAACAAACGATGTTGGGCGCTTATCACCTCATCAACAATTCGGACAGAAGTTTGGAAGATTTAATAAAAGATGTTGCATCCAAAGGCGGTACAACCGAAGCTGCACTTAAAAACTTTAATGAAAACGAACTAAAATCTACCATCGAAAAAGGAATTTTAGCCGCCGAAAAAAGATCAAAAGAACTTAATGCTTAACAGCAAAAATCCGCTCAAGAAAATTCATCAATAAAAATCCAAGACTCATCCCAATTGAGTTAAGGATAATATCATCGATATCAAAAACACCAAGCCTTGTGAAATATTGCAAGGCTTCAACAATGATTAAAACGAATAAAAAACTAAGAATCAAAGTTTTGAAATCGTAAAATTTTGGAAAAATCCAAGCTAAAAATCCGAAGGGTAAAAACATCAAAAAATTCCCGATAATGTTGATGAGAATATCTTTTAAAAACAATGAATTCTCAACAAATTGTATCGTCGACGCCAACGGTGTTAATCTTACAATGTTAATTGACATCACTTCTCGACCAAAGCCCAAAAACATAAAGTACAACAACAAAATCGTGTACGGAATAATGAGAATTCGATAAGTTGTTTTTAAAAATTTGAGCATTATTTTTTAAAGATAAAATAAACTGCGAGAATCAAAAAACCAAAACCGATAAGATGATTCGTGCGAAGTGTTTCATTTTTAAAAACGAAAATAGCGAATACTGTAAAGACACTTAATGAGATAACTTCTTGTATCACTTTCAGTTGCCAAAGATTAAAAGGGCCGCCATTTTCTTTAAAACCCATTCTGTTTGCAGGAACTTGCAACACATATTCAAAAAAAGCAATGCCCCAACTTATCAAAATAATGCTGATAAGGCCGAGGTTTTGAGACCAATTCATGTCCTTGAATTTGAGATGCCCATACCACGCCAAAGTCATGAAAGTGTTGGACAAAATCAAAAGTCCAGTTGTTAAAATTACTTTTCCCATAAACGTTTAAATATCATTGCAAAAATAAAGTTTAGAAGATTATATTATCGTATTTTTGAGTCAAATTTTAGCAATGAAGTACATAATTCTTAGCTTAATCTCCGCATTACTATTCTGTGTATCTTGGCCAACTTACGGCGTACCTTATTTTATATTTTTCGCGTTTGTACCTTTACTTCTTGTCGAACATGAGATTTCAAAATTTAGTAAAATAAAACATAAATCTTGGGCAGTTTTCGGTTTGTCCTATTTGGTATTTATCATTTGGAATATTGTCACAACAGGTTGGCTGTACAACTCACTAAATCCTGATGGAAGCCACTCTATGATGGCGGTTGTTTTCCCAGTTGTAGTCAATTCTTTGTTGATGTCGTTGACGTTTCAGTTTTATCATTGGTATAAAAAAAGTCAAGGGACTTATTTTGGATTGGTATTTTTCGTGGCGATTTGGATGGTTTTTGAGAAATTCCATTTGAGTTGGGAATTGACTTGGCCTTGGTTAAATCTCGGAAATGTTTTTGCTGATCAACATCAGTTTATCCAATGGTATGACACTTTGGGCGCAACTGGTGGTAGTCTTTGGATTTTGTTAGTTAACGTTTTAGCCTTTTACACCATCAGAATTTGGGAAGCTGGTAGACAACGAAAATCTTTGATTATTAATAGTTCTTTGGTTGTTGGATTGGCGGTTTTCCCGATGTTGATTTCGTACTTGATGTATATTAATTACGAAGAAAAACCTGTGGGAAGTGTCAACGTAGCGATGTTGCAGCCCGACCTCGATCCGTACCACGAAAAATATGAAAAAGATAGCGTTGCGATTGTTTCAGAATTGTTGAGTATTGCAGGACAACATTCGGTGCTGAAGGATAGTCGCAATCCAGAAAAAATAGACATTTATCTCGCTCCCGAAACTTCATTTCCTGGCTACGGAAGCATTAGCGAACGCGGTTTTCATAATAGTTTATTGATTAATGACATCAAATCATTTTTAGCACAACATCCCAAAACTTTATTTATGGGAGGCGCTTCCACTTATTATATTTATCAAAACGAAGAAGAAAAAAATCAAAAATCGAAAACTGCAAGTTTCGTTGAAGGACGCAATTTTTGGGTTGACGATTACAATTCGGCGGTGCAAATTATCCCGAATCAAAATGTAGAAGTCTATCACAAAGGCAAATTGGTGCCCGGTGTCGAGATTTTCCCTTACATGAGTGTTCTAAAACCTTTACTAGGCGATGCAATGCTTAATATGGGCGGTACCATTAGTTCGCTGGGTATTGACAAAGAGCGCAAAGTATTTTCAAATCCTTTTAACAAAGCGAAATTAGCGCCAGTTATTTGTTATGAAAGCATCTATGGTGAATTCACTAATGATTATATTAAAAAAGGCGCAAACCTACTAGCCATCGTCACCAACGACTCTTGGTGGGGCTACTCGCAAGGTCACAAGCAGTTGTTGGCCTATGCAAAACTTCGCGCTATCGAGACTCGTCGAGAAATTGTCCGTGCTGCAAACAGCGGAACTAGCGCCCACATCAACGCGCGGGGCGACATTGTTGACGAACTTCCGTATGGTGCGCAAGGCGCTTTAACTGCGCAAGCTAATCTTTTGGAAGGCGAAACTTTCTATGTGAGAACAGGCGATTTGTGGTCGCGACTTTGCATGTTTGTTGTCGGGTTTTTGATTTGTTTTATTCCTGGAAGAAAATACCTGAATCGTAAATAATATAACTTGGCATTACAAGATTTTATCACGCAAATTTGGACTAAATCGACTGGTCGACAGCTCAATTCTCCAGAAGACGATTGGTTGCTTGGACCGATTGGCGATTCGGATTTACAAATAAATTATGCTGACAAAATCGCAAAAGAAGACAATTTGTATTTGGATGAAAACAGTCTAGAATCGGGATTAATGGAAGATGATTTCTTTTTTAAAACAGAATCTGATTTAAAAATTGATCCTAAGATTTTAGATTTTTATCAAAAAACTTCGAACTACAATTTTGGAATCGAAGCCAGTTGGAATCCTTTTTTTAAAATCTTTTCGAATCTGTTACAATTACTTTTTAGTAACCGATTGCAACAACTTAATTTGCCATCAAAATCTGCTGACCTCAACACCAGTTTGATTAGTAGCATTTTGAAACTTAAAAATAAATCCGACGATAAAACAGTTTGGACCATTTGGAATCGTAAATCCGCGAAAACCCAAAAGTTAATTTTTTCAGGAATTTATACATTTTGTAAAATTAAAGACAAAGATTTTTTCAAAATCATTTTTCCGTTACCGAATGGCAATGCGAGCGTTCTTCTGGAAAAAGAAATCTTAAAAGATGGAAGTTTGGTTTTAAAATCGAATGGGAAAAAATTTGGAGAGTCTGGTTTTTATTTTGTTTTAAAAGATAAAAAAGACCAATTCTATGGACGTTTTGTAAAGACGATGCACGAGCGATTAGATTTAAAATTTAATAATGACAAACAACAAATCGATGCTTTACACCAATTTTCTATTTGGGGAATTACTTTCTTAAAACTGAAATATACGATTAAGGAGAAAGTGAATTAACTTTGATTTTTCAATAAAACCACAAAAGCTACTTGCTTAATTTCATCAAATTAAATAAAATCTCCTTAGATTTTTAATTCAGAAAAAATATAGGAAAATTTAAAACTAAAATTTACTTAAAAGTATTCCAACGTGGGATAATTGCTAAAAGTCCGAGCCCAACGAAGAAAAATAATACACTGACATCCGAATATAAAAACGTCGACAAAAAGTAATTGTGTATTAAAAAATGGGCAACCATGAATATCGGAAATGCATAAACGCCAATCTTTTTCCACATCGCAATAAGCACCAAACTAAGCAATACCAACGCATCTACAACAAAAACGATATAGAAATACCAAGTCGGGATGTTAATGTCTTTATGTTGGGTAAACTCCGCCAAATCGGTATTAATTGACAAATAAAAATGTAGCGCAAGGAATATTAAAATTCCGTAAAAAAATCTGTTTGAAGCCCAGCTTTTATCGTATGTTGTCGTCGTCTCGTTCATGCTATAAAGATAAAAAGGGCATTTGAATAAACAAAGCCCTTTTCATTAAGTTTTGGATGATAAAAATTATATCGATACCGCGTTAATCAATCTGTTTTTGTCACTTAGGTATTCTTCCATAGAAATCATACTTTCGGTTCTCATAACATCTTGGATATCATCAATTTGATAAATAATACGCTTAGCATCTTCTGTATTTTTTGCTCTTACTTTACAAAAGATATTGTACTTTCCAGAGATAACACTTGCTTCAACAACATTCGGAATTAAAGAAAGTTCTTTAAGAACATCTTGCGTTCTGTTAGATTTTGTTAAAAGGATACCTATAAAAGCTGTAAAATGGTAATCTAATTTGCCATAATCGATATTAAGAGACGAACCCAAAATAATCCCTGCATCTTCCATCTTCTTCACTCTCACGTGGATTGTACCCGCAGAAACGTCCATTTGCTTAGCAATTTCCGTAAACGGCATTCTCGTGTTTTCTACCAAAAAATCTAATATTTTTTTATCGATCTCGTCTAGTTGGTAATTCATAACTATTTAAATATTGTATTGTTAAAAATTCTAAGAATCTTTTGCAAATTTATAAAAAATCATTAAAATAAAAAAAATACGAAATAACATTAACAAGATTTAACGTAGTTTCACAATTTTTCTACTAAAAATTTATTTAATCGTATCTTTTTTTAAAGAATCAATTTTAATGACTTGATTTTTATCATCTTTTTTCTTTGCATTTTTTTCTTTTCTTTCATTCTTAAATAAGTATTTGAAAGAATCGAAACTCTTACTATACACTACCCCAACACCATAACTTTGGTTAAGTCCTGCCGAAGCGACACCAACGCCAATATTTGATGGTTTAGAATAGGCTCTTAACAATCGCGAACCGTTATTACTTTTACTCCAGTCATATTCGATAATACCTTCCCCAGACAAGAAGTTATTGGTAGAAGCATTGTCTGATCTAGCCACAGGAATCCCGAGACCCGTTTTAATTTTAACCCTTGGTGAAAGCGCAAAACTTACACTTGTATTAACACGGTCACCAGTATTAGAACCTGCGTCACCTTGGATGTATCCTAAGTCAATTTGGTAGACATTACTAATGGTATTAAGTACAGAACCTAGTTGCTTGAACAACATATTGTAACCTGCATTTTCTCCCATTCGGCCGATATTAATATCAAAACCAGCAGCATTAGAAACGTTAAAACTATTCATGGCAAGGATGGATCCGAACTGAACAATCTTTTCACTTTCGTCAGACATCTTACTTGCTAAAGCTTCTTTAACTTGAGACGAAACATCTGGCGCACCAACCCCGAACGCAATTTCTGGTTTTGTAAGACTTCCTGTAATATCGGCTGTCAACTGTACATTAATCGGTTGAAGACTTAATCCCAGATATTCACCAGCATTGGTCACGGTTCTCATATAATTAGCCGTAATTCCTAAATCTGGCGTCATCGGATTACCATCCCAACGGATGCTACTACCTTTTGCAATTTGGAAGGTTCTACTAAGAATTGCTTTAGAAACGAAAGTTCCGTTGTCTACGATGTAGGTTCCGTTGATACCGACATTTCCGTTACGCTCCATTCGGAAACGTAGAGGATTTGCATCACCACGAACGCTGATATCACCAACGTCATCACCAACCAACACATTAACTGTTGTGCCTTTATCTACAACAAGGTTAAAATCGATTAGCATATTTGCGCCACTTTTTTTCTTTTCTTCAACGGCAATTACACCCGCTTCGTCACGTTTCAAAAATCTTAACATTTTGAATTCTTCAACATGCGAGGTCGAGTTACTATTAAATGTAAAATTACTCATGTTAAGTGCTTTCATCCTTGGTGTTGTAATCTCCAAGCCAGAAACTGGTCCCGATACATACAAGTCACCTTGCGCATAGACTCTTCCCCAGAAAAGGTCGTTATCATCTTGCGTACTATTTAACACTAAAAGATTATCTGCTTCCAGGATTAAGTTGATCGCCATCGATGATAAGGTCTCAAATTGAATCATCCCCGAAATACGTCCTTTAGAATTAGCGCGACCATCGTTAACTTCGACACTGTTGATAAGCGCTTGTCCACGCGATAGGTTGATAACAGTATCCGCAAATTTATAATCTACACCAGTAAATAAAAGCTTAAGCCCAAAACCTTTTAAGGCAACATCGCCACTATAATCTAAATCTGCCAAAGTCCCAGAAATTTTAAGATCTCCCGAAGCTTTTCCACGGAAGTTTCCGAAAATAGATTTTACGAATTGTTGCGCAAAACGAAGATCAAACTCGTTCATTTCGGCAGTCATATCCAGCGTTGGCGACTTGGTGTTATTATCAACAGTTCCTGTTACATGCAGATTATTACTACCAAACATTTCGCTAGATTTTGCTTGGATATCGATATCAAAAACATTAGGACGAGTGCTTTTGGTTGCATTAATAACGAAATTACCCATCGCTTCACCATTCATAAAGATATCTTCAACTTTAAGATCTATTAAAGGCTCAAGGTTTTTATCATTCATTTTAATCTTGATGGATCCGTTAGCCGTTCCTTTAATATCAAGATTATTATCGCTGTCACTAGATGACGTTAGCGCCAAAATTTTACCAATGTCAAAATTGCTAACCTCAGCATCAGCATCGAAATCTTTTGCTGATTTAAAAATAGCATCTTTCACCAACAACGAGCTGTCATCGGAATAAACCCTCAGATTATGAACCTGAAAATCTTTCTCCTTCAATCGATAAGTTATCGAATGATCTAGCTCTGGGTTGGTATCGATACTCCAAGCGACATTATTAATTTTAACCTCAGTTGGCTCAAATCTAAAGACATAATCGCCACGAGGATTGGTCGTTTGGTTAAGATTGACAGCATATTCTTTTAGTTTATCATCAGCTTCTTCATCCAAAGTCCCCAACTTGAAATTAGTTGCGATATGAAGTTTTTGATTATTCTCGTTATTGGCTTTTAATTGTAAATCTTTAATAACATTTTTATTGTACTCAGCTCTTTTGACAGAAGCCAAGACTTGTTGTTCAAGATTTGCGGTATTAACACGAAGTTGAAGACTATCAACCATCGCGCTATCAATTGTTTTTTTAAGTTCGGGTTTGTAATGCTCGTCGGTTTCAGCCAAGAATTTCTCTGCTTCGGTTAGCTCTTCTTGTTTGGTCATAATATATTTGATATACGGTGCATCAGCATCCAATACCAAATCATTAGTTGATCCTTGATAATTTCCTTTAACCAAAGCGCCTTGCGGAATTTTTAGTTCAGGCATAAAAAACGCAACCAAACCTTGTTTAACATCGAAATCAAAATTAAAATATTGACCGTTGTAAGTCTTACGTGGTGGATTACCAACCAAAATTTTATTAATACTATTGGTCACCATCTTGCCAATATCTTCAAGATTGAAACGTCCTTCTACTCGACCATTAACAGCACCTGGCGCGTCCACAGAGACAATGCGATTTCCGTTTTCAAAAAAGGCTTTGACATCGGACGTTGGCAACACCAATTTTTGTTTTGATGATACTAAAGTCAAATTTTTAACATTAGCATCGAGGTTAAGATCATTAAGATCTGTCATAGCAATTTTCCCATCGATATAACCGCTAACACTATTCATATCACCAGCTGCAACACCAAAATGTTTAAGATCGACATATTGTAAATCTGCGATGATATCCGCTTTTAAACGTTTAGTAGAAAAATCAACAAGACCTTTAACTTTAGCTTTCGCATGTGGGTCGTTGACGTTTACCAAACCGTTGTAAGTTTTACGATCCAGAACACCGTCCAGCACAACATTTGTGATATTTTTACCCATCAGCTCGATACGAGCAATCTCAGATTTGGTACGCAAATGCATGGTGTTGATATCAAAACTTCGTCCATCCACATTGAATTTTCCAGTAACTAAACCAACTTGTTTATTCTTTGTAAAAGCAGTAACATTAAGATCTTTAACATCGAAGTAACCACGATAACGAGGCGTTTTTGTGCTATAATCTGTTAAGTAAAAATTCTTGATTTTCGCTTGTCCAATTCCAGTAATCGCTTCACCATTAGCATAGATTTCTTCAGGTTTTGCACTTATTGCACCCTTGTATTTTAAACGTCCAAAATCGTCCGCAATATTTCCTAAGCTTTTAGCAATAAAACTCGGCAACATCGCTTTAAGACCTTTATATGTCATATCTGCGTCAAGTTGATCGCTTTCTACAAGAAATTTTTTATTGAGAACTTCAGAAATTTTTAAACTTTTAGAATGTAAATTAACGTCCTGCGAGCGCACTTGGAAGTTTTGCAAATGCATTTTATTAAGCGGGCCAGTCATTGTCCCCGACATATTAATTGGCGTATAATTATCCCAATTGGTTACAAAATAACTCAAGTCGTAACCGCTTAATTGACTTCCGGGTTTAAACTCCAAATCCCAATTAACTTTATCACCAAAATCTGCAAAACCCGTTTTTGGATCAAGGTTAAGCGTTACGCCACCCATTAATAAAGAATGATCGGTATTAAAAACTAAATCAGCTAATTTTAAATGTTTTTTTGTGATTTCGAAATTGGTGGAAAATTGATCAACAACATGCTCTTTCCCCCAACGTTTAGTAATTAGAGAAAACTTTCCAATATCGGCTTTAACGTCCGAACCATCGATATTTACCTCTTTAGAATGAAGATAAATATTGCGAGCATCTAACCAACGACCTTCTTCACCTGGATGATTTTCGTTAACGATACTTGCTTTACCGTTGATGATGTCGATCACCATTTTCATCTTGAACTTTTTGTTCGGATCCGATGGTTTATCACTACTAAAATTATCGATATAACGAATAAAATTACTGATGCTATCGCCTTTATAAGTTATAACTTTGATGTCTGGTTCGACTAAAGCTACTTTATTAAATTTAAGATTACTCGTGTTAAATGCCAACGCAAACCAATCCGAATTCGCTTGAATTTCTTTAGCCTTTACGAATTCAAAATCTTTGTAGTCGTTCATTTTAACGCCTTTCAATCGGACATCACCAAAAAAATTAACATCTACATCATCGATTTTAAGTTTCATTTTAAAATCGTTGTTCAGAAGTTCTATCGCTTGACTAGCAATATAACGTTTGGTAACGGGAAGATTAATTGCGATAAAAATTAACAGTACAAGTCCGAGTATCGTTAGAATAAGGTAAAGAGGAATTCTTACCCAAAGCGAACTTTTATGCTTCTTGATAACCTGCTCCGTTTTTTCCGGATTTGGTTGATTTGTGTTTTGTTTATTTTCTAACTTTGCCATTCTTATGAGCGAAACAATTATTTTAGGAATTGAGTCATCTTGCGACGACACTTCTGCTGCAATTATCAAAGGAAATCAAATTTTATCCAACATTGCTGCCAACCAAACTATTCATAACGAATATGGTGGCGTTGTGCCGGAGTTGGCTTCCAGAGCGCATCAGCAAAACATAATTCCCGTGGTTACAAAGTCTTTTTCAAAAGCAAATATACAACAAAATGATATTTGCGCCATAGGTTTTACACGAGGACCAGGACTTTTGGGTTCACTTTTGGTCGGAACATCCTTTGCTAAGTCTTTAGCAATGAGTCTTAATGTGCCTTTAATAGAGGTTAATCACCTACAAGCGCACATCTTGGCGCACTTTATCGACGATGCGAATCCGCAACCTCCGAAGTTTCCATTTTTGTGTTTGACGGTTAGCGGTGGACATACAATGATTGTTTTGGTAAAGGATTATTTCGATATGGAAATCATCGGAAAAACTATTGACGACGCCGCTGGCGAAGCTTTTGATAAAATCGGAAAAATATTTGACCTCGATTATCCTGCAGGACCAATTATTGATAAACTTGCAAAAGAAGGAAATCCCAATGCTTTCCAATTTAACAAGCCAAAACTAGACAATTACGATTATTCGTTTAGCGGTATTAAAACTTCAGTTTTATATTTTATTCAAAAAGAGGTTAAGAAAAACCCGAATTTTATTCAAGAGAATCTAAAAGATCTTTGCGCCTCGATTCAAAAAGCGATTATTGAAATTCTGATGAAGAAACTGGAGAAAGCAGCAAAAGATCTCAACATCACAGAAGTTGCGATTGCTGGTGGCGTATCTGCAAATTCGGCTTTGCGCAAAGCTATGCAAGCGAATCACGAAAAACTAGGTTGGAATATCTACATCCCAAAATTTGAATATACAACAGATAACGCAGCAATGATCGCTATGGTTGCAAAGTTAAAATACGAACGCGGCGAATTCACCGATCTTCGGACAACTGCAACTTCGAAGTATGATCTGTAAAAATTTAGAAATAATAAAACTTTTTTCTCAGAAAAATTGGTAACAAATTATTAAAAAATAAATAATAATTGACAAATTTGGTCAAATAAAAAGAACTCAATGAAACTTTTCTACGGCGACATATTTCCTGATATCAAAATTAACGAAGAAGAACAACAACACATCACCAAAGTGCTTCGTATAAGAGAAGGTGAAGAAATCTATTTGACAGATGGTTTGGGAAATTTGGCTTTTGGAACTTTAAAATTGGAAGGTAAAAAAGCGAGTTTGGATGTTATCGAAATTAAAGAAAAACAAGCCGAGTTTTCGCCAAAACTTCATATTGCCATTGCACCAACTAAAAATATTGACCGCATCGAATTCTTTATTGAAAAGGCGACGGAAATGGGCATTTCGGAAATTACACTGATCAATACTGAAAAAACCGAGCGTAAAAATCTTAATATCGACAAACTTAGAAAGCAAAGTATTGCAGCGTCTAAACAGAGTTTGAGATTTCACTTCCCAATTGTAAATGATTTGACGAAGTTTTCTGATTTTATAAAAACTTTAAATCCTGAAACAACTTTCGTTGCCCATTGTCACGAAAATTTAGAAAGAATAGATTTAACGACAATACAAAACTTTAATTTACAAGAACTTACATTTCTTATTGGTCCAGAAGGCGACTTCTCGGAAAGAGAAATCCAAATGCTGGCAGACAACAACATCAAAGCGGTAAGCCTTGGTCAACAAAGACTGCGAACCGAAACTGCTGGTGCTTTCGTTGCCGCTTGGAATTATTCTCTTATGTAATTTAGAAGTTATTTTTAAGATATTGTTCTAAAATCTGTGGTCCGCTTTTAATAGAATTAACTGCCCAATTAATCTTAGTTTCTAGAAGTTTATCGCCTGTCAATTTGTAGTCAATATTAGACTTTATCAATTTTTGTTTTAAATCGTACATACAGATTGCAGCAGCAACTGACACATTAAAACTTTGTGTAAAACCATACATTGGAATGGCTAAAGTTTCGTCAGCAAAATCCAAAAGTTCGTCTGTTGTGCCTTCCCATTCTGTCCCGAAAACCAAAGCCAAAGGCTCGTTTGGTTGATAATCGGGAAGCATCGTCGCATTACGCTCTGGAGAAACCGCTACGATCTTGTAACCACGATCACGAACTTTTTGTAAAGATGAAATTTCGCGAGGCATTTTCTCAACTTGCACCCAAGTATCTGCCCCTTTTGTAACACGAAGATTGGGATCAAAAATATTTTCTTTTTCTAAAGCGACAACTTTATGAAATCCACACGCCTCCACCGATCGAAGAATTGCAGCGGCATTTCTGAACTGATAAACATCCTCAACAACGGGCAAAATAAAGTCGGAGCTTTCCGCTGAAAAGTGCTCAATTTTTTGAAGGCGTTCTTCGGTTAAAAACTGTTGTAAATATTGATAAGTCGCTTCTAAATTCATCGTGCAAAGATAAAACTTTGCATATTGATTACAAGTTATCTATTATTTAAAATTTAGCTAAGAATCTTGTTTAGTATTTTAGTCAATGGAAAACAAAATAGCTGATTACTCATTTCTTTTTACAGGTTCTAGATCTGCAAGTTCCTCGGTTGAGAAAAGTCGATAATGTACTTTAAAAGTCTTTCCCAAAGGTGTTTCCAAAGAAAAGCCACCAGGACCAAAACCGTCGAGCACATCTAATGTAAAATGCGAATACTGCCAATATTCGAAGAGATCGCGGTCTATCCAAAATTCAAAATCTTTGATGTGACCAAGAAGAACATCGTTCATGCGCGGGAAAAAACCGCCTTTCTCAAAACATTGTGGCTGAGTGCCTTCACAACAGCCACCTGCTTGATAAAACATCAACGGTCCGTGTTGCGCTTCCAAAGTATTAATGACTTCCAAAGCTTTATCTGTAACATCTAATCGAGATATCATCTTTTTTAATTTATTTAAAGTTAAACATTATTTCTGGGAACAAAAAAACCTGACTCTATTAAAGTCAGGCTAAAAACACAAATTATATAAGACAAATTAAGTATAAATTATTAGGTATTAAAAATATAAAATCTCTCTTCTCTGTCCTATTGATATCTTTTGTAACCTCATCTGCGTGAGGGCGAAGCACATTGTCGGAGCTCTTTCTTGCGGTGGCTGAGCGAAGCCGAAGCCCCGAAAGAAAAGCGACTGTGCGTAGACCGACACTTGATTGCTTTGACTAACAAAAAAACACACCAAATCACAAAATATCAAACCTATCTAAGGATGGCAACCAAGTGACACGCCCACAACATTTGTCTCTAGAAGAAGCCTAACTTATTCTTGTTATATGAGATTAACATATTTTTTGTCTGACGGTAATGATCGAGCATCATCTTGTGGTTTTCGCGACCGATTCCCGATTGTTTGTAACCTCCGAACGGCGCGCCTGCTGGATAAGAGTGGTATTGATTAACCCAAACTCTACCCGCTTGGATCGCTCTCGGCACCATATATAATTGATGCGCGTCTCTTGTCCAAACGCCCGCTCCAAGACCGTAAATAGTGTCATTTGCAATCGCGATAGCTTCCGCCTCGTCTTTGAAAGTTGTCACCGCTAACACTGGTCCAAAAATTTCTTCTTGGAAAATTCGCATCTTGTTATGCCCTTTGAACAAAGTCGGCTGAATGTAATATCCGTCCTCGATGTCGCCACCCAAATGGTTAGCATCGCCACCAGTTAATACTTCTGCGCCTTCTTCTTTTCCTAATTTGATGTAAGACATAATTTTGTCTTTCTGGATTTGAGAAGCCTGAGCACCCATCATCACCGTTGGATCTAACGGATTACCAACTTTAATTGCGTTAACTCGTTCTACAACTCTTGCGATAAATGCATCGTAAATATCTTCTTGAATCAACAATCTTGAAGGACAAGTACAAATTTCACCTTGATTTAAAGCAAATAATACTGCACCTTCTATCGCTTTGTCCAAAAACTCATCATCTTCGTCCATCACCGAACTAAAGAATACATTCGGAGATTTTCCTCCTAGTTCTAGTGTTACTGGGATGATATTTTCAGTTGCATATTGCATCACCAAACGTCCTGTCGCTGTAGAACCCGTGAAAGCTGCTTTTGCCACTTTTGGATTTGTTACCAAAGCACGTCCAAGTTCCGCTCCGAAACCATTAACGATATTAATAACGCCCGCAGGGATCAAATCACCGATTAGTTCCATAAGAACCATGATAGAAATCGGCGTGCTTTCTGCTGGTTTCAGAACCACACAGTTACCTGCTGCTAAAGCTGGCGCTAGCTTCCAAACCGCCATAAGGATTGGGAAATTCCAAGGGATAATTTGTGCAACAACACCCAAAGGTTCGTTAACGATTAAAGAAACCGTGTCTTTATCCAACTCATTAAGTGATCCTTCTTCTGCACGGATAACGCTTGCAAAATATCTGAAATGGTCAATCGCTAACGGAATATCTGCCGCCAAAGTTTCACGAACTGCTTTACCATTATCCATGGTCTCTACAGAAGCAATGTATTGTAGATTATCCTCGATACGGTCAGCGATTTTATTAAGCATAATGCTACGTTCTGTAGCAGACGTATTTTTCCAAGTTTCGAAAGCTTTAGCAGCTGCATCAACAGCCAACTCCAAATCTTCTTTAGTCGAATGTGCAGCTTGTGTAAAAACTTTACCATCTACTGGTGAAACGACATCAAAATATTTTCCTAGAACCGGTGCAACGAATTTGCCACCGATGTAATTATCATATTTAGCCTTAAAGTCAGGTCTTTGTATTGCATTTGTACTCATAATATATATGGTTTTAAAATTTATTTTAATTAAACTTTTAATCAATAAACATTAAATCTTGTTAGTTTTTTTGTTATTGATAATTCGAAATTAGTTTTATAAAATCCAAACCAATAGCACAATCCTACACATTTATAGTAAAATCCTCTTTATGTTGCAAACTTTAGAATTTTCTTAACAAAATATTAGAAGTTTATTAAAAGATTATTCCTTATTTTTAACAAAAGCCATTTTAAAAGAAGGATAATATGTCGCTAGAAAAATCATACATACACCAACCTGCACTACTAAACGAAAAGCAGCTTGGTAGCATGGTAGAAAATAAAACCTCTTACACGTTAAAAAATTGCGAGTTTAATATTTATGAAACCCATCGTAGTGCTTTTGATGTTAAATTACATTTTAACGATGTGGCTTTTACAGCAATGTTACGCGGCAAAAAAAAATTAAAACTAGATGGCAAAACGGATTACTTCGACTATCTACCTGGCGAGAGTGTATTGGTAGCACCTGGCGAAACGATGGTCATCGACTTTCCTGAAGCGGACGAAGCGCCTTCACAATGTTTGTCATTAAGTCTAAATTCGGAGTTTATTGAGAATACACTCAATTATCTTAATCTTCATGAAACAAAAGTTGACGACACAAGCTCTTGGCAACTTCAAAATCATGAATATTATCTTTTCAATACAGAATCTTTGACCTCGGCAACCAACAATATTATGCGGATCGCGATGGATAATAACACGCACAAAGATCTGATGGCAGATTTTGCTCTCAAAGAATTATTGATAAGATTAATGCAAACCCAAGCGAGCACCATGATACAATTGCAACTTTCTAAAAACCAATCGCGACTCGGTTACATCATAGATTTTATTAAACAAAATCTCCATCAAAAACTGAATATCGATCAAATGGCAAAAATGGCTTATGTCAGCAAGTCTAATTTTTTCAAAATGTTTAAAGAAGAACTTGGCATTTCGCCCAACGATTTTATTATGAAAGAACGTATTAACCTTGCTAAAGATTTATTAAAAAAACGAGAAAGCATTAAAGAAGTTGCCTATCAAACGGGTTTCACAGATACTAATTATTTCACAAGGGTTTTTAAACAACATGAAGGGACAACGCCTAAGTCATTCCAAAATGATAGTTTGATAATACAATAAGATTGCGGGACATAAAAAAAGTCTACTGAAAAAAATCAATAAACTTTTTTTATCATTAATAATTAGCTGAAAAAAAAAAGGTTTCACTAATTATTTAAATCTTTTTTAAAACTAAAATTTTATTTAAATCTTTCAAAAGCAGCTCTTTCTAACATTTCGCGATCATCAGGATGCGATATTTCTATAAGCGCTTTAGCACGTTGTCTCAAGTTTTTTCCGTAGAGATAAGCAGTTCCATATTCTGTACAAACATAATGAATATGTCCTCTAGTCGTCACTACGCCTGCACCTTCTTTAAGAAAAGGCACAATTCTCGGAACTCCTTTTTTTGTTCTCGATGTTAGCGCCATAATCGGTTTGCCTCCATCACTCAAAGCAGCGCCTCGCATAAAGTCCATTTGTCCACCAATACCGCTGTATTGAAATGTTCCAATGGAATCTGCACAAACCTGACCAGTTAAGTCAATTTCGATTGCTGAGTTAATCGCATGCATCTTTTTGTTTTTCATAATGTTAATCGGAAAGTTAACATCTGTCACTTCTTTAAATGAAAAAACAGGATTATCATCTACAAAATCATAAAGCTTTTGTGTGCCAAAACAGAAACTTGTAATGTTTTTAAAATCGTTATAACCTTTGTACTTATTAGTGATAACATCATTTTTGATTAAATCAATAACACCATCACTCAACATTTCGGTATGAATACCCAAATCTTTATGATTGCTCAAACACTTAAGAACCGCATCAGGAATAGTTCCGATTCCCATTTGCAAAGTCGCGCGGTCATCGATAATTTCGGCAACATTTTTACCAACCAATAACTCTTCATCACCAACTTTGGCACTATAATCTATGGTTGGAAGTTCTGATTCATGATAAATCATTTTATCAATTCGGCTGACGTGGATCATCCCATCACCTTGCGTTTTTGGCATTTTTGGATTGATAATCGCAATCACTTTTTTGGCACAATCGACGGCAGATTTTGCAATATCGACTGAGGTTCCTAATGTACAATATCCATGATTATCGGGTGGCGACAACATTACTAAGGCTACATCAATCGGCAAAATATTTTTCTTAAATAAAAGTGGAATTTCACTTAAAAAAACAGGGACAAAATCACCGTTATCCGAATTAACTGCCGCACGAACTGGACTCGAAACAAAAAACGAATTAATAGCAAAATGTCCTTTGTATTCTGGTTTTGCAATTTCGATATTGCCTTGCAATGTTATAGAAACTAATTCAACATCTTGCAATCTCGAAGCTTGCCTCGCCAACTCATCGATTAAAAAATTAGGGGTTGCGGCACTTCCGTGTGAAAAAACTCTGTCACCACATTTAACAATAGAAATTGCTTCTTCCGCACTTACGTAATTGTACATTATTGGCTAAAATTTGTATTAAACATCTCTAACAAATATACTATTTATCAGCAGATTAAGACTTCTGCTAAAAGATGATTTGTTCACAGGTTTGTTAATTTTTAATAGTTCTAGTCAATAATTTTCCACATGCAAAATCGACAATGTAAAGCCTACGAAAAAATATACATTTTTTTAAGTAAAAAGTTATTTTTTAATAAAGAATAAAAAGCTTGACAAGCAAAACTCAAAAACAAAAAAAATCTGTGAATATCTTAGGTTGTCAGCAAATTAATCAACCAACAAATCTTATCGATTTCACAGATTTTAAAATATATTTGAAAAGTTTAAATCAAAAACTTTTCGTTTACAAATCTATTTTTTCATAATTCCTTTTTCGGCCAGACGCAGATGCCAGCTGAAAGCTTCTTCTAATAAATGTGGCGTATGTCCACCTCTTTCGCAAGCTCTATCAAAATAAGATTGTAATTCTTCCTTATAATCTGGATGTACACAATTATCAATAATTTTTTGAGCACGTTCGCGTGGCGCAAGACCTCTTAGATCTGCTAATCCAACATCTGTTACCAAAATATCAACATCATGTTCGGTATGATCGGTATGCGACACCATTGGTAAAACGTGAGAAATTTTATTTTCTTTAGAAGCAGCTTGCGTCACAAAAATACTTAGATAAGCATTTCTTGCAAAGTCGCCAGAACCTCCAATTCCGTTCATGATTTTAGTCCCACTGATGTGCGTTGAATTAACATTACCGTAGATATCAAACTCAATTGCGGTATTAATTGCGATAATTCCTAATCGTCGGATAAGACCTGGCGTATTCGAAATGTTTTGAGGTCTCAAAACGATTTTCTCTCTATATTTTTGAAGGTTGTCAAAAACACGGTCGTAACATTCTTTAGAAACAGTAATTGATGAAGCTGAGGCAAAACTTAATTTTCCAGCATCAATTAAATCGAATGTACTGTCTTGCAACACTTCCGAGAACATTGTCAAATCGTAGAAATTACTATCCTTAAATCCTGTAAGAACAGCATTGGCTACTTTTCCGATTCCGGCTTGGATAGGAAGTAAACGATCGGTTAATCTTCCTAAAGCTACTTCATTTTCGAAGAAATGCAAAAGGTGATTAGCAATCGCGATGGTCTTATGATCTGGTTTGGCGATATCTGCTGGACTATCTTTAATGTCGGTAAAAACAATTGCTTCAATCTTTTCTGGATCTACCGGAATGCTTCTACGTCCAATCTTATTCCAAGGTGCAACGATTGGGATAACGTTTCTGAAAGGATAATCTTCTGCCTGGTAGATATCGTGGATGCCATAAACATCTTCTGGAACTTGGGTATTAATCTCGATAATCACCTTTTTTGCCATCGCAGCAAAGGTTACAGAATTTCCGACAGAGGTTGTAGGAACAATACTTCCGTCACGTTCAATATAAGCCGCTTCTATCACCGCAACATCCAACTGTTGAAGATTTTTAGCATGAAGAAGTTCGGCACTTTCGCTAAGATGTTGATCAATAAAAAGAATATCTCCTGCATTAATTTTGTTCCTCAAAATAGGATCAACCTGGAAAGGCATTCTTTTTTTAATAACATTAGCTTCGGCAAGTTTCCCGTCGGTACCATGACCTAGAGAAGCGCCTGTCATTAATGTAATTTTTAGATTTTCATTTTTTCCGCGTTCTGCAAGAGCTGCAAGAACGGCTTTGCTGTCACCAGCTTTTGTAAAACCACTAGAGCCAATGACCATTCCATCTTTGATGATTTTTGCGGCTTCTTCAGCTGTGGTTACTTTGTTGTGTAGATTTTCTAATCTAATTCTCTCTAACATTGATTTTAAATTTAATTCAAAACCTTGAAACACAAAGGCATCAAAGTTTATCCCTATATTTTATACAAGAAAAGAAATGCTTAACAATTAATAAAGCATCTCTTATCTGTTTGGTTTAAAAAATAACTTTTAGGATTTGTTACAATATCTTATTTCTAAGGCTCTAACCAAGATGTAAGATACGATGGATCCTCAACCTTCATAGCTTCCTCTGTCAATAACAAAGGACGGAAAGGATCAACCATTACGGCGTATTCATGCGTTTCTTTAACACCGATACTACGCTCCATCGCACCTGGATGCGGACCATGTACAATTCCACCTGGATGCAAGGTAAAGTCCATCAAATCGATATGATTACGACTCATAAAATCGCCTTCGGTATAAAATAATACTTCATCCGAATCGATATTAGAATGGTTGTATGGCGCAGGAATTGCCAATGGATGGTAGTCAAAAAGTCGTGCTACAAAAGAACAAACGACAAAATTGTGCGCCTCAAAAGTTTGATGTACTGGAGGCGGTTGGTGTACGCGGCCTGTAATAGGTTCGAAATTTTTGATGTTAAATTTGAACGGATAAAAGAAACCATCCCAACCAACAACATCGAAAGGATGCGTTGCATAAGTGATGTCCCAAATCATATCGTCTTTTTTAACCTTTATTAAAAACTCTCCTTTTTCGTCTTTTGGAGCATTAAGTGTCGGTAAAATAATATCTCGCTCACAGAATGGCGAATGTTCTAACAATTGTCCGAACTCGTTTCTGTAACGTTTTGGCGTATAGATCGGTGAATTACTTTCAATGAAAAATAAAACATTATTCTCAGTTTCAAATTCCATTTGATAGATTGTTCCGCGCGGTATAATCAAATAATCTCCAACCCCAAATTCTAAATCTCCAACAAAAGTTTTAAGAACACCTCTTCCCTCATGTACAAAAAGCAATTCGTCCATGTGGGCATTTTTATAGAAATACTCGGTAGATTTTCGAGGTTTGGCAAGTCCCATTTTCAGGTCATTGTTTAACATCAAAATCTTTCGGCTCTCCAAAAAGTCATCTTCTGGCGTCACATCTTTCCCCTTAAACATCCTTGGCTGTATGTTTTTGGGAACTGCAATTTTGGGAGTTGCGTCCTTGTAAAGCTTAACTTCCTTTATCTGAGTCGGACGGTGGATATGATATAATAATGAAGAAATCCCGTGGAAACCCTCTGTACCAAACAATTGTTCGTAATAAAATTTATCTTCTGGCGACTTAAAAATCGTATGTCTTTTCTGTGGAATATTTCCAGAACTGTGGTATCTCATTTTACTTTTCGCTTTTTTCAAATTTAATCATTTTCGAGCAGTTATTAAACATTAAAAATTATGAATAAATTTTCTTACTCAAATATTTTTGTTAGATTTGTCTAACTTTAAAATAATATGACTAAAACTTATTTAATTTTATCACTTAGTTTATCCGCTTTTTCATATTCGCAAGAGCTTGATAGTTTGCAAATTGACAGTGATACATTAGCTGTAGGCCCAACTTTTAATTCGAAAAAAATAGAAGGCGTTAACATTATTAAACATCAAAGACCACAAAAGAAAACGAATAGTATTATACCAATAGAAGTCTATTCATCGGCTTTTTTACGAAAAAGTAATACTAACAACATTTTCGATTCGGTGGCGATGATTAACGGTGTCAAACCTCAACTTAACTGTTCTGTATGTAATACGGGCGACATCCACATCAACGGCATGGAAGGTCCTTACACGCTCATGCTTATCGACGGAATGCCAATTGTCAGTTCATTATCAACTGTATACGGACTTAGCGGAATACCAAGCAATTTGGTTGAGCGCATTGAAGTTATAAAAGGTCCCGCCGACGCAACTTATGGCGCCGAAGCTATGGGCGGAATCATTAATGTCATTACAAAAAATCCATTAACTTCCCCAAAACTAAGCCTTGACTACTCCTCTTCGTCGGATGCAGAACTGAATCTCGATTTAGCGACGAGTTTTAAAATTAATCCTAAAATATCGAGTCTACTGAGTCTCAACCATTTTTATTTTGGAAACAGAATCGATCTTAATAAAGACAACTTTACCGATACGCCTTTACAACACAGAATTTCTGTTTTTAATAAATGGAATTTTAAAAGAAATAAAAACAAAAAAGCAAGTCTAGGATTACGTTATTATTATGAAGACCGTTTCGGTGGTGAATTAAATTGGGATAAAACACATCGTGGAAGTGACCAAATCTATGGCGAAAGCATCTATACCAACCGTGTGGAAGCTTTTGCATTGTACGACTTACCAACTTCCGAAAACATCACAACATTATGGTCTTATAATTATCATCATCAAGATTCTTATTATGGCGACACATCGTTTTTGGCAGAACAACAAGTCTTTTTCGGTCAAATCCAATGGTTGAAAAGGTTAGGAAAACATCAATTAACTTCTGGCATTACAACAAAATTGACTTCTTATGATGACAATACTGTTGCTACAGAAACCAATCTAGCTACATCGTCTTTACAAAACCGAAATCTTTACGGCGCTTTTCTACAAGACGAATGGCAAGTTTCGAAATCGAATGCTTTACTTCTCGCCTATCGACTAGATTACGATAATCAACATGGCGCGATCCATTCGCCACGTTTGGCTTGGAAATTTAATCCTAACGAAAATCACACTTTCCGAGCAAGTTTTGGTAAAGGATTTCGTGTGGTACATGTTTTTACAGAAGATCATGCTGCTTTGACAGGTTCTCGCGATGTTGTAATTTCCGAAGACCTGAAACCCGAAGAATCCTACAACGCATTTGCAAATTATTTAACTAAAATCCCGATTGGAGATTCTAAAATCAATATCGATTTGTCTGGTTTTTATTCTTATTTCACGAATAAAATTATTGGTGATTTTGATACCGATCCTGATAAAATTATTTTTGAAAACTTGGATGGTCACGCCATTTCTAAAGGTTTGTCATTAAATATGGATCTACTTTGGTCTTCTCCTTTAAAAATAAATTTAGGACTTACCTACATGGATGTTTATCAAAAATCGGACAATGAAAAAATACAACAATTGCATGCTCCAAAATGGAGTGGCATCTATAATTTGAGTTATTATTTTCCAAATAATTGGATTGCTGATTTCACGGGACAATTTTATGGACCGATGCGTTTGCCGATTCTGGAAAACGACTTTCGACCAGAATATTCTCCGTTTTTTACATTGGCGAATATTCAGGTTAGGAAGCAATTCAAGCATTTTGAAATCTATGCAGGTGTAAAAAACCTTTTGAACTTCCGACCAAAAAATCCAATTATGCGTCCAAATGATCCGTTCGACCAACAGATTGATGATACTGCAAACAACCCAAACCATTATACTTTTGATACGACTTATGGTTATGCACCTATGCAAGGCATCCGAAGTTTTATTGGTGTGAAATGGGAATTAAAATCAAAAAAGTTTTAAATTTAGGTTTTATTAAATATTATTAAACCACAAAAGCGTAAAGATTACTCATAAAAAATAAAGTTCACAAAAAAAAATTTCTTTTGTAAGCTTGAATTAAGCTACGCCTTTTATGGTTAACTCATAACTAAAAAACAAAAAAACTTAGTTTTAAATATTCGAAAATGTCTAAGAAAACAAATGCTGTACGGATTTTAGAATCGCAAAACATCGCCTTCGAACTTCGAGAATATGAGGTTGACGAAAACGACCTCAGCGCAGAACACGTGGCAGAATCTTTAGGAATTTCGGCGGAGAAAATTTATAAAACTTTAATACTGAAAGGTCAAAAAGATCCTTTTTTGGTGGCTGTTATTCCGGGTGATGCGCAATTGGATTTCAAAAAGCTAGCAAAAGCGTCAGGCAACAAAAACTGTGAAATGCTTCCGCTTAAAGATTTACTAGCGACAACTGGTTATATCCGAGGTGGCTGCTCGCCGATTGGTATGAAGAAAGCTTTCCCAACTTACATCGAAGAAATAGCAACTCTCGAAAACGAAATTATCATAAGTGCTGGGAAACGTGGTTTGCAGATTATTCTGAATCCAAAGGATTTACAAATTGTTACCGAAGCTAGTTTTGCTGATTTGTGTAGCTAAATTTCTTATCAAAAACTAATGTGAACTATTAAAAGGCTTTCAGGGTTTTGAACCCTGAAAGCCTTCTTGTCTTATAACACTACATCCCGCGTGAGGGATCGACGTGGAAATCCTTTGGCTTGGCGTGAGGCGGCGGAGCATAGCGGAGCCGTCCGAGCGCCAAGCTCAAAGATTGCAACAAAGAGCCCGACCCGAGGATTTTGGCAAAAGAAAACCTCATAGGTTTCTAAAAACCTATGAGGTTTGGTAAAGGAAAAATACGAGGGACACGCCCAAATAATTCTTCTTTAAATTTTATTTTGTTAAATCAAGTCCTCCAAAATTACCAGAACTCATCATCAAAAAGACGCCATCTTTCTTGTCCAAAGTCGCCCAATAATGATGAAGATCATCGGCATTGGTGAAAACTTTCAAGTTTTCATTTTTGAATTTTTCTTTGATAAAATCTGGAGAAATGGCTTCCATTCTTTTAATTTTCAAAGCGTCTTCGGAATAAAAAACAATAGCATTGTCCAATCCGTCCATCGCATGGTCGTACTGCTCCAAGAAAATCGGGTTAAGACTCGAATAGGTGTGAAGCTCTAAAAATCCGTTTTTAGTTTTGTTAGGAAACTGTTCTACAAAAGCTTTAACAGCAGCTTTTACCTTGCTCGGTGCATGCGCAAAATCTTTGTATAAAGTTCCGCCATCGGGACGTTCAACTTTTTCTAAACGCTTAGAAGCACCTTTGAAACTCATAATCGCTTCATAGAATTCTTCTTCCATAATGCCCAGTTGTTGGCAAATATGTCGAGCGCCTTCAAGATTTAGCAAATTATGTGCTCCAAAAATCGACAACGGAATATCGCCCATTTCGGTTTTTAAATAAACGGTATCGTCAACAATCTCGTAGTCTGGCGTCTTGTAAGGGATTTTTCTGAAATAATTTTCTGCAGATTCTACAACTTTTACAACCTCAGCATCTTCTTCGTTATAGACCAAAACACCGCCAGGCGTAATACTCGCCACAAATTTTCTGAACTGATCAACGTAATCGTCAAAGGTTTTGAAAACGTTGATATGATCCCACGCGATTCCAGAAATAAGAGCGATATTTGGTTGATACAACAAAAATTTAGATCTTGGATCAAGCGTTGAAGATAAATATTCGTCGCCTTCCAAAATCATGAAATCGTTATCCTCAGTGATTTTCACCATACAATCGAAACCTTCCAATTGTGCACCAACCATATAATCGATGTCCTTTTTATTAAAATTAAGAACATGCAAAATCATAGATGTAATGGTCGTTTTCCCGTGAGAACCGCCAATAACAACTCGTGTTTTCTGTTTGGATTGCTCGTACAAAAATTCGGGATACGAATATATTTTAAGACCTAATTCTTTAGCTTTTGCCAATTCTGGATTGTCAGCGTACGCGTGCATTCCTAAAATAACAGCGTCGATATCAGATGTTATTTTTTCTGGAAACCAACCCAACTCTGCGGGAAGAATTGCTTTCTTTTCTAGTCTAGAACGCGATGGTTCAAAAATAGCGTCGTCCGAACCTGTTACTTGATATCCTTTATCTTTAAGCGCAATCGCTAAATTGTGCATCGCACTACCTCCGATTGCAATAAAATGCGTTTTCAATTCAATTTTAATTTGAAACAAAAGTACTAAAAATTAGTCTAGACATGCTCATTTAAATCTATTTTACTGAGTTGAAGAGCAGATTTAGCACCTGTTTTTCGACCAATATTTTTGCGATGGGTATCAACGGTAAAGACACTTAGTTTTAATAATTCTGCAATTTCGCGGCTACTTTTCCCATCGATGATGAGTTTTATGATTTCAACTTCGCGCTGACTTAATTGCTTTTTCTGAAAAAATTTAGAATTAATACTACTTGGGAAATAATCTTCTCCTTTTAAAATCTGATTAATTGCGGTTTGTAAATCTTCATTTTCAAAAGATTTCGGAATAAAACCGTTGACTCCTATTTTTTTCAACTTTTCAATAACGGTCAAATCTTCGTTCATGCTAACCACCAAAATCGGAATACTCGAGTATAAATTTTTAATCTTTAAAGCGGCATCTAGTCCATTTAACTCAGGCATATTAATATCCAAAATAATAAATGTTGGATGACAAGAGTTAAGTTTTTGAAGTAACTCTCGACCATTACTCGCTGTGGCAATGACTTCGCCTAGCTGATGCTCTTTGATAATATCGCTAATACCCTTGACGAGAATAGGATGATCATCGGCGATTATAAATTGAGTTTTCATGATGTTATTTAGTTTATTGGTAAGCTGATGATAAATATACTGCCATCTTTATTGCTTTCGATATTAATGTTGCCTTTAAGATAATTGATGCGACTTTTTACAGATCTTAATCCGATTCCTGAAAAATCCGAATCTAGATTAAAACCAATTCCGTTATCTTCCACCGTTATTTCGAGATGCTTGTCTTCATAATAAATTTGACAGTTAATCTCTGTACATTCAGAATGTTTTATCGCATTGTCGACCAGCGCAGTAATCATCCTATAAGTGTGCAAACGCTCTGTTTGTGAGAGTTTTGCACCTTCGATATTTTCCTGAAATCCGAATCTGATGTTCGGAAACTGTCTTTGATATTGTTCGAATTTATTCGTCAACAAATCATTAATCTTGCTATCTTCTATAAAAGCTGGCATCAATTGATGGCTAATATTCCTTAGGTCTTCATAAATGTTTTTCATTTGTCCTAAAATATCAGATTTAACATCTTCTTCAATTGGTTTTTTAGATTCAAAAATATTCTGAATATATAATTTCAATCCAGATAAATGACTTCCAACACCGTCATGAATTTCTTGTGCAATCTCTTTACGTTCTTCTTCTTGTAAATTAAGCATCATTTTGGAGAGCTTCTGATTTTCAATACTTTTCACTTCAAACTGTTTCCTATTCTCTCGACTTTGTTTAACAATTATTACTATAAAAATGGCTGTCAAGAGAGAAACTTCCACCATCATACCAACCAAAATATTTCCTGGCTGAAAGTAGAATAACTGCATTTGCCATATGGCATCTAGCATATAATTGATAAATGCTATTAAAATAAAAAGTGATGCTACTAGAAAATAGATACTATTCTTATCGCCTCTAATACTTTGATAAATTATTGAAACGAAAACCAAAATTGATACAACCAGTAATAAAGAATCAGAAAAAATCGAAAACTCGTACGCGATTGTGTCTTGCACATTCAAAAAAACACACAATAAAAATTGTACGACAACCGTAACAATAATCAAATTCCGACAGAAAAAAAGAACCCTGTATAATCTAGGAAAATTCCTTTTTTGATCTGTAAATAACTGAAAAACTTTTATACAAAATATCAACGAAACCAGCAGCCAAAACATCTTAGGGAAATTCAACAGAAAATGATAAAGCCACTTTGGTAGCAGTAGAACATCTACAATGTTCTCGTTAAGTGTAAACAAAATAATACTGAAAACATAGAAACCATGCCATAAATGCACCTCTTGTTTTAAGATAAAAAAAAGGAAAATATTAAATAAACACATGAAGCCAAAATATCCCAAAAATTGCCCAACTGTCATGGCATAATTTTGCTCCCAAAATAACATATCTTCTACCGTTGTAACGTCCGACAAAAAATAGATTTGATTAGCATTTGTAATATTAATTTTAGCCAGAATTTTTTTGAATTCTTTTGGTTTTAGAGTAAAAGGCAGACATAAAGCACGCGAGTCAAAAGGCCTTTCATCAATCATTTGTTCTGGTGAAACTTGAGCTAATAGTGTCGCATTATTCGCTTTCGTTATATCATAAAAATCGACATTGAAATTGTTATTGTAAAAACTCCAAACCAATTGCAAATCTTTTTCGCTTACATTCTTAATAGGAAGGACAAACCAAAAGTCTGATCTTGTATATCTACTGTTGAATACTCGATATTCTTTCTTTTTTCTAAACTGATGATTGCGCTCTAAAGTCAAAACTTCATCTAGGGAAAGCTTGTGGGACCTATCTTCAAAAAAACTCACATAGTCAGCCATCTGCTCCCAGTTAGCACCTTTAATTAAAAAAGTGTCACGAGACTTTTGTTGTCCGAAGAAAAACGAACAACTGATAATTAAAAAAAATATGAAAAATCGACTATACGAGAACATATGTAAATCTAAACATATATTCACATATGCAACATACCGAATATTAGGTATTTACATTAATAAAAAAAACCTGCGAAAATTTCGTAGGTTTTTGATTTATTAGGCTTTAGGATCGTCCTTAGCTTTCTGGGCTTTTAGTTCTTCATCGTACTCGTGGAGTAAGTTGTGTTCGGGCGTTTGCTCAATTGCGACCATAATTTTGTCAAGAATTTCTGCAGGTGATTCGTTGTCGTAATCGATATATAAAGCAGGTTTAAACTCCAAAGTTGGTTTAGTCCCAGTGACTTTTATTTTCAAACCTTTTTTATCAAAAGCTCTACGAAAACCGTTTATTTTTATCGGAATAACAATTGGTCTTTGATTTTTCACTAATCTAGCGGTTCCTTTTCTCCCTTGTGCAAAAGCAGACGTTGTCCCTTGCGGAAAAGTAATTACCCAACCATTATCCAAGGCTTTCATGATGTTTTCAACTTCGCTCATATCAACCATTCGGTTAACATTTTGTCCCTCGGCACGCCAAGTTCTTTTAACAGTCACCGCACCTGCGATTTTAAAAATTCTTGCAAGAAGTCCTTTGTTCATCGTTTCTTCCGCAGCAACATAATAGAAGTCAACTTTGGGATTTAACAGATAAATTGGATTTTTGATGGTGTTAAGATAACCGTTATTAACTGAGCAAAATGCATGGTACATTGCAGCAACGTCAGCGAAATAAGTTTGGTGATTCGACACAAAAAGCACATTGGTTTTTGGTAGATCAACAAGGTTTTCGGAACCTGTAATTTTTAGTTTATTAAAACCATTAAAACGGCGATACGACACCAAACCTAATATAAAAATTATAAAACGTTTGAGGACATAGATATTCCCAAAAGAGTCAGTAAAAATATTTTTTTTCGCCATTTTTTGCAGTTATAACTCAGCGCTAGTCTGATTTTTTTCGAAGCGCAAATTTAAACATTTTTCAATAACAAGCTAAACTCACTCAAAATCATTGAGGTTGCACCCCAAATAAGATAACCATTAAAATCGATAACAGGAACGTCGTATCCTCTGCTGGTCGCCATTGTCATCATTTTTGGTTTGTCTGGCAACGCCAATAAAGAACTCACCGGAAACTCGATTAACTCTACAGCTTCGCTCTCTTGTAAAATGAAAGTTGGATTTTTTTTAGTAAACGAAATAAATGGATGAACATAAAAATTGCTCGGCGGAATATAGATCGGAGAAATCTCACGAATAATTCTGATGTAATGCGGATCAATACCCATTTCTTCTGAGGTTTCGCGTTTCGCAGTATCAGCAAAATTAAGGTCTTGCTCTTCCCGCTTTCCTCCTGGCAAAGATATTTGCCCACTATGGCGATCGTGCTCATTTTCGCTACGCACCATCAATGGGAAATACCACTCATCATTTTTTAAGTACAACAAAATATTAACCGCCGCAAACTTAGGATTCTTGGTCAAAATATCATCGTAAGAAAACAGTGGTCGGTAAGCTGGCGAATAGATACAATGCGCATCTTCGCCCTTTAAATCAGCATTTTTTAGATTTATTAATAAATCTTTTCCAAACTTTCGCATGTCTCAAATTTAATCAAATAATAAACAAATCAAAAGCTTAAAATTTAACTTTTTAAAGAAATTTATTTATAAACTTAAAGGAATTCCTGAATAGAAATCTAGCAATTTTTGACTAAATAAATAATTGAATTTCGCTTGTGCAACGCTTCCCTGCGCATTTGCATAATTATTTCTAGCAATATTGAGATCATAGATGCTTGTACGACCAGCTTCATAACTTTTTTCTGCAAAATCTAAAGCCAGCTTGGTACTTTTTTCCGCTTCTACAGATGTTAAAAAAGTTTGATAGTTAGCATCTGCGTCGAAAGCTGCTTTTTGTACATTTTGTTTAACATCCAATTTTTGCTGATCAAGATTATTTTTTGCAATGTCTTGGTTGATTTTGGATTGCTCTACCTGTAGCTTCGTTATACCTTTATTAAAAATCGGAATGTTTGCAGAAATCCCAACTTGTTGACCAAAATTATCTTTGTATTGTTGGAAAAAACCATGCTCTTTAATTGGCGTACCATCTGGGTTAATCCCAACTGTGTTGGTTGCTAAAGAATTGAAATAAAACGAACCAACTCCTGCATTAGCTGTAATCGTCGGCCAAAAAGCAGTTTTAACAACTTCAGTTTGGGCTTCCGAAGATTTGATACGGCTTTCAGCAGCTTTTATCTGAGGTTGATTTCCGTAGGCTTTGTCCAAAACTTGCTCGACACCCAAATCTGGCGCTTGTGGATCAAATAGTATCGGAACATCAGCAACGTCAAATTCTTTATAATCGGTTAAAATCAAAAGTTGAGCAAGCGCAAATCGGCTTCTATCACGATTAACTTCCGCCACTTTTAGATTTTGTTTTTCTCTAGCTAAAGCAGCGTCAGCTTCTGCCAAGATCGTTTGTGCAGTTGTCCCAACATCGGTAGTTATTTTTGCGCGATCACGTAATTTTTGGGCATTTTGCAAAGCGCTTTGCGAAATTTTAACAATTTCCTTATTTAATAAAATACTTAAATATTGTTGCGCAATTTGTAACGAGATATTATTCTGAACCGTCTCCACATCAAACTGCGAAGCTTCGACATCAAACTGAACTTTTCGAATATTCTTTTCTAAACGTCCATTGTTATATACCAAAATATTAGCACCGACATTCGCATTGTTATTAAAATTATCATTACGTTGCGACACTCCAAATACATCTTGGCTTTGTCCAAAAGTCGCCGTATTAGAAATACTTCCGCTAACATTCGGTAAATATTCTTTTTTTGCAATCGTTAAATTCGATTCTTGTACTTTTTTATTGTAAGAATTTTGGATAACCTGAAGATTGCTTTTTGCTGCATAGTCCACGCATTCTTGCAAAGTCCAAATCTTTTGACCATATCCAAAAACGCCAAAACAAATTACCGAAGCTGCTAATACATTACGAAGTGTCATAATAATAGTTTATACACAATAAGACTCAATAATTGATAAATTGTTACGCAATAATTAAAAAAAATATTTTTTTTGAAAATAATTGTAACTTTTTAACAATCTCAATTACCTATTAGAATATAAGCCGAGAATATGTCGAATTTAATTTTAAAAATTGAAGAACTCAACAAATCCTATGATATTGGTAAGAGCAAATTACATGTTCTGAAAGGTATCAACCTTAATATTTCGGAAGGTGAGTTTGTATCGATTATGGGTTCTTCTGGTTCGGGAAAATCTACATTATTGAATATTATCGGTATCCTCGACGAAGCCGACACTGGTATTTATGAACTAGACGGCGTCCCGATCAAACATTTGACAGAAAGTCGCGCAGCAGAATATCGAAGCAAGTTTTTAGGATTTATATTTCAATCCTTTAATTTGATTAATTATAAAACAGCAGTCGAAAATGTTGCACTTCCATTATATTATCAAGGTGTTGGTCGTAAAGAAAGAAGCCAAAAAGCATTAGAATATCTCGAAAAAGTTGGACTTGGACAATGGGCAAACCACCTACCAAGCGAAATGTCAGGTGGACAAAAACAACGTGTGGCGATTGCTCGCGCACTAATCACCGAACCAAAACTTATCTTGGCGGATGAGCCAACTGGTGCATTAGATTCGCAAACGACGCATGATATCATGAAGCTTTTGCAAGACATTAACAACGAAGGAAAAACGATTGTTGTCGTAACCCACGAACCTGATGTTGCCGCACAAACCAAACGTAATGTTGTCTTAAAAGATGGCAAAATCGAAAGCGATGAGTTTATTAAACAAATCGTTTTATAAGAATTAAAATTAAATAACTAAAGTAAATATGTTTGACATAGACCGTTGGCAGGAGATATTTAGTTCCATTCGTAGCAATGTGTTGCGGACGGTGCTTTCTGGCTTTACTGTAGCTTTGGGATTATTTATTTTCATTGTTCTTTTCGGTATTGGTAATGGGCTTAACAACTCTTTTGCACAGGCTTTTACAAGAGACGCAGCTAATCTTATCATGGTTTTTACGGGTCGTACCTCAGAAGCTTACGCTGGCTTGCAATCTAACAGAACAATTACACTTGACAATAAAGATTTTGACGATATCGAGAAAAATGCAAAAGGTAGAACCGAATATGCATCGCCTCGATATACTGCCAATTGGATGGTAAAATACGGTCGCGAAAGTGGAACTTATCAAATACAAGGCGTTAATCCTGATGAAAAGTTTTTGGAAAACCGAAACATGATGGAAGGTCGTTACATAACCCCAATGGATATCGACCGCAAAGCTTATGTAACATCCATCGGGCGAATGGTGCAGCGTGACCTTATCAAAGATGGAAGCCCAATCGGGAAAATGATTCAGATTAACGGGACGATGTTTCGAGTGGTTGGCGTCTTTTCGGACGCAGGAGGCGACTGGGACGAGCGTCATGTAGTTGTACCGCTTTCGACTTTACAACAGATGAAAAAAGGATCTGATAGTTTGAGTACCATCATGTTGTCTTATGATCAAAAAATGTCACCAGACCAAGCCATAAAATACGGTGATGAAATTGAGAAAAAAATAAAAGACCGCCACAGCATTTCGCCTAATGACAAGCAAGCGGTAATTGTGAGAAATAATGCTAAAAACAACCAAGAATCTTTTATGTTTATGTTCGTTATCTCGGCGGTTGTAGGGTTTATCGGGCTTGGGACACTTTTAGCTGGAATTATTGGGATTAGCAACATCATGGTATATATTGTTAAAGAACGTACTAAAGAAATCGGAATCCGAAAAGCGATTGGCGCTAAACCAGCAGGAATTGTCGCTTTGATTCTTCAAGAAAGTATTGTAATTACGGTAATTTCGGGATTGATAGGCGTTGGTGTTGGTGTTTTAACATTAAAATTAATAGGCGATAGTTTGGAAGATTATTTCATCACCGATCCATCGGTTGGTTGGGGACTAATTTCGACCGCATTTTTCTGTTTGATTTTTGCAGGCGCAATTGCCGGATTTATCCCTGCTTATCGAGCTTCTAAGATTAAACCTATTGAAGCCCTAAGAGCAGAATAATTTTTTTAAAAAAGAAAAGATAAAAAGAAAATGTCGTCAGTTCGAGTAGATTTTGTAAAAATCATATCGAGAGCTAAAAGTGATTTTCTGATAAAAGTTCTCGATACAAAATCTCTTAGATTTTTACTCGAACTGACGATTACTAAAATATAACTTAAAATAAAATCGAATTTTTAAATGTAAAATCTCATGAGACTGGCATTTAAAATTTAATAATAAAAACAAAAAGCTTCGACCACAGAATGAAAATTTTATTCAGTTTAGATACATGGCAGGAGATTTATTATTCGTTGAGTAATAATAAACTTCGGACATTCCTCACCATGATTGGCGTAGGTTGGGGCATGTTTTTGTACGTCAGTCTTTTGGGTGCAGCAAAAGGTATGGAAAACGGTTTCAACAAAGCTTTTGCGGGATTTGCAACCAATTCAATTTTCCTTTGGGCACAGAACACGACTATTCCGTTTGATGGTTTTCCGAAAGGTAGAACGATGAAACTTCACCTTAAAGACATTGAACTTTTAAAATCAAAAATCACGGAAATCGATTATATCTCGCCACAAAGTGCCCGCGGAAATTTTGGAAATCCACCCGAACAAATTTCTAGAAATGGCAAGTCGGCAACTTATGTATTGACTGGTGACTTTCCTGTTGGGAATTTAATCTCGCAAAAAAAATTACTTTTCGGACGATACATTAACGATGCTGATGTATCGAGTAGCAAAAATGTTGCGGTGATTGGTGAAGAGATTTATAAAAACTTTTTTGATGCTAATAAAAGCGAAAACCCAATTGGGAAATCGGTTAACATAAAAGGCATGTTTTTCACGGTGATTGGCGTTTTCCGTGTTGGGAAATCTGGCGGTCCGCTAGAAAGTGATCAATCAGCCTACATCCCGTTTAGCACCTATAACAAAATGTATAATGCGGGCGATGTTGTCGACTTTTTTGCAATTGTGAGTAAACCTGACGCTGATGTTAAAATTGTTGAAAATCTAGCAAAAGACGAACTTAAAAAAGAATATCACGCTTCACCAGAAGACACCAATGCTTACGGAAGTTTTAACCTTGGCGAAGCTTTCAAAAAGTTGACAGGCTTCTTAACTGGAATGCAATTTTTGACCATCGTTGTCGGAACTTTGACGATTTTGGCGGGCGTTATTGCGATTTCAAATATCCTTTTAATTACTGTTAAAGAACGAACTAAAGAAATCGGAATTCGTCGAGCGCTAGGTGCAAAACCAAGTGAAGTCCGAAACCAAATTTTATTAGAAAGTGTTGTTATCACCTTATCATCGGGACTTATCGGATTTTTGTTCGGGATTTTCCTACTGATGGGACTCGATTTAGCAACGAAAAATAATGACACTTTCCCATTTTATAATCCAACGGTTGATTACAGTAATGTATTTTCGGCATTAGCGATTATGTTGGTTTTAGGCTTGTTAATCGGGATGATTCCTGCACAACGGGCTGTTAAAATACGACCAATCGAAGCCTTAAGAACCGAATAATTTTTAAATAAATAAACTACTATAATGAAAAAGAAGTTCAACATCAAAAAGATTCTTTACATCCTATTTGGACTTATTGTCTTTGCAGCTTTGGCGATGGGCGTTAGCTATCTTATTAAATCGAATTCTTCAGAAAAAGAGCTTTTCTTAACTAGAAAACCATCGATATCGACGCTTGAAGATAAAGTAATGGCAACGGGTAAAATTGTACCGCGCGAAGAAATAGAGATTAAACCCAATATGTCGGGAATTATCACTGCGATCGAAGTTGAAGAAGGTGACAAAGTGGTTGCTGGTCAGCTTTTAGCAACTTTGAGAATTATCCCAACAGTGTCAGACGTTAATGGTGCCATGCAAGATATCAACAACGCGCAGATTCAGGTTAAAAATGCCCAAATCAACGTATCGAATCAGCAAAAACAATTTGCGATGCAAGATAAATTGTTTAAGCAAGGTGTGATTTCTAAACAAGAATATATCACGGCGCAACAACAATATGAATCCACAGTTCAGCAACAAAAAATCGCAAATCAACAACTGAATGCGGCTCAAAAAAGATTACAAATTGTAAAAACTGGAGCAACGCCAGAATTGCAAGGTATGGCAACAACACAAATCCGTGCAAAAGCTGCAGGAACAGTTTTAGAAATTCCTGTGAAAGTTGGTAGCCAAGTTATCGAAGCCAATGCTTTTAACCCTGGGACAACAATTTGTTCGATTGCAGATTTGGGTTCATTAATCTTCCAAGGAACAATTGACGAAGCGCAAGCCGGAAAACTAAAAGAAGGTATGGACATGAACATCGTGATTGGCGCACTTCAAAACAAGACTTTCCCTGGTAAATTGACGCTGATTGCACCAAAAGGTAAGGAAGAAACTGGTACGATAAAATTTGCTGTAGAAGGCGATGTTTACAATAAAACTAACGAATACATCCGCGCTGGTTTTAGTGCGAACGGTGAAGTTGTATTGAGCAGTCAAAAAAATGCTTTGTTACTTGACGAATCTTTGATTCAGTATGAAAAAGTAAACAATGTTGACAAATCTTTTGTTGAAGTAAAACAGCCAAACGGAAGCTTCAAAAGAGTCTATGTTAAACTTGGCGCAAGTGATGGCGTGAAGGTTCAGATCCTTTCTGGCATTGATAAAAATGCAGAAGTTAAAGTCTGGAATCCTTCTGACAAAGACAAAGAAGAACTTAAAGAAAAGAAAAAATAAACTTCAGTTGTTATAAAGAAAAAAGCGATTTCGAGAGAAGTCGCTTTTTTTATTTTGTAATGATTAAATAGATTCTAAATTTCCTCAATATCTTCTGCACTTTCCGAATCACGCGATTGATTATTATACAACAAAGCATAATAACCATTAAGTGCAAGAAGCTCGTCGTGTTTGCCTTCTTCAACGATTTTACCTTTTTCCATCACGATGATTTTGTCCGCTTTTTCGATGGTCGAAAGTCGATGTGCGATGATTATTGACGTTCTGTTTTGCGTAATTTTTTCTGTGGCGCGTTGTATTAATTTTTCACTTTCGTGGTCAATGGAAGACGTCGCTTCATCAAGAATTAAAAGTTTAGGATCCGACAAATAAGCTCTTAAAAATGATAAAAGCTGACGTTGTCCTAACGAAATGGAAGAACCTCTTTCGCTCACCACATAGTCGTATCCACCAGGAAGACTTTCGATAAAATCGTGAACTTCAATGTCTTTCGCCACTTTTTTAATCTGTTCCAAAGTAATGCTTTCATCGCCCAATGTCAAGTTTTCAAAAATAGAACCGTGGAACAAAAACACATCTTGCAACACAACACCGATATGGCTTCTAAGATTGTACAATTCATAATCTCGGATTTCGATATCATCGAGTAAAATTTCACCAGAATTAATATCGTACAAACGCGTAATCAAACTAATAATCGTGGATTTACCAGCGCCAGTTGCGCCAACAATAGCAACGGTTTCGCCAGGATTAACTTTAAAACTAATCCCTTTTAAAACCTCTTGTTTTTCATCATAAGAGAAATGAACATTTTTAAACTCAATTTGTCCAGCAAATTCGTGTTTAATAATTTTACCATCATTCGGCATCGCGTTATTTTCGTCCATCACGCCAAGTACACGTTCTGCGCCAACCAAACCTCGTTGAATGTTGTTGAAGCGATCTGCAATCTGTCTCAACGGACGAATCAACATATTGATAAACTGAATAAATGCGATAATTACCCCAGCTTTAACCTCGATAAAACCGCCATAAAAAAGAATGAATCCGATAAATAAGGACGAAATTAATTCAACAACTGGAAAGAATAAAGAGAAGATAAAAACTGTTCTCAGCAAAGCCGCTTTCAGTTGAATATTAATATCATCAAATTTCTTAAACTCCGCTTCTTGACGATTAAAAACCTGAATAATCGACATCCCCGAAAGTCGCTCTTGCACAAAACTATTTTGGATGGCTGTCCAACTTCTTTCGTCACCAAATGCTTTCTTCAATCGTTTCTGGAAGAACCTTGTGATAACGACCATCAACGGTAAAATCACCAACGAAATATAACTTAGTTCCACATTCACTTGGAACATCATAACCAGCACAAAAACCAATCTAAGAATGTCGCCAAAAACCATCAAAAAACCGTCTGTGTAGACCACAGCAATGGTTTCGACATCACCAACAGCGCGCGTTACCAACTGTCCCAAAGCTGTTTTGTCAAAGAAAGAAGTTTTGAAATAAATTAATTTATTGTACAACCGCTCACGAATGTCTCTGATGACATTCTGCGAAATAAAATTCGAAAAATAAACAAGGAAAAAATTCAGCAACATTTCCGCAATCACCAATCCGATAAGGATGTAGACATGCTTCATCATCAAGCCTGTATCTTTTAGGCGTGTAATATCGTTGTCAACAATTTCCATCGTTAGATACGGACGATAAGTTGACACCAACGATAGCAAAATGGAGATAATCAACGTCAAAATAAACCATGACCGGAACTTCATCCCAATCATAAAAAGTCGTTTGACAATCTGCCAAGTATTTTGTTTTTCCATTCTTTAATCTAAAAAATCATAGCCAACATCTACTAAAAATAATCCGTGCGCAGGTGCTGATGTCCCCGCAGAATTGCGATGTTGCTCTGTAATAACGCGGTGCATATCTTCGGGTTTCAACTTCCCATCGCCAACTTCTATCATTGTCCCAACAATTGCTCGAACCATATTTCTAAGAAAACGATCCGCCGAAACCGTAAATTTCAACAAACTTCCGTTTTGTTCCCAATTCGCTTGATAGATTTTACAAATATTCGTTTTGTTATCGGTATGTAATTTCGCAAAACTCGTAAAATCCGAATATTCAAAAAGGATTTTGCAAGCTTCATTCATAGCGTCAACATCTAATTTTTTGCGCCAAAGTTGCCACGCCAAATCTTTTGTAAACGGATCTTTTTCCGTTGATATAAAGTAATTGTAAGTTCTGTAAGTCGCACTAAATCTTGCGTGCGCCTCACTTTTAACTTCGAAAATTCTTTTAACAGCGATACTTTCAGGCAAAAAACTATTAAGTCGATGTACAAGATTGTCCATCAATTCGCCTTCAAAATCAAAATGTGCAAATATCTTTTTGGCGTGTACGCCAGTGTCCGTTCTGCCCGCTCCTGTCGTTTTTATCGGTTCTCGCAATAAGGTTGACAAAGCTTTTTCCAAAGTTTCTTGAACCGAAATTTGGTTGGGTTGTACCTGATAACCAAAGTATGGTGCGCCATCGTAAGCAAATTCTATAAAGTATCGCATCTGCTGCAAATTTCCTGATTTTTTTTCAATTAACCTTAGAGCCCATTTAAAATTCTACCGAAATATTTTTTTTTAAAAATACATCAACTCTTCTTTGCTAAATTTTATAACTCTTTGAGCACCTTTTCCACTTAATATTCTCGATTTATCCCGATAAATCTTCAAATATTAAGCAAAAAATTTATCTCAAATTGTTTATAAAAATTTTAGCAATAGAATTTAAACAGTCTCTTAACTTTTTGGGCATTCCTTTTTTGCCCAAACTTTAGCCATCGCAAAAAAAGTCGGGCTGTCCGCTCTATCTTTAGGTTTGTCGCTCGGACGGCTCCGCTACGCTCCGCCGCCTCAATCCAACCCCAAAGGATACCGCTTCCATCCCTAACGCAAAATTCGTGGTAGAAGACAAGAAGGCTTTCAGGGTTCAGAACCCTGAAAGCCTTTTTAATACAGACATTTCTGCTTATTAAAATCATTAAAAAAAATCCATTTTCAAAACTCAGGAAAAAATAAGACCTTTGCTGTATGAAAAGGATTTTGTTGCTTTCTGATAGTCACTCTTACATCGACGATCGGATTATATCTTACGCCAAAGACGTGGACGAAGTTTGGCATGCTGGCGACTTTGGAAGTATGCAAGTCATTGAAGAACTCGAAAAACTAAAACCACTACGAGGCGTCTACGGCAACATCGACGAAGCCAAAATCCGAACAATCTTTCCAGAAGTCAACACTTTTATGTGCGAAGATGTTAAAGTCCTAATGATCCACATTGGTGGTTATCCTAACAAGTACACGCCACTTGCTAAAAAACATATTGCGGAAGAACAACCGCAATTATTCATTTCTGGGCATTCGCATATTTTGAAAGCGATGTACGATGAGAAAAATAAATTGTTGCATCTTAATCCAGGTGCTTGTGGCAAGCAAGGTTGGCACAAAGTCCGCACAATGATGCGCTTCTCAATTGTCGGATCAGAAATCAAAGATTTAGAAATAATAGAACTCGGACCAAAATGAAAATCGGAGACGCAGTAAGTATTTTGGATGACGATCTTCGTGGGCACATAACATCGGTTAAACCTAATGGTTACGATGTAAAAGACGAATTTGGTTTTGTTTATTTCTTTCCAAAAGATAAAGTCTTGCTTTTAGATAAAAGTCTTTATGATGACATCAAAGTTTCTGTAAAAAAGGAAAACACAAAACCAGTTTCCAAAAAGCATAAAAAAGAAGCATTTCGAATCGATTTACATTTCGAAAATCTTGTCAAAAATCCTCACGACTACGAATCTTTTGAACGACTGATGATTCAGAGAGAGAAGCTACAAGAATCTATCGAGTTTTGTCGAAAACACAAGCTAAAACGTATGATAATCATCCACGGAATTGGCGATGGCGTTTTACAAAATATGGTCTATGACGTAATCCGCGGTTTAGCCGATGTAGAATATGATGACGACGGATTTTTCTACCATCAATCTGGCAGTATCGAGCTTATTTTTAAATAACATAACTACATCAGTATATAGTATTTATCTTTTCTCGGCGGCGTCTCTTCGATTTCTATGACATATGCAAATTAAAATTATACACAGATTCGTTTTTTATTAAAGCATATATTCTGTGTATAATTTTGTTTCTAATTGCGTTGAGTATAGACATCTTGTTTTTTCCTTCCGCAACCTTTCTTTGGAAGTAAATTGCAAGGTCATTTTTTAATCTTATCGAGCTGAGCGCCGC
>NZ_FUYZ01000008.1 GCF_900167905.1 Soonwooa buanensis | reverse complement strand
GAGTATTGAAAACAAAATTTTAGAACTCATAAATTCCAATGAACAATTGAAATCACAATACGAGCGCATACAGAGTATTCCAGATGTTGGAAAGGTTTTAGCAACATTAATGATTATAAAAACCAAAGGATTTTCAGATATACAATCTGCCCGAAAAATGGCTTGTTACGCAGGAGTTGCACCATTTGAATACAGTTCGGGTAGTTCTATTTATCGAAAACCGAGGGTTTCTACAATGGCGGATAAAGAGCTGAAAAAAGTATTGCATTTGGCGGCGCTCAGCTCGATAAGATTAAAAAATGACCTTGCAATTTACTTTCAAAGAAAGGTTGCGGAAGGAAAAAATAAAATGTCTATACTCAACGCAATTAGAAACAAAATTATACACAGAATATATGCTTTAATAAAAAACGAATCTGTGTATAATTTTAGTTTGCATATGTCATAGAAATCGAAGTGACGCCTCGTATAAATAAAAATGCTTTATCCCGAACTGACAAATTTAATATTAAAGAAACTTCAAAAAAACTTAATTTTTCAACCAACCCGAATTGCGGCCGCGATAGAAGCGGCATCCTTTTGGCGAGTGAGGCGGCGGAGCGCAGCGGAGCCGACCGAGCGAAGCCAAAAGATATAGCGGATAGCGCGAATTGTCCGCCCTAGAAAAAACAAAAAAAGCTTCCAAAATTTGGAAGCTTTCTATTTTTGAATGGCTAATGGCTTAGCAATATTCGTTGTAAGCGGCTTGTAAGTTAGCGGCGATTGCGCCTGCTGGGTTACCTTCGATGTGGTGACGCTCTAGCATGTGTACCAATTCTCCGTCTTTGAACAATGCGATGCACGGCGAAGATGGTGGGAATGGTGCTAACAATTTTCTAGCTTCTGCAACGGCTTCTGTATCGAAACCTGCGAAAGCTGTTACCAAATGATCTGGCTTTTTGTCACCAGTTAATGAATATACTGCGCCTGGTCTTGCTGCTCCTGCTGCACAACCACAAACTGAGTTAATCATCAACAATGTTGTCCCTGATTGTTTTAAAGCTTGATCAACTTGCTCTGGCGTTGTCAAATCTTGGAAACCTTTATCGGTAAGTTCTGCCTTCATTGGCAGTACTAAATCTGCTGGATACATAATATTTATTTTTTTAGTTTAACAAAGATATTGATTAATCTGTAATTCTCTTATTGAGTTATGTTATCAAAACAATGCCAAAAATCTATTGAGACATTTTGACACAAAAAAACCCAATTTCGTGATGAAATTGGGTTCCATTAATCAAATCGATATGCAAAGTTTGGATATCCTTTTTTTAGGTTTTGGGTTCTAGGTTGGAGGTTTTAGTAAAAACTTCAACCACAATCCTGATAACTGAAACCTCCTAAGAAAGTAACTTCTTAGCCATCGTCGAGATGCTCTTTCCGTCCGATTTACCAGCTAATTCTTTGGATGCAACACCCATTACTTTTCCTAGATCTTTGGCGCCTTCGGCACCTGTTTGAGCAATAATGTTTTTGATCGCCGCTTCCAACTCTTCTTCTGAAAGTTGAGCTGGCAAAAACTGCTCGATAACTTTGGATTGGGCAACTTCTACTTCTGCCAAATCCATACGATTTTGCGCCGAAAACTGATCGTAAGAATCTTTTCTTTGTTTGATCATTCTTTGCAAAATTGCAATCTCTTGTTCTTCTGAAACCTCGGCACCTTTGTGCTCTGTTTTAAGCAAAAGAATCTGCGCTTTAACGGCACGAAGAGAATCTAGAGCAACTCTGTCTTTCTCTTTCATAGCGGTTTTCATCGCGTCTGTTATTTTTTGTTCTAAACTCATTTTTTTTGCTTTAGGCTTTAAGCGTTTAGCTATATGCATTTTTAAAACCGAAGTTTATAAGCTTTTTGCATATTGCTTACGGCTTAACGCGATTAGTCTACGTCTTTATTCAAAAACTTGTTTTCGCGAAGTTGAATTCTTCCATTGTTGTCACTCAAAAAGTTATTGATATTGCTATCTGATGCGCTATTGCTATCGATGTCAATATTTTTTCTTTTGAATGCTGGGATGCTTTCAAACTCTTCAACATGATCAAATTTTTGATAACGAGAATTGAATTCTTTAAGTTTATTTCTTCTCTCTTGAATCTTGTTAGACTCCGTCGATTTATTGATAAACGTAAATTCTGACTCATCAACTTTCTCCTCTACCACAGGTTTTTCAATGATTTTTTTCACTGAATTTTCTACTGGTTTTGGCTCATTAACCGCTGGACGATTGTAAAGCATATCAGGTTTTGGAACTTGGATTTCTTCCTCAATTTCTGTTTCGAAAACTGGGTTAAAATCTTCCTTAACTTCTTCTACTTTATTAATAATCGGCTCAACTTCTTCCTCTTTGTGTACAAACATCGATTCTTCGTTGATCGGCTCGTTGATTACGAAGTTAATTTCAACAGGTTTTTCCTCATCAGAGATTTGGATGTTTTGTTGGTCATTAACTTTATGTTCCACCTCAAACGTAAAAGCTTCCGCTTCTAGGTCTTCATTATGATTAAATTCTTCCTCTTCTTCATAATTAAAAAGGTTGAATTCTTGAGGTGCTTCGTCTTGCTCCCAATTTTGATTGAAGCTTTCGGATTCTTCTTTTTCGAAAAACTTAACTTCTTGTGGAACCTCTTCTACAGCAGTTCCCGCGAAAGTATTAGTTGGAAAATTGGGAGTTGAAAAATCCTCATCATCTTCTAGACGGAAAACATTTTTTCCACCATTTTCTATGCCGCCTTCAGCATCTCTTTCAGCTCTAGTCTTGAAAGGAGAATCTGTACGTCTTGGCATAGATTGATCTCTATCTGCGAACAAGTCGATCTTCTGAATCGTTTCTTTAACATTAGTTTGTCTAACATCATCTTTAGAAAAACCTGTTGCAATAACCAATACGCTGATTGCATCACCCAATTCTTCGTCCGAACCAACCCCAAAAATAATGTCCGCCGTGTTACCAGCTTCTCTTTGGATATAGTCGTTGATGATACCGATTTCGTCCATTGTTGCTTCCTCGTTACCAGAACGGATAAGAAGTAGAACGTTTTTCGCACCAGTGATTTTGTTATCGTTTAATAACGGAGAATCTAAAGCTTTTTTAACCGCTTCTTCCGCTTTGTTTTCGCCTTGTGCTGTACCAGTTGACATCAAAGCTGTACCAGAATTTTGAAGTACAGATTTAGCATCACGGAAGTCAATGTTAACATCGAAATAACCCGTAATAACTTCTGCCATACCTTTAGCAGCGTTTGTCAAAACTTCATCGGCTTTTGAGAATCCTGATTTGAATCCTAAATTTCCGAATTGTTGTCTTAATTTATCATTGTTGATTACGATAAGCGAGTCAACATTATTTCTAAGTTTATCTAAACCTAATTCTGCTTGATCAAGACGTCTTTTGCCTTCAAAACTGAAAGGTACTGTTACGATACCAACAGTTAAGATGCCCATCTCTTTAGCTACTTTTGCGATAACTGGCGCAGCTCCTGTACCAGTACCACCGCCCATACCAGCTGTGATGAAGACCATTTTGGTATTTTGTCCCATTGCCGCTTTGATCTCGTCGATACTTTCGATGGCAGCTTTCTCGCCAACTTCAGGATCAGCGCCAGCGCCAAGACCTTCGGTCATTGTAAGTCCCAACTGCACTTTGTTAGCCACTGGGTTGTTATCTAAAGTTTGTGCGTCTGTATTGCAAATCACGAAATCTACACCGTAGATTCCTTTTTCGTACATGTGCTTAAGTGCATTGTTTCCACCGCCACCAACACCAATAACTTTGATGATCGCAGAGTTGCCTTTTGGTAGGTCAAATGAAAATCCTTGATTGCTATTTGTATTTTCCATTGTTGTAATTTTATAATATGTTCCGCTTGTCCACTATTTAAAAATAGCTTTTTCGCTTCAAAATTTATTCTACTTCTTCGAAGAATTTTTTTACTTTTTCTAAAATCGATTGTCCAAAAGTTAATCGACCACCTTTTTGCTTAGTTGCTTCAACGATTTGTTTTTCAACTTGAGCTTCGGCTTCTTTCTCTGTCACATTATTGGTCGTGTCAACTTCTGTTGCTGTATTTTTAACTTCTACAACCTCTTCTTGCGTATAGTTAACTTCGCTCTTATCACGAATCTTAAGACTTTCCATCAACAATCCGATAGAGGTCGCATATTCTGGACCTTTCAATTGTTGGCTTTTGTCATTGCTAACATATTCGTTAGAGAAACCAATTCTTGAGTCGAACCCTGTCATATAATTAGCAAGTTGTCTTAGGTGTTTTAGGTTAGATCCACCACCAGTTAACACGATACCTGCAATCAATTTTTTCTTTTGCTCAAATGCACCGTAAGCTTTTAGTTCGGTATTCACCATTTCTAAAACTTCTTCGATACGCGCATTGATTATTTGCGCCAAAGATTTTAATGAAATCTCTTTATCTGGACGACCATGCAAACCAGGAATGGTTACATAGGTACTATCTTTTTCTAATTCTGGAACAGCAGAACCGAATTTAACCTTCAGTTGCTCTGCATGTTTTTCGATAATAGAACATCCTTCTTTGATGTCATCTGTAATAATCCCACCACCGTAAGGAATAACACAAGTATGACGAATGATATTATCTTTAAAAATAGCGATATCTGTTGTACCACCACCGATGTCAACAATTGCAACACCAGCTTCTTTTTCTTCTTTAGTTAAAACAGATTCTGACGATGCCAAAGGTTCCAAAGTTAAAGCTTCCATATCCAGACCCGCTTCGCGAACGCATCTTACGATGTTACGGATAGAACCCATCTGCCCAACAACAACGTGGAAGTTGGCCTCTAGACGTTTACCATGCATACCTATTGGTTCTTGGATTTCGCCCTCCGAATCAACTTTATAATCCTGAGGAAGAACATGGATGATCTCTTCACCTGGCAACATCACCAACTTGCGCACTTGATCTTTAAGTGCTTCGATGTCGTCATCTGTAATGTACTTATCCGGATGCTCTCTCATGATGTAATCCGAATGCTGTAATGAACGGATATGCTTACCCGCGATCCCAACTGTCACTTTGCTAATGTTAACACCAGCGCTAGATTCCGCTTGTTCTACTGCCGCTTTGATTGAGCTAATCGTCTGCGCAATATTGTTAACAATCCCTTTGTGTACGCCGAGACTTTTTGCTTTTCCTACGCCGAGGACCTCGATCTTGCCTCGATCGTTGCGTCTACCGACAATTGCGACAATCTTCGTTGTCCCAATGTCCAGACCTACTGAATACTCGTGATTTTCCATTTTATGCTCGATTTGATTTTTTTATTCTACTACTACTTTTGTCTTTTTCTTTGCGGCTTCCTTTTTAGGAGAAGCGCTTTGTTGTGTTTTTGGTTTGTCCTGCTTGGGCGTTGCCTTTGGTTTTTCTTGTTTTTTAGGTTCAGCTTTCGGCTTTTCTTCCAACTTTGGTTTGGTTGGCGTTGCTACAGCAGGTTTCTTTTCGGTTTTGTTAGCATCTTCTTTACCCGTTGCTTTTGCAAGAGGTTTTTCTAAAGCTTTTTGTTGTGCTTTCAAGACGCTATCATTTTCCTTAAAATAAGGATTAAGCGTTGTTACAATTTGATTTTCGTACTTCACAGAAATCCGTTTATATTTTTCTGGATTTTGATAAATCATATATTTCTCAACAAAAGTTTTAAAACCTTTAACCTTAAAATCAATATTATTAAGATCACCAATCTCAACTTTGTAATTGCCTTCGCTGGTTAACAAACTATAATCGTCTTTGTATTTTGAAATTCCGATAAAGTACTTTTTACTAAAATCATCCTTATTGATTTTGTCAACCAGATTTCCTAAAGCTTGATATTCTTCTTTTTTAACATCGCCTGAAACCAATAAACATGGGAACGAGTAATTTCTAGAAATCGGAAATTCTACACCATTAGCATCAACATAAAAATCTTTTCCTCCTTTCTGAAGTCTAAAAACAGGAACCCTTTGTTTAACATCGATATTTAAAGTTCCGTTAAGATCTAAATAAACATTGGCGCTATCTACAAAGTCGTTGTCATTGAGCTTCTTCTCTAACTTCGGAATATCCAAAGTCCCAATTTTGTTTTCGGGATTATTTTTTTTAATTAATTCCGAAACTTCTTTTTCTGAAATAAAATATACAGAAGGCGCCGTTTGGTTAAGCTTAACTTTAGGTTCAGAAACTGGCTTTTCGCTGAAGCGTTTCAAAGAGAAACTCAGCAAGAATACCAATATTCCTACGGTTACTAAAATTTTTAATATTCTGTATTTATTCTTCATTATTTACTGTACAATTCAAAAAGTACGTCTCTATTTATTTTTAAATTTAATTCTACTAAATCGTTGGCAGCCACTCCATAATTGGGTCATAAAGTGTATCAATATTCCCAGCACCAACGGTCAACAAAATATCGAAATCTTTAGATTTAATCTTTTCTAAACTTTCGGCTAAAGTCACCACTTCTTTGTTTTCGGCTTCCACTTTGTCCAACAACCAAGCAGATGTCACACCTTGATAATTCTCTTGAAGTTCTCGCGCTGGATAGATATCTAACAATAACAAATCATCTCCTTTTGCAATACTTTTCGCAAAATCGTCCGCAAAATCACGCGTTCTACTAAATAAATGCGGTTGGAAAGCAATCAATAATTTCTTATTTGGATAGAAGGTTTTAATCGAACCAATCACAGCATTTAACTCTGTTGGATGGTGTGCATAATCGTCGATGTATATTTTTCCGTTGTCAAAAATATGTTTGGTGTAACGTCTTTTAATTCCTTTAAAGTTTGCAATTGCTTTTTTAAGCGTGTCAAAATCAACGCCCATTTTATTAAGAATCGCTAAAGAAACCGTTGCATTTTCAACATTGTGAATACCCGGAATTTCCCAAACGAAATCTTTGATCGTCTCTGTCGGCGTATGGAAGTCAAAATAAATTTTGTCATGATCCATTCTCAAATTATCCGAATAATAATCAGCTTCCTCATTAACTGCATAAGTCTCATGTGGACGACCAATCTCCAAACCCTTTCTCACAAAAAGTTGTTTGTCATCTGGCACCAAAGCTGCAAATGCACGGAAACCTTCTTCGATATGGTTTTTGTCACCATAGATGTCTAAATGGTCAGCATCCATCGAAGTTACAACCGCCCAATCTGGTGAAAGATTTAGGAAGCTTCTGTCGTATTCGTCGGCTTCAACCACAGAAAGTTCGTTACCGTTGTAAAGAAAATTTGATTTAAAATTCTCTGAAATTCCGCCTAAAAAAGCGGAAAATGGCAAATTGGCTTCTTTGCACAAATGCGAAATAAGTGTCGAAGTTGTCGTCTTCCCGTGTGTACCCGCAACGGCAATACATTGCGTATCTTCGGTTACCAATCCAAGAACTTTTGCACGCTTCTGAATCGTGAAACCTTGCTCATCAAAATAATCTAAAATACCTAAAGTCTTAATCGCTGGCGTATAAATCACCAACGTATCTTGTGGCGACAAAGCTTTTATTTTGTCATCAATTTTATCCTCGAAAGTAATGTCAATTCCCTCTGCCATTAGTTGCGTTGTCAATTTGGTATTGGTTTTATCATAACCCAAAACCTCGCGACCTGAAGCGTGGAAATATCTCGCCAAAGCACTCATCCCGATACCGCCGATACCGATGAAATAGAAATGCTTGAATGTATTTAGATAGTTCATTTTAATTTAAGTTTAAGTTTTGGAGCTGGTATTTTTTGTGAGGTAAATCCTGCGATGTAATCTTTATCTCTATACAACATAACTGCCATATACTTAAGAGAATCTTTCTTCTCTGATGTCATATTGAAAACAATAAAATCTGCATAATCTCTCGGTGTATTTGGAGTTATTGCACTATGATAATCTCCAACGACAACCTTTCCGTATTTTGCTACATGTTTTTCACAAGTCTTTTTAAACTCTTCTTCTTTTTGTAGGCTAGCATTAAGATTAATATCTAGATTAAAACCAACAATTGGAGTATAATCTCTATTTTCGCATTTGTGGATAAATTCTTCAACAAAAGATTTTGCTAAGGCAATTCTTTCTTTGCTAAGATGCTCTTTAGGCGTAGGTTTATAAACCCACGAACTGCAGCTTGTTAGCAAAATAAGAGGCAATATGTAAACTAACTTTTTAAACATATTTAATCGTTTTTAAAATCTCATCAACAATCTCAACCGTTGCGTTTGGTTTTGCAAAAGTTTTGATGTTTTTGGACATTTCTGCTCTTAGATTTTCATCCTTGCAAATACCCATTAATGTTGGCCAAAACAAGTCCTTCATCTCTGAATCTTTTACCATTTTGGCTGCATTTTTTTCAACCAAATTAAGTGCGTTTTTGGTTTGATGATCTTCTGCTGCAAAAGGGAAAGGCACCAATAACACTGGTTTGCCAGCAACCGACAATTCAGAAATTGCAATCGCTCCAGCTCTCGACACAATAACATCCGCCGCAGAATATGCTAATGGCATTTCGTAAACGAATTCTTTTATTTGAATCTGGTTATTGGTTGTTGGTTGTTGGTTGTTAGTCAATTCTTCAACTAAATTTTTATAATCTAACTTTCCGGTTTGCCAGATCAATTGCATGTTTTCTTTCCCGAATTCTACAAGATTGTCTTTCCAACCATTATTCAAAGTTCTAGAACCTAAAGAACCTCCAACAGACAAAATGCACAATTTATCAGCATCCAAGCCAAGTTGTTCTTTAGCAGTTTTAGAATCCAACATATCTGTTACGATATTTTGTCTAATCGGATTTCCAGAAAAGATAACTTTCGTCTTCGGAAAATCTTTTTCCATATTAGGATAAGCTGTGAAAACCGCTTTTGCTTTTTTACTCAATAACTTGTTGGTAACTCCTGGATAGGCATTTTGCTCTTGAATAAAAGTCGAAACGCCCAATCTTGACGCTGCCCACAAAGCTGGTCCACTTGCAAATCCTCCCGTCCCAATAGCAACATCTGGACGAAATTCTTTAATTATTTTTTTAGCTTTTGATAAACTTGACAAAAGCTTGAATGGCAATTTGAAATTTGACAAAATATTACCACGGTCAATTCCTGCAATGTTAAGACCTTCGATCTTGTAACCTGCATTGGGAACTTTTTCCATTTCCATTTTGCTGTTTGCACCAATGAACAAAAACTCAGCTTCTGGAAATCTTTTTCTGATTTCATCAGCAATAGCGATTGCAGGGAAGATATGTCCTCCTGTTCCGCCGCCTGATAATAAAACTTTTAATTTGTTCATTTGTTTTTTTAATTTAATAGAATTACATCCTATTCTTTATTAATTCGTTTTATAGGACTTTGTCCTATTCTTTATTAAGTCGTCCCTTCAGGACTTTATTGCTTTACAAATTATTATTTCTTTTAATAGGACTCCGTCCTATTCTCTATTAAGCCGTCCCTTTGGGACTCTTTTTTGTTTTATGCGATATCGTTAATCTCCTCTATCGTTTGTTTTTTGCCCATACCTTCCTCGTCATAAACTTGGATTCGAGAACTGATGCTTAAAATAATCCCCAACTGAATGTAAGTCACCAACATCGACGTACCACCATAACTTATCAGCGGTAAAGGCTGTCCTGTAACTGGAATTAGGTTAACTGCAACTGCGATATTAACACCCAATTGCACAAAAATCATCAATCCGATGGCGAGCACCAATAAGGAACCAAAAAATGCCGGCATTTTACTCGCAATCATGACAATCCTAATCATCATAATCATGTAAAGACTTATCAATACAAAAGCCCCAATCCAACCATATTCTTCAACAATAATTGCGAAAATAAAATCCGAAACCGATTGCGGGAGTGTTTGCTTCAAAGCACTTTTTCCTGGACCAATCCCATAAAATCCACCATGAACAATTGCCGCTTTCGCTTGCATGACTTGGTAGTTTTTCGCCTTTAAAGACTCATCTTCGACATCTGCATTTTTTTTAGCATTTGTAAAAGTTTCGATACGGCTCATCCACGTGTGTACACGGTTGTTGTTGATGATATTGGTATTTAATGCCACCAACAAAAACATAATCACGCCAATAACTGACACCGAGATAAAGCCCGCAATGTATTTCCAATGCAATTGTCCAAACACCAAAACTGCGATGGACACTATTAAAATCATTAAACCCGTAGATCCGTTATCTTTCGCTACCAAACCAAAAACCAATAAAATTGGTCCGAAAATATACATGACATTTTCGATGGGTAAACGCTCTCTCGCTATTTTCTTTGTTAAATATCTACACAGATAAATGATTAACATTAAATATGCAAAAGACGACGGCTGGAACGAAATCGGTGTCCCTGGAATCTTCAACCAACGCGACGCACTCGCCCCGTCAATAGTCTGTCCCGTAAACATCGTAACCACCAATAATCCGACAGTAATCGCCAACAAGATCGAACTTAGCTTACCTATATATTCGTATTTGATGGCGCCAATCCCACGCATAATTCCTAAACCTATCACAAGGAAAACCATGTGCTTAAGAACGTGTGAAGTTGTTGTACCGTTATTCGCGATATATTCTAGGTTAGAACTTGCCGAATAAACAGGAAATATCGACAGAAAGGATATCAAAATGATAACCATCCAAAGGACTTTGTCGCCCTTTAGTAATTCGAATTTATTTTCTGTCGTTTGGTTTTCCATCTTCCGTTTTTCTGCTTCTTTTACTTAATTAATTTCAAAACTTCCGCTTTGAATTTGTTCCCACGATCTTCATAACCATTGAACAAATCAAAACTTGCACAACAAGGAGACAACAAAACCGTATCACCTTCTTCTGCTAATTGCGAACAAATTTTAACCGCATCTTCCATACTCGATGTGTCGTAGATTTGTTCTTTATCATTTTTAAAAAAGTCTATAATCTTCTGATTGTCAACACCTAGACAAACAATAGCTTTCACTTTTTTCTTCACCAATTCTTCAATTTCGGTGTAATCGTTGCCTTTATCTTTTCCGCCAACAATCCAAATCGTCGGCTGCTTCATACTTTCTAAAGCGAAATAAGTCGCATTAACATTGGTCGCCTTGCTATCGTTAATGTATCTGACACCATGAACTTCAGCAACATTCTCCAATCTATGCTCAACCGCTTGGAAAGTCATTAACGAATTACGAATACTTTCATTACTGATATTCAATAATTTACCAGCGATACTTGCAGCTAGACTGTTGGCAACATTGTGTTTTCCCATCAAAGAAAGCTCTTCAATTTTCATTTCGAAATGCTGCTCTTCAACATTCACGAAAATATTAGAATCCGTCGCATAAGCACCATAATCTAACTTTTCTGACATCGAGAAAGGCACTTTATTAACTTTAAGATCAAGCTTTTCAAGAATCTTTTGGCTCATTTCGTCATCTTTATTGTAGATGAAAAAGTTTTGCTGATCTTGGTTTTCGGTAATTCTGAATTTCGCTAAAGCATATTCTTCATAATCGTAATTGTACTGGTCAAGATGATCTTTTGACAAATTCAATAACAATGAAATATATGGTCTAAATGTTTGAATATCATCCAACTGAAAACTAGAAACTTCCAAAACATAATAATCGAAACTTTCTTCCGCGACTTGTTTTGCAAAGCTTTTTCCGATGTTACCGCCCAAACCTACATTAAAACCGTCCTCTTTTAAAATATGATAAATTAAAGAAGTCGTCGTAGTTTTCCCATTACTACCAGTAATCGCAACGATTTTAGCATCAGTAAATTCTGAAGCAAATTCTATCTCCGAAGACAATCTAATGCCTTGGTTTTTGATTTTAAAAACGATGTCCGCCTTTTTCGGAATTCCAGGACTTTTGATTACCCAATCCGCCGAAAGAATGCGTTCTTCCGTATGCTGACCTTCTTCGAAGTCAACGCCTAAGTCTTTTAACTCGTTTTTGTAGTTGTCACGAATCTCGCCCATATCCGAAAGAAAAACATCGAATCCTTTCTTCTTTGCTAAAAATGCAGCACCAACGCCACTTTCGCCACCTCCTAAAATAACTACTTTCATACTCAAGATTTGTTATCTAGTTTTGAGTGTTATTAAGCAAATAATCGCCAATAACATTCCCAAAATAATTGCTCTGTTTACAATTTTGCTCTCGTGGTAACCTTTTTTCTGATAATGATGGTGCAAAGGCGACATCAAAAACAGACGGTTATTCTGAGCGTATTCTAAACCGTATTTTCTTTTTCTATATTTAAATACCACAACCTGCAACATCACTGAAAGGTTTTCTACCAAGAAAATTCCGCAAAGCACAGGGATTAGTAATTCTTTTCTTAAAATAATTGCTAAAACTGCAATCACACCGCCCAACATTAAACTTCCTGTATCTCCCATGAATACTTGTGCTGGATAAGTATTGTACCAGAAAAATCCGATCACTGCACCGACCAATGCGAGAGCAAAAATCGTGGTTTCACCCATATTCGGGAGGAACATAATGTTGAGATAATCTGCAAAAATGATGTTACCCGACAAGTACGCAAAAAACGCCAAAGTCAATAATATGACGACACTGGTTCCGGCCGCAAGCCCGTCGATTCCGTCGGTGATGTTAGCGCCGTTAGACACCGCCGTTACGATGAAAATAACAATCGGGATAAACACAATCCAAGACCACTCATGCGCCTCGTCTGGACTCATCCAAAACAAAATTCCGCTGTAGTCGAATTCGTTATTTTTTGTAAACGGAACAGTCGAAACTGGAATTCTTTCTTCTGGCATAAAGTTTTTCTCAACATTGTTACGGTTGACAACTTTAGCGTCAGAATATTTTCTTTTAACCTCGATATCTGGATGGAAATACATTGTTACTCCGACAATTAAGCCTAAACCAACTTGTCCAATAACTTTGAATTTTCCTTTTAATCCGTCTTTATTTTTTTTAATCTTTTTTAAATAATCGTCCAAAAATCCAATTGCGCCCATCCAAAACACCGATACAATCAACAAAACGATGTATACATTTGTAATCCTCGTGAACAACAACACCGGAATAATCGTCGCCACAATAATGATGATACCACCCATTGTTGGCGTTCCTTCTTTTTGTTTTTGACCTGCTAAACCCAAATCTCTCACCAACTCACCCATTTGTTTTTGACGGAGATAATTGATAATTTTTTTACCGTATGCTAAAGCAATAATCAGTGAAAACAACACAGCCATCGCCGCTCGAAACGAAATGTATCGAAACAAGTTCATCCCCGGAATATGGATGCCATGGCTGATGAGATATTCGTTTAGATAGTATAACATTTTCTTGATTTAAAGATTAAATAATTAAAAATTTAAAGATTTCTCTTTTCTATATTTTGACTTAGATATTTTATAAAATTTGATAAATTAGAAGATACTTCTTTTGATAATACTAAGATTTCGTCTCCAATATTCTCATCATCAAGTCCCACTTTTTTACTTATAAAAATCATATTTCTTACTTCTCCACAACTTCCTTTAGATATCTTCAGAAAGCGAATGAATTGTCTATTGCTATTATATTCTGAACCTTCAGCGATATTATTTGCTACCGATATTCCAGCCCTTTTTATTTGATTTACGAATTCAAATTCATTTTTAAAACTATCGTTTTTAACATATTCAAAAATCTTTTGAACTAAGTCCAAGCTCTTTTGATAAACTGGAAACTCTTCAAAATTTTTTGTCATCTGATAGTTTTTAAATAATTAAATTCTTAAATCTTTTAATTCTACTTACTCATTAATTTATAAAGTTCTGTGATGACTTCTTTGTCATCGAAATGATGTTTAACACCATTTATTTCTTGATAAGTTTCGTGACCTTTACCCGCCACCAAAATAATGTCTTTTGGCTCTGAGAACTTGATAGCCATTTTAATGGCTTCTTTACGATCAGGTATTGAAACATATTTATTAAAATTCTGAGGCTCAACACCAGCTTCAATTTCTTTGATAATCGAGCTCGGATCTTCCGTTCTTGGATTGTCCGACGTGATAATTGCTAAAGTCGCTTTCTGTGTTGCAATTTTCCCCATTTGAGGACGTTTGCCATGATCTCTGTCGCCACCGCAACCAAAAACACAAATCAGTCTCTCGTTTTTAGTTCGGATTTCGTTAATGCTGTCCAAAATTTTTTCTAAAGCATCGGGCGTGTGCGCGTAATCAACAACAAAGAAAATTCCGCCGTCTGATTTCATCGTTTCGAAACGACCATTAACCCGATGAAGTTTTGAAATTGCTTGTAAAATTTCATCTTCTTGCATTCCTAATTCTGTCGCAATCCCAAAAGCTAAAAGCAAATTATAAACGTTGAACTTCCCTGTCAAAGTCGTCCAAAATTCTTTTCCATTAAAATTTAAAAGCATCCCGTTGAAATCCACTTCCAACAATTTTCCGTGGAAATCTGCCATCGTCTTCATGGCGAAAGACTTTTTAGTTGCTTTGGTATTTTGCAACATCACGCTTCCGTTTTTGTCATCAGCATTGGTAATTGCAATGGCGCCAACTTCTAACTCATCAAAAAATCTCTTTTTGGCTTGAATATAATTCTCGAAAGTTTTATGATAATCTAAATGATCTCTCGTGATATTCGTGAAACCTGCAATTTTAAAATGCAGACCTTCAATGCGATCTTGCGTAATGCCGTGAGAACTTACTTCCATAAAAGCATATTCGCAGCCTTTGTCAACCGCTTTCGCCAACATTTCGTTAAGGCGAATAACATCTGGCGTTGTATGTGTACTTGGGATGACCTCATCGGCAATACGATATTCCACCGTCGAAATAAGTGCTGATGGATAACCTAAATTTTTAAAAATATCAAATAACAAAGTCGTTACAGAAGTTTTTCCGTTGGTGCCAGTAACACCGACTAAGTTTATTTTTTTTGAAGGATTATCATAAAAATTTGAAGCTAAATGACCTAAAACTTTTGACGAATCTTTTACTAAAATATAAGTAGCTTCTTCATTAATCGTTTCTGGTAAAACTTCGCAAACAACAATCGTCGCACCTTTCTCAATCGCTGAATTAATAAATGAATGTCCATCTGCAACCACACCTTTAATAGCAACATACAAAGCATTTTCAACAGCTTTTCTACTATCGAAAACCAACACAGAAACCTCTTTATCCAAAGTTCCTTTAGTTTCTAAAACCGTGATGTTTGCTAATAATTTTTCTAAATTCATTTTCAATTCGTTATTTCTGTAAAGTCAGATATATTCTTTGATTTTTACCAATTGTTGCTCCCGCAGACGGAAATTGCTCCATGATTTTACCAACACCTTTGAAGTCAACGCGATAGCCTAAATTCTCCAATTGTGGAATTGCATTCTTCCCAATCATCCCAACAACATTCGGCATTTGACGATTTTCTACAGAGACTTTACGATTTGGCTCAATCATTTTGTCAAGTTTCACTGGATGCTCTACCAACAATTCTTTTTCGACGTTAAGAGGCGTTTTCAAAAATGTTTTACCAGCAATTTCTTTAAAAACTGGCGCCGAAACCGAACCTCCATAAAATCCTTTCGATGTATCTGGCTGATTAATCATGACGATACATGTATATTTTGGATTGTCCGATGGATAAAACCCAGCAAATGATGCTTGATACTTTCTAGGTCCTGGCTTCCAATATTCGAATCTTGCCGTACCAGTTTTACCAGCAATTTTAAGATTCGGTGTATAGATACTTTTCGCAGTTCCTTTTTCTACGGCTTTTGTCAGCGCATCGGTCATCATTTTAATAGCTTTATCAGATGCCATTTTGTTGACCAAAACTTCAGGTTTTGCTTCGTACAACACTTTTCCGTCTTTCATTACTTTATCAATGAAAAGCGGTTTCACCATTTTGCCATGATTCGCAACACCATTGTAAAAAGTTGTCAATTGCAACAAGCTAAAACTTGATGAATAACCATAAGACAATGACGCTAAAGTCGCTTTGTTCCAACGTTTACTTTTAGGTGTTTGGATGGAAGGTTTTGCAATACCAGGAAGTTCGATGTCCATTTTATCAAACATTTTCCATCTTCTCCAATGATCCAAAAATACTTCTGGTTTGTCAGCGTAATGCGAAGTAATAATTTTAGCAGCACCTACGTTACTCGATTTTGCTAAAACATCACTAACATCATAAGTTCCACCGCCGTGACCGTCTGTAATTAACTGTCCAGCGTAAGTCCAACTACCGCTTCCGATATTAACTTTGGTATTTTCATCCACAAATCCGTCATCCATCGCCGCCAAAATTGACATTGTTTTGATAATAGATCCGGGCTCTTGCGCATCTTTTACAGCAAAATTATAGGCATCTACATAAATCCCGGGTTCTGTTCTACGAAGATTAACCATCGCACGAACTTTACCAGTTTGGGTTTCCATAACGACAACACAACCATGATCCGCATCGAAATTAATCAACTGATTTTCTAATGCTGTGTGTGCAATATCTTGAATTCTTAAATCTAAAGTTGTGTACACATCTTCGCCATCAACTGGCTCTTGAACTTTCCAATAATCAATTGGTTTCCACTGTGATGCGTTGATTCTTTGCTCCAAACGTTTTCCGTCTGTACCAGTCAAATATTTACTAAAAGCACCTTCTAGTCCAGACTTTCCATTTTCGTTGTCAGCACCGATTGTACCAGCTCCGATTTGCGTTGTTGCAAGTTCTCTTTTATAATTTCGGTCAACGATAAAACCACCTTTGTTTTTCCCCTTTTTAAAAATTGGAAAATTGCGAATTCTATCGTATTCATCAAAGTCAAGGCCTTTTACTAAAGAATAATATTGATTTTTCTTCTTCTTCTGCTCGTCAAATTTTGCACGGAAATAACTTCTTGGTTTATCAAACATTAAGCTCAAAGAATCTGTCAATTCGCCAATGTTATTTTGATAAATCGTATCGCGCATCGTTTTGAAATCCAAATAGATATCGTAACGCATCACCGTTGTTGCCAAGATAGAACCATCGGCTGCATAAAGATTTCCACGAGCTGCTTTCAGTGTTGCTTCGCGGTAATTTTTGTTGATATAGTTATTCTGAAACTCCTCAACATTTGTATTTTGTAAAATAAGAATACGAACCAAAAATATCGTAAAGAGACCAAAAGCTACCAATGCAAAAAGGTAGCCCCATCTCAACGCTTTGGAACGCTTCTTTTCGTAATCATTGTTTTGTTTTGACATTTGTGCTATCTAGTTTTATAAGGAGTTTCATCGGGTGACTTTCTAAGGTCATTAGCGAGTCGGTCAACATTTCTTTCCCTAATTCTGATTCTAATTTTATCTTGATCAATCTACTTTGCGCGTAGGCATTTCGAGATTTATATTCTTCCGTTTCTTCTTTTAATTCGTTAACGCGTTCGATTTTTTTACCAACTAAGTGGTTGCTGTAGATCATCACCATTAACAATCCGAACACCATCAAAAAATATTTGTAATGAACTGTAACCTCATCACGATTAAGAAAATTCCCCTTGATGATGTCCATCACGGTTAATTTTTTCTTTGGACGATTAAGGTTTCTTCTAGCCAATTTTTATTTTCTCTTTATTAAATTTTACTTCCTATTCTCATTTTCGCACTTCTAGCACGAGAATTTTCTTCAATCTCCTTATCATCAGGAATAATGGCTTTGGTTTTTATCAAGTCAAATGACTTTTTAAAATTTCCATATATATCACGTTCTGGCTCTCCTTCGAACATTCCGTTTTTCAAAAATCTTTTCACCAAACGATCTTCTAAAGAATGGTAAGAAATCACCACCAAACGACCTTCTGGTTTTAGAATTTTATACGATTGAAGCAACATTTCCTTCAACACATCCAACTCCTGATTCACTTCAATTCTTACCGCTTGGAAGACTTGTGCAAAAAATTTGTTGCTCTTATGCGATGGGATATAACTGAAAATATCTTTCAGATCCTGCGTTGTTTCAATTAATTTGTTCTTACGATGGTGGACAATTTGGCGCGCCAACTTTCTCGCTTCACGCAATTCTCCATAATAATAAAAAATATCAGCAAGTTGCTCTTCTTCATATTCGTTAATGACTTTCTTAGCATCAAGAGCTTGCATCACATTCATTCGCATATCCAAAGGCGCATTGCTACGAATCGAAAACCCACGATCCGCCTCATCAAACTGATGTGACGAAACGCCCAAATCAGCTAAAATCCCGTCAACCTGAGGAACGCCATACATTAACATCGAATTTTCTAGAAATCTGAAATTCTGATTAATTAATGTAAAACGAGAATCATCCAAAGCATTTTTTAACGCATCCGTATCTTGATCAAAAGAAAACAAACGTCCTTCTGGAGACAATCTTGACAAAATCTCACGAGAATGCCCACCGCCACCAAAAGTGCAATCCACATAGATACCATCTGGATTAGTCACCAAAGCATCTACACTATCTTTTAACAATACAGGATTATGATACATCGTCATTATTATTATTTCCCATCACTTCTTCTGCCAAGTTTGCAAAATCTGCAGCGCCAGCATTAATGATTGCTTCATAAGCTTCCTTATCCCAAACCTCGAACAATTCGCCAGCACTCGCAATCACAATATCTTTCGTAAGATTTGCAAAAACCGCAAGATCTTTAGAAATTTGCAACCTTGAGCTGGAGTCAAGCTCGACAACTTTAACACCCGCTGTGAAAATTCGGATAAACTCAACATTTTTCTTAACAAATCTGTTGAGACTGTTCACTTGTTTCATAACAGGTTCCCAGTTTTTTTGAGGATACACTTCAAGACAATCGTTGAACACAGAGCGCTTAACAATAAGCGTCTGATCACCAAAGACTTCCAACTGCTTCGCCAGCGAAGAAGGAAGTTTGATGCGGCCTTTGTCATCAATTTTACACTCGTATGTTCCGATGAAATGATTCATTTGGGACAAATTTATATAATTTTTTTCCACTTTCTCCCACTTTGCTCCACAATTTTACTTAATGTTTATAACTTTTAACAGCTTTTATCACTTATTTAAAAGTTTGATTTTAAACACTTTATAACAAAAACAATCTTCAAACTACGATAAAACCAAGCTTTTTTACAAATCCATTAATAATTTGATAAAAAATAGACTTAATCGATTTTTTTCGTTAAACTTTTTTAATATTTTTGAAATAAGACAGTATTAAAAGAAAATTTTGTCTTTTATTTGTATTTTTGCAAAGCTTATTTGCGAAGCACTTTTATGATATTCAAAAAGAAAAATAAAAAATTCAATTACATCGAAGCTGGTAGCGGTCATCCAATGATTCTTTTACACGGATTAATGGGTGGTCTTAGCAATTTTGAGGACACGATTAACTTCTTCTCAGATAGAGGTTACCACGTTTTTGTACCTGAATTACCGATATACGACTTACCCGTTCTTAACACAAATCTTACGACCATCGCAAAATTTGTTATTAAATTTATCGAAGATCAAGAAATAAAAGAACCTGTAACTATCGTAGGAAACTCCATGGGCGGTCATGTTGGACTTATCCTAACATTGGCTAGACCAGATTTGGTGAAAAACCTAGTGTTAACAGGAAGTTCTGGATTGTACGAAAGGACATTCGGTGATAGTTTCCCTAGAAAAAGCGATAAAGACTATATAAGAAAGAAAACCGAAGAGGTTTTTTACGATCCTAATATTGCGACTGACGAATTGGTTGACGAAGTTTTTGGTGTGGTTAACGATCGTATGAAAGGCATCAAAACTGTGATGCTGGCAAGAAGCGCCATCAAACACAATATGTTGAATGACCTTCCAAAAATAACTTGTCCAACTTGTCTTATTTGGGGAAAACAAGATAATGTTACGCCACCAGATGTTGCGGAAGATATGCACAAATTTATCCCCAACTCAGAGTTACATTGGATTGAGAAATGCGGTCACGCAGCCATGATGGAAAAGCCAAAAGAATTCAACGAGATTCTTTACGCTTGGTTACAAAAAGTCATGTAAAACAAATAATAACAAACCATTAAGAACGCTAAATCTTAATGGTTTTTAATTAATAGATTATGCTAATCAAAACAGCGGAATTTGTAAAAAGTAGCGGAAAATGGCAAGAGTGTCCAGATGCTACAATTCCAGAATATGCTTTTATTGGAAGATCAAATGTTGGAAAATCGTCACTTATTAATGCGATGATGAATCATAAAGATCTTGCAAAAACATCTCAAACGCCTGGTAAAACCCAACTTATTAACCACTTTCTTATTAATGAAGAATGGTATCTAACCGATCTTCCGGGATATGGTTACGCAAGAGTGTCGAAAAGCACGAGAAAAGATTTCGAAAAACTTATTACCAATTATATTCTTAACCGTAAAAATCTGGTGAATCTTTTTGTACTGGTAGACGTACGTCACACGCCACAAAAGATCGATCTAGAATTTATGCAATGGTGCGGCGAAAGTGGTATTCCGTTTTCGATAGTGTTTACAAAAGCAGACAAACTAAAGCCTGGAGGCGCACAACGTAATGTTGACACCTACGAAACCGAACTTCTTAAAACTTGGGAAGAAGCGCCACAAATGTATATTACATCTGCTGAAAAAAAACAAGGCGGCGACGAAATCCTAAAATATATCGAGCAAACCAACCAATATTTACAAAAAAATAAAATCCGTTTCGACTAATGATACTTTGGAAAATTAAAGCATTTGATGAGATTACAAGAGATGAGCTTTATGCAATCCTGAAAGTTAGACAAGAGGTTTTTATTGTCGAACAAGAAACTTATTATCTAGACACCGACGATACAGACCAAAAAGCTTTGCACGTTTGGGCAGAACTCGACGGCAAAGTCGTTGCTTATTGTCGCGTGTTTGATAAAGGAATAAAATATGACGAAACCAGCATTGGACGCGTCTTAACACATCCAGAATATCGTGGTCTAAAGCTTGGTCGCACATTAATAACTTATGCGATTAGCTGCATCGAAACACGTTACAAAACATCTAATATCAGAATATCGGCACAAGATTATTTGATAAAATTTTATGGTGATTTTGGTTTTATCCCAACTGATAAAAAATATCTAGAAGACAATCTTCCGCACACAGAAATGTATCGTATTTAACGATAAAAAAAGAGGTCTAATTCTTTCGAAATAGGCCTCTTCGCAAAAAATGTAAAGTGTGTGTGTATTTTAATGTGTGTTTTTGGTCAGAAACAAATTACTCTGTTTCTTGAAAGCAAAACTACAAGACTTTAAGTGATAAAAAATACGGTAAACCGTAAAATGAGGTTTTATTTTTAAATAATTCCTAAATCTTTGCAAAAAGCAACCAATTGCGCATTATTAGGAAGATTTAATGAATCTTTTAAAAGACTAATTCTTTTTTCAACGCTACTTAACCCAAAAGGTTTTAGCTGTTTTTCTTCCAAATAGACTGGGATTTCTTTGACTTTAATTCCTTTTGCTAAAAGATCAATCACGCTGATGTCATAGTTGCTGAATTCAAAAGTATTGAGTTTTCTCACAGAATTTTTCACATCTTCCGAAAAGAATTTTTCATCATTTTGGATGGCTTCTAAAGCATGTTTCAGGTTTTTTGAGTCGGATCTTGCTTTTCTAACAAACGCATTAATATTATAATTCTTCACCAATCGATCCACGACGCCAGATTTATCATTAGCTGAAAAAACTAAAACCTTAAGTTCTGGTTGCAATTTTTTCGCGGCTTTTATCAAATCTTCACCGTCTTTTAAGGTTTGAACATAATGATCTTCTTCAAAATTAAGGTCTGTTATTAAGAGATCATAAGCTTGGTTTTCTTCAATTGCTATTCTAATTTTAGAAAGTGCATCATCGCAATAATACACAAAATCAACATTAGGTATACCAAATTCTTCCAACATTTTTTGTAATGAAAAATTGGTCGATTCAAAATCTTCAGCTATTAAAACTCGTTTTAGCATGTATAGGATTTAGGATTGATGTGGAATTTCGATATTAATTTTTAATCCGTCACCATTTGAGCTTTCAAAAATAATTTTTCCTTGCATTACAAAAATACGGTTAACCGTATTTTTCAATCCGTTTTTGTGTTGATTATCTTGCATACCAACGCCATTGTCTTTGTACGAAATAAAAACTTGTTGGTTTTGATTTTCAAATTTTAAAACCACACGACTCGCACGACTGTGTTTTCGCATGTTGACCAAAAGCTCTTGAATTACGATAAATATCTGACTTTGAGACTCTTTACTAAATTTAGTCCAAATCTCATCTGAATTCCCAACAATAAAAATCTGAATATTCTCATTATCAAACGATCGAATCATTTCTGACAACTTTTGATGAAAGCTTTTATCATCTATAATTTCTTCGTCATAAGAGATATTTCGAGACCTTTCGTACATCTCTTCCAGCTTGTACAAAATACTATTACGATCGATATCTTCCTTGTTTTCGATCTCTGTCATAACACGATAAAGTCCGTTGGCAACAACATCATGAACTTTTTTGGAAGTGACAAGCTTGTTTGTTTTCACAAGATTTTCAGCTTCCAATTTTAGCTTTAATCGTCGTTTTTTAAACCTATAATAAAACAAACCAAGCGTCCCCAAACATGCAATAATAAAGGCAACCACCACATATTGCTGTTGTTGAATTTGATATTTCCGACTTAGATTTTCAATTTTAAGTTGTTCGTTTTCAAGCTTACTTTTTTCGCTTTCGTAACGAATTAAAGCAAACTGATTTTTAGCAATTGTATTAACAACATGCAGACTATCGTCAATCTTGTGAAACTCTTCGAAGTAAGATTTCGCATTAGAGGGACTGCCAACTTTAATCATTTTCTGTAAAGCTTCCATTTGATCTTGCGGCGACTTCAAGACTTTTGCTTTATTGTACATTAGCTTCGAAAAATAAAACGCAGAATCTTTATTCTTCTCTAAATAATAATCTGAAAGATAGGCGTAACCTGCATCTAATCCCCAATCATCCTTCTCTTGCTCGCATATTTTTAAAGCTTTATCAAAATATTTCCTAGGTTTAAAATCGACATCTGAAGAATATTTTGCTCTTGCAGAATTCATGAGAATTCGAGCGTAGATTTCATCTTCAATTTTATTTTCTTCTAATAATTTTTGATAAATGTTTGATGCGTCATCGTATTTTTTTTGATTAAAATAAGTGTTCGCCAAATTATTATTGAGCATTAAAATCTCGTCATCATCACTCGAATATAAAATTGCTTTTTTATAAAACTTAATCGCATTATCATAATCTTTTAAGTTATTAGATACGACGCCAAGATTGTTATAATTGCTCGCCAGAAAGGCATGATGCGATGTGTCTTTATCTTTCAAAAACTCGAGAGCTGCCAAACTTGTCTCTAGACTTCCATAATTATCGCTCGCTTCTTCTTGGATAATCGCCATGTTAACAAGACTTTTTGCCGCGGCAAAACTATCTTTCTCACGAATGGACAAATCTTTTGCTGCATTAAGATAATAAAACGTACTATCCTTCTTCCCTTCTGCAAAAACCTTCCAAGCTTTTTTGTAAAAATGATTATCTGGTTGTTGTTTTGGAAGATCAGCAACGGTTTTATTACAAGAATTTAGAATAAATATTAAAAGTGAAAAAAGTAAAAATCTCTCTGACAATTGGTGTTTTGTTTAATTTTTAAAATTACAAATTCTTTTTATCTTTACTGTCTACTTTTATAATGATAAATGTCCGTTGCATCTACCTATGTCGATTGAAACTTTAAAATCTTATCTCCCCGAAAATGCTTTATCTTTTTTAAAAATCTGGTTTGCGGATTATCCGATACATATCAAAATTACACGCAATCGGAATTCTAAGCTTGGTGATTATCGAAAAATGCCAGATCAGTCGCATCAAATTACGATTAATTCGACGCTTGAGCCTGATTTGTTTTTCTTTGTTTTAACACATGAGTTAGCACATCTTATCGCTTTTGAAAAATTTGGGCGCCGAATTTCCGCTCACGGTAACGAGTGGAAAACAACTTTTGCACAAATGATTTTAGAAAGTTTAGACATCTATCCACAAGATTTACAATTAATCTTAAAAAGGTTTTCAAAAAGTCCAAAGGCTAACTTTATGTCAAGCTCCGATTTGGTTAGATATTTTCATTTTGATCAATTAAAAGATGATGAAGTTTTCATGGAATCTTTACAAATTGGCGATCGTTTTATGTATCGAGAAGACGCATACAAAGTCGAAGAGAAAAGAAAAAAGCTATATCTTTGCATTAATTCCACAAATGCTAAAAAATACTTGTTTAAACCATTAGCAAAAGTTCAAAAAGTGTAAAGTATGAACAACCATTATTGTGTTATTATGGCAGGCGGCATCGGAAGTCGTTTTTGGCCAATGAGCACAAAAAAATTTCCGAAACAATTTCAAGATATCTTAGGCGTTGGCAGAACTATGATCCAACAGACCTATGACCGCATAAGTCAGATTATTCCTGACGAAAACATTTTTGTTATCACCAATGCCGAATATACCGAGCTTGTAGAACAACAACTTCCAAAAATTTCGAAGGAGAATATTGTTGGTGAACCTGTCATGAAAAACACCGCAGCGTGTAACATCTACATGGCAAAAAAGATTTTAGCAATCAATGAAAAAGCTAAGATAATTGTTCTACCCGCAGATCATTTGATTTTAAATGAAATCACATTTCTCAAAAAAGTTGAATACGCCTTTAGTGTAATTGAAGAAAAAGATTATCTGGTAACATTGGGTATCACACCTACACGTCCTGATACAGGTTATGGTTATATTCAGTTTATTAAAAAGGATAAGGAGGAAATTGCAAAGGTTAAAACTTTTACTGAAAAACCAAATTTAGAAATCGCTAAAACATTTTTAGAATCTGGCGATTTCCTTTGGAATGCTGGGATATTTATTTGGAGCGCAAAGACGATTATTTCTTCATTTGAAAAGTATCTTCCCGAGATGAATCATCTTTTTGACAGTTGCGATTACAATGCTAAAAACGAAAAAGATTGTATCGCCTTAATCTATCCTAAAATTAATAAAATATCAATAGACAACGGGATTTTAGAGAAAGCTAGTAACGTCTATGTCATCCCATCTAATCTTGGTTGGAGCGATCTTGGGACGTGGACTTCGGTCTATACTAATGCTCAAAAGAATGACGATAACAATGCCATCAATTCTAAAAACGTGTTGACTTACAACTCCAAAGGCAATGTTATCCGAGTGAAAAATCAGAACAAAGCGGTGGTTATCGACAACCTCAAAAACTATATTGTTGTTGATACCGACAAAGCTTTGCTAATATGCCCTCGCGATCATGATCAATTAATAAAAGATTATGTTCTTGATCTTAAAAATCTAAAAAAAGGAGAACGCTTTATGTAAAACTCTTTTCAAATATTATTAAATGCTTTAGAACTTCTAAAGCATTTTTTTATGAATTTTAATTATGGAGTAAATAATTTATTAACTTTATTAAAAACAAACACCAATGCTGACAAAAATCTACGGAAGCACCATTCATGGTGTTTCTGCCATCACAATTACCATCGAAGTTAATGTTGACCAAGGCGTCGGCTATCATCTTGTTGGCCTTCCCGACAATGCTATTAAAGAAAGTAGTTACCGAATTTCGGCGGCGTTAAAAAATGTTGGCTACAAACTTCCAGGAAAGAAAATCACCATTAACATGGCGCCAGCAGATCTTAGAAAAGAAGGCTCAGCTTATGATTTGAGTATCGCGATTGGGATTCTTGCTGCATCTGGAATGATAAATGGCGAAAATGTCAGCAACTACATCATCATGGGCGAATTGTCTTTGGATGGTGGTCTACAACCTTTACGAGGCGTTCTTCCAATTGCGATCAAAGCGCGTGAAGAAGGTTTCAAAGGCATTATTCTTCCTATGCAAAATACACAAGAAGCAGCAATTGTCGATAATCTAGATGTTCTTGGTGTCGAAAATATAAAAGATGTCATCGATTTCTTTAATGGAGAAAAAATGATTGAACCCACAATTGTCGATACTCGAAAACAGTTTAATGAAAAAATAACAAATTTTCCTTTTGACTTTTCTGAAGTTAAAGGACAAGAAATGGCAAAACGCGCCATTGAAGTTGCTGCTGCTGGTGGGCACAACATTATCCTAATTGGTCCGCCCGGAAGTGGCAAAACCATGCTTGCAAAGCGTGTTCCAAGTATTCTTCCGCCTTTAACTTTACGAGAAGCTTTAGAAACTACGAAAATCCATTCGGTGGCGGGAAAAATGGGTGCAGAAACTTCATTAATGACCATTCGGCCTTTTCGGTCTCCGCATCACACCATTTCCGACGTCGCTTTAGTTGGAGGCGGAACCAATCCTCAACCTGGAGAAATATCTTTAGCACACAATGGCGTTTTGTTCTTGGACGAAATGCCAGAATTCAAACGAAGTGTTCTCGAAGTGATGCGTCAACCTTTGGAAGACCGCGAAGTCACTATTTCGAGGGCGCGATTTACTGTTAACTATCCTGCAAGCTTTATGTTGGTCGCCAGCATGAATCCGAGTCCATCGGGCTATTTTCCAGACGATCCCAACAACACCTCATCGGTTGCTGAGATGCAACGTTATATGAACAAACTTTCAGGACCTTTATTGGACCGAATCGACATTCATGTAGAAATTCCTAAAGTTGAGTTTGAACAACTGTCTGACAAACGAAAAGGTGAACTTAGTGAAAATATTCGTGTTCGAGTTATGAATGCTAGGGAAATTCAATCCAAAAGATTTGAAACTGAAAACATTAATTACAATGCACAAATGCCGCCGAAATTAATTGAAAAACATTGTCAGTTGGACGAAACTTCTCAAAACCTCATCAAACTTGCGATGGCAAAACTCAACCTTTCAGCAAGAGCTTTTGACAGAATTTTAAAAGTTTCGAGAACGATTGCCGACCTTGAAGCATCCGAAAATATCCAAAGTCATCATATTTCTGAAGCGATACAATACAGAAGTCTCGACCGCGAATTTTGGAATGCTTAGTTTTCTATTTTAGATTTTAAAACAGAAATTCTATTGATAATAGGCAATGCGAAAATACCGCTTTTCTGCAAATAGAGCTCGTAGAAAGTTTTTGCTTTTTCGGCAAAGTCAAGTTTTTCGGTTTGATTAAAATGAAACTGAAAAACATTCCCCAACATTTCATAATAATCCACATGATCACGATCTTGACGTTCATTCACCAAATCGATAATCTCAGAAGTGGACATTACGGATAAAGTTTTAAAATCAAATTTAAAAATATCCTTCATCAACGAGTCGAAATCCAAATCCTTTTGCATTAAACTTTCGTCAGGTTTTCCCAACAAAATCTTTTCTAAAGCTTGCGTCAATTGTCGAATCAAACGCAGTGTAAAATCTTTATCCTGAATCATATTTTAACCAAAAAATAAATAAGCCAACGTAATCGCTGTAATAACGCCAACCAAATCCGCCAACAACATCGCACCAACGGTGTATCGCGTATTCTTTACAGCAACAGAACCAAAATAAACAGCAATTACATAAAAGGTCGTGTCCGAACTTCCTTGCAAAATCGCTGACAAACGACCAGCAAAACTATCTGCTCCAAAAGTCGTCATGGTGTCCACCATCATACCGCGAGCACCAGAGCCAGAAAGCGGTTTTATCAAAGCTGTTGGCAAACCATCTACAAATCTTGTGTCCATGTGAGCCGATTGTGCAAGCCATTTCATACCATCGATAATCACTTCAAAAACGCCGCTCGTTCTTAACAACGAAATCGCGATAAGCATTCCAACCAAATAAGGTATAATCTTAACACAGGTTGTAAAACCTTCTTTCGCACCGTCAATAAATGCATCAAAAATGTTAATCTTCTTATACATCGCACCAAGCACTATCGCAAAGAAAATCAACAAGATAAGTCCATTACTTAAGACTTTAGAAAAGACATCCAGTTCGTCTTTGCTAAGTTGCACAAGATAGACAACCAACAAGGCAATAATTGCCGAAATCCCGCCAACATAAGCCAAAACTATAGGCTGGAAAAGGTTAATTTTTTGTTTAATAGAAACAATAATCATCGCCGCCATCGTTGCAAAAAATGTTGCAATCATACATGGCAAGAAAATATCCGTTGGTGTCTCTGAGCCCATCGACGATCGAATAGCGATGATGGAAACTGGTATCAAAGTCAATCCGCTGGCATGTAAACACAAGAACATAATTTGTGCATTACTCGCTCGATCTTTGTCAGGATTTAAAGATTGTAAACTTTCCATCGCTTTGAGTCCGAAAGGTGTTGCAGCGTTATCTAAACCTAAAAGATTGGCGCTGAAATTCAGCATCATGTGTCCAAATGATGGATGATTTTTTGGAACTTCAGGAAAGAGCTTTGAAAAGAAAGGTTGTATCAAACGACTCAACAAATTGATACCTCCAGCACGTTCGGCAATACTCATAAAACCCATGAAAAGCGCCATAATCCCAATAAGTTTTAAACAAATATTAACGGCAGTTTCGCTGGTGCCAATAACGCCATCTGTCGATTGTATACGATAAACATTGACATTATTAAGAGAATCTTTTTTGTAATGGATATGTGAAACCTCAAAATCAGGTGATTTCTGAAGATTAGTTTGGATTTCCGAAGAAAATGCAGTTATCGGTTGCTTCGAAATTTTTATCGTGTCGCCACCTTTCCCAACAACCATGTCGTTAAAAATCTCTTTGTAGTTGTCGGACGACGTATATTTAATCCCAGCAACGATTATCGCAATAATGATAAACGCAGACCAGATGCGGCTAAGTACCATTTAATTTTAATTTTAGTAAAAATAAAAGATTTTATTAAATCTAAGATGCGAAAACTGAATAATTGCTTGTTATTCTCTTAAATAAACCAAACGTTCGTCCAGTTTTTGATCTAGATTTTCGAGGATAACGGCTTCTTTAGTTTTCTTTTGAAGCTCATCGATAAAGAAAGTTGTTTCGAAAAACTGTCGATGTACACCAGATAATAAGCTCATAAAATATTGTAAACCTATTTCGTTATTATGTTTGTCCATCATGGTTTCGAGAGGTTCGTTCGGGAAAAGATCTTCGTGCAAATCGGTTAATTTTCGACACCACTTCAAAGATTTTTCGGGAGAAGACACTTTACAGAAATACATCATAATGAGACAAACCCAAAACGAATGTCGAAATGCATTACCTGCGCCATTAGTTGAGCTTGTTTTAGGATACAATTTTTTAGCAATATTAAAAGCTCTAAAACTTGCATAAAAATATAAAATCGAAAACAATGGATGACCAATGCCAATCCCTAAAACCACAATTATCTTTTTGAAAGACAACGACCTCAGCGCATTAAAAAATATTGTAATAAACTTCCTCATACAAAAAACTCCCACTTTCGTGAGAGTTATATTTTAAGCGTGCATCAACAACTTTATCGTTTTTGCGAGCACTTCTTTAACCTCTGTTCGTTTAACAATAAAATCTACAAAACCTTTCTCTTGTAAGAATTCTGCCGTTTGGAAACCTTCTGGCAAATCGCGTCCAATTGTTTCGCGGATAACACGAGGTCCCGCAAAACCGATCAAAGCGCCAGGTTCCGCAATAATAATATCTGCTGTCATTGCAAAAGACGCCGTTACACCACCAAAAGTTGGATCGGTAAGATAAGCGATATACGGAAGACCAGCATTTGACAATTGCGCCAATTTAGCTTGTACTTTCGCCATTTGCATTAGAGAATAAGCAGCCTCTTGCATACGCGCACCACCCGATTGACAAATAATCATGAAAGGCAGTTTGTGCTTCATAGCATAATCGATAGCTCGTTTGATTTTTTCGCCCATTACAGAACCCAAAGATCCTCCAATAAACGCGAAATCCATACAAGACACTACCATTTCTACGCCATTAACCTTCCCTGTTCCGTTACGTACAGAATCGTTAAGTTTGGTTTTAGCTTTTACTTCTTTAAGACGATCTGTGTAGGCTTTTGTATCTTTAAATTTAAGAATATCAACACTTTCTACATTAGCATCAAGTTCTTCAAACTTTTGATCATCAAATAAAATATCAAAATATTCTCTACTTCCGATTCTTACATGGAAACCATCTTCTGGCGAGACATAATTGTTCGCTTTTAGCTCTTCAGCTTCGATAATTTTCCCTGTGGGAGTCTTGTGCCATAGACCTTTAGGAAGATCTTTTTTGTCCTCAGTAGAGGTTGTAATATTTTGCGCTTTTCGTTTAAACCAATCAAATGCCATTTTATCTATATTTATGTAGAATGTATTATGTAAAATGTACAAATCAAAAGCATTTTAGTTACTTTATACTTTGTACATTCTACATTTTACAAATTTATTAAAGTGTGTTGACGTTGTTAAGATCTTCGAAAGCTTGTACCAAACGCGCAGAGAAAGTATCTTCACCTTTTCTCAACCATACTCTTGGGTCGTAGAATTTCTTGTTAGGAGAATCTGCACCGTCTGGGTTACCAATCTGAGTTCTTAAGTAGTCGATTTTTCCTGTCATATAATCTCTCACACCTTCAGTATAAGCAAACTGAAGATCTGTATCGATATTCATTTTTACAACACCGTAGCTAATCGCTTCACGGATTTCTTCTAGTGTAGATCCTGATCCACCGTGGAATACAAAGTTAACAGGCTTAGCTCCAGTTCCGAATTTCTCTTGTACATACTTCTGAGAGTTATCCAAGATTTTCGGTGTAAGAACTACGTTACCTGGCTTGTAAACACCGTGTACATTACCAAATGCCGCAGCAATAGTAAAGTTATCAGAGATAGCTTTTAGTTTTTCATAAGTCAAAGCAACATCTTCTGGCTGAGTGTATAGCAAAGAATTATCAACACTAGAGTTATCAACACCATCTTCTTCTCCACCTGTTACCCCGATTTCAACTTCTAGTGTCATACCTAGTTTTGCCATTCTTTGGAAATATTCCGCAGAGATGCTCAAGTTCTCATCTAGAGGCTCTTCAGAAAGATCCAACATGTGAGACGAGTACAAAGACTTACCAGTTTCTTTATAGAAAGCTTCGTTAGCATCCATCAATCCATCGATCCAAGGCAACAATTTCTTTGCACAGTGGTCCGTATGTAGGATAACCGTTGCACCATAAGCTTCTGCCAAAGTGTGGATATGCTTAGCACCAGCAATAGCGCCAAGAATTGCAGATTTTTGTCCATCGTTAGAAAGTCCTTTACCTGCATTAAAAGCTGCTCCTCCGTTAGAAAACTGAATGATTACCGGCGCGTTTAGCTTAGCAGCGGTTTCCATAGTTGCGTTAACATTGCTAGATCCAATAACGTTAACTGCAGGAAGTGCAAATTGATTCTCTTTTGCGTAATCAAAAATTTCTGTTACCAAAGATCCTGTGGCTACACCAGCCGGAAACTTTCTACTCATAATTAATGTTTTTTAATAGATTTATTTTAGTTTGCTAATTTACGAATAATTCACAAATCCGAATCATGATTTTTTCTAGGGCAATCCCTTGTCATTTTCCTAGGTTTTTGCAGCACCTAGTAATGCCAAGGTCGGGCTGTCCGCTGTATCTTTTCCCTCCGCTCGGTCGGCTCCGCTGCGCTCCGCCGCCTCACTCCGGTCAAAGGATGCCGCTTCCATCCCTATTGCGAAATATTAGTTTCTTTTATCAATACCCCAAAGCAGTTTTTGACGAATGGTTTCGTAGAAACTAAAATTATTCGGAATAATAAGATTTAGACAAAAATCCCCTTTTTCAAGATAGATTTCGTTACCGATGTCCATATAATACAATCGCGAATCCAACGACAAAGTAAACTGTGTTGATCGGCTTTCGACATTTAATGTGATTCTTGCATCATCATTAACAATCAAAGGACGAACGTTAAGATTGTGTGGCGCAATCGGCGTGATAACAAAATTATCATTGGTCGGCGAAATAATCGGACCACCACAGCTCAAAGAATAAGCTGTAGAACCTGTCGGCGTCGAAATAATCAAACCATCGCCCCAAAAGACATTCAGGAAATCATCATTAATAAAAGAATCAATCGTGATCATGGATGTTGTTTCTTGTCGCGACAAGGTCACATCATTCAACGCGTACGGAAAATCAATAGAATTAGGTTTCGAAGTCGTTACTTTTATAGTACTTCGTTTGCTGATGGTGTAGTCGCCTTTTAAGATAACATCAATCTCTTTAAAGATTTCCTCTTTTTTAAAATTAGCCAAAAAGCCTAATCTTCCCATGTTAATCCCAACAATCGGAATTTCCAATTCTTGGATAAAAGACATCGCACTAAGGATTGTCCCATCACCTCCAAAACTGAAAACATAGTCCACGCCTTTAGCCTTTAGATCTTCTTTAGTTCGAAATGTGTCGTAACTACTAGAGAATTTCATGTTTTTTGCCATGTCTGCATGCAACACAATTGGGATGTGTCTTAACTCCAACTCCGAGATAAACTTATTGAGATACAAAAAGCTATCAAAATCTTTCTTTTGAGAATATATTGCTGCAACCATAGCCTAAAACTCCAAGTATTTTTGGAAAAATCCAAAGCGATCTTTTAACAGATCTTCTTTTTGATCGTTATAAAATTTATTAATCACGGTATATCCAAAACGCTCAAAAGTCTCATCAATAGAGCTAAGATTGTCCTGACTTATTTTTAAAGTTAATTCGATGTGATCTTCTTTAACAGCCGTTATAAAACAGCCATAAAGTTTAGAATTGTTACTTTCGATAATCTTAGCCACTTCCACCATCGAATAATGTAAACTGTTGGTTTGCACTGTCAATATAGCGCCTGCTTCCGAAAATATTGGATATTTTGAAAACTCGCTAAAGATATCATCACAACAGATATAGCCGAGAAATTTTTCGTCACTATTAATAACTGGGACAACATTGGTATTAAAAGTATGAAACAACTTAATAGAATCCCAAATGTTACTATCTTCCGAAATCGCAAATTTCTCAAAGTGCATCGCAAGACTTCCCAACTGTCCTTCTGGACTATCTTCCAAAAAAGATTGACTAAGCGCACCCATGTAGATGCCCTTCTTTTTTATGAAAATATGTGAGTATCCAAATTCCTTTGCCAACTCCGAAGCTTCTTCAATAGAGTCGGAAATGCTGAACGCAGGAAAATCTTTGGACAAATAGTCTTTTATATACATATTGCTAAGTTAAAAAAAGCATTCGAATTCTTAGAGTCTGTTTATAATTTTTGATGAAATTTTTATATTAAATCCTTTCGCAATTCTGGAAGGAAATATCAAACATTCCACAATTTAGTATTCTTCGAATAACTTTTTATTAAAACATTTGGTTTTTAAAAAATAAAAAGCTTACCTTTGTCGCCTTTCATTTTTACTTTTTATTAGATTTATTTCGAACTGCACTGGCAATTGCTAATGCAGTTTTTTGTTTTTATAGACCTAGCGCTTTCGCAAATTCCCACATAACAATGCCTCCACACACACTTACATTAAGTGAATGCTTCGTCCCAAGTTGTGGAATTTCTAGTAAAACATCACAATCCGAAACAATCTCATCACTGATGCCATCTACTTCATTTCCGAGAACTAAGGCGTATTTTTTATCCTTATTTATTTCAAAATCTGTTAGAAGCACGCTGTCGGTGGTCTGTTCGATACCACAAACTACGAAATCGTCGACTTGCAATTTCTTGATCGTCGACTTCACATCTTCCTCATATTCCCAAGTTACACTTTCGGTGGCGCCTAGAGCGGCTTTGTGAATTTCGCGATGTGGCGGTTGTGGTGTTATGCCACACAAGATAATTTTTTCAATTAAAAAAGCATCAGCCGTACGAAATGCTGCGCCAACATTGTGCATACTTCTTACATTATCCAACACAACAACTAAAGGAATTTTCTCTGTTTCCTTAAAAGTTTCGACATCGATTCTTCCTAGTTCTTCTAGTTTTAATTTTCTAGCCACAATCTATTTTTTAAATATTAAATCCACGTTTTTACCAATATTCTGAGCCAAAGTCTCCATCGGGACATCGTTAACATCATTATTAAATGGATCTTCGATTTCTTCCGCGATAATCTCCAAACTCATCAAAACATAGTAAATAAACATGGTCAAAGGCACCATAAAATATCCAATATTAATTACATAAGCCACTGGCAATGCCAACACAAAAAGCAAAATAAACTTTTTGATAAACGATGAATAAGAATATGGAATTGGTGTATTTTTAATTCGTTCGCAACCACCAGTAAGCTCTAGAAAACCCGATAACTGATTCTCTAAAAACAAATAATCAACATCTGTAATAATGCCTTCTCTGTTAAGTTGCTTTATTTTTTGCATTAAAATAGAAGCCAACTCAATCGGCGCATGGTGTTTTAATCCTTCTTCCAGTTTCGAAAACTCTTCATCCAAAGCCAATCTAGTGGATTCTTTAGAAAGATGTTTCGCCAGAAATAAAGGAAAATATCGTAGATATTTTGCAATTTGATCTTTGTGATGTTGTTCTTCTTTTGGTATAATTGCATTGATTTTGATCGCAAAATTCCGAGTGTCATTTACCAATTTGCCCCAAAGCTTTCGTCCTTCCCACCAACGGTCGTAGGCGGTATTTGTCCTAAAAACCAACAGCAAAGAAAGTACAAACCCCAACATACTGTGCACCAAACCGACATTAGTAACCGTCGATTTGCTCGTCAAATCTAGATATTCGATTTCTAAATAAGCGATGCCGTAAGAATACAAACCTACTAACAACATTGTCGGAAACAATAACTTCAGCGTATCTGTTTTGTGTAAACTCAGAACGGTTTTTAGAAAGTCTTTGGTGTTATATATACGCATCGTAACGACAAAGATAAAAATTCTATCTTTTTTTGTCTTCTCCAAAAAGATAATTTCTGTTAATTCTGGTCGAAACTTTTGAAGCCTAAACGAATTTCGTACTTTTGAAATCCAATTTTTGATTATGGCAAAGGCAAAGAAAGAAACTCCGTTGATGGGTCAATATAATACGATAAAAGCTAAATATCCAGACGCTTTGTTGCTATTTCGTGTTGGCGACTTCTACGAAACTTTTGGCCAAGATGCCATCAAAACCTCACAGATTTTAGGAATTGTTTTAACCAAACGTGCTAACGGCGATGGTCACATCGAGTTGGCAGGCTTTCCGCACCACTCTGTAGATTCTTATCTTCCTAAGTTGGTACGCGCTGGGATGCGTGTTGCTATTTGCGATCAATTGGAAGATCCAAAAATGGTGAAAGGTATTGTTAAACGTGGTGTGACAGAATTGGTAACGCCGGGAGTTACCTTTAACGATCAAGTTTTAACATCGAAGAAAAACAACTTCCTACTTTCACTTCACAAGGAAAAAGAAAAATTCGGAATGGCTTTGGTTGACGTTTCGACTGGAGAATTTTTGGTAAGCGAAGGTCCATTGGAAAAGCTTTTACACATTGTACATACATTTGATCCAAGCGAAATTATTTATCAACGAACTTCGGAATTACCAAGTCAATTAAAAAATAAAAACTCTTTTAAACTAGAAGATTGGGCTTATCAATATAATTATGCTTACGAAAAGCTAACATCACATTTCAAAACCAACTCGTTAAAAGGTTTCGGAATTGAAGATCAAAAATTAGGCGTAACAGCTGCTGGCGCTATTTTCGCTTATTTGGTAGAAGATACGCATCATGCACTTTTGCAACACATCACCAAAATCCAAAATATTCCTCAAGATGATTATTTGATGATGGATAATTTCACTTTAAGAAATTTAGAAATCGTTTACTCATCAAATTATCAAGGTAAATCTTTACTCGACATCATTGATAAATCGAAAACGCCAATGGGCGGACGTTTGTTGAGAAGACGTTTGATTTTACCATTAAAAAACATCAGCGACATCAATAGAAGACTTAGCCTGATTGAGTTTTTAAACAAAGAAGATCATTTAAAATACGAAATAGAAGAACTTCTAAAAGGCATTTCGGATTTGGATAGATTGGTTGGTAAACTAGCCGCAGAGAAGATTTCACCGAAAGAATTAGGTTATCTTCGTCAATCGATTATCAATATTCAGGAGATAAAAGCCAAACTCCACAATTTCCCCGATGTATTGGCATGGATTAATCCTTTCAATAATATGGAAGACCTCATCCGTTATTTGCAAATGCACCTTAACGAAGATTTGCCTGTTAACATCAACAAAGGAAATGTCATTAAAACAGGGATTTCTGAAGAGCTGGATCACTTGCGCGGTTTGCAAAGTAAAGGTCGTGGCTTTTTGGATGATATGTGCGCACGAGAAATTGAACGCACAGGAATTTCAAGTTTAAAAATAGATTTTAATAATGTTTTTGGCTATTATATTGAAGTCCGAAACACACATAAAGACAAAGTTCCTGAGGATTGGATTAGAAAACAAACTTTGGTAAATGCTGAGCGTTACATCACCGAAGAACTTAAAGAATACGAAAGTCAAATTCTCGGTGCCGAAGAAAAAATATCGCAACTGGAACTTCAACTCTATAGAAATTCTTGCGAAGAAGTATTAATCTACATCGACCAAATCCAAGAAAACTCGCGTCTCGTTGCCGAATTGGATTGCGCTGTTGGGTTATCAAATCTTGCCATTGAGGACAATTATACAAAGCCTATTCTTAATGATAGTTTTGCAATTGACATCAAAGAGGGACGCCATCCAATTATCGAAAAATCTCTTCCACTCGGTGAAAAATATATACCGAATGATATTTTTTTAGATAAAGATTCGCAGCAGATTATTATGGTAACCGGTCCCAACATGGCGGGTAAATCGGCGATTCTGAGACAAACTGCAATTATCGCTTTGTTAGCACAGATTGGAAGTTTTGTTCCTGCTAAACATGCAGAAATTGGGACTTTGGACAAGATATTTACGAGAGTTGGTGCCACAGATAACATCTCTGCGGGGGAATCTACCTTTATGGTGGAAATGAATGAAGCCGCGAATATCCTAAATAATATTTCGGAGCGAAGCCTTATTCTGCTAGACGAAATCGGTCGTGGAACCTCCACTTATGATGGTGTTTCTATCGCTTGGGCAATTGCAGAATATCTTCATCAACACGCATCGCAAGCCAAAACTTTGTTTGCAACACACTACCACGAGCTCAACGAAATGACCTTGAATTTTGAGCGTATCAAAAACTTCCACGTGTCAATCCAAGAGAATAAAGGCAACATTATTTTTCTTAGAAAATTAGTGTCTGGCGGCAGCGAACACAGCTTTGGTATTCATGTTGCGAAATTGGCGGGAATGCCTTCAAAAGTGGTAAATAGAGCTGGCGAAATTTTAAAAACTTTAGAATCCAACAGAACATCGTCAGAGAATTCTGGAGAAAAAATAAAACGTGTGACCGAAGAAAACATGCAATTATCTTTCTTCCAATTGGACGATCCCGTTTTAGAAAATATTCGCGAAGAGTTGACAAAAATCGACATTAATACATTAACGCCAATTGAAGCTTTGATGAAATTAAATTCCATCAAAAAAATGATTGGTGGTTAATCTAAAACGTGGAAATCAACTGCTGAACGGCTTTTCCGTCAACTATTTTCCAAACACTTTCGTAAGCGCCTGCGCCATCACTGTTTTGTGAATAAAAGAAATAAGTGCGATCGTCCAGCTTCGAAACGCCGATGTAATTCGTGTTTATAGCAAACTGAAACATATTTTTGATGGCTTCTTTGGGAAACGGAATTTTAACTTTGTTATACGTTACAATCACTTTGTCTAACTCATTCATTTCAGGAAGAATATCACCGTCGATTCCCCAAGGTCTTGCGTCGTCAATTTTTGAAATAAAATGACCATCGCTTTTCGTTATTTTATGTTTTTTAATATTAAATTCTTTTATAGTCATTTCTAAACTAAAATTTTCGTCGAAGAAAATATAGCCATTTTTGATTTCTTTAACCGATAGATTTTTTAGCTGATCCAAGAATTTGACTTTACTCTTGTGTAGGTAGCCTTCTTTAACTTTGTTGTAAAAACGTTCGAAATCCTTTTTTTGTTCTTTTGGATCGGCATACGAAATCTGATACCAATCTGGATCAGAATTTTCGTTCAAAACATAAAACATTTGTCCATCAACAAGCTTATCAATTATTTTTCCCTTTTCAGAAGCGCGAACATTGGTATAATGATCGGAATCGTTGATAACTGCTGTGAATGATTTGATCTGCGCAAAAATATTGGCGTTGCAAAGTAACAGTACGACAAGATTCAGTAGGATATTTTTCATCTCAATAATTTCGAGTATATTTACTAAAACACAAAACTCATTTCTTAAATTTTAAGAAAACTAAACGCTTTTATTTTTAAATAAAATGCTTTTCAACAACACACAAATATGAAAAAAATAAACATTTTAATTATTTTTTGCTGTTTTTATGCACTTGGACAAGCGCAAATTTCGTCAGCAAAAAACCTCACAATGGTAGAACGAGGCTCCCTGATTAATGCTTTACATAAATTTAATAATAAAAAAGTCGCCCAAAGCAAAAGCCTAATGCTTTCGAATACAGCAACTGGAGGCGATCCGTGTTATTGGGTAAATTTTGCAATCGAGAATTATTATTTTGAACAATATTTAGGTTTAATTCAAAATACCTCTTGTCAAAATGACCTAGCACAACTTAATCTTGCAAGTGAAGAATATAATATTGAAGTTTTAGAATTCTTGCTAAAAAAAGGCACTGATCCAAATTTCGGTTTCGATGGGCTCTTACCTTTGCATCTTGCTATAATGCCGAGAATCGAAGGAACGCCCGCAGACGATAAAAATTACGTCATATTAAAAGCCAAACTAAAATCTAAAAAATACCTTGTCGAGATTATTAATATTTTTCTAAAATATAAAGCAAATCCGCTTCTTAAGGATAGATTTGGGAGTTCAGCTTTGGATTATGCGAGGCTTCTTGAGGATCGTGATATTGTAAATTTATTAAAAAATAAAGGCTAAAATTTAAATTAATTCCCTTTTATGAATTTTAAAATTTTGTCAAGATAAGTTTCGTTTGGGTTTTCGATAATATTCCCGCACACGAAACATTCAATTTGATTCTTTTTGTTAAAATTTGCCTTCAAATCTTCCCATTGATAATAGGATAATTTTTTGAATGCTGGCTTCGAATACACAACATCATAATCGAAAATTTTGTCTGACCCACATCTTTTACAGAAAGCATTTTGGGGGGTTGGTGTTTTTAGAAGTGTTTCGATTTTACCCAAAGGAATCTGTCTTTTTTCAAAAATAAAACTTGTTATTTCTTCCTTAGTTTGTGGTGTATATTGAACTAATCTGTACTTGTAGAAAAACGCCAATTCTCTGTCTGTAAAATCTTGCAAGTTGGATAAAATAGCACTCATTTTGATGAAAAAATTAAAGTCGACATTGTGTGGAAAGGTACAAGCTAGACGCTATAACACCATAATATGCCAAAATAGAAACCAATAGCCAAGCAATTTCCGCTGATATTTGCTTTTCTCGGTTTATGGAAACAATACTTTCGGAAATAAGTAAAATTATTGATCCTAAAACGGCAATTACTGAAACAATAAAAACACCTAAAATGATGTTTTCATAATACATCCACAGATAAAAATAGTTTTTGAAAAAAGAATGTTGAATCGCAAAAAGAATAATAAATGCGTACACCGAAAGTTGTATTTTAAATATTTTCGCTAGATTCATTGGATCTTTGTTTTATAGATTACAGAATCGCGATTAGACGTTTTCACTTTCAAAGAGTCGAAATATTGGCGATGCTCAAAGTTTTTATCGAAATCCACTACATATTTTTTTATCAGTTCTAAACTATCTTTTGAATGATCTTCGGCAAATAATTCGAGGTCGAAATTTTGTTTTTTAGTGATTTTTCCTGATTTTAAGTCACGAAAATACCAAAGCGTATCCACGACATTTCCTGTTTGCATTTCTAATGAATATTTTGCATTCAGATCAGAAATTAGATTACTTGTTTTTACCGAAGGTCTGTATATAGGCATACGTTTCATTCCCCAAATAAAAGGATTTAGGTAAATAAGCATCGGAAAAAGTACGGCTGCTATAGGCAGAAACGTTATAATTTTTTTCATTTTTATTTATTTAAATAACATCGTAGAACTGGTTCTAAAATCGGAAAGTGTATCTTTTTGGTGATAAAACAATTGACTTTCAACAAAAGCAGAATCAACAGTTATTCTATAAAAATTTTTATTGATCAGAAAGTGATAGGTTTTAGATGTCCTTGGCGAAAGCTTGTCAAGCTCTTTTTCGTCTTGTGTTAAAAGTTTTGATTTTAAATAACTAAATGATCCCAAATATTTATAAATGATATTTTTGCTTTTAAAATAAGTTTCTAAATCCTGAAGATTTCGTGGTTTATTAAGGTCTTTTTTGGAATAGTTTGGACCATAAAAACTCTGAAAGTAGTTTCTATAAATAATTTCTTTATTCTTTTCAAAATAAACGATTGATTTTTGATTAAGTTTTTTATAAAAGTCCTCTCTGCTTTCGGAATGTCTAAACCGAAACCCAAAAATTGGTATTGGCGCAACTAATGAATCTTCTCGCTTCATCGGAGGAACATTGGTATAAATTATTGGCCTAAATGAATCTTGTTTTGCGAGCTGATTATCTCGTAAATAATAAGGAAACTCATATTCATAATAATTTTTTTTATCAAAAGTTTGTTCTTCGATGATACTGGGAAAACCTTTCTTTTTTTCACAAGAATAAAAGAATAAAGAAATGATAAAGACTAAAATAACTTTTACGAAAGTTTTCATCATTCAACTTTTTTAATCGATTTTTTATTTCTAAAATGAATACTTAAAAGACAAACAAAGGTCATTATCACAATCGGAACAAAGGCCAAACTTGTGGTAATATTAATTTCTTCAAGGAAGAGATAAGTGCTCCACGAGGATTCTCGCTCCACAAACATCGTGTAGTCGAAATAATACCAGAGCGCCATTAAAAACAGTCCAGCAATACAATTTTTAAGATAAATATTATTCAGCTTAAAAATCAAAAGAAACAAGACTGTGCAAAAAAGACTAATCACCAACGACATTAAAAGTGTATCTTCAAAAAAAGAACACGTCATACAAGCACTAGACATTCGGTCAATCAAACTTGGCATCGACCAATAAAACTGGATAAAACTGCAAATGAATAATGGTAAAAAATAATTTAAAAACTTGTGAATTCTTTTTTTCATCTAATTGTTTAAAATGTTTTTATCATAAATTTTATCTTATCAAAGTTTTTTCAATTGTAAAAAAAACAAATCGGATTTTAGAACTTTAAAATTTCCGTTAAGATCTTTGTAAGACGTGTTGAAAGTCATCACCGAATCTTTTGCTAAATTCCAAGTTCCGAAATAGCGCAACGAATCGTCTTCCTTGTCTCGAATCATATATTTGGTAAGAACATCGATTTTTAGATTTTTATCCTGAATTTGCAGTTTTATTTCTCGAGAACCAACATCTTTTGGAAACACTTTTTTTAAAGAATCTGTTTTAGCATAATCGCTTGTGAATTGGTCATACAAACTGTATAATTCACTACTTCTCACTGTCAAATTTCTATTTTCAAGCTTTTGGCTAACCAAATACATCGTGTCTTTTGATTTGGTGAAACTCAGTTTCCAATTGTCTTTAAAAATCTGGTTGACATCCACTGTTTCTCCTTTTTTTCTTAGAAAAATATCGCCCAAATTCCATTTTGTATCTTTTTGCAATCCACCTCCATATTTATGAAAAGCCTCAAAACAATCCTCATCGTAGCCACTTTTTTTGATTTCAAAGCTAACCATCATTGGTGGCGCTTCCATCGCAAAAATTTCGGTTAAAAAGAAAGCATTATATGTTTTTGTGGATAAATGAAATTGGCCATTTGCATCAGTTTTGGTTTCTCCAACGATGCAATTTTCAATAGGTTTTCCGTTGTAATCTAGGAGTCGACCTGTAATTTCGGGTCGACCTAATCTTTTTATACACGAACTTAAAATCAATGATAAAAGAAAAAAGTAAAAGCTTTTGCGGATGAAATTCATTTTGAATAATATTACAAATGTGAGTTTGGGTTTATTCTTGGATCGAATACATTTTATTAACAATGTTCTTCCAAATCAAATTATCTGCATTTACAATTTTATACACCTTGTCCGCAGTTTCAATTTTTAACGCCGTATCTGTCCCATCAACAGGCAAATTGCTTTTCCCGTTTTTAAGGCTTATAACTTTTTGAAAATCAGAATCATTCATTAAATCCGAAATTTTAATTTTTGAATTTAAGATTTTAGAAGATGTATTTCTTAAAGAATCTGTCGCTACATTTGTCGCAAAAAAAATAGAGTCTTTAGTAACTTTAATCGAGTCGACATAGCCCATATCACCACCGTAAGTACTAACAGAAATAGATTTTATTTCCATATTTTGTGCTGTTGATGTACAACTAATTATAACGATGAAAAGGCTAAGAAATAATAAATTTTTCATTTGATTGTTGTTTCGGCGTTTAATAAAGTTAAGAATTTTCTTGAATTCGAATAATTATTAATCATAATTCTAAAATTTGTAATTTCCTTTTCTACAAAACACCAATATTTTTGATGATGAAAAAAATGCGGATTCTATTTTTCTTGTGTGTAATTCCAATATCGATTTTTGGTCAGAAAGACTTAGAATCATCTTTGATTTCGAGCCTTTTAAATTATGAACACAGTAAAAAAAATTATAGTAACAACGATAAGGAAGAAAAAAAAGCGCTACAAATTTTCACTTCTATTTTGGAAAAAGCCATCACAACTGGCGAGATAAAAAAATACGATAACTTCAAACAAAATGTTGACACATTAAACTACAAATTAACTTCATATATTTCTGAAAATAAAGACATTAAGCTCTATCAGCTAAGTAACAAGTCTATGTATCATTGGAATTATTTACAGTTTGCAAGTTGATCCAAATGATGAAAACATGAAACTGAGAAAATTAAAAATGAAGAAAAACTAGTATGAAATTAACATTCAATTTTAAAAACCTCATTATTGCGGCTATTATTTTCGTTATCGAGTTTTTAATTGCCACCACTTTTAAAGATATCGTCTTCGTAAGATCTTATCTAGGCGATGTTCTTGTCGTGATGTTGATGTATTATTTTGTGAAAGCTTTTGTAGAAGTTGAAAATACCAAATTGATTATTGCGTTGGTAATTTTTTCTTGCGTTATTGAGTTTTTGCAATACTTTCATTTTGCAGAAGTTATCGGTTTTAAAGACAATAAAATAGCGATGATTGTCCTCGGCAACTCCTTTAGTTGGATCGATATTCTGTGTTATTTGGCTGGTGGGTTAATTCTGTATTTAATTGAAGTTTTAGCAAAATCAAAATCCCGTTAGTATGGCAGGAATTTTAGTTTTAGCAATAATTATTCTGGCCGTTGTTATTTTCTTTTTTTCAACAATTGAAATAAAAGGGAAAAGAATTTCGGTTGGCAGCATCACATTTTTATCGGGCTACTTTCTGTCGTTAGTTGTCTTCGCTTTTGGTTTGATGACGCATGCTGAAGATTATAATATTGCGATTGATCCTATTGATTCTTGCTACATTCCGTTCGGAGGAAAACATATTTTTAGTATGCTTTTTTACTTTATCATTTTTAATATTTCCGCATTTCTTATTTGGAAAAAGGGACGAAATCTTCCACCTTTAACTTTAGTTTTAAGCTTAATAATTTTAATAATTGGTGCGATGATTAGCTTTGCTGTTTTAATACAAATCGGATCACACAATACGGAAAGCCTTGGTTCTTATAAAGGAGATAATGCTAACTTTTTTTTCCTTTGGACGCCATTATTTAGCTTGTTTATAGCGATTTATTTATGGATTAAAATTCTAAATGAAGAAAAAAACATATCGCAAAACCGAACTTACAAAAACAAATTTCTCAACAATTGCAATCGGTTTTTATCTCAAAAATATGACGTTACAATTTGGGCTTGGATTTTCCTGCTTCCAGTATTTATCGTACTTACATTAATTTTGATGTTGTTTGGACAAGATTATAACTCGCTAATTAAAGTTTTTACAGACACCACAACTTGGACGTTTTCGCAACAAACGCATCCTCCAATTTTGGATCACACAGGACATTATCTGTGCACGGTTGCGGCAAAAGGAAATCCAAATCTGGTGAAACCTTTATACATCGGCAAGCGTCATTCTCGACCAATTATTGTCAATCGTCAGTTGCAAATTGCTAATGCTTTCGAAGAAATGTTGCAGGATTTCTCGCCAAAAACTCTTCGATTTATCCGAGGAAATTATGACAAATATGGTTATAATTTATCCCAAAAAATCAACTCCGAATTGGGTTCTAACCTTACTTATATTTTGATGAAACCTTTGGAACTTATATTCCTAATTTCTTTATATCTTTTGGAAACGAAACCTGAACAAAAAATTTCTAAACAATACCGATGAGTCCATTATTAAAATCTTTCCTGAAACGATTATTGCTAATTGTCTTCCCGATGGTTGCTTTATATTTCTATGCACAGATGGATTTTGAAGCTAATAGCCGTCGCGAACATCGTACCGATGCTGGACTCGGAATTGCATTTCTTGCGACTGGACTTTTGCTGGTTTTGTTTCTGGTCTTTCTTGTTGATATCATTAAAAAAATCCGAATCAAAAACTATAAAATTGTAAAAATTGATGCCGTTTTTCTTTTGATTTTATCAACACCAATCGCGTATCTCATTTGTCAAATCACAAGCCGAAATTGCTTTTGTACAAGTATTATTAAAATCGGAGATACGCTATTTTAAAATTTAAAAATGATGAAAAAATTAATCTTACTTTTTGTTTTATTTACCTTAACTCAAACTGTTTTTGGGCAAGAAAAAAAATCTGTTTTGCTAACAAAAGCTTTGCAGCAACTTAATCTAAAAGAATCTCAAATTAACCTGAATCTTTTCACCGAAAAAGTTTTGCCCAACAATAAAGCGCAAAGTGTTCTTCTGATTCCAAAATATAAAACCAACGAGCAAGACGAATACGGAAATTATTTTTTAGTGATGGATGCCATCGTCCTGGTTGTTGACAACGCCTCTGGAAAAATTCTTTATCGAAACATAGAACCAGAAGCTTGGGTTTCTGATGCGATGATTATGGAAGGCCTCGTTATCGACACTGGATTGTATATTCTTGCGGATCAAAAAAGAGCTTTTGGTGTTCGTGTTAGTACACATAATACGAGCGGACCCAATCCTTTTGCGTTAGAAGAACTAAAACTATATCTCGTTGATAATAAAAAACTTAACAGAATAACAGACAACATTACAGTCTATCGAAATTCTGGCGATTGGGATACGAAATGTAACGGCGAATTTTCGACAGAAGTTACGAGTATCGAAATTGACAACAAAAATAAAAGTAATGGTTTGAATAATCTAAAAGTGAAAACTAGCATTAAAAAAGAAATCAGCACTTTGATAAAAGGCGATTGCAAAACAAAAATTGTTGACACTAAAGAAAATGTGGTATTAAAATATAATGGAGAAGCATATAAATAAAACTTAAAGAATAAAATTTTGAAACGACTTTATCTTTATCTATTGTCCAATTTTTTTGTGCTTGTTATTCTTAGCTTGCTAATCTCACAGGTATTAATACGTTTATACATGGACGACGCAGACAATTCGGAAGGAAAATTCGTGCAATTTTTAATGTTTATTGTTGCCGTTTTATCAATGCACGCAAGTATCTTTTTGAGTCTTTCGAGTATAAGTATTTTTCTAAATTTAATTCCTGCGGTTCGAAAAAATTGGATATTATCTTTTGTAAGTTTTTGCGGAATTTCCTTAGGCTATTTAGTCTATCTTTTTTGTGACAATCTTAGTGATGCTTTTTCTAATATAAGTGACTTTATTAAAGCGACAAAACCTTATTTAATCATGCTTGCAACGCAATTTGTTTTGACTTTTATAAGCTTTATTATTTTTAGAAAACGATTTAAAAATATGGAAACTTCAAAATTAACTACCAATGACGATTGATATTTTACATACTTTTTCTGACATTATTTTTGGTTTAAAACCTTTAGTCAACGACTCTTGGCGCAATGAAGAAGATTTTATAATTACACTTATTTTATTCGGCGCATTTGTGTTTTTACTATTGTTAATTTTAGGTGTTGTTATTGGACTTTTGTTTATCGTCATTGTCATTGGTTTGGTGAGCGCTGGTATTATTTCGACATCGGTTTTGGTGGGATTTCAGCAACGATCTGTCAGCAAAGGATTTAAAACATTTTTCATAGTTTCATCCATATTCGGCAGTACAATCGTTTCAGTAATTGCATTTTTGTTCATTAATATGGTTTACAAATGGGGACAAAAAGACATCTCTATTGTCGCAGGAATCCTTTGTGGGATTGGATTTGGGTGGTTTATCGGATTTTTGATGTACAAAGCTTCACACAAAATAATCTTATTTCTCCAACGAAAATACAAACTCATCACCAACAAAAAAGAACTTGATATATAAAACAAAAAACTCCCAAAATTTCGGGAGTTTTAATATTTTTAAAAAGATATAGCAACTATTAAATCGGAATAAAAATTACCGCTGCAACCGCTGCAACTGCGATAATCACGCTCATCAAATAATCTGTCTTTTTGATTTCTCTAACTTCGCTTCTTAAGACTTCTTTTTGTTCGCCGTTATTAAGTTTTCCGTAGATTTTATCGGCATCAACTTTTAGAACTTCCATTTTTATCGTTTGTGCATCGTTAGTTCTAATCGTGTATTTTTTATACAATTCCAAAGTGTTGTCATGCAATGGTTTTTGCACATCTACAACTCTCGTTTGACACGATGCTAACAATAGCAAAGAGAAAATCCCAAGGATTCCTAAATATTTTGAGAATAACTTCATTTTAAATTTTTTTCAAAAATAATAAAATAGTCTTACTTATCGACCAAAGCTGTCATAATTATCTTCCGCATATTTTATCATGCGACTAAGAAGCGCAACATTTTCTTTCTCCATCGGCGATAGATCGTTATCCACGTTATTAGAAACAGGAATATACCAATCTTGATAATCGAAAAATTGTCTATACGTTTCTTTTTTAAATGAATAACCATGACGTGCAAACACTGCATTTTTGATAATTTCCATGTCAAGTTTTTTCATGTTTTTAAGATCTTTTTCTTCTAGTTTTTGCTTAGACGCATTTATTTTGAAAATCGCATCAGACGCATAACGTTGTTGTTCAACATCATAAGTTTGTGTTTTTCCATTTTCGTCTTCATAGCTGCCTTTTCCTTTTTTAGTTGTTGTCCAATCCACAATATCCGAGTGGTCACGATCCAACATAAAATTAGGATTATAAGCAAAATCCTTTTTCAACAATCGAACAATTTTTTCAGGGAACTTAACTTTTTCTCTATTAAAAACTTTCCAATCGCCAACCAAACTATCTTTTCTGAGACCTATTGTAAAACGTCCATCTGTTTTATCATCACCAGGTTCGTCTAGGATAAATTTTTGCGTATTTTCATTATAAATTCCACGAAAAGGACGTTGGTTGCCATTAACAACACTGTAACCATATACGCTATCTTTTGTAATTCTGTTAATCTTAACCGATAGTTTTTTGATCATGTAATTGTCCTCCACATTATCAGCATTAGGATTATATACAGTCTCGAAATCTCCTGTGTAAACCCCATACAACTCTTTATGAAACTCCGGTTCTACAACAGCAACAACAGAATCTTTTTTGGCTTCGTCTTTTTTAACTTCAGTGTCTTTTTTACAAGAACTTAATCCAAAGGAAAGCACAGCTAAACCGATAATTAAATTAGTTTTCATAGTTTTATTTTTTTCTTTCTTTTTATTAAATATTCTACCAATAAGACATTAGGAATCCATCCTAACCAAGCAATGATTTGGTAAACGTCCATTGGATTGGGATGGAATAAATATACTAAAATTACTTTCCACAATCGTAAAGTTACTGCCGAAAAACACAAGGCATAACTTCGCCACATCCAATGTCGGTGCGCTTGGATATTTCGATTTCTTATTTCTTGATAAGCTTTGTAAGTTGTATAAAACCAAAGAATTCCGAGGATGATAAACGAAATTTTCGAGAAGATTCCACCATTCGCAAAAAAGCCCATGTAGATACCTGATGTTGATGAAAATACCAAAGTTAAAATCACATAGATTCTGCCCGAAAAACGATGCAGTATTTTTAAACTTTTATTAAAAAATAAAGCCACAAATCCAGCAATCAACACAAAAATACTAGTGTAGACATGGGTATGAAAAATCGTTAAATATTCTGGTCGCGTCTCAACTTCGGTTTGTTTAATTGCTAAAAAATTAGCCATCGAATTGTAAGGAATGTACAATAATGTTATCCGCAACATCAACACAAAAAAATAGATAAAACCGAGCAAAATTGCGGCCTTAAAAATCTTGTGCTGAATGTTTTGCTTGATTAACATATTATCTCATATTAAGTTCTTGCGCGATGAGCCAAGCTTCGCTCCAACAAGCTTGGAAGTTAAATCCGCCTGTTATCGCATCGATATTCAGAACTTCGCCAGCCAAAAATAAATTCGGGACCACTTTGCTTGCCATGGTTTTGAAATTAATTTCTTTGAGGTCAACGCCACCAGCGGTTACAAACTCATCTTTGAAGGTACTTTTGCCGTCCACCTGCAATTTCATTTCGCAAAGATTTCCAGCTAAAATTTGCATTTCTTTTTTGCTGATATTCGAAATCTGCTTTTCAGAATCTATTTTTGAATAAGCTAACAGGCTGTTCCAAAATCGATTGGTAACATTATAGATTTTACTTTGTCCAATGGTCTTTTTCGGATTATTTTCTTTAAAATTAATAAAATCCTCCTCCGCTTCTTGTATCGATTTAGAAATAAAATTAACCAAAATCTCAAATTTATAATTTTCGCCCGCCAACAATCTTGCTCCCCAAGCTGACAATTTGAGAACCGCAGGTCCACTAAGTCCCCAATGTGTTATTAACAAAGGACCGCTTTCTTCTAGTTTTAATTTTGGGATGCTGACTTCTGCCCATTCGAAGCTGGTGCCTGGATGTTCGGCCAGCAAAGGATTTTTAATATTAAACGTAAATAAGGATGGCACCAAACTCACGATTTTGTGACCTAGACTTTCGGCCAACTTTAGAGATTTTGGTGCACTTCCGGTTGTGAAAACAACATAATCTGCCATGAAATTCCCAGACTTTGTTTCGATTAAAAACTGGTCTTCGGTTTTAGAAATTTGGCTTACTGTTGCTTGGGTAATGACCTCAACATTTTTGTTTTTGGTTTCGGTTTGTAAAGCATTGATGATGCTTTGCGATTGGTTGCTCTCGGGAAAAATACGATTGTCATTTTCGATTTTTAAAGATACGCCTCGGCTCTCAAACCACTCCATTGTGTCGCCTGGCTGAAATTTGCTAAAAACACTGCGCAATTCTTTTTCGCCGCGTGGATAGAACTTCACCAAATCTTGCGGATCAAAACAAGCGTGCGTCACGTTACAACGTCCTCCTCCAGAAATTTTTACTTTTTGGAGAACGTCTTTGTTTTGTTCTAAAATTTTGATTTGATATTTATTTTCGTCCAGATTGGCAGCGCAGAAAAAGCCTGCAGCGCCGCCTCCGATGATTACAACTTGCTTCATCAACCTTATGCTATAGATTTTAGTTTCAAAAGTACGATTTTTATAAACCATCTTTATTGACTAATTTTGAATCTTTGAATTTTTGCAATAGGGATGGAAGCGGCATCCTTTTTCCGGAGTGAGGTGGCGGAGCGTAGCGGAGCCAACCGAGCGGAGGGAAAAGATATAGCGAACAGCCCGACCCGAGCGGCTGCCAAAAGCTTTGGCGAGGGTATTGCCCAAAATAATAAACAAAACATGGAAAAATATTTTTATAAATTCGATGTAAGATGGAGCGACATCGATGCGAACCGTCACCTTGCCAACTCGTCGTACATGGCGTATTGTGCGCAAGCGAGAATGGCTTTTATGAATAAGGAAAAAATGGGATTGGCGCAGCTTAATCGTTGGGGAATTGGTCCTGTAATTTTGCACGAAAGATTTTCGTTTTTTAAAGAAATCTATGCCGATCAAGTGGTATATGTTAGTGTTGAAATTGCTGGAAACTCGGAGGATGCGTCGATCTATCAATTTGTACATAACTTCTATTTGCCAGATGGTACGCATTGCGCGATTGCCGAAGCAACGGGCGTTTGGATAGATATGATGTTGAGAAAAACGACAACGCCTCCAGATGATATTATTTTGGCTTTGGATAAATATAAAACGCCTGACACAAAGATTATGACGAGAGAAGACATTAAGAATCTGCCTTTCCGTCCAGCGAATATCGATCCCGAAATTTTTAGCATTTAAGATTATGTTTGAAGATAAATCACAAGAATTGACACCCATCTCCAAACTTGGAGAATTTGGTTTGATAAAGCATCTTACGGAGCATTTTCCGTTAGAGAATTCGACGTCGGAATTGGGTGTTGGCGACGATGCTGCCATCATAAATCCTGATGGAAAAAAAGTGGTGGTTACAACGGATGTTTTGGCAGAAGGTGTGCATTTCAACTTGGGCTATGTTCCGCTAAAACATTTGGGTTATAAAGCGGTTGTGGTTAACCTTAGCGACGTTGCTGCGATGAATGCTGTACCAACACAGATTTTAGTTTCGTTGGCAGTTTCTAACCGTTTTCCTGTGGAAGCTTTGGAAGAATTGTATGCCGGAATTCAGTTGGCTTGCAAGCATTACAAAGTAGACTTAATTGGCGGAGACACAACGAGTTCCAACGCTGGTTTGGTGATGAGCATCACGGCAATTGGACTCGAAAATGAAGACGAAATTGTTAAAAGAAGCGGTGCAAAACCCAATGATCTTTTGGTAGTTTCTGGTGATTTGGGTGGCGCTTATTTGGGACTTCAGATCTTGGAAAGAGAGCATTCGGTTTTCTTGTCAAACCCAAATATGCAACCAGAAATGGAAGGTTACGACTACATCCTCGAACGTCAACTAAAACCTGAAGCAAGAACTGATGTTAAAAACACTTTGAAGGAGTTAGGCATCAAACCTACGTCTATGATTGATATTTCGGACGGTTTGGCGTCAGAAGTTCTTCATCTTTCGGACCAGTCCAAAGTTGGTTTCCGCGTTTATGAAGAGAAGATTCCTTTGGATAATTTAACGATGAGCACAGCCGAAGAATTGAATTTAAATCCTGCAATGGCAGCGCTTAACGGTGGTGAAGATTACGAATTGTTATTCACGATCGCACCAGAAGATTTTGATAAAATTGTTGGACATCCAGATTTTAGCATTATCGGTCACGCTACTGAATTAAATGATGGCAATCACCTTATCGCACGAGGTTCTAACCAAATGATTCCGCTTACAGCGCAAGGTTGGGATGCTTTCCTGAATAAAGAGTAGTTTTCTTCTCGAAAATTTGAAATATAAAAAAGCAAAAAGATCTCAATTGAGGTCTTTTTTATGTTTTTCGATGGCGTTTTTTACAACGTCAATTATTTTTAATTCTTCATTTTCCCAACAAAGTTCTTCGGCAGCTTTATCAAGATTGTCTTTGTAGAAAACTTTTCCGTTGTTGAGGACAATATTAATTTTTTCAGCAAGATGTTTTGGATCATGTGAAGTAATGGTCTCCCCGACTCCAAATCCTGTTGCAATCCTTTTTAATTCAGGGAAATCCGAAACAACAACAGGCACTTTTGCTTGGACATAATCTGAAATTTTGTTGGGTAAAGAGTAATAATAACTGAGTCCTTTATTTTCTTCGATACTAAGTCCTACATCAGCAGTTGGTGTTATTTTTCGCAAATCCGCAGGATAAAGTTTCCCTAGAAATTCCACTTTATCTAGGACTTTATATTCTTCTGCAATAGCACGAAATTCGGCTTCCATTGGTCCGCCACCAGCAATTTTTAAAACGGCGTTATCAACATATTGCATGGCCATAATCGCTTTGTCAATTCCCCTCGAATAATTAAGCCAACCTTGATAAAGAATCATCTTTTTTAGCTCAGAATCAACTTGCTGAACATCTTGTTTTCGTGGAAGATTCCTAACAACTGTTGGTCGTTTGATGCGATATTCTTTTACAAACCAATCTGCATAAGAATCGCTAGCTGTTATCATATTTTCCAGTTTGTGAAAATAATTTTTTTCGATCCATTTCCAAAATTTCTGCGATGCTTTACCTTGTACAGAAGGCATTTCACTAAACATTTCGTGGCTATCAAAAATCAAAGGAATATTTAATTTTCTTGAAAGTTTAAAATTTGGAAGAATCGTTTCCAAATCATTGGAGTATAAAACGGAATTTTTGTCAGTTCTTTTCTTTAGCTCTTTATAAAGTTTGAACATAAATTCCGGATAAGCCAACTTCAAAGTCTTGGATTTCAACGGAATGCGCATTACAGGATAACTACGTTGCATATCTGGCGCGCCTCCCCAATCGTTGCCTATTAGCTCAACATCGTAACCATGATCAATAAGTGTTTGACAAGTTTTTTCGACACGTTGGTCGGTGTAAAGATTACTGAAAACACTTATTATAATTCGCATTAATTTGATTTTTTAATAAAAATATGATAGACTTGGACCAAAGCCAAAATCCCATTTGGAATGATAACTGGCCACAAAAGTCCATTGTAAATCCCATAAATAACGAAACAAACGCAACCGAAAAAATTAATGATCCTGATGCTTCTTACTTTGCTCGTCAAAAAGCTCCCAATGATAAATACAGAAGCTAAATAGCCAACGTATTCTACCCAATTATTGTTCATGATTTTTAGTTTCAACAAACTTACTGAAATTTAAAAATTCTAGAAAAAATAATGTCAGAAAGTCCATTTTTTTAGAATGGTAGCAAATTTGCAAAACAAAAAGTGTAAAATTCAATATTTTTTGTTGTAATTTTATTATAACTATTAACACGGAGATAAAAAATGGATTATAAATTTTCAGATGGTTTGAACCGCGTGTTCAAACAGAGTAAAAACGAAGCAAGGCGTCTCCAAAGCGAGTTTCTAAACACCGAACATTTTTTGTTAGGTATTATTAAAACAGAAAACTCTGCTAAAGAAATCCTTGAAGGTCTTAACGCAGACCTAACACAAATCCGAAGAAAAATCGAAACACTGAGCACAGCAAATAGCAATCCGTTTGTTAGCAATATGGGAAGTATCTCGCTGACCAAAATGGCTGATCAATCGGTGAAGCGCTCTGAGCTTGAGTGTAGACAATATCAGTCTTCGGAAATTAATACGGTGCATTTGTTATTGGGTATTCTTTATAAACAAGAAGATCCGACTTCACATATTTTGCAGGCTTACGATATTGACTATGAGCGTGTGCAATCTGAGTATCAAAAAATGTTGAAAAACACAGATCAGTTACCTCAAAATAGTGCTTACGACGACGATGACGAGAGAGAAGATTTTTCTCAAATGAAAAAACCAACTGGTAATCTAGGAACTGGCAAAAGCAAAACGCCAACATTAGACAATTTTGGTAGAGATTTGACGGCTTTGGCTAAAGATGATAAGCTTGATCCTGTTATCGGTAGAGAAAAAGAAATCGAAAGAGTATCGCAAATTCTTTCTCGTAGAAAGAAAAACAACCCACTTCTTATCGGTGAGCCTGGTGTTGGTAAATCTGCAATTGCAGAAGGTCTAGCACTTAGAATTCATCAGAAAAAAGTATCGCGTGTCCTTTTTGGAAAACGTGTTATTACTTTAGATTTGGCGAGTTTGGTTGCTGGGACTAAATATCGTGGACAGTTCGAAGAACGTATGAAAGCGATAATGACAGAGCTGGAGAAAAACCGCGACGTTATCTTATTCATCGACGAATTGCATACTATTGTTGGTGCGGGAAGTTCTACAGGAAGTTTGGATGCTTCTAATATGTTCAAACCAGCATTGGCGCGTGGCGAAATCCAAGTAATTGGGGCGACGACTTTGGACGAATATCGACAATATATCGAGAAAGATGGTGCTTTAGAAAGACGTTTCCAAAAAGTTATGGTAGAGCCAACTTCTATCGAGGAAACAATCCAAATTTTGCATCAAATTAAAGATAAATACGAAGAGCATCACAATGTACATTATAGTGACGAAGCGATTAATGCTTGTGTTAATTTGACGGCGCGTTATATTACAGACCGTTTTTTACCAGATAAAGCGATTGACGCGATGGACGAAGCAGGATCTCGTGTTTATATTAAAAACATGAAAGTTCCGACTGAGATAATCGATTTCGAAAATAAAATTGAGGAAGTTAAAGAGCACAAGCAACAAGCGGTTAAAAAGCAAGACTATCTTGAAGCTCGAAAACTGAAAGATGAAGAAGAACGTTTACAAATCGAACTTAATCTTGCTCAAGAAAGCTGGGACAAAGATGTAAAAGAGAAAAAAGAAGAAGTTACTGAGGAAAATGTTGCCGAAGTTGTATCGATGATGAGCGGCGTTCCTGTTACCAAAGTTGGCAAAAACGAACTGGACAAACTTTCTGCGATGGATGACAAACTTAATGGTAAAGTTATCGGTCAAGAAGAAGCTGTTAAAAAAGTGGTTAAAGCCATCCAACGTAACAGAGCTGGACTTAAAGATCCTAATAGACCAATCGGAACCTTTATTTTCTTAGGAACAACAGGTGTTGGTAAAACCGAATTGGCCAAAGTTATGGCGCGCGAATTATTCGACTCTGATGATGCTTTGATCCGCATCGATATGAGTGAATATATGGAGAAATTCGCGGTCTCTAGATTGGTTGGTGCGCCTCCAGGATATGTTGGTTACGAAGAAGGTGGACAATTGACGGAAGCTGTTAGACGTAAGCCTTATGCAGTCGTTCTTTTAGATGAAATCGAAAAAGCGCATCCTGATGTGTTCAATATTTTATTACAAATCTTGGATGAAGGTCATGTTACCGATAGTTTGGGCAGAAAAATTGATTTCCGAAACACGATTATCATTTTAACATCTAACATTGGTACTAGAGATCTTAAAGACTTTGGTGATGGTGTAGGATTTGGTACTTCTGCAAAGAAAACAACCAGCGATGCTCGTGCAAGAGGAACCATCGAAAATGCTTTGAAGAAAGCCTTTGCACCAGAATTCTTGAACCGTATTGATGACATTATTATCTTCAACTCGCTTGAGAAAGATGACATCAAGAAAATTATCGATCTTGAACTTAACAAATTGTATTCTAGAATCGAAAAATTAGGTTACAAAGTACAATTAACAGATGAAGCGCGTGACTTTATTGCCGAAAAAGGTTGGGATAAAGACTTTGGAGCACGTCCATTAAAACGTGCAATCCAAAAGTACATCGAAGATCTTTTAGCTGAAATGTTAGTTAACAAACAAATGAAAGAAGGACAATTGGTAACGCTTAAACTTAATGATGCTAAAGATGCATTGGAAAGTGAAGCACCAAAAAAGGAGCGTAAAAAAGAAAGCGCTGAATAATATTATTTCATATCAAATGAAAACGGGCACTCAAATTTGAGTGCCCGTTTTTTATTTTAAATTTTAAAATTTATTTTCCGCCTGCAGCTTTGTAATATTCTAAAGCTTGAGGCATTGCTTCATTAATATCCGCAATTCTACTCGATGGATTTGGGTGAGTTGACAAGAATTGAGGTACTGCACTTCCTTTAGAAGAAGCTTCCATTCTTTCCCAGAAAGCTGGTGCTGTTCTTGGATCGTAACCAGCCATCCCCATAAGATATAATCCCATTTTATCAGCTTCTAGCTCTTGTTTTCTACCATAAGCTAATAATCCTACTTGTGCCCCAATTGGATAAACTTGCTGGAAAATACTCGCCCACTGTGCGTTGTTGATAGAACTTCCCAAAATAGAACCACCATATTGTGCTAGCATAGCTTGAGAAATACGTTCGTTACCATGTCCAGCCAAAGCATGAGAGATTTCGTGTCCCATAACAACAGCTAAACCATTATCATCCTTAGTAACAGGAAGAATCCCAGTATAGACTGCAACTTTACCACCTGGCATACACCAAGCATTAAGTTGAGAATCTTGCAAAAGGTTAAACTCCCAATTATAATTTGCCAAGTCAGATTGTCGACCAATGCTTGTATAGTATTTTTCTGCTGCTTGTTTTATACGGTTTCCTACATTTTTTACACGGTTAGCATCCGCTGTACCAGTAATAACTTTTGCTTTTGACAAAGTCGTTTTGTATTCTTGAGAGGCCATTGTAGCGATCTCAGAATTGTTTGCTATTTGTAACGAAGAACGTCCTGTTACGGGATTCGTTACACAGGCCATCAATGACATTGATATTGCGCCTAGTCCTAATATTTTTGTTACTTTCATAGTTTAGGATTTTATAAATATTTTCCAATTAACAATTATTATTCCAAATATCTGAAATCAAATCCTAATTAGCATTAATTTTGCTGTATTCTCAACAAAAGTTAATTATGAAAAAGTTTAATTTAATTATATTTTGTCTCGCTTTATTATCATTAAGTTCGTGTTCTACGCAAAACTATATGGAAACCACAGCGGTAAATTCAGCCGTCGAAAAAGCAGAATTTACATTTAATGCTAAATCAGCTTTGCCTACCAATTTGGATGTCATTAATGTTATGAATTCTATTCCTGGCGCGACTTCATCAAGAGTTACAAATTTGGACAGTGGTTATGGATTTGATTTAAAATCGGACAAACTAGAAGTGACACTTCCCTATTTTGGAAGATTATACAACGCAAGTTATGGCGATCTTAATAAGAATTCTTTCAGATTCGAATCTAAAGATTTCCGAGTTTCAAAAACGCAAAATAAAAAAGGAAATTGGGTGGTAACAATTAATGTCAACGACCAATCGAATACACCAACATTTATTTTAGAAGTATTCAAAAACGGAAGCGCATTTTTATCCATCAACGCTAACGACAGACAACCAATTAGTTACGATGGATACATTTCTAATTTAAATACAAAATAAGTTCTAATCAAATCAACTAGAAATAAAATTCTGTATCAAAAATTATTTAATAATATTTTTTGATACAGAATTTTAATAGAATAAGTAAGGTCAATCAACATTATTACTTTGACCAAATCTATTTTATCTCAACACAAGCCACTCTTCCGCCTGCATTGCCTGTTGGTTGCGTATGGAAATCATCTTTATCAGCATGAATAATGATCGCTTTACCGATGATATTTTTACTTTCATCGCTACATCCTATACACCATTTATCAGTTTTAAACTCCAATTGTGCCGTTCCGTTGGCATCAGCTTTTAGGTTTCCGATATCACCCATGTGGAAGTGTTCAGTTTCCCATTTTCCATGTTGTGCGCCAGCAGGATTCCAGTGTCCACCAGTCGAAGTCCCATCAGTCGCAGAGCAATCAGCCTTCTCGTGAAGATGGATAGCGTGTTCTCCAGGTTTTAAATTATAGACATTAAGCTTCATGGTGACTTCCTTCCCTTTTTGTGAAAAGTCTACATATCCTTGCGTATTAGTACCACTTTTTGGATAGATTGTGTAGTGTTTATTTTGCGTAGAACAAGACGTTACTGCAACAGCAGCGCCCAAAACACCGAGTAAAAATATAGGTTTCATAATCTTAAGATTTATATTATTTTTTGATTTTACAAAATATAAGCCAATCAGTTTGTTTACGATTAAGGCTTGTGATAACAACAAAATTACTACAATTTACCATTCACTCTTGTTATTTTACCGTTCAGAAAAAATTAATTTTAATAAACGATTTTGGTATTTAATTTTGAGCCAGAAATAAACAACAAACTATGACTTCCAATTTTGCATTAAGAACAATGATTTTAGCTTGTACAAGCGTTGCAGCGTTTTCGTTTGCTCAGGTTAACATATCTGGAAAAGTGCTTTACAAAAACAAACCCGTTAAAGATGTTAATGTTAGCTTAAAAGATTCTTATGATGGCGCAACAACTGATTCCGAAGGTAATTACAAATTTCAGACCGATGAAAAAGGTGCTAAAATTTTGGTTTTTACACATCCGAAATATGAAAATTCTGAACAAAGTATTAATGTAGAATCAAATGATATTACAATTAATACAAATCTAAAAGAAAGTCTTAGCGAAATAGATGCGGTGGTGATTACTGCAGGAAGCATCGAAGCGAGTGATAAAAAGCGTGCTACTGCTCTACTGACGCCGCTTGACATCTATACAACTGCAGGAGCCGATGGACAAGTTACTGCAGCTTTGGGCTATCTACCAGGTGTGCAAAAAGTCGGTGAATCCGAAGGACTTTTTGTTCGCGGTGGTACATCTGGCGAAACTAAAATCTTTATAGATGGGACTTTGGTGAATAATTATTTCTCGCAATCGACGCCAGGATTATCGGGGCGAGACCGCTTTAACACGTCATTATTCAAAGGGAATATTTTTTCTAGCGGTGGTTATTCTGCGCAATATGGACAAGCTTTATCTTCGGTTTTGTTGTTAGAAAGTGTGGATTTGCCGAGCACAACTTCTTATGATTTCTCGTTGTCGCCTTTGTTTGCTGGCGCAAATTATCAAAAATTAAATGAAGCTAAAACCGCTTCTTGGGGTGTTTCTGCCAATTACAGCAACCTTGCATTAATAAATGGCGTGTTTAATACCAACACAGATTTTAGTAAAAGTCCTAATGGTTTTGGATCGGATGCTAATTTTAGAATTAAAACTAAAAAAGGTGGTTTTATCAAATATTATGGCAATTTTCAGACAGGAAGTATGGGCGTTAATAATCTTAGTTTAGAACCAAATATTGATAAAAGTGAAGTTGATCTAAAATCTAATTACACCTTCCAAACTCTTTCCTACAAAGAAAAATTTGGAAAGTATAAACTTAATTTAAGCGCTTCTTACAGTTTTAATCAAAATAATTTAGATTTTACAAATGTTGAAAATGGCATTGCTTCGGATCCATTTGCAATCTATACAAAAGGAAATTATGTTAACGCAAAAGCCGTTGTAGAACGAAAAATTAGCAAAATAAGTGTTTTAAGAACAGGTATAGAATTTAATAATTCAATAGAAGATTCTCAGTTTGGGAGTTACAAAAAACATATTACCGATCTTATTTCTTCTGGCTTTGCAGAAACCAATTTAGCCTTTAACCGAAATTTTTCGTTGAGCCTTGGCGCAAGAGCTGAACATTCTAGCTATCTTGATAGATGGAACCTCGCACCAAGAGTTTCTATGGCTTATAAAATCTCTGATACTTGGGTATCGTCGTTGGCTTATGGTATATATTATCAAAATCCAGAAAGTAAATTTATAAACTCAAATGCGCGATTAGGTTTTCAAAAAGCCGATCACTACATTTTCCAACTTCAACATAATACAGATGGGCGAAGTCTTCGATTGGAAGCTTTCTACAAAGATTATTCTTATTTGATAAAAACTGCGGGAAGTACAAATTTCCAAACAGCGATTGACAACTCAGGAAATGGCTTTGCAAAAGGAATGGAGATATTCTGGAGAGATCGTAAATCCATCAAAGGTATTGACTATTGGTTGACTTATTCTTATCTAGATACTGAACGTAATTTCATGAATTTTCCAACGAGTTTAACACCAACTTTTGCTGCAAAACATACACTTTCGGCAGTCGCTAAAAAATTTGTCTTAAACTGGAAAACAGGATTTAACCTTTCTTACACATACGCTTCTGGTCGACCTTATTATGATTTGACGCAGGATTTTAACAGTAGTATAAGACATCAAGGTTATCTTAAAGATTACAATGCACTTAATTTTAGTGTTAATTATGTGCCAAGCATCGGGCGTACCGACAACAAAGCAAATACCGTTATTGTATTGGGTGTTAATAATATTTTAGGAACGAAAAATGTGTTTGGTTATAATTATTCACAAGACGGAATGCGTCGTAGTCCAGTTTTGCCAGCTTATGACACTTTTGTTTTTATTGGGGCATTTATAAGTTTTGGTGTTGACAAAACCAATGATGCTATTAACAATAACCTATAACGGTTCGGCATCAGAAATTGACCTTTCGGTAGAATTTATTTTAAATCAAATACTTTTTGAACTTAAATTTGATCCAAGAAATTAAAACAACAAACAATTTATATTATGAAAAACTTAATCTTAATCGCAGCATTTATTTTTATCGGAGTTAAATCTTTTGCGCAATCAGCTTATGATAAAATAATGACAGACAAAATATCTAAAGTTGAAACAACAATGAATCCTGACGATTTCACAGCTTTGGCTAACGACTTTGACAGAATCGGAACTAAAGAATCAAAACAATGGCTACCTTATTACTACGCAGCATTTTCGACCATCCAAAAAGGTAGATTATTAATGCGCGCAAACAAATTGTCAGAGTTGGATGCAGTTGCTGCGGAAGCTGATAAATATATTGCGAAAGCGGACGAACTTAGCCCAAATAATTCTGAAATTTATGTTCTTAAAAAAATGTCTGCAAGTTTAAAAATGATGGTTGATCCTATGTCAAGATTTATGACTTATGGACAAGAAGCGCAACAACATTTGGCAAAAGCTAAAGAGTTGGATGCTAATAACCCAAGAATTACCGTGCTAGAGGCAGAAGATACTTACTTCACACCTGAGCAATTTGGAGGTAGTAAAACGAAAGGAATTGAACTTTTCAAACAAGCAATTTCACAATTCGGGACTTACAAAATCAAAACACCTCTAGATCCTAACTGGGGAAAAATGGAAGCTGAATATTTTTTAAGTCAATCTGCTAAATAAAAAATATTAAATATTTCTAAAACTAAATCTTTCGGTTAAGCTGAAAGATTTTTTTATTTTGAAACTTTCTGTATTTTTGATAGAAATAAATATTATATGAAGTTAAGATATACTGTACTTAGTATCAGTTTGATGTTTTTTACCAATACTTATGCTCAGAAAATGAAATCAGGTTCTTACCCAAAAGCAGAAAAAGGAAGCCAAGTTGATAATTATTTTGGGACGCAAGTAGCTGATCCTTATCGCGATCTAGAAAATGATTCTCCAGCGACTAAAAAATGGGTTGACGAAGAGGTTGCTTATTCTCAAGATTATCTTTCGAAAATCCCTTATAGACAAGAGATTAAAGATCAATTAAAGAAGCTTTGGAACTACGAAAAAATCTCTGCGCCCTTCAAAGAAGGAGCTTATACTTATTTTTATAAGAATGATGGATTACAAGCGCAGTCTGTTCTTTATCGCAATAGCAGAAGATTAAAAACGGCAGAAGTTTTTCTTGACCCTAATAAATTTTCAGAGAAAGGAACGACGTCAATGTCAAATATTTCTTTTAATAAAAAAGGAAATTTAGCGGCATATTCTATCTCCGAAGGTGGTAGCGACTGGAACAAAATTATCATTATCGACACAGAAACCAAAAAACAAATCGATGATACTTTGGTCGATGTTAAGTTCAGCGGTATTGCATGGCAAGGTGATGAAGGCTTCTACTACTCTAGTTATGACAAGCCAAAAGAAGGCACTGTACTTTCTGGTATGACTGATAAACACAAGGTTTATTTCCACAAATTAGGAACAAAACAATCTGAAGACAAATTGATTTTTGGTGGCGAAAAAATGCCAAGAAGATATCTAGGAGCTAGCCTAACAGAAGATGAAAGATTCTTAGTTATTACAGCTGCTAATGCTACCAACGGCAATGAGTTGTACGTAAAAGATCTACAGAAAACTGGTGATTTTGTACAACTTGTAAAAGGTTTTGACATCAATGCAAGTGTTATTGATAACGATGGCGAAAATCTATTTATATACACAGATAAAGATGCGCCTAATGGTCGTTTGGTAAAGGCAAATATGGCAAATCCAACACCTGATAAATGGACTAATGTTATCCCAGAAACCGAAAATGTTTTAGGAATAACTTCTGGCGGTGGTTACTTCTTTGCAACCTACATGATTGATGCGATTGATCAGGTTAAACAATATGATAAAACTGGGAAATTAGTTAGAAATATCGAACTTCCAGGTAAAGGAAATATTGCTGGTTTTGGCGGAAAATCTAGTGATCAAGATGTTTATTTCACGTTTACAAATTATGTAACGCCATCTAGCGTGTATCGTTATAACATCGCTGCGGGGACTTCTCGTCAAACGCAACGTCCAATTGTGGATTTTCAGTCAGAGAATTTTGTGTCAGAGCAGGTTTTCTTCACATCAAAAGATGGAACCAAAATCCCGATGATGATCAACTATAAAAAAGGTTTGAAAATGGATGGCAAAAATCCTACAATCCTTTATTCTTATGGTGGATTTAATATTAGTTTGCAACCAGCATTTTCTGTGGTTAATGCCATCTGGATGGAAAACGGCGGTATTTATGCAGTACCAAATATCCGTGGCGGCGGCGAATATGGTAAAAAATGGCATGATGCAGGAACCAAACAACAAAAGAAAAACGTGTTTGAAGATTTTATCGCAGCAGGAGAATATCTACAATCCAAAGCTTATACATCAAAGGATTATATGGCGCTTTCTGGGCGATCTAACGGTGGTTTGTTAGTTGGTGCAACGATGACAATGCGTCCAGATCTTGCAAAAGTAGCCTTCCCTGGTGTTGGTGTTTTGGATATGTTGCGTTATAACAAATTCACTGCGGGAGCCGGTTGGTCTTACGATTACGGAACGGCTGAAGATTCTAAAGAAATGTTCGATTATCTAAAATCTTATTCGCCGGTTCACAATGTTAAAAAAGGCGTGTGCTACCCTTCTACGATGATCATTACAAGTGATCATGACGACAGAGTTGTGCCAGCACATTCGTTTAAATTTGGCGCAGAATTACAGGAAAAACAATCTTGTAAAAATCCAATTTTATTAAGAATTGAAAAAAATGCAGGTCACGGCGCAGGTCGTTCTACAGACCAAGTCATTGGTGAAAATGGTGATTTGTTATCATTTGCACTTTTTGAAATGGGTATTAAATCTTTAAAAAAATAAATTATTAAATAAAATTCCTCGATAATTTTTGTCGGGGAATTTTGCTTTTGGAAAGTTATTTGCATGCTTTTAACAACTTAAAAATCAACCAAATTCTATGAAAACAAATCTTCTTTTAGCAACAATTTTGCTAAGTTTAATAAGTGTTTCTTGCAAAAAAAATGAAGGCGGAAACAAAGGCGTTATTTCTGAATCTTCATCATCAGAAACGACCGTTGTCGATAATAACGGAACAGTTGATACATTAACAACATCAACCGAACAAACAAGCAATGATAACCAAACCATGGAGACTTCGGTTGCTTACAAAGGATTAGATGGGACACGTGCGAAGGCGACTTTTTCTTCTGGTAAAAGTGGAAAAACACTTGTCATCGAATCAGCAAATAGTCAAAAATATCAGTTGGATTTTAAATCCAAAACTGCAGATGGCGAACATTATGAAAGAAATGGTGTTTCTGCAAATACCAAAGGTGATTCTTTGATTATTTCGCAAGGTGACACCGAAATACCATTGGTTAAAGTTAAATAACTTACCAAAACTAGGATTAAATAAAAAGGGATTTGAAGCAGTTTCAAATCCCTTTTTTTCCGTCCAAGATCATCTCGATCATTTTTATTTTTCGACGTTCGCGTGTCTCTTCTTTTTTGGCTTCCTCTATCCAACGGATGTATTCTTTACGGTGCGTGTAGGACATTTTTTCGTAAAGTTCTTTGGCTTTTTGGTTCTCATCCAGCAGAATTTTAATATCATCAGGAACCACCACTACTCTTTCTTCCTCATCTTTCCAAAGTTTAACATCAACTTGATCTCCAAAGCTTTTTCCAAGTTGTTTTCTAACGGCTTGTGTTAAGCCTACACAATGTCCAAAACCCATGTTAGCAAGACTTCCGCGGTATTCTACTCGATCATCAAAAATGACTTTTATTTTGACTTGTCCTTTAGTCCCAAACAATTTTTGAACATCAAAAGGAAAAGCAACATAAGCGGCATTTATATCTTCGTGTTGTACAATTTTAGCAGAAAAAGTGATGATTTCGTTTGACATCATTAGATTGAAATTAATACGAAGATAATATTTTCTAAATTGTATAATTTGACATTATATTTGTAAAAATTAAAACACCGAATGAAGAAACTCTACATCATTGTTTTTTTACTTTTATTAAAACTTTTTTCCGCTCAAAATTTTAAAATTGATACTGCCGATTATGCCAAAAGAAAAGCATTTTTGGAACTTTATAAAACACGAGGTGAGCAATTTAATAAAGCTTTAAAAAAGAAATATAGCGGTCAAGAAGCGCGAGAATTGGTTAATGTTTTTACTAATTTTCAGAAAAGTGTGACCGAAGACATCAAAGATAAAATGTATAGTTTTGACGATCGTTTTGTGAGTTATACAAAAGATCGTGTTAATTATATTGCCTCCAAAAATCCGACTATTCCGACAGATTTTAGCATTTTAATTGCGAAAGATAACGAGCCAAATGCTTACAATTTTGGAGATAAAACTTTGGTTGTCAACCTGGGACTTTTTGCTTTTTTAAATAATGAATTTGAATTCGATGCAATTATTAGTCATGAGTTGGCACATCAGACTTTGGAGCACACAATTAAAAAATTGATTGCTAAACTTAATAATGATAAAGACAAAAAACTAGAAGTCAGCAACCTAAAACGCTCTGGAAACCGTTATGACAAAGCTTTTGAGCTTTATAAAAGTTTGTTATATTCTAACATGAAACAACGTCGAAAAAACGAAATTTCTGCAGATTCTTTAGGTTTTAGTTATTATAAAACGACAGGTTTGCCGATTGCTAATTATGTGCAGTCGTTGCAACTTTTAAAAGATTTTGACGATAAAAAAGAAGACAGCATCGATGTTTCTATTTATAAAAAAGTCTTTAATATTCCGACGCAAAGCTTCAAAGAAGATTGGCTAAAGATGGAAGATTTTTCTAAATACAATTACAAACATTATCAAGAAAAAGTATCTCAGGATTCTTTAAAAACCCATCCTGACTTGGAGTTTAGAATAAATTTATTGAAAAAAAATTATCCAGAATTGGCAACTTCTAATCTTAATTCTCAAGCTTCGCCACAGTTTAGTTTGTTGTCAAATCTCGCGAAAGAACGTTTGATTCCAAACTTTATCGAATCGGAAAAATACGGACAAGGCATATACAATTGTTTGGCTATTCTTGAAGATAATCCGGATCATAAAGCTACAAAATATTATCTAGGCTTGTTGTTTAACAAAATTTATGATGCCCGAAAAACCTACACGCTTAACCGTTATCTCGATAAAATCGAACCGACCAAACAAAGTCGAAGTTATCAACAATTCTTATCCTTTATGTGGAATTTGGGTGTTGATGAAATAAAAAATATTGGACAGTATTATGAAAAAAGCGAGAATTAATTCTCGCTTTTCGTTTTTAGTAATTTAGTTTTTCTAGTCGTACCTGATTGTATTTTGCCTTTTTGTTAAACTCATTTAGAAGAATATAACCTTCTTTCGCAACATAAGGCACTATCGTATTTTCTTCTGTGCTAATCGGGATTATCTCTTGTTTGAACTGGTTTTTGATCAAAGTGTTAATGTAAAGATTAACGACTTTTTTATTGTCCGCATTTTTTACAAGATCTTTATAAAAGAAAACTACATCGTCGCCACCTTTGATGTTTTGTGCAAAAAGATAGTCGGTTGACGAGAATTTTGAAACTTCTTTCGGGATCATTTTTGCTCCAATAACTTTGAATTTTTCATCGGTATAGATGTAGTAAAAGTCCTTGTTTTTGCTAGCACTATAATAGCCTTCATCTTTGTACATTTCCGTTAAAATCCCAACGCCACCATCTTTCATCATGTAGATTGCTCGCGGTGCCAAATAGTAGCTACCTTGTAGTTTCCCGCCATCTTTAACGCTTGGAATATATTTTATTAAATCGTTGGTATAATCGAACATGTCAAAAGAAACATCCAGTGTTTTTTTGTCCAACAACATACGCACATAACCGTTGCCATTGAGGTTGTAATAGGTAATACTAGCGTCTTCGTACGCGCGACCAACTAGCATCAATTTATCATCAAAATTTTTACTGTTCGCAATATCGCCAGTTTGGGTGTACATAACCGACAAATATTTTAATGTTGTTTCTTTATTAACATTGCTTGGTAACTTGTCCATTAGAGGCTCCAAACTTTCTTTTTTAAGAACATTTCCCGTTTTTATGTCTAAGACTAACAAACTGAATACACTCTTCTTATTTTCGGTTCTAGAAAGGATCGAGATAATTTTGTCTTCATCTAATGCCAATATTCTAAGCGCTTCGTCTACTTTTTTAGCACCATCTTTATTGTACTCGAAGCTCCAGATTTCTTTAGCATCGGGCGTGTATAAGATAAGCTTATCATTTTTAGAATAAGATTCGTAATCATCAAGCTTCATGACAAGATAGTTGTCGTATTTAGTTTCCCAAACCTCGGAGCGCTCTACAAAACCATTCTTTTTGCGTTCTTCTTTTACTTCCTTTCGAGATTCTTTCAAAGTCTTATCAGAAGGGCAATCTACAAGTTTTCCTTGTTCAAAACATTTTTCGTTGCGGTCCTTCATTTCGTTGGTTGCAAGGTCGACTTCTTTATCACTTGGTGGGACAAAGGCTTTTGCACCGCCACTCATCGCTAGATAATTGTAAACCAATCGGGGCGACAGCGTTAACTTACCTCTAACGTTGGTGTAGGCTACATAAGACGAAATAGTTTTGTCCGCAACAAATTGCTTGTTAGCGACAACATTTAGATTTTTATCCAAAAAAAAGTATTCGAATTTCTTTTTATCGTCATCGGTTTTTCCTTGATCATAAAGTGTAAAGTAACCTTCAATTTGTTCGCCTGCTTTATCGTAAATTGCATTAAAGCGGACATTTTCGCCATTTGCAAGGTTCTCTAAATCTTGAGATTGCCCAAAATAAAAACTCGAAAAACCTAGAAATAGTAATGGATATATTTTCTTCATAATATGCTTAAAAATTTTCGCTAAAATAACAAAAAACCTCTCCGAAGAAAGGTTTTTGTCTAAAATATTGTTTGAGACTATTATCTGTTGTAAAAATAGTTTTTAATGCTTGTCGTCGCTTGTCCGTTAGCGCTTAATCCCTTTGTTGTCTGTTGATCAGGCACATTTTTTGAACTAAAAGTATAAGTTGATGTACTGGTTGCTGTACTAGATGTCGTACCTGCACTGCTTGTAAAGGTCGTTTTCATCGTAGATTTTGTAACATTATTTTTTCCAAATTCTGGTGTTAGAACATTGATTTGGTAAAAACCTTTGACGTTATAATATGGATTTTGTTTATTATCATACTCGTAGGTATTTTCAAATGTTGACGTCACATCGCCATCTTTAATAATGTTAACGGTTTTTGACAGGTTACCATTTGTATAAAAACATTCGCCAGATACCGGAACTGGGTTTGCAACATCTACTTTAGTATATTTTAGATGCGTATCGTCTATCCAATCCAAAAGCAGGATAATTTTACTATTGTCAGCCAATGTTGTAGTCATCGTAGATACTCGCGAACCAGCATATTTGTAATCGATAGTTTGGACTAATTTATCTTTATCGTATATACTGACTTTCGAGATATTTTCACCATCATAAGTGTAGATTTTTTTACCAGTTAGAAAATTAATTTCAGAAATTTCTGTGGTGTTTTTATAAGTAAAATTTTCAGTTGTGTTATTATCTGTAACAATTTTGGTTGGTAAAATCGGAGTTACATTTTCATTATTCGGATTGTCATCATTGCTGCTAGAACATGATAAAATAAATCCAGAAATTATAAAAGCGCTAATTATTTTTTTCATTTTTAAATTTTTGACAAATATATTATTTTAAAAAGTATAAGGTTTTTATTTAAAACGTATTCTAATCATTTTTAGTTTTAAAAAAGCAAAAAACCTCTCCGAAGAAAGGTTTTTGTTTTTAAATATTTTTATCTCTTAAATTTTACTCAAAAGCGTTCTGAAATTCACTTTTTCGTCGATAATTCTTCTCAGTTCAGAAACCGGAACACGCTCTTGTTGCATCGTGTCACGATCACGTAATGTAACCGTGTTGTCTGTTAACGAATCGTGGTCAACCGTAATACAGAAAGGCGTACCCAAAGCATCATTTCTTCTGTAACGCTTACCGATGCTATCTTTTTCTTCATAAATCAAATTGAAATCATATTTCAAATCATTGAATATTTTTTCTGCGTATTCGCCTAAACCATCTTTCTTCATTAGCGGAAGAATCGCAGCTTTTACTGGAGCCAAAGCTGGTGGCAGAGATAGAACTGTTCTTTCAGATCCATCTTCCAAAACTTCGTCTTTTAGACAATGTGAGAAGATAGCTAAGAACAATCTGTCAAGACCAACAGATGTTTCAACAACATAAGGAACATAACTTTCGTTTCTTTCTGGATCGAAATATTGTAATTTCTTACCCGAATGTTTTTCGTGAGCTGTAAGGTCAAAATCCGTTCTCGAGTGGATACCTTCCAATTCTTTAAATCCGAAAGGGAATTTAAACTCAATATCAGCGGCAGCATTCGCGTAATGCGCCAACTTTTCGTGGTCGTGGAATTTATAATTTTCTTGTCCCAAACCTAAAGCCAAATGCCAGTTAAGACGCTTTGTTTTCCATTGCTCGTAGAATTCCAATTCTGTTCCTGGTGGAACGAAAAATTGCATTTCCATTTGCTCGAATTCACGCATTCTGAAAATAAATTGTCTCGCAACAATCTCATTTCTAAAAGCTTTTCCGATTTGTGCAATCCCGAAAGGCAATTTATGTCTTGACGTTTTTTGTACGTTTAGATAGTTTACGAAAATCCCTTGGGCCGTTTCTGGACGCAGATACAAATCCATTGCAGAATCCGCCGAAGCTCCCAATTTCGTCCCGAACATCAAGTTGAATTGTCTTACTTCCGTCCAGTTTTTAGAACCGGTGTCAGGATCAGCAATTTCCAACTCTTCGATTAGAGCTTTCACATCAGCCAAATCATTATTTTCTAATGAACGAGCCAATCTTTTCAGCGCTGCATCTTGCTTTGCACGGTATTCCAAAACTCTTGGATTGGTCGATTCAAATTCCGCTTTATTAAAAGCATCGCCGAATCTTTTCGCTGCTTTTTCTATTTCTTTTTCAGCTTTATCTTCCTGCTTCGCCGCCCAATCTTCAACCAAAACATCGGCGCGGAAACGTTTTTTAGAATCTTTATTATCAATTAACGGATCATTGAAAGCATCAACGTGTCCCGAAGCCTTCCAAATCGTAGGATGCATAAAAATCGCCGAATCAATTCCCACGATATTTTCGTTCAACTGCACCATTGCTTTCCACCAATATTGCTTGATGTTATTCTTTAGTTCAGCACCATTTTGTCCATAATCGTATATTGCCGAAAGCCCGTCGTACACCTCGCTAGAAGGGAAAATAAAACCATATTCTTTTGCGTGTGACACGACTTTCTTAAAAACGTCTTCCTGTTTTGCCATAGTTCCAATGAGTTATTATGCAAAAATAGGCTTTTCTTTTGTCCTAGTCAACGGTCGAACTGCAAAATTATTTGGGCGGACAATTCGTGCTATCCGCTATATCTTTTGTCTTCGGTCGGTCGGCTCCGCTGCGCTCCGCCGCCTCACTCAGACAAAAGGATGCCGCTTCTATCGCGGCCGCAATTGGTCGCAGTTGAGAAAGTCGTCCAATAAAGAACCACCCAAATCCTCAAAAATCTGGATTTGTCTCATCGAATAAAAAAGCCTTTCAGGGTTTGAAACCCTGAAAGGCTTCTGTCAATACTATTTTTTAAAAGAGATTTTTTTAGTGAACTCTTTGTTTTACTTCAGTAAACGAAGTGCCTTTGTTTTCCTTAAATAAAGCGCTACACTTTCATAAAACTTTGTTTCTCCTTGCGATTAACCCAACACAAAGAATAATTAAATATCTTTAGAAAAATTTACTTGATATGAGAAAACGTTTCGAATACAAAACTGTTGAAGTTAAATCTAAAAGTGTTTGGAGTACAGAAGTTCCCACAAAAGAAATCGACGAAGTACTAAACCAGTTAGGTCAAGACGGTTGGGAGCTTGTAGCTGTAAAAGTAATTAGCTCAATGGGAACATCCCTTTCAAGCATGTACACTTTCAAAAGAGAATTGTAACCGATTCTCTTTTTTATTTCTGTTCCGTTTCTTTTAATTTTTGCTTCAAATCGTTGATTTGTGATTGTAGAAATTTTATTTCGCTGCTTGTAGATGTTGTTTGCTTAGAATAATGCCAAACCAACTCAATGTCTTTATTCAACATATCGTGTTCGTACAATTCGTTTTTCGATAAAAAAGTGGAGTCGTTCAGAACTGTAATATCCAAATATTTTTTATCACCTTTTTTGAAGGCTTTATAATTTACAATTGCTATTTCGGGTGTCCTGTCTTCAATTTTATTGATGTATTGATCGGCTTCGATTTTAAAATTCTCCTTATTCCATTTTTTAACGGTTAAAAAAATACTTGGCGTTAAAACCAAAATCGAAAGAACAGTAATAATCAAAGTGGTCTGCTTACTTTTCCCTTGAGAATTTAATAAATAATAACGTTGATAACCCAAAACAATACTCAAAATCCACGTTCCAATCCCGATAAACACACAATTCACCAAATAATAATACAAACCACCGAAAAAATAGTCCCAATTTCCGTTCGCTAAACCAAAACCAGCCGTACAAAGCGGTGGAATACACGCCGTCGCAACCGCAACTCCCGCAATAGTTTTAATTGCTTCTTTTCGAGTAATCCCAATAAACCAAGCCAAACCTCCGAAAAGCGCAATCATACAATCGAAAACTGTGGCTTCTTTAAAAGCCTCCAACTGACTCGTTTCCGAATGAAAAGGCGTAATCATAAAATAAATTGTGGACGCCAAAAGACTAGTAACAATCATGATAAGCCAATTCCAAACCGAAAGGCGAATCAAATTTTTATCATGAATCGAAAGTCCAAACGAAAGCCCAACAACAGGTCCCATCAAAGGTGAAATCAGCATCGCTCCAATCACCGCAGCTTGACTGTTAACATTCAAACCAATGCATGCAATCGCCATCGCACAAACCAATAACCAAAGATTGTGACCCCGAAAATGAATGCCTTCTTCAATCTCGTTGTAGGTGTCTTTTTCTTCTTCTTCCTTGGAAAGCCGAAACAGGTTTATAATGTTGAATAAACTCATCAAATTGATTTTATAACAAAAGTATGTAAAAATTGGACTTTTGTTTTTCATCATTTTATAAATTTTTTGTTTAAACACGCATTAAAAATTTCTACAAGAAATCTCTATTTTTGCAAAATGTTAGAAATTCTGTATCGCGACGAATATCTTATCGCCATCAATAAACCAAGCGGATTGTTGGTGCACAAATCCTATTACGCAGGACCCGCAGATGAATATGCGGTAGAAAAACTAACAAACCAAATTGGTCAGAAAGTGCATCTCGTCCATCGATTAGACAGAAAAACTTCGGGCGTTTTATTATTTGCATTAGATAAAGAAACCTTAAAACTCATCAGCGACCAGTTCATGAGTCGAGATGTTGAAAAAAAATATATTGCGATTTTACGAGGATGGACAAAAGAAGAGGAAACCATCGATTATGACTTGGCAAACGAAAATGAAGTGATCCAAAATGCAATTACGTATTATCGTCGTTTGCAAACCTCAGAAATCGATTTACCTTTTAGAAAACATCAAACTTCTCGATATTCATTAGTTGAAGCGATTCCTGAAACGGGAAGATTTCATCAACTGAGGAAGCATTTTAAACATATTTTGCATCCCATTTTGGGTTGCCGAAAACATGGTTGCAACAAGCAAAATAAGTTGTGGCTGCAAACTTTCAATATTACGGCGATGCCTCTGCATTCGCATCAGCTCAATTTTATGCATCCAATAACGAAGGAAAATATTTCTATAAATGCAAGCCTAGACGTCAATCCAGAATTTTTAGAAATTGCAAAAATTTTGAGTTTTGATGTTAGTAAGTTTATTTAGTTTTAGAAAAAAATTTAAATTAGTTCTATAAGAATTTATATGTCCGAATTTGATTTATTAAAGACAAAACTTCAAGAAATTTCTAATTTTTCGCAAGAAGAACTTAACGAAATACAAGCTCATTTTGAAATTCAAAGTTTTAAAAAGAATGAATTTTTGCTCAATTCCGATGAAGTTTGTCACTATTTATACTTCGTTAACAAAGGTATTTTGCGGACGTTTCACCTTAATGCCAACGCTTCAGAGTTTACACGATTAATCGTTTCGGAAGGCGAGTTTTGTACAATTTTGATCAGTTTTCAGGAAAAAGTGGCTTCGCCAGCTTTTATCCAAGCTTTGGAACACGGAAGTTTATTGAGAATTTTTAACGAAAACTTTCGAAAGTTGATTTCTGAAAATTCAAAATTTGAGAAAGTCTATTTACAGATATTGGAAAAATTTCAGAATTTTCAGATCAAAAGAATCGAATTTTTGACCTCATATTCGCCACAAGAAAAGGTTGATATTTTTTTAAAAGAACAAACAGCATTATCACAAAGACTCACAGATAAAGTGATTGCAACTTATTTACAAATAACACCTGAGACCTTTTCGCGATGTAAGAAAAAATCAAACTCTTGATTTCAATCATTTTTTTAGGCGGAATAATTGACTTATTTCGAATAAAAATTGATTATGAAAACTTTTATTTTATGTCTTTTATTGTTTTTATGTAACACTAATTTTCAAGCGCAAGAGGGGAAACAAGATTCTCTTTCGCAAGCCTCAAATACTTATCTAACAAAATCGATAAGAAAAAAGAAAATGGCCAATATTATTGCGCTTTCTGGAGCTGGATTGGCGACTGTAGGGACATTTTTGTTGGTTTCGGGACATCCTTCAGGATTATTTTTTTCGGAATCGCAAATAATTGGAATCAATATGATTACGGGAGGAGCTTTAGCCGCTATCGCCTCTATCCCATTTTATATTATTTCGTACATTAACAAAAGAAAATCTTTAAAAATTAGTCCGAGTATTTCTTTTCAGAAACCGATTTTAGTTCAAGAAAATTTTGCACAAGCTGGGGTTTTAATTCAATTTTAAAAACAGAGAAATGAAAAATTTATTCTTTATTGTTTCGGTTTTAATTTGTGGATTTGGAAAAACTCAAGTTAAAAAAGTGGACAGTACAATAGCTTCAAATTACCATTTTGAACGCTATTTAGCAAATAAAAAGACAGCAAAAATAATGTTGATTGCAGGAGCTACTGCAAGTGCTTTGGGTGGTATTTTGTTATTGATAGATGATGGCTCTGGGAGTGCAAATTCATTTTTTACCACTGGGGAAACTTTTGGTTATCTGTTTTTGACATTGGGAGGAATGTCGATGATTGGATCGGTGCCATTTTACATTATTGCAAGCCATCACAAAGGGAAAAGTATTCAACTTAAACCAAGTTTAACTTATCAACAAGTCAATAATTTTAGTCCAAAAACTACAAACATTGGTGTTGAAATTAGGTTTTAAAAAATAAAAATGCGGACAAAATTGCCCGCATTTCCTTTCACTTTTACGATTTATGTAACTGCCTATTAGTTTTTAATAAACTTGTGTACAGAAGATGCATCTTTACCAGTAAGTTTCAAAATGTATTGGCCGACAGGTAAAGCTTTAACATCGATAATAGAACCAGAAAGTTTTCCAGTTTTAATGATTTGACCAGCAGCATTTACGATTTCGAATTGATCGTAAGTTGTACTTTGTCCTGTTTGGATGTTAATACTATCTTTCGTAGGGTTTGGATAGATTGTGGTTGTAGAAGCTGTGGTATCGATTGTTCCTAAATTACTAGTAACTTTCACAGAGTAATCTTCCACTTGTCCATAGTCAAAAGTTCTACAAGGATCTGTCCCGAAACCAGCATACTGTAAAACCAATCTCATTCTTAATTTTTGGTTTTTAATAGCACTGCTTGGTACAGTAAATGGTATTTTGAATGGTTTGTTAAATGTTGGCAAGCCAGAACCTCCAATCATTTCATTAGCTCCAGAGAAGCTACCATCGTTGTTCCAGTCGATATAAGCGCCATAAGTCTCAGCAGAACTTCCTCCTTGTGGGAATAAAGGATGGATTTCTAGCTGATAGGTCTCGCCAACAACTAGATCGGTAGATAAGTTTGAAAAATCTTCGTATCCAGCAGTCCCTGTACTCGATTTATCCAAGGTATTAAGAACGACACGACCGATGTTTTCTTCTGTTGCATTAAGTGATTTAGCAGTACAATATTGCAATGAAGCTGCTGTTTTGAAACTTACAATATTACTAGCTGCTGACAGATTATTTGCATCGTCGTATGCTTTTACCGTCATATTATAATCGGTATTAACTGTTAACCCAAAAAGATCAACTGTTAATTCGGTTGTACGCGCAAGTTCTTCGTTATTACCGTATACGATATAACCTTCGACTTTTTCGTTATCTGTGGATCCTGCCCATGTTAACGTCGCAGTTGTTGCTTTTACATTACTTGCTACTAGATTAGTAGGTGTTGTAGGCGCTTGCGTATCAGGAGTTGTTAAATGTTTTGTCCCAACACCAACAGCATAAAAAGCATCTTGTACAGCTATTGCTTCTGCTGAAGTGTCACCATACAACTCTTTAGCAGCTTGTATTGCAAAGTCTCTTGTGTTTTTATAAGTCGAAAACTCTGTTAAGAAAGAAGACTCTAATCTATAAACAATATTGGCAGCTTTTTCCCATCCGATTCCTGTAACATTATAGCTACTTCCGACATCATTAGTTCCTGTTTTTCCTGAAACTAGGATATAAAACCAATGGTTAAGAACGCCACTGTTAGTATGTACACCACAATAATCATTAGCTTCTTCGCTTGGTATTGTACAACCCTCAGCTTTAGTTGCAGGTTGCCAATATTGACCTTTATAAGTGTCTGGTTGTTTAGAAAGTGTTGCAGATTTTGGGTTACTCATCGATCTGATGAATCCAGGTGCCACGTTCGTGATATCTTCACCAATTAAAAAAGGCTGTTTTTCTGGCGCATACTTATGCTCAATAATAGCAGCCCAAATATCAGAAAGTCCTTCATTAATAGCGCCATGTTCTCTCTCGTAAGCTAGATTTGCTGTATACTGACATACTGCGTGTCCTAGTTCGTGCGCTGTAACATCAAAAGCAGTCAAAGGTTTAAAATAAACATCACCATCGCCATATACCATTTCTGCGCCTGACCAAGCTGCATTTTCCAATTTTTCGTAGAAATGTACATAACTATTTATTTCTGCTCCTGCATTGTCAAAACTATCTCTATTAAAAGTTGATTTGAAATAGTCATACGTATTAGAAACGCCCCAATGTGCATCTAACGCAGCATTATCAAAATTAGAATTGTCAAATTCTGCCGCAGTCCAGTTGTTATCGTTATCAACAAACTCAGTAGCAGATTCTATATCATCTGTTTTATTAGAATTTTTTGTATAAACTTTACGACTTTCTGATGCTAAAATATACTGCCCATTAACTAGTTTGGTTTCAATTTGGCGAGCGCCACTGTAACGTGTTGCAGCATTTCCTAGTTCAAGGCTTGTTGCTTTGTAAGATTCTGGAATTTCAATTTTAGACGTTGTTGCTTGATTTCTATTAGTAGCAATTAGATCATTTGACTCGCTTTTACTGTGTGCATGTTTCATGATCGCATTGTATGATACAAAGTCGCCAGATGTTGCGTCAATGTATACGTAACCTCTACTCATAGGTTTAGCAGCATAGATGTCAAATTTGTAAGCTAAGATTAGCTTGGACATTTGACCTAGAGTCTCGACAGGAAGATAGACTAGCTCTGCTTTTGGCTTTGTGTAGCCTGTTTTTGCAGAATATGCAGCATTCTCCCACATGTATCTTTGAGCATTTACTTTTTTTAATGCACTTGCAAAAGCATTACTTTCCGAAATTTGAGGTTTCGATATAATATCATTTGTTGTAAAAACCTCTCCACTCATGCTTATAAGCTTATCACCTTTATAATTAACATTGTATGTGCTTCCTTCAACACGAATACCGTTAATATAATGTGCAAATTTTTCAGTCACGAAATCAGAATTATATCTAACTTCATTAACTTTTTTCATACTCGATTCATCGGAAAGCTTCAGAACATCTTTTAGGATATTTTGAGTATTACTTTTCGATAAATTTGACCCTTCAGAAAAGGTAATAAGATTAATATTCCCCTTTTCATTAATTGTCTTAGACTTTACAAAATCTTGAGCATAAAGCATATTTGTTGCAAATATTGTTATACTTCCAAGAATTAGTAGGCTTTTTTTCATATTAATAATTATTGTTTTGGAGGTCGCAATATAGAAAAAAATTATTGCAAAATATGTTTTTGATTAAAAATTAACCCTGTATTTGTTTTTAATCAAAGATTTTTTATTTAAATATGGGATTTTAGAAAGGATGCAATAGTTGATTATTTAAATGAATACTTCATAATTGAGGAAAGATATTATATGTTAATTTTAACCAAATAAGTTAATATCAATTTAGATTTGACTAAATTTGTAAAACTTTTCTTTGATGTACAAAAGTATCATACGTCCAATTCTCTTCAAATTCGATCCTGAAGAAGTCCATCACTTTACATTTTCAATGCTTAAGAATTTTGGTTTTTTGACCAAATTATTTCTTCCAAAACCTATTGTAGATAAGCGTTTGGAACGAGAAGTTTTTGGTTTGAAATTTAAAAATCCAGTAGGCTTAGCAGCAGGATTTGATAAAAATGCAGTTCTTTTTAATGAATTAGCGGATTTAGGTTTTGGCTTTGTTGAAATTGGAACCGTAACGCCAAAAGCACAAGCGGGAAATCCAAAAAAACGCCTATTCCGATTGATTGAAGACGGTGGAATTATCAACCGAATGGGCTTTAATAATGATGGTTTAGAAGCTGCAATTGAAAAATTGAAAGGCAACAAAGGGAAAATCATCATCGGCGGAAATATTGGAAAAAACACCAACACGACGCCCGAAAATTATACCCAAGATTATTTGGATTGTTTCGAAGGTCTTCATCCTCATGTGGATTATTTTGTTTTGAATGTAAGTTGTCCCAATGTGGGAAGTCACGCCAAATTGGAAGATGTAGAATATCTTCGAGAGTTGATCACAGAAGTGAAAAAAATCAATGTTTCTAAAGCAAGCCCAAAACCTATTTTACTAAAGATAGCACCAGATCTTAATAACAATCAATTGGATGAAATTATCGACTTGATTGCTGAAACTAAAATTGACGGTGTAATCGTCTCTAACACCTCTGTTAATCGCGAAGGTTTAAAAACTTCTCCCGAAATTTTAGCTGAAATCGGAAATGGTGGTTTAAGTGGAAAACCAATTCGTGAGCGTAGTACAAAAATGATTAAATATCTAGCGGATAAAAGTAATCGAGCGTTCCCAATTATTGGTGTAGGCGGGATTCATTCTGCAAAAGATGCGATGGAAAAATTGGATGCAGGAGCAAGTTTGGTACAATTATACACTGGTTTCATTTACGAAGGTCCACAATTAATCAATGATATTAATGCTGAACTTCTGAAAAGAGCAAGTCGTCTTCCAAGATAACTTAATTGAGTTTTTTATTTAAATTTAAAAAATATGGAACTTGTAACGCTAAAAGTTTTTAATACAGAACCTGAGGCCCAAATGATTAAGGCTTTTTTGGAAGCCAATGATGTCGAATGTTTTGTGTTCGGAAATGTGTTGGCAAATACTTATAATGTTTTCAATTTGACTTCTGGCGGTGTTCAGCTGAAAGTTGCAGAAGAAAACCTAGAAACTGCAAAACAGCTTTTGGAAAGTTTTTATAAGCAAGATAATAACGAATAATTTTAGTTCAAAATTCTATATTAAGGCTTTATTCTAAGATAAAGTCCCCTAAAAGTTGTAAATTTACAGAGATAAAAATCCCATTATGCGACAAGCCATAAAGGCGACAAAGCCTGATTTTAATATTCAATATACCGAGCCAGAAATCTACTATTTCGAGAAAGATGGACTTCAACTAAAGTCTTCGTACACAGCTGCTGATTCTCAAAATTTAACCGAAAAATCATATTCTGCAGGGATTGCGCCTTACTTGCGTGGACCTTACTCCACGATGTATGTTCAAAAACCTTGGACCATTCGTCAATATGCAGGCTTCTCAACAGCGGAAGAATCTAATGCGTTCTACAGAAGAAACTTGGCAGCTGGACAAAAAGGATTGTCGGTAGCATTTGATTTGGCGACGCATAGAGGTTATGATTCTGACCATCCAAGAGTGGTTGGCGATGTTGGTAAAGCGGGTGTTGCAATTGACTCTGTGGAAGACATGAAAATTTTGTTTAACGAAATTCCTTTGGATCAAATTTCGGTTTCTATGACAATGAATGGTGCGGTTTTGCCGATTTTATCATTCTATATTGTTGCTGCGGAAGAGCAAGGCGTTTCTCAAGATTTGCTTTCTGGGACTATCCAAAATGATATTCTTAAGGAGTTTATGGTGCGTAATACTTACATTTATCCACCAACGCCGTCCATGAAGATTATCGCTGATATTTTTGAATACACTTCTAAAAATATCCCTAAGTTTAATTCGATTTCAATTTCGGGTTATCACATGCAGGAAGCTGGTGCAACGCCAGTTTTAGAGATGGCTTATACACTTGCTGATGGTCTAGAATATGTTAGAACAGGGATAAAAGCTGGGATGAATGTTGATGATTTTGCACCACGTTTATCATTTTTCTGGGCAATCGGGATGAATCACTTTATGGAAATCGCCAAAATGCGTGCAGCTCGTTATATTTGGGCAAATCTTTTAACACAGTTCAATCCTCAAAATCAAAAATCTTTGGCGCTAAGAACGCACTCGCAGACTTCTGGATGGAGTTTGACAGAGCAGGAGCCATTTAATAATATCACAAGAACTGCGATTGAAGCTTTGTCATCGGCTTTGGGCGGAACGCAATCTTTGCACACAAACGCCTTGGATGAGGCAATTGCGTTACCTACAGATTATTCGGCAAAAATTGCGAGAAATACACAGATTATTCTTCAGCAAGAAAGCGGCATTTGCAATGTTGTTGACCCAATGGGTGGCTCAGATTTGGTGGAAGCTTTGACGCAACAGATGATTGAAGAAGCGATGAAGTACATCGATGAGGTTGAGAAAGAAGGTGGGATGACAAAAGCGATTGAAGCAGGTATTCCAAAGATGAGAATCGAGGAGGCTGCGGCCATTAAACAAGCTAAAATCGACAGTGGAGAAGAATTTATCATTGGTGTTAACTCGTTTAAATCTCAGTTAAAACAAGAAGATATTGAGATTCTGGATATCGATAATTCTGTGGTTCGTCAAAAGCAAATTGAAAGACTTAACAACATCAAAGCAACGCGTGATAATGCTGCTGTAGAAGATATCTTGAATCAAATTCGTCAATCTGCAAAAACCACGGAAGGCAATCTTTTAGCTTTATGTATCGAAGCGGCGCGGCGTCGTGTTACTTTGGGTGAAATGTCGGATGCGATGGAAGAAAGCTTTGGTCGTTATAAAGCCAATATCAAAACTATTTCTGGTGTATATGCTATGAATGCTGGTAAAAATGAATACTTCGATAAAGCGGTAAAACTAACCGAAAAATTCGAGGAAGAGGAAGGACGTCGTCCAAGAATTATGGTCGCAAAAATGGGGCAGGACGGACACGACCGTGGTGCCAAAGTTGTTGCGACAGCCTTTGCTGATATGGGATTTGACGTGGATGTTGCGCCATTGTTCCAAACGCCAGAAGAGGTTGCAAAACAAGCCATCGAAAATGATATTCATATTTTAGGTGTTTCATCTTTGGCAGCAGGGCACAAAACCCTTGTGCCACAAGTTGTTGAAGAATTAAAAAAGCTAGGCGCAGAAGATATTACAGTGGTTGTTGGCGGTGTTATTCCGCAGCAAGATTACGAATTTTTGTATGCCAACGGCGCTGACCATATTTTTGGTCCCGGAACTAATCTTCCAAAATGTGCCGTAGAAATTTTAGAAAAAATGTTGGTTAAATAATTACGTTTATTTATTTAATTACATATTTTTGATTTACTAATTATAATATTTTTGTGTATGAAGAGAAATTTATTCAGTTTTTTAGTATTGTTTTCTTGTATTTTAAATTTTGGACAAGTTTCATTTTCGAATCCCAGTATATTTATCAATAAAACATATTATTCCGATGACCCAAATGTTATTATTTCGGCTGATTTAGATGGCGATTCTTTTAAAGAGATTTTAACAACATCTGACAACAATCGATCTTTACTTATCTATACAAATATTGGAGGTGATTTGCAAGCACATCAACCTATTGTAATTGATAATTTTCCTTTTAATTCTGCTATTTTTGCTGTGCAATCTGGTGATCTTGATAATGATGGATTAAAAGATATTGTTATATGTAATCGAGAAGAAAGTAAAATATATTGGTATAAGAATCTTGGTGGTTTAAAGTTTTCGGAACGTAAAGTAATTGAAACTAGCTTAACAAAACCTACATCTATAGCTATTGGAGATATTAATAATGATGGTAATTTAGATATAATAACAAATTCAGGAACATTTAATGATCCAAATTCTCTAAGATTGATTATAAACAACGGGAATGGGAATTTTGCAAAAGATGTTGTGTTGGCACTATCTGCTCGTGACATTACAAAAATAAAACTGGTAGACATAAATAATAATGGTTATTTAGATATTGTAACCTGTGAAGCAGACGGAAACATATATTTTTTAAATAATAAAAATGGAGATAATTGGGATACACCGAAATTAGTTGCTGGAAGTAGTGGAGGCGAATTTGAGTTTATTGATATTAATGGAGATAATTACCTTGATCTCGTTTATAGTGAAAATTCTTCTAAGCGTTTAAGTTATAAATTAAATAATAAAGGGCTCGATTTTTTCATACAAAAGGCGATTATTTCTGATATTGATATAACAAGTTTATCATTATATGATGTTGATAAGGATGGTATTAATGATTTTATAATGTCAAAATCTGTTAATGGTAATAATACTATTGGATGGATAAAGAATAACAATAATCTAACATTTTCTAATTTTGCACCAGTTTTGGATGGCTTAATGTATCCCGAAAATATTTTAATAGAAGACTTAGATAAAGACGGCAAATTTGATGTAATAGGAACGGTAAAAATTGATACTGACTTTGGGAGAAAATTAACGTCGTATAAGTATGATAATATTACAAAGCTTTATCAAGAAAAAACATTAAGCCATCGTTCGTTGTCAATAAGTGATGTTCGCTCTGCCGATCTTGATAGTGACGGGAAAAATGACATTATTGTGCTATACCCTTATGCGATTACTATTAGTAAAAACTTGGGCAACAATCAGTATTCAGCTCCTATTTACATTAAGGATATTAGTAATGTGACTGTTAATAGTAGTGTTTGGCTTTTTGATTTTAATAATGATGGATTATTAGATTTACTCATTATATCAGCTTATCAAATAGAGTTATTAAAAAATGATGGAAATTTTAATTTTTCCTCTGTTTATCTAAATAAAATGTCAAATTCTCCTTTTGATCTACCTAGTATTGCCGACTTTAATAATGATGGAAAATTAGATTTTGCGATTATGACAAAAAAGTTAACAGATTCTAATCCTTCCTTTCATTTATTTTTGCAAACTGAGAATTTGGGCTTTGTGATGACTAAGCCGAATTTAAGTCTTTCTGGCGTTTTTTTGACGGCAGATATAGACAACGATGGCAGTAATGATCTTTTTGGAACATTTGGAGGAGATTTTGTTTGGTTGAAGAATGATGGTAGTGGCAATTTTAGCTCTGGAGGAAAATTTCCAAATCCAGTAGGAAGCTATAATTTTCCTTTTGTAATAGGAGACATTAATAATGATGGATATCCCGACATTATAGTCGGAGATAAATACAGCGGATCTGTTGGAAATAACCCTTTTTATTATTTTTTAAATAATACTAACGGAGGCTTCAATTCTCCAAAGATTATCGATTATTACACCTGTGATAGGATAAAGCTTGCTGATATTAATAATGATGGTTATTTAGACCTTATTGCTAGTGTTGTTATTGTTGATGATAATAGAAATCAAAAAGAAAAAATACTAACCTATCTGAATAATAACGGAAATGGATTTCATGACAAAAAGGAAATTTATGAAGCATATAAACAGACATATCCTCTTAGATTAGACATTGCAGATATTAATAATGACAATAAGGTAGACATTGTATCTACTTATGAAGATTATTTAACAAGTGTTCATATATTTTTTAATACTTCTCAGCTTTCTACCATTGAGAATGTACAAAACAAATTATTTAAGTTAGAATTATTTCCGAATCCTAGTGCTTCTATTGTTAATTGGGCTGCATCTTTAGATATTGTTCAGTTAAGTATTTATGATATGAACGCTAATCTCTTAGTTACTAAAAAAACAAATGAATCACATTTTGACACTATTAATCTTAGTACAGGTATATATTATTTCATTTTAAAATCTAAATCTGGTAAAGATTATATATCAAAATTTATTAAAAAATAAACATCGTAAACAAACTTCTTTATTGTTTTAAGATAAAAACGCGCTTTTCAGAAACGAAAAGCGCGCCTTGTTTAATATAAAAATGTGATTGGGTTTAGTTTTTTGCGTTGGCACTTACATAAGCCAATAACCAAGTTCCTTCTTCTGCGCTTAGTTTTGCTTTAGGCGCCATTCTTTCGATAATCGGTTTCCATTCGCTGGCAGTATGATCTGTTGTTGCTGGCAAATCATGGCATTTTCCACATCTTGCGTCATACAAAGTTTTCGCCGTTGCCATTTGTCCTTTAGTAATGCCATAAGAACTTCCTTCGCTATTTGCAGTATTTCTTGAGGTACAAGAATAAACCAAAGTCAAAGCAAAAACAGCGGTATATAGGTATTTTTTCATTATTTTTGATCTTTGAGTTATTTCAAATTTATAAATTAAAACTGAAACTACTCAGATTTAAAAACAATTTATAAACATTCCAAATTCTCAAGATGAGCGTTGAAATATCCTTAGAAACTTTAGTTGAAGGTATAAAATCTGGTGATAAAAGATTGATTGCTAAGGCGATAACTTTGGTTGAAAGTAAGAAGTTGGAGCATCGCGAAAAAGCCGAGCAACTTCTTAAAGCGATTATGCCATTAACTGGGAAATCAATTCGAGTTGGGATTACAGGCGTTCCTGGAGCGGGAAAATCGACCTTTATTGAGAGTTTTGGACAACTCGCCATCAAGAACGGAAAAAAAGTTGCGGTGCTTGCAATTGACCCAAGTTCGGCGATTAACAAAGGGAGTATTCTCGGTGATAAAACCAGAATGGAAGATCTTGCCAAAGATCCGAATGCTTTTATCCGTCCAAGCCCGAGTTCTGGATTTCTGGGTGGCGTTGCCAATGCAACTTTTGAAACCATGTTAATTTGTGAAGCTGCTGGATATGATTATATCTTGATAGAAACCGTTGGAGTGGGGCAGAGCGAAGTTTTGGTTGCCGATATTTCTGATGTTTTTTTGTTTTTAAAAATTATCGGTGGTGGTGATGAGTTACAAGGCATCAAACGCGGCATTATGGAAATGGTAGATCTTATTTTCATTAATAAAGTTTCGGAAGATAATCTTCAACAAGCCAAAAATACAAAGCTGGAATTAACGCGTGCGCTTCAATTTATGCCTCCAAAAGAAAAGGATTGGAAAGTCCCAGTTTTGCTTGGTTCAGCGCTTAATCATCAAGGTTTAGAGAATGTTTATGAAAAAATTGATGATTTTATTTCTTTAAAAAAAGAGTCTGGACGCTTTGAAGAAGTTCGACAATTACAAGGGGAAAAACGTTTTCAATATTGGGTGCAAGCTTATATTTTAGAACAAACAAAAAAGAATCAACAGTTGGACGACGCTTTTAATGAACATAAAAAAAATGCTTCAGAATTGTTGGCTAATCCAAGTTCTGAAGCACGTGAGTTTGTTAATAAATTGTTGAAGTCTTAATAAGATTTAAAACAAATTAAATTCTATTTTGCATTTAAATTCGAAATGTATCCATCGTAACTAATTGGTTGTCTGTCGTTAGCGTTGATGGATAAAAATGCGCTTCCGTTTTTGAAAACTTCTAAAATAAATGTTGGTGTATTCGACTGGTCATTGACATTAATTGTTACCACCCAATTTCCTTTTTTATTTTGCGTTTTTGAAGATAACATTCTTTTCTCGATATAAGTTTTCACCAAAATTAATAACAACATTTTAAATTGAAACAATTCTTAACTTACTAGATTTAGCCAATTATAACAAAAAGCTCCGAAAATTTTCGGAGCTTTTTATATTTCATGACTTTGGAAAGCGTCTTCAATATGATGAATTTCTAAGTCGTTGGTATTTGTTTTCAGAACAGAAATAATATCAAATCTTACTTCCAATTCTTCATTTAATTCTTGACAATACGCATCAGCAGCCATTATGAGAAGTTTCATTTTCTTTTTGTTAACAGCATCTTCGGGATTGATGAAGTGATTATCGCTTCGTGCTTTCACTTCAATAATAACTAGTTTTTGATCTTGCTTTGCAATGATGTCAACTTCAGCTTTCAGAAATCGAAAATTGCGTTCTAGAATCCGATACTTTTTAGACTCTAGAAATTCGCAAGCTGCATCTTCAGCGCGTTTTCCGAAATCATAATGCTCTGACATTTTTAAGATTTAAAAATAACTTCCGATTTTTTACCAATGTTTAATTCAATTTCAGCACCCAAAATAATTGGTCGATTGTCGAAAATATGTCCGTTCGGGAATTCGTACAAAACAGGGAAATTATAGCCTTTTAGACGATGTTCTATCAAATGATAAGCGAAAGGATCAAAAGACTCCTCAAAAGCTTTGTTTTCGCCTTCTTTTCCCATATTGGTCATTCCGCCAACAATTAATCCATTAATTTTACTGAAAACACCAGCCAATTCGAGGCTCATCAACATTCTATCCAAGGCATAAAAATTCTCGCCTATATCTTCGATAAATAAAATTTTATCTTTAAAATCGAAAGAATATTTGGTACCTAAAAGTGCATAAATCAAAGCTAAATTACCGCCAACAATTTGTCCATCGGTATTTCCTTTTTTATTAAAATCGTTTGATTTAAAAGTATAATTAAGTTTTTTCCCTTTTAAAATATCAAAAACCAAATCATAACTTTCTTCGCTAACGCCAAAAGAAGAAGTCTTCAAAGTTTGCCCATGGATACTCGCAAAACCTTTCTTTAAAAGTAAACTTTGTACAGCCGTATTATCCGAATAACCAATATACCATTTTGGATTTTTATTAAAGTCCGTTAGTTTTATATGCTCTAATAAATGTTGACATCCGTAACCGCCTCGAGTTGCCCAAATTGCTTTAATTTCGGGATCGTTGAGCGCCCAATTAATATCCGAAATACGTTGTTCTTCGTTACCAGCGTAACTATAACCATCTTGAAATTTCTCTAAAGTATGTTGTCCCAAAATAGGTTCGTAACCTTTAGAAATAATTAAATCTAAAGTGTTTTGTAATTGTGCTTCTTCAACAGAACCAGCTGGCGAAATAATCGCAATTTTATCAGCTTTTTTAAGACTTTTAGGAAAAATAATAGACTTCATTTTATTTCGAACGTTTGTATTTAACTTCAGTTTTTTCGGCTTCTTCTAGTTTTTTATCAAACTGATTGAATTTTTTGAAACTTTGTAAAAATATAAAGAAACTAAATACAATCAAGATAATGCCAACGCCATTTCTGATGGCATTTGCAACCTTTTGAGTTAACTTATCATGGAATTGTTTTGCAAGGAAAATCTTGGCTAAATCTATCACTAAATAAGTACAAATTACAATCCCAATGTAAAGTATAAAATCATTAGTGTCTGGATATTGATTACGAACGGAAACCACCGTCACCAACCAAAATAAGATAACCCCGACATTTAATAAATTTAATAAAAAGCCGTTAGCAAAGGTTTTGAAATAATTACGACTGATAAGTTTTTCTTCTCCCTTCATGTGCATTTTGGTTTTAGAAACCATCATGATACAGCCATAAATAAAAATGAGGAGCGCCGAAATCCGATAAAAGGAGGGATGTTTGTCAATAAGTTCGACGAGGTCGGCACTGGCGTAATACGATGCAACAATACAGAGTATATCGGCAGTTATCACCCCAAAGTCCAATGCTAAAGCATGCTTGGGACCACGCGAAAAACTTGTCTCTATAAGGAGGAAAAAGATGGGCCCGATGAACACCAAACTCAGCATGATTCCTAGTACAATTGCATATAAAATAAGTTCTAACATAGCTTATAGTATCTTGCAAAGAAAAAGAATTTTTAATAAACCTTAGATTAAATTAAGCTTTACTAAAAATTCTTAATGATTATAATTAATTGATAATCTTGAAATCCAATTGTTTAGCCAACAAATTAGCTTTCATAACTTTTATCTTGACTTGGTCACCCAATTGGTAAGTATTACCAGTTCTGCTACCAACGATCGCATAATTCTTAGCATCAAAACTATAAGAATCGTCTATTAAATCGCGAAGTTTTATCATACCTTCAGCGCCGTTTTCAGGGATTTCTACCCAGAAACCAAAGTCCGAAACTCCAGAGATAACACCGTTGAAATATTCGCCAACATGTTTCTCCATAAATTTGACCTGCATGTATTTGATAGAATCTCTTTCAGCATCGGCTGCAAGACGCTCCATCGAGCTACAATGTTTAGCTTTTTCTTCAACTTCGTGCACATCAACCGACTTGCCACCATCTAAATAATGTTGTAATAATCGATGCGCAATAACATCTGGATAACGACGAATAGGCGATGTAAAGTGCGAATAATACTCGAATCCTAGGCCGTAATGACCAAGACTTTCGGTGGTATATTTAGCTTTACTCATGCTTCGCATAGCAAGCGTTTCGATCATATTTTCTTCCGCTTTACCTTTTACTTCTTGTAAAAGTTTGTTCATCGATTCGGTTGTGGTTTTAGCATTGGCTAAATTCATTTTGTAACCAAAATTACCAACAAAATCGCGTAGAGCATTTAATTTGGTAGGATCTGGATCTTCGTGAACACGATAAATAAAAGTGTTGTGAGAAGGCTCATTTCTTTTATTTAATGAAACAAATTCTGACACTTTTCTGTTCGCCAAAAGCATAAATTCTTCAATCAAATGATTCGAATCTTTACTAATTTTAAAATAAACACCAATCGGATTACCGTCTGCATCTAGATTAAATCTTACTTCGCTTCTATCAAAAGTAATCGCACCGTTTTTGATACGTTCATCGCGGAGAATCTTTGCAAGATCATCCAATTTATTAATTTCTTCTTGATAATCGCCTTCTTTAGTTTCGATACGTTCTTGCGCTTCTTCGTAAGTAAATCTTCTGTCAGAATGCGTTACTGTGCGACCAAACCATTGTTTTTTAACTTTAGCTTCTTCATCCATTTCGAAAACTGCTGAAAACGTGTATTTATCTTCATTAGGACGAAGCGAACAAACGCCGTTACTAAGAACCTCAGGTAACATCGGCACCACGCGATCCACCAAATAAACTGAAGTTGCGCGATCATAAGCTTCGTCATCCAGCAAAGTCCCAGGGCGAACATAATGTGAAACGTCCGCAATGTGAACACCAATTTGCCAATTTCCGTTTTCTAATTTTTGAATAGAAAGTGCGTCGTCAAAGTCTTTTGCATCTTTTGGATCGATGGTAAACGTGCAAATATTTCGCATATCCCAACGTTTTGCAACTTCCTCTGGACGAATTTCAGTATCGATTTCGTCAGCTTCTTTTTCAACTTCTGGTGGGAAATTGTAAGGCAAACCATATTCAGCCAAAATTGCATGAATTTCGGTTTCGTGCTCGCCAGGTTTTCCTAAAACTTGAATAATTTCGCCTTCTGGATTTTTGCTTCCTGCATCCCATTTAATCATTTTAACAATGACTTTATCGCCATCTGTCGCATCATGGACTTTATCTTTCGGGATAAACATATCCGAATGCATATTCTTTTTATCAAAAACTACGAATCCAAAATCCTTATGTGGTATATCTTGGAAAGTCCCAACAAAAGTATCTTTTGCACGTTCGAGAACGTTAACAACAGAACCTTCTAGTTTTTTACCTTTAAAATGATAAGTCACAATAAGGACTTTATCACCTTGCAAGGCATCTTTTACATTTTTTTGATGGATAAAAATATCATCTTCCATACCTTCGACACTTACATAAGCGTTACCAGATTGGTTAAAATCGATAATACCTGTTAAAGTACCTTCGATTTTTAAGTTGATGATGTATTTACCTTTTTCAGTTTCTTTAATTTTTTCACTCGCAAGCAGACGATGTAAGGCTTGTATAACCAATTCTCGTTGTCTTGGATTTTTGTAATCTATACCATTCGCAATCTGTTTATAATTATAGATTTTGTTGGTATTTTGGTTCATAAAACGCAGAATAATTCTCCCTAATTCGATGAGTTTCTGATCGTTTTTTAGACTTCTATTTCTTTTCATAGGTTTAAAAATTAATAAACCTTAATATTTTAAGAAATACTAAGGTTTTTACAATTAAGAACAAGCAATCTTGTTGACTCTGTTCTGATGTCGGCCTCCTTCGAAATCTGTAGTGAGGAATTTCTCAACGATTTCTAAGGCAAGCTCTTTTGCAATAAATCTTGCAGGAAGAGCGACCATATTAGCATTATTATGTTGTCTAGACAATGTTGCAATCTCTGGCATCCACGCTAGCGCACAACGGATCTGTTGATGTTTGTTGGCTGTAATCTGTACACCTTGACCACTACCACAAATCAAAATCCCAAGTTCGTTATCACCGTTTTCCACAGAAGAAGCCGTAGGATGTACAAAATCTGGATAATCAACAGAATCCAAAGAATGTGTCCCAAAATCCTGAATCTCGTATTTATCTTTTAATTGTTCTTTAAGATATTCTTTGTACTCAAAACCTGCATGGTCAGCGGCAATAGCTATTTTTTTCATAATTTACTTTTATATAATATTAGATAGATTTTCTACAAATTTAATATTATTCTGTTGATTGATAATCTTTGGAAGAGAAGAATAACTAAATAAAATCTCGATAATTAATACTTTGTTAATATTACCTATCAAAACCTGTGGAAAACTACGAAAACAAATGTGGAAAACTATGTTGAGATTGTTCTTTTTAGTTTGAATTAAAATTCATATTGCACTTTCTAAATGGAAAAACAATTCCCAAACTTGAAAAACTTTTAGTGTGCCAATCCGAATATTTTCCCCACTTAAAATATCCATAATACAGACTTATTAATATTTATCAGCATTTGTGGAAAACTCAGTTAAATTATTGAAAATCAAACGTCTTAAATGTTAATAGAATATGAATAGACTTTAAATTAAATGTTATCAAAAATTTCAAAAATACTTTTCCACAAAACTCACAACTACAATATACAATAACAATATTCTTTCTTTTTTAAATAAATAAAATTGTTAGATAATGATTGTTGTAGCGGTGTGGAATCTTTTGTGTGAAAAGTTCGTCTTTTGATAAAGAGAAATCTTACATTTGTAATCGTTGAAACTAGTATTTCAAATATCAAACCAATCTGAAATAAATTTAATAAATACGAATGAAAACAATTAAGGATTTCAATTTTTCTGGCAAAAAAGCTTTGGTACGCGTTGACTTCAATGTTCCGCAAGATGACAATCTTAACGTAAGTGACAATACAAGAATTGTTGCTGTTAAACCTACAGTTGATAAGATTTTGGCTGATGGCGGTTCGGTAATCTTGATGACGCATCTTGGTCGTCCAAAAGGTGAAGTTAATGATAAATATTCGCTTAAGAACATTGTTTCTGAAGTTTCTAAAGTTTTAGGAAAAGAAGTTAAGTTTGTTGAAGAATCGATTGGTGAAAAAGCAGAAGAAGCTGCTGCAGCTTTACAAGCTGGTGAAATTTTATTGTTAGAGAATCTTAGATTCCATGCAGAAGAGGAGAAAGGTGATGAAGTATTTGCAGAGCAACTTTCTAAGTTAGGTGATGCTTACGTTAACGATGCCTTTGGTACAGCGCATAGAGCGCATGCTTCAACAGCAGTTATTGCTAAGTTTTTCCCTTCAACTAAATTTTTCGGTTTGTTGATGGCTAAAGAATTAGAAGCAATTGATAAAGTTCTTAAATCTGGTCAAAAACCTGTAACTGCAATACTTGGTGGATCTAAAGTTTCTACTAAAATTACTATTATTGAAAATATTTTACCAGCAATTGATAATTTAATTATTGGTGGTGGTATGGCATTTACGTTTATTAAAGCTTTAGGAGGAAAAATCGGAAATTCTTTAGTAGAAGATGATAAGTTGCAATTGGCTTTAGAAATTTTAGAAAAAGCGAAACAACATAAAGTTGAAGTGTATTTGCCAAGTGATGTGATTATTGCTGATCAATTCAGTAATGATGCGAATACTGAAGAAGTGAGCGTTTACGAAATTCCCGAAGGTTGGATGGGATTGGATGCTGGTCGTCAATCGAGATCAAAAATTAATGATGTGATCCTAAATTCTAAAACAATTCTTTGGAACGGACCGATCGGTGTTTTCGAAATGTCAAAATTTGCTGATGGTACAATTGCTTTAGGTGATAGCATCGAAGAAGCAACTAAACTTGGAGCATTCTCGTTAGTTGGAGGTGGCGATAGTGTTGCTTTCGTTAAGCAATTCGGTTATGCTGACAAAGTTAGTTATGTTTCAACTGGAGGAGGGGCAATGTTGGAAAGTTTGGAAGGTCTAGAACTTCCAGGAGTTGCTGCAATTAATAAAGATTAATTTTTTTTAAATTATAAAAAAAGAAAACCGACAAATTTTTGTCGGTTTTTTTATGGCTTAGATTTTACCAAGGTCTTGATTATTTTTTTTAAACGATTCTCAAGTTGGTAGTCAGATTTTTGAAATTCAAATTATTTTTCTAAAATTTTGAAGTTTTCCACAAAAAAGTCACAAAATGTTCAAAAATTGGCTTTCAGAATATAGTCAAAAATCGATTTTCTACTTTTTTCCGATAATATATATCAAACTCGAAAATTCGCCCGAAAAAGATGCTTTTATGTTAGAAATCGCTCCGCGAAGACTTGCTTTAAGCCAAAAAAGGCTTGATTTTTTATATTTTTCACTCAACATCGAAATATAAAACGAGTCGAGTAGGAGAGGTTTAACTTTTTCAACTTTCCAAGGATTGTTGTTCATAAGTTTCAACATTCCGTTTCTTGAGAAATGATAAACGTGTCGAGGTACGTCGTAGGCTGCCCAAAATTCTTTATAATAAATTGCATCATGCGAAGTTGGATTCGGAACAGCAATAATTAATTTTCCGTCAGCTTTTATTTTTTTATAAAAGATTGAAAGCATTTCTTCCTGATTTTCCACATGCTCGAAAACATGCCAAAGCGTAATCGCATCTAAAGAATGATCTTCAATTTCATCAAGATTTGATACTAAAGTGGTCTTACTAGTTTTTTGTTTTGCAGCATTTCTAGCATCATCATTTGGTTCAAAACCAAAAGTTATAAAATCATTTTCTATGTATTTTACAAATTCTCCAGCGCCACAACCATAGTCTAAAACTTTTTTATTTTGACCAGAATTTATGCTTTTTGAAAGTATACTTTTCTTGTAAGAAAGATTGAAACCTTGTAAGAATTTATATAATTTTTCTTTTGTACTTCCGCTATCTTGATGGTGCGAAATGTAATCTTCGCTTTCGTAATATTTAGAAAGATTCGATGGAATAGGGGAGGTTTTCCAAACGCCTTTAGTTTCGGTTTCTTTTAATTCAAAAATTTCTTGACTAAGAAAATGATCTTTTATTTTCATTAAAATTTGATGAATAGTTTTTATTCTTTTCTAAAAGTGGAATTGTAGTTATCCACAATTCCACAATCTAATACTTATGCTATGTTTTAAGCTTATATAAATGTTTCACGTGGAACATTTAACAAGTTATCCACATTTTATCTACCAAGAAATACCAATAAAACATTAATATCTGCAGGAGAAACACCGCTAATTCTACCAGCTTGAGCAATGGTTTTTGGCATTACTTTGCTAAGTTTTTGTTTAGCTTCAGATGATAAACTAGAGATTTTAGTAAAGTCAAAATCTTCTGGAATTTTGATGTTTTCTAAACGATTAAGTTTAGATACATTCTCTTTTTCCTTTTCAATATAACCTCTGTACTTAATATTAATCTCAGCTTGTTCTCTAACTTCATCATTGAATTGACTAGCAAATTCTTTAACGGCTGGTATTTCTTCAAGTTTTTCAAGTGTCATGTTAGGTCTAGTAAGAATCTGAGCAGCTCTATAAGCTTGATCTACAGGACTTGACTCTATACTTTCAAGAATAGGATTTATAATACCTGGTTTTAAAGAAGTTTCTCGTAAGAAGTCTTCAAGTTGCTGACTCTTAGCTATTTTTTCCGTAACACGATCAAGTCTTTCTTGTGTCGCTAAACCTAGGTTATAAGACTTTTCAGTTAATCTAATATCAGCATTATCTTGTCTTAAAAGTAGACGATATTCAGCTCTTGACGTGAACATTCTGTAAGGTTCTTCAGTACCTTTTGTGATGAGATCATCGATAAGAACGCCGATATAAGCTTCATCTCTACTAAGTGTAAATTCAGGCATGTCTTGAACTTTAAGAGCAGCATTAATACCCGCTATTAAACCTTGTCCAGCTGCTTCTTCGTATCCTGTTGTACCATTAATTTGACCAGCAAAATATAGATTCTGAATTAATTTTGTTTCTAAAGTATGATAAAGTTGAGTAGGAGGGAAGTAATCATATTCAATAGCGTAACCCGGACGGAAAACTTTTACATTTTCAAAACCAGGAATAAGCTTCATAGCTTTGATTTGTACATCTTCTGGAAGTGAAGAACTGAATCCGTTAACATAGATTTCTACAGTGTTCCAACCTTCTGGTTCAACAAAAAGTTGATGTCTTGTACGTTCTGCAAAACGATTGATTTTATCTTCAATACTTGGACAATAACGTGGTCCTAAACTTTGAATAGTGCCGTTAAACATTGGACTTCTATCGAATCCTGAACGTAAAACTTCATGTACTTCTTCGTTGGTATAGACAATATAACAACTTCTCTGTTCTTTTAGTTTTGGTGTTTCTAAATAAGAGAATTTTTGCGGATTTTCATCACCAGATTGCTCTTCCATTTTCGAATAATCTAGGCTACGACCGTCAACACGTGGAGGTGTACCAGTTTTCATTCTACCAGATTCAAAACCTAAAGAAACCAATTGTTCTGTTATTCCATAAGCTCTAGGTTCGCCCATTCTACCGCCACCAAGTTGTTTGTCACCAACGTGGATTAAACCATTTAAGAATGTTCCATTAGTTAATACAACCGATTTTCCACGAATTTCTATACCTAATGATGTTATAACACCAACGACTTTATTATCTTCGATAATAAGGTTTTTAACCATATCTTGGAAGAAGTCAAGGTTAGGTGTGTTTTCTAATGCTATACGCCATTCTTGTGCGAATAACATTCGGTCATTTTGTGTTCTTGGCGACCACATTGCTGGACCTTTAGAGAGATTCAACATCTTGAATTGTATCGCAGATTTATCAGAAATTACCCCTGAATAACCGCCCATAGCGTCAATTTCTCTAACAATTTGTCCTTTTGCAATACCTCCCATTGCAGGATTACAGCTCATTTGACCAATGGTTTGCATATTCATGGTAACCATTAATGTTTTTGAACCGAGATTGGCGGCAGCAGCAGCAGCTTCGCAACCTGCATGACCTGCACCAACGACGATAACGTCATATATTTCTGATATCATTTTATATTCAGTTTAATAATAAAAAAACAAAATGTTTCACGTGAAACATTTTTAATTTAAAGATACTTTTCGTTAAATAATGCGAGATAAAAATCTTCTTTAGAACGCATTTCGGTTTGTTCTGCTTCGGATTTATCTTTGTATCCAACGAGGTGGAGTAGGCCATGTGCAAGGACGCGTCTCAATTCTTCGTCGTTAGATTTTCCTATTTGTCCCGCATTATCTATTACGCGCTGCAAAGATACAAAAATGTCAGCGTTTATTGTTTTGCCCTTTACTTTGTCAAAAGTGATGATGTCGGTATAATAATCATGTTGAAGAAAGTCTTGATTTATTTTTAAAAGATATTCGTCATCACAAAGGATATAATTGATGTCACCAAGTTTTTTACCTTCAGTTAATATTAAATTTTCAAGCCAATTTGTATAGTTCGGCTGAATTGTATTCTCTACATCTTCAAAGAAAAATTGTATCATAATTTTAAAACCAGTGTCCTAATATCACACTGAAAATTCCTTTTTGTTTATTAATAGATTGACTAAAATTGAGTTTAATCTGACCAAATGGCGATTTGTATCCTACAGTTATACCAACAGAACTAAAACTAATTTTTGCTGTATCTTCCAATCCAAAATCATTGAACATATTTGCAATGCTAAAATTACCGATGATGTAATAGTTTTTGTTAAACCTAAACTGTAGATCGTTGGAAGCATAAATCAAGTTATTATCATTAATTTGCCCAAACTGATAACCTGACATGGCTTTTATATTATTAAAATTTTGTTCGAAAATTCCCCCCAATCTGTATTGATAGAAGTGTGGGATCACTTCTCCAAAGCTAAATCCTCCAAAAAGATTAAGTCTGTAAGTAAACTTTTTTGACAGTCTAAAACTCATTCTAATATCTGCCTTTGCTTGGACAGGTTTTTTCTCAAGTTCGTTAGAAAATACGTCAAGAACCTTTACTTCGCCATTTAGATAAAATCCTCGAGTAGGGAAGTCCTTGTCATCTTGCGTATCACTTTTTACAAATGCGTAAAGGTTGAGATATCTGTCCGAATTGTAATTTTGTCCAGCCGCATCTTCAGTGTCGAAATAATCAAAACTTATCCCACCGCCCAAAGCATACCTGTCTTTCCAGATAGATTGTAGATAGGCTTCATTTCGAAACCATTTCCAGTCTTCGATAACGTTTTTGCTCTTATTTAATAGTTCAAAACTCATCCCAGAAGCATAAAGTCCAAAGCCAGGAATATAGCCATTGTCAATAAAATAATTGAAATAATATCGCGGTTTATCACCAACAACTAAATCTAAAGACAAATCTGTGTTTTTAAATAACAGTCGTTTTGCAGAATAATTTAATAATAATCCAGTTTTAAAAATCTCATCATAATGCAATCCAAACTTGATAAAATGTCTTGTATCGTCTTCTGTTACTTGTATTTTTAAATAATTCGTTTCAGCATTCTGAACGATATCGTAGTTGATAATTCGATAATTGTTGGTTGCATAAAGCTTATCGATCATTTTGTTAACGCTTCCATAAGTTTGCATGGACGGCGTACGCAATCCCATTTTTCCTAAAACATAGTTTTTCCCGTAGATTTTGCCATTTTCTAGCACGAGACTATCAATCTTATAGACATTGCTATATATTGGATTAATTGGCACTCTAAGCCGCTCGTATTCGCGCTTAGGAAGCTGATCAAGGACTGTTTCGTAACGGTGAGCAGCAACATAGCCACTATCAAGAATAGATTTTTTGTTATCATAACTTGTAGCCGTCATTCCTGTTAAATCAGGTTTTATGTTGATATCTGTGTATTTATATTGTCTTTTGGTATCGCGTTGAATTCCAAAATCTATAATTTGATTTAAAATCGAAATCATACTTTTAAGATCATCACGCTTTGCTAGACCTTGATTAAGGTCAACACCAATGACAATATCCATTCCTTTTTCTTTTAAAGGTTTTGAAGGATAATTGACAGTCATCGCGCCATCAACATACAAACTATCATTAATCTTAACAGGCTCTAACAAGGATGGAAATGCGGAACTTGCCATAATAGATTGTACCAAATCACCCTTTTCAAAAATTTGCATATTTCCGCTTTCTAGGTTGGTTGCAACGCATAAAAACGGAATCGGAAGCTTCGAAAAATCTGTTACTGTTGATACGTTTTTCAAGAGCTCTTTCAACATATAAACATTACGTTGACCAGTCGAAATAGACGATGGAAAGCTGGCTTTACCGTTTTGCAATGGAATATTTAGAAGATATTTGTCAACAGATTTATTAAAAAAAGTAGCATCTTTTCGTGAAGTAGGATCCGTAATTAATGAATAAAAATCGGTATCCATTACAATTTTTTCGATGTCCTTTCCTGTATAACCAGCCGCATACATTCCTCCAATTATGGCGCCCATACTAGTTCCTGAGATGTAATCAATTTTAATTCCTAACGAATCGATAACTTTCAAAACGCCTACATGTGAGAAGCCTTTTGCGCCTCCACCACTTAACGAAAGACCAATTTTTGCATTTTTGGGTATGACTAGTGGCTCTTTAACTTGTGATTGAAACAAATTAAAACACAAAAACACTATTAATATCCAAAAATTCTTCATGTTTAATCTTTTATATAAACTCTTTTTACTCGAGGTGATATTGAGGTTAAAACTTCGTAAGGTATTGTATTACAGTAATTAGCAAAATCTATTAAGCTTGGTTTTTCAGAAAAAATAATGACATCATCACCTTCTTTAGCCGTTACATCCGAAACATCGACCATCAACATATCCATACAAACAGTACCAACAATTGATATTAATTGATTTTGTACATTAACTTTCCCAATTTTATTACCGATTAATCTCGGAATTCCATCAGCGTAACCGACTGGGATTGTAGCTATTTTGGATTCTTTTTCAGCTTTAAAACGTCTACCGTAACCCACTGTTTCTCCGGTATTTATATTAGAAATTTGAGAAATAACAGTTTTGAAACTAACAGTATTTTGAAGCTTTTTCTGAATCTCATCATTATACGCAATACCCATCATACCAATCCCTATTCTAACCATATCGTATTGATTATCAGTGTAATTTAATATACCTGACGAATTCAAAATATGTCGAATAGGTTGATAACCAAGTAAATTTATTAATTTATTTGAAGTCTTTTCAAAATTTTCTAATTGAAATTCAACATAAGATTTCTCATCGGGCATATCAGCTGTTGCCAAATGACTAAAAATACTCTGTACTTTAATATTGTTATTTGCTACAAAATCAGCTAGTTGTGATATTTCATCATCTTTAAAACCAAGACGATGCATACCTGTTTCTAATTTGATATGTATAGGATATTTTTCGGTGACACCAAGTTTTTTTAGTTCGTTACAAAACAATTCTAAAACTCGGAAACTGTATATTTCTGGCTCTAGATTGTATTCAATAACCGTTCTGTAGCTATGTTGCTCAGGATTCATCACAATAATTGGAGTGGTGATTCCTTTTTTTCTTAAATCGGCACCTTCATCAGCAACTGCAACACCAAGATAATCAATATGATGATGTTGTAGAAATTCTGAAATTTCAAAACTTCCTAATCCGTAAGCATTGGCTTTAACCATTGCCATCATTTTGGTTTCTGGTTTTAGAAGCGATTTATGAACATTAATGTTATGTAAAAGCGCGTTCAGATTAACTTCTAGTCGGGTTTCGTGTTTACGAAGTTCTAGAATATCTTTGATGCGTTCGACTTCAAATTTGCGAGCGCCTTTTAATAGAATTAATTGATTATCAATCTCTTCAAATGATTTACTTTCTATAAAACTTGATGTTGAATCAAAACTAAAAACATTTGTTTTGATATCTTTTGCAAAATTTGAAATTTCAGTTCCGATTAAGAAAACTTGTTTAAAATTTTGTTCGTTTACAAGATCAATAACTTCTTTGTAGAAACTAGGATTGTGAGAATCTGAATCTACAAAATCTGTCAATACCAAAGCTTTTTTTGGCTTGTTATATTCTTGTATAAACTGAAAAGCGATTTTAAGTGAATCTAGATCTAAGTTATACGAATCGTTGATAATCAAATTATTACGAACGCCTTCTACCGCTTCTAGACGCATTTCGATGGCGCGTAAAGCATTTATTTTTTCAACAATTTTTGAATTGGAGAAACCAAGCTCTTTTAAAACAGAAATTAAAGCTAAAGCATTTGACAATGTTGCTTCATCCCGCGTACTTGCTTCAAATTCGATTTCATCATCGAAAATTTTAACTTTTACAAGTTCTTGACGGTTTTTATAATCATTAGTAATATGGATGTCATTATTTGATTTAAAACCAAAACTAATTAATTTTTTACTTGAATGTAAGTTAGTTATTTTATTAACAACCAATTCTTTATCTCCGTTATAAATTATAGTTTTTGAATGCTTGAAGAGTTTAATTTTTTCATCAATCAGTTCCGCTTCATTTTCAAAATTCGATGAATGTGCAGAACCAATATAAGTTAAAACACCAATGTTGGGATGGAAGATTTCTTCCTGCAATTCCATTTCGTTGGGTTTAGAAATTCCTACTTCAAAAATTCCAAGCTCATGTTTTGCATTTATTTGTAACAAAGAGAGCGGAAGACCAATTTGAGAATTAAAACTTTTAGGACTTTTCACCGTTTGATATTCGTTCCAAAGACTTTGGTAAAGCCATTCTTTAAGAATCGTTTTACCATTACTGCCTGTAATTCCAATACTTTTTATGTACGAATTTTCGAAATGATATTTGGCGAGTTGCCTCAAGAATTGCAAACTATTTTTTACAATAATCCAAGTAATCTGCGGGTTGTCCGATGTTTTTTTCTCTGCAATAATAACTTCGATACCTTTTTCGATTGTAGATTCGATGTACTTTTCTCCAGAATTTTTAGAAGAATTAATGGCGATAAAAGCAGTGTTTTTGGAAGAATAGATACTGCGACTGTCAAAAGCCAAATTTTTGACAATCAGTTTTGGGTTACCAATCAATTCAGAATTGGTAAAAAAAGCAAGCTCTTGAGTTGTATATTTCATTGTTTTGTGGAATCATTATTTTGACTCCGGATTATTTTTTGACAGAACTTCGTCCATGAAAACTCTTCGGCTAACAGCCTCGTAGCTTTCGGTCTCGCCAAGTTCTACAATATCTTTGCCATGAGAAATTCTCATCGAATAATTCGCAAGATTTCCTGTTCTTTTGCAGATAGCATGTACTTTTGTTACATATTCGGCAGTTGCCATAAGATTAGGCATTGGTCCAAAAGGACGTCCAAGAAAGTCCATGTCAAGACCAGCGATCACCACTCGTGTGCCACCATTCGCAAGCTGATTAGCAACTTCGACAATACCATCATCGAAAAACTGCGCTTCATCGATACCAACTACATCACAATTTGATCCAAGTAACAAGATTTCGTTAGAAGAATCTACCGCTGTACTTGGTATTTTGTTATGATTATGCGACACAACATCTTCATCCGAATATCTTGTATCGATTTTCGGTTTAAAAATTTCAACCTTTTGTCCGGCCATTTCGGCACGTCGTAATCGGCGAATCAATTCTTCCGTTTTACCAGAAAACATCGATCCACAGATGACTTCCATCCAACCACTCTGTTTAGAATGATTTATTGTATTTTCTAAAAACATTCTTTAATTTAGCAATTCATATAAGCCATTTTTTTTCAACAAATTTTTGCTTCGCTTTTTTGAAGTTTTGACAGGTTGAAGTGGACTTATAATTAAGTTTCAAAATTACGAAAAAGATAATTAGATTGTTATGAATGGGCTGCAAGAAATCCAAGACGAGTTGTTTCTTGATATTCAAAATATTATTGAAGAATTAAACGATATTTCTTCTATCAACGACTTACTACAGAAAGAAAAATTGATCCGAGAATTGTCAGAAAAGACCAATTTTCTAAAATTAAGTGAAGCTTTCGGCTTAAATCAAATTTTAAATAAACCTCAAGTTCTTCCCGTTGTTGCTGTTGTAGAAGAACAGGAAATTGTCGAAGTAATCGAAGAAGATAAAGTTAGCGAGCCGTCGCAAGTTGAAAACGTTGAAAATGAATCTACTGAAGATGATATTCAAGATGATGATTTGGATTTAATTGATAACCAAATTCTTGCGGAAGCGCATCAAGAAGAACTTGTGGAGGTTGAAAACGTCGAAGATTTTGACAAAACTGAAGAAATCAAAACTGAGGATCATGATGACGAAGTTGAAAATGATCACCTAGATTTGTCAGACAACGAAATGTTGAAAGATGATGATGCAGAACAAGATGTTGAAGAACTTGCTAAAGACGAAGAAAATCTTGTTGGAGAAAAAGAAGCGTTTTTAAATAACGAAAGTTCCTTCTCTTTTGCTATGGATTCTGTTGCAGATTCTAAGGTTGAAACTGTTGAAGAACCAAGTTTGGTTTCAGAAATCTCTGTGTCTGAAGATGCTAATGAAGTTAAAGAAAACTTGAGTGAAACTACTTCTGAACCAGAGAAATTATTAAGTAAATCTTCAGCAGAAATTGAAGCGTCGAAAGATGAAATTTCTGATGTAGAAGAAGAAAAAGAATCATTGTTTGATACTGAAAAATCAAATGCTGATGACAACCAAAATTCTAAAAAAATTAAATTATCTAACATTAAAGGTATTCACAAAACTTTGTTTGATGATGATCCTTTAGAAAGAGTTCAAACTTCCGAACCTATTTCTGAGCCGAAGGAAATTGGAAGTCTTGGTAAGAGCAATATGCCGACCGATTATATGGAGGCGCCAAAACCAAAACCAGAATTCCGTTTGGATTTAAATGATAAAATTGCCTTTACACAACACTTGTTTAAAAATAGTCAAGTTGAGTTGAATCAAGTTGTTCATAAGTTGAATGAATTTGATAATATTGACGATGCTAAAGAATTTTTGAGCGATTTGTATTACCACAGAAATTGGGAAAAAGCTGATAGTTACGCACAACGTCTTTGGACTTTGGTAGAAAATAGATTTTTGTAATGTCAGGCATTTTATACTTTGTTCCGACGCCTGTTGGGAATTTGGAGGACATAACTTTTCGATCGATTAAAGTTCTAAAAGAAGTCGATTATATTTTGTGTGAAGATACCAGAACTTCTGGCGTTTTACTCAAGCATTATGAAATAGCTAAACCTTTGAAATCTTATCATTTGCACAACGAGCATCAAGCTACGGAAAAGGTTATTCAGGATTTGCAAAATGGACAAAATATTGCAATTATTACCGACGCGGGAACGCCAGGAATTTCGGATCCTGGTTATTTGTTGGCAAAAGCGGGCGCAGATAACGATATCGAAATGATTTGTTTGCCAGGTGCAACAGCCTTTGTTCCGGCTTTGGTTGTTTCTGGTTTACCGAATCATGATTTTTATTTTGCGGGATTTTTACCACAGAAAAAAGGTCGTCAAACCAAATTAAAACAACTTGCTGAAGAGAAGAAAACCATCATTCTTTATGAAAGTCCGCATAAGATTAATACAACTTTGGAGCAGATAAAAGAATTTTTCGGTGAAGAAACTAAGGCAAGTCTTAGTCGCGAGATTTCCAAAAAGTTTGAAGAAACTAAACGTGGTACAATCAACGAGTTAATTGAATTCTCCAAAAGCAAAACTTTAAAAGGAGAAATTGTATTGATTGTGAATAATGTTGTCTAAAATTTGGTGTTTTTAAATTGATTCAAATTCAATAAAAATATTATTCGCTACATTTGAAAATAGAAAAAGAATAAACTATATATGAAACTATTAGAAGGAAAAGTTGCCTTAATTACAGGTGCAACAAGAGGAATCGGAAAAGGAATTGCCGAAGTTTTTGCAGCGCAAGGCGCAAAGGTGGCTTTCACTTATGCAGGATCTGTTGACAAGGCAAAAGCTTTGGAAGAGGAGCTTTCTAAAATTACAACAGTTAAATCTTACCAATCTGATGCATCTGATTTTGATGCTGCACAAAAGTTGGTAGACGATGTTATGGCAGAGTTTGGACAAATTGATATCTTGATTAATAACGCAGGAATTACCAAAGATAATTTGATGTTGAGAATGTCAAAAGACGATTGGGATACGATTATCAAAGTGAATTTGGATTCTGTATTTAACCTTACAAAAGCGGTGATCAAACCGATGATGAAAGCTAAGTCGGGTTCTATCATCAATATGTCTTCGGTGGTTGGTGTTAAAGGAAATGCTGGTCAAGCAAACTACGCAGCTTCTAAAGCTGGCGTTATCGGTTTTTCTAAATCTGTGGCTTTGGAGTTAGGTTCTCGTAACATCCGTTGCAACGTGATTGCGCCAGGTTTCATTGAAACTGAAATGACTGCTGTTCTTGACGAAAATACGGTTAAGGGCTGGAGAGAAGCAATCCCTTTGAAGCGTGGCGGACAGCCAGAAGATGTGGCAAATGCTTGCGTATTCTTGGGAAGTGATATGTCAGGTTATATCACTGGACAAGTGATTAACGTTGATGGCGGAATGTTGACTTAGTCAAGATTTTTTACAATATTTAGCAGCTTTCGGGCTGCTTTTTTTATCTTCATTTTATGATAGATTTTCCCGTTACGCTTCATCTTTTCGGAAAAGATATTTTGCTGCATCCCATTACAGAGTCGCTAGGGATTTTTGTTGCGATGCGCTATTATACTTGGCTAAAACGTAAAGACACCGAAAAATTCAGTAGTGTTAATTCGCTTTTAATTGTCATTGCTGCAACTTTTGGAGCCTTAGTTGGTTCGCACGTTATTGGCTCTTTAGAAAGACCATTGAACTTAATGAAAGCCCCAAATACTTTAGCTTATATTTGGTTAAATAACACTATTGTTGGCGGTTTAGCTGGTGGATTAATCGGTGTTGAATTAATGAAAAAAATCATTGGTAAAAAAGAAAGTACAGGCGATCGAATGGTTTACCCATTAATTGTTGCGATGTTTATCGGAAGGATTGGTTGCTTTTTTACAGGCGTTTATGAAGAAACTTATGGACTTCCGACACAATCGATTTTCGGAATGCATTTAGGAGATGACTATTTGCGTCATCCAGTTGCTTTGTATGAAATGTTTTTTCTGCTACTTTTATTTATTTTCATTAAATATTTGGAGCGAAATTATTCTTATAAATCAGGATTTCTGTTTCAAGTTTTTATGTTAAGTTATTTTTCTTTTCGCTTTTTGCTAGACTTTTTAAAACCGAAATATGATGTATTATTAAATATAAGCACGATTCAGATTGTCTGTTTATTGGTGATCATTTACTATATTTATTTAATCAAAAAACATAAACCGATTAAAAAATTAAGTTATGAAATTTCTTGAAGTAGGTAGTTTTGGTGGCGATCTTGCTGTAGTCGGGATGTTGTTTCTCGGTGTAGGCTTGGTTGCATTTTGTGCTTCGGTGTTGTACGCTCTTATTTTAGCAATGATTTCAGCCTCGAACAGAGATAAAAAGTATAATTTTAAACCAGCTTTATACGGCATTCTCTTTGGCCTTTTGATTTTTACAGCAGGCGGATTTATTTGCGGTTTTAATTTATAATTTACAATTATGCCAGTAAGAAACTATACTTATTACGATTATACACTAAGCCTTTGTCCAGAATGTTTGCAGCGTGTTGGCGCAAAAATTATTATTGAAGACGACTTGGTTTTCATGACAAAACGTTGTCCTGATCATGGTTTTTTCAAAACTAAAATAGCAACCGATGTAGAATATTATAAAAATATCAGAAATTACAACAAAGCTTCAGAAATGCCTTTGCATTTTGGGACAGATGTAGCTTACGGTTGTCCTTATGATTGCGGATTGTGCGTAGATCATGAGCAACACAGCTGTCTATCGATTGTGGAAGTTACGGATCGTTGCAATCTCACTTGTCCGACTTGTTACGCAATGTCTTCGCCGCATTACGGAAGTCACCGAAGTTTGGAAGAAATTGAAGCGATGTTCGATACGATTGTAAGAAATGAAGGTGAGCCCGATGTTGTCCAAATAAGCGGTGGTGAACCGACTATTCATCCAGAGTTTTTTAAAATTATGGATATTGCGAAATCGAAGCCGATAAAACATTTAATGCTCAATACCAACGGAATTCGGATTGCAAATGATCCAGGTTTTGCAGAAAAACTAGCGACTTACGCACCAGAATTTGAGATTTATCTTCAATTTGATTCTTTTAAACCTGAGGTTTTGGAAGATTTCAGAGGAAAAGATTTGACGGATGTTCGTATGAAAGCTTTAGCAAAATTGAATGAGTTAAATCTTTCTACAACGCTTGTTGTGGTTTTGCAACAAGGTAAAAATATTGATGAAATTGGAAAAATCATCGATTTTGCTTTAAAACAACAATGCGTTCGAGGAATTACTTTCCAACCCGTAGAAATTGCGGGACGAAATCGCGACGATTCTGCTTCAGAAAAAATTACTTTAACGGAAGTTCGTCAAGAAATATTGAATCAATTTCCTGCTTTAAATTCTGATGATTTAATTCCAGTTCCGTGTAATCCAGATGCTTTAGCGATGGGATATATTTTAAAATTGAATGATGAAATTATTCCTTTAACTCGATACATCAATCCTGCTGATTTACTGAATAATGAATCGAAAAACACCATTGTTTACGAACAGGACGAAGGTTTGAAAATGCAGCTTATTGATATTTTCAGCACTGGAATTTCTGTGGATAAAGTTCAGCCAAAAGTCAATCAATTATTATGTTGTCTTCCAGAAGTTGTTGCGCCAGATTTGGGTTATGACAATTTGTTCAGAATTATCATCATGAATTTTATGGATGCTCACGATTTTGATGTTCGAGCTGTTAAAAAATCTTGTGTACATATTGTAAATAAAGATTTAAAGCTAATTCCTTTCGAGACCATGAATCTTTTTTACCGTGACGACAAACAAAAACGTCTTGAAGAATTGAGAAAAGATACCCGTGTTTTGTTTTAAAAAAAAGGTTTTGAAAATAGTCTCAAAACCCTTTTATCATTTGTGTTTTTAGAAGTATCATTTAAAATACTAACACAAATGTACTTTTATTAGTTTTAATATGAAATGAACTTGGGTTAATTAATTCGCTTCCGAATACGACTTAAAGCTTGTGGCGTAACGCCGATATATGACGCAATATATTTGAGCGGAACTTTTTGCAACAAGTTTTTGTCTGTTTTCAAAAGTTTTAGATAGCGCTCCTCGGCCGATTCGGTTAATAGAGAAAGCTCTCGTCCAGCTTTTGAAAGATAAAGTGCTTCCGCCGAAATCCTACCAAGAAAATTCCCGATTGATGAATGTTCAAAAAAATGTAAAAAACTGTCGTGGGTGGCGCGCCACAAGACCATGTCGGTCATTGCTTGTATCGAGTACTGGCTAGGTTCTCGCGTGAGAAAAGATTCGTATGATGTTAAATAATCATTTTCGAAAAGAAAATTAACAGTGATTTCTTTTTCTTTTTTATCTAAAAAGCATCGTCCAATACCTGTTGTTATTAATGAAAGATGATTTTCAACTTCGCCTTTTTCTATTATAACATCATTTTTTTTGTAGGCTTGGACAAAAATTCTAGGTTCATATATTTCCCAATCTTTGTCTGTCATTTCAATCCCGAATGAGGTTAAATAGTCTCTATAATTCATCATTTAAGAAAGTGGTTTTTGTTATGTAATAACCAGTATAAAATTAGGGATTTGTACTATATTTAATAACTAAAAAGATATAATCATAGAAAAATAATCGTTTGTAATATCAATTTAATTCATAAAAGTTATTTGCAATAATTTTTAAATCCATAAATATTTAATTTGAAAAATATTTTATCTAAAAAAAACTATATTTGACCAAATTCTATTAAGTTTTGATTACAATTAATACTAAAACCTATCAAAACCCGCTTTTTGTTTTTGCATTAGAAAGCGAGGCTGGTAGTCATTTTGATAAGGATAATAAAGTTTTTGTTGGTGTAGGGAAAGTTAATGCAACCTATCATTTGACAAAAGCAATTGCGAAATATCAACCAGATATCATCATTAATCTTGGTACAGCAGGAAGTACTGTTTTTGATCGTGGAAGTGTTGTGTGTTGTACAGCGTTTATCCAACGTGATATGGAAGTGTCGGCTTTAGGTTTTGCAAAATTTGAAACTCCTTTCGAAAACTCAGCGATTATTTTGAATAACGGGATCGAACTTCCAAATTTTCCGATAGGCATTTGTGGTACTGGAGACCAATTCGAAATGGAACATAACAACCACGAATACAATGTTATAGAAATGGAAGCTTATGCTTTAGCTAAAGTCGCAAACTTGGAAAATATTCCTTTTTTGGCTTTAAAATATATTTCTGATGGCGCCGATGGCAATGCCGTTGATGATTGGACAACTGAAGTTAAACGAGCATCTGAAGCTTTGAGTAAGGCTTTAGCAAGATAGAAAAAGGCGATTCAAATTTTTGAATCGCCTTTTTATTTTAAAACTTCATGATAGTATCAAGTTCTTTAAGATACTCATGTGCGGTTAGATCAAACTTAACAGGAACAATTGAGATATAACCCTCTGCCAAAGCCGTTTCGTCAGCATCTTCAGATTTGTCCATGTTGTTAAAATAGCCAGATAACCAATAATATTTTTTGCCGTGCGGGTTAACGCGCTCATCAAAACTTTCTTCCCATTTTGCATGCGCTTGTTTACAAACCTTTACACCTTTTATTTCTTCTTTTGCAAGTTTAGGAATGTTGACATTTAGCACAACTCCTTTTGGAAGTGGATTGTCAAGAACTTTTTTAACGATCGCTTGGATATATTCTTTAGCTTGGGTGAAATCGGCATCCCAAGAAAAATCTAGTAACGAAAAGCCAATAGCTTGCAAACCTTCTACACCAGCTTCAACTGCCGCTGACATTGTCCCAGAATAAATAACATTAATCGAAGAATTAGCACCGTGATTAATCCCAGAAACCACAATATCGGGTTTTCTTGTTAAAACTTTATCGAGTGCAAATTTCACACAATCAACAGGTGTTCCACTTAGCGCATAATCGGTTTGTGGACCTTCGAGATTTATTTCTTCGTAAGTTAAAGTTGCATTGATGGTTATTGCGTGTCCTTTTCCGCTTTGTGGCGAGTTGGGCGCAACGACAATCACATCGCCGATTTCGTTCATAAAACTCACCAAATTTCTAATACCAGGCGCCGTTATGCCATCATCATTGGTTACTAATATCAAAGGTTTTTCCATAATAATTTTCAAAAATATCGTGATGCATCTTAATTTGTAGATGCTCTTTTTTAAAGAATATCACAAAATTAGCTAAAATATAGCAGTCGAATAAAAATAAGGTATTAAATTTGATGTGACTTCGACTTATGATTTAGAAATAAATTTTCAAAGATTTGTAACAAAAATCAAAAGCTAATTACCAATATTTTATCACTTAAGTAATCTATATGTTTAAGAATTTTAAATGGAACAGAATCTTCATGTTTGCGCCACTTATGACGCTGATGTTTTGTTTCAACGCACCACAGAATGACGACGAAAAAATGCAAACCATCATGGTAAGTGTTAAGAACACACTTTCGTATTTGCATTATGCGCCAAAACCTATTAATGATGCTTATTCAGCAGAAGTTTATAATAAATTTTTTGAGTCTGCAGATCCAGACAAAAGGATTTTTTTACAATCGGATATGGATGAGTTTTCGAAACACAAAACCAAGCTTGATGATTACCTTAACAACGGTGATTTGACTTTTTATAAAGCAACAACAGATCGTCTTTATCAAAGATTGGATGATATCGATAAAATGACACAAGATATCTTGAGCAAGCCAATCGATCTTAATGAAGATGACAGTATGATTCTTGAACCAAAACTTAAGAAAAATGCAACTACTAATGCTGACCAAAAAGCAGAGTGGAAACGTTATGTTAAGTATTATATTCTTCGTGAGATGGAAACCTTGAACAACAAGGAGGAATCTGCTAAGAAAAGAAAAGACTCATTAATTGCTAATAAACTAAAAGATACTGTCAAGTTAGAAATCCTTTCTGCAGATCAAAAAAGAATCAAAGCGCAAGGTGAGGTTAAAGATTTAATCACGGATATGTTCCGTCGTTACAAAAAGAGAAAGAAAAACGATTGGTTTACAGTTTATATGAACGCTTATACAGAAGTGTTTGATCCGCACACCAATTATTTTTCACCAAAAGATAAAGAAGATTTTGATACTAATTTCACAGGGAAAATCATTGGTATTGGTGCTTTAATCCAAGAGAAAAAAGGATATTTATATTTAGGAGATTTAACAATCGGCGCACCAGCTTGGAAGTCCAAACAATTGGCAAAAGGAGATAAAATCCTTAAAGTTAGATCCAAACCAAAAGAAGATCCAGTTAACGTCGTTGGTATGTTGACAGAAGAAGCGGTGCGACTTATCCGCGGTGAGAAAGGAACGCCAGTCACTTTAACTGTTGAAAAAACAGATGGTACTGTTAAAGATGTTACTTTAATAAGAGAAGAAGTTGCGATTGAAGACACTTACGCAAGAAGTTCGATTATTAATTCTCCAAACGGGAAAAAATTAGGCTATGTTTATCTACCAGGATTTTACGCGGATTTTGAGGATAGTAAAGGAAGAAACGCTTCAGACGATGTTAAAGCTGAACTTTTAAAACTGAAAGCTCAAAAAGTTGACGGCGTTGTTTTAGATTTAAGAAATAATGGCGGCGGTTCATTAACAGAAGTTGTTGATATTATGGGCTTGTTTATTAATGCTGGTCCAGTTGTTCAGGTTAAAGATGGAAACGGGAAAATAAATGTTCTTAGTAACAAAACCAATGCGCCAGTTTGGACAGGTCCGCTTGTTATTATGCAAAACGAACTTTCGGCTTCAGCATCTGAGATTTTGACAGGTGCAATGCAAGATTACGGAAGAGCTGCAATCGTTGGTTCTCCACAATCTTTTGGTAAAGGAACTGTGCAGACTTTTGTGTCTCTAAACAGATTTTTAAATACCAGCGATGACTTTGGAGATCTTAAATTAACAATTCAAAAATATTATCGTGTAACGGGTGAGTCGACACAAAGAAAAGGTGTAGAGTCCGATGTTAAGATGCAAGATTTGTATACTTATGCAGAAATAGGGGAGCGTTATGACCAATTTGCTTTGCCTTGGGATAAAATTGCACCAGCAAAGTTCAATAAAGTTAATAACATTAATACAGCAGCTTTGCAGCAATCAATAGATTCTAAAATTAAAAATAATACGAATTATCAACTGCTTGTAGAGTCTGCAAAATGGAGAGAAGCTTTATCTAAAGAAGAAAAAATTACGTTGAACGAAGCTAAATATATGGCTTTGATGAAAGAGCGTAAAGCGCAGATCGAAAAATTCAAAGCTTTGGATAAATACAATAATGGTCTCAAAATTAGTTTGCATGCAGACGAAGTTGCTAGAGAAAAGAAAGACGAAGCTTTTGCGAAAAAGTCCGAAAATTGGATTAAAAATTTGCAGAAAGATTTTTATCTGAAGGAGACATTAGACGCCTTAGAACAATCTTCAAAATAATAAAAAAGCCCGATTTTTTAAGTCGGGCTTTTTTATTTGAATTAAATTTAATGAAGGATTTAGTATTTAATTTTTAATAAATTTTGTGCTAAAGATTTTGCCTTTATTATTTACTTCGATAATATAGTTTCCTTTTGGAAGATTCTCGACAGAGATTATGTTGCCTTTGATAGTTTCGGATTTTACCAATTGACCAGAGAAATTATAAATTCTAACACTTGCGTTTTCGAGATCTTTTGAAAAATTTAGAACTGAAGATGTTGGATTTGGATACATTCGCAAATTTGAATTATTAATTTCTGTTGTTGCTAAATAAGAATCTGGCATCATTGTATTTTGTGCATATACAGATGATGGAGCACTATCTCGACTTTCATTATATTTAAAAACGATTTGATTTTCAGGTAGTTTCAACAAATTGTTATGCGATGTAAATGATTCTCTAGTTATCAAATCGATAGATTTTTCTTTCCAATCAAACTCGCCGTTTTCATTTAGTCTTGTTAAATGTGTCGTAAAAAGCTGAACATTAAATTGTTTAATATTATTGTAAGCAAAAACAGGTTTGTCATCGTCCAATAATAAAGTTCCTACATGCGATTTTGCATCATTTAATGATATTGGAAAAACAGCTTTCGCATTATCTGAGAATAAACGAGCACCTGTTTCTTTATCAAATTTTTGAACATATTCTCCATAATTGTTTTGAGATCCAGCAGTTGTAAAAGTTGAAATACCCCAAATATGATCTGTCCCTGCTTTTGAAGCAATCTGAACCTCTTTTTCGAAATTGGCATTGTTGGTACTAAAGTCAACACCGCCAACTCCCCAAGGTAAAGTGCCATCAGGATTTATCTTTATTAAATAAGAATCCAAACGTCCACCTTGTCCGCTCGTAAATGCATAGTAGACTTTATCATTCTCAAAAAATGTACTATTTTTCTTGCTCCAAGTAGAACTATTAGGAGACAATAATACTGGCGCGTTCCAAACAGGTTTTCCATCTGCGTCAAAAGTTTGTGCATAAAGATTGGAGTACGCACCTGTTAAGACTTTATTGAAAACAATTTCAACATTTCCGTTACTTAATTCAAAAAGATCTGCAGGCACCGTTTTTTTAGTAACGTCATCAGAATAGATTATAGTTGGCTCCGCCCAAATCGGAGTACCAGCACTCGTGAATTTTTGTAATCGTGCTTGTACTTTGCTTGTTGGCCAATAACTAATCATAACATCACCAGATTTCAGTGGCAAAATGGTTGGTACATAACCTTCGCCTAAAGCAATACCATTAGTTCCCCAAGGCAGATCTCCGTTTGGCGTTACTTTATAAGCAAATGCAGGATAACCTCCTGTTGTTCCTGTAACACCAATGAAAAGGTTATTATCCTTGTCCAAAGCAGTTTGCTCTACCATGGTGTATGTTGACATCGGAATTTGGTTGCTAATCAATTTTCCTTCTTCACCCCAAAGTTTGTTGCCATTCTTATCCAAATACTGAATTCTAAGTTCATAATTAGTTGGTGCTGCCACTTTCTGCCAAAAGCCAAGGTAAATATGCCCATCTGATGTTGCGACTGAGAAAGATGCTCCATTGTTATTCGCAACAAGTAATGTATTCTCGTTTGTATCATTTGTCCATTGTGCATTGATAAAACTTCCTACGATAAGGCTAAGTGATAAAATTATTTTTTTCATAATATTTTGATTTGTTGGTACAAAGCAATTGATTAAAATAATTTTGACCTAAAAAAGCACCACACACTTAGCACACACTGTCGATTTTACAACACACACACTTAATGCAACTTCAATCTGTTTTATGTTGATTATCAATAATTTGTGAAAGAATTGAGATATTGGTAAATATCTGCTTGTGTGTTGGTTAGATTTAATTTTTTACGAAGTCTCGTTCTAGAATTCTCAATAGTTTTTGGAGTAACATTTAGAAGATTTGAGATTTCTTTAGTACTTAATTTTAATAAAATTATAGCAGCAAGTCGACGATCATAAGTTGTCAGATCTGGATGTTTGGCTTCAAGATTTTTATAAAAAGATTCATGAATGTTTACAAAATGATGTTCAAATTCTTCCCAAGAATTGGTTTTCATGTTGGTCTTGATTTCCAAAATAATATGAGAAATTTCGTCCACTGTTTTTTGATTTTGAACTTTTAATTTAAGATGATCGATTTGCTCCATTATCGATTTAAAAATTTCTTCTATTTTGGATTGTTCTATAGATTTATAAACGAGTTGCTTTTCTTTCATATGGTTTTCAATTTCCAATTGATTGGTTTTAGCAACTTGTAGAAGTTTTTCCAGCTCTAGTTTCGACACTTTGTTTCGGTAATTAATAACTGCAAGAACCGAAATTATAATACACAGCAAAAGGAAAATTGCACTCGCAATGTAGTAGCTTTGTTTTTTATCTTGTAATAACTCATCAATCTTTTTCTGAGATTCGTAATCGTGTTTTAACTTGGTTCGTTCAACGCTAACAGCTTTTTCCTCGATATTTAATTGTTCCCGAATAGAATCATAAGTCTTAAAACTATAAGCCGCATTTTTATAATCTTTTTGATTGAAATAAGTGTTATAAGTTGCCCATAACAAATCACGATACACGAAATTAGGATTGGACTTGTTGGTATATTGCTCCATTTTTTTAACATAGCTAAGCGCTTTGTCATGTAGACTAACACTGTTGTAATAATTAGTTAGGTAGAAATATACTAGAGAAAAAGCTTTTGGATTTTCAATTTTATTAGTGTTAAGAATAGTTTCTGCTCGTTCCAGATAATCTAAAGCTTTTGTATTCTCACCATGAAAAGAGGCTACCTTACCCAAATTTGCAAGAACGTAAACTTTTAATTCTGGTTTGTTATAAGTATCAAGCCTTGTTAAAGCTTTAGAAAAATAATAATTGGAAGAATCTAGCTTTTTAATGACAAAAAATGCATTTCCGAGATTGTTGTAAGTCTTTATTTCTTCGTAAGTATTGGCATTCTTAATGTGTTCAGCTAATAGTTTTTTATAATACTGTATTGCCTTGGGTGTGTCGTTAAGTTGCGTGTAGACAAAAGCGAACATATCATTAATCTCAGCAATTTTTTGTGGCGATGTTTTATAAAAAATATTGTATGCTTTACGAGAATAATCTAATGCAATGTCAAAGCGATTGGTTTCGGAATATATTTTTGACGCCTCTATATAGAAATCACCAAGTTCTTCAGGTGCTTTTGCTTGCTTTTGTGCTTCATTTAGAAAGTTTTCCGCTTTTGTCCAATCTTTGAATTTGTATTGTTGAGCTTTGGTTATCAGCGTGTTGATTTCATTCTTTCTATTTTGAGCTATACTAAAATTAGCCAACAGAAAAAACAAAATAATACAAAACCCAAGTCGTTTTATTTTAGAATAAGGACAAGCTTCCATGTTCTAAAAATACAAAAACAAAGATTTTATTGAGAAAAAAGATTTTAGAAAAGAAAATTATAATTTATAAACCCGAGGTTTCGAAGGAGCTTCGGGCTTTTTGTGCTCACGTATCGCTGTAAAGATATGATCTAGACCATTAAGCTTAACTTCATAAATCGTTGCTAACTGCGAACCTAGTTTGTTTTGAGGAAAACCTTTGCGATTGAACCATTCCAAATAAGAAATCGGAAGGTCAATAATCCATTGGTCTTTATGTTTCCCATACGGCATTTTTACTTTGCAAAGTTCTTGCAGAATTTCGGGCGTCATTTTATATAATTAAATCTACTTTTTGTTCAAGTTGGTCATTGTCGGGTAAGACAATATCTTTGGGAGTTTCGTCATCGTCGTCTGAAAATTCGTTGCGATAAACCTGAATTAATAAAACCGTCACAGACACCAAAATTGGCCCAAATATTAAACCTAAAAAACCAAAAATATTCATCCCTGCAATAATTCCGAAGACCGTATTTAGAGGGTGAATGTTTTCTAGTTTTTTTAATAATGTAAATCGAAGTAGATTGTCTGTTAAACCAACTACAACCAAACAATAAGCAGCTAATCCTAGTCCTGGACCTGTTTGACCTTCAGCAATCATAAAAATACAAACCGGAACATAGACAATCGCGGCACCAACTATTGGAATCATACTTGCAACAAATGTCAATGCAAATAAAAGAACTGGACTCGGCGCTCCAAAAATAAAATAACCGACTAAGCCAACAATACCTTGTCCAAGTGCAACTACAGGAATTCCGATCGCATTTGCGATTACCATTTTTCGGATTTTTTCGCCTAATAAATTGATATTTGCTTTTTTGAAAGGTGCTGCATTTGTAAGTAATTTCTCAAACTTTCGAGGATCAACCAGCATAAAATACAAAATAAAATACATCGAAAATATAATCGTGAATGTATTAAAAGTTGTACTAAGAGCTGATGTCGAAAACTTGCCTGCTGCAGCTTTTAGTTTGTCAAGATTTTCTTTGCTAAGGATATCAACATGAATTTGCGCATAGACATAATCATGCACTTTATCGATAAATGCATTGAATTTTCCCATATAAGCTTGGGCATTTCCCAACTTCTCAATGAGCATATCTACGATCCAATACACTGGTAGAATAAGAACTAGAAGCGTTGCAATTATTATAACTGTGGCAGCTAAAGATGGTTTCCAGTTTTTAACTTCGATAAGATAAAGAAGATATTTTCTGGAAATAATGTATAAAGTTAAAGCGCCTAATAATGAAGGAATAAATAAAGCAAGATTATAACAGATAAGCCCAACTAATATGACAATCAGTAAGATAAGGGCGATTTGTTTAATAACGTTTCCGCTAATTTGTTTTTCAGAATTAGGCACTTTAATAGTTTTATTTAATTAAGGATTGTAAGTAATTTGTTTTGGAAGTCCAACAAATGCAATATATAATGAATAAGCAGCAGTTAGATAAAATGGCGCTGTTGCCAATAGTCCAATACCACAAAGAATAATACCAGCAAAACTAATAATCGCTGATAAAACCGCAACACCTAAAAAAGTACCATAATTTTCTTTAGCGATGTTAAAAGCTTTTGATATAGCATCAATTGCACTCGCTTTTTCGAAAATCAAAATTGGATAACCAATAAAAAATAATGGCATTAATAATAAACCAGGAATTAAACAAGCAGTAAATCCGATAGTTAAAATAATACCTGTAATTAAACTATAAACAATAATGTTAATTAAATTCTCTTTGTAAGCGTAAAACAAATCCGAGAAAGAAACTTGTTGTTTCGTATTTACTTTATGAGAAATATAAATTAATCCCAAAAATAGTGGAGACAATAAAAGTCCAAATAGAGAAGAAATTGCATAATAAGTTTTAAGTCCTGGGATTGCTAAATAGTCAATCTGGCCACCACTAATCATAGCTTCTTCATAAATTGCTTGAGAGTTAAAGCCAGAAATTGCTTGGATTATAAAAGAAATAATAAGGTAAAGAATCATCGTTACAATTGCGTAAAGCACTACACCTTTGTACGTCTCAAAAGCATGAGAAATAATGTCGCCCGTGTTCTTAGCTGGGACTTTTGCTTGCGAATCAAATTCGTTAAATGTTTCCATATTTTATTTTTTGTTGTTCCAAATTACAATTTTTTCTAAAGATTTAGATTAATTATATAAAAATTTTAATTTTTCACAGTAAAAATCTGTCGAAAACACGAATAAATGATAGCATTCCAAAACGGAAACGTCAATAATATTCCAAATCCAAACATCAAAATACCAGAATATGAAAACAAAATCGCAACAATTGTACAAACGAAAATAATGAAGAAGTTAGCACGAATCGCTTGAAAGCTCTTACCAATCGCCTGAAAACTATTAATGTTTGTAAAAAACATCAGCGGACTAACAAAAAAAGTAACTAAAACCCAAACCAACAGCAAAGGCGCAAAAATAGAACATAAGTAATAAACGCAACCCCAGAAAATCCCGTAGGTGAAATATTTGAAAAAACTAAGGCCTTGGTAACCCGCCAACATATCGTTCAGACCAGGATTTTCGCCCATCTCCTTCATGGCATAGACTTTAAACATCCCAATATTAAGAGGGAAAACCAAAGCTTTTATTAAAACAATAACATACACAAAATTCGAATATTCTGGTGTCACCGCAAGTTCTCGAAGTTTTGCCATGAAAGCATCTGGATCCGACTGCATCAGAGGTGCAAAGTCTTCAACCTTTTTATTAATTCCGAAATAATTAAACGCAAAAGATGCCAAAACTAAAAGTATTGCAAAATAAAAGATGCTAAAACTTATCTGGAACTTCATCGTATTGCTCCACAAAGCAAAAGCACGAGAAAGTACAATATTGATTTCAGAATTGTTGGGAGTATTCTCCATATTGATTTATATTTGAGCTGCAAAAATAAAGCTTCAAAGCCTAATAAAAGAATGTTACAAGAAATTGATTTTGATTTCGCAGCTATTGACAAACTTTCTTTGTCAAAAATTCCGTTTGTGTTTTTTATTGATTTTCTAAAAGAAAAAATGATTCTTTTAACAGAAAGTGAACTTAAAAATTCGAATATTAAAATAGAATTTCCAAATATACAAAGTGCTAGTAAAGAAGTAATTAATAATAAAAAATTCAATCTTAGCTTTAATGCTGAATCTTTAGAATCTTACCAAAAAGGATTTGATTTAGTTCAAGAAAATTTGAAGAAAGGCAACTCATATTTAGTGAATTATACGAGAAAAACGCCTATCGAAATTAATTATACTTTAGAAGAAGTTTTTGCACATTCTAAAGCGAAATATAAAGCTTGTATTCCGAATAAATTTGTGTTTTTTTCTCCCGAAACTTTTATTGAAATAAAAGACAATCAGATTGTTACACATCCAATGAAGGGTACAATTGATGCCGATATTCCTAATGCAAAAGAGCTTCTAAAAGCCAACATCAAAGAAAAAGCTGAACATTATACCGTTGTGGATTTGCTACGAAATGACCTAAGTATGGTCGCAAATGATGTTAAAGTGGATGAGTTTCAACGGATTGATTATATTCAAACGCAACAAAAAAATCTTTTTGCAATGAGTTCTGAAATTTCAGGAACTTTAAAACCTAAATTTCAGTATAAAATCGGTAGCATTCTTAATCTTCTTTTGCCAGCTGGCTCTATTCTTGGCGCGCCAAAAAAGAAAACTTTAGAAATAATTTTGGAAGCCGAAAACTATGACCGAAGTTTTTATTCTGGCGTTTCTGGATTTTTTGATGGCGAAAATTTAGATTCTTGCGTCATGATTCGTTTTATTGAAAAAGATGGCGACAAGTTTGTTTTTAAAAGTGGCGGCGGCATTACGCATCAAAGCCAACTACTCGACGAATACGAAGAAATGAAAAATAAAATTTATGCTCCAATTTATTGAAAGTATCAAAGTTGAAGATCAAAAAATCTTCCTTGCAGAATTGCATCAACAACGGATAATTGAGACTTTTTCGCACTTCGAAAAAGATTGTCGAATCGATGTTTTAGAAGTTTTTGAAAATTTGAATCATGATGAAGATGGCTTGTACAAATTCCGTTTGGTTTATGATTTAGAAAATAATATTAAAACACAAATGTTACCCTATGCAATTTCAGAAATTGAAGATTTCGAATTAGTTACTGATGATAATCTCAACTATCAATTTAAGTATTTTGATAGGAAAAATTTTGATCATTTAAAACAAAAATCTCAAGCTGACGAAGTCATTATTTTACAAAACGGAAATGTAACAGATACCTGTTTTAGCAATTTGCTTTTCCTAAAAGATAAAACTTGGTACACGCCCGAAACTTATTTGTTAAATGGTGTACAAAGACAACATCTTTTAAAACAAAATCAAATAAAGTCAACAGCAATTTCGGTTGATAATATTTTGGAATTTTCTCATTTTCAAATCATTAATGCATTGAATGATTTTGACGAAAATTTCATTTATCCTATATCAAAAATTAAAAATCTACCTTCCAAAATTTTGGATATCGACGATTTATAAAGTCTGTTTTAAGTTTTCAAAATAAGCTTTTAACTGATCTTCGTTATGATGTCCTTTTGTCATCACTTCAAGAATTTTTGGCTTTTGACCAGGTTTAAAGAAAGTCTCAACAACACGATCTAGACTCAATTCGTCTTCCGCTTTTATGTAATCGAAACCGAAATGTTTAGCAAGAAGTTCGGCACTTTTGTGATGTTGCGTGGCAATTAACTCATCGACCGCGTTGGTGTCACTTGGTCCCGGAATAATTCTGAAAATGTTGCCTTCGCCATTATTAAAAATCACGATTCTCGCAAACGGCGGAATGTATTGATTCCAAAGTCCGTTAATGTCGTAGAAAAAGCTAATGTCTCCAGTTATCAAAAGTGTTGGCTCGTCAGTCATCATCGCAAATCCCATCGCAGTTGAGGTACAACCATCGATGCCACTTGTCCCACGATTACAGTAACAATCAAATTTATTAAAATCAAAAAGTTGAGCATAACGAATCGCCGAACTGTTTGAGAAATGAACTTTATAATTAGCAGGAATAACGTCCGAAAGCATGTTAAACAAATAGAAATCTGAATAGCCAATTTTTGGAAGTGTAGCATCGTGACGCGCATCGGCTTTATCTCTCAAAACATCCCACAGATTGTAATATGATGATGGTTCTAGATTGATGTTATTCAACAATTTAGAGAAAAACACTTCTGGCTTTGCTTCAATATTTCGGTCTAAAACAAAGTAAGTATCTGGTTGCCAGTTCTCATCAATATGCCAATGATGTTTTGGTTTTGCTTCGCGTAAAAATTTCTTAACCTTCTTAGAAACAACATTTTGACCCACTGTAATCAGCAAATCTGGTGCATATGTTTTGAAATCTTCTTCATTAAAATTAAAAATATATCGATCAATATGTGAGAAGAATTTTTCGTTGTTTAAGTTAGATGTTACTTCTGTTAAAATTACAACACTGTGATTTTTAACCAATTGCGATAATTGCATTTGCAATTCTGGGTTTGGAGCTTGACTACCAACTAAAATCAAAATTCGTTTTGAAGTATTCCATTCTGCAGTCAAGTTTGGTGCAAAATCAAATTTCTTTTTTTGAATAGTTGACTCAACACTTGGTAAAACAGGAAGTTCGTTCACTAGATTATAAAGTGGCTCACTCAGAGGAACATTGATGTGTACAGGACCACTTTTTTCAAAACATAATTCGACTGCTTTTTTCACAGTATCAAGATTATAATCATAAGAACCTTCCTCTTTGTCTTCTTTTAACTGAAAATCTCCATAGGAATGTTGCTGATAAAGATGATTCTGGCGAATCGTTTGTCCATCAAAAATATCAACATAATCTGCAGGTCGATCTGCTGTTAAAATCAACAACGGAATGTTTTGATAAAAAGCCTCAACAATCGCAGGGTAATAATTAGTCGCTGCCGATCCACTGGTACAAGTTAATGCAACAGGTTTTTTAAGAGCTTTAGCCATCCCCATTCCGACAAAAGCTGCTGAGCGCTCATCCACAATACTATAACATTGCATCTCGTCCAGTTCGGAAAAATGAATTGCCAAAGGCGCGTTTCTAGAACCTGGTGATACAACAATTTTATCGATGCCATATTGTTGTAGAACATGTGCTAAAATCTGTACGCTTCGTATTGAGGAATATTGTTTCATTAGATATAATCTTAAGTTTGGCAAAATTAGTCAAAAAACATGGCATTTTTAGTAGCGATATTTTTCAAAAATCCATAACAACAATGTAAAAAGCTTAAAAATATTGCAAAGATCTAATCCAATTAACATTAGAACAATTTAAAATAAACTAATATTTAAGAATCTAAAACACTTAATTATGAGGATTTTAACACGATGTTTTGTTATTTTTTATTAAAAAATTATGCGCTCCATAAATTCTTGGTCTTATTTTTGATTAGGACTTAAATAGAAGAAACAATATGAAGAAATTGATGCTAGCAGCTTTAGGTTGCTTTATGATGACAACAGCTTCGGCTCAAGCTTGGAACGGAAAAGGCGATCAAAAGGTACAAGCAGGTCTTAATTTTTATGGAAGTGAAGGTCTAGGTCTTAAAGGTAGTTATGATTATGGTATCGCAGATGCCATTTCTGTAGGTGCAGGATTAGGTCTCTATTTTGGAAAAAACGATTCTAAATCTGACTTTTCAATACATGGACGCTTTAATTATCACTTGCATGATTTACTCAATTTAGATAACAATTTGGACATTTATCCAGGTGTAACTCTAGGTGTTTTGGGCGATACTTTTGATTTTGGGGCACATGTCGGTGTTAGATACTTCTTCACAGAGAAAATTGGAGGTTTTGTAGAATTAGGAAACCGTGGCGGCTTGGGAGTCGTAGTTAATTTATAAAAAATCAGAATAAGAAATATTACACAAACTATTAAAATTTACAATAATGAAAAACTTAGTTAAATCAATCACTTTATTAGGTGCAGTAGCACTAGGGAGTCAATTTGCAAATGCGCAGTCTTATAGAGACGCATTAGGTCTTGCAGTAGATTTAGGAGATGGTCCAACATTATTTGGTCCTCAATATAAGCACTCTTTCGATGGAAGAAATGCAGGTAACGTACAAGTGTTGTTTGGAGATAACACAACTGTATTAGGTGCAGATTATACCTACAATCAAAAATTCAACGGTGCTGGTGGCCTTGGATGGTACATCGGTGTTGGTCCACAACTTACATTTTGGAAAGCTGGAGGATATAGCGATACTTCATTTGCTATTAGACCACAATTAGGTTTAGAATACAAAATCCCATCTGCTCCATTAGCAATGAGCTTTGACTGGAAGCCTTGGTGGAATCTTTCTAACGATTCTAACTTCGAAGCTGGACGCTTTACTTTAGGATTCAAATATGTTTTGAAATAAGAAATTATTTATAAAAATAGTTAAAAAAGACCTTATCTACGGATAGGGTCTTTTTCTTGTAAAGAAATGTAACTCCAATTGCTTACCTTTGCGTAATTTAATTTTAAACAAAATAAATGGCACCAGAACAGTTATTTCAATTTATACTGAGTATTTCTATCCTTGTTATTCTACATGAGCTTGGACACTTTATCCCAGCAAAACTTTTTAAAACTAAAGTAGAGAAGTTCTATCTATTCTTTGATCCTTGGTTTTCAATTGCTAAAAAGAAAATCGGCGAAACCGAATATGGTATCGGTTGGCTTCCATTTGGTGGTTATGTAAAAATCGCAGGTATGGTTGACGAAAGTATGGATACCGATCAACTTAAGAAACCTGCAGAACCTTGGGAATTCCGTAGCAAGCCAGCTTGGCAACGCCTTATCATTATGTTAGGAGGTGTTACGGTTAACTTCTTTTTGGCTTGGTTAATCTATTCTTGTCTTTCTTATTTTAAAGGTGAAAAATATTACGACAATGCAAAGTTTGAAGCTGGAATCGCAGTCACTTCAGAAGGCGCAAAAATGGGTCTTAAAACGGGAGATAAAATTTTAAAAATAGATGGTAAGCCTGCAGAGCGCATGCAAACTTCTATTATGAATATGCTTTTTGCAAATAATGTAACTGTATTGCGTGATGGTAAGGAGGTGACTTTCCCTGTTAATGAGGATGGTGTTGCAGAAGTCCTGAAAGCGAATGAAGCAAAATTGTATTTCAGTAACCGTTTTCCAGCAGTTGTAGATAGTATTGCACCTAATCTTCCTGCAGCGGCAATGGGACTGAAAAAGGGTGACAAAATTATTGAGATTAATAATCAACCAACACAATATTACGATCAAGTGACTACAGCTTTATTACAAAATGCTGGAAAACCAATTTCAGTAAAAGTTGATCGAAATAATCAAGTTGAAACTTTACAAACGACACTTGGTAAAGATGGTAAATTAGGTTTTGGTATTAATGGGGCTTTAGCGCAAAAAGAACTTGACAAAACACAAGTTGTTAAAAACTACACTTTCCTAGAGTCTATCCCAAGAGGTTTCGAAAGAACTATCGATGTATTGGTAATGCAGGTTAAGCAGTTCAAAATTATCTTTAACAGCAAAACAGAAGGTTACAAAAAAGTATCTGGACCAATTGGTATCATCAAACAAATGCCAGAGACTATTAATTGGGAGTTTTTCTGGAGCTTTACAGCTATGTTTTCTGTTTGGTTAGCCTTCCTTAACTTAATCCCGATTCCGGGCTTAGATGGTGGTCATGTTGTTTTCACATTGTGGGAAATGATTACAGGCAAACCTGTTCCGCAAAAAGTCTTAGAAAATGCACAAATGATTGGTGTTATTTTCTTACTTGGACTAATGGTGTTAATCTTTGGAAATGACATTGTTAAGTGGATAACAGGGAAGTTCTAAAAAATATTTTCAAAAAAAGTTCAAAATAAATTTGGTGCGAATATAAAATCTATATATATTTGCACCACTTTAAACGAAGGACATTCCTCCTTAGCTCAGTTGGTTAGAGCATCTGACTGTTAATCAGAGGGTCGCTGGTTCGAGCCCAGCAGGAGGAGCCATATTGGACAAGTTGATATTTTTATCTTCTTGTCCTTTTTTTATTTCTCCTAATCCGTTGATATTTAAGGTTAAAATTTTAAGTAACTTATTAATTTGGGTGGTTCGATATTTATTTTCGGAGAAAACTAAATTTTCAGGAAATATCGAACCAACAATTTTTTGTTTAATTTCTAACGGTGCTTCCCGATAATACTTTTTCATATCATACAAGAACGCAGAGCCATATTCAAAATATTTTTCCAAATCAGTTTTTTCGATAGTAAATTCCTCCTTTCTGTCTCCCAATTCTTCAATTTCACTCTGTAATCTCCTCTTCATTCCCTGATAATCCTGAACATCAATTTTTTCATCCAAAAAGTTGTTCTCTAAATTATACAGCCGACTTTTTACTTTTTCAATGTTATCGTCAATAATTTTGAGTTGTCGATTTCTTTCGACTTCTCCTTGTCCGAAAACATCTTTGAGAATCTCAATATATAAACCAAGAACCTGCTCAGAAATCACAAAAGAACCGAGAAATTCCTCAAATGACTCATTAGAAGCATCGGCTCTGAAACGTTCCTTACAACCTTTCTGACAATGGTAGTAAAAAATTCTTGAACCATTCCTACTTGTAGAGCGACTACCTGTTAATTTTCCACCACATCTTTGACAACTCAAATGCCCCCTCAGAGGAAGTTCGTCTTTTCGTGTTAGTTTGCTTGGCGTATTTTTCTTTCTACCCGAAATTATATCCTGAACTTCATCGAATACTTCTCTACTAATCAATGGCTCGTGTAAGCCGATTACCTCCATTTCCGGCTCATCTTTCCAAGCAGGAATTTTAATAAGTCCGTAGTAATACGGATTTTTGACAGTATATAAGAAGTTTTGTTTACAGCAGTTTCTTAAACCGTCTTTAATCAACATTTGCCTAACCTCTTCTATGGAATACACTCCGCCTGACAACAGTTCAAAACCTTTTTTTATTAGTGGAGCATTGGTCGGATGCAGAACAATGGTTTTATTTATTTTGTCATTCATATAGCCGACAGGAGGTCGTCCCATTGTTCTTCCCTCCCTCATTGCCTGACGCATACATTGCTTCGTATTTAGACCTTTTCTTTCATTATCTATTTGAGGTAATAAATTATTCACTATGAATGGTAGTAAACTTTCGGGGCTATCCAAATCTGTATGATTTTCAAGTGTTCTAAATTCAATTCCAAATTTTCTGAACTTGGTTAGCATTGACAAAGTATTTTCAAGATTTCTCGAAAATCTGTCAGGACGGACACAAAGAAACATGTCGGGCTTTATTTTCTTAGACTTTACGTCTTCCAAGAAAGCATTGAAACTTGGACGATTAAAATTTTTGGCAGAATGGTCATCCTGATAATGTGCAAGAATATTAAAATTACCTCTTTCACAATGCTTAACAAGCTTTGCGTATTGGTCTTGCAGACTGAACCCATTCTCTTTTTGTTCATCTGTCGATACCCTTGTGTAGATGACTACGTTTCTTTCCTTGTAGTTTTTTGAAGTTTTCATATTCTATTTGGGCAAGTTTATAACATAGCATTCTTAATAACTGAGTTTCTTGTTCTCCAAATTTCAGACTTCCTTGGTTGATTTTCTGACGGCACTTTTCGATGGAAAGCATAGCTTATTATCGTAGTGAAGCCGTTCAGTGCTACTGATAGGGCTTTCGGTGTGGACTGTGAATGTATGATATTATTCTTCATCACTTTTAAATTTTTTTGATACTGTACGTTTAACTGCGATGGTTTTTCCTTTATGCTGAGTATGTGTAATACTTTGGAAAGCATTTTTGTTTTTGAGTTGCCCTACGTTACTATTCGTAGGCTCGCTCACAGTATAAATCATACTTACAGGGACACCATTTTTTACTGAAACCGTAATTTCCTCCACTTCTTTTTCTTTAATTTTCTCCCATATCATTTTTTGTTCATCAGAGATTTCAATAAAATTTTGATATATGGGCTTAAAATTTTTCTCAGGGAAAATATTTTGTAAAATTTGGTTGAGGTCGATTTTGATATGATTTAAAATTCCGTATGTATCCGAACTTCCAATTACTTCATAAACTGTTGCTACTTCTGCTCTAAAATCCGAAAAAACAAGTATTGAAACAGGTGTTTTGTTTATATAAGCCAACGCTGTGTAAAATTCGAGTTCGCCGTATTCGCATTGCTCATAACTCGCAGTAAGTGTTTTTTTTACTTTTCTTATTTCTTCGAGCCCTAATCCGAAATGACGAAGTTCTTTAATTATAATAAGCCAAATAACATCCATAAGGCTATATTTTCTCCATCCTCCGTCGCTTTGCTTAACATCCAAAATACTTTCTTTCTCCCAATGGTTCGCAATGCGATAGGATATGAGATTATCCGATATTCTATATTTCTTATCGTTAAAATATGCCCACAAATAGTCATTCTCTTTCGAGTGGATATACTGACTGAAAGCGGAGTAGAACTCTTTTTCCTTGGCTATCTGATATATTCCTCCTAAGGTTTCGAGCGGTAAAAATTTTTCTTTTTCCATAAACTTACGTTGATGTAATTTTTTTGTAAAGATATGAAAATTACACCGATGTAAGTAATTATTTTTTAATTTGGCTAACAAGATGATTCATTATTTCCTCAATCTTGTCTTTATCAATTTTACAATTATAGTATGTAGAACTATTTTTATTCAAAATCAGATAATCGGTAACGGCAAAACTTTCTGTCGGAATCAGAAAAAATTCATCAATTATTTGTTTATGGTCAGTAGTAACGCTTATCGACAAAACTTCATCAAAATTCCGTGTTTTTTCGGATATTAGAAAGCACCATTGAATGAGGTGTTTATTTTCGAGTTTAACCGCAAAAATAATGGGGAGTTCTATAATGATTTTTTCCGCCTCAAAAGGTGTCATTCCCTTGCTTAACAACCATTGACGTATATTGTTGAGAAAAAATTTTCTTGCTCGATTTTTTGCTCTTATTCCTTTTCTCCAGTTACTCGGTAAAATCCAATACAAACGTTCTTGTGCATTTTTAAATAAATCCTCATCAATAATTCCCTCGAACGCATTAGGTACAATTACCCATTCTGAACGAGGGTTTGCGTGAGATTTTTCTTTTAATCGTCCCCAGGTTTTGTTATAAATCCGAGTTCCGATATAGGTTTCATCTGTCAGAATTTTTATAATTTTCGACCAGCCCCAACGCTTCCCGCTAGCAGACAGTATTTCCTTACGGTTGAGATAAGAGACAATATCAGGAATTAAATATTTTTTGTTTACGAACAAATGAAAAATTTCTCTTACTGTTTCTGTCGTTTCGTCATTTTTCGGTGTAAAAGTAACTCTTTCGTTCGCAATTTGCTTGTGTTCTCCTAAATTGAGAATACGAATGGGATTTTTATTCACATCCAATAATTGTCTTGCCATTCCATAGACTGCCGTTCCACCTGCAGAATATCCCTGCTCGGAAACTTTTACACAGCCGTAGAATACCTTAGCACTTAATTGACGACTATATTCTCCTGCCATATATCTGTGAAGTGAAGTCTCCAAACTTGAATAGAGAGGGTTGGTTTTGTCAGAAAATCCCCTCGAAACATAGACAACTTCCTTACCTTGCATACTGCAACGATAAGTATAGTGTGCCGCCTCGTCTTGATTTTGGAAACGCCCCCAACGTGAAACATCATAAACCAACACATAATCGAATTGTGGGGCTTCGGGATTTTCTACCCAATTTGCAAACAGATTTTCAAATCCGGGACGAGTGGCAAGAAGTCCGCTCTTTCCCTCGTCTGTCTCCTCGTGGATAATCTCAATATCATTTTCACGTGCAAATTTTTCTGTGTGTTGTCGTTGGATAGCCACAGAGTTCTCCTGCTTATCTTCGGCAGAATGCCGATAATATGCTATTGCTTTTTTAGGTGTTTTTTCAAAAGTACCAAACATCTGCTACATAAATGTTTGCATTAATTTATACAAGTCTTCAAATACGACTTGTTCTTTTTCGGTCAAATTAATACCCAAATTTTTCTTTGTTCCTAAATCCTTTATGAGGGTTCTGATTTGGGTTGAAATCCCCGACAACTGTGTCATTTCAGATAATTCTACTGTTGAAATCTGAGGGTCTGAAAGGAATTTGAAAATTTCTTCCTCATTCAGCGATGCTGTCGAAAAAACTTTGGAAAGAGTTGTGAAGTCTGACACCCTATATAGCAGGTTGTCATTAATTTTTTGAAACAGAATTTGTATAATGTCATCCACCTGATATTGTTTTACCCTCCGTAATTTAGGTATCAGCCGTGTAAATCCGACCTGCTGATATTCTTTTAGTTTATGCCTTTCCATTAGAGATATGTATTCAAGCCGTGTATCTCTCAATTCCGTGTAGTGAAATAGGTTAGCCTGTGTAATTCCTACTAAATCAGCAATCTCCTTTTCATTGGCATTTTTGTATTCAGACCTTATTTTATGCAATGAATTTGCTCTTTCAATAGGTCGCCAATCTTTACGGTTGTTTTGCATTTCGTATCTGCGAGCCTCAAATTCTCCATCATTCATTTTTGGATATATACGGCACGGCACTTTTTCAAATTTTAGTTCTCTAGCACAACTATATCTTCTGTGCCCGTCCATAATGATATAACGTCCATCTTCAATTTTACTCACTTTTATCGGGTCTTCAATTCCATAATGCTGAATGGATTTTAGAAGACGACTTAGGTCTCCGCCTCCTCTAAGTTCAAAAACCTTTCTCGGTTGTTTTGAGTCGGTTTCTATTAAATCAACAGGCAATTCCTCAAACTGAAATGGATAGGGTTTAAGTGTGTCTAATAGACTGTTTTTGTCATTGTCGCTCATGAAATTCAAAAATTTAAGTTTTAATTTTCTATTTGTTATGAGGACTTAACCGTATGCTTTAAAGGCATCGCCAAACGCCTAATAACAATACGGAAAATCCTCACATTATCTCGTGTGAGAATTTTTCCGTATTCCTGTTATTGTAGTTAATTTGAAATTGGCGATTTCTTAAAGCGAGAATACTATTGCAAATTTATATTTTTTCTACAAATGACATATCAATATTCGTAAGTTTTTCATTTTTAATTTGATACAAATGAATGTGCTAGTTTTTTTTATATTTTCTGCCGTAATTGTAAAATTATAGATTACTCATTCTCCACTGTTACCAACCTCACAAATTTAGACGGACAGTAAATAGTGAACTTCACTCCTGAGACTGTAATACTTGCTTTGTTTTTATTGTAATTTTTGTCAATGTAATTCTGAACTTTCTCCACGTCTGCTCCGTCATACGGGATTGAAACGGCGTATTTCAAAAACGGTTTCATATCCTCAACCGAGTTGAGATTTGCCTGATTTCGGTAGGCGTTGAGTTTTATCTCAGTAACCTCGTTCACATTATCTTCCGCATAAATGGTAACATCATACTTAATTCCACCATATTCTTTCGTACAATAGAAAAACGAGCCGTCCGTAGAAATTTGCTTATCAATGGTAAATCCTTTGTCCTGAAAATTCAGATAAATATCGGCAGGATTAACACTCTTCAATCCTTTGTAAGATGAGGTACTTTCGAAATTTGCAGACGAAGCTTTATTACCATTCTCATCATATTTTACAGTTCCTCCACTTGCAGCAGTTTCGGTTGAGGTTTGCGGAGCATTTTGGTTACTGCTTTCCGCTATTGTAGCTTTTTCCGATTTATTTTTATCAATTTTATTGGATACAAAATTGGTAGCACCAACCACATACATAAGTCCTGCTAACAAAATTCTCAAAATCCGATTTTTCAGAAATCCTGCTTTTGGTTTTATCATCTCCCAAGTAGGAGGAAAAACCAATAAAGCGGAACTGAGAATTAAAACAAAACTCACGAAAGAACTAGAAAGCAGGGAGATAATGGAGAATAGTCCTAATGCTATACCAAGCAAAAATTTAAAATTCTTATACATAATTTGAAACGATTTTTTGCTTTCGTCCCAAAAAGCATAATTAAACTTTGGTTTTGTTTAATAAAAACAGCGTGGGACTAAGAGCTTATCAGTTCTCAGGCATCGCCAAACGCCCACACTCCAAATAAGAATAGCCCACGCCTTAACGTGAGCGTTCACTTATTATTTGTAGAGTGTTTCTAAATTGGCGATTTTGAGATACTCAAATAATAGCTAACGCTGATTATATGTTATAAAATTGTCTTAATTTTTTATTTTCAATATTTTAAAAATTTCCGTGTAAATATAATAGTTTCCAATTAATTGATAAAAATAATCTCGTTGTTTTAACTTCAAAATTTGACTGAAATATCTCCGATAAGATATTGTATAAGAAAGACCAAAAAGTGGTTAAATATTGAAAATTGAGCCGTTAAATGATTATTGAGGATTAGATAGAATTGTTGTGTTGATACCTGTTGTAAAGAATTTGAACCTGATTTTGTTGAAATACCTTTCCTGTCCTTGTTTTAAATCCTAAGTCGTTTAACTCTCTTGTAATTTGGGCAAAACTTCTTCCAATTTCTTTCATCGAAATTATAAGAGCCGTTGCTTTTCGGTTGTTCTCGTTTTGGAGTGCATTTTGTTTTCGTGCTTCCAATCCTTTCGCTCTCGCTTCGATGGTCATATTTTCGGGAGTACCCAATTTTATTCCTTTCGCTTTCAATTCTGCTAATGCCGATTTCGTTCGGTGGCTGATACGTTCTCTCTCGTCCTGTGCAAGAACTGCCATAATTCCGATTGTAATCGTATTTGCGTTGGGCATATCGCAACAAACAAAATCCACTTTGGCATCTTTAAGCGTAAAAATAAATGAAGCATTCCGGCTCAATCGGTCGAGTTTGGCAATGAGTAGAGTCGCTCCCTGTTTTTTGCATTCCTCAATTGCTTTGATGAGGTTTGGACGGTCGTTTTTCTTTCCACTCTCTACATCCTGAAACTCCGCAATCAGTTCTCCGCCTTTCGTTATGAATTTACTTACATCGGTTCGCTGTGCTTCTAATCCAAGACCCGAATTTCCCTGTTTTTGTGTGCTGACTCTGTAATATGCCACGAATTTTTGCATCGGCTTTGAAATTTAATTTTTTTAGAGGAATGTTTAAAAGACTTAAATTTTATGAAAAATAAAAAAAGCTTTAAAAAAGCTCTGTTTGATGGGGTTGAGGTTCACCTTTTGGGTCAAGATGCACAATTTCATAACCTCTTTGGTGCAAGTCTTCTCCTATGAGAGTATAACGATGACACACCCTAAAATCCTGCTCTGCACAAAGAATGGCAATTCTAAGTCCTAACTCTATCCCTTTCTCGAGGTATTCCAAACCTTGCTGATATTTTAAAGTTTTTCGGATTTTTAAATAATCCAACTTACCATTTGTGTAAAGATTCGTATCCTTTGGTTTCCCCCCTAATGAGTCTCCCTGAAAGCCATATTTAATTCCTGTTTCTTGCAATGACGCTGATAAGCTTGCTCGATTGTATTCCGGCATCCATCTTGATTTTGGATTTGTTCTGATGTCAATTAATACTTGGATTTCATTTTTCTGTAAATTTTCAATGAAATTCTTCAAGGACAAATTCCCATATCCAAGTGTATATAACTTTCTGTTAATCATTATTTTAATTTTAATATCGTTGTGTAAATCTATGATTAACAGCTTTTTAAGGCAAGTTTTCAGTTAGGAATTACTCAAATTTTTTGCAAAAAGTTCTTTCAGCATTACATTGATTTGTTGGTTTTTGATATTGACTGTATTACTACCCACATTTCTCTTTTCCAAAATCTCTGCATAAAGTTTAATAGCACTTACATCTCCATCTTTGGCAGTATTGTAGAGAGTAGCCATTAAATCACTAAACATTAAATTAAACATTTGCATTTCTTCTTTCATATAATCCCCCATTTCAAACTCTGCTAAATGTTTTGAAATTGTTTGCCGAGAAAGTCCAATTTCGGAAGCCATTTCAGTAATAGATGGCAAGCGATCGTATGATTTTAAATGTTCTTCAACATAGTTTTTAATTCGGATGTGATTGGCATCCCAATTTCTGTTTCTGCTTTTCTCTTCAAGCACATTCTCATACTTTTTTGCTTCATTAATGTACTGTTGTCTATCAACACGAGCCAATTCATCTAATCTTTGGCTAACCTCAAAAACCAATAACTGCTTTTCTCGTTGATTTAATTTTGATAAATCCTCGTGTGTTACGTAGTTGGTTTGTAGCAAATGACGTATGTTATCAAAAGGCTCTGCAAATGTTAAGTTTTGTAAACTTTTTTCGTTATCCATAACAATAAATTTTTGTTACACATTCTCTACTTTCTTACCTTTTTTGGTAAGTCTTGATTTCTATGGTTCAAGTCTATTATTGGATACTAATCTTAGGAGCATACTAAGTTCTTCTACGAAGCCGTCAGAATTTGGCTCAAACTTGAAACTGCTATAAAGCCCTTTAATTCGTAGATTTTCTTTGTATCTTCTATTAATTGGTTCGATAATTTGAAAGTATGGGGAGCTAAAAGACTTACAGAAATGTGAGTCTTTTTTGTTTTAAAATTCCTGTTGGAATCAAAATCAAACAGACTTATCTAAATTTTTTTAATTCAGAATCAAACAGATAAGAAATTTTTGAATTTTTTTCTGTATTAAAGCATGATTGGCTTGATTTGAAACAAATTAATTTTTATATTTGCACCACTTCAAACGAAGAACATTCCTCCTTAGCTCAGTTGGTTAGAGCATCTGACTGTTAATCAGAGGGTCGCTGGTTCGAGCCCAGCAGGAGGAGCTTCTTTACTAAAACACTTACTTTAATTAGTAGGTGTTTTTTTTGTACATTAAAGTTAGTTGGAAAAATTTTCAATTCAGATTTTAGTCCACTGGGGAGGCTTAGTCAGTTGGTTAGAGTCCCGAAACTTCGGGATTAATCAAAGCATCGCTGGCTCGAGCCCAGCAGGAGGAGCTAAAAGACTTACAGAAATGTGAGTCTTTTTTGTTTAAATAGAAAAGGAATTTCACCAATGAAATTCCCTTTTTAATTTTAAGTTTTTGAAAACTTAACAACTGGTTCCACCTTCAAATTCTATTGAGCCTGTTGCTTTTGTTTTTTTATTGGTAACTTTTATTATTCCGTGGGCTTGTGCGCTATCACTTTCAACACTTACTTCTCCTATAATGGCATCAATTGTTACTTGGTAATTGTCGTTTTCTAATTTAATAGTGAATTTATTTTCGTCATCATTTTCTCCGGAGCTAGATTCTTTTGTATAAAATTCAATCTGCTTTCCATCAATGTTTAAAAAATTAAGCCAACCTTTTTCATCAGGCGCACCAGTTTGCATAAAAATTAAATCTTTATGATCTTTTCCTTTCCGATAATATTCGGTAATACAACATATTCCGATTTTGTCATCTGGAACCGTAATCGTTCCAATTTTGACATCCTTAACACTAGGAATAGAATCAGATTGTTCAATTTTATTTTGAATCTTATTTTCCTCTTTTTGACAAGATAAACTTCCTAGACTAAAAACGGCTAAGAAAAAGATGCTTTCTAACTTCATAAATTTTAGTTTACTGAAAAAAATTGAATTAATTATGATAGAAAATGCTTGATTGTTTCAAAATTTATCAAGCCTTCAAAGCTGCGATTTCGTCACGCAATTTGGCTGCAGCAATAAAGTCTAATTTCTTGGCAGCTTCTTCCATTTCTTTTTGTTTTTGCTCAATTAATTTCTGAATATCTTCATTCGCATAGGTTGCTTTAACTTCTGCAACTTCTTGTAATATAGATTTTTGAGTGTATTTTTCATCAGGGAAATCTTTGCTTCTTCCCACAAGATTTTCACTAATTTTTTTATTCAAAGCAGTTGGGACAAGACCATTAATTTCGTTGTAACGGATTTGTTTTTCGCGTCGATACAAGGTTTCATCAATAGTAGCTTGCATGGATTTTGTCATTTTATCAGCATACATAATCGCTTTACCATTTACATTTCTTGCTGCACGACCAACAGTTTGTGTCATCGATCGGCGACTTCTTAACATACCTTCTTTATCTGCATCCAAAATCGCAACCAACGATACTTCTGGCAAATCCAAACCTTCTCTTAAAAGATTAACACCAATCAACACGTCGAAAAGTCCTAAACGTAAATCTTGCATAATCTGGATACGTTCAAGTGTTTCTACATCAGAGTGAATGTAACGTGTTCTTATTCCGAATTTTGTGAAATATTTGGTAAGTTCTTCCGCCATTTTTTTGGTTAAAGTTGTTACCAAAGTTCGTTCATCAACTTCTGATCTTTTTTGTATTTCTTCAATTAAATCATCAATTTGATTGAGGCTTGGTCTTACTTCAATAATTGGGTCTAAAAGTCCAGTCGGACGGATAATTTGCTCGATATATTCGCCACCAGTTTTCTCTAATTCGTAATCTGCCGGCGTTGCTGATACATAGATAACCTGATTTTGCATTTGTTCGAATTCAGGAAACTTCAACGGACGATTGTCCATCGCTGCAGGCAAACGGAAACCATACTCAACCAACGACTCTTTACGACTTCGGTCGCCGCCATACATCGCATGAACTTGCGGAATGGTTACATGACTTTCATCAATAACCATCAAAAAATCTTTCGGGAAATAGTCCAAAAGGCAGAATGGTCGAGATCCAGGCAATCTGCCATCCATATAACGAGAATAGTTTTCGATACCAGAGCAGTAACCAAGTTCTTTTATCATTTCTAAATCTAATTCTGTACGCTCTTGTAGACGTTTTGCTTCCAAAGGTTTTTCAACAGAATTAAAAAAATCGACTTGCTTAACCATATCATCCTGAATCTCGCGAATAGCGCCTTGCATGGTATCCGGAGAAACAACAAACAAGTTGGCAGGATAGATATTAATTTGATCAAAACTAGCTTCTACATTGCCACTAACGGGATCGAAACTTTGGATTTTTTCAATTTCGTCACCGAAGAATTGAATTCTAACAGCATTATCCGCATAAGCTGGAAAAATGTCTACAACATCACCTTTTACTCGGAAAGTTCCTCGCTGAAAATCATTTAATGCTCTAGAATATAATGCGTTAACTAGAGAGTGAAGAAGTTTGGTTCTCGATATTTTTTCATTTTTCTCAATTGTAATCAAAGATTTATGAAATTCGGTTGGGTTTCCGATACCATAAATACACGATACAGAAGCGACAATCAATACATCGCGACGTCCTGAAAGTAGAGATGCGGTTGCCGAAAGACGAAGCTTTTCAACTTCTTCGTTAATGCTGAGATCTTTTTCGATGTAAGTTCCGGTCGTTGCAATATAGGCTTCTGGCTGATAATAGTCGTAGTAACTTACAAAATATTCTACCGCATTATCTGGAAAAAACTCTTTAAACTCCATAAAAAGTTGCGCCGCCAAAGTCTTATTATGCGCCAAGACAATTGTTGGACGTTGGATTTGGTTGACAACATTTGCGATCGTAAAGGTTTTACCAGAACCCGTTACGCCGAGTAGCGTTTGATATTTTTCACCAATTTGGAGACCTTCTACCAGTTTTTCGATGGCTTGTGGTTGATCACCAGTCGGTTGATATTCAGATTGAAGTTTAAAATTCATACATCAAAATTACGAAAAGCAATTTTTCTTTTAATAATTATTTTAGCTAAGTTATTTTTGGTTTTAATAGCGATTAATTTCACACTGATTTTTCAAAACAATATTCTGGTAAATACAGTTGAGTGTTAATAATAGTTGGCAATATCGATTGATTATTTTTAGTTAAATAATAACTAGAAGCTTAGTATTTGATTATATATAATATTATTTTGTCATAGTATGTTAAAATATTAATTTTTTTGATGCTAAATTCTTAAAAATATTACCTTTGATGCTAACAAAAAATTTTTATGAAATACCTTTATTTACGAAATGTAAAACTTTCAGTTTTGAGTTTTGCATTATTAGGTGGCATTGTGAATGCCCAAGTTTTTGAAATCCCTAAAGGAGACACAGGACCAGTCACTTACGCATCAAAAGTTAATAATGATGGTTTAGTTCTTTTAAAAACGAATAAAGCCAATTACACATGGACAGAGCAACAAGGTTTAAAAATGATAGATTCTTTATCGAATAACAGTCTTCTTTCAGGTAATCCTTCCTTGTCAGCCAATGGATCTGTATATGCTTTAGCAGCAACTAACCCGCAGACTAATCAAGTAGAAGCAGCAACTTATAATCCCGTTACAAAGCAATATAATTTTATTGGTGCAATGGGCGCTGCTGTTGATGGCAATACGACTGCACCTTATGCCATTTCGACGGATGGTACTGCGATTGTTGGTGGCGGATGGATTAATAATATGAATATGAACGCCTTCAAGTGGACTGCAGCTACAGGTTTGGTTAATTTGGGAAGTTCTATTGCAGAACGTAATACAAGAGCCAATGGTATAAGTGCAGATGGATCGACTGTTGTTGGATGGCAAGAAAGCGAGTTCGGAAGTTGGGATGCTGTATATTGGAAAAATGGACAACAACATTATATAACTGACCAACAAGGAGCTAAAGTTTGGGAAGCATTAGATATCTCTGCAAATGGCAAATGGATAATCGGTGGAGCTTATAATAACAATGCTTGGAAGTGGAGCGAAGAAACAGGTCTTGTGGTTATCCCTCATCCGAATGCACAAGATGGATATAACGGATTTGCTAATGCGATTAATCACGATGGTAGTGTTATTGTTGGTAATCAACAAGCTACAATAAACGTTGGTCTACCTAACGAAGGTTTTATCTGGACAGAAGCATCAGGACGCGTTCCGCTGAATACATATGTTGACAATCTAGGTCTAGACAGAAAAGGAATGAATCTTCTTTTCCCTACAGGGATTTCAGATGATGGTAAATTGATTATTGGTAATGCCTATAATGCCCAACATGAATATGTTCCGTTTATGGTTAAGTTACCAACTTCTCTTTCTTGCGCTGAGCAAAAAGTAACTGCATCTAATTTTGGAGGTTCTGCTAATTTTGGACCTACAAAGTCTGCATTTGATATTCCAGTTGGTGCGCAAGGTTTTACAGCTTACGGAGTTAATATTAATGTTTATGAAACGGATGCTACAGCGACACCAACTTTCACGGTTAAGTTATATGACAACGCAGGTAACAATGTGCCTGGATCTGAGCTGAAATCTTTAACAGCAAGCATTAAAGGGAAAACATTAGTTGGAAATGCTGAAGGTCATGACGTTTATAATTTTGTTTTAGGTTTTGATACACCGATGGCTCTCGATGCTAACAAAACTTATTGGATGTCTGTAGATTCTAATACTGGAGGATGGCAAATTACAGGACCAAGTAACATTGGTGCTGGTATGGCAATTAGCCCTGCACCAGGTATGTGGATTACAATTCCGCAAGAGTTAATTTACGGTATCGAATGTTCGATATTAGCAACGTCTGATGTTAAAACTGAAAGATTAACATTCTATCCAAACCCAGTTAAAGATGTTGTTAATTTCAATACTAAAAAAGAAATCAAACAAGTTGTTGTTTATAATGTTGCGGGACAAATCGTTTCTTCAAAATCTCAGATTAAAGATGCGAAACTTAATATGTCACAATTAGCGCCAGGAACTTATCTTCTTAAAGTTGAGCTTGCTGATGGACAATCACAAACACTTAAAGTAATTAAAAATTAAAATTTAGTTTTATTTTTAAACTCAATAAGCCTCGATTTTTCGGGGCTTTTTTGTTTTTATTATTAAATGAAATTCAGACTGTTTTTAAGTTTAAATCAAAAAAATAAAAAATAACTAACTTTACGAATCACGCTTTTTGAATGTTAATTTTTAAATTTAAAATTATGAAAATCAATTATAAAATATTTGCAGTTGTTGCCTTAAGTTTTTTATGTTCTTGCGACTCCAAATCTCAAAACAAACTTGATGTAACAAAATCTGTCGAAACTGGGAAACCAAACTCTGTGGATCTGAAGCCAGCTTTTTCGGGACAAACAAGAATTGCTGCCGTTAAATCCAAAACCGAATATAAAACCGAAGTTCTCAATTCTTCTTTAGGAAAACCTTGGGGAATTGCCCAACTTCCTGACGGACGATTTTTGGTAACCGAAAAGTCAGGCTTTGTAAATTTAGTTGCCGCAGATGGAAAAACGAACAAAAAAATTCAAGGTTTTCCAAAAGTTGATGCATCGGGACAAGGCGGACTTTTGGATGTTGCAGTTGATCCTGATTTTCAAAACAATAAAATGATTTTTTGGAGTTTTTCCGAACCTTTCGAGAAAGGAAATTTAACATCAGTTGCGAAAGGAAAACTTTCTGCTGACGAGTCCAAAATAGAAAATCCACAAGTCATTTTTCGAGCAACGCCTTCTTATGATGGCAAATTGCATTATGGAAGTCGTATCGTTTTTGATAAAGACGGAAATCTTTTTGTGAGCACAGGCGAACGTTCTGATAAAGTTACGCGACCTTTGGCACAAGATTTAACAACCTATCTCGGAAAGATTGTTAGAATTACAAAAGACGGGAAACCAGCTTCTGGAAATCCTTTCCTCAATAATAAAGATGCAAAACCCGAAATCTATTCTTATGGACATCGCAATGTACAAGGTTTGGCGATTGATCCTTCGACAGGAGAACTTTGGAACTCCGAGTTTGGACCACGCGGTGGCGACGAAATTAATTTGATAAAACCTGCAAAAAATTACGGCTGGCCAACGATTACTTATGGTATCGAATATAGCGGCGATAATATCGGAAAACATATTACTCAGAAAGAAGGTATGGAGCAGCCCGTTTATTATTGGGATCCCGTGATTTCTCCGAGCGGAATTACGTTCTACACCGGTTCTATTGACGAATGGAAAAACAATCTGTTTATCGCTTGTCTCAGTGGCGAACATATCGACAGAATCGTCATTAAAGATAATAAAGTTGTTGGAGAAGAACGTCTGTTAGAAGATGATGGCGAACGTTTTCGAGATGTTTTGGATGCAAAAGATGGATCGCTTTACGCCATTACGGACAGTGGAAAACTTTATAAAATTTCTAAAAAATAAAAACAAAATCCTGAGTTGTGGCTCAGGATTTTTTTATGCGATCGGCTCTTTTGACACCATGAAAATCTTTTAGATAAAATGGTTCAAAATAAGCTACATCTTCAAAGTCTTTATTATTAAATTTTTCCAGCGCTTTTTTAATTAAATATTGAGCTGATGGATAAATTGTAGCATCAAAACTAGCATTTGGAAGATTAAGAATGTCTTGCGCTTTTGTCGCGCCATCTCCCACAAATAAAACTTTTTCTTCTTTTAAACCTTGGAATGAATTCTCATCCAAAATCAAAGCTTCAGTTGTCGAAATCTCGTTGCCCGTTTTTCCGTCATAGGTTGCGGTGTAGACTTCCATTCTTCGCGCATCAATCAACGGAATTATTTTGTCAAATCCTTGATTAACAAATTTTTCAACCATGCTATCTAAAGAATTAATTGATAGCAAAGGACGATTTAATCCAAAACAAAATCCCTTTGCAGAAGCTGCGCCAATTCTTAATCCGGTGTAAGATCCGGGACCTTTCCCAAGGCACACAGCGTTGAGGTCTTTTAGTTCTATCTCGGCGCCTTCCAAAGCCCATTCTACAAAAGTGTGGAGACTTTCGGATTGTTTATAATTTTCGGAAACCTCCTCACAAAGACAAAGTAACTTATCACCATCAGAAATAGCTACAGAACAGTTTTTAGAAGAAGTTTCGATATGTAAAATTTTCATTTTTTTTGTAAATAATTGATCGTTTAACTTAGCTTTAGAAAGCCATTGTTTTTAATCTCTTTATGGATGTCAACAATATCTTCAGGAATGTTGTTTTGTGTCAACCAATTGACGTCTAGACCGTGGTGCATCGCGGTCATCATAAAGTGGTCGTTGTCACCAATGCTGTTCCCGAGAATTTGCAAATTTTCTCTAAACTCATATTGATCATCTTCATGCAGTTTTACAATTGCCATTAATATTTTAAAAACTCTTGCCAAAGCTGGAATGTAGAATTTTTCGCCTTGTCTTCTCGAGAAATACGCAAGTTGCTCTTCCAGATTTGGGACAAGTTTCGTCAACATATAAAGGTTAAGCCAAATATCACCGAATTTGTCTTTTGTTATTTTGACATGTTCGGTAATCATCCCGCTCATATAGCGAACATCCATCGACAGGTAGCCTGGCGATTTAAAATGTTTGATAGCGCTTTCAATTTTTTTGTCAAGAATCTCTTGCAGCTGTTGGCGTTTGTCCTCAACCGATTCTTCGCTCAAAAGTTCGTATTGAAGACGTTTAGCAAGAATAATATCTTTTTTTAAAAGTCTTAAAATCAATTTATCCTTTTCCTTGTCCGGAATATTGGCGAGTGCGTCTTTAAAATCTTGTTCGAATGTCATCTTGTAAATCCTTTGTCAAAATTAGTTTTTTATTTCCACACTTTGTCGCGACCACAATTTCCAGTCGCCAGCTTTTTTAATCCAAATTTCTAAAACCGACAAATCCATTGTAAAATCATAGCTTTTGTAAGTTCCTATAACATGAACAATTCTGCGAATAGAAGCGGTTTTTTTATAAGTTTTAAACTCTTTTAATGCGGTTTGTTTTACAGACTTGTAATCGATTTTTTTAGAAATAATATCTTTTTTAAAATCATCAATATTTTGAATCCAACCATTAGAATGTCCAAAACTAACATCTTTAGCAAGCAAATTAAGAATATTAGGATTGTTCGTTTGCATCAAACTATCCAAAGCTTTGACTTTGATTTCTAACGTTCGCTCTAAAGTCTGTGCTGAAAATAGACTTAAATTAAATACTAAAATAAATAAGCTTAAATATTTGTAAGTCATTACTTTTTATAAATAATTCTGGGTTCTGCTTGCGCTTTTGGATAAATGCAAAGTTCAGCAATCGAAACACGATCAGGAGCATTAATACAATACGAAATGGCATCTGCAATATCTTCGGCTTTCAAAGCTTCGTAACCTGCGTAGACCGTTGCAGCTCTTTCTTCATCGCCTTTAAAACGAATTTTAGAGAAATCTGTAGCCACAGCGCCAGGCTGAATATTGGTCACTTTAATTCCGAATTCTGTCAACTCGATTCGCATGCCTTCAGAAATGGTATCAACTGCTTTTTTGCTCGCACAATAGACAACACCGTTTGCGTAAGTTTGTCTTGCAGCAACTGAGGAGATGTTCACAATATGTCCAGAGTTTCTAGCTTTCATCTGCGGAATAACTTGTTTAGAAACATAAAGCAAACCTTTCACATTACCATCCATCATCGCGTCCCAATCGTCCATATCTCCGTTTTCTAAAGAGTCCAAACCGTGCGCATTTCCAGCATTGTTGATGAGATTATCAATGTTTTTAAAATGATCAGGAATGTTTTTAAAAGCGGTTTCAACCTGATTGCGATCACGAACATCAAATGCTAAAGTACAAACTTCGGTTAGTTGAGAAAGTTCGTTTTTTATCGTTTCTAAAGCAGCTTCGTTGCGTCCACAAAGGATAAGTTGATGCTTTTGTTGTGCTAAAAGATAAGCGGTTGCTTTTCCAATTCCTGACGTTGCGCCAGTTATGAGAGTTGTTTTCATTTAGATTAAATTTCTTTGCAAAGCTATTTCATTTTTGAGTTTTAAGCTTTGTTTTTCGATAGATAATTTCAGTTGATTTGAGTATTTTTACACTTTCAAATTCAGTTTATGACAGATCTTCCGGGCTTGGCCATCAAAGATTTTTACGAAAAAAAATTAAAATCAAAACTTTATGTTCACGATCAATTTGGTCCAAAAGTAGAAATGCCGATTTCTATGTATTTCCGCGATGAGGTCGAAATGCCAGAATTGGAGGATGTTGCATTAGAAAATTGTGAAGGACGCATTCTGGATGTTGGCGCTGGCGCAGGTTCTCACGCTTTGGCTTTGCAAGTGAAAGGACTCGACGTTTCAGCATTAGAAATTTCTCCTGCGGCTTGTGAAGTTATGGAATCTCGTGGCGTGAAAGATGTAATTTGTGCCGACTTTTTTAAGTTTAATTCAGAGGAAAAATTCGATACGATTTTACTTTTAATGAATGGTATTGGACTTTGCGGAACAATTGAAAATTTAAAAACATTTTTAAAAAAGTCGGAAGAACTTCTTAACGAAGATGGAAGATTGGTTTTTGATTCGTCAGATACGATCTATATGTACGAACATGATATTTTGCCAGAACGCTATTATGGTGAAGTTGAATGCGCTTACTCTTACAAAAATCTTAAAACAGATTTCTTCAAATGGTTATATATTGACCAAGATAAATTGCGAGAAGTTGCAGAAGAATTGGGCTGGGAAATGAAAGTCCTTTTCGAAGATAATCATTATCAATATTTGGTTGAACTAAAAAAATAAAGCTCGGATTAACCGAGCTTTTATATTAATTTGCGTTGTTGTCAATAACTAAAGAATCGAAAAGTAGCTTAACTCGCACTTTAGATTCTATCGGCGTTGCGTCACAACTTGCAGGTATCCATTTTCCTTTTAGTTTTTTTACAGCAGATTTTAGATCTTCATAAAAATAACGTGTATTAGGAACATCTGGACCAACATTAATTTGCTTAATATCGCCAGATTTACTGATGGTCAAATCAATATAAAAATGTCCGTCTGCTGCATAAGCATCGGAGTTAAGATATTGATTGATTCTTTTCTTAAGGTCCGTATTTAATTGTTGCTCGCCCTCAGAATATTTTACAGAATTAAAAGTATGACCTTGATCAGCAGGGCAAGTTTTATCAGCAATCTGATAAATACCACGCAGGTCGTAAGTCATGACATTTTGCGCCGTTTGCAAGCTTACCATACTTTCTGGTGCTTGGTCTTCAACATCGGTTTGCGCAAAAGAGAAAGCCGAAATCAAACTAAAAACTAAAGCTATTTTTTTCATAATTCTAATTTACAAAACTTCGATTTGATTTTTTAATAAATCTTCAAATTCTTCACGTTTTCTTATCAAAGTTGCTTTTCCGTCCAAGAACATCACTTCGGCAGGTTTTAATCTTGAATTAAAATTTGAACTCATTTCAAAACCATAAGCACCTGCATTTCTAAACACTAAAACATCGCCTTCTCTAACCTCGTGAAGCTTTCTATCCCATGCGAAAGTATCTGTCTCACAGATATTTCCGACAACCGTGTAGATTCTTTCTGGGCCTTTTGGGTTAGAAAGATTTTCGATTTTATGATAAGCATCGTAGAACATTGGACGTATCAAATGATTGAAACCAGAGTTAACACCAACAAAAACCGTTGCAGTCGTTTGTTTAATAACATTTGATTTTACCAAAAAATGTCCACTTTGACTTACTAAATATTTCCCTGGTTCAAACCAAAGTTGGAATTCTTTTCCAGTTTCTTTGGTGTAATCTTTCATCGCTTTGTCAACTTTTTTTCCTAAAGATTTAACATCAGTTTCTAAATCACCATCTTGGAAAGGCACTTTGAAGCCGCTTCCCATGTCGAGGTATTTTAGATTTGGAAAATGATCAGCCAATTCGAACATAATTTCTAAACCTTGCAAAAACACATCTGGATCTTTAATCTCGCTACCCGTGTGCATGTGAAGTCCTTCTACATTGATGTTTGTAGACTTAACAATACGCTCGATGTGGCGCATTTGATGGATCGAAATCCCAAATTTGCTATCGATATGTCCTGTGGAAATTTTATAATTTCCGCCAGCAAAAATGTGCGGATTAATTCTGATAAAAATAGGGTAGTTGCCACCGTGTTTGTTACCGAATTGCTCCAAAATCGAAATGTTATCGATGTTGATATGCACGTTGAAAGCCATTGCTTCCTCGATTTCTGTAATGTCAACACAATTTGGCGTGAAGAGAATTCGGTCGGATGAAAAACCAGCTTTTAATCCAAGTTTGACCTCGTTGATCGAAACACAATCGAGATTAGCACCCTGTTTCTCAATGTATTTCAAGATATTAATGTTGGTCAAAGCCTTGGCAGCGTAGAAAAATCGTGTGTTCTTCGAGAAAGAACCAGTCAACTTTTCGTACTGCACTTTTATCGATTCTACATCGTACACATACACAGGTGTACCGAACTCATCTGCAATTTTTAATAAATCTTGATTGGTCATTGGATTAAACTAAATTTTTTTGAAAAAATAAACGTGCAAATTTCGGTAATTTTTAGATAAAAACACCGAAAATAACTTGAAATATAAAACTTAAACCTAAAATCAGTGTTGTGGAAGCGCTTGTATTTCGAAATCACCGCGCAAAAGTGATAATTGTAATTCGTTTTTTAAATATGGTGAAACGCTAGAAATCGGAATAATCAACTTGTTGATTTTGTCCAAAGTTTGGATTTGATGATAAAGCTCGTAGAATCCAAAACCTTTTAGTTTTCCCTTTTCAAAAATGATAAAAACACGCTCGCCAAGTTGTCTGCCTTGCGAAGTCCAAACTTCGTTGCGTGATTTTAGATTGATTTTTTTTGTAAGATTATTAACATCATGAAGCTCTTGTTGGTTTTTAATAAAACTCAAAGCTTTGAGCCCTTGCGTATAACTTTTGAATTTTAAAAAAGGTTTTGGTTCTGTTTCTTTATTAAATTTATCAACGCTGTATTTTCCGTTTTTAAAAAACAATCCAAAACTTAGTTTTTGAACTTTACTAAGATTTTTGGTCTTCATGATGAGTTGTGCAATCACTTCATTACCAGTTAATTCGTAATGGATTTGCTCAACTTCGGATTGTATGCTTTTTAATTTTTTAGCATTAGAATTAAATACTTTTTTCGCTGCTTTATAAATGTTGTCTACCAGATCGTAGAAAATAATTTTCCCGTCTTTGTTTTGGAAATAAATAATACCACGATCTGCTGGCAAATCCTCCGTTAACTCTTTTATTTTGTTGACGTAGTTTTGGGCTTTACTTTCCTCAAACTGTGATTCGATTATTTCGTGATCTTTATCTTTGGTAATCAGTAGTTTAAGTAAATCTAAAGTTGCTCTAGCATCGCCACTTGCGCGATGCGCTTCCGATAACGGAATACCAATCGACTTGCAAAGTTTACTTAATGAATAACTTTTTTCGTTTGGAATTAATTTTTTCGCTAACGGAATTGTATCTAAAGTGTTGATTTTGAAGTCGTAACCAAGCCTTTTGAAGGATTGACGCAACATGCGATAATCGAATTCAATATTGTGTCCAACCAAAGTCGAATCTTTGGTGATTTCTACAATACGTTTCGCAATTTCATGGAATTTTGGTGCAGTTTTCACCATGTTTGGTGTTATTCCGGTCAGTTTTTGCACAAAAGACGTGATATCTGCTTCGGGATTAACCAACGATATAAACTGGTCAACAATCTCGTGACCATCATATCGATAAATTGCAATTTCTATGATGTTTTCTTTGCGGTACGGCCCGCCATTACTTTCTATATCTACTACGGAATACATCAACATTCTAGTTCTTCGTTTCCAAAAACGGATTTTATCTTCTTCTTCCACCTAGGCCTAACATCCCAAGGATCGCTTTTGCGCCTTCTCGCATCAAGGTGTTGGTGAAGGTTCTTCCTGCGCTCGATTTCATAACAGATTCGAACATTCCAGGTTCTTCTTTTATAGGTTTTGTTTTTTGTGTTGGTGCGGCTGTTTCTACTGCTTGATTCATCCTTTGACTTAAAATTTCAAAAGCTGATTCTTTATTAATGCTTTGCTCATATTTCGCAACCATTGCAGATTTGCTTGTCAGTTCCGAAACTTCGGCGTCATTAAGAACATCCATTCTCGATTCAGGCGAAATTAAATAAGTCTGCACCAACGGCGTTGGAATACCTTTTTCATCCAAGGCGGTTACAAAAGCTTCACCAATTCCTAAATTCTGAATGAGATTAGCAGCGTTATAATATTCGGTTGTTGGATAGTTTTCAACCGCTTTTGTTATTTCTTTTTTGTCTTTTGCAGTGAAACCTCTCAATGCATGTTGAATTTTTAAACCCAATTGAGACAATACATTTTCTGGAACATCACCCGGAATTTGTGTGATAAAATAAATCCCCACACCTTTGGATCGGATTAATTTTACCATCGTTTCAATTTGCGATAAAAGCGTTTTGGAAGCTTCATTAAAGATTAAATGCGCTTCATCAATAAACAAAACCAATTTTGGTTTTCCACTGTCACCCTCTTCAGGGAAAGTCATATAGATTTCAGCAAAAAGCGAAAGCATAAATGTGGAAAACAACTGTGGCTGATTTTGGATATTTGCGACTCTTAAGATGTTTACGACGCCTTTTCCGTCTCTCGTTTGTAACAAATCATGAACGTCAAAACTTGGTTCTCCAAAAAATGCAGTTGCACCTTGTTGTTCCAAAGCAACAATAGAACGCAAAATTGCTCCTAATGAAGCTGGCGCAATCGATCCGTAGCTTGCTGCTAATTCAGCTTTGCCGTCTTTATTGTCAGTGACATATTGTAAAACTTTTTTAAGATCATCCAAATCAATTAAAGGCAAACCTTTGTCATCACAATATTTAAAAACGATGGACATAATACTTTGCTGCGTATCATTTAATCCTAAAATTTTACTTAACAAAATCGGACCAAACTCTGTTACTGTTGCACGAAGTTTAACACCTTTTTCGCCTGAGATTGTCATCAATTCTACTGGAAAAGCTTGTGGTTCGTAAGCTAATTGAGTTTTGTTATAGCGTTCGTCGATAATGGCATTTCGAGTTCCTGCTTCTGCAATTCCTGAGAAATCGCCTTTAATATCAAGTACCAAAGATGGAACACCAGCGTGTGATAATTGTTCAGCAAAAACTTGAAGCGTTTTAGTTTTACCAGTTCCTGTTGCACCAGCAATTAGACCATGTCTGTTAATGGTTTTCAGAGGGATAGTAACATTGACTTCTGGTAACACTTCACCATCTAACATGGCTTTTCCTAAAATAATATGTTCGCCTTTTGGGCTATATCTGGAGTTAAGTTCTTCAATAAATTTTGCTTTGTCCGCCATTTGTTTGGATTTAAATAAAAAGATAAAGGTAAATAAATTCATCTTAAAAACACAAGGATAAATAAAATGCTTGCTTGATGTAAATCAATATTAATCTAGCTTTATTTTATTAAATTTGTTAAATACCAAAAAATTAAAGATGAACAGAATAGCAATAATGGATGCCATTATCAATGAACAACAAAAAGTAGTTGATAATCTTGAATATTCAGTTAACAGATATGTGACAGCTTCCGATTTGGAAGAAGACAACACGATTGATCCTGATGATTTGTCTCAACAAGTACAAGCTAAAGATATGCAACTTCGCTTTGAGCAACTTTTGAAAAAAGCCCAAGATGAAATGAGCTTTTTGGTGGTTGAAAGAGATTTGTCACACACCGAAATTGAGAAAGGTAGTTTGGTTGTGCTGGATGGTGTAATTGTCTTTGTCGGACTTTCTGTCCCAAAATTTAACTTTGAAAACCAATCTGTCATTAGTTTTTCTACAGAGGCTCCAGCATTTAAGAGTTTAGAAAATCATAAAATTGGAGATAGGATAGATCTTGGTAATCAGTCTCATACGGTAAAAGAAATTCTATAAGAGCTTCTTTTTAATTCCAAATAGACAACATCGATTGTTGCAATTCCTGATTTTTAACATTTTTAAAGTTTAAAGAACGATTTTTGCAACACTACAAACAGAAATTTTACAACTGAAAATATGAAGGTAGAACAAATTTATACCGGTTGCTTGGCACAAGGCGCTTATTATATTGTTTCGGAAAACGAAGCTGCAATTATTGATCCTCTTCGCGAGGTATCGCCTTATATAGCACGTTTAGAAAAAGATAAAGTAAAACTAGAATATATTTTTGAAACGCACTTCCATGCAGATTTTGTGTCTGGGCATTTGGATTTGAGTCAAAAAACGGGTGCACCAATTGTTTACGGACCAACAGCAAATCCAGAGTTTGATGCTATTATTGCTGGTGATGAGCAAATTTTCGAAATTGGAAAAGTGAAAATAAAAGCACTTCACACACCTGGTCACACAATGGAAAGTACAACTTATCTTTTGATTGACGAAAACGGAAAAGAAACAGCAATTTTCTCAGGAGACACATTGTTTTTAGGTGATGTAGGTCGCCCAGATTTGGCTCAAAAATCTGCGAGTATGACGCAAGAAGAGTTGGCTGGCTTGTTATACGACAGTTTGCAAAAGAAGATTATGCCGCTTGCAGATGATATCACAGTGTATCCAGCACACGGCGCAGGTTCGGCTTGTGGAAAGAATATGCAAAAGGAAACCGTTGACACTTTAGGCAATCAAAAACGAACAAACTACGCACTTAATCAACCTGATAAAGAAAGTTTTGTCACTGAAGTTTTGGATGGACTTTCGGCGCCGCCAAAATATTTTGGAATGAATGTCGCGATGAATAAAAGCGGATACGCTTCTTTTGATGATGTTATGAAAAAAGGGAAGAATCCTTTGTCTGTCGAAGATTTCGTGACAATTGCAGAAAATACGGATGCGTTGATTTTGGACACGAGAGGTGCCGCAGATTTCCATAAAGGTTTTGTTCCAAACTCTATTAATATTGGTGTGAAAGGTGATTTTGCACCTTGGGTAGGAGCGATGATTGTTGATGTTAATCAACCGATTATTTTGGTTAGTGATGCAGGAACAGAAGAGGAAGTTATTACGAGATTGAGTCGCGTTGGTTTTGACAATGTTTTGGGTTATTTGGACGGAAGTTTCGAAGCTTGGAAAAATGCAGGGAAAGAGATTGATGAGGTTAAAAGAATTTCTCCGCAACAATTTGCTGATGCTTTCAAACCAGAAGATAAAGTTATTGATGTTAGAAAAATAGGAGAGTATTCCGCAGAACATATTAATGATGCTTATCACAGGCCACTTGCCGAAATTAGCGAATGGGTTGATAGCATTGATGATACCGAACATTTCTTTTTACATTGCGCGGGGGGTTATAGAAGTATGATTGCTGCAAGTATTTTTAATGCTCGAGGTATTAGAAACTTTACCGAAGTTGAAGGTGGTTTTAATGGAATTAAAAAAACTGAAAAAGTAGCGACAACAGATTTTGTTTGTCAGTCTAAAACTTTGTAATATGAAAAAATATATGATGATGTCGATGCTGGTTGGTTTAAGTTTAACATCTTGCCAAACAGTATCTAATGCAAATGTGTCTGATCAAAAAGTGGATATGAGATCTTTGGTTAATGATCCACAAACAACTTTAATCGACGTTAGGATTCCGGAGCAATACGCAGAAGGAACAGCAGATAATGCTGTCAATATTCCTTTGAAGGATTTAGAATCTCAAGTTGAGGATTTAAAATCTAAAGATAAAATTGTTGTTTTCTGCAATACTGGAAAACAAGCAGCTTCCGCAAAAGAACTTCTTACCAAACACGGAATTAAAAATGTGTATTCTGGAACGTCGTGGAAGAATGTTAAAGCAATACAAGAAGAAAGTAAATCTAAATAATTTATTAACAATTAATTAAAAATAAAATGTCTCAAAAATTTCAAGAAATTATTGATTCTGAAAGACCTGTTCTTATCGATTTTTTTGCGACTTGGTGTCAACCTTGTAAAGTTCAATCTTCGGTGTTGACAACAGTAAAAGAAAATATTGGTGAAGCAGCCAGAATTATAAAAGTCGATGTGGATCAATATCCAGCTTTGGCTAATCAATATGGCGTTCGTGGTGTGCCGACTTTAGCAATTTTCAAAAAGGGAGAAATGCTATACAAAGAAAGTGGAGTCCACGATGTTAACAGATTAACGGCACTTCTAAAGCAGTTTCAATAAATGAAAAATCCGGATCATGTTTCCGGATTTTTTTATTTTAATTCAAACTCGTCTGCATCTTTTAAGAATGGAAATCTTTCTCGGAATTTTTGTAATTCGTCCAAATCAAATTCGGCGATAACTAAATTATTTTGTCTTGTCGAAACCTCGGTTCCATCAGCAAATAAAGCTAAAGTGCTTTCTTCATAATTAAGATTGTTGCCATCCGTTCCGATTCTATTTAAACCAAAAACAAAAGCTTGATTTTCGATAGCACGTGCTTTTAATAAAGTTCTCCAAGCTTCGACGCGAGTGTTTGGCCAATTCGCCACATTTAGCATAAGGTCATAATCGCCCAAATTTCTTTGGAAAACAGGGAATCTTAAATCATAACAAACTTGCAATAGAATTTTAAAACCTTTGTATTCAATAACTTTTCGTTGATCGCCTGAAGTATAAATTTTATCTTCTCCAGAATAAGAAAACAAATGCTTTTTGTCGTAAAACTCAAAACTTCCGTCAGGTTTTACAAAGTAAAATCGATTGTAAAATTTGTCGTTTTCGCTTATAGAAACACTTCCAGCAACTGCTGTATTTTGTTGTTTTGCAAAGCTTTGCATCCAAGAAAGAGTTTCATTATTACGGTCTGCAATTTCTTCTGCGTCCATACAAAAACCTGTCGAAAACATTTCGGGTAAAAGAAAAATATCGGCTTCAATATTAGCAAAAGCAGCTTCAATATTTTTGTAATTTTCGGTTTTATTTTTCCAAACGATGTCGAGGTTAAGACCGACAATTTTAAGTTTTGACATAGTTAAAATTCTTGCTTAAAGTTAAGGATTTAGTTTAAAACAATCGAAGTTGTTGCGTTCGGCTGCCTGTAAAATTTTCGGTTGAAAGAATCGCACGTTCTTTATTAGCAAAGAATTTCTTCTTGCCAATTTCAAAAGTTTTATGAATCATTTCTGCAATATTGCCTTCGCCTTTGTATCGGTCAAAATATCGTTTCTCGCCAAGTTTTCCACCACGCATATTTTTAATAAGATTAAGAACTTTGTCTTTTCTGTCTGGGAAATGTGTTGTCAGCCAATCCACAAATACAGGTTCAACCGTATCGTTTAACCTTACCAAAGTATAACCAACACTATTCGCACCAGCGTCGGAAACAGCTTTTAGAATCGACAAAGTCTCATCACTAGTCAGAGCTGGAATAATCGGCGCAACCATGACATTAACCGGAATTCCGTTTTGGGAAAGGACTTTGATGGCTTTTAATTTGTTTTGAGTAGACGAAGTTCTTGGCTCCATAACACGACGTAGTTTTTCATTAAGTGTTGGAACACTCAACGACACCGAAACTAGATTTTTCTCCGCCATGTCTTTTAGAATGTCCAAATCGCGCAATACTAACGCATTTTTTGTGATAATCCCAACGGGATGACGATAATCGCGGCAGACTTCCAAAAGTTTTCTTGTGATTTCGAATTGCCGTTCTATGGGTTGATAGCAATCGGTATTCCCTGAAAGCATGATGGTCTTCGGAACATAATTTCTTTTTTGAAATGTTTTTTCAAGAAGCTCTGCAGCATTTTTTTTAACCATGATTTTTCGTTCAAAATCGATTCCTGCGCTGTAGCCCCAATATTCGTGGGTTGGTCGAGCAAAACAATAAGAACAGCCGTGCTCGCAACCTTGGTAAGGATTCATCGAATAGTCCAAAGGAAGATCCGGACTTTTGACAACATTAAGAATCGTCTTTGGGAAAACCTCAATAATCTGCGTTTTCATCATTTCCAAATCTTCCTCTTCCGGCTCGTATGTATAACGGTCGAATCGGTTGTTGACGTTGCGTTGCGCGCCTTGACCTTTGGGAGCTTGGGATGACATTTTGTTGAGTTTGGATTTAATTTAGATGAAAATCAATTCTTTTTTTGAACAAGAATTATTGTAAAAATATTAGAGATTTTCGAAATAAAAATGACTTTTAACTTAAAGTTTTCCACAAAAAAACCAGCTCTTGTGAAGCTGGCTCTGTCAAATATATAGTGTCATTTTTTACAGTAATGCATTTATTTCGATGCCATCTCCATGTTCCGTGAATTGATTTTTAAACTTTTTCGAAAATAATTTGTGTGTATCTGTATAGTCTGCGCTATAAGATTTTTCTTTTAAAACCTTTCTTACTGCCAATGCGCCAACAATCGCGAATAGTCCCAAAGCGCCTGCTAGTAATACTTCTACATTTTTGTTCATAAGATGTTATTTGAAGGTTAAGATACAAATTTTATTCCTTTTTAGACATAATAAAAACTAACAACTGTTAATGTTTATTAAAACTAAAAAACGGTTCGGAGGACAAATTTGACAATTCGGTAAGTTTTTTTTAGATTTTATAAAAGCTTCGTATAAATTTGTCTCATAAATCAAGATAATGACTCGCAAATCGCTTAAAACTTATATTTCAATTTCCTTCTTTTCGGGATTGTTTTTTTTCATTTTTTTCTCAAGTGAAAAAAGCCTGAATTCTTTTTTGATAAGTTTATCGATTGCGACGATGTACACATTTTTGATGGCTGTGCCCAATGGATTGCTTAACAACTATCTTAATCATAGATTCTCGTGGGTTAATCAGACAAAACGTCGTACGATTGTTGGCGTTATTGCGACTATCGTTCTTAATGTTTTTCTGACTTATTTATGTAACGGAATTAATTTCGTTTTGATCCAAAAAGTAACGACTTGGGATATTTTCTTTTCAGATAAATATAATTATGCGAATTGGTTTATGATCAATTTTGCGCTAATGATTTCGGCTTTTCTTCATGCCAAAAGCTTTATGGAGGAACTTAAAAAAGTGACGCGTAAAGAAGTTGTAGAACAAAAGATTATTGCAAAGTCTGCGAATGCCCAATTTGAAAGTCTTAAAAATCAATTGGATCCGCATTTTTTGTTTAATTCTTTAAATGTTTTAAGTGCTTTAATTGATGAAAACCAAGATCAGGCGCAGAAATTTACTTTGTCAATGTCTAAAATTTATCGTTACGTTTTAGACCAAAAAGATAAAGAATTGGTGAGTGTCGAAGACGAATTGGAATTTGCAAAAACCTACGCTGAACTGCTTAAAACAAGGTTTGAAGATAGTGTTGAGTTTCAATTCAACGTTCCGAAAGAAGATTATCAATTGAAGGTTGTGCCGTTGTCTTTGCAACTACTTTTAGAAAATTGTATCAAACATAATTTCGCGACATCGTCAAAACCTTTGGTCATGAAAATCTATACCGAAAATGGATTTTTGTGCATCGAAAATAATTTGCAAACCAGAGAACTTCCAAAAGATCGAGACGGCATCGGCTTATCCAATATTGTCCAGCGTTATTCGCTTTTAACCAAAGAAAATGTTTTTATAGAAAAATCAGACGACTATTTTAAAGTCAAAATACCAATGTTAACCGAACAACAAAAAATTAACACAATGAATATTGTAAATCCATCTAACGAAAGTCTAGCCTACGAAAAAGCGGCTAGAAGAGTGAAAGAATTAAAAGGCTTCTACGGAAATCTAATTTCGTACTGCATTGTAATTCCGTTTTTAGTCATCATCAACCTAATGACAAGTCCTAAAGAACTTTGGTTTTATTGGCCGATGCTAGGCTGGGGAATTGGCTTGGTTGCTCACGGAATGAACGTTTTTGCCATTGGAAAAAATTGGGAAGAGCGCAAGATTAAAGAATTTATGGAAAAAGATCAATATAAATCTTAGACTATGGAAACCGAGCTTTCAAAAATTAAGTTGAACCGTGCAAAAAGTCGAGTAGAAGAGTTAAAAGCTTTTTACATAATGTTGGCTGGATATGTGGTTTTGGTTCCATTTCTTATTTATGTTAACCAAATCAGCACGCCAGATTTACAATGGTTTTGGATTCCTGTTTTAGGAGCAGGAAGTGGAATCTTAGCTTATGCCATTTTATTGTTTTATGGAAATAAATGGGAAGATAAAAAGATTAAAGAAATTTTAGTAAAAGAAAATCAAAAATAATCATGGAAAATATTAAAGAAAAAGTAGCCTTCGAAATTGCTTCAGAACGCGTTAAAGCCATTAAAAAGTTTTATACAAGTCTAGCAATTTTTATAGTCGTGTCAATGGCAATCGTATTTTGGCATTTTCAAAAAACAGGGAATTTCGAAGTTAATTTAGGAAGATCATTTATTATCATTGTTTGGGCAATTATACTTGCTGTACGAGCTATTAAATTGTTTCTTCTAAATTCTGATTGGGAAAAGGATATGTTGAATAAAGAACTTAAAAAAGATCAAAACAATGGATACCAACGATAGTCAAAGCATCAAATACCAAATGGCAGCAAAGCGCGTCAAAGATTTGAAAGGTTTTTATACGCATCTGTTTGTATATCTAGCTGTTAACATTCTTCTCTTTGTGATGAATTACAGAGAACTTCCAAATGGCGCTAGCATCTGGTCTTGGCAAATTTGGATAACACCAGTGCTTTGGGGACTTGGTATTATTACCCATGCAATGACCGTTTTTGTACCAAGTTTTATCTTTTCTAAAAATTGGGAAGAACGCAAGATTCGAGAGTTGATGAAGAAAGAGAATTCTTAAATGCAATAACTATGGGGATTTTACAAATTTGTTTTTATAGTTTAATGCTAGCTTGGCTGGTTACAGAAATTTACTACGCCATAAGTATGCGTTCGGGAAAGCAAGACAAAAAAGGAAAAGACGGCCATTCTTTACTTATTTTGTGGATTATAATTCCGTTATCGATATGGACTTCGATTTCAGTTTCTAGTATTTTTAATTATCCCATTGCTAGCGGAGATTGGTTGTATTGGATCGGAATTATTCTTTTATTTGTCGGCATTGTAACGCGTATTATCATCATTAAAAACTTAGGAAAATATTTTACAGTCGATGTTAGTATCAAAAGTGATCATGCGATAAAGTCTGATGGTTTTTATACTTATGTTCGACATCCGTCTTATGCATTTTCGATGTTAACTTTCTTGGGTTTAGGATTAGCGCTTAACAATTGGGTGTCGTTGGCAATCGCTTTTATTCCGCCTTTTATTGCGTTTTCTTATCGTATTTTTGTTGAGGAAAAAGCATTAATTGAACAATTTGGAAAAAACTACGAGGACTATCGTTTGCATACCAAAAAGTTAATTCCTTTTATTTATTAAATTAAAATATGAGCATTAAAACAATCATCATCGAAGATGAAAAACCAGCGGCTAGAAAGTTGGAAAGAATGTTAGCTAATTATGCTGATTTAGAATTGGTTGCAACGCTAAATTCTGTGGAGGAAGCCGTGGCTTGGTTTAGCGAAAATGAACATCCACAACTGATATTTTCTGATATCGTTTTGGGAGATGGATTGTCGTTTGATATTTTTGAAAAAGTAGCAACTAAAGCTTTTATCATATACACAACCGCTTTCGATCAATATACACTTAAAGCTTTTAAATTAAATAGCATTGATTATCTTCTAAAACCAATTATGGAAGAAGATTTAACAAAAGCTATTGAAAAGTTTAAGTCGTTTTTACCAGAAGATGGATTTGTTAATTCGCAAGAAATCAAACAGATATTAAAGAAAGACAAGTCTACACTTTCTCGAATTTTGGTTAAAATTGGTTACAACCTCAAGATTGTCCAAACTAGCGAAATCAGTTGCTTCTTCAGCGAAAACAAAATCGTGTATCTACAAACATCCGAGCGAAGTTTTCCGACAGATTTTACTTTAGACGAATTAGAAAATGTTTTGGACGAAAAGGATTTTTTCCGGGTTAATCGTCAATATATTATTCATTCTAAATTTATAAAAAACATTCACACGTCACCAACTTACAAAGTCGAATTAGATTATCAACCAGATGAAGAAATCACGGTAAGTCGCGATCGTGTTAAAGATTTTAAAGATTGGTTGTCGAGCTAAAATTTTAAAGAATGAAAAAATTCAAATTAAATCGTTTAGAAAAAAAGAAGCTATCGAAACAATTTTGGCTTTATCCAAGGTCTGAAGATGGTACTTCTAGAATGGCTTTTCCTGCTCGTAAAGAGGAAGATTATTTAGCTATGAAACAAGTTGTCTTAAGAAGTATTGGTGACGAATCTAGCACCGAAAAAACAGAACGCAAACTAGAACGTCAAGAACTTGATGCTGAGGTTTTTGTTTCGGATCAAGAATTACGAAATATAGTAAATGATGTCTATGCAAGCGATTACAGAAGTTCATCCTATGAAACTTTAATAAGAGCAAAAAAGCATAAGGGAACGCAAGTTTTTTATTTCAACTTTATTAATGCTTATAACAAAAGCAAAACGAAAGATAGTTTTTTGAATGTATGTTGTTTAGCGACAGATTTTGCAAAAGAAAAACTCAAAAAATACAAAACACCAAAAGGGAAGAAGAGCCGTAAAGGCTATAAATAAAATTACAATTAAGTCAAAAAGCTTTCTCATCACCTGAGAAAGCTTTTCAATTTTATGTTTAAAACAATTTCTAAATCTAAGAAATCACGCCACTTCCAATTAATTCGTCGTCCAAATACCAAGCTGCAAATTGGCCTTCCGCAATTGCAGATTGAGGCTTGTCAAATTCTACATAGAAAGCATCTTCAAACTGAAAAATTGTCGCTTCCTGCAAATCTTGACGATATCTATATCTCGCCAAAACGCGCATGCTTTCGCCAGCTTTCAAACGAAGATCTTCACGAACCCAATGCACTTCCGAGTTGTCAATTTTCAAAGCTTTTTTATGTAATCCAGGGAAACTGTGACTTTCGCCAACGAAGATGATGTTGTTTTCCATATCGCGGGAAATCACAAAACAACTTTCTTTGTGACCGCCGATGCCAAGACCTTTACTTTGCCCAGTCGTGTAGAATTGCGCACCTTGATGCTTGCCAATCACTTTTCCGTCCGCTTTTTCGTATTTTATGTTGCGAGACAGGTATTTTAATTCCTCTTCTTTGTTTTCAAAATTAGGTGCTTCCTCAGCAAAACCTGCGAAATCTCTAAAGATTTCCACGATTTCACCTTCTTTTGGTACCAATTGTTGTTGCAAGAAAGTCGGAAGACTTACTTTTCCGATAAAGCAAAGACCTTGCGAATCCTTTTTATCAGCAGTAACCAAACCAATTTCTTTAGCAATTTCTCTAACTTCTGGCTTTGTCAATTCCCCGATTGGGAAAAGCGCTTTCGACAACTGATCTTGACTCAATTGACATAAGAAATAAGACTGATCTTTATTGTTATCTTTCCCTGCCAAAAGATGGAAAACCTCTTTTCCGTTTTCATCAATTGTAGAATCAACACGAGCATAATGTCCAGTCGCAACCTTGTCAGCGCCCAAAGACATTGCCGTTTTCATAAACACATCAAACTTCACTTCGCGGTTACAAAGCACGTCAGGATTTGGCGTACGACCTTTCTGATACTCATCAAACATATAATCGACGATGCGTTCCTTATAAAGTTCGCTCATATCAATCACCTGAAACGGAATTCCCAATTTTTGCGCCACCATCAGCGCATCATTACTATCTTCAACCCACGGACATTCGTCCTCCAAAGTCACCGAAGCATCATTCCAATTACGCATAAATAGGGCGATAACCTCGTGTCCTTGCTGTTGCAAAAGATACGCTGTCACGCTCGAATCGACGCCTCCGGACAAACCAACTACTACTTTCATAATGTTTTTAATTTTAGGAGCAGGACGATTTTCTCTTCGTTAGGAAAATCCTCGCCCGCTGTCCGCTATATCTTTTTTTGGTAGCTTCGGCTCCGCTCAGCCACCAAAAAAAGGATGTCGCTTCCATCGGGGCTATGTTGAAGTTTTGTAATAATAAGACAATCAACATACTGCTTTGACGCTCGCTTCGCTCGCGCCCAATTTCACGATGCAAAAATACAACGAATATAATCGCTAAAAAAGTTTTAATTTTAGACATTGAAAAAATCGATAGTATGAAAAAAATTATTAGTTTTTGTTTAGTCTTTGCAAGTATGTTTGCATTCTCGCAGATTGGCATTTCGCAAACAGGAAGCTCGAACCGTTGGACTTATGGTGGCGGTTTGGGTGTAGGTTTTGGCAGCAATAGCTCTTTTAATATTGGTGTTTCGCCGAGAGTTGGTTATCGTTTAACCGAAGATTTCGAAGCAGGACTTATGGGGAATTTCACTTACCAAACCAGCAATTATTACAATTCTACGATGTTTGGTATTGGACCATTTGCTAATTATTATTTTGCACGTAACTTTTATTTAGGAAGTACATTTCAACAATATTTTGTGAATTACAACATAAAACAAGACAACGGCTACAAATTTAGTACAGACGAATCTGCTTTATATCTTGGTGGCGGTTATATGACAAGAATCGGAAATGGTTCGTACTTCCAAATTGGGTTAATGTACAATGTCCTTTGGAAAGAAAACAAAAGTATCTTCTCAAGCGGATTAATGCCGAGCGTAGGCTTTGTTGTCGGACTTTAATTTTTTATGAAATTGAAACTGAAGCAATTCTTTCTTAATTCTGGTCGAGATAAAATTGTTTTGTTTTCGAGCGTAGTCGCTTTAGCTTTTGTTCTTTTTTACTATTCAGAATTCGAAAATAAAGGCATTGCTTATGTTGCAATTTTAGTTTGTTTAGTATTTATATCATTTTCATTTGCTAAGATTAAAAGTCCAACTGATAAAATTGATGAATACCAATTAGTTGAAGATAGGAATAATGAACTAGAAGATTTTGACGGTATTTTCAAATATAATAAATATGGATTTTCCTTTATTGAAGAAGACTCTCAAGAATATGTAAAATGGTCCGAAATAGTTGAGGTTAATGCTTTTAGTATTCGGTTTTTTGAAAATACTAAACAATCAGGATACGAAATAATTACTGCTCAAAAAACTTACAAGCTCGATGCTGAATCCGCGGGAGTGTATAAGTTAACCAATCAATTAGCAGACAATCTTCCGACTTGGAAAATGGATTCTCCTTTTAATAAAATTAATAACGGAATCGAAAAAGCTAATTTGTATAAAAAAGAAGATTGAAACGATTAGAATTTATTAGTTTTAAAAATAAAAAATCCCAACAAAATATGCTGGGATTTTTATATCGAAAAATTTAGTTTTAAAGGCTAGTTTATGCTTTACCAAAAATCTTTTCAAGGATTCTTAATGTAATAAGATAAGTTGGTTTTACACCTGTTAGTCCAAGACCGCCAGAAGATAATGTGCTACCTGTTTCTAACGGATTATCCGATGCGTAATAAGCATAACAAACGAAAAGGTCTTCGCTAATGTGGTGACGGATTTTGCTAGCAACTTGGATGGCTTTTTGATAATGCGCACCTTCCATTTCTAGTCCAATAGCTTTCCAAGAAGTGTTCATAAAATATGAAAGAATATCTTTGTTTTGAAGCGATGTTCCCAAAACGGTAATCATCGGACCTTCAAAAGCTTTTAATTCATCATCTTGGAAATCCTCCAAATCTAAAGCATTCACGAATGGATAATTATCCGCAGTTCCTTCAAAAATGTGAGACGTTGGAATCATAATGTCGCCTTTTTGACCTTCCAAAATTCCAGCTTTACCCATGATCGAAATAGATTTTACTTTCATGGTGTAGATTTCGCCGTTTGCATCGTATGGTCTTAATAATTCGTCCATAACTTCGTAAGCTTGCTCACCAAAAGCATAATCGAAAACCAAAATCACTTCATCACCTGTTGGTGCAGAATCTGCGAAAGCGGTGTTTTTAAGATTCGTTTTAGAAACATCAATTATTTGTACATCAATGTTACTTCCACTTGTGTCTTTAATATAGATAAGACCTTGCTCTTGCGATGTGTGAAGAATCTTGTCTTGTAAAGCTTTCTTGTTAGATATCTCTTCAAAAAGTTTGTAATCGATTTCTTTTTTCGCCTTTTTACCTAAAGCATCGTTGGCGTACAACATGTTTTTCACACTGTGCATGTTCGCACTAATGATGTGTAGCGGACGCATGTGCAGGTTGTTTTCGTAAAGAACAGACTTTATTTTGTTTGCCCATCTTTCTCCGAAAAGGTGATGTCCAACACGTTCTTGAAGAATTGCCGAAAAATAAATTTCACGATTTCTAACTTCCTTCCAATCTTCTAAGCTAACTTGACCTAACCAATAGATAATTTTGAATAATCTATCAGGATTTGCATCGTCACCAAAGTCGTTGTAAGCGTCCAAAGTCTCATCAAAAGTTCTTCCTAATAAAGATGAAAGATGTATTAATGCAACTTCTTTTTCTTTACGACTGTATTTTTTCTCGCCGATAGCAACTTCTTCGATGATTTTCCAAACGCGTCTTGGACGTCCGCCATCTTGCATATCAAAACCAATATTTCTGATTTTGTCCGCTTCTAGATATAAGAATGTTAAGTGAGTAAGGATATCATAAATTTCGGAACGACCTAGTAGAACTTCGATGTTCATTTGGTGTTCGTCGATTCTATAACAATTTCTGCGACGTTTTTTCGGAACGATTGGCTCGAAGCTACCTTTTTCAAATCCTTCATCAGAAGTCAAATGTATAAAAGCGCATTCTTCGATACCTTCGGGCAAACGATCCAAAACATAAAGTAGACCGCTGAGTTCTATTTTATGTGGATTGCCCATACTTCCATAGATTTCGGGTTGGATAATCATAAGAAGTTTTCTCAATGACTCACCAGAAACGCCAGAAGGTTTAAAAAATCCTCTATAAAATAAGTGTCTCATAGAAACATATAATCTTTCGATCGCTTCTGTGGTCTCTCTTGCTCTAGAATTTACCATAATGTTTTTGTTTTTAGAAAAGTGGGCAAAGTTACGAAATTTAATTATATAAAGCTAATTCTATGTAAAGATACTGTTAATCAAAAGCATTTTATGTGTATTAAATATGATATTTGATTGTGTTTTCAAAAAATTCATAATGCATTAATATTGGATATAAGTTTTGTTACTTAAAATTTATAACGCCATTTATTTGTAGGGGTTGTTTGTTAAATTTATATCTTTTTTAAAATTTAACATTAAAATTTAAGGGGTGTATGATTTTGTTTTTAGTTTTTTAGTAAATTTGCCCTATCAAAATATAAGCTGATGTCAACATTAAGATTTAAAGCCTTAGCAGAACTTCCTTTCAGAAATTACAGAAAAGACAATTTCGTGGACGTTCCAGTAAAACTTTCAGAATTATTCTGCAACAACGTGTTTTCAGAATACACCATGAGAGAGTATTTAACAAAAGAAGCATTCAATTCTATTATGGATGCAATCAAAAAAGGAACTCAAATCCAAAGACATATTGCAGACCAAGTTGCAGTTGCCATGAAGGATTGGGCAATGTCCAAAGGTGTAACGCACTACACGCACTGGTTTCAGCCATTAACTGGGACAACTGCAGAAAAGCACGATTCATTTTTTACACCAATTGAAGGTGATAGAGCAATCGAGCGTTTCAACGGTGGAATGTTGATTCAACAAGAGCCAGACGCTTCTTCTTTCCCAAATGGTGGAATCAGAAACACATTCGAAGCAAGAGGATACACAGCTTGGGATCCAACATCACCAGCATTTATCATGGGAACAACACTTTGTATTCCATCGATTTTCATTTCTTATACTGGCGAAACTTTAGATTATAAAACACCTTTACTACGCGCACTTAACGCAGTTGACGAAGCTGCTACGGACGTTTGTAAAGCTTATTTCGATAAAAACGTAACCAAAGTAACGCCGACTTTAGGTTGGGAGCAGGAATATTTCTTGGTAGATTCTGCCTTATATATTTCTCGTCCAGACTTGGTATTAACGGGTAAAACATTACTTGGACATTCGCCAGCAAAAGGACAACAATTAGACGATCATTATTTCGGATCGATTCCTACAAGAGTAATGAACTTCATGAAAGAATTGGAAATTGAATGTATGAAGTTAGGAATTCCAGTTACGACACGTCACAACGAAGTTGCTCCAAATCAGTTCGAATTGGCGCCGATGTTTGAAGAATGTAACGTTGCCGTTGACCACAACTCTTTGTTGATGGACATTATGGCGAGAATTGCACACAAACATCATTTCCATATTTTGTTCCATGAAAAACCTTTCGCAGGTGTTAACGGAAGTGGAAAGCACAACAACTGGAGTTTGGCGACAGATACAGGAGAAAACCTTTTAAGTCCAGGGAAAAATCCAAAGAAAAACTTACAATTCTTGACATTCTTCGTGAATTCACTGAAAGCAGTTCACGATTATGCAGATTTGTTGAGAGCAAGTATCGCTTCGGCAAGTAATGACCATCGTTTGGGAGCTAACGAAGCGCCGCCAGCAATTATCTCTGCATTTATCGGAAGTCAATTGTTTAGCGTTTTGGAAGAACTTGAAAAAGTAACCGACGGAAAATTATCTCCAGAAGAAAAAACAGAATTAAAACTAAACGTTGTTGGTAAAATCCCTGAAATCCTTTTGGATAACACGGACAGAAACAGAACATCGCCTTTCGCTTTTACTGGTAATAAATTCGAGATTCGTGCGGTTGGATCCTCTGCAAACTGTGCTGAAGTAATGACAGTAATGAATGCTATCGCTGCAAAACAACTTCGAGTTTTCAAAACAGAAGTTGATGCATTAATCGAGGGTGGACTTAAGAAAGACGAAGCGATTTTCAATGTGTTGAGAGAGTACATCAAACAATCTAAAACAATTTTGTTCGAAGGTGATGGTTATTCTGACGACTGGGCAAAAGAAGCTAAGAAAAGAGGTTTAAACAATCATAAAACAACACCAGAAGCGCTTAAGCAAGAATTAAATCCGAAATTCTCAGAGCTTTTTGAAGAACTAAAAATCTATTCTCACAGAGAATTCGAAGCGAGAAACGAAATCAAATTCGAAAAATACTCAACAGTTATTGATATTGAAGCGAGAGTTTTGGCGGATATCGCAAGAAACCACATTATTCCGGCGGCGCTTAATTATCAAAACAGATTAATTGAAAACGTAAAAGGTCTAAAAGAAATCTTCGGCGATAAAGAATTTAAGGTTTTAGGAAAAGAGCAAATCAGCTTGATCACTCAGATTTCTGAAAACGTTTCTAAAATCAAATTAGGTGTTGACGAACTTCTTAAAGAAAAAGAAACTGCGAAGAACACAAAAGACAGCCACAAGCAAGCTGACGCTTATTGTAACAAAGTAAAGCCTTTGTTTGATGTGATTCGCGATGGTTCGGACGCTTTGGAAATGATGGTTGACGACGAGCTTTGGCCGATGACCAAATACAGAGAACTTTTGTTCACAAGATAAAATCAGAAGGCCTACAATCGTAGGTCTTTTTATTTGGAGCCAATCCCGCTATCCACTATATCTTTTGTAGTGTCGCTCGGACGACTCCGCTGCGCTCCGTCGCCTCGCTCCACCACAAAAGGATGCCGTTTCTATCGGGGCTAATGACTACTAACAGGTTATTTTTATACATATCAATAATTCTGACAGCGCAACGCATCGAGAACTTCGATAGAAATTTTAGGCTTCCGAAATAATTTCATTTAACTCAAAAAAATATACCTTATATATATGTATAACATCGAAATAAAGAAAACAGATTCTACAAATCTAGATTTCCAATCACTTGTAAAACTTTTGGATGCGGACTTAGCCATTCGTGATGGTGACGATCACGACTTTTACCATCAGTTTAATGGGATTGATACTTTGAAACATTGTTTACTTTTATTTAAAAATGAAAAAGCAGTTGGTTGTGGCGCAATTAAATTTTATGATGACAAAACCGCTGAGGTTAAAAGAATGTTTGTTCTGGAGTCAGAGCGCGGCCAAGGTTTCGCTTCTCAGCTTTTAAAAGAATTAGAAGAATGGGCAAAAGATCTAGGTTTCGAAAACTTAATCTTAGAAACAGGCGTTAATCAGCCCGAAGCAATTGCGTTGTACAAGAAATGTGGTTACGAAATTATCGAGAACTATGGGCAATATCAAGGCATTGAAACAAGCTTGTGTTTTATAAAATCTATCGTTACTAAATAGATGATTTCTAAAATCTAAATAGATGTCTATGATAATTGTTAAAAAATCTTAAACAAAATAAAATCGCAAAGTCCCTAAAATGGTGCTTTGCGATTTGTTTTTACTTAACATTCTTATTAAAAATGTTAAAATGTGTTAAAACGAGCTTCCGATAATTCAATATGAAAAGCTCTTTTATAGGTATTCTCTAAATTTGCCATGCATTTGAACAAAAAGAAACCTGTTTAACACGTTTAAATAAATATATATGAAGAAAAGAGTTCTGTTTTATTTAGTAGCAATCGTTACAACATTCTCACTACAATCATGTGTATCAAACTACGTTGTATCACAACCAAATATATACAAAACCGATGCCAAAGTAACTCCAGTAGTTGTTAAAGCTGAAACTTCAGATAACATTCAAGCAAAAAGAATGTTGGCATCTCTTAATAACGCTTCTAACTCGATCAAAGCATCGATGATTGCAGAAGCTATCAAGCACGAAAAAACAATCGACAGCATATTAGATGAAGCAAGTACTTATCTAGGAACGCCTTACAGATACGGAGGTACAACTAGAAGCGGAATCGACTGTTCTGCATTTGTACTTTCAGTTTTCGGCGCTGCAGCTGGTGTTAATCTTCCAAGAGTTGCTGCGGCACAATCGCAAGAAGGTGACTCTGTTGACAAGTCAGAGCTTAAAAAAGGAGATTTAGTATTCTTCTCTCATGGTAGAGGTCGTATTTCTCACGTTGGTATTGTTGAAGAAGTTGATGAGAATGGAGAAGTTAAATTTATACATTCTGCGACGTCAAGAGGTGTGATGGTCTCGTCACTTAATGACAAATATTGGGGACCGAGATATCGTTTTGCAAAAAGAATTTTGAAAGAGAATAGTTTAGTTCTTAATCAAACTTCTACTCAAAGTCAAATAAATTAAGATTAAATAATAAAAAAACTTCAAAGTAATTTGAAGTTTTTTTTTGCTTGTTATTGTAGAATACTTTTGATTTTAAGTTTCGTATCCGAAGTTTCTAGTTGTTGTATAACATTTAGAAGTTCGGGATAAGCTTGTAGATCAGGCCAAGTTGTAGACAATTCAACAATATTTTTAATGCCTTGGTCGAGACTATTGATGAAATGTTTTTTCCTTTGAATTAAACCTCGGAAACCATACGCACCCAATACTTGAAGATATCGCATCATGATAATTGGATTAATCGCTGTTTTAAGCATTTCTCGCACTTTTTCTTCAGAGAATAGAGAAATATAATAGTCTAACATCTCTTGCTTAAATTCAACGGAAAAATTAGCCTTCGCTTGATATAAAAACGAGATTACATCGTACATCAGCGGTCCAAACATTGCGCCTTGATAATCAATAAAGAAAATATTGTCTTTATCATCTACCATAATATTCCTAGCTTGAAAATCGCGAATCATCAAAGCTTTTGGTTCCAATCCTGAAACTATTTTTGTAATCGTCTGAAATTCTTTTAGAAGTTTCGATTTGTGATAATTGATTTCTAAAACATCAACTAAAAAATTTTTGAAATAATATAAATCGTGAAGAATGGCGAGATTGTCATATTCTTCGTAATCGAATGTTTTTGTGTAATCGATTTTATTGATGCTTTTTTGTTGTAAATCAAATAGTTGCTTTAGTGTTTTCTTTGCAAGCGATTTAATTCTTGTTTCATCAAATTCGGTAGAAATAATTTCTGAAAGCGTATGTTCTCCTAAATATTCTTGGATGTAGACTTGACGATTTTCTGAGATTTTAAAAATTTTAGGAGTATTAAGATTTAATTTTGAAAAAATCTCTGTGAAGTAAAAGAACACTTCATTTTCTCGCAGATTGTCGTTGTCTGTGATAATGTATTTTTTATCATCAAAACTTGCGATATAATTTTTGCGCGAAGATCCGCTTTGGGGCAGTGCAACAATATTGGTGTTTTCGCTCTGACAAAAGTTGTTAAAGAATTCTTTGATATGTGATTCCATAACAGCAAATTTAATTATTTAGACTTTAAGAATGTCGATATTGTTGAAAGAAGCAAATAATTATGTAGTTTTGTTTTATGCTAAAAGATCTAAAACCGGTTTTGAAAATTCTTCTACGTTTTGTGGGAATTTATTTGGTGCATCGTCCTAAAATAGGTTGACCAAAAATTAAGCACTTTCATTAAACAATGGACTTAACAAATGGACAAACCTGCCGAAAAAGAAACGGCAAAAAAACCTCTTTTGAATTCAAAATTTTCGTCATCTCGCAAATCAATAATGGGCAAATTTCTACTAACTTTGCTTCAAAGAAGTATGATATTTCCAGAAGTACAATCGATTATTGGCGAAAAAAATTAAGTAATTACACCTCAAAAAGTAAAGCCATGAGCAAAGAATTAGAGATTAAAAAATTAAAAGAAAAGCTCCAAGAACTGGAGTGGATAAAGGATTTCCAACAAGATGTTATCGTAGAATTTG
>NZ_FUYZ01000023.1 GCF_900167905.1 Soonwooa buanensis | reverse complement strand
ATTCCGACATTAAAAACAAAAATTCCTATTTTTAAATCGTGAAGCAAATCCTAAATATTAACCAAAAAGAGTCAACCTATTTCAGGACATGACAAAAAAGAACCATAAAAAAACTAAAGGAAATATTGAAAAAATCATTTCGAAAATAACATTTGAAATTCCAAAATTATGCTTATCTTTGTTACTTAAAGTCAGCATGATGAAAAACGGTATATTAAATGAAATGGTTAAGTCTTACAATCTCAATGAAATTGAGAGTCATTTGATATATTCTTTTTTAAACAACAATAAATTAGATTATTCAAATAATGAAATATTAAATAGTTATTTCATTGACTTTAGAGAGAATTCAAAACTTTATATTGATATATTTAATTTAGAAATCACAACAATAAAAGAACTTGAAAATTATCTTGAACTTTTAATTCCTACAAAAGACAGAAAATTTAATGGCGCATTTTTCACACCAACTTATATCGTCGATTTTATTGTAAACGAAGTAAAACCAAAAGAAAATGACAAAAACCTTGACCCGAGTTGTGGTTGCGGAGCATTTTTAATTGGTCTTGCTGAATACTATCAAAACAAGTTTAATAAATCTGTAAAAAAAACAGTTCAAGAAAATATTTTTGGTTCTGATATTCTAGATTATAATATTCTTCGTACAAAATTATTGTTGACAATTTTCGCCTTACAAAACGAGGAAAATTTAGAAGAAAAAGATTTTAATTTATACCATCAAGATAGTTTAAAGGCTAAATGGAATAACGAATTTGATAATGTCGTAGGGAATCCGCCTTATGTGAAGTTTCAAGATTTATCAGATGAAAACCGTGCCTATTTAATCAAAAATTGGACAAGTATTGAAGGAGGTACTTTTAATCTTTATTTTGCTTTTTTTGAATTAGGATATAAACTTTTAACACCAACAGGAAAACTAGGATATATTACTCCCAATAATTACTTCACATCATTAGCAGGAGTTTCAATTCGCAAATATTTTCAGCAAAAAAAATGTGTAACTAGAATTATTGATTTTAGCCATCTAAAAGTTTTTGACGCTCAAACATACACCGCATTGACTTTTTTGAACAAGAAAGAAAATGAAGCATTGACATTTGATAGAATAAAAGAAGGCTATAAACCAGAAGATTTTTTACCAATTGCTAATGGTTCTCCAAATTATTTCAAAGATTTGGATTCAAAAAAATGGCGTTTATTAAAATCTGATGAACAAAATAATATTAAGACAATTGAGAGTATTGGAACCCCAATAAATATTTTATTTGATATCTGTGTAGGAATTGCAACACTTAAAGATGAAGTGTTTTTTGTTGATGGAAGTATTGAAAAAAATGGATATTACATAAAAACAACTGAAAACGGAGTTTTTGAAATTGAAAAAGAAATAACAAAATCTGTTTACAAAATTTCAAATTTTAAGTCGCAAGAAGAAATAGAAAAAAATACTAAACGTATTATTTGCCCATATTATTTAGGTAAAGGAAACGCCAATCCTATATCAGAAGAAGAATTTAAAATTAAATATCCAAAGTGCTATGTTTATCTTTTGTCAGAAAAAGAAAATTTATCATCAAGAGATAAAGGGAAAACTATTTTTGAGCCTTTCTTTGTTTGGGGCAGAACACAAGGACTAAATAAATTAGGCAAAAAAATATTAAATCCAACGTTTAGTCAGTTTCCAAGATTTTTGTTAGTTAAAGAAGAAGATGCTTTTTTCACAAACGGATATGGATTGTTTTTTCGTGAACCAAAAACAAATTTTTCATTATTTGAAGAAGATGTAAATCCTATTACATTGATTGAAAATATTGACGTAGTACAAAAAATACTAAATTCATATTTAATGCACTATTATGTAAGTAAAACAAGTGTTTCAATTCAAGGCGGTTATCCTTGTTATCAAAAAAATTTCATTGAAAACTTCACAATTCCTCAATTTTCTGATGAGGAAATTAATGAGTTAAAATTATTAAATGATAAACAGGAAATTGACGAGTTTTTAATAGCAAAATATCAGCTAAATCTACTAACTCCAAATCTGGTCGAATAAGCTCTTAATAATTCTGATGTAAATGTTGGGAAATTTAAATTATTTATACTTACGGTTGCATTTTGTGGTATTAAATTATCTGCTTTTAGTTCGGCATCTGTATTATAAATTTTAGGAATTGGTTTACTAAAATCTACAACTAATAAACAAACTCTTTCGTATTTATAATCATCTGATAATATCGAAAGCCTATCATTTATAGCAGAAAATGCCTTTATATATGTTAAAATTGGTGATTGATTTGTAGTCCACGCAACATTATTTATTTGAGCTTGATGTTTATTGTATTCATATACAGGTATCATATACACCTCGCCTAATACCATTTGCTTACATCTCATATGCAAATTCATTGCTTCTGCAAAAGTTCTTTCATACAGTGTGTCTATATTATTTCCTAAACTGCTTAATTGACTTCTGACATTAACAGATAATATTTTTTCAGTTAATGAATGACCAAATAGATCACTTTCACCAGATAGAAGACCATCTGTTAAAATTTCTAAATTTGGTACTTCATTATTTGGAAGAATACATATATCTTGATTTTTTTTCTTTAAAAATCCAGCAAGTTTTAATTCACCAGCACTTTGACCAAGTTCAGGTTTTATTAAATCTGGTCTAACTCCGTTTGAAATAAATGAAGTTTTTACAGCTTCGTGAATCATTTTAATCGGTTGTTGAGATTTTATTAAAGCGGATTTCCCGTCTTCACCAAGAGCTATAATAGTTTCTTCTAAAACTTTTTTGATTGCATTTACTGCTTCTTGAATTCCAATACCTGCGACTCCTGCTAGAGTTATTGTATCATTAAAATGCGATTTGATAACTGCAAGTCTCGCTTTATCAGCATTAGTTAAAATTGCCATCTGTAAAAAAAACTTTTAAGGTTACATTAAGTGCAATTGCAATTTTTTCAATATTGACAATTGAGATGTTTCGACTGCCATTTTCAACAGAAGCAATATAACTTCTATCTAAATCAGCAGAATAAGCCAAATCCTTTTGAGACATAGACGAGAGTTCTCGCAAATGTTTAATTCTTTGTCCTATTTTCACTCTAACATCCATTATGCAAAAATCTAATTTTGTTGACTATAAATCAAAGACTATAAGTAACACTTTAAAAAAAATAGTTTGGAAAACAAAATAACTGAAAAAAGAACGACAGATAACATTGTATTGGCAAAATGCGGGGTTAAATGTATAATAGAACATTTTGTAATATTTATCCGCCGCTATTTTCCCATTCACATTTTTTTAGTAATTTAGTTCATGGAAAAAATATCGGCTTCGTTTGGTCGTTCTTGAACTTTTAGTTCTTCGAAAGCCCGCACTTCGCCAATACTTTTTCCGTTAGCTG
>NZ_FUYZ01000025.1 GCF_900167905.1 Soonwooa buanensis | reverse complement strand
ATTAAGAAAAAAAACAATATGAAAAGCAGCGGCGGATAAATATTACAAATCTTTCTATTATACATTTAACCCCGCATTTTGCCAATACAATGTTAGCAGAAGTGTTTTTATTTTCACTTTTCTATAATTTTTTTGTTGCAATAGTTTTATTTCCATTGCTAAACACCACTTTTTTAAATCCTAAATTTTTAAGAACTTCAAAATAATTTAGATTTTCATATTGTTCTAATGTATATTCAGTAGTAAAAGCAGATGTTAATGTAATTGTCGTTTTTTCTTTTCCAGATAATTTTACTTCGGTTTTTGCATTTTTAGGTTTAAAATTTTCGGCAAATGATTCTCTATCTTTTATTGTAGGTTCAGAAGTTGATAAATTTAATGTGCCATCATCTGTTTTTGATTCTTTATATTTTTCTCGAACGTCTTGCATTTTTTCATCATATTCAGATTCTGCTTTAGTTTTATAATTAGGATTGTCTATTAAATTTCCATTTGCATCTTCAATTAATGGCGCGTTTCCATTTTTATCTTTAAAATCGCAAGAGCTTAATAAAATAATCGAAAGTAAGAGTAAAATTTTTTTCATATCAATAAATTCTAATGCTTAAATATTATTATAAATTATCAAAATTATTTTGTGACGTATTTTTGGATAACATTTCTGCTAACGGAAAAAGTATTGGCGAAGTGCGGGCTTAAGTTGAACGAATGTTCAAATTCAGACCAAACGGAGCCGATGCTTTTTCAGATTGTCTAAATTAAAGAAAAAAACAATATGAAAAGCAGCGGCGGATAAATATTTCTACTTTTTCAATTATACATTTAATCCCGCATTTTGCCAATACAATGTTAGGCGATGTTATAGTTTTAAAGGATAAGCTCTGTCAATAAAATGATTTCATCAATGTGCAAAAATAGTTCGTCTATTTCCTGCTTTTCAGATTTCAATATATATGATAATTCTAGTGCTTTACTATCCTTACTTCCTTTCATTGCTTTAGATTTATCAGTATAATAAGTTTCGAGATCTCCTTTTGACCAAATGAAAATATTGTTTTCTCTAAGTGTTTTAAGAGCAATATTAAAATTTTCCTGTCCAATTGATTCAATTATTGCAGCTTCTTTGTTACCTTTTGTGTAACGTAATTGCATAAATTGAATTGTTGCAAGTAATTCTTCATTATTCTTTTCGATTTCACCATTCGATAACTTTTCAAAAAGATTTTGTAATGTTTGTGCGTCATGATTTTTATCAACTCCTTTTATTCTTTCGTCAATTGCTTCATAACTAATTGGCATTGCTGAAATAGCCTCTTTTATTTTGGTTACATTATCTTTGATTGAATCAAGTTTTAAATGTTTAACTAATTTAGGAACTTCATCTTTGAAACAATCTAAATCCCCTAAAATTACATACTCAATGTTAAAGCATTGAAGCATTTTTATATAGTTTAGAAAATTTCCTTTTCCATTAACTCTCGAAATGGTTATATTTTGATAATCAAGTAATTGTTTAGAATTTTTTAGTTTGTCAACAATTGCGGGGATTAAATAAACTTCACCTCCTTCCACTAATACAACTTTATCTGCAAAAAATAGCTCTGTATTATTTGACCAAAGAAATCTTTTCAGTTCCGTTGTAATTTGTTCTGATGTATCTTGGTCAAGTTGTTTGGCAATAGAACAGTTATGTTTTGGGTCTTTATAAACTCTAATTATATTGTAAGGTTCTACATTTTTAAGATATTCAGTCGAGTGTGTACTAATTATTAGTTGTCTAGGTTGTTCAGTTGAACTTACTAAAAACTTATCTAACTCTGCGGATATGACTCTTCTAGCTTGTGGATGAAGAAATAATTCAGGCTCTTCTGCGATAAGTAATGAGCTACTTTTATGAAAGTTGTTGCAATACAATGAGAACAAGGAGATAATAATGGCACTTTGAATTCCTGTGCCTTTTTCATGTAAAGGTCTATCAATTCCATCATTTACGAATAGTTGAACATTTTTATACAATTCATTCTTCGTATCATTCATAAATTTAAAACTTACCGTCTTGTGTGCAATAGCACCTTCTAATAGTTTTCTAATTTCTGTTGTGTCTTTGTCGAAAACCGCATCAACGAAATGTTTTATTTCACTCGATTTTTCTTTAATTAAATCTTCATATGTTTTTTCTAGTTTCGGATGGAGGTTAGTTTTATGATTTTCCCAAAGTCCCATAATAAGTTTCCCAAACCAAGTATAGTGAACAAGACGTAGATCTTCTTTTTGACTACGTAAAGCACTTATTACAGTTGTAGCGATTAATGAATCTCTGAGTTTTTTTGACAAGAAATTTGATACCCAAATTCCGTTTGCAGAATCCAAGCAAATTATTCCAAATCCAGATTTTTCATCATCGATTCTTGATTTACAGAAAAAAAGTTTGATGATTTTTGCAGACTTGAGAAACTCTATAACTTCATTTGGCGTTTTCCATATATTTTTTATATCATAACCGCCTTTATTTTGTCCTAAAGATTCAACTTCTTGTCTTTGTTCAATCTCGTCAAGACTCTGAAATAAATCAAAGTTAATATTAATATCACCATTTTCCGTTTTGGAATATAAAGCATTCCATGACTTAATTTTTGAAAATGCTGTCTTTTTTTTTATAGTTTTGATTTGCTCTTCGTCAAAATCTCTTCCTGCTAATTCTGCTTCTAAGTATAGATGTTCAGCAATAACCTCTTTTAACTCTCCCGTTTCATAATCAATCTCCTCAAAAGTGTAAAAGTCATTATTTGTTAAATTCTGATAAGTTGGAAATTTCTCTCCAACAAGAATTTCAATTCCTTTTATAATGTTTGATTTGCCAGAATTATTTTTGCCAACAAATACATTTTTACCATTTTCAAGTCTTACGGTTACATTCTTAAGGCTACGATAATTAAAAGCGGAAAATTTTGAAATATACATGGTTTATTAGTTGAGTTGGGAATAATATCGCCTAACGGAAAAAGTATTGGCGAAGTGCGGGCTTTCGAAGAACTAAAAGTTCAAGAACAACCAAACGGAGCCGATGCTTTTTCTTGGAACTAAATT
>NZ_FUYZ01000026.1 GCF_900167905.1 Soonwooa buanensis | reverse complement strand
TTCCGACATTAGAAACAAAAATTCTTATTTTTAAATCGTGAAACAAATCCTAAATATTAACCAAAAAGAGTCAACCTATTTCAGGACATGACAACAACAGTCCTAAATTGAAATTAAATTCATAAATTTGATTTTTAAGTATTAATTGTATGAATACACAGACTCTAAATAAAAAAATTGAATTAATCCAATGGTTATCAACATTGGAAGATAATTCTATTATCGAAAAACTGTTAAAATTTAGAAAAGAAGAAACTAAAGATTGGTGGGATATAATTTCAGAAGATGAGAAAAAATCTATTGAGAAAGGTATTTCGGAAGCGAATCAAGGAAAATTAGAACCACATTCTACTGCAAGAGCAATTTATGAAAAGTGGTTATAATATTTTTTGGACTCCCAACTCAAAGAATGAGTTAAAGAAAACGATCGAATATTTAGAGAAAAATTTCACTGAAAAAGAAATTAAAAAACTTGTTCAAAACATCGAAAGTACTACTGAATTAATATCACAAAATCCAAATCTTTTTCCAAAATCAGATAATGTAAATATTCACAAAGTAGTAATATTGAAATATAACTCAATGTATTATCGAGTGAAAAATGAAAATATAGAAATATTATCATTCTTTTCAAATAGACAATCTCCCAAAAAGAGAAAAATCTAAAAACATCGCCTAACATTGTATTGGCAAAATGCGGGGTTAAGGTGTGAATTGAAAATCCTTCCCTATTTATCCGCCGCTATTTTTCCATTCACATTTTTTTAGTAATTTAGTTCATGGAAAAAATATCGGCTCCGTTTGGTCGAAAATTGAACTAAAGTTCATTTTTAGCCCGCACTTCGCCAATACTTTTTCCGTTGTACGCAATATTTCCACCACTGATAACCAAATCAAATTTATTTAATATGGGACTTTTTGACTTTTTAAAAAAGAAGGAGTTTTCAAAAATTGAACAATTGAACTCTGACTTACTTAATTGTAATAATAACAAATCTAATCTAGAGAATCAACTAGAAAGATATTCTAAGATTAATAATATAGAAGAAGAATTTGATATAATTAGTGAAAAAGTAAAAAATCAAAAAACTGAATTAGAATTACTAAATGCTAAATATCAAAATGCTAAGGAAATATATAAAAACCTCAAGCATGAGGTTTCGATTTTCGAAACTAATCTAGATTTAGCAGAATTTGGAGTATACGAACCAATTTATGAATTTGAAAAATCTGATGATTATAGAGAAGAACAAAATAAAATTATTGCACAACAAAAGAATTTAATTCAAAATGAAAATGCTGCAATTTCACGAACAACTTGGACCGTTAATGGAAGTGAAGCTCAAGGAAGAGCAGCTACCAAAAAATTTATTAAGTTAATATTAAGAGCTTTTAATGGTGAAGCTGATTCTTTAATTACCAAAGTTAAATGGAATAATATCAATCAAATAAAGGAGCGTCTTCAAAAATCTTTTAATACTCTGAATGGATTAGGTAAAAGTCAAACTGTTGAAATCACACAAGAATATTTCGATTTAAAAATGAAAGAATTAGTTCTTGAGTATGAATTTAGAGCTAAAAAACAACAAGAAAGAGAGGAACAACGTGCATTGGCAGAAGAATTAAGAGAAGAAGAAAAAGCAAAAAGAGAATTCGAGAAAGCTCAAAAAGAAGCTGAAAAAGAAGAAGCATACTATCAAAAAATTCTTGAAAAAGTTAAAAAAGATTTCCAAAGTCAAAATGGAAATCCAGAGGAATTACAAAATAAAATTGCAGAACTCGAAAAAGATTTAGAAGAAGCAAGATTAAAAAAAGAACGAGCTTTATCTATGGCTCAACAAACAAAAAGAGGTAATGTATATATAATTTCAAATATTGGATCATTTGGAGAGAATGTATTCAAAATTGGTATGACTAGACGACTTGAACCTATGGATAGAGTCCGAGAACTTGGAGATGCATCGGTTCCATTCAAATTTGATGTGCATGCAATGATTTATAGTGATGAAGCAAGAACATTAGAATATGAATTACATCAAGCTTTCGCAGATAAATCAATGAATCTATTCAACATGCGAAAAGAATTCTTTAATGTTACATTGGAAGAAATTGAGCAAAAAGTAAAAGAACTAGGTTTTGAAGCCGAATTTTCTACAATACCAGAAGCTGAAGAATTCAATGAAACAATTGCTATTAGGGAAAAAAGGAATCACATCGAATTAGAAGAAATCGAAGAAAACGAAATATATCCTGAAACCCTCTTATAACAATACTGCGTACAACATTGTATTGGCAAAATGCGGGGTTAAATATAAAATAGAAAAAGTTAAGAAATTTATCCGCCGCTGCTTTTCATATTGTTTAATTTCTTAATTTAGACAATCTGAAAAAGCATCGGCTTCGCTCTGTCTGAATTGAACTTTCAGTTAAATTCAGCCCGCACTTCGCCAATACTTTTTCCGTTACCTGCAATTTTTGAAAATGCATCGTCCTAAAATAGGTTGACCAAAAATTAAGCACTTT
>NZ_FUYZ01000028.1 GCF_900167905.1 Soonwooa buanensis | reverse complement strand
AATATTGAAAGATTTATCGGATAAGGATGGGCACGCGCAAGATTAGGTAGTTGGTAGGGTAACGGCCTACCAAGCCGATGATCTTTAGGGGGCCTGAGAGGGTGATCCCCCACACTGGTACTGAGACACGGACCAGACTCCTACGGGAGGCAGCAGTGAGGAATATTGGACAATGGGTTAGCGCCTGATCCAGCCATCCCGCGTGAAGGACGACGGTTCTATGGATTGTAAACTTCTTTTATATAGGGATAAACCTACTCTCGTGAGAGTAGCTGAAGGTACTATATGAATAAGCACCGGCTAACTCCGTGCCAGCAGCCGCGGTAATACGGAGGGTGCAAGCGTTATCCGGATTTATTGGGTTTAAAGGGTCCGTAGGCGGGCTTGTAAGTCAGTGGTGAAATCCGGCAGCTCAACTGTCGAACTGCCATTGATACTGCAAGTCTTGAGTAAATTAGAAGTGGCTGGAATAAGTAGTGTAGCGGTGAAATGCATAGATATTACTTAGAACACCAATTGCGAAGGCAGGTCACTATGTTTTAACTGACGCTGATGGACGAAAGCGTGGGTAGCGAACAGGATTAGATACCCTGGTAGTCCACGCCGTAAACGATGATTACTCGTTTTTGGGGCTTTAGCTTCAGAGACTAAGCGAAAGTGATAAGTAATCCACCTGGGGAGTACGTTCGCAAGAATGAAACTCAAAGGAATTGACGGGGGCCCGCACAAGCGGTGGAGCATGTGGTTTAATTCGATGATACGCGAGGAACCTTACCAAGGCTTAAATGGGAATTGACAGGCTTAGAAATAGGCTTTTCTTCGGACAATTTTCAAGGTGCTGCATGGTTGTCGTCAGCTCGTGCCGTGAGGTGTTAGGTTAAGTCCTGCAACGAGCGCAACCCCTGTCACTAGTTGCTAACATTAAGTTGAGGACTCTAGTGAGACTGCCTACGCAAGTAGAGAGGAAGGTGGGGATGACGTCAAATCATCACGGCCCTTACGCCTTGGGCCACACACGTGCTACAATGGACGGTACAGAGGGTAGCTACCAGGTGACTGGATGCAAATCTCGAAAGCCGTTCTCAGTTCGGATTGGAGTCTGCAACTCGACTCTATGAAGCTGGAATCGCTAGTAATCGCGCATCAGCCATGGCGCGGTGAATACGTTCCCGGGCCTTGTACACACCGCCCGTCAAGCCATGGAAGTTTGGGGTACCTGAAGTCGGTGACCGTAATAGGAGCTGCCTAGGGTAAAACAAGTAACTAGGGCTAAGTCGTAACAAGGTAGCCGTACCGGAAGGTGCGGCTGGAACATCTCATTTTAGAGCGTCCTTTGGACGTAAAACAAATAACAAGATGAGAGATTAAAGACACGAGATATGAGACTAAAGTCTATTGTCTCAAATCTAATAGTCTCAAGTCTGATAACATTCTTAAACAAAGCATAGCTTTGGTTTTTTTACTCGGTTGTAAATATTAACAATACACCCCTAAGAATTAGTACAAGGGAAATATGAGATTTTAGATTGCAAATTATAGATTTTAGATTTAGAAATTAATTTAAAATTCAAAATTTAAAATTTAAAATTAAATAAAGTCTCGTAGCTCAGCTGGTTAGAGCGCTACACTGATAATGTAGAGGTCGG
>NZ_FUYZ01000029.1 GCF_900167905.1 Soonwooa buanensis | reverse complement strand
TTAAACAAAAATGTGGAATTGAAAAATATTGGCGGCTAAATATTTCAAATTTTTCAATTATACATTTAACCCCGCATTTTGCCAATACAATGTTATCTGTAGTTTTTTTTATTCCGCAATAATATTACAACTAATGGAAAAACAAATGATAAAAATAATGGCTGTCCAAAAAAATACATTACAACATCTAATGGGAAAAATTGTATTCCAGGAATATAATAGTAAAACTGAATAATAGGGTTTATAAGTAGTTCATTAATAGGATTGAATTTCGGTTCAATATAGGGAATACCAAGATTTTTACTTGTAATAGCATTTGGGTCATAATTTGGAAAATACTTGAAAGTTATTAATTGTATAAGAAAAAAAAGTAAATAAGAACAAATTCCAATTAATAAAGTAAAAGCAGATAATTTCCAATATTTATGTTTTTGATTTTTAATATAATTATAGATCTTTAAATTAGACATAAAAAAGATAGAAATGTATAACAATCCAAGTAGATAAAATAAAAATTTGGGATAAGCATTTGTTTCAATTTTTGAAGTTCCAATGTTTAAGATTATTAATCCGTTAAATATTTTTAAAATCACTATAGCTAAAACAGCAATTACAAGAATTTGAAGTTTTTTATTCATATCCTATTTTTAGTTGTTTGTTTGAGAAAATCATATTTATTAATTCCAAAATATTTATTATCAACTTATAAATTAGCTTTCAGTCTTTGGAAAAATTTTGTATAAATCTTTCAACATTCTTGTTTGTATAAAATTACAAATAACGGAAAAAGTATTGGCGAAGTGCGGGCTTAATTTGAACAAATGTTCAAGTTCAGACCAAACGGAGCCGATGCTTTTTCAGATTGTTAAATTAAGAAAAAAACAATATGAAAAGCAGCGGCGTATAAATTTTTCAAATCTTTCTATTATGCATTTAACCCCGCATTTTGCCAATACAATGTTATGTGTAGCCTTGTTGTTCTCCATTGTTAAATGTGTGTATAAACTATTGAAATGTCGCAACCTAATTTTTGTCTGAACTCTGAAATAAACTCGTCAGTCAAGTCCGACCAATTCCAAAATGTAAACCCTAAGTCGCTAAAACCCCAGTCAGGTGAAAAAGTGAATTTGTGAATGTCAGTCGCAACATTACATAAAGGACAAGTCAGATTGTTACTTTTTTGTTCATCCCAATCATTAAAGAAACTCCAGTCCTCTGATGCAATATTCTCTTTGCAATTTGGACAAATACATTCTTCCATACCATTTTCACCAGTATGAAAAACCTGTCGGTTAGTAATAATTTCAAGTCCGTTTGTAATAAGGTCAAATGGTAATTCGTCAGGTATATTTGTTACTTGTCGTGCACCGTCTGAAATTGCATAGCCATTGTCAGAACTTAAAATACAGTCAGAAAGTGTCGGCTTAACGATGTCCTGCGAAGTCAACCAATCCAAAATCTCCTTTGCTTTGATTTTGTTGTCAGGGTAACTTGATTGTCTTGGAACAACTGTAATGCTGTGCTCGCTCATTGTTAATTATTTGATATTCGAACTGTCGTTGTCATGTCCTGAAATAGGTTGACTCTTTTTGGTTAATATTTAGGATTTG
>NZ_FUYZ01000030.1 GCF_900167905.1 Soonwooa buanensis | reverse complement strand
AAATATTTAGCCGCCAATATTTTTCAATTCCACATTTTTGTTTAATTTAGTTCCATTGAAAAAATATTGGCTCCGTTTGGTCGTTCTTGAACTTTCAGTTCTTCGAAAGCCCGCACTTCGCCAATACTTTTTCCGTTATGTGCAACCCTAAAACAACTAACTGTCATAGAACAGGTTATTAAGATAGAATGAAAAATGTTGACAAATTAAGTCTAGAAAACGCATATCAATTATTTGATACTGGAGATATAAACAAAATCGAAATTGGAACAACAAAAGGTTTACAACAAATTCATAAATATTTGTTTAATAATCTTTACGATTTTGCAGGAGAAATAAGAATTCACAATATTTCGAAAGGAGGTTTTAGGTTTGCAACAGCTTTATATTTAAATGAAATTTTGGCGAAAATAGAGTTAATGCCAGAAAATACATTTGAAGAAATTATTTCCAAATACGTTGAAATGAACATTGCTCATCCTTTCATGGAAGGAAATGGAAGAACGATGAGAATTTGGTTGGATTTAATTTTGAAAAAACAACTTCAAAAAGTAATTAATTGGCAGTTTGTAGATAAAACTCTTTATTTACAATCAATGGAAAGAAGTCCAATTAACGATTTAGAATTAAGAACATTATTATTTTCAAACTTAACTGAAGATGTAAATAATCGAGAAATAATTTTTAAAGGAATCGAGCAATCCTACTATTATGAAGGATATGAAAAAGAAAATGATAATGAATAATGCTCAATCAGGGCTGCACATAACATTGTATTGGCAAAATGCGGGGTTAAATGTATAATAGAAAAAGCGGAAATATTTAGCCGCCGCTGCTTTTACTTTCCACATTTTTTTGTAATTTAGTTCCAAGAAAAAGCATCGGCTTCGTTTGGCCGTTCTTGAACTTCCAGTTCTTCGAAAGCCCGCACTTCGCCAATACTTTTTCCGTTAGCTGATATGTTAAAAAGTGCATCGTCCTAAAATAGGTTGACCAAAAATTAAGC